>NZ_JBFTVM010000001.1:0-2796902 GCF_041365315.1 Enterobacter cloacae complex sp. 2015409 | reverse complement strand
TTAGCGCGGTGGTCCCACCTGACCCCATGCCGAACTCAGAAGTGAAACGCCGTAGCGCCGATGGTAGTGTGGGGTCTCCCCATGTGAGAGTAGGGAACTGCCAGGCATCAAATTAAGTAGTAAGCCGGTGCATAAATCCGGTGGTTACAAGCAGTCTTCGGTGGAGCGGTAGTTCAGTCGGTTAGAATACCTGCCTGTCACGCAGGGGGTCGCGGGTTCGAGTCCCGTCCGTTCCGCCACTTATTAAAAGCCCTGAGCTAACGCTCAGGGCTTTTTTCTTATCTGACGTTTAATTATTGCGAAATTAGCAAAAATCCTCTGCGTTTTGCGATCTTTTTCTCTATAACACCGCCAGCGATAATCTTCCTCAGTTTACGAACATAACGATTGAGGAATATTATGACTCTCCCTGCATTTGGTTTGGGCACTTTCCGCCTGAAAGACGACGTTGTTATCGCATCAGTTAAAACCGCACTCGAACTGGGCTATCGCGCAGTTGATACGGCACAGATCTATGAAAACGAAGCTGCCGTTGGACAAGCTCTCGAAGAGAGCGGTGTACCGCGTAATGAGCTGTTCATTACCACGAAAATCTGGATTGAGAATCTCAGCAAAGACAAGCTTATCCCTAGCCTGAAAGAGAGCCTGAAAAAACTGCGTACTGACTACGTCGATCTGACGCTGATCCACTGGCCATCACCAAACGATGCCGTCTCCGTGGAAGAATTCATGCAGGCGCTGCTGGAAGCGAAAAAGCAGGGCTTAACCCGCGAAATTGGGATCTCCAACTTCACCATTCCGCTGATGGAAAAAGCCATTGCTGCTGTTGGTGCAGAAAATATTGCGACCAACCAGATTGAACTGTCTCCATACCTGCAGAACCGCAAAGTCGTGGACTGGGCAAAACAGCACGGGATCCACATCACGTCATACATGACGCTGGCCTACGGTAAAGCGCTGAAAGATGAAGTGATTACGCGTATCGCTGAGAAACATAGCGCGACTGCCGCGCAGGTGATTCTGGCATGGGCAATGGGGGAAGGTTATGCCGTGATCCCATCATCAACTAAGCGTGAAAACCTGGCGAGCAACCTGTTAGCAACGGATCTTCAGCTGGATGCTGACGATAAAAAAGCGATCGCAGCCCTGGAGTGCAACGATCGCCTGGTCAGCCCAGAAGGCTTAGCGCCTCACTGGGACTGATATTAACCCCCTCTGTACTCTAAACCCTCATACAGCTCCTTCGGAGCTGTTTTTATATGTTCGCTCAGGAAGTCAATAAAGGCCCGTATGCGCGTGCTTACCGCTCTGTCACTGTAATACACTGCGCTAAAAGGCATCTCTACCGGCAGACGCTTATCGGCCATTAACTCCACAAGTTCACCGCGCGCAATTTCTTTATCAATCATGTAATCCGATAAACAGGCGATGCCATTCCCGGTAAGGCACAGCTGCTTCAACGTTTCCCCGCTGTTTGAGGATAATCCGCAGGTAATTTCATGAAGTTGACCATCATGACAGGCGACAGGCCAGGTGTTCAGTGACACCGGCTCCGTAAAGCCCAGACACAGATGCTGCTTCAGTTCTTCAACCGTCTCCGGTTTACCATGTTCAGCAATATACTCTGGTGATGCGATAATTTTGCGGTAGCTGGCAAACAGAGGGCGGGCACGCAAGCTTGAATCGGTCAGGGTTCCTGCCCGGATAGCCACATCCACTTTACGCTCGATGAGGTTGATAAACGTCTCTGAGGAGACCAGAGAGAGCGTCATCTCCGGATAACGTTCGCGGAAAGGTTTAATCAGCGGCATCAGAAAGTGAAGCACCACCGGCGTGGCCGCATCAATGCGCAGTAACCCACGCGGCGTGCTGCGGGTCTCCATAATCTCCGTCTCCGCTGCAGCCATCTCCTGCAGTACCGACTGCACGCGGCGAAAATAACGCTCTCCTTCTTCCGTCAGGCTCAGTTGACGCGTCGTTCGGTTGAGCAGACTCACCCCAAGCTTCATCTCCAGCTTTTTTACCGAGCGGCTGATGGCTGAGTTAGCCTGTCCCAGCTGTTCGGCCGCGCGGCTAAAGCTGCCGCTTTCAACGACGGCGACAAAGATTGTCAGCTCTTCTGACGTTGCTTTCATTGTTGCACCACCCGCAAAATTCTATTGATATTTTGACCATTTTTGTTATTTAAGCACTGGCGCATACTGCCTGTCATCTTAATCCTGTTGATACGGAGTATTTTATGCCACTGGCGCTTCTTGCCCTGACGATCAGTGCCTTTGCAATTGGCACGACCGAATTTGTTATCGTGGGGCTGGTTCCCACTATTGCTAACCAGCTTGCGATCTCGTTGCCCTCCGCCGGGCTGCTGGTGTCCATCTACGCCCTGGGCGTCGCCGTCGGTGCGCCCGTGCTGACGGCCCTGACCGGACGTTTTCCGCGTAAGCAGCTGTTAGTCGCGCTGATGGTGCTGTTCACCGCCGGCAACGTGTTGGCCTGGCAGGCACCGGACTACACCACGCTGGTCATCGCTCGTCTGTTGACCGGCCTTGCACACGGGGTGTTCTTCTCGATTGGTTCCACTATTGCAACCAGCCTGGTACCCAAGGAGAAAGCGGCGTCTGCCATTGCGATCATGTTCGGTGGGCTGACCGTCGCTCTCGTTACGGGCGTACCGCTGGGCACGTTTATCGGACAGCACTTCGGCTGGCGTGAAACGTTCCTGGCCGTCTCCTTACTGGGCGTCATTGCCCTGGTGACCAGCCTGCTGCTGGTACCGTCGAATATTCCTGGCCGGGCCAGCGCCAGCCTGCGCGATCAGCTGAAGGTGCTCACGCATCCGCGTTTGCTGATCATCTACGCGGTCACGGCACTGGGCTATGGCGGCGTATTCACCGCCTTCACCTTCCTTGCACCGATGATGCAGGACCTGGCAGGCTTCTCCCCCAATGCCGTGAGCTGGATTTTGCTGGGATACGGTATTTCCGTTGCGATTGGCAATATCTGGGGCGGCAAGCTTGCGGATAATCATGGTGCGGTACCGGCGCTGAAATTCATCTTCGCCGCCCTGGTTGTCCTGCTGATGATTTTCCAGTTCACGGCTTCGCTACACTACGCCGCGCTGGTCACGGTGCTGGTCATGGGGATCTTTGCCTTTGGTAATGTGCCCGGGCTTCAGGTTTACGTTGTCCAGAAAGCCGAGCTCTATACGCCCAATGCGGTGGATGTGGCATCGGGTCTGAACATTGCCGCATTTAATATCGGCATCGCGCTGGGCTCCATCATTGGCGGACAAACCGTAGCGCATGTTGGATTAACTCAGACCCCATGGATTGGCGCGGTGATTGTCCTGGTCGCCTTCCTGCTGATTGGTCTGAGTGGACGTCTTGATAAACCCGCTCGCGTCGCGCTGGGATAAAATCAGTAAGTGCTTGCTTACAAAACTGGAAAGCGGTTTCTCAGAAATTGCGTTGAAAGTATGACCTAAAGTCCCTATAACATTAGAACCAGTCCGTTTTCCGGGCTGGTTCATGTTACAGAGGCTGTTTCCAAAAGTGCGAAAAAATACCTATGCCATGCGTTATGTTGCCGGAATGCCCGCGGAGAGGATCTTGCCTCCGGGGTCATTTGCGAGCATAAGCCAGGCATTACCCGCCGGCACTCCGTTAAGCAGCGATGAAAAAATCCGTGTACTGGTGTGGAATATCTTTAAGCAGCAGCGTGCGGAGTGGTTATCGGTCCTCAAGAATTTTGGCAAAGATGCCCATCTGGTTCTGCTCCAGGAGGCGCAAACCACCCCTGAGCTGGTCCGGTTTGCCACCACGAACTATCTTGCCGCCGACCAGGTGCCTGCATTTGTTCTGCCACAACACCCCTCAGGCGTGATGACGCTTTCAGCAGCACATCCCGTCTATTGCTGTCCTCTGCGCGAACGTGAACCTATTCTGCGTCTGGCAAAATCGGCACTGGTGACGGTCTATCCGCTGCCGGATACCCGTATGTTGATGGTCGTGAACATCCATGCGGTCAATTTCAGCCTGGGCGTGGATGTCTACAGTAAGCAGTTACTTCCCATTGGCGATCAGATTGCGCATCACAGCGGGCCCATTATTATGGCGGGCGATTTCAATGCCTGGAGCCGTCCACGCATGAACGCGCTGTATCGCTTTGCGCGTGAAATGTCGCTGCGTGAAGTTCGTTTTAGCGATGACCAGCGCAAAAAAGCCTTTGGTCGTCCTCTCGACTTTGTCTTCTATCGTGGTTTGAGCGTGCATGACGCCTCTGTTCTGGTGACGCGCGCCTCGGATCATAACCCTCTACTAGTTGAATTCAGTCCCGGCAAACCTGATAAATAATGGTGTGTCAGGTCTGCCGTGGGGCAGGCCTGCGCGGGTGCTGCCCTTTATTTTCCACTCACAAAGGACAGTACGATGACAACAACACACTCCCATCATGACAACGTAGAAAAACAGTTTGGTTCTCAGGCAAATGCCTATCTGAGCAGCGCCGTGCATGCTTCTGGCCGCGATCTGGTGCGTCTCGGTGAACGTCTGGCGGCATTCCCGCAGGCCCACGTGCTGGATTTAGGCTGCGGGGCAGGGCATGCCAGCTTTACGGCTGCACAGCATGTCGCGCACGTTACCGCGTATGACTTATCAAGCCAGATGCTGGACGTCGTTGCCGAGGCGGCGAAAGCTAAGGGGCTGGACAACATTGATACGCGTCAGGGCTATGCCGAATCATTACCTTTTGATGATGCGTCGTTTGAGGTGGTGATCAGCCGTTACTCCGCGCACCACTGGCATGATGTTGGCCAGGCATTACGCGAAGTCAGACGTGTTCTGAAGCCGGGTGGCATCTTCATTATTATGGATGTGATGTCCCCTGGACATCCGGTACGCAATATCTGGCTGCAGACGGTCGAAGCGCTGCGCGATACCTCGCACGTGCAAAACTACGCCGGCGGAGAGTGGTTGTCATTTATCACTGAAGCGGGGCTGATCGCGCGTGCGTTGATTACAGACCGCTTACCGCTTGAGTTCAGCTCGTGGATCGCGCGTATGCGCACCCCGGAAGCATTAAGCCAGGCAATCAGGCTGTATCAGGAGAGTGCGTCCGCAGAGGTAAAGGCATACTTTGAACTGCAGGACGATGGCTCGTTTACCAGCGATACCATCATGGCTGAAGCGCAAAAAGCGGGATAAACAAAAAAGGCACCGAGGGGAATCGGTGCCTTTTTATCTTTCGATCGTGCTATCAGGAGTCTGGCGTCGCGCTGTTCTTCACAAACAGCGTCAGCTGGTCGCCAGGTTTCAGATTGTCAGTATCATTGTTCCAGCGCATCACATCCTTGATGTTCACGCCGTGTCGTTTTGCGATACTGGACAGTGAATCGCCCTTGCGCACGCGATAGGTAATGCTATCACTGTTGCTGGCGAGACGCTGTGCGCTGCTACCTGCACCTACCGTCAGAGTCTGACCCACTTTCAGGCCTGAACTGCGCAGGTTATTCCACTGCTGCAGATCTTTTGCATTCACGCCAAGACGTGACGCAATGCCCGAAAGCGTATCACCTGAACGAACCTTATAACTACGGCTGTTAACTGATGAGACATCCGCGATCAGCGTTGACTGAACGGCGGCGATTTCACCCGAAGCTAAAGACTCACGTAACTGCTCAGCATGTTTCTGCGGAACCATTACATACTGCGGGCCACTTGCCCCCAGGGTTGAGCCTTTAACGCCAGCATTAAAGGTTTTCAATTTACTTACCGACATACCCGTCATATCAGCAACCTGTTGAATATCAACCGGATTGCTGAGGCGAACACGCGCCAGTGCACGACTTTCGTCTGGTGTTGGCAGTTGTACACCGTAACGCTTGCTGTTCTTGAGAATATCGCTCAATGCCAGCATTTTCGGTACGTAAATCTTTGTTTCCTGTGGCAGTGAGAGCGACCAAAAATCGGTGGATTTACCCCGTGCTTTATTCGCTTTCATTGCCTTCAGTACACGACCTTCGCCGCTATTGTACGCTGCGACCGTTAACAGCCAGTCACCGTCAAACATCTTGTTCAGACGTTGCATCATGTCGAGAGCGGCTGTCGTTGAAGCGACAACATCGCGACGCGCATCATAGTTGCGGGTCTGTTTCAGACCATAGTTTCGCCCGGTGCTCGGAATGATCTGCCAAATGCCTGCGGCATTGGCGCCAGACGTCGCGTGTGGGTCAAAAGCGCTCTCCACTATGGGTAGGAGTACCAGCTCCATAGGCATGTTACGTTTCTTAACTTGCCCGGCTATCCAGTACATATACGGCTCTGCCCGTAACGTTACATCGTGGAGATAGCTCTTATTACTTAAATACTTCTGTTTCTGTTCGCGAATCCGGGTATTTTCCGGAATTCCCATCTTTAGCTCGTCGCCAATAGAGGTCCACAAGTCTTGATCCTGCGCGAAAGATGTTCCATCGTCCATCCAGCGCGCCGAACTTGCAAACTTCCCTGCTTCCCCTTGACCAGCTGCAGAAAGGCTCTGTGCGTGCTGTTGTACGTTGCTGCCGTTCTGCGACTGGCAACCTACAAGCAGGACAGAGGCGAGTAATATCGCTTTTGCCTTCATGTGTGTGTCAATAGTTGCTTAAAAGACGAGCGATAATAACGGCGAAATTTTGAAAAGGCAACCCGCAATTATCTGAAGTTATCTTTCTTTGACCTTAACCATGCAAATCGCTGTTCTGGTTGTTGCAAATTTGTTTCTTGGTTAATTTTATTAATTAAATCAAGATCATCTGTTCGTAAAAATAAATTAATTTGGCGCTCATTTTTCAGAATTACGGGTAGTGTTTTTTGGTCTTTTGCACGTAACTCCTTCACTTTGTGATAATAATCCTGAATCGCCCGATCCTCGGGTAAGAGGCTCACGGCAAACTTCATATTTCCTAATGTATACTCATGGGCGCAACAAATAATGGTGTCATCGGGTAACGCATTAATCTTCTGTAAAGACTGGTGCATTTGAGCTGGCGTGCCTTCAAACAGTCTTCCGCAGCCTCCGGAGAACAACGTGTCGCCGCAAAAAAGATAAGGTTTACTGTAGAAACACAGATGTCCCAAAGTGTGACCTGGTGTAGCAAATACGGAAAACTCCCACTCGCGTATGAGGATAGTTTCGCCTTCTTCGACTACTTGCGTGACGCCCTTATCTTGTGCCTCCGCCGGTCCGTAAACCACCAGATGCGGAAAATGAGCGCGCAGTTCAGGCACGCCGCCAGTATGATCGTGATGGTGATGCGTCAACAGAATGGCTTCCGGCTGCCAGCCGTTCTCTTTTATTGCGCGCAGAACGGGGGAGGATTCTCCGGGATCGACAATGACGCATCGGCGATCGTCGTTAACCAAAACCCAGATGTAATTGTCCTCAAAGGCTGGAATACTGATAAGATTCATACATTACCTCTTATAGCGTGGCGGGTGTTTTGATGAAACCGGCAAGGATACCTCAGACTGTCGCAGCACCGGAACGTTGGGCGGAATTGCCCTGGGGTGAATACTATCGCGAAGCGTTAGAACAACAGCTGAAGCCCTGGCTGGCGAAAATGTATGGCTTTCACCTGCTTAAGATTGGCAATCTCAGCGCGGAAATCAATACCGAAAGCTGCGCTATCTCGCATCAGGTCAACGTCTCTCTCGGTGGAGCGCCGGTTCAGGTGAAAGCAGACCCGTTGCATCTGCCGTTTGCAGAGAAATCCGTTGATGCCTGTTTGCTCGCCCACACGCTGCCCTGGTGCAGCGATCCGCATCGTCTGCTTCGCGAAGCCGATCGCGTGCTGATTGATGACGGCTGGCTGGTACTGAGCGGATTTAATCCGCTAAGCCTGATGGGCCTGCGTAAGCTGGTACCGGTACTACGCCGGGCCCCACCTTACAACAGCCGGATGTTCACCATGATGCGCCAGCTCGACTGGCTTTCGCTGCTGAACTTTGAAGTGCTCTGCTACGGTGGTTTTCAGGTGCTGCCCTGGGCGCGGCAGGGGGGCGTTGTACTGAGTACCCACCTCCCCGCGTTGGGCTGTTTGCAGTTTATCGTCGCGCGTAAGCGAACCATTCCCCTTACGCTTAACCCCATGAAGCAGAGCAAGTCGAAAACGCCCATCCGCCAGACCGTCGGTGCCACGCGGCAGTACAAAAAAACCGATTAAACGTCGGGCTGATAGCCCGCATCTTCATGAGCGGGATTGGATGCCGCAGCACGCGCCAGTTCGTCGCAGCGTTCGTTTTCCGGGTGGCCTGCGTGGCCTTTAACCCACTCCCACTTAATCTGGTGCTGGCCCAGCGCAGCATCAAGACGTTTCCAGAGATCGACGTTCTTGACCGGTTTCTTATCGGCGGTTTTCCAGCCGCGTTTTTTCCAGTTGTGGATCCACTGGGTAATCCCCTGGCGCACGTACTGACTGTCGGTGCTTAACACCACGTCACAATGTTCTTTTAATGCCTCCAGCGCCACGATGGCCGCCATCAACTCCATCCGGTTGTTGGTGGTCAGAAAATAGCCTTCGCTAAAAGTTTTTTCGTGCTGGCGATAGCGCATAATCGCGCCGTAACCGCCGGGTCCTGGGTTACCGAGACAAGATCCATCGGTGAAAATTTCTACCTGTTTACGCATCTCTGGTAGACTTCCTGTATTCGAAACGTTCAGTAAAACGATAAGTCTGACATAAATGACCGCTATGAGCACTGCAATTACTCGCCAGATTGTCCTCGATACCGAAACCACCGGTATGAACCAGATCGGCGCGCACTACGAAGGGCATAAGATCATCGAGATCGGCGCCGTTGAAGTGGTGAACCGTCGTCTTACGGGGAACAACTTCCACGTCTACCTCAAACCCGATCGGCTGGTGGATCCGGAAGCGTTCGGCGTTCACGGGATTGCCGATGAGTTCTTGCTGGATAAGCCGACGTTTGCGGATGTCGCTGACGAGTTCCTGGAATATATCAAGGGTGCCGAGCTTGTCATCCATAACGCCTCGTTCGATATCGGCTTTATGGATTATGAATTCAGCAAGCTTAATCGTGATATCCCGAAGACGAACACCTTCTGTAAGGTGACGGACAGCCTGGCGCTGGCAAGGAAGATGTTTCCCGGCAAGCGTAACAGCCTGGATGCGCTCTGCTCGCGCTACGAGATAGACAATACCAAACGAACGCTCCACGGGGCGTTGCTTGATGCCCAGATCCTGGCGGATGTCTATCTGACGATGACCGGCGGGCAGACCTCAATGAAGTTCAGTATGGAAAATGAATCCCAGCAGACGCAAGGCGAAGCGGGCATTCAGCGTGTTGTCCGTCAGGCAAGCCGGTTGCGGGTTGTTTTAGCCAGTGATGAAGAGCTTCATAACCACGAATCCCGGCTTGATCTGGTCCAGAAGAAGGGCGGTAGCTGTATGTGGCGCGCCTGAAAAAACGCCGGAATGCCTGTAAAATCATCGTTTGGGCGATTTTTGCAGCAAACGATTCAAAACGCGAGAAAAAGCGTTGACGAGATCGGAGGCGCACCGTAATATGCGCCTCGTTCCCCAAACGGGAACAGTGGAGCGGTAGTTCAGTCGGTTAGAATACCTGCCTGTCACGCAGGGGGTCGCGGGTTCGAGTCCCGTCCGTTCCGCCACTATTCAGAAGGCCTGAATCAGAAATGATTCAGGCCTTCGTCGTTTCAGCATTCTGTAATCTCATCCCCTCAACTATCGTTAACAAAAAGTTAATATCTATGGTGCAATTAATTAACAATTGCACAAATATAGTGCGTTATCTGCACTGATATTGTGCAATTAACCACCGAACCTCCTTTCAGACCTCAGTCAGAATGTGTCTTAGTGTAAAAATAATTCACGCAGAATCATTTGGTTATCTCCCGCTTTCCAAAAAAACACCGAACCAATTGCGTATTGGTTTGGTTATTGCTTAATCATTAGCACGATAAGCTTCATTTCATATCAATAACTTATCGTTAATAAAAATAAAATTATGATGAAAGCGAGCGAACCAATATGGAAAAACCGTCACGGTTTCTGGCCAATTCCAGCACCGCGCTTGAGCAGCTGCGCGGGCTAATCAACCAGCATGAGTCAACACCAGGCATACCGCTGCCCACGGAACGTGAGCTGTCGGACACTCTCGGCGTAGGGCGACGTGAAGTGCGTCGTGCGCTGGACGTGCTGGAAGAAGAGGGGCGCATCTGGCGTAAGCAGGGCAAAGGGACCTTTATTGGTCCGGCGGCACCTGTTGAACCGCTGGCCCTTCAGGGATTGGTTCAGCAGACCAACCTTCTGGAAGTGATGGAAGCTCGTCTACAGCTCGAACCCGGCTTAGCCCGGCTTGCGGCACTGCGTGCCACCAGGGAAAACCTCGCGCTCATGCAGCGCATGCTGGAACGCATCGATAAGGTCAGCCCGGATGACCGCGATCTCAACGAACTGTGGGATAGCGCCTTTCACCGTGCGATTGCCGAGGCGGCGGGCAACCGCCTGATGCTCGGCCTGTTTGATGCCATTGATGCCGTGCGGCGTGAACCGGGCTGGCAGCATCTGCGCGAGCTGGCTCGCACCCCCGAACGTGTCGACAGCTATAACGACCACCACCATAAGATCATGGCTGCGATTATCCATCGCCAGCCTAATGAAGCCGCGGCCGCCATGCGCGAACACCTGCTCAGCCTGCAAACCGCCCTGATTCAGGCGATCCACCTCGAGGACGACTTCACGCCATGACGACAATACCCTTTAAGGACGCCACGCCTGTATTGCGAGTGCAAAACCTCAACGTTACGTTTGCTGGCTCGCCGGTTAGCGTGCTTGATGGTATTTCTCTGACCGTCAGGGCGGGCGAAACGCTCGCGCTGGTGGGGGAGTCCGGCTGCGGGAAAAGTATCACCTCACTGGCGCTGATGGGGTTACTGCCTGCCAGCGCGCGGATCGTCAGCGGGGAGATGCAGTTTCGCCGCCACGACCTGCTAAAGCTCTCACCGCGGGAATATGCCGATCTGCGCGGCAGCGAGCTGGCGATGATTTTTCAGGAGCCGATGACCTCGCTCAATCCGGCGTTTACGCTGGGCGATCAGCTTAGCGAAGCGGTTATGCGACACCAGAACGTCTCGCGTGCAGGGGCGATGAAGGCCGCGCTGCAGATCCTCGAGAAGGTGCAGATCCCGGCGGCTGAGATGCGCCTGAAAGCGTATCCCCACCAGCTTTCCGGCGGCATGCGCCAGCGCGTGATGATTGCGATGGCGCTGATTAACCGTCCCAAACTGCTGATTGCTGACGAGCCCACCACCGCGCTCGACGTCACCATCCAGGCGCAAATCCTTGCCTTGCTCAACGCCTTAAAAGAGGAAACCGGCACGGCAGTGCTGATGATCACCCACGATTTAGGCGTGGTGGCAGAAGTCGCCCAGCAGGTAGCGGTGATGTATGCCGGGCAGGTGGTGGAGCAGGGGAGCGTGGAGGCCATCTTTGCCGACCCGCAGCACCCGTACACCATCGGCCTGATGGGCTCGATCCCCTCGCTGGGGGCACGCAAGGGCCAGCTCTCCACCATTCCCGGCGCGGTCCCGCTCCCGGAATCCATGCCGAAAGGCTGTCGTTTCGCGACGCGCTGCCCGTTTGCGCAGACCCGCTGCCACGCTGAAAAACCGCAGCTCACCACGCTCGGCGCGGGCCATCAGGTCGCCTGCTTCCGCGTGCCGCTCGAACAGCACATTGCCCTGGGAGAAATCGCATGACCACGCCCATTCTTGAAGCCCGTGACCTCAGCAAGCTTTTCCCCGGCCCCAAAAAGCTCTTTACTCCGGCACGGTTTGTCACGGCGGTCGATCGCGTTTCGCTTGCTGTGATGCCGGGCGAAACGCTGGCGATCGTCGGCGAGTCCGGTTCCGGAAAATCCACGCTTGGCCGTCTGCTGCTGCGCCTGCTGGCCGCCAGCGAAGGGCGCGTGTTTTACCAGGGGGAAGAGATCACGCATGCCTCGGGGGCGCGCCTCAATCAGCTCCGGCGCGAGCTGCAGATCATCTTTCAGGATCCCTTCGCCTCGCTCAACCCGCGCATGACGGTGGAGCAGATCGTCGGCGAGCCGCTGTGGCTGCATCAGAACATGAAAAAAGCGGATCGCCAGTACCGCGTTGCCGAGTTGCTCAAGACTGTAGGCCTGCCCGCCGCCTGGGCCGGCCGATATCCGCACGAGTTTTCCGGCGGGCAGCGCCAGCGTATCGGCATTGCGCGCGCGCTGGCCTCGGGACCGAAGCTGCTGCTGGGTGATGAGCCGGTATCCGCGCTGGACGTCTCCGTTCAGGCGCAGGTGGTCAACCTGCTGGAAAGCCTGAAGCACCAGCTGGGGCTGACGATGGTGATTGTCGCCCACGGCCTGGCGGTGATCCGCCATATGAGCGACCGCGTGGCGGTCATGTATCTTGGGCAAATCGTCGAGCTTGCCACCGTGGATGAGATTTTTGACGCGCCGCTGCATCCCTATACCCAGGCGCTGATCGCCTCGGCGCCGCAGATGCAGCCGGGCATTGAGCGAGATGCGCCGCTGCTGCAGGGGGATCTGCCCAACCCAGCCAGCCCGCCGTCCGGCTGTCGTTTCCACACCCGCTGCCCGTACGTCACCGACGAATGCCGTCAGGTCGAGCCGATCAATCAGGTGCTCGACGGCGGGCGTCAGGTTGCCTGCCACCGCTGGCAGGAGATCAACCGCGATCGCAGCGTTATCCAGATTGCACCGCCATCCGCCGCTTTTCTGCGCCGCCGCGCGCTGTTTGAACACGCGGCCACTCACTCGCCCCTTCCTCCAAGGAACTCATGATAATGACAATGCGTAATTCTCTTTTGACCGTACTGGGAAGTGTTATGTTGCTTGGCGCGGCGCTGCCCGCCCATTCTGAAAGCGTGCTGCGAATCGGCTTGGGCGCTGACCCGGACATGCTCGACCCGCACCTGGCGCGCACCTACTATGGCCGCTTCGTGTTTGCCTCCCTGTGCGACAGGCTGGTGGACGTGGATGAAAATCTGAAGGTTGTTCCCGGTCTGGCTAAAGACTGGGCGTGGAGTGAGGACGGTAAAACCCTAACGCTCAATCTGCGCGAAGGCGTCACCTTCCACGACGGTGAGAAATTCGATGCAGCCGCGGCAAAATACAACCTCGACCGCGCCCTTACCCTGAAAGGCTCCCTGCGTAAGAGCGAGATCTCCTCCGTTGAATCGGTCGAGGTCACCGGCCCGATGCAGATTGCGCTGCACCTGAAGACCCCCGATGCCGCGCTGCTGATGCAGCTCACCGACCGCGCGGGCGCGATGATGGCCCCCGAGGCGGCGAAAAAGCCTGACTTTGCCGCCCATCCGGTCTGCTCCGGCCCGTATAAATTCGACAGCCGCGTGTCCCAGGACCGCATCGTCCTGACCCGCTTCGACAACTACTGGAACAGAGACGCCTACCACTTCGACAAAATCATCTATTTGCCGATCCCGGATGCCTCCGTGCGTCTGGCGAACCTGCGTGCGGGCGATCTCGACCTGACCGAAGGCATCGCCGCCAGCGATGTGAAAACCGTCGAGGCTGACAGCAAGCTGGCGCTGGCGAAGGTAACGGGCCTGGGCTATCAGGGCATCACCTTTAACATCAACAACGGCAAGGTGCCGGCGAACGATCCGTTTAAGGATGCCCGCGTGCGCGAGGCCTTCTCGCAGGCTATCGACCGCGATGCGCTAAACCAGGTGGTCTTTGAAGGGCTCTACACCCCGGCCAACCAGGCGTTTTCACCGGTCAGCCCGTATCACGTCAACCTGCCGGTCCCGCCGCGTGACGTCGACAAAGCCAAAGCGCTGCTGAAAGCCGCCGGTGTGACCACGCCGCTGACCGTCAACCTGCTGGTGCCGAACAACCCTACCTCGCAGCAGGTGGGACAGGTGCTGCAGGCGATGGTGGCCGAGGCGGGCTTCACCCTGAACCTGCAGATGACCGAATTTGCCACGCTGCTGGATCGCCAGCAGAGCGGAGACTATCAGCTGAGCTTCTCCGGCTGGTCGGGACGCCCGGATCCGGACGGCAGTATCTACGGCTTTATCAACAGTAAAGGCACCCTGAACGACGGCCGCTACAGCAACGCGCAGGTTGACGAATGGCTGACCCAGGCACGCCAGAGCACCGACCAGGCCGCGCGCCAGCCGCTGTACGACAAGGTGGTGAAGCAGCTGCAAACCGACATGCCTATTGCCTACCTCTACTTCGAGCCGCGCATTTTTGGCCTGAATAAAAGCGTGCAGGGCTTTAAGCCTTACCCGGACGGCATCGTGCGTCTGGCGGGTTTGACGCTGGCGAAATAACCGTCCTGAGGAGAGCCCATGCTGGAACTGATTTGCAAACGTCTGCTGCTGGCCGTCCCGACGCTATTGCTGGTGAGCATGATGGTGTTCGGGCTGCAAAAGCTGCTGCCCGGCGACCCGCTGATCGCCATGGCCGGCGAGGAGCGCGATCCGGCGGTCATCGCTCAGCTGCGTGCGGAGCTGAACCTCGATGCGCCGATCCCCGTGCAGTATTTCCACTGGCTGACGCGGGCGCTGCAGGGTGATCTGGGCGTCTCCTTACGCACGCACGAGCCGGTGACGCAGCTGATTGCCAGCAAGCTGCCGGTCACGCTGGAGCTGTCGCTGCTGGCGATGATTATCGCGCTGGTGTTTGGCATCAGCATGGGGATCCTCGCGGCGGTGAACAAAAACAGCTGGGTCGATCACGGGGCGAACTTAGTGGCGATCTCGGGGATCTCGATCCCGCACTTCTGGCTGGGGATCCTGCTGATTCTGGTTTTTTCGGTGAACCTGCAGTGGCTACCCGCCTCCGGCTACGTGCCGTTCAGTGAAGATCCGATCCAGAACCTGCGTACGCTGCTGCTGCCCGCGTCCGTTCTCGGAACGGGCCTCGCGGCAACGCTGATGCGCCACACCCGCGCCTCGATGATTGCGGTGCTAAAGGCGGATTACATCCGCACCGCGCGCGCTAAGGGGCTGCTGCCGAAGGCGGTGATCTTAAAGCACGCGTTTCGCAACGCGCTGGTGCCGGTGATTACCCTCACCACGCTGCTGTTTGGCGAGCTGCTGGGCGGCGCGGTGCTGACCGAACAGGTTTTCACCATTCCGGGCTTCGGCAAGATGATCGTCGACTCGGTATTTAACCGTGACTACGCGGTGGTGCAGGGCGTGGTGCTGATCGTGGCAATCGGCTTCCTGATGCTCAACCTGCTGGCCGACGTGCTCTACGTCCTTATCAACCCGAAAATGCGAGGTTAACCATGGCGGAACTGACGACGCAAACCGTTACGCCCGCGCTGCCGCGCGCGCAGAACCGGGTACTGAAGAAATTCCTCGGCAATAAAAGCGCGGTCATTGGCGCGGTGGCGGTGGGGTTCTTTGTGCTGGTGGCGCTGCTGGCGCCGTGGATCGCCCCGTTCGATCCGGTGAAAGCCAACTTCCTGGCGGTGCGCAAAGCGCCGTCGGCGATGTACTGGTTCGGCACCGACGAGCTGGGGCGCGACATCTTATCCCGCATTATCTGGGGGGCTCGCACCTCGCTGATGGCGGGCTGTATGTCGGTGGTGATTGCGGTGGTTATCGGCGTGCCGCTGGGGCTGGTGGCGGGCTACTTCCAGAAGATGTGGGACGGCGTGATCTCGCGCTTTATCGAGGCGCTGCTGGCCTGTCCGTTCCTGATCATGGCGATCGCGCTGGGGGCATTTTTGAGCCCAAGCCTGACCAACGCGATGATCGCCATCGGCCTTTCGGCGATGCCGATCTTCGCCCGCCTGACGCGCGGCCAGGTAATCGCCATTCGCAACGAAGAGTATATCGACGGCGCGCGGGCGATTGGCCTGCCGGATCGCTGGATCATCATTAAATACGTCCTGCCCAACGTGATGTCGCCGATCCTGGTGCAGGCCACGCTGGCCATTGCCTCGGCGATTATCGCTGAAGCCAGCCTGTCGTTTTTGGGGCTGGGGCAGCAGCCGCCCAATCCGTCCTGGGGGTCCATGCTTAACACCGCGAAAGGGTTTCTTGAGCAGGCCCCGTGGATGTCCATTTTCCCCGGCGTGGCGATTTTTCTTGCCGTGCAGGGCTTTAATTTACTCGGCGACGGGCTGCGCGATGCGCTCGATCCGCGCCATGACTAAGGAGTCATGATGACCAAAGCGCTTGATTTTACGTCCGGTTACGATTCACGCCGCCCGCCGATGCTGGGCCATAACGCCGTTGCGACGTCTCAGCCGCTGGCGGCGCAGGCGGGCATGAAGATGCTGCAGCTGGGCGGGAATGCCGTGGATGCGGCCATTGCCACCGCGATGGCGCTGACGGTGGTCGAGCCGACCGGCAACGGGATTGGCAGCGATGCCTTTGCCATCGTCTGGGACGGCGAAAAGCTGCACGGCCTGAACGCGTCCGGTCGTTCGCCTGCGAGCTGGCATGCGGATCTGTTTGCCGGTAAAACCACGGTGCCGGAAATCGGCTGGGACGCGGTGACCGTGCCGGGGGCGGTATCCGGCTGGGTCGCGCTGGCGGAACGCTTCGGCACGCTGCCGTTTACCACCCTGGCGCAGCCCGCCATTGACTATGCGCGCAACGGTTTCCCGGTCTCGCCGCTGATTGGGCATCTCTGGCAGCGCGGTTATAGCAAGCTGAAAGATCAGCCGGGCTTCAGCGCCTGCTTCGCGCCGGAAGGCCGCGCCCCGCGCGTGGGGGAGATCTTCCGCAACCCGGCGCAGGCGAACTCGCTGGAGCTGATCGCCCGCACCAACGGCGAAGCCTTTTACCGCGGCGAGCTGGCGCAGAAAATTGCTGCCTTCGCCAAAGAACATGGCGCGCACCTGACGGCTGAAGATCTGGCCAACCACCGCGTGGACTGGGTCGAGCTGCTGTCGCGCGACTTCGCGGGCGGTTCGGTGCAGGAGCTGCCGCCTAACGGTCAGGGGATCGCCACGCTGATTGCGCTCGGCATTCTTGAGCAGTGCGGCATTGAGAAGCATCATCCAGATTCCGTGCAGTCTCTGCATCTCTCCATTGAGGCGATGAAGCTGGCGCTGGCGGATCTCGACCGCTACGTGGCGGACGAAGAGCACATGGCGTTCGCGGCGAAAGAGCTGCTGAGCGACCATTACCTGAAGTCGCGCGCGGCGCTGATCAACCACGACAGCGCATCTGATTTTGTCTACGGTTCCCCGACGCAGAGCGGCACGGTCTACATCAGCACCGCGGATGCCAGCGGGATGATGGTCTCGTTTATTCAGTCCAACTATATGGGCTTCGGTTCAGGCATCGTGGTGCCGGATACCGGGATCAGCCTGCAAAACCGGGGCTGCGGGTTTGTGCTGGATCCTAATCACCCGAACGCGCTGGCGGGCAGCAAGCGTCCGTTCCACACCATCATTCCGGGCTTTGCGATGGACGGCAACGGCCAGCCGCTGATGTCCTTCGGCGTGATGGGCGGCCCGATGCAGGCGCAGGGGCACATGCAGATGGCGCTGCGCATCATGCTGCACGGGCAAAACCCGCAGGCGGCAATCGACGCCCCGCGCTGGCGCGTGGTGCAGGGCAGGGAGGTGATCGTTGAATCAACGTTCGATCGCAATACGATTGCCGCGCTGCGCGAACGCGGGCATCAGATCGTGGTGGAAGATCCGCTGCAGGATTACAACTTTGGCGGGGCACAGGTGATCTATCGCCTGCCGGAAGGGCACTACGTGGCCGCGACGGAAAGCCGCAAAGACGGGCAGGCGTTGGTGAGTTAATGTTTTATCCTCCCTCTCCCTTTGGGCTGAGGGATCCCCGGTAATTTTTTAGCCGGAAGCGATAAATATTGTTTCAGGATAATTAATGACTTACAGCGATGCCCTGATCCGGCTGTAAATCGCTGAGGCGTTTCCTGTAGGCCGGGGCGAGGCGCAGGGATGCGCCGAGAGGGCGGGCTTTACATGGACGTTGCCTCCGCCCGTCCCCGACAAGCCGGAAGGAATAAGCCGAGGGCACCGCGAAGCGGCGATTTACCGCCGGGAGCCCGGGTCGCCAGGGTGGTGGCGACTGAGCCACCCTGGCACGTTCACAGGTTGTGTCGTTACAGAGTAGCGAGGAACATAAAGTGAACGGAATAACCTCCGCAGTCGTATGTTCCCCCTCACCCCAGCCCTCTCCCTCAAGGGAGAGGGAGTCGTCTTTGCTGGCATTATTTTATGGGGATCTCTCAACCCTTTGGGTGAGGGGAAAATTTCAGCCGATGCTAAACGGATCCGCATCCTGCCACGCCGGAAACTTCTCCCGGTACTCTTTCAGCGCCGTTAACGACAGCTCCGCATCAATGCGCGTCGCCTGGTGCGGCTCGGCGGTGGCGATGATCTCGCCCTGCGGATTCACCACCCGACTGTCGCCGCGGTAGTGATGTCCGTTGCCGTCCGTTCCCACGCGGTTACAGCCCACCACGTACGCCTGGTTCTCAATCGCGCGCGCCACCAGCAGCGACTGCCAGTGCAGGGAGCGCGGCGCAGGCCAGTTGGCGACATACAGCGCCAGGTCGTAATCGTTGCGGTTACGCGACCACACCGGGAAACGCAGGTCGTAGCAAACCAGCGGCAGAATACGCCAGCCTCGCCACTCGAACACCACGCGCTCGTTACCGGCTTCATAGTGATGATGCTCATCCGCCATGCGGAACAGGTGGCGTTTATCGTAAAAATGCACTTTTCCTTCCGGCTCCACCAGCAGGAAGCGGTTCACCGGCCCGCGTTCGGTCTGCAGGGCGGCGCTGCCAGCGATCAGCGCATTAGTCTGCTGCGCTTTGACATGCATCCAGGCGACCACCTCATCCTGCGGCATTGACTGCTGTGCCGCTTCCATGGCGAAGCCGGTGGTGAACATTTCCGGCAGGACAATCACATCACGCCCGGTAATGTCTTCCAGTTGACGATCAAAGTGGCGCAGGTTGGCGGGGCCATCCATCCACACTAAAGGTTGCTGCAAAATAGAAATCTTCAGACCAGGCACAATTCAGACTCCTCAAACGACCACTTTTTGACACTGTAGCACGACATAACGAGAAAATGTGGCAATAAAAAACCCCGCGCGCGGCGGGGTTTGTATAAGCGAAACGCGTTACGCCGCTTCAGGTTTACGGTGCTTCTCCGGGAGCTTTACCGGCTGCGTCGCCAGTTCGTCCGGTTCGAAATCATCCACGTTAATACTGCGCAGACGGCTCTCTTCGGCTTTCACCAGCAGAGCGGCTTCATCTTTATTGATAATGCCACCGGCGAGCGCCTGTTTTGCCAGTTCGTCCAGACGGGTAAACGGCAGGTTTTTGCCCAGCTGTTTACAGATCTTCTGGTGAATCGGATCGGCAGCCATCACGTCCAGCAGCGCTTCTTCCAGCAGACCCACCGGGTTATGCGGCGTCGGTGCCAGGTACTGACCGCGACCGATGCGGGAGCGGGTTGCGCTCGGAACCTGCAGGATCTTCGCCACCTTGTGGTCCAGCTTGTCGGACGGCGCCAGGTGGTGACGACCGGTCGGGAAGATCACCACGCGCAGGGCGCCTGCCACAAAGCGGTTCGGGAAGTTCGCCAGCAGATCGTCAATCGCCTGTTCAGCCTGATACATCGCATCCTGCACGCCCCAGTGCACCAACGGCAGATCCGCTTCCTGACGGCCTTCATCGTCGTAACGTTTCAGGACCGCAGAGGCCAGGAAGATCTGGCTCAGCACATCGCCCAGACGGGCAGAGATACGTTCGCGACGCTTCAGGCTGCCGCCCAGCACCGCCATGGAAACGTCAGACAGCAGGGCCAGGTTGGCGCTCAGACGGTTCAGATGCTGGTAATAACGTTTGGTCGCATCGCCGGTCGGCGTGGCGCTGGTAAGGCCGCGCGTCAGGCCCAGCCAGAAGCTGCGCACCTTGTTGCTGCCCACGTGACCGATATGTTTGAACAGCAGCTTATCGAAGGCATCCACGTCGTTGTTCTGCGCGGCGGCCATCTCTTCCAGAACGTAAGGATGGCAGCGAATTGCGCCCTGACCGAAGATCATCATGCTGCGGGTCAGGATGTTTGCGCCTTCCACGGTGATGGCAATCGGTGCGCCCTGATAGCCGCGCGCCAGGAAGTTGCCTTCGCCGAGCATAATGCCTTTACCGCCTGCAATATCCATCGCGTCAATGATTGACTGCTGCGCGCGGTGGGTACAGTGGTACTTCACAATGGCCGACAGTACGGCTGGTTTTTCGCCCAGCATAATGCCGTAGGTAATCAGAGAAGCAGCGGCATCCATCACGTAGGCGTTGCCCGCGATACGCGCCAGCGGCTCTTCGATACCTTCCATCTTACCGATGGAGATTTTGAACTGACGGCGGATGTGAGCGTAGGCACCAATCCCCATCGCGACCGACTTCAGACCGCCGGTTGAGTTCGACGGCAGGGTAATGCCGCGGCCCACCGACAGACATTCCACCAGCATACGCCAGCCCTGACCGGCCATTTTCGGGCCACCGATGATGTAGTCAATCGGCACAAAGATATCCTGACCGCGGGTCGGACCGTTCTGGAACGGCACGTTCAGCGGGAAGTGACGACGACCAATCTCGACGCCTGGGGTAGAGGTTGGGATCAGCGCACAGGTAATGCCCAGATCTTCTTCACCGCCCAGCAGTTTTTCCGGGTCAGAGAGCTTAAAGGCCAGACCCAGCACGGTGGCGATAGGCGCCAGGGTGATATAACGCTTGTTCCAGGTCAGGCGCATGCCCAGCACCTGCTCGCCCTGCCACTCGCCCATGCAGACCACGCCGGTATCCGGGATCGCGCCCGCATCGGAGCCTGCTTCCGGGCTGGTCAGCGCGAAGCACGGGATTTCCTGACCGCGTGCCAGACGCGGCAGGTAGTGATCTTTCTGCTCTTCCGTACCGTAATGCTGCAGCAGTTCGCCCGGCCCTAAGGAGTTAGGTACGCCAACGGTAATCGCCAGGATCCCGGAAACGCCCGCCAGCTTCTGCAGGACGCGAGCCTGAGCGTAAGCGGAGAACTCCAGACCGCCGTACTCTTTCTTGATGATCATCGCGAAGAAGCGATGCTCTTTCAGGTACGCCCACAGCTCTGGCGGCAGATCGGCCATTTCGTGGGTGATGGCAAAGTCGTTTGCCATACGGCAGGCTTCTTCTACCGGGCCGTCAATAAACGCCTGTTCTTCCGCGGTCAGGCGCGGCTGCGGATAGTTATGCAGCTTTTTCCAGTCCGGATTGCCCTGGAACAGGTCGCCTTCCCACCAGGTAGTGCCCGCATCAATCGCTTCTTTCTCGGTACGCGACATTGGCGGCATCACTTTGCGGAAGCCCTTGAACACCGGCGCAGAGATCATGGATTTACGCATCGGCGCCAGGTTAAACGGCAGAAGAATGATGGCAAGAGGGACTAAAAGCCAGATATTCCAGAGACCTGCGACGCCAAGCGCAGCCGTCCAAGCCAGAAGAATCAGGCTGCTCAGGAATAAACTTACGCGGTGATAGAACAACACACCGAGCAGAACAACGGTTGCGAGAATGCTCAAAATCATCATAAAGAAAAGCTCCCTTGCTTGTAGGAGGTCTGACCACTTGTGATGATATGGTTGTAGTTGATGTAAATTCCTTTAGCAATGTGTTTACAAAATAATTACAACCTGGTTCACATTGTTCGTGTTTTAGCCGGCACAAAAAATCAAAACGCCGGACGATTCGCATGGCTTTAGCTTCTCGCTTTTCGCGCTATCCGGTACACTCCACTGTGTTATTTCATCAATACTGAAGGATTATCCTCATGTACCAGGATCTTATTCGTAACGAACTGAACGAAGCGGCGGAAACGCTGGCGAACTTTCTGAAAGATGATGCCAATATTCACGCTATTCAGCGCGCAGCGGTCCTGCTGGCCGACAGCTTCAAAGCCGGTGGCAAAGTGCTCTCCTGCGGTAACGGCGGTTCCCACTGCGACGCGATGCACTTTGCAGAAGAGCTGACCGGACGCTATCGCGAAAACCGCCCGGGCTACCCGGCGATTGCGATTTCCGACGTGAGCCACATCTCCTGCGTAGGCAACGACTTCGGTTACGATCACATCTTCTCCCGCTACGTTGAAGCGGTAGGCCGTGAAGGCGACGTGCTGCTGGGGATTTCTACCTCCGGCAACTCCGGCAACGTGATCAAAGCGATCGCCGCCGCGCGTGAAAAAGGGATGAAAGTCATCACCCTGACCGGCAAAGATGGCGGTAAGATGGACGGTACTGCGGATGTTGAAATTCGCGTTCCGCACTTCGGTTATGCTGACCGTATTCAGGAAATTCACATCAAAGTGATCCACATCCTGATCCAGCTGATCGAAAAAGAGATGGTTAAGTAAGACTTCGCTGGGGGCACTCTTGCCCCCGCTGTTGTGGAGGTGACGTATGTGCGAACTGCTCGGGATGAGCGCCAATGTGCCAACCGATATCTGCTTTAGTTTCACCGGGCTGGTTCAGCGCGGTGGAGGAACCGGGCCGCATAAAGACGGCTGGGGCATCACCTTCTACGAAGGCAAAGGGTGTCGCACGTTCAAAGATCCACAGCCCAGCTTTAACTCACCGATTGCCAAACTGGTGCAGGACTACCCCATCAAGTCCCGCTCGGTGATCGCCCACATCCGTCAGGCTAACCGTGGCGAAGTGGCGCTGGAAAATACCCATCCGTTTACCCGCGAGCTGTGGGGCCGTAACTGGACCTACGCGCACAACGGGCAACTCACGGGCTATAAGTCGCTGGAGACGGGCAATTTCCGCCCGGTCGGCGAAACGGATAGCGAAAAAGCCTTCTGCTGGCTGCTGCACAAGCTGACGGAGCGCTATCCCCGCACGCCCGGCAACATGGCTGCCGTGTTCAAATACATCGCGACGCTGGCGACAGAGCTGCGCGAAAAAGGCGTGTTCAACATGCTGCTCTCTGACGGCCGCTATGTGATGGCGTTCTGCTCGACGAATTTGTTCTGGATCACCCGCCGTGCGCCGTTTGGCGTGGCGACGCTGCTGGATCAGGATGTGGAGATAGACTTTCAGAAGGAGACCACACCGAACGATGTGGTCACAGTCATTGCAACGCAGCCGCTGACGGGCAACGAAACCTGGCAAAAGATTATGCCAGGCGAGTGGGTGCTATTTTGTCTCGGGGACCGTGTAATTTGACGCCAGCTGTGGATGGACGACTTCGTGGCTCAGCGGTTTGCTGACCACGTAACGGCCATCTACGATAGAGACCACCGGCGGCTTGTGGGTCTGCTCAAAGTAGTCGTAACCTGGCTTCAGCTGTTTCCAGAAATCCGCGTAGTATGAGTACTTGTGACGCGCCATGTTGGCGTCCGTCATGCGGAACGGATAGATGCTGACCTGTACGCTAGGCTGCCCAAAGACCAGCGCGCCGGTCACGAACTGGAATATCTCATCAATGCCGGAATCGGTCATCGCATAACAGCCGATAGACACGCAGGCACCGTGGATCATCAGGTATTTACCTTCATAACCGTGAGCACGGTCATAGGCATTCGGGAAGCCGATGTTAATGGCTTTATAGAAGCGGCTGTCAGGCTTGAGCTGGCTGCGCTGAACGTTGTAGAACCCTTCCGGACTTTTGAAATCGCCCTGACGCTGTTTTGGCCCCAGCCCGCCGGAGTAGTTACAAATTTTGTAACTATCAAGCAGCTGATAGGTCTCGCCCATTTTCACAAACAGATCGAGAGTGCGTTCTTCCTTGAAGATTTGAATATAAACCGGCGATCCCATTAACTGCTGTTTATATTCCTTGCTGACCGGCGTCGTTGAGCTATTACTGCTGAGCAGTCCGGCAAACGACATGCACGGAATCAGAAGCATCGCAATGAACAATGCGATTTTACGCATACTACTAGTTCCTTGATAAAACCATGACCAACTTGCCAGGACGGCAAAAGAGACCCGAAATCAGATTATTCTGTTAGGAGCGCTCACATTAGCACCGCTATAGATTTTCGCAAGAGCCGGGCGGTGAGTTTACAAATTAGTTTTACTTTATAAACCATCAAAATCGCGATGGCTCCAGGAACTTTGCGCATTAGCTCGCAATTTGGCGCGCGCGACGGCGGATTCCCTGCCCGCGAGAAGGGGAAAATGTTACACTTCGCGGCCACTGGATTGTTGTTCATGGAAACCTGCTAACCACATGTTTAAAATAAAAAAAGGACTTGATCTGCCGATTGCAGGCGTGCCCGCGCAGCACGTTTCGACAGGCGCAAGCATCCATCATGTCGCCATTGTGGGCGACGACTACCTGGGAATGCGACCTTCTATGTTGGTACAGGAAGGCGATCGCGTGATCAAAGGACAGGCGCTCTTTGAGGACAAAAAAAATCCCGGCGTGGTGTTCACGGCCCCCGCAAGTGGCACCGTTGTGGCGATTAACCGTGGCGAACGACGCGTTCTGCAGTCGGTGGTTATTCGCATTGAAGGCAACGAACAGCGTGAATTCGCCCATTACGATGCCGCAGACCTCGCGTCGCTGAGCCGTGACGCCGTTCAGGCTCAGCTTCTGGCGTCCGGTTTATGGACCGCGCTTCGTACGCGTCCCTTCAGCAAATCCCCTGTTCCGGGCACGGAACCGGCCGCGATTTTCGTCACGGCCATCGACACCAATCCGCTTAGCGTGGACCCGCAGCCGGTTATCCTGGCACAGCGCAAAGCCTTCGATGCCGGATTGACCGTTTTAACCCGCCTCACGTCAGGGAAAGTCCACGTTTGCCAGGCCGGCGGCGGCAAGCTTGGCGGGCATCCGCAGGGGCAGGTCACGTTTAATGAGTTTGCTGGCCCGCATCCGGCGGGTCTGGTCGGAACGCACATCCACTTTCTTGAGCCGGTAAGCCTGACGAAACGGGTCTGGCATCTGAATTATCAGGACGTCATCGCCATCGGTAAGCTTTTTACTACGGGTGAACTCTGCGCTGAACGGATCGTTGCCATCGGCGGACCGCAGGCTGCACACCCGCGCCTGGTGAAGACGCTGCTGGGCGCAGACATCAATGAACTGCTGGTGGGGGAAACCAAAGAGGGGGAAAACCGCCTGATTTCCGGTTCGGTCCTCAGCGGACGCCATGCTGCCAATGCACACGCGTATCTGGGACGTTTTCATCTTCAGGTCAGCATTGTGCAGGAAGGGCGTGAGAAAGAGCTGTTCGGCTGGGTGCTGCCCGGTGCGGAAAAATATTCCGTCACCCGCACCACGCTGGGCCATTTCCTGCGTAATAAGCTGTTTAGCTTCTCGACCAGTACGCACGGTGGCGAGCGCGCCATGGTCCCGATTGGTAACTACGAGCGCGTCATGCCGCTGGATATTCTGCCGACCATGCTGCTGCGCGATCTGCTCGCCGGTGATACCGACAGCGCGCAGGCGCTGGGCTGTCTGGAGCTGGACGAAGAAGATCTGGCGCTCTGTACCTATGTCTGTCCTGGAAAATACGAATATGGACCGGTATTGCGCGAGGTGTTAACCCGCATTGAGCAGGAAGGATAACCGATGGGCTTAAAACACCTCTTTGAAAAAATTGAGTCGCACTTTACCGAAGGGAAGCTCAAAAAGTACTACCCGCTGTATGAAGCAACGGCGACCATTTTCTACACGCCGGGGCTGGTGACGAAAGGCGCGGCGCACGTTCGCGACGCCATCGACCTTAAGCGGATGATGATCCTGGTGTGGTTTGCGGTCTTCCCGGCGATGTTCTGGGGGATGTACAACGTCGGTCTGCAGACCATTCCGGCGCTGCACCACATGTACGATGCACAGCAGCTGGCGCAGGTGCTTCAGTCTGACTGGCACTACCGTCTGGCCCATTCGTTAGGGGTGAGCTTCGCTGCAGACGCGGGCTGGATCAGTATGATGACGCTGGGCGCGGTTTTCTTCCTGCCGATTTACCTCACGGTATTTATCGTGGGCGGCTTCTGGGAAGTGCTGTTTGCCATCATCCGTAAACACGAGATCAACGAAGGCTTCTTCGTGACCTCGATTCTGTTTGCCCTGATTGTCCCGCCAACCTTACCGCTCTGGCAGGCGGCGCTGGGCATCAGTTTCGGCGTGGTGATTGCCAAAGAGATCTTCGGCGGCACCGGGCGGAACTTCCTCAACCCGGCGCTGGCGGGACGTGCGTTCCTCTTCTTTGCCTATCCGGCGCAAATCTCAGGCGATCTGGTCTGGACGGCGGCAGACGGTTTTTCCGGCGCGACGCCGCTTTCACAGTGGGCAGCCCACGGTGGCGAAACGCTGGTGAACAACGCGACGGGTCAGCCAGTCACCTGGTTTGATGCCTTTATTGGCAACATTCCGGGCTCCATCGGTGAAGTCTCGACGCTGATGATTTTGCTTGGCGGGGCGATCATTCTTTTCGGACGTGTGGCCTCCTGGCGGATTGTGGCGGGCGTGATGATCGGCATGGTGCTGACCGCCACCCTGTTCAACGTTATTGGTTCTACTACCAACCCGATGTTCTCCATGCCGTGGTACTGGCATCTGGTGTTGGGGGGCTTCGCGTTCGGCATGATGTTCATGGCGACGGACCCGGTCTCGGCCTCGTTTACAGACAAAGGTAAATGGAGCTATGGCGTGCTCATTGGCGCGATGTGTGTCCTGATCCGCGTGGTCAACCCGGCGTATCCGGAAGGGATGATGCTGGCCATTCTGTTTGCCAACCTGTTTGCGCCGCTGTTCGACTACCTGGTGGTGCGGGCCAACATCAAGCGGAGGAAGGCGCGTGGCTGAGGTAAAAAATAACGACAGCATCAGCAAAACGCTGCTGGTGGTGCTGGTGCTCTGTCTGGTCTGTTCCATCGTCGTGGCCGGTTCTGCCGTCGGGTTAAAACCTCTGCAGCAGGAGCAACGCGCGCTGGATAAACAGCGCAACATTCTGGCCGTGGCCGGGCTGATGCAGGAAGGAATGAGCGCAGACGACGTTTCGGCCGTCTTTGCCGAACGTATTTCCGCGCGGCTGGTGGATTTAAAAACGGGTGAACTGCTGGATAAAGACCCGGCAACCTTCAACCAGGCGCTGGCGCTGAAAGATCCGCAGATGAGCGTGACGCTCGAGGCATCGCAAGATCCGGCCGGGATTAAGCGTCGCAGCAACCTGGCCGAAATTTACCTGGTGCGTGACCCCCAAAAACGCATTCAGGAAGTGGTGCTTCCTGTCTACGGCAACGGCCTGTGGTCAATGATGTATGCCTTTGTGGCCCTTGATACGGATGGCCGCACCGTTAAAGGCATTGCGTATTATGACCAGGGCGAAACGCCGGGGCTGGGCGGCGAAGTGGAAAATCCGAACTGGCGGGCACAGTTTGTCGGCAAGAAAGTGCTCGACGATAACGGTCTGCCTGCGCTGAAGGTGATGAAAGGGGCGGCACGTCCCGGTGACGACTACGCGGTCGACGGGCTTTCCGGCGCCACGCTCACCTCAAACGGGGTGCAGCACAGTTTTGATTTCTGGATGGGCGAGCTGGGCTTTGGTCCTTTCCTGAAAAACGTACGTGAAGGAGCGCTGAACAATGGCTGATACCGGTGAACTGAAAGAAGTGAAAAAGGTGCTCATTGGCCCACTGCTCGCCAATAACCCGATCACGCTGCAGGTGCTGGGCGTCTGTTCGGCCCTGGCGGTAACGACCAAGCTGGAAACGGCGGTGGTGATGACGCTGGCCGTCACGCTGGTCACGGCGTTTTCGAGCATGTTTATCTCGATGATCCGCCACCACATTCCCAACAGCGTGAGGATCATCGTGCAGATGGCGATCATCGCTTCGCTGGTGATCGTGGTCGATCAGCTGCTGCGCGCCTTCGCCTATGAAACCTCCAAACAGCTCTCGGTGTTTGTCGGGCTGATCATCACCAACTGTATCGTCATGGGGCGTGCGGAAGCCTACGCCATGAAAATGCCGCCGCTGGCGAGCTTTATGGACGGTATCGGCAACGGCCTGGGCTACGGCGCGATCCTGCTGACCGTGGGGTTCCTGCGCGAGCTGATTGGCAGCGGCAAGCTGTTTGGCATCACGGTGCTGGATACGGTGCAAAACGGCGGCTGGTATCTGCCAAACGGCCTGTTCCTGCTGGCCCCTAGCGCATTCTTCATTATCGGTTTGCTGATCTGGCTGATTCGTACGCTGAAGCCAGAACAGCAGGAAAAGGAGTAACCGACGATGGCTCATTACCTGAGTTTGTTTGTGCGCGCGGTGTTTGTTGAAAACATGGCGCTCGCGTTTTTCCTCGGCATGTGTACGTTCCTCGCCGTGTCTAAAAAGGTCTCCACGGCATTTGGGCTGGGGGTGGCGGTCACGGTTGTGTTGGGGCTTTCGGTTCCGATTAACAATCTGGTGTACAACTTCGTGCTGCGGGACGGCGCGCTGGTGGAAGGGGTTGATCTCAGCTTCCTGAACTTCATCACCTTTATCGGGGTGATCGCGGCGCTGGTGCAAATCCTTGAGATGATCCTCGATAAGTACTTCCCGTCGCTGTACAACGCGCTGGGGATCTTCCTGCCGCTGATCGCGGTGAACTGCGCCATCTTTGGCGGCGTCTCGTTTATGGTTCAGCGTGATTACAACTTCAGTGAATCCGTGGTGTACGGTTTTGGTTCCGGCATCGGCTGGATGCTGGCGATAGTCACCATGGCGGGGATCCGCGAGAAAATGAAATATGCCAACGTGCCTGCGGGTCTGCGTGGCTTAGGGATCACCTTTATCACCACCGGGCTGATGGCGCTGGGCTTTATGTCCTTCTCCGGTGTGCAGCTATAAGGGCTAACAGATGGAAATTATCCTTGGCGTGGTGATGTTCACGCTGATTGTACTGGTGCTGTCAGGACTCATTCTGGCGGCGCGCGCGAAGCTGGTGAATTCCGGCGACGTGGTGATTGATATTAACGACGATCCGCAGAATCAGATCCGCACGCCTGCGGGAGATAAACTGCTCAACACGCTCTCCGGTAACGGTATTTTTGTCTCCTCAGCCTGCGGCGGCGGCGGCTCCTGCGGACAGTGCCGCGTGACGGTAAAAGAGGGCGGTGGCGATATTCTGCCCACCGAGCTGGCGCATATCACTAAGCGTGAGGCAAAAGAGGGCTGCCGTCTGGCCTGCCAGGTCGCGGTGCGCCAGAACATGAAGATTGAGCTGCCGGAAGAGATCTTCGGCGTTAAAAAATGGGAGTGCGAGGTTATCTCCAATGATAACAAAGCCACCTTTATTAAAGAGCTGAAGCTGCGGGTACCGGAAGGGGAAGATGTTCCGTTCCGCGCCGGGGGTTACATTCAGATTGAGTGTCCTGAGCATACCGTGGCGTATGCGGACTTCGACGTGCCTGAGGAGTACCGCGCCGACTGGGACAAATTCAATCTCTTCCGCTTTGTATCCGAGGTAAAAGAGCCGACGTTGCGCGCTTACTCCATGGCTAACTATCCGGAAGAGAAGGGCATTATTATGCTCAACGTGCGTATCGCCACGCCGCCACCGAATGTGCCGGATGCACCGCCGGGCGTGATGTCGTCATATATCTGGTCTCTGAAGCCGGGAGATAAGGTGACCATCTCCGGTCCGTTCGGGGAGTTCTTCGCGAAAGATACCGACACGGAAATGGTCTTTATCGGCGGCGGTGCCGGTATGGCCCCGATGCGCTCGCACATTTTTGACCAGCTCAAGCGGCTCGGCAGCAAGCGTAAAATCAGCTTCTGGTACGGGGCGCGTTCGCTGCGCGAAATGTTCTATGACGACGAGTTTGAACAGCTGGCGCGTGAAAACCCGAACTTTACCTTCCATGTGGCGCTCTCCGATCCGCAGCCGGAAGATAACTGGACGGGCTATACGGGGTTCATCCACAACGTGCTGTATGAAAACTACCTCAAACAGCACCCTGCACCCGAGGACTGCGAGTTCTATATGTGTGGTCCGCCGATGATGAACGCCGCCGTGATTAAGATGCTGAAAGATCTCGGCGTTGAAGATGAGAACATCATGCTCGATGATTTTGGAGGCTGATGATGCTGACGTTTCTGGCAACCTTTGTGGTGTTTGTGCTTGTCATCTTCGGCATGTCGTTAGGCTGGATAGTTAAACGGAAAAGCATTCAGGGCAGCTGCGGCGGTATTTCCTCCATTGGGATGGAAAAGGTCTGCGACTGCCCGGAACCGTGCGATGCGCGGAAAAAAAGAATGGCCCGCGAGCAGCAGCGCATCATTTAATCTGCCAGGTCGGGTAAGGCGAAGCCACCACCCGACGATTCACACGTACACTTCTCAATCCTCATTTGTTTACTGTATACTTATCCAGTGATGAGTGAGGGCTTACTATGCGCAAAATAATCCATGTCGATATGGACTGCTTTTTTGCCGCAGTGGAGATGCGTGACAACCCGGCGCTGCGGGATATTCCCATCGCCATTGGCGGCAGCCGCGTTCAGCGTGGTGTCATCAGCACCGCCAACTATCCTGCGCGCAAATTTGGCGTGCGCAGCGCCATGCCGACGGCGATGGCCTTAAAGCTTTGCCCTCATCTCACGCTTCTGCCCGGGCGGTTCGACGCCTATAAAGAGGCTTCCCTTCATATTCGGGAAATCTTCTCCCGCTATACCTCTCTGATAGAGCCGCTGTCGCTGGACGAAGCCTATCTCGATGTGACCGACAGCGTGCATTGCCACGGCTCCGCCACCCTGATGGCGCAGGAGATCCGCCAGACGATTTTCAACGAGCTGAATCTGACGGCATCGGCGGGGGTGGCGCCCGTTAAATTCCTCGCCAAAATCGCCTCCGATTTAAATAAGCCCAACGGTCAGTACGTCATCACGCCGGAAGAGGTGCCTGCGTTTTTGAAAACGCTACCGCTCGGTAAAATCCCCGGCGTCGGGAAAGTCTCCGCTGCAAAGCTGGAAAGCATGGGGCTACGGACCTGTGAAGACGTGCAGCGAAGCGACCTCGCCATGCTGCTGAAGCGCTTTGGGAAGTTTGGCCGCGTGCTGTGGGAGCGCAGCCAGGGGATTGACGATCGCGATGTGAACAGTGAACGGCTACGGAAATCCGTCGGCGTTGAGCGCACCCTCATTGAAGATATTCATGACTGGTCCGAATGCGAAACCATTATCACGGAACAGCTTTACCCGGAGCTGGAGCGACGCTTAAGCAAGGTGAAGCCGGACCTGCTGATTGCCCGTCAGGGTATCAAATTAAAATTCAATGACTTCCAGCAGACCACGCAGGAACACGTCTGGCCGCGACTGAATAAAGACGATCTTATCGCGACGGCAAAAAAGGCATGGGAAGAAAGACGAGGCGGGCGAGGGGTGAGGCTGGTGGGATTGCACGTCACGCTGCTGGATCCGCAGTTAGAGCGACAGCTGGTATTAGGATTGTAAAAAAGCCCGGTGCGCTACGCTTACCGGGCCTGCGTTGTTCACCCTCTCCCTGTGGGAGAGGGCTGGGGTGAGGGAATTACTTAACGGGGATCGCTTTCAGCAGTTCAGTCAGCAGTGTCCAGTAGTGACCGACGCTTTCGATATGAACCTGCTCATCCGGCGAGTGTGGACCGGTAATGGTTGGCCCGATAGAAACCATGTCCATGTCCGGATACGGTTTCTTGAACAGACCACATTCCAGACCGGCGTGGATCACCTGAATGTTCGGGGTGCTGTTGAACAGACGCTGGTAGGTTTCACGCACCAGTGCCATCACCGGAGAGCTTGCATCCGGCTGCCAGCCCGGGTAGCTGCCTTTTGCAGACGTTTTCGCGCCCGCCAGCGTACCCAGCGATTCCAGCATGCTCACCACGTACTCTTTACCGCTGTCGATAAGGGAGCGGATCAGGCAGATGATCTCCGCGCTGTCGTCGCTCATGGTCACCACGCCCACATTCAGCGAGGTTTCCACCACGCCTTTCGCCACGTCAGAGTTGCGGATCACGCCGTTTGGCGTCGCGTTCAGCAGCTGAACGAAGGTGTCACGAGACTTCGCGGTCAGCGCGGCTTTATCCGTGGAGACGGATTCCAGCACCACGGTCAGGTTCTTCTCTTTCGCTGACAGTTCGTTTTTCAGGATATCCAGATATACGGTGGAGAGTTTTTTCAGCTCGTCGGCTTTTGCCGCCGGTACTGCCACTGTGGCGAAGGCTTCGCGTGGGATCGCGTTGCGCAGGGTACCGCCGTTGAAATCAACCAGACGCAGATCCAGCTCAGCCGCATGGCCTGCCAGGAAGCGCGCCAGCAGCTTGTTGGCGTTGCCCAGACCCAGGTGAATATCGCCGCCGGAGTGGCCGCCTTTCAGACCTTTCAGCGTCATCTTGAAGGTCTGGAAACCGGCAGGAATCGCTTCGCGTGACAGCGGCAGGGTAGAGATGAAATCAATCCCGCCCGCGCAGCCCATGTAGATCTCACCTTCTTCTTCAGAGTCGGTGTTGATCAGGATATCCGCCTGCAGCCAGTTCGCCTGCAGACCGAACGCGCCGTCCATGCCCGCTTCTTCGGTCATGGTCAGCAGCACTTCCAGTGGACCGTGCTCAACGCTGTCGTCAGCCAGTACCGCCAGCGCAGAGGCCATACCGATGCCGTTATCCGCGCCCAGGGTGGTGCCGCGTGCTTTCACCCAGTCGCCGTCGATGTACGGCTGGATTGGGTCTTTGGTGAAGTCGTGAACGGTGTCGTTGTTCTTCTGTGGCACCATGTCCAGGTGCGCCTGCAGCACAACCGGTTTGCGGTTTTCCATGCCTGCGGTGGCGGGTTTGCGGATCAGAATGTTGCCAACCTGGTCGCGTTCCGCATGCAGACCTTTTTCCTTCGCCCAGCCCATAATATGTTCGGCAAGCTGTTCTTCATGGTAGGAAGGGTGTGGAATGGAGCAGATTTTGGCAAAAATATCCCACAGCGGCTGCGGAGATAGTTGAGACAGTTCAGACACGATAAGTCTCCTTGTCGAGGCGCTGCAAACAGGGTTGCAGGTCACAGGGTTAGCAGGTTAATAGTTACCACAAGTCAGGCTTGCGAGATGAAACTGAGAATACCACTTTCTCTGCTGGCTGGTAGCATAAAGCATGTAAAAACACAGGCAGAGGGCGCTAAACACTGGTTTTTAGTGCGCCAGATCTCTATAATCTCGCGCAACCTATTTCCCCCTCGAACACTTTTTAAGCCGTATAAAAACAGGCTGGGACACTTCACATGAGCGAAAAATACGTCGTCACCTGGGACATGTTGCAGATTCACGCACGCAAACTGGCTGCGCGTCTGATGCCTTCCGAACAGTGGAAAGGCATTATTGCCGTCAGCCGTGGCGGTCTGGTACCGGGGGCGCTGCTGGCACGTGAGCTGGGTATTCGTCATGTCGATACCGTTTGCATCTCCAGCTATGACCATGACAACCAGCGTGAGCTGACCGTGCTGAAACGCGCGGAAGGCGACGGTGAAGGTTTCATCGTGATTGATGACCTGGTAGATACCGGCGGTACTGCGGTCGCTATCCGCGAAATGTATCCGAAAGCACATTTCGTCACTATCTTCGCGAAACCGGCGGGCCGCCCGCTGGTTGACGATTACGTGATTGATATCCCGCAGGATACCTGGATTGAACAGCCATGGGATATGGGCGTGGTCTTCGTACCGCCGATTTCAGGCCGTTAATCCCAGTACGTAACTTTACACGCCCGGCAATGCCGGGCGTTGTTCTTTTTGGCCTGCCACGCGTTACAATAGTCTTCATATGACGTATTCATGGAGGCAACGCAATGACGCAGGCGAATCTCACCGAGACACTTTTCAAACCCCGTTTCAAACACCCTGAAACGTCGACGCTGGTGCGTCGCTTTAATCCGGGGACACAGCCTGCCGTCCAGTCCGCGTTAGACGGTAAAAACGTGCCCCACTGGTATCGTATGATTAACCGCCTGATGTGGGTCTGGCGCGGTATCGACCCCCGTGAAATCCTTGATGTGCAGGCACGTATCGTGATGAGTGAAGCCGAGCGTACCGACAGCGAACTCTATGATACGGTAGTGGGCTATCGCGGCGGAAACTGGATCTACGAGTGGTCTAAACAGGCAATGCTCTGGCAGCAGAAAGCCACCCAGGAAGAGGATGCCACGCGCAGCGGCAAGCACTGGCTGCATGCGGCCAATCTCTACGCCATTGCCGCGTATCCACATCTGAAAGGTGATGAGCTGGCCGAGCAGGCACAGGCGCTGGCGAATCGCGCCTATGAAGAGGCGGCTCAACGCCTGCCGGGCCAGATGCGCGAACTCGAGTTTACCATTCCGGGTGGGTCATCCATTACCGGGTTCCTGCATATGCCTGAAGGTGAAGGCCCGTTCCCGACCGTCCTTATGTGCGGTGGGCTGGATTCGTTGCAGATCGATTATTACAGCCTGTATGAGCGTTACTTCGCACCAAAAGGGATCGCCATGCTGACGCTGGATATGCCCTCAATCGGCTTCTCCTCCAAATGGAAACTGACTCAGGATTCCAGCCTGCTGCACCAGCATGCGCTAAAAGCGCTGGAAAACATTCCGTGGGTCGACCACACCCGCGTGGCGGCATTTGGCTTCCGCTTTGGTGCAAACGTCGCGGTGCGTCTGGCTTACCTTGAATCTTCTCGCCTGAAAGCCGTCGCCTGCCTTGGTCCGGTCGTTCACGCCCTGCTCAGCGATCCTGCACGCCAGGGGAGCGTACCTGAAATGTACCTTGATGTGCTGGCCAGCCGTCTTGGCATGCATGATGCATCAGACGAAGCGCTGCGCGTTGAGCTCAATCGCTACTCGTTAAAAACGCAAGGGTTGCTGGGACGTCGCTGCCCAACGCCGATGCTGTCGGGATTCTGGAAAAACGATCCGTTCAGTCCGGAAGAAGAGTCGCGCTTAATCACGTCGTCATCTGCGGATGGCAAATTGCTAGAAGTGCCGTTCAGCCCGGTCTATCAGAATTTCGATAAAGCGCTGAAAGAGATTACGCGCTGGATCGCTCAGAGATTGTGTTAATAGATTGCTAAATTTTGCTGGTTTGGTAAAACAGTGGCTTCACAAAAGGAGATCGTAATGACGTTACCGAGTGGACACCCGAAAAGTAGACTGATTAAGAAGTTTATGGCTCTCGGCCCGTATATTCGAGAAGAGCAGTGTGAAGAGAATCGCTTTTTTTTCGACTGCCTGGCTGTATGCGTCAACGTGAAGCCTGCACCCGAAAAACGTGAATTCTGGGGCTGGTGGATGGAAATGGAAGCAGAGGAAAAACGCTTTACGTATAGCTACCAGTTTGGCCTGTTTAATAAAGACGGCAACTGGCAGGCGACCTCGATTAAAGATCAGGAAGTGATTGACCGCCTGGAATATACGCTAAAAGAGTTCCATGATAAGGCACGCGCACTGCTGGCGACTCTGGATCTCAAGCTCGAGCCCGCAGATAACTTTTCCAGCGAAGCGGTGAAGCTGACTGCCTGATGGTGTCACAGCGCCGGGTGGCGGCTTCGCCTTACCCGGCCTACAAAAAATGATGGTTTTCTCCCTCTCCCCGTGGGAGAGGGCCGGGGTGAGGGCACCAGTCCGCATTAATCCCCGAAATAAAAAAAAAACCGGCACAGGCCGGTTTTTTATTTCGCATCATCAGAACTGGTAGGTCATACCCAGGGCAACGATGTCATCGCTGCTCACGCCCAGTTTATTTTTGTCGTCAATCTGGTTGATTTTATAATCAACAAAGGTGGACATATTTTTGTTGAAGTAATAGGTCGCGCCAACGTCAATGTATTTCACCAGATCTTCGTCACCAATACCTTCGATATCTTTGCCTTTAGACTGGACATAACCCAGGGACGGGCGCAGACCAAAGTCGAACTGATATTGTGCGACCACTTCAAAGTTTTGCGCTTTATTTGCAAATCCGCCAGAAATTGGCGTCATATTGCGGGTTTCTGAATACATCGCTGCCAGATAAATATCGTTCGCGTCATATTTCAGACCGGTTGCCCAGGCTTCTGCTTTCTGGCCCTGGCCACGCGCCAACAGGTTCTGCGCATTGGTGCGGTCAGAGTTGGTGTAAGCGCCGCTGACGGCGAAATCGCTGCCGCCGAAGTCATAGCTCAGAGAGGTACCAAAACCGTCACCGTTCTGTTTCTTGGCGTCACGGTTTTCGTTTTTGCCCTGGTACTGCAGGGTCATGTCCAGGCCGTCAACCGCGCCGAAGAAGTCGGTGTTACGATAGGTAGCAAGACCGGTAGCACGCTTAGTCATGAAGTTATCGGTCTGCGCGGAAGAGTCGCCGCCGAATTCAGGGAACATGTCGGTCCATGCTTCAACGTCATACAGGGCACCCAGGTTACGACCGTAATCCAGAGAACCAAAGTTTTTCAGCTTCAGGCCCGCGAACGCCAGACGGGTTTTCTGAGAGGAGTCGCTCTCGGCTTTGTTACCCGCAAATTCAGATTCCCAACGGCCATAGCCCGTCAGCTGATCGTTAATCTGGGTTTCGCCTTTAAAACCGAAACGAACGTAAGTCTGATCGCCATCTTTGGTGGCATCATCGCTGATGTAGTGCATGGCTTTCACTTTGCCGTACACGTCCAGCTTATTACCATCTTTATTATAAACTTCAGCTGCGTGAACGGATGCAGAAGCCACTACGCCCATAACCATTAATGCCAGAGTGCTCTTTTTCATTTTCGATCCTGTCTTATAAACGCGCTAAAAAATTCGCTGGACGATAAGCTCATGCTTAAGTCCCGTGAAAAAACAGGAAGGGTTTTATCGTTCTGGAATGAAACTTTTATGACAAACTAAGAATAATTTTAAAAAACTGTGATTTATTATTTCGGTAATAAAAGTGTCAAATTCTCCCGCTACGCTTCCTGATCCCGCGCAACAAAGTGTTTCGCGATGTGCTAAGGCAGTTGGCAACGGGGCTGACTCCTGCTAAAACGTTCGTTCGACATTACTTTCCCTTATCGTTGAACGGCAGAGAATCATGAGTGACAGCCAGACGCTGGTGGTAAAACTCGGTACCAGTGTTTTAACAGGCGGATCGCGCCGCCTAAATCGCGCCCACATTGTTGAGCTTGTACGTCAGTGCGCTCAGTTACATGCCGCAGGGCATCGTATTGTGATTGTGACCTCCGGGGCGATTGCCGCCGGGCGTGAACACCTGGGTTACCCCGAACTCCCCGCGACGATAGCCTCCAAACAGCTGCTGGCCGCCGTGGGGCAAAGCCGACTCATTCAACTCTGGGAACAGCTGTTCTCTATCTATGGCATCCACGTCGGGCAGATGCTGCTGACGCGTGCGGATATGGAAGACAGAGAGCGCTTCCTGAACGCCCGCGATACCCTGCGCGCGCTGCTGGACAACAATATCGTTCCGGTCATTAACGAGAACGATGCCGTTGCTACCGCTGAAATCAAAGTAGGCGATAACGATAACCTCTCTGCGCTGGCCGCCATTCTGGCCGGTGCCGATAAATTACTGCTTCTGACCGATCAGCAGGGGCTGTTCACTGCCGATCCGCGCTCTAACCCGGATGCCGAGCTGATTACCGACGTTCACGGTATCGACGATGCGCTGCGCGCCATCGCCGGTGACAGCGTGTCCGGCCTCGGAACGGGCGGCATGGGGACCAAGCTGCAGGCCGCTGACGTGGCGTGCCGCGCCGGTATCGACACCATCATTGCGGCGGGCAGCCGCCCAGGCGTGATTGGTGACGTGATGGAAGGCATCTCGGTCGGCACCCGCTTCCACGCTCAGGAATCCCCGCTGGAAAACCGTAAACGCTGGATATTTGGCGCGCCGCCTGCGGGCGAACTCGTCGTCGATGAAGGGGCAACCGCCGCGATTCTGGAACGAGGAAGTTCATTACTTCCTAAAGGAATTAAAAGCGTGACAGGCAACTTCTCCCGTGGTGAAGTGATCCGTATCCGTAACCTCGAAGGCCGCGACATCGCCCACGGCGTAAGCCGTTATAACAGCGATGCCCTGCGCCGCATCGCGGGTCACCACTCACAGCAGATCGACGCCATTCTGGGCTATGAATATGGCCCGGTTGCCGTACATCGCGATGACATGATTATTCGTTAAGGAGCCAGAACATGCTGGAACAAATGGGCGCCGCCGCGAAGGCCGCCTCTTATAAACTGGCGCTCCTTTCCAGCCGCGAGAAAAACCGCGTGCTGGAAAAAATCGCTGATTATCTGGAATCACAGTCCCAGGAGATTTTGCTCGCCAACGAGCAGGATTTACTTGAGGCGCGTCGAAACGGTCTGAGCGAAGCCATGCTCGACCGTCTGGCGTTGACCCCGGCCCGCCTGAAAGGCATTGCCGACGATGTTCGTCAGGTCTGCAATCTGGCCGACCCGGTAGGGCAGGTAATCGACGGCGGGCTGCTCGACAGCGGTTTACGCCTAGAGCGCCGCCGCGTGCCGCTCGGCGTTATCGGCGTTATTTATGAAGCCCGTCCAAACGTGACGGTGGATGTCGCCTCCCTGTGCCTGAAAACCGGCAACGCCGCTATTCTGCGCGGTGGGAAAGAGACCTGGCGCACCAATGCCGCGACGGTGAAAGTCATTCAGCAGGCGCTGGAAGAGTGTGGATTACCGGCTGGTGCCGTGCAGGCAATTGAGAGCCCGGACCGCGCGCTGGTCAACGAAATGCTGCGCATGGACAAATACATCGACATGCTGATCCCACGCGGCGGCGCGGGCCTGCACAAGCTGTGCCGCGAGCAGTCCACGATTCCGGTGATCACCGGCGGTATTGGCGTGTGTCACATCGTGGTCGACGACAGCGCTGAGATTGAACCGGCGCTGAAGATTATCGTTAACGCGAAAACCCAGCGTCCAAGCACCTGTAACACCGTTGAAACGCTGCTGGTGCATCAGGATATTGCGAACACCTTCCTGCCGGCTCTGAGCAAACAGATGGCAGAGAGCAGCGTGACGCTGCATGCTGACGCCAGTGCGCTCGCGCTGCTTCAGGATGGCCCGGCTAACGTGGTTCCCGTCAACGCGGAGCAGTACGACGACGAGTTCCTGTCACTGGATCTGAACGTGAAAATCGTTACCGACCTTGACGACGCCATTGCACACATCCGTGAGCATGGGACGCAGCATTCTGACGCCATCCTGACGCGTACGCTGCGCAATGCCGATCGCTTCGTGAACGAAGTGGATTCCTCTGCGGTGTACGTTAATGCCTCCACCCGCTTCACCGACGGCGGCCAGTTCGGCCTCGGCGCTGAGGTGGCGGTTAGCACGCAGAAACTGCACGCGCGCGGTCCGATGGGGCTGGAAGCGCTGACCACGTACAAGTGGATCGGCTTCGGTGACGATACGATTCGTGCGTAAATAATCACGGGTGATGCAAAAGTAGCCGTTTGATTCAAAAGGGCATTGACGCATCACCCGGATAGATCTAACCTTTTGCCCCGTGGTTACATTCGTAACCGGCCTCTCAGGGCCGATATAGCTCAGTTGGTAGAGCAGCGCATTCGTAATGCGAAGGTCGTAGGTTCGACTCCTATTATCGGCACTCACACAACAAAATCCTTTAAAAACAATAAGTTAAGACGATTTTTGTTCTCAAGATACAACCTTTTTTTAAGGGATTCTATGACCAACAGTTGCCGCTATGGTTAACAGTGGCTATTCAGGGATGTTAGCACGTAGCGGCCTGTAGTTGTAAAGCTCGAACAGGTACAAAGCGTGAACAGTCCCCACGAACCGCTATCAACTCGAAGCTGATGACGCTGCCAACGTCTCTAAACCATCCCGAAACAGATTGATCACACGCATTTAAGCCCGATGTGCGGCCTTGTGGCTGCGTAAACAGGTGAATAGTGGTAATGCCCCGGTAGCAACAGATCCGGCTCTGCCAGCGCTTCGCTCACGCTCCGAAAGGTACACGAGCACCCTGATAAGGTGTGATCTCTCTGACAATCTGATTTGGTCACTGGTGACTTTCGCAAAGCGAAACCAACTAGGTTGGCCTGATGAAGTCGCTACGCTCCGCTTGTTGCTTGTACCACTAACGGGGCTTTATGGCTTCTATTGTCTTAAATCTGATACATTGCACAAACATCATGTGGATTGCTGTAAAGTTCATCAGTATGATTGCTTGTACAATCAGCGATTGGGAAAGCACTTCTGGAAGATAAGGGACGAGACGATATGAAAGTGACTGATGAGGCTTTGTTACGTTCAGGGTTTACGCAGCCCGAATTGCAGAAGATAAAAAGCAATATTGAAAAATATGGAGGAACGCTTGGAGAGGCCATAAATGACCTCGCTAGGCGATTTGTTACCTTAGCGGGAGTGGTGGCTGTGTGTGCCTTAATCCTACTGCTACTTATCGTCTTCAGCTCACCTGATAGAGCATTTGCATGGGGGCTGGCGATGATCTTTGGGGTTGCCATTATGTCCTTTGCACAGCCGCCGGTAATTTCCTATAAATCCTGGCGTTACCGAAAAACTATCAAGGATTAACTGGTTCCATTTTCGGTTGTCAATAGATCGAAAATCACTTTTGCTTTAACACCATAACCGACAATCTTCATTGTTAGCTTAGGAGTGCTCATTGTGCTGACTTTGCGATAGTAATCGTGTGGAAGCCAGCGGAATAATCTCCAGGCTCCAGTTTTTCGAGCGAGTCCAACAATGCTGTACACACTGGCACCAAGAGTAACACCATTATAGAGAGCCAAGCCCGTGTTAGGATTAAATCCCATGAACTGGGCCGTATGCATCGCGGAGTCAGCAATGATACCTTGCGAGGGTATATGTCCTGCTGGCTGATCAAAGTTGAGCACTTCTTTCGTTAATCCGTTCATTCCATCGGCAATCAGGACTGCCCCAGCCAGCATACCAATCGGCCCCATAGTGGATAACATCATAAAGCCACCAAAGAGAACCACGCCTGATAGCACCACATTTACAGCGGATATAACATAACCGACGATTTTATTATTTTCCTTAACAAACTCGACCTTCGCGTAAAGCTGTGCGGACTTGGTTTTTAATAGACGCTCTTGTTCAAGCAGGTTGTCTGTTTCAGCACGAAGATTTTTGATGCATACAATACATTCTTCATCGGTTTTAGCTCGTCGTGCTGTTTCAAATTCTTTATCTACAACCTGTTTTATCTCTCCAACAAACTTGATACGTGTTATCCCATCTTGCAAATAGAATGCTGATAGCCGATTTGCTGTTTCGACGAGTTTCCGGGCTTCCAGATTCACCATGGTATCTGACCATGTTCTGTTCCAGCCCCTGTTGAGCAGCGCAATATCCATTAAAGACTCCTTCCCAAAATGTGTCTGGTCATTTTACGTGCAATAAGGTCGAAGACAACAGGAAATGCTTTCCCAACGTCTGATTTTAGCGGAACGAACACATAATCAAACTCTGGGACTCCACGCGGTAATTCTCTATTTTTCATTGTCCGACGTATCAAACGTCCTGGAGTACGTGCAGGATCGTCTACCGGGATGGGGTCAGTCCAACATGACTCTGAGGCGTCTGTTAAACCTGTGGCGATTCATAGTGCTTATTGATCCTCAATCCTGTCTGCTATCTCTGGTAATTCCTCAGTTGGGCTAGTGTTTAAAAAAGCACATCTTAAGGGTATTCTTGCATGAACATAACTACCATGAAGATAGGCGAGCAAATGACCAGTGAACTAACGGAAAAAGATCTACTGGATAATGGTTTTTCGAATAAGCAATTGTCTCGTCTGAAAGAGGTATTGAGTAGTAATGAAAATACTGGCGAAACGCTTTCAACATTAATAGATGAACTGAGCAAGCGTTTTTATGGAGGGATTATCTGTCTGATGCTTATCCTTGCACCGCTGATTTTCCTTCCCATCTTTTATACGCCCTCGCTGCTGTTATATTACTTACCTGTTGCAATTATTGGCGTTATTGCGGTCTGGTATCTGATTCCACTTGGCCTCACATGGAAAGCGCATAAAATGATGAAAGGCCGGTAGGCTTCTCACTCACTCCTGACAGAAGGAAAACATCAACACTTCTTAGGCATCATGCGCCAGGTTCCTCTGACAGCCCCGACAAACCATCACACATCTCCTGCAACTCATTAAACATCCTTGCCACATGGAAGCCATCGCACACCGAATGATGGACCTGCACCGCGAGCGGCAGCAGCACTTTTCCATCCTGCTCGTAGTATTTTCCAAACGTGAACATAGGCGAAAAGAAGTTCTTCATGTGCGCAATGTTCATATTAAAGTTCGTAAACGTTACCCACGGAATCGACGACACGAAAAAGACATTTTCCCGGGACTCTTCCTTCGGCCAGTAAGAAAGGCTATTTCCATAGCGGGCCGTATCTTCTGCATACGTGTTCTGAAAGTGATGAATATTGCCGTCATAATGGCTCCATAGCGACGAAAACGTCTCCGTTTCGGGATGGAAAATCGTATAGCTTGGATGAATTTCATTCCAGACGACGAGCTCATCATCTTTCATGGCCATACGGAATTCCGGATGCCGGTTCATGATGTTAGACAGGAGAAAAATGATCGTGGGGTAAAACTTCCAACCCACCGCTTTGATATGTTTTCGCAGCGCGGTAATGTCGATCAGAACGGTTTGGTTAATTGTGCACTCAGCAAATGACTGGAAGATTTCAAAATGCTCCTTCCTTGGCCAACGAGATAAATCAACAGGCGTATAGGCCGGGGCTGTTTTTTTCATTGTTTAACCTTTGATTATCAATCGTCTACATGATTTTGGGCCAGAAACAACCGCACAACCATTTCAACCGTATCTAATCTTCCTGTCAATCTCAGCCTGTGGTTTTCCGAACAGGTATCCCTGCACGAGATCGCAGCCAAGCGCCTGAAGACGTTCAAGCTGCGCTTCGGTTTCAACACCTTCAGCAATGACCCGCATATTGAGGCTCTTCGCCATGCCGGTAATCAACTTAACGATATTTAGGGCATCATCCTGCGTGGATATCGGGTTCACAAAGGATTTGTCGATTTTAATTTTATCAAAATTAAGTTCACTCAGTCGTGAAAGCGAGGAATATCCCGTTCCGAAATCATCGATGGAAATTTTTACGCCCAGTGCCCGGAGCTTTTTGAGAATAGTGATCGGCATGTTGCTGTCACTGAAGAGCGAAGACTCTGTTACCTCTAACTCAAGTCGGTTGGCCGGTAGCCCCGTCTCTTTCAGAATGGACTGCACCATCGTGGTAAACGATTTAGTGCCTAGCTGAACGGGTGAGACATTCACCGAGATCCTGGCCGGCACCGCCCAGGACACCGCTTCCCGGCAGGCCATCTCAAGCACCGACTTGCCGATCTCATTGATCATCCCCGTTTTTTCAGCGACGGAAATAAAATAATCTGGCGCGAGTATCCCTTTCACCGGGTGTATCCAGCGAATAAGCGCTTCATAGCCGTAAATTTCATTGCTGAATGCATCGACAATAGGCTGGTAATACACAACGAATTCATTGTGATCGATCGCCAGAGCCATATCATGTTCAAGGGTCCTGCTTTCCTGCAGTCTTTGCAGCATCCACTGCCGGAAGACTTTGATCTGCTGCGAACCTTCTTTTTTCGCTTCGTAGAGGGCCAGGTCGGCAAATTTGTAAAGATAATCAGAGCGTCGTTCATTATCTGATAAAACGATGCCCACGCAGGTGGCAATTTTTATCAGCTGGTTATTAATCGTATAGGGCTGGCTGATATGATCGCTGATTTCTTTGGCGCGCGAAACGGCGGCGGTTTCCGTGAGTCCGCTGGAGAGAAGGGCGAATTCATCGCCGCCTAAACGGTAAAACGTATCCGTTGCGCTGCTCATCGAGGTCAGCCGTCGGGATACCTGATTCAGCAGCAAATCTCCCGTATCATGGCCATAGGTATCGTTGACCTCTTTGAAGCGGTCTAAATCAAATAACATCACCGTGACGGGGACGTGGTTTTTATCTGCTTGAAGATTAATTTTGTTGAGATCGTCCCAGAAGAAAAGGCGGTTTTTCATGCCGGTGAGGGAGTCATGATAAACATCATATTCCAGCTTCGAGTTCTGAATTTGCAGTTTTTCTTTTGATATTTGAAGTTCGTCAGCCAGGCTTTTAACCTGCATGTGTGCTTTCAGAATGTTTTTATTCTGGTAGATCATTAAGAAGCCAAGAATAAAGCTTAAAATCACCAGAAGCAAAGAAAGTGCGGAGTAAATATAATACAGAATTTGTATTTTGTTGTTGGATTCATTAACCGTGTTAATATCTTTTGTTAATGCCGTTGCAGACAGCTGGCTGAGCGGTGCATCGAGCTCATGCATATTTGTCAGGTATGCCTGTAACTCCGGGTGGCTCATTTTTTCAAGATGACTATCCAGATAGGCCAGTATTTTTTCTAAGCGTAAAGCGAGCTCCTGATGCGTTTTATCGCTGTCAATGTAGCGACCTAAATCGCCTCCCTTCATTAAATCGCCCTGACTGAGCATAATTTCGAGGCGCATGCGGACCTGGTCTATCGTAACGTCATCAGTATCGGTTGCGTATAGACCAAGCCATGATTCAAAACGGTAATACTCTGATACCAGTTGTGCCACGGACCAGGACTCAGTGTATTGAGTCAGTTTTTGCAATTCCTGCTGTCGATCATAAACAAGGTATGCAATATATCCTGTCGTGATAAAAAGAGAAAAAATGATACCAACCAGTATCCTGTTCATTATGTTCTCCTGAACGACTACTCAATCTTCATTTTGCTTACCTGCCATGCTGATCGTGAGTAATAAATCTGATTATTCAACTCAGGAAGACTGTCATAGGGGTATACAATGAACGATGGGCCTTTATCGCGGATGCGCATATATTCGCCATTGACCTTTAAGGCAAGTATGGCGTTGTATTTTTTAAAGTCGCTGAGAGGGATGACGGTTGAGTAATCATTGAGCGCAATAACATTAATGTTCGTACCTTTTGCACCCACATAATCCATGAGCTTGCTCATTGGGACACCCTCAAACTTCGTACGACCGTTATACCAGGGGGAAGTCGTCTCGAAACTCACTACTCCGAGTTTTTCAAGACTGGCGAGATCAAACACTGCTTTTCCATTTTCATTGGTATTTTCTATATTACCGTAAATCGTTAAAATGGGTTTACCAACTGGTTTTGGCAGGTCGCCAGCCCAGGTTACACTTTGTACCAGACAGCATAACAGCAGTAGGGTTAATCGCATTTTGACCTCCACCTTTTTAACAGAAGTATAAGAATTATAATTTAGATATCACACGAGTTGATATATTTTGTTGGGGAGTAGGGGGTTTTATCGTTTTTATTGATGTAAAGTCATTTTAATCAATGAGTTAGGTGTTGCGGGTGTCTGGGTGTTTGATACTAGAGCGACGCTTAACTTTTTGATAAAAGCTAAAATTGCGGGCATAAATGCTCTTCTGTTTAAAAAATAATCGCTTTAATTGAGAGATATTATCTTCCACGATAATTGCGGGGTGTCCGTGGCTTTTTGGCGCGCGAATCTGGCGACGAAATACGCGCCCCGGTTGTGTGCGCTGTTTCAGGATGATGATAAGCGAGGACACGAACATTCTGATTGTGCGTGTCCCCTACCGCTTGCCTTACTTCACGTCATCCCGGATGGCTGACGCCGACTTACCTCCTTTCGCCATGCTGGCAAACACTGCGTCCCGGTAGATCCACGCATGAACGAGTGCGGCGGAGAGATGGACCAGCACCACGGCAAAAAGCAACTTTGCCAGAAGGCTATGGGCGTCGTGGCACCAGGCATAGAGTGCTGGACTGGTCGGGACAATCGCCGGCAGGTTGACGCCATCAAACATGACAATTGGCAGGCCCGCTGCCGACAGCTGCGCCCAGCCCAGCAGCGGCATTGCCAGCATTAACCCATACAGCATCCAGTGTGATGCCTTTGCGGCAAGCACCTGCGAGGCGGGCAAATCGGCAGGAAGTGGGGGCGTGCGGCTCAGGAGCCGGTTGACCAGACGAACCAGTGCCAGCAGTAAAATGGCGATCCCCAGCGGCCGGTGGAGGTCGATTAGCCAAATCCGGTGATGTAACGACGTCATCATCGCGGCACCGATGAAAAGCATGGACAGGATCATCACCGCCATCAGCCAGTGCAGGCTTCGCGCCAGGGTATTGAAATGCTGCGGCGCGTGCGCTCGCATATCTTTATTTGAGTTCATTTTACCTCCTGCTTTTGCACGGCTTCGGTGGCTTTGCCGTAGCCGATTTCCCGCTCACGGCGGCTGAAAGAGTGGGAGTAGGCAGCGGAGCGGGCGTTTAAGATGGGATCATCAGACACCGCAACGCCTGCAGGAACGACAGAAGGATCAAAGTTAACGTCGCGGCACGCGCCTGTGGATTGTGCTTCGACCCGCGTCACTTCCAGCGTGCCGGCTACCACCTTTTTGCGATCGTCCGGCCATGGCTGGGAAGGATCATCCACCGGATCGCCAGACTGTGCGAGCTGCAAAACGTAATCCCAGTAGAGTGGCTTCTGCGCCAGGCGCTGACGCAGGTTTTCGAACAGGAAGTTGTCATCGACTTTCTGTCGTTGCTCATCGCTTATCGACAGGAAAGGCTCGTGCGGATGCATCATCCAGCGAACGGCCTGGCGATCCCCCCGCGCGTTCACAAGGTAAAAGGCGTTAATGCTGTAAAACGTCGCGCCTGCGAAGCTGCCGGGCGCGGGTTTTTGTGCCGCCCATTTAAGGTATTTCTCCGCCTCCGGGTACGCTTTTAAAAAGTCTGCCAGACGCTGCGGATCCGGTTTTCCGGTGGCCGCATCAACGGCCGTGGCTTTTCGCAAGGCCAGAAAACCTTCCGGGCTGTGCGTGGCGAAGAAAGGCTCGTTGTTCATCGCCATCCGCCATTGTTGCTTGTCATCTGTCTTCAGCAGCAGCGCCATGCTCAGGGTTTTGGTCGTACTATCCGGGGCATGCGGATCGCCAGTACCAATAGAGAATCGACCCACCACGGGTACTTCCTGCTGCGAGAAGAGGCGGGAGGTAGAAATAGAAACCGCCGAGCCGTTTGGCGTAAAGGTGCCGGCAAAGCAGATGCCTTTTCCATGCGCGCGGCGAAAACCCGGTGGGAAGGGTTTCGGTGTTTCCCCTACCAGTGCCTGGCTGACCGTGCGTGAACCAAGCCAGCCCGCCGTCCATGCAAAAGCAGATGCCAGCGTACCGGCGACAACGGCGATCGCTGCCAGCGCGCCCCAGGTTTTTTTGGACCTCAAATCCAGTTTCGACATAGACGTTTTCCCAGAAAAAAATATCTTCACCTGTCATGCGCAACGTATTGCGCGTGACAGGTGTTAATACAGTGGCGAATATGGCTCGAGTATAGGAACTAAGGGGCGTAAAGAAAGAATATCACGAAAAGTTTAAACCTTTCCGCTGTCAAAAAGGCCGGGTTACTCATCGTGTCGGAAGTTGTGACCGAGTCGGTGACCCAGCGAGAAAGAGTGGCGAAACAGGTAGGCGATGGCAGAAAATGTAAATAATGAACAGAAGGGAGTATGCGATATTATCGCTGAGATCGTCAGTTAACGGTTTCAATCTGTGTCTGAATAATTGCCTGATTTAGGACGCTTCTTCCACTGGGAAGCGTCCACTTTTTTATATATTGAAAAATATATTTCTGATATTAAGCAACGCTTTTCCTGTACAGAAAGTCCTGGTATTTCTTCCATTAAATGTTCTCTTTTATTTGACGCTCACATCCCTGTGCTGAATAACGATTAATGTCCTACAGATGCGGCATCAACAACGCGAGAGGGTTTCGGTGCTAAAGCAATAGCAAAAGCAGCGATAAAGAATATGACGCCTATCGACATCATCAGATTATTGGTTGAAAGCATCATGCTTTGGCTGTTAACCATCTTGTCAAAAAGCTCGCGCACAAATTGCCCACCTTGCTGAGGTGCCGAGTTGATGTACTGTGAAAGATCGCCGGTAGGATCGACAACGGACGCCAGCCTGTCATGCGCAATATAGCGCTGGTCTTGCCAGGACGTTGTCACGAGCGATGTGGCAAACGCGCCTGATAACGTTCGAACAAAGTTCATTAACCCGGCCGCCGAGGGCATTTCCGCTTCATCTACAGAGCCCATTGCAAGCCCCGTAATCGGGACATAGTACAACGGCATGCCAACGCCCATGAATAACAAAGGGACACAGATGGACCAGTAATCCATATCGGTCGTTGCATAGGAGCGCCAGAAGGTATCGAGACCGAGCCAGGCACAGCCAAAGAAGATAAGAATGCGCGGATCGATTCTGTTGGAAAGGTTAGCGGCAACCGGAGAGAAGACCACCTGCAGAAGGCCGCCCCAGGCAACCACAATCCCTGCCCATGTTGTTGTATACCCTAAGTTATATTGTAGCCACAACGGCGTGAGAACATTCAGACCAAAAAAGCATCCAAACGCAAGCGCGAGCACAAACATGCTGGCCGAAAAACCACGATGGCGAAAAACGCTGATATCGACAATCGGATGGTCAGCGGTCAGCTCCCAGATGCAGAAACTTAAAAAGCCGATACAGGCCACAATCGCCAGAACCCAAATTTCTTCTGAGGCAAACCAGTCAAGGTCTTTCCCTTCATCCAGCATGATCTGCAGTGCGCCAACCCAGATAACCAGTAAAACAAACCCAACGATATCAATAGCGTTATTAACCAGCTCATCTTCGAAGATTTTTAATACTGACCACGCGATGACTGAAAAAGCGATAGCCATCGGAACGTTGATGATAAACACCCACGACCAGCTGTAATGATCGCAAATCCAGCCACCGAGAACCGGGCCTATAACGGGCGCCAGCAATGTCGTCATTGCCCATAATCCCGTCGCCTGCATGGATTTTTCTTTCGGGAAAATACGCAGGAGCAACGTTTGTGATAGGGCCATCAGGGGACCTCCCGCCATGCCCTGAAAAACCCTCATCATCAGCAGCATTCCCAGAGAAGTGGAAAGGCCGCAAAGCAAAGAAAAAATGCCAAACATGAACACGGAAATGCAGAAAACGCGCACGCCGCCGAACCGGGTGGTTAACCATCCTGATAGCGGCACCGTTATGGCTTCAGCCACGGCATAGGCCGTGATGATCCAGGTTCCCTGGCTGGTTCCTGCGCCCAGGGCGCCAGCCATGTTGGGCTGAGTGACGTTTGCAATGGTCATATTGAGTACGGCTAAAAAGTTTGCCATTGCAAGAACCAGGGCACCCACCCATAACATACCGCCCTTCAGCGAAGGCGGCTGGTTATCGATAACGAATGTAGACATGGCCTGGTTTCCGTTATTCACTTTTTAAATTAACTGTCGCTTTCATGGACAGCCCAACCCGCAACGGATGTGCTGCAAGCTCATCAGCATTGAGTTTGATGCGCACGGGCAAACGCTGAACAACCTTAATCCAGTTACCCGTTGCGTTCTGCGCAGGAATAACTGAAAACGCTGCGCCGGTGCCGCCATCAAAGCCTTCTACCGTTCCATGGAAAGGAACGTTGTCGCCATACAGATCGCTCACCAGTTCCACTTTCTGCCCCACTTTCACATGCTGGAGCTGAACTTCCTTGAAGTTGGCATTGACGTGAATTTGCTGTACCGGCACCACGGACAATAACGGCGTGGAAGGCTGGACACGTTGCCCAAGCTCGACCTGGCGACGAGCAACCACGCCATCAACTGGCGAACGGATCACGGTTCTTTCCAGATCCAGTCTGGCCTGATCGCGCTTTGCTCTGGCGAGAGCGACTTCTGGGTTGGTCTCGGTATTTGCATCCTCAATCATTACGGCATTCGCCTGTCTTGCACCCACTGCCGCCTGTCTTGCTGCATCGGCTTGCGCCACAGCGGCTTTAGCGGCATTCAGGTTTGCCAGAGCGGAAGCATAAACGTTTTGAATACGCGTCAGTTCGTCGCCTGAAATCGCACCTGTCTGCATGAGCGCCTCGCGTCGCTTGAGGTCAACCGTCGCGCGCTGGAAGTCAGCGTTTGCGGCATCAACCTGGGCCAGCAGACGTTTTTGCTCTTTTTCATTTGCCACAACTTCAGCGCCGAGTTTTGTGTCGGTGGCCTTATATCCATTTACCCGCCGAATGGACAGGTTCAGGTTTGCTTCCGCCTGATTAAGGGCTAACTCTGCATCAGTAGGATCCAGCTGGATCAGAACATCGCCTTTTTTTACCACCTGAGAATCCGTGACGAGGATGGCACTTACCGTACCGGTGATCGCGGAAGAGAGCTGAGCGGACTCGACATCGGTATAGGCGTTATCGGTCTCAACATAGCGAGAACCCACTAATTCCCAATATGCGAACGAGCCTGCGCCAGCCAGCGCGATGCTTAATGCAAGATAAGAGAATAAACGTTTTCTTTTTTTCTTTTTGATATCGGATGATTCAATATTTTGATTTTCAATAGCTGCAGAATGACTCATTTTATTTCCTTTCTTTCCACTATTTAGTAATTAACCTGGTGTTAAAAATCACTGTTTGCTCGAGGTATATCCGCCGCCCAATGCACGCGCTAATGCGACGTCAATCGTAAAGGCACGGGAATTTACATCGGCTAATTTTCTGCGGGCCGCAACCAGCTCATCTTCCGAGGATAAAACGTCGAGATAATCAGCGACCTTTCCTTCATACCTTTGTCTGGTGAGCGAATACGCTTTTTCTGCCGACGTGACTGCACCCTGAGAATAAAGCATCTCGTCTTTCAGAGAGGCTCTGCTGGTGAGTGCATCGCTCACTTCACGAAGTGCATTCGTTAACGTGGCGTTATAAACGTTCACCGCAATATCATATTCACCGCTGGCGTATTTCAAATCACCCTGTAGCTTTTGCGTATTAAATATTGGCAACGATATGGCCGGACCAAAACTGCCAATTGCTGAGCCACTCCGGGTAAGGTTGTTAATACCCAGTGACTGGAACCCGGCAAAGGCAACCAGATTAACGCTGGGGTAAAAACCGGCTTTTTTCTGTTTGATTTGCTCTGCTGCAGCCTCTGCGCGTAAACGTGCCGCGACAATATCAGGACGTCGACCAATCAGATCCAGCGCAATATTGGGAGGAAGTTCCTCATGCGCTAAAAGCGTTGCCTTAGGCGCGGTTATGGCCAGCGATCTGTCGGGCCCATCACCGATCAGTGCAGCGAGGGCATGTTTTTTGATCGCAATCGCTTCCTCTATTGCCACCAGATTTGCTTTTGCGTTGAGTTGACGCGTCTCAACCTGTTGAAGGCTGGATAAATCTTCAAGCCCCGCATCATGTCGTTGCTGGAACAACGCGAGCGTACTGGTTCGTATAGTGAGGGTATCGTTAAGCGTTTCGCGTACGGTGTATAAATGCGCCAGCTCCGCGTAAACGGTAACAATAGAAGAAGAGAGCACCAGCCTTGTTTGCGCTTCTTCCGCTACAGCCGCCATTTCACCTGACGTTGCAGCCGCGAGCGCGGCGCGGTTTTTACCCCAAAAATCTATTTCCCAGCTCATATCCAGCGTGGTACGACCATAGCTGTTCCAGTTTTGAGGCGTTGCGCTTTCAGGCGTCACATAGTTGTAACTCATTTTGTCCCGCATAAAGCTGGCGTTTGCGGTGACCTCAGGGAAAAGCGAACCGCTCGCACTTTGCGTCATCGCCTGCGCTTGTTTCACGCGAGCTTCGGCGATGTTAAGCGTAGGGGAATTTTTAAGCGCGTCATCAATCAGCCCGTTGAGCTGCTCGTCACCGTATTTCTTCCACCAGTCATCTTTCGGCCACTGGCCGTTCTGATGTGGGAAACTTTGATCGCTTTTAAGTTGTGTGACCGTCTTCATAGGCGGTGGGGTGCCAAGGTCGGGGATCATGGCGCATCCGCTCATACTGATGGCGGAAATGACAACACAGCCCATCACTATTCTGGACCGGGTTAAACCGGAAATACGACACCCCAGCAGTGTCTCCTGAAAACCTTTCATCAGTACGCTCGTCATGCTGTTCATAGAGAAGTCCAAATACAGTACCGTACAGTACGGTACACTTTATATCTTGACTTCTGAGCGTCGTCAAATGAAAATGTACTCGTCAGTACGATTACGAACCCTACTACCAGACGTGATTCCGAAATCAGAGAACAAAAAGTGTTGGCCCCGGTCAGACACCTAAACTAACGAGGAAACATATGGATAAAAGAGCGCTTAAACGGCAACAGATTCTGGAAGTCGCATCCGGACTGTTTCGACAAAAGGGATTTGATGCCACGTCTATCTCAGAGATTAACGCGATTGTGGGTGGCTCAAAATCGACAATTTACAGTCACTTTTCTTCGAAAGAAGAGCTATTTGTAGAATGCATGTCTTCAGAAACTGAACAGTATATAAAGAGCATGACTATTGAAACTGCAGGGCAGGTGCGCCTTTTCAGAAAATCACCACAGTTGGTCATCGAGCAATTTGCCGTTGCCTTTTTACGCTATATTTGTTCACCGGATATTGTGGATTTGCAAAGATTAATGATTTCCGAAGCCGGAAGGTCGGGAATCGGAGAATTATATTATGAGCGAATGCAAAAACTGCGTTCAAACGTATCGGCGCTTTTCACCGATTTAATGAATCAAAATATCTTAAGAAAAGATGACCCTGTGCTGGCCGCTGAGTATTTTCGCTCTCTTCTCCAGGCCGGTATCCTTGAACCCTTGCTTTTAAAAGCGCGAAAGGATCAGCCGGACGAAAGTGAAATTGTCATGAAAGCGCAGGCCTCCGTTAATGCGTTTATGAAACTGTATGGTCCTGAACAAAATGAGAATGTTGCAAAGACATCTCACTAAAATACAGTAAGCATTCTCTCACCCTATTATTAGGGTGATTTTTCTTTTAGGAAATATTATTTTCAATTGTCATTGGATGACGTTGCCAGCGGCCTTCTTGTAAATAAAATTTCGTGGATACTTATGTGTATAAAGTTTACTCTCTTAAAAGATCGTGAAGCTGTAATTAAGTCCCTGACTCACTGGATTGACTCGAATTTATATAGACCTATTACCGTTCTGGATGTGGCGCGAAAATCCGGTTATTCATTGGCTTATATTCAACGAAACTTTCGCCAGGAGTGTGGCATAAGTATCGGTCTCTATATTCGAAGCCGGAAACTTGAAAAAGCCGCGCATATGCTCAGACATACGCAGCTCTCTGTTTCAGATATATTTACAATGTTAGGCTACGAAGAGCCGTCAACGTTCAGCAGAGCGTTCTCGAATCAATATGGACTCTCCCCAACCAAATACCGTGAGATGGCTAAAAAAAGTCATGACATGAATGGCTTGTCGATATTGATTACTGAGGTGACGCGCGACTAATCCTTTGAAGCATCGAGACGCAATCGCCACAAATCATAGCGTTCTTCTCCCGGTTTAACGGCTCCCGCGAAGTGGTCATTGAGGCGACTTGAGGTAAATACCATCTCCCCGTTCGGACGGATTGCCGGCGTGTCTGGCCAGCGCACCTCTTCGCTTGCCGCAATTAGCGACATGGAATGGGTTTCAGGATCGTATCTGACGATACCATTGCGTGTGACATCGGTAATGTAGAGGTTACCTTTTACATCTGTCACCATTCCGTCGGTGTTGCCCCCCACGCGACCCAGATCGCGGATCTGCCCGGCAATTTGCGCATTGGTTGACGCAGGCTGCCTCAGTATCGCAGTCGGTACCGCATAGGCGCGCGTGCCGGTTGTCACCGTCCAGTACAGCGTGCCCGCATCGGGTGAAAGCGCAATGCCATTGATACCAATCAGTAATGGTTTACCAGGCCAGACTTCAACCCCGTGCGAGACGACGTTAACGCCTGGTTCAATCTGCAGCGCAGGGTGACGATCGAGCACGCGCCGGGCTGTACCGGTAGCGAAATCGACGATAATTAGTCCCACCTGGTTTTCAGGCGCACTCCGCGAGCCGCTGTCGGAGATATAGGCGACACGGCGGTTCTCATCGACCACCACATCATTCAGAAAGCTGGCCTTGCGGTCCGCTACGCCGTCCAGGGCGATGCGTTTGATGGTGCGGCCAGAGAGGAGATCCAGTACAACCAGTTTCTGCGCCCCCGCGGGGGACTCTGTTTCGCCTGCAACAAACCCCATGTCCAGCGCCCATAGCCAGCCGTTTTTACGGTCAATATAAAAACCGAGCACGTTGCGCAGGCTCTGAGCGGGATCGGTGTTCACCGCATTCCCCTCGCGGGAGGGAAATGCGTTCAGGCGGGCAGGGCCAGACTGCGCCGTCGTATCCAGAATGCTTAACGTGGCGGGTGCTGCGGCGGAAACCAGCCGGGGCGTGCTGACAAAGGCACGGTCCATTGCATCAAAGTGGATACCTGCAATAGGGGCATTGACCGAACCGGAAAACGCCGCAGGCATCTTTCCGTCTTGAGTGGTATCCCAGCTCACGCCGGCGTAGCTTCGCCAGCGCTCCAGAGGCGGGTGGTTCGCCGCGTTGACAACACTCGTGAAAGAGAACAACGCCGCCATTGCGATGGCGGGCAGAATATGGGAACGGTTGAACATTGACAGGCTCCAGTGGAACGTTCAGGTGATGAATGCTGGCCACTTTACTCATCGCCCAACGGGAGATAAATTAGCCAAATTGAAAAACATTTGTTCCTGAGAGAGCAAAATGAGCCGGAAATTCGATTACCTCGGCGACGTTGAAGTCTTCATTGCTGTGGTTGAGCACGGCTCATTTACTGCCGCAGCGGTTGCCCTTTCAACCACCCCTTCGGTACTGAGCCGCGCGGTCACCCGTCTGGAAGCGCGTCTTGGACGGCAGCTATTACAGCGCACGACCCGCCGGGTGGGGCTGACTGAAGCCGGACGCGTCTATCTTGAGCAGGCGCGCTCAGCGTTTTCTCTGCTCGATGACGCCGAACGCGTTGGCCGGGGTCAGGAGGGCGATCTGACCGGTCGCGTGAGAATGAGTGTCCCGACCACCTATGCCCACTACCGCCTGCCGCCGCTGCTGGCGCACTATAATCAACGTTACCCGCGCGTACAGGTGGAGCTGAACATTACCAATCGCAACGTTGACCTGATCGCAGAAGGGTTCGATCTGGCGATCCGTCTGGGACAGTTGCCTGACAGTGGACTTGTGGCGCGTAAGCTGGAAGACGCGGCATTGCTTCTGGTCGCCTCTCCGGACTACCTGCATCGGAGAGGAAAGCCTCAGACGCTGGAAGACCTGCAGCGCCATCAGTGCCTGCCGTTTATCATGCCGCGCACCGGTCGTATCGCCCCCTGGGTATTTCATGATGAAGGGCGCGATATTGACTGGTTGCCGGGTTCAACCATCGAAATATCAGACGATGTACTCGGCGTGGTTTCGCTGGCGGAGCAGGGGATGGGGATCTGCCAGAGCTATGAATTCATCGTCCGCGACAGAATACAGGGCGGCCAGTTAGTTGAGGTGCTGCCGCACCTCCGGGGACGATCGCGACCTTTCTCCGTGCTGTTTGCCCCGCACCGGCGTCAGTCAGCAGCCACCCGGGCAATGATTGACCTTCTGACCCGACAAGAATGACAAGGACGAGTCCACCATGAAAAAAGCGCGTTTTTCCTTTTGGATCCCACTCATCGTGAGCGGGATAGCACTGATATCGGGTTTTGTGGTCTGGTCAGTCAACATTTACCGCGTGACATACCTTTCGATCCGCGGGGAGCAGTACCTTGCCTGTGGGGCGTTGCTGCTGGCGCTGGTGCCGATGGTCTATTTCATCAGAAAGGGGAGACTGAAAGGTAAGCGCCTTGCTGGCGCGGTAAAAATCTACCTCGGCTTCTTTATTTGCAGTCTGCCGGTTGCCATGTTCGTGGTCTTTACAACGGCCTGGCTGCTGGAGGGGGACTATTCGGCCTGGAGCAAACCTTACCGGTATGAGTCCAGTACCCGCCACAGCTGCTCGGGTGCGGAAGTCTACGAGCCGGAATTAAAGAAGGAGATCCGCATCTGTAACCCGCAGGGTGACGTTTATTCCGATACCACCCTGTATGTGGAAAAGCGGAGCAATGCCCTGGGGATTGTGGTGCTTTGGGCTATCACGCGCGCCTGAACCGGGGAAAGTCAGGGCGCGAGAATTAGCGTCAGCCCGCCTCCAGCATCCCAAAACTCACAATCCGCGCGCGGCCCAGCTCTTTCGCCCGGTACAAGGCCACATCCGCGGCGCGCAACAGGTTGTCGGTCTGGGCATGCTGTGGGTAGCTGGCAATCCCAATCGACACGTCCACCGGCCCAATCTCGGTCAGCCCGTAGCGAAGCGACAGCTCATGCACGCCGGTGTAAATCTTCTGCGCGCAGGCGTACGCTTCTGCTTCATCGGCACCGGAAAGCAGCACCAGAAACTCCTCGCCGCCGTAGCGGAATGCCAGTCCGTTGTCATGCGCGGCCCGCTGAACAATTGACGCCACGCTTTTGATCACCAGATCGCCCGCTTCATGACCGAACCGATCGTTAATGCTCTTGAAGTGGTCGATATCAATCATCATGCAGCTTAACGGTACGCCAGTGCGTATCGCCTGTGCCGTTTGGGTTTGCAGGGTATCTTCCAGATGATGACGGTTACGCAGGCCGGTGAGCGGGTCAAACAACGCTTTTTCCAGCAACGCGTCGCGCAGACGCTGGTTGGCCAGCGCCAGCCCGAGCGCCTCGGCCATCAGCTCCAGATACGCGCGGGAAGGGGCATTGTCCGCCGTGATATTCTGGAAGGAGAGCAGGCCAATGGCCTCGCCCTGAGCGATAAGCGGCACGCAAAGCGCGCTTTCCGCCTGGGATGCCGGAAGATGGTAGCAGGCAATATCCGGCTCACCGTTCACCGGCGGGTGACTTTGCCCGCGTCGCACGGCCCAGCACTCGTCCGGATGGAATGTCGTCTCTTCACCAACCGGCGAAAGCCACTGCGCGACGCAGCGCATCTGCCACGGCTCGCGGTCAAGGACGTAGAGCCGGCCCGCGATCCCTGGCGCGATATTGGGGGCAAACAGCTCCGCCACGTTAATCACATCGTTAAAGTTCTCACACCCCTGCAGCCGCTGGGTCATGCGCGCCAGCAGCTCGCGGATGGCCCAGTCGGCATCGCGCTCTTTTTCCAGACGCTGTCGTGCCAGGCCGTTTTCACGGAAGATGCTGATGGCCTGGGCCATATCGCCTATCTCATCGATCTGGTTGAAATTGGGCGTTTCAACCGCGTAATCCTGGGATGCCAGACGGTGCACCACGTCGCTCAGGCGCACCACGGGACGCAGCACGCGGCGTTTCAATATAAAGCCGAGCACAAACAGGAACAGCAGGGCGGTCAGGCCGACCGTCAGCTCAGAGGCGGTACGCAGCGCTTTCGATTTTTTTGTCGCATCTTTTACGGAGCCGATAACACGCTTGTCCAGTATCTGGCGAAAGTGATCGATCTGATTCTGCGCGCGATCCAGCTCCTGCTCATAGGGCTGACCATAGAGTAAGGCAACGGCCTGGGCGTCTTCTCCGCCTTCAAGGCTGGCGAGGGCGGTTTGCTGTTCGTCCTGCAGCTCATCGATGATTTTTATGCCTTCGCGCAGCAGGGACAGCTCATCATCCGATGCGCCGTTGTCCCGCAGTTTTTCCAGACGAAGCTCGATGCGCTTCAGGCTGTTTTCTGCCTGGTTATATTCCTTGAGCACCTGAGGATCTTTTTTAATGACGTACAGCCGCGCTAAATCAGACTGCGCCCAGATATCGGTTTCAATATCTTCCGTCAGCTGATCAAATTTCTGCCGTTGTTCCACGGCCTGACGCTCGAGGGTATCTGCACTGGACGCCATCAGCATGATGATGCCGGAGGCGATGGTGAGGCAGACCGTGGCCCCATAGGCCCAGTTGGTTATCGTCGCGATTCGCACCAGATGATCCTTTTACGACATGAGTAGGATGGCGTTCTTCAAATTATAGAAAACGTCTGATTTAAGGCGAAAAAAAAGGCGGCACAGCGCCGCCTGGTGTGGTCTTTATCGTCACGTCCTTACAAATCTGGAGGATTTTTTCCTTCTTCGATGAAATCGGGGTCCAGCTCTTCGGCGTTACCTTCGTGATCGCGCCCTGAGAAGAGGTTCCAGCAGGCGATAAACAGCGCGGCGATGAGTGGCCCAATCACAAAGCCGTTAATGCCGTACAGCTCCATGCCGCCGAGGGTGGAGATCAGAATCAGGTAGTCCGGCATTTTGGTGTCTTTCCCCACCAGCAGCGGGCGCAGAATATTGTCCACCAGCCCGACGACGATCACGAAGAAGCCGACAATAAACAGCCCCTGCCAGATCTGGTGCGTGGCGAACAGGAAGATGGCAGCGGGCACCCAGACAATCGCTGAGCCGATGGCGGGCACGAGGGAAAGGAACGCCATCAGTGCGCCCCAGAGCACGCTGCCGTCGATACCGGCAATGGCAAAGGCAATCCCGCCGAGGATGCCCTGAACCACGGCCACCGCCGCCGTCCCTTTTACCGTGGCGCGTGACACGCCGACGAATTTGGCGAACAGATGCTGCTTGGCAAAATCGGACAGCGGCAGGGAGTCGAGGATCTGGCGCACCAGATACGGGCCGTCTTTCAGCAGGAAGAACAGCAGATACAGCATGATGCCGAAGCTAATCGCAAAGCCAAACGTTCCTTTGCCAATCAGAAACGCGCTGCCGGCGAGATACTGTCCGCCCTGCAGGGCGACGTCGGAGAGTTTTTTCTGGATCTGCGCCGCGTTGGTCAGGTTGTGATCCGCGAGGAAGCCGCTGGCCCAGTCAGGCAGGTGGTTGAAGATGCTCGCCACCACTTCCGGGAACTGGGTGTTGTTCTCCTGTAGTTTGGTGTAAACCACGTTCAGCTCAATGGCGAGCGAGGAGAGGATCACCATCAGCGGAATAAAAACGATCAGGCAGATAATACCGATGGTCAACAGCGAGGCCAGCCCGTTGCGATCCCCCAGCGCGGCGCGCAGCTTGTTTTTTACCGGGTTGAAGATGACGGTCAGAATGGCGGCCCACAGTATCGCGGAGAAGTAGGGCGACAGCACGTCGAAGAAGGCCCAGGTCACAAGGGCGAGAATGAAAATAAAGAAACCTTTAGTCAGTCCGTTAAAGCGCATCAGTCAGTCCTGGTTACTCATAAACTGTGTCGACTATAGAACTGATTGTGAGAATTACCAACCTTGCATCGGGTGGCGGCTGCGCCTTACCCGTCCTGCGGGCAGTGTTACGGTATGACTTCGCGCTTTACGGATACCACTTTCGACTGACCGAAGAGCGCCTTTTCCCGCACCATGCTGTAAGTATCTGCTTGCGGAGGTGCTTATGGCCTGGCGTCCGATTCTCTATGTGATCCTCACAACCCACCCCAGACTCAGCGCGCGGCGCGCCCGTTTGCGTCTGGTCATCTAGCTTTTTATTAACAATCGCGGTATAACACACCTTCTTTGGATGTTTAGATGTCCATACGTATAGAAGGTAATATGCAAACACAACAAGAAAATGGGCAGCTTAAGCGCACCATGAAAACACGCCACCTGATTATGCTCTCGCTGGGTGGCGTGATTGGGACAGGGTTATTCTTCAATACCGGCTACATCATTTCCACGACCGGGGCGGCGGGCACGCTGCTGGCGTACCTGATAGGCGCGCTGGTGGTCTGGCTGGTGATGCAGTGTCTGGGCGAGCTTTCCGTGGCGATGCCGGAAACCGGCGCGTTCCACGTCTATGCCGCGCGCTATCTTGGCCCGGCGACGGGCTACACCGTGGCGTGGCTCTACTGGCTCACCTGGACGGTGGCGCTCGGGTCGAGCTTTACCGCCGCCGGGTTCTGCATGCAGTACTGGTTCCCACAGGTGCCCGTCTGGGCGTGGTGCGTGGTCTTCTGCGTGGTGATTTTTGGCCTGAACGTCATCTCAACGCGCTTTTTTGCGGAAGGCGAGTTCTGGTTCTCCCTGGTGAAAGTCATCACCATCATCGCTTTCATTATTCTTGGCGGCGCGGCGGTCTTTGGCTTTATCCCGATGCAGGACGGTTCACCCGCGCCGGGCTTAAGCAACATCACCGCCGAGGGCTGGTTCCCGCACGGCGGCCTGCCGATCCTGATGACCATGGTGGCGGTGAACTTTGCCTTCTCCGGGACCGAGCTTATCGGCATCGCCGCAGGGGAAACGGAAAATCCGCACAAGGTGATTCCGGTCGCGATCCGCACCACCATTGCGCGCCTGATTATCTTCTTTATCGGCACCGTGTTTGTGCTGGCGGCGCTGATCCCGATGCAGCAGGCCGGGGTAGAAAAAAGCCCGTTCGTGCTGGTGTTCGAAAAGGTTGGTATTCCTTACGCGGCGGATATCTTTAACTTTGTGATTTTGACGGCGATCCTCTCGGCGGCGAACTCCGGGCTGTACGCCTCAGGGCGCATGCTGTGGTCGCTCTCTAATGAGAAAACGCTCCCGCGCTGCTTTGCCCGCGTGAACAAAAACGGCGTGCCGCTGACGGCGCTCTCGGTCTCTATGCTCGGTGGCGTGCTGGCGCTGTTCTCAAGCGTCGTGGCGCCGGACACGGTGTTTGTCGCGCTCTCGGCGATTTCTGGCTTTGCGGTGGTGGCCGTCTGGATCAGCATCTGCGCGTCGCACTTCGTTTTCCGTCGTCGTCATCTGCAGTCCGGTCAGCCGCTCTCTGCGCTGCAGTACCGCGCGCCGTGGTATCCGCTGGTGCCGGTGCTCGGTTTTATCCTCTGCGTGGTGGCCTGTGTCGGCCTGTGGTTTGACCCAAGCCAGCGCATTGCCCTTTATTGCGGGATTCCGTTTGTCGCCCTGTGTTATGGTGCCTACTATCTGACCCGAAATATGACATCGCAGGAGCCCGAACATGTCGCAGAATAATCCGCTTACCGCCCTCCTTGAAAAGCAGTCGTTTGTGGTGCTGGATGGCGCGATGGCGACGGAGCTGGAAGCGCGCGGCTGTAACCTGGCAGACAGCCTCTGGTCTGCCAAAGTGTTGATGGAAAACCCGGAGCTTATCCGCGAAGTGCATCTTGATTACTATCGCGCGGGCGCGCAGGTGGCGATCACCGCCAGCTATCAGGCCACGCCTGCGGGTTTTGCGGCGCGCGGCCTGGACGAGGCGCAGTCCCGGGCGCTGATTGGCAGAAGCGTGGAGCTGGCGCGTAAGGCGCGCGAAGCGTATCTGGCTGAAAATCCGCATGCGGGCACGCCGCTGGTGGCGGGCTCCGTTGGGCCGTACGGCGCCTATCTGGCGGATGGCTCAGAGTATCGCGGCGACTACGTGCGCAGTGCGGAAGCGTTCACCGACTTCCATCGCCCGCGCGTGGAAGCGCTGCTGGATGCGGGCGCTGACCTGCTGGCCTGCGAAACCCTACCGTCCTTTGAGGAGATTAAGGCGCTGGCGGCGTTGCTGTCTGAATATCCCCGCGCCCGGGCGTGGTTCTCCTTTACCCTGCGGGACAGCAAGCACCTGAGCGACGGTACGCCCCTGCGTGACGTAGTCAGCGTGCTGGCAAACTCTCCGCACATTGTTGCGCTGGGCATTAACTGCATCGCACTGGAAAACACCACGGCGGCGCTGAAGCATCTGCAAAGCCTGACGTCGCTGCCGCTGGTGGTTTACCCGAACTCGGGCGAGCATTATGACGCGGTAACCAAAACCTGGCATCACCACGGCGAAGCGTGCGAGACGCTGGCAGGGTATCTGCCCCAGTGGCTGGACGCCGGGGCTAAGCTGATTGGCGGCTGCTGTCGCACCACGCCGAAGGATATTGCTGAGATTAACGCGCAGCGCTGAGTGCTTTGCCGGGTGGCGGCTACGCCCTACCCGGCCTACGGATCGCTGACCCTCTCCCACGGGGAGAGGGAAAAAAAACAACCGCACAAAACCAACTATCCTTTCCCGCTTTTTATCTAAAAACGAATCGTTATGAGCGATTCATTTTTATTCCTTTATCAAAATTCTCGCGTTGGAAATACTGCCCTCATAACAACAAGGGGAGCAGGCACTATGGCAATTTCATCGCGAATCACACTTCTCGGCGCACTGGCGCTGTGGGCATTTCAGGCGCAGGCGGTGGACGTCACCGTCGCATATCAAACTTCTGCGGAACCTGCGAAAGTCGCGCAGGCGGACAACACCTTTGCCAAAGAGAGCGGCGCGAAAGTCGACTGGCGCAAGTTCGACAGCGGGGCCTCCGTCGTGCGTGCGTTAGCCTCCGGCGACGTGCAGATCGGCAATATCGGCTCCAGCCCGCTGGCGGTCGCGGCCAGCCAGCAGGTGCCGATCGAGGTGTTCCTGCTCGCCTCGCAGCTCGGTAACTCTGAAGCGCTGGTGGTGAAGAAAAACATCACCAAACCGGAAGATCTGATCGGCAAACGCATCGCCGTGCCGTTTATCTCTACCACCCACTACAGCCTGCTGGCGGCGCTCAAACACTGGGGCATCAAGCCGGGGCAGGTACAAATTATCAACCTTCAGCCGCCGGCGATTATCGCGGCCTGGCAGCGCGGCGATATAGACGGTGCCTATGTGTGGGCACCGGCCGTGAACGAGCTGGAAAAAGACGGTACCGTGCTGACCGACTCCGAAAAGGTGGGCCAGTGGGGCGCGCCAACGCTCGACGTGTGGGTCGTGCGTAAAGACTTCGCCGAGAAACATCCTGAGGTGGTGAAAGCCTTCGCGAAAAGCGCGATTGACGCCCAGCAGCCGTACATCAGTAACCCGGATGAATGGCTGAAGCAGCCCGCCAACCTGGAAAAACTCTCCCGCCTGAGCGGCGTGCCGGAAGCGGACGTGCCGGGACTGGTGAAGGGCAATACCTATCTGACCCCCGCGCAGCAGGTGCAGCAGCTGACCGGGCCGGTAAACAAAGCGATTGTTGATACCGCCACCTTCCTGAAAGAGCAGGGCAAAGTGCCTGCGGTGGCAGCGGATTACAGCCAGTACGTGACCGATCGTTTTGTGAAATAAGGAGTCCGCCATGCTGAATATTACAAATCTGTCTGCTGATTACGGTGGCAAACCCGCGCTGGAGGAGATCAACCTGACGCTGGACAGCGGTGAACTGCTGGTGGTGCTGGGTCCGTCCGGGTGCGGAAAAACCACGCTGCTGAATCTGATCGCCGGGTTTGTCCCTTATCAGCATGGCACCATTCAACTGGAAGGCAAAAAGGTGGAAGGCCCCGGCGCCGAGCGCGGCGTGGTCTTCCAGAATGAAGGCCTGCTCCCGTGGCGCAACGTGCAGGAAAACGTGGCGTTTGGGCTGCAGCTTGCGGGCGTCAATCGTGAACAGCGGCTGGAAACCGCGCGGGCGATGCTTAAAAAAGTGGGGCTGGAAGGCGCGGAAAAACGCTTTATCTGGCAGCTTTCCGGCGGCCAGCGACAGCGTGTCGGGATTGCCCGCGCGCTGGCAGCGAATCCGCAGCTGTTGCTGCTGGACGAGCCGTTCGGGGCGCTCGATGCCTTCACCCGCGAGCAGATGCAAACCCTGCTCCTGCGCCTGTGGCATGAGACCGGCAAGCAGGTGCTGTTGATTACCCACGATATCGAAGAGGCGGTGTTTATGGCCACCGAGCTGGTGCTGCTCTCGCCGGGGCCGGGCCGCGTGCTGGAGCGCTTGCCGCTGGATTTCGCCCGCCGCTACGTCGCGGGGGAACCCGTGCGCAGCATCAAATCCGATCCGCTGTTTATCGAACAGCGTGAGTACGTTTTAAGCCGCGTGTTTGAACAGCGGGAGGCCTTCTCATGAGCATCGTCTTCAGTGAAAAAACGCGCCGCACGCGTCTGGCGCTGCGCTGGCCTTTCTCACGTCAAATCACGTTGAGCGTCGGTACGCTGCTGGTGCTGCTGGCGGTGTGGTGGGCAGTTGCTGCCCTGCAGTGGGTCAGCCCGCTGTTTCTGCCGCCGCCGGGACAGGTGCTGACCAAACTCATTACCATCGCCGGCCCGCAGGGCTTTATGGATGCCACGCTCTGGCAGCACTTAGGCGCCAGCCTGGCGCGTATTCTGGTGGCGCTGCTGGCGGCGGTGATTATCGGCATTCCCGTGGGGATTGCGATGGGGCTGAGCCCGACGGTGCGCGGCATCCTCGACCCGCTGATTGAGCTTTACCGCCCGGTGCCGCCGCTGGCCTATCTGCCGCTGATGGTGATCTGGTTCGGCATCGGGGAAACGTCAAAAATCCTGCTGATCTATCTGGCGATTTTCGCCCCGGTTGCCATGTCGGCGCTGGCGGGCGTGAAGAGCGCCCAGCAGGTGCGGATCCGCGCGGCGCAGTCGCTGGGAGCCAGCCGTACGCAGGTGCTGCTGTTCGTGATTTTACCGGGCGCACTGCCGGAGATTTTAACCGGGCTGCGCATCGGCCTTGGCGTGGGCTGGTCCACGCTGGTGGCGGCGGAGCTGATTGCGGCCACGCGCGGACTTGGGTTTATGGTGCAGTCGGCGGGAGAGTTCCTGGCGACTGACGTGGTGCTGGCAGGGATCGCGGTGATCGCCGCGATCGCCTTCGGATTAGAACTGGGGCTGCGCGCGTTACAGCGCCGTCTGACGCCCTGGCATGGAGAAATACAATGAGTGAACGTCTGACCATCACCCCGCTGGGGCCGTACATTGGTGCACAGGTGTCGGGCCTGGATGTGACCCGTCCGCTGAGCGATAACCAGTTCGAGCAGCTGTACCACGCGGTGCTGCGCCATCAGGTGGTGTTCCTGCGCGAGCAGGCGATCACCCCGCAGCAGCAGCGCGCGCTGGCCCTGCGCTTTGGCGATCTGCATATCCACCCGGTCTATCCGCATGCGGAAGGGGTGGAGGAGATTATCGTCCTCGACACCCACAACGATAACCCGCCGGATAATGATAACTGGCATACCGACGTGACCTTTATCGAGACGCCGCCTGCCGGAGCCATTCTGGCGGCGAAGCTGCTGCCGGAAACCGGCGGCGATACGCTGTGGACCAGCGGGATTGCGGCGTATGAGGCGCTGTCAGAGCCGTTCAGGACGCTGCTGAGCGGGCTGCGGGCGGAGCACGACTTCAAAAAATCGTTCCCGGAGTACAAGTACCGTAAAACGGAAGAGGAACATCAGCGCTGGCAGGAGGCTGTGGCGAAACATCCTCCGCTGCTGCACCCGGTGGTGCGGACCCATCCGGTGACGGGCAAACAGGCGCTGTTTGTGAACGAAGGGTTCACCACGCGCATTGTGGACGTGACGGAAAAAGAGAGTGAGGCGCTGTTAGGTTTCCTGTTTGAGCATATCACCAAGCCGGAGTTTCAGGTGCGCTGGCGCTGGCAGGAGAACGATCTGGCGATCTGGGATAACCGCGTAACGCAGCATTATGCCAATGCGGACTATCTGCCGCAGCGCCGGATTATGCAGCGGGCAACGATTTTGGGCGATAAGCCGTTTTATCGTCCTTAACCCGTCGCTCCCGTAGGCCGGGTAAGCGCAGCGCCACCCGGCGAAAACGGTGCACAATTGCCGGGTGGCGGCTACGCCTTACCCGGCCTATAAAACACCGCACATTTAAAGGTGCGCCTCAATATACCGCTGATAGCGATTCGCCTTCAGGTAACACAAATCCACCAGCACCAGCCCGTCAACGCAGTTGTTGAACGCCGGGTCGCTGCCAAAATCAATAAACTGCACGCCGCCGGGCTCGCACAGCTCGGAATATTGCTTGTAGAGCGGCGGAATACCGCAGCCAAGATTGCCGAGCAGGGACTTCAGTTTCGTCAGATCGTCCACGTAATCCACGCCGCCAAACTTCGCCAGCACGTCCGGCAGGGAGGCGGGATACGGCTGGCGCGAGGCGGCAAGCGGATGCGTCGCCGGGAACCACAGGCGGTAAAAGGCGACCAGCAGATCCCGCGCGGCAGGCGGTAAGCCACCGGAAATGGAGACCGGGTCAAACAGGTAGCGGTAGTGCGGATAACGCGCCAGATAGGCCCCAATGCCGGACCATAAATAGTCCAGGCCGCGGCGCCCCCAGTAGCGCGGCTGAATAAAGCTGCGCCCCAGCTCAATACCGTGCTCCAGCACGTCCTGCATTTTGTCGTCGTAGTGGAAGAGGCTATAGCTGTACAACCCCTCAACGCCGCGCTTTTCGATCTGCATGGCCGTCGGCATAAAGCGATAGGCCCCGACGATCTCCAGATCGTCCTCATCCCACAGGATCAGGTGCAGATAATCATCGTCGTAGCTGTCGGTGTCCCGGCGTTTGCCGCTCCCTTCCTCCACCGCGCGAAAGGCAATCTCGCGCAGGCGGCCCAGCTCGCGCAGCAGCGGAGCGTCTTCCTGACCGTTGCGCTGCCACAGATAGATGGTTTTACCGTCGCTGGTTTTGCCCAGACATTCGGCCTGCGCCAGCGCGCGTTTCAGGGTAGCCCGGTCTTCCGGACGGGCAATCGCGCACTGGGTTTTAAAGACGCCGGGCACTCCCTTGCCAAGGCGCATCACGTGCTGACGGCACTGCTCGGCCATCTCACGCGACGAAAGGGTGGCGCTGTGCCAGTGATGCCACGCAATCTGCTGGCCGATTTTGATCGGCAGCTGGCTATGGCGGCGGCGGAACATCTGCTGCATGAGCAACAGCATCGACAGCGTCGGGGAGACCAGCGTGCTGGCATAAAAGAGCAGGCTGTTATGCGCCTGAATATGCACCGGCAGCAGCGGGGCGCGCAGCTTGCCGGCGAGTTTGATAAAGCCGGAGTGCCACTTTTTGTCGCGAATGCCTTTGCGCGTAGGGCGGGAAACTTCTCCGGCCGGGAAGAAGATCAGCACGCCTGCGTTTTGCAGATGCTGTTCCATCTGCACCAGGGATGTTTTCGCCGTCCTGCCGCCCATATTGTCCACCGGAATAAACAGCGAGCTGAGGGGCTCAAGGTGGGTCAGCATCCGGTTGGTCACGACTTTCACATCGCGTCGCACGCGGGAGACGGCGTACATCAGCGCCAGCCCGTCCAGCGTACCCGTCGGGTGGTTGGCAATAATGACCAGCGGGCCATGTTCGGGGATTTGTTCAAGATCGCGGGCGGAAACGGTGCAGAGAATATCAAGGTGTTCCAGAACTTGCTCCACCATATCCAGGCCTTTCAGGTGGCGGTGTGCTGCGGCAAATTGCTGAAATTCGTCTTCGTAAAACAGTCTTTTTAACAGACTTTTTTGCCAGGGTGCAGGCCTCGCCTGAGGCCAAAGATCGTCGAGAACGCTATCGAGGCTAAACATGATTACTCCTCCTGCCGTCTTGCGAAGACAGTAGAAGGAGCAGATGTCGGTTGTATTGCAGTTTGGTGAAGATTAGCGGAGGATTTTTTTCTCGGCCAGATCCAGCGCGAAGTAGCTGAAGATCAGGTCCGCGCCTGCGCGTTTGATGGCGCCGAGGCTTTCGAGGACTACTTTCTCTTCGTCAATGGCACCCGCCAGCGCGGCGAATTTGATCATCGCGTACTCGCCGCTCACCTGATAAGCGCCCAGCGGCAGCTCGGTGCGCTCGCGGATGTCGCGCAGGATATCAAGGTACGCGCCAGCTGGTTTCACCATCAGGCAGTCTGCGCCCTGGGCTTCATCGAGCAGGGATTCACGAATCGCTTCCCGACGGTTCAGCGGGTTCATCTGATAGGTTTTGCGATCGCCTTTCAGCGCCGTGCCCGCCGCTTCACGGAACGGGCCGTAGAAGGAGGAGGCGAATTTGGTGGAGTAAGACATGATGGCAGTGTCGGTAAAGCCCGCCGCGTCCAGCGCCTGACGAATCGCCTGAACCTGTCCGTCCATTGCCGCAGATGGGGCGATGAAGTCCGCACCTGCCGCGGCCGCGACGACAGCCTGCTTGCCAAGGTTCAGCAGGGTGGCATCGTTATCCACGCCGTGATCGCACAGCACGCCGCAGTGGCCGTGTGAGGTGTATTCGCAGAAACAGGTATCGGACATGACGATCATTTCCGGCACGGTCTCTTTGCAGATGCGGGACATGCGGGCGACGAGGCCATCTTCTTTCCACGCGTCGCTGCCGGTGGCATCGGTATGGTGTGAGATGCCGAAGGTCATCACCGAGCGGATCCCCGCGTTGGCGATGCGTTCAATCTCACGCGCCAGATATTTCTCCGGAATGCGCATGACGCCCGGCATGGCTTCGATGGCTTTGTAGTCATCGATCTCTTCTTCGACAAAAATCGGCAACACCAGATCGTTTAAGGTCAGGGTTGTCTCTTCAAACATAGCGCGCAGTGCAGGTGACTTGCGCAGGCGGCGTGGGCGTGCAATTAAATCGGTCATGGTATGCCTGATGTTTGTGGAACAAAGAAGGCTAGTGTACCTCAAAGTGAAGACGGGTGTTTTACTAAAGTGGGCATTTTGCTTTTTGCGAAATGCGGCAGGTCAGGTTTCATTTCATCAATATTTAATACAGGTTAGTATATTACTGATTGGGGGTGAGATATTCGTATTGTTTCTATATTAAGTGGGATGCATCATTAAAAGTGATTTATTATTTGTTGTTATATATTTCTCCTTCGCTTGTCTGTATTTTAACGTTTTGTTTTTATAATATTTATCTTGAGTGACCCCTGCGTTTGTTGTTTTTGATGTGTTATTGGTCTGGATACGGACTTAATGGAAACATTCATTGAACCTTTTCGAAATGAAACTGCATAATTCCCTCCGCAATTAAATGTTGCAAATTCATTGATGGACAAACTTGCTTACGTCCCTGAGGAGGGATGACCCAATGCAAACATGGAAAAAGAAACTCGTTGTATCTCAACTTGCATTAGCCTGCACCCTGGCTATCGCTTCTCAGGCCAATGCGAAGGATATTTCCGGTACAACTTATAATACCTTCGGATACGATAATACAGCGTCCACACCCTGGTATTATGGCTATGCCGACTGGGATTACTCAGACGTTACCCACGACGGTGATATTTATCCGGTGATTAATAAATCCACCGTGAATGGTATTATTTCAACATACTATCTGGATGATGGTATCAATGGTCGGGCTAATGCATTAAGCATTTCCAACAGTACTATTAATGGCATGATTACCTCTGAGTGTATGACCACCTCGTGTGCTGATGGTATAGACACCGACGGCACGACCCATTCTCAGTACGATCGTTTTAGCCTGACCGTTGATCACTCCACCATTAACGACACCTATGAGCATTATGCTTACAATGTGGTAAATGGCGATAACACCGAAACCCACTATCTTGATACCTATGGGTTGGGCAATGCAATTACCCTGGATGTTGAATCGGATATTGTTATCCAGAATAACTCTCACGTCGCGGGTATTACCCTGACGCAGGGGTATCAGGAGCTGGATAATACCCCGTACGACGGCGTTGAAGGCGTAGCCAACAGCAGCAACGTCTTTACCGACACGCTACTGGTGAAAGATTCGGTACTGACTTCTGGTGCGTACAGCGATTTAGGTACCAGCGGATTCTACGGTCAAACCGCGAAGCCGAGCGACTATGGTGAAACCAACGCGACAGCGGCAGATGATGCGGCGCTGATTGTGGCCGCCAGCGCGTCTGATAACGCGATGCAGACCAGCGCCACGTTCGATCACTCCACCGTTACTGGCGACATTCTTTTCTCCAGTACCTTCGACAACAACTTCTATCCGAACGGCGATCCGGCAACGGATACCAGTGCAGACGGTGTCTATAACCCAACTACCAACGGCTGGGACGGTACCGATAAGCTGGACGTTACTCTGACCAATGGCAGCAAATGGGTTGGTGCAGCGCAGTCGAGCGTCGAGGCTATCGGCACGGCGCAGATGTATGGCCTGGGCTACAGCAACGTAGACTGGAGCGCTCTGTCCCCAAACAGCATTTGGCCAGACTCCACCTATGACAGCAACGGACATGTTGCGGGCGAAGCGGTGTATCAGAGCGGTCTCTTTAACATCACGCTGGATAACGGCTCCGAGTGGGATACCCGCAAGGTGTCTAACATCGACACGCTGGCGGTCAACAACCAGTCTCAGGTCAATGTTGAAAACTCAGGTCTGCTGGCGGATACCATCACCCTGACCAATGCTTCCTCATTGAATATCGGCGACAGCGGCGGCGTGGCCACCGACCATCTGTATCTGGACAGCTATAGCCGTGCGGCACTGACGGAAGAAACGGCCGATCTGTATGCCAACACCATCACCGTGGATAACGGTGCAGAGCTGGCGCTGGGGTTGGGACAGGTTGATACGCACAATATGGTACTGACCGATGGTGGTGTGCTGAACGTTGCCAGCCGTGATTACGTGCTGAACAGCGATCTGAACAACGCACGCTATATCACCAACGATAAGCACAATGCCGATTACGACTACGGCGTTGTGGCGATTAATTCTGATGGCCATCTGTCAGTGAACGGTGACGTCGCCGGTAACTACAAGGTCCGTATCGACAACGCGACCGGAGCTGGTTCCGTCGCCGATTACAAAAACAAAGAGATTATTCGCGTCTATGATAATAACGCGGATACTGCAGCCAGCTTTACTGCTGCAAACAAAGCCGATTTAGGTGCCTACACCTACCAGGCGCAGCAGCAGGGTGACGCCGTTGTCCTCCAGCAGAAAGCGCTGACCGACTACGCCAATATGGCGCTGAGCATCCCTTCTGCCAACACCAACATCTGGAATCTGCAGCAGGATACCGTAGGTGCTCGTCTGACCAACAGCCGTCACGGCCTGGCGGATAACGGCGGGGCGTGGGTGAGTTACTTCGGCGGTAACTTCGACGGCGACAATGGCGTTCTTAGCTACGATCAGGACGTGAGCGGTATTATGGTCGGTCTGGATACCCAGATTGACGGTAATCATGCGAAGTGGATCGTCGGTGGTGCGGCAGGTTTCGCGAAGGGGGATATCAGCGATCGTACCGGTCAGGTCGATCAGGACAGCCAGACGGCGATGATCTACGCGTCTGCGAAGTTCATGAACGATCTTTTCCTCGACAGCTCCCTTAGTTATACCCGTTTCAACAGCGATCTCTCTGCTAACATGAGCAACGGCCAGTATGTTGACGGCAACACCACCAATGACGCGGTTGGTTTTGGGCTGAAACTGGGCTATGACTGGAAACCAAACCTGTCCGGCTACGTCACACCATACGCAGCCGTGTCTGGCCTGTTCCAGTCTGGCGATGATTATCGCCTCAGCAATGACATGCGCATGGATGGGCAATCTTACGATAGCCTGCGTTATGAACTCGGTGTTGATGCGGGTTACACCTTTAACTACGGTGGCGATCAGGCTCTGACGCCTTACTTCAAACTGGCCTGGGTCTATGACGATGCTGATAACAATGCCGACATTAACGGTGACAGCATTGATAACGGCGTTAAAGGCTCCGCTGTGCGCGTAGGGCTGGGCACCCAGTTCAGCTTCACGAAGAACTTCAGTGCTTACACTGATGCCACTTATCTGGGCGGCGGCGACGTTGATCAGAACTGGGGGGCAAACCTGGGTGTGAAATATACCTGGTAATAAATAAAAGCGGGGGAGGCGTTACCTCCCCCCGCTTTTTACAGAAGTAATAAAAATAATATTGAACCGACAAATACGGATGCCTTGAGGTCTGCATGAAGGTTAATGCGAAACCACTTTCTGAATTACGCCGGCTCGAACAGTGTTTGAAATCAGCCAGTACCCCTTTTAAATCTGCTCCACAACAATTAATTACATCAGGGGAGTGCTATGAGCCCCGCACGACCGTATTCCAAACAGGTATAATCAAAATCTATCGTTGTTCAGATGAACTGCTTATGGGCATCGCAACAGCGCCTTTTATTTTGGGGCTGTCCAGCGTGATGATTAATCATAGTCAGGGATATAGAGTGGTTGCCAAAACATCCTGCACGGGTTTTTATTTGCCCACTGAAACCACCCGTCAACTTATACAACAGAACGCGCTATGGAAAGAGGCCTTCGGTTGGTTATCCTGGATAAACTACATTCTTGAGAAACGCGATATGCAGCTGGTGGGAAATAATTCCTATCATCAGATCCGCGCCATGCTGTTGAATATGGCGGAGTGGGATGAAACGTTGCGTTCAAAAATCGGTGTGATGAATCATATTCAACAAAGTACGCGTATTTCACGTTCAGTGGTTGCTGAGGTTCTCGCTGCCCTGCGGCAAGGTAACTACATCAATATGAGCCGGGGCAAGCTGGTCAGCATCAACCGCTTGCCCACGGAATATTAAGATCAGTTAGACGCGGTGAGCACCTGGGCTTTATTGGCGCTCAGTTCTGCCACCAGGTTATTAATCCCGTCACTCATATTGACGAAACGCGTATGCGGGGAGCGGGTGACCACCACAAACGCGCCCACGTTTGACTGCGGGATCATGGCCATATAGGTGATGAATCCACCGCCGCCGCCGGTTTTCTGAATAATACCCGGACGCCCATTTTTCGGCGCCATATAGACCCACCCCATGCCGAGCGCATCGGCTTTACCCGGCACGTCCATCCCGATGACGCGGTGCAGCTGAGTACGCTGATAAATCAGAGTCTGCATGCGATCGGCCTGGCTGGTGCGAGCGTAGAAATCTGAAGAAAGGAACTGCTGCATCCAGCGCATCATGTCGCCAGGCGTGGAGTAAACCCCGCCGCTGCCCACAGCCGCGAGCGTGTTATTACAGGGGCTGGCGCCTTTCTCTGCCACCATCAGGCGACGGCACTGATCCGGGGACGGAGTAAACGTGGTGTCTTTCATGCCGAGCGGACGGGTGATCTGCTCTTCAAACAGCTGCGTATAGGGTTTGCCAGCCGCCGTTGAGAGGGCATCCGCCAGCAGGTCGAACGCCAGGTTTGAATAAGAGGCCTGCGAGCCCGGTGCCGCTTTCAGCGTGGCGGTACTCAGATAGCTCCAGCGCTGGTCGCGCGTTGGCCAGACAAATACGTCACGATGCGCCGCTCCGCCTGGCTGCTCACGCGGCAGGGCGCTGGTGTGGGTTGCAAGGTTCACAAGCCGGATCGGCGTCCCCTGATACGTAGGTACCCGGGCACCTGGCGGCGCGTATTTGCTGAGCGGATCGTCAAGCTTCACCACGCCCTGGTCGAGCAGTTTCACCAGCATTTCGCTGGTCATCAGCTTGGTTAAGGACGCGATGCGGATAACGGAATCCAGCTGCGGGTGAACGTTATTTCCCGGACGCGTTTCGCCAAAGCTGCGGAACACACGCTGGTTGCCGTCGATGACGACCATCGCCATCCCGGTCGCGCCGCTGCCGTAATAGATAAGGTTCGCGTAGCGATCGGCAATATCTGAAGCTAAAACGGGTGCCGTCAGCGGTTGGGCTGCCTGGGCGGTAGAAAAGCTCACCGCACACAGCGCGGCAAAAGAGAGCAGACAACGTTTCAACGAAAAGCATCCATGAAGTGAATGAGGAAAGTAATGGGTATTTATACTACTAATCGGAACCGCGCAATGCCCCGAATTGCATAACGATAGCGAGAAAAACGTAACCATGGGTAAATATGAACAATTTACTTACGAGCCATCTCCCATTTTGTGACATCGGGCTTATGATAGGCACCAGTTTCACTCAATCTTACGGAGAACGGTATGTCTGAGAAGCGTGTGGTTATGGTTGTCGATATGCAGAACGGGGTATTTGAAACCCCTCGTCATCAGCGTGAAAAGTGTGTCTCTCAGATCAACCAGCTTACGCAGGCAGCCGACACGGTGATTTTTATTCAGCATACTGAGGCTGGTGGCCTGGAAGAGGGGAGTGAGGGGTTTGCACTACTGCCTGAACTCCATCAACCTGCTGACGCGCTTTACGTGACCAAAACCGCCTGTGATGCCTTCTACAACACCGCGCTTGAGGCGCTGCTGCGTGAGCAGGGTATTCGCGAGTTTGTCATCTGCGGCTGCGCCACCGATTACTGCGTCGATGCGACGGTTAAGAACGGCGTCAGCCGGGGTTATCACATCACCGTGGCGGAAGATGCCCATACTACAGCCAATCGCCCGGCTGCTGAAGCACAGATCCTGATTAACCATCACAACGACGTCTGGCGTAACTTCATTGCGCCGGCGAATCCTCTCGCGGTGAAACGCACCGAAACAATTCTTGAAAACTGGAAAGCGAACTAATAATTAACGCTCGGGTCTGACCTTTTTGCCGGAGCCGGGAGGCTGGCTCGGGCAGGTTTTCGTGTGGTGACGTGTTGTACACAGCAACAGCCATAACAACAAGAAGGAAGCATTATGTTTAAGTCTTTTTTCCCAAAGCCGGGGCCTTTTTTCCTGTCGGCATTTATTTGGGCACTGATCGCTGTCATTTTCTGGCAGGCGGGCGGCGGCGCATGGCTGACGCGCATCACGGGGGCGACAGGCGAGGTGCCGATTAGCGCGGCGCGCTTCTGGTCGCTGAGCTACCTGCTGTTTTACGCCTACTACACGGTGTGCGTAGGGCTGTTTGCACTGTTCTGGTTTGTCTATTCTCCGCACCGCTGGCAGTACTGGTCGATCCTCGGTACATCGCTGATTATCTTTGTGACCTGGTTCCTCGTGGAGGTAGGCGTGGCGGTTAACGCCTGGTATGCGCCGTTCTACGATCTGATCCAGACCGCGCTCAGCTCGCCGCATAAGGTGACCATCAACCAGTTCTACCATGAAGTTGGCATCTTCCTCGGCATTGCCCTGATTGCGGTTATCATCGGCGTGATGAACAACTTCTTCGTCAGCCACTACGTTTTCCGCTGGCGTACCGCGATGAACGAACATTATATGGCGCACTGGCAGCATCTGCGCCATATCGAAGGCGCCGCGCAGCGTGTGCAGGAAGACACCATGCGTTTTGCCTCCACGCTTGAAGACATGGGCGTCAGTTTTATCAACGCCATCATGACGCTGATTGCCTTCCTGCCGGTGCTGGTGACGCTCTCTGCGCACGTGCCGGATCTGCCTATTGTCGGTCATCTTCCGTATGGTCTGGTGATTGCCGCGATCGTCTGGTCGCTGATGGGAACGGGCCTGCTGGCGGTGGTGGGGATCAAACTGCCGGGTCTGGAGTTTAAAAATCAACGCGTCGAAGCCGCTTACCGTAAAGAGCTGGTTTACGGCGAAGATGATGCCAACCGCGCCTCGCCGCCGACCGTCCGCGAGCTGTTTGGCGCCGTACGCCGTAACTACTTCCGACTCTACTTCCACTATATGTATTTCAACATTGCCCGTATTTTGTATCTGCAGGTGGATAACGTTTTCGGTTTGTTCCTGCTGTTCCCGTCGATTGTTGCGGGTACGATTACGCTCGGTCTGATGACGCAGATCACTAACGTTTTCGGTCAGGTTCGTGGGTCGTTCCAGTACCTGATCAGCTCCTGGACCACGCTGGTAGAACTGATGTCTATCTACAAACGTCTGCGCAGCTTTGAACGCGAGCTGGACGATCGTGACCTGCAGGAAGTCACCAACACATTTAGCTAATACAGGACGTTGCTATGTCTTTTGCCGTACCGCGCGCGTTACCCTTGTCCTTGCTGGCCGCTCTTGTGCTGGCAGGCTGTGCCGAAAAAGGGGCTGCTCCGCTCAAAAAGGGGGAGAAGCCCGTCGATGTGGCAAGCGTTGTGCGGCAGAAAATGCCCGCCAGCGTGAAGGATCGCAATGCGTGGGCAGACGCGCTGGCAAAAACCTTTGAAAGCCAAAAGATCGCGCCGACCGAGGAGAACATTTGTTCGGTGCTGGCGGTGGCGCAGCAGGAGTCGATGTACCAGTCAGACCCGGCTGTGCCGGGGCTGAATAAAATCGCCTGGAAAGAGATCGACCGCCGCGCGGAGTCCATGCACATCCCGGTGTTCCTCGTGCATACCGCGCTTAAAATCACCTCGCCGAACGGCAAAAGTTACAGCGAGCGGCTGGATACGGTGAAAACTGAAAAACAGCTTAGCGCCATCTTTGATGATTTCATCAGCATGGTCCCAATGGGGCAGAAGCTGTTTGGCTCACTGAACCCGGTCCACACCGGTGGCCCAATGCAGGTAAGCATCGCGTTCGCGGAGAAGCATACCGACGGCTACCCGTGGAAAATCGACGGCACGGTGCGTCAGGAGGTCTTCTCCCTGCGCGGTGGGCTGTGGTTCGGCACATATCACCTGCTGAACTACCCGGCGAACTACGATGAGCCGCTGTACCGCTTTGCCGACTTTAACGCCGGCTGGTATGCCAGCCGTAATGCGGCATTCCAGAGTGCGGTCAGCCGCGCAAGCGGCTTTAAGCTCGCGCTGGACGGCGATCTCATCGCTTACGGCAGCAGCGAGGCGGGAAGCACTGAGCTTGCCGTACGGAAATTATCGACAACGCTTGGCTTGAGCAACAGCGACATTCGCCGCCAGCTTGAGAAAGGCGATAGCCTGGCCTTTGAGAAAACGGATCTGTACAAGAAGGTATTTGCGCTCGCAGAGCAGAAAAGCGGGAAAACGTTACCGAGGGCTATCCTGCCGGGGATCCAGCTGGAAAGCCCGAAGATCACGCGTAACCTGACCACCGCGTGGTTCGCAAAACGCGTGGACGATCGCCGGGCTCGCTGTATGGGGCTTTAACGGCGACGACGAAAGCGCAGCGCTAATGCCACCACGCCCAGAATCATACATCCCGCGAGAAAGGGAATCAGGCCGAACAGGGTGCTGACGCCAAAGCCAATCTCAACTCGCGGGCGTCCGTTATCCTGTACCTGCATCAGGTGTTCATAAACGCCTGGCGCATGGACCAGCATATTGAGCAGCTGTGAGCCAGCCCAGAAGCAGAACAGGACAAACAGGGCATACGCGATATTACCCGCCGTGGAGGTTTTTGGTTTTCCGCCAAAAATCGGTTTCGACAATGTAAAGTCAGCCATGATGACCTCCGGATAAATCGCTCTGTTAATACGCTTCGTACAGGGTGAGTTTGACAGGTCATCGCATTTGTCAATATCAGAATCGTGGTAATTTACGCGCCGGAATCCTCCTGGATTGTTGATTTCTGCAGCACATCACAATTTCATGACTTAACTGAAATTGCGTCGCGTTTCAGAATTTCCGTATCTGCCACAGACCTGGCCGTAAATCTGTGAGAGGATGTCTTTTTTTCCTGCCGGAGTTGTTATGAAGCTCACGTCCAAACTACGCCGAGACTGGCACTACTACGCCTTCGCTATCGGGCTGATCTTTATTCTTAACGGTGTTGTGGGCCTGTTGGGGTTTGAGGCAAAAGGCTGGCAAACGTATGCCGTTGGGCTGGTGACCTGGGTGATCAGTTTCTGGCTGGCGGGGTTGATTATCCGCCGTCGTCCTGAAGAGACGACAGCGGATGAGGCGGAGTCGGCGAAGCGCGCCGATTAACCGTTTACGGAACTTTTAAGCGCGCTGTCGGCGGCGTGACGCTCCAGCGCCAGTTCGATCAGGCGGGTGATCAATTCCGGGTAGCTCAGGCCACTTGCCTGCCACAGCTTTGGATACATGCTGATGTTAGTGAACCCCGGCAGCGTGTTGATTTCATTGATCACCACCTCGTTTTCCGCCGTCAGGAACACATCCACGCGCGCCATGCCGCAGCAGCCGAGCGTCTGATAAGCATGTATGGCGATCGCCCGGATCTTATCGTTAACCGCCGGATCGAGATCCGCAGGCACGACAACCTGGGCGCCTTTATCATCAATGTATTTGGTGTCGTACGAGTAGAAGTCGCTGTTTAACACCACCTCTCCGCAGGTGCTCGCCTGTGGGAAATCGTTGCCCAGCACGGCGCACTCAATTTCACGGCCTTTAATACCCTGCTCAACCACCACTTTATGGTCGAACTCAAACGCCAGGCGGACGGCCTGCGTGAACTCAGCTTCGCTGGTCACTTTGCTGACGCCCACGGAGGAGCCCTGGTTTGCAGGCTTCACAAACAGCGGCAGACCCAGCTCTCCGCTAATTTGCGCGAAGCTGTGTTTGTCGCGGTTGGCGCGTGTGAGGGTCACGAATGGTGCAATGTTCAGCCCGGCATCGCGCAGCAGGCGTTTGGTGACGTCTTTGTCCATGCATGCGGCAGAGCCGAGGACGTCCGAGCCGACGAACGGCAGGTTGGCCATGCGCAGCATTCCCTGCAGGGAACCATCTTCCCCCAGTGTGCCGTGAACGATAGGGAAGACAACGTCGATCTGGGCGAGAGCCTGAGCATTGCCGGCGTCGATAAGCTGCCCCTTCACGACGCCGGGTACGGTGGCGACGCTCACTTCCGAAGGATTAAGGGCGATGTGTGCCGGATCGTGAGCATTCAGCAGATACTGGCTGGCATCGTTAACGTGCCACTGGCCCTGTTTATCAATGCCCAGCAGCACCACGTCGAAGCGGCTTTTATCGATCGCATCAACGATATTTTTGGCCGATTGCAATGACACTTCGTGCTCCGCTGATTTTCCCCCAAAGACAATACCTACGCGCTGCTTAGCCATCTCACTCTCTTCCAGTCTGACGAAAAGCCAATAACATACCACGATGCCCGGCGGGTTTCGCGGCCTTCTGCCATAATGTTTTGGGGAATGTTGAGGGGGGAGAGTGAAAGGAAAAACGCTGCTGACCGTATTTATCATTTTGGCCATCGCAACGGTGGGTTACCGCAGGTTGCCGCCTTACTACAACCCTTTCATGCCGCTGACGCTTGACGACCCGCCGGGTCGAATCACCCAGTATAAGCTTCGGCGCTTAACCCCCGAGGCGTGCGCGAGCCTGCTTTCGCAGGCTAACCAAAGAGATCTCATCCGCACCCAGCCGGTGGCTGACAGGGGCGGCGCGTGTCCGCTTAATAACGTTGTACGCGTGCGTGACTTCGGTCCGGTCGGCCTGAACAGCAGTTTTCTCGCCAGCTGTCCGCTGGCGCTCAGCTCAGCCCTCTTTATCAGTCAGCAGGCCCGGCCGCTGACAAAACGCTATACGGGCAGCGACCTGGCGCGTATCGATCATCTCGGCAGCTTTGCCTGCCGCAATATTTACCACCGCCCTGACGCGCGACGCAGTGAACATGCTACGGCTGAGGCGCTGGATATTGCCGCTTTTCGTCTGGCGAACGGTGAACGCGTCACGGTGATGAACGGCTGGAAGGCGGCAACAACGCAGCCATGGCTGAAGGCCATGCTGGCGGCAAGCTGCGGCTACTACGGAAACGGCCTGGGGCCGGAGTATAACGCGGCGCATGCCAACCATTTTCATCTGGGCATGCGCGGTTTCGGACTCTGTCGGTGAAGCATAATATTCCGCCAGAAAATGGATAAATTGTGACTTATTTCACAAATATGATGACTGGGAAGATAAAACACCAAAGTCAGTCAAGCCGCATCTCTGGTGCGACGTCAAAACGCGTAACTTGCTAATCTGACGGCGAATTCGCCTAAAAATGAAGACTATTTCTTTATGGAATCCTGGAAAGTTAATCTCATCTCGGTCTGGTTCGGCTGCTTCTTCACCGGGTTGGCCATCAGCCAGATCCTGCCGTTCCTGCCGCTGTACGTCTCGCAGCTGGGGGTGACTTCGCATGAAGCGCTCTCCATGTGGTCCGGTCTGACGTTCAGCGTCACGTTTCTGGTCTCCGCCATTGTGTCACCGATGTGGGGCAGCCTGGCGGATCGGAAAGGCCGAAAACTGATGCTGCTGCGCGCCTCGCTCGGGATGGCGATTGCCATTCTGCTGCAGGCCTTCGCCACTAACGTCTGGCAGCTGTTTTTCCTGCGCGCGGTGATGGGGCTGACATCCGGGTACATTCCGAATGCCATGGCACTGGTCGCCTCTCAGGTGCCGCGTGAGCGTAGCGGCTGGGCGCTGAGTACGCTTTCCACGGCACAGATCAGCGGCGTCATCGGCGGTCCGCTGCTGGGGGGCTTTCTGGCGGACCACGTCGGACTGCGCGCGGTATTTATCATCACTGCGGTTCTGCTGGTGGTCAGTTTTCTGGTGACGCTCTTTCTTATTAAAGAGGGCGGCCGTCCGGTTATCAGTAAATCTGAACGCCTCAGCGGCAAGGCCGTCTTCGCCTCGCTGCCCTATCCGGGACTGATGATCAGCCTGTTTGTGACCACCATGGTGATCCAGCTTTGTAACGGTTCGGTCGGTCCGATTCTGGCGCTGTTTATCAAGTCGATGGAGCCGGATAGCACCAATATCGCTTTTCTGAGCGGCATGATTGCCGCCGTGCCGGGCGTATCCGCCCTGATTTCCGCGCCGCGTCTGGGCAAGCTGGGTGACAGGATCGGCACGGCGCGCATCCTGATGGCGACGCTGATCTTTGCGGTGATACTCTTCTTCGCGATGTCGTTTGTCACCTCTCCGCTTCAGCTTGGCGTATTGCGATTTCTGCTCGGGTTTGCTGATGGCGCCATGTTGCCTGCGGTGCAGACCCTGCTGGTTAAATATTCCAGCGACCAGGTGACGGGGCGTATTTTTGGATATAACCAGTCATTTATGTATCTGGGGAATGTTGCCGGTCCGCTTATTGGCGCATCCGTTTCCGCGATGGCCGGTTTTCGCTGGGTATTTGCGGCGACAGCGATTGTTGTTTTAATCAATATTATCCAGCTGGCTATTGCGCTGCGACGCCGCAGACAAATGGCGGAGGCCAAATCGGCGAGATAACAATTTCGCAGATGTATTATATATTCTTATGATCGCCGCATTTTTATATAACAAAATGCGGCTTCTTTTTATAGAAAAACGTTTCGATCACGGCGCTGCCTATTTATTTCTGTTCCTGTGTCACTTTTGCATACCATAATTAATATCTTCTCTTTGCAATAGGGATTCAGAGTGATAACGTCAGACAAAACTGAAAAAGGAACTGGCACGATGAAAAACCTCATTGCTGAATTGCTGGTTAAGCTGGCACAAAAGGAAGAAGAGTCAAAAGAGCTGGTGGCTCAGGTCGAAGCGCTTGAAATTGTCGTCACCGCGCTGCTGCGACAAATGGCAAAAACCGATCAACAGGCGTTGATAGAGAGCGTGGAAGGTGCGCTGGACAGCGTCAGGCCTGAATCGCAGGTTCCGGTTGAGGATGCCGAGATGCTCCACCAGTACGTAAAGAAGCTGTTAAGGCATCCGCGCAGCTAAACCGTCACAGGACGTAACGACGTGTCATAGAATTGTCATGCAGGATGCCTATAGTCGCTCTGTTTTTATTTTTATGTATTTGTACATGGAGAAAATAAATTGAAACAGAGCGCACTTTTCATTGCATTACTTCCCCTGTTAATTACCCCTGCCATTTATGCTGATACGACGCAAACCAGCGTGCTGGATAATCGTGCGGCAAAAGGGGATATCACCCAGCCTGGCGGCGCGCGCCGTTTATCAGAAGATCAAACTGCCGCTATTCGCGCTTCGCTGAATGATAAGCCGGCGAAAAATATTATTCTGCTGATTGGCGATGGAATGGGCGATTCCGAAATCACGGCGGCGCGAAATTATGCTGAGGGAGCGGGCGGCTTTTTTAAAGGTATCGATGCCTTACCGCTGACCGGACAATATACCCATTACGCGCTGGATAAAAAAACCGGTAAACCGGATTACGTAACGGACTCCGCGGCCTCTGCCACGGCGTGGTCCACCGGCGTGAAAACCTATAATGGTGCGCTGAGCGTGGATATTCACGAGAAAGATCATCAAACCCTTCTGGAGATGGCAAAAGCGGCGGGCCTGGCGACCGGCAACGTCTCCACCGCTGAACTTCAGGATGCGACGCCTGCGGCGCTGGTGGCACACGTGACCTCGCGTAAGTGCTACGGCCCGTCAGCGACCAGCGAAAAATGCCCAACGAATGCGCTGGAAAAAGGCGGCAAAGGCTCGATTACGGAACAGCTGCTGAACGCGCGTCCTGACGTGACCCTGGGCGGCGGCGCGAAAACCTTCGCGGAAACCGCGACGGCGGGCGAGTGGCAGGGCAAAACGCTGCACGAGCAGGCGCAGGCTCGCGGCTATCAGCTGGTGAGTGACGCAAATGCTCTGGCGGCGATAAGCGAGGCGAACCAGGACAAGCCGCTGCTGGGGCTGTTCTCTGACGGCAACATGCCCGTGCGCTGGGAAGGACCAAAAGCCTCTTATCACGGCAACATCGATCAGCCTGCCGTGACCTGTACGCCGAACCCGAAACGTACGGACAGCATACCGACGCTGGCGGCGATGACCGATAAAGCGATCTCTCTTTTGAGCAAGAGCGAAAAAGGGTTCTTCCTGCAGGTTGAGGGCGCGTCGATCGATAAACAGGATCATGCCGCGAATCCGTGCGGTCAGATTGGCGAAACCGTCGATCTGGACGAAGCGGTGCAGAAGGCGCTCGCGTTCGCGAAAAAAGACGGTAACACCCTGGTGATCGTCACCGCGGACCATGCGCACGCCAGCCAGATCATTCCGCCAGATACCAAGGCCCCTGGCCTGACGCAGGCGCTGAACACCAAAGATGGCTCCGTCATGGTGATGAGCTACGGCAACTCTGAAGAAGAGTCCATGGAGCACACGGGCACCCAGCTGCGCATTGCCGCCTACGGTCCGCATGCGGCCAACGTGGTAGGCCTGACGGATCAAACGGATCTGTTCTACACCATGAAGGCGGCGCTGGGTCTGAAATGATAAAATCCCGGCGGAAATCACATCTGTCGGCTGGTTTTTTTCCTGTCACGAACCAGACTTACAGGGAATGTTCACAAAAGGATGGTGCAATGAAAACAACATTACTGGTTACTCTGCTCTCCGGCCTGTTCCTGGTCGCATCGGCGAACGCGGAAGAGAAAACGTTAACGCCGCAGCAGCAGCGTATGACCACCTGTAATCAACAGGCGACGTCTCAGAGTCTGAAGGGCGATGCTCGCAAGACCTACATGAGCGACTGCCTCAAAAACGGCGCCGCGAAGCCGGCTGAAAAAAGCCTGACCCCGCAGCAGCAAAAAATGCGCGAGTGTAATGCGAAGGCAACCGAACAGTCCCTGAAAGGGGACGACCGCAGCAAGTTCATGAGTGCCTGCCTGAAGAAAAAAGTGTAGTTCTAACGGGTGAGCGGCTCCGGCGGCTCACCCGAAATTTCATACTTTCCCCGCAGACCCCCTCTCTATAATTTGGGAAAATGTTTCAGAATATTCCCAAAAATGATGAATGATGAAACGTATTACAACAAAAAGCGCATTCGGGAAGAGTGGAATTTAACCCTTTCTCAGGATGACCCTCACCGCGCCGGCATTCAGTTTGCCCGGCGAGTTAGGCTGGCGCGCGCCGTGGGGCTGGCGGCGATGTTTTTCCCGGTTGCGGGAATGCTGGTCACCCATTTTTTACCCGGAGGCTGGTGGCTTTTACTGGTGGGGTGGTCGTTCGTCTGGCCCCATTTCGCCTGGCAGCTATCCTGCCGGGCCACGTCACCTCATCAGCAGGAAACTTTCAATCTTAAAGTAGATGCCATTATTGCCGGGCTCTGGATCGGCGTGATGGGGATGAATGCGTTACCCACGGCAGCGCTGGTGATGATGGTGGGGATGAATATGATGGGCTCCGGGGGCTGTCGTCTGTTTATTCCGGGGATCCTGTTGACGCTGCTCTCCGCGCTGGTGACCCTGCCACTCATCGGGAAGGTGGCCGTCTTCAACCCCGACCCCGTGGAGTGGGGCTTAACGCTGCCTGTTCTCGTATTTTATCCTATGCTGTTTGCCTGGCTCAGCCACCGCACTGCCGTCAGGCTTGCGGAGCACAAGCAGCGGCTGGAAATGATGAGCACCCGCGACGGCATGACCGGGGTCTTTAACCGCCGACACTGGGAAATGCTGTTGCGAAATGAATTTGAGCATTGTCGGCGCGACCACAGCACCGCCACGATACTGCTGATTGATATCGACCACTTTAAAAACATCAACGACACCTGGGGGCACGACGTGGGCGACGAGGCGATCATTGCTATTACGCGCCAGCTCCAGCGGTCAGTACGGTCAGGCGATGCTATCGGCCGGTTTGGTGGGGATGAGTTTGCGGTGATCATGTCCCAGACAGCAGCGGAAAGCGCCATCGCCGTGATGTCGCGGTTGCATGAGCGGCTGGAAAACCTGACGTTACCGTGCGCGCCAAAAGAAGCGCTGCGCATCAGCGTAGGCGTTGCCCCCTGGGGACCGCAGTTTGGACATTATCGGGAATGGCTGAAGGCGGCTGACGTGGCGCTGTACAGGGCGAAAAATGCCGGGCGCGGCCGCACCGAAGTGGCGGCCTGACGCCCGATGGAGAGTATCAGGATTTACTCAGCTTCTCTGATTTTTCCATGCATTTTGCCATCGCTTCAATGACCGCCGAGCGGAACCCGCGCTCTTCCAGCACCCGCACCGCTTCGATGGTGGTACCGCCCGGGGAGCAGACCATATCTTTCAGCTCACCCGGGTGTTTGCCGGTTTCCAGCACCATTTTGGCGGAGCCCATGACGGCCTGCGCGGCGAACTTATACGCCTGCGCGCGCGGCATTCCGCCAAGCACGGCGGCGTCGGCCATCGCTTCTAAAAACATGAAAACATAGGCAGGGGCTGAGCCACTCACGCCGACCACCGGATGGATCATCGATTCGGCAATCACTTCAGCTTCACCGAAGCAGCGGAAAATGTTCAGCACATCGGCCACTTCTTCCGTGGTCACCAGCGCGTTAGGCGTGACGGAGGTCATGCCGGCGTTGACCAGCGAAGGGGTGTTGGGCATCGCGCGGACGATTTTACGATCGTGACCCAGCGCGCGCGCCAGCTGATCGAGCGTGACGCCCGCGGCAATCGACACGACCAGCGTTTCTTTGTTCAGGCTGGAGGTGATATCGCTCAGCACTTTGATCATGATGTTCGGCTTGACGGCGCCAAAGACGATATCGGCGACCTGGGCCACTTCCTGCGCGCTTTCGGCAGCGTTGATCCCGTATTGATCGCGCAATGCGGCGACCTTGTCCGGTGACGGGGTATAGACCCAAATCTGACCCGGCAGCACCTGCCCGCTGGCGATCAGACCGCCCAGGATGGCTTTGCCCATGTTACCGCAGCCGATAAACCCGATTTTCTTGTCCATCACGATTCTCCGTCATTATGCGTTGTTTTCTCTGATTGATAGCTTAACAACGAAATGCAGGCGACAATAGTCGACAGAGTCATTATGGGGAGACAATATGGCGATTTGGGTTGATGCGGACGCGTGTCCGAATGTGATTAAAGAGATTTTATTTCGCGCCGCCGAGCGCGTTCAGATGCCGCTGACGCTGGTGGCAAACCAGAACATTCGCGTACCGCCTTCGCGGTTCATCCGCTCTTTGCGCGTGCCGGCCGGGTTCGACGTGGCGGATAACGAAATTGTTCGCCTGTGCAGCGCGGAGGATCTGGTGATCACGGCGGATATTCCGCTGGCCGCAGAAGTGCTCGAGAAAGGGGCGGCGGCGCTCAATCCGCGCGGGGAGCGTTACTCGCCTTCGACCATTCGGGAAAAGCTCACCATGCGCGATTTTATGGATACGATGCGGGCCAGCGGCGTGCAGACCGGTGGACCGGACAGCTTGTCCCAGCGCGATCGCCAGCAGTTCGCTGCCGAACTGGATAAATGGCTGCTGGAAGTGAAGCGCCGCACAGCGTAATGATAATTATTGTCAATTTGTGGTACAGTGTGGCCTCCACAGGGTTGTCATCCCGTACCGCTTTGCAGTAAAGTAATCGAAACATCTTCTGCAATTATTTCTTTACACTCTTCAGCCATTCGGCATCAAGGGGAACACCTGGCATGACCCAACCCATCTTTTTAGTTGGCCCCCGCGGCTGTGGGAAAACCACCGTTGGCCTGGAGCTGGCACGCGTGTGTTATCGCCAGTTTGTTGATACCGACCACTGGCTGCAAACCGAGGCCGGAAAAACCATCGCTGAGATCGTTGAGCAAGAAGGATGGGAGAGCTTTCGCGCACGCGAAACCGCCGCACTGAAAGCGGTCACTACCCCGTCTGCCGTGATCGCGACCGGGGGTGGCATTGTTCTGGCGGAGTGTAATCGACACTTTATGCGCGAAAAGGGGATCGTGATTTATCTCAGCGCGCCGGTGTCGGCTCTGGTAGGGCGTCTGGAAGCTTTTCCGGAAGAGGGGCAACGCCCTGCGCTGACCTCCAGGCCACTCAACGAAGAGGTGAGTGAAGTGCTGGCCGAACGCGATGCGTTATACCGCGAAGCGGCTCACCACGTGGTGGATGCGTCAGCCACTCCCGAAGACGTTGTGATTCAGATTATTACCGCCCTGCGTTTGGCGTGTGCCAGCTAAGCGGCGTCTATACTTATAGCTCAGACATAAAAAAAGGATGAGCTATGCCAACCAGACCTCCCTATCCGCGTGAAGCGCGCATTGTTACCGTTGAAAAAGGCCATACGGGTCATACCGTGACCTGGTATCAACTGCGTGCGGATCACCCAAAACCGGACTCGCTGATCAGTGAACACGAGACTGAGCAGGAAGCGCTGGATGCGAAACGGCGCTATGAAGATCCCGACATAACCTGAATGTTTTCCTAAACGCTCCAGGATCGTGCCTGAATCACACTTTTTACTCATCGGGAAAGTTAAGCAGGAGTTAATATTTAGTTATTACAAGTAACTCCGGTATCGGCAGGCGATCTTTACATTTCGATGTCGGGATCACCTGCTACGCTTGGTGCTGTTTTGTTGAAAAAATGAACTGTGCAGCGTAGTGAGCCTGTACCTGTGTACACGATGTTGGAGTAATGGAAGGCGATAAAAATGAAGGCAACGTTGGCGATCCTCACCATTGGTGTGGTCCCTGTAAGCGAAGTGTTACCGCTCTTAACCGAGCACGTATCTGAACAACAGATAACGCATCTCAGCCTGCTGGGGAAGATGAGTCGGGAAGAGGTCATGGAAGACTACGCTGTCGAGGCGGGGGAGGATCCCCTGGCGACGTTATTAAGTGACGGTAAACTGGCGCACGTTTCACGCCAGAAAATCGAGCGCTCGCTGCAGGGCGTGATAGAAGTGCTCGATAATCAAGGTTATGACGTTATTTTGCTGATGAGTACTGCCCCCATTAAAGGTCTCACGGCGCGTAATGCGATTTTGTTGGAACCGATGCGCATCATTCCGCCGCTGGTGGCCTCTATCGTTGATGGTCATCAGGTGGGGGTGATTGTTCCCATTGAGGAGCTCATGGATAACCAGGAGGCAAAATGGCACGTGCTGGAAAAAGTGCCCTTGTATGCGCTGGCAAATCCGTTCTGGGACAGTGACGCTAAACTCATTGCTGCCGGGAAGGAACTGCTGGAGAGAGGGGCAGATGTCTTGATCCTGGACTGCCTGGGGTTCCATCAGCATCATCGTGATTTGCTGCAAAAAGCGCTGGATGTGCCGGTGCTGTTATCCAACGTTCTGATGGCTCGCCTGGCCTCGGAACTCCTCATGTAATGATTTTGCGTGACAGGTGATGAGCATGGCCCCTATAGTGAATTTTTATCTAAAAATATAAGGGCCAGTTCATGCTTCAGAGTAACGAATACTTTTCCGGTAAAGTGAAATCCATTGGTTTTACCAGCAGCAGCACTGGCCGCGCCAGTGTCGGCGTAATGGCGGAAGGGGAATACACCTTTGGCACCGCGGAAGCGGAAGAAATGACGGTAGTCAGCGGCGCGCTGAACGTCCTGCTGCCGGGTGAAACGGAATGGAAAGTTTACGCTGCCGGACAAGTTTTCAACGTCCCTGGCCACAGCGAATTTCATTTGCAGGTGGCTGAGCCTACCTCTTATCTGTGCCGCTACCTGAAATAAAAAATTAGCCGGGTGGCGCTAACGCTTACCCGGCCTACGTTTTGCCGTTATCTCTGCGCTTCGCCGCCGAGACCTTCCACCAGATTCTGAATCAACGCGGCCAGCTCGCCGGTCATCAGGATGAAGTCCGCGTCAAAACGCTGGGCGTAATCTTCCCTGTCGATATCTTCGTTCTGATCGCGCAGCTCGTCGCAGAACTTCAGACGCTTCACAGAGCCGTCGTCGCACATCACGAACTGAATACGCTGCTGCCAGTCGAGCGCCAGTTTGGTGACTACTTTACCCGCTTCGATGTGTACGGCGATCTCGTCGCTCACCAGATCCTGCTTCTTCGCGCGGATCACGCCACCGTCTTCCAGCAGGGCTTTCAGCTCGGCTTCATCAAGGATCTGGAAACCCTGTGCCGCAGCACCGCTGCGTACCCATTCGGTCAGCGTTAACTCAATTGGCGTTTCCAGCGCCAGCGGCACGACCGGTAACGAGCCGATGCTTTTGCGCAGCAGGGCCAGCGTATCTTCTGCTTTCTTGGCGCTGGCGCAGTCCACCATGATCAGCCCGTTGACGGTGTCGATCCACATCATGGTCTGGCTAAAGCGGCTGAAGGCGCGCGGCAGCAAGGAGTGCAGCACTTCGTCTTTCAGCGAATCTTTTTCGGTCTTTTTCAGCTTGCGGCCCTGTTCGGCTTCCAGCTTGAAAATTTTCGCTTCGAGCGCCTGCTTAACCACCGGCGTCGGCAGGATTTTCTCTTCTTTACGGGCGCAGACGATGATTTGACCCGTGCTGCTGGCGTGGGTCAGTGCATCGCTTTGTGAACCCATTGGCGGAACCCAACCGGTTTTCGCCATATCCTGGCTACCGCAAGGGGAAAAGGTATAAGCGGCTAACTGTTTTTCCATCTCTTCTGCACGCAGCGAAACGTCGCGGCTGAGACGGTAAACCATCAAATTTTTGAACCACAGCATGATAATTTCCACGGCCTTGTCGTTAAATCAGCGGGCATGATAACGAATTGTCGCATCGCTTGCATTGCTAATCGGGAAGCGTGCTTCTACTCTGTTGATAATCAAAATAATGAGGAGAGTCTTGTGCGTATTGGGATCGATTTGGGCGGCACCAAAACAGAAGTTATCGCACTGAGCGAGCAGGGGGAGCAGCTGTTTCGCCATCGTCTGCCGACGCCGCGCGATGATTATCACCAGACTATCGAGACGATTGCCAGGCTGGTTGAGATGGCAGAGCAGGCGACTGGGCAAACCGGCAGCGTCGGGATGGGGATCCCGGGGTCGATCTCGCCGTATACCGGCGTGGTTAAAAATGCTAACTCCACCTGGCTCAACGGCCAGCCGTTTGATAAAGATTTAAGCGCGCGTCTGAACCGGGACGTGCGTCTGGCCAACGATGCCAACTGCCTGGCGGTCTCTGAGGCCATCGACGGCGCGGCAGCGGGTGCCCAGACCGTGTTTGCCGTTATTATCGGCACCGGCTGCGGCGCGGGGGTGGCGTTCGGGGGGCGCGCCCATATCGGCGGCAACGGCACGGCGGGCGAGTGGGGACACAACCCGCTACCGTGGATGGATGAAGACGAGCTTAAATACCGCGCTGAAGTTCCGTGCTACTGCGGAAAACAGGGCTGTATCGAGACGTTTATCTCCGGCACCGGGTTTGCGACCGACTACCGCCGTCTGAGCGGCCAGCCGCTCAAGGGCAACGAAATCATGCGTCTGGTCGAAGAACAGGATCCTGTCGCCGAACTGGCGCTTAGCCGCTACGAAATGCGGCTGGCGAAATCGCTGGCTCACGTGGTGAATATTCTCGATCCTGACGTGATAGTGCTGGGTGGCGGCATGAGCAACGTCGATCGGCTGTACGCCACGGTGCCGAACCTGGTGAAACAGTGGGTCTTCGGCGGTGAATGCGAAACCCCGATCCGCAAAGCGCTGCACGGGGACTCCAGCGGCGTGCGCGGCGCGGCGTGGTTATGGCCAGAATAAACGTTTATTCCCTCTCCCTGTGGGAGAGGGTTAGGGTGAGGGCATCAGACCGCACGATCACCCCATTCATTCCACCGCAAACACCTTATCCAGCCTGCTATACCCCAGGCCGTTGATCTTCTTCACCTTAATCTGCACCGGAATGCGCTCTTTCATCGCCTCAACGTGGCTGATCACGCCGATGGTTTTCCCGGTGGCGTTCAGCGCGTCGAGCGCATCCAGCGCGGTATCCAGCGTTTCACTGTCGAGCGTGCCGAACCCTTCATCCAGGAACAGGGAATCGATCCGCGTCTTATGACTCACCAGATCGGAAAGGGCCAGCGCCAGCGCCAGGCTGACCAGGAAGCTTTCACCGCCCGAGAGCGTACGGGTATCGCGAACCGCATCCGCCTGCCAGGTATCGACCACTTCCAGCTCCAGCGCGTCACTGGCCTTACGCTGCAGCAGATAACGCCCGTGCAGACGGTTAAGCTGCTGATTTGCGAGCCAGACAAGATTGTCCAGCGTCAGTCCCTGGGCGAACTTACGGAACTTGTCGCCGGTGCTGGAGCCGATCAGCGCGTTCAGGTACCCCCAGTCGTCCGCCTGGCGCGCGGCCTCTTCAATTTGCTGCATCAACGCCAACTGGTGCTGACGGTTATCGCTGTCCTGCTTAAGCTGCTGACGGATCTCGCCCTGATGCGTGGTGTTCTCGCGCAGCCGCTGCGCCAGCTGCTGCAGCTGGCTTTGCAGCGTGGGGGCATCGGCGTCGAGCCCTTCCGGCCGCAGCGCCAGATGAGCCTGCAGCTGCTGGTTAGCCTGGCCGGAAAGGGCCGCGGCCTGCTGTATCTGGTTTTCCAGCGACTGTTTCAGCTGTTCAAGGTGGCGAATAGCGTCGTCATCCAACAGCGCGGCAAGGAACGCGTCCCGATCGGCAAAGCAGCTTGCCGAGAGCGCCGCGGTGAACTGCGTCTGCGACTGTTGCAGACGCTCTTGCTCCAGCGTCTCCTGCTGCTGTTGCGCGGTCAGCTGGCTCTGTAGCGACACGCACTCGTCGTGGATGTCGCGCCAGTTGTCAGGAATAACCGGTTCGGCGTCTGCGCTGTTCGTTGCCGGAAGCGCGTCGAGCAGCGGCTTCAGGGCGTTTATGCGTTCCTGAAGCACGCCGTGCTGCGTTTGCTTCTCCTGCCACTGCGAGAATTCCGCTTCGCGGGCGTGCAGCCAGGAGGCTTCATTTCCGTCTTCAGGTACGTTGAGTGATAGCGAGAGCAGGGCGTGTTCCAGCGCCTGGCGCGCGGTAGTCAGCTGCTGCTGATACTGTCGCTCCTGCGCTTCCTGCTCGTTCAACTGGTTTTGCAGGGTCAGACGCTGGCTGAGCTGATAAAGTTGGCGCTCGTACTGTTCCTGCTCGTTCATCCATGGCGTGATATCGTCCTGAATATTCAACGCTATATTCAGGGAAGCACAGGCCTCGATCCACTCTTTAGTGAGTGCTTGCTCTTCCTGAGAGAGCGTCTGAACTTCGTCTGTCTCGCGCTGGATCTGCTGAGTCAGGGCATTAACCTGTCCCAGCACCAGCAGGCCTTCCTCTTTAAGCGCGGCGACCTCTTTTTCCAGGGCATCACGGCGGCGCTGGTTATCCGTCAGCTCAAGCGACTGGTATTGCTCAACGGCGGGATGCTCGCTGGAGCCGCACAGCGGACAGGGTTTGCCGGCCTCAAGCCGGGCACGATAGCTTTCCAGGTCTTTAATCGTCGCTTCGCGTTCGCACAGGGCCTTCAGGTCCAGATAGTGCTGGTGTTTCTCTTTGTACTGCTGGCGGCGCAGCGTCAGCGTTTCATTGAGTTTATTTTGTTCGGCCTGCGCCTTCTGCACGCTTTCACCGCTCTGGCGCAGGCGCTTTTGCAGCGGCTGATAGCGGGCATGCAGCGACGTTAGCCGCTGGCGCAGCGTGCGTGACCGGGACTGCTGCTCCATGGCCGCGCTGACCTCATCCGCCGTCAGGGTCAGCGCATTTTCCGGCATCTCAGCCAGCCTGTTGCGTAATTCACTCATCCGCGCAGCAAGCGAGGCTAACTGCGTTTTATCGCGGTTAAGCTGCGAGAACTGGGCGCGCCAGCCGGCAATCTCCTGTCCCAGCAGCCGATAGCGATCGTGCTCCGCCAGCCACTGCGCCAGCGCCGTCAGTTCGGTCTGAAGCTGTTCGTGGTTACGCAGGGCGGCATTGCGGATACGTGAACGCAGCGCGGTTCTGGCTTGTAAGCGAGTATTTACTTCGATAATTCGCTGCTGCGTCTGTGCCAGACGCGCGGTTTGCTCCTGCTGATGTTCCCAGAGCGGTCGAAGCTGGGCGGCGGGCAGAGCAAGCTGGAGCTTTGCCAGCTCTGGCGCAGCGTTCGTCAGCGCCTGTTGCGCCTGCTGCTGCGTCGCGGTGACGCGCTGTTGCTCGCGCACGAGCTCATCATGACGCGTAAGCCACTGAAAATCTTTCTGCTGGCTTTGCTGCTGAACCAGCAGGGTTTTCTCTTCGTCAGTAAGTGCCTGCAAACTTTGCTGTAACTGCTGCTGCTGTTCTTCGCTCAACAGAACGACGCCCGCCGCCTGCGCCTCGCACTTTTCAAGCACGCTGCGGGCGGCTTTATGTTTTTCAAACACCATGGCGGAAATCTGGCCGTAGATCTCGGTGCCGGTCAGCTCTTCCAGCAGCTCGGCACGATCGCTCGGTTTGGCATTAAGGAAGGCGGCAAACTGCCCCTGTGACAGCAGCATCGAGCGGGTAAAGCGCCCGTAGTCCAGCCCGGTAAGCGCGGCGGTTTGCTCCAGCTTATCCGACACTTTGTCGGCCAGGATTTTGCCATCTTCACAGCGCGCCAGCTCCACGCGCGGTGCCTGCAGGTTCCCGTCCGGCTGGTTGCGCGCCCGGTTCTGGCTCCAGAAGGCGCGATAGGCGGTGCCTTTTACCTCGAACTCCACTTCTGCCAGGCATTCGGCGGTGTCGCGCGTCATCAGATCATTTTGCGCCTGAGAGACCTTCTGCAGTCGCGGCGTTTCGTGATAAAGCGCCAGACAGATGGCGTCGAGCAGGGTAGTTTTTCCTGCCCCGGTCGCGCCGGTGATGGCAAACAGCCCGTTGCTGGCAAACGGCTCCTCGGTAAAGTCAATTTTCCACTCGCCCTTGAGTGAGTTGAGATTTTTCAGGCGCAGGCTCAAAATTTTCATGCGTTTTCTTCCTCATCATTGAGCGCATGCAGGGTACGGCTGAACAGTTCGCTGAGTCTTGCGCGCTTCGCGTCGTCAATCTCTTCCTGCGAGAGCCTGCGTTCAAACACCTCTTCAACCCGCAGTTCACTGAGCGTTTCACGTTGAGCGCTTAACAGAATTTTCTCGCGCTGCTCGCGGCTGCGGCGGACCAGTAAGACTTCGACGGGCAAATCCTCCGTCAGCGCCTGAATTTTGCGCTGCATATCGTGCAGGTAGTCATCGGTGGTGATTTCGATATCCAGCCAGACGGGGGGATCTTGTTCGACACCGCGCCACTGTTCCAGCTGGGCGGTGATGGCATCGAGATCGCCTTTCAGCACCGCCAGCGGCTGGGTGACCGGTACTTCCAGCGTCTCGACGGCGCGGAGTTTTCCCTCGCTAAAGCTCACCAGATGCACCGATTTGGCTTTGCCCGTTTCGTCAAAGCTAAGCGAAATGGGGGAGCCGCAGTAGCGGATGTGCTCGCTGCCGCCAATAACCTGCGCGCGGTGGATATGCCCGAGCGCAATGTAGTCGGCTGGCGGGAAGTTCTGCGCCGGAAAGGCATCCAGCGTGCCGATATAGATGTCACGCACGGCGTCACTTTTACTGGCCCCGACGGTGGTGAGATGCCCGGTCGCAATCACCGGAATAGGCTGTTCACCCCGCAGGGCACAGGCTTCGGCGTGCTGCTGGTGGTAATAGTCTGTGATGGCCTGTAACAGATGTTGCTGCTTTTCTGCACCCGACAGCCCTGCCTGGCTTTGCACGATGTCCCGCGGACGTAAAAACGGTATCGGACACAGCACAGCGCCCGGCGAGCCGTCGCGTTTTTTCAGGATCTGCGGGGCGTGCCCGGCGCTGGCGACCACGGTGGTATTGAGAAATGCCAGGATATCGCGGGATTCATTGAGCGTGGCGACGGAATCATGGTTGCCGGCGACAATCACCAGGTGACAGCCGGTTTGCTGCAGATTCACCACGAAGCGGTTATACAGTTCACGCGCATAGCTGGGGGGAGAGCCGGTATCAAAGATGTCACCCGCCACAATAATCGCGTCCACCTCGTGCGTCCGGGCCGTTTCCAGCAGCCAGTTCAGGAACGCTTCATGTTCAGCCGCACGGCTTTTGCTGTAAAAATTTTGACCCAGATGCCAGTCCGAGGTGTGAAGTATGCGCATAGCTGATCCGTGGCAAAAAAGAGAAAGCAGGATTATAAACGTTCAGAGAAGGGAAAATAACCGCTGTAATAAAACAACGGTTTGCCCGTTATCGTGGTACTGTTTTTCATAAATCTGTCATAAATCTGACGCATAATGGCGCCGAATTACAAACTTGTAACTTAAATAAGATAAGACAGGGCAAAGTATGGCGAGACGTATTCTGGTCGTAGAAGATGAAGCTCCAATTCGTGAAATGGTGTGCTTCGTGCTCGAGCAAAACGGTTTCCAGCCGGTTGAAGCGGAAGATTATGACAGCGCAGTGAACCAGCTGAATGAACCCTGGCCCGATCTGATTCTGCTGGACTGGATGTTGCCTGGCGGCTCCGGACTGCAGTTTATCAAACACCTGAAGCGTGAAGCGCTGACCCGCGACATCCCGGTTGTGATGCTCACGGCGCGCGGAGAAGAAGAGGATCGCGTGCGCGGTCTTGAGACCGGTGCGGACGATTACATTACCAAACCGTTCTCCCCAAAAGAGCTGGTCGCCCGCATTAAAGCCGTGATGCGCCGTATTTCGCCGATGGCGGTGGAAGAGGTGATTGAGATGCAGGGGCTAAGCCTTGATCCCACCTCACACCGCGTGATGACCGGTGAAAATCCCCTCGACATGGGGCCTACCGAATTTAAACTCCTGCACTTCTTTATGACCCACCCGGAACGCGTGTACAGCCGCGAGCAGTTGCTGAATAACGTCTGGGGAACTAACGTGTATGTCGAAGACCGGACGGTTGACGTACATATTCGCCGCCTGCGAAAAGCACTGGAACTGAGCGGCCACGATCGCATGGTGCAGACGGTCCGCGGCACGGGTTATCGTTTTTCTACCCGTTTCTGAACAATGACAGGAGTGTGACGCGTGCTGGAACGTCTGTCATGGAAAAGGCTCGTCTTTGAACTGATCTTATGCTGTATTCCGGCCTTCCTTCTTGGGGCCTTTCTTGGACACCTGCCGTGGTTTCTGCTGGCGTCGGTCACCGGGCTGCTGATCTGGCATTTCTGGAACCTGCTGCGCCTCTCCTGGTGGCTGTGGGTTGACCGAAGTATGACGCCGCCGCCGGGAAGCGGCAGCTGGGAGCCGCTGCTGTACGGTCTGCATCAGATGCAGATGCGTAATAAAAAGCGTCGCCGCGAGCTGGGAAGCCTGATTAAGCGTTTCCGCAGCGGTGCAGAGTCGCTGCCGGATGCCGTGATTCTGACGACCGAAGAAGGGACGATCTTCTGGTGTAACGGCCTGGCGCAACAGCTGCTGGGCCTGCGCTGGCCGGATGACAACGGTCAAAATATCCTCAACCTTCTGCGCTATCCCGAGTTTACGCTGTACCTGAAAAAGCGTGATTTTACCCGTCCGCACAATCTGAAGCTCAATAATGGTCGCCATCTGGAGATCCGCGTGATGCCCTACAGCGATAAGCAGTGGCTGATGGTGGCGCGCGATGTTACCCAAATGCACCAGCTGGAAGGGGCGCGTCGCAACTTCTTCGCCAACGTCAGTCACGAACTGCGAACCCCGTTGACCGTGCTACAGGGCTACCTGGAGATGATGCAGGAGCAAACGCTGGAAGGCGCGCCGCGTGAAAAAGCGCTGCACACCATGCGCGAGCAAACGCACCGGATGGAAGGGCTGGTGAAGCAGCTGCTGACGCTCTCGAAGATTGAAGCGGCGCCAACGCTGGCACTAAATGACACCATTGATGTCCCGATGATGCTGCGGGTCGTGGAGCGTGAAGCGCAGACGTTAAGCCACAAAAAGCATCACCTGACCTTTGAGGTCGACAATACGCTGAAGGTGCTGGGCAGCGAAGATGAACTGCGTAGCGCTATTTCCAACCTGGTGTATAACGCGGTGAATCATACGCCTGAGGGGACAAATATCGTGGTGCGCTGGCACCATGCCCCAACGGGGGCGGAGTTTAGCGTGGAAGACAATGGGCCGGGGATAGCGCCGGAGCACATTCCGCGTCTGACCGAGCGCTTTTACCGTGTGGATAAAGCGCGATCCCGGCAGACGGGCGGAAGCGGCCTGGGGCTGGCAATTGTGAAACACGCGGTGAATCACCATGAAAGCCGTCTCGATATTCAGAGTACGCTGGGTAAAGGAACCCGTTTCAGTTTCGTTATTCCGGAACGATTAATTGCCAAAAAGATCGCCTGACGGCAGGCGTGTCATTTTACCTTTCCACGGGTCAGCCATCGCTGGCCCGTTTGCTTTGCAGTCAAGCGAAACGCGGATGAATTTTATACGGCTGTCTGTTTTTTGTTCGCATGATTAGCCATGGGTTTTTCTTATAAACAGCGTATTATTCTAACGTGTATTTTCATGCTGGCATATTGTTCTGGTTTTGCGATCCCACCTTGCCTTTAAACGTTATAAGCGTTTAAATTGCGCCCCAGATACTGTCAGACCGACTGTATTTGCGTGGTAAATCGAAAAACTATTCTTCTCCACGCCAGGACGGGAGCATTTCCCGCTGAAATTGAGCAAATTTTCGGCTGTATCGTCCCGTCAGGGATATCGAAAATCTCAATGTTTTCAACACCACATCCACAGGCAGTAAGGTTTTATGACCCATCACTTAAAATCGCGTGACATCATCGCGCTGGGCTTTATGACATTTGCGCTGTTCGTTGGCGCAGGCAACATCATTTTCCCTCCAATGGTTGGCTTACAGGCGGGTGAACACGTCTGGACCGCCGCGTTTGGTTTCCTGATTACTGCCGTGGGTCTGCCGGTTCTCACCGTCGTCGCGCTGGCGAAAGTCGGTGGCGGTGTGGATAGCCTTAGCACCCCGATTGGTAAAGTGGCGGGCGTTCTGCTGGCAACCGTCTGCTATCTGGCCGTGGGCCCGCTGTTTGCGACCCCGCGTACGGCAACCGTGTCCTTTGAAGTGGGGATTGCTCCTCTGACCGGTGACGGCGCGATGCCGCTGTTTATCTACAGCCTGATCTATTTCGCGATCGTGATTCTGGTTTCCCTCTATCCGGGCAAACTGCTGGATACCGTGGGTAACTTCCTGGCTCCGCTCAAAATTGTGGCGCTGATTGTTCTGGCGGTAGCGGCCATCGTCTGGCCAGCGGGCCCGATTAGCGATGCGATGGATGCCTATAAAAACGCCGCGTTCTCTAACGGCTTTGTGAACGGCTACCTGACGATGGATACGCTGGGCGCCATGGTGTTTGGTATCGTTATCGTTAACGCCGCGCGTTCCCGCGGTGTGACCGAAGCGCGTCTGCTGACCCGCTATACCATCTGGGCTGGCCTGATGGCCGGTGTGGGTCTGACGCTGCTGTATCTGGCGCTGTTCCGTCTGGGCTCCGACAGCGCCATGCTGGTCGATCAGAACGCCAACGGTGCGGCTATCCTGCACGCCTACGTTCAGCACACCTTCGGCGGTGCGGGCAGTATGCTGCTGGCGGCACTCATCTTCCTGGCCTGTCTGGTCACCGCGGTTGGCCTGACCTGCGCCTGCGCAGAGTTCTTTGCACAGTATCTGCCGCTCTCTTACCGCACCCTGGTGTTTATCCTCGGCATCTTCTCTATGGCGGTGTCAAACCTCGGTCTGAGCCACCTGATTCAGGTCTCTATTCCGGTGCTGACGGCGATTTATCCGCCGTGCATCGTGCTGGTGGTGTTAAGCTTTACTCGCCCGTGGTGGAACAACTCTTCACGAATTATTGCGCCAGCCATGTTTATCAGCCTGATTTTTGGTATCCTTGACGGGATTAAAGCATCAGCTTTCGCGCACATACTGCCGGCATGGACACAGCGTCTGCCGCTGTCCGAGCAGGGTCTGGCCTGGTTGATGCCTACCGTTGTTGCACTGGTTCTGGCCATTATCTGGGACCGTGCTGCAGGGCGTCAGGTCGCATCGAACGCCCATTAATCAACGGCAACAAACTGTTTAACCACGGGGCTTAAGGCCCCGTGGTTTTTTGTTTTTTTCGTGTTGAATGGCAAGATTTAAATGGAAAGCACTAACAAACTTAAACGTGGATTGAGCACGCGCCACATCCGCTTTATGGCGCTGGGCTCTGCTATCGGCACCGGTCTTTTTTATGGCTCGGCAGATGCCATCAAAATGGCCGGTCCCAGCGTGCTGCTGGCGTACATCATCGGCGGCGTGGCGGCGTATATCATCATGCGTGCCCTCGGCGAAATGTCGGTTCACAACCCGTCTGCCAGCTCATTCTCCCGCTACGCGCAGGAAAACCTCGGCCCGCTGGCCGGGTTTATCACCGGCTGGACCTACTGCTTTGAAATCCTGATCGTGGCGATTGCCGACGTGACGGCGTTTGGCATCTATATGGGCGTCTGGTTCCCGGCGGTGCCGCACTGGATATGGGTGCTGAGCGTGGTGCTGATCATTTGCGCCGTCAACCTGATGAGCGTGAAGGTGTTCGGCGAGCTGGAGTTCTGGTTCTCCTTCTTCAAGGTCGCCACCATCATCATCATGATTGTGGCCGGTTTTGGCATCATCATCTGGGGAATCGGCAACGGCGGGCAGCCGACCGGCATCCATAACCTCTGGAGCAACGGCGGCTTCTTCAGCAACGGCTGGCTCGGCATGGTCATGTCGCTCCAGATGGTCATGTTCGCCTACGGCGGTATCGAGATTATCGGTATCACCGCCGGGGAAGCGAAAGACCCGGAGAAGTCTATTCCGCGCGCCATCAACTCGGTGCCAATGCGTATTCTGGTGTTTTACGTGGGTACGCTGTTCGTGATCATGTCCATCTACCCGTGGAATCAGGTGGGTACCAACGGTAGCCCGTTTGTTCTGACCTTCCAGCACATGGGGATTGCGTTTGCCGCCAGCATTCTGAACTTTGTGGTGCTGACCGCGTCGCTCTCCGCGATCAACAGTGACGTCTTTGGCGTGGGCCGTATGCTGCACGGCATGGCGGAGCAGGGCACTGCGCCGAAGGTGTTCGCCAAAACCTCACGCCGCGGCACGCCGTGGGTGACCGTTGTGGTGATGACCGTGGCGCTGCTGTTCTCGGTTTACCTGAACTACATCATGCCGGAGAACGTCTTCCTGGTGATTGCATCGCTGGCGACCTTCGCGACGGTGTGGGTGTGGATCATGATCCTGCTGTCGCAGATTGCCTTCCGCCGTCGCCTGACGCCGGATGAGGCGAAAGCGCTGAAGTTCAAAGTACCGGGCGGCGTTGCGACGACCGTCGTCGGGCTGATCTTCCTGGTGTTTATCATTGCCCTGATTGGCTACCATCCGGATACCCGCATTTCCCTGTACGTGGGCTGCGCGTGGATCGTCCTGCTGCTGGTGGGCTGGGTGTTTAAATGCCGTCGCGACCGTCAGCTGGCAGAAGCGCAGTAATCTTTTTTCTCCCTCTCCCTGTGGGAGAGGGTTGGGGGGAGGGCATCAGGCCGCACTGATGCCTCCTCCTCCTTTCTCCTCCCCCAATAATCCCGATCGTGATGAGCTATCCTTAACCACCCTGTGGCAAGGTGACGTCAATTTCATCAAAGGGGATTCGTGATGTTAAACGCCTGGCACCTTCCGGTTGCCCCATTTGTTAAGCCAAACAAAGACAACCTTGTGATTACGCTCTGGCTGGCGGGGGAAAATCAGCCTGAACGCGTGACGCTCCGCGCCGAAATCGATAACGAAGAGACCGGGCTGAAAATGCACAAGCTGCGCAGCCAGCCGCAGCCGGGGATCACCGCCTGGCGGGCGAATATCGACCTGAGCAGCGGGCAGCCGCGTCGCCGTTACAGCTTCAAACTGCTGTGGAATAACCGCCAGCTGTGGTTTACCCCGCAGGGGTTTAGCCGTTTCCCGCCCGCACGGCTGGAGCAGTTTGCAGTCGATTACCCGGATAACGGCCCGCAGTGGGTTAACGATCAGGTCTTTTACCAGATTTTCCCGGACCGCTTTGCGCGCAGCGAAAAACGCACTGCCGACCAGGATAAGGTCTACTACCACCATGCGGCGGGCCATGACATTATCCTGAAAGCGTGGGATGAGCCGCTGACCGCGCAGGCGGGCGGATCGACCTTCTACGGGGGCGATCTCGACGGTATCAGCGAAAAGCTGCCGTACCTAAAAAAACTGGGCGTGACGGCGCTGTATCTCAACCCGGTGTTTAAGGCCCCGAGCGTACACAAATACGATACCGAAGATTATCGCCACGTTGACGCGCAGTTTGGCGGTGACGAGGCGCTGCTGCGCCTGCGTAAGAACACCCAAAACGAAGGCATGCGCCTCATTCTTGACGGCGTGTTCAACCACAGCGGAGATTCACACGCCTGGTTTGACCGTCATAATCAGTCGATGGGCGGGGCATGTCATAACCCGGATTCACCGCAGCGCGACTGGTACAGCTTTAACGAGGAGGGCCGTGCGCTGGACTGGCTGGGCTACCCGAGCCTCCCGAAGCTGGATTTCCAGTCGCCAACGCTTGTGAACGAGATTTACGGCGGGGAAGATAGCATCGTGCGTCACTGGCTGAAGGCGCCGTGGAATATGGACGGCTGGCGCCTGGACGTGGTGCATATGCTCGGCGAAGCGGGCGGGGCGCGGAATAACCTTCAGCACGTCGCCGGGATTACGCGCTCGGCAAAAGTAGCCCAGCCGGAGGCGTTCGTCTTTGGCGAGCACTTTGGCGACGCGCGCCAGTGGCTGCAGAACGATGCGGAAGATGCGGCGATGAACTATCGCGGCTTTACCTTCCCGCTGTGGGGATTCCTCGCTAACACCGATATCTCCTACGATCCGAATCATATCGACGCTGAAACCTGCATGGCATGGATGGAGAACTACCGTGCCGGCCTGTCGCATCAGCAGCAGCTGCGGATGTTTAACCAGCTCGATAGCCACGATACCGCGCGCTTTAAATCCCTGCTCGGCAAGGATGTGGCGCGTCTGCCGCTGGCGGTGACCTGGCTCTTCACCTGGCCGGGCGTGCCGTGCATCTATTATGGAGACGAAGTGGGGCTGGACGGCAACAACGATCCGTTCTGCCGCAAAACCTTCCCGTGGGAGCCAGCGAAACAGGACAAGGTGCTGTTCAGCCTGTATCAGCGGCTGGCAAAGCTGCGTAAGCAGAGTCTCGCCCTGCGCTACGGCGGCTGTCAGGTGGTGTACGCCCACGATAACGTGGTGGTATTTGCTCGCGTCTATAACCAGCAGCGCGTGCTGGTGGCCATCAACCGGGGCGAGGCTTGCGAAGTGGTGCTGGATGATTCACCGCTGCTGAAGGTAGCGACGTGGAAGAATAAAGAGGGCAAGGCGACGATACAGGACGGCGTGCTGGCGCTGCCAGCGGTATCCGCAACGATCTGGTCCGGCAGCTAAGACCTGTTAATGTTTCCACCTTTTAAGATGGCGCAAATGCAACGATTTGTGTCAATCTTAACGGATCGTTTACGGTGAAGGTGGAAACATGGACGAGCTTTACATCCTTGGCTGTTTGTTCCTGGTATTTGCGCTGGTGGTGGCACCCGTGCTTGCGGTTATAGGCTTTAATCGAAGTACGGCGGCGCGACAGGAGATCGCCCGACTACGCCAGCGCATAGAGGCGCTTGAGCAGCGCGGCGTGCCTGAGAACGCGCCGGAGCCGGTGCAGACCACGGCGCCGTCGCCTGTGACCGCGCCGGTGGTTGAGGACGCTCCCGCGCCTGTCGACCCCTGGCGCCCCGATACTCCCGCTGCCGTGGCAGAACCGGCCCCGGCCCCGACGCCTGCGGCAAAACAGCCTTCTGCCTTTGGCGGCATCCTGACGTCGCTGGTACGCTGGTTTATGCAGGGTAATCCGCTGGCGAAGCTTGGGATCCTGCTGCTTTTCCTTGGTCTTTCATTCCTGCTGCGCTATACCGTGGAACATTCCCTGTTCCCGCTTGAGCTGCGCCTCGTGGCAACGGCGCTGTTTGCCATCGTTCTGCTGGCGGTTGGGTGGCGGCTGCGGCACAGGCAGCGCGTCTATGCGCTGATCCTCCAGGGCGGGGCGACCGGCGTGCTCTACCTGACGGTGTTTGGCGCCTTCCGGCTCTGGCAAATGTTGCCGATGACGCTGGCCTTTGCGCTGCTGGTGGTGATTTGCGCGGCGAGCGTCGGGCTGGCGGTGCTGCAGAAGGCACTGAGCCTTGCCATGCTGGCGAGCCTCGGCGGCTATCTTGCGCCGCTCCTCTTGTCTACCGGGGGCGGCAGCTTTGTCGCGCTGTTCTCTTTCTATCTCCTGCTGTCTATCGGTATTCTCGCGATCAGCATCTGGCAGCACTGGCGCGAGCTGAACCTGCTTGGGCTGCTGTTCACGTTCGGCGTCGGCGGCCTGTGGGGGCTGAGTGACTACCAGCCTGAAGACTATTGGATCTGCCAGCTGTTCCTGATTGCCAATACGCTGATATTCGGCGTCCTGAGCGTGGCGCTGTCGCTGCGGGCGCAGGAGAAAGGGAAGCAGATTATTGACGGCGTGCTGCTGTTTGCCCCGCCGCTAATCGGTTTTGGGATGCAGTACGGCATGACCCGGCACTGGGAATATGGTCCGGCCCTGAGTGCGCTGGGATACGGCGCATTTTATCTTACCCTCGCCTTCCTTGCGCTGCGGCGCTATCCCTCCGTCGGACGACCGCTGGTCATGGCGGCGCTGGCTATCGGCGGCGGGTTCGCGACGCTCGCGATTCCGCTGGCGCTGTCAGCGCGCTGGACGGCGATGGCCTGGGCGCTGGAAGGGCTGGGTATCCTCTGGCTGGGCGTGCAGCAGCACCAGCGTCGCATGAGCTATAGCGGGACGGCGCTGCTGGTGCTGGCGCTCGGCAGCGCGCTGTGGGCACAAACGAACGGCGTTACGTCGCTGAGTCTGCTGCTGATCTTCGCCATCCTCAGCCTTTGCTGGCTGGCGGCTGGCTGGCTGTGGCGGACTCTCTTCCTGCCGGTCAGCTGGGCGCTGCTGGCTGGCGGGCTGCTGTTCTGGCTCGTGGCGCTATTGGGCGCATCGCGGCTGGCATTGACGCAGGAATTACCGATTCTGGCGGGCGTGCTGGCGCTGACGGCGGCGTCGGTCTGGGGCTGGCGGCAGGTGGCCGCTCGTCTGGCGTGGCGGGAACTGGACGCCAGCAAATGGCTGCTCTGGCCGGTTATGCTGCTGATGGTGGGTTATCAGCTCTGGCACCAGCAGATCGTCTCCGCCGGCTGGTCAAACCTGGCCTGGTGCGTTGCGCTTCCTGCCGCGCTGGTACTGCTGCGGCGCGACGGTGAAAGACTCCTGCCACGCATCGCAATGGGGCTGCATTTGTCGCTCTTCTGGATGATTTTACTGGTGCTGGCCGCCGAGCTTTACTGGTTTGCCCGGTCTCTGCCCTGGGGCATGGCGGCCTGGGGTAGCGGTTTAGCGATGGCCGCAGGCGGCGGGGTGATTATGGCGCTCTCTGCTGCGGTACGGCGTCGCGTGTGGCCATTCCGGGAGTGGCCTGCGCTCTACGCCTGCCTGGCACCGATTCCTGTAGTCGTGGCGCTGCTGGTATTGCTGGTGGTGACCAATTTCCAGGACGGCGTGGTCTATCGTCAGACCTGGCTGCCGCTGGTGAACCCGCTTGAGGAAGGTGCTGCGTTCGCGTTGCTGGGGCTGGTCGTCTTTTATCGGGCGGTGGATCGCTACTACCCGGCGTGGCTTGCGCAAGCGCGCCCGTGGCCTGCCGTCGCGCTCATGGCGTTTGGCTTCTGGTGGCTTAACGGTGCGCTGATGCGCGCCCTGGCCTGGTACGGCGACGTGGCCTGGAATATGGCATCGCTGTGGGATTCGCGGCTTATCCAGACCAGTTTTGCCCTGTTCTGGATGCTGAGCGCGCTGGTGGTCATGATCCATGCCACCCGTCGGGCTTCCCGGCAGGAGTGGCTCTGCGGTGCCGCGCTGCTGGGTGTGGTAATGGTTAAACTGATGCTGGTGGACAGCGCGGGCGGAGGCGGTTTGTCGCGTGCGGTAGCGTTTATCGGCGTGGCGATACTGGTTCTGATTGTGGGGTATTTCTCACCGCTACCGCCCAAAACAGGAGATGAAAAATGAAATGGATGAAAGCGGTAGCGTGTACCGCGCTGCTGGCGCTTTCCGGCCCGGCGTTTTGCGACGAGGGACAAACGGAATCGCCCCGGGACTATGCTTTTGGTCTTTCACTTGATACGTCTGTTCCTTCCCAGTGGTATCGGGTGATGCTGCCGCTCGCCGTCTATGAGCAAAGCACGTCGCCAGATCTGCATGATGTCCGCGTCTTTAACCAGTCGGGCGAGCCGGTTCCTTTCAGCCTGGTCAGCGCGACGCGTCCGCAGGCGTCAGTGCAATCCACGGCGCTGCGCCTCTTCCCGCTGGATGCCTCGCCGCTTGCGGCTTCGCAAGGATCCGGTGATAGCGATAAGATCCTGCTCCGCTCCGGAAACGGTGTTGAGATTGTGCTGGAGGGGCAAAAAGCTGCTGCAGCCGGGCAACATTATCTGCTGACCCTGCCGGAGCAGGCTACGGGGGAGATGGCCATATCCCAGCTGCAGCTGCTCTGGAATTCTCCTCAGACGCCGTGGCAGGGAACGGCGTCGGTCTATTACAGCGAGGATCTTAAGCGCTGGTATACCCTGCGCGAGGATATGCCATTGCTTGACGCCGTCAGCGGCCAGGATCGTCTTAAGCTCGATCGGATCGATACCGATACGGTTTTATCTCCCGATGCGAATCGCTATCTCATGGTGGTGCTGAACGCGCAGAGCCAGGGGATAACCTTGACCGGCGTTAACGCAATCATCGCACCTGCCCAGGCGACCCCGGAAGCGGTCGAGCTTGAGGGGGAAGGGGAGCAGCTATCAACAAGCGAAGCGCAGTGGCGCTGGGCGCGCCCGCAGCCGCTGAGTGCTGTCAGCATCTCGCTGAATGGCGATGGCGTCCTTCCCGTGGAGATAGCGTGGCGGAGTACGGAAAAAGACGCATGGCACCCCCTGAAAAAAGAGGTCCTTTACCGTCTTGAGGGAAAAACGTCGCCACCGGTTTCGCTTAACGGGGGCCTGGTGCAGGCAGTGAAAATCACGACGCTGAATGCGCGTCTGCCAGAATACCTGCCGAGCGTCACGGGACATCGTGACCGCTACGATCTGGTGTTCAACGCCCAGGGGAAAGCGCCGTACGTGCTCGCCTGGGGTAACGGCGCCGCAAAGCCTGCCAGCGTGGAGCCCGGCATGCTGATCCCAGCCGACCTGCGCAAGACCTATGCTATGGCGAACCTGCCGCAGGCCGACATTGTGGATAATGTTGCGTTAGGCGGCGAGGGGCGCCTGACTGCCACTTCTGCGGCCGAGCGAGAGAGCAGGATGAACACCCTGCTGGTGTGGGGCGTGCTGATTGCGGGGGTGATCCTGCTGGCGGGCATGGCCTGGCGCATCTGGCGAGAGACGCAGCGTAAGGCATAAAAAAAGGCCCGCATAAGCGGGCCTTTTTCGTAAACCGTGCCGATTACAGGCTGGATACGTTCTCAGACAGGTATTTAGCCACGCCGTCTGGGGAAGCAGCCATACCTTCTTTACCTTTTTCCCACTGAGCCGGGCACACTTCGCCGTGCTCTTCGTGGAACTGCAGCGCGTCAACCATGCGCAGCATTTCGTCGATGTTACGACCCAGCGGCAGATCGTTCACAACCTGGTGACGAACGATGCCGTTTGCGTCGATCAGGAAGGAACCGCGTAGCGCAACGCCAGCGTCCGGATGTTCGATACCGTAAGCCTGCTGGATTTCGCGTTTGATGTCCGCAACCATTGCGTATTTCACCGCACCGATGCCGCCTTTGTCGACAGGGGTGTTACGCCATGCGTTGTGTACAAATTCAGAGTCGAAGGAGACGCCAACAACTTCCACGCCACGCTTCTGGAATTCTTCATAACGTTTGTCGAAAGCGATCAGCTCAGACGGGCAAACGAAAGTGAAGTCCATTGGCCAGAAGAACAGAACGGTCGCTTTACCGTTGGTGTGCTGTTTGAAGTTGAAGTTTTCAACGATTTCACCGTTGCCCAGAACTGCTGCAGCTGTAAAATCCGGAGCCGGACGAGTTACCAGAACCATATGATTCTCCTGTAGATACTAAGGTTATTTGGAACGCAACGCGAGCCAGTATAGAGAGTGTTCATGGATAAGACAAAGAGGTGGTGACAATCGTTCCGCCAGCTTTTACCTATCAATCCAATCTCCATTAAAGTTGTTTGTTTTTCGCCTGCGCCATCATGCGCGGGTAAAACTGCCAGAAGCGGGTCTCCAGCGCATCGTAATGTTCATCCAGGTCATGCCAGGAATCCCGCAGCGCATCCAGGCGCGGGCGACGGCTCGCCATCCCATTCAACACGTTCTGGATGAAGTCCATCTCGCGATAGCGCTCCAGCCAGCGTTCCGACCACAGATAGTTATTCAGATTCACAAAGCGCGGCGGCGAGTCGGGCAGAATAATCGACACCTGCTGGTGGGCATAGCGCACAAACGCCGGCAGCGGCATCTCCGGTGACAGCTGTTCCCAGTGGCGCGACAGGAAGTGATCCCACATCACGTCGAGCGTGATCGGGGCAACGCGGCGCGTTTCCGGGCGGAACCAGGCTTTGGCTTCCGTCACTTCCGGCAGCTTATCCGTCAGCACGTCGATGCGGCGGTGCATAAAAATCCCGTCGACAACCTCAGGGGAGTAGTCTTCTGCGGGATTACCGCGTACGAAATCGGCCAGCAAATTGCCCGAGAGGGAGCTGTCAGCAAGGTGCGCGAGATGCAGGTGAGCGAGAAAATTCATGCGTTTTATTTGTCCGGGGGCGGCTAGTTGTTGCAGCAAAAGGGTGTGAGCACTAGACTATGCCGCCTGTTTTTAAGTCACGAGTATACGTCATGCGCGTCGCCGATTTCTCCTTTGAACTACCTGAATCCCTGATTGCTCACTATCCCATGCCTGAGCGCAGCAGCTGTCGCTTACTGTCACTGGATGGGCCAACGGGCGAGCTGACGCACGGTACTTTCACCGATTTGCTCGACAAGCTCAACCCTGGCGATCTGCTGGTCTTTAACAATACCCGCGTGATCCCGGCGCGCCTGTTTGGCCGTAAAGCCAGCGGCGGTAAGATTGAAGTGCTGGTCGAACGTATGCTCGATGATAAACGTATTCTGGCACATATTCGCGCTTCTAAGGCGCCGAAGCCGGGCGCGGAGCTGCTGCTGGGCGATGATGAGAGCATCAAGGCGACCATGACCGCGCGCCACGACGCGCTGTTCGAGGTGGCGTTTGACGACGAGCGCACGGTGCTCGATATCCTGAACGCCATCGGCCACATGCCGCTGCCGCCATATATTGAGCGTCCGGACGAAGAGGCCGATCGCGAGCTGTACCAGACCGTCTACAGCCAGAAACCGGGTGCCGTCGCTGCGCCGACCGCAGGCCTGCATTTTGATGAGCCGCTTCTCGAGAAACTGCGTGCGAAGGGCGTGGAGATGGCGTTCGTGACGCTGCACGTCGGCGCGGGGACCTTCCAGCCGGTGCGCGTGGACAGCATTGAAGACCACATCATGCACTCTGAGTATGCTGAAGTGCCTCAGGACGTAGTGGACGCGGTGCTGGCGGCGAAAGCGCGCGGTAGCCGCGTCGTGGCGGTCGGGACGACGTCTGTGCGCTCGCTGGAGAGCGCCGCGCAGGCGGCGAAAAACGATCTTATCGAGCCGTTCTTTGGCGATACGCAGATCTTTATCTACCCGGGCTATCAGTACAAAGTGATTGACTCGCTGGTAACCAACTTCCATCTGCCTGAATCGACGCTGATTATGCTGGTTTCCGCGTTCGCGGGCTATCAGCATACGATGAATGCCTACAAGTCTGCGGTAGAACAAAAATATCGCTTTTTTAGCTACGGGGACGCGATGTTTATCACGTACAATCCGCTGGCTTTGAATGAGCGTGTCGGGGAATAAGTCCGCGGCACCGTTTTACAACGTTGGACTGTTTTTCTGACGTCGGAGAAAAAATGAAATTTGAACTCGATACCACCGACGGTCGCGCGCGTCGCGGTCGCCTGGTGTTTGATCGCGGCGTGGTGGAAACCCCCGCGTTTATGCCTGTGGGCACGTACGGCACCGTAAAAGGGATGACGCCGGAAGAAGTAGAAGCCACTGGCGCACAGATTATCCTCGGCAACACCTTCCACTTGTGGCTGCGTCCGGGTCAGGAGATCATGAAGCTCCACGGCGATCTGCACGATTTCATGCAGTGGAAAGGCCCCATCCTGACCGATTCCGGTGGCTTCCAGGTCTTCAGCTTGGGCGATATCCGCAAGATCACCGAGCAGGGCGTACACTTCCGTAACCCGATCAACGGCGATCCGATTTTCCTCGATCCCGAAAAGTCGATGGAGATTCAGTACGATCTCGGCTCTGACATTGTGATGATCTTCGACGAATGTACGCCGTACCCGGCGGACTGGGACTACGCAAAACGCTCCATGGAGATGTCCCTGCGCTGGGCAAAGCGTAGCCGTGACCGTTTTGACTCTCTGCAGAACAAAAATGCGCTGTTCGGCATTATCCAGGGCAGCGTTTACGAAGATTTACGCGATATCTCTGTTAAAGGTCTGGTAGAGATAGGTTTTGATGGCTACGCTGTCGGCGGTTTGGCTGTGGGTGAGCCGAAGGAAGACATGCACCGTATTCTGGAACATGTCTGCCCGCAAATCCCGGCGGATAAACCACGATACCTGATGGGCGTGGGTAAACCAGAAGATCTGGTTGAAGGCGTACGCCGCGGCATTGATATGTTTGACTGCGTCATGCCAACCCGCAACGCGCGTAACGGCCACTTGTTCGTTACCGATGGCGTGGTGAAAATCCGTAACGCGAAGCATAAGAGTGACACCAGCCCGCTCGATTCCGAGTGCGATTGCTATACCTGTCGCAATTATTCTCGCGCGTATCTGCATCATCTCGATCGTTGTAACGAGATTTTGGGCGCGCGTCTCAATACCATTCATAATCTTCGTTATTATCAGCGCTTAATGGCTGGTTTACGTAAGGCTATCGAAGAGGGTAAATTAGAGAGCTTCGTGACCGATTTCTACCAACGTCAGGGGCGGGATGTTCCACCGTTGAACGTTGATTAATTTTAATAATGAGGGAATTTGAATGAGCTTTTTTATTTCTGATGCGGTAGCGGCAACAGGTGCTCCAGCGCAGGGCAGCCCGATGTCTCTGATTCTGATGCTGGTTGTGTTCGGTCTGATCTTCTACTTCATGATCCTGCGTCCACAGCAGAAGCGCACCAAAGAGCACAAAAACCTGATGAACTCCATTGCGAAAGGCGATGAAGTACTGACTAACGGTGGTCTGGTCGGTCGCGTAACCAAAGTGGCTGAAAACGGCTACATTGCTATCGCCCTGAACGACACCACTGAAGTGGTCATCAAACGTGACTTCGTAGCTGCCGTTCTGCCGAAAGGCACCATGAAGGCGCTGTAATCCCAACTTTTCCCAAAGGGAACTGCCGTGTTAAACCGTTATCCTTTGTGGAAGTACATCATGCTGGTCGTCGTGATTCTCGTCGGCCTGCTGTACGCGCTTCCCAACCTGTATGGTGAGGATCCGGCTGTTCAAATCACTGGCGCGCGCGGTGTCGCCGCCAGTGAGCAAACGCTGATCCAGGTCCAGAAAACGTTACAAGAAGAAAAAATTACCGCTAAGTCTGTGGCTCTGGAAGAGGGGGCAATTCTTGCTCGCTTCGACACCACCGACACGCAGCTCCGCGCTCGCGAAGCGCTGATGGGCGTGCTGGGTGACAAATACGTCGTGGCGCTTAACCTTGCCCCTGCAACCCCGCGTTGGCTGGCTGCGATGAAAGCAGAGCCAATGAAACTCGGTCTTGACCTGCGTGGCGGCGTTCACTTCCTGATGGAAGTGGATATGGATACCGCGCTTGGCAAGCTGCAGGAACAGAATATCGACAGCCTGCGCAGCGATCTGCGTGATAAAGGCATCGCTTACACCACCGTGCGTAAAGAAGATAACTACGGCATGAGCATCACGTTCCGCGACAGTGCGGCGCGCGATCAGGCTGTAGATTACCTGACCCAACGTCACCGTGACCTGGTCATCACCTCTCAGGGCAGCAACCAGCTGCGCGCGGTGATGACCGATGCGCGTCTGAAAGAAGCGCGTGAATATGCCGTTCAGCAGAACATCAACATTCTGCGTAACCGTGTAAACCAACTGGGCGTGGCTGAGCCGCTGGTACAGCGTCAGGGTGCTGACCGTATCGTGGTTGAACTGCCGGGTATCCAGGACACTGCGCGTGCGAAAGAGATTCTGGGTGCGACCGCAACCCTGGAATTCCGTCTGGTGAACTCCAACGTCGATCAGTCCGCTGCAGCCGCAGGGCGTATTCCGGGTGACTCCGAAGTGAAACAGACTCGCGAAGGTCAGCCAGTTGTGCTGTACAAACGCGTGATTCTGACCGGTGATCACATCACCGACTCCACGTCGAGCCAGGACGAATACAACCAGCCGCAGGTTAACATCTCGCTGGATAGCGCGGGTGGTAACATCATGTCTAACTTCACCAAGGACAACATCGGCAAGCCGATGGCGACCCTGTTCGTGGAGTACAAAGACAGCGGTAAGAAAGATGCAAACGGTCGTGCGGTGCTGGTGAAAGAGGAAGAGGTGATTAACATCGCCAACATCCAGTCTCGTCTGGGTAACAGCTTCCGCATTACCGGTATTAGCAACCCGAACGAAGCGCGTCAGCTCTCCCTGCTGCTGCGTGCCGGTGCGCTGATTGCGCCAATTCAGATTGTTGAAGAACGTACCATTGGACCAACACTGGGTATGCAAAACATCCAGCAGGGCCTGGAAGCGTGTCTGGCCGGTCTGGTTGTCTCTATCCTCTTCATGATCTTCTTCTATAAGAAGTTTGGTCTGATTGCGACCTCCGCGCTGATCGCCAACCTGGTGCTGATCATCGGCATTATGTCCCTGCTGCCGGGGGCGACGCTGACCATGCCGGGTATTGCGGGTATCGTCCTGACCCTTGCGGTGGCGGTCGACGCCAACGTACTGATTAACGAACGTATCAAAGAAGAGTTGAGCAACGGTCGCTCTATTCAGCAGGCGATTGACGAAGGCTATAAAGGGGCGTTCAGCTCCATCTTCGATGCGAACGTAACAACACTGATTAAGGTTCTTATCCTGTATGCAGTGGGTACTGGCGCGATCAAAGGCTTTGCGATTACAACCGGTATCGGTGTCGCAACGTCAATGTTTACCGCTATTGTCGGCACCCGTGCCATCGTGAACCTGCTGTACGGCGGCAAGCGCGTCAAAAAGCTGTCTATCTGAGGAGTGCGTTGTGGCACAGGAATATACTGTTGAACAATTGAACCACGGCCGTAAAGTCTGGGACTTTATGCGCTGGGACTACTGGGCCTTCGGCATTTCAGGTTTCCTGCTGATTCTGTCCATCGTCATTATGGGCGTGAAAGGCTTTAACTGGGGTCTCGATTTCACCGGTGGTACGGTTATCGAGATCTCCCTGGAAAAACCGGTCGATATGGACCAGATGCGCCTGTCTCTGCAGAAAGCGGGCTTTGAAGAGCCGCTGCTGCAGAACTTCGGCAGCAGCCGCGACATCATGGTGCGTATGCCGCCGGTGCACGATGCTAACGGCAGCCAGGAGCTGGGCAGTAAGGTTGTTAGCGTGATTAACGAAACAACCAGCCAGAACGCGGCGGTTAAGCGTATTGAGTTCGTCGGCCCAAGCGTGGGTGCTGACCTGGCCCAGACCGGCGCGATGGCGCTGCTGGTGGCGCTGATCTCCATCCTGGTATACGTCGGTTTCCGCTTTGAGTGGCGACTGGCGGCCGGTGTGGTTATCGCCCTGGCGCACGACGTGGTGATCACCATGGGCATACTGTCGCTGTTCCACATTGAGATTGACCTGACGATTGTGGCATCCCTGATGTCCGTTATCGGTTACTCACTGAACGACAGTATCGTGGTATCTGACCGTATCCGTGAAAACTTCCGTAAGATCCGTCGCGGTACGCCGTACGAAATCTTTAACGTGTCGTTGACCCAGACGCTGCACCGTACCTTGATCACATCCGGTACCACATTGATGGTGATCCTGATGCTGTTCCTCTTCGGTGGTCCGGTACTGGAAGGCTTCTCGCTGACCATGCTGATTGGTGTCACCATCGGTACGGCATCGTCTATCTACGTTGCGTCTGCACTGGCTCTGAAACTCGGCATGAAGCGCGAGCACCTGCTCCAGCAGAAAGTTGAGAAAGAAGGGGCGGATCAGCCGTCCATTCTGCCGTAAAGCGACGTTTAGCGCGTTATCGAAATCCCGGTCTGTTGACCGGGATTTTTTTTATCTGCTCCTGACAAACACTCCTGACAGTATGCTGTCAGGAGCCCTGTCGTAGACTCCTTCTGAACCCAAACAACAGTCAGGAGGATGTATGAAAAGCGTCATTAACTGGTTTGAAATTCCGGTCACGGATATGGATCGCGCCATCAAATTTTATGAGCCAGTGATGCAGCTCGCGCTGCGTCGCGAGAAAATGGACTGCGCTGAGCTGGCCGTTTTCCCGCATGAGGATCCGGGTACCGGCGGGGCTCTGGCAAAATTTGACGGCGTTACACCGTCTTTGCAGGGCGCTATTATTTACCTGCATACTGACAATCTGGCGGCCACGCTCGATCGCATCGCCTCTGCGGGCGGCGAGTGCGTGTTTGGCCCGCTGGAACTGCCGCATGGCATTGGCACTATCGCCTTGTTTACCGACAGCGAGGGTAACCGCGTCGGTCTCCATCAACCTGCCTGAGAGCGGAATAAGATATGACCCGACGCGCTGACCGTTTGTTTCAGATTGTGCAGATCCTGCGGGGCAGGCGTCTGACAACGGCAGCGCATCTGGCGGACCGGCTTGGCGTGTCCGAGCGTACGGTCTATCGCGATATCCGCGACCTGTCGCTTTCCGGCGTGCCGGTGGAAGGTGAAGCGGGGAGCGGATATCGCCTCATGTCGGGCTTTGACCTGCCGCCGCTGATGCTGACAAATAAGGAATCCGAGGCGCTGATCGTCGCGATTCGCCTGCTCAAAACCTGGGGAGGGGAATCGCTGTCGCGCGAGCTGGAGTCGGCTCAGGAAAAGGTGCTGGCGATTCTGCCCGAGGAGAGTCGTCGAAAGGCGGAGCAGACGCGGATCTACGCCCCGGATTTTTGCATGCAAAGCCACTCCCGCAGCGATTTTGACAGGATTCATCAGGCGATTTCCGCCCAACAGGTGCTGGCGCTGCATTACCGTGATGAAGCAGGACAGCTGTCTAATCGTGAGGTTCAGCCGCTGGGGCTGTTCTTCTGGGGAGAGCGCTGGCTGCTGGCGGCGTGGTGTGAACGGCGCGATGACTATCGCTGTTTCCGGCTCGACAGATGCCTCAATATTGTGACTACGGAAAGGCGGTTTAGCGAGAGTGCGGACAGGTCTCTGGCAGATTTTTTGCGGAAGGTTAAGCAGTAAAAAGCCGGGTGGCGGCTACGCCTTACCCGGCTTGCATTCGGATCGTTGGCCCGGTAAGCGTAGCGCCACCGGGCGAAACCCACACTGATTAGAAGTTGTAACCTACAACCAGGTAGCCACCCCAACCGGTTGATTTAGACGTGAAGTCACCCTCACCCCAGTTAACGGTATCCCCACCTTTCCACTGGCCGCCGTTATGGAAATAACGCGCGACGACGGAGTAGTGCCAGTGATCGTAGTTCAGGGCCAGAACGTGGCTGGACGCGATAGAGTTACTGGTACGGTTCTTGTCATCACCCAGATCTGAGCCCCAGTCGAAGTTGGTGAAGCCGATGTAGGTCAGCTGGCCACCCCAAACCTGAGTGATTGGCACAAAGTATTTTACTTTGAAACGGTAGCCATCCCACTCGTTTTCGTTTGAAGCGCCATAGTTCTGCCACTGGTATTTAGCATACACGTTCAGAGACAGGCCCATTGGCAGACCGGTATCGATATCTGTACCCAGACCCATGTACCAGGTGCTCTGACGGCTGCCTTTGTTATCGCCCATATCGTAGATATAGTTGTTGGCGAAATACCATTCTTTGAACGGACCAAAGCTCAGGTCGGTACCCGTCAGTTTATCAATAGAGAAACGCGGTTCGATTTCCATGAACAGCGGGGAACCGTCGGACCAGATACCTTTGTCGTTACCGTTACCCCAGTCAAAGGTCTTAGGAATATCGATATAGCCGTAGAAATCAAACCAGTCTTTTTTAGCAAACGCTTCGTATTCCAGATAAACGTCGTTGTTCAGCTTCGGAGAAAAGCGCGTGTGGTAGCTGCCGACCACGTTAACGCTCTGGTGCCACCAGTCGGAGAGGTATTGTGGTTTATCGTTTTCCGCTGCGTTAACAGTGAAAGAGGAAGAAAGTGCCAGCACGGCGCCAGCTGCGAGTAATGTTTTTTTCATAATCATGCCACTGATTGAAATTCCCTTCCGGGAGTGAAAAATGCGCGAATTGCGTTTCTAAATATTTCGTGTTTCTGCGGTGCCTATTATAGGAATCCCTGCTCACAAAAATATGTGTTGTTTCACATATCTCTCACACAAGTAATCGATTGCGTTCACGTTTGCGTACTTTAAACGGCCGGGATTGTAGCGGCAATCATTTATGTTGCCAATCCATACGAAATGTAAATGTTAGCGGAGTGACATTTCACTCCGCTAAAAGAGGGGTTACTGAGCGGCGGGCTGGATATCGTGAATGCGGATGAAACCTAACTGATCCGGAGTCAGTCCGTTAAGCTGCAGTGGAATGTCAACATCGCTCGGAGCCAGCACGCTGGCCGGTGCGGTGAACAGCTGACGATTAACATTCACCTCCTGGTAGCTCTCCGTGGTGCCCTGGATCTGTCCCCATTCGACGGTGCCGCTGAAGGCTGGCAACGGATCGTTGGATTCTCCCTGGATGCGTAATGTTGCGCGAGTACCATTTGCATTCGCCGCCACGTTCACCAGAGACATTTTCAGCGTGCCAATCTGACTATTGAGCCGCGCGGGCGTATTCGCCCCCGGTAGCAGATAAACCCCGCTGCTGGATTTAGCATTCAGCGCGTTTTGCTGGGTGATCTTCACCGTTTCTTTGTTCAGTTTGTCCATCGCCGTATTGAGCGTATTCACGCTCTGTTTCATCTGACGGACTTCGGTTTGCTGTGCACAGGCGCTAAGGGTGAAGAGGCTCCCCACCAGCAAAATTTTTAGGTAACGTCTTGTCATTGCGTTTATTTCCTTGAAATAACGGATCGTCCTAATGGTAGCCAGCATCATCGTGTCAGATATAGATCCTTTGTCTCAAAAAGCTCTTCCTTTGTTGTCAGGCCAGATCAGGGTAAAATGAAAATTAGTTAACCGGATAACAGGGATACCGTATGCATTGCCCATTCTGCTCCGCTGTGGATACCAAAGTCATCGACTCTCGTCTTGTGGGCGAAGGGTCATCCGTACGCCGTCGTCGGCAATGTCTGGTGTGCAACGAGCGTTTCACGACCTTTGAGGTTGCTGAGCTGGTAATGCCGCGCGTGGTAAAAAGCAACGACGTGCGCGAGCCGTTTAACGAAGAGAAACTGCGCAGTGGGATGCTGAAGGCCCTGGAAAAACGTCCCGTCAGCGCGGACGACGTTGAAATGGCGTTAAACCACATAAAATCTTACCTTCGTGGTTTGGGTGAGCGTGAAGTGCCGAGCAAAATGATCGGCAACCTGGTGATGGAGCAGCTGAAAAAGCTCGATAAGGTCGCCTATATCCGCTTCGCCTCGGTCTACCGCAGTTTCGAAGATATCAAAGAGTTTGGCGAAGAGATCGCCCGCTTACAGGATTAAGCTCATGCAGGATGAGATTTACATGGCGAGAGCCATGAAGCTGGCGCAGCGCGGTCGTTTTACTACCCATCCTAACCCGAACGTCGGGTGCGTTATCGTCAAAGATGGCGAGATCGTGGGGGAGGGGTTTCACTATCGTGCCGGCGAACCGCATGCTGAGGTTCATGCGCTGCGCATGGCCGGCGAGAAGGCGCGCGGTGCTACGGCCTACGTCACGCTGGAGCCCTGCAGCCATCACGGGCGTACGCCGCCGTGCTGCGAAGCGCTGATCGCGGCAGGTGTTTCGCGCGTGGTCGCATCGATGCAGGATCCGAATCCGCAGGTAGCCGGACGCGGTCTGTATCGCCTGCAGCAGGAAGGCATTGACGTCAGCCATGGCCTGATGATGCAGGACGCGGAAGCGCTCAACAAAGGCTTTCTGAAGCGCATGCGCACGGGGTTCCCGTATATTCAGCTCAAGCTGGGCGCCTCGCTGGACGGTCGTACGGCGATGGCAAACGGCGAAAGCCAGTGGATCACGTCGCCACAGGCAAGGCGCGATGTGCAACGTCTGCGCGCGCAAAGCCATGCTATTCTCACCAGCAGTGAAACCGTTCTGGCTGACGATCCGGCTATGACCGTGCGCTGGGACGAACTGAATGCCGATACTCAGGCGCTTTACCCGCAGGAGAACCTGCGTCAGCCGCTGCGTATTGTCATTGATAGCCAGAACCGGGTGACGCCGAAGCACCGCATCGTCCAGCAGCCGGGTGAAACCTGGATTGCCCGCACTAAAGAAGATACGCGCGAATGGCCGAAAGGCGTGCGCAGCATTATGGTGCCGGAGCATAACGGTCATCTGGATCTGGTGGTGCTGATGATGCTGCTCGGCAAGCAGCAGGTGAACAGCATCTGGGTCGAAGCCGGGCCAACGCTCGCCGGTGCGCTCTTACAGGCCGGACTGGTGGATGAACTGATTGTTTACGTTGCGCCTAAACTGTTAGGTCACGATGCGCGCGGCCTGTTTGTGCTGCCTGGCCTTGAAAAACTGGCCGACGCACCGCAACTCAAATTTAGCGAGATTCGTCCGGTAGGTCCGGATGTCTGCCTCCACTTAACGACAGCGTAATTGCTCCTGAAATAGGGAAGCAGTGCGCAAAGTATTATGATAAAATCCGCCCCCCTGCGGGGCCAAATGAACCCGTAAAGGAAGAGTATGAACATTATTGAAGCTGCTGTAGCTACCCCGGACGCTCGCGTCGCCATCACCATTGCGCGTTTCAACAACTTCATCAACGACAGCCTGCTGGAAGGTGCTATTGACGCCCTGAAACGTATCGGCCAGGTTAAAGATGACAATATTACCGTTGTTTGGGTTCCAGGCGCTTACGAACTGCCACTGGCGGCGGGCGCGCTGGCGAAAACCGGTAAATATGACGCGGTGATTGCACTGGGTACCGTTATTCGTGGCGGCACTGCGCACTTCGAATACGTTGCGGGCGGTGCAAGCAACGGTCTGGCACACGTTGCGCAGGATGCTGAAATTCCTGTCGCGTTCGGCGTGCTGACCACCGAAAGTATTGAACAAGCCATCGAACGTGCTGGCACCAAAGCCGGTAACAAAGGTGCAGAAGCTGCACTGACCGCGCTTGAAATGATCAATGTATTGAAAGCCATCAAGGCCTGATTTTTTTGTAAGGGGAATTCCGTGAAACCTGCTGCTCGTCGCCGCGCCCGTGAATGTGCCGTCCAGGCACTTTACTCCTGGCAGTTGTCCCAGAACGACATCTCTGATGTTGAATACCAGTTCCTGTCAGAACAGGACGTGAAAGACGTTGACGTTCTGTACTTCCGTGAACTGCTGTCGGGAGTGGCGACTAATAGCGCGTATCTCGATGGTCTGATGAAGCCTTATCTGTCCCGTCTGCTCGAAGAGCTGGGCCAGGTAGAAAAAGCAGTGTTGCGTATTGCGCTGTTTGAGCTGTCTAAACGTGATGATGTGCCGTATAAAGTGGCCATCAACGAAGCGATCGAACTGGCGAAAACCTTCGGCGCTGAAGACAGCCACAAGTTTGTAAACGGCGTACTTGATAAAGCAGCACCTGCGATCCGTCCCCACAAAAAGTGATCCGCAAACCGGAGTCCTGCATTGCCTGACGGGCAGTGCGGCTCCGGTTTTTTCTTTTATTTGCTGAGGCATAACGTATGGCATGCGGCGAATTCTCCCTGATTGCCCGTTATTTCGACCGTGTCAGAACCTCTCGTCTTGATGTTGAAACCGGCATTGGCGATGACTGTGCACTTCTCAATATTCCCGAAAAACAGACGCTGGCAATCAGCACCGACACCTTAGTGTGCGGCCGTCATTTCTTACCGGATATCGATCCTGCCGATCTGGCGTATAAAGCGCTGGCGGTGAACGTCAGCGATCTGGCGGCGATGGGTGCCGATCCTGCGTGGCTGACGCTGGCTTTGACCCTGCCAGAGGTGGATGAAGCCTGGCTGGAAGCCTTTAGTGATGCGCTGTTTGAGCAGCTTAGCTACTATGATATGCAGCTGATTGGCGGTGATACCACTGCCGGTCCGCTGTCGATGACGCTGGCGATCCACGGCTACGTGCCGCTTGGCCGCGCGCTGAAGCGCTCAGGCGCAAAACCCGGTGACTGGATCTACGTGACCGGTACGCCGGGCGACAGCGCAGCAGGGCTGGCGATCCTTCAGAACCGTTTAACGGTTGAAGATGCTGATGATGCGGCATATCTGGTGAAACGCCATCTGCGGCCAACACCGCGTATCTTGCACGGCCAGGCGCTGCGTGAACGGGCGAGCTCGGCTATCGATCTCTCTGACGGGCTGATCTCGGACCTCGGCCATATTCTGAAGGCCAGCGGTGTCGGCGCGCGCGTTGACCTGGATCTGTTCCCGCTGTCAGAGGAACTGCTTCGTCATGTCGAACCTGAGCAGGCACTGCGCTGGGCGCTGTCCGGTGGCGAAGATTATGAGCTGTGTTTTACCGTTCCGGAGCTGAACCGCGGAACGCTCGACGTGGCGTTAGCGCATCTCGGCGCGAAATTTACCTGCATCGGTCAGATCATGCCGGAGAGTGAAGGGTTGAAGTTTGTGAAAGACGGTGAGCCGGTTACGCTGGACTGGAAAGGGTACGATCACTTCGCGTGATGTTGTGCGCTCTGTATTGCCGGGTGGCGGCTCCGCCTTACCCGGCCTACGTGCTTACTTAAATCCTACCACCGGATGCTGCTGATACGGCGTCTCCAGCTCGGCAACCTGCTCCGGCGTCAGCGTGATATCCACCGCATTTAGCAGTTCGTCAAGCTGCTCTTGCCGGGATGTGCCGATAATCGGCGCCGCGACGCCGCGTTTACCCAGCAGCCAGGCCAGCGCCACCTGGGCGCGGGTTGCCCCGGTATCGTCGGCAATTCCGGCTAAGCGTTCGGCAATTAGCGCATCGCTGGCTTCTGTACCGCCATACAGATTTTTTCCCACTTCATCCGATACCAGACGGGCCGTGGTTTCTCCCCACGGACGGGTCAGACGACCGCGCGCCAGCGGGCTCCACGGGATCACCGCCACGCCCTCCTGATGGCACAGCGGCAACATCTCGCGCTCTTCTTCACGATAGATCAAGTTGTAGTGATCCTGCATGGTGACGAAGCGCGCCCAGCCGTGCTGCGCCTGGAGATCCAGCGCCTGAGCAAACTGCGACGCGTGCATAGACGACGCGCCGATGTAGCGTGCTTTACCGGCTTTGACCACGTCGTTCAGCGCTTCAAGCGTCTCCTCGACTGGCGTGTTGTAATCCCAGCGGTGAATTTGCAGCAGGTCTACGTAATCCATGTTCAGGCGTCTGAGGCTGTCATCAATGGAGCGCAGGATCTGTGCGCGAGAAAGGCCCTCAGCCAGGTCGCCTACCGGATAGTAGACCTTGGTGGCGACGACGATGTCATCACGACGGGCAAAATCGCGCAGGGCGCGGCCAACAATCTCCTCGCTGCTGCCGTCGGAGTAGCTGTTGGCGGTGTCAAAGAAGTTAATGCCGCCCTCGATGGCGCGTTTGATAATCGGACGGCTGCTCTCTTCCGGCAGCGTCCAGGCGTGGTTTCCCCGATCGGGTTCGCCAAAGGTCATGCATCCCAGACAAAGTCGGGAAACCTTAAGGTCCGTTTTTCCTAATGTTGTGTATTGCACGGTTCCGCTCCTGCTGTTTAAACACCAGGTTTAAGCATAGCAGGAGCGGAAAAGGGGGAAGGGGTCAGTCCAGCCAGCGGCGGATTTTAGCTTCGATACCGGCAGCGTCCAGGCCAATCGCCGCACGGGCTTCATCCTGGGTACCCTGAGGAATGAAATGATCCGGCAGGCCGAGGTTTAGCACCGGCACGGCTTTACGATTTGCCATCAGCACCTCGTTCACGCCGCTGCCCGCGCCGCCCATAATGGCGTTTTCTTCCAGCGTGACCAGCACGTCATGCGTCTCCGCCATACTCAGGATCAGCGATTCGTCGAGCGGTTTCACAAAGCGCATGTCCACCAGGGTGGCATTCAGCGCTTCAGCCGCTTTCGCCGCCTCTGGCATCAGCGTGCCGAAGTTCAGGATCGCCACTTTTTCACCGCGACGCTTCACCAGACCTTTACCGATCGGCAGTTTTTCCAGCGGCTGGAGCTCAACGCCCACCGCATTGCCGCGCGGGTAGCGAACGGCGCTTGGGCCATCCTGATAGTGGTAGCCGGTAAACAGCATCTGACGACATTCGTTCTCGTCGCTTGGCGTCATGACGACCATGTCCGGAATACAGCGCAGGAACGACAGGTCAAACGCGCCCTGGTGCGTCTGGCCGTCGGCACCGACGATGCCTGCACGATCGATAGCAAACAGCACCGGCAGCTTCTGAATCGCCACGTCGTGGATGACCTGATCGTAGGCGCGCTGCAGGAAGGTGGAATAGATCGCGACAACCGGCTTGTAGCCGCCAATGGCAAGGCCCGCCGCAAACGTCACCGCATGCTGTTCGGCAATGGCAACGTCAAAATACTGGTCAGGGTATTTTCTGGAGAACTCCACCATGCCGGAGCCTTCACGCATGGCCGGGGTGATCGCCATCAGCTTGTTGTCTTTCGCGGCGGTTTCGCACAGCCAGTCGCCGAAGATTTTTGAATAGCTCGGCATGCCGCCGCTGCTTTTTGGCAGACAGCCGCTGGACGGGTCAAATTTCGGTACCGCGTGGAAGGTAATCGGATCTTTTTCCGCCGGTTCGTAGCCACGCCCTTTTTTGGTCATGATGTGCAGGAACTGCGGGCCTTTCAGGTCGCGCATATTCTTGAGCGTGGTTACCAGACCGAGCACGTCATGGCCGTCAACCGGGCCGATATAGTTAAAGCCCAGCTCTTCAAACAGGGTGCCCGGCACGACCATGCCTTTGATGTGCTCTTCGGTACGCTTGAGCAGCTCTTTGATTGGCGGCACGCCGGAGAAGACTTTCTTGCCGCCTTCACGCAGCGAGGAGTAAAGCTTGCCGGAGAGCAGCTGCGCCAGATGGTTGTTCAGCGCGCCGACGTTCTCGGAAATCGACATTTCGTTATCGTTAAGGATAACCAGCATGTCCGGCTTGATGTCGCCCGCATGGTTCATGGCCTCAAAGGCCATACCGGCGGTGATGGCACCGTCGCCAATCACGCAGACGGTGCGGCGCTGCTTGTTCTCTTTTTCGGCGGCAACGGCAATCCCGATGCCCGCCGAAATGGAGGTAGAGGAGTGGCCGACGCTCAGCACGTCGTACTCGCTCTCACCGCGCCACGGGAACGGGTGCAGGCCGCCTTTCTGACGAATGGTGCCAATTTTATCGCGACGTCCGGTCAGAATTTTGTGCGGATAAGCCTGGTGGCCCACGTCCCAGATGAGCTGATCGAACGGCGTGTTATAGACATAGTGCAGCGCCACGGTCAGCTCTACCGTGCCAAGCCCGGAGGCGAAATGGCCGCTGGAGCGGCTAACGCTGTCGAGCAGGTAGCGACGCAGCTCGTCGCACAGCTTCGGCAGGCTCTCTTTCGGCAGCAGACGTAACTCCTGGGTGGAGTCAACTAACGCCAGTGTCGGGTATTTGGCAATATCAAAACTCATCAAAGGCTCATCGAGATATATAGTTTATTTATCACGCTGGATTATATAGTCCGCTAGCGCTTCCAGTGCCGAGGTATCCAGCGATTGTGCGGCCAGTTCATTTAGCGACTGGCGGGCATCGTCAATCAGATCCCGGGCTTTACGTTGGGCTTGCTCAAGGCCCAGCAGGGCGGGGTAGGTACTTTTGCCAAGCTGCTGGTCCGCACCCTGACGTTTACCCAATGTTGCAGTATCGCCCACCACATCCAGAATGTCATCCTGAACCTGGAATGCCAGACCGATACTTTCTGCGTATCTGTCCAGAATCGGCAGGGCTTTGCGCCCTTGCTCACCCGCGCTCAGCGCGCCCAGGCGAACGGCGGAACGGATCAACGCCCCTGTTTTATGGCGATGAATACGCTCCAGCTGTTCCAGATTAACCTGACGTCCTTCCGCTTCAAGATCCAGCGCCTGTCCGCCGCACATGCCGGCTACGCCGCTGGCCATTGCCAGCTCGGAGATCATCGCCAGGCGGTCGCGGTCAGCCACTTCCGCCATCGGCGCGTCGCTCAAAATCGAGAACGCCAGCGTTTGCAGGGCATCACCCGCCAGAATGGCATTCGCCTCGCCAAACTTGATATGGCAGGTGGGTTGACCCCGACGTAAATCGTCGTCGTCCATGGCCGGGAGATCGTCGTGGATCAGCGAGTAGGCATGGATGCACTCAACGGCGGCTGCCGGGGCGTCCAGCGTGTTATCGCTGATGCCAAACATATTGCCCGTGGCGTACACCAGGAACGGGCGCAGGCGCTTTCCACCCAAGAGTGCGCCATAGTGCATGGCTTCAACCAGTGGAGTGTTCTGAAAAGGCTGTGGCGCGATAAAACGGCGCAGGGCGTCGTTGGCGCGTACGACACGCGCCTGAAGCTCATTGGCAAAATCCATTTACTCGGCGTCCGGTGTGAAAGGCGTGGTTTTCGCGTCTTCGCTGTCGGAAAGCAGGATCTGCACGCGCTGCTCGGCCTGCTGCAGCTTGACCTGCCCCTGGCGCGCCATCTGCACGCCGCGCTCGAATTCGTTGAGCGCCTCTTCCAGCGGGAGATCGCCGCTCTCAAGGCGGGTAACAATTTGCTCCAGTTCACTCAGCGCAGTTTCGAAACTGGCCGGTGCGTCGTTCTTCTTCGGCATAGTGAATTGACTCTTATATTCTCAGCCCCGACATGGTAACGGACTCAGGGCAATTATCAAATAACGCGCAATGTGCACAGGAGCGGCGCGATGGTGGTATACTTGCGCGCCTGGATGCAGCCACGGGTGTGGGCTGCTGTACTCTTTTCCATTACAAGCCTTAATACGCTTGCCTAAGAAACATTGCCGCCATGAAGTTTATCATTAAATTGTTCCCTGAAATCACCATCAAAAGCCAATCTGTGCGTTTGCGCTTTATTAAAATTCTCACCGGGAACATTCGTAACGTATTAAAGCACTACGACGAAACTCTCGCCGTGGTGCGCCACTGGGACCACGTGGAGGTCCGTGCCAAAGACGAAAACAAACGTCAGGATATTCGCGACGCCCTGACCCGTATTCCGGGTATCCACCATATCCTGGAAGTGGAAGATGTCCCGTTCAGCGATATGCACGATATCTTCGAGAAAGCGCTGGTCCAGTACCGCGACCAGATCGAAGGCAAAACCTTCTGCGTGCGCGTAAAGCGTCGCGGCAAGCACGAGTTCAGCTCCATTGAAGTGGAGCGTTACGTCGGCGGCGGTCTGAACCAGCACGTCGAGTCTGCTCGCGTGCGCCTGACCAACCCGGACGTGACCGTCAATCTGGAGATCGAAAACGATCGCCTGCTGCTGGTGAAAGGGCGCTATGAAGGCATCGGCGGCTTCCCGATCGGCACCCAGGAAGACGTCCTGTCCCTGATCTCCGGCGGCTTCGACTCCGGCGTCTCCAGCTATATGCTGATGCGCCGCGGCTGCCGCGTACACTACTGCTTCTTCAACCTGGGCGGCGCGGCGCACGAAATCGGCGTTCGTCAGGTCGCGCATTACCTGTGGAACCGTTTCGGCAGCTCTCACCGCGTGCGTTTCGTGGCAATTAACTTCGAACCTGTGGTTGGCGAAATCCTCGAAAAAGTAGACGACGGCCAGATGGGCGTCATCCTGAAGCGCATGATGGTGCGCGCGGCGTCCAAAGTGGCTGAACGCTACGGCGTGCAGGCGCTGGTCACCGGCGAAGCGCTGGGCCAGGTCTCCAGCCAGACGCTGACCAACCTGCGTCTGATCGACAACGTGTCTGATACGCTGATCCTGCGTCCGCTGATCTCCCACGACAAAGAGCACATCATCGATCTGGCGCGCGAAATCGGCACCGAAGATTTTGCCCGCACCATGCCGGAATACTGCGGCGTGATCTCAAAAAGCCCAACGGTGAAAGCGGTGAAGGCGAAGATCGAAGCGGAAGAAGAGCACTTCGATTTCAGCATTCTGGAAAAAGTGGTGGCGGAAGCGTCCAACATTGATATCCGCGAGATTGCCCAGCAGACCGAGCAGGAAGTGGTAGAAGTGGAAACCGTGAGCGGTTTCGGCGCTAACGATGCGATTCTGGATATCCGCTCTATTGATGAGCAGGATGACAAGCCGCTGCAGGTTGAAGGCGTCGACGTGGTTTCTATGCCGTTCTACAAGCTGAGCACGAAGTTTGGCGATCTCGACCAGAGCAAAACGTACCTGCTGTGGTGTGAGCGCGGGGTGATGAGCCGCCTGCAGGCGCTGTATCTGCGCGAGCAGGGCTTTGCGAATGTGAAGGTGTATCGCCCGTAGTTTCTCGCCGGGGAGTGCGGCCTGATGCCCTCACCCCGGCCCTCTCCCACAGGGAGAGGGAGAAAACACCTATTCGTAATAATTATAAATCCCCGCCGGCATCACCAGCGACGATGCCACTTCGTACGCCTTTTCTCGCCCGACCAGCAGGTCTATAATCTTTAAGCCAAAATCAATTGCGGTGCCGGGTCCCTGGCTGGTCAGCAGGTTGACGCGCGGGTCCCAGACGACGCGTTTATCCACCCAATGCTCATCCGGGATCGTATCCTTAAGCCCCGGGAAGCCGGTCATGTTGCCGATAGGGAAGATATCGTGCGGAATCAGCACCGTGCCAGCGGCGGCACAGATAGCGGCGACGATACGGCCGGATAAATGAAACTGACGCACGGTCTCGACCAGCAGCGGGCTGTCGCGAAAACATTCCGCGCCTTTCAGGCCACCGGGCAAAACGATGATGTCGTAATCCCCGTCGGCTACCTGCACGAGCGGGGCATCCGCGAGCAGCTTCACGCCGCGCGAGCAGGTAATCGCCAGGCTGCCGTCGCTGGCGACGCTGGCGGTTGTCACCTTAATGCCACCGCGCACCATCAAATCAATGGTGGTGACCGCTTCCATCTCTTCGCTACCAGGGGCGAGGCAGATCAGGGCTGACGCGCTCATATTCACTCTCCTTACGTTTAACCAGGTCATACAGACGGGCGTTTTCCGGCACCGCGATGCCGTGCGCGCGGGCGCGTTTTAGCAGATAACCGGTGATATAGTCGATCTCCGTGTGGCGTAATGCCCGAACGTCCTGCAGCATCGAGGAGATGTTTTCTGCCGTGCTTTCAATAACCTGCTCGACGTAGCAGCGCAAATCGTCCGCCGACGTGTGCAGGCCTTCCCGCTCAACGACCGCCGCGATTTCTGCACACAGCACCGCAACGTCCTGTGGATGATTTTTCAGCTCTCCGTTCGGACAGTTCCACAGCGCCGTCAGCGGATTGATCACGCAGTTTACGGCCAGCTTGCGCCAGAGCTGAGGACGAATATGGTTATGCCAGGCCACGTCCGGCAGCACCTTCTGCAGCACATCGGCCAGATAGCTATAGTCGCCATCCTGCGTTCTGGCGGGTCCAATGTGCGTCACCCCGCTGGCGACATGCACGATGATGTTACCGTCGCGACGGGCAGCGTGCGTGGTCGACGCCATCAGCAGGGGCTGCGGAACGCTTTTCAGCTCGTCAAGGGTCCCCATGCCGTTATGCAGCAGCAGTATGGGCGAAGTGGGGGGGAGCTGGGCGGACAGCGTCTTTACCGCGTCTGAGACCTGCCACGCTTTGAGCGTCACCAGTAAAAGGTCACTTTGCGCCAGGAAATCAGGATCGTTCGCGGTGAGGGATTCGTTAAAGATGCTTCCGTCTTCACCAATCAGGTTTACACTGCAATAGGGCTGGGGCACGCGCAGCCAGCCCTGAACCTCATGTCCGTGCTTGCACAGCGCGGTCAGCCACAGCTGACCAAGGGCTCCACATCCGAGCACTGTAATTTTCATTGTTCCTCCTCACCTGCAACTGCGCCAGGTGTTACAGCTTAATTATACAGCTAAGCTTCTGTTGAGTTATGCCTCGTAGCGGGTATTATGCAACGCAACAAAAGTGAAGGGAGAAGAAAAGATGCCATCTTTCGATATTGTTTCCGAAGTTGATATCCAGGAAGTTCGCAACGGCGTTGAGAACGCAACCCGCGAAGTTGAGTCACGTTTCGATTTTCGTGGCGTTGAGGCGTCGTTTGAGCTGAACGATGCAAATAAGACCATCAAGGTGTTGAGCGAGTCTGATTTCCAGGTAAATCAGCTGCTCGACATTCTGCGCGCCAAGCTGTTAAAGCGCGGCATCGAAGGGACGTCTCTGGATGTACCGGAAGAGTTTGTGCACAGCGGTAAGAACTGGTTTGTTGAAGCTAAGCTGAAGCAGGGCATCGAGAGCGCGGTGCAGAAGAAGATTGTGAAGCTCATCAAAGACAGCAAGCTGAAGGTGCAGGCGCAGATCCAGGGCGAAGAGATTCGCGTCACCGGGAAATCCCGTGATGACCTCCAGTCGGTGATGGCGCTGGTGCGCGGCGGCGATCTGGGGCAGCCGTTCCAGTTTAAAAACTTCCGCGATTAATATAAAAAGCCCGGTTTAACCGGGCTTTTTTTTACGCTTTGAGCGCCTGCTCAACTTCGAAGCGGTTGGTCATTTTACTGTCTATTTTGACGTAAGCGCTGCGCTCTTCGGGGACAATCAGCACTTCTGTCACGCCTTCTTTTGCTTCCAGACGCTGTTTCAGCGCATCGCTAATCTCAACGTCATTCGGGATTTCCACGCGCAGGCTGCTCACGTAGCGCGGCTCTTTCATGGTGCTGGCGACCAGCAGCCAGACTGTCGCCAACAGCGCACCGGCGAGAAACACGGTTTGTGAATCAAACAGGCCGTCCACCCAGCCGCCAAGCGAGCCGCCGATTGCCACGCCGAGAAACTGGCTGGTGGAATAAATGCCCATTGCCGTGCCTTTGTAACCGGCGGGGGACTCTTTGCTGATAAGCGACGGGAGCAACGCTTCCATCAGGTTAAAGGCCAGGAAGAACAGCTGCACGCCGGCAATCAGCTCCCAGAAGTGCGGGCCGGCCCCCCAGAGCACGATCTCGGCAATCAGCAGTATCGCCACGCAGCCCACGAAGACGCGCTTCATTTTGCGCTTCACTTCGGCGTAGATGATGAACGGCACGACGGAGACAAACGAAATCAGCATCGTGACCAGATAGATTTTCCAGTGCTCAGCAGCCGGAAAACCCGCTGCGGCAAGCTGGCCGGGCAGGGCAACAAAGGTCGACATCAGCAGGATGTGCAAACACATAATGCCAAAATTCAGCTTCAGCAGGCGCGGCTCGACGATCACTTTGCTGAAGCAGCCTTTTACCATCCCCGACTCACGGTTGAGGACGTGGTTTTTGCTGTCCGGAACCACCCACAGGGTTAAGGCAATACCGATGGTCGCCAGCACTGCAATCATCCAGAACAGCGCGTGCAGACCCAATGTGTGCGTAATGATGGGGCCCAGCACCATCGCAATCGCAAACGTCACGCCAAAGCTCACGCCGATGAATGCCATCGCTTTAGTGCGGTTCTGCTCGCGGGTTAAGTCTGACAGCAGCGCCATCACCGCAGCGGCAATCGCGCCGGAACCCTGCAGGGCGCGGCCGAGAATAATTCCCCAGATGGAGTGGGAGAGGGCGGCAATGACGCTCCCGAGCATAAAGACCAGCAGCCCACCAACGATCAGCGGCTTTCGGCCCACCCGGTCAGAGAGCAGGCCAAACGGGATCTGGAACACCGCCTGCGCCAGACCGTAGATGCCGATTGCGAGCCCAATCAGCGCCTCGCTGGCCCCCTGCAGCGCCATACCGTACGTGGTCAGAACAGGCAGGACCATAAACATGCCAAGCATCCGTAGCGAGAAGACAGTCCCTAAGCCCCAGGTCGCGCGAAGCTCGCCTGGCGTCATTTTATAATCGTTCATTACCACCTCAGTTCAAAAGCAGGCCATAGTGTAGTGCGGGGAAGGGGCGGGGTAAATAAAGGGTTATTTAACAAATATTACATGCGTTATTAATAAATTCCGTGAATAAAAAAGGGTGCCGAAGCACCCCTTTATTCACCTGTTGTGGCTTACCAGACGTAAGTCAGCAGGTTGTGTGAATCCGGCACCATGAAGTCCACGGACATCATCACGGACAGCGAGGTGATGGCCACAATCGAGAACACAAACAGTTTGCGCGCCCAGACTTTGTCATCTTCCACTTTGTAACCGCGCAGCGCCATACCGAGCCACCAGACGCTCACCGCAGCCGCTACCGCCAGATATTTATATCCAGCGTAACCACCCAGAGAGAGCATCAGCGTTGCCACGGCAAAGGCGATGATGTACAGCGTGATGTGGTTCTTGGCAACCGAAATGCCTTTCACGACCGGCAGAACCGGGATGTTCGCTGCCTGATAATCCTTAAAGCGGAAAATCGCGATGGCATAAGAGTGCGGCATCTGCCACAGGCTAAAGATAGCCAGCAGGATCAGCGCACCGCTGTCGAACTCGTTCGTGACCGCGCAGTAGCCAATCACCGGCGGCGCAGCGCCGGAGAGAGAACCAATCAGCGTGCCGTAGACGGAGTGGCGTTTCATATACAGGCTGTAGACGCCCACATACACCACGAACCCCATCACCCCCAGCCAGCAGGCCAGCGGGTTAGCACCAAACCACAGCAGCATAAAGCCAGCAATACCCAGCAAGGTGGCGTACACCAGCGAGACGGAAGGGGCGATCAGGCCTTTCACCAGCACCCGATTTTTGGTCCTTTCCATCTTCTTGTCGATATCCATGTCGATGTAGTTGTTAAATACACAACCGGACGCAACAACCAGTGACACACCGACCAGCGTGTAGATAAAGAGGGTGTAATCAATGCTGCCCTTAGAGGCCAGCAGGAACCCTCCGATCACGGAGATCAGGTTGCCAAAGATGATGCCTGGTTTCGTTACTTGCAGGTATTGCTTAAACATACTCGCCGCTCTTAGTGAACCATCATGTTGTAGTTGAGGTTCCACATAATCCAGATGGAACCGACTACCAGGATAGCGATGATAATCACGGTAAAGATAAAGGCGGTCATATTCCAGCCTTCATCGGACTTGGTGTTCATGTGCAGGAAGCAAACCAGATGCACCAGAATCTGAATCACCGCGGTCACCAGGATTGCACCCAGAATAACCGGCTTAGACGCAGAACCGCTCATCACCATCCAGAACGGGATCACCGTCAGGATGATCGACAGGATGAAACCTGTCATGTAGGTTTTTACGCTACCGTGGGAAGCGCCATGATCGTTTGAATGACTCATTACATCGCCCCCATCAGATATACAACAGAGAACACACAGATCCACACCACGTCCAGGAAGTGCCAGAACAGGCTCAGGCACATAATACGGGTACGGTTAGTGCTGGTCAGGCCGCGACGGGATACCTGGAACATCAGTACCGCCATCCAGATCAGACCAGAGGTGACGTGCAGACCGTGGGTACCTACCAGCGCGAAGAACGCGGACAGGAAGCCACTGCGATCCGGACCGAAACCTTCCAGAATCAGGTGATGGAATTCATAGATTTCCATCCCGATAAATCCAGCACCAAACAACCAGGTCAACGCCAGCCAGGACACAACCTGGCTCTTGTTGTTTTTGTACATGGCGATAGCCGCCATGCCGTAGGTGATGGAGCTGAATAACAGCAGTGCGGTTTCAACCAGAACGAACGGCAGTTCAAAGATATCCTTGCCAGCCGGGCCGCCCGCCGTGCCGTTCACCAGAACGGCATAGGTCGCGAACAGACAGCAGAACAGAATGCAGTCGCTCATCAGGTAGATCCAGAAACCGAAGACTTTGGTCGGTCCTGTATCGTGGTGCGCATGTTCATGCGCGTGGGCAGTTGAGTGCGCCAGAGTATCAGTTGCCATTTTTCAGCCCCGCTTTAGAAATCTCGTCGAAATGCTGATTTTCCAGCTTCTCAACTTCACGGACTGGTACGTAGTAGTCCACGTCCTCGTCAAAGCTCTTCACAATCCAGCTGATTACGATGCCGGCGAAGCCAACAATCGCCATCCACCAGATGTGCCAGATCATTGCGAAACCAAATACCGTTGCGAAGGCGGCAATCACGATGCCCGCACCGCTGTTTTTCGGCATGTGGATCTCTTCGTAATGAGCAGGTTGCTTGTACGCTTCACCTTTTTCTTTCATTTCCCAGAATGCGTCGCGTTCATGAACCTGCGGCACGATGGCAAAGTTATAGAAAGGCGGTGGAGAAGAGGTTGCCCACTCCAGCGTACGGCCACCCCATGGGTCACCGGTCAGGTCACGGTTCTGGTCGCGGTCGCGAATAGACACGTAGAACTGAATCAGCTGAGACGCGATACCACAGGCAATCAGCACGGCACCGCCCGCTGCAACCATCAGCATTGGGTGGAACTGCGGATCGATCTGCTGGCTCAGACGACGGGTCATACCCATGAAGCCCAGCACGTACAGCGGCATAAATGCCACGAAGAAGCCGATGATCCAGAACCAGAACGCGCGTTTACCCCATTTTTCGTTCAGCGTGAAGCCGAACGCTTTTGGCCACCAGTAGGTTACGCCAGCGAAGCAGCCGAAGACCACGCCACCGATGATAACGTTATGGAAGTGCGCAATCAGGAACAGACTGTTGTGCAGAACGAAGTCAGCACCTGGTACCGCCAGCAGTACGCCGGTCATCCCACCTACGGAGAAGGTCACGATGAAGCCGATGGTCCACAGCATCGCTGAGTGGAACACGATACGGCCCTGGTACATGGTGAACAGCCAGTTGAAGATCTTCACCCCGGTAGGGATGGCGATAATCATAGTGGTGATACCGAAGAAGGCGTTTACGTTCGCGCCCGCACCCATGGTGAAGAAGTGGTGCAGCCAAACGATGAACGACAGAACGGTAATACACACGGTTGCCCACACCAGAGAGGTGTAACCAAACAGACGTTTACGCGAGAAGGTTGCCGCGATTTCGGAGAACACACCGAACACAGGCAGAACCAGAATGTACACTTCCGGGTGACCCCAGGCCCAAATCAGGTTGATGTACATCATCATGTTGCCACCCATATCATTCGTGAAGAAATGGGTGCCCAGGTAGCGGTCCAGGGTCAGCAGCGCGATGGTGACGGTCAGAATTGGGAAGGAGGCAATAATCAGGATGTTGGCGCACAGAGATGCCCAGGTAAATACCGGCATCTTGAACATGGTCATGCCAGGGGCACGCATCTTGATAATGGTCACGAAGAAGTTGATACCGGTCAGGGTAGTACCGACACCGGAGAGCTGAAGCGCCCAAATCCAGTAGTCGACGCCAACGCCCGGACTGTACTCAATTCCTGACAGCGGCGGGTAAGCCAGCCAGCCGGTCTGCGCGAATTCGCCCACACCCAGTGACAGGTTAACCAGAATAACGCCGACAACCGTGAACCAGAAGCTCAGGTTGTTCAGGAACGGGAACGCCACGTCGCGCGCGCCGATTTGCAGCGGAACGACAACGTTCATCAGACCGATAACCAGCGGCATCGCCACGAAGAAGATCATGATAACGCCGTGAGCGGTAAAGATCTGATCGTAGTGGTGCGGCGGCAGGAAGCCGGCTTCACCCGCTGAAGCGAGTGCCTGCTGGCTACGCATCATGATCGCATCCGCAAAGCCACGAATTAACATGACGATACCGACGATGCAGTACATGATACCGAGTTTTTTGTGGTCAACCGAAGTCAGCCACTCGTTCCACAGGTAGCTCCACTTACCGAAGTAAGTGATCAGGGCCAGTAAGGCCGCGCCACCAATGATAATTGCAGCCACCGTAACCACGATAATCGGTTCATGGTAGGGCACTGCATCCAGTGTCAATTTTCCGAACATTTTCTTCCTCGGCCCCTTAGTGAGCGGTTTCCGCGTGGCTCATGTCCATGCCTTCCATACCTTCATGCGCGCTGTGCTCGCCTTCAGGCTGGGTCATGTCCATGCTCTTGCCGTGATCCATAAATTTGCCAATAACGTCTTTGAACAAATCTGGTTTCACATTAGAGAAGTACTCCACCTTGTTGTATTCGCTAGGTGCAGCCACTTTTTCGAACGCCGCCATGTCAGACATGGTGTTTGGAGACTGCTTCGCTTTTTCAACCCACTGGTCGAAAGCGGCACGGTCCGGCGTCGCAATAGCTTTGAACTTCATACCTGAGAAGCCCGGGCCGCTATAGCTGGCGGAGATACCATCATAGGTGCCTGCTTCATTCGCGATCAGGTGCAGATTGGTCTGCATACCGGCCATCGCGTAAATCTGGCTACCCAGACGTGGGATGAAGAAGGAGTTCATTACGGAGTTGGAGGTCACTTTGAACTGAACCGGAGTGTTCGCCGGGAAGGCGATTTCATTCACGGTAGCAATACCCTGCTCTGGATAGATGAAGAACCATTTCCAGTCCATGGAGACCACTTCAATGGTAATAGGTTTCTCATCGTGAACCAGCGGTTTGCTTGGCTCAAGTGCGTGAGTGGTTTTCCAGGTCAGTACGGCAAGGAACAGGATGATCAGAATAGGTACCGTCCAGACCACAGCTTCCACTTTATTGGAGTGTGACCAGTTAGGGCTATACTTCGCATCTTTATTGCTCGCACGATACTTCCAGGCGAAACCAACAGCCATCAAAATGGCAGGAATAACCACAATCAACATCAGGCCAAAAGCCGTCAATATCAGTGAACGTTGTTCCAGTCCAATCTGTCCTTTGGGGTCTAGTAGTGCAGAATCGCAGCCACTGAGTAATACAGTGCCCGCGAATAATGACAACCATCCCAAACTTTTATTGTATTTCCCGAGTCTCATTTAACGACCTCAATTCCACGGAGTCTGGTGGCGTTTAAAGTGTGCGGGCATTTTACGGGAAGGTTACATTACTGTAAACATCATTAGGCCTGTGTCAGGAAGGTGTTACCGGGTTCTGCCGCACGTGTCACAAGTGTTGCAAATTATGTCGGTTCTTATGACCGAAGCCGCATGGCATGGGCTTTATAACGAAAGGACCCCCAAGCATACCCTAAAAGGGGCAATTGGTATAACCATTGTTGAAAATAAACAAAAAATTAACAATTAATTATCAATAAAAAGACATCTAAAAAACGAAAAATCAAACTCTCGCATGCTGAATCGTTTAATGAAAAATAGCGTTTTGGAATGGGAGCCAATAATTTCCAAATCCTATCCCGCACAAAACAACAAATATTTTTTTTGCGGTTGATGGCTATTTCGCCGTTATAATTTCGGTTAGTGATTACAACGGAAAATAACCTTTCGCATTTTTCTTCAGGTCATCTGCGTTTTACGCAAGGCCATGAAATCGAGCAGGCCCCCGGTCAGGATCCCGGCGATAGCCAGCAGGGCGCCTGCGTCCAGCAGAAGGGCTTCGAAGGGGAGTGCCAGTGACGTGCTGGCATTAATAATGAGCACCACCAGCCACAGTGCCAGAGCAAGGCAGCCCACCATTAACAGACGTAACGCAAAACGGTAGGCGCGGTGATATTCGGTGCGCGGCATAAAGTGTTCTGTCCGCTGGGTATATTCCAGCGTCTGGCGACACACCAGCAACAATAAAATCCCCGGCACGGCGGCCACGACAGAAAAGAGATAAAATGTTGGCCAACCGTGGGCTTCCACGAACCAGCCGGCAATCGGGCCAACGTACACGCGGCCTACGGCAGAGAGCGCCGAGAGCAGAGCGAACTGCGTGGCGGAAAATGACTTGTTGCACAGGGTCATCAGCAGGGCGACAAACGCCGCTGTGCCCATACCGCCGCAGAGGTTTTCGAAGAACACCGCCGCGGCCATGCTGATCGTATGTTTATCGGTAATCGACAGCAGCCAGTAGCCTGCGTTAGAGGCGCCCTGAAGGATGCCGAAAATCAGCAGCGCGCGGAACAGCGTCAGGCGCTGCATCAGCACGCCACCGTATAATGCCCCGACAATGGTCGCAAACAGCCCCAGCGTTTTATTCACCACACCCACTTCGCCGGCGTCAAAACCGACACCGCGGATCAGGAAGGTGGTGGTCAGGCTCATGGCAAAGGCATCGCCCAGCTTATAAAGGACGATGAGCAACAGGATCAGCCAGGCGTTGTTGCGGCCAAAGAAGTCACGAAGCGGTTCGGCGACGGCCTGCTCCAGCGAGCGGGGAACCGGGATAACGTCACTCGGTTCGGGCGCCAATAAGGTCGCGATAATGCAGGGGATCAGCAGGGCGGCCATCAGCCAGTACATGCCCTGCCAGCCGAGGTAACGGTCGGCAAGCCACAGCGCCAGCCCACCGGAGACCAGCATCCCGAGGCGATAGCCCAGCACGCTGATTGCCGCACCGGCGCCACGCTCTTCCGCAGGTAACACGTCCGTCTTCCAGGCATCGAACACGATATCCTGAGAGGCGGAACAGAAGGCAATCACCACCGCAAGCGCCGCCATCCAGCGAAGCTGCGTGGTAGGTTCAAGAAAACCCATCGCCGCAATGGCCAGCAGCAGTAGGATTTGCGTCATCACCAGCCAGCCGCGACGACGCCCGAGGAAAGGCGGCGTGTAGCGATCCATGACCGGAGACCACAGGAACTTAAAGACGTAGGCCTGGCCCACAAGCGAGAAGAAACCAATGGTTTTCAGATCGATGTTCTCGACCGTCATCCACGCCTGAAGCGTGCCGGAAGTGAGTGCGAGGGGTAAACCCGAGGCAAAGCCGAGGATCAGCAGAATCGCTGATTTCGGTTGCTGGAAAATGCGTAAGTAATGGCTGGACATGTTCTTATAAAACTGACCCGGTGATACACCGGGTCAGCGAGCGGGATTAACGCGCGTTCTGCTTGATGAAGTCGTGAATGCTGGTGTCCTGCGCCATATCGGCGATGGTATCGGTCAGCACGCTATTAACGGCGTTAGCAATGTTCTGGTTGGAGGCCTGGAACGCACCTTCAACAGAGTAGCTGGCGCGGTAGTTTTTGGTCATCTTGTTGCCATTCTTCGCGGTGGCAATGATGGCGATATCCGCTTTGGTCGCGATGTTGTAGCGCACGTTGCCCTGAGACACGTCAGCATACAGGTTGTTCACGATGATCTGCAGATCAACCGCGCCGCTTGGGCCAATCATGTAGCCGCGAGCGGTCATCTGTTTCTCCAGCACTTCCTGGAGCAGGAAGCGCAGGTCGCGGGACGCGGTGAGGGTAACCTGCTGGTTATCGCGGGTCACTTTTGCCAGCGCCTGATCCTGACGCTGATCGGCACCGTTAATGCTCACGGTGACGCCCATCAGGCTTGGGTCCTGCTGAGGCAGGGTGATTTTTGGTGAGACATCAATAGTGGTAGGCGGGGTAGCGCAGCCTGCCAGCATAAAAAGGGCTACCAACGGAAAGAAGAGTTTTTTTAACATTTTCGGGTTCTCAACGAATCGTAAGCATATAAAGAGAAAAATTGCCGCCATCATAACATCGCCAACGGCGAGGGGAAGTGGTCAACGCATGTAAATTCATCGCCTTGTCCGAAAACTGACCAGTTCACCGTTTTTCCCAATCCGTGTATGACAAAACGTATGAGTCTCACAGTGAACTTCATTCGTTTGAATGAGAAAATCAGACGAAAGCTAAATATTTGTTGTCAAGGTGTAATGGAAACGGTAAAAGCGGCTAACATTTAAAGGGATGGGTGACATCCTGGCGTTGTCGGAGGAGTAATTTCATGATGATACGTGAGCATATAGAAGATAAATTAAGGGCGGCGTTCAACCCTGTGTTCCTCGAAGTCGTCGACGAAAGCTATCGTCATAACGTGCCGGCAGGTTCTGAAAGCCACTTCAAAGTGGTTCTGGTTAGCGATCGCTTCACGGGAGAACGTTTCCTGAATCGGCATCGCTTGATCTACAGCACCTTGACGGAAGAACTCTCCACGACCGTACATGCGCTGGCACTGCATACCTACACCATTAAGGAATGGGAAGGCTTGCAGGATACGGTTTTTGCATCACCGCCCTGTCGCGGAGCAGGCACAATCGCCTGATAAATCGGATTTGCAACGGCTGGAGCTTTTCCAGTATGTTGCTTACAGATTTCCTCAAAACGGCCTCCGGGCCGTTTTGTTTTGTCTGAGTTTTGAGCGGATGGTGCGATTTTAAGGCTAAAAATAGCCTTAAAGTGTGAAAAAAGCCGCAGCAACATGCCCCAACCGTTCTCGACTCACCTAAGTGATGCCGCTATAATGCCGCGTCTTATTGAATGTCTTCGGGATGATTCTGGCGACAGGGAATGTGAATCTGCACTAAGAGAGCATCCCGGTATAACAGACAGATTCAGAGTTGACCGAGCACTGTGATTTTTTTGAGGTAACAAGATGCAAGTTTCAGTTGAAACCACTCAAGGCCTTGGCCGCCGTGTAACGATTACTATCGCTGCTGACAGCATCGAAACTGCTGTGAAAAGCGAGCTGGTCAACGTAGCAAAAAAAGTACGTATTGACGGCTTCCGCAAGGGCAAAGTACCAATGAATGTTGTTGCTCAGCGTTATGGCGCTTCCGTGCGTCAGGATGTGCTGGGTGAACTGATGAGCCGTAACTTTATTGATGCGATCATCAAAGAAAAAATCAATCCGGCCGGCGCGCCGAACTACGTTCCAGGCGAATACAAACTGGGCGAAGACTTCACCTACTCCGTAGAGTTCGAAGTGTACCCGGAAGTTGAGCTGAAAGGTCTGGAATCTATCGAAGTTGAAAAACCAGTTGTTTCCGTGACTGACGAAGACGTTGACGGCATGCTGGATACCCTGCGCAAGCAGCAGGCGAACTGGAAAGAGAAAGAAGGCGCTGTTGATGCTGAAGACCGTGTCACCATCGACTTCACCGGTTCTGTAGACGGCGAAGAGTTCGAAGGCGGTAAAGCGTCTGACTTCGTACTGGCAATGGGCCAGGGTCGTATGATCCCAGGCTTCGAAGACGGTATCAAAGGCCACAAGGCTGGCGAAGAGTTCACCATCGACGTGACCTTCCCGGAAGAATACCACGCTGAAAACCTGAAAGGGAAAGCAGCGAAGTTCGCTATCAACCTGAAGAAAGTTGAAGAGCGCGAACTGCCAGAACTGACTGAAGAATTCATCAAGCGTTTCGGCGTGGAAGATGGTTCCGTAGCGGGTCTGCGTACCGAAGTGCGTAAGAACATGGAACGCGAACTGAACGGCGCGGTGCGTAACCGTGTGAAATCTCAGGCGATCGAAGGTCTGGTGAAAGCCAACGACATCGACGTTCCAACTGCCCTGATCGACAGCGAAATCGACGTTCTGCGCCGTCAGGCTGCACAGCGTTTCGGTGGCAACCAGCAGCAAGCGATGGAACTGCCACGCGAGCTGTTCGAAGAGCAAGCGAAACGCCGCGTAGTTGTTGGCCTGCTGCTGGGTGAAGTGATTCGTACCCACGAGCTGAAAGCTGACGAAGAGCGTGTGAAAGGCCTGATCGAAGAGATGGCTTCTGCATACGAAGATCCATCAGAAGTGATCGAGTTCTACGGTAAGAACAAAGAGCTGATGGACAACATGCGCAACGTCGCCCTGGAAGAGCAGGCTGTTGAAGCGGTACTGGCGAAAGCGAAAGTGTCCGAAAAAGCGACCTCTTTCAACGAACTGATGAACCAGCAGGCGTAATTTCGCCCCAACGGTTTAAAGTTTGAACAAAAACCCGTTGCCTTTTGGTGACGGGTTTTTTTTATCACACCAATAGCCCAGGAAGAGTGCTAAAACGCCCTTTCAGTGTTAGCGTAACAACAAAAGGTTGTTATGCTTGAAATAGGGCACTGTGAACCCCATAAGTACGTAATCACGATGAATGAGACTGGCTGATAATCCGTCCATAAGGTTACAATCAGTACAGCAGGTGTTTTCAATTTAGATCCAGGAGACGGAAATGTCATACAGTGGCGAACGAGATAACTTTGCACCCCATATGGCTCTGGTGCCAATGGTTATTGAACAGACCTCACGTGGTGAGCGATCTTTTGATATCTATTCCCGTCTGCTCAAGGAACGCGTTATCTTTCTGACCGGCCAGGTGGAAGACCACATGGCTAACCTGATCGTGGCGCAGATGCTGTTTCTGGAAGCGGAAAACCCGGAAAAAGACATTTACCTGTACATCAACTCCCCGGGGGGCGTGATTACAGCGGGGATGTCCATTTATGACACCATGCAATTCATCAAGCCAGATGTCAGCACTATCTGTATGGGTCAGGCTGCATCTATGGGCGCGTTCCTGTTAACAGCAGGGGCGAAAGGTAAGCGTTTCTGCTTGCCAAATTCCCGCGTGATGATTCACCAGCCGCTGGGCGGTTACCAGGGGCAGGCGACGGATATCGAAATCCACGCCCGCGAAATTCTGAAAGTAAAAGCGCGCATGAATGAACTTATGGCGCAGCATACGGGTCAACCACTCGAGCAGATCGAGCGCGATACCGAGCGCGATCGCTTCCTCTCTGCACCAGAGGCAGTTGAGTACGGCTTAGTCGACTCCGTGTTGACCCATCGTAATTGATGCCCGCGACGCGAGTGTGCCGCTATACTAAGGTAGGGCGGCACGCTGCTTATTGCAGCTTGCGTCTTAGATTGGCATTTGCGTCGTCATGTGCGGCACAAAGAACTTAAAAAGAGGTTTGGACTCATGACAGATAAACGCAAAGATGGTTCGGGCAAACTGCTGTACTGCTCTTTTTGCGGCAAAAGCCAGCATGAAGTGCGTAAACTGATTGCCGGGCCGTCCGTGTATATCTGCGACGAATGTGTCGATTTATGTAACGACATCATTCGCGAAGAGATTAAAGAAGTCGCACCGCACCGTGAGCGCAGCGCGCTGCCAACGCCGCATGAAATTCGTCATCACCTTGACGACTACGTCATCGGACAGGAGCAGGCCAAGAAAGTGCTGGCGGTAGCGGTCTATAACCACTACAAACGTCTGCGTAACGGCGACACCAGCAATGGCGTAGAACTGGGTAAAAGTAACATTCTGCTGATCGGCCCAACCGGTTCCGGTAAAACGCTGCTGGCTGAAACCCTGGCGCGTCTGCTTGATGTTCCGTTCACCATGGCGGATGCCACCACCCTGACCGAGGCCGGTTATGTGGGTGAGGATGTTGAAAACATCATCCAGAAACTGCTGCAGAAATGCGATTACGACGTACAGAAAGCCCAGCGCGGGATTGTTTACATCGATGAGATCGACAAGATCTCCCGTAAATCCGACAACCCGTCCATTACCCGTGACGTATCGGGTGAAGGCGTACAGCAGGCACTGCTGAAGCTGATCGAAGGTACGGTTGCCGCTGTTCCGCCACAGGGGGGTCGTAAACATCCTCAGCAGGAGTTCCTGCAGGTTGATACCTCCAAGATCCTGTTCATCTGTGGCGGTGCGTTTGCTGGTCTGGATAAAGTCATCTCCCACCGTGTTGAAACCGGCTCCGGCATTGGTTTTGGCGCAACGGTGAAATCGACGTCCGAAAAACCAAACGAAGGTGAACTGCTGTCTCAGGTTGAACCAGAAGATCTGATCAAATTCGGTCTGATCCCTGAATTCATCGGCCGTCTGCCGGTTGTGGCAACGCTGAATGAGCTGAGTGAAGACGCGCTGATCCAGATCCTGAAAGAGCCAAAAAATGCGCTGACCAAGCAGTATCAGGCGCTGTTCAATCTGGAAGGCGTTGACCTGGAATTCCGCGACGAAGCGCTGGATGCCATTGCCAAGAAAGCGATGATCCGTAAAACCGGTGCCCGTGGCCTGCGTTCTATCGTTGAAGCGGCACTGCTCGACACCATGTACGATCTGCCATCGATGGAAGACGTGGAGAAAGTGGTGATTGACGAGTCCGTCATCAGCGGTCAAACCAAGCCGCTGCTGATTTACGGCAAACCGGAAGCACAGCAGGCATCTGGCGAATAATTCACCAAATCATACAAGCAGTTAATCAAAAAGGGGGGATTTTATCTCCCCTTTACTTTTTCCGTATTCATAGCGTTGAATGTGTGGCAAACATCCCCATATACTGGATACATGTTAATGGTTATGTGAAGCACAGTGACATGACCAGCTTACCTGGCGGACACTAACTAAGAGAGAGCTCTATGAATCCTGAGCGTTCTGAACGCATTGAAATCCCCGTATTGCCGTTGCGCGATGTGGTGGTTTATCCGCACATGGTCATACCCTTATTTGTAGGGCGGGAAAAATCTATCCGTTGCCTCGAAGCCGCTATGGATCATGATAAAAAAATCATGCTGGTGGCGCAGAAAGAAGCATCAACGGATGAGCCGGGTGTAAACGATCTTTTCACCGTCGGGACCGTGGCCTCCATTTTGCAGATGCTGAAGCTGCCTGACGGCACCGTGAAGGTGCTGGTAGAAGGGCTGCAGCGTGCGCGTATTACCACTCTGTCAGACGACGGCGAGCACTTCTCTGCGAAGGCAGAGTACCTTGATTCGCCTGAGCTTGATGAGCGCGAGCAGGAAGTGCTGGTGCGCACCGCGATTAGCCAGTTTGAAGGCTATATCAAGCTGAACAAGAAAATCCCACCAGAAGTGCTGACGTCGCTGAACAGCATCGACGATCCTGCACGTCTGGCGGACACCATCGCTGCCCATATGCCGCTGAAGCTGGCTGACAAACAGTCCGTGCTGGAAATGTCCGACGTTAACGAACGTCTGGAATACCTGATGGCGATGATGGAGTCCGAAATCGATCTGCTGCAGGTTGAGAAGCGCATTCGCAACCGCGTGAAAAAGCAGATGGAGAAATCCCAGCGTGAGTACTATCTGAATGAGCAAATGAAGGCCATTCAGAAAGAGCTGGGCGAGATGGACGACGCGCCGGACGAAAACGAAGCGCTGAAGCGTAAGATCGACGCGGCGAAGATGCCGAAAGAGGCGAAAGAGAAAGCCGAAGCAGAACTGCAGAAGCTGAAAATGATGTCTCCAATGTCGGCTGAAGCGACCGTTGTACGCGGCTATATTGAGTGGATGGTGCAGGTTCCGTGGAACGCCCGCAGCAAGGTCAAAAAAGACCTGCGTCAGGCGCAGGAAATCCTGGATACTGACCACTACGGCCTGGAACGCGTGAAAGACCGCATTCTTGAGTACCTCGCGGTACAGAGCCGTGTAAACAAAATCAAAGGCCCAATTCTGTGCCTGGTCGGGCCGCCGGGGGTGGGCAAAACCTCTCTGGGTCAGTCCATCGCCAAAGCGACCGGACGTAAGTATATCCGTATGGCGCTGGGTGGCGTACGCGATGAGGCGGAAATCCGCGGTCACCGCCGTACCTACATCGGTTCTATGCCGGGTAAACTGATCCAGAAGATGGCGAAAGTGGGGGTTAAAAACCCGCTGTTCCTGCTCGATGAGATCGATAAGATGTCGTCGGACATGCGTGGCGACCCTGCGTCTGCACTGCTGGAAGTGCTTGATCCAGAACAGAACGTGGCGTTCAGCGATCACTACCTGGAAGTGGACTACGACCTGAGCGATGTGATGTTCGTGGCGACCTCCAACTCCATGAACATTCCGGCCCCGCTGCTGGACCGTATGGAAGTGATCCGTCTCTCCGGTTATACCGAAGATGAGAAGCTGAACATTGCTAAGCAGCACCTGCTGCCGAAACAGATCGAGCGTAACGCGCTGAAAGCCAACGAGCTGACCGTCGAGGACAGCGCGATTATCGGCATCATTCGCTACTACACCCGTGAAGCGGGCGTGCGTAGCCTTGAGCGTGAAATCTCTAAACTGTGCCGTAAGGCGGTGAAACAGCTGCTGCTGGATAAGAGCCTGAAACACATTGTGATTAACGGCGATAATCTGCATGCGTACCTGGGCGTCCAGCGCTTCGACTACGGTCGCGCGGACAACGAAAACCGCGTTGGTCAGGTGACTGGCCTGGCATGGACGGAAGTGGGTGGCGATCTGCTGACCATCGAAACCGCCTGTGTGCCAGGTAAAGGCAAACTGACCTACACCGGCTCGCTGGGTGAAGTGATGCAGGAGTCCATCCAGGCGGCGCTGACCGTGGTGCGCGCACGTGCGGAGAAACTGGGTATCAACCCTGATTTCTACGAAAAACGCGACATCCACGTGCACGTACCTGAAGGGGCGACGCCGAAAGATGGTCCAAGCGCGGGTATTGCCATGTGTACCGCTCTGGTTTCCTGTCTGACAGGGAACCCGGTGCGTGCTGATGTGGCAATGACCGGTGAAATCACGCTGCGTGGTCAGGTTCTGCCGATTGGTGGTTTAAAAGAAAAACTGCTGGCGGCGCACCGCGGTGGGATCAAAACCGTATTGATCCCTTACGAAAATAAACGCGATCTGGAAGAGATTCCGGACAACGTGATTGCTGATCTGCAGATTCATCCTGTGAAGCGAATTGAGGAAGTTCTCAGTCTCGCACTGCAGAATGAACCCTCCGGAATGCAGGTTGTAACCGCAAAATAGTGACCTCGCGCAAAGAGCGTCAATAAAAACAAGGCTGGTAAGTCATTTCGCACTTGCCAGCCTTTTTTTGTATAGCTAATTTAGATTGCTGATTAGGTCAGCCATCAACAACGGGTGTTGTAAGGTCATGGCAGGCCTGATATAACTGCTGCGCGGTCGCGTTGTGAAGGATTCAGGCGCGATATAAATTATAAAGAGAGGAAGAGAACAGTGAATAAATCTCAACTGATTGACAAAATTGCTGCTGGTGCTGATATTTCTAAAGCTGCAGCTGGACGTGCCTTAGATGCATTAATTGCTTCTGTTACTGAATCTCTGCAGGCTGGGGACGACGTTGCACTGGTAGGCTTCGGTACTTTTGCTGTTAAAGAGCGTGCTGCCCGTACTGGCCGCAACCCTCAGACCGGTAAAGAGATCACCATTGCTGCTGCTAAAGTGCCGGGTTTCCGTGCAGGTAAAGCGCTGAAAGACGCAGTAAACTGATTGCTTTCCCGTTTCAGGGAAGCCGGAAAGTACAAGGGCGCATCATTTGATGTGCCTTTTTTGTTTGTCCAGACCTGATTTGTGCGAGTTTATGCGAGTTGTGGGCTGACAATCGCCCCGTTTTCTTGTCACAATACACCTTCACGCGCGACGGGCAGGATTTTCCGTCAGCGTCAGGTAACCAGTCACCTACAGCGGAGTGTTGTTACACCATGATGGACAGCTTACGCACGGCTGCTAACAGTCTCGTGCTCAAGATTATTTTCGGTATCATTATCGTGTCGTTCATATTGACCGGCGTGAGCAGTTACCTTATTGGCGGTGGCGCAAACTATGCCGCAAAAGTGAATGGCCAGGAGATCAGCCGTGGTCAGTTCGAGAATGCTTTTGCCGGTGAACGTAACCGTATGCAGCAACAGCTGGGCGACCAATTCTCTGAACTGGCGGCGAACGAAGGGTACATGAAGACCCTGCGCCAACAGACACTGAACCGTCTTATCGACGAAGCGCTTCTGGATCAGTATGCCAAAAAACTGGGCCTTGGCATCAGCGATGAGCAGGTGAAAAAAGCCATCTTCTCCACCCAGGCTTTCCAGTCTAACGGTAAATTCGACAACGCGCGTTATAACAGCATCGTCAACCAGATGGGCATGACGGCTGATCAGTACGCGCAGGCTCTGCGTAATCAGCTGACCACCCAGCAGCTCATCAATGCCGTTGTGGGCACCGATTTCATGCTCAAAGGTGAAACGGACGAACTGGCTGCGCTGGTGGCGCAGCAGCGCGTTGTACGCGAAGCGACTATTGATGTGAACGCCCTGGCGGCGAAACAGCAGGTGAGCGACGCTGACGTTAACGCTTACTACGAGCAGAACAAGAATTCCTTTGTTTCTCCAGAGCAGTTCCGTGTGAGCTACATCAAGCTGGATGCTGCCGCGCTGCAGGAAACCGCGTCTGATGCGGAAATCCAGTCTTACTACGACCAGCATCAGGATCAGTTCACTCAGCCGCAGCGTAACCGCTACAGCGTGATTCAGACGAAGACCGAGGCTGATGCCAAAGCGGTACTGGAAGAGCTGAATAAAGGCGCTGATTTCGCGACCGTTGCGAAAGCGAAATCCACCGACATTATCTCTGCGAAAAACGGCGGTGATATGGGATGGCTGGAAGACGCGACCACACCGGATGAGCTGAAAAATGCCGGTCTGAAAGATAAAGGTCAACTTTCTGGCGTCATCAAGTCTTCCGTTGGTTTCCTGGTCGCGCGTCTGGACGACATCACCGCGGCGAAAACCAAGCCTCTGGCTGAGGTTCGCGACGATATCGCGGCGAAAGTGAAACAGGAAAAAGCGCTGGATGCCTACTACGCGCTGCAGCAGAAGGTGAGCGATGCTGCCAGCAACGACAACGAATCTCTGGCGGGTGCTGAGCAGGCGGCGGGTGTGAAGGCGGTTGAGACGGGCTGGTTTGGTCGTGACAACCTGCCGGAAGAGCTGAACTTTAAACCGGTTTCCGATGCCATCTTCAATGGTGGTCTGGTGGGCGAGAACGGCACGCCGGGCAGTAACTCTGACATCATTACCGTCGACGGCGATCGTGCGTTTGTGTTGCGCGTCAGCGAGCACAAGCCAGAAGCGGTCAAACCGCTGGCGGACGTGAAGGATCAGGTCGTTGCCCAGGTTAAGCACAACAAAGCGGAACAGCAGGCGAAACTGGATGCTGAAAAGATTCTGTCTGATTTGAAAGCGGGTAAAGAAGACGCGCTGAAAGCGGCTGGCCTGAGCTTCGGTGAAGCGAAAACGCTGAGCCGTACCGGCCAGGACCCAATCAGCCAGGCCGCGTTTGCTCTGACTCTGCCTGCGAAGGATAAGTCAAGCTTCGGTACCACCACCGATGCGCAGGGTAACGTCGTTCTGCTGGCGCTGGATGAAGTGAAAGCCGGCACCCTGCCAGACGCGCAGAAGAAAGCGATGGTTCAGGGGATTACCCAGAACAATGCTCAGATTGCCTTCGAAGCCATGATGAGCAACCTGCGTAAAGAAGCCAAAATCAAGCTGGGTGATGTGATGACTCAGCAGCAGTAATTACGTGTCTGCTCGCAGATTTTCGTAACGCTCTGCAATAACTAAAGGCCGCTTTCGCGGCCTTTTCCATTTCTGCAATCTGCTGTTTGTGCCGGGTTTATCTGGCGGCTATCGTGACGTGGCTGTCAACAAACAAGGAGATAACAGCATGAAATGTGGAATCAAAGCACTGTTAATTACGCTGGCTATTGCCACCACCGGGATGAGCGCGGGCGCGCTGGCGGCGACGCCCGCCGCCAAACCACAGGCTACGCAGAGCAAGTCCGACGCAGCCGCGCCGGTGCAAGGACAAACCAAAGCGACTGACGCCGGTAAAAATGCGGATGATGACGGTACGCGGGTGAGTATCAATTCGGCCTCGGCGGAAGATCTGGCCCGCGTGATGAATGGCGTCGGATTGAAAAAAGCGCAGGCCATCGTCAGCTACCGCGAAGAGTATGGTCCTTTCAAAACGGTCGACGATCTCAAACAGGTTCCGGGCCTGGGGGGCGCACTGGTTGAGCGCAACCTCTCACACCTGACGCTGTAATTACGCAATTTCTTGCACTGCGGCAAAATTTTGCCAGGATAAAGAGGTCATACCAGTTATGACCTCTCATCCTACAATAACAGTAAAGGCAATTGCGCTATGCAGACCAAAATCAAAGTACGCGGTTTTCATCTCGACGTTTACCAGCATGTGAACAACGCTCGCTATCTTGAGTTTCTTGAAGAAGCGCGCTGGGACGGGCTGGAAAATAGCGAAAGTTTTCAGTGGCTGACCGCGCACAACATCGCGTTTGTGGTCGTCAATATCAATATCAACTACCGGCGTCCGGCCGTGCTGGGCGATGTGCTCATGGTGACCAGCCAGGTGCAGCAGATCAACGGCAAAAGCGGGGTGCTAAGCCAGGTGGTGACGCTCGATCCTGAAGGGCAGGTGGTGGCTGATGCGCTGATTACTTTTGTCTGTATCGATCTGAAAACGCAGAAAGCGCTGCCGCTGGAAGGGGAACTGCGGGAAAAGCTGGAGTTGATGATCGTATAAGACATATTAAGGCATACTCGTGCTGTCGACACCCGTTTTGCGACAGCACGGTCAAATAGCCCTATTTTAGCCCGGTCTTTTTCTGCATCGCGGCCATCACGCCGACTTTATCGGCAAGATAGTGGTTCAGCCCGTTAGCGCGAAGATTACAGGCCGCGCACTGGCCGCAACCGTCGCCTTTGATACCGTTATAGCAGGTGAGCGTTTCGCTGCGAACGAGGTCCAGCTTGCCCCAGTAGTCCGCCAGCGCCCAGGTTTCGGCTTTATCCAGCCACATCAGCGGGGTTTCAAAGCGCGTCTCTTTCGCCATCCCCAGATTGACGGCGTGGTTTAACGCTTTCACGAACTCATCACGACAGTCCGGGTAGCCGGAGAAGTCGGTCTCGCACACGCCTGTGATCACCGCTTCGGCTTTTACCTGGTAGGCGTAGATCGCCGTCAGGGTCAGGAAGAGGATATTACGACCCGGCACGAAGGTATTCGGAATGCCGCTGGCATCGGGTTCGTAGTCCGGGACGGGAATACTGTCCCGGGTGAGGCTGCTTACGGCCAGCTCATTTAACAGCGTAACGTCCAGCACCTTGTGCGCGCGTGCGCCCAGTTTCAGGGCAAGTTCACGGGCAACGTCGATTTCAGCGCGATGACGCTGACCATAATCGAAAGTCACACAGTGAACTTCATCGTACTGATGAAGAGCCTGAACCAGGCAGGTAGTAGAGTCTTGTCCTCCGCTGAACACGACGACGGCACGTTTCATAAATCATCTCGACTGTTACGGTAAAAACGTTATGTTACCGTCAGACCACGACGGCGACCAGCTTCTTCACGATTTAGGGGCGGGCAGCCAGGCTTCGGTAAAATCAAACCAGCCGCGGGTATTGAGGCGTATGCCGTTAACTCCCGGCGGGGCGCTTATCTGGTATTGATAATTGAACAGTGGGGTGATCACCGCCTTTTCCATGAGCCGCGAGAAAATGGCCCTGAGCCCGGCATGTCTGGCCTGCTCGTCGGCCTGGGTCTGTACCGCATCCAGGGTGGCCTGCAGATGAGCATATTGCGGTGCGCTAAGCACATGTGGCCATAGGGCATCACAGCGCAGCCACTGTTCAAGCGTATATTCCGGCGCTTCGCCAATCAGCCTGTCACCCATCATGAGGTCCGCGTCCGCCAGTTGCTGGCATCCGTCCCAGGTTTTTGCGTCGTGAAAGATAACCGTTAGCTCGCAGCCCTGCTGCGCAAGATACTGTTTTAGCTGACGCGCCATCGTGTGTAACTCAACCGGTAAATGGTAAATCAGGGTTAACTTAGTCGGCAGAGAGACATGAGTTAAATCCGACCACTGAGGGATTGCCCATCCTGGCAGTAACTCCTCTGTTGGGGTAATCAGCCCTTCGTTGAGCGGAAGCGTGTGCAGAAGCGATGAGAGATGAATGATGTTAATGAGCCGTCGTGCCTGCATTTCACTCAGACGCGGGCTTTGCTTCAGGGTGAGATAACAAAAGCCCAGACTGGTGCTGTTCGTCACCAGGCGCAAACTCTCCAGTTCATCCGGCTCGCCAATGGCGATCTGCACCGGATGGCGACAGCTGGTACCCAGCCCATAGTCAAACAGCGACGGTGTGATCCAGTATTCGATAGCCTTAAGCAGCGGGTGGCTGAGATGGTACTGTTCGTGGCTTTCCAGACGAACCAGATCCGGCTCATACACGCTGAGTCTGAAGGGGCCGCAGCCCGTTAGGGGCTGTTCGGGATGTGCAAGCCGACTACAGTAGGTGGCCAGGCGGTGTGCCAGCCAGTAATCCGGCTGGTGCAGTGTGAACGTCAGACACTGGGGATGGGTGACGTCAATGCGCAGGACGCTCTGGAACAGTTTACGCAGGGCGGGTAAGGCAAAAAGCGCATTCAGGCTTTGCTGAAGCTGTCCGGTTTCGACCTTATCGCCGTTATGCCAGTGCAGAGTGGAACGAATATAGAAATGCCAGCGCAAACCGTCCGTCGACACCTCCCAGTGATGAGCGAGATCGCCCGTGGGTTCACTGCTGTTGCCGTGAAATCGCGTCAGTCCGGAGAATACCTGTCCCGCAAGATGCTGCTCCGCCCGACCGGGTAAAAAACCCGGCTGAAGCGGATCCAGTGAGCGGTAATAGGGGATGCGCAGCGTCGGCGTGTCGTTTTGCCACTGCCCGCCTAAAAACGGATGCAGCAACGATCGTAATTCTGCGGGGGCAAGCTGTGCCAGTTCCAGCGCGTTATGCTGCTGCCCGCTCTTCAGCGCCTCCTCCATCATCGCATTGCGCAGTGACTCCGGCGTGACATGGAACGTAAGCTCACCCCGCTTACCGCGGCCAGACTGCGCTCGCCAGCTCAGCCAACCCGCCTCCTGGGCCTGACGCAGCAGCGTTCGGACATGCCGCTCGCTACAAAAACAGCGGGCGGCCAGCTCGCTGATGGTGACCTGTTGCGTTGCACCCAGGGAAGGCTGCCACAGGCGGTGATACTGGTTGAGTCGATTGAGCTGGCGCATAAGAAACCCGGAACAATAATTATCATCTATTCACTATTACTTCCGTATATCTCACACGATACTGATGCACAAGTTAACCGCATCACATTTCGGGAGTAATCATGGCTCGGCTCGCTGCATTTGATATGGACGGTACGTTGTTAATGCCGGATCACCGTTTAGGGGAAAAAACCCTGAACACGCTGAAGCGCCTGCACGAGCGTAATGTCACCCTGACGTTTGCCACCGGGCGTCATGTGCTGGAAATGCGCCACCTGCTGGGGGCGTTTTCCCTCGACGCCTTTCTGATCACCGGCAACGGGACGCGAATTCACTCCGTAGAAGGCGACGTGCTGCACCGACAGGATCTCAACCCGGAAGTGGCGGACATCGTGCTGCACAGCACCTGGGACACGCAGGCCAGCATCCACGTCTTTAACGATCGGGGCTGGTTTACCGGAAGCGACATCCCGGAATTATTGCACGCGCATGTTTACAGCGGCTTTAAATACCAGCTTATCGATCTGCGTCGGATCCCCGCCCATGCGGTAACTAAGATCTGCTTCTGCGGCGATCACGACGATCTGTGCCGCTTACGGATTCAACTGAATGAGGCGCTGGGCGACCGGGCGCACCTGACCTTCTCGGCGGTGGATTGCCTGGAAGTGCTGCCGGTGGGCTGTAACAAAGGTTCCGCTCTGGCGGTTCTGAGCGACCACCTGGGCTTAACGCTGCAGGAGTGTATGGCGTTCGGTGACGCCATGAACGACCGCGAAATGCTGGGCAGCGTAGGTCGCGGTCTGATCATGGGGAATGCGATGGCGCAGCTGAAAGCAGAACTTCCTCATCTGTCGGTTATCGGCCACTGCCGTAATGAAGCGGTGTCCCATTTTTTGACGCATTGGCTGGACAACAATAACCTCCCATATTCCCCCGAATAGTGAGACCCTTCCAGCAAGCCAGACTTCGGTCTGGCTTTTTTTTATTTCACAAGCTGCGCAATCTGCGCTTTCCACGGCGTGATGTCGCCAATGTTGGCCTGCACCCACTCCGCGTTGTAGTAGGTCTCAAGATAACGCTCGCCGCTGTCGCAGAGCAGCGTGACGATGGAACCGGTGCGACCCGCTTCGCGCATGCGTGCGGCAAGCTGCAGCGCGCCCCACATATTGGTGCCCGTCGAGGCGCCCACCTTGCGGCCCAGCTGCGTTTCCAGCCAGTGAGCGGTGGCCACGCTGGCGGCATCCGGCACGCGCATCATCTCGTCCACCACGTCGGGGATGAAAGAGGGCTCCACGCGCGGGCGGCCAATCCCTTCAATTTTACTGCCCACCGGGCTGCGCAGACCGGCATCGCGGTTTTGCCAGTAGTCGAGGAACACGGAGTTCTGCGGGTCAACCACCATCAGCTGGGTATCGTAGCCCTGACAGCGGATATAGCGTCCGATCGTGGCTGAGGTGCCGCCGGTACCGGCGCTCATGACAATATACGACGGAACCGGATGCGGTTCGTGGGTCATCTGGCGGAAGATACTGTCGGCAATGTTGTTATTGCCGCGCCAGTCCGTTGCACGCTCGGCGAAGGTGAACTGGTCCATGTAGTGGCCGTTCAGCTCGCGGGCCAGCATTTCGGAGGCGGCGTAGATTTCGCAGGCGCTTTCCACAAAGTGGCAGCGACCGCCGTAAAATTCGATCTGCTCGATTTTGCGTTTTGCGGTGCATGACGGCATCACCGCGATAAACGGCAGGCCCAGCAAGCGGGCAAAATAGGCTTCGGACACCGCCGTTGAACCGGATGAGGATTCAATGATGGTGGTGCCTTCTTTGATCCAGCCGTTACACAAACCGTATAAAAACAGCGAGCGCGCCAGGCGATGCTTCAGGCTACCGGTAGGATGGGTGCTTTCGTCTTTCAGATAGAGCTGAATGCCGTCAAATCCCGGCAGGGAAAGGCGAATCAGGTGCGTATCCGCCGAGCGCTGATAGTCGGCATTGATTTCGCTGATCGCATGTTTAACCCAGGTGCTATTCATCGTCGTTATCCGTTTGTCATTTTGTGCCTAGCATAGCGAAAAGCACAGAAAAAATTGTTGCTATCTGGCCTTTAAAATAGAATGAAGGGAGAAAAATTTTCTCTGTGAGGTGGGTATGCTAGATAAAATTGACCGCAAGCTCCTTTCATTGCTGCAAAATGACTGTACCCTCTCTTTGCAGGCGCTGGCAGATGCCGTTAATCTGACCACCACCCCGTGCTGGAAGCGTCTTAAGAAGCTGGAAGATGACGGCATTCTTCTGGGGCGCGTCGCGTTATTAGATCCTGAAAAACTGGGGCTTGGGTTGACGGCATTTGTGTTGATTAAAACCCAGCATCACAGCAGCGAGTGGTATTGCCGCTTCGTCACTCAGGTGTCTGAGATGCCCGAGGTGCTCGGTTTCTGGCGCATGGCCGGCGAGTACGATTACCTGATGCGCGTCCAGGTGGCCGACATGAAGCGCTATGATGATTTCTACAAGCGGCTGGTGAACAGCGTACCCGGTTTGTCGGACGTCACCTCAAGTTTCGCCATGGAACAGATTAAATACACCACAGCATTACCTATTGAATAACTTCATAAAATACCTTCAGGAACAAACCGCGTGCGATTATTTGCCCAATTAAGCTGGTACTTTCGTCGGGAGTGGCAACGCTACCTCGGTGCAGTAGCCCTGCTTATTATCATTGCCATCCTGCAGCTGATCCCGCCGAAAGTGGTGGGGTACGTCGTGGATGGCGTCACCGAACAGCATTACACCACCGCACGGGTGTTGATGTGGGTCGGCACGCTGGTGCTGACGGCGGTCATTGTTTATCTGCTGCGCTACGTCTGGCGCGTGCTGCTGTTTGGTGCGTCCTATCAGCTGGCCGTGGAGCTGCGTGAAGATTTTTACCGCCAGCTGAGCCGACAGCATCCTGAATTTTATCTGCGCCACCGTACCGGGGATCTCATCGCCCGCGCCACTAACGACGTCGATCGTGTGGTCTTTGCTGCCGGGGAAGGGGTATTGACGCTGGTGGACTCGCTGGTGATGGGCTGTGCGGTGCTGATCGTGATGTCCACGCAGATCAGCTGGCAGTTGACCCTGCTCGCTCTTCTGCCGATGCCGATCATGGCGCTGGCGATCAATCGCTATGGTGAACAGCTGCACGAGCGCTTTAAGCTGGCGCAGGCGGCGTTTTCGTCTCTGAACGATCGCACCCAGGAGAGCATGACCAGCATTCGCATGATCAAAGCGTTTGGCCTGGAAGACCGGCAATCTGCGCTGTTTGCGGCCGATGCGGCGGACACGGGAGCGAAAAACATGCGCGTTGCGCGTATTGACGCCCGCTTCGACCCGACGATCTATATCGCGATTGGCATGGCGAACCTTTTGGCGATTGGCGGCGGCAGCTGGATGGTGGTGCAGGGCACGTTGACCCTGGGGCAATTAACCAGCTTTGCGATGTATCTGGGGCTCATGATCTGGCCGATGCTGGCGCTGGCCTGGATGTTTAACATCGTGGAGCGCGGTAGTGCCGCCTATAGCCGCATTCGCGCCATGCTGGCCGAAGCGCCTGTGGTCGTTGACGGCAGCGACGCGGTACCGGAAGGGCGCGGCGTCATGACCGTCGACGTCCGGCAGTTTATCTATCCGCATACGGAGAATCCGGTACTGGAGAACGTCAGCTTTACCCTACAGCCGGGCCAGATGCTGGGCATCTGCGGCCCGACGGGATCCGGCAAAAGTACCGTGCTGTCGCTGCTCCAGCGCCACTTTGACGTCACCGAGGGTGATGTCCGCTTCCACGATATTCCCCTGACCAGGCTATTGCTTGATGAATGGCGTGGCCGTCTGGCGGTTGTCAGCCAGACGCCGTTTTTATTTTCGGACACCGTGGCGAACAACATAGCCCTTGGACGTCCGTCGGCGACGCAGGAAGAGATTGAACATGTGGCGCGTTTGGCCAGCGTGCATGAGGATATTTTGCGTCTGCCGCAGGGCTACGAAACGGAAGTTGGGGAACGCGGCGTCATGCTGTCCGGGGGACAAAAACAGCGTATCTCCATTGCCCGCGCGCTGCTGCTGAATGCGGAAATCCTGATCCTGGATGATGCGCTTTCTGCCGTGGATGGCCGTACCGAGCACGAAATCCTGCATAACCTGCGCCAGTGGGGCGACGGACGCACGGTGATTATCAGCGCCCACCGTTTGTCAGCGCTCACCGAAGCCAGCGAAATTCTGGTCTTACAACACGGGCACATTGCCCAGCGCGGGCAGCATGAAACGCTGGCCGAGCAGCCGGGCTGGTATCGCGATATGTACCGCTATCAACAGCTTGAAGCGGCGCTGGACGATGCGCCGGAGCAGGATGAGGAGGCCGCCAATGCGTAAGCTCGGAACGATGTGGCCGACGCTTAAACGTCTGCTGGCCTACGGCTCACCGTGGCGTAAACCGCTCTCGGTGGCCGTGCTTTTGCTCTGGATTGCAGCAATTGCCGAGGTGAGCGGTCCGCTGCTCATCAGCTATTTTATCGACAACATGGTCGCCAAAAGCTATCTACCGCTGGGTCTGGTGGCGGGTTTAGGCGTGGCCTACGTCGGCTTACAGCTGACGGCGGCAGGGTTGCACTATGCTCAGTCGCTGCTGTTTAACCGTGCAGCCGTGGGCGTTGTACAGCAGCTGCGTACGGACGTGATGGACGCGGCGCTTCGCCAGCCGCTCAGCGAGTTTGATATCCAGCCAGTCGGGCAGGTGATATCGCGCGTGACCAACGATACCGAGGTGATCCGCGATCTGTACGTCACCGTGGTTGCGACGGTATTACGCAGCGCGGCGCTGATTGGCGCGATGCTGGTGGCGATGTTCAGCCTCGACTGGCGCATGGCGCTGGTGGCGATCACCATCTTCCCGGCGGTGCTGATTGTTATGGTGATTTACCAGCGCTACAGCACGCCGATTGTGCGTCGGGTGCGCGCTTACCTGGCCGACATCAATGATGGCTTCAACGAAGTGATCAACGGCATGAGCGTCATCCAGCAGTTCCGCCAGCAGGCGCGCTTTGGCGAACGCATGGGCGAAGCCAGCCGTTCGCACTATATGGCGCGTATGCAGACGCTGCGCCTGGACGGTTTCCTGCTGCGACCGCTGCTGAGCCTTTTCTCGGCGCTGGTGCTGTGTGGGTTGCTGATGCTCTTTGGCCTGAGCTCAAACGGTACGATTGAAGTGGGCGTGCTGTACGCTTTTATTAGCTATCTGGGACGCCTCAACGAGCCGCTGATCGAGCTCACTACGCAGCAATCGATGCTGCAACAGGCGGTCGTCGCCGGTGAGCGCGTCTTTGAGCTGATGGACAGGCCGCGTCAGGCCTACGGCAATGATGAGCGACCTCTGCAAAGCGGGGCTATCGCCTTTGATAACGTCTCGTTTGCCTATCGTGAAGACCGTCTGGTGTTGCAGGACATCACGCTTGACGTTCCGTCGCGCGGTTTCGTCGCGCTGGTGGGTCATACCGGCAGCGGTAAAAGCACGCTCGCCAGCCTGTTGATGGGCTACTACCCGGTCACGCAAGGCGAAATCCACCTCGACGGGCGCCCGCTCGCGTCTCTTAGCCACACGGTGTTACGCAAAGGCGTTGCGATGGTGCAGCAGGATCCGGTCGTACTGGCCGATACCTTCTTTGCCAACGTAACCCTGGGGCGGGACTATTCAGAGGCACAGGTTTGGGCGGTACTGGAAACGGTGCAGCTGGCAGAGCTGGCGCGCGGGTTCAGCGACGGGATCAACACGAAGCTGGGCGAGCAGGGCAACAATCTCTCCGTGGGGCAAAAACAGCTCCTGGCGCTGGCGCGCGTCCTGATTGAAACGCCGCAGGTGCTGATTCTTGACGAAGCCACGGCCAGCATAGATTCCGGTACCGAGCAGGCGATTCAGCAGGCGCTGGCCGCCGTACGCGACCATACGACGCTGGTGGTGATTGCCCACCGTCTTTCCACCATCGTCGACGCGGACACTATTCTGGTGCTGCATCGCGGACAGGCCGTGGAGCGCGGTACGCACCGCGAGCTGCTGGAAGCAAAAGGGCGCTACTGGCAGATGTACCAGCTGCAGCTGGCGGGCGAAGAGCTGGCGGCCAGCGTGCGTGATGAAGAGTCGCTTAGCGCCTGATGCACTAAAATGAGGCGCCGCGCTAACAGTCATTCCTGTTGGTGCAAAACTGAAACGCACCCTGCACCGGCATGGTGCGTTTTTTTTCACCGGTTCATTTATCAGGACCGTGTAACGCACATCGCACCGCGATTCCCTCCCGTTTTCATTTCTGGCACATCCCTTGCAATACCTTCCGCGTAAGCTGCGGCCATTACCGAATTCTGACTGGAGGGGATCTATGAAGCTGGTTACGGTTGTAATCAAACCATTCAAACTCGAAGACGTGCGTGAAGCATTGTCTTCAATGGGTATTCAGGGACTGACTGTCACCGAAGTGAAAGGCTTTGGTCGTCAGAAGGGGCATGCCGAGCTTTATCGCGGGGCGGAATACAGCGTTAACTTTCTGCCAAAAGTAAAAATTGATGTCGCGATTGCTGACGATCAGCTTGATGAAGTCATTGATGTCATTAGCAAAGCGGCCTACACCGGCAAAATTGGCGACGGCAAAATTTTCGTTGCCGAACTGCAGCGCGTCATTCGCATTCGTACCGGCGAATCTGACGAAGCGGCTCTGTAATTAACGCCTGGCACACAGTGATAGGGATCGAGAAAATGAAGATAGCAACACTTAAAACGGGTCTGGGTTCGCTGGCACTGCTGCCGGGCCTGGCGCTGGCTGCTACCCCTGCGGTGGTCGACAAAGCCGATAACGCCTTTATGATGATCAGCACCGCGCTGGTGCTGTTCATGTCCATTCCGGGCATTGCGCTGTTCTACGGCGGCCTGATCCGTGGCAAAAACGTTCTCTCCATGCTGACGCAGGTTGCCGTGACGTTCGCACTGGTCTGCGTGCTGTGGGTGGTTTACGGTTACTCGCTGGCGTTCGGCACGGGCAACGCGTTCTTTGGTAACTTCGACTGGGTGATGCTGAAAAATATTGAGCTGACCGCGCTGATGGGCAGCTTCTATCAGTATATTCACGTGGCGTTCCAGGGCTCCTTCGCCTGTATTACCGTCGGGCTGATTGTGGGCGCGCTCGCCGAGCGTATTCGTTTCTCTGCAGTCCTGATCTTCGTGGTGGTCTGGCTGACGCTCTCCTATGTGCCGATTGCGCACATGGTCTGGGGTGGCGGTCTGCTGGCAACGCATGGTGCGCTGGACTTTGCGGGCGGTACCGTTGTTCACATCAACGCCGCGGTAGCGGGTCTGGTGGGTGCCTACCTGATTGGCAAACGCGTGGGCTTCGGTAAAGAAGCGTTTAAACCGCACAACCTGCCGATGGTCTTTACCGGTACGGCTATCCTCTACTTTGGCTGGTTTGGCTTCAACGCCGGCTCAGCGAGTGCAGCAAACGAAATCGCCGCGCTGGCCTTCGTGAACACCGTTGTGGCCACGGCGGGTGCAATCCTCTCCTGGGTATTTGGCGAGTGGGCAGTACGCGGTAAACCTTCTCTGCTGGGTGCCTGTTCGGGTGCCATTGCCGGTCTGGTTGGCATCACGCCTGCGTGTGGTTATGTCGGTGTGGGCGGTGCGCTGCTGGTCGGCCTGGTGTCCGGTCTGGCGGGGCTGTGGGGCGTGACCGCACTGAAACGTCTGCTGCGCGTGGATGACCCTTGCGACGTATTTGGCGTCCACGGCGTGTGCGGTATTGTCGGCTGTATCATGACCGGTATCTTCGCGGCGAAATCGCTGGGTGGTGTGGGCTACGCTGAAGGCGTCACCATGGTTCATCAGCTTCTGGTGCAGCTGGAAAGTATTGCTATCACTGTGGTGTGGTCTGCCGTTGTCGCTTTCATTGGCTACAAACTGGCGGATATGACCGTCGGTCTGCGTGTCCCTGAAGAGCAGGAACGTGAAGGTCTGGACGTCAACAGCCACGGCGAGAATGCGTATAACGCGTAATAAACAGCAAAACGGCAACCTGAGGTTGCCGTTTTTAGTGTTTGTTCCCTCTCCCCGTGGGAGAGGGCCAGGGTGAGGGCATCAGGCCGCACAAGGTAAAAGCAAAACGGCAACCTCAGGTTGCCGTTTTTAGTGTGTATTCCCTCTCCCCGTGGGAGAGGTTCAGGGTGAGGGCATCAGGCCGTACATAATCACCCGCGATTACGCATTACCCCTTCCTGCACCGTTGAAGCGACCAGCACGCCGTCCTGGGTATAAAACTCCCCACGCACAAACCCGCGAGCGCTCGACGCCGACGTACTCTCCACGCTGTAGAGCAGCCACTCATTCATGTTGAAGGGACGGTGGAACCACATAGAGTGATCGATCGTCGCGACCTGCATCCCTTTTTCCAGGAACCCAACGCCGTGCGGCTGCAGCGCCACCGGCAGGAAGTTGAAATCTGACGCATAGCCCAGCAGATACTGATGAACGCGAAAGTCCTCAGGCACGGTGCCGTTAGCCCGGATCCACACCTGGCGCTTTGGCTCGGCGGTGTGGCCCTTCATCGGGTTATGGAACTCAACCGGGCGGATCTCCAGCGGTTTATCGCAGAGAAACTTCTCTTTGACCTGCGGCGGAAGCAGATGCGCCAGCGCACGAGCTATATCCGTTTCCGATTTGAGATCGTCTGGCGCGGGTGCCGGCGGCATCACTTTCTGGTGTTCATACCCGGGTTCCGGCGCCTGGAAAGAGGCGGTCATGTAAAAGATCGGCTTGCCGTTCTGAATGGCCGCGACGCGGCGCGCGCTGAAGCTGTTGCCGTCTCTCAGGACCTCAACGTCATACACGATCGGTTTCGCGCTATCGCCAGGGCGTAAGAAGTAGCTGTGGAACGAATGCACCAGACGGTCTGCCGGGACAGTCTCCTTTGCAGCGTACAGCGCTTGTCCAACGACTTGCCCCCCGAAGACCTGGCGTAAGCCGAGATCTTCGCTCTGTCCGCGAAAGAGTCCTTCCTCAATTTTTTCCAGATTCAGTAATGTCAGCAGATTGTTCAGTGCCTGACTCATAGTTGTCCTCAATAAACGCCGTAGCGAAAGATAGGCTGAGTATAACGCAGAAATGAAAGTGGTCCGATGGGTAGAATAATCTGAATATCAGGATGATTTCAGGCATTAATCAGTGAGTTGTGCCACACTTAACTACGTTATGTGATTGAAACGACATCGGATGGGATCGATCCCGCTGGTGCATTGATAAGGAGACTTCAATGAAACTCGTGCCCATGCTAAGTGGTGTAGCTATTGCGGTGGCGTTGTCCGCCTGTGCCGGTAAGAGCGCCCAGGTGCCAGTGCCAGCAGCAGACCCGAACGGGATTAATACCCTTTCGCAGCAATCCATTCAGCAGCCTAACGTTTCCGGTACCATCTGGATTAAACAGAGAGTTGCGCTGCCGCCGGATGCGGTATTAACCGTGACGCTGTCTGATGCTTCCCTGGCCGACGCACCGTCGAAAGTCGTGGCTCAGCGTGCCGTTCGTACTGAAGGCAAGCAGGCGCCGTTTAGCTTCGTGTTGCCGTATAACCCGTCGGACGTGCAGCCTAATGCCCGTATCCTGCTGAGCGCAGCGGTAACCATTAACGGTAAGCTGGTCTTCATTACCGATACGGTCCAGGAAGCAATTAACAACGGTGGGACCAAAATCGACCTGAACCTGGTGCCTGTGCAGCAGACCGAAGTGCCGGTCGCGCCGCAGACCAATCAGCCGTCCCTGCCAACCCCACCGACTCAGATGTAATGTGTATCCCCCTCTCCTTCGGGAGAGGGGTCAATATTCCCAGCGAAATTTCTGCAAATCGATCTGACCCGACCCTGACACCTGCACCCCCTCTGAAAGTAACGCCTGACGCTGACGCTGGAGATCCGGCCCGGTGAGCGAAATGGTGCCATGACGATTCACTACCCGATGCCAGGGCAACGTACTGCCTTCCGGCAGCCGTTTCAGGACGCCTCCAACCTGTCGCGCCGCGCGCGGTGAACCGGCCAGGCGTGCGACATCACCATAGGTGGTGACATAGCCTTCCGGAATTGAGGCAACGATTTGCCATACGCGCTGTGGAAAGGAGTCGTGTTCGTCCATACCTTCACCTGTGGGGAGTTTCTGGAAAGCTATGGTAAACCAGGATCTTCATGATTGCTGCGCCTGTTTGCGCAAGAAACCAGCATCCGGTTCCTGGCGGCTTGCAATTGGGCCCTCGCACAGGGATAATGCGCCAGCGCGTTGGTTATCAACGCTCTCAATGGGGGCTCTGTTGGTTCTCCCGCAACGCTACTCTGTTCACCAGGTCAGGTCCGGAAGGAAGCAGCCAGGGCAGACGACGTGTGTGCCGGGATGTAGCTGGCAGGGCCCCCACCCATTTCTGCCCTCATAAGATCTTCCTGCTTCACCTCTCCCTTTAAACCGCTATCCCGCAATAATATTATGCCTATATTGTGTAATATATATTTCATCCCGCTGAAATATTATTGTCATAAACCTGTAATAATAGACTGTCATTTTATAATTGGATGGTTATTTTCTTCCATAACTCAAAAAAATATATATCTGGATAAGATTGTTAACTTCGTGTATTAAATAAAGTACTTATTCCGAAGGGAAGTGACAAACATGGCTACAGCGGTATTAAACGTTAAGATTGATGATGCGCTGAAAGAAAGACTTCGCCACTATGCGGAAGTGAATAACGAGAATTTAAGCGTGACGACAGAGAAACTGCTGCTGCTGGCGTTCGAAGCAGTAGAAGAGGCGGGAGTATCGGAAGAGGATATTGATAATCAGCACACGGAAGAAGAGAGTGTTTCTCCTTTTACTCCTAAAGAAATCAAAGCTCTACGCAAACTTCTGAAGAAGAGAAAATGAAACAACAACTGTCAACTGCCAGTGACTACAAAGAGGCCTGCGATCTGTTGCGTTCAGGCTACGTGAAGCATGTACGTCTTGGCTGGAATGTCGGAAGTGATGAGTTCTTTCGTATTGCGTCTGACTGGTGTGATACCGGCGCAAAAATAAAGAAAGACGGTGAAAACTTCGTTATTTCACTGAAAGGTTTTCCTATTCCTGCTCAGCATTAACTCCTGGCTGGTGAAAACTGCTGACTGTATCCGTGACAGTCAGCAGTTTTTATTTTTTATGATCTGCTTCAAAAATTTTAATATTAGATCACGCTGCGTTTTAACGATGGCACGTTTTTATTCAGGGCGAGCCATAGCGGTTTGATCCTCAGCAACGCCTGTTCAAGCTCTGTCGATTCGAGCGAGAAGGGCATCCGTAAATAGCGGTCAAATGCGCCAGATAAACCAAACCGAGTACCGGTTCCCAGATTGATCCCCAGAATTTCAGCCCGCGCGGCAAGCTGTGTCGCCAGCATGCCCGGCAGCTCAATCCAGTAAGAGAGCCCGCCTTCCGCTTCATGGAATTTCCAGTCCGGGAAATGTTCGCGCAACAGTTCACCGCATCGATCGCGTCGTTCCGCCAGCATCTTCCGGCGCGCGGGCAGAAAGGTCTCGCTGTTGTTAATGAGCCACAGCATCGCCAGCTGTTCCAGCAGCGGCGAGCCTAAATCCAGAGTATCCCGCGTCTGGGCAAGCGTGGCGATCGTGCGCGAGGAGGCGCGGATCCAGCCAAGGCGCAGCCCTCCCCAGAAGCTTTTTCCGGCAGAACCTAAGGTGATGACGGTGGCCTGCGGGTTAAAAGCGGCCAGCGGTGGCGGGGGAGGCGCGTCAAACCAGAGATCCACCATTGTTTCATCCACCACCAGCGCCGTGCGGGTTTGGGCAGCAATATCCGTGATGGCCCGACGGGTCGCGATATCCATACAGCGCCCGGTGGGGTTATGAAAATCAGGCATCAGATACGCCAGGCGAGGTGCCGTCTGGGCAAGCGTTGCCGCAAAGCCATCCGTATCCCAGCCGGTTTCCGGCAGCGACACCCCCACGGGCCGACACTGCGCTCCCTGAATGGCGGCAATCGCCAGCGGATAGGTGGGGTGATCGACCACGACGCGATCCCCCGGCCCGGTCATCATCCGCAGCACCAGCGCAAAGCCGCTGACGGCGCCATTGACCACCATCATTTCGTCTGCCCGGGTAGGAAGACCCCGCGCGGTATAGCGCGCAGCGATGGCCTCCCGCAGCGTGGGCAGCCCAAGCTGATCGTAGCCCGTCAGCGAGAGATGCTGCGTAATGGCCGTGAGCGCATGGGCATAAGCCTGATGGATCTCCGGTCCGGCATTGAGGGCAGCAGTAGAGAGATCCAGTGCGGCACTTGCCGCTGAAAGGGTGGGAACGGCGCGCGTATCCGGGAGGAGCACGCGTGACCCGCTGCCGTGGCGGCTTTCAAGATAACCCTCTTCTCGCAGGTGGGCGAGGGCGCTGCTGATGGTGGTCCGGCTCACGTCCAGCGCGGAGGCCAGCTCACGCTCGCCCGGTAGCCGTGTATTCAGCGCCAGACGTCCATCAAGGATTAACAGACGCAGCGCGTCGGCCAGCTGTCGCCAGAGCGGGGTACGGGATGAGGCTTGCTGCCAGTGGCCTAAAAGGCGTACCAGAGACTGGCTTCCGAAGCGACGTGATGACATATGCAGTCCACTATTTGAAAACTGGACATTAATCATAGTGCCATTTTAGGTCAGGATGAAAGCCTGGTTCACTGGAGAAGATAAAAATGGTACGTCGTCTGCTACAACTCTATGTCGGTTTAGGACTGTATGGCCTTTCCACCGCAATGTTTATTCGTTCCGATTTGGGTGTCGATCCCTGGGATGTTTTTCACCTTGGGGTGGGGATGCAGCTGGGGATGACGATCGGGACGGTGATCATTGTGACCGGCGCTGCGGTGCTGCTGCTGTGGATCCCCCTGCGCCAGATGCCGGGCCTGGGCACCATCAGCAACGTGATTTGTATCGGTCTGGCGGCGGACGCCAGCATGGCGCTTATTCCGGAACTGGATTCGTTACCTGTTCGCATCGCTTTCCTGGTGTCGGGTATCGTGATGAACGCGATTGCGACCAGCATGTACATTGGCGCAGGTTTTGGTCCTGGCCCACGCGACGGCCTGATGACCGGCATTCATGCCCGTCTGGGGTGGTCCATTCGCAGCGTGCGCACCTCCATTGAGGTGTCCGTCCTGCTGATTGGGTGCGTGCTTGGCGGCACGTTTGGGGTGGGAACCGTACTGTATGCCCTGACCATTGGCCCGCTTATCCAGCTCTGTCTGCCCTGGTTCCGCCAGAAGCCGCGCGTTGCTGAAATCGTGCAGCCGGAGCGGGTTGTCTAATTTTGCGAAGCGCTCACATGTTTTAACGGCGTCGCTGTGCCACAATAATGGGCCATGACTCACGTGATGCCACAATGCATGAAAGCGATCACTCTCTATGATGTCGCCCTCCTTGCGGGGGTTTCTTATCAGACCGTTTCCCGCGTCATTAACGACGCGGAGCATGTCTCTGCCCGCACGCGGGAAAAGGTGCAGCAGGCGATGGCGGAGCTGCACTACGTGCCTAACCTGCGGGCACAGCAGCTGGCGGGTAAACGCACCCGCACGCTGGGACTCATCACCACCGATCTGGCCCTGCATGCGCCCTCGCAAATCGTGTCGGCGGTAAAATCCCGCGCGGCGGAACAGGGGGCGAGTGTCCTTATCTCCATGGTGGAGCAGCCGCAGCAGTGTCAGGCCGCGCTTCAGGCGCTGCTGGCGCAGCGGGTGGACGCGCTGCTGGTGAATGTGCCGCTCGACGATCCTGACGCCGAGGCGCTCAGGGCGCTGGCGTCGCCTGTTCCGGTGCTGTTCCTCGATGTATCCCCCTCAGCGCAGGTACACAGCCTCGTGTTTGACGCAGAGCAGGGGGCGCATCTGGGCGTTGAGCATCTGCTTTCTCTGGGACATCAGCGCATTGCACTGCTGAGCGGACCGGAGAGCTCGGTCTCTGCACGGGCGCGCCTGGCGGGATGGAAAGCCGCTCTGGCATTCGCAAGGCTTGAAGCCGCTGCGGTGGCCTGCGGTGACTGGAGCGCGGCCAGCGGATATGAGAAGGGGCATCTGCTGTTGTCTGCGGCGACATTACCGGACGCGATTCTGGTGGCGAACGATCAAATGGCGCTCGGGGTGATGCGCGCCTGCGCGGAAAAAGGGGTAGCGGTTCCGGGCCAGATATCGGTGGTTGGGTTCGACGATACGGCTGACAGCGCCTGGTTTTCTCCGCCGCTGACGACCATTCGCCAGGCGTTTCGCGAGGCGGGCGAGCGCAGCGTGGAGTGGCTGCTGGCCCCCACCGAAGGCGAGACGTGCTGGCAGGTTCAACTGCCGGTAACGCTGGTTACCCGTCATTCCACCGCGCGCCGCGCGACGCAGCAGGCCGAACGCGAGGATCTGGCGCAGCAGCTCAGAAGTCTGGCACTCCTGGCCGAGCAGCTTGCCCGCAAATAAAACTTTGTGATCGGACTCGCTACCCTGCGATTGGGCGCTTTACCGTCGCAGAGTGCCAGGGCATGTTAACCAAAATTGTGAGCGCTTCGCAAAGAGGTTGATATGTCTCATACATCTTCGCTGACCCTCAGCGACATCCTGGCCCGTCGGGACTGGGAAAACCCCGGCGTTACCCAGTGGAACCGTCTGGCCGCACACGCGCCGTTGCACAGCTGGCGTAATGAATCTTCTGCCAGAGATGACGCTGGTTCCCTCAGCAGGCGCTCCCTCAACGGGATCTGGCGGTTTAGCTACTTTTCAGCGCCGGAGCAGGTTCCTAAGGCATGGGTAACAGAAGATTGCGCGGATGCCATTGCGATGCCCGTGCCGTCTAACTGGCAGATGCAGGGGTTCGACACGCCCATCTATACCAATGTCACCTACCCGATCCCCGTCAACCCGCCTTTTGTGCCGCAGGAAAACCCGACCGGTTGTTACTCGCTCACATTCGACGTGGATGACGCCTGGCTGCAGAGCGGGCAAACCCGAATTATTTTTGATGGCGTGAACTCTGCGTTCCATCTGTGGTGCAACGGGCAGTGGATAGGCTATTCCCAGGACAGTCGATTGCCCGCCGAGTTTGACCTCTCGGCGGCATTACGCCCTGGGCAGAACCGCCTGGCGGTCATGGTCTTGCGCTGGTGCGACGGCAGCTATCTGGAAGATCAGGACATGTGGCGCATGAGCGGCATTTTCCGTGATGTCTCCCTGCTGCATAAGCCGGAGACGCACATTGCGGATTATCATGTGGTCACCGATCTGAATGCGGAGCTGGACCGCGCGGCGCTGAAAGTCGAGGTCGCGCTAACAGGCGCTGACTACGCGGAGTGCGACGTGGCGATAACGCTGTGGCGCAACGGTGAACGCTGTGGCAGCACCACCCAACGGTCAGGCTCTGCCATTGTGGATGAACGCGGCAACTGGGCCGAGCGGTTAACGGCGGCGATCCCGGTTACAGCCCCCGCGTTATGGAGTGCGGAAACCCCGGAGCTTTATCGCCTGACGATCGCACTTTTGGATGCGCAGGGCAACGTGCTGGAGACGGAAGCCTGCGATGTCGGCTTCCGCCGCGTTGAAATCAGCAACGGCCTGCTGAAGCTCAACGGAAAACCGTTGCTGATCCGCGGGGTTAACCGGCACGAGCATCATCCGGAAAACGGCCAGGTGATGGACGAAGCGACGATGCGTCGCGATATCGAGATCATGAAGCAGCACAACTTCAACGCCGTGCGCTGCTCGCACTACCCGAACCATCCGCTGTGGTACCGGCTTTGCGATCGCTACGGGCTGTACGTTGTTGACGAAGCCAACATCGAAACCCACGGCATGGTGCCGATGAGCCGCCTCGCTGACGATCCGCGCTGGCTGCCTGCTATGAGCGAGCGCGTGACCCGTATGGTGCAGCGCGATCGTAATCATCCCTCAATTATCATCTGGTCGCTGGGCAATGAGTCCGGGCACGGTGCAAACCACGACGCGCTGTACCGCTGGGTGAAATCCACGGATCCGACGCGTCCGGTGCAGTATGAAGGCGGCGGCGCGAACACGGCGGCGACGGATATTGTCTGTCCGATGTATGCCCGGGTCGATCAGGATCAGCCCTTCCCGGCAGTGCCTAAATGGTCAATCAAAAAATGGATCGGCATGCCGGATGAAACGCGTCCGCTGATCCTCTGCGAATACGCCCACGCGATGGGGAACAGCTTCGGCGGGTTCGCGAAATACTGGCAGGCGTTTCGCAGCCACCCTCGGTTGCAGGGGGGATTTGTCTGGGACTGGGTCGATCAGGCTCTGACGAAGAAAGATGAAGAGGGCAATACGTTCTGGGCATACGGCGGGGATTTTGGCGATAAGCCGAACGATCGACAGTTCTGTCTTAACGGGCTGGTGTTCCCCGATCGCACGCCGCACCCGGCGCTGTACGAGGCGCAGCGCGCCCAGCAGTTCTTTACCTTTACGCGGGTTAGCACCTCTCCGCTGGTGATTGAGGTGCAAAGCGGCTACCTGTTCCGCCACACCGATAACGAAGTGCTGAGCTGGACTGTTGCCCGGGACGGGGAGGTGCTGGCTTCGGGCGAGGTGACGCTGGCGATAGCCCCTGGAGGCGCTCAGCGTCTGGAGATCGCTCTGCCAGAATTGAAAGCCGAGCCGGGGGAAGTCTGGCTGAATGTTGAAGTACGCCAGCCGCGGGCAACGCCGTGGTCACCGGCAGACCACCGCTGCGCGTGGGATCAGTGGCCGCTTCCCGCTCCACTCTTTATTGCTCCGCCAGTCCCGGCGGGCGAGCCTCCGGTGTTAACGCAAAGCGATCGCATCCTGGAGATCGCGCATGGTCAACAGCGCTGGCAGTTCGATCGTGCATCCGGAAACCTGACCCAATGGTGGCGAAATGGCGTGGAAACGCTGATGTCACCTCTGACGGATAACGTCAGCCGTGCGCCGCTGGACAACGACATTGGCGTGAGTGAAGCGACGCAGATCGATCCGAATGCCTGGGTTGAACGCTGGAAAGCGGCGGGCATGTACAATTTCACCTCACGCGTTCTGTACTGTGAGGCAGAGCAGCATGCGGGCGAAGTCGTGGTCAATACCCTTCACGTCGGGGAGTATCATGGCAAAACGCTGTTCCTGAGCCGTAAAGTCTGGCGGGTGGACGATCGGGGCGATCTGCACGGCGATATTCAGGTCGATATGGCGTCTGATATTCCGGAACCTGCACGGATTGGCCTGAGCGTTCATCTCGCCGAAACGCCGGAAAATGTTTCCTGGCTGGGGCTGGGGCCGCATGAAAACTACCCGGACAGAAAGCTGGCGGCGCAGCAGGGGCGCTGGACATTACCCCTGGCGGAGATGCACACGCCGTATATCTTCCCGACGGAAAATGGTTTGCGCTGCGATACCCGTGAACTTGTGCTGGGAACGCATCAGCTGAATGGCAGGTTCCATTTCTCGGTGAGCCGCTACAGCCAGCAGCAGCTGCGGGAGACAACCCATCACCATTTGCTGCGGGAAGAGCCGGGGTGCTGGCTCAACCTCGATGCGTTCCATATGGGCGTGGGCGGCGACGATTCCTGGAGCCCCAGCGTTTCACCGGAATTCATTCTGCAGAAACGCCAGCTTCGCTACACCTTTAGCTGGCAGCAAAATCCTTAACTGACCAGGAGAGGCGGCCACAGGGCGTGGCCGCACGCTTACCTCAGAATGCCGCTCAGACCGTGCAGGCTCATATAAATCCCTACCGCGGTAATCAGCGCTGCGGAGATCCACGGCGCTTTACGGGAAAATTCGCTAAATCCGGGCCAGCGTTTTGTCGCATGTTTGAGGCTTAAGGCGGCAATCGCGCCGGAAGCGACCAGCGTTAGCGCCAGACCAATACTGAAGCTGAATACCAGCGTTGCGCCGAGGGCAAAATGCTTCAGCTGCAGGCAGATCAGCAAAACGGTGATGGAGGCCGGGCAGGGGATAAGCCCGCCGGTCAGGCCGAACATGACGATCTGTCCGGTGGTGACGTTTTGACCGCTGAAGCGGCGGTTAATATCCTGCGCGTGCGCGCGCTGGTGGGCATCCTGCCACTCCTCTTCAACCAGCGGGTGTTCGTGGTGGTGATGATCATGATGATGGTCATGGTGGTGATGATCGTGATGGTGATGGTGATGGTCGTGTGGCTGGCTCTCTTTCCAGGTTCGCCACGCCATCCACAGGGCGATCGCAACGATCAACACCCCGGAGATCAGCTGGAACCAGGGTTCGGACGTATGCGCATCCCAGCCCCGACCAAACCATAATCCCGCCATAGCAACGAGCCAGACCACCGCCGTATGGGAGAGCGTGGCCGCCAGGCCTAGCAGTACCGCCTGTTTCAGCGTGCCGCGGATGGCCACGATAAAAGCGGCCATCATGGTCTTTGAGTGGCCCGGTTCCAGGCCATGCAGCGCGCCAAGCAGGATAGCGCTGGGAACAAACAGCCAGGCATTACCCTGCTGCAGGAGTGAAGCAAAATCGGTCATGGGGGATTCCGGCGTGGAAAATGTCTGCAAATACTACTCCCCCCCAGTAGTCTAATACTACCCCCCAGTAGAAAAATACTCAGGGGGAGTAGAGCGTGTTATGCTTTAAAAGCCAAAAATAAGGGATAGAGAGATGTCACATACCGTTCGCGACAAGAAAATGTTACTGACTCGGCTGAAGAAAATTCAGGGGCAGAGCAACGCCCTGGAGAAAATGCTGAACAGCGATCACGAATGCGCCGAGGTGTTACAGCAGCTGGCGGCGATCCGCGGGGCGGTCAACGGCATGATGATGCAGGTGATCGAAGGGCATTTAACCGATCATGTGGTGAAAGAACCTGAAGAAGCGCAGCGTGAAGCCGATCTTGGCGTGGTGCTGCAGGTGATCAAATCCTATCTTAAGTAGCGTGCGTGCCGAGGTTATTCTCTGCCCAAAGGATAAATTCCATTTTCGGCAGCGCTTTGCTGTAGTACCAGCCCTGTCCGTACTGCACGCCGTGCTGGTGCAGCCAGGCGAGTTGCCCGGCGGTCTCGACGCCTTCCGCAACCATCGCCAGCTGCAGCGACTTCGCCATTTCAATAATGTGCGGCGTCACGTTTTTGTACTCCAGCGCATCCACGAACGATTTATCAATTTTTAGCGTGTCGACATCCAGATCCTGCAGATAGCTCAGGCTGGAATAGCCCGTACCAAAATCATCTATATAGACAGGGTGCCCCGAGCGACGGAATGCGGCGATAGCCGGCGCGCTGATTTTTGGATCGGCAAAGCCGCGCTCGGTGACCTCAAGGGCGATTTGGCTCGGGTGGACCTTCCATTTGTTCAGCAAGTGACTCATCAGCGGTGGCAGCGTGCCGGAGGTTAAATCGGCGGGGGCGAGGTTGATGGAGATATGCTGATCGGGGTGAAGGTGCAGCCAGTTGCCCATATCCTCGAACACTTTTTCGATAACGAGCTGCGTCAGCTGGGAGATAAGCCCGGTTTGCTCGGCAAGAGGAATAAAAATATCAGGCGAGAGGCTGCTTCCGTCCGGCTGCGGCCAGCGCGTCAGCGCTTCTGCGCCGACAATTTTTCCGCTACACAGCGCCACGATGGGCTGATAGTGAACCACAAAATCGCGGCTGTTAATGGCGTCAAGCAGGCGGTTGCGCGGCGACTGAATGCGACGCAGTATCCGCAGAACAAAAAGCGCGGCAAGCAGGCTTATCAGGACGCCGAAGGGGAGCCATAAAAGCAGCTGCCGGTGCCAGGTTTCCGCCAGCGGTTTGAGCGTAGCCCATGCGACAACGGTAAACCCCAGTTCAGGTACAGGCTTCATAACGTACATTGAACCGTCGTACTGTATGCTGGTCATCTCCTGACCTTTGATCATGTCACGGATATGTGGATCGAGTGTATTACTGCTGGCGAAGATACGGTGTGTTGTGCTTCCTACAAGGGCTGCATCAATCGCTATCTCGCCGAAAGGGATGACATCCACCAGTGAGGCCGGATCGACCAGGACAAGGTAATGACCTTGCCCCAGCACCGCCATGTAGCGATGAAACCCAAGATCGTTTTGCGTGGTCAGCCATGCGCTGTAACCGTCTTCGGTAATGCGCATCGGCGGGGGGAAAGGGGCCGCATGGCTGGTTTGCTCAAGAGAGGAGCAGAGCGGCCTGAGGTTGTCGATATAAATCACTTCCTGAACGTATCGCCACGAGAAAGCGACCCGTCGCATCTCCCTTAACTGCAACGGGCTGCACGGCACGCCCTCAAAGGCCTGCAGATGATTAAGCGCTTCTTTCGCCTGATCCACGACCTTGTCGGTGCGTATCAGCACGCGTGAGGCATAGTTTTCCAGCGCATCGACAAATTTATCTTCCGCCTGGCGATGGGCCAGCCAGATGCTCAGGCAAATGGGGACCAGCACGGAAAAGATAAGTACGCCAGTCACCAGACTGACCAGATGTCGGGTTTTCATGCTGTCGTGTCCTTCCTCGTATACCCGTTCCTGAGCACTGAGTTCCCTGCCTGAAGAGAAAGATTTTACCGCGAAATGATATAGTTATAGCACGTGGATGGCCTGGTTTTCATTTTATCTCAGGTAAACCAGAAAATATCGTCAGAAGGAAGGGGTTGTTTTTAGAACCTGTCCTGGATATTATTTTGTTATGTTATAACAAAACATAAAGGATTGACGATGAAACCCAATATCCATCCAGCCTATCGCACCGTGGTCTTCCACGACACCAGCGCGAATGAATACTTCAAGGTTGGCTCAACCATTAAGACCGACCGCGAAATTGAACTCGACGGTGAAACATATCCGTATATCACCATCGAGGTTTCTTCAAAATCGCACCCGTTTTATACCGGTAAGCAGAAAACGTTCTCCACGGACGGTAGCGCAGCGCGCTTCCGCAAGCGTTTTGGCGGCTTTCTCAATGCGAAGCGGGGCTAACCATGCAGGTACTTAACTCATTACGCAGTGCAAAGCAGCGTCACCCGGATTGCCAGATAGTCAAACGCAAGGGACGCTTATACGTGATTTGCAAATCCAATCCGCGCTTTAAGGCGGTTCAGGGACGTAAAAAAAGACGCTAGACGCGCGTTTCTCGCCAGCTTTCCAGGGATCTTTTCTGTTTGCCATCGGCAGTAAAATTGTCGGTGGCAAGCCAGCGTTCAAAGGCGTTCGCCAGCGTCGGCCACTCTTTATCGAGAATCGAAAACCAGTCGGTATCCCGGTTGTGGCCTTTTATCACCAGCGCCTGGCGAAAGCGCCCCTCAAACTGAAAACCCAGGCGCAGGGCGGCTTTGCGGGAAGGTTCGTTCAGGCTATTGCACTTCCACTCATAACGCCGGTAGCCCAGGGTATCGAACACATACCGCATCAGCAGATATTGCGCCTCTGTCGACATGGGCGTGCGGCTTAACAGGGGAGAGAAGTGAACGTGCCCCACTTCCACGACCCCGTTTTTAGGATCGATCCGCATCAGGGACAGCGTTCCAACGGGGGACTGAGTCCGGTTATCCATCACGGTAAAGTGGATGGGATCGGATAACTCACTTACGCTCGCCACCCATTCGGCAAACTCCTCTGCGGTGGCATCGGGTTCACGCAGTAGCCACGTCCAGCTGCGGGTATCTTCGGCCAGGGAATACGCAGAGAACAGCGCCTGGGCATGCTCCACGCGCAGCGGCTCAAGCCGACAATAGTGACCCTGAAGGACCACCCGGGACGGGTGCTGACGGGGTTGCCAGTCGGTAAGCGCTTCGCCCACCGGCTGTCCGAACTGATTGAATGTCTTCATCTTAATTTCCGTGACGTTGAAAAGAACTTCAGACTAGTGAATTGCTGGTTCCTTAAAAAGAACCACTGCGCTATGTTTTGATGGTTCCACGAGGAGGCGAGATGAATATACCGGGTGATGAATTTTATACCTTGCTCCATGCAGCCCTGAAAACACGCGGGGAAGAGACGCTCCAGCGCGCGCTCTACCTTGCTCTGCGGGAGGCCATACTGTGCGGAAGGCTACGATCCGGCAGCCAGCTTTCCGGTTCGCGAACGCTTGCTCAGCAGCTCTCCCTTTCCCGGAATACCGTCAATGCGGCGCTGGACCAGCTCACTCTCGAAGGGTATTTGCAGCGTAATCGCCAGGGAACGCGGGTGGCACAGTTAGCTCACCGTTCCGTCACCCGGACAATGCCGGACCCTGCCATCACGCTCGCAAAACGGGTCGGGCTGCTGCCTGCGCCAGTGCCCCGGGACACGCCTGTTCTGGCGTTTACCCCAGGCACGCCGGCCATCAACTATTTTCCGCTGCCGCTGTGGCGGCGACTGTACGATCGCGTGATGCGGGAGGAGGGAAATGCTCTGCTAGGGTATGGCGACCCGGCCGGCGAGCCGTCGCTGCGGGCCGCGATTGCCCGACATCTCGCCCTGTCCCGGGGTATTGACTGCGACGCCAGCCAGATTGTGATAACCGAAGGCGCGCTTGAAGGCGTCAACCAGTGTACGATGCTGTTGAGCGAGCCGGGGGATATCGCCTGGGTAGAAAACCCCGGCTATAGCGGGGCAAAAAGCGCGTTTGTTAAAACCGGCCTGGCAATGACGGGAATACCGGTTGATGACGAGGGAATGTGCTGGGAAGGGCTGGATGCGCCTGCACCCTCACTGATTTTTACCTCACCTTCGCACCAGTTCCCTTACGGGAGCGTGCTCAGCGCGCGGCGGCGGCTGGCGCTGCTGGAGCTCGCCCGGCAGCACAACGCGTGGATCATTGAAGATGATTACGACAGCGAGTTCCGTTATGCCGGTGAGCCCGTACCGGCGATGCTGGGAATGGTCAACAATGCGCCCGTTGTGTATCTGGGGACGTTCAGTAAAACGCTGTTTCCGTCGCTCCGGATGGGATTTATGGTGTTACCGCCAGCGCTGGCGAAAGCGGCTCGCCCGGCCATCGGCTCGCTGTTGCGCGGTGGGCACCGTGCCGAACAGCGCACGCTGGCGCTGTTCATTGAGGACGGTCATTACGCTCGCCATCTTGCCGCCATGCGTCGGCTCTACCGTAAACGCTATCGCCAACTGCGGGAGGTGCTGGGCGCAGAGCTTCATGCGCCGCACCGTATTCTGGCCGGTGAAGGCGGGATGCATCTGACGCTGGCGATAGACAATATTGATGACCAGAAACTGGTGGAGCAGGCGAGGGCGTTTCAACTGGCACCCGCTGCACTGAGCGGGTACTACCTGGAGGCGAAGCAGGGGCAAACCGGTCTGGTTTTAGGTTACGGCAATACCTCTGCTTCTCAGTTTGCCTCGGGGATCCGACGTCTGCAGGCGCTCATCACGCAGCAGCAGGGCGGGAAAGGCTAAAGACATCATAGAAAGAGAGCTGTCCTTTGGTGGAGACCATTTTCTGCAGTTTCTCTTTTTGCCCGGCTTCAACCGCCGGAGAGTGCAGGATGTTTTCGATCAGTTCCGCTGGCACGAAACGCGTGTTGTACCATTCGCCGTTGTAGCAGACCCGGAAATCGAGCACGTCGATATCTTCGTAACGGTAGCGCGGATTCACGTCGAAAAAGAAAAAGGCGTTAAAGACGACAAACAGTACAACCAGCAGCCAGACGGAGTCCACCAGCGTTTCGGATGTCAGCATTACAATAAGCGTCGCCAGCCAGGCGGCATACATGGCGACAAACAGTCCAGGATGTTTGCGAATAAAGCTAATGCTAAAGCGTGGGCGATTGTCGCGCTTTTCGCGGAGGTTAAGATCGTCGATGGTGGCGGTAAGCAGGCGCTGTATCTCGGTCATTTTTTGCCTTCATGAGAGTTGACAATACAGTGTGTCTGCCAATTTTAGGGGAGCCATCAGGCTGAAAAAAGTAACAGTCTGGCGCTAAAAGACCATAACAGTTGGCTCCCCGTAACCTCACAGCGTTTTAATGATTTTGGCCGGGTTGCCGCCAACGACGACGTTAGCCGGGACGTCTTTCGTCACGACGGCGCCGGAGGCCACCACGACATTATCACCAATGGTGACGCCAGGGTTAATGACCGCCCGGCCACCAATCCAGACGTTATTGCCAATGCTGACAGGTTTTCCAAACTCCACGCCGCTATTGCGTTCCTCCGCATCCAGCGGGTGGGTTGCCGTATAAATATGAACACCCGGCGCGAGCATGCAGTTATCGCCAATATGAACAGGGCAGACATCCAGCATTACACAGTCGAAGTTAGCGTAAAAGTTTTTGCCCAGATAAATGTTATATCCATAGTCGCAGCGGAAGCTTGGTTCTATATAAGCGCCTTCGCTTTGTCCCAGAAGTTCCGCCAGAATGTTCTGGCGTTCTGTTTTTTCATCAGGTGCGGTGTGGTTATAGCGATAGACCAGATGGCGGGCTCGCAGTCGGTCGGCCCGTAACGTCTCATCGCCGGGACGATAATGTTCACCGGCAATCATCTTCTGTTTTTCTAAGCTCATTGGAAACCTCGCTGAATGTGATTACCACAGGGTAATCTGAACAGGCCAGGAGGGGAACGTTCCCGAAAAGCCGATGTGACTGGCGTCACAACATTGCTGCTGATAAACACGTTTTACACGGAGACCTGGCCTTGGCACAGGGAGCATAACGGGATAGGTAAATACTGAGAACGAGGCGTAGAACTCTACAGACACCCTTCAAAGATTAACGGACAAATTTCCACACAGAAGTAGGGATTTTGTCATACAGCTTATTCATTGTCAGCTCGGCAAGACGATGGTCAGCGGCTGAATAAAATACCGCCAGCTCATTATCCGAAAGCTCGTATTTATTCTTTTCAATGACGCGCTCAAGCGTGTCAATTGACTGACAACGTCGTAAGCGCATCAAATAATCGACTTTTGTGAGTGGTTTATCAGACATAAATTCACCTTAGTAATTGTAATAATTTTAACAGGAAAGACTAACCGGGTTAGCTCTGCTCACGTTGACGAAACAGCGGAATAGCCGGTTCCCCGATTTACGCCATTTTTGCAAATCCTGGGCGTTAATGCCGTAACTGCTGAACAACATAAAGGTGTCGTCCAGGTATTCATCAATTTGCTCAATGAGCTTATTATCTTCATTGTACTTAATTTTATAATTAAGTGCGAAGGTTGCGATATGCTCTATCAGCTCATTCAACTGTAAATTGATAGCAGACGTTGGGTCGTTTACCCAGCCATGGTTGCTTTCATCAAGGTTGGCAAGGCAGTCATGGTACAAGGATTCGCAGAGAAATTTCAACTGCGCGATATCATGCCTTTTTGGCGAGTACTCGTCCATAGCGCATCCCCTTCTGAGTGATTTCTTACTCACCGAACATCATTGTCGGGATGGATACAACTGACTTAGCTACATGAGTGCTGTGTTCCTGATAACCTAACTATAAGCCACTCCTGCCTGGATTTCATCGCGCGATTACGAAAAATTACAAATAAAACCGCAGACATGCGAGCAAGTACGCAAATGGTCATCCCGGACTCAACTTTTTATCCAAATTAACGAGGGTGCTTTATCGCTTCCTTACGTTTCATCGGCTTAGCAAAATGATGAGAAAAGTTCAGATTCAGACTTATCTTTGTAAGAACTTCTTATTAGGAATATTCCTAATAACTTAAGCGGAGAAATGAAATTAAAAAAATCCTGAATTCACCGATTAAGTTATCAGTTAATTATGATATGTCTATTTAAGATGGCAGAAAATAAATAGAACCACAATAAGCGTAATTTATGATTTTTTCTGAAAATGAAAAAGGCCGCTAATGCGGCCTTTTTATCATGTGAAACCGGTATCAGTGAGGTTCTACCGAATGCGTGTGTTCAATATCCTCATTCTTCCGGCTGAAGCGGCGGCGAACCACCACGAAGAACACCGGTACGAAGAAGATAGCGAGTACGGTTGCGGTAACCATACCACCCATAACGCCTGTACCGACCGCGTTCTGCGCACCGGAGCCAGCACCGGAACTGATAACCAGCGGCAGTACGCCGAGGATAAACGCCAGTGATGTCATCAGGATTGGGCGCAGACGCATACGAACAGCCTCAAGCGTCGCCTCAATAAGGCCTTTACCTTCTTTCTCCATCAGATCTTTGGCGAATTCAACGATAAGTATCGCGTTCTTCGCCGACAAGCCAATGGTTGTCAGCAGGCCTACCTGGAAGTACACGTCGTTGGTCAGTCCGCGGAACGTTGCCGCAAGCAGCGCACCGATAACCCCAAGCGGTACCACCAGCATAACGGAGAACGGAATTGACCAGCTCTCGTACAGCGCTGCCAGACACAGGAAGACGACGATCAGTGAAATCGCGTACAGGGCAGGGGCCTGGTTTCCGGACAGACGTTCCTGATAGGACATACCGGTCCAGTCGTAGCCGATACCCGAAGGCAGTTTACTCGCCAGCTCTTCCATCAGATTCATGGCTTCACCGGTGCTTCGGCCCGGCGCGGCCTGACCCAGGATTTCCATCGATGGCAGACCGTTATAGCGTTCCAGACGCGGCGAACCGTATTCCCAGCGTGACGTTGAGAACGCCGAGAACGGTACCATCTGACCATTGCTGCCGCGCACGAACCAGCTGTTGATATCGTTTGGCAACATACGGTATTGCGCCTCTGACATCACGTACACTTTCTTCACGCGACCACGGTCGATGAAGTCGTTAACGTAGCTACCGCCCCAGGCGGCGCCCAGCGTGGTATTAATGTCACTGATGGATACGCCCAGCGCCTGGGCTTTCTCCTGGTCGATGTCGATTTTATACTGCGGCGTATCTTCCAGGCCGTTTGGACGCACGCCGACCAGCAGGTCAGGGTGCTTAGCCACTTCGCCAAACAGCTGGTTACGTGCCTGCGTCAGTTTTTCGTGACCCAGACCGCCCTGGTCAATCAGCTGGAAGTCGAAGCCGGTCGCGGTACCCAGTTCAACAATCGCTGGCAGGTTAAAGGCGAAGACCATCGCATCTTTAATCTGTGAGAAGGTGCCCATTGCACGGCCGGTGATGGCTTCAACCTTGTTCTTTTCGCCCGGACGTTCAGACCAGTCTTTCAGAGAAACGAAGGCAATACCTGTGTTCTGACCACGACCCGCAAAGCCAAAGCCGTTAACCGCAAACACGGATTCAACGTTGTCTTTCTCTTTGGTGAGGTAGTAGTCCGTCACTTCATCCAGCACTTTCTGGGTACGCTCTTGCGACGCACCCGCAGGAAGCTGTGCCATTGTCAGGAACACGCCCTGGTCTTCATCCGGCAGGAACGAGCTTGGCAGACGAACGAACAGGAACGCCATCCCCACCACGATGATGATATAGAGCAGCAGGTAACGACCGGTGCTGCGCAGGATGTTGCCCACGCTGTCGGTGTAGTGGTGCGTGCTCTTGTCAAACATGCGGTTAAACCAGCCGAAGAACCCTTTATGCTCGCCGTGACCGCCTTTCTGAATCGGCTTCAGCATGGTGGCACACAGCGCAGGCGTCAGGATCAACGCGACCAGCACCGACAGCGCCATCGCGGAAACGATGGTAATTGAGAACTGACGGTAAATCGCACCGGTAGAGCCCCCGAAGAAAGCCATCGGGATAAATACCGCAGACAGTACCATCGCGATACCGACCAGCGCGCCCTGGATCTGACCCATTGATTTACGGGTCGCTTCCTTCGGCGGTAGACCTTCTTCCGCCATCACGCGCTCGACGTTCTCTACCACGACGATGGCATCATCCACCAGCAGGCCGATGGCGAGCACCATCCCGAACATCGTCAGGGTGTTTATCGAGTAGCCAAATATCGACAGGATCGCAAAGGTCCCGAGCAGAACAACCGGCACGGCAATCGTTGGGATAAGCGTCGCGCGGAAGTTTTGCAGGAACAGGTACATCACCAGGAACACCAGGATGATCGCTTCTACCAGCGTTTTAACCACTTCGTGAATCGAAATTTTGACGAACGGCGTGGTGTCGTACGGGTAAACGATTTTCAGACCTGACGGGAAGAACGGTTCCATTTTCTTCAGCTCTGCGCGGATCGCCGTGGCGGTGTCCAGGGCGTTAGCACCTGTCGCCAGTTTGATACCCAGACCGGAAGCCGGTTTACCGTTAAACTTCGCGATGATGTCGTAGTTCTCACCGCCCAGCTCTACTTTTGCCACGTCGCGCAGGCGAACCTGGGAACCGTCCTGATTCACTTTCAGCAGAATTTTGCTGAACTCATCGGCAGAGGTCAGACGGGTCTGCGCGATGATCGAGGCGTTAAGCTGCTGGCCTTTCACCGGCGGCGTACCACCTAGCTGACCGGCTGCCACCTGGGCGTTCTGCGCTTTAATGGCGTTGATCACGTCAACGGGGGTCAGCTGGAAGTTGTTCAGTTTGTTCGGATCCATCCAGATACGCATTGCGTACTGAGAACCGAACAGCTGAACGTCACCCACACCGGAAGTACGGCTGATGGCGTCCTTCATATTGGCACCCACGTAGTCGGAAATATCCTCCTGCGTCATGGTGCCGTTGGTGTTGATAACGCCGACAACCATCAGGAAGCTGCTGGACGATTTCTCGACGCTCACACCCTGCTGTTGTACTTCCTGCGGCAGCAAAGGCATCGCCAGCTGCAGTTTGTTCTGTACCTGAACCTGCGCAATGTCAGCATCCGTACCTGACTGGAAGGTCAGGGTGATCTGAACTGTACCGGTAGAGTCACTGTTTGAGGACATGTACATCAGGTTATCGATACCGTTCATGTTCTGTTCGATAACCTGAGTGACGGTGTCCTGCACCGTTTTCGCATCAGCCCCAGGGTAGGTTGCGGAGATGGTCACCGCCGGTGGCGCAATCGTTGGATATTGCGCGACAGGCAGCTTCAGGATCGCAAGTCCCCCGGCCAGCATGATGATAATGGCGATCACCCACGCAAATATGGGGCGATCGATAAAGAAATTAGGCATGTCTTAACGGCTCCTGTTTAAGTTAAGACTTGGTTTGTTCTGACTGGCCAGCGGCCGAAGCTTGTTGTTTATCGTCAGATTTCACTTCCTGTGCTTTAACCTGCGCGCCAGGACGAACTTTTTGCAAACCAGAAACAATCACGCGATCGCCATCTTTCAGACCTTCCGTCACCAGCCATTTATCGCCAATAGCCTGGGTGGCGGTGATATTGCGCGTTTCGACTTTGTCATCTGCTCCAACAACCAGTGCGCTCGCATCGCCGCGTGGCGTACGGGTCACACCCTGCTGTGGAACCAGAAGGGCGGTTGGATTCGTTCCTTCTTCCAGACGCGCGCGAACGAACATACCTGGCAGCAGGTTTTTGTCAGGGTTCGGGAAAATCGCACGTAAGGTGATGGAACCGGTGGTCTGGTCGACCGTCACGTCAGAGAATTCCAGCGTACCTTCCTGCGGGAACTTGATACCATCGTTGGTAATCAGCTCCACTTTGGCTTTGCCGTTTTCCTGTTTCAGGGTGCCGTTAGCCAGCTCCTGTTTCAGGCGCAGGAAATCATTGCTGGACTGCGTCACGTCAACGTAGATCGGATCAAGCTGCTGCACGGTCGCCAGCGCGGTGGTCTGACCGTTCTGCACCAGTGCCCCTTCCGTGACTGAAGACTTACCAATACGACCGCTGATAGGGGAGGTCACTTTGGTATAGGCCAGGTTAATGCGCGCGGTTTCGACCGCCGCTTTGGCTGCCACTACGGCTGCGTTAGCCTGCTGCGCATCTGCCAGGGCGGTATCGTAATCCTGTTGGCTGATGTACTTGGTCCCGAGCAGTTTTTGATAACGATTCACCGTCAGCTGGGCAATTTTGGCTGCGGCCTGTGCTTTCGCCAGGTCGCCTTTCGCGCTTTCATAATTTGCCTGATAGGTTGCGGGATCAATCTGATACAGAGACTCACCGGCCTTCACATCACCGCCTTCGGTGAAGTTACGTTTCAGGATAATGCCACTAACCTGAGGACGCACTTCCGCAATGCGGTAAGCATTTGTACGGCCTGGTAACTCGGTGGTGATTTGTAGAGGTTCAGATTTGAGCGTCACGACGCCTACTTCTGGCGCCTGCTGAGCTCCTTGTTGAGCTGGTTTGTCGTCACATCCTGTTAGCGCTAAGCTGCCTGAGAGCATCAGAACGACCGCCAGAGGCGTTAACCCTCTGTTTTTGTTCATATGTAAACCTCGAGTGTCCGATTTCAAATTGATCAAGGGTCCTGAGTCTAAAACCCGTTGCTGCGTTTATATTATCGTCATGCTATGGTACATACATTCACAAATGTATGTAAATCTGACTCCTGTAAATTCACCCACCTATGGCACGAAAAACTAAACAACAAGCGCTGGAAACCCGACAACACATTCTGGATGTGGCAATACGTTTGTTCTCTCAGCAGGGTGTTTCGTCAACCTCGCTGGCACAAATTGCTCAGGCTGCCGGTGTGACGCGGGGAGCGATTTACTGGCATTTTAAAGATAAGTCAGATCTGTTCGGTGAAATCTGGGAGCTTTCAGAGTCCAGCATTAGCGATCTCGAGAGTGAGTATCGGGCAAAATTCCCTGATGATCCACTCTCAGTAATGAGAGAAATATTAGTATATATCCTTGAAGCGACGGTAGTTGAAGAACGTCGCAGATTAATGATGGAAATAATTTATCATAAATGCGAGTTCGTGGGCGAAATGGCGGTGGTGCAACAGGCGCAACGCAGCCTCAGCCTCGAAAGCTATGACCGTATCGAACTGAACCTGAACTTGTGTATGCAGGCAAAGCTGTTACCGGCCAATCTCTTGACCCGCCGGGCGGCTATCCTGATGCGCGGCTACATTTCAGGTCTGATGGAAAACTGGCTGTTTGCTCCGCAATCCTTTGACCTCAAAGAGGAAGCCCGCAGCTACGTGGCGATTTTACTGGAAATGCTACAGCTCTGCCCGTCGCTGCGCAGCGACGCGCCGTCGCTAACTGCCTGAGTCATTTCCAGGATTTATCTCAGAGGCTCACGTTCGCGCTATTCTGCTTCCGGCGAGCGTGATATTCTTCACGCCGGACTATTTTCGGTCATCTTCTGACATCATTCACAACTATGCTGCCCATCAATCGCTCGCAACATCCTGTTTTTGCATTGCTCTTTGCGATGCTGTTTTTCTTTGCCACGGCGCCGCTGACCTGGGCCCGCGCCGATAACAGCAATGACATTCCCTCGCGTGGCGATGTTCAGTCGCAGCTCGACGCGCTGAACAAACAAAAAGAGCTCTCTCCTCAGGATAAGCTTATCCAGCAGGATCTGACGGAAACGCTGGAAACGCTGGATAAAATTGAACGCGTCAAAGCCGATACCGCCCAGCTTCGTCAGAAGGTGGCGCAGGCTCCTGAAAACATGCGCAAAGCGACGGAATCACTGAACGCCCTGAGCGACGTCGATAACGATACCGAAACGCGCAAGACGCTCTCGACGCTCTCTTTACGTCAGCTGGAGTCGCGCGTCGCGCAACTGCTCGACGACCTGCAAACCGCGCAGTCCGACCTCGCGACCTATAACAGCCAGCTTGTCTCCCTGCAAACCCAGCCGGAACGCGTGCAAAACTTGATGTACTCCGCGTCTCAGCAGCTGCAGCAGATCCGCAACCGTCTGAACGGCACGACGGTGGGAGAGGGAACGCTGCGCCCGACCCAGCAAACCCTGCTGCTGGTGCAGCAGACGTTGCTCAACGCACAGATTGAACAGCAGCGTAAAAGCCTGGAAGGGAATACGGTGCTGCAGGACACCCTGCAAAAACAGCGTGATTACGTCACCGCCAACATTAATCGTCTTGAACACCAGCTTCAGCTGTTGCAGGAGGCGGTTAACAGCAAGCGCCTGACGCTGACGGAAAAAACCGCCCAGGAGGCCGTATCGCCTGACGAGACCGCCCGCATTCAGGCGAATCCGCTGGTGAAACAGGAGCTCGACGCCAACCACCAGCTTAGCCAGCGCCTGATACAGGCGACGGAAAAGGGTAACTCGCTGGTTCAGCAAAATATCAAAGTGAAGAACTGGCTGGACCGCGCCCTGCAGGCTGAGCGCAACATCAAAGAGCAGATCGCGGTCCTGAAGGGCAGCCTCCTGCTGTCGCGTATTCTCTACCAGCAGCAGCAGACGCTCCCGTCCGCTGATGAGCTGGAAGACATGACCAACCGCATCGCGGATTTGCGTCTGGAACAGTTTGACGTCAACCAGCAGCGCGATGCCCTTTTCCAGAGCGATAGCTTTGTCGCCAAAATTGAAGAGGGCCATTCCAGCGACGTGAACCCGGAAGTGCACGACGCGCTGCTCCAGGTCGTCGATATGCGTCGCGAGCTGCTGGACCAGCTCAACAAACAGCTGGGTAACCAGCTGATGATGGCCATTAACCTGCAAATCAACCAGCAGCAGCTGGTGAGCGTCTCGAAAAGTCTGCAGGAGATCCTGACCCAGCAGATTTTCTGGGTAAACAGCAACAAACCGATGGACTGGGACTGGATTAAATCCTTCCCTGAGACGCTTAAAACGCAGATCAAGAGCATGAAGATCACCGTAAACTGGGAGAAAGCCTGGCCTGCGGTGACGATTGCCTTGCTGGCGGGATTACCGCTGCTGCTGATTGCTGGCCTGATCCGCTGGCGTCTGGCCTGGCTGAAAAAATACCAGGCGAAGCTGGCCTCCGAAGTGGGGCAACTGCGTAACGATAGCCAGCTTCATACGCCAAAAGCGATTCTGATCGATCTCATTCGCGCCCTGCCGGTGTGCCTGATTATTCTGGCTGTGGGCCTGATTCTGCTCACCATGCAGCTCAACGTCAGCGATCTGCTGTGGGCGTTCAGTAAAAAACTGGCGCTGTTCTGGCTGGTGTTTGGCGTGTGCTGGAAGGTGCTGGAAAAAGACGGCGTGGCGGTGCGTCATTTCAACATGCCTGCGCAGCTGACCAGCCACTGGCGTCGCCAGATTGTGCGCATCAGCCTGGCCCTCCTGCCGCTGCACTTCTGGTCGGTTGTTTCTGAGCTTTCCCCGCTGCATCTGATGGATGATGTGCTGGGCCAGCTGGTCATCCTGCTGAACCTGCTGTTGATTGCGATCCTGATGTGGCCGATGTGCCGCGACAGCTGGCGTGATAAAGAGTCCCACAACATTCGTCTGGCCACCGTGACGGTGCTGGCGATCATTCCGCTGGCGCTGATGGTGCTGACGGCAACGGGCTACTTCTATACCACGCTGCGCCTGTCCGGGCGCTGGATTGAAACGGTCTATCTGGTGATCGTCTGGAACCTGCTCTATCAGACCGTACTGCGCGGCCTGAGCGTGGCGGCCCGCCGCATCGCCTATCGCCGTGCCATTGCGCGTCGTCAGCATCAGGTGAAAGAGGGGGCCGAAGGCGCGGAGCCGCAGGAAGAGCCAACCATCGCGCTGGAGCAGGTTAACCAGCAGACGCTGCGTATCACCATGCTGGTGATGATCGCCCTGTTTGCGGTGATGTTCTGGGCTATCTGGTCCGATCTTATTACCGTTTTCGCCTATCTCGACAGTATTACCCTCTGGCAATACAACGGCACCGAAGCGGGCGCGGCGGTCATGAAAAGCGTGACCATGGGCAGCCTGCTGTTTGCGCTGGTGTCGTCGGTGGTGGCCTGGGCGCTGATCCGCAACCTGCCAGGCCTGCTCGAAGTGCTGCTCCTGTCACGTCTGAATCTTCGCCAGGGGGCGTCCTACGCCATTACGACGATCCTCAACTACGTGATCATTATTGTTGGGGCGATGACGGTCTTTGGTTCGCTTGGCGTCTCGTGGGATAAACTGCAGTGGCTGGCGGCCGCTCTCTCGGTCGGTCTTGGTTTTGGCCTGCAGGAGATCTTCGGTAACTTTGTCTCCGGCCTGATCATCCTGTTCGAACGTCCGGTACGTATCGGCGATACCGTTACCATCGGTACCTTCTCCGGTACGGTCAGCAAGATCCGTATTCGTGCCACCACCATCACCGACTTCGATCGCAAAGAGGTGATCATCCCGAACAAAGCGTTCGTGACCGAGCGTCTGATCAACTGGTCGCTATCGGATACGGTGACGCGCGTGGTGATCCGCCTGGGCGTGGCCTATGGATCGGATCTGGATAAGGTGAAAGAGGTGCTGCTGAAGGCGGCGTCTGAGCATCCGAAAGTGATGCACGATCCGGCTCCGGCGGTCTTCTTCACCACCTTTGGGCCGAGTACGCTGGATCACGAGCTGCGTTTATACGTGCGTGAACTGCGTGACCGCAGCTACACGGTGGATGAACTTAACCGTTCTATCGATCGTCTGTGCCGTGAAAACGATATTAATATCGCCTTCAACCAGCTTGAGGTTCACCTGCGTAACGAGAAAGGTGATGAGCATACGGAAGTGAAGCGCGACATTAAGGGCGACGACCCGACTCCGGCTTAATCTATTTTCCCTCTCCCTGTGGGAGAGGGTTAGAGTGAGGGGGAAGTTTCCCCTCAAAATCCCGCCGTACAATCTCCAGTGCCTTAAGCACCGTTTCGGCGGGGATCTCATGATTCTCCAGCAGCATAATCAAATCGACGGCCAGCTTGACCTCATCGGGTGCATTTTCCAGTGACATGGGTGTGGCTCCTGTTAACGGGTCAAACGTTCAATGACGCGCTCAATCTCATCCAGCGCCTGACGGCAGCGGACGATGCGTCCTTCCAGCGCGCTAATCTCGCGCATCAATAGCTGCTGCTCTTCCAGCGTTTCGCTGTTGTTCAGACGCACCTCGCGTTCGCGCTTCATCTCAAACAGTCGGCGTTCAAACTCCTGGTTCTCCAGCCGCTTGCGCTGCCATTTACCGAGCCCCGGGGAGGCGCTGTCCCAGGCGCGCAGCGGCCAGGCGGCGATTTCACGATGCAGCGCGGTGATCTGCTCGGTGAGATGCGCCGCAAGCCACGCCACCTGTTCCTGCTGTTCACTCTCAACCGCATGGCGAAGCTCGTCGAGATTCGTCTGCGCTTCCGCCAGGTAATCCTGAATGACGGTGCTGCGGGTACGAAAAAGCTGTCGGTCAAAGCGCGGCTTCAGCGTGGCGTGCCCCATTAGCGGTGTAGCCTGCTCCCGCAGAGCAATTAGCTGATTTTGCAGCCTCTCAAGAAGCAGTGCTGTTTTCAAGGCGCTCTCCAGTGGTAAAGTAGCCGTTCAGTTTGATAACGATTCGCATTATGAAGCGTACTATTTTAATCATCATTGGCTGGCTCGCGGTAGTGCTTGGCACGCTGGGTGTGTTTTTACCCTTACTGCCGACCACGCCATTTATCCTGCTGGCGGCCTGGTGCTTCGCCCGCTCGTCGCCGCGTTTTCACCACTGGCTGCTCTACCGCTCATGGTTTGGCGGCTATCTGCGGCACTGGCAAAAACACCGGGCCATGCCGCCCGGCGCGAAGCCGCGCGCGATCGCAGTGATCCTCATCACCTTCGCTATTTCATTATGGCTGGTGAAAATGATGTGGGTACGTATTCTGCTGCTGGCGATCCTGACCAGCCTGCTTTTCTTTATGTGGCGGATCCCCGTGGTTGATGAAAAGCAACAAAAGCACTGAAGCCTCATCATGGCTGTTGCAATTATCACGCGCAGCCAGTAAATTCGACCGTTTTCGAGCACAGGTGCGCCTGGTCAAAGGTTAAACAATTGTTGCCTTGGCCGACTCGTTGCGCGCTGTGAGTAACACTGTTTTATTTAGGCACAAACCGATGACCGCAACTGCACAGCAGCTTGAATATCTGAAAAACAGCATCAAAAGCATCCAGGACTATCCAAAGCCTGGCATTCTTTTCCGTGATGTCACCAGCTTGCTGGAAGACCCGAAAGCGTACGCGCTCAGCATTGAACTGCTGGTCGAGCGTTATAAAAACGCCGGGATCACCAAAGTAGTAGGTACCGAAGCCCGTGGTTTCCTGTTTGGCGCACCGGTTGCGCTGGCAATGGGCGTGGGTTTTGTGCCGGTGCGTAAGCCGCGCAAGCTGCCGCGTGAAACCATCGCAGAAAGCTACGAGCTGGAGTACGGCACCGATCAGCTGGAGATCCACGTTGATGCGATCAAGCCGGGCGACAAAGTGCTGGTGGTCGACGATCTGCTGGCAACCGGCGGCACCATTGAAGCGACCGTGAAGCTGATCCGTCGTCTGGGTGGGGAAGTGACCGACGCGGCCTTCATCATCAACCTGTTCGATCTCGGCGGTGAACAGCGCCTGGAAAAACAGGGTATTACCAGCTATTGCCTGGTGCCTTTCCCGGGTCACTAATCCCGGTTTTCACAACCTCGCTCAATGGGTGAGGTTGTGATAGCATTCCCCTCCATAAATTCACCTTCCAGCGTTGCAGAGCCTGCCCATGAGTTATCAGGTGTTAGCCCGTAAATGGCGACCACAAACCTTTGCTGACGTTGTCGGTCAGGAACATGTGCTGACGGCCCTGGCGAACGGCTTGTCGCTAGGTCGCATCCATCACGCCTATCTTTTTTCCGGCACCCGCGGCGTCGGTAAGACCTCTATTGCCCGTTTGCTGGCAAAAGGTCTCAATTGCGAAACCGGGATCACCGCCACGCCGTGCGGCGTGTGTGATAACTGTCGGGAGATCGAGCAGGGGCGTTTTGTCGATCTGATCGAGATCGACGCCGCCTCGCGCACCAAAGTGGAAGATACCCGCGATCTGCTCGATAACGTGCAGTACGCCCCGGCGCGCGGCCGCTTCAAGGTCTACCTGATCGATGAAGTGCACATGCTGTCGCGCCACAGCTTTAACGCACTGCTGAAAACGCTGGAAGAGCCGCCCGCGCACGTGAAGTTCCTGCTGGCGACTACCGATCCGCAAAAGCTGCCGGTCACGATCCTGTCGCGCTGCCTGCAGTTCCATCTGAAGGCGCTGGACGTTGAGCAGATCCGCGCGCAGCTTGAGCATATTCTTGATGAAGAGAAGATTGTCCACGAACCGCGCGCCCTGCAGCTGCTGGCCCGCGCGGCGGACGGCAGCCTGCGTGATGCATTAAGCCTGACCGACCAGGCGATTGCCAGCGGTGACGGCAAGCTCTCCACCGAGGCGGTCAGCACCATGCTCGGCACGCTGGATGACGATCAGGCGCTGTCGCTTATCGAAGCGATGATTGCCGCCAACGGCGAACGCGTGATGTCGCAGGTGAATGCCGCCGCTGCCCGGGGTATTGAGTGGGAAGGGCTGCTGGTTGAGATGCTCAGCCTGCTGCACCGCGTGGCTATGCTGCAGCTTTCTCCCTCCGCCATTGGTGCGGATATGGCGACCATTGAACAGCGGATGCGTGAGCTTGCCCGCACCGTGCCGCCTGCCGACGTGCAGCTGTACTACCAGACGCTGCTGATTGGCCGCAAAGAGTTACCGTTCGCGCCGGATCCGCGTATGGGCGTTGAAATGACGCTGCTGCGTGCGCTGGCGTTCCACCCGCGCATGCCATTGCCGGAGCCGGAAGTGCCGCGGCAGTCTTTCGCGCCGGTCGCCCCTACGGCGGTGATGTCGCCGCAGCAGGTACCACAGCAGCCGACGCCGCCACCGCAGCAAAACGTGCCGCTGTCGGATGCCACCAGTTCGGTGCTTGCCGCACGCAGCCAGCTGCAGCGTGCCCAGGGAGTAACCAAACCAAAAAAGAGTGAACCGGCAGCGCCAGGAAGAGCGCGGCCGGTTAACAACGCCGCGCTTGAACGACTGGCCTCGGTAACGGAGCGCGTACAGTCGCGTCCGGCACCGTCCGCGCTCGAGCAGAAAGCCCCGGTGAAAGAAGAGGCTTACCGCTGGAAGGCAACCACCATCACCGAAGAGGTGAAGGAAGAGGTCGCCACGCCGAAAGCGCTGAAAAAGGCGCTGGAGCATGAGAAAACGCCGGAGCTTTCCGCGAAGCTTGCCGAAGAGTCCATTGCGCGCGACGCCTGGGCCGCTGAGGTCAGCAAACTCCAGTTGCCGAAGCTGGTGGAGCAGGTCGCGCTGAACGCCTGGAAAGAGCAGGACGGCAATCAGGTGCGTCTGCACCTGCGTCCGGGCCAGCGACACCTCAATTCTCCTGGCGCGCAAAAGGCGCTGGCCGAGGCGCTCGCCACATTACAGGGCGCGCCGGTTGAATTGACTATCATTGAAGATGATAATCCGGCAGTGAAAACGCCGCTCGAGTGGCGCCAGGCCATTTATGAAGAAAAGCTCGCGCAGGCGCGCGAGGCGATTATTGCGGATAACAACATTCAGACCCTGCGCCGGTTCTTCGACGCCGATCTGGATGAAGAGAGTATTCGCCCCATTTGATCGTGAGTCTGACTTACGGTTGTAATCCTTAAACGTGAAAAAGAGAGAAGCCTATGTTTGGTGGAAAAGGCGGTCTGGGTGGCCTGATGAAGCAGGCTCAGCAGATGCAGGAAAAAATGCAGAAGATGCAGGAAGAGATCGCTCAGCTGGAAGTCACGGGTGAGTCCGGTGCCGGTCTGGTCAAAGTGACCATCAACGGTGCGCACAACTGCCGTCGCGTGGAAATCGACCCAAGCCTGCTCGAAGACGACAAAGAGATGCTGGAAGATCTGGTTGCAGCCGCGTTTAACGATGCCGCTCGCCGTATCGACGAAACTCAGAAAGAGAAAATGGCTTCTGTTTCCAGCGGTATGCAGCTGCCGCCTGGCTTCAAGATGCCATTCTGATGCAAACCAGTCCGCTGCTCACGCAGTTAATGGAAGCACTGCGCTGCCTGCCGGGCGTTGGCCCGAAGTCGGCGCAGCGCATGGCGTTTACGCTATTGCAGCGCGACCGCAGCGGCGGGATGCGCCTGGCGCAGGCTCTGACCCGCGCCATGTCAGAAATTGGTCACTGTGCGGACTGCCGTACCTTTACCGAGCAGGACGTGTGTAACATCTGTACGAACCCGCGTCGTCAGGAAAACGGTCAGATTTGCGTGGTGGAGAGTCCGGCGGACATCTACGCCATCGAACAAACCGGGCAGTTTTCCGGCCGCTACTTCGTGCTGATGGGGCATCTCTCCCCGCTGGACGGTATTGGTCCGGATGATATCGGTCTTGACCGCCTTGAACAGCGTCTTGAGTCCGAAACCATCAAAGAGGTGATCCTCGCCACCAACCCGACGGTGGAAGGGGAGGCAACCGCCAACTACATCGCCGAGCTGTGCTCGCAGTACGGCGTTGACGCCAGCCGCATCGCCCATGGCGTGCCGGTGGGCGGCGAGCTGGAGATGGTGGACGGCACCACGCTGTCGCACTCTCTGGCCGGGCGTCACAAGATTATTTTCTGACCAAACGGAGGCTGCGCGCGCGGCCTCCGCTTGAAAATTTCCCCCCTTATCCCCATCTCTCACTCAACGTTTTAAAACCCCATTAAATGGCATTGTTGAGGTCGACATAGATGAAAGGACAAGAAACCCGTGGTTTCCAGTCAGAAGTAAAACAGCTTCTGCACCTGATGATCCATTCCCTGTATTCCAACAAAGAAATTTTCCTGCGTGAGCTGATTTCCAACGCATCCGATGCGGCGGACAAGCTGCGCTTCCGCGCGCTGTCTAACCCGGATCTGTACGAAGGCGACGGCGAGCTGCGCGTGCGCGTCTCGTTCAATAAGGAGAACCGCACCCTGACCATCGCCGATAACGGCATCGGGATGAACCGCGACGAGGTGATCGACCACCTCGGCACCATCGCCAAATCCGGCACCAAAGCGTTCCTCGAGTCCATGGGCTCGGACCAGGCGAAAGACAGCCAGCTCATCGGCCAGTTCGGCGTCGGTTTCTACTCGGCGTTCATCGTGGCGGACAAAGTCACCGTCCGTACCCGTGCGGCGGGCGACAGCGCTGAAAACGGCGTGCTGTGGGAGTCCAAAGGGGAAGGCGAATATACCGTTGATGACATCACCAAAGCGGATCGCGGTACCGAAATCACCCTGCACCTGCGCGAAGGCGAAGACGATTTCCTGAACGACTGGCGCGTGCGCTCCATCATCAGCAAATATTCCGACCACATTGCCCTGCCGGTCGAGATTGAAAAACAGGAAGAGAAAGACGGTGAAACCGTGGTTTCCTGGGAGAAGATCAACAAGGCGCAGGCGCTGTGGACGCGCAACAAGTCTGAAATTAAAGACGACGAGTACAACGAATTCTACAAGCACATCGCCCACGATTTTACCGACCCGCTGACCTGGAGCCACAACCGTGTGGAAGGTAAGCAGGAGTACACCAGCCTGCTGTACATCCCGGCACAGGCGCCGTGGGACATGTGGAACCGCGATCACAAGCACGGTCTGAAGCTGTACGTGCAGCGCGTCTTTATCATGGACGACGCCGAGCAGTTCATGCCGAACTACCTGCGCTTTGTGCGCGGCCTGATCGATTCTAACGATCTGCCGCTGAACGTCTCCCGTGAAATTCTGCAGGACAGCACCGTCACCCGTAACTTGCGCAACGCCCTGACCAAACGTGCGCTGCAGATGCTGGAAAAACTGGCGAAAGACGATGCGGAAAAATATCAGACCTTCTGGAAACAGTTTGGCCTGGTGCTGAAAGAAGGCCCGGCAGAAGACACCGCGAACGTTGAAACCATCGCCAAACTGCTGCGCTTCGCCTCAACGCATACCGACTCCTCCGCGCAGACCATGTCGCTGGAAGAGTACGTCTCCCGCATGAAAGAAGGGCAGGAGAAGATCTACTACATCACCGCCGACAGCTACGCAGCGGCGAAGAGCAGCCCGCACCTGGAGCTGTTGCGCAAGAAAGGCATCGAAGTGCTGCTGCTTTCTGATCGCATCGACGAGTGGATGATGAACTACCTGACCGAGTTCGACGGTAAATCCTTCCAGTCTGTAGCCAAAGCCGACGAGTCCATCGACAAGCTGGCGGATGAAGTGGACGAAAGCGCGAAAGAAGCCGAGAAGGCGCTGGAGCCGTTCGTTGAGCGCGTGAAAACCCTGCTGGGCGACCGCGTGAAAGAGGTGCGCTTCACGCACCGTCTGACCGACACCCCAGCCATCGTCACCACCGATGCCGACGAAATGGGCACTCAGATGGCGAAACTGTTTGCGGCGGCGGGCCAGGCGATGCCGGAAGTGAAATATATCTTTGAGCTTAATCCGGATCATCCGCTGGTGAAACGCGCGGCGGATACCCAGGACGACGCCCGCTTTGCCGAGTGGGTTGAACTGCTGCTGGATCAGTCCCTGCTGGCCGAGCGCGGTACGCTGGAAGATCCTAACCTCTTCATTAAACGTGTGAATGCGCTGCTGCTGGCGTAATTGACCACGCCTCCCCTGGTCTTCTCCCTCTCCCCGTGGGAGAGGGCCGGGGTGAGGGTACCAGACCGCACCCTCCCAAATAATCTCCCCCCGTTAACCGTTTCAGCCTTCCTGCCTTCCTTGAGCGATGCCCATTCTGGTGGTATTGTTTAGCGCTTTTGAAAAATTGAAACGACTTTTGAGGGGATTTTCGCAATGCGTATTATTCTGCTTGGCGCTCCGGGCGCGGGTAAAGGAACTCAGGCTCAGTTCATCATGGAGAAATACGGTATTCCGCAAATCTCCACCGGTGATATGCTGCGCGCCGCTGTTAAATCTGGCTCCGAGCTGGGTAAACAGGCGAAAGACATCATGGACGCAGGCAAGCTGGTGACCGACGAGCTGGTGATTGCTCTGGTCAAAGAGCGCATTGCTCAGGAAGACTGCCGTAACGGTTTCCTGCTGGACGGCTTCCCACGCACCATTCCTCAGGCTGACGCCATGAAAGAAGCGGGCATCAACGTGGACTACGTTCTGGAGTTCGACGTACCGGACGAGCTGATCGTTGACCGCATCGTTGGCCGTCGCGTACACGCTGCTTCTGGCCGCGTTTACCACATCAAATTCAACCCACCTAAGGTTGAAGGCAAAGACGACGTGACCGGCGAAGAGCTGACCACCCGTAAAGACGATCAGGAAGAGACCGTGCGCAAGCGCCTGGTGGAATACCATCAGATGACCGCGCCGCTGATCGGCTACTACACCAAAGAAGCGCAGGCGGGTAACACCAAATACGCTAAAGTTGACGGCACCAAAGCCGTGGCTGACGTACGTGCAGAGCTGGAAAAAATCCTCGGCTAATCGCATTTCTCTCACCCGGGCCCTCCGGGTGAGAAATATTCTCATCTTACCTATTACAGCAATGGGTTTCGTTTAAACGCATTTCCGCTACAATTGACAACCTATCAAATGGTTAAGAGGCGTGAATGAGTCAGGCGAAAACCGGCATCCTGCTTGCCAATCTGGGCACCCCAGAAGCACCTACATCAGACGCGGTAAAACGCTACCTGCGACAGTTTTTAAGCGACACGCGCGTCGTGGATTTCCCGAGACTGCTGTGGTGGCCGCTGCTGCGTGGCGTCATTCTGCCGATTCGTTCTCCGCGCGTCGCCAAACTCTATCAGTCCGTGTGGATGAAAGAGGGCTCGCCGCTAATGGTTTACAGCCGTCGTCAGGAAAAAGCGCTGGCCGCCCGCCTGCCGGATATGCCCGTCGCGCTCGGCATGAGCTACGGCAAACCCTCCCTGGAAAGCGCGGTAGAATCCCTGCTGGCGCAGGGCGTGGACCATATCGTCGTGCTGGCGCTCTACCCGCAGTACTCCTGCTCGACGGTGGCCGCCGTCTGGGACGAGCTGGCCCGCATTCTGGCGACCCGCCGCCGCATTCCGGGTGTGACCTTTATTCGCGACTACGCGGATAACGAGCTCTACATCAAGGCGCTTGCCAACAGCGCGCGCGCGTCGTTTGAAAAGCACGGCGAGCCGGATCTGCTGCTGCTTTCCTATCACGGGATCCCGCAGCGTTTCGCTAACGAGGGTGATGATTACCCCCAGCGCTGCCGAGATACCACGCGCGAGCTGGTCTCCGCCCTTGGCCTGCCGCCGGAGAAGGTGATGATGACCTTCCAGTCGCGCTTCGGCCGCGAGCCGTGGTTGACGCCGTACACCGATGAAACCCTCAAAATGCTCGGTGAGAAGGGCGTGAAGCATATTCAGGTGATGTCGCCGGGCTTCTCGGCAGACTGTCTGGAAACGCTGGAGGAGATCGCGGTGCAAAACCGGGAATTTTTCCTGGAGGCTGGCGGCGAAAAGTACGAGTACATTCCGGCGCTTAACGACTCGCCTGAGCATATCGACATGATGGTCTCACTGGTGACGAACAGCCGCTGATCGCACTCCGGGCCGGGTTTGTGCTACCATTCCCGGCCCATATTCTTCGTACAGTTCAGACCATGAAATTTCCCGGTAAACGCAAATCCAAACACTACTTCCCCGTCGATGCCCGCGATCCGCTCCTGCAGCAAATCCAGCCAGAAAATGAAACCAGCGCGGCGTGGGTCGTCGGTATCGATCAGACGCTGGTGGACATTGAAGCCAAAGTGGATGATGCGTTTGTCGCCCGTTACGGTCTGAGCGCCGGACACTCGCTGGTGATTGAGGACGACGTTGCCGAAGCGCTGTACCATGAGCTGGTGCGCGAAAACCTGATTACCCATCAGTTTGCCGGCGGTACCATCGGCAATACCATGCACAACTACTCCGTGCTGGCAGACGACCGCTCGGTGCTGCTCGGCGTGATGTGCAGCAATATCGAAATTGGTGGCTATGCCTACCGCTATCTCTGCAACACCTCCAGCCGTACCGATCTGAACTACCTGCAGGGCGTTGACGGGCCGATTGGCCGCTGCTTCACGCTGATCGGCGAGTCTGGGGAGCGTACCTTTGCCATCAGCCCTGGCCACATGAACAAGCTGCGCGCCGAGAGTATTCCCGAAGAGGTGATCGCGGGCGCCTCGGCGCTGGTGCTGACCTCCTACCTGGTGCGCTGCAAGCCGGGTGAGCCCATGCCGGAAGCGACCATGAAGGCGATTGAGTACGCGAAGAAATACAACGTGCCGGTCGTTCTGACGCTGGGCACGAAATTCGTTATCGCCGATAACCCGGAGTGGTGGCAGGCCTTCCTGAAAGAGCACGTCTCGATTCTGGCGATGAACGAAGAGGAGGCCGAAGCGCTGACCGGCGAAAGCGATCCGCTGCTGGCGTCTGACAAAGCGCTGGACTGGGTGGACCTGGTGCTCTGCACCGCGGGCCCGGTTGGGCTGTATATGGCCGGCTTCACGGAGGAAGAGAGCAAACGCAAGACCCAGCACCCGCTGCTGCCCGGCGCGATTGCCGAGTTTAACCAGTACGAGTTCAGCCGCGGTATGCGCCATCAGGACTGCATCAACCCGCTGCGGATCTACTCTCACATCGCGCCATATATGGGCGGGCCGGAGAAGATCATGAACACCAACGGCGCGGGCGACGGCGCGCTGGCCGCGCTGCTGCACGACATCACCGCTAACGCCTACCACAAAACCAACGTGCCGAACTCCAGCAAGCACAAGTTCAGCTGGCTGACCTATTCGTCGCTGGCGCAGGTGTGTAAGTACGCCAACCGCGTGAGCTATCAGGTGTTGAACCAGCACTCACCGCGCTTAACGCGTGGCCTGCCGGAACGGGAAGACAGCCTCGAAGAGGCGTATTGGGATCGGTAAATGTAAAAAGGCAACGTAAGTTGCCTTTTTTAATGTTTGTTCCCTCTCCCCGTGGGAGAGGGCCAGGGTGAGGGCATCAGACCGCACCAAACTTACCCCGTCACCGCCTCTTCAACCGGCGGTTTTTCCAGCAGCGTCAGCATCGTGTTAGCAATCTCGCGCTCGCCCATCACCACCTTATCTGCACCGCGCTCGGTAATGTACTCCACCTCGTCGTCATAGTGCGCCCGGGCGATAATCTCAATTGTTGGGCACTTCGCGCGTGCGGAAGCCACAATCTCACCCGCTTCATAGCCGTTAGGAATGGTCAGCAGCAGCCAGCGGGCGCAGTCCAGATGCGCCAGATTCATGATCTCTTCGTTCGCCGCATTGCCCAGCACCGCACGAATACCGCGCTCGCGCAGCTCGTCGACGCGGGTGCGTGAGGTCTCAATCACCACCAGCGGAATACCCTGTGCCATCAGCTTTTCACCGAGCAGGCTGCCCACGCGGCCAAAGCCGACCAGCAGAGCGTGGTTGCAAATATCAACCGGGATCTGCTTCTCTTCTTCGATGGCCTCTTCGAGCGTCTGCTCTTCCAGCGTTTCGGTTTTATCGAGGTATTTTTCCAGCAGGGCAAACAGCACCGGGTTCAGCATGATCGACAGGATCGCCCCCGCCAGCACCAGGTTTTGCCCTGCCTGCGGCAGCAGGTTCAGAGCCATGCCCAGACCGGCCAGAATAAAGGCGAACTCACCGATCTGCGCCAGGCTGGCGGCAATGGTCAGCGCCGTCCGCGGCGAGTGGCCAAACATCCGCACCAGGAAGAAGGCGGCAAGCGACTTACCAAAGATGATGATCGCCAGCGTGCCCAGCACGGCCAGCGGTTGATGGATCAGGACCATCGGGTCAAACAGCATCCCGACGGAGACGAAGAACAGTACGGCGAAGGCATCGCGCAGCGGTAGCGTATCGTGCGCAGCGCGGTGGCTCAGCTCGGACTCGTTCAGTACCATCCCGGCGAAGAACGCACCCAGAGCAAAGGAGACATCAAACAGCTCAACGGCACCAAAGGCGATGCCCAGCGCCAGCGCCAGCACGGAGAGGGTAAACAGCTCGCGTGAGCCGGTCGCCGCGCTGCGGGACATGATCCACGGCACCAGACGGCGGCCCACCAGCATCATGATGGCGATAAACGCCACAACCTTACCGATGGTGATGCCCATATCCAGCGCCAGCGAGGCAAAACCGACGTTGTCTTTTTCCATCATCCCGGCGACGGCAGGCAGCAGTACCAGCGTCAGGACCATGACCAGGTCTTCCACAATCAGCCAGCCAATCGCGATCTGCCCGCGCTGGCTGTCAATCAGCTGTCTCTCCTCAAGCGCGCGCAGCAGCACCACGGTACTGGCGGTTGAGAGACACAGCCCAAATACGATGCCGGTCATCAGCGACCAGCCCAGTACGGCCGAAAGCGCCATCCCCAGCAGCGTCGCCACCCCTATCTGGGCGATCGCTCCCGGTATGGCAATCGACTTTACCGCCATCAAATCCTTCAGGGAAAAATGCAGACCGACGCCAAACATCAGCAGAATCACGCCCAATTCCGCCAGTTCAGGTGCCAGTTTGGTATCCGCAACGAAACCTGGCGTGAACGGTCCCGCCAGAACACCTGCCAGCAGATAGCCGACAAGAGGAGAAATACGCAGTTTATTGGCAATCATGCCGAGGATAAAAGCGAGCACAAGTCCACCAACAATGGTGGTGATAAGCGGTGTGGCGTGGTGCATTCCGTCTCCTTTCGTTGTGGGTGTTCCTTTTTGGCGAAAACCAAAAAACCGAGTAATAGTTTATGACAATTTTTACCCTTATGTTTATGAATAATTGTTGAAGTTTGAATAAAACAGCAATATGCACGTAAAAAAGCGCATTTTGATAAATTCAGAGAGGGGATGAAGAAGAAACCCTTATGGCATCAGGGTGTCAGGTAGCCAAAGTAAAACTTTGGCTACCTGTAATTCAGGCTTTATGTCGGTTATCAGGCAGGAATATAGTTAACATCCCAAGAAGCGGCAGGAAAGCGCAGATTTTATAAACCAGGAAGATGCTGGTGTGATCCGCAACCATCCCTAACACCGCTGCGCCAAGCCCGCCCATGCCGAAGGCGAAACCGAAAAAGAGTCCGGAAACCATACCGATACGGCCAGGCAGCAGCTCCTGGGCATAAACCAGAATGGCGGAAAACGCGGAAGCGAGGATAAAACCAATAATCACGGTTAAAATCCCCGTCCATTCAAGGCTCGCGTACGGCAAAATAAGAGTAAACGGCGCCACGCCGAGGATAGAGCCCCAAATGACATATTTACGCCCAATCTTATCACCCACAGGCCCGCCAATGACCGTACCGGCCGCGACGGCGAACAGGAAGGCAAACAAATGGATCTGCGCGTTTTGTACCGATAATCCGAATTTTTGCATCAGATAAAAGGTGTAATAGCTGCTGATGCTCGCCATATAGAAGTATTTCGAGAAAATCAGCACCAGCAATACGGCAACCGCCAGGATAACCTTATTGCGCGGCAGGGGATTAATAACCTTCGCTTTAGGTTTCCCTTTGTTCACGCGATGCTGAGCGGCATACCAGCGGCTGATCTGTGCCAGCACGATAATCGCCAGCAGTGCGGCCAGCACAAACCAGGCCACGTTGCCTTTACCGTAAGGGGCAATAATCACCGCGGCCAGCAGCGGGCCGAGAGAGCTACCAAAGTTACCGCCCACCTGGAAAAGTGACTGCGCCAGGCCGTGACGACCACCGGACGCCATCCGTGCCACGCGCGAGGACTCCGGATGGAACACGGACGAGCCGGTACCCACCAGCGCGGCGGCGATCAGCACGGCTTCAAAACTCCCGGCCATGGCGAGCAGCACCAGACCGCTTAGGGTAAAGCACATGCCGATCGGCAGCGACCACGGCATCGGGTATTTATCCGTCCAGTAGCCCACCACTGGCTGCAGCAGCGAGGAAGCCATCTGGAAGGTCAGGGTGATCATCCCGATCTGCACGAAGGTTAACGAAAACTCGGACTGCAGCAGCGGATAAATTGCCAGAATCAACGACTGGATCATGTCGTTGAGCAGGTGTGAAAGACTGATTGCGCCTAAGATTTTAAAGGAGGTGCGCGACGCAGACGCGCCCGAAACGGGCTGGGTTGATTCACTGATTGCCATAAATACCACGTTTTGTTAGCAGAAGTGCAGGGAGTAATTATTATCCGACTAACATACCCGCCTGCGACATTTGAAGAAAGTCGCAATTATGAAAACTTATTTGTCTATTCTTATTAGTCACTGTAATTTCTGCCTTTGTCTATTGGTCAGGGAGAGAGAAGATGAAGTTAATGAAGCGGGGCGTCGCGCTGGCGCTCATCGCGGCGTGGGGGCTGGTAAGCCTGCCCGCGCAGGCGTATGAAAAAGACAAAACCTATAAAATTACCATTCTGCATACCAACGACCACCACGGTCATTTCTGGCGCAGTGAATACGGCGAATATGGCCTCTCGGCACAAAAAACGCTGGTGGACGGCATTCGTAAAGAGGTCGCAGCCCAGGGCGGCAGCGTGCTGCTGCTTTCAGGCGGCGATATCAACACCGGCGTGCCGGAATCCGATTTGCAGGACGCCGAACCCGACTTTCGCGGCATGAATCTGATTGGCTACGACGCGATGGCCGTCGGTAACCATGAATTTGATAATCCGCTGACCGTACTCCGTCAGCAAGAAAAATGGGCCAAATTCCCGTTCCTCTCCGCCAATATTTACCAAAAAAGTACTGGCGAGCGCCTGTTTAAGCCGTGGGCGCTGTTTAAGCGTCAGGATCTGAAGATCGCGGTCATCGGCTTAACCACCGACGATACGGCGAAAATTGGCAACCCTGAGTTCTTCACCGATATCGAATTCCGCAAACCGGCAGACGAAGCGAAGCTGGTGATTCAGGAACTGCAGCAAAATGAAAAGCCGGACGTGATTATCGCCACCACGCACATGGGGCACTACGACAACGGTGAGCACGGCTCCAATGCTCCCGGCGACGTCGAGATGGCGCGCAGCCTGCCGGCAGGCTCGCTGGCAATGATTGTGGGCGGTCACTCACAGGATCCGGTGTGTATGGCCTCGGAGAACAAAAAGCAGGTGGACTACGTGCCGGGCACGCCGTGCGCGCCGGACCGTCAGAACGGTATCTGGATCGTACAGGCGCACGAGTGGGGCAAATACGTGGGTCGTGCAGATTTCGAGTTCCGTAACGGCGAGATGAAGCTGGTTCATTATCAGCTCATTCCGGTCAACCTGAAGAAGAAGGTCACCTACCCGGACGGGAAAAGTGAGCGCGTACTTTACACGCCTGAAATTGCAGAGAACCAGCAGATGCTCTCCCTGCTGACGCCGTTCCAGAACAAAGGCAAGGCGCAGCTGGACGTGAAGATTGGCACGCTCAACGGCCGCCTGGAAGGGGACCGCAGCAAAGTCCGCTTCGTGCAGACCAACATGGGCCACCTGGTGCTGGCGGCGCAAATAGCGCGCACCGGCGCTGACTTTGGCGTAATGAGCGGCGGCGGCATTCGTGATTCCATCGAAGGCGGAAACATCACCTATAAAGACGTGCTGAAGGTACAGCCGTTCGGCAACGTGGTGGTCTATGCGGATATGAGCGGGAAAGAGGTGATTGAGTACCTGACCGCCGTGGCGCAGATGAAGCCAGATTCCGGGGCCTATCCGCAGTTTGCCAACGTCAGCTTCGTCGCGAAAGACGGCAAGCTTAACGACCTGAAGATCAAAGGCGAACCGGTTGACCCGGCTAAAACGTACCGTCTGGCGACGCTAAGTTTCAACGCCACGGGCGGCGACGGCTATCCGCATATTGATAACAAACCGGGCTATGTGAATACCGGCTTTATCGACGCGGAAGTGCTGAAGCAGTATATCGAGCAGAATTCACCGATTGACGTGAATGCGTATGAGCCGAAAGGCGAGGTGAGCTGGCAGTAGTGCTGTGCGGCCTGATGCCCTCACCCTAACCCTCTCCCACCGGGAGAGGGCGCGAACACAAAAAACGGTAACGCCTGTTACCGTTTTGCTTTTACCTCGTAGCCGCCACCCGGCTTTTTTTACTCCCGGCGGGCAATATCCGCAAATTTAGCGTCCAGCATTTTCGCCAGATCGTCCGCCGCCAGCTCGATATCCAGCCCGCGTTTGCCGCCGGATATAAAAATGGTCTCAAATTCCTGTGAGGGTGCATCGATCAGTGTCGGCAGGCGTTTTTTCTGTCCGAGCGGGCTGATGCCGCCCACCAGGTAGCCCGTGGTGCGTTGCGCCACCATCGGATCGGCCATATCCACCTTCTTTGCCCCCAGCGCTTTGGCGACCTTCTTCAGATCCAGCTGTCCTGCCACGGGAGTCACCGCGACGGCGAGGTGCTTCATATCGCCGTTCACCGCCACCAGCAGCGTTTTATAAACCTGGTCAGCGTTCAGCCCCAGCTTGCGCACCACTTCATCACCAAAGTTGGTCTCGTTCGGATCGTGATCGTAAGTGTGGATCCGGAAAGAAATGTTGTTTTTTTCGAGTAATTTAACGGCGGGAGTCATAGCTATCCTTCTTACGACAGACAAATCATGCCAACAGCATACGCCTGACGTTTGTCTAAAAAATAGCACCATCTTGCGCAATAGTATTGGCAGTGATGGTCACTTTGAGCGACAATCGGCTCAACCGAAGGTCTCCTTCGGCATAATAAAAACGATGAAATTCCTCTTTGACGGGCCAATAGAAATATTGGCCATTTTTTTATTTTAACAGTGACGGCAAATTCCCTTCTCCGTACAAATGTAACGCCCCAACCGCCACCACGTAATGCCCGGCAGGTAAAGCATGCAGCGTCTGCCTCCAGGCTTTGTTGCGCGCATTCATCAGCACATCATACAGCGATTCGCTGAACGTCGACGGTAATGCCAGCTTACCGTCCTCTGGCGGTGCATCCAGCCACCAGCCAATCATGGTCTGCAGCAGGCGCGCGTTGGTGTGCCAGTGGGTCAGCGTATCATCCAGCAGCATCAGACCGTCGTCGGGAAGCTGCCGCAGAAGCGCAATCTGGCTGTCCGTCCCCTCCAGCTCGATGATGGGCAAACTGCGCGCCCTTGCCGCGTTCAGCAGCTGGTAATCGATGCCGTAATCACCGCGCAGGCCCAGGCGCTGCGCCTGCGTAGCCTGTAATACCATCGCGATTTGCCAGAGCGGCAGGGTGTCAATCATAGAGAGCGAGACGCCCGTCTCATCGGCCACGCGCGTCAGTTCCGCAAGCTGGGTTTCATCCAGGCGCTCCGCCAGGGGGAGATCGCTCTCGAGCCCGGCAAACGGTGACTCCTGACCCGAAATGTCCGCCTCAACGACCAGCGCGTCGGCGTGTTTCAGCAGTTTGATCAGGCCGGGTGGCAGGGGAGACATATCCTGCGTTCCCATATGGATGCTGCCGACCAGGTGCAGGTGTTGCCCGCCGGGAAGCGAGATATCCAGACCGGGCCAGGCGTAACGGCGGGGAAAGAGGGCGCGAAACGATGTTTTTATACGATTAAACAGACCCATACGCGCTCCATGAACGGAAAGGTTCATGCTAGCGCGTACGGGTACAAGGTTCAATCCTTCGGTTTAAAGCGCAGCAGGCGGTTGGCGTTGCTCACCACGGTGATGGAGGAGAGCGCCATCGCCGCACCCGCGACCACCGGGTTAAGCAGCGTGCCGGTCAGCGGCCACAAAATACCGGCAGCAATCGGGATGCCGAGTGAGTTATAGATAAACGCCCCCAGCAGGTTCTGCTTCATGTTGCGCAGCGTGGCTTTTGAAATGGCCAGCGCGTCGGCAACGCCCATCAGGCTATGGCGCATCAGCGTGATGGCAGCGGTTTCAATGGCGACATCGCTCCCGCCACCCATCGCAATCCCCACGTCAGCCTGGGCCAGCGCCGGGGCATCGTTGATGCCGTCGCCGACCATCGCCACCTGACGGCCCTGACTTTGCAGTTTCTTGATGGCGTCCGCTTTACCGTCCGGCAGTACGCCCGCAATCACCTCATCAATTCCCGCTTCTTTCGCGATGGCGTTGGCGGTGGTCGGGTTATCCCCGGTCAGCATTACCAGACGGTAGCCGGCACGGTGCAGGCGCTGCAGGGCGTCCACGCTGTCCTGGCGAAGCGGATCGCGCACGGCCAGCAGCGCGGCGGCTTTGCCATCCACCGCCAGCAGAACCGGCGTGGCGCCCTGAGACGCCTGCGCTTTCAGCTCGCTTTCCAGCGCGGTGGTATCAATACCGTTTTCATTGAGCAAGGCCTGGTTGCCCAGCAGCAGCACGTGGCCTTCTGCTTCGCCGCTGACGCCGAGCCCGCGCAGGGTGCGGAAATTGCTGACCTGCGGCAGGGCAGACTCACCTGCTTTATCGAGAATGGCGCGCGCCAGCGGATGGCTGGACCCTTGCTCCAGCGCGGCGGCGAGGCGCAGCGCGTTCTCTTCCGTAATGCCGACCGTGTGGACGGCCACCACCTGCGGTTTACCTTCCGTCAGCGTGCCGGTTTTATCAAACACCAGCGTATCGAGGGTGCTGGCCCGCTGCAGCGCGTCCGCATCCCGCACCAGTACGCCAAATTCGGCCGCGCGGCCTACGCCGGAGATGATCGACATCGGCGTCGCCAGACCAAGGGCGCAAGGACAGGCGATGATCAGTACCGTGGTGGCGATCACCAGGGTATAAACAATCTGCGGCGCGGGGCCGAAGACATACCAGATCGCCGCACTCAGCAGGGCAATACCAACCACCACCGGCACAAAAATGGCCGAGATTCTGTCAGCAAGCTGGCCAATTTCCGGCTTGCTGCTCTGCGCCTGGCGCACCATGCGGATAATACGCGACAGCGTGGTGTGGCTGCCGACGGCGCTGGCGGTGAACAGCACGCTGCCGTCCTGCACGACCGTACCGGCATGCACGGCGTCGCCGTCTGATTTCTGCTGAGGGATAGGCTCCCCGGTCAGCATCGCTTCATCCAGCCAGGCTTCGCCCTGGGTTATCTTACCGTCAACGGGAACCCGGTCGCCGGTGGTCAGACGCAGCGTCATGCCCGGCTGAACCTCGGCCAGCGGAACACTCTTTTCCCCTTCGTCCGTGACCACGCGGGCCGTCGGTGGGGTTAAATCGAGCAATCTTTCCAGCGCTTTCGAGGAGCGCTGACGGGCGCGGGCTTCCAGCATATGACCTAAGTTAATCAGGCCGATAATCATCGCGCTGGCTTCATAATAGAGATGCCGCGCTTCCATCGGGAACCACTGGGGCCAGACGTTCACGCTCATCGAATAGAGCCATGCTGCGCCGGTACCGAGCGCCACCAGCGTATCCATCGTCGCGGTGCGGTTTTTCAGGCTTTTCCAGGCGCTGGTATAGAAATGTCCGCCTGCAAACACCATCACCGCAAGGGTAATCAGCCCAATCACCAGCCACAGGGTGCGGTTGTCGTCGGTGACCATCATGTTGTCTCCGATCATTCCCCAGACCATCACCGGAATACCGACCAGCAGGGCAACGATGGCCTGCCAGCGGAAGCGCTTCATGGTGGCGATAGCCGTTTCCTGCTGGCGCTCGCGGCGCTCGGCATCATCTTCGATGGCCTCCGCCCCGTAGCCCGCTTTCTCAACGGCCTGCACTAAATCTGCGGCGGAGGCGCTGCCCATCACCAGCGCAGTACGCTCCGCAAGATTGACCCGTGCCTGCGCGACGCCCGGTACGGCCTGCAAGGCGTTTTGTACCCGGGAGACGCAGCTGGCGCAGCTCATGCCGTTGATCAGCAGCTGTTGGCTGTCATCAATATCATCAGCTACCGGAAGCTCAGGAGTGGCCGCTGTCAGTGCTTCCGACGGGGATGATGACTCTGCCAGCGGTTTAGCCTTTGGGTGGCTTAACTCCGCCCCGTAACCGGCCTGCTTGATGGTATCGATCAACGCATCCGCGCTGGCGCTGCCGGTCACGGCGGCATGATCGATAGTCACCTCAGCGCTTTCAACGTCAGGGCGCTGTTCCAGGCTTTCTTTAACGCGTTTGACGCAGTGGCCGCATGAGAGGCCGTCCAGCGTCAGGTCAATAGTGTGAGACATAACAAAACTCCCGTATAATATTTTGGTCAGTTGTTGACCGGAGTAACGCTTTTTACTAACTGTTATGAAGGTTAAACCTTCCATCAAGGGGAAGGTCAAGGGGGAAATGTGAATATCAGTGATGTGGCAAAAAAAACCGGCTTAACCAGCAAGGCAATCCGTTTTTATGAAGAAAAGGGACTGGTAACGCCGCCGCTGCGCAGCGAAAACGGCTACCGCAGCTATACGAAACTGCATATTGATGAGCTGACGCTGCTGCGCCAGGCAAGACAGGTCGGGTTTAATCTGGAAGAGTGCGGCGAGCTGGTTAACCTGTTCAACGATCCGAAGCGTCACAGCGCCGACGTGAAAAAACGCACGCTGGAAAAGGTGGCCGAGATTGAACGTCATATCACCGAGCTGCAGGCGATGCGCGAACAGCTGCTGCAGCTCGCGGAGTCCTGTCCGGGGGATGACAGCGCCGACTGCCCGATAATCGACAATCTTGCCGGCTGCTGCCATCGTAAGGCCTCTGCCTAACAGGCTTTCACCCGCAGGGTAATGCCTTCCACCGCAATGACCTCAACCCGCGTGCCGGCGCTGAGGTCGTCGTCGGCGACCACCGGCCACGAGCTGTCGCCCACCCGCATATGCCCCCGCCCGTTTACCAGGGCGGTGTCGAGCGTAAAACGTTTGCCGACTATTTGCTGTCCGCGCTGGTTAAGGTGCGCGTCCAGCGGTTTCCGCTCGTTAACCCGCCGGTTGAGCCAGCGCCACCACAGCCACGCGGCCACCAGCGTGAGCACGGCAAACAGTGCGCCCTGCCACGCCCACTCCAGGGGAAGGATCCAGACCAGAAGGCCCGTAATGACGGCGGCAACACCGCTCCAGAGCAGGTAGCCGTTGCCGCCCAGCATCTCCGCCGCCAGCAATAAGCCACCGAGGCTTAGCCAGAAGGCATGAGGATGTGCAACGATCAGCTCAATCATTTTTTACGCTCGTTTCCGCTGTCCTTGATCAGTTCGGCAATACCGGCGATAGAGCCCATCAGGCTGCTGGCATCCAGCGGCATCATCACCACTTTGCTGTTGTTCGCCGAGCCAATCTGTTTCAGGGCGTCGGTATATTTTTGCGCGACAAAGTAGTTCACGGCCTGGATATCACCGGCGGCAATCGCCTCAGACACCATTTGGGTGGCGCGGGCTTCCGCTTCGGCCGAACGTTCACGCGCTTCAGCCTGTAAGAATGCGGACTGACGATCGCCTTCCGCTTTCAGGATCTGCGACTGTTTTTCACCTTCCGCTTTGAGGATCTCCGCCTGACGCACCCCTTCGGCTTCCAGAATATAGGCGCGCTTGGTACGCTCGGCCTTCATCTGGGCGTTCATGGAGGCGATCAGCTCCGCCGGTGGGCGCACGTCGCGGATCTCGATGCGGGTGACCTTGATCCCCCACGGGTTCGTTGCCTCGTCGACAATGTGCAGCAGGCGGGTGTTGATGCTGTCGCGCTGGGAAAGCATCTCGTCCAGCTCCATCGAGCCGAGCACGGTACGGATGTTGGTCATCGTCAGGTTGACGATCGCCAGCTCCAGGTTGCTGACCTCATAGGCCGCTTTTGGCGCATCAATCACCTGAATAAAGCAGACGGCGTCGATGGTGACGTTGGCGTTATCCTTGGAGATCACTTCCTGGGACGGAATGTCCAGAACCTGCTCCATCATGTTGATCTTGCGACCAATTCTGTCCATGAACGGAACAATCAGGCTTAAGCCAGGCTGGAGTGTGTTGGTGTATCGGCCGAAACGCTCGACGGTCCACTGATAACCCTGAGGGACAATTTTGACGCCGGCGCCCACGATAACCAGCGCAACGAAAATAAGGACAGGAACAACGATAAGCATAAAAACCTCCTGTTTTGCATGCTGTGACGAGTGAAAGTGTGTGTTTATTGCTCGTAAGTATAGGTAAAGTCAGAGATGAATCCATCACCCGCTTCGGCAATGGCTTTCGATAATCCCTCGTAGTAATTCTCCAGCCCCAGCGCTTCGATACGCTGGATCTGTTCGCGAATGGGGGCGCAGAACAGTACGGCATTCCCCGCTTCAACGCGCTTGTTATTCGGTGGAAGGTCGCCCGCGATGGCCTTAAACCAGGTTCTGATACCCTGCTTTAAATTATGCGGCGCTTTTGTCAGATTATCCATGCCCGTCAGGACCTGAAGGGTAGGGAACTCATCGGCCAGCACGGCGGTTTTCATTCGTGCAAAGAACTGACGGAACAATTCAAACGATCCCAGATCGGTCACGCGTGGTTTGGTGGTTTTACCGTTCTTATTGCCGATTTTACCTGCGGCCGGAACCGCATTCACCTTTTCCAGCTCCAGCCCAAATAACAAATTACAGTGCGCGCGGCGTTCTTTCAGCGGGTAGGACATCAGCACGTCAATGAACTGAGTGGCTTTTACATCCGCAAGATTGTGGTTGATAAGCCACTGGGTGCGTGAAAATTCCGCCGGAGAGACGAACCAGTCGGGTACGTCATTGAAACGTTTTGATTTTCCCTTACCGTCAAATTCAAGGAAGTGTGTCCCGTTGTCGAAGGCGAAATAGCAATTTTTGAAGCTGCCGATCGTGGTGTTCACGATGAGCGCCTTCTTAACAAAATCCACCACCTCTGCACCAATGACAAAACGCGTGAGTTCCGACGATTTGATGACTTCCATTAATGTTTCGACATCAGGAACACCAGGCTTCAGGGAAGGAAACTCATAAAAGATATGTGCCATGTCGCATACTTCCTGTAGTGATGGTGGTGACAAATAACAAACAAAAAGTTTAACACTTGCTTTAGCGTGAGGCTATTCGCTCTGTGCGGGCGAAAGGATTATGCTACAGACGGTTATGACAAAAAGCGGTTAACGGAAGCGCAATGAACGATAAAAAAAACGTATTACTTCTCAGGGATGTCGGATTTCGGGTCGGGGAAAACACGATCCTGCAGCACGTCGGGTTTAGCCTGTCGCCGGGCGAGTTTAAATTAATCACGGGCCCCTCAGGCTGCGGCAAAAGCACGCTGTTGAAAATCGTGGCCTCACTCCTCAGCCCGACGGAGGGAACCATTCTGTTTGAAGGACAGGATATTGCGTCGCTCTCTCCGGAAAGCTATCGTCAGCAGGTCTCCTATTGCGTGCAAACGCCCGTGCTTTTTGGCGATACGGTTTATGACAACCTGATTTTCCCGTGGCAAATCCGCAATAAAACGCCGGAGCCGGAACAGTTTATCAACGATCTGGCCCGCTTTGGCCTGGCGCAGGAGACGCTGACCAAATCCATCAACGCGCTGTCGGGCGGAGAAAAGCAGCGCGTCTCGCTGATCCGCAACCTGCAGTTTTTACCGAAGGTGTTGTTGCTTGACGAAATCACCAGCGCACTTGATGACGTCAACAAGCGCAACGTCAACGAGATTATTCATCGCTACGCCCGGGAGCAAAATATTGCCGTGCTGTGGGTGACGCACGATGCTAACGAAATAACCCATGCGGATGACGTGATTACGCTTCAGCCGCACGGCGGAAAAATGGAGGAGGCAAACCGTGGGTGAACATAACATTACCAACGAATCGCTGGCCTTTTCGATGGTGCTGGTATTGATTGCGATTGTGGTCAGCTACCGCGAAAAGCTGGGGCTGGAAAAAGATATTGTGTGGAGCATCTGCCGCGCGGTGATTCAGCTCATCATCGTCGGCTATGTGCTGAAGTATATCTTCAACGTTAACCACGCGGTGCTGACGCTGCTGATGGTGCTCTTTATCTGCTTTAACGCGGCGTGGAATGCGAAAAAACGCAGTAAATACATTGATAAAGCATTTATCTCGTCGTTTATCGCCATTACCACCGGTACGGCGCTCACGCTGGCGGTGCTGGTGCTCTCCGGCTCGATTGAGTTTACGCCGATGCAGGTTATCCCTATCTCGGGGATGATTGCCGGGAACGCGATGGTGGCCGTTGGGCTCTGTTACAACAACCTTGGCCAGCGATTCAGCAGTGAACAGCAGCAGCTACAGGAGAAACTAAGCCTGGGGGCAACGCCAAAAGTGGCCTCGGCGCGGCTGATTCGCGAGAGCATTCGTTCATCGCTGATCCCAACGGTAGATTCCGCCAAAACGGTGGGGCTGGTGAGCCTGCCGGGCATGATGTCGGGGCTGATTTTTGCCGGTATCGATCCGGTAAAAGCGATTAAGTATCAGATCATGGTGACGTTTATGCTGCTTTCCACGGCAAGCCTGTCGACCATCATTGCCTGCTACCTGACCTATCGGAAGTTTTACAACGCGCGTCACCAGCTGGTGGTGACGCAATTAAAGAAAACGGGTTAAGCCTGTTTTGTAGGCCCGGTAAGCGTTAGCGCCACCGGGCATTTTTTTGTTAGTAGAGCAACGCGTACAGCTGACGACGATACTTCGACGCCAGCGCGTCTCCGGTGCCCAGCGCGGCCAGGATCTCCTGGAACATCTTGCGCGCCTGACCGTCTGCGGCAGCGAGGTCTTTTTGCAGATGGCTGAACAGCAGCTCCAGCGCCTCTTCGTTACGCCCTACCTGGTGCAGCTGCAGCGCCAGCTGGCTTGCCAGCGCGGCGTCCGCCGGGTTGTCGGCAACCTGCTGCTGCAGCTGCTGAATTTCCGGGGTGTCCGCCGCCTGTTTCAGCAGCTCAATTTGTGCGACCAGACCCTGGTAGCGGGTGTCCTGATCCTGCAGCGGAACGGTCTTGAGTACGGCTTCCGCGTCCTCTGAACGGTGCAGGGCGATCTGCGTTTCCGCCAGCAGCAGGCCAATCTGGCTGTTCTGATTCGACAGCTGCCACGCCTCTTTGAGCAGCGGCAGCGCCTCGTCGTATTTGCCTTCCTGCATCAGCGCCATGCCTTCCTGCGCCTTCAGCTCTTCTTCGCGCGGCAGCACTTTATCCAGCAGGGCGCGGATAGCCTCTTCCGGCTGCGGCCCCTGGAAGCCGTCAACAGGCTGACCGTTCTGGAACAGATAGACGGTGGGAATGGCGCGCAGGCCGAACTGGGACGCCACCATCGGCTCGGCGTCGCAGTCCAGCTTCGCGAGAATGAACTGACCGTTGTACTGGGCGGCAAGGCTCTCCAGTACCGGCGTCAGCTGCAGGCAGTGTTGGCTGCGTTCAGACCAGAAGTAGAACAGGACCGGTTTGGTCATCGACTGTTCAAGGGTCTGTTGCAGGTTAGCTTCTGTAATATTGACGATATTCTGTACGGACATGCGGCTTTCTCTTTTGTCGGTTTGTTCTTTACATGGGGATGCGCGTCGTCGCTTCAACTCAGCCGTGTAAAATTTTGTCCATCATCCGGCCCGGCAGCAGGCGTTTTAACCAGCCTACGGCATGGGTGACCAGCGTCACCGGATAGCGCATTTTGGGATGTTCGCTCTCAAAAGCATGGCGCACTTTGGCCACCACCGCCTCTGGCCCGAGGGTAAAACGTGCGGCGATGCCGGGGTTCTCGACCGGTTTATCCGCCTGCGTCTGGTTCACGTTTTCGGTAAAGCGGGTGCGAATTGGGCCGGGTTCAATCAGGCTGACCTTAATGCCGCTGTGGCGTAGCTCCATGCGCAGGGCGTCGGACCAGGCCTCCAGCGCATATTTGCTGGCGGCGTAGGCGCCGCGGCCTGGGGTGGAAATCAGCCCCATCACCGACGACGTCATCACGATGCGCCCTTCACCGTGCGGCAGCATCGCGGGGAGCAGACGCATGGTGAGCTGATGCACGCCGAAGAAATTGGTCGAAAACTGCTTCTCCAGCGTTTCGCGGGAGAGGGTATCCAGCGGGCCATACACGCCGTAGCCGGCATTGTTAAACAGCCCGTACAGACGATTGTCGGTCAGCGCGATCACCTCATCGGCGGCGCGCTCAACGCTCTCCGGCGAGTCCATATCCAGCAGCACGCCGGTAAAGCCCAGCCCGTTCATGCGTTCGACATCGTCGGGTTTGCGGCAGGCCGCCAGGACCCGAAACCCCTGGCGCTTCAATTCGAGCGCGCTTTCCAGACCGATTCCACTGGAACATCCTGTAATTAAGACCGATTTTTGCATAACTTTACCTGTCAGGATCTCCGCTTAATCAGGAGTCATGTTTAACTAAAGGAGCCAGCCGCGTTGCCATCCAGTCGGCAATAAACGGCTGCGCATCGCGATTGGGGTGGATCCCGTCGTCTTGCATCCACTGGGGTTTGAGATAGACCTCTTCCATGAAAAATGGCAGCAGCGGAATATCAAACTCTTTGGCAAGCTTAGGGTAGATCGCGCTAAAGGCCTCATTATACCGACGACCGTAGTTGGCGGGCAGGCGAATTTGCATCAGCAGCGGCCGGGCGTTTGCCGCCTTAATGTCCTGCAAAATGGTGCGCAGCGTATTCTCCGTTTGCTGAGGCTGGAAACCGCGCAGGCCATCATTACCGCCAAGCTCAACCAGCACCCACCGTGGCTGATGCTGTTTGAGCAGCGCAGGCAGGCGCGACAGCCCCTGCTGCGAGGTATCACCGCTGATGCTGGCGTTGATTACAGACGTTTTGCTCTGCCATTTTTCATTGAGCAGGGCGGGCCAGGCCGCGCTGGCCGCCATACGATAGCCTGCGCTCAGGCTGTCGCCAAGAACCAGTAACGTGTCCGCTGCCGCCGCGCGGAAGGTCATCAGAATCAAAAACAGGAAGGGCAAATGCCAGCGGAAAACAGTGTTGAAGTTCATCATCTTAAGAAGTCCGTCGGTCAGGGGGAACACGAGCTTTCCATCCTTACTGGAGTTGAACTCGTTGTCAAACGCGCTGAAACCATCGCGCTGATTGGCGAATCCGGTTCCGGTAAGTCCACGCTGCTGGCGATTTTAGCCGGTCTGGACGACGGCAGCAGCGGCGAGGTCCACCTTGTCGGGCAGCCGCTGCATCAGCTTGATGAAGAGGCGCGGGCCGCGCTGCGCGCGCGTCACGTTGGTTTTGTTTTTCAATCTTTTATGCTGATCCCGACCCTAAACGCGCTGGAAAACGTCGAACTCCCGGCGCTTCTGCGCGGGGAAAATAGCCGTGAAAGCCGCGCTCACGCGAAGGCGCTGCTGGAACAGCTCGGTCTGGGGAAACGTCTCGACCATCTTCCCGCGCAGCTTTCTGGCGGTGAGCAGCAGCGCGTGGCGCTGGCGCGGGCGTTTAACGGTCGCCCGGAAGTGCTGTTTGCCGATGAGCCTACCGGTAACCTTGACCGTAAAACCGGCGACAGGATTGCCGACCTGCTGTTTTCGCTCAACCGCGAGCACGGCACCACGCTGATCCTCGTGACCCACGATCCGCAGCTCGCCGCCCGCTGCGACCGTCGCCTGCGGCTGGTTAACGGTATTCTTCAGGAGGAGGCATGATTACCCGCTGGTTCTGGCGCGAGTGGCGCTCGCCCTCGCTGCTGATTGTCTGGCTGGCGTTAAGCCTGGCGGTGGCCTGCGTGCTGGCGCTCGGCAGCGTCAGCGACCGGATGGAAAAAGGGCTCAGCCAGCAGAGCCGGGAGTTTATGGCGGGAGACCGGGCGCTGCAAAGCTCCCGCCCCGTGCCGCCGGGCTGGATTGACGAAGCGCGTAAAGAAGGGCTGAAGGTGGGGGAGCAGGTAAGCTTCCAGACCATGACCTTTGCGGGCGACACGCCGCAGCTGGCGAGCGTCAAGGCCGTCGATGATATCTACCCGATGTACGGTGACTTGCAGACCCGCCCGCCGGGATTAAAGCCCACGCCCGGTACGGTGCTGCTGGCATCGCGTCTGATGGCGCTGCTGAATCTGAAACCCGGCGACAGTATCGACGTCGGCGACGCCACCCTCAAAATTGCCGGGGAAGTGGTACAGGAACCTGACTCTGGGTTTAACCCGTTCCAGCTTGCGCCGCGCCTGCTGATGAACACCGCGGACGTAGCAGCAACCCATGCGGTACAGCCGGGCAGCCGCGTCACCTGGCGCTATAAGTTTGGCGGCACGCCTGCCCAGCTTGACGCATATGAAAAATGGCTTCTGCCGCAGCTCAAACCGGAACACCGCTGGTACGGGCTGGAGCAGGACGAAGGGGCGCTCGGTAAATCTCTGGAGCGCTCTCAGCAGTTCCTGCTGCTGTCGGCCCTGTTGACCCTGCTGCTGGCGGTGGCGGCGGTGGCCGTGGCGATGGGGCACTACTGCCGCAGCCGCTACGACCTGGTGGCGATCCTCAAAACCCTGGGGGCGGGCCGGGCGCAGCTGCGCAAGCTGATTGTCGGTCAGTGGCTGATGCTGCTGGTCCTGTCCGCGCTGACCGGCGGAATAATGGGGCTGCTGTTTGAAAAACTGCTGATGGTGATGCTAAAACCGGTGCTACCGGCCGCATTGCCGCCGGCCAGCCTCTGGCCGTGGCTATGGGCAATCGGCGCGATGACGGTAATTTCGCTGCTGGTAGGGCTACGCCCTTACCGACTGCTGCTCGCGACGCAGCCGCTGCGCGTGCTCCGCAGCGATGTGGTGGCGAACGTCTGGCCGCTGAAGTTCTACCTTCCGGTGATTATTGCGGTGGCGGTGGGGCTGCTGGCGTGGCTGATGGGGGGCAGCACGCTGCTTTGGGCGGTACTGGCCGGGGCGGTTGTGCTGGCGCTGCTGTGCGGCGTGCTGGGCTGGATACTGCTCAACGTCCTGAAGAGGCTAACGGTAAAATCCCTGCCCGTGCGCCTGGCGGTCAACCGCCTGCTGCATCAGCCCTGGTCAACGCTCAGCCAGCTGTCGGCCTTTTCTCTGTCGTTTATGCTGCTGGCGCTGCTTTTAGTGCTGCGCGGCGATCTGCTCGATCGCTGGCAGCAGCAGCTTCCCCCGGAAAGCCCGAACTATTTCCTGATCAACATTGCCCCAGAACAGGTCACTCCGCTAAAGGGTTTTCTGTCGGAGCATCACATTATCCCTGAGTCGTTCTATCCCATCGTTCGCGCGCGTCTGACGCAGATCAACGGGCAGCCAACGGAGGGGAACAAGGACGAGTCGCTTAACCGCGAGCTGAACCTGACCTGGCAGGAGAAACGCCCTGACCACAACCCGATAACCGCTGGCATCTGGCCGCCGAAAGCGGGAGAGGTGTCGATGGAGGAGGGGCTGGCGACGCGCCTGAACGTGAAGCTGGGAGACAGCGTCACCTTCACAGGGGATACCCAGGATTTTACCGCGAAAGTGACCAGCCTGCGTAAAGTGGACTGGGAAAGCCTGCGGCCAAACTTCTTCTTTATCTTCCCGCCGGGCGCGCTGGACGGTCAGCCGCAGAGCTGGCTGACCAGCTTCCGCTGGGAAAACGGCAACGGCATGCTGACCCAGCTTAACCGGGAGTTTCCGACGGTCAGCCTGCTGGATATTGGGGCGATCCTGAAGCAGGTAGGGCAAGTTCTGGAGCAGGTGAGCCGCGCGCTGGAGGTCATGGTGGTGCTGGTGACAATCTGCGGCGTGCTGTTGCTGCTGGCCCAGGTGCAGGTAGGCATGCGCCAGCGCCATCAGGAGCTGGTGGTCTACCGCACGCTGGGGGCCGGAAAGCGGCTGCTGCGGATGACGCTCTGGAGCGAGTTTGCGCTGCTGGGGCTGGTGGCGGGTCTGGTGGCAGCCATTGGCGCAGAGACGGCGCTGGCGGTGCTGCAGACAAAAGTCTTCGACTTCCCGTGGGAGCCTGACTGGCGTCTCTGGTTGATCCTGCCTCTCTGTGGCGCTGTGCTGCTTTCACTCTGTGGAGGCTGGCTCGGCACGCGGCTGTTAAAGGGCAAAGCCCTGTTCCGTCAGTTTGCGAGTTGATTTAGCACGGTGAAAGTTACGCACCGGTTTTAAATGCCGGTGCGTAGTGTTTAAAAAGCACAAAGTGATAATGCCCACTCATTTAGTAGCACAAATCATTAAAAACCCGACCACACAGCCCGATTATTTCCAGTTAATATTCACCCGCTAAATATTTAGCAGCGTGTCTATTAAGGAAAAATAATGACTATAAAAAAATCAGCGCTGGCGGCAACGATCGGCGCGGCAGTGGCATTGACTACCTTCGCTTCTCAGGCGGAAATCACCATTCTTAAGCAGGATCCTCAGGCGGGTAACCCGCTGAGCCGCCTGAACTTCACCGTGGGTGGGAGTATCCGTCCACAGTTCAACATGATGACCGGTGACGGCGACAAAGGTTCTTACAAGCGTAACGGCTTCGACGGTGGCACCCGTTTCCGTTTCGCAGCAGATTACTACCTGTTTGATGACATCAGTTGGGTAAGCTACTACGAGCTGGGCGTGAACTTCCCTGCAATGTTCAACTGGGACAACCACTACAGCGAAAGCGACCACGACACGACGCGTCGTATGCTCTACACCGGTCTGAAGAGCGACACCTGGGGTACGCTGACCTTCGGTCAACAGAACAGCGTTTACTATGATGTGGTGGGCGCGAAAACCGATATCTGGGACTACGACATGATCGGTCAGGCGCCAGGTAACGGGATCAAAGGCGATTACGATGGCTCTTACCGTTCACGTAATATGCTGAAATATAAGAAAACTGTGGGCGATGCTGACATTTATGCATCCTACCTGTTTGAAGACAGCGAATACCTGCCGGGCAACGGCCTGCGCTACAAGCGTAAAGGCGGCGGTTCACTGGGTCTGGATTACCACCTGACCACCGATCTGACCTGGGGCGCCGCGTGGAACTACACCCGTGCGGATATGCGTAACCCGGCCAATGGCGACAGCAAAACCTACGACCAGAACATCCTCGGTACCGCGCTGAGCTGGACCCCGGACAACTGGACATTCTCCGTTGGCGGCGGCTGGTATCAGAACTTCATGACCACCAAAAAAGTGTCTGTTAACGACTACTTCGCCGGTGATGCATGGGGTATTGAATACTTTGCGGGCTACAAGTTCCCAATTGGTCAGTATGCGGTTAAATCTATCCAGCCTTACTTCATGGGCGACCGTATTGACTACGTGAATGGCCGCAACTACCAGCGCATCGACAACGGCGTGGGTATCAGCTTCCAGCTGGATTACGGTTTCCGCGTGGACTACGAGCACGTGTTCACCTCCAGCACCGACGACCTGGGCGACATGAACCTGGTGCGTCTGCGTTACGACTTCTAAGTGATCTTGTAGGGTGCGGCCTGATGCCCTCACCCTGACCCTCTCCCACGGGGAGAGGGAACAAACATTAAAAACGGCAACCGTGGTTGCCGTTTTGCTTTTACCTCGCCACCCGGCTTTCTTTTAGCGATTAAGCCAGTCAGCTACCTCGCCATACGTCCCGCGATACACAATCTTCTCCGCTTTCTTCTCCAGCTGATAGCCGTACATCGGGTCGTAATAGTCGTTCAGGAGCGGTACAAGCCAGCTGAAGTGCGCATCCGTGCTGCCAGTACGTTGTTGTTTGACAAGCGCGGCGTCCAGTAAGACGGTAAATTCCGCAAAGCGCTGCAGCCCCAGACGGCGGCGAATGGCGAACAGGCCGTGGTGCAGGTACTCGCTGTACTCTTTCCAGCCCGCTTCTTCGCCGTAGGCAGCAGAAAAATCTGCCCACATATGGTCGAAATACTCTTCGCGCAGGCGTTCAAGACGGATCTCAAACGGATCCTCTACCACCACGATAGGCGCTTCAACCATGCGGTCACGCAGGCACTCCGGCAGGTGGTTGGAGCCAATCATCCGGCCTTCATCTTCCAGCACCCAGCGCGCGGCGTCTTTTTTCAATAGCTCAACCGCAAGGTGGTTTTCAAAGCTCGCCTGGGAAAGCTGCGGCGTGAGCGTGCGGCCAAACGACGAACCGCGATGGTGCGCCAGCCCTTCCAGATCGATGCCCTGTGCGTGCTGCTTCACCAGGAGGGTTTTACCGTTTCCGGTACAGCCGCCGATAAGCACCATCGGCTTTTGTGACTGCTCAATCGTCACCTGAATCGCCGTCTGGCGCAGGGCTTTATAGCCGCCGCGGATCAGCGGGTAGTCGATGCCCGCCTCTTTAAGCCAGGCCTGCGAGATATGCGAGCGCTGACCGCCGCGCGCGCAGCAGAGAAAGCCCTCAGGATGGGCAAGGCTGGCTTCCCGCCAGGCGTTTATACGTGTCTCACGCGTCTCGCCGTTCACCAGGCTATGGCCAAGCGCCAGCGCGGCCTCGGGGCCCTGGCGTTTATAGCAGGTGCCGACGGCGGCGCGTTCGTCGTCATTCATCAACGGCAGGTTAATGGCGGCGGGTATCGCACCCTGGGCAAATTCGATCGGCGCGCGAACGTCGATTAAAGGGGTATCAGACGCGAGGATCGCGCGATAGTCCGTTCCATCGTTCATGGTTAATCCAGAAGAAAACTCAGCAGCAATGGGCGGGGATTGTACGCCGGGGAAGGGGAAGGTCAACTCCCCGGCGCAGATGTCTTACTTGAGCTTTGACTGTGCCCAGACGATGCCGCTCGCATATTCCGGCGGCAGGAGAGGGATCATGGCTTCCAGGGTGGCGCTCAGGCGGCCCGTGTCGCTGTCGTTGAGGTTCAGGTGGCCAACCTTACGACCCGGACGAACTTCTTTGTCATACCAGTGCAGATGCACCAGCGGCAGCTTCAGCCAGTCGTAGTTCAGATCGGTTCCGATCAGGTTGATCATCACCGACGGGCTGTTCACCACCGGCTGCGGCAGCGGCAGGTCGGTAATCGCGCGCAGGTGCAGCTCGAACTGGCTGATGGAGGCGCCGTTTTGCGTCCAGTGGCCGCTGTTGTGCACGCGCGGTGCCAGCTCGTTGATCAGCAGACCAGACGGGGTGATAAAGCACTCCATCGCCATCACACCCACGTATCCGAGCTCGTGCATGATGGCAGAGAGCATCTCTTCCGCCTGCGCCTGGTGGTCAGCATTGGCCTGCGGGAAGGCCACGCTGGTGCGCAGAATGCCGTCCTGATGCAGGTTATGCGTCAGCGGATAAAACACGGTATGCCCGTCATGACCGCGCGCGCCAACCAGCGACACTTCACCGCTAAAGTTGATGCCCTGCTCAACAATGCACTCGCCGTAGCAATCATCCGGCAGCTCGGCGGTATCGCCTGCGCGCAGGCGCCACTGGCCGCGGCCGTCGTAGCCACCCACGCGGCGCTTCACGATCGCCAGCTCGCCCAGCATGGCGAAGACGTCGTTCCACTCGCTTTTATCAGACAGGAGCTGCCACGGTGCGGTTGCGAGGCCCAGCTTGTCGAAAAGCTGCTTTTGCGTCAGACGGTCGGCAATGATCGGGAACACGTCGCGGTTAACGAAGGCGTTATGACGCGCCAGCTCGCGGGTCAGGGCGGTCTCCGGCCAGCGTTCGATCTCAGCGGTAATGACGCTCTGGTGGAACGGTACCGCTTCCGGCTCGGCGTCCAGGCCGACGGGCCAGACGGAAATCGCCAGCGGTTCGCCAGCCTGACGCAGCATGCGGCCTAGCTGGCCGTTACCGAGAACGCAAACCTGCTTCATGCGGCACCCCGCGGGTCTGGATTGTCCAGCACCTCGTCGGTCTGGGCTTTACGCCACGCCGCCAGACGCTGATGTAAGTCTTTATCGTGCGTCGCCAGGATCTGCGCGGCCAGCAGGGCGGCATTGGCGGCGCCCGCTTTACCAATCGCCAGCGTGCCGACGGGAATGCCACGCGGCATCTGAACGATGGAGTAGAGGCTGTCCACACCGCTTAACGCGGCGCTTTGTACCGGGACGCCCAGCACCGGCAACAGGGTTTTGGCGGCAATCATGCCCGGCAGATGTGCTGCGCCGCCCGCACCGGCAATGATCACCTCATAACCGTTCTCTTCGGCGCTTTCGGCGAAGCTGAACAGTTTGTCCGGTGTACGGTGCGCGGAGACCACTTCAACGTGGTGCGGAACATTCAGGATGTCAAAGATTTCGGCGGCGAACTGCATGGTAGCCCAGTCGCTTTTGGACCCCATCACGATGGCGACACGCGCCGGATTATTGCGGGAAGACATGCGTCTTAAAACTCCTGTGGTGCGAAACACACTGCTTTCGAGGGCACAGAGAATAGCATGTTATACGGGCAAGGAAAACGGTTGCGCGGTTAAATCTTGAGCCGTTGTTGCCATCAATTCATAACAAAACAGACCGCATTCTGGCGGTCTGTTTTTGTCGATGGGCAATCATTATTTCGTCAGTTCTGCGGTCATATACACGCGGTTGTCGACCTTCGCGCTGGTGATTTTGTAAGACGCGCCCTGTTCAGCAGCCTGTGCAGCGATTTTCGCTTCTGCGCGGTCAAGGGTAGAGGCGGTTGCACTCACGCTCTGCGCGAAAGAACCGAAAGAAACCAGCGAGAGAGCTGCAACTGCAACGAAAGTTTTGATGGATTTCATGGTCGTATTCCTTAAGTGTTTTGTCTGGGATAGGGCATGTTGCCCTGATGTGATAAATAATAGGCCGACCACGGGCTGATTAAAATCGAAACAATTTGCCGTTATTGTTCAAAAAAATAGAATGATATGAAGGGGGTTAAAACGGAAACGCGATCAGCTCCACGCCCTCAGGCGTGACTTTGACCATAGAGCCTTCGGTGTGCCAGGCACCTAATACCACGCGATGGGCCGGTTCGCCGTTGGCGATAAGGGAATGCACGTCAGGACGATGGGTATGACCGTGGATGAGCCACTGAACGTCATGCTTTTCCATCACCCGCACGACCGCCTGTGGATTGACGTCCATGATGGTCATGGATTTGCTGCTGTTGGCGGCTTTACTGCCTGCGCGCATTCTGACGGCGATGCGGTTGCGGATAAACAGCGGCAGGGCAAGGAACACCTTCTGGATCCACGGGGTGTGGACTTTGGCGCGAAACGCCAGGTAGCCGGTATCGTCGGTGCAGAGCGTGTCGCCGTGCATAATCAGCACCTTGCGGCCGTAGAGGTCGAGCACCTCTTCTTCCGGCAGCAGCGTCATGCCGCTTTCATGGGCGTAGCGCTTGCCGATCAGGAAATCACGGTTGCCGTGAATGAAGTAGCAGGGGACGCCCGAATCCACCAGCGCGTGAATGGCGGCGGCCATTTCACGGTGCAGCGGGTTAGGATCATCGTCGCCAATCCAGGCTTCAAAGAGGTCGCCCAGTATGTACAGCGCATCGGCGCTTTTCGCTTCACCGCGTAAAAAACGCAGAAAACCGGCGGTTATCGCCGGTTCTTCTGTTTGCAGATGAAGATCCGCAATAAAGAGTGTCGCCACCAATTACTCGCTGACGGTCACGCTTGTAATCACAACGTCTTCTTTTGGAACGTCCTGGTGCATACCGCTGCGGCCAGTAGAGACGGCTTTGATCTTGTCAACCACGTCCATACCTTCAACCACTTCTGCGAATACGCAGTAGCCCCAACCCTGCAGGCTTTCGCCGGAGAAGTTCAGGAAGTCGTTGTCCGCCACGTTAATGAAGAACTGTGCAGTAGCAGAGTGAGGCGCCTGAGTACGTGCCATCGCCAGCGTGCCGCGGGTGTTTTTCAGGCCGTTGTTCGCTTCGTTCTTGATCGGCTCTTTAGTGGCTTTCTGGTTCATGCCAGGTTCGAAACCGCCGCCCTGGATCATAAAACCGTTGATCACGCGGTGGAAAATGGTGTTGTTGTAGAAACCTTCGCGGCAGTAGTCCAGGAAGTTTTTAACTGTTTCAGGCGCTTTGTCATCAAAGGTTTTGATTACGATATCGCCATGATTAGTGTGGAAAGTAACCATTTTTGCATCCTGTTCCGTTATTGTGGTACGTCGACCCGCCTTCGGGTCATCTATAGGGGCTTGTTATAGCATAACCACAGGATGCGATCACCTTGCATTGTGTGCTGCTTCGGGTTTGAATTACGGGTAGAATAGCCGGTTTTCAACCACACACGTGTTTACATGGAATCTTCGATGTTAAAAATCTTTAATACAATGACGCGCCAAAAAGAGGAATTTAAACCTATCCATGCCGGGGAAGTCGGCATGTACGTGTGTGGTATTACGGTTTACGATCTCTGTCACATTGGCCATGGCCGTACCTTTGTCGCCTTCGACGTGGTGTCACGCTACCTGCGTTTTCTGGGGTACAACCTGAAATACGTGCGCAACATTACCGACATCGACGATAAGATCATCAAGCGCGCCAATGAAAATGGCGAAAGCTTTGTCGCGCTGGTGGATCGCATGATCGCTGAGATGCACAAAGACTTCGACGCCCTCAATATTCTGCGTCCGGACAGCGAGCCGCGCGCGACCCACCATATTCACGAAATCATCGAGATCACCGAAAAGCTGATCGCCCGCGGTCATGCGTATGTTGCCGACAACGGCGACGTGATGTTCTCCGTGCCGACGGACCCAACCTACGGTGCGCTTTCCCGTCAGGATCTGGATCAGCTCCAGGCCGGTGCCCGTGTCGACGTGGTTGACGTGAAGCGTAACCCGATGGACTTCGTGCTGTGGAAGATGTCCAAAGAGGGTGAGCCAAGCTGGCCATCCCCGTGGGGCGAAGGCCGTCCGGGCTGGCACATTGAATGTTCTGCGATGAACTGCAAACAGCTGGGCAAGCACTTCGACATTCACGGCGGTGGCTCAGACCTGATGTTCCCGCACCACGAAAACGAAATCGCGCAGTCCACCTGCGCCCACGGCGGCGAGTACGTAAATTACTGGATGCACTCCGGGATGGTAATGGTTGACCGCGAGAAGATGTCGAAATCGCTGGGCAACTTCTTTACCGTGCGCGACGTGCTGAAGTATTACGACGCGGAAACCGTGCGCTACTTCCTGATGTCTGGCCACTATCGCAGCCAGCTGAACTACAGCGAAGAGAATCTGAAGCAGGCGCGCTCGGCGCTGGAGCGTCTGTACACCGCGCTGCGCGGGACCGACAGGTCTGTTCCGGCGGCAGGCGGCGAAGCGTTCGAAGCACGCTTTGTTGAGGTGATGAACGACGACTTCAACACCCCGGAAGCCTACTCCGTGCTGTTCGACATGGCGCGCGAAGTGAACCGCCTGAAGTCAGAAGATATGGCGGCGGCGAATGCGCTGGCGTCTCATCTGCGTAAGATCTCTTCCGTGCTCGGCCTGCTGGAGCAGGATCCGGACGTGTTCCTGCAGAGCGGTGCGCAGGCGGACGACGGCGAAGTGGCGGAAATTGAAGCGTTGATCAAAGCGCGTCTGGAAGCGCGTCAGGCGAAAGACTGGGCGGCGGCCGATGCGGCGCGTAACCGTCTGACCGAGATGGGCATCATTCTGGAAGACGGACCGCAGGGTACCACCTGGCGCCGTAAGTAAGTCTGTAACGCCCGGTGGCGCTTACGCTTACCGGGCCTACGGGTAAAAGTAGGCCGGGTAAGGCGCAGCCGCCACCCGGCTTTTTTTTACCTTCTTCTCCACCACAACATTCCCATTAGCACAACCCCCGGCAGCCACACCCACAGCAGTTCTGAAATAATCACCTGATGCCCGTACGGCGTGGTATAGCGTGAGAGCGCAAACGGCGCGACCTTAATCACCTGCCACGGTGCAAAGAAGCGTTCATCTGACCACGGCCACAGCCAGCCGACGCCTTTTCCGCCTGTGGTAATCGAATCCAGCAGGCTGTGCGACAGCAGTGATACCGTTAAAAACAGCCAGCACCGCGTCAGGCTGGCCCTGAACCATCGTCGTCCAGTCAGCACGCAAAGTATCGGCACCGCAAAGGCAAACAGCAGGGAGTGGGTAAAGCCGCGATGGCCGAAAACATTTCCATACGCGACGCCGAACTTAAACGCCAGCACGTCGGCGTCCGGCAGCATGGCGAGAACAATCCCGGCAAACAGCAGGCGGGGTGGGATAACTTTTGTCCCCAGGCCTAAGCCCAGACAAAGCGGAACAGCAGCGTGCGTAATAACGGTAGGCATTGACATTATCCATGGCAAATCATGGAAATATAGCAGTAAACCCGCGCCAGCAGACCCGCGTCAAATTCTTATTTTACGCCGACTCGCGCGCGATAAGCTGCCCGGAAAGCGTAATGCGCTGGGTTTGCAGCGTCGGCTCCTTCAGAGTGCGAATAATCAGCCCGGCCGCCTGACGCCCCGTCTCTTCGCTGGCGGACGAGACGTAGGTAAATGACGGCGAGGTGAGGTTAACGTGGAGCATATCTTCGAAACCGACCAGCGCGACCTGCTGTGTTAAAAACACATCTTTACCCACCGTACGCCCGACCTGATGAATACCGGAGATGGAGCCGATCATGGCATCCGGCGAGTGGCAGAGCAGGGCGGTGATAGTATTGTTTTTTTCCAGCAGCTGGCGGGTGGCGAAACCCGCGGCCAGAGTGTCATCGCTGCAGGCCGGAGAGTATTCATCGCGCCAGACCAGCCCGTTTTGCGTCATCGCGCTGCGAAAACCGAGCAGGCGCTGCTCGCGGATAAGGCAGCCTTCACGTCCGCCAATGTAGGCGATATTGCGATGGCCGCGCTCGATAAGATAACGCACCGCCAGGTTTGCCGCCTGACGGTTGTCGCGCATCACCAGATTGCATTTTTCATCCAGCAGCGACTGAGAGACCACCACCAGCGGTAGCGGGCAGCGGCGAATCTGTTCCGGTAGGGTAGAGGTGCGGGTATCCGAGGCCAGATAGATCACCCCGGCGACGCCCTGCTGCTTAAACGACAGCAGGCAGCGCTCAAGTTGGTCATGGTCGTTCTGGGGCTGGCCGAGAAAAACCATATACCCCTGTTTTTCAAGATCCTGAACGATGCTCGCCATCACCTTGATGGAGAAACTGTCGCTAAAGTCACGGAGGATCAGGCCAATCAGATTGGACGTATTGGCGCGGAGGTTGGCAGCGGCAACGTTATGAACATAGCCCAGCGTATTGATGGCAGCGTTGACCTTCTCGATCGTTGCCTCTGAGATTTTCCCTTTCTGGCGCAGCACCAGCGAGACGGTTGAAACCGACACACCCGCGTGCTTTGCGACATCAATAATGCTGACTTTCTTCAAAACCGCTCCCTGAAATTTACCGATTATCAGCCAGATAAAACACGTCTCTCAGCGTACAGGAGACGTGTCGTTCAGGCATCTTATTATTTGCCGATCATGGTGGACATGGTCTGGGCGATAAACTGTGCTCTGGCACCGAAAATCACCTGAATACCGTTGTCGCCGACAAAGACCACGCCGCGCGCGCCGAGTCCGTTCAGGCCGTCTTTATCCACCACCTCACTTTTTGTCACTTCCAGGCGAAGACGGGTGATACAGGCGCCGACGGAGTCGATGTTATGCGCCCCGCCCAGCAGGGTGATGATCTCGGTCGCGAGTTCAGAATCCGATTTCTCATCCGCGTTGGCGGTCACTTCAGTGCGGCCCGGCGTTTTCACGTCGAAGCGACGGATCACAAAGCGGAACGTGAAGTAATAAATCAGGCCCATTGGAATGCCGATGATAATGGCGCTCAGGAAGTGGGTCTGGTAGCCGTTAAACGACGGCAGGATCCCGAATGACAGATAGTCGATAAAGCCCGCAGAGAACGACTTGGCGATATGCGCATGCAGCAGGTACATGGTCATGTAGGCCAGACCCGCCATGATGGCGTTAAAGACGTACAGAATCGGCGCCACGAAGATAAAGGTAAACTCAACCGGTTCGGTGATCCCCGTCAGGAAGCAGGTGAGCGCCGCGGAGAACAGAATACCGGCCGCGATTTTCTTATTCTTCGTATGGGCTTCGTGATACATCGCCAGGCACGCGGCGGGCAGCGCGAACAGCATCAGCGGGAATTCACCCTGCATGAACTTACCGGCGTTCTGGTAGGTATCGCTGCTGAAAGATTTCACCCCTTCTTCAAGCATCTTGAACCAGATGGTCTGGTCGCCATGGATCACCTGGCCTGCCTGGGTGGTGTAATCTCCAAACGAATACCAGAACGACGGATACCAGATATGGTGCAGACCGAGCGGGATCAGCGCGCGTTCCACCAGACCGAAGATAAAGGTCGACGCCGCCTGATTATCGCCGTTCACCACCACGGAGAGCGCGTCGATACCGGCCTGGATATGCTGCCAGACGTACGGCAGCAGCAGCCCCATCAGGAACGAGAGGAACGCCGTTGCAATCGCCACGAAGCGCTTGCCGGAAAAGAAGCCCAGGAACTCCGGCAGCTGCATGGTGTGGAAGCGGTTATAGCACCAGGCCGCGAGAATACCGCAGATCAGGCCGCCGAAGACGCCCATCTGCAGCGTCGGAATGCCCACCACCATGGCGTATTTCCCGCCCTGGGAGGCCATTTCCGGCGTGATGCTCAGCACGGTGCTGATGGTGATATTGGTGACAAACACCGAAACGGCCGCAGACAGCGCCGCGATGCCGGATTCTGACGCCAGACCCACAGCGGAGCCAATGGCAAACAGCATTGGCAGGTTATCAAAAATAACCCCGCCCGCGTTCATCATCAGCGGCAGATGGAACTTATCGCCGAAGGCCAGCAGCAGGCCCGCAGCGGGAAGCAGTGAAATTGGCAGCATTAAGGCGCGACCAATCATCGATAACTTAGACAGCGATTTAACAAACCCTGATATCAGACTCATGCTGATTTCCCCCGAGTAGCGCTTTTTTTGGCGCTGTTATTGTAAGTAGAACGTTTTAGTAGAACGTTCTACTTATCGTGGGCAAAGAGTGAAAAACGCGCAACTGAATTTTCACGTTTCAACAGATGAAATAGTGATTATTTGAAGTTGATCGATAAATAACCGTGATGGGTGTGAGGGGATAGTGAGAGAAATTGCCGGGTGGCGGCTTCGCCTTACCCGGCCTACAAACGGAGACCGTACGTAGGCCCGGTAAGCGCAGCGCCACCGGGCATCAAAGGGCTCAGGCCGTCACGGTTACGCTCTGTCCTTCAAAGCTCACGGTCTGGCCCGCGACAATCTTGCAGCGCTTGCGCGTTTCTACCACGCCGTCGACTTTCACCCGCCCGTCGGCGATAACGATTTTCGCCTGCGCGCCGCTTTCGCTCCAGCCTTCCAGCTTGAGCAGATCGCACAGCTCAACGTGCGGGTGTTTACCTAATGAAAAAGTCGCCATCTTACGCGTCCTCTACGTCGTGATATTCTTCGCATGCCTGCAAAGTATTCTGAATCAGCGTTGCGACGGTCATTGGACCTACGCCGCCCGGTACGGGGGTAATGTAAGAGGCGCGCGCGGCGGCATCTTCATACACCACGTCGCCAACCACTTTGCCGTTTTCCAGACGGTTAATCCCGACGTCCACGACGATTGCACCCTCTTTAATCCACTCGCCCGGAATAAAGCCCGGCTTACCGACCGCGACGATCAGCAGATCGGCATTTTCGACGTGGTGACGCAGGTTCTTGGTGAAGCGGTGGGTCACGGTGGTGGTGCAGCCGGCCAGCAGCAGCTCCATGCTCATCGGACGGCCCACGATGTTAGAGGCACCAATCACCACGGCGTTCAGGCCGTAGGTGTCGATGTTATAACGCTCCAGCAGCGTCACAATGCCGCGCGGCGTGCACGGGCGCAGACGCGGCGCACGCTGGCACAGGCGGCCAACGTTGTACGGATGGAAACCGTCCACGTCTTTATCCGGTGCGATACGCTCCAGCACCTTCACGTTGTCGATACCTGCTGGCAGCGGCAACTGAACCAGAATGCCGTCGATCTCTTTATCGGCATTCAGAGTGTCAATAAGTTCCAGCAGTTCTGCTTCGCTGGTGGTTTCCGGCAAATCGTAAGAGCGGGAGACGAAGCCGACCTCTTCACACGCTTTGCGCTTGCTGCCGACATAAATCTGCGATGCCGGGTTGCTGCCAACCAGCACAACGGCCAGCCCGGGGGCGCGTTTTCCGGCGGCTTTACGCGCCTTCACTTTTTCCGCGACCTCAGAGCGCACCTGCTGCGCAATCGTTTTACCGTCAATAATCTTTGCTGCCATCAGAGAGAAGATTCCGTCTGTAACGTTCGAAAGGGGGGATGCGTGTATTTTGTCAGAAGCGAGCCTCGCTGTCAGTCACCCTTTACGCGTTTTTATCAGCAAGACGCAAAAACCCTTCTTAAGGGATGGTCAATTTCTTAGGCGGGATTAGGATGTGACCTGGCGAAATGGCAGCGTTTTGACATATTTAAAAATCGCCTCCTGAGCTACTTTGTCTCCTCCGAAATAAGCTTTCAATTACTCAATTGAACGTATTTCTTATTCCCGATTATTCGCGGGAAGGGTTATTTACATTTTAAAGGAATAGACATGAAACTCAGCAACATTGCTTCTACTGTTATTGCAACTTTGGCCCTGGTTGCGGGTGCCGCAAATGCAGCAGATCCTGCTGCGCCGGTTTCCGTAAATGGCGGTAACGTACATTTTAAAGGTGAGCTGGTTAATGCCGCTTGTTCAGTAAATACGGATTCTTCCGAGCAGACCGTTAATCTGGGTCAGTATCGCACCGCGAAATTTACTAAAGTGGGCGACACCACCTCTAATATTCCATTCAACATTGAACTGAATGATTGCGATCCGCTGGTTGCCAAAACTGCAGCTGTTGCGTTCACCGGTCAGATCGACCCAACCGACAAAACCCTGCTGGCCGTGACCTCCGGTAACAACGACAACACCGCGAAAGGCGTGGGTATCGAGATCCTCGACAGCAAATCCAGCGTTCTGACCCCAGACGGCGCGACCTTCTCTGCTGCGCAGACGCTGATCGAAGGGACCAACACCCTGAAGTTCACCGCGCGTTATAAATCAACGGCTGCCACCACCGAGCCGGGCCAGGCGAACGCTGACGCCACCTTCGTAATGAAATACGAGTAATTCCTCCGCACAGGGATGTTCAGGCCTCAGGGACGAGGCCCGTCATACGCTATTGCCAGGAACGAAGGATGACAAGGACTGGAACACTACTGCTGTTAACCCTTGCGATGGCTTGCCCGGCATCGGCGCATACCGTGGTGATCGAAGGTGGCAAGGTTCATCTTCGGGGTGAACTGGTGAACGGCGGCTGCGCCGTGGCGCCCGACAGCCAGAATATGCGCATCGACATGGGGCAGTACCGAACCAATTCATTTTCCGGCGTGGGCAGTTTTTCCACGGTGAATGTGCCTTTCACCGTGCGGCTGCTGGACTGCAGCGTGGATGTTTCGCGCACCGTGGGGATCCAGTTTCAGGGCGTCACACCCGCAGAGGATCCGCAGGTCTTTCTGGCGACATCGCGGCCGGGTGAAACACCTGTCAGCAGCGGCGTCGGGCTGGCGCTCTTTGACGAACAGCAGCGTCAGATTATCCCAAACGCCACGGCCATCAGTTGGCTGCCGATCGAAACCCGCGAGCTCGCGTTCCATTTTAGCGCTCGCTATCGGGCTATTTCCGAACATCTCGAGCCAGGCAAAATTCAGTCGGATGTCTGGTTTACGTTGATTTATCCATAACACCTGCGAACACATTATTAAAGGTACGGTTGTGATGAATACCCTAATTAAACCAGGACTTTTTTTATCGTTTATTTTGATGATGATTTCTGCCTGCGCAAATGCATCCGGCGGTATTGCGCTGGGGGCCACGCGTGTTATTTATCCCGCAGAGGCGAAGCAAACGTCGCTGGCGATCACCAACAGCAACAAACAGGAACGCTATTTAATTAACGCGTGGATCGAAAATGCGAACGGGCAAAAAGAAAAAACCTTTGCCGTCACGCCGCCCCTGTTTGTTAGCGAGCCGAACAGTGAAAACACGCTGCGCATTATTTACGCCGGGCCGGCGCTGCCTGCCGACCGCGAATCGCTGTTTTACATGAACGTGAAGGCGATCCCGTCAGTGAACAAAGCGAAAACGGAAAACAATAACGTGCTGCAGCTGGCGATCCTCTCGCGCATCAAGCTGTTTGTACGCCCTAACAACCTTGCGATGCAGCCGGAAGAGGCGCTTTCCCAGCTGCGGTTTGAGCGCGCGGGTAACCACCTCAAAGTTAGCAACGCGTCCCCGTATTACATCACCCTCGTCAATCTGAAGCTGGGCGGGCAGCAGCTGGATAACCTGATGGTTGCGCCGAAAAGCTCGGCTCAGCAGGTGCTGCCAGCCGGTGCCAGCGGTACGCTTTCCTGGCAGAGCGTGAATGACTACGGTGCCATCACCCCGGCGCGTAGCGTCAACCTGTGAGCAGAGTCAGGGCGATGAAAAACCACCAGAGACGTTACTGCCCGGTTGCGCTGGCGCTGATGGCTGCGCTCTGGCCGCAGGCTGGCTGGAGCGAAAGCTATTTCAACCCGGCCTTTTTGTCCGACGACACCGCCAGCGTGGCGGATTTGTCGCGTTTTGAACAAGGACACCAGCAGGCACCCGGCGTTTATCGCGTGGATATCTGGCGCAACGATGAGTTTATCGGTACCCAGGACGTGCGTTTTGAGCAGGCCGAGAATACGCCACCGGTGGCGGGCGGTTTATCGGCCTGCATTACGCGCGCGATGCTCGATCGCTTTGGCGTTAACGTCGCGGCGTTTCCCGAGCTGGCTAAGGTGCAGGGCGAGACCTGCGTTCCGCTGGCTACGGCCATACCCGGCAGCGAAACGGTATTCAACTTTGCCTCACAGCGTCTGGACGTCAGCCTGCCGCAGGTGGCGTTGCAGAACAGCGCCCGGGGGTATATTCCGCCCGAACAGTGGGATGAAGGCATTCCCGCCGCGCTGGTGAACTACAGCTTCACCGGTAACCGGGGAAGCGAAGACGACAGCTATTATCTGAACCTGCAAAGCGGGTTGAACTATGGCGCCTGGCGTTTACGTAACAACGGCGCATGGCGGTACACGCAGAATAACGGGCAGCGGCACAGCGAGTGGCAGAATATTGGCACCTGGGCGCAGCGCACCGTTATCCCGCTGAAAAGCGAACTGGTGCTGGGCGACAGCAATACCGGGAATGACGTTTTCGACAGCATGGGGTTCCGCGGCGGGCGGCTCTTCTCGTCTGACAGCATGTACCCGGACAGCCTGCAGGGCTACGCGCCGACCGTGCGCGGGATCGCCCGTACGCCCGCCAAAGTGGTGGTTCGCCAGAATGGCTACGTTATCTATCAAAGCTATGTCCAGCCGGGCGCATTTGCCATTACCGATCTTAACCCGACCTCCTCAAGCGGTGACCTGGAGGTCACGGTCGAAGAGAAAGACGGCACCCAGCAGCGCTATACCGTGCCGTACTCCACCGTGCCGCTTCTGCAGCGTGAAGGGCGCTGGAAGTACGACCTCGTCGCGGGGGATTACCGCAGCGGTAACAGCGATCAGGATACGCCGTTCTTCACCCAGGGCACCCTGATTACCGGTCTTGCCAACGGTTACACGCTCTACGGCGGGACACAGCTGGCGTCACGCTATACCGCGGTGGCCGTCGGGGCCGGAAAAAACCTGGGTGACTGGGGCGCGGTCTCGCTCGATATCACCCACGCCCGCAGCCAGCTTGCGGACGACAGCAAGCATGAAGGGCAGTCTCTGCGCTTCCTCTATGCGAAATCCCTTAACGGCTTCGGCACCAACTTCCAGCTGCTGGGCTACCGCTACTCCACAAAAGGCTTTTACACCCTCGACGATGTCGCCTGGCGCTCAATGGAAGGCTATCAGTATGCCGATAGCCAGAACGATAACGATGTGCCAGACGTGCAGAGTTATCACAACCTGACGTGGAATAAAAAAGGCCGCTTCCAGCTCAACGTATCTCAGTCGCTGGGGGACTACGGCTCGGTCTATATCTCCGGTAGCGAGCAGACCTACTGGGGAACCGATGAGACGAACCTCTGGTACCAGTTGGGCTATGCGGGCGGCGTGAAGGGAATCAACTACTCCGTTTCGTGGTCGTGGAACAAATCCGTTGGGATAGACGGCACCGATCGGATCGCGTCATTTAACGTCTCCGTGCCGTTCAGCCTCTTTACCCGTCAGGGCTATCGCCGGGACAGCGCGATTGACCGCGCCTACGCTACGGCATCCGCCAGTCGAAACAGCGATGGCGACACAAGCTGGCAAACCGGCGTCAGCGGAACGCTGCTGGAGGACCGCAACCTGAACTACAGCGTGACCCAGGGACACACCAGCACCAACGGCGCAAGCGGAAGCGCCAGCGCCAACTGGCAGGCGACCTACGGCACATTGGGCGTGGGCTACAACTACAGCGACGATCAGCACGATCTCAACTGGCAGCTCTCCGGCGGGGTGGTCGGACACGCCGACGGCGTGACCTTCAGCCAGCCGCTGGGCGACACCAACGTGCTGATCAAAGCGCCGGGAGCATCAGGCGTCAGCATTGAAAACCAGACCGGGGTGAAAACCGACTGGCGAGGCTACGCGGTGATGCCGTATGCCACCGTCTATCGCTACAACCGCGTGGCGCTGGATACCAACACCATGAGCAACAACACCGATATCGAAAACAACGTGAGCAGCGTGGTGCCGACGAAAGGCGCGCTGGTGCGCGCCAGCTTTGATACCCGCATTGGCGTGCGCGCTTTGCTGACGGTGATGCGCGGTAACCAGCCCGTGCCGTTCGGCGCGGTGGTCCGTGAGACCCGGAGCGGTGTCACCAGCATGGTGGGGGATGATGGGCAAATTTACCTGAGTGGGCTGCCGCTGGAAGGCGAACTGCTGATCCAGTGGGGCGACGGGGCGCAGTCCCAGTGTCGCGCACCTTACAGCTTGTCTGAACAGAGCCTGCAACAGGCAATCACACTTAAGGGGATCAGCTGTGATTAAAACCCAAATCTTTGCCTTGTCGCTGCTGGCGTTACTGCCCGCGACAAACGCATTCGCTACCGTGTGCGTCAATGAGAAAGGCGTGCCGACGGAGGTGCATTACGACCTGACGGATAAATTCAATAGCTCGAATAACCAGATTGGACAGGTCGTAACGCTCAGCGAAAAATCGCAGTGGGTAGGGGTGAATGCCGTCTGCCCGAAGGGCACGACCGGGAACACCACCAAGCGCAGCTATGTGACGGATTATCCAATCACCGGGACCAGCGATGGCTACCAGTATCTGAAGCTGAACGACTATCTGGACGGGGCCATGAAAATCACGGACAGCTACGCTGGCGTGTTTTACCCGCCAAAAAGCTATATCCAGATGGGGAGTCATCCTAACGTCTCCAAAAACAAACCGTTTGGCGTTCAGGACTCCAGCCTTGTCTTCCGCCTTAAGGTGACCCGGCGTTTTATCAACATGGTGGTGATCCCGCGCGCCACCATGTTCCGCGTCTACGTCACCACTACCTCCTCCGATCCGCTAACCACGCCGGTCTATACCATTAGCTACAGCGGAACCATTCAGGTGCCGCAAAGCTGCGCCATTAATGCTGGTAACGTGGTGGAGTTTGATTTCGGTGACATTGGCGCCTCTTTGTTCAGCAAGGCGGGCGTGGGTAACAAGCCGGAGGGTGTCTCATCGCAAAGCAAAACCATTGCGATCAAATGCACCAACGTGGAGGCAAACGCCATGCTGACGATGCGCGTCGAGGCGGAAAAAGTCTCTGATAATGTGCTGGTGTCGGATAACCCGGATGTAGGGTTCATCATTGCCAACGAGAGCGGAGCGCCGCTCACGCCTAACAACCTGACAAGCAAAATTCCGTTCCGCCTTGACGACAGCGCGCAGGCGCAGGTGGGGATCCGGGTCTGGCCGGTGAGCGTGACGGGCAATAAGCCAGCGGAAGGGCGTTTCACCTCGCGCGGGTATTTGCGCGTGGATTACGACTAAGGAGCCAATATGCGAAACGGGATCCGTTTTATCACCGTAGCGCTTTTTGCGCTTTGCACACAGGCTCAGGCGGACACCGCGTTGGGCGAGATTAACATTCGGCTCTACGGCAATATCGTTGATTTTACCTGCGTTGCCGAGGGCAGCGACAGCGACAAGACCGTCACGCTGGGCACCTGGCCCACGAAACAGCTCAGCACCACCGGGAGCCGCACGCAGCCCATGCCGTTTACGCTGAAGCTGACCGGCTGCCCGCCGGGCGCGGCGTCCATTACGTTTTCGGGTAAAGCTGACGGGAGCAATAACGGTTTGCTGGCACTCAATGACGCCAGTACAGCAAGTCACGTCGCGGTAGAGATCAGGGATGCGGATAAAACGCGTCTGGCTCTCCAGCAGGCCAGCCAGCCGGTGTCAGTTGATGCGCAGGGGAATGCTACATTGTCGTTTTATGCCAATTATATTGCCACCGCAGATAATCCTCAGCCCGGACGAGCCGATGCGGATGCCACCTTTATGATTAACTATAATTAGCACTGACCGCACTCCCTGCAGCTCAGATAAGCTGCAGGGAGTGAATTCAGGTTAAAGCAGTTCGTGCGCTTTGGCGTAATCAATTAATTCTACGATGCTTTGCACACCCAGCTTGGAATAAATATTGGATTTATGCGCGCTAATAGTTTTGTTGCTTAATAGTAGCTGTTCAGCAATTTCCTTATTGGATAATCCATTCGCCAGATACCGTAATACCGTGACCTCACGATTCGATAATGGCATATCTACTGCCATCCCTTTCCCTGAACCCAGGTGGTTTATAAAGTTCAGCGTTTCCGACGGGAAAAAGGAATAGCCCATCAGGATCATTTCTACGGCGTTGTAGATCTCACCCAAATCTTTCCGTTTGCTGACGAAGCCATTTGCCCCGGCGCGAATGGCGCGACCCGCGTAAAATAGCTCTGATTTAGACGAGAGGAACAGAACCTTAATCTCTTTGTTTAAGTTTCTGATTCTCTTAAGTAAAGCGAAAGCATCCGTGCCCGTGAGTTCAATGTCAAGGATCACCAGATCGATAGGGTGATTGCGGATACAGTCAAGGACTTCATGGCTATCGCCAGACTTGAGCTTGACTGCGATATTCTTATTTTTCTGTAGCAGGACTTCTATCGACATTCTGACGATAGGATGTTCGTCCATAATGATAACGGATGCCGGTTTCATTTTTAATGCCTCAGATTGTTAAAAGCGTTATGCAGAGTTTGGTAAAACTCTCGAAATGCCGGAAGGATATAATGTGCAGATCCCTATACCGTAGTATTTCCCTGGAAAGAGCGAAAGCATCCTTGTTTACGTAATGAAAAGAACTATGCCTCAGCGCGGTCATCTCATTAGGCTGGTGTTGGCAAAAAGGTTTTTCTTATTCAAATTTGGTACGCATCTTATTATACAGGGTAAGTTTTTTCCGAAAACCCTGTAAATTAATATCCGCGTATGGGTTTGTATTATCTTCTGGATCTGAATCACTATTTTTTTAAAATTAGCGGAAATATCCTATTATCTCATTTACCGCATATTTTCATCTTTATGTAATAACAAAAAATAACAGATATCTCTGTATGTTGATCAATTGTTAACAAAAATAGACATCATTTCTGGGGGCGAACCCGCGACGCGGAGGTTAAAAATTGCCCTCGCAGGCCGGTAGACCTTCATCCGAAAGTGCTTGCGTTGACCACGATAACGGCGCCAGGTCCGCAGGAGAACATGCTACCCGCTTCGCTTTTTACTCCTGGACGTTGTCGCTAAGCTGCTTGTTTTTACATCATTATCATCTTGTTAACGCTATCTGCATTCGCTTAACGGATGGAGGAAAGTGCTGCCGTTCATTCAATTTATGGCATTTCACAAGGTTTACGCCCATAAATTAGGAATAGTTATAAATTCGATTTTATTGTTAAAAATTAACATTTATGTAACGCAGTTGGTAAGTAAATTCCTAAACCGCTTTAGGAAATAAGGGGTTAGGACGTGAGTGAAAACGTGCAGTCTGAGAGGTTATTAAGAAGATGAAGCAATTCCTGGCGATGGCTCAGCCCCAGCTTCAGCAGGATGCAGCTGAGACGATAGATAATGCGGCTATAGGGGCGATTCTGCATCAGGGCAATCTGACGCAGCGTCTTGCCCCGTGAGAGCTCCTGCAGGATGGGCCATTCATTGCGCGAGAACCAGTCTTTGTCGGACCCCTGCGGGGGGCGGGTATCCAGCAGGCTGTGCTGGAGCGCGGCGGCGTTCAGTTGACGTTCGAGCACATGAAAGGGACCTGCCGCTTTGCAGAAGAGGCGGGTGTCGTAATTATCGGCCCGGACTAACAGCCAGGGCGTCAGGAACGGAGGAAACAGGCTATGCCTTCTCAATTGATCCAGTTTCTCCAGCAGCCCCGTGGACCGGCTTTCTATATCCACGACCAGACGGGCGGAGGGCCACTGTGTCTGCGCGATAAGGGCGTCGTCCAGCGTGGCGTAGTCGCAGCAGCTGCTCAGAGGAAACTGCCCGTTGAGAAAGCCGGTGCGCAGGTAGTGATCCTCCGTCACCAGAAGGATAAAAGGGGCGTCTGTTTTGCGGGGCTGGCTGATGGACTGGCTCAAAAATTCGAGTCGGTCGAAAAAGGGGGGAGCAAAAGGTGAGCGCGTAAATCCCAGTGCATCACTTCCTGTACGCCGCCGCCGGTAACGGCGCACTGTCATTCGCATGGTCTCCCTCCTGGAAATGGCGTTTTAATCCTCCGGCCATGTCCAGGACGGCCAGTAATATCCCTGGCCGAGGTCTGCGCCTGCCTGCAGTGCCCAGGTACGATCGCGTTCAGTCTCAATACCTTCAATAAGCACTTTCCCGGCCAGCTGAAAGCAAAGGGAAACCAGTTGCCTCAGCGCAGGGGTGTCGCGTAAACGCCAGAATGCTTCCTTATCTATTTTGACGCCGCTTAACGGGAGTCGACAGGATAAAAACGACTGCACTAAGACGTCGTCCACGTCATCCAGCCAGATAGCGTGTCCCTGTCTGCTAAGTTGCTGCAGATTCTGAACCACATGCTGCTTCTGTGCGACGGTTAGCGCCAAAAAGGACGCGAGGTCGACAATCTCAATATTGAGCTGCACGCCAGGTAACCTGATAAGTCGCTGAAAAGACGCAGGCTCCGTCAGGACGGTTATCGGCAGATTAATAAAAAGGTTATGTCCGTGCGGCGTATTTTTTAGCGTGGCAAGCTGCGCTTCAAGCAGGGTTATCGACCACTCAGCGGACCGATCGCAAAAAAAGTCCTCGCTGTGGCGGGTGTCGGACAGAACGCTAAGGACCTCCACGCCAACCTGGCGCAAGGAGGTGAGGGCGACGATAGGCTCAAGCTTAATGCCGACGATGTCCTGAGAAAGGTACTGTAACCGGGGGGGCGTATCGATCAGGTTTTGCGCTGTCACTCCATTGTCCTGTTGTCTGTCAGCCTCCAGGCGGCCGGGATACCTGACTCTAGTGTGACGAGCTGACGTTCAGGAAAACAGCAGGCGTTACTTAAATGCAACTAGGCCTTTTCGCAGCGCTAAATTTTACGGTGAAACAGGGAGAAATGTTGAGAAAATAGCCGTATTTACAATCGGCTAGCGGTAATTGCCCAGGAAAGCGGAAAAGGCATTGACTCACCTGCCATTGACCGTATAATTCTTCGCGTTTCACCACCGCGAAGCACACGCTTCTCAGTGCGCCCTTAGCTCAGTTGGATAGAGCAACGGCCTTCTAAGCCGTAGGTCGTAGGTTCGAATCCTACAGGGCGTGCCATTTCCTCTCAACGCACGTCTTTATTCATCGACATCACCCACGCTATGAAGGTTCTCAGCGGTGCTGGCAGATGTTTTCGGCTCGGGTAGTAAACACAAAAATTATCAGCGGGATAGGTATAATCAGGTAGCAAACGGACAAGATTGTTTTCGCTAATTTTATCCTCAACCAAATTCTCATAAACAAACGCAATCCCTAACCCATATTCAGCAGCCTGGATCATTGCCGCGTCTGAATCGACAACCAGATCGCCATTAACAGATACCTCCATTGTTTCCCCTTGTGGATCCATAAACTCCCAGCGATACAGCTTTCCATCAGGAAAACAGCGATTTATACACCTGAAATTGACCAGATCTTTTGGTGAGTCAGGCGTGCCTGATTTCTTCAGAAAATCGGGGCTGGCAACGGGAATAAGAGCCATCTTGCCACCAAAAGGAATGGCAACCATATCTTTAGGAACATCTTGTGTATAACGTATTCCGGCATCGAAACCTGAGTCGATAATATTGATTTTTCTGTCAGTGGTGAACAACTCTAATTTAATACCCGGGTAATCATTTTTGAACGTAACGAAATGGCTTTGAAAAAAGAGATCAACCACGATCCGGGGTAAGTTGACTTTGATGACGCCTTCTGGCTTTTCTTTGTGGTCATTGAGATTATCAATGACGCGTCTGTAGTCATTCAGGACGGGCATCACGTCATCAAGAAACGCTTTACCGACGGCCGTCAAAGACAAGCTTCGGGTGGAGCGATTCAAAAGTCTAACCCCAAGTTTTTCTTCAAGATTATTTATGGCGACAGTTAACGTCGGCGCTGAAACATTTAATTCTTTTGCGGCCTGACGAAAACTCCCGTGTTTTACAATAAGAAGTAATATTTCTATATGTTGTAATTCTGGTGCATTTTTCATTGTTAATTCTCATAAAATACTGCATTAAAAATATACTAATTGTTATGCGTTAAGAATGAAAGTATATATTTCCTGTCATTTATCAAAACAGGAATATAAGATGAAATCACGTTATCTGGGGAAAGATAAATTCCAGGTGTCAGCACTGGGGTTGGGTTGTATGGGGATGAGTTTTGCCTATGGTGGTGCCGAAGAATCGGAGGCGATCAATACCATTCACGCTGCGGTCGATTTGGGCGTTACCTTCCTTGATTCCGCGGAAGTCTATGGCCCCTATGATAATGAAGTCCTGGTCGGGAAGGCGATTAAAGGCATTCGCGACAAGGTACAGATTGCGACAAAATTTGGTTTTCGCATCCTTCCCTCCGGACATGGTCTTGAACGTATGGCTGGTGTTGACAGCCGCCCTGAACATATTCGTGAAGCGGTAGAAGGTTCACTTAAACGTCTCAATATCGAGACTATCGATCTGCTTTATCAGCACCGCGTCGACCCGTCTGTACCTGTTGAAGACGTTGTGGGAACAATGGCTGATTTAATCAAGGAAGGGAAAGTTCGCCATATCGGGCTTTCAGAAGTCTCAGCCGACACGTTACGCCGGGCCTGCAAAGTTTATCCGATTACCGCCGTGCAAACGGAATATTCGCTCTGGACTCGCGAGCCGGAGGAAAGCATTCTCAACGCTTGCCGCGAGCTGGGCGTTGGGTTTGTGCCCTACAGTCCGCTGGGTCGCGGATTTTTAACCGGGAAAATCACCGACAGCTCCGGCTTTGGCGAGGATGATTTCCGGCGGAACCTGCCCCGCTTCCAGAAAGCAGCGATGCAGAAAAACCAACAGCTGCTCGGCCAGCTACAGGATGTCGCGGATAAATACCGCTGTTCCCTCGCGCAGCTGGCCCTCGCATGGGTGATGAGTAAAGGAGATGACATTGTTCCTATTCCCGGGGCTCGAAAAATAGCGCATTTGCAGGATAATGCGGGGGCGGTCAGCCTGAATCTTTCCGATTCTGATATTAAGTTCGTTGACCATGTCTTTACACCTGACAATATCCAGGGGCAAAGATATAACCAGGGTGATTTTAATTTAATCGATAAATAACAAACTGCATTACATTCTCCCGCCTCTCTGGCGGGAGAGTTGTTCATCTGTGCATTAAATGTCGCAATAATAAATAGAAGGCTAATGAATTCTTCTTCCGTTCAGTCTTAAGGTTTTCTTAATTTTGAATTGAACTATCTTTCCCATCTGGATTTTTATCATTTCAAACCACGCAATAATGAAATTTTACACTTTTACGCGTAAACTGGATTGATACTAATTATCATTAGCGTTGTTGTGTGCTTTAATCCTGTCCCACAAAGCTATGAGTGGTTACTCCCGTTGGTCTATTAAGGATATGTTCATGAATTCTCGCCTGCTGTCCTGCTTCTCGCTTGCCTTGTTGTCGTCATCCCTTTTCCTTTCCACACAATCAGTTGCCGCCGATAACAACGAAGGTATCGTTGTGTATAACGCGCAGCATGAAAACCTGGTGAAGTCGTGGGTTGACGGTTTTACCAAAGAAACCGGCATTAAAGTGACTTTGCGTAATGGTGATGACAGCGAGCTGGGTAACCAGCTGGTTCAGGAAGGCAGCGCATCGCCGGCCGACGTATTCCTGACGGAAAACTCGCCGTCCATGGTGCTGGTGGATAACGCTAACCTGTTTGCGCCGCTGGATGCAGACACCCTGAAGCAGGTACCGGCAGAGTATCGTCCGGCGCATGGTCGCTGGATCGGCATTGCCGCCCGCAGCACGGTATTCGTCTATAACCCGGCAAAACTGAACGAGCAGCAGCTGCCTAAGTCTCTGATGGATCTGGCGAAACCCGAGTGGAAAGGCCGCTGGGCGGCATCACCGTCAGGCGCGGATTTCCAGGCCATCGTGAGCGCGATGCTGGCTCTGAAAGGCGAAAAGGCCACTCTGGAATGGCTTAAGGCGATGAAAGCTAATTTCGTTGCCTATAAAGGCAACAGCACGGTGATGAAAGCCGTCAATGCCGGCCAGATTGATGGCGGCGTGATTTATCACTACTACCGCTTTGTCGATCAGTCCAAAACCGGTGAAAACAGCAAAAACACTCAGCTCTACTACTTCAAACACCAGGATCCGGGCGCGTTTGTGAGCCTCTCTGGCGGTGGCGTGCTGGCGTCCAGCAAGCACAAAGCGCAGGCGCAGGCCTTCATCAAATACATTACCGGCAAAGAAGGTCAGGAGAGTCTGCGTACCAACAACGCCTTTGAATACGCTGTGGGCGTAAACGCGGCCTCAAACCCGAAACTGGTCCCGCTGAAAGATCTTGATGCACCGAAAGTTGAACCTTCAACGCTCAACAGTAAAAAAGTTATCGAGCTGATGACGCAAGCCGGTCTGCTGTGATCCTGAGAGTGAAGTGAACGTCTTATGTCTGGTCTGAGTCTCGACATCGGAAAAAACAGAGTGCAGGAGCCTGCCCGCAGGCGTCCTGCACTGCCGATGGTTGCGTTAGCTGTGTTGTTTTCATTAATGGCGCTTCTGCCTTTGGGTTTTATCATTGCCATTGGCATTGAGACCGGATGGGAAACCATTAAGGCGCTGGTATTTCGCCCGCGTGTTGCTGAGCTACTCAGCAACACGCTGTGGCTGACGGCTTTAGCGGTTCCGCTGTGTATCGTGACGGGCGTGGCGATAGCCTGGCTCACCGAGCGCACACAGCTTGCCGGTCGAGGGATCTGGTCTGCACTGGCGGTCGCCCCGCTGGCGATCCCCGCGTTTGTGCAAAGCTATGCCTGGGTGAGCGTTGTCCCGTCCATGCATGGGCTCTCCGCGGGCGTGTTCCTCTCCGTTCTGGCCTACTATCCGTTTATCTATATGCCGGTTGCGGCGGTGCTGCGTCGTCTTGACCCGACGCTTGAAGATGTCGCCGCGTCGCTCGGCACGCCGCCCTGGCGGGTCTTTTTCCGCGTGGTGCTGCCTCAGCTCAAGCTGGCTATCTGCGGCGGCGCGCTGCTGGTGGCGCTGCATCTGCTGGCGGAATATGGCCTGTACGTGATGATCCGCTTTGATACCTTCACCACGGCAATCTATGACCAGTTCCAGTCTACCTTCAGCGGCCCGGCGGCGAACATGCTGGCGGGCGTGCTGGCCTTATGCTGTCTGGCTATTCTGGTGCTGGAAGGCGTAACGCGCGGAAAAGCACGCTACGCGCGCATTGGCGCCGGGGCCGCGCGCGAGCAAAAACGCTTGCCGCTGAAGCCTGCGGCTGCCGCGCTGGGCCAGCTGTTTTTCATCGTGCTGATCGTGCTGGCGCTGGGCGTGCCGTTGATTGTCCTGTGCCGCTGGATTTGGCTCGGCGGCGTGCAAAACTGGATGAGTCCCGATCTCTGGCACTCCCTGCGCCAGACGCTGATGCTCGGCGTGGGCGGTGCGCTCCTGACAACGGCGTGCGTGATCCCCATCGCGTGGCTCGGTATCCGCTATCCGCACCGTATCTTCCGGATGCTGGAAGGGTGCATCTATATCACCAGTTCACTGCCGGGCATTGTCACGGCGCTGGCGCTGGTCACCGTCACCATTCATTACGCCCGCCCCATTTACCAGACGGAAATTACCCTGTTCCTGGCCTACCTGCTGATGTTTATGCCCCGAGCGCTCATCAACCTTCGGGCGGGGATTGCGCAGGCACCGGTCGAGCTGGAAAACGTGGCGCGCAGCCTGGGTAGCACGCCCGCGAAGGCGCTCTGGAGCGTCACGATGCGGCTGGCCGCACCGGGTGCGGCGGCGGGTGCCGCGCTGGTTTTCCTCGGCGTCAGCAACGAGTTGACCGCCACGCTGTTGCTCTCTCCGCTGGGCACGCGCACGCTCTCTACCGGATTCTGGGCGCTGACCAGTGAAATTGACTATGTGGCCGCCGCGCCTTACGCGATGCTGATGATCCTGATTTCACTCCCGCTGACCGCCATTCTCTATATGCAGTCGAAAAAAATTGCAGGGCTATGACATGCTTGAATTAACCGCCATTTCTAAATCGTTTGCTGATGTGCAGGTGCTCGACAGCTTAAACCTGAGCGTTGCGCTGGGGAGCAGGACGGCGATTGTCGGGCCGTCCGGGTCGGGGAAAACCACGCTGCTGCGTATTCTTGCCGGTTTCGAAACGCCTGACACCGGGCGTATTGTCATGCAGGGGAGAACGCTGTTTGATGAAAACCGTTTTGTCCCTGCCCACCAGCGCGGGATCGGTTTTGTACCTCAGGAGGGGGCGCTGTTCCCGCACCTCAACGTGGCAGACAACATTGCCTGGGGGCTGGACGGCACCCGCCACGAGAAACGCCAGCGCGTTGAGGCGCTGATGGAAATGGTGTCTCTGGACAGGCAACTGGCAACGCACTGGCCTCACGAGATTTCCGGCGGGCAGCAGCAGCGCGTGGCGCTTGCCCGTGCGCTGGCCCAGCGTCCTTCACTGATGCTGCTGGATGAACCGTTCTCGGCGCTGGATACCGGCCTGCGCGCCATGACGCGTAAGGCAACGGCCGATCTGCTGGCCGAAGCGGGCGTGGCTTCGATTCTGGTCACCCACGATCAGAACGAAGCGTTGTCCTTTGCCACGCAGGTTGCCGTGATGCGCTCCGGACGCTTCACACAGGTCGGTACGCCTTATGAGGTTTACACCCGTCCCGTTGACGAAGAGACTGCGCTGTTTCTTGGCGACGCCGTGATCCTGCCAGCTCAGCTCGCTGCCGGGTATGCCGTGTGCGCGCTGGGTGAAGTGCCGACGGACAACGCGCATGCGACAGGACAGGGCAGGGTGATGATGCGCCCTGAACAATTACGCGTGACGGCATGTGCCTCACATGAAAGCCCGATCTCGATTCTTGATGTGGACTTCACCGGACAGCTATCGACGCTCACCCTCGGATTAGCCGGGCAGCAACAGCCCGTGATTGTGAAGACCGTCAGCCAGCCAGGATGGAACCCGGGCACGGCGGTACGCATTGATATTGCTGGCACCGCGCGGGTATTCGACTATTCTTAATATTCGTTAGTAATTTCATGCAACGGGTTGTTATAAAAGAATTTTCCCGAACGTATGGCATTTCCTGAGATTCTCTACCATGCTCATAAAACCTCACCACAATGCGTGAGGTTTTTCGTAGTTGCTGATTAATCTCAAGGAAAAAAGGTTATGAAAAAGACGACTGCTATTTTGTTGGGAACGGCGTTACTGTTTACGACCAATGCTTTTGCTGCTCAGTTGCTGACAAAAAATGAGTTCAAGAAAGTTGCGTCTCAGTATCAAAAAATCGGTACGGTAAGTACCTCGAATGAGGTATCGGTTGATGATGCAAAAAAAGAACTGATTGAGAAAGCCGATAAGAAAGGCGCAGATGTCCTGGTGCTCACGTCAGGGAACACCAACAATAAAATTCACGGTACGGCCAATATCTACAAGAAAAAATAACGTCATTGCAGCCACCCCCGCAATGGGGTGGTTGTTCCCCTCATTTCTCGCCAAACCTCCTCATGAACGCGGTTACACTTGCTAATGCATGTATAATGCGTATAGTTCTCATTTGTATTTCAATAAACACATTCTAAGGCCCGACAACGGGTCATTTTTGCGCGCACGTTTAAATGAGTTAACGATGAACAACACCAAAATAAACAACACGCTGTTGGCGCTCGCCGTTGGCGCGGTGACGCATTCCGCCTTCGCGGCGGACGATAAAAAAGAGGACACCCTCGTTGTCCAGGCTGCGCCAGCCAGCGATTTCAAACCCGGTGGCGACCAGTTGGTACCGGCCTTCCTTGACGGGCAGATGGCGAACGGCGGGCGCATGGGGATGCTGGGCCAGCAGAACGCCATGGACGTGCCGTTCAACATCATCAGCTACACCTCAAAGCTGGTGGAAGATCAGCAGGCGAAAACCATTGCCGATGTCGTCGCGAACGACGCGGGCGTGCAGTTCGTCCAGGGATTCGGCAACAGCGCGGAAACCTACCGTATTCGTGGCCTGAAGTTCGACGGTGACGACATGACCTTTGGCGGGCTGTCCGGCGTGCTGCCGCGCCAGGTGGTGGATACCCAGATGGTTGAGCGCATTGAGATCTTCAAAGGGGCAAACGCCCTGATGAACGGCGCGGCGAGCTCCGGCGTGGGCGGGATGATCAACCTTGAGCCAAAACACGCGGGCGAACTCCCGCAGGCGAAAGTGGGCGTGGACTACACCTCAGATTCTCAGATTGGCACCACGCTGGATGCGGGTCGTCGCTACGGCGACAACGACCAGTTTGGCGCGCGGGTGAACCTGGTCCATCGCGAAGGGGAAACCGGCATACCGAACGATCGCCGCCGCACCACGCTGCTCTCTACCGGCCTGGATTACAGCGGTGACCGCTTCCGCACCTCGCTTGATCTGGGCTATCAGAAGAAAACCTTCCACGGTAGCCCAACCAGCGTCAACATTTCGGCGGTGGATTTCGTGCCCGAGCCGCCGAAAAACGATCGCAACTTCTCGCAGAAGTGGGCCTACAGCAACATCGAAAACGAGTTCGGGATGTGGCGCAGCGAGTACGACATCACCGACGGCTGGACCGCCTATACCGGCCTGGGCGCGCAGCATGCGCATGAGGAAGGGATCTACAGCGCGCCGAAGCTGGTAGATAAAAGCGGCAAGGCAACGGTCAGCCGCCTTGATACCAACCGCATCAGCGACTCCGTCAGCGGTATGGCGGGCATTCGCGGTAATTTCAATACTGGTTTCGTCTCGCACAAGGTCAACGTTGGCTATTCGGCGATGACCAAAAACGAAAAAATCGCGTGGAAAATGTCGGCGACGAAGGATAACCCGACGACCAACATCTACCACAATACCGGCGTGGATATGCCGGACAGCAGCAACCTCAACGGCTCAGGCGGGAAATACAGCGATCCGCTGACCAGCGGGCGCACCCGTACTCAGGGCTGGCTGCTGAGCGATACGCTGGGCGTACTGGACGATAAGCTGCTGTTCACCGCCGGGGCGCGCCATCAGAAGGTGGTCATTCGCGGGTATAACAAAATTACCGGTGCGGAAAACGCGGCAGACGGCTTCGACGGCAGCCGCTGGATGCCAACCTACGGCGTGGTCTACAAGCCGTGGGAGGAAATCTCCCTCTATGCTAACCATACCGAAGCGCTGCAGCCGGGCAAAACCGCGCCTAATACCGCCACCAACTACGGCCAGAGCACCGGTATCGTTCACTCTAAGCAGAACGAAGTGGGCGTGAAGGCGGACTTTGGCCGCGTGGGCGGATCGCTTGCGCTGTTCGAAATCAAGATGCCGTCGGCGATCCTCGACGACAGAGGCCACTACGGCCTTGACGCCGAGCAGCGTAACCGTGGCGTGGAGCTGAACGTCTTTGGCGAGCCCATGCTGGGGATGCGTCTGAATGCCAGCGCCACCTGGCTGCAGGCCGAGCTGACCAAAACCAAAAATGGCGTCAATCAGGGGAACGATGCGATCGGTATTCCGAACTTTTACGCCGTATTGGGCGCGGAGTACGACATCAAGCCGATTGACGGCCTGACCGCCACCGCCCGCGTGAACCACTCCGGCGCGCAGTACGCTGACCTGGCAAACACCAAAAAGCTGGACAGCTACACCACGCTGGATCTGGGTATGCGCTATCGCTTCGCGGTGAACCACAATGCAAACCAGATGACCGTGCGCGCGGGCATTGACAACGTGACCAATGAAAACTACTGGGCCAGCGTGGACGATTCCGGTACTTACATCACGCAGGGTGAACCGCGTACCTTTAAGATCTCGGTTGGCTACGAATTCTAAGCGTTCCATCTCGTTATCCGGGGCAGGGATGCCCCAATCCCTTGCTACCTCCAGCATGAAGTGTTAAAACGTGCCCCTTCTAAAAAAGAGACAGGGGTAGGACGTGAAAGACGCGTCATCCGCTTCAGGCCATGGTAGCGCCGAAGCCTCGTCGGATCAGAATCCGACGCTGCAACGTGGTTTGCAAAATCGACACATTCAGTTAATTGCCCTTGGCGGCGCGATCGGTACCGGGCTGTTTCTTGGCATCGGCCCCGCTATTCAGATGGCTGGCCCGGCGGTACTGCTGGGGTATGGTATCGCCGGGATTATCGCCTTCCTGATCATGCGCCAGCTTGGCGAGATGGTTGTTGAAGAGCCGGTTTCAGGCTCCTTCGCGCACTTTGCTTATAAATACTGGGGCCCGTTTGCAGGCTTCCTGTCCGGCTGGAACTACTGGGTTATGTTCGTGCTGGTGGGGATGGCGGAGCTGACCGCCGCAGGCATCTACATGCAGTACTGGCTGCCGGATGTCCCGACGTGGATCTGGGCGGCGGCCTTCTTCATCATTATCAACGCCGTAAACCTCGTTAACGTCCGCCTGTATGGCGAAACCGAGTTCTGGTTTGCGCTAATCAAGGTGCTGGCGATTATCGGCATGATCGGCTTTGGCCTGTGGCTGCTGTTCTCCGGCCACGGCGGCGAGCGTGCCACGATCGATAACCTCTGGCAGCACGGCGGCTTCCTGGCGACCGGCTGGAAAGGGCTGATCCTCTCGCTGGCAGTGATCATGTTCTCCTTCGGCGGATTAGAGTTGATTGGCATCACCGCCGCGGAAGCGCGCGACCCGCATAAAAGCATTCCAAAAGCGGTTAACCAGGTGGTATACCGTATTCTGCTGTTCTACATCGGCTCGCTGGTGGTGCTGCTGGCGCTCTATCCGTGGGTGGAAGTGAAATCCGACAGCAGCCCGTTCGTGATGATTTTCCACGATCTGAACAGCAACGTGGTCGCCTCGGCGCTGAACTTCGTCATTCTGGTGGCGTCTCTGTCGGTCTATAACAGCGGCGTTTACTCCAACAGCCGTATGCTGTTTGGCCTCTCCGTGCAGGGCAACGCGCCGAAGTTCCTTACCCGCGTCAGCCGTCGCGGCGTGCCGGTAAATTCCTTGTTCCTTTCCGGTGCCATTACGTCGCTGGTAGTGCTAATCAACTACCTGCTGCCGAAAGAGGCCTTTGGCCTGCTGATGGCGCTGGTTGTCGCCACGCTGCTGCTGAACTGGATCATGATCTGCCTGGCGCACCTGCGATTCCGCGCCGCGATGCGCCGCAAGGGACGCGAAACGCAGTTCAAAGCGCTGCTTTACCCTGCGGGGAACTACATCTGTATCGCGTTCCTGGGGCTGATTCTGGTGCTGATGTGCACCATGGATGAAATGCGTCTTTCGGCGATGCTGCTGCCGGTGTGGGTGATCTTCCTGTTTGTGGCGTTTAAGCTTTCCCGCAAAAAGTAGCACGTTTTTCACCCTCTCCCTGTGGGAGAGGGCTGGGGTGAGGGCACCAGACCGCACTTGCCTTCACGCCCGGGTGCCTACACAGATTACCTGGCAATGACCCCCGACAGGGCGCGAATATCGTTCCCGGTCGGGGACTGGTGAATACGCAACCCAAATTCATCCACCACCGCGAAAATATGGTCGAAGATGTCGGCCTGAATCTCCTCATATTCTGCCCAAACCACCGTATTGGTGAAGGCATATATTTCAATCGGCAAACCATTCGCGTCAGGTGCCAACTGACGCACCATCAGCGTCATATCTTTGCGAATGCGCGGGTGGTTGCGCAGATATTCGTTCAGGTAGGCGCGGAAGGTGCCGATATTGGTCATCTTGCGCAGGTTTAATACCGATTCCCCTTCACTGTTCTGCTGATTCCACAGGTTAATTTCCTCATGACGTGCGGCCAGATAAGGCTTCAGCAGTTTCGCCTGAATGAGTTTCTGCTGCTCCTGCTCGTCGAGGAAATGAATACTGGTGGTATCAATATTCAGGCTGCGCTTAATACGTCGCCCGCCGGAGGCCGACATGCCGCTCCAGTTGATAAAGGCGTCGGAGACCAGGGCCCATGTCGGAATGGTCGTAATCGTATTATCGAAATTGCGTACTTTCACGGTGGTCAGGCCGATATCCGTCACCGTGCCGTTGGCGCCGTATTTCGGCATCTCCAGCCAGTCGCCGAGCTTGAGCATGTCGTTGGCGGAAAGCTGAATACCCGCCACCAGTCCGAGTATCGGGTCTTTAAACACCAGCATCAGCACGGCGGCCATGGCGCCCAGACCGCTTATCAGAATCGCCGGGGACTGGCCGATGAGCAGGGAGATAATCAGTATCCCAACCAGGATGGCGCTCACCAGCTTGATGCCCTGGAAGATCCCTTTCAGCGGCAGCTGTGACGCGGTGGCCATTTTCTGCGACAGATTGAAAATCACGTCCAGCAGCGAGAAGAAGGAGAGCAGGGCATATACCATTACCCACAGCCTGGCGCAGGTAGTGAGAATTTCCGCCGCTTCGCTGCCTTTTTGCAGCCACAGTACCGCCTGGACGTTGACAATTATCCCCTGCAGGGTAAAGGCCAGACGGTGAAATAATTTATTCTGGGTGATGATCTGCAGCCATAAATGGCTGCTGGCCTGCGCGCGTTTTTCGAATGCGCGAAGCACCCCTTTGTGCAGAATAAAATGAACGATGATGGCGGTAAGAAAAATAATACCAAAGATAATCACTAAAGAGGTGGTGTGATTAATTTCAATGCCTAACTCTTCAACCTGAGCAATCAATTCCTGCATAACGTCTCCTGTATTTTTGCAGCCCCATAATGGCGGCTGCGGATCTATTATGCAAATTCACGAACTTATTTGGCGGCCTGGCAGACCTTTACCACCGGCAGGCACAGGCTATGGCGGATGCGCAGCGTCGCCAGAGCCAGCACCACCATCATGGCCGTTTCCACCATCAGGAAGACGTTAACCGCCTGGGTGTAATCCCCGTGATGGTTTTGCAGCGCGTGCAGCAAAATTGCGCCAAAAATGGCCGGGCCAAGACCCAGCGCGGCCTGCTGCAGGGTGCTTAAAATAGCGCTCGCGGCTCCCGCGTCGTCAGGCTGAATGTCGCGCATCCCGATACGGTAGAAACTGTTCACGATCAGCGCCTGCCCGTAGCCCACCAGTCCGGTCGCGGGTGCCAGCGTCAGGGTGGTATTCTCCATGCCCCAAACGCGGAACGTGGCGATCAGCGCCAGCAGGCCGGTAATCTGGATCGCCAGACCCGTCAGCAGGATGGTGCTGGTGCTGTAGCGGGCAATCAGCCGCGGTGCGAACCACGCCGAAACAAAGTAGGTCACGCCCAGGGCGATAAAACTGTTCCCGGACTGCCACGGCGCCATCCCCAGACCGGTTTGCATGGTCAGCGCCATACAGAACATAAACCCGGACCAGACGCTGAAAAAAAGCATCGCAATCAGAATGCCAAAGCGCACGCTGCGAAGCGCAAGCAGGCGCGGCGGGATCAACGGGTGGGCATTCTCACGCTCTTTTTTGCGCGCATTCAGCGCCATCAGCCAGGCCAGCGGAACAAGGGCGAGCAGCATCGCCTTCAGCGGCCAGGACCAGTGCCACTGCGGGCCGAGCGCCATCGGGAACAGCAGGCAGCAAAGCATGATGGCCAGCAACACGGTACCCGGCCAGTCGATGCGTGACGGCGTCTCGCGACGGGTTTCCGGTACGAAGCGGCGGCTCAGCGCCAGCACCACCAGACAGATCGGCACGTTGATAAAGAAGGCGTTACGCCAGCCCAGCCCGGCGATATCCGCCGACACCAGCCAGCCGCCGCCCATCTGCCCGACGATAAACGCAATCCCGCCGATGCCGCCGAACAGGCTGATGGCTTTTGCATGCGCCGTACCTTTCAGCGTCACGTGCAGCGTGGCAAGAATTTGCGGCATGATCAGTGCGGCACCCGCGCCCTGAACGATGCGCGCGGCGAGCAGCTGTTCAATGTTCCCCGCTATGCCGCAGAGCAGCGAGGCCAGACCAAAGCTCGCCACACCCCACATAAACAGACGGCGACGGCCAAAATTATCCCCCAGCTTGCTGCCGAGCGCGAGGCAGACGGCAAAGGCCACGCCGTAGAGCGCGACGATCAGCTCCAGCTCGGTGGCGGTAGCGTGCAGTGAATGGGTAATGGCGTCCAGCGCCACGTTGGTGATTGAGGTATCAATCATCGGCAGCATCTGGCCGGTTAACAGCAATATCAGGCCAGCGCGACCCGGTGAAACAACTGACGTATTCATGGTAACTCCATTGCGTCATTCAACAGATGGCCGTAGCATCTACCATCAGATAAACGGGTACCAGTTCTTGCTTATACTGGTACTGGCACTACCATGCAGGGGGATTTATGGCGCTGATGTCTGAACCCGTCGTCTCACTTCAGGATGACACCCGAAAACAGCTCGGGGCATTTTTACGCGCACGGCGTGAAAGCCTCGATCCGCAGCGCTTAGGCCTGCCGCGCAGCGGTCGCCGCCGCACGCCCGGTCTGCGCCGGGAAGAGGTGGCGATGCTCGCTGACGTGGGCGTAACCTGGTACACCTGGCTTGAGCAGGGCAGGGACGTCAATCCGTCCAGCGCGGTGATGGCGGCCGTGGCAAAAGCGCTGCAATGTACCCCGACCGAGGCCCGGCATCTGTTTGTATTAGCGGGTTTGCCGCCGGGTGAAGCACCCCAGGCGGTCTGCTGCGAGGGCATCAGCGAAGGCACACGCCGCCTGCTCGACACCCTGCTGCCAAAACCTGCCAGCATCCAGAAGCCCAATTTCGACATCGTGGCGTGGAACGACAGCTTCGGCCACCTGATGGGGGTGGATTTCAATGAAATCCCGCCGGAAGATCGCAACTGTATTTACCTGTTCCTCACCCATCCGGCGTGGCGCGCGCGCCTCGGCAGACGCGACGACGTGCTGCCCATCTTTGTCTCCTATTTCCGCGCGGCGATGGCCGAGCACCGGGGTGACCCGCTGTGGGAGGCCAAACTGGCGCGCTTCTTTGCGGTGTCCGAAGAGTTTAAAACCCTGTGGCACCAGCGTAATGACGTGCGCGGCGTGGAGAACCAGCTCAAGCTGTTTACCCATCCCGAGCTGGGAGAGTTTACGCTGCAGCAGATGTACTGGTATTCCGCGCCGCGAAACGGGTCGCGTCTGCTGGTGTATCTGCCGGTAGATGAGACGGGGGAGAGGGCGATGGCGTGGCTGGCGGCGCAGGGGAAATAGTTTTTTTGCGAGGGGCTTTCAGGGAGTAAGAGCCGATTCTGCTAAGTGGATGAGACAGGTGTAAGGTGGGTTTAACTTAATCCAGTCGACTGAATCGACATCATTTCGATGAGGTGTTAAGTCGTCTATACTCACGCCATGAGAAACCACCATGTCGCCACTGATGATTGATTCCGCAGATTTCAGCCAAAAATTAGGCCTTATCTCCCGAAACGTGGAACATACTGAAGCGTTTCTTGCGCGGGGCACGGTGGATTTTCATCTGCCAGGATTTATGCTGCCGGTGGGATATCGCCTGTTAAAATCGCGCTACGGTGATGAATATCGTCTCGTCACCACCGACGACGGAAAACCCTATACGGCGTATGCCGTTAAGTTGACGTTTCATAAAGAAATTACCTTTCCCCACGGGGCTGCGACACAGGTTATGGTCTGGCGTACGCCACGCGCTGTCCATCAGCGGGTAATCAGTGGATTACCCCAATCCTTCTTCCAGTGGGTGCTAAGCGAATACGACATTGTGGTTTCTGACAGCGAACAAACCGGTGACGGACAGCGGTTTTGGTTACGCATGATCGACTGGGCATTCAGCATGAATTATCGGATAAGCGTGGCGGACGGTACGGTAGGGGAAGAGTGGCACTTAACACCGGTGAGTTCATACGCCGAGCTGGAGGAGCGCTGGATTGCGTTTGCCTGGGGATACGATCGCGACGTGCATCCACATCGCAGGTTAGTCATCAGTAAAGCGTAACGGGCCGCACAGAGCGGCCCGTGTTGATTAGCACTCAGTAAGAATCGTGCTCAGCGGCAGGCGAGATTTCGGCAGCGTGGCGTTGAAATCTTCTACGCTGTGATGCCCAACCGGCACCACCACCAGGCTGGTGAAGCCCTTCTCTTTCAGGCCAAACTCTTCGTCGAGGATCGCAGCGTCGAAACCTTCGATCGGTACCGCGTCCAGGCCCATTGCACCCACGCCCAGCAGGAAGTTGCCGACGTTCAGGTAAACCTGCTTCGCCATCCACTGGTCGTCATCTTTCAGATCCACGCGGTGCATGTCGGCAAAGTAGGTACGGCCCTTATGGTTCGCGGCTTTGGCTTCCGGGGTGTTGAAGCGACCGTCGGCTTCTTCCTGATCGACAACGCGCTCCAGCCAGGCATCGTCCATCGCGGTTTTTGCGCAGAACACCACCACGTGAGATGCATCCAGCATTTTGCGTTCATTGAACACATAGGTGCCCGCGGCGGATTTCGCCACGCGCGCTTTTCCTTCCTCGGTGCTGGCCACAATGAAGTGCCACGGTTGGGAGTTGGTGCTGGACGGGCTGTACTGCAGCAGGGTTTTGATTTTTTCCGCTTCTTCCGCGGTCAGTTTTTTGCTTGCGTCGAACGCCTTGGTGGAGTGGCGTTTCAGGGCGACAGAAATGATATCCATAACAACTCCTGGTGATGAAATTCGCCCGCTCGCGGGCGCGAAAGGAAAGCAGATTACCGCGCGAAGCGGCAAAAGATAAGTGCAATTCGAGCGCTTAATCTGTTCGTCTCAGACGAACAATCAGACTGGCCGGATCCACTTCTGGTCTTTTTTCGGCAGTTTATCCACCACCAGATGCCAGGAGTCATTAATGAGGTCGGTAACCAGTTCCGGCGTCACGTCGTCAGTGCCGTAAAGGGAAATCCAGTGCTTTTTACTCAGATGGTAGCCGGGTTCTACCCCGCGGTAGATCTGCTGGTTTAACAGTGATTTCTCCGGGTCTGACTTCAGGCTGACGTGCGGCCGCCCGTGCGCGACGGCCACAATCATGAAAATTTTTCCGCCCACTTTGAAGACGTCAAACTCCGGCCCGAACGGCCAGCAGTGTTCGGTGAAGGGCAGTTCCAGGGCCACACGCATAGCGTGCTCCTGTAAGGCTTTACTCTCCATTGGCGTCCTCATACGCAAGCCCGCGCCACATCACCTCAAAGCCGAGTGCTTTAAAATCAACGGCGCGGGACGGATCGCGGGTGGCAAATTCCATCGTGCTTTCAGCCAGCGATAAGAAAAGTGCATCGCCAAACGTTTTAAATTCATCCGACATAAACACCGGGCGCACCGAGCGGCGGCACAGCTCATGGAGTTCCGGGAACATATCTTTCACCGCCTGTTCCGTTTCGACGCTCAGCTTTTCACTGACGCCAATCTGGCGGATCGCCGCATGAGAAACGGGGTTACGTATACCCCAGTCCACATAGCTGTTCCAGATATTGCGGGTATGTTCTTTAGGCAGCGTGATGGTGCGATCGAGGTTCGCCAGCATGGTCTAGCAGAGATCCTGCTTCAGATGCACATAGAGGGCATTCAGCAGATCGTCTTTCGTAGCAAAGTAGCGGAACAGGGTACCTTCGGCGACGCCCGCCTTACGGGCAATGAGCGCCGTTGAGGCGGCGATACCTGACTGTGCAAACGCCGCCGTTGCGGCTTCCAGTAAGGCCTGTTTTTTATCTTCACTCTTCGGACGTGCCACTAAATTGTTCCCCCTGTCAATGGTTAAAACCCTGATTGAAACACGTGCTTTGACACGCTGCAACGCGGAATGTCAAAGATCGAAAACGTCTTGACGACTTTATCATCATATCTATAATGAGTGCTTACTCACTCATAATCAAGTTTACCCTGCGCACGCTATCGGATGGGGCGCGTTTTCGGGTCAGGATATGAAAAAACCTCTCTTCATCTGCGTGGTGTTAATCATGATTATTGCTTCAGCCGCGAGTTTACCGTTTGTTCTGAATGCCGGATTCGGCCAGCCGCCGCAGGGTGAACGGCTCACTGAAGTGGAGGCTTCCCCACAGTATCGCGAGGGGAAATTCCACAATACGCTGCCGACGCCGGGTTATAACGGTGACAAAAATATGCTGGTCGCGATGTGGGAGTTTCTGACTAAAAAAACTGAAAACGCCCGCCCGACCCAGCCACTGCCGCTGGTGAAAACCGATCTTGCGGGCCTGCCGCTGGAGCAGGACACCCTGGTGTGGCTCGGTCACTCCTCGTGGTACCTGCAGCTCGCGGGCAAACGGATCCTGATTGACCCGGTTCTTGGCAACTATGCCGCGCCGTTCTCGTTCCTCAATAAGGCCTTTGCCGGCGAGTATCCGTGGCGCGCGGAACGCATGCCGGCGATCGACCTGCTGATTATCTCGCACGATCACTACGATCATCTGGATTACGCCACCATCAGGGCACTACTGCCAAAGGTGAAGCGGGTGGTGACGCCGCTGGGCGTGGGATCCCACCTGCGCTACTGGGGAATGAAGCCCGAGATTATTGACGAGCGCGACTGGAACCAGTCGGTACGCATCAGCGATGAATTGACGGTGCATGTTCTGCCAGCACGTCACTTCTCCGGGCGCGGCATTAAACGCGATCGCACCCTGTGGGGCAGCTTTATGTTCGTTACGCCAGATCAGAAGATTTACTACAGCGGAGATTCCGGTTACGGCCCGCACTTTAAGGCTATCGGCGAGCAGTTTGGCGAGGTGGATTTAGCCATTATGGAAAACGGCCAGTACGACCAGGACTGGAAGTACATCCACATGCTGCCGGAGGAAACGGCGCAGGCCTCGGCGGATCTGAATGCGAAAGCCGTGGTGCCCGGACATAACGGACGCTTCGTGCTGGCGAAACACGCCTGGAACGATCCGCTGATCCAGCTGGCAAAAGCCAGCAAGGATAAAAATTATCGGCTGCTGACGCCGGAACTGGGCGAGCCCGTCCGGGTAAGCGACAGCGCACAAACCTTTCGTGCGTGGTGGGAATAATGTTTAAGCGAGAAGCAGAGGGGGACAGCAGTATGACCATTTCCGCTCAAGTCATCGACACTATCGTCGAATGGATCGACGACAATCTGCATCAGCCATTACGTATAGAAGAGATTGCCCGCCACGCGGGTTACTCGAAGTGGCACCTGCAGCGGCTGTTTATGCAGTACAAAGGGGAGAGCCTGGGGCGTTATATCCGTGAACGTAAGCTGCTGCTGGCGGCGCGCGATCTGCGAGAATCCGACGCCCGGGTGTACGACATCTGCCTGCGCTACGGGTTTGACTCGCAGCAGACGTTTACCCGCATCTTCACCCGTACGTTCAACCAGCCGCCGGGTGCGTACCGTAAAGAGAACCATAGCCAGACACATTAACCTGTCGCGTGCAGGCCGGGTAAGGCGTAGCCGCCACCCGGCTTTTTTGTGAGCTCAGGACGCGAGTGAAAACCAGCGTCGCCAGACAAAACGCAGCACGAAGAATTCAATCGCCCCGAGCAGTAAAAACCACACGCAGAACAGAATGGTATAGAGCTGGTTAAGATCGACCATATGAAAGGTCTGAACCAGCTTCTGCGCCAGCACCAGCCCAAGCGAAGGCGCAGGGAGCAGCAGGCACGAAAGCAGGGCCAGCAATAAAATGCCGCCTGCGGTGAGCAGCGATTCTAGCGGGTGTTTCATCGTAATGTTAATCGTCAGTTAAAAATGTCATTGTCCGGCATTCTGTAACGTAAAGCAATATCAGCCCCGCTGGCCTTTTTGAATAAAACAAAGACATTATTACTGCGCACAAATAACAACATACGACCCGGCGTTTATATTAATATCGCGTTATGTAAATAAACGTCCGCATCAGGAAAATAATTTTACAAATGTATAGGTGCTATAACCAATTAACGTGGCAATAACAATGGCCGCGATAACGTATAACACCAGTCTGCGCCCGCGATAAATACCCCACATGGTTCCCCCTCGTTTAGTATTGGTTTAGAAATATTTTGTAAAAATCAGGTCATCGAAATAGTTTTAATCAGTTTTGAATAACCGAGAAGTCATTATATTGCGGTAGATCAATTTTACCCGCAAGTCTTTAAAATGAATTTATTTAAGCCCGAAAGGAATTCAGGTTTCAGTTCACCGGATATTGAAGGAAAAATACGATGACCGAAAAAAAATTGTCCCCAAACATGCCGCCTTCCGGCGGGCTGGCATACCAGCAGACCGCAGAGCAGGTGCTTGCACACGCGCAGAGCCAGGCCAGCGGTCTGGATCGTGCGGAGGCGCAGGCGCGTCTGCAAAAAACAGGGCCGAACGCGCTGCCGGAGAAAAAAGGTAAACCTGCCTGGCTGCGTTTCCTGGCCCATTTTAATGATGTGCTGATTTATGTCCTGCTGGCCGCCGCCGTATTAACGGCAATAATGGGCCACTGGGTGGATACGCTGGTTATTTTAGGCGTGGCGGTAATCAATGCCTTAATTGGCCATATTCAGGAAAGCAACGCGGAAAAATCCCTGAAGAGTATTCGTAATATGCTCGCCAGCGAGGCGCGCGTTATTCGTAACGGTAACCATGAAACAATCCCCACAACTGAAATAGTCCCGGGCGATATTATTGTATTACGCGCGGGGGATCGTATTCCGGCGGATATGCGTTTAATTGAAGCGCATAATTTACGCGTGGAAGAAGCGATTCTGACCGGTGAATCCACCGTGGTGGATAAACACGTTAATCCGCTGAGCGGTGAATTACCGCTGGGCGATCGCACCAACATGGTCTTCTCCGGGACGACCGTCAGCGCGGGCGGCGGCATCGGCGTGGTCACCGCGACCGGTCAGGATACGGAACTCGGCCACATCAACCAGATGATGGCGGGTATCGAAAAGCACCGTACGCCGCTGCTGGTGCAGATGGACAAGCTGGGGAAAGCGATCTTCGCGATTATTCTGGCGATGATGGCCGCGCTGTTTGTCTTCAGCCTGGCGTTCCGTGAGATCCCAATGGGCGAGCTGCTGCTCTCCCTGATTAGCCTGGCGGTCGCCTCCGTACCGGAAGGTCTGCCGGCCATTATCTCCATCATCCTCTCCCTGGGCGTGCAGGCGATGGCGCGCAAGCGGGCGATTATCCGCAAGCTGCCGACGGTTGAAACCCTGGGCGCGATGACCGTGGTCTGCTCGGATAAAACCGGTACCCTGACCATGAACGAGATGACGGTTAAAGCCATCATTACCGCTGACGCCTGCTACCGCGTGGACGGTAACAGCTACGAGCCGGTGGGCAACATATACCTGGAAGGCAGCGACGAGCCGGTGCAGATCCAGCCGGGCACCGTGCTGGAGCAGTACCTGCGCACCATCGACCTGTGTAACGACAGCCAGCTGATTCAGGACGATCGCGGGCTGTGGGGCATCACCGGTGGGCCGACCGAGGGCGCGCTGAAGGTGCTGGCGGCGAAGGCTAACCTCGAGCCTGTCGTGACCACGCTGGTTAACAAGATCCCGTTTGACTCGCAGTATAAGTACATGAGCACCCACTACCAGATTGGCGGTGAGGAGCAGATCCTGATCACCGGCGCGCCGGACGTCATTTTCACCCTGTGCGCCGAGCAGCAGACCCGCAACGGTGCGGAAGCCTTCAACCGCACGTACTGGGAAAGCGAGATGGAGCGCTATGCGCGTCAGGGGCTGCGCATGGTCGCCGCGGCGTTCAGGCCGGCGAACGGCGAGCAGGAGCTGACGCACGATGACCTGAGCCACGGCCTGATCTTCCTTGGCATCGCAGGGATGATGGATCCGCCGCGTCCGGAAGCGATTGACGCGATTAACGCCTGCCAGCAGGCGGGGATCCGCGTGAAGATGATCACCGGGGATCACCCGCAAACGGCGATGAGCATTGGTCAGATGCTGGGGATCACCAACAGCGAGCAGGCGGTTACCGGCTACGAGCTGGAGAAGATGGACGACGCCGCCCTGGCGGACGCCGCGGTGAAGTATGACATCTTCGCCCGTACCAGCCCGGAGCATAAGCTGCGTCTGGTGAAAGCGCTGCAGGACAAAGGCGAAATCGTTGGCATGACCGGTGACGGCGTGAACGATGCCCCGGCCCTGCGTCAGGCGGACGTGGGCATCGCGATGGGCATCAAGGGTACGGAAGTGACCAAAGAGGCGGCGGATATGGTCCTGACGGACGATAACTTCGCCACCATCGCCAGCGCGGTGAAAGAGGGGCGTCGCGTTTACGACAACCTGAAGAAGACCATCCTGTTCATCATGCCGACCAACCTGGCGCAGGGGCTGCTGATTGTGATTGCGCTGCTGGCGGGGAACATCATTCCGCTGACGCCGGTGCTGATTCTGTGGATGAACATGGCCACCTCCGCCACGCTCTCCTTCGGCCTGGCCTTTGAGGCCGCCGAGCGCAACATCATGCGCCGTCCGCCGCGTCAGACCGGGCAGCACGTGATGGACGCCTACGCCGTCTGGCGCGTGGCCTTCGTCGGCACCATGATTGCCATCGCCGCCTTTGCGCTGGAAGCCTGGCTGGCCCCGCGCGGTCACAGCGCGGAGTTCATCCGCACCGTGCTGCTGCAGATGCTGGTCTGCGCCCAGTGGGTGTACATGATTAACTGCCGCAACACTGAAGGGTTCTCCCTCAACCGCGGCCTGCTGGCGAACAAAGGGATCTGGCTGGTGACGGGCGTGCTGTTCCTGCTCCAGGCGGCGATTATCTACCTGCCGTTTATGCAGATGCTGTTCGGCACCGAAGCCCTGCCGCTGCGCTACTGGTTTGTGACCCTGGCCGTTGCAGGCGTGATGTTCTTCGTCGTCGAAATCGAGAAGCGACTGACCCGCAGGTTCCGTAAGTCTGCATAACGAAAACCTTACCCCTCACCCTAACCCTCTCCCCACAGGGGAGAGGGGACCGCCCGGTTTTCTCCCTCTCCCCTTTGGGGAGAGGGCCGGGGTGAGGGGAAACAACGCTGAGGTACTCCCATGAAATTCCCGGTCCTGTTTGCACTTCTTGTCAGTACCCTGCAACCCGTATTCGCCGCCGCCATCCCCGTGCGCATCGCCACCGTGGAGCAGACCGCCCATGCCGCCGAGCGCCAGATCCCGGGCCGCATCGAAGCCATCCACACCGTTGAGCTGCGCGCCCGCACGGAAGGCGTGATTACCCAAATCCACTTCCGCGACGGGCAGTACGTGAAAAAGGGCGACGTGCTGTTTGAGCTGGACGACGCCGAGCCGCGCGCCGCCCTGCGCCTGGCGCAGGCCGAAGTGAGAAGCGCCGAAGCCACGCTGCGTCAGGCGCAGCAGCAGCTTTCCCGCTTTGAAAGCCTGGGCAGCAGCAACGCCATCAGCCGTCACGACGTGGACAATGCCCGCATGCAGCGGGACGTGGCGAGCGCCGCGCTGGAGCAGGCCAAAGCCCGCCTCGACACCCGCAGCGTCACCCTGAACTACACCCGCATCGCCTCGCCGATTGACGGACGCGTGGGGCACAGCAGCTTCCACGTGGGTAGCCTGGTCAACCCTGCCAGCGGCGTGCTGGTGGAGGTGGTCCAACTCGATCCCATCCGTATCGCCTTTGCGCTGGAAGAGAGGGCGTTTGCGGCCAAAGCCGGACAACATGCGGATATCAGCGCCATGAAGCAGGCCTGGCAGGCATTAATTGACAGCAACGGCCAGCGCGTCAGCGGTGAACTGACGTCGGTGGACAATCGCATCGACCCGCGCACCGCCAGCGTGATGCTGCGCGCCGAGTTCGCCAATCCGCGCCATCAGCTCCTGCCCGGAGGCAACGTAAACGTGACCCTGCGACCGGCAAGCGAGCAGCCGGTGCTGACCCTGCCTGCCGCCGCGGTCCAGCAGAACGGCGACGGGTTCTTTGCCTGGGTGGTTAACGCCGACGGCAACGCCGAAATGCGCCCGCTTAAGGTCGCCGGACAGATTGGCCAGCAGTTCCAGATTTCATCCGGCGTGAAGCCCGGTGAGCGAGCGATTACTGACGGCGCGCAGCGCGTGCAGCCCGGCGCTGCCGTCCAGATACTGAATTAAGGAGCCATCATGCTGACGTTTTTCATCAAACGCCCGCGCTTCGCGATGGTGATTGCGCTGGTCATCACCCTGCTGGGGGCCATTGCGCTGAAGATTATCCCGGTGGAGCAGTATCCGCAGATCACGCCGCCGGTGGTGAACGTCTCTGCCAGTTGGCCGGGCGCCAGCTCCGCTGACGTGGCGGAGGCCATCGCCACGCCGCTAGAGACGCAGCTGAACGGCGTGGATCATATGCTCTACATGGAGTCCACCAGTTCGGACGAAGGCACGTACAGCCTGAACATCACCTTTGCGGCGGGCACCGATCCGGACCTCGCCGCCATCGACGTGCAGAACCGCGTGGCGCAGGCTGTGGCGCAGCTGCCCACCGAGGCGCAGCAAAACGGCGTGCAGGTGCGCAAGCGGGCCACCAACCTGATGATGGGGGTAAGTCTTTACTCACCGAATAACACCCACACGTCGCTGTTCGTCAGCAACTACGCCAGCACCCAGGTGCGCGAGGCGCTGTCGCGTCTGCCCGGCGTGGGGCAGGTGCAGATGTTTGGCGCGCGCGACTACAGCATGCGCATCTGGCTGCGCCCGGACCGCATGAACGCTCTGAACGTCACCACCGACGACGTGGCGCAGGCGCTGCGCGAGCAGAACGTGCAGGGCGCGGCGGGTCAGGTGGGCACGCCGCCGGTGTTTAACGGCCAGCAGCAGACCCTGACCATCAACGGGCTGGGGCGCTTAAGCCAGGCCGACGAGTTTGCCGACATCATCATCCGCGCGGGGGAGATGGGCCAGCTGGTGCGCCTGAAGGACGTCGCCACCATCGAGCTCGGCTCGCGCAGCTACAGCTCCGGCGCACAGCTGAACGGGCACGATTCCGCCTACCTCGGTATCTACCCGACGCCGTCCGCTAACGCCCTGCGCGTGGCCGACGCGGTGCGCGCGGAGCTGGAGCGCCTCTCGACGCGCTTCCCGGACGACCTGGTCTACGAGGTGAAATTCGACACCACCTCCTTTGTCGCCGCCACCATTAAAGAGATCGGCGTCTCGCTGGCGCTCACCATGCTGGCGGTTGTGGTGGTCGTTTCCCTGTTCCTGCAAAGCTGGCGCGCCACGCTGATTGTCGCCCTCGCCATTCCGGTGTCGCTGGTGGGGACGTTTGCCGTGCTCTATACGCTCGGCTACTCCGCCAACACGCTGAGCCTGTTCGCCATTATTCTGGCGCTGACCATGGTGGTGGATGACGCCATCGTGGTGGTGGAGAGCGTCGAAACGCTGATGGCGGAAGGGCAGAGCCGCACGGCGGCGACCGCGCTGGCGCTGCGCCAGATCGCCGGGCCTGTCATCGCGACGACGCTGGTGCTGCTGGCGGTGTTTGTGCCGGTGGCGCTCCTGCCGGGGATTGTCGGCGAGCTTTACCGCCAGTTTGCGGTGACGCTCTCGACTGCCGTGACGCTCTCAAGCCTGGTGGCGCTGACCCTGACGCCCGCCCTGTGCGCAATGCTGCTGCGTCCGCGCCCGGAGAAACCAGCGGCCGTTTATCGCGCCTTTAACCGCGGGCTGGACGCCACGCGCGGTTTCTACACCCGCATCGTGAATGTCTTAAACCTACGTCCGTGGCTGGCGCTGCTGGCCACCGCAGGCGCGGCGGCAGTCGTGCTGTTCAGCTTTACGTCGATGCCAAAAGGTTTCCTGCCGCAGGAGGACCAGGGCTACTTCTTCGCCAGCGTTCAGCTGCCGGAAGCGGCTTCGCTGGAGCGCACCGAAGCGGTGATGACCACCGCGCGGGAGCTGATCGCCCAAAATCCGGCGGTGGAGGACGTCATTCAGGTCTCCGGATTTAACATCCTCAACGGCACCAGCGCCTCCAACGGTGGGTTTATCTCCATCATGCTGAAGGACTGGAGCGAGCGTCCGCCGCTGGAGGAGGTGATGGGCACCCTGCAGCGCCAACTGCTGGCCCTGCCGGAAGCGACCATCATGACCTTCGCGCCGCCGACGCTGCCGGGGCTGGGCAACGCCTCCGGCTTTGACCTGCGCATCCAGGCTCAGGCGGGGCAGAGCCCGGCGGAGCTGGAGCGCGTCACCCGCGAGGTGCTGGCGAAAGCTAACCAGCATTCGCAGCTGAGCCGCGTGTTCACCACCTGGAGCAGCAACGTGCCGCAGCTGACGCTGACCGTTGACCGCGAGCGCGCCGCGCGTCTCGACGTGCCGGTATCGCGCATCTTCAGCAGCCTGCAAACCGCCTTTGGCGGCACGCGCACCGGGGATTTCAGCATCAACAACCGCGTCTACCACGTGGTGATGCAGAACGAGATGCAGTGGCGCGAGCGCGCAGAGCAGATCGGCGAGCTGTTCGTGCGCAGCAACAGCGGCGAGCGGGTGCGCCTGAGCAACCTCGTCACCATCACGCCGACCGTCGGCGCGCCGTTCCTGCAGCAGTACAACCAGTTCCCGTCGGTGTCGGTGAGCGGCTCGGCAGCGGCTGGGGTGAGCAGCAGCACCGCGATGGCGGTGATGGGTGAGATTCTGGCGGAGAGCCTGCCGGCCGGATACGACTACGCCTGGAGCGGCATGTCGTATCAGGAGCAGCAGACCGGCAATCAGGCGATCTGGATCGTGCTGGCGGCGGTGGTGATGGCGTGGCTGTTCCTCGTCGCCCAGTACGAGAGCTGGACGCTCCCGGCGAGCGTGATGCTCTCGGTGCTGTTCGCCATCGGCGGGGCGCTGGTCTGGCTGTGGATGGCCGGATACGCCAACGACGTGTACGTGCAGATTGGTCTGGTATTGCTGATCGCGTTAGCGGCCAAGAACGCGATTCTTATCGTCGAGTTCGCCCGCGCGCGGCGTATGGACGGAATGGCGATTGTCGATGCCGCGCGGGAAGGGGCCTCGCGCCGTTTCCGGGCGGTGATGATGACCGCCGTGTCGTTCATTATCGGCGTTCTGCCCATGATGCTGGCGACCGGGGCAGGTGCCCAGAGCCGCCGCATCATCGGCACCACGGTGTTCAGCGGCATGCTGGTGGCGACCGTGGTGGGGATCCTGTTCATCCCGGCGCTGTTCGTGCTGTTCCAGCGCCTGCGCGAGTGGGGCCACGGCCTTACGGACTCGTCGCCCACAGCTCGCAGTGCTTCTGCACCAGAGAAATCAGCGAGCCGCCGTCGGCGATAAACTCCCGCATGCGCTGCGCCTCGCTCTTGCCCTGCTTTAACAGCAGGGCAATTTCATTAATTGCGCTCGTCGCGCCAAGCTTCTCGGCCGACGGCGCAACCTGCTCCAGTAGCCAGGCGATATCTTCCGCCACGGTTTTGTGCTCGCCGGTGTGCACGTCCGTCAGGATCCCCTCCAGCCCGTAGCGACACGCCTGAAAACGGTTAAAGCGGTACAGCAGAAAATCTTTTTCCTGATGCTTATAAGGCCGCGTGGTCAGCAGCCAGTGGGACGTCGCCTGGATCAGCCCAGCGATGTTAATCGCGTGGCCGAGCGTCAGCGGCGTATCCATCACCCGCACCTCCACGGTGCCAAAATGCGGGCTGGGGCGAATATCCCAGTGCAGATCCTTGATGCTGTCGATCATGCTGGTGGAACTCAGGCGGCGGAACAGCCCCTCGAACTCCTGCCAGCTGTTGACCCACGGCATCTGGCCGTTATCCGGGAACCCTGAAAAGATGTTGAGCCGCGACGAGGAGAACTTCGTGTCGGTGCCCTGCATATACGGCGAGGCGGCCGCCAGGGCGATAAAATGCGGCACGAAGCGCGACAGGCCGTGCAGCAGGTAAATCGCGTCATCCCCGGTCCGGCAGCCGACGTGAACGTGCTGACCGAATACCGTCGCCTGCAAAATCAGATAGCCAAAGCGCTCCAGCGTGACGTTATAGCGCTCGTCGTCGCACACCTCCTGGCGCTGCCATTTCTGGAACGGATGCGTCCCGCCGCCGCAGATCTGAATGTGCTGCTCTGCCGCCGCGCGCAGGATGCTCTGTTGCATCACTGAGAATTGTGCCGCCGCCTGATCGATGGTCTGACACACGCCGGTGGCGATTTCGAGCATGCTTTCGGTGATGTCGTGTTTGACTTCGCCGCCTTTGATGTCGTCTTTGACGGCGGCGATGAGCGCGGAGGAGTCCTGGCTGAGATCGTACCCCGGCGGGTTAACCACCTGCAGTTCGAGCTCGATGCCAAGGGTGAACGGTTCAGAGGATTTGAAATCGGGTAAAGGCATGGCGCACTCCGTTGTCTGTGAATGTTGAGTATAGACAACGGGTGTGGCGCGCTCGTCTCAGGGTGGTATAACTGATAGCAGGCTTAGCAAAAGGGGAGTGACTCATGTCTGACTATCCAACCATTGCGCTGATAGGACCCGGTGCGATTGGCACCACCATTGCCGCAGTACTGCATGACGCTGGCCGCACGCCGCTGCTGTGCGGACGGACCGCACATGCGGCGTTACGCCTGCGCCACGATGAGGGTGAAACGGTGGTGCCCGGTCCGGTATTAACCGATCCGACAGCCATCGCGCGTCCCGTTGACCTCGTTTTTATCGCGGTGAAAACGACGCAAAACGCCGACAGCGCCGGGTGGCTGCGCGCGCTGTGCGATGAAAATACGGTGGTCTGCGCCCTGCAAAATGGCGTAGAGCAGAAGGCTCAGCTTGAGCCTTTGGTCAGTGGCGCAACGGTGCTGCCGTCGGTGGTCTGGTTCCCGGCGCAGCGCGAGCCGGATGCCTCCGTCTGGCTGCGGGCGGAGCCGCGCCTGACGCTGCCGGACATGCCGCAGGCGCAGCGGGTGGCGGAGGCGCTTCGCGGTACGCGCTGTGAAGTTGAACTCTCGGCAGATTTCGCCACCGTCGCCTGGCGCAAGCTGCTGCAAAACGCGGTCGCCGGGCTGATGGTGCTGGCCAACCGCCGCGCCGGGATGTTCAGGCGCGAGGATATCAGCGAACTTTCGCTGGCCTACCTGCGCGAGGGGCTTACCGTCGCCCGCGCCGAAGGGGCAAAGCTGAACGATGACGTGGCGCAGGAGATCCTGGCGAACTTTCAGCGTGCCCCTGAGGACCTGGGTACGTCTATTCTGGCTGACCGTCAGGCCAACCGTCCGATGGAGTGGGACATCCGTAACGGCGTGATCCAGCGCTACGGCCGCAAGCACGGCATTGCGGTGCCCATCAGCGACGTGGTGGTGCCGCTGCTGGCGGCGGGGAGCGAGGGGCCGGGTTAACGGCCGCTGTTTTTCCGTTCGGCAAAGTAATGCGCGGGCGTGCTGCCCATCGCTTTTCGGAACATGGTGATAAACGCGTTCACGGATTCGTACCCGAGCGTTGTCGCCACGTTCTGGACCGGCACGCCGCTTGCCAGCTCCCGCAGGGCAATAATCAAGTGCAGCTGCTGGCGCCATCGCCCGAAGCTCAGCCCGGTCTCGCGCTGCATCAGGCGTGCAAACGAACGCTCGCTGAGGGCAAGCCGTTTCGCCCACTCCTTCAGGCTGCTTCTGTCCTCAGGTCGGCTGACCAGCGCGTCGGCCATGGCGCGAATTTTCGGGTCGGTTGAGACCGGCAGGCTCAGCTTCTGCTGCGGCATGCTGGCAAGCTCATCAAGCGTGACCCTGATTAGCCTGGAGACATGGCCGTCGGGCGGATAATCAACGCCCTCGCGGGTTAGGCGATCGACCAGCTCCTTGATCAGCGGCGAGATCGCCAGCGTGCAGCATCTCTCCGGCAGCGCCGCCGCGCCGGGCTCAATAAACAGATAGTTCAGATGCGCGTTCCAGGTCGCTTTGGCACTGTGCGGGATCCCCCCTGGGATCCAGACGGCGCAGTCTGGCGGCACGATCCAGATGTCATTCTCCGCGTAACAGCTGACCGCACCGTACCGGGCAATAATCAGCTGTCCTTTCCGGTGGCTATGCACCGGTACTTCCGCGGCGTAGTCCACGAAGTCCAGATGACGCGCCACCGCCGGGCTGGCGGTAGAGTCGGGGTCATACAGCGTAGTAGCAGATTGAGGCTTCACGATTCTGGCAACATTTAGGTATTTTTTGACAGAATAGAGTATTTAAGCGGGTCTGCAAGCCGGTAATAATTCCGGCATGAAAAACGTCTTCTCTTATCCCGTGCGCCTGCCCGCCGCGCTGCAAAACGACGCGGGGGCGCTGATCTACGCCGCGAAGAGTTTCGCCGCGGCGATGCTCGCTTATTACATCGCGCTGTCTATCGGCCTCGAACGCCCCTCATGGGCGATTATTACGGTTTACATCGTGTCGCAGACGTCGGTCGGGGCATCGCTCAGCAGAAGCCTCTACCGGCTGGCCGGTACGGTTGTCGGGGCCAGCGCGACCGTTCTGATTGTGCCCACCTTCGCGAATACGCCGATCCTGTGCAGCATGGTGCTGACGGGCTGGATCGTATTCTGCCTGTGGCTCTCCCTGCTGGAGCGCACGCCCCGGGCCTATGCCTTTGTGCTGGCGGGCTACACCGCGAGCCTGATTGGTTTTCCCGCGGTATCCGATCCCGGCGGCATCTTTAACGTCGCTATTGTCCGCGTGCAGGAGATCGCGAACGGGATTTTCTGCGCGGCGCTGATTCACCGCTACGTGCTGCCCGCGCGGGTATCAGGGCTGTTCAACGCTAAATTATCCCAGACGCTACAGGCCACGCGCGAGCGGGTGGCGGATACCTTAGCGGGCAAGCCCGATGCGGCTTCCGGCCCGCTGCATCTGGCCCTGGCGCTGCAGTTCCTGCAGGGCATAAGCCACCATATTCCGTACGATTTTGCCCTCTCCGCCCCGGTGCGGCAGGCCAGAAAAGCGATTCACGACCGGCTGGCGCGGCTCGTTATCGTCAACTGTGAACTACACGATCGCCTGCCAACGCTTGGAACCCTGCCCGCCGACGCGCAGGCGTTGCTGGAGGACGTTCAGGCCTGGCTGGCCGGTGAAGGCGCTAGCCTCAGCAGTACGGCAGAGGCGCTGCGGCTCCGCTGTGCGCTTCTCATCGATCGGTATGCCGCGCAGGCGCAGACGTTTGACGACGCGCGGCTGGTCAGTTTTATTCGCTACCTCTCGGAGGCGATCGCGCTTCTGCAGCAGTGCGAGCGTCTTTCCGGGGCCATCCTCCACGCCAAACCCGTCTTTGGGGAGAGGCAAACCCGCGCGGCGAAAGGCTACGTTTTCCACCGCGATCCTCTTACCGCGGCCCGCACGGCGCTGGGGGCTTTCGCCATCATCCTGAGCGGCTGTCTGGTCTGGATCTTCTCAGCATGGCCGGATGGCGGTACGGCGGTGTCTATCCTGGGGGTCTGCTGCACGCTGTTTGGCAGCTTCGACACCCCGGCCCCCCACATTGTGAAATACATCATTGGCTCGTTCTGGGGCGTGGTGATTAGCCTGTTCTACAGCTTTGCGCTGCTGCCGCTGGTGAGCGATTTCCCGGTGCTGGTGGCGGTGCTGGCTCCTGCGTATCTTCTGGCCGGGTCGCTTCAGGCGCGTCCACCGACCACGTTTATGGCGATGGGCATCACCCTGACGCTGCCCATTCTGTGCGAGCTGGGGGCGCACTACAGCGGAGACTTCACCGTTGCGGCCAATACCGCCATCGCGCTATTTGCCGCGACCGGCTTTGCCGTTATCAGCATGAGCCTGCTGCAAACCGTGCAAGCGGATGGTGCCATCACGCGTCTGCTGAACCTGTGCCAGCGCGACATTCGCCGCAGCGTGAAGGGCACGCTGCGGGTCGACGAAACGCACTGGATCAACCTGATGATGGACCGAACCGCGCTGTTGCTGCCGCGACTGCAGCGCAGCGAGCGCGTGCCAGAGCAGGCGCTCGAGCGGCTGTTACACGCGCTGCGTCTGGGGCTGTCGGTCATGCATTTACGCCGCAGTGACGCACCGCCCGGCAGGGAGGTGGACGCGCTTTTTCATCGAATAAACGACGCAGACCGTGACGCCTTACGGGAACGCATCGTCACCCTTATCGAGCGCCATCTGCCTGCGGCAGATGAACATACGCGCCAGTTTATCTTCAGGCTGGTGGATCTGCACTGTGCACTAGGGGGACCTGACTATGGTTAACGATCTTAATATCGGCGGGGTTTTTATCCCGGGGCTGCTGACGGTCGCCCTCGCGGCGCTGGTCTGCACGCTAAGCCTCGTCGCATTTTTCTCTCTTAGCAGGGGCTACCGGCGCTTGCCGTTTCGCCCGCTGATGGATGTTTCAACCTGGATTGTCACCTTTTTCCTGCTGATGCAGGGTCTGACCGCGTTGGGGTTATTGTCATGAAATCACTGCTCTCTTTACTGGCTCGCTATGCGCTGACGTTGAGCGTCGTCGCGGCGGCTACGCTTCTGGCGTTTATGATGTGGAAACACTACGCAGAAACGCCGTGGACCCGCGACGGGCGCGTGCGTGCGGACGTGGTGCAGATTGTGCCGGACGTCTCCGGGCCCGTCATCAGCGTGGCCGTCCGGGATAACCAGTGGGTGAACCGGGGTGATGTGCTTTACACCATCGATCCGCGCTGGCTCAAGCTGGCGGTGGCAAGCGCGCAGGCTGATGTGGAGTCGAAACGCCATGAGATGCTGATGCGCCAGGACGCGGCCCATCGCCGCACGCTGATTAAAAACGCCATCTCCGGCGAGGACTTGCAGCAAACCGGCAGCGCGGCGAACGTCGCGGCGGCCAATTATCACGGCGCGCTGGCCGCGCTGGATCTGGCTGAGCTTAATCTGGCGCACGCTACCATCCGTGCGCCGGTTTCGGGGTACGTTACGCACCTGCGGCTGCGGCCCGGAGACTACGCGACGGCGGGGGAGACAAAGGTCGCCATCGTCGATGCCCACAGCTTCTGGGTGGTGGGATACTTTGAAGAGACCAAGCTGCGCCATATTCGCGTTGGGGATGCTGCGCAGGTTGTGCTGATGGGATACGAGCCGGTCATCACGGGGCACGTGGAGAGCATCGGACACGGGATTGGGGACAGCAACGACGAGACGGGCGGGCTGGGTCTGCCCGACGTCGAGCCTACCTTTAGCTGGGTGCGGCTGGCGCAGCGCGTGCCGGTGCGTATTCATATCGACAGGTTGCCGGAGGGGGTTGAACTGGTGGCGGGGCTGTCGGCGAGCGTGGCGGTGGGGCGATAATCTGGGGATAGTCAGCCTTAAACACATATGCGAAACTTACCGCTTCTGAAAATATGTGGTGGGACCCGCTCAATGTCAGAACAACATTCGCAGTGCCTTTTCAGTGAAGGACTGATCTCTTTTCCTGAGGGATATCAGGATCGTACCGTCAACGTATTTGCGCCGCCCGCTGCGGATGCACCGGCGTTCAACATCTCCCGCGATGCTCTCAACGCTGGTGAAGCGCTTGCCGCGTATATCGATCGCCAGCTCGCCCTGATGGAAAAACACATCAAGGGCTGGAAGCAGGGTGAGCGCAGCGCCGCTACGCTGGGCGACGACCTTTTACAGGGTGAAACCGTCCATGCTACCTACCTGCGCGACGGGAAACGCATATGGCAGCAGCAGGCCGTATTTAACGTCGACAGCAATAACATTCTGGTGTTCACCATGACCTGCACCCGCGCGCTGGGCGATGCTGACAGCACGCTGTTTGGCGATCTTCTCAGGAGCTTCCGCTTCCACCATTAACACCAGGGACAGTTGTTATGTTTGAAGCAGCACGCGTTGGTGATGATATCGGCCACTCCGGTGCGCTGGCCGGGATGATTGCCGGAACGATTGTCGGCGGCCTGATTGCCGCCGCCGGGGGCATTCTGGCGGGGGCCATGTTTATTGCCGGACTTGGTGCATCCTGTCTTGGCGTGGGCGTCCTGCTCGTCGGCGCCAGCCTGGCCGTGGGGTATTACACCGGGGAGCTGGCGACCGCCGCCCGGGACAGCATCGCGGACGCCGGGGCATCCAGCATGACGAAGAAAGGCGTCATCACCTCCGGCTCGCCCAACGTGTTTATCAACGGTAAACCCGCCGCCATGGCCACGGACAGCGCGGTGAAGTGCTCTGACGATGGCTCGCAGCAGATGGCCGAAGGCTCTTCGCGGGTCTCTATCAACGGCCTGCCTGCGGCACGCATCGGGGATCGCACCACCTGCGACGCGAAGGTGATGACCGGTTCGGACAACGTCATTATCGGCGGCGACCCGCAGCAAACCCTCCCCATTCAGTCTGAAGTCCCCGAGTGGCTCTACAAAGTCTCCGATCTTACCCTGCTGTTTGCCGGGCTTATCGGCGGGTGGGGCGGTGCCGCTGGTAAAGTCGGGGCGCTCTCTAAGCTGCTGGGCAAAATCCCCGGCATCAATAAGCTGGCCCGTATCGCCTGTCGCGCCGGCACGCTGATGACAGGCGTGGCGGCCGCAGGGATCATCGCCCGCCCGGTGGATATCGTCAGCGGACAAAAATTTCTCAGCGGGGATGATGAGCTGGACTTCGTCCTTCCTTCCCGCCTTCCGGTGCGCTGGCAGCGCTACTGGCGCAGCGGCAACCCCGGCGACAGCGTGCTGGGCCGCGGCTGGAGCCTGTTCTGGGAAAGCCGCCTGGAGCCTTACCAGGACGGCCTGGTGTGGCGCGCGCCGTCCGGCGATTACGTCGCCTTCCCGAAGGTCCCGAAAGGGATGCGCACCTACTGCGAAAGCGAAAAAAACTGGCTTGAACATCACTCTGACGACAGCTGGTCGGTGTATGACGTCAGCGGCGAGAGCTGGCACTATGCGCCGCTGCGGGATGATGCTCCGTCACTGCTTCAGCGCATCTCTGAACCCTGCGGCAACGAGATCCTCTTCGAATGGAATGCGGATCATACCCTGCATGCCCTGACCGACAGCGCGAGCCAGCGCGTGGTCTGCCGCTACGACCGTGACAGGCTCGTCGGCGCATGGCTGGATGACGAGATCTGCCTGGTCAGTTACGCTTATGATGAACAGCGCCAGCTGGTCTCCGTGACCGGCCGGGGCGGTAGCGTGCGCCGACGCTTCCGCTGGCAGGACGGGCTGATGAGCGCCCATGAGGACGCCAACGGCCTGCTGAGCGAATACCGCTGGCGGGAGATTGACGGCCTGCCGCGCGTGGTCGGCTTCCGCCACAGCGGCGGCGAACAGCTGGCGTTCGAATACGATTTTGAAAATGGCATCCGCCGTGCTATCCGCGATGACGGCGCCCAGGCGCACTGGCTGGTCGACGACGACAACAACGTCGCGCGCTTCACGGATTACGACGGTCGCCAGACGACGTTTGTTTACCGCGACGGCGAGCTCTGCGACGTTATTCTGCCCGGCGGCGCAATGCGCCGCAGCACGTGGGACAAATACGGCCGCATGACCAGCGAGACGGACCCGGCGGGCCGCCGCACCGAGTACCACTGGCATCGCCTGACCGACCGCATCACCCGCACGGTGTACCCGGACGGCACCTCATCGCAGGCCATGTACGACCTTCGCGGTCGCCTGCTGTCGGAAACGGATCCGGCCGGTAGCACCACCGCGTATGGCTATCCTGACGATGAAGAAAACCTGCCTGAGAGCATCACCGACGCCACAGGTGGCGTTGTGCGCCTGGTCTGGAACCACCAGGCGCTGCTGACGCAGCGCACCGACTGCTCCGGCAGCGTGACCCGCTTCACCTACGATCGATTCGGGCAGCTGATTGCCAGCGAGGATGCGGAAGGGAATATCACGCGCCGGGAGTGGAGTCGTGCCGGGCTGCTGAGCGTCGTGATCCATCCGGACGGCAGCCGCGAGTCGCTGGTGTGGAACGAACGCGGCCAGCTCACGGGCTGGCGCGACCCGCTGGAAAGCGAGGTGAGCTGGGCCTACAACGCGCTCGGCCTCCCGGTCAGCCTCACCGACCGTATTGGCCGCGTGCGCCAGTGGCGCTACGATCCGCGCGGCAACCTGCTGCGGCTCGATAACGGCAACGGGGCGGAATACCGCTTCACCTACGACGCCGTGGGCCGCCCGCTCAGCGAAACGCGCCCGGACGAGACCGTGCGCCATATGGAATGGGACGCGCGAGGGTTCCTCTGCGCGCTCGAAGAAAACGGCCGGCCTGCCGCCGACGGCGGTATCGCCCGTCGCGTCCAGCAGTTCAGCTATGACGACAGCGGGCTGCTGATCGGGCGTACTCAGCGCCACGCGGAGTACCGCTACTTCCGCGACCTGAGCGGCCAGATTACCCGCATCCGCCGCACGCCGACGGCCGAAGGCGTTGCCCTGGGTATCGAAAGCGATGAGATCGCATACCGCCACGACGCCGCCGGGCGCGTGCTGAGCGAGTCCGGCATTAACGGCGCGGTGGGCTACGAGTGGGATGCCCTGAGCAACCTGACCGGCCTGACGCTGCCCGGCGAGCAAAAGCTGGCCTGGCTGCACTACGGCTCCGGCCACGTCAGCGCCATCCGTTTCGGGCAGCAGCTGGTGACCGAGTTCACCCGCGACCGCCTGCACCGCGAGGTGCGCCGCACTCAGGGCGCGCGCGAGCAGATTCGCCATTATGACAGCCTCGGCAGACGCACCCTGCAGCGCAGCGAATTAAGCACGGACGTGACCCTGCCGGAGCAGGCGATACTGGAACGTCTGTATCGCTACACCGCGCGCGGGGAGCTTTCCGGCGTCAGCGACACCCTGCGCGGTGAGGTGGACTACGGCTACGACGCCGAAGGGCGTCTGCTGAAGCACTACGAGGCCCGCCAGGGGCACAGCCGCACGCAGTTCAGCTATGACGCCGCGGATAACCTCGCCGCCAGTGACGATGCGGTACCGGTCACGGATAACCGCCTGCAGCACTGGCAGGCGCTGTTTATGAAATACGACCACTGGGGCAACCTGGTCAGCCGCCGCAACGGGCTGTATGAACAGCATTATGCGTATGATGCCGAGAACCGTCTGGTATCCGCCCGGGGAACCGGGCCGGAAGGGCGGTTTGAGGCGCGCTATCACTACGACGCGCTGGGCCGCCGCACGCGCAAAATCGTCACCACGACGCACGGCACCACCGACACCCGCTTCCTGTGGCAGGGTTACCGCCTGCTGCAGGAGCAGCAGGAGAGCGGGCTGTGCAGCACGTATATGTACGACCCTAATGAAGCCTGGAGCCCGCTGGCGAGGGTGGATCACCTCCGTGACCAGAAGAGCGGTGATATTTACTGGTTCAATACCGACCTGAACGGCGCGCCGCTGGAAGTGACAGACGAGCGCGGCGCGGTGCGCTGGAGCGGCCAGTACGGTAGCTTTGGCGATGTACGCCACCAGAGCGAAGGGTTCTCACGGGTTGTGAATCGCTCGGCGATGGCACACCAGCCGCTTCGCTACGCCGGGCAGTACGCTGACGGTGAAACGGGGCTGCACTATAACCTGTTCCGCTACTACGACCCGCAGGTCGGGCGGTTTATTGTGCAGGATCCGATTGGGTTGAATGGCGGAAACTTAAATTTATATAACTATGCCCCTAACCCTCTGTTATGGATAGACCCTATGGGTCTGGCATTGAGCGGCGTTGACTTTAGTGGAAGCCCATCACTTTATCCTGTTACTGGGACACAACGAAATATCGTTGAAATTACCCTTCAAGGATCAAGGGGGCGGGATTTCACAGAAGCCTACAAACTTGCAGGCATAAGTGAAGCTGATGCAAGCGAATATACATGGCATCATCTTGATGATTTTGATCCAAAAACAGGTAAGTCAACTATGCAGCTGGTCACGACTGAGGCGCACAAAGCATCTTTCCCACATAAGGGGTCTGTATCTCAGTTCGAAAAACATTTTGGAGTGAAGTATGGCTCTCCTGAAGCTATAAAAATATCTCATAGTAAAGGATGGCTGAGAGGTCGTATTCCTAAACATTGTCAATAGGAGAGAAATGATGATTAAACTTATAGATTCTTCCCCTGCTGTATCTGCTGATGAGCTAGGCAAGATCGAAGTTTCGCTGGGTGTAACTTTTCCTAATGCCTTAAAATCTTTATGGCTTATAAGTAATGGTGGCATACTGGACGAAGGTCGTCGTGTTTATCAAAGCGAACACTACGAGAATGATATAAAATATTTCCTACCTATATTACATACTAAAAGATCGGGCATATTAACTGTTGATGATTACTATAAGGATTTAGTAATTAACAAAAAAATTCTTGCAGAAAATTTTATACCATTCGCAATTGATGGAGGTGGGTTCCCCTATTGTGTTGGGATAAATGATGGTGCAGTATATTTTTGTGATTTGGAAAATCAGGAGGAGATCTATCTTGAGCCAAATTTTGAAAGTTTTATTGGAAAAATAATTCCTGAAGATGAAGCATGGTGATACAGGTTCTTACCCTCGTAAGAGGGTGGCTTTGTTAATCACTACTTTTTACAGGGGGCTTCATTAATGCAATGATGGAGTGCCCAATTATTTCATTAATAACATATTCCTTTTCTGCTATACGCAGATCTGTCAGCTTATTGTGCAGGCTTCGAGAGGGGTAAATGGTGGGTTAGACTTATACTCATATGTTCCCAACCAACTTACTTGGATAAATCTGTTAGGGTTAATGCCATGGGCATTGAACCCAATTTGAATCGGATACCATTTAATGCCACGAAAAATAGCCAACAGCATTGGACCAACCGATCTTGGTACTATGAAAATACACCAACGTTTTTCCCGGATCCTTATAGCGCTGGAATGCATGAAGAACTACATAGAGCTATTAAAAACGATATTGGAAAAATTCAGGGGCCGTGGCAGGGTTCCGCGGAAGATTTATTCAATGCGTATAGCCGTAATTTAAATTCCTTTTCACATATAAGTGGTGATTTAAAGATTCCTTCGACGGGTGAAATCTTAGCCAGAAATGTCACTCCTAAAGAAGCACATTCAAAACTGCTGGAGTGGTTCAATAATAAACAAACATGTAAGGCATCAGGAGGTAGATGTGGTTAAAATAATTGACATTGATGTGGATTTTAACGGGATAATAATTTTCGATTATCCAGGAATACTGGCCCCATTTGGTGGGAAGATAGAGGATGGAGATAACATTCTCCAGGAATTCATCACCACAGACAAAGGGGACCTTGTTCTTAATAAAGGTATTGCCTTACCTATTATGGGCCTTGATGATGGTGGCTATGTTGTTAGGCTTTTTTTAAATGAACTCCCCGACGATAAAGATAGGGAAGTTATATTCACAGATAAATATTTCTATCTTAATGTAACTGGTGATTTATACGTTGCTGATATGGCAGTATTTTGGGAGTGGGAAGATTATACTGGTTGGATTAACGCTGATATTCCTAAAGGAATATATAAAGTGAGCCTTGAAGGGGTTCATTTATTAAAGGGGGGGGAGACTGTTTATTGCTATGATTTAATTTTTGAAAAAACGAATCAACTTGGTATAAGAGATGTTGAACCACGCTCAGACTCCAGGCTTTATTAAATCCATTAGCCGTCAAGGAAAATAAACTTTTCCGGCTTTTATTAATTTATTTTTCAATCATACCTAAAGAGACGTACAATGTAGTTAATCATAAATGTGACTTAAAGATGCTAAGAGTTTGTTCGCTAAAATGGTTATGGGAATTAGGAAAGAGAAAATTTACTTTTTATGGGGATGAGTTGAAGAAATGATTAAATATAATCTAATCTCTAAAATAAATATCTTTTCTGATAGTAATGTCATTGGGCGGATAGGTGGAAAGATCCCTGAATTCTTTTTAGATAAACTAGATGAAGTTCAGGGTTATAAGTTTTATTTGACAGTTCAGAATCCTGATATTGGACATGAGTATATTACGATACTTACTTCTGAAGGATATGACGATATGATTGATAACAATATCTACCCTAATTGTTCAGTAAAAGTTTTTACGCATACGTTTTCTGATGAAAGCAATAATGAAGAATTTACGATAAAATACATTAACAAGGCAGTTATTGTTGGGTATGATAAGGTTGAAGGTGAAGAGTTTGATTTTATCACTAAAACCGAAGAAGCAAGGTTAATACAATCTGAAGATTATTATTTTGATGCTTTGCAAAAGGATGGTTATAAATTTTTTATGCAGGTTGATGAAGATTATTATCCAGATACATTGCTTGATGGTGATTACATCTTTGGGTACGGTGCTTTGTATTTGTATAAGAATATATCCAGCGGAAAAATTATAGCTGGTTTTTGGCAATGCTCGTAAAGATAAGTGATTAATAAAAAGCCGGATTATATCGGTTATTTCCTTCTTATATAATAATGATGATATTATATTTTTAATGCAAAATGTATTTCTTCTAAAGTTTTTACTTTCGGTTATAAGTTTCTTTTCGCTAATCAAACATGACATTAATATCAGACGTCAGAAAAATACATGCCTGTATAATTTAAGAATAGTGACATATCCATGTTCAAATTTTATTTTTAGAACTGTTGATATTTGAAAGTATAGATTTATAGTAGTTAAGAAAGTAAGTCGATGCGTACAATACAATAGGATATCCTTTATGAGATTGTAAAGGTAATCGATATAAAATATAATCTGATTTAAGGGTTTGATTTCTGGTGGTAAAAATGGTTCAAAAAATTACCCTGATTATTAAATTTGATTAAAGTACAGTTCAATGGAATATATAATCCTATTATTAACACTTGCTTTATAAAGTATAAAAGATAAAACTCAAGGATTTTGCGTATGAGTCAGTTAGAATACAGAAAAGCGTATGGTTTAGATGATTTAATATATAATGTTATGGGTGGGTATGCTTAGACAATTTTGTGTGTGTACAAAAGAATATGAAGAAACTGCTAAAGAAGAGCTTGTTTGTTATTTAGATAACCATCCTATCATTAGTGATGACGATGAGGAAGTATATCCTGATTTTGTTGTTGATAATTCTCTAGAGTTGTTTTTCTATGGAGATCAATTTATAGATGTATTACATAATATCTCTATCCAAAGAGAAAAACCATCTGTAGCGGATTTCATATCAGCTTTAAATTTTTATCTCGAGAACGATAACTTCATAGAGCTTTTATTTAAAGAGCGAGAGATTAATTAAAAATTTATTTACTTAGCTTATTTGAAGGTAGTACATAATGAGAATGTAATTCTAAATTAATTGGTTATTACTGAGGGCTATATTTATGGATGCGTCTGAGACTATTGTGAATGAGATTGAAAAAGCATTAAAACAACTTATTGTCATTTGCAATAAACACTCGCTGTCAGGAAGTTTCAGCACCGTCACTGATCTGGACAATGCCTTCCCGTCCAACTTACCTCGTTCGACAGAGGTGGAATTTTTATATGAAAATTATAATCCTGAAAAGTTAAAGATTGAAACAGGCTTCACGCCAATTAAACTTCACTCGGCCAGTGAGCTCTTGAAGGCTCAAAGTGGTTATGAATACTTACCAGATAATTATCTTGTTATTGGTAATGATTTAGGCGGAGGTAAACCTATAATTGCGGTTATCGATGAAGGGAGTTCCTCTGTTTATGCAGGTTGTGATGTAATTGAACCGTTTCAGATAGCTAGTAGTCTCTCTGGGTTCATATTTTCTCTAGCTGAGCTTATTGATTTGGTATATGGCCAATACGATATCTTTGATATAGCAGATGATAATGACGAAGTAAAAGATGATTTTATTGATGAATTGCGGGGAAGGATTGTGCCTCTTATCGGTAATGAAAACTTCAATGCGTTTTATAATTATTTTTATGGATAGATTTTTTCATTAAAAGGAAACCCTCACGGTAAAATATTCTTTTATAGCGAGGTGAGGTTCTCTTTTTTTTACGGGTATTTTAAACAAAATTTAAAAGATTAATGCTATTTATTTAAGTGGAATTAATCTAATGTATGAAAGGAGAAGGATTATATGCAGACTACGCGAGTAATGGGAGAAGGATATGAACCTTACGTTGAGCAATTAGGTGACAAACTGATTTATTCCTTACCTGTTGAATCGGGATTTGTCAGTTTTCATTTTGAGTTTGATATTCGTCAGATCGATCTTGACGTCCTGCTGTCCGATCATTACCGGCGGGCCGTCCTGGAAGTGTCCGCACACACTTTGCTCCAGCGCTCGACGTTGAAGGGACATAAACGATTCACTCAGAACGATTTTGATAACCTTATTGCCACTACCCTTCATGCATCGCAAGAGCATCTTAGCGCATTCATTTCTCAGATTAATCGGGAGCACAATATTTCGATTGAACATTATGTTAATGACATAATGAATAGACGCTTAACTAAAGGATGAATATACCGATCCCAGATAAGGTCAACATTCATCTTAAAATCACGCTGTATCTACAGCTCTTTTCAACCTCGTGCTGCCCGAAGAAGTCAAATAGATTTCGTGATAACCGACGAATGCGGCTAAGTGCGCGGAAGCGGCCAGCTCGGCAGCTTTGGCGAGGTACGTCATCGGAGCCAAGGTTTCCCATGTGTTGTGAATCGCATGGCGATGGCACATCAGCCGCTTCGCTATGCCGGAAATATATACTTTGCCTTTAACAAGAGCAATATTAAAAATATTTGTGCGGATGCAATCTTCGACTACTTTTACGATACTAACATGTTAATGAATATCATGCTTTCGGTACAATCTGTCAGGAGCAAAACGATTCAAGACAAGGACAACTGATGAGTAATGTTAAAAATCTTATTGCAGCGTATATTAACTGCTTTGAAGAAAATGATGTTCTCACTATCGGAATAGGAGATGACACTCATGAACCAAAAAACTTTATCATTATCGGACGATTTGATGAGGATGAATTACCTATTAACGACTGCATTGGATTTCAGAGTGAGTCAACGGAATATGAGTTAACAGACTCTATTCGTTCCGTTCAACTCACAGATGGCAAACTTGTGATCGTGCTTAATGATGATGCCGCAAAAAAAATTGGCATCAGCGAATATCGCGTGGTCATTCCTGCAGCAAAAGATTTTAAATCGCTTGAAAAGTATTTAAGAGAAATGTTTGATGGCAGTGATGTGCCGCTACAATTACCGTAAGGTTTTAGCTACTACATGGCTATCTTAGCACCCGAACTTTAAAAGATGCAGGCGGGACATTTCGAGTAGAGGGCACATGTGCTGAGCCAACGTTTAACGGCGAATAGGATTGCTACGTCACTGTATGAGGTGAAAGCGAAAGATATGTCCGCTTTGTGCCAGCAGCGGACGTTGCGCGGTATGTTAGTTATGATACGAAATGTTTGCGTAAGATTTTTTCTAATAGTGAAAAAATTACTGTGACCCTTTTCGGAGTAATCGTCTGATAAGGCCGATATAAATAAAATTGCCATTTCTCCTGTCGCAGTTCTGGCAGGGGTTTTATGAGTTGACCATTTGCTAAGTACTCTCTACAGATAAAATCGCTGGACTGTACAACCGTTTTGCCAGCCAAAGCGGCCTGAATTTCTGCGTATGGGTCCGTAGTATAAAATTCAATATGACGAGGGACAAAGGTATTCACTGCGTCACTCATAAATTCAAAGATTTTTCCCGTTTCAGGATTAAGTAAACCACTGAATGGATAACGTTGCCGAAGATCTTCTAAATCCGTTGGAGCTCCCAGGCGCGCAACGAGTTCTGGGGATGCTACCAAAATATGTTCCACCTGCGTGATATTTTTAATGATAAAGTTTGGATTAGGTTCTCGCCCGACGCGTATACCTATATCGATACGATGCTCGACAGTATCAAGTTTCATCATGTCTAAACGCCAGTCGATAAATAATTCAGGATATGGGCGTAGCGCAGTCAATAGTTCATATAATACTTGTTCATGCTTTGGAAATCGAAGCGACGTGATACGGACAATGCCCTTCATTTCATTATCATCTTTCGCCGTCTGAAATAGTTTTTCCGAATCCTCTAGCAGTCGCCTGGCTTGAGGTAAAAAAAGCTCACCGAAGCTTGTGAGAAAGATCGAGCGAGTATTGCGTCTGAAAAGGGGTTCATCAAGCTGTTTCTCCAGCTCAGCGATTGTTCGTGTTACAACCGATGGTGAAACCGAAAGCTTTATAGAGGCTTCGCGGAAGTTGAGGGTCTCAGCGGCGATGATAAAAAACTTCAGAGCATCAAGTTTGTTCATGATTGTTGTGAAAGTTGCAATAATGTTTTTTGATATTAGCAATTAATTTGCAATTATTCCAGTCGTATAATCAAACCATCAAACAAGTAATCTATCGTATCCTTTTATCAGAACTTTGAAGAGTAATTTATGGCAATACAACCAGTAGAATTAAACAAAGCCTATCGTTTATTGCAGGTCGGGCCAACGACGATGATATCGGCTAAAAATAATGGTATTGAAAATGTCATGGCAGCTGCCTGGGTGGGATTAGTAGGCAATAACAAAGTGATGGCTTTTATAGGTCCACAGGCATTTACACGCGGCCTTGTCGAAAAAAGTGGATATTACGTTGTCCAGGTCCCAGTAGTAAATCAGATGGAAATGGTTTTATATGCAGGCGGTCACAGTTATTCTGACATACCCGAAAAAAACAATAAAATCCCACTTTTTTATCAGAAAGAGTTTGATCTGCCTTTAGTTGTAGGTTGCGCTGGCTGGCTAGTCTGTAAGGTTATACCCAATGAAGAAAATGAAAAGCAGCACAACTTGTTCATGGGGGAAATTATCGGAGCATGGAGTGATGACCGCGTTTTCAGGAATGGGCACTGGATTTTTGATGATGCGCCTGATGAACTACGTACTGTCCATTACGTAGCTGGCGGACAGTTTTACGCCATTGGCAAAGGTACAAAATTTAATTATGGTCCGGGAAAAGACTAATCCTTACTTCTGTATAAATGTAGCCATAGAAAATGGCTACATAGAGGTAAGAACACCAAAATCAACCCACTAAAGATGTCTGCTCTTCGCTCATAGCGGAACTTCATCTCAGTAGGCTTATCAGTTCCGCTCTGCGCTTTAGCGTGACCCTATCGAAGCAGTTTAAGGGGGCACAGAATGACGTTCGCCACTATTGATGACGTCAGAAACCGGATCGAACCGTTAGACAGAGAACTGCTCATCGGATAACGGAAATGCAAGCTGTCGTTTTTACCCGTTCTGGTAGCTGTTAAGGGTGAGCGGTTATGAGAAAATAACCCACGCAAACGGTTTCGTTGGTTTTAACCGTTTTCGACACATTATCTATCGCTGTGATGGCGTTGTTGTTTAGCATTTTATTCTTTACGTCTCCTCCCCTGGGGAGACGTCTTTTTCCCACGCACTCTTCACAATGTCTGCAACCCCAAACGCCACTGAAAAATCGCCTTTGATAAGGGATTGGATGTACATCTATGATAGTTTGGCCATCAGAAGAAAGGGTTTGAGCTCTGGATGGAAGTCAGTTGCAGCCATGTTCCGTATTCGCTGCAGAGGAACCTGCTCTGAGTTTGTTTAACCTTTACACGGCAATAACGTCTCTTTCGCACGGAACGGGAGGCGTGTAAAAATAACCCTGTATCTCTGCACACCTTCCTCAAGGATACGATCAAATTGCTCCTGAGTTTCAACACCTTCAGCGACAGCGGCACAGTCCGGCCGAACGACGGCATCTTTAACAAAACTGCCGTCAATTTTGATTTTGTCAAACGTGAACATGCGCGGATCATGGCTATGCGTTATGGTATACCGCCCGATCACCATATTTCACAGGCGTTTCCCCAGATAAAAAATTATCTGTAAAAGCATCGAAAACGCCTCTTATCGAAGGGTATTTTTACGTCAGTTTTTATGGCCGGTAACTGACCAGAATGCGGCCTGAACGTTTTCTGGTGAAGTCTTTCCGTTTGCAAGCAGAAGCTGAGTAAGGATCCGTGCTTTTGCCGGATTCAGCCCCGACGAAACAACAAAGCCGGCTTTGTTATCATCGACCTCGACGTTACGTTTTACTGCTCCTGTATAGGAGCGCGATGCGCGGACCACGACAAGTCCATGCTCCCGGGCCGCTTTGAGCGCAGCTAACGCTGAGGCGGATGTATTTCCGTCTCCCACGCCGGCGAGAATAATTCCTTTTGCACCATCACGCACCGCATTGTTGATTTGGACATCGTCCATATTACTGTGGGCATAAATGATCTCAACCCGCGGAAGTTTATGGGATGCAGGTAATTGTAGAGACAGACGAGATTCTGCCGGCACCGGGGTAATATAATGAACTTCTGCCGCATCGACATAACCCAGTGGGCCGGCGTAAGGTGACTGAAAAGTAGCCACTCCGGTTGTATCCGATTTCGTGGACCAAATCGGTGACTGGATAGTGTCATTCATCACAATCATTACTCCCCGTCCCTTCGATTGTTTGTCCACAGCAGTATTCACAGATTCAAGCAAATTAGCAGGGCCATCTGCACCAGTTGCTGTCGCCGGTCGCATGGCTCCAGTAATAATAACAGGCTGGGGGTGATGTATTACCAGACTGAGGAAAAAAGCTGTCTCTTCAAGAGTATCTGTGCCATGGGTAATAATAATAGCGTCAGCGGCACCTGTACTGAACAGATCGTCGATCTTCTGGGCAAGATCAAACCAGATTTTATCATTCATGTCCTGAGAACCAATGGATGCGACCTGGACACTACTAAGCTGGGCTTTTTTATCCAATCCTGGAACGGCTGCAAGCAATACTCTTGGGCTGATGGCGCCGGATGTGTATCCGATAGAGCTGGAGTCTTCACCAGTGCTCTGTCCTGCAATGGTACCGCCGGTAGCAAGGATCATCAATTTAGGCAGAGCCTCAGTCGCTTTTTGGCTATATGTCGTTAATGACGGCGAGGCCGTTGCAGCCTGAGAACCATGAGTAAATAGCGAGGCATATACTAGTGTTAGCGCAAACGCGACAGGATGATTTATAGGCTTGAACATGACTTATTCCTTAGATAAAAGGCAGATGCCTTAACTTTTGTCGCCGATACTTTGGCTGGAGCATCATGGGGCATGACAATCGTAGCCGACATACCGGGTAATTTTGCAGACAGAGTGGTAGCCTGAACATGATTGCCGGATGAAAAGACCAGAGCACCGACTGAGCGCAGGCGTTATAATTACTCATCTATCATTTTTTCAGCAGATGCAACCACATCACTATAAACAAGTAGTGTTATATAAAGTGCACCTCATTTATACACACCTTGTCCTTTCACTTCCAGTTCTCACTCTGGAAGACAAGCTTATATTGCGACACATCTCAAAGAAAAAATCCCTGGTACATAAATGGGGTTATTTAATCTATGTAATTTATTCCATACAAAATTTGATACAGAACCCACTAATGAGTCAAAAGTTGTCCTGGTGGTGGTTTTAACAGAATTGATGTTATCAAAATATAAAAAACAGAACTAATACATGCACAATGTTAACAATATGAAAACATTTTCAAGTCAACGCGTTAACAAAAAGACGGGTGTTAAAGTTTAATATGTCAACTATGATTTTTAATTGGGTTTTTAATAAGCCACTGTTTTCTTTGCTTACATTTAAAAAAGACTACGGCCTCGTTGCGGGAGGAATAGATGGTGCTTGTTTGCTGCGTGCCAGGGGCGGTCGTTGATTTAATCAGATAAACAATGCTTAAAGGCCGATCTTACGTTTTCGTATAGCGCAGGTGAGAGCATGACATTTTCCCAAATATTATTATGTCCAGCTTTGGGAATGGTCAGAAGTTGCTTTTGACTACAGCATGATGCAGAAGACAGCAGCTTTTCTGGTATTTCTGAGGGGATGATTGCATCATTTTCGGCAGCAATAATCAGTAAATTCCCGTTAAACTCAGCAGCAATGTTCCATGCATCTGTATGTTCCCAATTCCTGGGTTGGCGTATTATTGCAGAGAAATCAGGGCCAAACTTAACTTTATATGCAAGTGTTGAGTAGACACCTGGAACCATAAGGATGAGAGATCGGAATTGCATCGCTTTACTAAGCTGAAGTGCATTATAGGCTCCCATACTGATGCCCATACAACCTGTAAGCGTCTGCCCCAGAGAAGCGATAACCGCCTCTGCTTGCATCGTACGATTAAAAAGAGAAGATTCGTGAATGTCTCCCCCCGTTTCACCATGACCTATAAAGTCAAATACCGTCGTTCCAAAACCCAGGGTATCCAAAATATCCCGGTATTTGTAGAAAACGGTTCGATCTTTGCCGCCACCATGAAGCATCAGAACATGTCCATTGCGCCCAAATGTGCTTTCAGCATGAATTGTTTTGCCATGGAACGGGACCAGGAAGTTGTGACTCGAAATCATCTTCGTATGTGTTTTTGGCGACATGGTTTATTCGTTGTATCAAACCCAAGCGCGCCATGCAATGTCAGACTGAATCACCACTGCTTCGGTAGCCATTTTTTAGTTTGTCACACGATCTCTTGCCCAATTGATGTGCGTCGGCATCTTCCGCTCCTCGCTAAAAGCGGAATTCAGACTAGCATCTAATTTCGATGACTGAAGCGGATGTAACTTTAACGAGCAATCAGCCGATAATTATTTCAAAGAACATACCAGAGTGGCATGATCCCACCACTCGTTGGTATTAACTTTTGTTGCAAGTACGTTAAATTGTGCTTCCTGTATCTCATTTGTTAATGCAGGGAGAGGTTTCAGGGTACGCCAGGGGTGACCTTCTTTCAGTAAATGATGTCTTATAGGATCAAAAACACTAATATCATCAGAATTACGGGGGCTTCCACACATGGAGCTGATCACAAGCCGTCCGCCGGGTTTGAGCAATCTTTTCGCTTCTGCGAAAAAGCGAGTTCGGTCATCATCTATCAGGCAATGCAAACAACTACCATCAATAACCAGCTCAAACATTGAGTCCTTGCATTGATAAATATGACAAACATTTCCGACAAGAAAATGAGCGGAGAGGCCCGCTTGTTGAAAACGCCTTTCAGCCCATCTGATAGCGGTTTCAGAAAAATCCACACCCCATACTGAATATCCTCGTTCAGCAAGAAACTGCGCAGCCATCGCTCCATTACCACATCCCATTTCAAGTATTGGCGCGCCAGGTTGGGGTAAATAATTATTAAAATCAAGCCACTGAAAGATTTTTTCTTGCTGTTCTTTTGCCCTGAAATAACCTTTATCAGCCCAAGCTATAGCCCCATTCGCTATGAGTTGTCTGTATTTTTCTTCATAGGGATTCATATTTAAGACGCTTTATTGCAACAATAACACCCTTTATTTTATATGTTATTTATGGAAAAGAATGAAGTTTCTGGCGAAAAAGTGCGTGCTGTAGATACACGCAATAACGTCCGCTTTCACTCTTAAGGGACATTCGACAAACAACATTGTATTTTGCGTAAGGCCGAAATTCCTGCTTCTTACTCAACAGTTTTCCGGCCTCCCATCTCACGCCTCAGTGCGCCGCGATATACGGCTCCTTCACAAACTCCGCCATTAGCCAGACCATATCATGCAGCAGCCCGGTCAGCTCTTTCGCCACGCTCGCAGGCAGTGTTCCGCCCATCACCGCCAGCGTTAACGCCACGGCATAGTCCACCTGCAGAGTCGTCTCTTGCCAGCAGTCCGGCACGCAGGAAGCCATCTTTTCTCCCGCAATCAGCTGTTCAACCAGATACGGCGGGAGTTCAGCATCACAGCACTCCCGCAGTCGTTTCAGCGCAGTCAGCAATCGCTTACAGAGCGTGGTGTATGTCACGTCGTCGTCAGTTTCCACCAATACGCTTACATAGGCGGTGCAGGCATCGGCCAGTTCGAAGAGATCCGCAGAATCGGAAATTGAATTGTTGATGAGGTGACAAACAGCGCTTTCTGCAGAGAGCGCGTAAGAAAATTCAGGGGTAGTAGCCATTTAGCATCCTCGTTGTGCAAAAAAATGTCATGTTATGCTAACGGGTTCCTACGCCCGGTTACGGATGTGCCGCAACGCAGGCACTTTACGACCGCGAAGAAGGGAAAAAAAGGGATAGCCATGAATTACATCAGGTTGCTTGCAGGTTTGCGAGGCGGCTTCCAGAAGGGCGTAGCCGCCGGGCACATTTTGTACCGCGGTTACTCTTTACGCAGACTTTTTCATTTTGATCAATCCTTCTAATAACGTCTGCGTCGCGCGGGAAGATTTGCCCGCCTGGGAGCAAACCAGCCCAAACTCCCGGCACAGCGAAGGCGTCACGGGCACGACGCACAAACCGCGTAATTCATCCGGCAGGGCGGATTCAGGTATCAGTGCGACGCCCAAGCCTTCGCGTACCAGCAGGCAGGCGCTGATCCAGTCGCGGACGGTCACCTGTACGTCAGACAGTTCCAACCCAGTCTGCTCCATCAGGCTTTTTCCATTGACGGCACAACCGCCTGTGGCGAGTACGAAGGGCTGGTCTGCCAGTTCCTCAAGGGTGATGCCGCGCGTGCGTGCATAGCGAGCCAGACGGTGGTTGGCTGGTAACACTGCGACCCATGCATCTTGCCCCAGGATCGCATCCGCGCGTCCGGGAACAGGGTTCATGACCACACCGATATCAACAGTATCTGCCGCAAGCCACTCTTCGACCTCCTGGTCCGTGCCTTCCAGTACGACCACCTCTATTTCAGGATGCAGGCGCTTCACGTCCCGCAGCAGCCCCGGCAAAAGCGTGGACGTTACTGACGGAAAACTGGCAAGTCGAATGCGCCCGCCACTCAGCCCGCGGCTCTCATCCGCCAGTGTGCGGATGGCGTCCAGCCGTGCCAGCATGCTTCTTGCCTCTTTGACAACCCGCTCGCCCAGGGCTGTAACACCGACGTGGCGTCGCTCACGCGTAAATACCGCAAATCCTAATGAAGCCTCTAACTGAGCGATCGCCTGGCTGGCACCCGACTGCGTCATGCCGACCTCTTCAGCGGCACGCGAAATATTACTGGCGTCCGCCACGGCAACCACCAGGCGCCAGTGCAACAGATTCATCATGGGTATCAGTAGCTCAGCTAATAGTTAATTTATGAATCATTAATTTTACAGTGATAACGGTTTTAAGCACAGTGAATGCAAACCGAATGTTTATCACTCACAGCTTTAACGGAGAGATTATGAAACTCTATTACGCCCCGGACACCTGTTCACTCTCACCCCATATCGTGCTTCGCGAACTGGCGATTGAGTTTGAGCTGGTTAAAGTGGACAACAGGAGCAAGCTTACCGCTGACGGGCGCGACTTCCTGACCATCAACCCTAAAGGCTATGTCGCCGCGCTTGAACGGGATGACGGAAATATCCTGACCGAGGGGCCAGCGATTTTGCAGTACCTCGCTGACCTCAAGCCGGAGAGGGGGCTGGCGCCGCGAGCAGACAGCTGGGAGCGGGTGCGGCTTCAGGAATGGCTTAACTTTATCACCAGTGAAATACACGCGGGATCGGCTCCTCTTTTCAATCGCGTGTTGCCCGAAGAGGTCAAATCCATTTTTCGTGAGAAGCTCTTCAGGCGGTTCAGTTTTCTTGAGGAAACGCTCTCCACTCGCGCTTATTTGACGGGATCGACCTTCAGCGTGGCAGATGCCTATCTTTTTACCGTGCTGGGGTGGTGCAAGTTCTTCTCCATTGAGCTGAGCCCCTGGCCTGCGCTGCTGGAATACAGAGATAAAATTAATGCCCGTCCAGCGGTGCAGGCCGCATTACGTGCGGAAGCGGCTCAGTAAGACTGTAAAGCAGGTTTTTGCCGATCGTGAGTGAATATCTGCCATTTTATCTCCGACGTACTCAGGGTAAAAATGGCCGTGGCCAGCGTGTTCTCTTCATCCGGGTCGTGTGGCGAGAGACGATAAATCGGGAGCGCGGGATCATGCTGGTCTGAAAGAATACCCAGTGCCGCCGCACCATCAAGGTGAGATTGCGTCTCCAGCCAGGCGTTTAGCCGCTGCTGGCGTGACCGGGAGCTGTCGGTGATCACCTGCTCAACCGCGTCAAGCTGAGGTTGGATAAGGTGATTAGCATGGGCGAAAACGTCCCGCAGCGGCGTGACGGAACAGCCTGTTCCCGTCGCTTCCACGCTAAACAGCCGGCTGTCTCCCATTTGTCCCAGCGTATGATGAAATGCACCGGCGCGTGGCCCTGTGATCAGTATGGTGATGGCTTCATCTAAGGTGGCGGCATTCAGCGCGGCGCGGGCTAATACCTGGCGCGGCATTCCGCGTGGACGGTGCAAAGCGCGAATGTTATTCACCGTATTCACCACGCCCTTTTCGTTTACGGCGAAGGTATGTCCGCAAATTGAGCCCGGATAAGCAAAACTGGTGAACGCCAGGCCGTCATCCGGGGTGATGCTGACGATGGCGCAGTCATTGCGAAGCTGCGGGAAACCGTCTTCATTATGCGCGATAATCAGCTCCCCCTCTGCGGTTCTTCCCGCTACCGTGGTACAGCCATCAGAGGTTGAGCGCACCAGATCGCCGCGGCAGTTCCAGGCAAACACCTCATCAAACGGTGCATCCAGACCCTCGGCTAATCCCTCCAGCTCCTGCCAGATCAGGGGATAGTGTGACTGGACCCGCGAGCGCATGCTTCGGGTCTGTTCTGCGTCTTTCATGGCGGTAACGGTTTGCCACAACGCCGTTTGCGTGAGTTTTGCATGCCAGGCCTCGCGGCCAAAGGCGCCAAGTTCCTGACCTACTGCAAAAGCGGAACCACGAATGTCGATTTTTTTCATAGTATTATCATTCACTTCTGTTCAGGATACGTGTTGCAAAAATTCTTTCAGGCGTGGATTGCGACTGCTATTCAGCAGCATATCAGGTGGACCATCTTCGGCAATGGTACCGCCATCAATAAAGATGAGCCGTGATGCCACATCCCGGGCGAAGCCGATTTCATGGGTCACAATCACCATGGTCATGCCTTCTTCGGCCAGCGAGCGCATGACTTTCAGCACCTCGTGCCGTAATTCGGGGTCCAGGGCTGAGGTTGGCTCATCGAACAGCATCATTTTCGGTTTCACCGCCAGGGCTCTGGCAATGGCCACGCGTTGCTGCTGACCGCCAGAGAGCTCTGATGGGTAGTGACTGGCGCGTTCGCGTAAGCCAACGCGGTCCAGCAGCGCCAGCGCCTGCTCCCGCGCGGCGGCTTTGCTCTGTTTGCGTACGCGAACCGGACCAAACATCACATTCTCCAGCGCCGTCAGATGGGGGAACAGATGGAACTGCTGAAACACCATCCCGGCTTCGCGGCGGATATCACATTCGTTAGCGTGAGGATCGGTAATATGCATTCCCGCTACCAGCAGCGTGCCGGAGGAAATTTCCTCCAGCTTGTTAATGCAGCGCAGCAGCGTCGATTTGCCCGAACCGGAAGGGCCGATGATCACCACGACTTCGCCGGCGTCAATTTTTAAATTGATGTCGTGCAGCACCTGAGTGGCACCGAAATTTTTCGACACTGCGCTAAATTCAACCATGCTCATAAAATATGGATCCTCTTCTCCAGTTGCTTCAGCAGGAAACTCAGGCACAGCGTCACCAGCAGATAAATCATTGCCACTGCGGTCCAGACTTCCAGCGCGCGGAAATTACCGGCAATAATTTCTTGCCCCTGACGAGTTAATTCCGCCACACCAATCACAATAAACAGCGAGGTATCTTTAATACTGATAATCCACTGATTACCTAACGCAGGGATCATACGGCGTAATGCCAGCGGCATAATGACATGCCATAGCGTGCTGCGCTGAGATAATCCCATTGCCAGGCTGGCCTCTCTAAAACCTTTATTAATCGAGAGGATCGCCCCTCGGGTGATTTCTGCAATATAAGCACCCGAGTTAATCACAATAGTCGTAATGGCCGCCGTTACCGGGTCGATATGAATCGGTAACACCATGGGCAGTGCGAAGTAAATAAACATCACTTGCACCATAATAGGCGTCCCGCGGATTAACTCGACAAAGACTAACGAGACTGTCTTTGATATTTTCCCTCCGAGCGCCCGGCAGGTTCCCGCCAGCAGGCCAATAACAAAACCACCCAATAAACCTGCTAATGAAATAATCAGCGTCAACTGTAGTCCTTGCAACAGCAGCGGCAGGGACTCCCAAATATATTTACTGTCGAAATTCATCATGTTACCCGTTAAGATGCAACGAGGTCGGATCGCTCCGACCTGGCGGGATTATTTTGGCTGTTTAGCAAACCACTTCACGTAAATCTTGTTGTAAGTTCCGTCCGCACGTAGCGCCTGCAGCGCAGCGTTGATCTTCGGCGTCAGGCTGCTGTTCTTCTGCATCGCAAAGCCGTAGTGCTGCGGCAGAATGCTGTCAGTCTCGCCGGTCGATTTCACTTTGCCATCACCTGCCGTTTTTACGTAATAGAGCACGTTGGGCGAATCATGCACCACGGCATCAAGGTTACCTGCCTGCAAATCAAGATAGGCGTTATCGATATTCGGGAATTCGACATAGTTCGCCTTATATTTGCTTTTCATAAAGCTGGCCGCCGCCGTTCCCTGCTTTAATCCCACTTTCTTTCCTGCTAAATCGCTGAATTTAGTAATGGTATTATCGCTGCTTTTCACCGCTATTAATAAATCAGCATCATAATAACCGTCGCTGAAATCGACGACCTGTTTACGCGCGTCGGTTATCGTAATGCCCGCCATGGCGACATCCAGATTACGTGATTGCAAACCCGGAATCAGTCCCCCGAAGTCCATCGGGCGTAATTCGTAGCTGACGTGCATTTTTTTAGCAATAGCATCCCACAAATCAATATCAAAGCCGACGTATTTATCGCCTTGTTTAAATTCAAAGGGGACAAAGGCGGTATCAACGCCAACCGTTAATTTATCCTGCGCTTCTGCCACAAAACTGGCGGAGCAAGCGACCAGTGCTAACGTAACTTTTAATTTAGTGAATAATCCAGACATGATAACCCTCGGCGTCAGTAAAGTAGCGTGCATGAATGTCACCCGGCGTAATATATCGGCAGGGTGGGGAAATAAAAAAGTTGATATGCAGGGCGCACTTTCATGCGCCAAAATTAAAACGATACTTATGCGGGAATAATCTCATCCCGGGTGTCGGGTACCGGCGTCTGTGCGCCGTTCATTACCATCGAGAGAAAACTGTAATAACCATTAATTCCGATCAGATCCACCACGCCTTTCTCACCCCACAGCGCGATAGCGTGCTGCCAGGTGGCGTCGCTGACCTTCTGCTGCTCCTGTAACTCCTTGCAAAAGTGATAGACCGCCCATTCATCCGGCTGCAGATCCTCTGGAAGACGCTTTTCATTAATCGCCTGCACTGCCGCGGCAGAAATACCTTTCTCGCGCGCAATCGGCGCATGAATCGCCCACTCCACAGGCTGCGACCAGTGCCGCGCGGTCATTAAAATCGCCAGTTCCGACAGGCGCTGTCCCAGCGCGCTGCGATAACGCAGGTATTCGCCCATGCGTTGCGCATGCGCCATCAGCTCTGGACTGCGCAGCAGCGGCTCGAAAGGTGGCAGCAGCGCACCGCGGGGCCCGTTGATTATCTCTTCGGCCAAATCACGCTGCTGGTCGTCCCATTCATGCTCCGCCAGTGGGGGTAAACGATTGATCATAATTTGCCGGTCTCTTCGCGAATGACGGTGTTCAGCGTGTCCACTACAAAGTCGAGCTGGCCAGGCGTGACAATAAACGGGGGGGCGATCAGGATATGGTCGCCATACTGCCCGTCAATCGTTCCACCCATTGGATAGACCATCAGCCCACGTGACATACAGTTTGCTTTGATTGCTGCGTGCAGTTTCAGGGCAGGATCGAAGGGGGTTTTGCTGGCTTTATCGCGTACCAGCTCAACGCCCGCAAACAAGCCGCGTCCACGCGTATCACCGACATGCGGTAATTCCCCCAGCACTTCACGCAATGCGTTGTGCAGGTAAGCCCCCTGTTGCCTGACCGCCTGCAGTAAATTATCGCGCGCGATCACCTGCTGCACGGCCAGGGCTGCGGACGCGGCGGTCGCGTGACAAATGTAGGTGTGCCCGTGCTGGAACAGACCGCTACCGGCCTGCAGCGCTGAGACAATCTTCTCGCTCGCTAATACTGCGCCAATAGGCTGATAGCCGCCCCCCAGCCCCTTCGCGATGGTCACCAAATCCGGCACCACATCATCCTGTTCAAACGCATGCAATGTGCCGGTGCGTCCCATGCCGCACATGACTTCATCCGCGATATAGAGGATGCCGTATTTATCACACAGGTTGCGTACACCTTTAAGATAGCCCGGGGTAGGCGGCGTGGCGCCGGTGGTGGCTCCCACCACGGTTTCTGCACAGAAACCAATAATGGTGTCGGGACCGGCCTCAATAATGGCTTGCTCCAGCTCGTTGAGCAGACGCGTGGTGTATTGCTGCTGGGTTTCGTCTGCGCGGCGGTCGCGATACTCATTGCAGGCCGAAACGCGGATAACGTCGATCAGCAAGGGAGCAAACTGGCGGCGGCGCCATTCGTTGCCTCCCACCGCGAGTGCGCCAAGGGTATTGCCATGATAGCTCTGCTTACGGGCGATAAATTTGGTGCGCGACGGCTGGCCGATCTCAACAAAATACTGACGCGCCAGCTTGAGCGCAGTTTCGACCGCTTCCGAACCGCCCGAAACGAAATAGGCATAATTAAGATCGCCAGGCGCCGTGCGCGTCAGCTGTTCAGCAAGCTGTTCAACGGTGTCGCTGGTAAAAAAACTGGTGTGGGCATAGGCCAGTTGATCGATCTGGCGATGCATCGCAGCCAGAACGTCCGGATGCGCGTGGCCTAAACAGGAAACGGCGGCGCCACCGCAGGCATCCAGATACTGTTTTCCCTGTGCATCAAAAATGTACGCCCCCTGGGCGCGTACCGCCACGGCGGGCGTGTTGCGTAGACTGCGGTGAATGATATGGGTCATGCGGGTCCTGCTCCTGAATACGCTGTGCTAATAAAGCGCATCTTGCAGGATCCATTTGTATCACGTCAATTTCATTTTGATCCAAATGCATTCTGTTTTCTTATGCCGGATGCAAATGAATTATTTTTCAGGGTTTCCCGGGCACCACATAGGCACCAGAGTCGATAAGATAGCGTTCAGCATTTTCGATTTTATTGACTGCATCCCGACCATGGCGCGCGACCAGCATCGCCAGTAAACACTCGGCGAGCCCCATACCGGACACCACAGAAGGAAAAAACGACGGGCTGTCTATGGAAAACAGCAGCGTGCAATCGGCAGCCTGGGCTAATGGAGAGACGGGAGAATCCGTAATGGCGACGATTGTCGCGCCTGCCTGCTGGGCCGCGCGCAGGACATCGAGCGACTCACGCGAATAGGGGGCAAAACTGGTGAGTAACAGGCAATCTTGTGCTGTTAATTCGCGGGTGAACACCTCGATATTGCTCGCCAGACCATCAATGAGTGATGCTTGCCGATTGAACAGTCGATAGACATAAAACAGCGACCAGGCGATAGGAAAGCTGGCCCGGAAGCCGCAAATATAGACATTCTCAGCCGCGTCCAGCAGCGATACAGCCTGCTCCATGGCCTGATGGTTTTCATGCTGTGTGAAAGCCAAATTTACCTGATGGGCCTGAAACACCTCTTCATACAGCTGCGGCTGAGTGCCTTTGGCAATTAGTTTCTCGGCTTTGGATACATATGTATCATTGCGCAGTCCGAGTTCATCAATGAATGCGTTCTTGAGTTCACCCCAGCCGTTGTAACCCAATCGTTGCGCTAACCGTAGCAGCGTGGCGGGTTTTACACCGGCTTCACTGGCGAAGGCACGCATCGATAGCACGACCAACTGATTGGTATTCTGTAGAGAGAACTCGGCAGCACGCTGTAATTCTGCAGACAACTCACTGAATGTACTGACAATATTTTCCCTTGGATTCATAGCAAATAGTCCCGCTTTTTAAGGTTAGCGCTGCTGTTGTCAACTTACGTTCGATCTTCACAGACCGAACGGGTTCGCGTTGTCTCAGAAACGGATGATGAAAACACAGAGTGAATAAGTCAACGGGGAGCTGAACAGGGGCTTATCAGACGCGCGAAACCAATCTGATGATCATTATGATAAAGGCCAAAGGTAAGACTGTTTTCTATGCAGCATAGCGCTGCTCCTCGCTCATTCCAGCCCTTCGATATTCGACTTAACCGCTTTCAGCGTCCTTCTTCGGATCCAGCCGCTCCCGGCCCGTATTGCCAGCCAGTAGGCTACCATTTTTAGGTGAGTACGTTTGTCCGGACAATAGACGAAGGTCTCCGTACAGAGTTCATGTTGACCCGGGGCCAGTTCCGTTACCTGGTAGCGGAGCAACAGTTTTGCGCTGCCCGGCGCGGCTGGAGACTGAAAAGCAATGGCATCCGGTGCGTTTTCCAGACCGAAATCAGTCCTCCAGAATTGGCCTTTTAAGCCGTAGCTGAGCTCAGAGGCTGAACTTTTCAAAAGCGTAAAGCTGTGCAACCCAAAGTTGCTGATTGAGTTAGCCTGCTGATTGCGCAGAAATCTTTGCGGCAATTGCCGCAAAGACATCAGCCGACGAATCACGGCATCTTGCCGGACGTCAAAGTTGGCAATCAACGGCAGAATATTTTCAGGATGCGCAGTATGAATGACCGCTCGGTGTTTTTCATGAAACTGGAACTGGGGTAGAAAAGCAGGAACATCCCGCCACTGAGCAAGCGCTTTGCGGGTAACGAATCCGGGGTTCAGCATTGTTCTTCCTTGTCATCCTTTGAGCACAGCCAGAGTAACAGATGGTTTGCGGCAGACAATTACCAGGAAAACGTAGTACCGAAGCGTGCATCAATAAAACAATTACGGCTTTTAGATCCAGTTTTCAGACATGAAATCAATAAAGCAGCGAATTCTCGGGGAAAGGTGGCGTCTGGTTGCCCATAGCGCAGAAAATTGCCCTTGTCGTATACATGAACCCGATAAAACTTCTCTTAACTCTCCCTTTTCCAGTGCGTCACTAACGACAAAATCAGGAACGTAACTGATGCCCATTCCCGCAGTGCTCATGCGGATGATGGCTTCAATATTGTTGGCGGTTAAGACAGAAACCGGTGTGAAGTTACTTATCCCATCCGCACCCTGCATCTCCCAGGGCTGTAGTAACCCAGTTGAGGGAAAGCGGTAGAGAATGCACTTATGGTTGTTTAAATCCTCGGGGGAGGCCGGTGAACCATACTCCAGCAGATAAGCGGGGCTGGCGCAGAGAACAAAACGGAAGTTACCAAGCTTCTTCGATGTGAGCCTGGAGTCCGCAATTTCACCGCTGCGTATCGCCACATCGAACCCTTCATCAATGATGTTTACCAGCCGATCGCTGAAGTCCAGCTCCAGCTCTATAGCTGGGTAGCGGCGGGTGAAGGACGGTAGAAGGGATAACAGCAATCGATAGCCTGTTACCGGAAGAGAAACCCTGAGTTTGCCAGAAGGTTGAGCAATATGGCGGGTCAGTTCGGCCTCCGCGTCCTGCAACTGTTCCAGGATCTGCTGACAACGAACCAGTAATACCGCTCCTTCTGCCGTCAGGCTTACGCTCCGGGTGCTGCGATTGAAAAGCCTGACGCCCAGTTTTTGTTCAAGCCTTGCAACATTTTTGCCAACGGCTGACGCTGAAATGCCTAGCAATCTTGCTGCCTGAACAAAGCTCAGCGTTTCCGCGGTCCTGACAAACGAGGTGAGTGACGTCAAACTATCCATTGATTATAAACTTTATCTCTATTCAGTTTGTATTTTCAGTCTATTTATCTTGCTAATTATCCGCAATAACATGGTTCACGTATTTCTCGCGAACCAGGATAACCCGATGCGCTCTTTCATAACTTCGTTTCTCCGGCTTGCAGGAAGCCCGGCCGCCGCCTCAATTTTCGTGGCGGCCATACTGCTGCCGGTCAGTTTTACCGGTGGAGTGGTGACCACCCCTGCAATCAGCCATGCACTGGGCGGTTCCGCTGCGGCACTCTCATGGTTGACGAATGGATTCATGCTGACCTTCGGTAGCTTTCTCCTGTCAGCAGGCATAATGGCAGATGCAGCAGGCAGAAAACGGGTATTCATCCTGGGGTTATTAATCTTTGGCCTCAGCAGTTCGCTCATATTCTTGGCCAATAATCTCTTTTTAATCGGCGTGCTCAGGTCACTACAGGGTATCGCAGCAGCGATGACTTTAGCGGGCGGGAGTGCTGTGCTCGCTCAGCTCTATGAGGGCGTAGCCCGAACCCGGGCATTCAGTATCCTGGGGACGATGTTTGGCACAGGATTAGCCTTCGGCCCTCTGGTTATTGGGTTTATCACTGATGTTCTGGGCTGGCGGTGGGTATATGCCTTGATGGCGCTGATCTCCGGAACGGTCATGCTGGTGGGCTCGTTGTTTATTCCCATGTCGGAAAAAAGTGAACACCGACAGGTGGATTACGCAGGCTTAGCGCTTTTTACCGCTGCGCTGGTTCTGTTTACCGCGGGGGTCATGCTGGTGCCTGTCTGGGGATTTTTATCCCTCTCCAACCTTGCTCTGTTTGCTACCGCTTTACTGCTTTTTCTCACGTTTGTGGTGCGCTGCCTGAACGTCGAAAATCCTGTATTCGACTTATCTCTTGTGCGCGAGCCGCGTTTTACCGGCGTCCTGTTGCTGCCGGTAGCAACCTGCTATTGCTATGTTGTACTGTTGATTATCCTCCCGCTGCATTTTATGGGGGGGGACGGCCTGAGCGAGACACAGAGTGCGTTTTATCTTATGGCACTGACGGCTCCGATGCTGATCGTTCCCTCACTCGCCGCCTTCATGACCCGGTGGTTTAATCCCGGGGCTGTTTCTGCCGCAGGACTCATGTTATCCGCAGCCGGATTGCTTATTCTCGGGCAGGCTTTACAGAGCACCAGTAGCAACCTCTTAGTGTTTTCACTGGTTTTAACCGGTGCGGGCGCCGCGCTTCCATGGGGGCTGATGGATGGCCTGGCTATTTCCTCCGTGCCTGTCGAAAAATCCGGTATGGCAGCAGGCCTGTTTAATACTGTTCGCGTTGCGGGAGAGGGCATTGCACTTGCTATGGTGTCAGCAGTTTTAGTGGAAATGAACGCGCTCAATCTTAGAAAGAACCTCTCCGGTTATGCGTCAAAAAGTATTGATAGTGCCGCTTCATGGCTGGGAAGTGGCAATATTGAACGGGCCGCCGCTCTTTTGCCGGAACTTTCTCATCCATTACTCAGGGAAAGTTATGACTCAGCCTATGTCTGGCTCTTTCGTCTCCTCGCCGTCATCACTGTGCTTTGCGCATTCCTGGTCTGGCGAATGTTAGGGCGGATAAGTCCCGTTTATACCTCCTTACCTTCAGCGGTGTCCCGGCCCCGACCCCCGCGTTAGCGCGCAAGGACTTGCCGCGTTGCCAGCGACGACTTTCCAAACTGCACCCTATGCGTTTATGGTGTTGTTTCACCCTCACAGGGCATCAGGTGTCATCTATGTCGAATGCAAAAGCCAACAAAGACTGGGTCAGACTGGCGCAACAACCCGGGAAAATAGAGCGCATTGAGGCGTATTTCAGCGGCCATGGCTATGAGCCGCATCGTCACGACGCTTACGCCATAGGCCGGACCTTGTCCGGGGTGCAGAGTTTTCACTATCGGGGGAGTCAACAACATAGCCTTCCGGGCGGAACGATGGTCCTGCACCCGGACGAAGTGCATGATGGAGAAGCGGGAACAGCAGAGGGATTCCAGTATCGGATGCTATATATCGATCCGGCGTTAATTCAAAAAATCCTGGGCGGAAAGCCTTTGCCATTTATTCCCGGCGGGATTTCATCCGATCCCCGGCTTTTTGCCGCGACCGAACCGCTGTTAAAAGCGCCAGAGGAATCTGTCGATACGCTGGAAGAAGACGATGCGCTCTACGATCTCGCCCACACGTTGGCCGTAGTGGGAGGGCAACGTTTTCGCCGGAACAAGGTGGATTATCAATCCGCAGAGCGCGCGCGCGAATATATACACACTGAATTCATTCAGAACATTACGCTGGATACCTTATCCATCGTCAGTGGCAGGGATCGCTGGAGACTGAGCCGGGATTTTCGTGCGCTTTATGGAACGAGTCCCTATCGCTATGTGACCATGCGTCGTCTTGAATACTGTCGACGCCTAATTCAGGCAGGCTTGTCGCTTGCTGAGGCTGCCGCTGCCGCGGGGTTTTCCGATCAAAGTCATATGACACGGCAGTTTATAAAAACGTTAGGGATCTCTCCGGGACGCTGGCAAAAATTCATCCAAAACAGCCGTGCCTGATTTGCACGATCGTTCAAGACCGGCACGCCGACCTTATTCTATCCTGGACGCTTCTCAACCATAGGAAGTGTCTCCATGTATCAACCTGTTAATTTAGAAAATAAATTTTCTCTCTTCGACGCGTACTGGCAGCCGAAAGTCATCGCCCGGATGAACGACTATCAGTTTAAAATCGTCAAAATATCGGGTGATTTTATATGGCACGCGCACCCTGAAACCGATGAGGCATTCATCGTGGTCGAGGGCGTGTTACGTATCGATTTTCGTGACGGACATGTGCTCGTCAATCAGGGGGAAATGTACGTAGTGCCAAAAGGCGTTGAACATAAAACGTCTGCTGAAACGACGGTAAAAATGATGATGATAGAACCTTGCGGGGTACTGAATACCGGACACGAAGGCGGGGATCGCACCGCAGAGAACGATGTCTGGATTTAACGTCGGAGGCTGCCTTGCCGGGTGGCGGCTACGCCTTACCCGGCCTACTAAAAACCAAAACCCCTATATGGCCGTCACCCCTCGCTCAGCATCGTCAAAAACCGCTTTACCGTCCGTGAGCGCTCAAAGCGCCGCCAGCAGAGCGCGATGTCGGTATACAGCTCCGGTGAACTCAGCGTGTGATAGGTGACGTTCGGCGGAGATATAGCCGCCATGGATTTCGGCACCAGCGCGAACCCGCCGCCTGCGGAAACCATGCTCAGGGAGGAGGAAAGCTGCGACGACTGCAGCGCGTGCTGCACGTCAATCCCGGCCCGCTCGCAGCAGCCGTGAACCCGGTCATACAGGCCCGGCGCGACCTCCTGCGGGAACAACACCACCGGCGTTTCCCGAAGCTGCTCTAACGCCAGCGAATCGCACGCCGCCAGCGGATGATCGCGATGCAGCGCCACCACCATCGGCTCCCGGTCGAGAATTTTTAACTCGAATGCCTTGCTGCTCTCGCACGGCAGGCGCACGAAGGCGATATCCAGTTCACCCTCTGCCAGCATCGTCGTCAGCGACGACATATTGGCTTCCACCTGGTGAACCTGCACCGCCATGTTCTGCACCTGAAACTGGCGAATCAGGGTAAAAATTTTGGGATGAAAAGCGTCGGAGCTGGTAATGCCAATCGACAGGTTGCCGTTCAGCCCGCGCGCGATGCCGCGGGCTTTCTCCAGCGCGGCATCGCTCAGCGCCAGGATCTTGCAGGCATCCTCGTAGAAGGCTTCTCCCGCTTCGGTCAGCTCCACGCCTCGCGTCAGGCGTCTGAACAGCGGCGTACCTACTTCCTCTTCGAGCCGTTTGATTTGCTGACTCAGAGGAGGCTGTGAAATACCCAGCGCTTCGGCCGCCCTGGTGAAGTGTCGCTCGCGTGCAACCGCGACAAAATACCGCAGATAACGAAGTTCCATATCTAAAACGTCTCAAACCAGCATGGTTTCTATATTGGAACTCTCTGCTGAATCGGGTCAACATTTATTTAACCTTTCTAAATAAAGTTGAAGAGGACGAGCATGATGATGCATTCATCTGCCTGCGACTGTGAGGCCAGTTTGTGTGAGACCCTGCGCGGGTTCTCCGCCCAGCATCCTGACAGCGTGATCTATCAGACATCGCTAATGAGCGCCCTGTTAAGCGGCGTGTATGAAGGAGAGACCACCATCGCCGATCTGCTGGCACACGGTGATTTTGGTCTGGGTACCTTCAACGAGCTGGACGGCGAAATGATTGCCTTCAGCAGCCAGGTGTACCAGCTGCGCGCCGACGGCAGCGCCCGGGCCGCGAAGCCGGAGCAGAAAACGCCGTTCGCGGTCATGACCTGGTTCCAGCCGCAGTACCGCAAAACTTTCGATGCGCCGGTGAGCCGTCAGCAGATCCACGACGTCATCGACCAGCAGATCCCCTCCGATAACCTGTTCTGCGCGCTGCGCATCGACGGCAACTTCCGTCACGCCCACACCCGCACCGTACCGCGCCAAAAGCCGCCGTACCGCGCGATGACCGACGTGCTGGACGACCAGCCGGTGTTCCGCTTTAACCAGCGCGAGGGTGTGCTGGTCGGGTTCCGCACGCCGCAGCATATGCAGGGCATCAACGTGGCGGGCTATCACGAGCATTTCATCACCGACGACCGTCAGGGCGGGGGCCATCTGCTCGACTACCAGCTGGAGAGCGGCGTCCTCACCTTCGGTGAAATTCACAAGCTGATGATCGATCTGCCCGCCGACAGCGCCTTTTTACAGGCCAACCTTCACCCCAGCAATCTGGATGCGGCGATCCGTGCCGTCGAAAACTAACAGGAGAACTACCGTGAACAGTGAGAAACAGTCACGTCAGTGGGCGCACGGCGCCGATTTGGTTGTTGGCCAGCTGGAAGCGCAGGGCGTGAAGCAGGTGTTCGGGATCCCGGGGGCGAAAATCGACAAGGTCTTTGACTCCCTGCTGGATTCCTCCATCGAGATTATTCCGGTGCGTCACGAAGCCAACGCGGCGTTTATGGCGGCGGCGGTAGGGCGTCTGACCGGCAAGGCCGGGGTGGCGCTGGTGACCTCCGGGCCGGGCTGTTCCAACCTGATCACCGGCATTGCCACCGCCAACAGCGAAGGCGACCCTGTGGTGGCGCTGGGCGGGGCGGTGAAGCGGGCAGATAAAGCCAAGCTGGTGCACCAGAGCATGGACACCGTCGCCATGTTCAGCCCGGTCACCAAATACGCCGTGGAGGTGAGTGCGCCGGACGCGATTGCTGAGGTGGTTTCCAACGCGTTTCGCGCCGCCGAGCACGGCAGGCCGGGGGGCGCATTCGTCAGCCTGCCGCAGGATATTGTCGACCAGCCCGCCACGGGGGCAATTTTGCCCGCCAGCGGTCCCGCGCTGATGGGGCCGGCACCGGAATCCGCCATCAACGATGTAGCGAAGCTTATCGAGAAGGCCAAAAACCCGGTCATTCTGCTGGGGCTGATGGCGAGCCAGCCAGCCAACAGCGCCGCGCTGCGCAAGCTGCTGGAGAAAAGCCGCATTCCGGTCACCAGCACCTATCAGGCCGCCGGGGCGGTGAACCAGGAGCACTTCACCCGCTTCGCCGGACGCGTCGGTCTCTTCAATAACCAGGCGGGCGACCGGCTGCTCCATCTGGCGGATCTGATTATCTGCATCGGCTACAGCCCGGTGGAATACGAGCCGTCCATGTGGAACAGCGGCGACGCTACGCTGGTGCACATCGATGTGCTGCCTGCCTATGAAGAACGAAACTACGTGCCGGATCTGGAGCTGGTGGGGGACATCGCCGAAACGCTGAATCAGCTCGCTAACCGTATCGACCATAAGCTTGAGCTAAGCCAGCGGGCCTCCGAAATTCTGGTCGATCGCCAGCATCAGCGCGATCTGCTCGATCGTCGCGGCGCCTCGCTCAACCAGTTTGCCCTGCATCCGCTGCGCATCGTGCGCGCCATGCAGGACATCGTGAATAACGACGTGACGCTCACCGTCGACATGGGCAGCTTCCACATCTGGATCGCCCGCTATCTCTACAGCTTCCGGGCACGTCAGGTGATGATCTCCAACGGTCAGCAGACCATGGGCGTCGCGCTGCCGTGGGCCATTGGCGCGTGGCTGGTCAACCCGAGCCGCAAGGTGGTGTCGGTCTCCGGTGACGGCGGCTTCCTGCAGTCGAGCATGGAGCTGGAAACCGCGGTGCGCCTCAACGCTAACGTGCTGCACATCATCTGGGTGGATAACGGCTACAACATGGTTGCCATTCAGGAAGAGAAAAAATACCAGCGTCTTTCCGGCGTCGAGTTCGGCCCGGTCGATTTCAAAGTCTATGCCGACGCCTTTGGCGCGAAAGGCTTTGCCGTGGAGAGCGCCGACGCGCTCGAACCCACGCTGCGTGCGGCGATGGATGTGGATGGCCCGGCCGTGGTGGCCATTCCCGTCGACTACAGCGATAACCCGCTGCTGATGGGCCAGCTCCATCTCAGCCAGATTTTGTGAATCAACATAAGGACAGAGAAATGCAAAAAGTTGCTCTCGTAACAGGCTCAGGCCAGGGGATTGGTAAAGCGATCGCGCTTCGCCTGGTGAAGGATGGCTTTGCCGTCGCCATCGCCGACTATAACGTGGAGACGGCAAGAGCCGTCGCCGATGAAATCATCCGTAACGGCGGGAACGCCGTCGCCGTGAAGGTGGATGTTTCTGACCGCGAACAGGTATTTGCGGCGGTGGAGAAAGCCCGCACCGCGCTGGGCGGCTTCAACGTGATCGTCAATAACGCCGGGATTGCGCCGTCTACCCCAATTGAATCCATCACGCCGGATATTGTCGACAAGGTCTACAACATCAACGTGAAAGGGGTGATCTGGGGGATCCAGGCCGCGATTGACGCGTTCCGCAAAGAGGGGCACGGCGGCAAGATCATCAACGCCTGCTCCCAGGCGGGCCACACCGGCAACCCGGAGCTGGCGGTCTACAGTTCCAGCAAGTTCGCGGTGCGCGGCTTAACCCAGACCGCCGCACGGGATCTCGCGCCGCTGGGGATAACCGTTAACGCCTACTGCCCGGGCATCGTTAAAACGCCGATGTGGGCAGAGATTGACCGTCAGGTCTCCGAGGCGGCGGGTAAACCGCTCGGTTACGGGACTGAAACCTTTGCCAAACGCATTACGCTTGGCCGCCTGTCCGAACCGGAAGATGTCGCCGCCTGCGTCTCATACCTGGCTGGGCCGGATTCCGACTACATGACCGGCCAGTCGCTCTTAATTGATGGTGGGATGGTGTTCAACTAAATTCTAATAAGCTCTGACATGAGTTTTCCCCTGCACCCGTGCAGGGGCTTTTTTTTGTCTCCTCCGCCATTGTGCATTACACTGCGCGCTGCAAAACTTTAGTCATTACGATCTGACAGGCGGTAACAGCGATGAACGGTACAATCACAACGTGGTTTAAAGATAAAGGCTTTGGATTTATCAAAGATGAAAACGGCGATAACCGCTATTTTCATGTGATTAAGGTCGCGAACCCCGATCTGATTAAGAAAGATGCCGCGGTGACCTTCGAGCCAACCACCAACAACAAAGGCCTTTCCGCCTACGCGGTGAAGGTGATCCCGGAAAGCAAACATCTCTTTATTGCGGGCGAGCGCGTGAAGCTCACCTCGATCAAATCCTTCGTGGTGTTTAACGAAGAAGAGCCGGTTGATACCAAAATCGACAAAGAGAACGCGGTGCTGTCGGTGGGGTTGCTGATGAACAGCATCAAGCCGAAATCTGATAAAAAGCCGGGCGAAATGCGCACGGTGAAGAAGCTGGCAATCACCACCTTCCAGAACACGACGCTGATCTTCACCGAAGATGAGATCGACATTGATGCCACGGTGAAGCTGCTGAAGTAATTGTTTGCCGGGTGGCGGCGATGCCTTACCCGGCCTACGAAAAACCTCAACGCGCCACCGGGCACCGCCGCACGCACTTAACCCATCCTGTGCTCGCCCCGTAACATCGCCTCACGGTCAAACACCTTCTGGATCTTCCCGTGCGCCATCAATGCCGCCCGGTCGGACATATGGGCAATCACGTCCGCGTCGTGACTGACCAGCAGATAGGTCATCTCATGCTCGGCCTTCAGGCGGTTAAGCAGGTTCAGGATTTCCGCCTGCACGGACATATCCAGCGCCGAGGTCGGCTCGTCCAGTAGCAGAAGCTGCGGGCGCAGCAGCAGCGCGCGGGCAATGGCCACGCGCTGGCGCTGGCCGCCGGAAAGCTGATGCGGATAACGTTTACCCGCGTCGGCAGAAAGCCCCACCTCGTGCAGTGCATTGGCCACCTTTTCCGCGATTTGCGTCTCGCCATGGATGCTTAACGGCTCCGACAGCGTGCGCGCAATGGTGTGGTTCGGGTGCAGCGACGCCCACGGATCCTGAAACACCATCTGTACGTTGCGGCGAAGCTCTCCTTCAAAACGTCGCCCAGGCGTTAACGTTTCTGCCAGCAGCGCAATATTGCCGCGCCACTCGCGCTGCAGCCCTGCCAGCACGCGCAGAATCGTCGATTTCCCGCAGCCGGATTCACCTATCAGGCTGAAGGTTTCACCTTTCTCGATGGCAAAGCTGGCGGCGGACACCGCCGTTTTCTCCCCGAAGCTCACCTGGAGATCCTTTACTTCAACGAGCGTCATTGTCGGCCTCCTTCCACGGCTGCGAACGGTCGAGCGTTGGCAGCATCTGTCCATAAGTATGGGCGTCTGGACGACAGGTCCACAGGGTGCGCGTGTACGGATGCGTTGCCTGCGGAAGCTGGCTTGCCTCCATCTCATCCACCTTTTCGCCCTGATACATCACCAGCACGCGGTCGCAGTGCTCCGCCACCAGCGGCAGATCGTGGCTGATTAACAGCATCGCCATCCGGCGTTCTTCGCACTGCTGCACCAGCAGTTCGAGGATCTGGCTACGCAGGCGGGCGTCCAGCGCGGAGGTAGGTTCGTCGGCAATCAGCACCTGCGGGTTGTTGACGAGCGCAATCGCAATCATCACCCGCTGGCCCATGCCCCCGGAAAGCTCACCGGGGTAGCGGGACAGCACGTTCTCGCTCAGCCCGACGGCGCGGATGATGTCGTGAATGCGTGCCTGGCGTTCTGAACACGGCAGCCGCTGATGCAGCGTAAGTGCCTCATCAAGCTGGGCGGCGACGGTTTTCACGGGGTTAAGGGCGTAGCGCGGGTCCTGCAGGACCATCGCAATCCCGTTGCCGCGCAGCGCTTGCCAGCGGCGGGGGCTTAGGGTCAGCAGGTCGTTGCCGAGCACGTTAAGCCGGTTAGCGCTTACGATGCCGGGCTTACGCACCAGCCCCATCAGGGCGCGGGCGGACATCGACTTGCCGGAGCCGGATTCCCCCACCAGCGCCAGCCGCTCGTTGCCAAGCGTGAAGCTCAGGTTGTTGACCACGCGCGCGGCGGGGTAGTCGATATTCAGCGCATCGACGATGACGCGGTGTTCAGTCATGCTGTGGCTCCAGTACGTCGCGCAGGCCGTCGCCTAACAGGTTAAAGGCCAGACTGGCAAACAGAATCGCCCCGCCCGGAATGGCGGCAATCCACCACTGGTCGAAAATGACCTGCATGCCGTCGGCAATCATCGCCCCCCATTCGGCCATGGGCGGCCGTGCGCCAAGGCCGAGGAAGCCCAGACCGGCGGCCGCCAGAATAATCCCCGCCAGATCCAGCGCCAGGCGCACAATCGCGGACGGCAGACACAGGGGCAGAATATGGCCGACCAGCAGGCGCAGGCCGCGAATGCCCATCATCTCTGCGGCGGCCAGATAATCGCTGTGGCGCAGACGCTGAATTTCACTCCGCGCCTGACGCGCATAGGCAGGCCAGGTGGTTAAGGCCAGCGCCAGCGCGCCGTTGACCAGCCCCGGACCGAGCATCGCCACAAACGCGAAGGCGAGGATCAGGCGCGGCATCGACATCACCACGTCGGTGAAGCGCATCAGGATGCGCTCCATCCAGCCGCCGTAGTAGCCGGACAAAATCCCCACCAGCAGCCCGGCAGGCAGGGTGATAACGGTAACCAGCGCCACCAGCCCGAGCGCCGGACGGGTGCCGTAAATCAGGCGCGAGAGCAGGTCGCGCCCGTAGCTGTCGGTACCCAGCCAGTGCTGGCCGTTCGGGGCCTGCAGGCGCGCGGCGGCGTCCTGCCAGTTCGGGTCAAGCGGCGCGAGCCAGGGGGCGAACAGGGCGATAAACACCAGCAGCGCGATGGCCACCAGCCCGCAAAACGCGGCAGGGGAGCGGCGCAGGCGGCGTAAGAAAAGATAAAACGGCATCAGCGCACCCTGGGATCGGTCGCCCGCACAAGCAGGTCGGTAAGGTTATTGATCAGCACAAAGCAGACGCCAATCAGCAGCGTGCCACCCATGATGGCGGTGGTGTCTCCGGCGAACAGGGCGGTGGTGAGGTAGCGCCCGATCCCCGGCCAGGAGAAGACGGTTTCGGTCAGTACCGCGCCTTCCAGCATGCTGGTGTAGGCGAGGGCGATCACCGTCAGCAGGGTGCCACGAATGTTTGGCAGCACGTGGCGCAGCAGGATGGTCATCTCCCCGGCTCCCTTGGCGCGGGCGAGCAGGATGTACTCCTTGTTCATTTCGCCGAGGCAGGCGGAGCGCGTCAGGCGGGTAATGCTTGCCAGCGAGTAATAGGTCAGCAGCAGCACCGGCAGCACCAGGTGGCTGAGGGCGTTGCGAAACGCCTCGCGGTCGCCGGAAAGCCAGGTATCCACCAGCGCAAAGCCGGTGCGCGGCTCGACGGTGAACTGCCAGATATCGTCCAGCCTGCCGGGACCCGCGCTCCACTGCAGCTTCGCGTAGAACAGGGCCAGCATCAGCAGGCCGAGCCAGAAAATCGGCACCGAGTTGCCGAGCAGGGTGAGCGTTCTGATCGCTAAGTCCAGTGGCGAACCGGCGTAGCGGGCGCATAGCACCCCGGCAATCACGCCGAGTACGGCTCCGATGATCAAGGCAAGGGTCGCCAGCTCCAGCGTGGCGGGGAAGGCGTGCAGCAGATCCTGCAGCACCGGCTGCCCGGTGGCGCTGGCGGTGCCTAAATCACCATGGGCAAGGTTTTGCAGATAGTGCCAGAACTGCACGGGCAGGGGGCGATCCAGCCCCAGCTGGTGGCGAACCTGATCGTAGGTTGACTGGCTGGCGTGATCGCCGACGATCTGCAGCACGCGATCGACCGGTGAAAATGCCGACAGCGCAAACGTGACGAGCAGCAGTCCGAAGAGCGTGAGCAGCAGGGTCAGCAGACCCTGGAGCACGCGGGTGGAAAGATGTGGCATGGGAAAACCATTATCCTGAAAATATGCACGGACGACCCCCTCTCCCACGGGAGAGGGAGAAGGACAAGGGCTACTTCGTAACGCGATCGTACCAGACCATATCCGCGTTCAGCCCCTGCTGATACCCCTTCACGTTATCGCGCACCACGATCTGGGTTTTACCCTGATCGACAAATACGTATGGCGAGCTCTGCTGCAGCTGTTCCTGCATCTTCTTGTACAGATCCAGACGCTTCGCCGGATCCGGCTCAGCTACCGCCGCCAGCGTGGCCTTGTTCAGCTCCGGAATTTTCCAGTCGTTCAGACCGGCCACGGTGCTGGACTTCCCGTCGTTCCACGCGAAGGCGCTGGCGTTAGAGTGCGCATCGAAGTAGTCCGGGATCCACAGACGAATCGCCGCCTGATGCTGCTTAGCGCGCACGCGGGCATAGACCTGGCTCCCGGCGGCAGGCAGCAGATCCACCTTCACGCCACCCTGAGCAAAGCTCGCCTGCATCGACTGGGCGATGGTGATAAACGGCGGCTTGTTCTCTACGTCCAGCGTGAAGTGCGCGTCCTTAATGCCCGCTTTGGCGAGAATGGCTTTCGCTTTTGCCGGGTCAAATTTAAACGGATTGTCTTCCAGCGCGCCCGGCAGACCGACCGGCAGGAAGCTCTGGTGAACAAAATACTGGCCTTTCAGCAGATTTTTAGTGATGCCGTCATAATCGACCAGCCAGCGCGAGGCTTCCCAGAAGGCCGGGTTATTCAGCAGCGGGTTAGCGCTGTTGCCGGTGTTAAACACCAGGTAATTCTGCTCGGCGGACGGAATGCTCAGCACCTTCACGCCCGGCTTGCCGTCCAGGGCGCTAATCTGATCGGCACCCAGATCGCGCGCCACGTCCGCGTCCCCCTGCTGGATCAGCAGGCGGCGTGAAGCCGGATCGGGGACGTTTTTAATGATGATGCTTTTGAGCTTCGGCGCGCCGCCGGGCGCGGCGTCGTTAGCTTCCAGCACGATGGCCTGATGCGGCTGATAGACGCGCATTTTGAAGGCGCCGCTGCCCGCCGAGTGCATTTTCAGCCACGCGTTACCGAAGTCATTATCCTTCACGTTCGCGGCGACCTCTTTTTCATCGACGATAGAGGCAATCGGCGTGGAGAGAATATTCAGCGCCACCGACGGGCTGACGTCCGCCGTCCAGTGCAGCTGGAGGGTATGATCGTCCACCTTTTTCAGCTGGCTGGCGATGTTGCTCGCGTCCCAGCCCAGCACGTTGAGGATAAAGGCCGGGGATTTGTTCAGCGTCACGGCGCGGGTGTAGGAGAAAATCACGTCTTCCGGGCGCAGCGGGTTGCCGGAGGCGAATTTCGCATCGGGTTTAAGCTTGATGGTCAGGGTTTTTGCTGCCGCGTCCGCTTCCCAGCTTTCTGCCAGAATCGGCCTGATTTTTTCCGGATTATCGCGGTCCGGCTGGACCAGACGCTGGTACAGGCTCGGCACGGTCTGGATGCTGGAGAGCTCGTTGGCTTCAGCCGGGTCGAGGCTCACGATGTCATCAAGCCCCTGGGCAACCACCAGCGTGTTGGGCGGAGTAGCGGCGTGGGTAGCGTCTGAGAGCGCAGCCAGCACCAGTAACGGCAACAGTTTTTTCGTCATAGCGATCCCTGAGAAGAATATATTGTGATTGTTTTATGCTCCGCTACGTTAGGGCGACTATGACATTCCGCAAAGTCGAAATTCAGCTTTGCTTATGCCTTCCGGGAATATCGCATGCGCTCGGGCTATTAAAATACGCTGCTTTTCGCGCGCTTTTTAACTTGCTATAACAAATGCCTTACCTTTCAGGGAGTCACCGCCGTGCCCGAAATCAATCAACATGGTCAAACCGTTAACGATATCGTTCCCGACTGGAAAGGCGCGCGCGCGTTAACCCGCACGCCGCTGTTCGGCCAGTATTGCCGCCTGGAGCCGCTGGACGCCGATCGCCACGCGGCCGATCTCTATGAGGCCTATGCGCTGGGCGACGACAGCGACTGGACGTGGCTTGCCAGCACGCAGCCCACGAGCGTGGAAGCCACCGCGCACTGGATCATGGCGAAGGTCATGGATGATGAGCTGGTGCCATTTGCCGTCATTGACTTACGCACCGAACGGGCGGTGGGGCTGGTGAGCTATATGGCCAACGAGCGGCTGCTGGGGTCGGTGGAGATAGGACACGTCACCTGGTCACGTAAAATGAAAGGCTCCCGCATCGGCACTGAAACGGTGTGGCTGCTGCTGAAAAATGCGTTTGAGCACGGCTACCGGCGCCTCGAGTGGAAGTGCGATTCGATGAACGTTGCCTCACGCAGGGCGGCGGAGCGGCTGGGGTTTGTCTGGGAAGGGCGCCTGCGCCAGAAGCTGGTGCGCAAAGGACGCAATCGTGATAGCGATATGCTTTCTATTATTGACGGCGAATGGCCGCAAAGAGACGGGGAGCTGCGCGCCTGGCTGGCGGCGGAGAATTTTGACGACGACGGGCGTCAGATAAGGCGCCTTGAGGCGTTTCGGTTATAAGTGTTTTATGTAGGGTACAGCGTAAACGCGCGGCTAATCCGCGGAAATCGCGATTTCTATCAGGTTGGTTTTTCCTGACTGTAGCCCGCGCGCTACCGCTTCGGCGATATCTGCAGCCTCGGTTACCCGGCAGCAGTGGACGCCCATGGCGGTGGCCAGCGACTGAAAATCGATATGCGGGTTCACCAGGTCCATCCCGATAAAACGCCCCAGCCGCGTTGAGCTGTAGTCGGCCTGGCTCTTCATAAAGTTTTTCAGGATGTTGTACTCCCTGTTATTCATGACGATAAAGGTGACCGGCAGATTTTCGTGTGCCGCCGTCCAGAGCGCCTGCGGCGAGTACAGGGAGGCTCCGTCACCTATCAGGCAGACCACCGGCTCCCGTCCGCGTCCCAGCGAGTGCCCTACTGAGGCAGGCATCCCCCAGCCCAGTCCGCCACCGCGCATAAAGTAGTAGCGCTGGTGCTGCTGGTCAGAGATGAACCGGCGGACATGCCGGGCGGTCGCTATCGCCTCATCCACGATGGTGGTACCCGCCGGAATGGACCGGATGACTTCCCAGGCTGCGACCATCGGGGAGATCGCCGGGCGTAGCCGCTCGGCGGCCAGACGTTCCTCCTGCTGCTGCCACTCCTTCTCCCGTTCGTCACGGGCTGCAACCAGCAGCCGCTGGTGGGCCAGCGTGCTGGCGATCAGGCGCTGCTTAAGCTTTGGCAAAAGTTCGTGCAGGGACAGTTTGATATCCCCCATCACCGAAAGGCGAGTGGCATAAGTGCGGCCAAGCTCGTGCATATCCGCCGAGAGCTGATACACCGCGCAGGTCGCCGGAATGGCCTCGCCCTCGCTGTACAAAATGGTGATCAGGCTTCTGCCGCCGATGATGAATACGGCATCGTAGGCGTTGATGATGTTGGCGATTTCGCTGGCGGTGGTGGGCATATTGCCCCGCCAGAGCGCGTGCTGAGTGGGAAAAGGCAAATTCAGCGGCCAGGAGGAGCCGTAGACATGGGCGCTGAGCGCTTCCGCCAACTGGACAATCTCCTGCGTCGAGCCGCTGGAGTGCACCTCATCGCCCGCCACAATCATGATCCTGCCGGGCGTAACCTGGCTCAGTTCTTCGGCCAGTTCGTCCAGCGAGCCCGCCACGGTGTGGTAGTTCACTTTAGAGGCCGTTTGTATCCCGGCGTCGCTGAGCTCTTCCATCACGTTCATTGGCAGAGAGAGCAGCACCGGACCGGCCGGAGGATAGCTGGCAGCGTGAAACGCGCGGCGTACCAGTACCGGGAGCTGGTCGGCGCTGGTGACCTCCTGCGCCCATTTCATGACCGGGGAGCCAATGGAAACAATATCATCATACAGCAGCGGATCGCGGACGTAGTGCCGCGTATCCTGCTGTCCGACGGTGACCACCAGCGGGGTTTTCATGATCCGCGAATTAATCAGATTCCCCATGCCGTGCCCCAGACCGCTGGCGGTATGCAAATTGATAAAGCCCGTTTTGCCGGAGGCTTTCGCATAGCCGTCAGCAATTGCCACCACGGTGCTCTCCTGTAGCGCCAGAATATAATGAATATTTTCATGGCGAAGCAGGGCATCAATGAGCGGAAGCTCGGTGGTACCGGGGTTGCCAAAAATATATTCCACGCCTTCACTCTCCAGCACTTCAAGGAGAATATCGGCACCCGTTCGCATATTGAGATCTGATATGGACGTTAATGATTTAATCATACTGACACCTCATTCAGTATTATTTAACCCAGGCTAAAATTCTTCCTGCGTCGGACGGACAACAATTTCATTAATATCAACGTCGCCAGGCTGTTCAATAGCAAATAAAACCGCGCGGGCAATTGCTTCAGCCGGAATAGCCTGCTTATAAAACTCATGGAGAAATTTTTTGCTCTCTTCGTCAGAGCTACCGAATTGCAGTTCGCTCTCGACGGCACCGGGCGAAATAAGCGTCGTGCGGAGGGTTTTACCCGCCTCCTGACGTAAGCCTTCACTCAGCGCGCGGACGGCGAATTTCGTGGCGCTGTACACCACGCCGCCAGGCGCCAGCACCTTGATGCCCGCGACGGAGGCAACGTTAATAAAATGCCCGCTGCCCTGACGCTGGAACACCGGGAAAGCGGCAGCGATGCCGTACAGTACCCCTTTCAGATTGGTATCAATCATCTTGTCCCATTCGTCGGTTTTCAGCTCGCTGAGGGGGGCGATAGCCATAAAGCCCGCGTTGTTGATCAGCACATCCACGTGCTGGTAGGCGGCAACGGCAGCGTCAATGGCGCGCTGAACCTCTTCCTGACGGGTGACATCGGCCTTGACGGCAATAGCCTTGCCGCCTTGCTGAATAATCTGATCCACCAGGGCATTAATTCTGTCCAGACGGCGCGCCACCAGCACCAGCGAAAACGCGTTATTCGCTAAATGGAGGGCAATCGCCTGACCAATACCGCTGCTGGCACCGGTAATGACAACAACCTTGTTTGCACTATTATTCATGATCTTATCTCGCTATTGAGTGATGCAAAAAATAAAAGGCAGAGAAGCGTTAATGAATAATGATAAATTCATTAACGCGGTTTTTTGATATATTGTGTATCGGGAATAAAATGATGTTCGTTTAAAACTTAATGGAGTGCGGAAGAGTCTGTCAATGTCGTTTTTTAATAATTAAATTAATTGCAGACTTAATATTTAATTCTTATAGGTAACCGAGAATAGTATATAAATGAAATGGGGTCACGATAGCGGCCCTGCGAACAGGGCCTGAGGATTACAATTTGCCACTGTAAAGCACCGGGCCTGTGGGGAGTCCAGTGGGCGATCCGCCCTCTGGTTCAAGGCTTATGGCTATCGTGGCGTCAGGAGGGAGCGTTGTGTTCCTGAGGGTGACGCGTGTGGGTATATCGTTATGCAACAGCCCCATGGATACCGGCGCCTGCCCGCCTGGGATCAGCCAAAGCTGCAGGCTGTGTTGCGCCGCGACGGCCGTTGGTCGAAGAGGGGCAATGCTCAGGTGCTGACGGCTGGCGTCCGCGCTGACGACCCACTGTCCGTGCTGTTGGGTATCGTTGAGTACCATCAGCGGAGCAAGTTCCGGGGTACGGATGGCATACCAGGCAACGACCGACAGGGCGGCGAGGGAGGCCGCAGCCATCCAGCCGACATAAGGCCGACTTTTGCGTAAAGGCTTTTTGGGCGGCAGATCGAGGGCGATTCTCTTCCACACCGTCTCGGGTGGCGGGACGGGCACAAGATGACTATCCAGCGTGCTGAACATTTCCTGCCAGTACGCCACGCGGGCGGCCAGAGCGGGTTCATGGAGGACCCTTTTCTGGAACTGAAGCCGCGCTCCTCCCCGCAGCGTGCCGAGGGCATACTCTGCTGCCAGCATGTCGTCGCGTTTTTCTGCGTCATTCATAGCCCGACACACTCCCGAAGATGGTCCATTGCCCGACGTATCCAGCTTTTCACCGAGCCCAGAGGCTGCTGGAGCCAGTCGGCAATGTCGCTGTGAGACATTCCCTGATAGTAGGCGAGCGTAATGCTCTGGCGCTGCTCGCTGCTCAAATGTTCGAGACACTGTCTGAGCCGCTCTGCCTGCACATCGTCGTGCCAGTTATTCTGCTCATCGTTCTCGCAAGGCAAAAGCGCGTCGTTATACGCTGTCTCGCGGTCGGCAGCGCGGGTTTGTCCGCTGCGCAGCCAGTCAATACAGCGGTTGCGCACAATGTGCGTAAGCCAGGTCATCGGGGAGCTCAGTGCAGCGTTGTAGGTTTCGGCTTTACTCCAGACGGTGATAAAACAGTCGTGAAGGATCTCTTCTGCCCACGCGCGGTCACGCAGCATACGCAGCGCGACGGCAAACAGGTGTGGCGACGTGAGTCGATAAAGTTGTTCAAATGCACGGCGATCGCCGTTTGCGACCGCCTGCATTAATTTCAGTTGCTGTTCAGCCAGCGCGTTATCCATGTTTTTCCCGGAAGGCAACGTCACACTTCCGAAGTATAGACAACTACTTAGGCATCAGGACGGTATCAATCACATCGATCACGCCGTTTTTTTGATGAACGTCATAGGTGCTAATGTTCGCCACATTGCCTTTACCGTCCTTAAGCTGAATATTGTGCGGGCCGTTGCTCATGATCCACAGCGGCTGACCGTTAACGGTCTTCAGCTCCGCGTGGCCGCCGCCCTGTTTAATTTTCTGCTCCAGCGCTTTCATATCGTAATTACCGGCGACCACGTGATAGGTCAGGATGCTGGTGAGTGTGGCTTTGTTTTCGGGTTTGACCAGGTTTTCGACCGTGCCGGCAGGCAATTTCGCAAACGCCGCATTGGTCGGCGCAAACACGGTGAACGGCCCTTTGCTCTGAAGCGTATCCACCAGTCCTGCCGCTTTGACGGCGGCTACCAGCGTGGTGTGATCTTTCGAGTTTATGGCGTTTTCAACAATATTTTTGCTCGGGAACATTTCCGCTCCGCCCACCATCACGGAGCCTGACGTCATGGCGGCTGATGCGCCTGCACAGAAGAGTAAAGCGCTGGTTACGAATGCAACACGGGTTAGCTTTTTCATCATCTTTCCTCGGATTGGGGAGCAAAGGGGTTGCTCACAGACTGATATACGAGGGGCGGGTGGAAACTGGATGCAGGAAAATAAAAATAAATTTTTGAAGGGGAGGTTGATCCCCTCTCCCCTATGGGGTGAGGGGAAATATCCTCAGCGGCGAACCGGTGCCCCGTTCGCCACATAATACGCGGCCGTGCTCTTCGCCAGCGGCTCGCGTCCGCGAATGGCGTCGGCAATCTTTTCGCCGATCATAATGGTGGTGGCGTTCAGGTTGCCGGTGATAATCTGCGGCATAATCGACGCATCCACCACGCGCAGCCCTTCCAGCCCGTGAACGCGGCCTTCGCCGTCGACCACCGCCATCTCGTCGTAACCCATCTTGCAGGTGCCGCACGGGTGGAAGGCGGTTTCGGCGTGGTTGCGCACGAACTCGTCCAGCTGCTCGTCGGTCTGGCAGTCAATACCCGGACTGATTTCACGGCCGCGGTACTTGTCCAGCGCGGGCTGGTGCATGATCTCGCGGGTGATGCGGATCGCGTCGCGGAACTCCTGCCAGTCCTGCTCGTGGGACATGTAGTTGAACAGGATCGCCGGATGCTGGTGCGGATCGCGCGACTGGATGCGCACGTGTCCACGGCTCGGCGAGCGCATGGAACCGACGTGGCACTGGAAGCCATGTTCTTTCACCGCGTTCGAGCCGTTGTAGTTAATCGCCACCGGCAGGAAGTGGTACTGAATGTTCGGCCACTCAAACTCCTCGCGGCTGCGGATAAACCCACCCGCTTCGAAGTGGTTGCTCGCGCCCACGCCGGTGCCGCCAAACAGCCACTCGGCGCCAATCTTCGGCTGGTTCCACCACTGCAGGGCAGGGTAGAGGGAGACCGGCTCTTTGCATTCGTACTGGAGGTACATCTCCAGGTGATCCTGCAGGTTTTCGCCCACGCCGGGCAGATCGTGTACCAGCGGGATATCGAACTGTTTCAGCAGGTCAGCGTTGCCCACGCCGGAGCGCTGGAGGATCTGCGGGGAGGCAATCGCCCCGGCGCTCAGCAGCACTTCTTTTTTTGCCGTCGCTTTGGATGGGATGGTGCTTTCACCCTCCAGCCACTCGACGCCCACCGCGCGCTTGCCCTCAAAGAGGATGCGATCGGTCATGGCGTGGGTGCGGATGGTCAGGTTTGGGCGAGGTTTCGCCTGATCCAGATAGCCGCGCGCGGTGCTGGCGCGTCGGCCCTGCGGCGTGACCGTGCGGTCCATCGGGCCGAAGCCCTCCTGCTGATAGCCGTTGAGATCGTCGGTGCGCGGATAACCCGCCTGCACGCCCGCCTCCACCATTGCCTCAAACAGCGGGTTCACGCCCGGTTTCGAAGTGGTGACGCTCACCGGACCGTCGCCGCCGTGGTAGTCGTTCGGCCCCACGTCGCGCGTCTCCGCCTTGCGGTAGTAGGGCAGGCAGTTGAGGTAGCTCCAGTGCTCCAGACCCGGCTCTTTTGCCCAGTGGTCGAGGTCCATCGCGTTACCGCGGATGTAGCACATGCCGTTGATCAGCGACGAGCCGCCCAGCCCTTTGCCGCGCCCGCACTCCATGCGGCGGTTGTTCATGTACGGCTCTGGTTCGGTTTCGTACGCCCAGTTGTAGCGCTTGCCCTGCAGCGGGAACGCCAGCGCGGCGGGCATCTGGGTGCGGAAGTCAAAGCGGTAATCCGGTCCGCCTGCCTCAAGCAGCAGGACGGTGGTATTCGGATCTTCAGTCAGTCGCGTTGCCAGCACGTTGCCGGCAGAGCCGGCCCCGATAATGATGTAGTCAAATTGCAAATAAACCTCCCGGTTAAAATATGGACTGGAATTTACCCATCTCAACCTGGATGGACTTCACCTGGGTGTAGCTCTGCAGCGTCATGACGCCGTTCTCGCGGCCAATGCCGGAGTGCTTGTAGCCGCCGACCGGCATCTCTGCGGCGGATTCACCCCAGGTGTTGATCCAGCAGATGCCCGCCTCGAGCTGATGAATGGCACAGTGGGCGCGGTTCAGGTCGGCCGTGACGATGCCTGCCGCCAGCCCGTAGTCGGTGTCGTTGGCGCGGCGAATCGCTTCCTCAATGGACTCATAGGTGAGGATGGACATCACCGGGCCGAAGATCTCTTCGCGCACGATGGTCATCTCGTCGGTACAGTCGGTGAATACGGTCGGAGCCACCCACGCGCCGTTATCGAAATCTTCGCCCTTCAGCGCGTCGCCGCCGCACAGCACGCGCGCGCCTTCCTCTTTGCCTTTGGTGATGTAGCGCATCACGCTTTCGCGGTGCGGGAAGCTGACCATCGGACCAAAGTTGGTAGCTTCATCGAACAGATCGCCCGCGCGGATGCGGCCCACGCGCTCAACGATTTTCTGCTCAAACGCGGCTTTGAACTTAGCCGGAACAAACACGCGGGTGCCGTTGGTACACACCTGGCCGGAGCTGAAGAAGTTGGCCATCATGGCGATGTCCGCCGCGAGATCGAGGTCGGCATCGTCAAACACAATCAGCGGCGATTTGCCGCCCAGCTCCATCGTCACCTCTTTCAGGGACGATGCCGCAGCGTTGGCCATCACCTTTTTGCCGCTGGCGACGCCGCCGGTGAAGGAGACTTTCGCGATGCCCGGATGCTCGGTCAGGTACTGGCCGGTCTCCGCGCCCACGCCCGGCAGGACGTTAAACACGCCGTCCGGCAGGCCCGCTTCGGTGTAGATCTCGGCAAGCTTCAGAGCGGTAAGCGGCGTCACTTCGCTTGGCTTGAAGATCATCGCGTTGCCCGCCGCCAGCGCCGGGGCCGATTTCCACAGGGCGATCTGGATCGGGTAGTTCCACGCCCCGATACCCGCCACCACGCCCAGCGGCTCGCGGCGGGTGTAGACGAATGAGGTCTCGCGCAATGGGATCTGACTGCCTTCCAGCGCCGGGATCAGTCCCGCGTAGTACTCCAGCACGTCCGCGCCGGTGACGATATCCACGGTTGAGGTTTCGGAATACGCTTTACCGGTGTCGAGGGTTTCCAGCTTTGCCAGATCGTCGTTGCGCTCGCGCAGGATATCGACGGCGCGACGCAGGATGCGAGAGCGCTCCATGGCGGTCATCGCCGCCCAGACTTTTTGCCCGCGCGTTGCGCTTGCTACGGCGCGATCGACGTCTTCGCGCCCGGCGGCCTGTACGCTCGCCAGGACTTCACCGTTGGCCGGGTTGATGGTCTCGAAGGTGCGACCGCTGGTGGCCGATGTATAACCACCATTGATATAAAGCTGCTGTTCTGCCATTCGGGACATAAATTCTCCTCGGTTATTCGGTCGGTAAATGCTGGCTGATAAAGTGGCTGGTGAGCGATTGTGCCAGGGTTTTATCCAGCGGCTTGCCGCTTAGCGCGGCGCGCAGCCACAGCCCGTCGATCAGCGCCGCCAGGCCGTAGCCCGCCTCTTCGGCCTGTTCGCGCGGCAGTTCGCGGCGGAACTCATACACCAGGTTCGACAGCAGGCGGCGGCTGCTCACCTGCTGCAGGCGGTAGAGCATCGGCTGGTGCATGCTGCTTGCCCAGAAGGCCAGCCAGGCCTTCATTGCCGCGCCGCTGGTCTGGGTTTCATCAAAATTGCCGCCGACAATCGCCTGCAGTCGCTGCTCCGCGCTGGCGTCCGGCAGGGCGCGTAAGCGGCTTAATACCGCGTCGCGCAGCTGGCCGGTGATGTCGCGCATGGTTGCTTCCAGCAGACCGTTTTTGTCTTTGAAATAGTGACTGATGATCCCCGTGGAAACGCCCGCCCGACGGGCGATCTGCGCGATCGTCGCGTCATGCATTCCCACTTCATTTATTGTTTCCAGCGTGGCGTCGATAAGCTGCCTGCGCCGGATCGGCTGCATCCCCACTTTGGGCATTTTTGCCACTCCATTCATCAGCGTTGGTTAACCATTAAAGCGGTTTTTGATTGGACGTTCAATATAAAATGTGTCTTAATTGTTGCGGATTTGGATTTTAATAGTTACAAAAACAGTGGGGATACTGGATGACAGACCTTTCACAGGACAGAGAAAAAGACAAAATCAACCCGGTCGTTTTTTATACGTCTGCCGGGCTGATTTTGTTGTTTTCCCTGACAACGATCTTCTTTCGCGATTTTTCTGCCGAGTGGATTGGGCGCACCCTGAACTGGGTGTCGAAGACCTTCGGCTGGTACTACCTGCTGGCGGCGACGCTCTATATCGTCTTCGTGGTCTGCATTGCCTGCTCGCGCTTCGGTTCGGTGAAGCTCGGGCCAGAGCAGTCAAAGCCCGAGTTCAGCCTGCTGAGCTGGGCCGCAATGCTGTTTGCCGCGGGCATCGGCATCGACCTGATGTTCTTCTCCGTGGCCGAACCGGTCACGCAGTATATGCAGCCGCCGGAAGGGGCAGGGCAGACGATGGAGGCCGCGCGCCAGGCGATGGTCTTGACGCTGTTCCACTACGGCCTGACCGGCTGGTCGATGTATGCCCTGATGGGGATGGCGCTGGGATACTTTAGCTATCGTTATAATTTGCCTCTCACCATCCGCTCCGCGCTGTACCCGATTTTCGGTAAAAAGATAAACGGCCCGATTGGCCACAGCGTCGACATTGCGGCGGTGATCGGCACCATCTTCGGTATCGCGACGACGCTTGGGATTGGCGTGGTGCAGCTTAACTACGGGCTGAGCGTGCTGTTTGATATTCCGGATTCGATGGCGGCGAAAGCGGCGCTGATTGCGCTTTCGGTCATTATCGCCACCATTTCGGTGACGTCGGGCGTCGATAAGGGCATCCGCGTGCTCTCCGAGCTGAACGTGGCGCTGGCGCTGGGCCTGATCCTGTTCGTGTTGTTTATGGGCGATACTTCGTTCCTGCTCAATGCCTTAGTGCTGAACGTGGGCGACTACGTAAATCGCTTTATGGGCATGACGCTGAACAGCTTCGCCTTCGACCGCCCTGTAGAGTGGATGAACAACTGGACGCTGTTCTTCTGGGCGTGGTGGGTCGCGTGGTCGCCGTTCGTTGGCCTGTTCCTGGCGCGTATTTCACGTGGCCGCACCATCCGCCAGTTTGTGATGGGCACGCTGATCATCCCGTTCACCTTTACCCTGCTGTGGCTGTCGGTGTTCGGCAACAGCGCGCTGCACGAGATTATCCACGGCAATGCTACTTTCGCGCAGGAAGCGATGGCGCACCCGGAGCGAGGCTTCTACAGCCTGCTGGCGCAGTATCCGGCGTTCACCTTTAGCGCCTCCGTGGCGACTATTACCGGCCTGCTGTTTTACGTCACCTCGGCGGATTCCGGCGCGCTGGTGCTGGGCAACTTCACCTCGAAGCTGAAGGACATCAACAGCGATGCCCCGAACTGGCTGCGCATCTTCTGGTCCGTCGCCATCGGCCTGCTGACGCTCGGCATGCTGATGACCAACGGCATCTCGGCGCTGCAGAACACCACGGTGATCATGGGGCTGCCGTTCAGCTTCGTCATCTTCTTTGTCATGGCCGGGCTGTATAAGTCCCTCAAGGTGGAAGATTACCGCCGCGTCAGCGCCAGCCGCGACACCGCGCCGCGCCCGATGGGCGCGCAGGACAGGCTGAGCTGGAAGAAACGTCTGTCGCGCCTGATGAACTACCCGGGCACGCGCTACACCAAACAGATGATGGAGACGGTCTGCTTCCCCGCCATGGAAGAGGTAGCCCAGGAGCTGAAGCTGCGTGGTGCTTACGTGGAGCTGAAAAACCTGCCGCCGGAGGAGGGCGAGACCCTGGGGCACCTGGATCTGCTGGTGCATATGGGCGACGAGCAGAACTTTGTCTACCAGATCTGGCCGCAGCAGTACTCGGTGCCCGGCTTTACCTATCGGGCACGCAGCGGGAAATCGACCTACTACCGGCTTGAGACCTTCCTGCTGGAAGGGAGCCAGGGGAACGATTTGATGGACTACAGCAAGGAGCAGGTAATTACGGACATTCTGGATCAGTATGAACGGCATCTGAACTTTATCCATCTGCACAGGGAAGCGCCGGGAAATAGCGTGATGTTCCCGGATGTTTGAGCCATTACGTGTATGAATGACAGGGCACCCGTAACGGGTGCCGCTATCATCTATCCTGAACGTGAAGACCGGTTTTCCAGATAAAGAAGCTTACCGTGTCGACTAATTTTGAATCGGCCTCGGCATAGGTTGCGGCACTGTGTCCTCCCTGACGGTAAGCCAGAACCAGCACGCTGCGCGGCGAGCCTATTTCCTCTAAACGGGCGGCGAATTTTGCTGTTTGCCACGGGGAAACGCGCTGGTCATGCAGGCCCACGGTTAACAGGACGGGAGGATAACGTTTTTCAGGTACCAGATGCCGGTAATCATCTATTTTCAATAAGTTTAGTCTGCCTGACGGCGTCAGCGGCGATCCCAGTTCGTCATAGTTCATCACGCCTATCGGAATGTTATCCAGTCGGCTGGTATTGAGCATCCCTGCGTCTATGGCCACAGCGGCAAACAGTTCCGGGCGACGGGTCATCGCCATACCCACGATAATTCCCCCCGCGCTTTCACCCCCGATTGCCAGTTTTGACGGTGAGGTGTAGCGACTGTCGATAAGATATTCCGCGCAACGGATAAAATCGGTAATGGAATTTTCTTTCTTATCTGCTCTTCCTGCTTCGTGCCATTCAGGGCCCATTTCACCGCCTCCGCGTACATGCGCGATAGCGAGAATACCGCCTTGTTCCAGCCAGAGCAGACGGGTCAGATCGAATGAAGGAAACGTACTCACGCCGTACGCGCCATAAGCCGTCAACCAGGTAGGGACCGAACCATCGCGCGCAATGCCTTTACGGTATATGAGGGTCAGTGGGACGCGAATATTGTCTGCTGTAGTGACCCATTTTTCTTCCGTCACATAGTCTGTCAGGGGCTGGCTTAACGGCGGTATTAACTCTGTTTTCTGGATAATGTTGTCCGCAGGTTGATAATGATAAATGACGGGGGGCTTCAGCCAGCCCTGGCGGGTGAAGAGAATGTCCTGACTATCGCTGCTGGCAAATATCGCACTCACGTCTTCATCTGCAGGGACCGGAATTGCCTGGTGGTGACTGATATCAGCAAACGGAATACGCATGAATTTACTGCTGCCAGCGTCATGATAAACCACATAAAGTGAATCCCTGCTCAGGCTTAATTGTGTTAACTCTCCGTTCGACCAGCTCATCACGGGTTCTTTAGTGGAGGCAGGAGCCGCCAGATTGATGCGTGAAATATCATAGCCTGAGGAGGCGTTATAGCCCGCCAGATAAATCCACTCCCCGGAATAAACAAAGGCAGAAACATTTTCATCGGGATCAACAATCCTGGTCCAGTTGAGCGTGCCGTTGCCATCTGCGTCTTTTTTAGCGGAAAAAAGAGAGCTGCCATAACCGCTAATGGATTTTGACACGTTAACAATCAGGTAGTCAGAATCAGGGGAGGCGTAAAGATTAACGTTTTCGCAGGATTGCTGTGCGAGTTCTGGAATGGTGCGCCAGTCAAACGTCATAATATCGTTGTAGCTTTCTATATGATGGAGGTAGACCTTGCCGCAGGTTTGCCGTCCTGAATCCTGAGTGATGGTGTTGAGACTATAATAAAAGGACTGATTATCCGAGGCCCAGACAACGCTGGGATAGCGAACGTCGGGTATATGCGTATCTAATACGACATTATCCACAACCCGGATAACGGTAATTCTCGTGCTTTCAGTCCCGTTTCTTGAGAGCCCAAAAGCCACGTAGCGACCATCATGTGAAGGGCTAAAAAAATTAATCCCATAGCCAACAGGCGGATCAATGAGCACCCGTTCCGGTTTTCTCTTCTGTCTTACAAACAGCCGCAGGTATGGATGTTCGACCGATGAGCGGAGATAAAAACGATTGTCTCCCGCATCATAAATGTCTGAAATATTGGGGGCCGTATTCACTAACTCGCTCAACCTTTTCGCCAGAACGTTTCGCCAGGGAAGGGCGTGGAGCATGTTAACCGTCTGGTTTGAGCGTTGATTTAACCAGCGTGCGGTCTGCTGGGGGTGAGTTTCCATCCAATGATAAGGATCCATGCCGTCCTCATAGGGAGTTTCGTTAGCATGAACGAAAAAGAGACAGCCGAAAAATGCGAGAGTACTAATAATTATCTGCTTGCTGATATGTTTTATTCTCGGTATCAGACAATGTTTCATTTCTGGCTGGGCTCATGTTGTTCTGTTAGTGGCGTTAGTTGAGTACGTCATGTTTCCTTAGTCACATCGAGCTAATGTAAAACAGCGAAGGAATAATGTTCCTGAAAATATAAAATTGAAATAACTTATTTTGTATTTATTGATTTTTTATCCTCGTGTTTTTGATCTGGCTCGAGGTTTTATGACCAAATTCTGTTATGAAAAAAATCGCCCGCATACGTTTAAATGCTTCAGGAAGATTTTGGTGGCTATTATAAATGGTAGGGAGTGAGAGTTTCGTTATTTTTAGTCTTTAATTGCCGGGAGCAATAAACGGGCAGCATTATTCCTGAACGACAATCAAGGTATATACCTCTCCATTAACACGTTGCCAGGCGAGGCTAAAGCATTTTCCCTGCTGATAACGGCCTGCCGGATGGCTGAGCGTCAACGCGATAGTTTTCTGATTCAACGCAGTGACCCGTGCACAGTCGAATCCCATGTAGCGCTTTGCCGTAGGGAACAGGGCTTTAAACAAACTTTCTTTGGCGCTGAATGCCAACGTCAACGCCAGCGCAAAGGGGTAGCCCGAACGCTTCAGGCACATCGCTTCCTGTGCATCAATGATGCCGTCCTGGATTTCTCGGGCTTCACGGTCTGGAAGAATGGCTTCGCAATCAATACCCACCAGCGCATCTGCATGACGGACGGCAAGCGCCATCGCCTGCGTGCCGCAGTGGGTGATGCTCCCTGATACGCCGTCAGCCCAGAGAGGCTCACCGCTGGGGCCGATGCCGGGCACGGTGTGGTCAGGTAAGGCATACGCGGCGGCGATGCGGCCTGCCAGATGCTCGGCTTTGCGTTTGCGCCCGGCGTTTGAAAGCTCGGCGTGGTGGGGGAGCCAGAGGAGATCGGCGTCGGTGAAGGTGGTTGGGTCGAAGGTAACGTGGTGGACGGTGTGGCCGGCGAGAATGAACGTGCTGTGGGTGGTGTGCATGTTTTTCCTCTATCAGCAAATAGTGCGGCCTGATGCCCTCACCCCGACCCTCTCCCACAGGGAGAGGGAGCAAACACTAAAAACGGCAACGGGGTTGCCGTTTTGCTTTCACCTCGCCCTTACCCCGGCCCTCTCCCACGGGGAGAGGGAGCAAACACTAAAAACGGCAACGGGGTTGCCGTTTTGCTTTTACCTAGAAACGCGTATTCACGCTCATGTACCAGGTGCGACCCGGTTCATTATACGTATACGCACCCGCACCGTACATATACGCACCGGTGGTGGTGTTTCCGGTTGTCTGGGCATTACCCGCGCGCCACTGGCGTTTGTCGAAGACGTTGTCCACGCCGCCGGTCAGGCTGACGTTTTTGGTCATGTCCCACGTCGCGCTCAGGCCAACGATGCTGTACGGACTGACTTCGTCTTTTTCAGAGCCGGTCACCGGCTGACCTTTGTAGTTGTACTTTTTCGGCTGCTGCTTGCCGTACCAGGTAAAGGTCGACTGGAGCGACACGTCCTGATGCACCTGCCAGCTCAGGGTTGAGTTCAGCGTGTACTCCGGAATGATCGACAGACGGTCGCCGGTCTCCTTGTTCTTGCTCTGCAGCATGTAGGTGATGTTGTTGGTCCAGTTAATCGTGTCGCTGACCGGCACGTTCAGGGAGCCTTCCAGACCTTCCACCACCGCCTTCGGCACGTTTTCCCACTGGTAGATGTCGGTCTGCACTTTACCGGAAGAGGTGTGACCAATCGGCGCGTAGCCCGCTTCAATCTTGTCGCGGTAGTCGTTGCGGAACCAGGTGACGCCCGCCAGCCAGCCGTCGTGTTTCCACTCCAGGCCAATCTCTTTGTTGATGCTGGTTTCGGCCTTCAGGTCGTCGTTACCCATCATGTAGCAGCCCACGCCGTCGGAGCTGGCGTAGCAGCCCTGGCCTTTACTGTAGAGTAGGTAGTTCGGGTTGGTCTGGTACAGGCTCGGCGCCTTATAGGCGCGCGCGATCCCCATCTTCAGCGTGAAGTTATCCCCCAGACCCTGCGACAGGTTAAGTGACGGGCTCCAGTTGTTGCCGACGATGGTGTGATGGTCGAAGCGCAGGGCAGGGGTCAGCATGGTGCTGTCGGTCAGCTCCATGTTGTTTTCGGCGAACAGAGAGAAAATCTCTGCCGACGTGTACGGGCTGCGGTCGTTGCTCATGCCCGGAATGGTGCCGCCCTGCTGGGTTTGGGTGAAGGAGGTCGAGTCCTTCATGCGCTGCTGGTTCCACTCGGTGCCGAGCGTCAGGTTCTGGTTAACGAGGAAATCAATCGGCAGGTTGATTTCACTGTGCAGCATCACGTCGGCGAGATCGGTGTCGGTGAATTTATTACTGTTGAACAGGCCTTCCAGACCGCCTGCCAGCCCTTCGCCCAGACGGGAGTTGCGGGTGTGCTCGTACTGCGCCCAGTTGCTGGTGGTAATGCCGTTATCCCAGCCGCCGTTCCAGGTCACCGCGAAGTTCTGGCGATAGATACGGTTGGTCTCCTTGCCGTAGTTCTTTTTCACCAGACCGCTGGAGCTGTTGTCGTTGTTGGTGTTCTGCGTGTCGCCGGCGTAGAGGTTGTTCTGACGGCTGTAGCCCGCCTCAAATTCCAGAGACTGCATCGGCGCAAAGTCCCAGCGCACCACGCCGTTAATGTCTTTGTTTTCTACACCCTCGCGGCCCGCGGGCAGCGTGTCGGCGTAGGCACCGGTTCGGTCAGACTGGTGACCCTGGTTGATGTCCCACGCGTCGGCCTGGGTTTTGTCCAGATTGCCGTACATGCGGAAGCTGAAGTCGCCGCCCAGCGGGCCGCTCAGGCTAAAGTTGGTGCGTTTGGTGGACCCTTCATCCTTGTGCTCAGGCGCATTCAGGTAGGTGTTCCAGGAGCCGTGCCACTGGTCGTCGAATTTTTTAGTGATGATGTTGACCACGCCGCCAGCCGCGCCGTTGCCGTAGCGCGCGGCGGCCGGACCGCGGATCACTTCGATGCGCTCGATCATCTCCGGCGGCACCCAGCCGGTATCGCCGCGCGTGTCACGCTCGCCGCGCCAGCCCAGACGGATGGAGTTTCGGCTGGTGACCGGCTTGCCGTCGATCAGGATCAGGGTGTTTTCCGGCCCCATGCCGCGGATATCAATCTGACGGTTGTTCCCGCGCTGGCCGCTGGTGGAGTTACCGGTCAGGTTAACGCCCGGCATGGTGCGGATGATTTCAGCCACGTCCCGCGCGGGCGGGTTTTTACGGATCTCATCGGCGGTGATGGTCGATACCCCCGGCGCCTGCAGATTCTGCTCGGCGGCGGTGATCACCATCGTGTCTTCGTGCTGCGCAGAGGTGGTGTTGTCGTCTGCCAGAGCGGGCAGCGCGACGCCGTAAATCCCTAAATTGACCAGCAAGGCCAAAGAGTGAATCTTCTTATTCATTGTACGTCCTGCTTTTGTGGTTGTTTTATGAGCGCTTCCCACAGCGCGGGCACTACGCTATTGCAAATGCAAATAGTTATCAATAATATTATCAATAAAATTTGCTCTGAAACAAAAAAGACTGTTAAACATGAGGTTATAAGGGTGACGGCGTTAACAACGGGAAGTGAAGCGTGGTGGCAGTCGAAAAACGGGCCTGAATGGAAGCCGGAAAAGGGAAACTATCGCGTCACGTTCTGGTGGCGTGACCCGGCAGGAACGCAAAGAACGTCACCGATCAAACGCGTCTGGCTCTACGTCACCGGCGTGACCGATCACCACCAAAATGCCCGCCCGCAGTCTCTCGAACGCATGCCCGATACCGACGTCTGGCAGTGGCAGGGCGATTTCAGCCCCGAGTGGCGCGGAAGCTACTGTTTTATCCCTTCCGTGAATGAAAACGATTTTGCCGACGCGGTATTCGAAGGCGAGCAGCCGGACCGCATGGCGCTGCGCGAAGGCTGGCGCAAGCTGCTGCCTCATGCGGTTTCCGACCCGCTGAATCCGCAGAGCTGGCGCGGCGGGCGCGGCCATGCCGTCTCCGCGCTGGAAATGCCGGAAGCACCCGTTCAGCCGGGGTGGAATCATCCCGATACGCCGTATCAGCCGCCAGTCTGCATTGAGTGGGAAAGCGTGCGCCTGAAAAATCGCCGTCGCGTCTGGATTTTCACTACCGGGGGCGACGACCCGGAACGTCCGCTGGCGGTGCTGCTTGACGGGCAGTTCTGGGCCGAAAGTATGCCGGTCTGGCCTGCGCTGGCGTCGCTCACCGCCGAGCGCAAATTACCGCCTGCGGTCTACGTCTTAATCGATGTTATCGATATGGAGCATCGCAACCGCGAGCTGCCGTGTAATCCCGATTTCTGGCTGGCGGTGCAGGAAGAACTTCTCCCCCTTGTTAAAAAACGCGTGCCGTTTAGCGACCGTGCTGACCGTACGGTGGTGGCTGGCCAGAGCTTTGGCGGTCTCGCGTCGCTTTATGCTGGCCTCCACTGGCCGCAGCGTTTTGGCTGCGTGCTTAGCCAGTCCGGCTCCTACTGGTGGCCAGACCGTGGCGGCCAGCAGGACGGGCTATTAATCGAACAACTTAAAGCCGGTGAAATATCTCCTCGCGGGCTACGCATCATTCTTGAAGCCGGGCGCAACGAGCCGCTCATCTTCCGCGCGAATCAGGCGATTTACGCCGAGCTGCACGCGCACCAACCGGTTTTCTGGCGTCAGGTTGACGGCGGACACGATGCGCTTTGCTGGCGCGGTGGGCTGACGCAGGGGCTGATGACCCTCTGGCAGCCGCTTATTCACTAACGGAGTCTGTATGGAATTCAGCAATCCTTTCGATAATCCGCAGGGACAGTTCGCCATTTTGCAAAACGACCAGGGGCAGTACAGCCTGTGGCCGCAGCAGTGCGAACTGCCGGCGGGGTGGCACGTGGTGTGTGAAGCACAGTCTCAGGAGGCATGCCAGCAGTGGCTTGTCGGGCACTGGCAAACGCTTGAGCCGTCTCACTTTGCGGGGGAGTACGCATGATCCGTCTTCCTCTCGTCGCCGCCCAGCCGGGGATCTGGATGGCGGAACAGCTGTCCACGCTGCCAAACGCCTGGAGCGTGGCACACTACACCGAGCTGAAAGGCGATATCGACGCGCCGCTGCTGGCAAAAGCGATTGCTGAAGGCATGATGCAGGCCGATACCCTGCGGATGCGTTTTGCCGAGGAGAACGGCGAGGTGTGGCAGTGGATGGACGAGTCCACGATCCTGCCTGAGCCGTCCATCGTTCGCGTTAACTCTCACGACGACGCCATGACGCTGATGGAATCCGATCTTGACCAGAACCTGCGCGTCGACAGCGGTCAGCCGCTGGCGTTTCACCAGCTGATTCAGGTGGGTGAAAGCCACTGGTACTGGTATCAGCGCTATCACCATCTGGTGGTGGATGGCTTCAGTTTCCCGGCGATTACCCGCCAGATCGCCGCGATTTACGCCGCGTGGAAAAAGGACGAACCTACGCCCGCATCTCCGTTTACGCCGTTTGCCGGGGTAGTGGACGAGTATCAGCGCTATCGCGACAGCGAGGCGTATGCGCGCGACGGCGCGTTCTGGGCAGAGCAGCGCAAGGAGCTGCCTTCTCCGGTCTCGCTCTCCTCCGCGCCCCTGCCTGGACGCGCCGCCACGACCGATATTCTTCGCCTAAAGGTTGCCGCCGACGGCCGCGCCTTTAGCCAGCTTGCGCAGGCGGCAGAAAAGGTACAGCGCACCGACCTGGCCCTTGCGCTGGTGGCACTGTGGCTGGGCCGCCTGACCGGGAGGCTGGACTATGCCGCCGGGTTTATCTTTATGCGCCGCTTGGGCTCCGCGGCGCTGACCGCGACCGGGCCGGTGCTTAACGTCCTGCCGCTGGCGGTCAATATCGATCCGCAGGAGAGCCTGCCCTCGCTGGCGCTGCGCCTGGCGAACCAGCTGAAAAAAATGCGCCGCCACCAGCGCTACGACGCCGAGCAGATCGTGCGCGACAGCGGGAAAGCGGCGGGCGATGAAGCGCTGTTCGGCCCGGTGCTGAACGTTAAAGTGTTCGACTACCAGCTGGATATCGACGGCGTGGAGGCCATCACCCACACGCTGGCGACCGGCCCGGTGAACGATCTGGAGCTGGCGCTGTTCCCGGACGAACAGGGCGGGTTGAGCATTGAGATCCTCGCCAATAAGCAGCGCTACGATGAAGCGACGCTTTCCCGACACGTCGCGCGTCTGAACGCGATGCTAATGCAGTTTGCGGCTAATCCGGACCTGCGCTGTGGCGAAGTGGAAACCGTTTCAGAGCAGGAATATCAGCAGCTGGCGCGCATCAACGATACCGGGCTGGCGCTGCCGTCCACCACGCTCGCGGATCTGGTGGCGGAGCAGGCGAGCAAAACGCCGGACGCCCCTGCGCTGGCGGACGCGCATATTGAGCTTAGCTATCGTCAGATGCGCGAGCAGGTGGTCGCGCTGGCAAACCTGCTGCGCGCGCGCGGCGTGAAGCCGGGCGACAGCGTGGCGGTGGCCCTGCCGCGCTCGGTGTTCCTGACGTTAGCATTGCACGGCATTGTGGAGGCGGGCGCCGCGTGGCTGCCGCTCGACACCGGCTACCCGGACGACCGCCTGCGGATGATGCTTGAGGACGCGAAGCCGTCCCTGCTCATTACTACCGACGAACAGCTTCCGCGCTTTAGCGATCTGCCTATTACGACGTTTAGTTACAACACACTGTTACCGACCGCGGATGCTGAGCCGCTGCGGCTGGCGACGCCGGAGCAGACGGCGTACATCATCTTTACCTCCGGTTCGACGGGGCGCCCTAAAGGGGTCATGGTCGGCCATACCGCCATCGTTAACCGCCTGAAGTGGATGCAGGATCATTACCCGCTGGACGCGACGGACGTGGTGGCGCAGAAAACGCCGTGCAGCTTTGACGTGTCGGTGTGGGAGTTCTGGTGGCCGTTTATCGCCGGGGCGAAGCTGGTGATGGCCGAGCCGGACGCGCACCGCGATCCGCAGGCGATGCAGAGCTTCTTCACTCGGTACGGCGTGACCACCACCCACTTCGTGCCGTCGATGCTGGCGGCGTTTGTTGCCTCGCTGACGCCGGAAAACGTTGCGTGCTGTAAAACCCTTAAGCAGGTGTTCTGCAGCGGCGAAGCGCTGCCAACCGAACTGTGCCGCGAGTGGGAGCAGTTGACCCATGCGCCGCTTCACAACCTCTATGGCCCGACGGAAGCGGCGGTGGACGTGAGCTGGTATCCGGCGTTTGGTCCCGAGCTGGCGGCGGTGGAGGGCAACAGCGTGCCGATCGGCTTCCCGGTGTGGAACACGGGGCTGCGCATTCTGGACGCGATGATGCGCCCGGTGCCGTTCGGCGTGGCGGGCGATCTCTATCTCACCGGCATTCAGCTGGCGCAGGGGTATCTGGGCCGTCCGGACCTCACCGCCAGCCGCTTTATCGCCGACCCGTTTGCGCCGGGCGAGCGGATGTACCGCACCGGAGACGTTGCCCGCTGGCTGGACAACGGCGCGGTGGAATACCTGGGCCGCAGCGACGACCAGCTTAAAATCCGCGGCCAGCGCATCGAGCTGGGTGAAATCGACCGGGCGATGCTGTCGCTGCCGGACGTGGCTCAGGCCGTGGCGCACGCCTGCGTGTTCAACCGGGCGGCGGCAACGGGTGGCGATGCCCGGCAGCTGGTGGGGTACGTGGTTTCTGAAACCGGCTTACCGCTGGACCGCGACGCGCTGCTCGAATCGCTCAAGGCACAGCTGCCGCCGCATATGGTGCCGGTGGTGCTGCTGCAAATCAGCGCGCTGCCGCTGAGCGCCAACGGCAAGCTTGACCGCAAGGCGCTGCCGCTGCCGGAGCTGACCAGCAAAATCTCCGGACGTGCGCCGGAAAGCGAATCCGAAATTGCCGTCGCGCAGGCGTTTGCCGCGCTGCTGGGCTGCGAGGTCAACGACATTGAGGCCGACTTCTTTGCCCTCGGCGGACACTCGCTGCTGGCGATGCGTCTGGCGGCGCAGCTTAGCCGCGCGTTCGAGCGCAAGGTTACGCCGGGGCAGATTATGGTCGCCTCCACGGTGAGCAAGCTGAGCACGCTGCTGGACTCGCAGATGAGCGACGAGCAGGCGCAGCGTCTGGGTTATGAAACGCTTCTGCCGCTGCGCGAGAGCGGCGGCCCGACGCTATTCTGCTTCCATCCGGCGTCCGGCTTCGCCTGGCAGTTTAGCGTGCTGGCGCGCTACCTCAGCCCGCGCTGGTCAATCGTCGGCATTCAGTCGCCGCGCCCGGACGGGCCGATGCAGCAGTGTGCGGATCTGGATGGAGTGATTGAGCATCATCTGAATACGCTGCGTATGCAGCAGCCGCAAGGGCCGTATTATCTGTTCGGCTATTCCCTCGGGGGTACGCTGGCACAAGGGATTGCAGCCCGTCTGCGCGAGCAGGGTGAAGAGGTAGCCTTCCTCGGCCTGCTGGACACCTGGCCGCCGGAAACCCAGAACTGGGCGGAGAAAGAGGCCAGCGGCCTCGACCCGGAAGTGCTGGCGGAAATCGAGCGCGAGCGTCAGGCGTTTATCGCCGCCCAGCAGGGGCAGGGCTCCAGCGAGCTGTTTAATGCCATCGAGGGCAACTACGCCGACGCGGTGCGGCTGCTCACCACGGCGCACAGCGCGCGGTTTGACGGCAAAGTGACGCTGTTCGTCGCCGAGCGCACGCGAACGATGGATCCGCAGGTTGCCTGGGCGCCGTGGGTGGCGGAACTGGAGGTGTACAGCCAGGACTGCGCCCACGTGGATATCATTTCACCGCAGGCGTTTGAGAAAATTGGGCCAGTGTTGAAGAATATTTTGAGGTAACGTCAAAAGCGCCGGGTGGTGTTGGGTTTGCTCCCTCTCCCCGTGGGAGAGGGCCGGGGTGAGGGCATCAGACCGCACGTTTTCCAAGCGGCACCACCAGCGGTGTGCCCGCCACCGGATCGTCAATAATTATGCAGCGCATGCCGTAGATCCGCTCGATCAGCTCCGGCGTCACAATCTCTTTCGGCGCGCCCTGCGCCACAATCTCACCGTCTCGCAAGGCAATCAGATGCGTAGCGTAGCGGCACGCCTGGTTTAAATCGTGCAGCACCGCTGCCAGGGTATACCCCTGCGAGCGGTTCAGCTCGCTCAGCAGCTCCAGCAGGTCAATCTGATGGCTGATGTCGAGCCAGGTCGTCGGCTCGTCCAGCAGCATGATGGAGGTCTCCTGCGCCAGCACCATCGCGATCCACGCGCGCTGACGCTGGCCGCCGGAAAGGGTATCCACGCTTTGCTGAGCGAGATCGGTAATGCCTGTCGCCCGCATCGCGCGGTTCACCGCCTCGTCATCTTCCTTGCGCCAGCGGGTAAACAGCGGCTGGTGCGGATAGCGTCCGCGTGAGACCAGCTCCTGCACCGTGATGTCCCCCGGCGTGGTGGCGTTTTGCGCCAGCAGCCCGATGCGCCTGGCCACCTCTTTGCTGGCGAAGCGCTGGATCTGCTCCCCGTCGAGGAATACGCTGCCTTCAGCCGGCGTCATCAGGCGGCTCAGGGTGCGCAGCAGGGTCGATTTGCCGCAGCCGTTCGGCCCGATAATTGCCGTGAAGTGGCCGTCCGGAATGGCAACGGATAAGTCACGGGCAATGATTTTTTTGCCGTAGCCAAGAGTGAGGTTTTCGCCGCGCAAGCGGGTGGTTGAATCTGTCATTTCTTGCGAGACTCCTGAACGAGCAAGACGATAAGGTAAATACCGCCGAGGCTGACGGTCACCACGCCCACCGGAAGCTGGTAAGGCATAAACAGCCGCTGGGCGCAGAGATCGGCGGCCAGCAGTAACAGCGCGCCGCACAGCGCCGCCTGAGTTAATCCCCAGCGCGCCGTCCCGCTTAGACGTCGTGCGATATGCGGCGCGACAAGGGCGATAAACGAGATCGGCCCGGCGATGGCGGTGGAGGCGGCGGTCAGCAATACCGCCACCAGCATCAGCATCAGGCGCGAGCGTTCGACGCTCACGCCCAGCGCGCAGGCGCTGTCGTCGCCCATCTCCAGCAGCCGCATGCGTCGCACCAGCAGCAGCGCGCCGATAAACATCAGCACAATCAGCGGCGCGGCGGGCCAGGTTTTGCCCCACGTCAGGCCGTTGAGAGAACCTGCGTACCACAGCCCGGCGGAAAGCGCCGTTTCCAGCGAGGCCTGCAGCAGCAGCCAGGTGTTAAAGGCCATCAGCATCGCACGGATGCCGATACCGATAATGATCAGCCGGAAGGTGTCGATACCGTTGCGCCAGGCCAGCAGCCAGATAACCAGCGACGTCAGAATGCCGCCCGCCATCGCCGTGAAGGTAATGGCCGTCAGGTGCTGGCCGAACAGCACCATCGCCACCAGCACGCCGCTCCAGGCCCCGGTATTGAGGCCCATCACGTCCGGGCTGCCGAGCGGGTTGCGCATCAGCGACTGGAATATCGCGCCGCTGACGCCAAGCGCCGCGCCGACCAGGATTGCCATCGCCACGCGCGGCAGTCGCCACTCGGTGACCACCATGGTGATGTTATGCGGCGCGTTGCCGGTGAGAGCGTGAAAGACCTGCGCGAAATCAAGCGTTACGGCACCGCTTTGCAGGCTCCAGACCGCCAGCAGCAGACTGGCGACGACCAGCAGGGAGACGCAGGCGACTAAACGCCGGGACGGGGCCATCATGCGCCACCTCCGCGTTTACGACGAACCAGGAAAATCAGCACCGGTGCGCCGATAAAGGCGCTGACCACCGAGACGCGCAGTTCACCCGGCACCAGCAGGCGGCCCAGCACGTCGGCAAACAGCAGCAGGGCAGGCGTCGCCAGCAGCGTGACCGGCAGGGACCAGCGGTGATCCGCCCCTACCAGCCAGCGCGCCATGTGCGGCATCATCAGGCCGATAAAGGCGATCGGCCCGACCACGGCGGTCGCGCTTCCGCACAGGACGGTGATGGCCAGCAGGCCAATCAACTGCGTGCGCGCGACGCGGTTGCCGAGCGCGGTGGCGGTGTCGCTGCCGAGGCTCAGGCTGTTGAGCGCGCGGCTTAACGACAGCGCTACGGCGGCGGCAATCATCACCGGGATCGCCACCACTTTCAGCGTTTCAAGAGTGCGGATATCCAGCGAACCGGCCTGCCAGAAGCGCAGCTGGTCGTAAACGTCCGGGTTGAGCAGGGCGATGCCGTTAGATAAGCCTTCCAGCACCGCGGCGAGCGCCACGCCCGCCAGCGTCAGGCGCACCGGGCTCAGCTGTCCGCCGCCCTGGCTGCCGGTAAACGCCACCACCAGCGAGGCGGCCAGCGCGCCGCATAAGGCCATTACCAGCTGCTCAGACGGAGAGGTGAAGCCGAACAGCGCCGCGCCGAGTACGATGGCAAAGCTGGCACCGGAGTTCACGCCGAGAATGCCGGGGTCCGCTAGCGGGTTACGGGTGAGGGTTTGCATCAGGGCACCGGCAAGGCCGAGCGCGCCACCGGCCAGCAGTCCGGCAAGGGTGCGGGGCAAGCGGGCGTCGAGCACAATGACGCAGTCAGCGTTCTGGCAGGTACCGGAGAGCGCATCAACGATAACGGACGCGGGCAGAGGCTTCGCGCCAACCAGCAGGCTGAGTGCAATCGCCAGGCTCAATAGCAGCAATAAAACGGGCACGGCAACGGCGCGCACCGAAGAAGAGGAAAACGACATAGCAACATCCATGATTTGATAATGATAGTGATTATCGTTATCTATCTTATTTGGCTATGTTAGCATGTGCGCCCATGGAATGGGTAGAATTACACTCAAGGCTTTGTCATGAATCAAAAATCCTGGCTGCTCAACCTCAGCCTGCTCAAAACGCACCCGGCGTATCGCGCCGTTTTTATCGCTCGTTTTATCTCTATTTTGTCTCTCGGGCTGCTCGGCGTGGCCGTGCCGGTCCAGATCCAGACTATGACCCACTCCAGCTGGCTGGTGGGGTTATCCGTCACCTTAACCGGCGGGGCGATGTTTATCGGTCTGATGGTCGGCGGCGTGCTGGCGGACCGCTACGAGCGCAAGAAGCTGATCCTGCTGGCGCGCGGTACCTGCGGCGTGGGCTTTATCGGGCTGTGCCTGAACGCGATGCTGCCGGAGCCGTCGCTGATCGCCATTTATGCCCTCGGGCTGTGGGACGGTTTCTTTGCCTCCTTAGGCGTGACGGCGCTGCTGGCGGCGACGCCCGCGCTGGTCGGGCGCGAGAACCTGATGCAGGCGGGGGCGATTACTATGCTCACCGTGCGCCTCGGCTCGGTGATTTCACCGATGGTAGGCGGCCTGCTGCTGGCGACCGGCAACGTGGCGTGGAACTACGGGCTGGCGGCGGCGGGGACCTTTATCACCACGCTGACCCTGCTGCGCCTGCCGCTGCTGCCGCCTCCGCCGCAGCCGCGCGAGCATCCGCTAAAATCGCTGATGGCCGCTATTCGTTTTCTGTTCAGTAACCCGCTGATTGGCGGGATTGCGCTGCTCGGCGGCCTGCTGACGATGGCGAGCGCCGTGCGCGTGCTCTACCCGGCGCTGGCGGGAGAGTGGCAGATGAGCGCGTCGGAGATTGGCATTCTCTACGCCGCCATTCCGCTCGGCGCGGCCTGCGGGGCGCTGACCAGCGGCAACCTGGCGCAGAGAGCGCGTCCGGGGCTGATTATGCTGCTTGCCACGCTGGCCTCGTTTATCGCCATCGGCTTCTTTAGCCTGATGCCGGTGTGGGCGCTGGGCGTGTTGTGTCTGGTGATTTTCGGCTGGCTGAGCGCCATCAGCTCGCTGTTGCAGTACACCCTGATCCAGACCCAGACGCCGGAAGGGATGCTCGGGCGCATCAACGGTCTGTGGACGGCGCAGAACGTCACGGGCGATGCCATCGGCGCGGCGATCCTCGGCGGGCTGGGGGCGATAATGACCCCGGTGGCGTCGGCGAGCAGCAGTGGGTTTGCGTTAGCGATAGTTGGTGGGATTTTGTTAGTGGCGTTGGTGGAATTGCGGCGGTTCAGGCAGGAGAGTGTGTTGAACAACGGTGCGGCCTGATGCCCTCACCCCGACCCTCTCCCACAGGGAGAGGGAGGGAAAATGCCTACTTAAATAACGTATTCAATCTGTCTAACACTAACATCGCGCTGTAATAATCCAGGCGGAACGTCTCCGTTCCCAGCGCCCAGACGCGCTTGTTCTTCACCGACGGCAGATGCGCCAGCAGCGGGTTGGCGTAAATCGCCGCCACGTCTTTCTCGTCACCGGCAAACACAAACAGCCCCTCGCCGTTCAGCCCCGTCGCCAGATTTTCCCCGCCCAGCTGGATAATGTCGTGGCGCTTACCCTGGCTAGTTGAGGTCTGCAATCCGGGAGGCAGCTCCGCCAGCGCAAAGCCCAACTGGTGCAGCAGCTTGCCCTGCGCGGATTCCGCGGTCCACAGGTTGGCGCTGTGCGCGGCGGCGGTGTAGACGATGGCGTTCACCGGCTGCGGCGGCAGCTTCATCTGCTGTTTCACCTGCGCGAGCTGTTTATCAAACGCGGCAATGCGCTCTGCGGCCTGCTTTTCCTGTCCGGTGATGGTGCCCAGCTGGGTCAGCAGCGCCTGCCAGCTCTTGTCGTCGTAGTTGATGATAAGCGTTGGGGCGATGGCGGAGAGCTGATCGTACAGCGCCAGCGCGGAATCCCCGCCGGTGGCGCTGATCAAAATCAGGTCCGGCATCTGGGCGGCAACCGCTTCAGCGCTCGGCTCGCCAATGTACAGTCGCGCAACCTTCCGCTGCTTCGCGATATCACCCCACTGGCGCAGGAAGCCCTGTCCATCCGCCACGCGGTTATTCGGCGTGGTCGCGCCGCTGGCGACGACCGGTGCGTCAATCGCCAGCAGGGAGCCGGTTAAGGTCACGCTGGTGGAGACAATGCGCGTCGGTTTGCTCTCAAGCGCGTGAACGCCGCGGCTGTCGGTTACCTGACGCGGCCAGTCGGCGGCAGCGGCTGAGGCAAGTCCGAAAACAAAAAGTCCAGGTAAAAGCAGGGTATTTCGAAATACGGTGGGGAATTTCACAGCGCGACATCCTGTTTTTGTTGAAGATAATGCTTCTCATTTTCATGGTTGCCGCACCGGGATGCAAGCTTTTGTCGCACAAGTTATTTGCCCGACGGTTGACAGCGAAGCGATGTGGGATTAGGTTAGCCGACGAAAATATAAATGATAATCATTATTGCTTCTTTTATCATTTTGAGGAGGATGATATGGATACGTCCCTGGCTGAGGAAGTTCAGCACACCGCAACCATGCTCGAATCAGACCGCTTTTTCTTTATGTCGCCTTACCGCAGCTTTACCACGTCCGGCTGCTTTGCCCGCTTCAGTGAACCCGCCGTTGGCGGCGACGATCCGGCGGGGCACTTCCAGCAAAAATTAGCCCAGGCCTTCCGGAATGCGAAAGCCAGCGGCATCGCCCATCCGGTGATGGTAGGGGCTATCCCGTTCGATACCCGCAAGCCATCCTCTCTGTTTATTCCACAGCGCTGGCAGACCTTTTCCCGTCCGGCGCGTCAGCAGTCTTCACGCTATTTTTCCGACTCGCAGGCGCTGAAGGTGGAACAACGCACCGAGATCCCGCCGCAGCCCGTGTTCGAAGAGATGGTTGCCCGCGCCGCGTCGCTCACTGCCACGCCGCAGGTGAACAAGGTGGTGCTGTCGCGCCTGATTGATATCACGACCGATAAGCACATTGATAGTGGCGCGCTGATGGAGCGCCTGATCGCCCAGAACCCGGCGAGCTTTAACTTCCACGTGCCGCTGGAAGACGGCGGCGTACTGCTCGGCGCCAGCCCGGAGCTGCTGCTGCGCAAAGAGGGTGGGCACTTTAGCTCGCTGCCGCTGGCAGGCTCCGCACGTCGTCAGCCGGACGACGTGCTTGATCGTGAAGCAGGCAACAAGCTGCTGGCCTCCGAAAAGGACCGTCACGAGCACGACCTGGTGACCCAGGCGATGAAAGCCATTCTGGCACCGCGCAGCCACCATCTCAGCATGCCGGATTCGCCTCAGTTGATTACCACGCCGACGCTGTGGCATCTGGCAACGCCGGTAGAAGGCGAGGCGCGTAAAAATGAAAACGCCCTGACCCTGGCCTGTCTGCTGCACCCGACGCCGGCGCTGAGCGGTTTCCCGCATCAGGTGGCGAAAGACCTGATCGCCGAGCTGGAGCCGTTCGACCGCGAGCTGTTCGGCGGCATCGTCGGCTGGTGCGACAGCGAAGGCAACGGCGAGTGGGTGGTGACCATCCGCTGCGCGCGTCTTCGCGAAAATACCGTTCGCCTGTTTGCCGGTGCGGGCATTGTGCCTGCCTCCTCCCCGGTGGGCGAGTGGCGCGAGACGGGCGTGAAGCTCTCCACCATGCTCAACGTGTTTGGTTTGCACTAAGGAAGACTCATGACCATTCCCTTTACCCGCTGGCCTGAGGCATTTGCCCGCCGCTACCGTGAAAAAGGCTACTGGCAGGATCTGCCGTTGACCCACATCCTGACGGATCGGGCGGACAGCGATGCGATGGCGATTATCGATGGCGATCGCCACATTACCTACCGCGCGCTGAATCAGGCCGTGAACAACCTGGCCTCAGCCCTTCAGGCGCGTGGGCTACAGCGTGGCGAGACGGCGCTGGTGCAGCTTGGCAACGTGGCCGAGTTCTACATGACCTTCTTCGCGCTGCTGCAAATCGGCGTCGCGCCGGTCAACGCGCTCTTTAGCCACCAGCGCAGCGAGCTGAACGCCTACGCGGCGCAGATCAACCCCGCCGTGCTGATCGCCGATCGCGACCATGCGCTGTTTGCGGGCGATGATTTTCTTCATACCTTTGTGGATGAACATCGCTCGGTGCGCGTCGTGCTCCTGCGCGGCGATAAGGGTGAATATGCCCTGGACGCGGTGATTGCGCGCCCGGCGGACAACTTCATCCCTAACCCGACGCCCGCCGACAAAGTGGCATTCTTCCAGCTCTCCGGCGGCAGCACCGGCACGCCGAAGCTGATCCCGCGCACGCACAACGACTATGACTACAGCATTCGCCGCAGCAACGAGATCTGCGGCATTACTGCGCACACCCGCTATCTGAACGCGCTCCCTGCGGCGCATAACTACGCCATGAGTTCGCCGGGATCGCTGGGCGTCTTCACGGCGGGCGGCTGCGTGGTGCTGGCGAACGATCCGAGCGCGACGCTCTGCTTCCCGCTGATCGAACAGCATCAGATTAACGTCACCTCGCTGGTCCCGCCGGCGGTGAGCCTCTGGCTGCAGGCGATTGCCGACGGCGCGGGCAACGCGCAGCTTAACTCCCTGAAGCTGCTGCAGGTGGGCGGCGCACGCCTCTCCGCCACGCTCGCGGCGCGCATTCCGGCAGAAATCGGCTGCCAGCTTCAGCAGGTGTTCGGCATGGCGGAAGGGCTGGTGAACTACACCGCGCTCGACGACGCGCCGGAGCGCATCATCAACACCCAGGGCCGCCCGATGTGTCCGGACGACGAAGTGTGGGTGGCGGACGAGCACGGCAACCCGCTGCCGCGCGGGGAGGTCGGGCGTCTGATGACGCGCGGTCCGTATACCTTCCGCGGCTATTTCAACAGCCCGGAACACAACGCCAGCGCCTTCGACGCCGACGGCTTTTACTGCTCCGGGGATCTGATCGCCATTGACGAGCAGGGCTACATCACCGTGCAGGGACGCGAGAAGGATCAGATCAACCGCGGCGGCGAGAAGATTGCCGCAGAAGAGATCGAAAACCTGCTGCTGCGCCATGAGGCGGTGATCCACGCCGCGCTGGTGAGCATGGAGGACAGCCTGCTGGGCGAAAAAAGCTGCGCGTATCTGGTGGTGAAACAGCCCCTGCGCGCGGTTGAGGTGCGTCGCTTCCTGCGCGAGCAGGGCGTCGCCGAATTCAAGCTGCCGGACCGAGTGGAGAGCGTGGATGCGCTCCCGCTGACGCCTGTCGGCAAAGTCGATAAGAAACAGTTGCGCCTGTGGCTTGCTGAACGCGCCCGGGGCTGAGGAAAAGAGTATGGCCATTCCAAAATTAACCGCTTACGCGCTGCCGACCGCCGCAGAGCTGCCGACCAGCAAGGTGAACTGGACGTTTGAGCCCGAGCGCGCGGCGCTGCTGATCCACGATATGCAGGAGTATTTCCTGAACTTCTGGGGCGAAAACAGCGAGATGATGCAGCAGGTGGTGGCGAACATCGCCAGACTGCGCGCCTGGTGCAAAGAACACAATATCCCGGTGTACTACACCGCTCAGCCGAAAGAGCAGAGCGACGAAGACCGCGCCCTGCTGAACGACATGTGGGGGCCGGGCCTGACCCGCTCGCCGGAGCAGCAGCGCATCGTCGCAGAGCTGACACCGGACGAAGCGGACACGGTGCTGGTGAAGTGGCGCTACAGCGCGTTTCACCGCTCGCCGCTGGAGCAGATGCTGAAAGAGACGGGACGAAACCAGCTGCTGATTACCGGCGTCTACGCCCACATCGGCTGCATGACCACCGCCACCGATGCCTTTATGCGCGACATTAAGCCGTTCTTCATTGCCGACGCGCTGGCGGATTTCACCCGTGACGAGCACCTGATGTCGCTGAACTATGTAGCCGGACGTTCGGGCCGCGTGGTGATGACCGACGAACTGCTGCCGTCCATTCCGGCATCGAAGGCCGCGCTGCGCGAGCTGATCCTGCCGCTGCTGGACGAGTCCGACGAGCCGATGGATGACGAAAACCTGATCGACTACGGCCTGGATTCAGTGCGCATGATGGCGCTGGCCGCCCGCTGGCGCAAAGTGCATGGCGACATTGATTTCGTGATGCTGGCGAAAAATCCGACCCTCGACGCCTGGTGGGCGCTGCTTTCCCGCGAGGTGAAGTGATGGGATGGGATTTCACCGGTAAAACCGTCTGGGTGACGGGCGCGGGGAAGGGGATTGGCTACGCGACCGCACTGGCGTTTGCCGAAGCCGGCGCGCAGGTGACCGGGTTCGATCTGGCGTTTCCGCAGGATGATTACCCGTTCGCCACCGAAACGCTGGACGTGGCGAACGTCGCGCAGGTGCATGAGGTGTGCGGGCGCGTGCTGGCTTCGCTCGAACGGCTGGACGTGCTGGTCAACGCGGCGGGCATTCTGCGCATGGGGGCAACGGACCAGCTCTCGCAGGAGGACTGGCAGCAGACCTTCGCAGTCAACGTCGGCGGCGCGTTCAATCTGTTCCAGCTGACCATGGGGCAGTTTCGCCGTCAGCAGGGCGGGGCGATTGTTACCGTGGCGTCCGACGCGGCACACACGCCGCGCATCGGCATGAGCGCCTATGGCGCATCGAAAGCGGCGCTGAAAAGCCTGGCCCTGACCGTCGGGTTGGAGCTGGCAGGCAGCGGCGTGCGCTGTAATCTGGTGTCGCCGGGCTCAACGGATACCGATATGCAGCGCACCCTGTGGAAAAGCGACGATGCGGAGCAGCAGCGCATTCACGGCTTTGGCGAGCAGTTCAAGCTCGGCATTCCGCTCGGCAAAATCGCCCGTCCGCAGGAGATTGCCAGCACCGTGCTGTTCCTGGCGTCCGATGCCGCCAGCCATATCACCCTGCAGGATATTGTGGTGGACGGCGGCTCCACGCTGGGGGCGTAAGATGATCTGGAAACGTCATATACCGCTCGAGGAGCTGAACGCGACCAGCCTGAACACCCTGGTGGCGCATCTCGGCATTGTCTATACCCGTATCGGCGACGACACGCTGGAAGCGGAGATGCCGGTGGATGCGCGTACCCACCAGCCGTTTGGCCTGCTGCACGGCGGCGCGTCGGCGGCGCTGGCGGAGACGCTGGGCTCAATGGCCGGTTTTCTGATGACCCGCGACGGGCAGAGCGTGGTGGGGACGGAGCTGAACGCCACGCACCATCGCGCGGTCTCCCACGGTAAGGTGCGCGGGGTGTGCCAGCCGCTGCATCTTGGGCGTTCGAGCCAAAGCTGGGAGATCGTGGTCTTCGACGAGCAGGGGCGGCGGTGCTGCACCTGCCGGCTGAGTACGATGGTGTTGGGCTAGCCCAGGCAGATCAAAGTGATCGGCTTAACACTGTGGTGTAAATCTCTGGTTTGACCACGCATTATTGCGTTTCAAAGTTGTTAAATTTTTCCGGTTGTTCTAGAAACAAAATGTAACATCTCACTGTTTCACAACAACGGACAACAACTATGAACAACTCAGGGAAATACCTTACATGGGCAGGGCTCTCCGTTGTGGGAGCCTTTGCCCTGGGCTATATCGCCCTCAACCGGGGGGAGCAGATCAACGCGCTCTGGATCGTTGTCTCCTCCGTCTGCATTTATCTGATCGCGTACCGTTTTTATGGCCGCTATATCGCAAAGAACGTGTTAGGCGTTGATGCGAAGCGCATGACGCCAGCCGTCCGCCACAACGACGGGCTGGACTACGTGCCGACCGACAAGAAAGTGCTGTTCGGTCACCATTTTGCGGCGATTGCCGGGGCAGGCCCGCTGGTGGGTCCGGTGCTGGCGGCGCAAATGGGTTACCTGCCGGGGATGATCTGGATCCTCGCCGGGGTGGTGTTGGCGGGGGCGGTACAGGACTTTATGGTGCTGTTTGTCTCCACCCGCCGCGACGGACGTTCGCTGGGTGAGCTGGTGAAAGAGGAGATGGGGGCCACCGCCGGGGTGATTGCGCTGGTGGCGACCTTTATGATCATGGTGATCATCCTCGCGGTGCTGGCGATGATAGTGGTGAAAGCGCTGACCCACAGCCCGTGGGGAACCTATACCGTAGCCTTTACCATTCCGCTGGCGCTGTTTATGGGGATCTACATTCGCTATCTGCGCCCGGGGCGCATTGGTGAAGTGTCGGTGATTGGTCTGGTATTCCTGGTGTTCGCCATTATCTCCGGCGGCTGGGTGGCGGAAAGCCCGACCTGGGCGCCGTTCTTCGACTTTACCGGCGTACAGCTGACCTGGATGCTGGTGGGCTACGGCTTTGTGGCGGCGGTACTGCCGGTGTGGCTGCTGCTGGCCCCGCGTGACTACCTCTCTACCTTCCTGAAAATCGGCACCATCATTGGGCTGGCGATCGGCATTCTGATTATGCGCCCGACCCTGACCATGCCTGCGTTAACCAAATTTATCGACGGCACCGGCCCGGTCTGGACCGGTAACCTGTTCCCGTTCCTGTTTATTACCATTGCCTGCGGCGCGGTGTCCGGCTTCCACGCGCTGATCGCCTCCGGGACGACGCCGAAGATGCTGGCGAATGAAAATCAGGCCTGCCTGATTGGCTACGGCGGCATGCTGATGGAGTCCTTCGTCGCCATCATGGCGCTGGTCTCGGCCTGTATCATCGACCCGGGCGTGTACTTCGCGATGAACAGCCCGATGGCGGTCCTGGCGCCTGCCGGAACCGTTGACGTGGTGGCCTCCGCCGCGCAGGTAGTGAGCGGCTGGGGCTTTGCGATTACCCCTGATACGTTGACGAGCATCGCCAGTGAAGTGGGCGAGCAGTCGATTATCTCCCGTGCGGGCGGGGCGCCAACGCTGGCGGTCGGCATGGCCTACATCCTGCACGGCGCGCTGGGCGGGCTGATGGACGTCTCCTTCTGGTATCACTTCGCCATTCTGTTCGAGGCGCTGTTTATCCTGACGGCGGTGGATGCGGGAACCCGTGCGGCGCGCTTTATGCTGCAGGACCTGCTGGGGGTGATCTCCCCGAACCTGAAGCGTACCGATTCGCTCCCGGCTAACCTGCTGGCGACGGCGCTGTGCGTGCTGGCGTGGGGCTACTTCCTGCATCAGGGTGTGGTCGATCCGCTGGGCGGGATTAACACCCTGTGGCCGCTGTTCGGTATCGCCAACCAGATGCTGGCAGGTATGGCGCTGATGCTCTGCGCGGTGGTGCTGTTCAAGATGAAGCGCCAGCGTTACGCCTGGGTGGCATTAGTGCCAACCGCATGGCTGCTGATTTGTACCCTGACGGCGGGCTGGCAGAAAGCCTTCAGCCCGGACAACAAAGTGGGCTTCCTGGCGATCGCCAACAAGTTCCAGGCGATGATCGACAGCGGTAAGATCCCGGCGCAGTACACCGAGTCGCAGCTGTCGCAGCTGGTGTTTAACAACCGTCTGGACGCCGGGCTGACCATCTTCTTTATGGTGGTGGTCGTGGTGCTGGCGTTGTATTCTCTCAAGACCGCGCTGGCGGCATTGAAAGTCGACACGCCAACGGCGAAAGAGACGCCGTATGAGCCAATGCCTGAAAACCTGGAAGAGATTGTGACCCAGGCGAAAGGGGCGCACTAACCTTTGTGCCGGGTGGCGGCTTCGCCTTACCCGGCCTATATTCCCTGTGAGATCAGAATCATGTTCGACACCCTTTCCAAAGCCGGTAAGTACCTGGGCCAGGCCGCCAAAATGATGATTGGCGTGCCGGACTACGACAACTACGTCGAGCATATGCGCGTCAACCATCCGGACCAGACGCCAATGACCTACGAAGAATTTTTCCGTGACCGCCAGGACGCCCGCTACGGCGGCAAGGGCGGGGCGAAGTGCTGTTAACCCTCTTTCGGGAGATAGAGGCTGATCTGCTCCTGCTTACAGCCGTAGATCGCCGCCAGCTTTTCGCGGGTGCGTTTTTGCGGACGGGAGTCCAGCGCTTCCAGCTGTGACACGGCGGACTGGCTGATACCGAGTTTCTCCGCCACCTCCTGCTGGGATAACCCACGCAGAATACGCCACGCGGCCTGCAGGCTGACGTTCTGCCAGGTCATGATGCTGCACACTTCTCCGGGCAATTCCACGTCATCCAGACTATCGTGTTCGACCTCAATATCCTCCAGATCGTCATCGGTTTCGTCGTCAATTTCTGACATCTGTAAGAGCATACGAAAATATTCGTGATAGGGAATAACGGCGTACTGCGTTTTCCCGTTATCGTCCTTGATTAGCTGTACAGCCATATGTGGCACTCTCCTCATGCAGGTAAGTCGTTGAAGTTCTGCGCTTGACGGCCAAAACATAACAATGGTCATCGGGATCGTCCCGAAGCGTATAGATGATGCGGTAATCGCCAACGCGTAGCCGGAAATGATCTTCTGTCGCCGATATTTTTTTGATATCGGGCCGGGGAGCCGAGCGGTCATCCAGCTCAGTAAGCTTTACCTCAATGCGCCGCTGATACCGCTCTTCAATCTTTGAAAACGCCTTCTTTGCACCATTGGACCAGACAATCTTCATCCGTACCTCCACTGTACGCCCACACAAAATATAAGGAAATAATAAGACTATTAGATAAATTCCGAATTTCTAATGGGGTACTGTAGAGCGGAGAAAAACCGGGAGAAAGCGGCAAAACGTGAACCGTCGAGGGTGCTCGGGAAGGCCTCTGCCGGACGACAGAGGCTTGCAGGAAATGTGCGATCAGGCGTTCAAACCACCGTCCACATCGAGACCGGTACCGGAGATCTGCCCGGCAGCCGGGCTGGCGAGGAAGGTGACCGCCGCCGCGATGTCTTCCGGCTGGCCGTAGTGACCGACCGCAATCATCTGGCGCTGGGCTTCCGCCTGTTCGCCGTCTTCCGGGTTCATATCGCTGTTGGTGGGGCCGGGGTGCACCAGGTTTACGGTAATGCCGCGCGGTCCTAAATCACGGGCCAGACCGCGGGTGAGGGAGTTAAGAGCGGACTTCGTCATCGAGTAAACGGCAATGCCCGGCATCGCCACGCGGTTTGCCAGACAGCTGCCGATGTTGATGATGCGCCCGCCGTCGGACATGTGCACCAGCGCTTCCTGAATGGCGATCACCACGCCGCGGATGTTGACGTTGATAAGGGCGTCAATATCTGCCAGCGTCATGGACTCCAGCGGGCCGCCGCGCGCGATCCCGGCATTGTTGACCAGAATGTCCAGCCCGCCAAGGGAACGTGCCGCATGGGTGACGGCATCCTGAATCGCCTGCGCGCTGGCGCTGTCCGCCTGCACGGCTTCGCTGTGTCGTCCCAGCGCCTTAATCTCATCGGCGACCGCCTGGGCTTTATCGGCAGATTTTTCATACGTAATAATCACATCCGCACCGGCGCGCGCCAGCGAGAGTGCAATAGCCCGACCCAACCCGCGGCTGGCACCGGTAACCAGCGCCTTTTTACCTGTCAAATCGATCTGCATGATGACCTCGTTGCAAGAGTAGAAAGAATCATCATTAGGTATAGCCTGTCGGCGCGATTAACGGCTGAAGGATTCCACTTTCTCAAACGCGGCGCGCAGAACGTCAGGCGTTAACGCAACCGGTAGATAGTGAATCGACTCCACCGGGCGCAGGGTGTGGGCAATGACCTTATCCAGCGCTTCCCGGTTATTGATGTCGACGTCCAGCTCGCGAAGCGTGGTCGGCAGGTTAAAGCGCTGGTACGCCGTTACCAACTGCGCCAGCACGTCGTCCTGGCCGAGCAGGGCGCTCTGCACCAGAATGCCGTAGGCCACCTTGGTACCGTGGAGGTATTTTTCCGTCTGCGGCAGCACGGTTAAACCATTGTGCACCGCATGCGCCGCCGCCACGCGGGTATAGCGTTCGCCCAACCCGCCGACCATCCCGCCGCCGGCGATAATCGCATCCACCACGTCCCGAAACGCCTGCGTCTGTTCGCCGCGCTGCTGGTCGGCCAGCGCTTCCTCACTGTGCTCCAGCAGCACATCGCGGATCGCCAGCGCGCCGTTGATGCCCAGCCGCACGGTCAGCGGCAGGTTCTCCGGCTCAGGTGCCAACACAACCGCTTCGTACCACTTTGCCAGCGTATCGCCGATACCCGCCAGCAGGTATTCCGCCGGGGCGTTAAGGACGATCTGCGGCTCCACCAGCACCAGGTAGTTGGCGTCGTCGAAGATCTCAAAATGCAGCGCCTGACCTGCATCGTTGTACCAGACGGAGAGCGGGGTCCACGCCGCGCAGGTGGCGGCAATGGTGGGGATGCCCACGAACGGCACGCCCAGACGACGCGCCACGGCCTTGACGGTATCCAGTACCGCACCGCCGCCCACGCCAATCACCACGCTGGCGTCACTGCCGGATTCGTTCACCAGATGGGTGACGTCGCGCTCGCTGCAGTGACCTTTAAACATCAGGTGTTTCGCCCCCGGCGCGTGAAAGCTCTCCGGCAGGAAAGGGCGCGCGCCGTCGATAGCGCGCTCGCCGTAGATCCACACCGCGCGGGAAAGCTGTTCCGGGGTAAAGAAGTCATTCAGATGCGCAAGGCTTCCGGGGTGGGAGAAGTAGTTCGCCGGGCCAGGCACGACGCGGATATCGGTGTTGCTCATGGTGTTGTCCTTTTTTAGCAAGCGCTAACCCGATGTTATGTCTGGACATCCGGATGGCTAATAATATTTCGCTTTAACTTATGCCTTTTCCTTCGTTGTCAGTCAACCGGAGCTGTGAAAAATTCGATAAATCAGAAGAGTAATGAAGGATTTACGCGGATGGTTTCCAGTCGCCTTGAAATGCGCGGTATCAGCCTGGCCTTTTCCGGCTTTCAGGCGCTGTCGCGCGTGAACTTCACCTTAACCGGCGGATCGGTACATGCGCTGACCGGCGCCAACGGCGCGGGGAAATCGACGCTGATGGCGGTGCTGTGCGGGACGCACGACCACTATGAGGGTGAGATCAGCATTAACAACCAGTCGGTGACGATCCGCGAACCGCTCGACGCCAAACGGCTGGGCATCCACCTTGTGCAGCAGGAGGTGGACGTGGCGCTGATCCCGGGGTTAAGCATCGCCGAGAACATCATGCTCGACCAGCTGGCGCAGCCGGGGCATCGCTTCAGCTGGGGCGCGGTCCGCCAGCAGGCGAGACAGGCGCTGGCGCAGCTGGACGTTTCTCTGGACGTACGCCGTTCCATCGACAGCTGCACGCTTGCCGAAAAGCAGCAGATTTTGCTGGCGCGCGCCCTGTCCCATCACTGCCGTTTTTTGATTCTTGATGAGCCCACCGCGCCGCTGGACGCGCACGAGAGCGAGCGCCTGTTTGGCGTGGTGAGACGGTTAAAGCAGCAGGGCATCGGCGTGGTGTTTATCTCCCACCGCATTCACGAGCTGAAGGCCATCTGCGACACCTTAACGGTGCTGCGCGACGGCAAGCTGATCGAGTCCGGCCCGATGGCCGATCTTAGCGGCGAAGAGATTGTTGAGAAGATGCTCGGCCACGTGCTGAGCGATATCTACCCGCCCGCTCGGCCGCCGCACGGCGACGAAACGCTGCTGCGGGTGGAAGGTCTGCATGACGACGCGCTGCTGAAAGATATCTCCCTGCACCTGCGCAAAGGCGAAATTCTCGGGATTGCCGGGCTGGCGGGGGCGGGGAAAACCGAACTCTGCAAGGCGCTGTTTGGCGCCAGCAAAAGCCGCGTGTCGCGCGGTGAGTTGAATCAACAGCCCTGGCAGCCGCGCGACCCGGCCGACTCGGTGCTGCGCGGCCTGGCGCTGGTGCCGGAAGAGCGGCGCAAAGAGGGCATTTTTATCGACGAGCCGGTGAGCATGAACCTTGCCGTGTGCGCCGATAACAGCTTCTCGCGCTGGAGCCTGTTTGGCCATCGTCAGGCGTGGCGCTGGGCGGAGGAGGTGATTGCCCGCGTCGGCGTGCGCGCCCGCGGTCCCGGGCAGGTTTTGCGACGTCTCTCCGGCGGCAACCAGCAGAAGGTCGCCATCGGCAAGTGGCTGCGCAATGATGCGAGCGTGCTGATCTTCGACGAGCCAACCAAAGGCGTGGACGTGAAGGCCAAAACCGATCTGTTCCAGCTGATTGACGGCCTGGCGCGCGAGGGCAAAGGGGTCATTTACGCCTCGGGCGAGTTTGCCGAGCTGGTCGGGCTGTGCGACCGCATCTGCGTGCTGTGGGACGGGCGCATCGTGGCGGAAATCGCCGGAGCCGAGGCCCGTGAAGAGACACTACTTTATTATTCAACCGGAGGAACGGCGTCGTGAGCAAGGCCCTTTCAGTAAACGCGACGGCGTCTGGCCGTCAGCAGATTTTCGATTTTCTCTACAAGTGGGGCATGCTGTTAACCGTCGTCGCGCTGGTGGCCGTCTTTGGCCTGGCGTCGGACAGCTTCCTCGATCCGAACAACATCATCAATATTCTGCGCTCAATCGCCATCGTGACGGTGATTGCCGTTGGCGTGTCGATATCATTGACCATTGGCGGGTTCGATCTCTCCGTGGGATCGACCGCCTCACTGGCGAATGCGCTGGTGATTTCCCTGTTCGTCTGGCACGGCTTTGGTACCACCGAGTCGATTCTGATCACCCTCGCGCTCTGCACGCTGGTGGGGCTGTTTAACGCCTTTCTTATCGTCATCCTGCGCATTCCGGACATGCTCGCGACGCTGGCCAGCCTGTTTGTGATCCAGGGCGTGGCGATGACCTACAGCTACGGCGGGTCGATTACCGAGAACATGGTGCTGCCGAGCGGTGACATGGCGGAAGGCACCATTCCGGCGGCGTTCAGCCTGCTGGGGCAGGTGCCGACGATTGTGATCATCATGCTGGTGGTGACGGTTCTGGCGCAGCTGGGGCTGTCGCTCACCACTCACGGTCGTCGGATGTACGCCATTGGCGGCAACCCGGAAGCCGCGCGTCTCTCCGGTATTCGCACCACCCGCTACAAGGTGGCGGCCTACGTGATTGCCTCCCTGCTTGCGGGCCTGGGCGGGATTTTGCTGGCCTCGCGCATCGGCTCGTCGCAGGTAAACGCGGGCGGCGGTTACCTGATGGATGCGGTGGCGGCGGCGTGGATTGGCTTCTCGCTGGCCGGGTCCGGCAAGCCGAATGCGCTGGGGACGCTGGTCGGGGCGGTTATTCTCGGCGTGCTGTCGAACGGGCTGGTGATGCTCTCCGTGCCGTATTACGCCATGGACATTATAAAAGGGCTGGTGCTCGCGGTAGCGCTGGCGATTACGTACATACAAAAACGCTGACAACACAACGGGATAAAAAATGAAAAAGATTGCACTCTCTTTGGTGGCATTAGGGTTATTCACCGCTCTGCCTGGCTTCGCGGCCACACCCGCCCCGCTTCCGGCGGCCATTGCCAGCCATGACGGCCCGATCCGCATCGCGGTGATCCGTAACCTTGGCTCAGACGACAACACCACGCAGTTTATTGCCGGGGCCATTCAGGAAGGGAAGAAGCTTGGCTTTAAGGTCAGCACCTTTTTAAGCAACGGGGACGATGCCAAATTCCAGGACTTTGTGAACCAGGCCATCAGCCAGAAATATGACGGGATTATCCTGTCTCAGGGGCGCGATCCGTACTCCACCGCGCTGGTGAAGAAGGCGGTGGACGCCGGAATTAAGGTCGCCGTCTTTGATACCGCCGTCAACGGCGAGATCCCGGGCGTGACCGTTACCCAGCAGGATGATGCCTCCCTGACTAACCTCTCCTTCGGCCAGCTGGCGAAAGATTTCAACGGCAAGGCCAATATCGTCAAGCTGTGGGTAGCGGGCTTCCCGCCGATGGAGCGTCGTCAGGCGGCCTATAAAGAGCTGCAAAAGCAGTATCCGGACATCAAAGAGCTGGAGTCCATCGGCGCGGTCTCCTCTGACGTGCAGGGCGACACCGCTAACAAAGTGGGCGCGATCCTGGCGAAGTACCCGAAAGGTAAAATCGACGCCATCTGGGGAACCTGGGACGCCTTCAGCCAGGGCGCGTACAAAGCGCTGAAAGAGAACGGCCGTACCGAGATCAAACTCTACAGCATCGACATCTCCAACCAGGATCTGCAGCTGATGCGCGAGCCGGGCAGCCCATGGAAGGTGAGCGTGGCGGTGGATCCGAAGCTGATTGGCGCGACCAACGTGCGTCTGGTGGCGAACAAGATTGCCGGGGAAGCCACGCCTGCGACCTACGATTTTAAGGCGGCCGCTATTCCACAGGCGCTGCTGACCGCCCAGCCGGGCGCGGTGAACGTGGCGTCGCTGGGGAAAATCATTCCGGGCTGGGGCCAGACGGAAGATTTTATCGCGCCGTGGTTTGCGACGCTGGAAGCGAAGAATAAATAAAACCAAGCCGGGTGGCGTCAGGTGCGGCCTGATGCCCTCACCCCGGCCCTCTCCCACGGGGAGAGGGGGAATACCAACAGGAGCTAACGGTGAGTCATTTACCCCCTCCCGAATACAGCCGCAATATGCGGCTGATTGGCCATAGCGACCAGGGCGGTCGCCCGGACGGCGTGCAGCTGATGGTGCACAGCGGTTTCGCCTATATCGGCCATATGGTGTCGCAGGGCTTTTCGATTGTCGACGTGCGCGACCCGAAAAACCCGAAAGCGGTGGGCTACGTGCCCGCGCCGCCCGGCACCTGGAACGTGCACCTGCAGGCGCATGACGACCTGCTGCTGGTGATTAACGCCCGGGATCTGTTTGCCGATGCCCGCTTTGCCGACGAGAAGGTCTACTACACCCGTCAGGTGGGGGAGACCGTCCGCGACGTGCAGGACAAAGGCTGGAGCGCCGGGCTGCGCGTGTTTGATATCTCCACGCCGGACAGGCCGCGCGAAATCGGCTTTCTGTCGCTGAACGGGATTGGCATCCACCGCATCTGGTACGTCGGCGGCCGCTGGGCGTACGTATCGGCGCTGATCGACGGCTTTACCGACTATATCTTCCTGACCATCGATCTTGCGGACCCGCGTAAGCCCGAAGTGGCAGGGCGCTGGTGGCTGCCGGGAATGAACCAGGCCGAAGGTGAACAGCCGAACTGGCCGGAAGGGAAACGCTACGCGCTCCACCATGCGATTATTGCCGGCGATACCGCGTACGGCAGCTGGCGCGACGGCGGCCTGACGCTGCTGGACGTGAAGGATCGTACCCGTCCTAAGCTCATTAGCCACCGTAACTGGAGTCCGCCGTTTGGCGGCGGGACGCACACCGCGCTGCCGCTGCCGGACCGCGATCTGCTGGTGGTGCTGGATGAAGCGGTGCTCGACAACCAGGAGGACGGGGAGAAGCTGATCTGGCTGTTTGATATCCGCGAGCCGTCGAATCCGGTCAGCATCTCTACCTTCCCACAGCCGGATGAAATCGATTATGTGGCTAAAGGGGCGCATTTCGGCCCGCACAACCTGCACGAGAACAGGCCGGGGAGCTTCGTCAGCTCGACGCTGATTTTTGCGACGTATCAGAACGCGGGCGTGCGCGCGTATGACATCTCCAATCCGTATCGTCCGGTTGAAACGGGTGCGCTGGTGCCTGCCGCGCCGGCGAAAATGATGGATACCCGCCCGAATCGCCCGCAGGTGATCCAGTCGTGTGACGTGTTTGTGGATGCGCAGGGAATTATTTACAGCACGGACTATAACGGCGGGCTGTCGGTGATTGAGTATTTGGGGTGAGTGCGGTTTGATGCCCTCACCCCGGCCCTCTCCCACAGGGAGAGGGAGAAAATCAGCTGTACTGCCGTACCCGCGCCACCAGATCTTCCGCGCTGTCGATACGGTCGGCAATAACAATCAGCGCCTTGCCGAGCGTTATCGCGTGGCGAAGGCATTCGTGGCGCATCGCCTCGTCCTGAATGGTGTCGATATCCGCGACGTGGGAAAGCCCGACGCTGCGGCGAATGAGTTCGGTGCCGCAGAAGCCGATGGCATCATGCCAGACCTTTTTCAGGAAGGCGGAGGCATAGCCCGGCGCGCTGAGCGCGGCGTCGCGTGTTTTCTCGTGTGCCAGCGCCTGGAAGCGCTCCGCGAAGGTGTTCCACAGTTCCTGAATATCGGTCAGTCGCTGTTCGCGGGCGGCGGCGGCATCGCGAATGCCCAGATGTCCCGGCAGGCCGCAGAAGTTCAGCAGCAGGTTGCCGATAGCGGTGCCGACGTCAAAGCCCATCGGGCCGAAATAGCCGAACTCGGCGTCGATGGCCTTCAGGCTGCCGTCGGCCACAAAAATCGAGCCGCTGTGAATGTCTCCGTGCAGCAGGGCTTCAGCCTGAGAAAAGAAACGGTGCTTCAGGGAGGCCACGGCAATTTTCAGCTGGGCGTCGTCGCGCAGGGCGGCGACGTCATTTTCCAGCTCGGCCGGGTAGCTGTTGCGTTCGTGGATCTGGTACGGATCGTTGAAGAACAAATCTTCGGTGATCTCGCACATCGCCGGGTTGATGAATTTTGCCACCTGCGCTTTTTTCTCGTGCGGGTGCAGGTAGAAATCGCTGGTGTGGAACAGCGCGTGCGCGAGGTATTCACCCAGCTGACGCGCCGCCTGAGGGTAGTAGATGTTGCCGATCAGCTCGCCGCGCCAGATGCGATGGCTGGAGAGATCTTCCATCACCATCACCGCCAGTTCCGGGTCGAAGTGATGAATTTTCACCGTGTGCTGCGGGCTGTGCCGGTAGTGCTCGACCAGGGTTTGCGCCTCCAGACGGGCGCGGTCCAGCGTCAGCGGCCAGGACTCGCCGACGCAGCGCACGTAGGGCAGCGCCTGCTTAACGATGATGCGGCTCACGCCCGCGCTGTCGAAGATTTTGAACACCAGATTGAGGTTGCCGTCGCCTACCTCCTGCGCCTCCACCAGCGATGAAGGATCGTCAAGGCCGCCAAACTGCCTGGCATATTCCACGGCGTCCTGAGCGGTAAAGGTACGGTATTGCGACATGGCCTGCTCCTCACGGGTTTGCTAATAAAGACGTGTAGACGTCTATACATCCGGACTTCATCCTGACACAATGTGCTACAACAACGCAACAGGGAATTAACGACATGCAGACATTACAGACGACCAGCCTGCGGGTAGCGGATAATCAGCTCTTTATTCTCGACCAGCAGGCCCTTCCGCAGGAGAAACGCTGGCTGGATGCCTCAACGGTAGAGACGCTGGTGGAGCATATTCACGCCCTGCGGGTGCGCGGCGCGCCGCTGATCGGTCTCTCTGCAAGTCTGCTGCTGGCGCTGCTGGCGGAAAACGGCAAAAGCCGCGACGAGCTGGCGGTTGCGCTGGAAATCCTGCGCGCATCCCGCCCGACGGCGGTGAACCTGATGAACAACCTTGACCGCATGAAGATTGCGCTGTGGCAGGAAGAGTATGTTCCGGCGCTGGTCGCGGAGGCGCTGCGCCTGATCGACGAAGACAAACGGCTCTGTGACGCCATTGCGCAAGCGGGCAGCGCGCTGGTGAAGCCCGGCAGCCGCCTGCTGACCCACTGCAACACCGGCGGGCTGGCAACGGCGGGCGTCGGCACGGCGCTGGGCGTGATTGCTCGCGCGCATCAGGAGGGCAAGGTCAGCAACGTCTGGGTGGATGAAACCCGTCCGCTGCTGCAGGGGGGAAGATTAACCGCCTGGGAACTTGGCGAGCTGGGCGTGCCGTATCAGCTGATTACCGATTCCATGGCCGCCAGCCTGATGGCGAAAGGGCTGGTGGATGCCGTGTGGGTGGGCGCAGACCGCATTGCGGCTAACGGCGACGTGGCGAATAAGATCGGCACCTATTCTCTGGCGGTGCTGGCGAAATTCCACGGCATTCCGTTCTATGTGGCCGCGCCGCAAACGACCCTCGATCCGGACTGCCCGAACGGTGATGCGATCCCGATTGAGCAGCGCGCCGCCAGCGAGGTGACGGGCGTCGCCGGAAGCTTTGGCGCGGTGCAGTGGGCGCCGGAAAACGCGCAGGTCTACAACCCGGCGTTTGACGTTACGCCAGCCTCGCTGATTAGCGGCTGGGTGCTGGATACGGGCGTGGTCACGCCGGACGCGGTGGCAAACGGGAAATTCGCCTGAGTCGGGCTATTCTTTAAGGGGGTTCCCTGAGAGGACAATATCGTGACGCTCGATCCTGAAACAGACTTAAAACTGGAGCGCGTGGTGGATGCCCCGCGCGACCTGCTGTGGCTTTGCTGGACTACGCCCGAACACATCAAAAACTTCTTCATTCCTGCTCCCCATAAGGTGACCGAATGCGACCTCGATCTGCGGGTGGGCGGACGGTTCAACACCGTGTTTGAGGTGGACGGGCAGCGGATGGATAACCGGGGTGTCTTCCTGGAAATCGATCCGGGGAAAAAGCTGGTCTTTACCGACGGCTATACCGAAGGCTGGAAACCGGCCGAGAAGCCGTTTATGACGGCGATCCTGCTGCTGGAAGAGGTGGGCGAGGGCAAAACCCGCTATACGGCGATTGCGCGTCACCCCACGAAGGAAATCCGCGAGCAGCACGAGCAGATGGGCTTCCACGAAGGGTGGGGGATTGTGCTGGATCAGCTGGTGGAGTATGTGAAGGGACTGGAGCGTTGAAGCTCGAGCGGCCTGATGCCCTCACCCCGACCCTCTCCCACAGGGAGAGGGAGCAAACACTAAAAACGGCAGCTATAGCTGCCGTTTTGCTTTTACCTATGCCAGCCGTGGATACGCGTCCGCGATCGCATCACCCGTAAACTGGGCCACCCAGCCTTCCGGATTATCGAAAATACGAATCGCCGTAAAGTTCGGCTCTGAGCCCATATCAAACCAGTGCGGCGTGCCCGCAGGAACGGAAATCAGGTCGTTTTTCTCGCACAGCACCTGATACACCTCATCGCCAATGTGCAGGCAGAACAAGCCCGCGCCTTCCACGAAAAAGCGTACTTCGTCCTCGCCGTGGGTGTGTTCGTTCAGGAACTTCGCGCGCAGCGCCTCTTTCTGCGGATTGTCGGCACGCAGGCTGATCACGTCCCAGCTCTGGTAACCCTTCTCTGAGACCAGTTTGTCGATGGCATGCTGATACGCCGCGATCACGGCTTCAGGCGCGGGATCGTGTCCTAAATCGCGATCCGCCGCCCAGCGTTCAAACCGTACGCCTTTCGCGTTGAGCTGTTGGGCGATCTCGGCGGCATCGGTACTGTGCCACTGGTGTTTACTGGCGTCTTTATCGGAATAAATGGTCAATGCGCTCATGAAGGGATCTGCTCCGGGTTAATCTCGTCAAACTGGTGGACCTGATGGTGATGGCTTGCGCCGTCATCATCGCCGCGAATCAGCTGCAGGGTGCGAAAACCTGCCTGTTCAGCCGCGTCCAGCTCCTGATGAATATCGGAGAGGAACAGGATCTGCGACGGGGCAATGCCCGTTTGCGCCGCAATGTTCTGATACGACTGCACCTCGCGCTTGGCGCCGATGTGGGTGTCGAAATAGCCGCTGAACAGATGAGTAATATCACCTTCGTCGCTATAGCCAAATAACAGTTTCTGCGCAGCAACGGAGCCAGAGGAATAAACATAGAGATCAATCCCTTGCGCTTTCCATTTTTCCAGCGCGGGCAGCACGTCCGGGTAGAGATGGCCGGTAAAGTCGCCGTTGACGTAGCCGTCGTGCCAGATGATCCCCTGCAGCGCTTTTAGCGCAGTAGATTTGCGGTCTTCATCCATAAAGGCAAACAGGGCGTCGATAAGCTCGCTGACGCTGGCGTGCGGATTACCGATTTCATCACGCAGGTTGTCCAGAATGGATGTGACCGGCTCGGCGTACTGCTGCGCGGTCACGAAGGCCGCCAGCCGCTCACGCGCGTAGGGGAACAAAACATCATGGACAAAACGAATATCGCTGGTGGTGCCTTCAATATCCGTCACAATCGCGCGAATCATACTCTCTCCAGTTGTCGTAAACGCATTTCACATTCAAACAGGAATTCCAGTCCTTCCAGATGACGGCGGGCTTCGGCCACATCGCGTCCCCAGCAGGTTAAGCCATGGCCGCGCAGAAGAAAACCATAATTAAGCGGGCGTTCCTGCGCGTAATGGGCGATTCGCGAGGCGAGGGCGTCAATGTCCTGGTCGTTATCGAAGACCGGGATAGCCACCGTATCCAGATGCGTGGTCTGCCCGGTGAGGGATTTTTGCATCTCAAAGCCGCTGATGTTGAGCTCGGCTTCTTTGACCAGACGCGAGAGCACCGTGGCGTTGACCGTATGAACGTGCAGGACGGCGTTGGCCTCAGGAAACAGACGATAGATAAGGGTGTGCAGCCCGGTCTCCGCCGACGGTCTGCGGCCAGACGGCGCGCGGTTGGTGGCGATCTCCACCTGGAGAAAATCCTCCGTCGTCAGGCTGCCTTTGTCTTTGCCCGATTCGCTGAGCCAGCAGAGGCGTTCGTCCTGACGCACCGACATATTGCCCCCGGTGGCGGGTGCCCAGCCTTTGGCGCCAATCCAGCGGCAGGCGTCGACCAGATGCGTGAGTTGCAGGTTGTCTGTCATTTTCCTTTTACCCTCTCGGACAGGAATATTCATATTGTTTAGACGTCTAAGCGTCTTGATTGCCAAAGACTAACATCGTGTTATAGTGGCAGCAACATAAGTATTACAAGCAGGCACAACACAATGAGCATTAACGCATTGATTCCGCAAAGTAAACTTCCCAATCTCGGTACCACCATCTTTACGCAGATGAGCGCCCTGGCGCAGCAGCACAACGCCATTAACCTTTCTCAGGGATTTCCGGATTTCGACGGGCCGACCTATCTGCAGGAGCGTCTGGCGTACCACGTGGCGCAGGGGGCGAATCAGTATGCGCCAATGACGGGCGTGCAGGCGCTGCGGGAAGCCATTGCGGATAAAACGGCTGAGCTGTATGGCCATAGGCCCGATGCGAACAGCGACATTACGGTGACGGCAGGGGCGACCGAAGCGCTGTATGCGGCCATCACCGCCCTGGTGCGGGCGGGCGATGAAGTCATCTGCTTTGACCCGAGCTACGACAGCTATGCGCCTGCGGTTGAACTCTCCGGCGGCGTGGTGAAACGCGTGGCGTTACAGCCACCGCATTTCCGCCCCGACTGGCAGGCGTTTGCTGCGCTGCTGAGCGACAAAACCCGGCTGGTGATCCTGAATACCCCGCACAATCCGTCGGCGACGGTGTGGCAGAAAACGGACTTCGCCGCGCTGTGGCAGGCGATTGCCGAACGTGAAATCTACGTGCTGAGCGATGAAGTTTACGAGCACATCTGCTTTGCAGAAGAGGGACACGCCAGCGTGCTGGCCCATCCGCAGCTTCGCGAGCGCGCTATCGCCGTCTCGTCGTTCGGTAAGACCTACCATATGACCGGCTGGAAAGTGGGTTACTGCGTCGCACCGGCCGCCATTAGCGCTGAGCTGCGCAAGGTGCATCAGTACCTGACGTTTGCCGTAAACACGCCGGCTCAGCTGGCGCTGGCGGATATGCTGCGCGCGGAGCCCGAGCATTATCGCGCGCTGCCGCGTTTCTACCGTGAACGTCGGGATCTGTTCGTGACGGCGCTGAGTAAAAGCCGCCTGGAAATTTTGCCGTCTGAAGGAACCTATTTCCTGCTCGCGGACTACAGTGCAATTTCCGATCAGGATGACGTCAGCTTTTGCCAGTGGTTGACAAAAGAGGTGGGTGTGGCCGCCATTCCGCTGTCGGTGTTCTGCGCCGATCCCTTCCCGCATAAGCTGATCCGCCTTTGCTTTGCGAAGCAGGAATCGACGCTGCTGGCGGCGGCAGAGCGTTTGAACACGCTCTGATTATTTCACCGTCCAGGCTTCGGAATAGCGACGGTCTGCAAACAGCATCAGCAGACCGTTGATTTGCTTGAGACGCAGAACCTCGTCGCTGTCCATCCCCAGCTCTTTGCCAATTCGCTCATCGTTCCAGCCGAGCTGTGCCAGTTCGCGCACGATATCCGACATGGCGTTAATCTGGTGCCGACCCCGCGCCCGGTTGTGACGGATCGTGGCGGCCATACGGTCATGCTTTTCCTGTCGATCCTGGCGCAGGCAGGTGACGGGGAGATATCCCCTGAGCTGACGCTTCAACGTCGCCCGAGTTTTGCCGATTTCATGGCGGTGGAAACCATCCACAATTTCGTAATGTTGCGGTTCACTTTCCGTCACGACAATAGGTTGGGTGAATCCATCGAGTTCCAGCGACTTGCTGAGCAGCCGTTTTTCTGGAGGAGCAACGTTATTGGGGTTGTAGTCGTTAGCGGTAATCGCGTCCTGTTTGATCCAAAGCACGCAGTCTATCGGTTGCTCACGAAAAGGACTGTTTCGATGGATCGCTTCACGAAAAGCATTGATGGCGTTAATCCGATCCTCTTCGGGAAGAGACTGCAGGTACGTTTCGATCTCGGTGATTAATCGTTGTCGCATAATATGCCCCACTCCTTGCGTTTCGCCTTCACTCTTTCACTGTAGCGCTGATAATGTTTGGGTTTATTTGGGCTGAACGACAGCGCTCTGCACCAGTAGTCGTTATTAAGGATAACCTTGCAAATACGGCGCCATGAGGGAATGTCTTTGGCACCAATATCACCGTCCTGGGTGTCGGGAATATCCTCTATGCCTTTCTTCTGATACCAGCGCAGGTAAATGGCGATTTTATTGCGGTAATGCTCAGCCGTATTTTGCGGCATGCTGTCGAGCAGCAGCAGGGCATATTCGCGCCAGCAGAGGTGATCGGGTTTCAGGATTTTCCGGTGACCATAAAAGTGGTTATCGTGCCCGGCGTAAATTCCTCCGCTGCGTACGCCGCTCACGCGCTCGCACATGGCCGCCCAGCGATCGGGCTCAACAACATGGTAGAGCCATAATCCCTGACGCTGCTCCGGACCAAAGGGCTCACAAATACGCATATAGCGGGGAGGCACGCCAGCCTGGAACATCAGGTCATAGAGTGGGTTATAGCAACATCCCGATTTGGCGAACCAGGTCCAGATATCGGCGGTTTTCCAGTCATAGAGAGGGTAGATATACCAGGCATGTCCCCCCGGGGCGACGGTTGTCCAGGGTTTATCATCGGCAAACCGTTGTTTACGCGCTGACGCGATAGCCAGAAAACGGTTGTAAGATTCATCGGCGCGGATGCCAATCATCACCGCCGCCGGGCGATTGCGAGAGAACCAGTCGGAGAAGCTGCGAACAAAAGTTTCAAACGTCATGCCGGGCTGGTAGAAGGGAAAAAAAGCGGGATCGGTTATCGCACCGTCAGGGGGCTGGCGGACCCATCGGGTGCCGGGTTCCCAGCATTGCCATTCCGGCTGAAATTGCGACAGGGAATTTTGCGTTGTCAGGGGAAGCGCGACCCACCAGAAATGGCCGATGATATCGCTGTATAACTCGCGCATACGTTCAACATGGGTGATGGTATGGCTAAACTGCGCTTCCCAGTCGATAAAGAGAACGTCTATTTTTATATTCATCTGTCGCGCCTGCCGGGCAACCAGGTGCAGCATGGTGGTGGAGTCTTTACCTCCTGAAAAAGAGACACAGATCCTGGGTAAATTTTCGAGAGTCCATGTTATTCGTTCCCGAGCCGCAGAAAGAACATCCTGATTAAGAGGGTACTTATAAATTGACATGTTTATTCTCATCCTGAGGAATAAATACCAGACGTTAGTGTCAATACTAGAGTGAGAATGATATCAGTCAATAATTTATGATGTGTATAAAGTTAATGCTGAATGTTTATATAACGATGGTGTATGTTTCTGGAAAAGGTGGTTCCCATCCTGTGTGAAAACCACGCTAACATCTCAAGGTAAAGTTATTTCTTCAATAAAACTCGCGAATGCTGAGCTATTCAGTGCGGAGCGATTATACATCATGTAAATATTAATGCTGGGAAATTGAATGTCTGTCTCTACTTTGCGCAGCTTAAGCGCTGGACCATATTGTTCAAAGGCCGGCGTGGGCGCTAACCCTATGAGGTCGGATGAACTGATCACCGACAGAAGGGATATAAAAGAGTCGCTTCGATAAACGATATTTCTTTCGGTTAACAGGCTCTCGGCTTTTTCCTGGTAGTCTTTGACGCTGTTCTCATCGCTCAGGTAGGCGGTGAACTGTTCATTCAGAATCTCTTCACGCGTGGGATTTCCGCTCAAGCGGGGATGATCATTCCGGCAAACGAGCACAAAAGGCAGCTTATGGAAAAGGCTGGAGGCAATTGAGCGACTGCTTGAGGAGGCAAAAGAAAATATCAGGTCGGCTTTTCGGTAAGCCAGGAGATCTTCTGCTGAATCAGGGGCAAGAAAAACATCATGTAATTCAACCGAATAGTTATACTTGTTCATGAGTAGTTTCATTGGCTCAAGCATCGTTTTGGTGCTCATAAACTGCGGGCAGTAAATGACAAAATTCTTCTTCAACCCGCTGCTGTGCATGATATTGATAGTCTGCTCAAGCTGGTTCAGGTTCTGTTCCAGATGATGATGCAAATTGACGCCGACGGTCGTGGGCGTGATCCCTTTACCGGAACGGATAAACAGAGGATCGTTGAGTTGTCCTCGCAGGCGTTGCAGTGACTGACTCACGGCAGAGGGTGTGATATACAGCGTCTCGGCGGCTTTACTGATACTAAGATGTTGGTAAATGCACTCGAAAATGACTAACAGATTAAGATCGAATTTTTTAAGGTCGTAGAGGTTTGCCATATTTCGTCCTGAGGATGCTGTGTTTGCTGTGGTTATCACATCACTGATAACTATAGTTTGAAGTTAACCATTTACAATCCTTTCGATTAACCCTCTTAAATTTAAATTAAATTCACCTTAATATATCATGACGCCAGATTATTGAAATAGTGCTTCAAGGAACATTAAGATAATTTTATCTCAGATGTTGGAGTGAGCATTTTAAATAACAATTGTCATTTATATATTGAGGTATTTTTATAATGAAAATAAATTTATAACGTCCCGAAATGATGTTTGGCAAAACCTATCGCAGCCATAGGCAGGAATACCTCTCTTATGGATTGCCCAATTCCTGAACGGGTGGTGTAATCAAAGGGCTGTTACCCCTTGATATAAAGGGTTGTAGAGCGCAACGCAACGCCAGCTTCGGCTGGCACTGAATGTACCTGCGGGGAATTCAGGTATCAGGGCCGCCCGTTGAGGCGGCCTTTTTACTTTCAGGCTTTCCTGTAAAAGGTTCACCTTGTTGTCTTGTCGACGTTGTAAGGTTTGGCTGATTGATTTGATAAAGCATACGCATTAGCCCCGATGGATAAAGTTGGTTACCTTACATCTCAACGAAAACACGGAGGAAGTACAGATGTCTTTGATTAACACTAAAATTAAACCTTTCAAAAACCAGGCGTTCAAAAACGGTGAGTTCATCGAAGTAACCGAGAAAGATACCGAAGGTCGCTGGAGCGTCTTCTTCTTCTATCCGGCTGACTTCACCTTCGTTTGCCCGACCGAACTGGGCGACGTGGCTGACCATTATGACGAACTGCAGAAGCTGGGCGTAGACGTTTACTCTGTCTCTACCGATACCCACTTCACCCACAAAGCATGGCACAGCAGCTCTGAAACCATCGCAAAAATCAAATACGCGATGATCGGCGACCCGACTGGCGCCCTGACCCGTAACTTCGACAACATGCGTGAAGATGAAGGCCTGGCTGACCGCGCCACCTTCGTTGTTGACCCGCAGGGTATTATCCAGGCTATCGAAGTTACCGCTGAAGGTATCGGCCGTGATGCGTCTGACCTGCTGCGTAAAGTGAAAGCAGCGCAGTACGTGGCTTCTCACCCAGGCGAAGTGTGCCCGGCGAAATGGAAAGAAGGCGAAGCGACTCTCGCTCCATCCTTAGACCTGGTCGGCAAGATCTAAGTCTGTAAAGCCTGGCGGCGCTGCGCTTGCACAGGCCTACAGTATCGTAGGCCGGGTAAACGAAGTGCCACCCGGCAATCAATGGGCGCCTCCCGCGCCCATTTCATTCCAGCACCATGATGCAAGTTGCATTCAGGCCGCCTGTGTAAGGCAGCTTGCATGATGACGTTTTAAGAGAGGGAAGAATAATGCTCGACACTAATATGAAAACCCAGCTCAAGGCCTATCTTGAGAAACTGACCAAACCCGTTGAGCTGATTGCCACGCTGGACGACAGCGCGAAATCGGCAGAGATCAAGGAACTGCTGGCTGAGATCGCCGAACTGTCGCCAAAAGTGACCTTCAAAGAAGATAATTCGCTTAACGTCCGTAAGCCTTCTTTCCTGATTACTAACCCAGGCTCTGAGCTGGGGCCGCGCTTTGCCGGCTCGCCGCTGGGTCACGAATTTACCTCGCTGGTGCTGGCGCTGCTGTGGACCGGTGGTCATCCGTCGAAAGAGGCGCAGGCGCTGCTGGAGCAGATCCGCGATATCGACGGCGATTTCGAGTTTGAAACCTATTATTCACTCTCCTGCCACAACTGTCCGGACGTGGTGCAGGCGCTGAACCTGATGTCGGTCCTCAACCCGCGCATCAAGCACACGGCAATTGACGGCGGTACCTTCCAGAATGAAATCACCGATCGCAACGTGATGGGCGTTCCGGCGGTGTATCTGAACGGTCAGGAATTCGGTCAGGGTCGTATGACGCTGACGGAAATCGTTGCCAAAGTGGATACCGGCGCCGAAAAACGTGCGGCGGAAGCACTGAACAAACGCGATGCCTACGACGTGCTGATCGTCGGTTCCGGTCCGGCGGGCGCGGCGGCGGCGGTGTACTCCGCGCGTAAAGGGATCCGCACTGGCCTGATGGGCGAGCGTTTCGGCGGCCAGGTACTGGATACCGTAGACATTGAAAACTATATCTCCGTGCCGAAAACTGAAGGTCAGAAGCTGGCGGGGGCGCTGAAGGCGCACGTCAGCGACTACGACGTGGACGTGATCGACAGCCAGAGCGCCAGCAGGCTGGTACCTGCTGCGGTTGAGGGTGGTTTACACCACATTGAAACCGCCTCCGGCGCGGTGCTGAAAGCACGCAGCATCATCATTGCCACCGGCGCGAAATGGCGCAACATGAACGTCCCGGGTGAAGATCAGTATCGCACCAAAGGCGTGACCTACTGCCCGCACTGCGACGGCCCGCTGTTTAAAGGTAAACGCGTGGCGGTGATCGGCGGAGGTAACTCCGGCGTGGAAGCGGCTATCGACCTGGCGGGGATTGTTGAACACGTCACCCTTCTGGAGTTCGCACCAGAGATGAAGGCCGACCAGGTTCTGCAGGACAAAGTTCGCAGCCTGAAAAACGTCGACATCGTCCTTAACGCGCAGACCACGGAAGTGAAGGGCGACGGCAGCAAGGTGACCGGTCTGGAATACCGCGACCGCGTGAGCGGCGACGTGCACAGCGTTCAGCTTTCAGGGATCTTCGTGCAGATTGGTCTGCTGCCAAACACCACCTGGCTGGAAGGCGCGATTGAGCGCAACCGCATGGGCGAAATCATCATCGATGCGAAGTGTGAAACCAGCGTGAAGGGCGTGTTTGCGGCGGGTGACTGTACTACCGTACCGTACAAACAGATCATCATCGCCACGGGCGAAGGGGCGAAGGCGTCGCTGAGTTCGTTTGACTATCTGATTCGCACCAAAACTGCATAAGAAAAGAAAGTAAGGCGATACCTGCAATAGCGAGAGGCCACCGAAAGGTGGCCTCTTTTTTTATCTGACGACCATCACCGGTATGTGTGTGTGGCGGATCACGCTGGAGGCGTTAGAGCCCAGCAGATGTGTGGTAATGGAAGGGTTGCGCGAACCGATGACCACCACGTCTGCCTTCAGCTCGTTCGCCAGTTCATTTACCGCATCACGTACGCTGCCGAATCTGACGTGCGTTTTGATCCGTGAAGGGTCAATACTGAAGTGGCTGACCATGGTTTGCAGGCGCGTTTCCGCTTCATGCTGCAAATGTTCCTCGAAGCGGCGCACATCGGCAGCAAAGCGGTGAAGGCTCAGGCTGGCGGAGCCCGGGAGCACGTGCAACAGATGGATGACACCGTCCTGCTGCGCCAGGAACTCCGCGTGGCGAACGGCCTTGTCGCTCAACTCCATCTCAAAAACATCAACCGGCATAATGATTCTCTGATACATACCCGTTTCTCCTTGTTTATAAACGCTGTACTCATTCAACCACAAAATATTAATGGTTTCTGTAAGCGCCCCGTCAGTTTTCTTATCTCGCCAGGATAAATCTCAAAAGAACCGTATTACGGGGCAGACCTTCAGGGGTAGCTACCCTTATAGACTTACCTGGAACCTTTCGGAGGTCGCATGAAAGCACTTACGTATCACGGTCCGCACCATGTTCGCGTCGAGAATGTCCCTGACCCCATCATCGAACAGCCCGACGATATCATTCTGCGCGTCACGGCCACGGCGATCTGCGGCTCCGATTTGCATCTCTATCGCGGAAAGATCCCGAAGGTGCAGCACGGCGATATTTTTGGCCATGAGTTTATGGGGGAAATCGTCGAGTGCGGTGCAGAGGTAAAGAATTTGCAAAAAGGCGATCGCGTGGTGATCCCCTTTGTCATCGCCTGCGGGGACTGTTTCTTCTGTCGTCTGCAGCAATACGCGGCCTGTGAGAATACCAACGCCGGGCAGGGTGCCGCGCTGAACAAAAAGCAAATCCCCGCGCCGGCCGCGCTGTTTGGCTATAGCCACCTCTACGGTGGCGTGCCGGGGGGACAGGCGGAATACGTTCGCGTGCCGAAGGGGAACGTCGGACCGTTTAAGGTCCCGCAGCTTCTTTCTGATGATAAGGCACTTTTCCTTTCCGACATTTTGCCCACGGCCTGGCAGGCGGCAAAAAATGCGCAGATTGCAAAAGGTTCAAGCGTAGCCGTTTTCGGCGCCGGGCCGGTGGGGCTACTGACCATTGCCTGCGCGCGGCTGCTGGGGGCTGAGCAGATCTTTGTTATCGATCACCACCCGTACCGGTTGCGATTTGCCGAGGCCCGTTACGGCGCAATTCCCATCAACTTTGATGATGACAACGACGCCGCGGAAAAAATCATCGAGCAGACCGTGGGCCAGCGCGGCGTTGACGCCGTGATTGATGCGGTCGGGTTTGAAGCGAAAGGCAGCACCACGGAAACAATCCTCAGCAATCTTAAAATTGAAGGCAGCAGCGGCAAAGCGTTGCGTCAATGCATTGCTGCCGTGCGGCGCGGTGGGGTAGTTAGCGTACCCGGCGTGTACGCCGGGTTTATCCATGGCTTCCTGTTTGGCGATGCCTTTGATAAGGGGCTGACGTTTAAGATGGGTCAGACGCACGTCCATGCCTGGCTGGGTGAACTGTTACCGCTGATCGAAAAAGGGCTGCTTACGCCGGAAGAGATCGTGACCCATTATCTCCCCCTTGCGGATGCGGAACGCGCCTATAAGATTTTCGAAAAACGGGAGGAGGAGTGCCGGAAGGTGATTCTGGTCCCGGGCGCAGAGACCCCCGAAGCCGCAGAGCAGACCGTTAAGGGCCTGGTGAATGCCTTCCCAGGTGGGGTGGCCTGAGAATGTTCGCTTACCAGTGGCGTTCAAGATAGAGCACGGCCGTGACGATAATCGCCACAAAAATCAGAAAGATAAGTGTGATAACGCCTATCTCACTCATGACCGTCCCCGCGGCACCAAAACAGATTAAGCGTGGATTAAGGCCATTTTGCGCGGTATAGGAAAATCGTGTGAATTTGCGGAAAGAGGATGCGGTGGCATCCTCTGTGCAAAGCGGATAGGCGCTTATTCAGAAGAGATTAACGCAGGTAATCGCCTGCGGCTTCTGGCTGGTAGAGCAGCTCCAGCACTTCCAGATGGGTCGAAGCGCCGCCCGGCAATTCCCAGTGGATCGTATCCCCCGTACGCAGTCCCAGCAGTGCGGCACCCACAGGCGCAAGCACAGAAAGCTGTGCGCTGCTGTCGGTCATCTGCGCCGGGTAAACCAGCGTGCGGGTCAGCTCTTCACCGGTGGTCAGATTGCGGAATTTCACCTGGCTGTTCATGGTGACTACATCATGCGGCATCGTCTCAGGCGTGCACATCTGTGCCCGGTCGAGTTCTTCATTCAGGGCGTCGGCCACGGGGAGCGAGGCAAATTCCGCTTTTTCCAGCAGCCTGTCGATACGTTCTGCGTCGAGCTCATTGATGATAATGGTAGGTCTGGACATTTTTTACTCCATGTCGTTAATGCTGCGTCTAACGCAGAAACTGATCCAAAAGAAAACCCTCGCCGTCTGGCAGCGAGGGTTTAACTCTCCCGATGATACTGGCTGAGCGCGCAAGTTTGAAGTGATGAAAGTCACATTCATGGTCCATATGAATTTTCGCTGAAATTTATTCAGTCTTCATTCCTGGCGGAATACGTTACGCTGAGTGTCCTGAATCCGGGCGTTGCCCGCCAACGAGAGAGCACTATGTACTTCTACCAACCGTCTCAGGGGCACGGCCTGCCGCATGACCCGCTGAACGCCATTATTGGCCCACGTCCGATAGGCTGGATCTCCTCATGCGATAAGGCCGGTCAGCTGAACCTCGCGCCGTACAGCTTCTTTAACTGCTTTAACTATCGCCCGCCGATCATCGGCTTTTCCAGCAACGGCTGGAAGGACAGCGTGCGTAATATTACTGAGACAAAAGAGTTTGTCTGGAATCTGGCGACGCGCGATCTCGCGCAAGCGATGAACCAAACCTCAGCGATGCTTCCCCACGACCGGGATGAATTTAGCTTTGCCGGACTTACGCCAGCGGCCAGCCAGCTGGTTAACGCCCCACGCGTTGCAGAAAGCCCGGTGAATTTTGAGTGTCGACTGTCGCAGTGCATTCAGCTTACCGGTGCCGACGGTACGCCGGTGGACACGTGGCTGGTGTTGGGGGAGGTGGTCGGTATCCATATTGCCGAAACGCTGCTGGAAGAGGGGATATACCAGACGGCGAAAGCGCAGCCCATCCTGCGTGCGGGTGGGCCGACGGCGTACTATGGTATCAGCGATGAAAACCGGTTTGATATGGTGCGCCCGGGCGCGGATCAGTAGCCGGCTTTATCAATCACGAATTGGTTTCCGCAGTTACCCGGATGTGGCTGCGGGGCAAATGAGGTCGCAGAAAGCGGGTTGTTAATGGCGTTTGCCTTCAGCGAAATCTGCATCTCGGTGAGATACGCCGGATTGCCGTTGCAGGTCAGCTTGAACGCTTTGACGTTCTCGTTGCCCCAGCTTTTGGCCACGGCACTATCAAAATCACTACGGTTGACGGATTTCCCGTAGTTATCGGCGAGGAATTTTCCGACCGCACTGTTTTTAACCTCCTGATTCATCCGTACCATCGTGCCGAAATAGGCATCCGGGTCAAAACCAAAGCAGACGCCATGTTTGGCATATTCGTAGCGTTCCAGGCAGGAATTCCCGCCCGCGCCCGGCATCACGTCATTGAGCTTTGCGGCAGCGGAAAGCGACAGTCCGGTTTCGGCGGCATCGCATTTGCGGCTGGCCTTCACTTCCGGCATGTTCGGAATGGGGCGTGTGGCGCAGCCAAAACGCATCCATCGACGGTCATCCACGCCGCGTGCGGCAATAGATTTCGGCAGGCCGGGCCATAACCCGTGCACGGTCAGAAAATCGGCTTTATTCTCGCGCTCTTTTTGCAGGCGACATTCGTCAGGTTCATTACGGTTGCGCTCAACCATGCTCTGACAAAACCCGGTTTGCCAGGACAAAGCCAGCACATAGCGATCGAAATCGCCATATTGGGTTGCCTTCAGCGGTTCCGCCTGTGCGGAGAAGATACAGAGTGCAAGCGCCATTGCGCCAGACGGGATGACGATATCCTTCCTGAACATATGATTTCCTGATCGAATGAGCGTGATTAATTTCTGAGGGTTATTAAAGCATAAAAAGCGCCCGCAGGCGCTTTTTGGATATCCCTAATTTAGCTTAGGCCGCGCCGGGAACCAGCACTTCCGTGGCGATAATCACGATAATCAGGCCAACCATAACGGGCACTGAGGTACGTTTTACCACTTCGAATGGTGAGATTTTCGCCATCCCGGCAACGGCGACAACCACGCCTGATACCGGGGAGATGGTACGGCCCAGGTTTGACGCTTGCAGCATGGGTATGGAGAGATAGGCCGGGTTAATACCAGAGGAGTGAGCCAGTTTCGGGATCATCTCAACGAAAGCGTAGAAAGGCGCATTACCGGAACCCGTGGTCATCGCCGCCAGCATGGTGAGCACCACCAGAACCAGCATCAGGATAATACTGGCCGATCCGAACGAGGTGGCGATCGAGATCAGGCTCTGGATAAAGCCGATGGTGCTCAGACCCTGGGCAAAAACGCCCGCTGCCACCAGCAGCATCACCACGCCAGCGAAGGCATCCGCCATACCGCGATAGGCAACTTCCAGACCCGAGAACACCTTTTGCGTGTTAAAACCACGCACAAATTCCAGCACGGCAGCCAGCAGCATGCAGATAACCAGAATGGTGATGATGTGCAGCTGCGGACCCCATTTGCCGTCAAAAATCAGCACCCCGATAATCGGCGTGAAGGGCAGAATGGCATAAAACGCGGGAGCGGTAGTGGTGATTTCACTCACGTCCATCATTTCATGGCTGATGTTTTCTTTCTTATCGAGATAGCGCTGCCAGAAGAAATGCGCGATACCCATGCCGACAATGGCAACAATGGAGATCGGCAGCGTGGTTTTAAAGGCGAAGTCGATGAGCGACATCTCCGCTGCCTTTGCCGCCAGCACGACGTCGCCGGAGGTAGGGGAAAGAATAATCGCTGCCGGAGACGCGCAAATGGCTGCTGCCGCGCCGCGGCTGATACCGACGTTCACCATGACCGGGAACAGTGTGGCCATCAGCAGTACGCCAAGTCCGGTAGCCGACGAAACGGCCAGCGACATCAGGCAGGCGAGGAAATAGGCGGCGACCATCAGCAGATACGGCGAGTTAATGTACTGCAGGGGTTTGGAGGCAAGTTTAACGACCATGTCGTTGGCGCCGATGTGGGTCATGTAGGCCGCAAAACCACACAGCATCATGATCATCATGCCCAGATCGCCGCCGCGACTCATGAGCAATATTTTAATGTATTCAACAATATCTGTAGCGGTGTAACCGGTGCTCGTGGCGCTGGCAGGTAACACCTGGTGCCCCATCAGTGCGCTGATAATCAACAGCGTTAAACCGCCAACAAATAATACGCCCGTGGCCGAGTAGCCTTTAATGATGTAGCGCGCGACGCCGACAATGACGACGACTCCAATAAGGAGCTCGAATAACGTAAGCATGATTTCCCCTGTATCTCTGCTGCAGTGGAGCACAAAAAATCAATAAAAAAAGAAGGATGGAAATGTGCCGAATAATTGGCCTGTTCTTGCTGATTAAAATCAATAAACAGACGACTAGAGAACAGAACAAGCGTGTTTTTGCCATGGCCCATACATTTATACCATGAGGGTCTTGACCATCAGAAATGGCGCAATGTGTCCCAATAATGATAACAAATTGTTAATGTTTTGTGCGGTTTTGCATGTCACTGATTACGAACGCTAAATGGAAAAAGTCACACCTCTTGTAGGCTTATTTGAGCATATCCCCCGATTTCTTTAAGAATATTCCCGGAAAATGGCCGAATAATTAGGAATAACGCCGATGCCGTTAAGCCTTGATTCAACTATTTTATGGTAAACTTTGCCTCGAATACTAAGAATGGTAATTGCATTGTGATCGTACGTAATACATTTTTCTCTGTTTTGTTGTTTATTTTTGGGCAGTTAACGTTTTCTTCTGTTGCACAGGCAGAAGGCAACGCGACGGACAAAGGCTGGTTCTCCACCTTTACGGATAATGTTTCCCAGACCTGGACGGCTCCTGAACATTATGATCTCTATGTTCCGGCAATAACGTGGCATGCGCGTTTTGCTTATGACAAAGAGAAAACCGATAAATACAACGAGCGTCCGTGGGGCGCGGGTTTTGGTCAGTCTCGCTGGGACGAAAAGGGAAACTGGCATGGCATCTATCTGATGGCCTTCAAAGACTCGTTTAATAAATGGGAGCCGATTGGGGGGTATGGTTGGGAGAAAACCTGGCGTCCGCTAGCGGACGAGAACTTCCACGTCGGTTTGGGCTATACCGCCGGGGTCACTGCACGTGACAACTGGAACTACATCCCGATCCCGGTGCTGCTGCCTTTGGCCTCTATTGGCTATGGCCCCGCAACGTTCCAGATGACCTACATCCCGGGTACGTACAACAACGGAAACGTTTACTTCGCCTGGATGCGTTTTCAGTTTTAACTGACAAAACGTTACATTGCGGTGAAAAAACGCGCAGGCGTTGATTCATAAACGATAAAAATCTGCCAGTGAAAATTAACGCGACTTTAGTCACTTTTTATCAAAGATCCGCTGGACAAAAGGTCCCACAATTGATGTACTGGTAACCGACACAGCATTTGTGTCGTTTTTTAATGTAAAGGTAATTTTGATGTCTAAGATTAAAGGTAACGTTAAGTGGTTTAATGAGTCCAAAGGATTCGGTTTCATTACTCCTGAAGATGGCAGCAAAGACGTGTTCGTACACTTCTCTGCAATCCAGTCTAATGGTTTCAAAACTCTGGCTGAAGGTCAGCGTGTAGAGTTCGAAATCACTAACGGTGCCAAAGGCCCTTCTGCTGCTAACGTAATCGCTCTGTAATTCAGACGCGTCAGCAAGAATTTCAAAACCCGCTCCCTGAGCGGGTTTTTTTCGTTTTGAATCAGCCAAGCAGATACATTTTCAGGAAGCTGGCAACGATCAGCACGCTTAACAACACCATGCCTGCGCTCATCAGACTCTGTTTCATTCTGTCACCCTCGTTCAGTTCTGCATTCAGAGTGACAGAGAAAAATTAAGCCAACATTAACGGTTCGACGGTTAATGCGTGCTTGCGGAGGAAAAGAGCCAAAATGCGATCCCCGTCATCGCAAACGAGCCGAGCATGTTAATCGCGATGTTCGCCAGTGCCCAGCCGATACGGCCTTCCTGAAAGAGAAACACGACTTCTGCGGAGAACGTCGAGAAGGTGGTTAACCCGCCGCAGAAACCCGTCGTAATCAGGACTTTCCACATCGGGTCGATGTGCGTCATTCGGTTAAACCAGGCCAGACCCATGCCAATGATAAAGGCACCAATCAGGTTAGCGGCCAGTGTCCCCATAGGAATCGCCTGATGAAGAGGATTAAACCGCATACTCAGAAACCATCGCGCAACGCTACCCGTTCCCCCACCAATAAAAACGGCTAAAAGTAGTTGTAACACGCTAAATACCTGCTATTTGATGTGTAAGAGAAGCGAGTTTAACGCCGTTTATGATGAGGGGACAAATATGTATGTTGCGGTAGGGCAATTTGCGGTCACGCCTGACTGGCAGGCGAACGCGATAACATGCGTCAACCTGATGCTGCAGGCCCGGCAGAAAGGCGCGTCGCTGCTGGTTCTCCCCGAAGCGCTGCTGGCCAGGGATGATAATGACCCGGATTTATCGGTGAAGTCCGCGCAGCCGCTGGACGGCGAGTTCTTGCAGCAACTGCTCGCCCAGAGCGTGGGCAATACGATGACGACGATCTTAACGATCCATGTTCCCTCAACGCCGGGTCGCGCAGTCAATACGCTGGTGGCGATTCGTAGCGGGGCCATTGTCGCCCGCTACACCAAGCTGCATCTCTATGATGCGTTCAGCATTCAGGAGTCGCGGCGCGTTGATCCCGGAGACAGTATCCCACCGCTTCTGGAGATTGACGGATTTAAGATCGGGTTGATGACCTGCTATGACCTGCGTTTTCCCGAGCTGGCGCTCCATCTGGCGCTGCAGGGTGCGGACGTACTGGTACTCCCTGCCGCGTGGGTTCGCGGGCAGTTAAAAGAGCACCACTGGGCAACGCTGCTTGCGGCGCGTGCGCTGGATACAACCTGCTATGTGGTTGCCGCAGGGGAATGTGGCACGAAAAACATCGGGCAAAGCAGGGTGGTCGATCCGCTGGGGGTGACGATCGCCGCCGCCGCTGAAGCCCCGCATTTGCTGGTGGCGGAGATAAACTTAGAGAGAATTACGCTTGCACGTCAGCAACTACCTGTTCTTCGCAATCGTCGGTTTGCGCCACCGCAATTATTGTGATGTTTTTTTCAACAATGCTTGATTCACCTTGTTACAGATTGCTATTGTGTGCACGCGCTAAATGACCGTTAATACAATCAGGTTTTGGCGCTGAATGCAGCCTGTTTTAAGTAAAGAAGGTATCTATGGGTGAGATTAGTATTACCAAACTGCTGGTGGTTGCCGCACTGGTCGTCCTGCTGTTTGGTACCAAGAAGTTACGCACGCTGGGTGGTGACCTGGGGGCTGCCATCAAAGGCTTTAAGAAAGCGATGAACGACGATGATGCAGCAGCGAAGAAAAGCGCCGAGGATGACGTCCCGGCAGACAAGCTTTCTCACAAAGAGTGACAGCAACGCCTGAGGGCTTGCGAAAAAAACCGGCTCATGAGGCCGGTTTTTTTGTATTACTGTAAAAGAATATTACAGCATTATTTAACTTCTTCGCCTTTTGCCTGCATATCGGCGTGGTATGAGGAGCGAACGAACGGGCCGCAGGCTGCGTGGGTGAAGCCCATCGCCATCGCTTCGGCTTTCATTTCATCGAACTCGTCCGGGCTCACGTAGCGCTGTACCGGCAGGTGGTGACGGCTTGGCTGCAGATACTGCCCCAGGGTCAACATGGTCACACCGTGGCGGCGAAGATCGCGCATCACCTCAATGATTTCCTCATTGGTTTCACCTAGCCCCACCATCAGACCAGACTTGGTCGGAATATGCGGATGCGCTTCTTTGAAACGCTCCAGCAGTTTCAGAGACCAGTTATAGTCAGCACCCGGGCGGACCTGACGGTAGAGACGCGGCACGTTCTCCAGGTTGTGGTTAAACACATCTGGCGGCGTTGCTGTCAGGATATCCAGCGCGCGGTCCATACGGCCACGGAAGTCAGGCACCAGCGTCTCGATTTTGATGTTAGGGCTTTTCTCGCGAATGGCCGTAATACAGTCGGCGAAGTGCTGAGCACCACCGTCACGCAGATCGTCACGGTCAACGGAGGTGATAACTACATAGCGCAGCGCCATGTCAGCAATGGTCTGCGCCAGTTTCAGGGGTTCGTTAGCATCAGGTGCGACTGGACGGCCATGAGCAACATCGCAGAACGGGCAGCGGCGGGTACAGATAGCACCCAGAATCATAAACGTCGCGGTACCGTGATTGAAACATTCAGCAAGGTTCGGACAAGAGGCTTCTTCACATACGGAGTGAAGGCCATTCTTACGCATCGCCGCTTTGATCCCCTGGATACGCGAAGAGTCGGCCGGAAGTTTGATTTTCATCCATTCCGGTTTTCTTAACAGCGCCTCGCGCTCTGTAGCCACGTTTTTAACCGGGATAAGGGCCATTTTATCGGCATCGCGGTATTTAACACCGCGTTCCATCACAATGGGTTTACTCATAGCGTGCGTGTTCCAGTTGCGAATATCGAAGGAAAGCGTTTCAATTCAAGGGAATGTTGTATTTATCAACTATTTTTGAACGAACGACAGGCAGTATATCATTGAAACGGTCGTTAAAGCAGCCTGCCAGATCGCCAATTTGTAAAATAGTTGTTGTTTTGTGCCTTTCGCCCTGCCTGGTGCAGGGTCTTGTGCTGGCTAAACCTGTCAGAAGGCCTGACGGATAATGCGGATGACGTTTTCCAGAACCGGGTCGCGTAAACTCAGCTTGTTGTAATGCAGTGAAATCTCGATTGATTCCGCATTAAGCTGACTGAGTGGAATGCTCTCCAGCGGCCAGCATTTTTGTAGCAGGCTGTACAGGCGCGATGGCATGACGCACAGCATATCGCTGCTGCCGATCAGCGATGCGGTGGTAAACATATTGTAACTGCTGAAGCTGATCTGACGTTCCGGGAAAATTTCATCAATACGCTGACGAAGGGCGTGGTTAGACTGCCCTTCGGTCATGAAAGACGAGTGGTCGTAGTTGCGCAGGTTTTCGATGGTCAGCGGTTCGCTGAGAACCGGATGCTGCTGCCGGCAAACCAGCACCAGGTTATCCGAATAGAGCACATTTTGACCCAGCGCTCTGGCACTGAAGCTGCCGCTTTCAATAATCAGGTCCGTCTGGAACTGGGCAAGCTGAATGTCAGGTTCATTGAGCGGCACATTACGAAGCAGGAGCTGCGGAGCATGCTCTTTCACGGCCTGGAAGATCGCCGGCATCACCAGCACACCCACAGAAGGGGAACAGCCGATGGTGATGGTTCTCTGCTTATCATAGCTCCCGGTTAAATCCAGTGCGCCCAGAATCGACTCCAGCCCCTGGCTGATGTACTCGTGGAGATGCGTGGCGTAAGCCGTCGGCGTTACCCCCTGGCCCTTACGGATAAATAACGGGTCAGGAAATATAGCGCGTAGCTTTTGGATTGACTGACTTATTGCTGATGGCGTGAGATTAAGAATTTTCGCAGCGTTAACGATACCTTTATGGACATATACTGCCTCAAAAATAGTCAGTAAATTGAGATCAATATTACGTAAAGTCCGAAAAATTTGCGGCTTGTCTTCGCCACCAGGTTCATTCAGTCGTTTGGCTGGTAAATTATTATACTCCACGCTTTCACCCCGTATACATTCACAATATGAATGATAGTTGAATTTATTTATTATGCTTGTAGAGATTCGTAAAGTGTTGGTTTTGTTTCACTTGTTTATCAAAAGCAAACAGTTGTGTGATAATTGCTCACGTTACTTATGCCGTGTTTGCCGAGCTTGCTGGAGGCTAAATAATATGTAGCGGTAATATTCGGGCGCTTCGAAAATATAGAATCTGTGGATTATTGTAAAGTGCAAAAGCGGTAAATAAACAGTGGCCCGTCAAATTATCGAGCCCTGTTGTACGATATATTAAGCAGGGATATATTCGTGTGGGGGATTGTTAAGTAGCGCTAACACGTTCTTCAAAAGCACGGGACGAATATGTTCGGGCGTAGCGGCTTCTACCCACTGGCGCATTTGCGTCATTTCCATGCCGGCGTAGCCGCAGGGGTTTATGCGCTGGAACGGCGCGAGATCCATGTTTATATTCAATGCCAGGCCATGGAATGAGCAGCCTTTTCGAATACGCAGCCCCAGGGAGCAGATCTTCATTTCCCCAACGTAAACGCCCGGCGCATCGGCACGCGGATGCGCGTCAATACCATATTCCGCCAGCGTGTTGACAACGGTTTGTTCCAGTAAAGTGACCAGTTCACGCACGCCCAGCTTTCTGCGCTTCAGATTGAGCAGGACGTACATCACCTGCTGCCCGGGCCCATGGTACGTGACCTGACCGCCGCGATCGCTCTGAATAACCGGGATATCTCCCGTCATTAATAGATGTTCTGCTTTACCCGCCTGACCCTGCGTAAATACCGGCAGGTGTTCGACCAGCCAGATTTCATCTGGGGTGTTGTCATCGCGTGAATCGGTGAAGTCATGCATGGCCTGGGAGACAGGCTCATAAGGTTGCAGCCCGAGGTGACGGACCAGAATTTTATCCTGATACAAAACTGCGTCTCCGAAGACGAGGGACAAAAGGTGTGGGGGGAGTATATCACAGCGGGGAGAAGGGTTACCCGGCAAACCGGGTAACCGCAAAGGGACTACAGTACCATACGAACGATTTCGATATTGCCGAGCTCTTCGTACAGCGTCTCAACCTGCTCAATGTGTGTCGCAGTGATGGTGATAGAAACCGAGTGGTAGTTGCCCTTGCTGCTTGGTTTTACTGACGGAGAGTAGTCACCCGGCGCATGGCGCTGTACCACTTCAACCACCTGATCAACCAGCTCAGGTTTCGCCAGACCCATTACTTTGTAGGTAAATGGGGTAGGGAATTCAAGCAGTTCGTTAAGTTTGGTTTTCATGTCAGCTCCGGCGTAACGTCAAAAAATAATAACTCCCACGTCAGGTGGGAGTTATCAGGATACTTAGTATATGGGGATCAAAATCACACTTTCAAGTGTTCAATTTTTAACCAAACCAGTGGTGGAACATCAATTTAATGTAATCAATGATTTTGCCGAAGAAATTGCCTTCAGGAATTTCTTGCAGGACAACCAGCGGACGCTGATCGATCGTTTTTCCATCCAGCTGGAAGTTGATCGTGCCTACAACCTGGTTTTTCTGCAGTGGAGCGTGCAGCTCGGTGCTGTTCAGCACGTAGCTGGCTTTCAGATCCTTCATACGACCGCGCGGAATGGTCAGGTAGAGGTCTTTATCAACGCCGAGAGAAGCACGGTCGTTGTCGCCGAACCAGACGGGTTCAGACGCAAACTCTTTGCCTGCTTTCAGTGGATTCACGGTTTCGAAGAAACGGAAGCCCCAGGTCAACAGCTTCTTGCTTTCTGTTTCACGACCTTTAAAGGTGCGGCCGCCCATCACGGCAGAGATCAGACGCATCTGACCTTCAGTAGCAGAGGCCACCAGGTTGTAGCCCGCTTTGTCGGTGTGGCCAGTTTTAATGCCGTCAACGTTCAGGCTGTTATCCCACAGCAGGCCGTTACGGTTGGTCTGACGAATCCCGTTGAAGGTGAACTCTTTTTCTTTGTAGATAGAGTATTCGTTAGGGACATCGCGGATCAGCGCCTGACCAATCAGGGCCATATCACGTGCGGAGCTGTACTGACCGTCTGCGTCCAGGCCGTGTACGGTCTGGAAGTGGCTGTTTTTCAGACCCAGCGCGGTAACGTAGCTGTTCATCAGACCCACGAAGGCATCCTGGCTACCGGCGGCGAAATCGGCCATCGCCACGCAGGCATCGTTACCCGACTGCAGGTTGATACCACGAATCAGCTGGGAAACAGGAACCTGCATACCCGGCTTCAGGAACATCAGAGAGGAACCTTTGAAGACAGGGTTCCCGGTTGCCCACGCATCATTACCGATGGTGACCAGATCCGATTCTTTGAATTTACCTGCCTTCATCGCCTGGCCGATAACGTAGCTGGTCATCATTTTGGTCAGGCTGGCCGGATCACGGCGGGCATCGGCATTCTGTTCTGCCAGCACTTTGCCAGAGTTGTAATCGATCAGGATGTAGGATTCCGCATCGATTTGCGGAACGCCAGGGATCATGGTCTTGATATTCAGGTCATCGGCGTGAGCTGCAGAAAGAGCAGCCGCGCAAAGGGCCGTGGTCAGCGCCATGCGCTGCACAAAACGAGCAGAAAAAGTGGTCTTCATGGTCAGAACTACGACATCCGTGATGGAATTAAAAAAAGTGCCTTACTATAGCAAATGCTATTCAGGCAGGCATCCGACTTTAAGCATGAGTTTGTGAATGTGTTTTACACTAACTGACAATTCGGATACCGCCGGTTAATTATTTCGCAACAGCGATAAATGACTGAAGTTGAGCTTCATTCTGCAGACGCTGCTGCAGGGAGGCTGCCTGCGATTTGCTGGCAAACGGCCCCATTTGAATGCGCCAGACCGCGCCGTTCTGCTCAACGCGTCCTGGTACGCCAAACTGCTGGCTCAGACGCTGTTGATACTGTTTGGCCCGGGCCTGATCGCTCACTGCGCCTACCTGAACCACATAGCTTCCGCTGACCGCTGCTGGAGCCGCCACCGCCGCACTTTGCGTGGTCGCTGGCGCCGTTACGGGAGCCGGCTGGGTCGCTGGCGTAGCGACGGGAGCAGGGGCTGGAGTGGGTTCACTGCCTTCCAGCACGCCCGTGGCTAAGGTCGTCGGTGCGCCAAGAAAGCCGCTACTCTTTACCGGCGCGCCGGTAGCATCCTCGCTTTGCAGCGTGTCATTGCTAATCGGGCGTATTTCTCCTCCCGGCTGAGCAGGCTCTGCCGGAGACGAGACGCTTCCCATTCCGCCGTCAAGATTTGGGCGGTCAGGAAGGGCATAGGTCTGTTTCGCCACCGTTGTACACGCGGTACCCGGTCCGGAGAGCGAACCATCCTGCGCGACGATAATCGGGTCAATACGAACTTTGGTGTTGTTCGAGGTGTTCAGGCGATCGGCAGACGCGCGCGAGAGGGAAATCACCCGGTCATTCCCGTACGGACCGCGATCGTTGATACGCACGACGATCATGCGGCCATTCGCCAGGTTGGTGATACGGGCGTAGCTCGGAATCGGCAGCGTTGGGTGTGCCGCCGTCAGTTGCATTGGGTCGAACGCCTCCCCGGAAGCCGTCAGGTTACTGCCTGGCTCGGCATCATAAATGGCGGCAAAGCCTGCCTGACTGAAACGGGAAGGATCCTGAACAATTTTATAGCTTTTGCCGTCGCGCTCGTAATCCTGATTGGCACTGGCATTCAGCGGTTCATAAACGGGATCGGCACCGCTGATTTCAACGATCGGGCCATTACACACCGCAGGCTGCGGCGGCGCGACGGTTGCCTGTTGCTGACCATCATCACTTGTGCAGGCCGCAAGTAAACTTGCCGCGATGCAGATCCCCAGCCACTGCTTACGCATTCCGATCCCCTTATTTTTATACGCTTTTTGACAACATTTTTCTGTGGGTATGGATCGACATCACGATACCAAACCCGGCCATCAACACGATCAGTGCCGAGCCTCCGTAACTCACCAGCGGCAGCGGTACGCCTACCACCGGCAGAATACCACTCACCATACCAATATTTACGAAGACATAAACGAATAAAATCAGCATCAACCCGCCAGCCATGACGCGACCAAACGTGGTTTGTGCACGCGCTGCAATCCACAATCCCCGCATGATCAGCAGGACATACAGCGCAAGAAGTATCAGAATGCCAACCAGCCCCAGCTCTTCCGCCAGTACGGCAAAGATAAAATCGGTGTGGCGTTCCGGTAAAAATTCCAGCTGCGACTGCGTACCGTGCAGCCAGCCTTTACCGCGCAGGCCCCCGGAGCCAATTGCAATCTTCGACTGAATAATATGATAGCCCGCGCCCAGCGGATCGGTTTCCGGATCGAGTAGCATCATGACGCGCTGGCGCTGGTAGTCATGCATCAGGAAGAACCAGAGGATAGGGATGAACGCCGCAATCAGCACCACTGCGATACCAATCAGGCGCCAGCTCAGTCCCGACAGGAACAGGACAAACAGGCCGGAGAGGGCAATAAGGATTGAGGTCCCCAGGTCAGGCTGTGCCGCAACCAGCAGCGTTGGCAGGAAAATCAGCACCAGCGCGATAGCGGTATTCTTCAGAGACGGCGGACAGACGTCGCGGTTGATAAAGCGTGCCACCATCAGTGGCACGGCGATTTTGGCAATCTCCGAGGGCTGGAAGCGGACAATCCCCAAATCCAGCCAGCGCTGCGCCCCTTTTGATATGGCGCCAAACGCATCTACCGCAACCAGCAAAATAATACAGAAGATGTAGAGGTAGGGCGCCCAGCCTTCGTAGACGCGCGGCGGGATCTGCGCCATCACCACCATAATGATCAGACCCATGGCAATCTGGCCAATTTTGCGCTCCATCATGCCGATGTCCTGGCCGCTGGCGCTCCAGATAACCAGGGCGCTGTAAACCAGCAGGGCCAGCAGGATCAGCAGCATGGCTGGGTCGATGTGGATTTTGTCCCACAGCGATTTTTTATTTGGATTATCCGTCATGATTATTGGTCCTCCGCCGCAGCGGCGGCCGGGTTTTCAGCCGGCAGTTCGGTGTTGTTATCACCCAGCATAATGTGGTCAAGGATCTGGCGCATGATGGTCCCTACAGCTGGACCGGCACCGCCGTTCTCCAGAATCATCGCCACCGCGACCTGCGGGTTATCATAAGGGGCAAACGCCGTCATCAGCTTATGGTCACGCAGACGTTCAGCAATGCGGTGCGCGTTATAGGTTTCGTTGGCTTTCAGACCGAACACCTGCGCAGTACCGGATTTCGCGGCCACTTTGTACGGCGTACCGGTGAAGTACTTATGCGCGGTACCGTTGGGGCGGTTTGCCACGCCGTACATACCGTCTTTCGCAATTTCCCAGAAGCCGGAATGAATGTCACCCACCGGCGCCTCGTGCGGCTGGTTCCACGGCACTTTTTTGCCGTCTTCAACCGTGCTCTGTAGCAGATGTGGTACTTTCACCACGCCGTCATTGATGAGGATCATCATGGCCTTGTTCATCTGAAGCGGTGTTGCCGTCCAGTAGCCCTGGCCGATACCCACCGGAATGGTGTCACCCTGATACCACGGTTTTTTAAAGCGCTTCAGCTTCCATTCTCGCGTTGGCATGTTGCCAGAACGTTCTTCGGAAAGGTCAACGCCGGTGTAATGCCCGTATCCGAATTTGCTCATCCACTCTGACAGGCGGTCAATCCCCATGTCATACGCCACCTGATAGAAGAAGGTATCCGCAGATTCTTCCAGCGATTTGGTGACGTTCAGATGACCGTGGCCCCATTTTTTCCAGTCACGATAGCGTTTATCTGAACCAGGCAGTTGCCACCAGCCCGGGTCAAACAGACTGGTATTACGGTTAATGACGCCGGCACTCAGCGCAGAAACCGCCACGTACGGCTTAACCGTTGATGCCGGCGGATAAACCCCTTGCGTCGCGCGGTTCACCAGCGGCGTGTTCGGGTCATTCAGCAGACCGGAATAGTCCTTACTGGAAATGCCGTCAACGAACAGGTTCGGGTCATAGCTGGGCATAGACACCATTGCCAGAATGCCGCCGGTACGAGGATCGGTGACCACAACGGCTGCACGGCTGCCCGCCAGCAGGGTTTCGATATACTGCTGCAGCTTAAGGTCGAGGGTCAGATAGACGTCATGCCCCGCCTGAGGAGGGACTTCTTTCAGCTGGCGAATCACGCGGCCGCGGTTGTTAACCTCAACTTCTTCATAGCCGGTTTGCCCGTGCAAAACGTCTTCGTAGTAACGTTCGATCCCCAGCTTACCGATATCGTGTGTTGCAGCGTAGTTTGCCAGCTTGCCGTCTTTATCAAGGCGGTCGACGTCTTTGTCGTTAATCTTGGAGACGTAGCCAATCACATGCGTCAGCGCGGAGCCGTAGGGGTAGTAGCGACGCTTGTAACCCTTCACTTCAACGCCGGGGAAGCGGTACTGGTTTACCGCAAAGCGGGCTACCTGGACTTCCGTCAGGTTGGTTTTAACCGGGATGGAGGTGAAACGGTGAGAGCGGGAGCGCTCTTTTTTGAAGGCCGCGATATCGTCATCGTTAAGGTCGACAACGCTTTTCAGCGCTTCCAGCGTATCCTGAACATTATCAACTTTTTCCGGCATCATCTCGATTTGATAGATGGTGCGGTTTAACGCCAGCGGCGTGCCGTTACGATCGTAAATAATGCCGCGGCTGGGAGCGATAGGCACCAGCTTGATACGGTTTTCGTTTGAGCGCGTCTGGTAGTCGGTAAAGCGGACAATTTGCAGATTATAAAGGTTGGCGATCAGCACGCCGGTAAGCAGCAAAATCCCGGTAAAGGCGACCAGCGCCCGGCGCACAAACAGCGCGGACTCAGCCGTATAGTCGCGAAAAGAATTCTGTAGTTTCATCCGCTGCTTAATCTACCCTGGTCAGTCATTACTCGCGGTGATAGGGGTGGTTGGTAGTAATGCTCCACGCGCGATACAGGCTTTCTGCCACCAGTACCCGAACGAGCGGGTGGGGAAGTGTCAGCGCGGAGAGGGACCAACTTTGTTCAGCCGCCGCTTTGCAGGCGGGGGATAACCCTTCTGGACCGCCAATCAACAGACTGACGTCACGGCCATCCTGCTTCCAGCGCTCCAGTTCGTGCGCCAGCTGCGGCGTATCCCAGGGTTTTCCTGGAATATCGAGGGTGACGATGCGGTTTTTGCCTGCGGCAGCCAGCATCAGTTCGCCCTCTTTATCGAGAATACGTTTGATATCCGCGTTCTTGCCGCGCTTACCGGCGGGAATTTCCACCAGTTCGAACGGCATGTCTTTTGGAAAACGACGCAGATATTCAGTAAAACCGGTTTGTACCCAGTCCGGCATTTTGGTGCCGACGGCGACCAGCTGCAACTTCACGCATTAACCCCAGAGTTTTTCCAGCTCATACAGGCGACGGCTCTCGTCCTGCATGACGTGGACAATCACATCGCCGAGGTCGACAACCACCCAGTCAGCCGTTGCTTCACCTTCAACACCCAGTGGCAACAGTCCTGCTGCACGCGATTCCTGAACCACGTGATCGGCAATCGAAACAACATGACGCGTAGAGGTACCGGTGCAGATGATCATGCAGTCGGTAATACTGGATTTACCCTTAACGTCGATAGCGATGATGTCCTGACCTTTCAGGTCATCAATTTTGTCAATAACAAAATCCTGGAGTGCTTTACCCTGCAAGTTTTCCCCCTGGGGTGAATGAGATTGTAAAACGTTGAATTCGTAGCCAGACAGTATACCTGAACTCACGCCTGTGTCGGGACAAATGTCTCCGACCGGGCTTTTGAAGGCGGGTATCATCCCACCCTCTGCCTGAGATTGCATCGCCATTTTTGTAAAACAATTTCTGTAAAGCAATGATCGGCGGGAAAGTCTGGCAGCGGAGAATAACAGTATGGCTTAACCTGTCAAGGCAGGATAAACAATAAGCCGCTTTTTATGCCCTCCGGCTATTCATCTGCGCTTTTCTGATACAACCCGTGCGTATGGATATACGCCAGCACCGGGGCTGGCAGTAGATCGTCACAGGCTAAACCCTGCTGTAAACGCTCACGTATGAGGGTTGCAGAGATATCGAACCACGGCGTTTCCGCCAGATAGATCTTCCCGGCAGGCCGATTGTGAAGATCTTCAACATTATCGGTGAGATGATCTTCCAGCCACTGCTGGTACTGCGCTTCACGCATGGTCAGAGGATAGCCAGGGCGGCGGCAGACGAGCAGATGGCTGTTCTCCAGGATGGTTTCATACTGATGCCATGTGGGTAAATTCAGCAGGGAATCCTGGCCGATGATAAACGCCAGCGGCTGGTCTGGACCCTGTTCTGTGCGCCACTCCTGAAGCGTCTGTGACGTCCAGGAGGGCGTGTCGCGACGCAGCTCACGCTCATCAAGTTGGAAGAGCGGTTTATCTTCGATGGCAAGGGCGAGCATCGCTTTTCGCTGCTCGCTGGTCGCCTCCGGCTGTGGACGATGGGGCGGGACATTATTGGGCATGATGGTGACGCGCTGAAGGCCGATCAAATTCGCCAGAATTTCAACCGGCTTCAGGTGCCCGTAATGTACCGGGTCGAAGGTGCCGCCATACAGGGCCTGTAAAGAATGCATACTATCCATCAATAAAAACGTCTGCCAGCGCCTTGTGGCAGAGCAGCAGAGAAAGGCTTTCCAGCTCCGCCCAGACCGACTGGCCGTAATCTTGTTTTAACGTGAGCTCAGCGCGCATCAGAAGCTGTACAGCCTGACGAAGCTGTTCATGACTCAGGCGGTTGACGGCCTCGGTGGTCAAAGCCCGGCGATTTTGCCACACGCGGTGTTTATCAAACAGCGAACGCAGCGGCGTATGGGCAGACTGGCGCTTGAGCGTAATCAGCAGCAGTAATTCGCGCTGCAGCGTACGCAGCAGAATAACGGGTTCGCTCCCTTCAAGACGCAGCTGTTGCAGAATATGCAGGGCGCGTTTGCTTTTTGCCGACAGTAGCGCGTCCACCCAGTGGAACGGCGTGAAGTGCGCCGCGTCGTTAACGGCCTGCTCGACGCGCGGCAAGGTCAGCTTGCCATCCGGCCAGAGCAGGGAGAGTCTGTCAAGCGCCTGCGCCAGGGCCAGCAGGTTACCTTCATAGCAGTAGCACAGCAGTTGATTCGCCGCATCATCCAGTTGGAGGTTGTTCTGCTTCGCTCTCGCTGACACCCATTTGGGCAGATGCGCCTGCTCAGGCGTCTGACAGGTGACCTGCACCGCGTGGGCTGCGATCTGGGTAAACCACGCCGCGTTTTCCTGGGCTTTGGTAAGCTTGTTGCCACGCACAATAAAGAGCAGATCGCTGTGTAACAGGCTGACCAGCGTAGCGAGCTGCTCGTTCATGGCCGCGTTAGGACCATTTTCCGGCAGCAGGATCTGAATAGTCTGGCGCGAGGCGAAAAGGCTCATCGCCTGACAAAGCGAGAAGAGGGCGTTCCAGTCGGTGTTGTTGTCCAGTTGGACGGTGTGGTGTTCATCGAAGCCCTGCGCTGCGGCAGCATGCCGCACGGCATCCTGGCTTTCCTGAAGTAATAACGGATCGTTTCCAAGAAGCAGATACGCCGCGCGCAGCCCTTCATTGAGCTGCGCGCGGAGTTGTTCAGGATACAGCCTGATCATCATTTACCCAGAGAGTTAGCAGCAGGAAGCGTGCCAGCAACCGGTTTTTCAACGATGTCAGATCCTTGTTTAGTTGACGCTGCAATACTTGGCAGTTTACGGATCAGCTGTTCTGCTGCCTTGTCGTACATTTCGTTGATGATAATCTGCTGTTCGGCATCTTTTGCCAGCGCCGTCTGCGGGTTATCGAAGAACGAACGGTATACTTTCGTGCTGATCGGGTAGATGTCTTTACCGGGGATCAGGACTGCCGCGTCGACCGTCAACACCATCTGATACTCAGCTGTACGTCCATCCTGGAAGATAGAGGCTGTATCTCTCGACAGGCCGCCACCTATAACACGCAGAGACGGTACATCCTGGCGCAGGGTTTGTTTTTCGACAATCTCTACGCCGTTGAGACGCAGCTGATTACGAATGGCCCGGCTGAGTGGGCCATTCGGATCTGGTGAGTCGAACATCATCGTTTTCATCTCAGCGGGCACCGCCGTGGTATTGCGCAGGTGCCAGCCACAGCCAGCGGTGACAAGCACCGCCAGTGATAAGAGTATTGTTGCCAGTTGTCGCACGTTTCCTCCCGCGCTTAGCCAACGACCAGATTGAGCAGTTTACCCGGTACGTAGATCACTTTACGTACGGTAACGCCCTCAAGATATTTTGCGACCAGAGGTTCCTGGCCCGCGCGCTCGCGAACCTGTTCTTCGGTTGCATCGACCGCCACGGTAATTTTACCGCGGACTTTGCCGTTCACCTGGACCACGACCAGCGTCGTGTTTTCCACCATCGCTGATTCGTCAGCCTGCGGCCACGGCGCGTTGTCGATATCGCCTTCGCCTTTCAGCTCCTGCCACAGGGTAAAGCTAACGTGCGGCGTGAACGGGTTCAGCATGCGAACAACGGCCAGCAGCGCTTCACGCATTAAAGCACGATCCTGCTCGCCGTCCTGCGAAGCCTTCGCCAGCTTGTTCATCAGTTCCATAATAGCCGCAATTGCGGTATTGAAGGTCTGACGACGACCAATATCATCGGTCACTTTTGCAATCGTTTTATGAACATCGCGACGCAGCGCCTGCTGATCTTCAGTCAGTGCGGCGGCATTCAGCGCCGGGGCATCGCCCAGGGCGGTGTGTTCATAAACCAGTTTCCAGACGCGTTTCAGGAAGCGGTTCGCGCCTTCAACCCCCGACTCCTGCCATTCCAGGGTCATGTCCGCCGGAGAGGCAAACATCATGAACAGACGCACGGTATCCGCACCGTAACGCTCAACCATCACCTGCGGATCGATACCGTTGTTTTTAGACTTGGACATCTTGCTCATGCCGGTGTAGACCAGTTCATGACCTTCGGCGTCTTTTGCCTTCACGATACGGCCCTTCTCGTCGCGCTCGACGATCGCATCAACCGGAGAAACCCAGTTACGCTCGCCGTTGGCACCGACGTAATAGAAGGCATCCGCCAGCACCATGCCCTGGCACAGCAGCTGTTTTGCAGGTTCGTCAGAGTTCACCATGCCAGCATCGCGCATCAGCTTGTGGAAGAAGCGGAAGTAGAGCAGGTGCATGATGGCGTGTTCGATACCACCGATGTAGATATCTACCGGCAGCCAGTAGTTTGCCGCTTTGGAATCCAGCATACCTTCCTGATACTGCGGGCAGGTGTAGCGCGCATAGTACCAGGATGACTCCATAAAGGTGTCAAAGGTGTCGGTTTCACGCAGCGCAGGCTGGCCGTTGACGGTGGTTTTTGCCCACTCAGGATCGGCTTTGATCGGGCTGGTGATGCCGTCCATGACGACGTCTTCCGGCAGGATCACCGGCAGCTGATCTTCTGGCGTTGGCATCACGGTGCCATCTTCCAGCGTCACCATCGGGATTGGCGCACCCCAGTAACGCTGACGGGAAACACCCCAGTCGCGCAGACGGAAGTTAACTTTACGCTCGCCCACGCCAAGGGAGGCCAGCTTATCGGCGATGGCGTTGAAGCCTTCTTCGAAGCTCAGACCACTGAATTCACCGGAGTTGAACAGGGTGCCTTTTTCAGTCAGCGCGTTTTCGGACAGGTCTGGTTCAGAACCATCGGCGGTCAGAATAACGGCTTTAATCGGCAGGTTGTATTTGGTGGCAAACTCGTAGTCGCGCTGATCGTGGCCCGGAACAGCCATTACCGCGCCTGTACCGTACTCCATCAGCACGAAGTTCGCTGCCCAGACCGGGATCGCTTCGCCAGTCAGTGGATGCTTAGCATAGAAGCCTGTCGCAACGCCTTTTTTCTCCATCGTTGCCATGTCGGCTTCGGCCACTTTGGTGTTGCGGCACTCATCGATGAAGGTAGCCAGTTCCGGATTGTTTTCTGCCGCTTTCTGCGCCAGCGGGTGACCTGCAGCCACGGCCAGGTAGGTCGCGCCCATGAAGGTGTCCGGACGGGTGGTGTAGACAGTCAGAGTCTGGTCGTAGTTCTCAACGTTGAAGGTAATCTCCACGCCTTCAGAACGGCCGATCCAGTTGCGCTGCATGGTCTTCACGGTATCTGGCCAGTGGTCCAGATTATCCAGATCGTTCAGCAGCTCATCAGCGTAAGCGGTGATTTTGATAAACCACTGTGGGATCTCTTTACGCTCAACTTTGGTGTCGCAGCGCCAGCAGCAGCCATCGATAACCTGTTCGTTCGCGAGAACGGTCTGGTCATTCGGACACCAGTTAACGGCAGAGGTCTTCTTATACACCAGGCCTTTTTTGTACAGCTCGGTGAAGAACTTCTGCTCCCAGCGGTAGTATTCCGGGGTACAGGTTGCCAGCTCGCGGCTCCAGTCATAGCCAAAGCCCAGCATTTTGAGCTGGTTTTTCATGTACGCGATGTTGTCGTATGTCCACGGGGCCGGTGCGGTGTTGTTTTTGACCGCCGCGCCTTCCGCAGGCAGACCGAACGCATCCCAGCCGATAGGCTGCAGAACGTTTTTGCCCAGCATACGCTGGTAACGTGCGATCACATCGCCAATGGTGTAGTTACGCACATGGCCCATGTGTAGTCGACCAGAAGGATAGGGAAGCATCGACAGGCAGTAATACTTCTCTTTGCTCTCGTCTTCGGTTACTTCAAAGGTGCGCTTCTCGTCCCAGTGTTGCTGGACTTTTGATTCTATCTCTTCCGGGCGGTATTGCTCTTGCATGGCAGCCAGTGGTCCTGTTTTCAATACAGCTACAAATGTAGCCAATGGATGTGGTCATTCAGATCCGCATAGCATAGCCCAAACGCCCGCGTCAAAACAGCCTTTCGCACAAATGCGCTTTGCAGGAATTTACCGGGTCTGTGCTTCACCTGACAAAGCGGCGATGAAATAAGGTCTATTATTAGAAATAGTTACTTACCCGGGAGGCAAAATGATGAACAAGGTTGCTCAATTTTACCGCGAACTGGTGGCGACACTGACGGAACGACTGCGTAACGGCGAGCGCGATATCGATGCGCTGGTGGAGCAGGCGCGTGCCCGCGTGTCGCAAACGGGTGAGTTAACGCGAACCGAAGTGGAAGAGGTGACGCGCGCCGTGCGTCGCGATCTGGAAGAGTTCGCGCGCAGCTACCAGGAGAGCCAGGAGGAGCTCACGGACAGCGTTTTCATGCGGGTGATCAAAGAGAGCCTGTGGCAGGAGCTGGCCGATATTACGGATAAAACGCAGCTGGAGTGGCGCGAGGTCTTTCAGGATTTGAACCACCATGGTGTGTACCACAGCGGTGAGGTGGTCGGGCTCGGAAATCTGGTGTGCGAGAATTGCCACCACCATATTGCGGTGTATACGCCGGAGGTTCTGTCGCTGTGCCCGAAATGCGGCCACGATCAGTTCCAGCGTCGTCCGTTTGAGCCCTAGGTAAAGCGCAGGTTTGCTCCCTCTCCCTGTGGGAGAGGGCCGGGGTGAGGGCATCAGGCCGCAAAAGGTAAAAGCAAAACGGCAACCCCGTTGCCGTTTTTAGTGTTTGCTCCCTCTCCCCGTGGGAGAGGGTAGGGGTGAGGGCATCAGGCTGCACTATAGTAGTCCAGTCTCTCCGCCAGCAAATCCACAAACGCCTCCCGGTCAATGTCCACCATCACGGTAGTATTCGGCTTATTCCCTGTCAGCGAGTAATAATCCACCACCGTCATTCCCTGGGTGTATTTTCCCTGCGTTTCCACGCCAACCCAGCGGTCAACCGTGGTGAATATCTCAGGCTTTAACAGCCAGGCAATGGTGCACGGGTCGTGCAGGGGCGCGCCGTGGAAGCCCCACTTCTCGGCTTTGTGATACTCCATAAAGAAGTCGAGCAGCTCGGCCACGGTTTTCGCGACCGGATTACCAACGGAACGGAAGCGCTCAATATCGTCCGCCATAATCTGCGCGCGATGGGTAACGTCCAGTCCCGCCATTACAATCGGTAAGCCTGACTGGAAGACAATCTCAGCGGCTTCCGGGTCGACAAAGATGTTGAACTCCGCCGCAGGCGTCCAGTTACCCAGCCCCATGGCCCCGCCCATGATGACGATACGGGCTATTTTGCTGTGCAGTTCAGGGTGGCTGTTCAGCAGCAGCGCGACGTTGGTTTGCGGCCCGGTAGCCACCAGCGTCACGGGTTCCATGCTCTCGTGCAGCACCTTCGCCATCAGCTCCACGGCGGTGCAGTTTTGCGGCGCGAAGCCCGGCTCCGGCAGCGCCGGACCGTCCAGCCCGCTTTCACCATGCACGTTATCCGCGATAATTAATTCACGCATCAGGGGCTTGAGGGCTCCGCCAGCGACGGGAATATCGGTACGCTTGAGCAACGTCAGCATACGCAAAACGTTACGCAGCGTTTTATCCGGCGTCTGGTTTCCGGCAGAAGAGGTGACGGCTTTGACGTCGAGTTCAGGGGAGGCAAGTGCAAGGACGAGCGCGATCGCGTCATCATGACCCGGATCGCAATCGAGAATAATAGGCTGTGCCATAGCGTTCTCCATACGTAGCGTTATTTTGTGACAAGGTTAACGCTGCAATGTGACGCCGAATAGATAAAGAGATCTAAAGCGTGAAGCAGTGCGCAATCCGCAGATTGCGCACCGGGAAGATTAGTGCAGGATTTTGGCGAGGAAGTCTTTGGCGCGGTCGGATTTCGGGTTGGCGAAGAACTCTTCTTTCGGTGAGTCTTCGACAATTTTCCCTTCGTCCATAAAGATCACGCGGTTGGCCACCTTACGGGCGAAGCCCATTTCGTGGGTCACCACCATCATGGTCATCCCTTCGTGTGCCAGTTCGACCATCACGTCCAGCACTTCGTTGATCATCTCCGGATCGAGCGCCGACGTGGGCTCATCAAACAGCATCGCCACCGGATCCATGCACAGCGCGCGGGCGATCGCCACACGCTGCTGTTGGCCGCCAGAAAGCTGCGCCGGGAACTTATCGGCATGCGCAGAAAGCCCAACGCGTTCCAGGAGCTTCAGACCTTTCTCGCGCGACGCTTTTTTATCACGCTTAAGCACTTTAACCTGCGCCAGCGTCAGGTTCTCAATAATAGAGAGGTGAGGGAACAGCTCAAAATGCTGGAATACCATGCCAACGTGAGAGCGAAGCTGGGCGAGGTTGGTTTTCTTGTCGTTGACTTTAGTACCGTTGACGACGATCTCACCCTGCTGCACTGGCTCCAGTCCGTTGACGGTTTTGATCAGCGTCGATTTACCGGAACCTGACGGCCCGCACACTACCACCACGTCGCCTTTTTTCACTTCGGTGGAGCAGTCGGTCAGCACCTGAAAGTGCCCATACCATTTAGAAACATTTTTCAGGGAAATCATTATACCGTCCTTTTCTTCAGCCAGCTGACCAACAGCGACGCGCTTAAACTAATCACAAAATAGACCGCACCCGCGAAGAGCACCATCTCAACCTGCGTACCATCACGCTCACCGATGGTTGACGCGGTACGGAAGAAGTCTGCCAGGCTCAGAACGTAGACCAGCGAGGTATCCTGGAACAGCACGATACCCTGGGTCAGCAGGAGTGGAACCATGGCGCGAAACGCCTGCGGCAGAATAATGAGCTGCATGGACTGCCAGTGCGTCATCCCCAGCGCCAGCGCGGCGCTGGACTGTCCGCGGGAGATACTCTGAATGCCCGCTCGGATAATCTCTGAATAGTAAGCGGCTTCAAACATCGAGAACGCTACCATCGCCGAGATCAGACGGATATCGGTTTTCGGCGACAGCCCCAGCACGTTCTGCAGGAAGCCGGGCACAATCAGGTAAAACCACAGCAGCACCATCACCAGTGGGATGGAGCGGAATACGTTAACGTAGGCGGTCGCGAACCAGGCGAGCGGCTTAAAGCTCGACAGTCGCATAACGGCCAGCAGAGTGCCCCAGACGATACCGACGATGATGGCAATAACGGTGATTTTTAAGGTAATCATCAGGCCATCAAGCAGGTAAGGCATGGATGGAACGATAGAACTCCAGTCAAATTCGTACATTATTTGCCCCCCATGTTGCCCGGCAGGCGAATTTTGCGTTCAACCAGGTTCATCACCAGCATGATGAAAGCGTTTATCAGAACATAGGCGAGCGTGATCGCGGTGAAGGATTCCCACGCGTGAGCGGAGTAATCCAGCAGCTTGCCCGCCTGCGCAGCCATATCGACCAGGCCGATGGTCGAGGCGATGGCCGAGTTTTTCACCAGGTTCATCATCTCGGAGGTCATCGGCGGAACGATGACGCGGTAGGCGTTAGGCAGCAGCACGTAGCGGTAGGTTTGTGGCAGGGTTAATCCCATCGCCAGACCCGCATTTTTTTGTCCACGGGGTAATGACTGAATGGCGGCACGCACCTGCTCGCAAACGCGCGCAGCGGTAAACAGCCCCAGACACATCATGGAGGAGACAAAGAACTGTACGTTCGGATCCAGTTCCGACTTGAACCACATGCCAATATTTTCCGGCAGTAGTTCCGGGATAACCAGATACCAGGTAAAGAATTGCACGATCAGCGGAACGTTACGGAACAGTTCCACATACAGGGTGCCGAGTGTTGAAAGAAAACGGTTAGGGACGGTGCGCAGAATACCGAACAAAGAACCGACAAGAAACGCGATGATCCACGCCGTTATCGATAATGCCACGGTGACCTGAAAGCCGCTCCACAGCCAGCCAAGATAGGTGGTGTTGCCGAACGGGGCTTGTTGCAGAAATATGCCCCAGTTCCAGTCGATTGACATAATAAACTCCAGAAAAAAAAGGGTAGCAGCGCTACCCTCGAAGATTGGTGAGAAGCTCATTTTTCGCGCTGAGTGGGGAACGACCACTCAACGTATAGTCTGTCCATGCTTCCCGACAATCGAGAGGGCAAGAGATCCCGCCCCTGTTGTTCTAATTAGTTAAGAGCCTTGTCATTTGGAGATTTGAACAGCGCTTTCATGTCGTCAGACAGTTCAAAATTCATGTTCAGGTTTTTAGGTGGAATCGGGTTCTTGAACCATTTGTCGAACCATTTTTCCGCTTCGCCGGAGGTCTGCACCTGAGCGATGGTGTCATCGATCAGCTTTTTGAACTGCGGATCGTCTTTACGCAGCATACAGCCGTAGGCTTCTTTCGACTGCGCGGTGCCGACGATATCCCAGTTGTCTGGTTTTTTCGCTTTCGCACGTTCACCCGCCAGCAGGGCGTCATCCATCATAAACGCGACGGCACGACCGCTTTCCAGGGTACGGAAGGAGTCGCCATGGTCTTTCGCGCTGATGATGCGCATATCCATTTTTTTCTCGTCGTTCAGCTTGTGCAGCAGCACTTCTGACGTGGTACCGGAGGTGACAACAACCGCTTTGCCTTTCAGGTCAGCGAAGTCTTTAATCTCACCGCCTTTCTTCGTCAGCAGGCGGGTGCCTACAACAAAGATGGTGTCAGAGAAGGCAGCCTGCTTCTGACGCTCGAGGTTGTTGGTGGTGGAGCCACACTCGAAGTCAAAGGTGCCGTTTTGCAACAGTGGAATACGGTTTTGTGAAGTGATAGGGATCAGCTTCACCTGCAGGTCAGGTTTGTTCAGCTTTTTCTTCACGGCTTCAACGATAGCGTTGGAGTAATCCTGTGAATAACCCACGACTTTTTGCGTGTTGTCGTAGTATGAGAACGGGACAGATGATTCACGGTGGCCGACCACGATGACGCCGTTTTTGGCAATCTTGTCGAGAGTGCTGCCTGCTGCAGGCGCATCTTCAGCGTGAACCACGCCAGCAGACATTCCCATAACCAGCATTGCTGTGGCCAGTTTACGTAATTGCATACCCAACTCCTTTTTTATCAGCGCCAGAGACGCATTGATACCCATTGTGATGTTGTTATATCTCGCGCAATGCGAGTGCAGTGTTATGCAAGCTTGTTAACATTTAGTCTGGCTTAATGTAAAGATTTTGCTGCGTTATTGTTTATTTTTGCGAAGCGCGCCGCACCATTCAGAGGCAAATATCTCCCGTTGCACCGTTTCGGTGCTACCGATGATCTACGCTGGTGCGACAAAGTTGCACGTTAAGCCAAACTGCGTTTGCCTGAATAAACAAAGCAATAGGCGTGCCAGAATGGGAGTTTGGGAGGATTTACCGGGTAAGCGTCAGCGCCACCCGGCAACAGAAGGGAAGGTTATTTACGACGCTGACGCAGGCTCATCAGCACTGCGCCAAAGCCGAACAGCACGGTCAGTATCCACAGCGACCAGTTGCCGGTACGGGCGTATGGCGTCAGTCCCGTGGTTGGCGTGACGTTAGCGGTCAGTACCTCACGGGTAAACTGCGGGATCATCGCCTGAATTTCACCCTGAGGACCAATCACGGCGGTGATGCCGTTGTTGGTGCTGCGCAGTAACGGACGCGCCAGCTCCAGGGAGCGCATACGTGCCATCTGGAAGTGCTGCCACGGGCCAATTGACTTACCAAACCAGGCATCGTTGGAGATGGTCAGCAGATAGTCAGTATCCGGGCGGAAGTTATCGCGCACCTGCTCGCCGAGAATGATTTCGTAGCAGATAGCCGGCGTCAGGGCAGCGCCGTGCGCGTGCAGCTGAGGCTGAACGTACGGTCCGCGGCTGAAGGAGGACATCGGCAAATCAAAGAACGGGGCCAGCGGGCGCAGAATCGATTCCAGCGGCACAAATTCACCAAATGGCACCAGGTGGTTCTTGTTGTACCGGTCAGTGGAGTGGTAGCTGTATTCGCTGTCTTTGCCGAGCGTAATGATGGTGTTGTAGGTGTCGTAGCGGTTCTGCTGATTCAGACGCGCATCGACAATCCCGGTGATAAGCGTGCTGCCGCGGGCCAGCAGCAGATCGTTCATCATGTTGAGGAACGGCTGCTGGTTGATCTCCAGATCGGGAATGGCAGACTCCGGCCAGATAATCAGCTGCGATTTACCCATCACCTCTTCGGTGGCGTTGGCGTAGATCTTCAGCGTATTCAGCAGCTCTTTTTCGTCCCACTTCATGGACTGCGGGATATTCCCCTGCACCATGGAAACCCGCATGGCGCGATCGGGCTCAGGCGTGAACCACTGGATATAGCGCAGCGGGAAGGGCAGGGCAAACAGCACCAGCGCCACAGCCAGCGGTTTCCAGCCGCGCGTGACCAGCGCTAATACCAGCAGGCCGCTCACGACCATCAGCAGGAAGTTGATAGCTTCAACACCCATTACCGGTGCCAGGCCTTTCAGCGGGCCGTCAATCTGGCTGTAGCCGAACTGCAGCCACGGGAAGCCGGTCAGCACCCAGCCGCGCAGGAACTCGGTTACCTGCCAGACCACCGGCGCGGCAATGGCGACGCGCAGCCAGTTGGTTTTGGGCCACAGGCGAGAAAGGATGCCGGCGAACAGACCGGTATAGAGCGAGAGATAGGCGGCGAGCAGTACCACCAGGAAGACGTTTACCGGGCCAGGCATACCGCCAAACTGGGCGATGCTGACATAAACCCAGTTGATGCCTGAGCCAAACAGCCCCAGCCCCCAGAAGTAGCCGATAGCGGCAGCCTGTACCGGACGACGGTTCAGGGTCAGACCCTGAAGCCCCATCAGGGAGAGAACGGCCGCGGGCCAGATATCGTAAGGAGAAAAAGCCAGCGTACCGCTGGCTCCGAGTAACAGCGCCAGCAGCAAACGGACGCGCTGGCGTTCAAGCAATGGGGCAAATGCCATTTACATTAATCTTCCAGTTTTGGCACCGGTGAGTCGTCCGGCGTTCTGACGTGAACCTGTATAATACGTCGGCTGTCGGCCATGGCTACTTTGAACTGGTAACCGTCGATGTCAACGGTCTCTCCACGCGCCGGGAGGTGGCCAAAGGCCTGCATCACCAGCCCGCCAATGGTATCGACCTCTTCATCGCTGAAGTGGGTTCCGAAGGCGTCGTTGAAGTCTTCGATGGAGGCCAGCGCGCGCACGGTCCAGGTGTGGCGGCTAAGCTGACGGAAGTCGATATCCTCTTCTTCGTCGTACTCGTCTTCGATTTCGCCCACGATCAGCTCAAGGATATCCTCGATTGTGACCAGACCGGAAACGCCACCAAATTCATCAATAACAATCGCCATGTGGTAACGCTGAGAGCGAAACTCTTTCAGCATCCGATCCACACGTTTACTTTCCGGCACAACCACAGCCTGGCGTAACACTTTTTCCATGCTGAAGGCTTCGGCATCGCTGCGCATAAACGGCAGCAGATCTTTCGCCATCAAAATCCCTTCGATGTGATCTTTGTCTTCGCTGATGACCGGGAAACGCGAGTGGGCGGATTCGATGATCACATCGAGGCACTCGTCCAGCGTCTGGTTACGTTTCAGGGTGATCATCTGCGAGCGGGGGATCATGATATCGCGAACGCGCTGGTCGGCGATGTCCATAACCCCTTCGAGCATTTCGCGCGTATCTTCGTCGATAAGGTCGTTCTGCCCGGAATCACGAATCAGCTCCAGCAGTTCATCACGGTTTTTCGGTTCGCCGTGGAAAAGCTGGTTCAGAATGAGGGAGAAAAATCCCTTTTTACTGGTTGTCGTGTCGCTACTGTGTGAATTGTCGTCGCTCATGGCGTTTGTTAAGGGTTCTCTTGTTAGTTCAACGTTTACCGCCACGCGATGTCCTTTCGTGGCGGCAGGGGAGTCCGTCAGGTGACGGACTATTCTTTCTCGGCAATGTACGGATCCTCATAGCCCAGAGCAAGCATTATCTCTGTCTCGAGGGACTCCATCTCTTCCGCTTCGTCGTCTTCAATATGATCGTAGCCGAGCAGATGCAGGCTGCCGTGTACCACCATATGCGCCCAGTGGGCCTCAAGCGGCTTTTGCTGCTCTTTGGCTTCCTGCTCAACCACCTGACGGCAGATGATCAGATCGCCCAGCAGCGGCATCTCGATGCCCGGCGGCGCTTCGAACGGGAAAGAGAGCACGTTGGTCGGCTTATCTTTCCCGCGATAGGTCAGGTTAAGCTCATGGCTTTCCGCTTCATCCACCAGGCGAATCGTAACTTCTGATTCTTCCTGAAACTGAGGAATAACGGCATCCAGCCATTTCTGAAACTGTGCCTCATCTGGCATGCCGGAATTGTCTTCACAGGCCAGCTGTAAATCGAGGATCACCTGACTCATTTCTGTTCTTGCTCCTGCGCTTCGCGCTTACGTTCTGCGGCCAGTTCGGCCTTACGCTTCTGATCCGCCTCTTCCCAGGCTTCATAGGCATTAACGATACGCGCGACCACCGGGTGGCGTACCACGTCTTCACTGTGGAAGAAGTTGAAGCTGATTTCGTCGACCTCGGCCAGCACCTCAATGGCGTGGCGCAGACCGGATTTGGTGCTGCGCGGCAGGTCAATCTGAGTGACGTCGCCGGTAATCACCGCTTTCGAGTTAAAGCCAATACGCGTCAGGAACATCTTCATCTGTTCAATGGTGGTGTTCTGGCTCTCATCGAGAATGATGAACGCATCATTCAGCGTACGGCCGCGCATGTAGGCGAGCGGGGCAACTTCGATAACGTTACGTTCAATGAGCTTCTCGACCTTCTCAAAGCCCAGCATTTCGAACAGCGCATCGTATAAAGGACGCAGATACGGGTCGACCTTCTGGCTCAGATCGCCTGGCAGGAAGCCCAGTTTTTCACCGGCTTCAACGGCAGGGCGGGTCAGCAGGATACGGCGGATTTCCTGACGCTCCAGCGCATCGACCGCCGCGGCAACGGCGAGATAGGTTTTACCCGTCCCCGCCGGACCCACCCCGAAGGTGATGTCGTGGTCGAGGATATTGGCGATGTACTGCGCCTGGTTTGGCGTACGCGGCTTAATGACGCCACGTTTGGTCTTGATGTTAATGGCCTTGCCGTAGTCCGGGACGCTCTCCGCGCTCTGCTCAAGCACGCGCGCCTCTTTAATCGCGAGGTGGATCTGTTCCGGTTCGATATCCTGCGTTTCGCCGCGCATTGGGGCGGTATCAACATACAGGCTACGCAGAATATCCGCAGCGGCGTTGACGCAGATAGGGCGTCCGGTAAGTTTGAAATGATTATCGCGACGATTGATTTCGATACCCAGACGTCGCTCCAGTTGTTTGATATTGTCATCAAACGGCCCGCACAGGCTCAGCAGGCGAGCGTTGTCTGCTGGCTCAAGGCTAATTTCACGCGTATCTATGTTCAAACTGTTCCTCTTTAATTGGTTAACCGGTCCGTTGCGACAGGACGTAATAAAACGGTCATTACCGAAATTATTCACGCCACAGAATAAAGGCGCAAGCGTTGCGGAAGATATTGGGGGCGATGAGAGGAAATACAAGGCCTGCCGGAAGGGCAGGCCATGAGGATTAAGGCTGGTAAATCCCAACGCCAGAATCGTTTTCTTTACGGGTACGCGAGATCACGGATTCCGGTGACTCGGCAATGCGCAGGCCCATTTCGTCCTCGGTGCGGACTACCTTCGCGCGCAGCGAGTTGGTCAGCACTTCGACAATCTCGACGTCTACGAATTTACCGATCATATCCGGGGTGCCTTCAAAGTTCACCACGCGGTTGTTCTCGGTACGACCGGACAGTTCCATAATGCTCTTGCGTGAGGTGCCTTCCACCAGAATGCGCTGAACGGTGCCGAGCATGCGGCGGCTCCAGGCGTTGGCCTGCTGAAGGATACGCTCCTGCAGAATATAAAGACGCTGTTTCTTCTCTTCTTCCGGAACATCGTCAACCATATCGGCCGCAGGTGTTCCAGGACGTGCAGAGAAGATGAAGCTGTAGCTGACGTCAAAATTCACTTCACCGATGAGCTTCATGGTGCGCTCGAAGTCATCAGCGGTTTCGCCAGGGAAGCCGACGATAAAGTCGGAGCTAATCTGGATATCCGGACGCGCTTCACGCAGCTTGCGGATGGTGGACTTGTACTCCAGCACCGTATGCGGGCGGCCCATCAGGTTCAGCACGCGGTCAGAGCCGCACTGAATCGGCAGGTGCAGGAAGCTCACCAGCTCTGGCGTATCGCGATAGACGTCAATAATGTCGTCGGTAAATTCCATCGGATGGCTGGTGGTAAAGCGAATGCGGTCGATACCGTCAATCGCGGCCACCAGACGCAGCAGTTCGGCAAAGCTGCCGGTGGTGCCGTCGTAGTTTTCCCCGCGCCAGGCGTTAACGTTCTGGCCCAGCAGGTTCACTTCGCGAACGCCCTGCGCGGCAAGCTGTGCGATTTCAAACAGAATGTCATCTGCCGGGCGGCTGACCTCTTCACCACGGGTGTACGGTACCACGCAGTAAGTACAGTATTTGTTGCAGCCTTCCATGATGGAGACGAAGGCGGTTGGGCCATCGGCGCGCGGCTCAGGCAGACGGTCAAACTTTTCGATTTCCGGGAAGCTAACGTCAACGACCGGGCTGCGGTTGCCGCGAACCTGATTGATCATCTCGGGCAGGCGATGCAGAGTCTGAGGACCAAAGACAATATCCACATACGGGGCTCTCTGGCGGATCAGCTTGCCTTCCTGCGACGCAACGCAGCCACCCACGCCGATGATCAGGTCCGGATTTTTTCGCTTGAGAAGCTTCCAGCGGCCTAACACGTGAAAGACTTTTTCCTGCGCTTTTTCACGAATCGAACAGGTGTTCAGCAGCAGCACGTCCGCTTCTTTCACATTTTCTGTCAGCTGGTATCCGTGGGTTGAATCCAGCAGATCGGCCATCTTGGATGAATCGTATTCGTTCATCTGACAGCCCCAGGTTTTTATATGGAGTTTTTTAGTCATCGACTTGCTCAGCTCAGGATTGCAAGCCGCGTATTGTAATGCTTTGGTGGGGTTGTGACCAGTATGAAGGTTATGTGTCTCAGGACCGCAAAAATCCGGTAAACTTAAGGGATTCTCCAATAAGGAAAATTGACCATGACACTCCTACACACCGAAGTTGCCGTTGTCGGCGGCGGTATGGTCGGCGGCGCGCTGGCGCTGGGGCTGGCGCAGCAGGGATTTGAGGTAACGGTAATTGAACAGGCTGCACCGCCGGCCTTCGATCCCGCCAGCAAACCGGATGTGCGCATTTCCGCGATCAGCGCGGCTTCCGTCGATCTGCTGCGCGGGCTGGGCGTCTGGGAGGCGGTGCTGGCAATGCGCGCGCATCCTTACAGCCGTCTTGAAACCTGGGAGTGGGAAAATGCCCACGTTGCGTTTGATGCCGCTGAGCTGAAGCTGCCGCGCCTGGGTTATATGGTGGAAAACAACGTGCTCCAGCTGGCGCTCTGGCAGGCGCTGGAGACACATCCGAAGGTGACGCTGCGTTTTCCGGCCTCGATTAAGGCACTGCATCCTCACGAGAGCGGCTATCTACTGACGCTCGACAGCGGCGATGAACTTGCCGTGAAGCTGGTCGTTGGGGCGGACGGCGCTAACTCGCAGGTCAGACAGATGGCGGGTATCGGGGTTCATGCCTGGCAGTATGAGCAGTCCTGCATGCTGATTACCGTCGAGTGCGAGAATGCGCCGGGAGAGAGCACCTGGCAGCACTTTACGCCGAACGGCCCGCACGCCTTTTTACCGCTGTTTGATAATTGGGCGTCGCTGGTGTGGTACGACAAACCGGCGCGTATTCGCCAGCTGCAGGGGCTTTCAATGGAACAATTGCAGCGGGAAATCCACCTGCACTTCCCGAGCCGCTTGGGCAACGTTACGCCCGTCGCCGCCGGGGCGTTCCCGCTCACGCGCCGTCACGCTTTGCAGTATGCCCGTGAAGGGCTGGCGCTGGTGGGCGATGCGGCACATACCATTCATCCGCTGGCCGGGCAGGGCGTGAACCTGGGGTATCGAGATGTCGATGCGTTACTGGATGTGCTGGGCAGCGCCCGCGGACACGCGGAAAACTGGGCCAGCCATCAGGTGCTAAAGCGTTACCAGACGCGGCGCATGGCGGACAATTTCATCATGCAGTCGGGGATGGATCTTTTCTATGCCGGGTTCAGCAATGACTTAGCCCCGGTGCGCATTCTGCGTAATATTGGCCTGATGGCAGCGGAACGCGCCGGTGGTCTGAAGCGTCAGGCCCTGAAGTACGCCCTCGGACTCTAAACTTTTTCCCTCTCCCCGTGGGAGAGGGCCAGGGTGAGGGCATCAGGCCGCACAATTCTATACAAAAACAAAAAAGCCCGCAGAGCGGGCTTTTTTGTTACTAAGTGGCTGGGGTGCAGGGATTCGAACCCCGGAATGCTGGTATCAGAAACCAGAGCCTTACCGCTTGGCGACACCCCAATTGCGTTAAACAAACTGCTTAACGACTTTTTTAAATTGGCTGGGGTACGAGGATTCGAACCTCGGAATGCCGGAATCAGAATCCGGTGCCTTACCGCTTGGCGATACCCCAACAATTTTTTTTCATTACCGAACAACATCGATAATCTAAATTTGGTGGCTACGACGGGATTCGAACCTGTGACCCCATCATTATGAGTGATGTGCTCTAACCAACTGAGCTACGTAGCCAGTACTGCAATCTTCGATGGCTGGGGTACCTGGATTCGAACCAGGGAATGCCGGTATCAAAAACCGGTGCCTTACCGCTTGGCGATACCCCAATACCGCGGAGAACCGCAAAATCGAAGAAATATGGCTGGGGTACCTGGATTCGAACCAGGGAATGCCGGTATCAAAAACCGGTGCCTTACCGCTTGGCGATACCCCATCCGTGCAACGCTTACCCGGGAATGGTGCGGGAGGCGAGACTTGAACTCGCACACCTTGCGGCGCCAGAACCTAAATCTGGTGCGTCTACCAATTTCGCCACTCCCGCAAAAAAGATGGTGGCTACGACGGGATTCGAACCTGTGACCCCATCATTATGAGTGATGTGCTCTAACCAACTGAGCTACGTAGCCATCTTTTTTCGCGTTACCTTATCGGCGTTGCGGGGCGCATTATGCGTATAGACCCTTGCAGCGTCAACACCTTTTTCAACGAAAATAGCCGGAATGTGACTGTTTGGTTAGGTTGCGAACAGCGTGACCGAATATTCGGCAATTATTGGTTATTAATCGTTTTTAGCTGTGCAAAAGCGGGGCAAAAAAAATCAGGCCCCGCAGGGCCTGATGATGAAATACGCGATTATTTGTAGGCTGACTGGTGAACGCCTACCGCACGTCCTGACGGATCGTTCATGGATTTGAACGATTCATCCCATTCGATCGCTTTGGCAGACGAGCAGGCGACGGACGGGCCACCCGGCACACACTCCGCAGCGCTCGGTACCGGGAACAATTCTTCAAAAATTTCACGGTAGAGATATGCTTCTTTCGAACCCGGCGTGTTGTACGGGAAGCGGAAGCTTGCGGTTTCCAGCTGTTGGTCAGAAACCTGTTTCGCCGCGACCTCTTTCAGGGTGTCGATCCAGCTATAACCTACGCCATCAGAGAACTGCTCTTTCTGACGCCACGCCACGCTCGCCGGCAGGTAGGATTCAAAACATTCACGCAGGATATGTTTTTCCATTTTGCCGTTGCCGCACATCTTGTCCTGCGGGTTGATGCGCATCGCCACGTCGAGGAATTTCTTATCCAGGAACGGCACGCGCGCTTCCACGCCCCAGGCGGACATCGCTTTGTTGGCACGCGCACAGTCGAACATGTGCAGCGCCTGCAGTTTACGCACGGTCTCTTCGTGCAGCTCTTTGGCATTCGGCGCTTTGTGGAAGTACAGGTAGCCGCCAAACACTTCGTCAGAACCTTCACCGGAGAGCACCATCTTGATGCCCATCGCTTTGATCTTACGTGACATCAGGTACATCGGGGTCGAGGCGCGGATGGTGGTCACGTCATAGGTTTCAATGTGATAGATCACATCGCGGATCGCATCCAGACCTTCCTGCACGGTGAAGTGAATTTCATGGTGCACGGTGCCGAGGTGGTTTGCCACTTCCTGCGCGGCTTTCAGGTCAGGTGCGCCTTCCAGGCCCACGGCAAAGGAGTGCAGCTGTGGCCACCAGGCTTCTGAGCGCTCCTGATCTTCCACGCGACGGGCCGCGAATTTCTTGGTGATCGCGGAGATCACGGAGGAGTCCAGACCGCCGGAGAGCAGCACGCCGTAAGGCACGTCGGACATCAGGTGGCTTTTCACGGAATCTTCCAGCGCCTGACGTAGCTCGGCTTTGTCCGTGACGTTGTCTTTTACCGCGTCGTAGTCGAACCAGTCACGCTGATAATATTGACGGATCTCGCCGTCTTTGCTCCACAGGTAGCTGCCTGCCGGGAACTCTTTGATGGTGCGGCAGACCGGTACCAGGGCTTTCATTTCAGAAGCAACGTAGAAGTTGCCATGCTCATCGTGGCCCATGTACAGCGGGATAATGCCGATATGGTCGCGGCCAATCAGGTAAGCGTCTTTTTCGCTGTCGTACAGCGCGAAGGCGAACATACCCTGCAGGTCGTCCAGGAACTCAGGCCCTTTCTCCTGATACAGCGCCAGGATCACTTCACAGTCAGAACCGGTCTGGAACGCGTAGCGGTCGCCGTATTCGGCGCGCAGCGCCTGGTGGTTGTAGATCTCACCGTTGACAGCCAGCGCGTGCGTTTTTTTCTCGTTATACAGCGGCTGTGCACCGGCGTTGACGTCAACAATAGACAGACGTTCGTGAGCCAGAATCGCTTTGTCACTGGCGTAAACGCCTGACCAGTCCGGTCCGCGATGGCGCATCAGGCGGGACAGTTCGAGTGCCTTTTTACGCAGTTCGCCTGCGTCAGTTTTAATATCCAGTACGCCAAAAATTGAACACATAACCTTCTCCGTTAACCCTGTTGCTTTGTAATGTTGCTTGCTTATGAAAATGCCGCAAAGGGGCAGGGCGCGCAAGCGTTTTACGGGTGAAAACGGAAATAGTGCAATGGCGGTTGCCGATCTGTGAAAAATGCGTATGTCGTGAGCACTTTTATTGATGATTATGCAATGAAAGTGCTTTTCCGTTAGATGCGATTGTGTTTTACAGGCGAGAAAATAAAAAACCACGCCCTGAGGCGTGGTTCGGAATCAGATAATGTCGATTTCGTCGACGGAGGGGTAAATCCAGCTTGGCCGGAACGGCATCGAATCAATGTCATCAAGCTGAGAGACGCCAGAGAGGACCAGAATCGTCTCCAGACCCGCCTGGAAACCGGCCAGAATATCGGTGCGCAGGTTGTCGCCGACAATAACGGTTTCTTCAGAGTGGGCCTGCATTTTGTTCAGTGCGGCACGAATGATCCACGGGCTCGGTTTCCCGACAACGAACGGCTGACGACCAGAGATTTTTTCGATACCGGCACACAGCGCGCCGCAGGCCGGATAAAAACCGCGGCCGTGGGTATCCGGATTGGTAGCGATAAAGCGCGCACCGCTGGCGACAAAGTATGCAGCTTTATGCATCATCTCCCAGTTAAAGGATCGCGTTTCGCCAACAATTACAAAGTCCGGGTTGACGTCGGTGATGGTAAAGCCCGCTTTGTATAGCTCATGGATCAGCGCACCTTCACCCACCACGTAGGCTTTTTTCCCTTCCTGACGCTTCAGAAAATCCGCCGTGGCCATCGCCGAGGTATAAAACACGCTGTCCGGGACGTCGACACCTGCCGTGGCAAAACGGTTTGCCAGATCCTGACCGGTCTGAGAAGGGTAGTTCGTGAGAAGAACCAGAGGCATTCCTTTGTCGATGATGCGGTGAAGAAACTCCGCAGCACCCGGCACGGCAACGTTGTCGTGCATCAGCACGCCGTCGATATCACAAATTACATTCTTAATGGTCATGGACAGTCCGACATTAAAAAAAGAAGGCGTTACTATAAGGTCCGATCAACTTTCCAGCAAATGCTGCAGCAGAATTCCGTTGAGCATGGCGCGTTTGACCAGCGCGAACGCGCCAATCGCCGAGCGATGGTCAAGCTTTGAACGAACCACCGGAAGATTCTGGCGGAATGCTTTCAGCGCCTGGGTGTTAATACAGCCTTCAATCGCGGGGAGCAGCACCTTTTCCGCTTCCACAATTTCACCGGCGATCACCACTTTTTGTGGGTTAAACAGGTTAATGGCGATGGCGATAGTTTTCCCCAGATGGCGCCCCACCTGCTCGATTACTTCACAGGCCAGCGCGTCGCCTTTATTAGCGGCTTTGCAGATGGTGCCTATTTTGCAGTCGTCCAGCGTGACGCGGCTTTGGTAACCCTGTTCAAGCAGATGGCGGACGCGCTGCTCGATGGCCGTGTTGGCGGCGATGGTTTCAAGACAGCCGAAATTGCCGCAGTGGCAGCGCTCCCCAAGGGGCTCAACCTGAATGTGGCCAATCTCACCGACGTTACCGTTGCGACCAATAAAAATACGGCCGTTAGAGATTATGCCCGCGCCCGTTCCGCGGTGAACGCGCACCAGAATAGAGTCTTCACAGTCCTGACTCGCACCAAAGTAGTGCTCCGCCAGCGCCAGCGAGCGAATATCGTGGCCCACAAAGCAGGTCACTTTAAAACGCTTTTCCAGCGCATCGACCAGCCCCCAGTTTTCAACCGGAATGTGCGGCATATAGCGGATCACGCCGCTTTCCGGGTCGACCAGGCCGGGCAGAATTACGGAGATAGCGATGAGTTCGCGGATCTTGCGCTGACAGCTTTCAATAAACTGCGCGATGGTATTCAGCAGCGCATGCTCCAGCGTCTCCTGGGTGCGCTCCGGAAGAGGGTAGTGCTCTTCCGCGATGGCTTTACTGCTCAGATCGTATAGCGTGAGCGTGGTGTCATGACGGCCCAGACGGACGCCAATTGCCTGAAAATTACGGGTTTCAGTAATAATGGAGATGGCGCGACGGCCTCCGGTGGAGGCCTGCTGATCGACTTCTTTGATCAGACCGCGCTCAATAAGCTGGCGGGTAATTTTTGTCACGCTGGCGGGTGCAAGCTGGCTTTGTTCGGCTATCTGAATTCGCGAGATGGGGCCGTGTTGGTCAATCAGGCGATATACCGCCGCACTGTTAAGTTGTTTAACGAGATCGACATTACCGATTTGAGCTTGTCCGCCAGGTGTCATACTTTTACTTACTCAGTGACGACCTCGTTACCATTAACGATGGTCTTAATAATTTTATAATCGTGTGTGAATGCCGTCAGGTTTGCAACCATACCTGGTGCAATTCCGCCGAGCTGTTTATCCACGCCCATTGCGCGAGCCGGATAAAGGGTTGCCATACGCAGGACTTCCTCAAGCGCAATCCCGCAATGCTCAACCAGGTTACGCACCCCTTCAATCATGGTCAAAGAGGAACCACTCAGCGTACCGTTTTCATCAACACACAGTCCATTGCGGTAGTATATTGTTTTACCGGCAAAAATGAACTGCTCAATATTTGCACCTGCCGGTGCAGTGGCATCCGTCACCAGACAAAGCTTGTCACCTTTCAGCCGCTTAGCATTGCGAATGTTGGTGTAATCAACGTGTAAGCCGTCAGCAATAATACCGCAGTAGACGTCTGGCTCATCCAGAATCGCCCCGACCAGACCCGGTTCACGGCCTGTGATATACGGCATGGCGTTGTAAAGGTGCGTCGCGAAGGTAATGCCCGCGCGGAAACCGGCTTTCGCTTCTTTCAGCGTCGCGTTTGAGTGACCGGCTGAAACGATAATCCCGGCGGCAGCAAGTTTGCTGATGACATCCGTACCCGTCATTTCAGGTGCCAGCGTCACTTTGGTGATCACATCGGCGTTGGCACACATGTAGTCAACCAGCTCCGCATCAGGCTTACGCACGTAATTCGGGTTATGCGTTCCTTTCTTGACCATGTTCAGCCATGGCCCTTCAAGGTGCAGACCCAGCGCCTGATTAGGATGTTTGGCAAGATATTCACGCATCACACGGATACCCTGCTTCATGAGGTCATCACTGCTGGTGATGAGCGTTGGCAGATAGCTGGTGCAGCCCGATTTCTCATTGGCTTTCTGCATGATCTCCAGCGTTTCGACCGTTACCGCTTCGGCGGTATCATTGAATTGCACACCGCCGCAGCCGTTGAGCTGAACGTCGATGAAACCGGGGGAGATTACTGCTCCATTGAGTGAGCGCTGTTCAATCTCCGGCGGCAGTTCTGCCAGCGGGCAAACACGTTCAATCAGGCCATCAGCGATAACAATCGCATGGTCATCCAGAATTTCATGGCCGGTATAAATCCGACCGTGGGTTAAAGCGTACATAACGACCCCCGGTTAAAAAAAGCGGCCGCCTCCTGATGAAGAGGCGGTTATTCAATTACAGACCTTTAATATTCTCGGCTTCTAACTCGTTGAAGTATTTCAGCGTTTTTACCTTCAGCTCCATCGTGGACGGTTCGTCACAGACGATGACGGATTTCGGATGCAGCTGCAGGCAGCTGATGGTCCACATATGGTTAACGTTGCCTTCAACGGCAGCCTGGAGCGCCTGCGCTTTCACGCCGCCCAGCACCAGAATCATCACTTCTTCGGCATCCAGCAGGGTGCCTACGCCTACGGTCAGGGCGTATTTTGGAACCTGGTTAACATCGCCGTCAAAGAAGCGGGAGTTTGCCACGCGCGTGTCATGGGTCAGCGTTTTAATACGGGTGCGGGAAGCCAGAGATGACGCTGGTTCGTTAAACGCGATATGACCATCATTACCTACACCACCCATGAACAGGTGGATCTTACCGTAAGAACGGATTTTTTCTTCATACTGACGGCATTCTGCGTCAATATCCGGCGCGTTTCCATTCAGCAGGTTAATATTTTCAGATGGAATATCAACGTGATCAAAGAAATTGCGGTGCATAAAGCTATGGTAGCTTTCCGGGTGGTCTTTCGGTAAGCCAACGTATTCATCCATATTGAAGGTGACAACATGTTTGAAGCTAACCTGGCCTGCTTTATGCATCTCAACCAGCGCCTTATAGGCTGTCAGCGGCGTGCCGCCTGTTGGAAGTCCAAGAACGAAAGGACGATCGGCAGTCGGCTTGAATGCGTTAATGCGGTTTACGATATGGCGAGCGGCCCATTTACCAACTTGTTCAGCAGTTGCCAGGGGAATCAGTCTCATTGTTCACCTCGAGAGTTAAAGTAGAAGAGTGGGCGGATGGCTATCGGAACCTGATACTTAAGCGTAACCTGGAAACTTTCAGGCCGGATCAATCCGTCTTGATTTTTTGAATGATAAAATAAGTTTTCGCTGTTAGCCAGTATAAGGGAGGGTGAATAACGATATTTGGTGACAAAAATCACAAAAAGTACGCGTTTAATTTGCGATACGAATTAATTTTTCACACACTCACAATGCCAGTGAATCATCAACTGTATCTATAGTTCGTGACACAATAAAAAAACAGAGCTGAGAACATGCCTTAAACGGGGTCTCATAGGGGGAAGAAAGTGAGTATTCTAGGTTATTTACAAAAGGTTGGTCGCGCACTGATGGTGCCGGTCGCCACGCTGCCTGCCGCAGCCATCCTGATGGGTGTCGGCTACTGGATCGACCCCAACGGCTGGGGTAATACCAGCGCGCTGGCGGCGTTCTTTATCAAGTCGGGCTCTGCCATTATCGACAACATGTCCGTGTTGTTTGCTATTGGTGTGGCTTATGGTATGTCCAAAGACAAAGACGGCGCCGCTGCGCTGACCGGTTTTGTCGGTTTCCTTGTGTTAACCACTCTCTGCTCACCGGCAGCGGTGGCCATGATCCAAAAAATCCCGGCGGACCAGGTTCCGGCGGCATTTGGTAAGATCAGTAACCAGTTTGTCGGTATCCTTGTGGGTATCATCTCCGCTGAACTGTATAACCGCTTCAGCAGCGTAGAGCTGCCAAAAGCGCTCTCCTTCTTTAGCGGCCGCCGTCTGGTCCCCATCCTGACCTCGTTTGTGATGATCGTTGTTGCGTTCATCATGATGTACGTCTGGCCGATGATCTTCGACGGTCTGGTGAACTTCGGTGAGCACATCCAGAAACTGGGTTCTGTCGGTGCGGGCGTGTACGCGTTCTTTAACCGTCTGCTGATCCCGGTCGGTCTGCACCACGCGCTGAACTCTGTATTCTGGTTCGATGTTGCCGGTATTAACGATATTCCTAACTTCCTGGGTGGCGCACAGTCCATCGAAGCAGGTAAAGCGGTTGTCGGTATCACCGGTCGTTACCAGGCTGGCTTCTTCCCGATCATGATGTTTGGTCTGCCGGGAGCTGCGCTGGCTATCTACCACTGCGCGCGTCCAGAGAACAAAGCGAAAGTGCTGGGTATCATGATGGCGGGGGCGTTCGCGGCCTTCTTCACCGGTATCACCGAGCCGCTGGAGTTCTCCTTCATGTTCGTGGCGCCAGTTCTGTATGTGATCCACGCTGTGCTGACCGGTATCTCCGTGTTTATCGCTGCCAGCATGCACTGGATTGCCGGTTTCGGCTTCAGTGCGGGTCTGGTGGATATGGTGCTTTCTTCCCGTAACCCGCTGGCAACCCACTGGTGGATGCTGATTCCACAAGGTCTGGTGTTCTTCGCGATCTACTACATGGTGTTCCGTTTCACTATCACCAAATTCAACCTGATGACCCCGGGTCGCGAACTGGCCGTGGCCGGTAGCGAAGCGGATGGTCAGGATGTGAACGTGAGCGGTGCTCAGGATCAGGACGTTTCAGGTCTGGCGCGTCAGTACATCGCCGCTGTTGGCGGTTCTGACAACCTGACCGGTATCGACGCCTGTATCACCCGTCTGCGTCTGAACGTGAAAGATTCTTCCCTGGTGAACGAAGCGCTGGCCAAACGTCTGGGTGCTTCCGGTGTTATCCGCCTGAACAAAACCAGCGTGCAGATTATCGTTGGCTTCGTGGCAGAGAAAATTGCTAACGCCATGAAAACCACCGGTCCGGTAGCCGCAGCAGAAGCTTCTGCCGCACCTGCCGCCGCGCCAGCGGCTGCAAAACCGCAGGCAGTACCTAACGCCAAAACGGTAGCCGCGCTGGTTTCACCGGTAACCGGTGAAGTCGTTGCGATTGAGCAAGTGCCTGACGAAGCCTTCGCCAGCAAAGCGGTCGGTGACGGTGTGGCGGTGAAACCAACGGAAAAAACCGTTGTGTCTCCGGCGGCCGGTACCATCGTGAAAATCTTCAACACCAACCACGCGTTCTGCCTCGAAACCGAAAATGGTGCGGAGATCGTTGTCCATATGGGTATCGATACCGTTGCGCTGAACGGTCAGGGCTTTACTCGCCTGGTGGAAGAGGGCGCTGAAGTGGTGGCAGGGCAGCCGATTCTGGAAATGGATCTGGACTTCCTGAACGCCAACGCGCGCTCCATGATAAGCCCGGTGGTTTGCAGCAACATTGACGACTTCAGCGGTCTGGTCATCCAGGCGAAAGGTCAGGTTGTTGCGGGTCAAACACCGCTATATGAGATTAAAGGCAAGTAATCGCTCCTGAGTAGAGTCATGCCTTAAGCGGCGGGGGATATCCTCCGCCGCTTTTTTTTGCAGCAAATGCCCCCATTATTTTCTTCAGAGACGTTTTAAGGGTTGTCACTACGTCCGGCTTATAAGATCATACGCCGTTATACGTTGTTTACGCTTTGAGGAATCCACGATGAGTGAGGCAGAAGCCCGCCCGAGTAACTTTATTCGTCAGATCATCGATGAAGATCTGGCCAGTGGTAAGCACACCACAATCCATACCCGTTTCCCGCCGGAGCCGAACGGCTACCTGCACATCGGGCATGCAAAATCTATCTGCCTGAACTTTGGCATTGCCCAGGACTACCAGGGCCAGTGCAACCTGCGTTTCGATGACACCAACCCAGTAAAAGAAGACATCGAATACGTTGAGTCCATTAAGAACGACGTGCAGTGGCTGGGCTTCAACTGGTCTGGCGATATCTGCTACTCCTCTGACTATTTCGATCAGCTGTACGCCTATGCGGTAGAACTGATCAATAAAGGTCTGGCGTATGTCGACGAACTGTCTGCTGACGAAATCCGCGAATACCGCGGTACGCTGACCGCGCCGGGCAAAAACAGCCCGTTCCGCGATCGCAGCGTGGAAGAGAACCTGGCGCTGTTTGAAAAAATGCGTGCCGGCGGCTTCGAAGAAGGCAAAGCGTGCCTGCGTGCCAAAATCGATATGGCGTCTCCGTTCATCGTGATGCGCGATCCGGTGCTGTACCGTATCAAGTTCGCAGAACACCACCAGACCGGTAACAAGTGGTGCATCTACCCGATGTACGACTTTACCCACTGCATCAGCGATGCGCTGGAAGGTATTACGCACTCCCTGTGTACGCTGGAGTTCCAGGACAACCGTCGTCTGTACGACTGGGTGCTGGATAACATCAACATTCCTGTGCATCCGCGCCAGTACGAGTTCTCTCGTCTGAATCTGGAATACACCGTGATGTCCAAGCGTAAGCTGAACCTGCTGGTGACCGACAAGCACGTTGAGGGCTGGGATGACCCGCGTATGCCTACCATTTCTGGTCTGCGTCGTCGTGGTTACACTGCCGCGTCTATTCGTGAGTTCTGCAAACGTATCGGCGTGACCAAGCAGGATAACACCATTGAGATGGCTTCCCTGGAATCCTGCATTCGTGAAGATCTCAACGAAAACGCCCCGCGCGCGATGGCGGTTATCGACCCGGTGAAACTGGTCATCGAAAACTATCCGCAGGGTGAAAGCGAGCTGGTCTCCATGCCTAACCATCCGAACAAACCGGAAATGGGAATCCGTGACGTGCCGTTCAGCGGCGAGATCTGGATTGACCGCGCTGACTTCCGCGAAGAAGCCAACAAGCAGTACAAGCGTCTGGTGCTGGGTAAAGAAGTGCGTCTGCGTAATGCTTACGTCATCAAAGCCGAGCGCGTAGAAAAAGATGCGGAAGGGAATATCACCACCATCTTCTGTTCTTATGACGCTGAAACGCTGAGCAAAGATCCTGCTGACGGCCGTAAAGTGAAGGGCGTTATCCACTGGGTGAGCGCATCCCACGCGCTGCCGGTAGAAATTCGTCTGTACGATCGTCTGTTCAGCGTTCCTAACCCGGGGGCGGCGGAAGACTTCCTGGCGACCATCAACCCGGAATCGCTGGTGATCAAGCAGGGTTATGCGGAGCCTTCTCTGAAAGCCGCTGAAGCGGGCAAAGCGTTCCAGTTCGAACGTGAAGGTTACTTCTGCCTGGACAGCCGTTACAGCACCGCGGAAAAACCAGTATTTAACCGTACTGTAGGTCTGCGTGATACCTGGACGAAGATCGGCGAATAATATTGCTGCTCTGGTCAATGAGAGACAAACGCCGCACTGTGCGGCGTTTTTTTATTTAACGATCAGAGTATTAAGCCAGGGCTTAAAGAGGCGTCATGAAAATATCAGGTCAATGAGGTGCTACTTATTTTTTAAAAAAAAGTTTGTGCCATTGCGAAAATCAAAAATGTTACATAAATGGAAAAAGATTCCACGTCTACCCACTGAAATACCTGATAATTCCCCGTCATTCCTCGCCTTCCCGTAAATGTTACAAAGCACTACCAATTATGTGCACTTCGTCATAATCCTGACTTTTGTCCGCTAAAAAGCATTGATAATTCGCGTCGCGAAAAATAACCTAAAGACGGTAGTTAATTCGAGGGTATTTAAAACTACCCCTGACCATTTGGTCTTTTTTATTTACGCCGTTTCAGGCGTTTTAATTCGTCAAAGAGGAATAATCTATGCGTACGTTCAGTGGCAAACGTAGTGCGCTGGCGCTGGCTATTGCCGGTGTGACAGCAATGTCGGGCCTGGTGATTGCGCCAGAGGCAAAAGCAGCGGGTTTCATCGAAGATTCTACCCTCACGGGCGGTATTTATTACTGGCAGCGTGAGCGTGACCGTAAAGACGTCACTGAAGATAAATACAAAACCAACCTTTCTCACTCCACCTGGAACGCCAACCTGGACTTCCAGTCAGGCTATGCCGCGGATATGTTCGGTCTGGATATTGCTGCGTTCACCGCGATTGAAATGGCGGAAAACGGTGACAGCGGCCACCCGAACGAAATCGCCTTCTCCTCCAGCAACAAAGCCTATGATGAAGACTGGTCCGGGGATAAGAGCGGTATAAGCCTTTACAAAGCCGCGGCGAAATTTAAATACGGTCCGGTATGGGCGCGCGGCGGTTATATTCAGCCAACTGGCCAGACTCTGTTAGCGCCACACTGGAGCTTTATGCCGGGTACCTATCAGGGTGCGGAAGCGGGGGCTAATTTTGACTACGGTGATGCGGGTGCGTTGAGCTTCTCCTATATGTGGACCAACGAGTACAAAGCGCCTTGGCACATCGAGATGGACAAGTTCTACCAGAACGATAAAAAAACCAAAGTCGATTACCTGCACTCGCTGGGCGCGAAATACGACTTCAAAAACGATCTGGTGCTTGAAGCGGCATTTGGTCAGGCACAAGGCTATATCGATCAGTACTTTGCCAAGGCCAGCTATAAGTTTGATGTCGCGGGTAGCCCGCTGAGTACCAGCTACCAGTTCTACGGTACGCGCGATAAAGTCAGTAACGGTGGGGTCAATGACATTTATGACGGCACCGCGTGGCTGCAGGCACTCACCTTCGGCTACAAGGTTGGTCAGGTTGATTTGCGTCTGGAAGGCACATGGGTGAAGGCGGAAGGGCAGCAGGGCTACTTCCTGCAGCGTATGACTCCGACCTACGCCTCCTCCAACGGCCGTCTTGATATCTGGTGGGATAACCGCTCAGACTTCAACGCCGACGGCGAGAAAGCGGTCTTCTTCGGTGCAATGTACGACCTGAAAAACTGGAACCTGCCTGGCTGGGCGGTGGGCGCTTCTTACGCTTACGCCTGGGACGCAAAACCTGCCGATATGGCAACACCGGACGCATACTACGATCCCAACTATCGCCTGAAAGAGTCTTCCTACAGCCTGGATGCAATCTATACCCTGCAGGATGGCCGCGCGAAAGGCACGATGTTCAAACTGCACTTCACCCAGTATGACAATCACTCCGATATCCCGAGCTATGCGGGCGGTTACGGCAACATTTTCCAGGATGAACGTGACGTGAAATTCATGGTTATCGCCCCATTCACCATCTTCTGATAAACGCACCGGCGGGCTGAGTCCCGCCGGTATGGAGACTGTATATGATGAAAAAAATCGTAGTCGTCGCGTTGCTGGCATCAGGGCTGGTGGCGTGTGCTCAGACTCAGGCACCAAAAGAGGACTCCCGCCTGAAGGAGGCGTATAGCGCCTGCATTAATACTGCGGAAGGATCGCCGGAGAAAATTGAAGCCTGTCAGAGCGTGCTAAACGTGCTGAAGAAAGAGAAAGCGCATGAGCAGTTCGCGACGCAGGAAAATGTCCGCGTAATGGATTACCAGGCCTGTATCCAGGCGCGTAAAACCGGTAACGATCAGGAAGTGGCGAAGCGTTGCGACCAGATTTGGAAAGAAATTCGAAGCAATAACAGTAAGTAACTCGCTGTTATCATGCCCGGTGGCGCTGCGCCACCGGGCATTTTTTTAGGCAAAAAAAAGCCAACCTTACGGCTGGCTCAGAGTATGAACACTTGTTTATTTCGCGTCGTGCGCGTGGTCGTCTTCGCGGCAATCGCCTTCAGCACAATGACCGTAAAGGTACAGGCTGTGGTTGGTCAGGCGGATGCCATGACGCGCGGCGATTTCACGCTGGCGTGATTCGATGGAATCATCGCTGAATTCAATGACCTTGCCGCAATCGAGGCAGATCAGGTGATCGTGGTGCTGCTGCTGGGTCAGTTCGAAAACAGATTTACCGCCTTCGAAATTATGACGGGTAACAATGCCCGCGTCATCAAACTGGTTCAGCACGCGATAGACGGTAGCCAGCCCAATCTCTTCACCCATGTCGATAAGACGTTTATAAAGGTCTTCCGCACTGACATGGTGATTGTCTGGACCCTGAAGCACTTCAAGGATTTTTAACCGAGGAAGCGTAACTTTCAGGCCAGCCTTCTTTAATGCGGTATTGTTGTCAGTCATGCGGAATCTGTCCTGTTGCTAAACGATTCACTTCTGTAGGAAGTGACAGAAAATGCACCTGGGATAATGCGTCTCATTATAGAACTGCCATGGCTAAATGAAAACTGCAAGTCTCAGGCAAAATATGCTTATAAAAATGGGGTATCACCAACAAACTTGCTCAATGGAAAACCACATTTTATCAGGGAGACATTGTACAGGTCTGGGCGAAAAAGTTAAAAGATTGTAGCGATTAATTTAATCGGTTTGACCTGGGGCATGGGCGCAACCGCAGTTGCGCCGCGAAATAATCAGGCGTTCAGAATATCGTCCAGGTGCAGTTCTTCACGGATCTGCTTCACCCACTTCTCAACACGCTCGGCGGTCAGTTCTGGCTGACGGTCTTCGTCGATGGCCAGACCCACGAAGTGATCGTCATCGGCCAGGCCTTTAGACGCTTCGAAGTGGTAACCGGCGGTCGGCCAGTGGCCTACAATAACCGCGCCATTCGGCTCAATGATGTCGCGGATGGTGCCCAGCGCGTCACAGAAGTATTCGGCGTAGTCTTCCTGATCGCCACAGCCAAACAGGGCGACCAGCTTACCGTTGAAGTCGACTTCTTCCAGCGTCGGGAAGAAATCATCCCAGTCGCACTGGGCTTCACCGTAGTACCAGGTTGGGATACCCAGCAGCAAAATGTCATAGCCTTCCAGATCTTCTTTGCTGCTCTTGGCGATGTCATGCACATCAGCAACGTCTTTACCGAGCTGTTTTTGAATGTTTTTTGCGATATTTTCGGTATTGCCGGTATCACTGCCAAAGAAAATGCCGATGATTGCCATGAGTAAAATAACCTCTTGAAACTTAATAGTATGGTGGCGCAATTCGGCCACGGATAAGGGCAATAATAGCAGAACTGGCAACCCTGCGGAAACAGCTATCGCGCAGGACTGCACTCTGTGCTACATGAAAAGGGCGATAAAGGGGATTTTCAGACTTATGCCTGGCCGCGTAACGTTTCAAGCTGAGCGATCAACATCTCTTCAATGAGTTCACTGCGGCTGATATTTCGCGCGTCGGCCAGCTCGTTCAGCGCATCGACGGCGTCGGCGTTAAGCTTCAGTTCGACACGCTTAAGCCCACGATTTTTATCGCGTTTAAGCTGGTTGCGTTTATTGATACGCAGCTGTTCATCGCGCGAAAGCGGATTCGTCTTGGGTCGTCCCGGGCGACGCTCATTCGCGAACAGATCTAGTGTCGTACGGTCCGTTTGTTCTTTGGCCATGATTCTGAGACTTCGGGGGAAACACGCCGCCCTGCTAATGCCCGGGCGATAAGCGCGCCATCATACATCACCAAAAACGGCACGCCAACGACTGGACGCCTGCAGCCTTCCAGTCGCTCTCTTTTTAATCAATTTGCAGTATCAGCAAGATAGCGGCGAATGGCGCGCAGCACGGCGTCAGGTTTTTCCGCATGCACCCAGTGCCCGGCACCGGCAATAACGTGGGCGCGAGCCTGCGGGAATTGGGCCAGCAGCGTGTCGCGGTACGCGTCGGTTACGTAAGGTGAGTTTCCGCCGCGAATAAAGAGGGTAGGGTGCGGCCAGGCGGGGACGGTTTTCCAGCCCACGATGTTGTTGTACTGGTCCCAGAGCACCGGCACGTTAAAACGCCATTGCCCGTCAACAAACGACTTCAGCAGGAACTGCACGACGCCTTCTTCATCAAGATGCTCACGCATGACGGCAGCCGCCTGTTGGCGTGTCGCGACACCCGCTTCTGTGACCGCATTAATGGCGGCAAAAATCTCGTCGTGACGACGGACGTCATAATCCACGGGCGCGACGTCAATTACCACCAGGCCGCTAATACGGTCCGGGGCCAGTGCCGTCAGGGCCATCACCGCTTTACCACCCATTGAATGCCCGATCAGCGTTACCTTCTGCAGGCTATGTGCGTCCAGCGTATCCAGCAGATCCTGCGCCATCGCCGCGTAGGTCATCTCGTCGGAACGCCCGGAAAGACCGTGATTGCGCATATCGACCTGTAAAATATCGTGGTCGGTAACCAGATCGCGTGCCAGCACGCCCAGGTTATCCAGGCTGCCAAAAAGCCCGTGAACCAGTACGATGGGAGAATTATTGTTCGGCGATTGTGCAGTTTGCGCTCGGGTATTCAATTTCATGGCAAAGTTCTTTTTTTACGTATGTCAGGTTAGGGTATCATGTTGACCATTCTGCCGCCCGGCTGCAAGGTTCCAGTTTAATCTGACTTTTGCCGCCAACCTGGTTTGACGCTATCCGCTGTTGGGATTTGACCTTATAATCCCAATGACTTGTATTCAGATAAGATATCGCACTGGATTAAGATGAAAACAATCGAAGTTGATGACGAACTCTATCAGTATATTGCCAGCCAGACGCGGCATATCGGGGAGAGCGCGTCCGACATTTTACGGCGCATGCTTAAAATTTCCGCCGCTTCACAGCCTGCTACCCCAGTCACCAAAGATGTCGTGTCTCAGCCGAGCGTTGTTGCACAAGCAAAACCTGCCGTGACGCCGGCAAAAGATAAAGTGCGCGCGATGCGCGAGCTGCTGCTCTCCGATGAATACGCGGAGCAGAAAAAGGCGGTTAACCGCTTTATGCTGGTGCTGTCTACACTTTATTCACTGGATAACAAAGCGTTTGCTGAAGCGACCGAGTCGCTGCACGGTCGTACTCGCGTCTATTTCGCGGGCGACGAGCAGACGCTGCTGCAAAATGGCAATCAAACCAAACCCAAACATGTTCCTGGCACCCCATACTGGGTGATAACCAATACCAATACGGGCCGCAAGTGCAGCATGATTGAACACATCATGCAGTCCATGCAGTTCCCGGCGGAATTGATTGAAAAGGTTTGCGGTACAATTTAACCCTTGCATCAGAAGGACCCGGTAATGGCAAATCACAGCCGTGCAGGCCAACCTGCACAACAAAGCGATTTGATTAACGTCGCTCAGCTGACCGCGCAGTATTACGTGCTGAAGCCGGTCGTGGGCAACGCAGAACACGCAGTGAAGTTTGGTACATCTGGTCACCGCGGCAGCGCGGCGCGCCACAGCTTCAACGAACCGCACATTCTGGCCATTGCTCAGGCCATTGCGGAAGAGCGCGCTAAAAACGGCGTTACCGGTCCGTGCTACGTGGGGAAAGATACCCATGCCCTGTCTGAACCGGCGTTCATCTCTGTTGTGGAAGTGCTGGCTGCAAACGGCGTCGATATCATTGTTCAGGAGAACAATGGCTTCACCCCAACGCCTGCGGTCTCTAACGCCATCCTGGTACACAACAAAAAAGGTGGCGCGCTGGCTGACGGTATCGTTATCACGCCATCCCACAACCCGCCGGAAGACGGTGGCATCAAATACAACCCGCCTAACGGTGGCCCGGCCGACACCAACGTCACCAAAGTGGTGGAAGATCGTGCGAACGCCTTGCTGGCTGATGGCCTGAAAGGCGTGAAGCGCATCTCTCTGGATGCGGCCATGGCGTCCGGCCACGTGAAAGAGCAGGATCTGGTTCAGCCGTTCGTGGAAGGGCTGGCGGATATCGTCGATATGGCGGCCATTCAGAAAGCCGGCCTGAAGCTGGGCGTGGATCCGCTGGGCGGCTCCGGTATCGAATACTGGAAGCGTATCGCCGAGCACTACAAGCTGGATCTGACCATCGTGAACGATCACGTCGATCAGACCTTCCGCTTTATGCACCTGGATAAAGACGGCGCGATCCGTATGGACTGCTCCTCCGAGTGCGCGATGGCGGGCCTGCTGGCGCTGCGTGATAAATTCGATCTGGCGTTTGCGAACGACCCGGATTATGACCGTCACGGTATCGTCACCCCTGCCGGGCTGATGAACCCGAACCACTATCTGGCGGTTGCGATTAACTACCTGTTCCAGCACCGTCCGCAGTGGGGCAAAGAGGTGGCCGTCGGTAAAACGCTGGTTTCCTCGGCGATGATCGACCGGGTGGTCGAGGCGCTGGGCCGCAAGCTGGTGGAAGTGCCGGTGGGCTTCAAATGGTTCGTTGACGGTCTGCACGACGGCAGCTTTGGTTTCGGTGGTGAAGAGAGCGCGGGGGCCTCTTTCCTGCGTTTCGACGGCACGCCATGGTCAACCGATAAAGACGGCATCATCATGTGCCTGCTGGCGGCGGAAATCACCGCGGTCACCGGTAAAAACCCGCAGGAACATTACAATGATCTGGCGGCACGCTTTGGTGCACCAAGCTATAACCGTATTCAGGCCAGCGCGACGTCAGCTCAGAAAGCGGCCCTGTCCAAACTCTCTCCGGAGATGGTCAGCGCAAGCACCCTGGCAGGTGACCCGATCACCGCGCGTCTGACGGCGGCACCGGGCAACGGTGCCTCCATTGGTGGGCTGAAAGTGATGACCGAAAACGGCTGGTTTGCCGCGCGTCCATCCGGTACGGAAGATGCGTATAAAATCTATTGCGAAAGCTTCCTCGGCGCTGAGCACCGTCAGCAGATTGAGAAAGAAGCGGTAGAGATTGTCAGCGAAGTGCTGAAAAACGCGTAAGTGCGGTTTGGGTGCGGGCTGATGCCCTCACCCCGGCCCTCTTCCACAGGGAGAGGGAGAAAACAATAAAAACGGCAACCCTTGGGTTGCCGTTTTGCTTTTACCTAACTGTGCTTGTTCTTCAATTCAAACCGTGGTGACACCAGACCGTACAGCGTCCAGCCCATAAAGGTCACCATCGCGCCATACAGCATCGCTTCCTCACCGGATGAGTAGAGCGCATAGAAGCTGTAGATTGCGCCAATCAGCGCCACGATATTGGCCGCGCGCGCCTTGCGTGGATCCACCTTCGCGACTTTCTGAATAATCACCAGCGCCGCCATCGACAGAATATACGGAATGATATTTGTCACGACCGCCAGGTTGACCAGCACGTTGAACTGGCTGTTCAGCGACGGGCTAATGGTCATCAGCGACAATCCGCTCTGGAAGATAACAATCGCCAGCATGCCCTGCACCGGCGCATCCGCTTTGGTCACGCGGGAGAAGATTTTTGGGAAGTAACCTTCATCAGCGGAGGATTTAAACACCTGTGCGATGGTGAACTGCCACCCAAGGAGTGAACCGCAGCAGGACATCACCATCAGACCCATGATCACTTTCCCGACTTCCGGCGTGAACATCTGCGCGAAGGCCAGCCCGAACGGCGCCGTGGAGTTAGCCAGATCCATATTCGGTACGATACCCGCAATCACGTTAGTCGAGACAATATAGATCACCGCCGCGCCCAGCGTTCCGCCAAGGACCGCAATCGGCACGTTCTTTTCAGGATTCTCCACCACTTCCGCGTTCGCGCAGGCGGATTCCAGCCCCAGGAAAGCCCAGAGCGTCATAGCGATAGAAGAGCCCACAGCGGTAAAGAACGGCACATGGTGAGGGTTCCAGGAGTTGGCGTACAGCGTCGGGCTGAACCAGAACCAGCCGATGATGCACAGGCCGACAACCGGGATAATCACACCCCAGACGGTGATGCTGGAGAGCTGTCCGGTGATACGCGCGCCGCCAAAGTTAGCCACGGTGCAGATCCACAGAACCCCGATGGTCGCCAGCCCAATTTGTACCGGGCTGAGCGTCGCGCCAAACAGCTCCGTACCGTAACCCACCGCGGAGATGGCAATCGCCACGTTGGCGATCAGCAGCGACACGCCGTAGGTGTAGTTGGCCATAAAGTTGCCCGACTTGCCAAAAGCGTATTCGGCATAGCCCCCCATCCCGCCTGACTTACGGCTGAACATCCCGCACTTGGCGAACGCCCACGCCAGCGCCATTGAACCGACTGCCGTCACCAGCCAGGAGATGATAGAGATGGTACCCACCTCTGCAAGCTTGGTGGGCAGCATGATAATCCCGGAGCCCATCATGTTCACCATGGTGAGGATGGTCAGCTGCACCACGCCCATCTTATTGGACTTACTCATAATTTCTCTCCTTTCAGCAGCGCGGGCTGAGCGGCGGGTTGTTTGATGACATTGCAGCGAACCTGTTTGCGGCCCTCACACTCCTCGACGTACACACCCTGCAGCTCCGGCGCGAAGCCCGGCAGAAGGTTGATGCCTTCTTCCAGGGCGGCAAAGTAGCGCAGCACGGAACCGCCCCAGACTTCCCCTGGGACAACACACAGCACCCCCGGCGGATAAGGAAGTGCGCCTTCGGCGGCGATGCGGCCTTCCGCGTCGCGCAGGGAGACCAGCTCAACTTCACCGCGCAGATAGGCGTAGTTCGCGTCCTGCGGGTTCATCATCACGCGTGGGAAGTGAGACTTGCGGAACATCTCTTTCTGCAGCTGTTTCACGTTGTGACGGGCGTACAGGTCATGCATCTCCTGGCAGATCTGGCGCAGGGTGTAATCCGCGTAACGTTCCGGATGCTGTTTGTAGAGAGAAGGCAGGACCTCTTTCAGCGGAACATCGCTCTCGAGCAGTTTTTCGAAGCGCACCAGCTGCGCCACCAGCTGCTGCAGTTTGCCCATATCTTCCGCAGGCGTGAGCAGGAACAGGATCGAGTTGAGATCGCATTTTTCCGGCACGATGCCGTTTTCACGCAGGAAGTTGGCAAGGATAGTGGCGGGCACGCCGAAGTCGTCATACTCCCCGGTGCGGGCGTTAATGCCCGGCGTGGTCAGCAGGAGCTTGCATGGGTCGATAAAATACTGGTGCTCTGCGTAGCCTTCAAAAGCGTGCCAGTTTTCACCCGGTACGAAGTGGAAGAAGCGCAGGTCGGTCGCAATCTCCGCCGTATCCCAGCTTTCCCACGGACGGCCATCCACCGTCTCCGGCACGAAGGGACGCAGATACTGGCAGTTTTCCAGGATCAGCTTGCGCGCTTCGATACCGTTCACCACGCAGTCCATCCACATGTTGCGGCCGCTCTGGCCTTCATGCATACGGGCGTTAATGTCCAGCGCGGCAAACAGCGGATAAAACGGGCTGGTGGAGGCATGCATCATAAAGGCATTATTCAGCCGCTTATGCGGGACATAGCGCTGCTGGCCTTTGATGTGGCTGTCTTTCTTGTGAATTTGCGAGGTCTGGGAGAAGCCTGCCTGCTGTTTATGCACGGACTGGGTGACCAGGATCCCCGGATCGTTTTCGTTCAGCTCCAGCAGCAGCGGCGAGCAGTCGGCCATCATCGGAATAAACTGCTCGTAACCCACCCAGGCCGAGTCAAACAGGATGTAATCACACAGGTGCCCAATCTTATCCACCACCTGACGGGCGTTATAGATGGTGCCATCGTAGGTACCCAGCTGGATCACCGCCAGACGGAACGGACGCGCATCGCGTGCACGGCCCGGCGCCACCTCTGCTACGAGCTCGCGCAGATAGCTTTCTTCAAAGCAGTGGGCGTCAATGCCACCAATGAAGCCGTACGGGTTACGCGCGGTTTCGAGATAGACCGGCGTTGCGCCAGCCTGGAGGAGGGCACCGTGATGGTTAGATTTGTGGTTGTTACGGTCGAACAGCACCAGGTCGCCCGGGGTGAGCAGGGCGTTAAGCACCACTTTGTTGGATGACGAGGTGCCGTTCAGCACGAAGTAGGTCTTATCGGCATTAAAGACTTTTGCCGCATGCTGCTGGGCAATGCACGGTGCGCCTTCGTGGATCAGCAGATCGCCCATTGCGACGTCGGCGTTGCACAGATCGGAGCGGAAAAGCGTCTCGCCAAAGAAATCAACGAACTGATTACCGGCTGGATGGCGGCGGAAGAACTGGCCGCCCTGATGCCCCGGGCAGTCAAACGCACTGTTGCCCTGCTTCACGTAGTCGACCAGTGCGCGGAAAAACGGCGGGCGCAGTTGGGTTTCGTACTTCAGGGCCGCTGCTTCCAGCTGGCGTCCATAAAAGTCGTTGCTGGTGTCTGAATACTCAAATACGCCATGAATGCGCGATAAATAGTCTGCCGGAATGATCTCTTCTTTATGCGTCGCGACAAAAACAGGAATGCCAAAACCGGTGGCTTCTATTTCGTCCAGGATACCGCTGGCAATATCCGTTACCGCCAGAACAATGGCGGCAACATCAATATAATCAGAAGCGCGGACATCCACCAGTTCACGCTGGGTGGTAAAGCAATCCGGACAGGCACGGCTGGCTGCGATTTTTAAACTTTTCATCTTTCTCTCTTTATTTTAGGTAATAAGCGTCCCTCGATTTCTTGCAAGAAAGAAATCGATAATTTTCCGGAAAAAAAAGCAAAGGTGGCCGCTGATTTAAATCAGTGAATTGCTTTTTTGATGATTGAAATTCAGTCCGCCCGGTGCGGATGAGTCTGAATCAAAATGAATGAGCGCACGAGTTCACAGGCAATAGCCTGTAAAATAAGGTGTTTCAGGATGACCTGTAAGCGAGTGCGCCAGAAGTCGAAGGACTACCGGGCATTAAAGAGATGAAAGTCAAAGCAGTTTCGGTGGGCAAACATCATGATATGTGTTGTCCGCCTTATATGGGGCATTAAACGATTGTTGTTTTCCATGATTCATTTTCCTTTCAGTAATTGAAAGCATGGTCATTTTATCCAGGAAAAGGCGATTAACCGTGAGTTAGATCACCGATAATCGATCAAATCAGAAATAAATATTCGTTTTAGATGAATATCGCAGATCAAAATTCTGATTTGTTGATGGTGCGTTAATGGGTTGTGTTATCAATGTTTTAAATGAGCAAAAATAACCCGTAAAAATAACGTATGGGTTATTTGTGAAATATTTTCTGAGGGATTGAGTTTTATTTAGAAATAAAATGAATAGTTATTCAAAGCATAAACCGATAACCGATACCGGTTTCAGTTAATAGATGGCGAGGGCGAGCGGGGTCGACTTCGAGTTTCTGACGAAGATGTCCCATATATATGCGTAAATAATGACTATGTTCCACAGCGTTGGGTCCCCACACCTGACTTAACAGTTGGCGTTGGGTGAGTACCTTACCGTGGTTGTTGAGCAGTACGGCGAGCAGGCGAAATTCTATCGGCGTGAGGTGAATCTCCTCATCGCCGCGCACAATGCGCCGCGCGGCCAGGTCAACCCGGATATCCCCAAACGTGTAGGTTGGGTCAGCAGGCGTGGTTGCGCTGTGGCGACGCAGCGCCACGCGAAGGCGGGCCTGTAGTTCGCCGATCCCAAAAGGTTTAATCAGATAGTCATCCGCCCCGGCATCCAGCGCCGCGATTTTATCCGTCTCTTCAGTACGGGCGGAGAGCACGAGGATCGGCATCTGGCTCCACTGACGGACTTCCCGGATAAAATCGATGCCGTCACCGTCCGGTAGGCCAAGATCGAGGATCACCAGGTCCGGCTTGCGGGTAGCGGCTTCAATTAAACCCCGCTGAAGCGTACCCGCATCATGAACGCGCAGACCGTCTCCTTCCAGCGCAGCGCGCAGAAAACGGCTAATGGCGATCTCATCTTCAACAATCAGAACGTTGATCACAAATCCTCTGGTAATTCATTAAGTTCTGGCGGGGTTTCCAGAGGAAGTGTAACACAAAAACGTGCGCCGCCTTCGGGACGATTCTCTGCGGAAATGGACCCGCCGTGGACGTCAATGATTGCCTGACAAATCGCCAGCCCCAGCCCGACGCCTGGAATGGCCGACTCCTTATTGCCGCGTGCGAATTTTTCGAAAATAGCCAGCTCCTGCCCGGCTGGGATGCCGGGGCCGGTATCCCAGACGTCAAGACGAAGCGTACCATCGTCCACCGTCGCATCCACCCCAATCCGGGCGCTGGAGCCCGCATATTTGCCGGCGTTCTCCAGCAGGTTGATCAGCACCCGCTCAAACAGCGGACCGTCGACGTGAATTAACGTCAGAGGCTCGGGCATGTTCAGCGCGATATGTCGCCCGCCCAGGCCGGGTTCGAGCATTTTCAGGGCGCTGCCCACCACCTCTTCCAGCGTGAGCCACTCTTTTTTGAGGTTAAAACCGCCTGACTGGATACGCGCCATATCGAGCAGGTTATTCACCAGGCGCGTGGTATTCAGCACATGCTGGCGGATCTCGCTGGCCTGAAGGGCGTGTTTAGAGCCTTCCGCCGCCAGGTCCAGCGTCAGGATTTCTGACTGACCAAACAGGACGGTGAGCGGGGTACGCAGATCGTGCGAGAGCGCCGCCAGCAGCGAGTTACGAATGCTTTCCCGCTCGCTCGCCAGACGGGCCTGTTCCTCGCTGGCGGTGAGGGCCAGTCGTTCCAGCGCGCTGGCAACCAGCAGCGTGAACGTCTCCAGCAGTCGCTGCTGTTCGGGGATCATCAGCTGGCGCAGGTTGGAAGGCTCCACGATGACCAGCCCCTGATTTTTATCGGCACTGCGCAGCGGCAGAATTTGATAGGGCACGCCGGGGAGGGTGTCGGTCCCTGCGCCCGCCGGTAAGCCTTTGTCAAAGCTCCAGCGCGCGATGGCTTCGTCCCAGGGCGTCATGCCGCTGGCCGAGGTCAGCGGGCGCAGCTTACCGTGTTCGTCCGGGAGTAAAATCAGGTTGCTGGCATGAAACGTCGAGCGAATAAACTGCTCGCTGGTCTGCACGATATCCAGCGGCGTACGGCCCACCGCCAGCGATTTCGACATCTCATAGAGATGGCGCGTACGCTGTTCGCGGTAGCGGGCGATGCGCGCCTGGTAGCGCACGCCCGCCGTCAGATTCCCGATCACCAGCCCGACGGTGAGCATCACCGCAAAGGTGAGAATGTATTGTACGTCCGAGACGGCGAGCGTCCCGCGGGGAGCAATAAAGAACAGATCGAAGCTGATGACGTTGACAACCGTCGCCAGTACCGACGGCCAGCGCCCGTAAAAGAGCGCCACCACCACCACGCCAAGAAGGTAGATCATCACCAGGTTGGCGGCATCAAACGCAATCAGCCACTGGCTGGCAATGACGGTAATCAGGGCGCAGAGCACGACGGCGACAAGACAGCCGCGAAGCTGAATGCGCCATTTATCGCTGAAGGTGCGGCTGTCCGGCGCGCGATTCGGTAAGGGGGTAGGTTTGTCATCCAGCGCCACGATCACCAGATCCAGATCCGGCGCACGACGAGCCAGCTTGTCGGCAAAGGATTCGCGGCTAAACCAGCGGCGATGCTGGCGACGGCCAATGACGATTTTCCCCAGGTTGTGCTCGCGCGCGTAGCGCAGAATGGCTTTATCTTCCTGTGGGTCGGAAAGGGTGGCGGTTTCGGCACCCAGCTCCTGCGCCAGGCGCAGCGAACTCAGGATCGCGCGACGCTGGTTTTCGGGTAGCGCGTGGAGCTGCGGCGTTTCGACATATACCGCATGCCAGACGCTGCCAAATTTTGCAGCGAGGCGCGCGGCGGTGCGGACAAGCTTTTCGTTGCCGCTGCCGTGGCCGACGCACAGCAGGATGGCATCCCGCGTGTGCCAGACGCGTTCCTGGCCCTGCAGGTCGCGCCAGGCGCGCATCTGATCGTCCACCCGGTCGGCGGTTCGGCGCAGGGCCAGCTCGCGCAGGGCTATCAGGTTGCCTTTACGGAAGAAATGTTCGATGGCGCGCTCGGCCTGGCCGGCGATATACACTTTGCCTTCATGGAGGCGCTGGCGCAAATCATCGGGGGGCAGGTCGACCAGCACCACCTCGTCCGCGGAATCAAAGAAGGGGTCGGGCACCGTCTCGCGCACCTGAATGCCGGTCACGCCGCTGACCACGTCGTTCAGGCTTTCAAGATGCTGAACGTTAACCGTGGTGAACACATCGATACCGGCTTCAAGTAGCTCTTCAACATCCTGCCAGCGTTTTGGGTGGCGTGAGCCTGGCGCATTGCTGTGCGCCAGTTCGTCCATCAGGATAAGGGCGGGACGGCGGGCGAGGGCGGCATCGAGATCGAATTCGGTGACTAACCGACCGCGATGGCTGATGCGGCGGGGCGGCTGGGTAGCCAGCCCCTTCAGCAGCGATGCCGTCTCTTTACGTCCGTGGGTTTCAACCACGCCGATCAAAATATCGAGCCCCTGCGCCCGAAGCCGCTGGGCTTCCGTCAGCATGGCGAAGGTTTTCCCGACGCCCGCGCAGGCGCCGAAGAAAATTTTCAGTTTGCCACGATGGGCTTCAGCCGTCTGTTCAAGCAGCCTGTCCGGATCCGGGCGCATGGGCTCGTCGGTCATTTAGTTTTTCCTTAGCGCGTCCAGCGCCAGATTCAGCTCAACAATATTTACCACGGGCATGCCGATGAAGCTGACCAGCGGCTTTTGCGTGTGCTCTGCAACCAGCTGGCTCACCTGTTCGACGGTTAGCTGGCGGGCGGCGGCGACGCGCGGGATCTGCCATGCCACGGCTGACGGCGTCAGGCTGTAGTCCAGCCCGCTGGCCGAGGCGGTCACCAGCTCCACGGGTACTTCCCGGCTGGCCTGTGGATTCGCGGCGCGCAGGGCTGCCACGCGCTCAGTGACGGCTTTGTCCAGCTCCGGGTTGCTGCCCGCCAGGTTGCTGCCGCCGGATGCCATCGGATTATACGGGCTTTCGGCAGTGGCGGAAGGGCGTCCCTGGAAGTAGCGGGCATCCGTAAAGTTCTGACCAATCAGGCGAGAACCGCGGTTTTCACCGTTTTGCAGTATCAGCGAGCCGTTAGCCTGATCCTTAAACCACCACTGGCCCAGCGCGGTGGTCACCAGCGGGTACAGCCCGCCGGTAATGAGAGACAGCAGAATAAACAGAAGTATAGCGGGGCGTAACATGGTCATTTGATTCACCTTTTAAACCAGGCCGAACAGCGTCAACAGCAGGTCGATAACCTTGATACCGACGAAGGGCACCACCAGCCCGCCCAGGCCGTAAATCCACAGGTTACGGCGCAGCATGGCGGCCGCCGTGAGCGGCTTGTAGCTCACGCCCTTCAGCGCCAGCGGGATCAGGAAGACAATAATCAGGGCGTTAAAGATGACTGCGCTCAGAATGGCCGAGGCCGGAGAGTGCAGGTGCATCACGTTCAGGGCGTTTAACTGCGGATAGGTCGCGGCAAACGCGGCCGGAATGATGGCGAAATACTTCGCCACGTCGTTGGCGATACTGAACGTGGTCAGCGACCCGCGCGTCATCAGCATCTGCTTGCCGATGTGTACCACTTCGATCAGCTTGGTCGGGTTAGAGTCGAGGTCGACCATATTGCCCGCCTCTTTTGCCGCCTGGGTACCGGAGTTCATTGCCACCGCCACGTCGGCCTGCGCCAGGGCAGGGGCATCGTTGGTCCCGTCACCCGTCATCGCCACCAGACGGCCTTCCGCCTGATACTGACGAATCAGTGCCAGCTTGGCTTCCGGGGTGGCTTCGGAAAGGAAATCATCCACGCCCGCTTCGGCGGCAATCGCCGCGGCGGTAAGACGGTTATCCCCGGTGATCATTACCGTTTTGATCCCCATCTTACGCAGCTGGGCAAAGCGCTCCTTGATACCGCCTTTGACGATATCCTTCAGCGCAATCACCCCCAGCACATGGGCCCCTTCGGCCACCACCAGCGGCGTCGCCCCCTGACGGGCCACGCTTTCGACCAGGCTGTCCACTTCCGGCGGGAAGTGACCGTTGTTAGCCTCGATGTGGCGGCGGATGGCGTCAACCGAGCCTTTACGGATCATGCGATCCTGAATGTTAATGCCGCTCATGCGGGTTTGCGCCGTGAAGGGCACGAACGTGGCGTGCAGGCTCTGAACGTCGCGCTGGCGCAGGTTAAAGCGCTGCTTGGCGAGGATCACGATACTGCGGCCTTCCGGGGTTTCATCGGCAAGGGATGAGAGCTGCGCGGCATCTGCCAGCGTTTTTTCATCCACGCCCGGGGCGGGTAAGAAATCTGACGCCTGACGGTTGCCGAGGGTGATGGTCCCGGTTTTATCCAGCAGTAAGACGTCCACGTCACCGGCGGCTTCCACCGCACGCCCGCTGGTGGCGATAACGTTGGCACCGAGCATACGGCTCATGCCGGCCACGCCGATGGCCGACAGCAGGCCGCCAATGGTGGTTGGGATCAGACAAACCAGCAGCGCCACCAGTACCGTGACGGTGACCGCGGTACCGCCATAGGCAGAGAATGGCCACAGCGTCGCGGTTGCCAGCAGGAAGACGATGGTCAGGGCCACCAGCAGGATGGTCAGGGCAATTTCGTTTGGCGTTTTACGACGCTGGGCGCCTTCCACCATGGCGATCATCCGGTCGAGGAAGGTTTCACCCGGGTTAACGCTGCACTGTATCACCAGCCAGTCGGAAAGAATGCGCGTCCCGCCCGTCACGGAGGCGAAATCGCCGCCGGACTCACGGATCACCGGCGCGGATTCGCCGGTGATGGCGCTTTCATCCACCGATGCTCCCCCTTCAATGACTTCGCCGTCGCAAGGGATGATGTCACCGGCTTCCACAAGCACCACATCGCCTTTACGCAGTTCATCCGCCGGAACGTGGTCCATCTGCGCGCCGTATTTCGGTTCACGTAGCTTGCGCGCGAAGGCGGTTTTTTTCACCCCTTTCAGGCTGTTGGCCTGGGCTTTACTCCGGCCTTCCGCCAGCGCTTCCGCAAAGTTGGCGAACAGCACGGTAAACCACAGCCACAGGCTGATGGCACCGGTAAACATCGCATTCCCCGGCATGTGGCCCGTTCCCATGGCAATCGCCAGGCCGGTGGTCAGGACGCTTCCCGCCCAGACAATAAACATCACCGGGTTGTGCCACTGCACGCGCGGGCTCAGCTTTTTCACCGCATCCATGAGCGCCTGACGAACTAATGACGGTTCGAACAGGGCCAGTTGTTTACGACTCATGACAATTTCTCCGCAAAATCAGCGTAAAGAGAGGTATTCCGCGACCGGGCCTAACGCGAGGGCGGGGATAAAGGTCAGGGCGCCGACCAGTAACACGGTGCCCGTCAGCAGGCCGATAAACAGCGCGCCGTGGGTCGGTAACGTCCCGGTGGTGGTCGGTTGGATTTTTTTGTTCACCAGCGATCCGGCTATCGCCATAACCGGCACGATGATCCCGAAACGACCCACGAACATGCAGAACGCCAGCAGGCAGTTCCAGAACGGTGAGTTGGCGCTTAAGCCTGCAAAGGCGCTGCCGTTGTTGTTGGCGGCAGAGGAGACGGCATACAGCACTTCACTAAAACCGTGAATGCCAGGGTTAAAGATGCCGCTGCGTCCGGCCTCGGTCATCAGGGCCAGCGCGGTGCCGAGCAGCACAAGCGCCGGGGTGACCAGAATCGCCAGCGCGGTTAATTTCATCTCGCGGACGTCGATTTTTTTACCCAGATATTCCGGGGTGCGGCCAATCATCAGACCGGCAATAAACACCGCCAGCAGCACGAACAGCAGCATGCCGTACAGACCAGAGCCTACGCCGCCAAACACCACCTCGCCAATCTGCATCAGCCACATCGGGATCATGCCACCCAGCGCCGTAAAGGAATCGTGCATGGCGTTGACCGCCCCGCACGAGGCAGCCGTGGTGACCACCGCATACAGGCTGCTGGCAAGAATGCCAAAGCGGCTCTCTTTACCTTCCATGTTGATTGCGCTGTCGGCACCCAGTGTCAGGAAGTGCGGATTACCCTGCCATTCGGCCCACATCACCAGCGCAACACAGACCACGAAGATAAGCGACATGGTCCAGAGCAGGGTGCGCCCCTGACGGCGATCGTTGACTACGTCTCCAAAGGCAAAGCAGAGCGCGGCGGGGACCAGGAAAATCGCCAGCATCTGCACAAAATTGGTCAGAGCGGTAGGGTTTTCAAACGGATGCGAGGAGTTGGCGTTGAAGAAGCCCCCGCCGTTCGTCCCGAGCATTTTGATGGCTTCCTGCGACGCCACCGGCCCCATCGGCAGGAGCTGTTTTGCGCCTTCCAGCGAGGTATAAGGCGTGTAAGGCATCAGGTTTTGCAGGGTGCCCTGCTGAATAAAGAACAGCGCGATCAGCAGCGCAATCGGCAGCAGGATCCACAGCGTAATGCGCGTCAGGTCTACCCATGCGTTACCTAACGTACTCACTTTCTGACGTGCAAACGCACGCGTCAGCGCGAAGATCACCGCAATACCGCTGGCGGCAGAGAGGAAGTTCTGCACGGTTAACCCGACCATCTGGCTGAAGTAGCTGAGCGTGGTTTCACCGGAATAGGACTGCCAGTTGGTGTTGGTGACAAAACTGACTGCCGTGTTCAGCGCAAGATGCCACGACAGGCCCGGTAATTGTTGCGGATTCAGCGGCAGGATACCCTGCAACATCAGCATGGCAAAAAGCGCAATGAGTCCGACAATGTTCAGCAGCAGAATGGCGATCAGATAGTCACGCCAGTTCATCTCCCGATCGTCTACACCCAGTACGCGCCAGATCCCTTTTTCAACGCTTCCCGTGCCGGGCAGGGGAACGTTATTGATCAGCCGTGCCAGCCCCGAGCCCAGTGGCCTTGCCAGGACGAACAACACCACTAAGAAACTGGCAATAAGCAAAAACGCCTGAGCAGCCATCAGAATGCCTCCGCATTAATCAGGGCATAAACCAGATAACCCAATAACAGGAACACCAGCACGATGCCGGCAATAAGACCTGCACTCACAATCCACCTCCGGGTGACTTTCGTTGTTGTGCTAACGGTAGGATTTCTGGCGCAAAGATTTCGCAAAAATGGAGAAGGTGGGTGTAAAAAAAGTATAAAGATGGCAAAGCCCACAATTTAACTATTGATAAGTAAATCGTTAACTTTTTTGTAACTTAATTACGGCGTGAATGTAAATTTTCACTAAACGGATGAAAATAAGTGGTCGGATGAGTAGTAAAATTACAAACAAAGCGATATTATTTTAGCCAGGTCACAGATTTTGAATTTTCCGGATGACGTTTCCGGCCAACTATAGGGGAGAAAAATATGGATCTTTATAAAGAGTATCCGGCTCATATCGTGTTTATGCGCCGCGCTTTCGCCGTAGTAGCTGGCGTGCTGGCTCTGCCGGTGATGTTGTTCTGGAAAGATCGTGCACGTTTTTATAGCTATCTGCACCGCGTCTGGGCGAAAACCAGCGAGAAGCCGGTGTGGATGGATCAGGCCGAGAAAGCGACCTGCGACTTCTACTAAGACTACACACAGCAATAAAAAAACCGCCAACAGTAATGTGGCGGTTTTTTTGTCCCTCGGGATTCGCGGTCCGTTGGGTGGTCTTCCAGCCCCTACCCGGGATTTTTATCATCCCCTCCTGTAAGCAGATGGCAATCCCTCGAAGCCTTTATAAAATCCTAATAAGTGATGAGCCGATCGGGTTTGTTGCTTTAACCACGATCTCGCAGGACAAGTAGCGTTAAGGCCGCCTCGGGCGGCCTTTTTTATTTCATCCCGTCTACACTTCATGGCAAAGTAGTTCAATGCATGCTTTTTCCTTTTACGGCATGCCCTTACGGACATAATGGATATTTGCCTGGAGTTTTATGCCCACCCATCTGGTTTGGTTTCGCGCGGATCTGCGCGTAAATGACAACATCGCCCTCGCGGCAGCCTGCCGCGCCAAAGACGCTAACGTACTGGCTCTGTTTGTGGCTACGCCCGGGCAGTGGCGGCAGCATGATATGGCGCCACGCCAGGCGGCCTTGCTGCGGGCGTATCTGACCGATCTGCAGCATTCGCTTGCCGGAAAAGGCATACCGCTGATTTATAAAGAGGTAAGTGATTTTGCCGCACAGCTGCAGACGGTGCAGGAGACCTGTAAGCAGCACAACGTCACGCATCTTTTTTACAACTATCAGTACGAATTCAACGAGCAGCAGCGCGACCGTCAGCTGGAGAAGATACTGGAAGATGTGGTCTGTGAAGGATTTGATGACAGCGTGATGCTGGCGCCGGGCAGCGTGATGACCGGCAACCGTGAGATGTATAAAGTTTTCACACCGTTTAAAAATGCCTTTATCAAACGTCTGAAAGAGGCGTTGCCGGAGTGCGTTGCCGCGCCTGCCGCGAGGGGCGAAGCCATAAAGGACCTGCCTGAACTGACGTTCGATTATCCTCAGCAGCCGTTTGATAAAGCGCTGTTCCCCGCTGATGAGAAAGCGGCCATCGCCCAACTGCGCCAGTTCTGCAAACAGGATGCGGCCAACTACGACGCGCGTCGGGATTTTCCCGCCATCGAGGGCACCAGCCGCCTGTCGGCCTGTCTGGCGCTGGGCGCGATCTCTCCTCGTCAGTGTTTACACCGTCTGCTGGCGGAGCAGCCGCAGGCACTGGAGGGCGGCGCTGGGTCCGTCTGGCTGAATGAACTGATCTGGCGTGAGTTTTATCGCCATCTGATGACGTATCATCCCGATCTCTGTAAGCATCGTCCGTTCATTCCCTGGACCGACAACGTAAAATGGCAGCACGACGAGGCACTTTTACAGGCCTGGCAAAAAGGGCAGACGGGCTATCCGATAGTCGATGCCGCGATGCGTCAGCTCAATGAGACGGGGTGGATGCACAACCGCCTGCGAATGATTACCGCCAGCTTTCTGGTGAAGGATCTGCTTATCGACTGGCGTATCGGAGAGCGCTATTTTATCTCTCAGCTGATCGATGGCGATCTTGCCGCGAATAACGGCGGCTGGCAGTGGGCAGCCTCAACGGGCACCGATGCGGCTCCCTATTTCCGGATTTTTAATCCAACCACTCAGGGACAAAAATTTGATGAGGACGGTGAGTTTATCCGCCGCTGGGTCCCTGAACTTAAAGAGATACCGGCTAAAGCGATCCACGAACCGTGGGCATGGGCGGATAAACAGCGTGTAAAACTGAATTATCCCCGCCCGATTGTCGATCATAAACAGGCGCGTGTCGCCACGCTGGCTGCGTACGAAGCGGCCCGCAAAGCATAAGAGAGTGATGATGAAAAACAGCGAACTGGAACGCCTGATTAACGAAAAACTGAACAGCGCCTCCTTCAGCGATTACGGCCCGAACGGGCTCCAGGTTGAGGGGCGTGAGACGGTGCAAAAAATTATCACCGGCGTCACGGCAAGCCAGGCGCTGCTGGACGAGGCGGTCCGTCAGAACGCTGATGCGGTGATTGTCCATCACGGTTACTTCTGGAAAAACGAATCGCCGATTATTCGCGGCATGAAGCGCAACCGCCTGAAAACGCTGCTGGCAAATGACATTAACCTGTACGGTTACCACCTGCCGCTGGATGCGCACCCGGAACTCGGTAACAACGTCCAGCTGGCGCAGCTACTGGGCATTACCGTGATGGGCGAGATTGAGCCGCTGGTGCCGTGGGGCGAACTGGCGATGCCGGTTCCGGGGCTGGAGCTGGCCTCGTGGATTGAAGCGCGCCTGGGGCGTCGTCCGCTATGGAGCGGTGATACCGGCCCGGATACGGTCAAGCGTGTGGCCTGGTGTACCGGTGGCGGGCAGGGCTTTATCGACAGCGCCGCGCGTTTTGGTGTCGATGCTTTTATCACCGGCGAGGTGTCCGAGCAGACGATTCATTCGGCGCGTGAGCAGGGGCTGCATTTTTACGCGGCAGGCCATCATGCCACCGAGCGCGGCGGCATTCGCGCCCTCAGCGAGTGGCTGACGGAAAACACCGATCTGGATGTGACCTTTATTGATATCCCTAACCCGGCCTGATGAGAGGTGCCTGAGTGCAGCGAGCGCGTTGTTATCTTCTGGGAGAAACGGCAGTGGTTCTGGAGCTCGAGCCGCCGGTGACCCTTGCCACGCAAAAACGTATCTGGCGGCTAACCCAGCGTCTGGTCGATCTGCCGGAAGTGGTTGAAGCCATTCCGGGGATGAATAACATCACCGTGGTGCTGCGTAGCCCGCATACGCTGGCGCTGGATGCCATCGAACGTTTGCAGCGCTGGTGGGAAGAGAGTGAGGCGCTGGAGCCGGAATCGCGTGCCATCGAGATCCCGGTCGTGTATGGCGGCACGGGGGGACCGGATCTCGACGTGGTGGCAGACCACTGTGGTTTAACAGCAAAGCAGGTTGTTGAGCTGCACAGCTCGGTTGACTACGTGGTCTGGTTCCTGGGGTTTCAGCCCGGATTCCCGTATCTGGGGGGATTAGCCCCTCAGCTGCATACGCCACGTCGTGCCGAACCGCGCCTGAGCGTACCGGCGGGGACGGTGGCTATCGGCGGCGAGCAGACCGGCGTTTATCCGCTGACATCGCCCGGCGGCTGGCAGCTTATTGGGCATACCGCCACACCGTTATTTGACCCGGGGCTGGAGACGCCAATACTCCTGCGTCCCGGCGATACCCTTCGCTTTATCCCGCAGAAGGAGGGGGTATGTTAACGCTTATTCGCGCCGGGCTTTATACCTCCGTACAGGATGCGGGCCGCTTTGGTATGCGCCAGTCTGGCGTGAGCTATTGTGGCGCGCTGGACAGGCCGGCGCTGGAGATTGCTAACGTGCTGGTGGGCAACCCCGGCAATACGGCCGCGCTCGAAATTACGCTCGGCCAGTGCGTCATTGAGTTTAGTCAGGAGACCTGGTTTGCCTTAACTGGCGCAGGGTGTGACGCGACGCTGGATGGTAAAGCGGTCTGGACCGGCTGGCGGCTACGGGCGAAAGCCGGACAGCGTCTGACCTTAAAGCGTCCTTTGCACGGTGTGCGTAGCTATCTCGCGGTGGCGGGCGGCATCGACGTGCCTGAGGTGCTGGGCTCATCCAGTACCGATCAGAAAGCCGGGATCGGCGGTCATGAAGGGCGTTTGCTGCGCGACGGCGATCGGCTGGCAATCAAGCCCTCGGCACGCCATTTCTCGACCGCGCAGGGCGTAAAACAGCTGCTGTGGGGAAACCAGATCCGCGCCTTACCGGGGCCGGAATATCATGAGTTTGACGAGGCTTCCAAAGAGTCCTTCTGGCGCTCGCCGTGGAAGCTCAGTCCGCAGAGTAACCGCATGGGCTACCGTCTTCAGGGGCAACCGCTGACCCGCACGACTGACCGGGAACTGCTCTCCCACGGTTTACTGCCTGGGGTTATTCAGGTTCCAGGCAACGGGCAACCGATCGTGTTAATGAACGACGCGCAGACGACCGGCGGTTACCCGCGAATTGCCTGCATCATTGAAGCCGATCGCTACCATCTGGCGCAAATTCCCCTCGGACAGCCGATTCACTTCGTGCAGTGTTCACTGGAAGAGGCGCTGAAGGCGCGGCAGGATCAGCAGCGTTATCTCGAACAGCTGGCGTGGAGGCTTGATGGTAAAGATTGATTTGAATGCCGATCTGGGCGAGGGCAGCAGCGCCGATGCGGTGCTGATGACGCTGGTCACCTCGGTCAACATCGCCTGTGGCTTTCATGCGGGCGATGCGCAAACCATGCTGGAGAGCGTGCGTAATGCCATCAAAAACGGTGTCGCGATTGGCGCTCATCCGAGCTTCCCTGACCGGGAAAACTTTGGCCGCACGGCGATGGATCTGCCGCCGGAGACGGTCTACGCTCAGGTGCTCTACCAGATCGGCGCGCTGGAGGCGATGGTGCGCGCTGAGAACGGCGTGCTGCGCCACGTGAAGCCGCACGGTATGCTCTATAACCAGGCGGCGAAAGATCCGGCGCTGGCGGGGGCGATTGCCCGCGCGGTACGGGACTGTAATCCGCAGCTGATTCTGGTAGGCCTTGCGGGTAGCGAGCTTATTCGTGCCGGACAGCGGCTGGGCCTGACCACCCGTCAGGAAGTGTTTGCCGACCGGGGATACCTGCCGGACGGCAGCCTGGTTCCACGTACACAGGCCGGGGCGCTGATTACCGACGAAGCTAAAGCGCTGGCGCAGACGCTGGAGATGGTGCGCGCCGGGCGGGTGACCGCCGTGGATGGCACACAGGCAAACGTTCAGGCTGATACGGTATGTTTACACGGCGACGGCGAGCATGCGCTCCAGTTCGCGCGCCGCTTGCGGGCGGCGTTCTCTGAAGAGGGCATTCTGGTCAGCGCAGAATAATCATGAAAGGACAATAACATGCCAGAAGGTCCGGAGATCCGCCGCGCGGCGGATAGCCTGGAGGCGGCGATAAAGGGCAAACCGTTGACGCATGTCTGGTTTGCTTTTCCTCAGCTAAAACCGTTTGAATCACAGCTGGTGGGGCAGACGGTGACCCATATTGAAACGCGCGGCAAAGCGTTGCTCACGCATTTTTCCCATAACCTGACGTTATATAGCCATAACCAGCTTTACGGCGTCTGGCGCGTGGTGGAGGCGGACGAGCAGCCGCAAACCACCCGCGTGCTGCGCGTCAGGCTGCAAACGGCGGATAAGGCGATCCTGCTCTATAGCGCGTCGGATATCGAAATGTTAACGCCGGAGCAGCTGCTGACGCACCCGTTTCTGCAGCGTGTCGGGCCGGACGTGCTGGACAAGCGCCTGACGGCGAGCGATGTGAAGGCCCGGCTGCTATCGCCCACATTCCGTAACCGGCAGTTTTCCGGCCTGTTCCTCGACCAGGCCTTTCTGGCCGGGCTGGGCAACTACCTGCGGGTAGAGATCCTCTGGGAAGTCGGGCTGGCGGCGCAGCACAAAGCGTCTCAGCTGAATGATGAACAGCTGGACGCGTTATCCCACGCGCTGCTGGATATTCCGCGGCTGTCGTATAACACGCGCGGCGTGGTGGATGAGAACAAGCATCACGGGGCGCTGTTCCGGTTCAAGGTGTTTCACCGGGAGGGGAAAATGTGCGAGCGATGCGGCGGGATTATCGACAAGATTATGCTCTCTTCGAGACCCTTTTACTGGTGCCCGCACTGCCAGAAATAAAAGCAAAACGGCAACGAAAGTTGCCGTTTTTAATGTTTTCTCCCTCTCCCTGTGGGAGAGGGCCGGGGTGAGGGCATCAGGCCGCACCCAACGTTGTTTAGCGCTTAATATCAGACTTAAAATCACGCTGCTCGTAGCCGGTATACAGCTGACGAGGACGGGCAATTTTCATGCCTTCGCTGTGCATTTCGTTCCAGTGCGCAATCCAGCCTACGGTACGGGCCATGGCGAAGATGACGGTGAACATGGAAGACGGAATGCCCATCGCTTTCAGAATAATGCCAGAGTAGAAATCGACGTTCGGGTAGAGTTTCTTCTCGATGAAGTACGGGTCGTTCAGCGCGATGTGTTCCAGCTCCATCGCCACTTCCAGCAGGTCATCTTTGGTACCCAGCTCTTTCAGCACTTCGTGGCAGGTCTCACGCATGACGGTGGCGCGCGGGTCGTAGTTTTTGTAAACACGGTGACCGAAGCCCATCAGGCGGAAGGAGTCATTCTTGTCTTTCGCACGACGCACGAACTCAGGAATGTGCTCAACGGTGCTGATCTCTTCCAGCATCTTCAGTGCCGCTTCGTTCGCGCCGCCGTGCGCCGGTCCCCACAGGGAGGCGATCCCCGCAGCGATACAGGCGAATGGGTTCGCGCCTGAAGAGCCCGCGGTACGGACGGTAGAGGTAGAGGCGTTCTGTTCGTGGTCAGCGTGCAGGATCAGAATACGGTCCATCGCACGTTCCAGTACCGGGTTCACTTCGTACTCTTCGCACGGCGTGGAGAACATCATGCGCAGGAAGTTACCCGCGTAGGAGAGGTCGTTGCGCGGATACACAAACGGCTGGCCGATGGAGTATTTGTAGCACATCGCCGCCATGGTAGGCATTTTGGACAGCAGGCGGAACGCCGCGATATCACGGTGACGCGGGTTATTCACGTCAAGGGAGTCGTGGTAGAACGCCGCCAGCGCACCGGTAATCCCGCACATCACCGCCATTGGGTGAGAGTCACGACGGAACGCATGGAACAGACGGGTAATCTGCTCATGGATCATGGTGTGACGGGTCACGGTGGTTTTGAATTCATCGTACTGGGCCTGCGTCGGTTTTTCGCCGTTCAGCAGGATGTAGCACACTTCCAGATAGTTGGATTCGGTGGCTAACTGATCGATGGGGAAGCCGCGATGGAGCAGGATACCTTCGTCACCGTCAATGTAGGTGATTTTGGATTCGCAAGATGCGGTAGAGGTAAATCCAGGGTCAAAGGTGAACACACCTTTAGAACCCAGCGTACGGATATCAATAACATCCTGACCGAGCGTGCCTTTTAGCACATCCAGTTCAATAGCAGTGTCACCATTTAGGGTGAGCGTTGCCTTTGTATCAGCCATTTACGGTCTCCTTAGCGCCTTATGCTTAAGACTGCGCTTCACCGGATTTGCTTTCAGCTGTAAATCACCGTTACCAGATTGTTATTTGGCTTACCGCTCAGCTCACGAGGACAAACCAGGGTACAGAGCTATGGCGCCTTGCAGGTAAACGAATGAAATATCAGTGAAACAACAGCAAATCAGCGTTTTTGCAGTCCGAATTATTCAAACCTGTATATCACTAATAACTGTCCTGATAACTTCGGTCAATACCATCACACTGTTACATAACTATTTGTCAGGTGAAAGTGAGACCTCATAACTTTTGCGCATTATATGCCTTTTCTGATGACGTTTGTAACAATATTGTTTAACATTTGTCAAATCAGATGATTAAAAATTAAAAAGATGTTGTTATCGTGACCCTGATCACTGTTCCAGAGAAAACCCGACAAACTGTATGTAGGTTAATTGTAATGATTTTGTGAACGGCCTATACTGCCGCCAGGTCTCCGGAACACCCTGCAATCCCGAGCCACCCAGCGTTGTAACGTGTCGTTTTAGCATCTGGAAGCAATGTTTTGCATGACGCGCAGTTATAGAAAAGGAACGCTGCTTGACCCGCATCGCAGTCCGGAGGAAGGAAACAATAAGAACAGCATGTGGGCGTTATTCATGATAAGAAATGTGAAAAAACAAAGACCTGTCAATCTGGATCTCAAAACGATCCGGTTCCCTGTAACAGCAATAGCGTCCATTCTGCACCGTGTTTCTGGTGTGATTACGTTTGTGGCGGTCGGTATTTTGCTGTGGTTACTGGGCACCAGCCTCTCTTCCCCTGAAGGATTCCTCCAGGCCTCTGCCATCATGAACAGCTTCTTCGTGAAATTCATCATGTGGGGCATTCTGACCGCGCTGGCGTACCACGTCGTCGTGGGTGTTCGCCATATGCTGATGGACTTTGGCTATCTGGAAGAGACTTTCGAAGCCGGGAAACGCTCCGCTAACATTTCATTTGTGATTACAGTCGTGCTTTCACTTCTCGCAGGAGTTCTCGTATGGTAAGCAACGCCTCCGCATTAGGACGCAACGGCGTACATGACTTCATCCTGGTCCGTGCTACCGCCATCGTTCTCACCCTTTACATCATCTATATGATCGGTTTCTTCGCGACCAGCGGCACGCTGACGTGGGAAATCTGGAGTGGGTTCTTCGGATCCGCCTTCACCAAAGTGTTCACCCTGCTGGCTCTGTTCTCCATCCTTATTCATGCCTGGATTGGTATGTGGCAGGTGTTGACCGATTACGTTAAACCGCTGGCGATTCGCCTCCCGCTGCAGCTGGCCATTGTGGTTGCACTGGTGGTTTACGTTATTTATGGATTCGTTGTGGTGTGGGGTGTGTAATGAAACTGCCAGTCAGAGAATTTGATGCTGTTGTGATTGGTGCCGGTGGCGCAGGTATGCGTGCCGCACTGCAAATTTCCCAGAGCGGCCAGACCTGTGCGCTGCTCTCTAAAGTTTTCCCGACCCGTTCCCACACCGTGTCTGCGCAGGGCGGTATCACCGTTGCGCTGGGTAACTCCCATGAAGACAACTGGGAATGGCACATGTATGACACGGTAAAAGGTTCCGACTACATCGGCGACCAGGATGCCATCGAATATATGTGTAAAACCGGCCCGGAAGCGATTCTGGAGCTGGACCATATGGGTCTGCCGTTCTCCCGTCTGGAAAACGGCACTATCTATCAGCGTCCGTTTGGCGGCCAGTCGAAAAACTTCGGCGGCGAGCAGGCGGCACGTACCGCGGCGGCGGCTGACCGTACCGGTCATGCGCTGCTGCACACCCTGTATCAGCAGAACCTGAAAAACCACACCACCATCTTCTCCGAGTGGTATGCGCTGGATCTGGTGAAAAACGCCGATGGCGCAATTGTTGGTTGTACCGCGCTGTGCATCGAAACCGGTGAAGTGGTTTACTTCAAAGCCCGCGCGACCGTGCTGGCGACCGGCGGCGCAGGCCGTATTTATCAGTCCACCACTAACGCCCACATTAACACCGGTGACGGTGTCGGTATGGCTATCCGCGCGGGCGTGCCGGTGCAGGATATGGAGATGTGGCAGTTCCACCCAACCGGTATCGCCGGTGCGGGCGTTCTGGTAACAGAAGGTTGCCGCGGTGAAGGTGGTTACCTGCTGAACAAACACGGCGAGCGCTTTATGGAGCGTTATGCCCCGAATGCGAAAGACCTGGCGGGTCGTGACGTGGTGGCGCGTTCCATCATGATCGAAATCCGTGAAGGCCGCGGCTGTGATGGCCCATGGGGTCCACACGCGAAGCTGAAACTCGACCATCTGGGTAAAGAAGTGCTGGAATCCCGTCTGCCGGGCATCCTGGAACTCTCCCGCACCTTTGCACACGTCGACCCGGTGAAAGAGCCGATTCCGGTTATCCCAACCTGCCACTACATGATGGGCGGTATTCCGACCAAAGTGACCGGTCAGGCGCTGACCGTGAACGAGCAGGGCGAAGACGTGGTTATTCCTGGTCTGTTCGCAGTAGGCGAAATTGCCTGCGTATCCGTACACGGCGCAAACCGTCTGGGCGGTAACTCCCTGCTGGACCTGGTAGTGTTTGGTCGCGCAGTGGGTCTGCATCTGCAGGAATCTATTGCCGAGCAGGGCGCGCTGCGTGATGCAACCGACGACGAAATTGATGCCTCTCTTGAGCGTCTCAACCGCTGGAACGGTAACCGTAACGGCGAAGATCCGGTGGAAATCCGTAAAGCGCTGCAGGAATGCATGCAGCACAACTTCTCGGTATTCCGTGAAGGCGATGCGATGGCCAAAGGCCTTGAGCAACTGAAAGCTATCCGCGAGCGTCTGAAAAATGCCCGTCTGGACGACACCTCCAGCGAGTTCAACACCCAGCGCGTTGAGTGCCTGGAGCTGGATAACCTGATGGAAACCGCGTTCGCGACGGCGATGTCGGCAAACTTCCGTACCGAAAGCCGTGGCGCGCATAGCCGCTTCGACTTCCCGGAGCGTGATGACGAAAACTGGCTGTGCCATTCCCTGTATCTGCCAGAGTCGGAAACCATGACGCGTCGTAGCGTCAATATGGAACCGAAACTGCGTCCGGCGTTCCCGCCGAAGATTCGTACTTACTAATGCGGAGACAGGATAATGAAACTCGAATTCTCAGTTTATCGTTATAACCCGGATGTTGATGACGCTCCGCGCATGCAGGACTACACCCTGGAAGCGGAAGAAGGTCGCGACATGATGCTGCTGGATGCGTTAATCCAGCTGAAAGAAAAAGATCCAACGCTGTCGTTCCGCCGCTCCTGCCGTGAAGGGGTTTGTGGCTCTGACGGGGTGAACATGAACGGCAAAAATGGCCTGGCCTGCATCACGCCAATTTCAGCGTTGCAGCGTCCTGGTCAGAAAATTGTTATCCGTCCTCTGCCAGGCCTGCCGGTTGTGCGTGATTTGGTGGTAGACATGGGGCAATTCTATGCACAATATGAGAAGATTAAGCCTTACTTATTGAATAATGGGCAAAATCCACCCGCTCGCGAGCACTTACAGTCTCCAGAGCAGCGTGAAAAACTCGATGGGTTGTACGAGTGTATTCTCTGCGCATGCTGTTCAACGTCCTGCCCGTCGTTCTGGTGGAACCCGGACAAGTTTATCGGCCCGGCCGGTCTGCTGGCTGCCTATCGCTTCCTGATCGATAGCCGCGACACCGAAACCGACAGCCGTCTGGAAGGACTGAGTGACGCTTTCAGCGTATTCCGCTGCCATAGCATCATGAACTGCGTCAGTGTGTGTCCGAAGGGGCTGAACCCGACGCGCGCCATCGGCCATATTAAGTCGATGCTGCTGCAGCGCAGTGCGTAAGTAGTGAGAGGGGAGCGCTGTTCCCCTCACCCTGACCCTCTCCCAAAGGGAGAGGGAACAGATTGCAGAAACCTTTAAAAACTGCCCTGTACTACCCTGAAGTCCAGACAGTTTCTAAAGGTTCCTTCGCGGGCCAAATGAAAAGAGCTCGCAGGTGAACCCCGGCACGTACACGCGGTGTGCGTGGTAGTTTCTACGGCGAAAGTAAGCATAAAAATGCTTAAGGGATCACGATGCAGAACGGCGCAATGAAAGCCTGGCTGGACTCTTCTTACCTCTCTGGTGCGAACCAGAGCTGGATAGAACAGCTCTATGAAGACTTCTTAACCGATCCTGACTCAGTGGACGCAAACTGGCGTTCCATGTTCCAGCAGTTGCCTGGCACAGGGGTCAAACCGGATCAATTCCATTCCAAAACACGTGATTATTTCCGTCGTCTGGCGAAGGATGCCTCACGTTACTCTTCTGCGATTTCCGACCCTGACACCAATGCGAAGCAGGTTAAAGTCCTGCAGCTTATCAACGCTTATCGCTTCCGCGGTCACCAGCATGCGAATCTCGATCCGCTGGGACTGTGGAAACAAGACCGTGTGGCCGATCTCGATCCGGCGTATCACGATCTGACCGAGGCCGATTTCCAGGAAAGCTTTAACGTAGGTTCCTTTGCCATCGGCAAAGACACGATGAAGCTGGGCGATCTGATTGACGCGCTCAAGCAAACCTACTGCGGCTCCATCGGCGCGGAATACATGCACATTACCTCTACCGAAGAGAAACGCTGGATCCAGCAGCGCATCGAATCCGTAGCGGGCCACGCGACCTTCTCGGCTGACGAGAAAAAACGCTTCCTGAACGAACTGACCGCAGCGGAAGGGCTTGAGCGTTATCTGGGCGCGAAATTCCCGGGCGCAAAACGCTTCTCGCTGGAAGGCGGCGACGCGCTGGTGCCGATGCTGAAAGAGCTGATTCGTCACGCAGGCAAGAGCGGTACCCGTGAAGTGGTACTGGGTATGGCGCACCGCGGTCGTCTGAACGTACTGGTCAACGTGCTGGGTAAAAAACCACAGGACCTGTTCGACGAATTCGCGGGCAAACATAAAGAACACCTCGGCACCGGCGACGTGAAGTACCACATGGGCTTCTCGTCTGATATCGAAACCGAAGGCGGTCTGGTTCACCTGGCGCTGGCGTTTAACCCGTCACACCTGGAAATCGTCAGCCCGGTGGTTATCGGTTCCGTACGTGCGCGTCTGGATCGTCTGGACGAGCCAAGCAGCAATAAAGTGCTGCCAATCACCATCCACGGTGATGCGGCGGTAACAGGGCAGGGCGTGGTTCAGGAAACCCTGAACATGTCGAAAGCGCGTGGTTACGAAGTGGGCGGTACCGTTCGCATCGTGATCAACAACCAGGTGGGCTTCACCACCTCTAACCCGCTGGATGCGCGTTCTACCCCGTACTGCACCGACATCGGTAAGATGGTACAGGCGCCGATCTTCCACGTTAACGCGGATGACCCGGAAGCCGTTGCTTTCGTTACCCGTCTGGCGCTGGACTTCCGTAATACCTTTAAACGCGATGTGTTCATTGACCTCTTCTGCTACCGCCGTCACGGCCACAACGAAGCGGATGAGCCAAGTGCAACCCAGCCGCTGATGTACCAGAAAATCAAAAAACACCCGACCCCGCGCAAAATCTATGCTGACAAGCTGGAGAGCGACAAAGTGGCGACGCTGGAAGATGCGACCGAAATGGTCAACCTCTACCGCGACGCGCTGGATGCGGGTGAATGCGTGGTGAAAGAGCTGCGTCCGATGAACATGCACTCCTTTACCTGGTCCCCGTACCTCAACCACGAGTGGGATGAGAGCTACCCGAACAAGGTTGAGATGAAGCGCCTGCAGGAGCTGGCTAAACGCATCAGCACCGTACCGGACGCTATCGAGATGCAGTCTCGCGTGCAGAAAATCTACGCTGACCGTCAGTCCATGGCGGCAGGCGAGAAGCTGTTCGACTGGGGCGGCGCGGAAACGCTGGCTTACGCAACGCTGGTTGACGAAGGCATTCCTGTTCGTCTGTCCGGTGAAGATGCGGGCCGTGGTACCTTCTTCCACCGTCACGCGGTTGTTCACAACCAGTCCAACGGTTCAACCTACACCCCGCTGCAGCACGTGCACAACGGTCAGGGCCAGTTCAAGGTCTGGGACTCCGTGCTGTCTGAAGAAGCGGTACTGGCCTTCGAATACGGCTACGCCACCGCTGAACCACGCACCCTGACCATCTGGGAAGCGCAGTTTGGTGACTTCGCCAACGGTGCGCAGGTGGTTATCGACCAGTTCATCTCCTCCGGCGAGCAGAAGTGGGGCCGTATGTGTGGCCTGGTAATGCTGCTGCCGCACGGTTATGAAGGCCAGGGTCCGGAGCACTCCTCCGCGCGTCTGGAACGTTATCTGCAGCTCTGCGCCGAGCAGAACATGCAGGTCTGCGTGCCGTCTACTCCGGCTCAGGTGTACCACATGCTGCGTCGTCAGGCGCTGCGCGGTATGCGTCGTCCGCTGGTGGTGATGTCGCCGAAATCCCTGCTGCGTCATCCGCTGGCGGTGTCCAGCCTGGAAGAACTGGCGAACGGTACCTTCCAGCCAGCCATTGGCGAAATTGACGAGCTGGATCCGCAGGGCGTGAAGCGCGTGGTGATGTGTTCTGGTAAGGTTTATTACGACCTGCTGGAACAGCGCCGCAAGAACGATCAGAAAGATGTCGCCATCGTGCGTATCGAACAGCTTTATCCGTTCCCGCATCAGGCGATGCAGGAAGTGCTGAAACAATATGCTCACGTACATGATTTTGTCTGGTGCCAGGAAGAGCCGCTCAACCAGGGCGCATGGTACTGCAGCCAGCATCATTTCCGTGAAGTGATTCCATTTGGGTCAGCCCTGCGTTATGCAGGTCGCCCGGCCTCCGCCTCTCCGGCGGTAGGGTATATGTCCGTTCACCAGAAGCAGCAACAAGATCTGGTCAATGACGCGCTGAACGTCGATTAATTAAAGGATACAAAATGAGTAGCGTAGATATTCTTGTTCCCGACCTGCCTGAATCCGTAGCAGATGCGACCGTCGCTACCTGGCACAAAAAACCAGGCGATGCCGTTAAGCGCGATGAAGTGCTGGTAGAAATCGAAACTGACAAAGTGGTACTGGAAGTACCGGCTTCGGCGGATGGCGTTCTGGACGCGGTGCTGGAAGATGAAGGTACCACCGTCACCTCTCGTCAGATCCTGGGTCGCCTGCGTGAAGGCAACAGCGCGGGCAAAGAGTCCAGCGCGAAGTCTGAAGAGAAAGCCTCTACGCCGGCTCAGCGCCAGCAGGCTTCTCTGGAAGAACAGTCTAACGACGCCCTCAGCCCGGCGATCCGTCGCCTGCTGGCAGAACACAGCCTTGACCCGGCAGCCATCAAAGGCACCGGTGTAGGCGGACGTCTGACCCGCGAAGACATCGACAAACACCTGGCGAAAGCGCCTGCTCAGGCAGAAGCGAAAGCCCCAGCGGCAGCACCAGCAGCTCAGCCTGCTCTGGGCGCCCGCAGCGAAAAACGCGTGCCGATGACTCGCCTGCGTAAGCGCGTGGCCGAGCGTCTGCTGGAAGCGAAAAACTCCACCGCGATGCTGACCACCTTCAACGAAGTGAACATGAAGCCAATCATGGACCTGCGTAAGCAGTATGGTGACGCGTTTGAAAAACGTCACGGTATCCGTCTGGGCTTTATGTCCTTCTACGTGAAAGCGGTAGTTGAAGCGCTGAAACGCTACCCGGAAGTGAACGCGTCTATCGATGGCGATGACGTGGTTTACCACAACTATTTCGACGTCAGCATGGCGGTTTCTACCCCACGTGGTCTGGTAACGCCGGTTCTGCGTGATGTGGATACCCTGGGTATGGCTGACATCGAGAAAAACATTAAAGAGCTGGCTGTTAAAGGCCGCGACGGCAAGCTGACCGTAGACGATCTGACCGGCGGTAACTTCACCATTACCAACGGCGGCGTATTCGGCTCGCTGATGTCTACCCCGATCATTAACCCGCCGCAGAGCGCGATCCTGGGTATGCATGCCATTAAAGATCGCCCGATGGCGGTAGACGGTAAAGTTGAGATCCTGCCAATGATGTATCTGGCGCTCTCTTACGACCACCGCCTGATCGACGGCCGCGAGTCCGTGGGCTTCCTGGTAGCGATTAAAGAGCTGCTGGAAGATCCAACGCGTCTGCTGCTGGACGTCTAGTAACTATTTAGCATCACCTGCCCTGTAGGCCGGATAAGCGTAGCGCCATCCGGCACACAGACTGCGCCGGTCTACAGGTTTGAAGATAACGATTACCCTGAAGGATGGATAGAACACATGAACTTACATGAATATCAGGCCAAACAGCTGTTTGCCCGGTATGGCTTACCGGCTCCGGTGGGTTATGCCTGTACTACCCCGCGTGAAGCAGAAGAAGCTGCATCTAAAATCGGTTCCGGCCCATGGGTAGTTAAGTGTCAGGTTCACGCTGGTGGCCGTGGTAAAGCGGGCGGTGTGAAGGTTGTTAAGAGTAAAGAAGAGATTCGTGCGTTTGCTGAACATTGGCTCGGCAAGCGTCTGGTGACCTACCAGACAGACGCGAACGGCCAGCCGGTTAACCAGATCCTGGTTGAAGCGGCGACCGACATCGCGAAAGAACTGTACCTGGGCGCGGTTGTTGACCGTAGCTCCCGTCGCGTGGTGTTCATGGCGTCTACCGAAGGCGGCGTGGAAATCGAAAAAGTGGCGGAAGAGACCCCGCACCTGATCCACAAAGTGGCTATCGATCCGCTGGCGGGCCCAATGCCTTACCAGGGTCGCGAGCTGGCGTTCAAACTGGGTCTGGAAGGTAAACTGGTTCAGCAGTTCACCAAGATCTTCATGGGTCTGGCAACCATCTTCCTGGAGCGCGATCTGGCGCTGATCGAAATTAACCCGCTGGTGATCACCACCCAGGGCGACCTGATCTGCCTCGACGGCAAGCTGGGCGCTGACGGCAACGCGCTGTTCCGCCAGCCGGATCTGCGCGAAATGCGCGATCAGTCTCAGGAAGATCCGCGTGAAGCGCAGGCTGCACAGTGGGAGCTGAACTACGTGGCGCTGGACGGCAACATCGGCTGCATGGTTAACGGTGCGGGCCTGGCGATGGGCACCATGGACATCGTTAAGCTGCACGGCGGTGAGCCAGCAAACTTCCTCGACGTGGGCGGTGGCGCAACCAAAGAGCGCGTAACCGAAGCGTTCAAGATCATTCTCTCCGACGACAACGTGAAGGCCGTTCTGGTTAACATCTTCGGCGGTATCGTCCGTTGCGACCTGATCGCCGACGGTATCATCGGTGCGGTAGAAGAAGTGGGTGTTAACGTTCCGGTTGTTGTACGTCTGGAAGGTAACAACGCTGAACTCGGCGCGAAAAAACTGGCTGACAGCGGCCTGAATATTATTGCAGCGAAAAGTCTGACGGATGCAGCTCAGCAGGTTGTTGCCGCAGTGGAGGGGAAATAATGTCAGTTTTAATTAATAAAGATACCAAGGTTATCTGCCAGGGCTTCACCGGTAGCCAGGGGACTTTCCACTCCGAACAGGCGATTGCCTACGGTACGCAGATGGTTGGCGGCGTAACGCCAGGTAAAGGCGGCACCACCCACCTGGGCCTGCCGGTGTTCAACACCGTGCGGGAAGCCGTAGAAGCAACGGGCGCAACCGCGACCGTGATCTACGTTCCGGCACCGTTCTGCAAAGACTCCATCCTGGAAGCGATCGACGCAGGCATCAAACTGATCATCACCATCACTGAAGGCATCCCGACGCTGGATATGCTGACCGTGAAGGTGAAGCTGGATGAAGCAGGCGTGCGCATGATCGGCCCGAACTGCCCTGGCGTTATCACCCCGGGCGAATGCAAAATCGGCATCATGCCGGGCCACATTCACAAGCCGGGCAAAGTGGGCATCGTGTCCCGTTCCGGTACCCTGACCTATGAAGCCGTTAAGCAGACCACCGATTACGGCTTCGGCCAGTCCACCTGCGTGGGCATCGGCGGTGACCCGATCCCGGGCTCTAACTTCATAGACATCCTGAAGATGTTCCAGGAAGATCCACAGACCGAAGCGATCGTGATGATCGGTGAGATCGGTGGTAGCGCGGAAGAAGAAGCGGCTGCTTACATCAAAGAACACGTGACCAAGCCAGTAGTGGGTTACATCGCGGGTGTGACTGCGCCGAAAGGCAAGCGTATGGGTCACGCAGGCGCGATCATCGCCGGTGGTAAGGGTACGGCTGATGAGAAATTCGCAGCGCTGGAAGCCGCAGGCGTGAAAACCGTTCGCAGTCTGGCGGATATCGGCGAAGCACTGAAATCCATCATTAAGTAAGTCCTCTCTGCTCCCCGAAAGGGGAGCGTTGAAGTATAAAAATGTCCGTTTCGACATGGTTGGCCGCTGTAAAGCGGCCTTTTTTATTGCCTGCCGGGCGTCATGCAATAGTCACAAACAGGTGTTAATTAGAGAGGATGTAAAAGTAAAATAATTGTTATTTATTTACCTTAAAGAGAGCAGATGGAAAAAAACGAAAAACCCACTAAAATTTATGTCCTGAATAAATCGGCATTCAGACTACTAAGTTAATAAAAATCACTTCTGTTTATATTCACCCGTCGATTCGATAACCTTAATTGTATTTTATATACATATCTTTAACATGGTCTTTACTATGTTCACCGCATCAAAACACAATTAACATAACGGATTGTTTTTGATTTAAATCAATGTTTAATGTTTGGAAAAACACACCAAAAGGCGCTAAATTGTCCGCGATCAAAATGGCCGAAAAGTGGTAATTTTGCTATAAATTGATCACCGTCGAAAAACGTAAATGTGATTCAATAAAAACCTGTTTATTGTAAGGGTTTTGCAGCGTATTATATTTGCGGGATCAATTTGAGTTTTTTATTAACGTATTTGTAACCTCACGTCATCGTTTTTATCCTCCTTCAGGGTAATAACGACGACAAGGATGCGAATAATTTGTATTGGGGCATGCGTGTGGATCTCTTTCTGACGGGGTTCACTCTCGGAGTCTTCATGCGATGAGCAAGGAGTCATGATGTTAGATATAGTCGAACTGTCGCGCTTACAGTTTGCCTTGACCGCGATGTACCACTTCCTGTTTGTGCCACTGACGCTCGGTATGGCGTTCCTGCTGGCCATCATGGAAACGGTATACGTTCTCTCCGGCAAACAGATTTATAAAGATATGACCAAGTTCTGGGGCAAGTTGTTTGGTATCAACTTCGCACTGGGCGTGGCAACCGGTCTGACTATGGAGTTCCAGTTCGGGACTAACTGGTCTTACTATTCCCACTATGTAGGGGATATCTTCGGTGCGCCGCTGGCCATTGAAGGTCTGATGGCATTCTTCCTCGAATCCACCTTTGTAGGTCTGTTCTTCTTCGGTTGGGACCGTCTGGGTAAAGTCCAGCATATGGCGGTGACCTGGCTGGTGGCATTAGGTTCGAACCTGTCCGCGCTGTGGATCCTGGTGGCGAACGGCTGGATGCAGAACCCGATCGCGTCTGATTTCAACTTCGAAACCATGCGTATGGAGATGGTCAGCTTTGCCGAGCTGGTCCTGAACCCGGTTGCGCAGGTTAAATTCGTTCACACCGTCGCTTCTGGCTATGTGTGCGGCGCAATGTTTATCCTAGGTATCAGTTCTTACTACATGCTGCGCGGTCGTGACTTCGCGTTTGCTAAGCGCTCCTTTGCTATCGCGGCAAGCTTCGGTATGGCTGCAATCCTCTCTGTTATCGTTCTGGGTGATGAATCCGGTTACGAAATGGGTGACGTGCAGAAAACCAAACTGGCCGCTATCGAAGCCGAATGGGAAACCCAACCGGCGCCTGCGGCCTTTACGCTGTTCGGTATTCCGGATCAGGACGCGCAGCAAAACCACTTCGCGATTCAGATCCCTTACGCGCTGGGTATCATCGCCACCCGTTCTGTTGATAAGCAGGTGACGGGGCTGAAAGAGCTGATGGTTCAGCACGAAGAGCGTATCCGTAACGGTATGAAAGCCTACTCGCTGCTGGAACAGCTGCGTGCCGGTTCTACCGACCAGGCCGTTCGCGATCAGTTCAACAACGTGAAGAAAGATCTGGGTTACGGTCTGCTGCTGAAGCGCTATACCCCGAACGTGTCTGATGCGACAGAAGCACAGATCCAGATGGCAACCAAAGACTCGATTCCACGCGTTGCGCCTCTGTACTTCGCATTCCGTATCATGGTGGGCTGCGGCATCATCATGCTGCTGATCATTGCGGCGTCATTCTGGTCCGTGATTCGCAACCGCATCGGCGAGAAAAAATGGCTGCTGCGCACTGCGCTGTACGGTATTCCACTGCCGTGGATCGCAATCGAATCCGGCTGGTTTGTGGCGGAGTATGGCCGTCAGCCATGGGCGATTGGTGAGGTACTGCCAACGGCGGTAGCGAACTCCTCCCTGACAGCGGGCGACCTTATCTTCTCCATGCTGCTGATTTGTGGTCTGTACACCCTGTTCCTGGTGGCTGAACTGTTCCTGATGTTCAAGTTCGCGCGCCTTGGCCCAAGCAGCCTGAAAACCGGTCGCTATCACTACGAGCAGTCCACTGCGACTACTCAGCCGGCACGCTAAGACAGGAGTCATCAAATGATCGATTATGAAGTATTGCGTTTTATCTGGTGGCTGTTGATCGGCGTTCTGCTGATCGGTTTCGCCGTCACGGATGGTTTCGACATGGGGGTGGGGATGCTCACCCGTTTCCTCGGTCGTAATGACACCGAGCGTCGAATCATGATCAACTCCATCGCCCCTCACTGGGACGGTAACCAGGTGTGGCTGATCACCGCAGGCGGCGCGCTGTTCGCTGCCTGGCCGATGGTCTACGCGGCTGCGTTCTCCGGCTTCTACGTGGCGATGATTCTGGTGCTGGCTTCTTTATTCTTCCGTCCGGTCGGTTTCGACTACCGTTCCAAGATTGAAGACACCCGCTGGCGCAACATGTGGGACTGGGGCATCTTCATCGGTAGCTTCGTTCCACCGCTGGTCATCGGCGTGGCGTTCGGTAACCTGCTGCAGGGCGTGCCGTTCCACCTGGACGAGTACATGCGTCTCTACTACACCGGTAACTTCTTCCAGCTGCTGAATCCGTTTGGTCTGCTGGCCGGCGTAGTGAGCGTGGCGATGATCATCACTCAGGGCGCAACCTACCTGCAGATGCGTACGGTTGGTGAACTGCACCTGCGTTCTCGCGCGACGGCTCAGGTCGCTGCGCTGGTCACGCTGGTCTGCTTCGCACTGGCTGGTGTGTGGGTGGTGTACGGCATTGATGGCTACGTGGTGACGTCTGCGATTAACCATACTGCGCCGTCTAATCCGCTGACCAAAGAAGTGGCGCGTCAGGCAGGTGCATGGCTGGTGAACTTTAACAATACCCCTGCGCTGTGGGCTATTCCGGCTCTGGGCGTATTGCTGCCGCTGCTGACCGTGTTGACGTCCCGTCTGGAGAAAGGCGCTCTGGCGTTCGTGTTCTCATCACTGACCCTGGCGTGCATCATCCTGACATCGGGTATTGCGATGTTCCCATTCGTCATGCCATCCAGCACCATGCTGAATGCTAGCCTGACCATGTGGGATGCAACGTCCAGCCATATGACGCTGAACCTGATGACATATGTTGCTTGCGTATTCGTTCCGATTGTTCTGGCCTACACCATCTGGTGTTACTGGAAAATGTTCGGTCGCATCACGAAAGAACATATCGAAAGCAACACCCACTCTATGTACTAAGTAAGGAGCTGAATATGTGGTATTTCGCATGGATTTTAGGGACGCTTCTTGCCTGTGCATTTGGTGTCATCACTGCCCTGGCGCTTGAGCACGTAGAAGCGACCAAAGCGGGTGAAGAAAAACACTGATGAATATTATCGCGAAACTTTACGCGGTAATGGACAAGCGCCCGTTACGGGCGCTTTCTTTAGTGATGGCATTACTGCTGGCAGGTTGTATCTTCTGGGACCCTTCGCGCTTTGCAGCGAAAACCAGCGAGCTTGAAATCTGGCACGGCTTCCTCATCATGTGGGCGGTGTGTGCAGGTGTGATCCACGGCGTGGGCTTTCGTCCGAAAGCCGTTCACTGGCAGGGAATTTTTTGCCCGCTGATTGCCGATCTGGTGCTTCTCGCCGGTTTGATTTTCTTCTTCTTCTGAATAAGAAATGTCCGTTAACGTTATGGGCTTACCCGAGCCCATAAAAATTTACTCTCCGTTTACTTTCCCCCATTCCCAACCCTCTTTCCCGCGCGTATAGTAGCGAAGTTTAAAAGCATTAACTTTTGTTGCATTACCGGGATGTAAAGTGAATACAACGCTGTTTCGATGGCCGGTTCGTGTCTATTACGAAGATACCGATGCCGGTGGTGTGGTTTACCACGCCAGCTACGTTGCTTTTTATGAACGGGCACGCACAGAGATGCTGCGCCATCATCACTTTAGTCAACAGGTACTGTTGGCTGAGCGAGTTGCCTTCGTGGTTCGCAAGATGACGCTTGAGTATTTTGCGCCTGCCAGACTCGACGATATGCTCGAAGTCCAAACTGAAATTACATCAATGCGCGGGACCTCACTGGTTTTCACGCAGCGGATAGTCAACGCAGAGAATACCGTACTGAACTCAGCTGAAGTACTGATTGTTTGTGTTGATCCAACCATAATGAAGCCTCGTGCGCTTCCTAAGTCTATTGTCGCGGAGTTTAAGCAGTGACTGACATGAATATCCTTGATTTGTTCCTGAAGGCAAGCCTTCTGGTTAAACTTATCATGTTGATTTTGATTGGTTTTTCAATCGCATCCTGGGCCATCATCATCCAGAGAACGCGTATCCTCAATGCCGCTGGCCGTGAAGCTGAAGCGTTTGAAGATAAGTTCTGGTCGGGTATTGAGCTTTCTCGTCTGTATCAGGAAAGCCAGGGACGCCGTGAAAACCTTACAGGCTCCGAGCAAATTTTTTATAGCGGTTTCAAAGAGTTTGCCCGTCTGCATCGTGCAAACAATCATGCGCCGGAAGCGGTGGTGGAAGGTGCCTCGCGTGCGATGCGCATCTCTATGAACCGCGAGCTGGAAAACCTTGAAACGCACATTCCATTCCTCGGTACTGTCGGTTCCATCAGCCCGTATATCGGCCTGTTTGGTACCGTGTGGGGGATCATGCACGCCTTTATCGCACTGGGCGCGGTGAAGCAGGCGACGTTGCAGATGGTTGCACCGGGTATCGCTGAAGCACTGATTGCGACCGCTATCGGTCTGTTTGCGGCAATTCCGGCGGTTATGGCTTACAACCGTCTGAATCAGCGTGTGAACAAACTGGAACTGAACTACGACAACTTTATGGAAGAGTTCACTGCGATTCTGCACCGTCAGGCGTTTACCAGCACCGAGAGCAACAAGGGGTAAACCATGGCCAGATCGCGTGGACGAGGTCGTCGCGAGCTCAAGTCCGAAATCAATATCGTTCCACTGCTGGACGTCCTGTTGGTACTGCTGCTGATCTTCATGGCGACAGCGCCAATCATTACCCAGAGCGTGGAAGTGGATCTGCCGGATGCGACAGAATCACAGGCGGTGAGCACCAATGACGATCCTCCGGTTATCATTGAGGTTTCCGGCGTAGGGCAATACAGCGTCGTGGTAGAGAAAGATCGTATGGATCAGCTGCCGCCTGAGCAGGTGATTGCTGAAGCGCAGCGTCGCCTGGAGTCAAATCCGAAAACGGTCTTCTTAATCGGTGGCGCGAAAGACGTACCCTACGATGAAATTATTAAAGCGCTGAACTTGCTACATAGTGCGGGTGTTAAGTCAGTTGGCTTAATGACCCAACCTATTTGATCATCCGCGTAGTTTTTGGGAACCGATAGTGTCAAAGGCAACCGAACAGAACGACAAGCTTAAGCGAGCGATAATCGTCTCCGCAGTGCTGCACGTTATTCTCTTTGCAGCGCTGATCTGGAGTTCGTTCGACGAGCATATTGATGCATCAGCCGGCGGCGGTGGAGGCTCTTCCATTGACGCCGTGATGGTGGATCCCGGTGCGGTAGTACAGAACTATAATCGCGAACAACAGCAGAAGGCGAGTGCCAAACGGGCTGAAGAGCAGCGTGAAAAACAGTCGCAACAGCAGGCGGAAGAGCTGCGTGAAAAGCAGGCCGCAGAGCAGGAACGTCTGAAGCAGCTTGAGAAAGAACGTTTGCAGGCGCAGGAAGCCGCAAAAGAGCAGGCGGAACAGCAGAAACAAGCCGAAGAGGCCGCGAAGAAAGCACAGGAACAGCAAAAGCAGGCGGAAGAGGCGGCAGCAAAAGCCGCAGCGGACGCGAAAGCACAGGCTGATGCCCAGGCAAAATTAGCGGCAGAAGCGGCGAAGAAAGCCGCTGCTGATGCTCAGAAGAAAGCTGAAGCAGAAGCCGCGAAGAAAGCTGCTGCTGATGCTCAGAAGAAAGCTGAAGCGGAAGCCGCGAAGAAAGCGGCTGCTGATGCTCAGAAGAAAGCCGAAGCGGAAGCCGCGAAGAAAGCCGCTGCTGATGCTCAGAAGAAAGCTGAAGCGGAAGCCGCGAAGAAAGCCGCTCAGGACGCAGAGAAGAAAGCTGCTGCCGAGGCCGCTAAGAAAGCGGCTGCTGCTGAGAAAGCGGCAGCAGAAAAAGCAGCTGCCGCGGAAAAAGCCGCTGCTGATAAAAAAGCTGCAGCTGAGAAGGCCGCTGCCGATAAGAAAGCCGCTGCTGAAAAAGCGGCTGCTAAAAAGGCTGCCGCCGCTGAAAAAGCTGCTGCTGCCGCAGGGGTTGACGATCTGCTGGGCGATTTGAGCTCCGGTAAGAATGCACCGAAAACGGGCGGTGGGGCGAAAGGAAACAACGCAGCGCCGACCGGAAGTGGTAACACTAAGAGTAACGGTGCGACCGGGGCTGAAATCAACGGTTATGCCGCGCAGATTAAATCCGCTATTGAAAGCCGATTCTATGATGCGTCTTCCTATACCGGTAAAACGTGTACGTTGCGTATAAAACTGGCTCCGGACGGCATGCTGCTGGATATCAAGTCGGAAGGTGGCGACCCGGCTTTATGTACTGCGGCCCTGGCTGCAGCGCGTCAGGCGAAGATGCCGAAACCGCCGTCTCAGGCAGTTTACGAAGTCTTCAAAAATGCGCCGCTGGACTTCAAACCTTAAGTTACATTTTCCCCGTGCAAACGGGGAAAAATAGACCAGGTTTAGTCACAGGGTTCGGGTAGTTTTGTCTATTTGAGTTTGTTAACATTCTGCTAAATTATCGTGGGTAAGGTTACCCGGATAAGGGAGATATGATGAAGCAGGCATTACGTGTAGCATTTGGTTTTTTAATGCTGTGGGCAGCAGTACTGCACGCAGAAGTACGTATCGAGATCACCCAGGGGGTGGACTCGGCACGCCCAATCGGTGTTGTTCCGTTCCAGTGGGCCGGTCCTGGCGCTGCACCTGAAGATGCCGGTGGCATAGTGGCGGCTGACCTGCGTAACAGCGGTAAATTCAACCCGTTAGATCGTTCTCGTCTGCCTCAGCAGCCGGGTAGCGCGCAGGAAGTACAGCCTGCAGCATGGTCTGCACTGGGTATTGATGCCGTGGTTGTGGGTCAGGTTACGCCTAACCCGGACGGCTCTTACAACGTGGCCTGGCAGCTGGTGGATACCGGCGGTGCACCGGGTACCGTTCTGGCTCAGAACTCTTACAAGGTCACTAAGCAGTACCTGCGCTACGCGGCTCACGCTGCCAGCGATGCGGTATTCGAAAAACTGACCGGCATTAAAGGTGCGTTCCGTACCCGTATTGCTTATGTGGTGCAGACCAACGGAGGTCAGTTCCCGTATGAGCTGCGCGTATCTGACTACGACGGCTACAACCAGTTCCTGGTGAAACGTTCTTCACAGCCGCTGATGTCTCCGGCCTGGTCTCCGGACGGTTCTAAACTGGCGTATGTCACCTTCGAAAGTGGCCGTTCAGCACTGGTTATCCAGACGCTGGCAAACGGTGCTGTTCGTCAGGTAGCATCTTTCCCACGTCACAACGGTGCGCCTTCGTTCTCTCCGGACGGTTCTAAACTGGCGTTTGCGCTGTCAAAAACCGGTAGCCTGAACCTGTACGTGATGGACATTGGCTCTGGCCAGATCCGTCAGGTGACCGACGGTCGCAGCAACAACACCGAACCTTCATGGTTCCCGGACAGTCAAAACCTGGCGTTTACCTCTGACCAGGCTGGCCGTCCACAAATCTACAAAGTCAACATCAACGGCGGTGCTCCGCAGCGTATTACCTGGGAAGGTTCGCAGAACCAGAACTCAGACGTGAGCAGCGACGGTAAATTTATGGTAATGGTGAGCTCCAACGGTGGGCAGCAGCACATTGCCAAACAAGATCTGGTAGCGGGTGGCGTTCAAGTTCTGTCGTCAACGTTCCTGGATGAAACGCCAAGTCTGGCACCTAACGGCACGATGGTAATCTACAGCTCTTCTCAGGGGATGGGATCTGTGCTGAATCTGGTTTCTACAGATGGGCGTTTCAAAGCGCGTATTCCGGCAACTGATGGACAGGTAAAATCTCCTGCCTGGTCGCCGTATCTGTAAATAATAATTAATTGATTACTAAAGGAATCATAGAAATGCAACTGAACAAAGTGCTGAAGGGGCTGATGATCGCTCTGCCTGTAATGGCAATCGCAGCGTGTTCTTCTAACAAGAACGCAAGCAATGACCAGAGCGGCGAAGGCATGATGGGTGCCGGCACCGGTATGGACGCGAACGGCAATGGCAACATGTCTTCTGAAGAGCAAGCGCGTCTTCAGATGCAGCAGCTGCAGCAGAACAACATCGTTTACTTCGATCTGGATAAATACGACATCCGTTCTGACTTCGCTGCGATGCTGGATGCGCACGCTAACTTCCTGCGTAGCAACCCATCTTACAAAGTCACCGTAGAAGGTCACGCGGACGAACGTGGTACTCCAGAGTACAACATCTCCCTGGGTGAACGTCGTGCTAACGCTGTTAAAATGTACCTGCAGGGTAAAGGCGTTTCTGCTGACCAGATCTCCATCGTTTCTTACGGTAAAGAAAAACCTGCAGTACTGGGTCACGACGAAGCGGCTTACTCCAAAAACCGTCGTGCCGTACTGGTTTACTAAGAGAATTGCATGAGCAGTAACTTCAGACATCATCTGTTGAGTCTGTCGTTACTGGTTGGAATAGCGGCCCCCTGGGCCGCTTTTGCTCAGGCACCAATCAGTAGTGTCGGCTCAGGCTCGGTAGAAGACCGGGTCACTCAACTCGAGCGTATTTCTAACGCTCACAGCCAGCTTTTAACCCAACTCCAGCAACAGCTCTCCGATAACCAGAATGATATTGACGCTCTCCGCGGTCAGATTCAGGAAAGCCAGTATCAGCTTAACCAGGTTGTGGAACGTCAGAAGCAGATTTTGCTGCAGATGGATAGCCTGAGCAGTGGTAGTGCAGCACAAGCACAGCCAGCCGCGGGCGATCAGAGCGGTGCAGCGACATCAGCTCCGGCTGCGGATGCTTCTGCTTCAACAGGTGCGCCTGTACAGAGCGGTGACGCGAATACGGACTACAACGCGGCCATTGCCCTGGTGCAGGATCAATCTCGTCAGGATGACGCGCTTGCTGCGTTTCAGAACTTTGTTAAGAAATACCCTGATTCTACTTATCAGCCAAATGCGAATTACTGGCTCGGTCAGCTGAATTACAACAAGGGTAAAAAGGACGATGCGGCGTTTTATTTTGCCTCCGTGGTAAAAAACTACCCGAAATCGCCAAAAGCGCCTGATGCGATGTACAAAGTGGGCGTCATCATGCAGGACAAAGGCGACACTGCGAAAGCCAAAGCGGTTTATCAGCAGGTGGTCTCTAAATTCCCGGGTACCGAAGGTGCTAAGCAGGCGCAAAAACGTCTGAATTCGATGGGATGATTATCGCATGACCAGAAATCGCGTTATTTCTGGTCGTGCAGCATGATTCGTAAGCAGTTAAGTGATCTTCATCGAAATTTTTGTTGCGCTGAATTCTTAAATCAGTAATATATGCCGCCGTTGCCACGGGATATCAAACAACGTGAAAACAGCGTAAAAGTGGGTCGTTAGCTCAGTTGGTAGAGCAGTTGACTTTTAATCAATTGGTCGCAGGTTCGAATCCTGCACGACCCACCACTTAACGCATACCGGCAGTACAGAGTGGGTGATTAGCTCAGTTGGTAGAGCATCTCCTTTACACGGAGGGGGTCGGCGGTTCGAGCCCGTCATCACCCACCACTCGGGTCGTTAGCTCAGTTGGTAGAGCAGTTGACTTTTAATCAATTGGTCGCAGGTTCGAATCCTGCACGACCCACCAATTTTAATATCTTACTCAGATATTAAACGTGAAGGATAACGTTGCTTTAGCAACGGCCCGAAGGGCGAGGCGAAGCCGAGTCATCCTGCACGACCCACCACTCTCCGGTGGTACCGAGTAAAAATCTTCGAAGTCAGCACCCGAATGGGTCGTTAGCTCAGTTGGTAGAGCAGTTGACTTTTAATCAATTGGTCGCAGGTTCGAATCCTGCACGACCCACCACTTCGAAGAAAAAAATCCCGCAAGGGGTCGTTAGCTCAGTTGGTAGAGCAGTTGACTTTTAATCAATTGGTCGCAGGTTCGAATCCTGCACGACCCACCAGTGTAGAAAGGCGCCCTAAAGGCGCCTTTTTGCTATCTGCGGTACAACAAATGCTCCGCCCATCTATTCCCGGTGACTTTTCAGTCCAGATTCGCTATCTTGTTTAGTATACAAAACACAATTGCCACGCGTTTTGCTATGTCAGGCAAAAGAAAGGCAATATTGTTAAGCCAGTAAAACGAGAAGCCATAATGAGTGTGATGTTTGATCCTGAAGCCGCAATCTATCCGTTTCCGCCAAAGCCTGTCCCGCTGAGCCAGGATGAAAAGCAATTCTACCGCGAGAAGATCAAACGTCTTCTTAAAGAGCGCGATGCGGTAATGGTGGCCCATTACTACACCGACCCGGAAATTCAGCAGCTGGCTGAAGAGACCGGAGGCTGCATTTCTGACTCACTGGAGATGGCACGCTTCGGTGCACGACACCCCGCTTCCACGCTACTGGTTGCTGGCGTGCGTTTTATGGGCGAAACGGCAAAGATCCTGAGCCCTGAAAAAACCATTCTGATGCCCACGCTTAACGCGGAGTGTTCGCTGGATCTGGGCTGTCCGATTGACGAATTCACGGCCTTCTGTGACGCCCACCCTGATCGGACCGTGGTGGTTTACGCCAACACCTCTGCGGCGGTAAAAGCGCGGGCCGACTGGGTAGTCACGTCGAGCATCGCCGTTGAGCTGATTGAACATCTGGACAGCCTGGGAGAGAAAATTATCTGGGCGCCAGATCGTCATCTTGGAAATTATGTCCAGAAGCAGACGGGGGCTGACGTTCTCTGCTGGCAGGGCGCCTGCATCGTGCATGATGAATTCAAAACCCAGGCGCTGGCGCGCATGAAGGCACTTTATCCTGACGCCGCCATTCTTGTTCACCCTGAGTCACCGCAGTCAATTGTCGACATGGCGGATGCCGTGGGCTCAACCAGCCAGCTTATCAACGCGGCCAGGACGTTGCCTCACAAGCAGCTCATCGTGGCGACCGATCGCGGTATCTTCTATAAGATGCAGCAGGCCGTGCCGGAGAAAGAGCTCCTTGAAGCGCCAACGGCGGGTGAGGGCGCAACGTGTCGCAGCTGTGCCCATTGCCCGTGGATGGCGATGAACGGCCTGAAGGCCATTGCCGAAGGGCTCGAGACAGGCGGTGCAGAACATGAAATCCATGTGGATGCCGCTCTGCGTGAAGGGGCGTTGATTCCGCTTAACCGCATGCTGGATTTTGCGGCTACACTACGTACTTAATTCAACACGCCGCGGAGAAAAGATGGATTTTTTTAGCACACATAACATTCTGGTTCATATACCGATTGGTGCAGGTGGCTATGACCTGTCATGGATTGAGGCCGTTGGCACACTGGCGGGATTACTCTGTATCTGGCTGGCAAGCCTGGAGAAGATCAGCAACTATGCGTTCGGGCTGATTAACGTCACGCTGTTTGCGATTATCTTCTTCCAGATCCAGCTTTACGCCAGCCTGCTTTTACAGCTGTTCTTCTTCGCCGCTAATATCTACGGCTGGTACGCGTGGTCGCGGCAGAACAGCCAGCAGGAGGCAGAGCTGCAGATCCGCTGGCTGCCCTTGCCGAAAGCCATCGCCTGGTTCGTCGCCTGCGTGGTGGCCATTGGCTTAATGACCGTCTACATCAACCCGGTGTTTGCGTTCCTGACCCGCGTCGCCGTTTCGGTCATGTCCGGTATCGGCCTGAACGTGACGATGCCAGAGCTGCAGCCGGATGCTTTCCCGTTCTGGGATTCCTGCATGATGGTGCTGTCGATTGCGGCGATGATCCTGATGACCCGTAAATACGTTGAGAACTGGCTGCTGTGGGTCATCATCAACGTGATCAGCGTGGCGATCTTCGCCCTGCAGGGCGTCTATGCGATGTCGCTGGAATATCTGCTGCTGACCTTCATTGCGCTTAACGGCAGCCGTATGTGGATTAACAGCGCGCGTGAGCGAGGCTCTCACGCGCTTTCCAGCTAGTGGTGATGATGATGTGAATGTCCGGACTGCGCCTCGTTAAGGTGGCAGTCCGGCCCGTTACAGGGCTGATACTCCATCTGGATGGTGGAGTGGCCAATTTCGTAGTGATGCTCAAGAAAATGCTGGATGCGTTCCAGCAGCGCATCGTGGTCGTGAGGCGGGATCACCTGGACGTGCAGCGTCATGACCGGTTTTTCCCCCACCAGCCAGACGTGCACATGATGAACATTGCGGACTTCCGGGACTGAACGGCGCAAGTTGCGCTTCAGCTCGTCGATATCCATGGATGCCGGTGCCCCTTCGAGCAGTTCATTCACGCTCTCCTTCAACAGCCGCCAGGCACTGCGTAAGACCAGACACGACACCAGCACGGACAGAATCGGATCGACAGGCGTCCAGCCGGTATAGAGGATCACCAGCGCGGCGACAATCGCCCCGACGGAACCGAGTAAATCCCCCAGAACATGCAGCGCTGCCGCGCGCACGTTGAGGTTCTTTTCTCCGCTGCCGCGGTGCAGAATCCAGAAGGCCAGGATATTCGCCAGCAGCCCTGCCACGGCAATCACCATCATGGTCGCTCCGGCGATCGGCTGAGGATGCCGGAAGCGCTGTACGGCCTCCCAGACGATAAGCACGGTAATGACCACCAGCGCAATGGCGTTAACAAACGCGGCCAGGGTGGTCAGCCTCAGCCAGCCGAATGTGTGGCGCGCATTCGGTGGACGACGCGCGAACTGCACCGCCAGCAGGGCGAAGAGCAGGGCGGCGGCATCGGTCAGCATATGTCCGGCATCGGCCAGAAGCGCCAGAGAGCCGGAAACCAGGCCGCCAATGACCTCGATAACCATAAACGTTGCCGTGACGCCAAAGGCCAGCATCAGTCGTTTAGCGTTGTCGTTGCCGGGAGAATGCGAGTGGGAATGGGAGTGCGCCATGTCTGCTTTCCTGAAGTGTTATTGTTTTTAGTGTAGCGTTTTTAATAGGTTACTCCAAAAAGAAAGGAGAGCCTGGGCTCTCCTTTTTTTGACGGTTCATAACAAATTACTGGGTGGTGCCATCAGTTTTGGTATTGGCGTCGTTACCCACTTTGTCGTCAGGGTTCGGGCATTTGCCGTCCTTACACATCGAGTTCTTATGAACCTCATCCGAACTCATATTGTCATGATTCATGGTACCGGAACCGCTGCCGTTGGGATGCAGCATCGTGCCGCCGGTGTTGGTGTTCCCGGTATTGATCTGGTTGTTGTCGACATTATTCGGGGCGATATTCTGTTTCGCATCTGGGGCGGGCTGGCCTGCTGCCGCAGCCGCATTTGCATCCCCGTTGCTGTCTGATGTGCCTGTTTCCGCGGCCAGGACGCTGCCGCTGGCCAGAGTGAGTGTGGCGGTCAGGAAGAGGGTTGCCAGTTTTGTCATTTTCATCATGGTGCTCCTGTTCTTGTCGTTACGCTGGATAACATTCTCCAACAGTGCATCTTTTTCAGAGGCGAAAGATTCCGCCTTACGGACTTACGTTAGTAGGGAATCGCGTTTAAGCGTGTAAAATTGGTTGTTACAGTTAAAAAGCTTAGGTTAGATCTCATTTTTCGCTATTTTGTGGCGATTTTTAGGCGAATTCCAGGAATTATCTGCGTGAAGTGTAAAACCGTGTTTACACTTCCTGGTCGACAAGATAGATTGAAAGGATTGCTTTCATTACTAAAGATATGGCAGAGCTGGAAAGAAAATGAATTATCAGAACGACGATTTACGCATCAAAGAGATCAATGAGTTATTACCTCCTGTAGCGCTCCTTGAGAAATTCCCCGCCACTGAAAATGCCGCAAACACGGTTTCTCATGCACGTAAAGCGATCCATAAGATCCTGAAAGGTAATGACGATCGTCTTCTGGTGGTGATTGGCCCGTGCTCCATTCACGATCCTGCAGCCGCGAAAGAATACGCTGCCCGTCTGCTCACCCTGCGTGAAGAGCTGAAGGACGAGCTGGAAATCGTCATGCGCGTCTACTTTGAAAAACCGCGCACCACCGTGGGCTGGAAAGGGCTGATTAACGACCCGCACATGGACAACAGCTTCCAGATCAACGACGGTCTGCGCATTGCGCGCAAGCTGCTGCTGGAGATCAACGACAGCGGCCTGCCTGCGGCCGGTGAATTCCTGGACATGATTACGCCACAATACCTGGCAGACCTGATGAGCTGGGGCGCAATTGGTGCCCGTACCACTGAATCTCAGGTGCACCGCGAGCTGGCGTCCGGTCTCTCTTGTCCGGTGGGCTTCAAAAACGGCACTGACGGTACCATCAAGGTCGCCATTGACGCTATCAATGCTGCAGGTGCACCGCACTGCTTCCTGTCGGTGACCAAATGGGGTCATTCCGCCATCGTTAACACCAGCGGTAACGGCGACTGCCATATCATTCTGCGCGGCGGCAAAGAGCCGAACTACAGCGCAAAACACGTGGCAGAAGTGAAGGTCGGGCTGGAAAAAGCCGGGCTGCCACCGCAGGTGATGATCGATTTCAGCCACGCCAACTCCAGCAAGCAGTTTAAAAAGCAGATGGAAGTGGGCGCAGACGTCTGTCAGCAGATTGCCGGCGGTGAGAAGGCGGTGATTGGGGTGATGATCGAAAGCCATCTGGTTGAAGGTAACCAGAACCTGGAAGGCAGCGAGCCGCTGGTGTATGGCAAAAGCGTGACCGATGCCTGCATCGGCTGGGACGATACCGATACCATCCTGCGTCAGCTGGCGAATGCGGTAAAAGCGCGTCGCGGCTGAATTATCAGGCACAAATAAAAAAGCGCGGAAGGCTCCGCGCTTTTTTTATGTCTGGCGAAAATTACTTCGCTTTACCCTGGTTCGCGACAGCCGCTGCTTTCGCAGCGATCTCTTCCGCGTTACCCAGATAGTAGTGTTTGATTGGCTTGAAGTTTTCGTCGAACTCATACACCAGCGGTACGCCAGTTGGGATGTTCAGTTCGAGGATTTCGTCTTCACCCATGTTGTCCAGGTATTTCACCAGCGCGCGCAGGGAGTTACCGTGAGCCGCGATGATCACGCGCTCGCCGCTTTTCAGGCGTGGCAGAATGGTTTCGTTCCAGTAAGGCACAACGCGGTCGATGGTCAGCGCCAGGCTCTCGGTGGTTGGCAGCTCAGCGTCGGTCAGCTTCGCGTAACGCGGGTCGTGGCCCGGGTAACGCTCGTCATCTTTGGTCAGCTCTGGCGGGGTGATTGCGAAGCCGCGACGCCACTGTTTAACCTGCTCGTCGCCATATTTCTCAGCGGTTTCCGCTTTGTTCAGGCCCTGCAGCGCACCGTAGTGACGTTCGTTCAGTTTCCAGGACTTCTCAACCGGCAGCCAGGCCTGATCCAGTTCGTCCAGCACGTTCCACAGGGTGTGGATGGCACGTTTCAGCACAGAGGTGTAAGCAAAATCAAAGCTGAAGCCTTCTTCCTTCAGCAGTTTACCTGCTGCTTTTGCTTCGCTTACGCCTTTCTCAGACAGATCAACGTCGTACCAACCGGTAAAGCGGTTTTCGTTGTTCCACTGGCTTTCGCCGTGACGCACCAGGACCAGCTTAGTTATAGCCATCTCTTACTCCTCAAGCATTTTTAGAATGATAACAATTCTCATTATATTGCCGTGGCCGTGCCACCAGCAACGCTTAACCCTAACCATAGCGAAAATAGTCTCTGAGTGTAAGATGCTTGTGAATCCAGGGTTATGATTTTGTCTGCGATCGGCGCTATTTTCAGCAAGGCGCGCAGAAAAAAGCCCTCCGATGGGAGGGCTGGAAATCAATGCGGAATAAAATGATACTCTGTGACGCTAACGTACTCTTCACCCGGGCGCAGCACGCAGTCCGGCTGGGGCCATTCCGGATGGTTCGGGCTGTCCGGCAGGAACTCGCTCTCCAGCGCCAGGCCTTGCCAGTCGCTATACTCTTCGTGTTCGCGCGCCGTCGTGCCGCCGAGATAGTTACCTGAGTAGAACTGCAGGGCAGGGGCAGTGGTATACACCGTCATCTGCAGCTTCTCATCCGCAGACCACACCTGCGCGGCAGGTTGTTTCACATCACCTTTGGCCTGTAGCAGGAATGCGTGGTCGTAGCCTTTCACCTTGCGCTGATCGTCATCGCTCAGGAAATCCTGGGCGATCGTTTTCGCGCTGCGGAAGTCAAAGCTGGTGCCGCTCACGTCTTTGAGGCCCTGATGCGGAATGCCCATCTCGTCAACCGGCAGCCAGGCATCCGCCAGGATCTGCAGCCTGTGGTTACGCACGTCGCACTGGTTACCGTCCAGATTAAAGTACGCGTGATTGGTCAGGTTGACCGGACACGGCTTGTCGACCGTCGCACGGTATTCAATGGCGATACGGTTGTCGTCGGTCAGCGTAAAGCGCGCGGACGCGATAAGGTTCCCCGGGAAGCCCTGATCGCCGTCAGGCGAATCCAGCGAGAACAGCACTTCCCCGTCGTTTTGACGAACAATCTTCCAGCGGCGTTTATCAAACCCGTCCGGTCCGCCGTGCAGCTGGTTCTCACCCTGGCTTGGAAGCAGGGCGTACTGGACGCCGTCGAGCTCAAAACGGCTCTTCGCGATGCGGTTAGCATAGCGCCCAACGGACGCGCCCAGATAGGCGGACTGATTGACGTACTGCTCAGGCGAGGCGCAGCCCAGCAGAGTCTCGCGCACGCTGCCGTCCGGCATTGGTACGCGGGCAGAAAGAAGGGTTGCACCCCAGTCCATCACCGTAACGACCATCCCCGCGCTGTTGCGCAGGGTTAACAGGCGATACGGCAGACCATCCGGTGCAAGAGTAGGTGTTTCGTTTAGCACTGTCCGGCTCCTTGTGATGCTTTGCAAACATAGAAGGTTTCTTTGATGCCTGTTTTTGCTTCGTACTGCTTCGCCACGGCATCCTCTATGGCAGGGACCAGCTCTTCAGGCACCAGCGCAACGACGCAGCCGCCAAAACCGCCGCCCGTCATGCGCACGCCACCTTTGTCGCCGATGGTGGCTTTGACGATGTCCACAAGGGTGTCGATCTGTGGAACGGTGATTTCAAAATCATCGCGCATGGAGGCGTGAGATTCCGCCATCAGCTCACCCATACGTTTCAGGTCACCTTTCGCCAGCGCGGAGGCGGCTTCAACGGTACGGGCATTTTCCGTCAGCACGTGACGAACGCGCCTGGCAACGACCGGATCCAGCTCGTGCGCCACTTTGTTAAATTCATTGAGCGTTACGTCGCGCAGGGCGGGCTGCTGGAAGAAGCGGGCACCGGTTTCGCACTGTTGGCGGCGGGTGTTGTACTCGCTGCCCACCAGCGTGCGCTTAAAGTTGCTGTTGATGATTACCACAGCCGCGCCTTTTGGCAGGGGAACGGCTTTAGTGCCCAGCGAGCGGCAGTCGATCAGCAGCGCGTGTTCTTTTTTGCCCAGCGCGGAGATCAGCTGGTCCATAATGCCGCAGTTACAGCCCACGAACTGGTTTTCCGCTTCCTGACCATTCAGGGCGATTTGCGCGCCATCCAGCGGTAAATGATAAAGCTGCTGGAACACGGTACCCACCGCGACTTCCAGAGACGCAGAGGAGCTTAAGCCCGCGCCCTGCGGCACGTTGCCGCTGATCACTAAATCTGCGCCGCCAAAGTTTTTGTTACGCTTCTGTAGATGCTTCACCACGCCGCGCACGTAGTTTGACCACTGCTGGCTGTCGTGCGTCACGATTGGGGCATCGAGGGAAAACGCGTCCGTCTCATTACCGTAATCCGCTGCAATCACGCGAACCTGGCGGTCGTCGCGCTTCGCACAGCTGATCACCGTCTGGTAATCGATGGCGCACGGCAGGACGAAACCGTCGTTATAGTCGGTGTGTTCACCAATCAGGTTGACGCGGCCAGGGGCCTGGATAACGTGGGTGGCAGGGTAGCCAAATTTTTCAGCAAACAGGGATTGTGTTTTATCTTTCAGACTCATTTTTTTAGACTCCTGATTCGCGATAGTGGACGTCGCTAACGGCACGCAGACGTTCTGCCGCCTGTTCCGCCGTCAGGTCACGCTGGGTTTCCGCCAGCATTTCATAGCCCACCATAAATTTACGCACCGTCGCAGAGCGCAGCAGCGGCGGATAGAAATGGGCGTGCAGCTGCCAGTGTAGATTCTCTTCGCCGTTAAACGGGGCGCCGTGCCAGCCCATGGAGTACGGGAAGGAGCACTGGAACAGGTTGTCGTAACGGCTGGTCAGCTTTTTCAGCGCCAGAGCAAGGTCGTCACGCTGCGCGTCGCTGAGATCGGTGATGCGCTGTACGTGCGCTTTCGGCAGCAGCAGCGTTTCAAACGGCCAGGCAGCCCAGTAAGGCACGACGGCCAGCCAGTGTTCGGTTTCCACCACGGTGCGGCTGCCGTCGGCCAGCTCACGGCGGGTGTAATCGACCAGCATTGGGGAACCGTTTTCCGCGTAATACGCTTTTTGCAGACGGTCTTCACGCTCGGCTTCGTTAGGCAGGAAGCTGTTCGCCCAGACCTGGCCATGCGGATGCGGGTTGGAGCAGCCCATAGCCGCGCCTTTGTTTTCGAACACCTGCACCCACGGGTAAGTTTGACCCAGCTCGGCGGTTTGCGCCTGCCAGGTGCTGACGACCTCTTTCAGTGCCTCAACGCTCAGCTCCGGCAGCGTTTTGCTGTGGTCGGGGGAGAAGCAGATCACGCGGCTGGTACCGCGCGCGCTTTCGCAGCGCATCAGCGGATCGTGGCTTTCCGGTGCGTCCGGGGTGTCGGTCATCAGGGCGGCAAAATCGTTGGTGAAGACGAAGGTGCCTTTGTAGTCCGGGTTTTTATCCCCGGTGACGCGCGTGTTGCCCGGACAGAGGAAGCAGTCCGGGTCGTGCTGTGGCAGCGTTTGTTTCGCAGGCGTTTCCTGCGCCCCCTGCCAGGGGCGCTTGGCGCGATGCGGAGAAACCAAAATCCATTGCCCGCTTAACGGGTTAAAGCGACGATGCGGATGATCGACGGGATTAAATTGCGTCATGACGGATCCTTAGTCCGGATAGCCCTGCGGGTGGCGTGACTGCCAGTGCCAGGTATCCTGTGCCATTTCATCAAGCGTGCGCGTGACACGCCAGTTAAGCTCTTTGTCGGCTTTGGTGGCATCGGCCCAGTAAGCAGGCAGGTCGCCATCACGACGCGGTGCGAAGTGGTAGCTCACCGGCTTACCGCAGGCTTTGCTGAAGGCGTTAACCACGTCCAGCACGCTGCTGCCGACCCCGGCGCCGAGGTTGTAAATATGCACGCCCGGCTTGTTGGCCAGCTGCTGCATCGCCGCCACGTGGCCGTCGGCCAGATCCATGACGTGGATGTAGTCACGCACGCCGGTGCCGTCTTGGGTAGGGTAGTCATTGCCAAAAATCGCCAGCGAGTCGCGACGACCGACGGCAACCTGCGCGATATACGGCATCAGGTTGTTCGGGATGCCCTGCGGATCTTCACCCATATCGCCGGACGGATGGGCGCCGACCGGATTGAAGTAGCGCAGCAGCGCGATGCTCCACTCCGGCTGTGCTTTTTGCAGGTCGGTCAGGATCTGCTCCACCATCAGTTTGCTTTTGCCGTATGGGCTTTGCGGTGTCCCGGTTGGGAAGCTTTCAACGTAAGGGATTTTAGGCTGATCGCCGTAGACGGTAGCCGAAGAGCTAAAGATGAAGTTTTTGACGTTGGCCGCACGCATGGCGGAGATGAGACGCAGAGTACCGTTGACGTTGTTGTCGTAATACTCGAGCGGTTTCGCAACGGATTCACCGACCGCTTTCAGACCTGCGAAGTGGATCACCGCTTCGATGGCGTGGTCGTGAAGGATCTCGGTCATCAGCGCTTCGTTGCGGATGTCGCCTTCTACAAAAGTCGGTTGTTTACCGCCAAGACGTTCAATCACAGGCAGCACGCTGCGCTTACTGTTGCACAGGTTGTCGAGGATGATGACGTCGTGACCGTTTTGCAGCAGTTGCACGCAGGTATGACTACCTATGTAACCGCTACCACCTGTTACCAGAACTCGCATATTTCGCTCCATTGGGCTTATGGTATGTAATAACCATAGCATAACAGAGACGCGAAAAGTGTGACATGGGATAAAATAGTGGAATCGTTTACACTGTTTTTAAAGTCCGATTATCAGCCGCTGTGGGGCATTGTAGATCAACGGGATAGCAATGTCTTAGTGCAGGTTATCTGAAAAACGGAGGGCGGTGCCCTCCGGGGGTTAATCGATTTTGCTTTGCAGATAACGATACTGCTCACCGTCCGGAACAAACTCCAGCCGATGGGTGATGCAGGAGGGGGCATCTTCGGCATGGTGTGAAACGAAAAGCAGCTGCGTTTCACCTTCGCTAATCAGCACGTCCACAAAGCGGCGGATAAGCTGTCGGTTGAGCGGATCGAGTCCCTGCAGCGGTTCGTCGAGGATAAGCAGCGTAGGGTGTTTTACCAGCGCGCGAACGATCAGGGCCAGACGCTGCTGCCCCCACGACAGACTATGAAACGGTGCGTCAGCGACCCGGTTGTCCATGCCAAGGATATCCAGCCACTGCTGGGCCAGCTTGTGCTGTTTGTCCGACACCGCCTGATAAATACCGATGGAATCAAAATAGCCGGAGAGGATCACGTTGCGTACCGTGGTACTGACCCGGTAATCCAGATGCAGGCTGCTGCTGACATAGCCGATATGTTTTTTAATATCCCAGATGGTTTCGCCGCTGCCGCGACGCCGACCGAACAGCGTCAGATCGTTGCTATAGCCCTGCGGGTGATCGCCGGTGATCAGGCTAAGCAGCGTTGATTTTCCCGCGCCGTTAGGGCCGACAATCTGCCAGTGCTCGCCTGGATTGACCGTCCAGCTTAGACGGTTAAGGATCGGGCGATCGTCATAAGAGACCATCCCATCCCGCAGCACGATGCGCGGCTGGTGGGGGTCAAGCGCATGGCGGGCCGAAGGGGCGTCAGGTTCCGGAAGAGTAATACCGTCTAGCTGTTCGCTGTGCGCGAGCTGGGCAATGAGCGCCTGCTTAAGCAGTGCGGTTTTTTCGCCGGTCTCGGTCAGGTTACAGTCGGCCAGTACGCCCGCGTGCTGGATAAAGTCCGGAATTTCATCGAAGCGGTTAAGTACCAGCACCAGGGTATATCCCTGCCGATTAAGCGACTCCAGCAGAGCCGCAAGCTGCGCACGGGACTGCACGTCAAGACCGTCGAACGGTTCGTCCAGAATAAGAAGGTCAGGCTCGCTCATCAGCGCCTGACAAAGCAGCGTTTTCCGCGTCTCGCCGGTCGAAAGGTATTTAAAGCGCCGGTTCAGCAGGGCGGTGATACCGAACCGTTCTGCCAGGCGCTGACAGCGGGCGGGGTCTTTCACCTCATCCTGAATAATTTCTGCCGTCGTACGGCCGGTATCGTCTTCGCCAGGGCTGAGTAAATCGGTGTTGTTGCGCTGCCACTCGTCGCTGACCAGCTTTTGCAGTTGTTCAAACGACAGGCGCGTCAGGCGCGTAAAGGTGCTCTGGTATTCGCCCTTGAGGAGGTTGAGCTCGCCGGCCAGCGCGCGGGCCAGCGCAGATTTACCGCTGCCGTTAGTGCCGACAAACGCCCAGCTTTCACCCGCGCGTATCGTCAAATCAGCAATCGTCAGCGTTCGGACATCGCTAAGACGAAACGTGCCTTGCGAAATATGCAATGATGACATGATTTATCCCTGTTTTTGCAGCAATAGATATCAGGGATACGCACTGTCGGCGCGATTGTCAATGTGCTCAGCACAATGTGGCGATAATCACCCGATCTGCGTTGAACCAGGCGGTGACGACAGTACCTTCTTCTAAACCGTCCGCCTCGTTAAGCGGTATTGTCGCGCAAAGTCGTTGCCCGTCTGCCAGGGTCATCAGCACTTCGCACTGCGCCTGGCCGCGTTCGATATGGCTAATTGCGCCCTGCAACTGGTTATCTGCTGCCTTTGCGGTGTCGGGATCGCGCGTGATATTGACCCACGGTGCTTTCAGCAGCACCAGTACCTCTTTCCCTTCGTCCAGCTCAAGGCGCTCTGCACTCTGCGCCGTTATGGCGGCTTTCAGACGGGTAGTCCCATCGGCAAGCAGGATTTCAATATGCTGCTGTACCTGGAGATTATCGCGCGCCGTCACCGTGCCAAACCACTGGTTGCGGGCGCTGGTTTGTAACGAGAAGCGGGAAATGGCGGCCAGCAAACTGTCCAGCGGAACGTCGTCGTCGTCGCTCAACACATCAAACGCTTTTTGCTGGATCTGGGCCAGCAGATCGTAAAGCTGAATAAGGCGCTGGCCGTAACGCGTCACGATTGCACCGCCGCCGCCTTTGCCGCCCGTGGCTCTGTCTACCAGCGGCTGTTCGCTCAGGGTGTTCATCTCGTTGATGGCGTCCCAGGCGCTTTTATAGCTGATGCCCGCGTTTTTCGCCCCCTGGCTAATCGAGCCTGTTTGTTCTATTTGTTTAAGCAGGGCGATACGTCGCGGATCGGCGAAAAGCTTTTGCTGAAGTCGGAGTGTGAGAAGAATTTCGGCCTGCATAACAGTGTCCTGGCAAAAAGAGTATTGTGACCCAAATGGTGCAGGGCGCAAAGGGTACCGCACAAAAGGGGATGTTTTTCTCACTTGAAAGGGTAGAATAAGCTATTCACAATATCTGGAGAAAACCATGTTAGAGTTGTTGAAAAGTCTGGTATTCGCCGTGATCATGGTACCAGTAGTGATGGCCATCATCCTCGGTGCCATCTACGGCCTGGGTGAAGTGTTCAACGTCTTTTCGAACATTGGTCACAGAGACCAGGCTAAAAAGCAGCATTGATTCCCCACAAAACGCCCGGCTTGTCCGGGCGTTTTGCTCTCAAGATTTTCCCGTTTTCGCCGATAATATTTAACGTATCACACCGGTTTACCTCTTCAGCGGTACGATTTAACGCTGGGATCTCCCTGACGTTACCGTTATATTAATATGTATATAACGCTACTCACAGGAGTTAAAAATGGCACGTACCTGGGTACGCCTTTTCGCAGGGGCAACGCTGACGCTTTCAATTACCGGCCACGCGCTGGCGGACGACGGTAAAATCACGGTCTTTGCGGCGGCGTCGCTGACCAACGCGCTGCAGGATATCGCGGCGACGTATAAAAAAGAGAAAAACGTCGAGGTGGTCTCCTCTTTTGCCTCTTCCTCGACGCTGGCGCGCCAGATAGAAGCGGGCGCACCGGCGGATCTGTTCATCTCTGCCGATCAGAAGTGGATGGATTACGCGGTGGAGAAGAAAGCGATTGATGCGGCAACCCGCGAAACGCTGCTGGGGAATAGCCTGGTTGTCGTGGCGCCAAAAGCCAGCGCCCAGGCGGACATTACCATCAACAAAGAGACCAACTGGACGAGCCTGCTGAACGGTGGCCGTCTGGCGGTGGGCGATCCGGAGCACGTTCCGGCCGGTATTTATGCCAAAGAAGCGCTGCAAAAGCTGGGCGCATGGGAGACATTGTCACCGAAACTGGCTCCGGCGGAAGATGTCCGCGGCGCGCTGGCGCTGGTAGAACGCAACGAAGCCCCGCTGGGCATTGTGTATGGCTCTGATGCCGTTGCCAGTAAAGGTGTAAAAGTGGTCGCAACGTTCCCGGAAGACTCCCACAAGAAAGTGGAATATCCTGTTGCGATTGTTGATGGACATAAAAATGCGACCGTGACGGCCTTCCGCGATTATCTGAAGGGGCCGGAAGCGTCCGCAATCTTTAAACGTTACGGATTTACGACTCACTGATGATATTGACCGATCCTGAATGGCAGGCTGTTCTGCTGAGCCTTAAAGTCTCTTCCCTGGCGGTTGCGCTGAGTTTGCCCTTTGGGATCTTCTTTGCCTGGTTACTGGTTCGCTGTCAGTTTCCCGGCAAAACGCTGCTCGACAGCGTGCTTCATCTTCCGCTCGTGTTGCCGCCCGTGGTGGTCGGTTACCTGCTGCTGATTTCGATGGGGCGGCGCGGTTTTATCGGCGAGAAGCTCTACGACTGGTTTGGGCTGACGTTTGCGTTTAGCTGGCGCGGTGCGGTACTGGCGGCAGCGGTAATGTCATTTCCGCTGATGGTGAGGGCGATACGCCTCGCGCTGGAAGGCGTGGACATGAAGCTCGAACAGGCGGCCCGCACGCTGGGGGCAGGCCGCTGGCGCGTCTTTTTCACCATCACGCTACCCCTGACGTTACCCGGCATTATTGTTGGCACGGTGCTGGCCTTCGCCCGCTCGCTGGGCGAGTTTGGCGCGACCATCACGTTTGTGTCGAACATCCCCGGCGAGACGCGAACCATCCCGTCGGCGATGTATACCCTGATTCAAACGCCGGGCGGTGAAGGCGCGGCGGCGCGGCTGTGCATCATCTCAATCGTGCTGGCGCTGGCATCGCTAATGGTGTCTGAATGGCTGGCGCGCCTCAGCCGCGAGCGAATGGGGAAATAAGCATGCTGGAACTCCATTTCACCCAGACGCTGGGAAACCATACCCTGACGCTTAACGAGACGCTGCCGGCAAGCGGCATCACCGCCATCTTTGGCGTGTCGGGGGCGGGAAAAACGTCGCTGATTAATGCCATCAGCGGTCTGACCCGCCCGCAGTCAGGCCGTATTGTCCTGAATGACCGCGTCCTGAATGACGTGGAGAATAAAGTTTACCTCTCGCCGGATAAGCGCCGCATCGGCTATGTTTTCCAGGACGCGCGCCTATTCCCGCACTACAGCGTGCGCGGCAACCTGCGTTACGGCATGGCGAAAAGCATGGCTTCGCAGTTTGAGAAGCTGGTAACGCTTCTAGGCATTGAACCTCTGCTCGACAGGCTGCCTTCCTCGCTTTCCGGCGGAGAAAAACAGCGCGTGGCGATTGGCCGCGCGTTGCTGACCGCACCCGAACTGCTGCTGCTCGACGAACCGCTGGCCTCGCTGGATATTCCGCGTAAACGTGAACTTCTGCCTTATCTACAGCGCCTGACGCGGGAAATTAATATTCCGATGCTCTACGTCAGCCATTCGCTGGATGAGATCCTGCATCTGGCCGATAAGGTGCTGGTGCTGGAAGAGGGCCGCGTCAAGGCCTTCGGCAACCTGGAAGAGGTGTGGGGCAGCAGCGTAATGCACCCGTGGTTACCCCGGGAACAGCAGAGCAGCATCCTGAAAGTGAGCGTGCTGGAACACCACCCGCACTATGCGATGACCGCCCTGGCGCTGGGTGACCAGCATCTTTGGGTCAATAAGATTGATAAACCGTTACAGTCCGTACTGCGAATTCGCATTCAGGCGTCGGACGTCTCGCTGGTGCTGCAACCGCCGCTGCAAACCAGTATTCGAAATATTCTGCGCGCCAAAGTCGCGGAGTGTTTTGATGATAACGGGCAGGTGGAAGTGAAGCTTGAAGTGGGAAGCAGAACGCTCTGGGCGCGCATCAGCCCGTGGGCCAGGGATGAGTTAGGGATCAAACCCGGCCTGTGGCTTTACGCGCAAATCAAGAGTGTCTCGATCACCGCCTGATTACAGCAGGTGGGTATAAATGTACTGCGCGATGCTGTCGGTGGTGTTGTCGCCGATCACCACGTTAGCACGCGCTTTGACCGCGTCGTCGGCATTGCCCATCGCCACGCCGGTACCGGCGGCTTCCAGCATGCTGATGTCGTTGTAGTTGTCGCCGAAGGCGATCACGTCCTGCATTGACCCGCCCTGCGATTCCACGTACTGCGTCAGCCGTTTGCCTTTGCTGTTGCCTTTGCGGGCAATATCCACCTGATCGTGCCAGGACCATTCGCACTCCAGACCCAGCGTCTGTTCCACGTGTTTTGCGAAGGCATTCAGTTTGGTGGTGTCTTCATCCGTCAGGGCGAATTTCCAGATAGCCTCAACGTCCTGGGCCGCCTGACGCAGGGAGGAAACCTGGGTAAAGACCGGACGCTGCGCTTCAGGCAGGGACAACGCCCAGTTGCTGGTGCGCACCACGTGGCCGGTAGGGCGCTCATACACCATCGCATTATCTACGTACATCAGACCGTGAACGGCATGCTCATCCAGCAGATCAATCAGTTGCAGCGCCTGGGGAACCGGCAGCGGGTCGGATGCTAAAACCTTTTTTGCCTGATAATCATACAAATAGGTGCCATTACAACAAATTGCAGGTGTATCTAACGCCAGTGCCTGATAAAAAGGGTGAATGGCAACGTGATGTCGACCCGTTACGATAAGGAGTTGATATCCCGCTTCCTGTGCGCGTTTAAGCGCTTCCAGAGAAGAGGGAAGAAGGGTTTTTTGCGGCGTCAGTAAGGTACCGTCTAAATCCAGAGCAATCACACGCGAGGTCATCTGTTTTCCCAGGTTAATATTGAATTTACGTTTTGATGGGATGGTACACCGAGAGGCGAATGCTTCAAAACTCCTGTCGACAATTCAGCATTCACCGTCAAAAGTTAACTACTTTCATGCGCAGTGAGGAGTGAATATTCATGAAACAAACCGTTTATACCGCCAGTCCTGAAAGCCAGCAGATCCACGTCTGGCGTTTAAATACCGAAGGGACACTCACGCTGGTGCAGGTTGTTGATGTGCCAGGCCAGGTGCAACCGATGGTCATCAGCCCGGATAAACGTTTCTTGTACGTGGGTGTGCGCCCGGAGTTCCGCGTGCTGGCCTATCGCATTTCTCCGGACGATGGCGCGCTGACGTACACTGCCGAAGCCCCGCTGCCGGGCAGCCCAACCCATATCTCTACCGATCGTAAAGGCAATTTTGTCTTCAGCGGCTCTTATAACGCGGGCTGCGTCAGCGTAACGCGTCTGGAAAATGGCATTCCGGTCGAAACCGTGGATGTGGTGGAAGGGCTTGAAGGCTGCCACTCGGCGAATATCACGCCGGATAACCGCACGCTGTGGGTGCCTGCGCTGAAGCAGGATCGTATCTGCCTGTTCACCCTGAGCGACGATGGTCACCTGGTGGCGCAGAATCCTGCCGAAGTGACTACCGTTGAAGGCGCGGGTCCGCGCCATATGGTCTTCCATCCGAACCAGCAATACGCCTACGTGGTTAATGAACTGAACAGCTCAGTGGACGTCTGGGAGCTGAAAGATCCTAACGGCCAGATTGAGTGCGTGCAGACGCTGGACATGATGCCGCCTGACTTCTCCGACACCCGCTGGGCGGCGGATATCCACATTACGCCAGATGGCCGCCATCTGTACGCCTGTGACCGTACCTCCAGCCTGATTACCGTGTTTAGCGTTTCTGAAGACGGCAGCGTGCTGGCGGTTGAAGGCTTCCAGCCAACGGAAACCCAGCCGCGCGGCTTTAATATCGATCACAGCGGTAAATACCTGATTGCAGCGGGGCAGAAATCCCACCACATCGCGCTGTATGAAATTAAAGGCGAGCAGGGTCTGCTGGAAGAGAAAGGACGTTACGCCGTCGGACAGGGGCCAATGTGGGTCGTGGTTAACGCTCACTAAGCGGCTTAAAACAAAAAACCTCGCGAACGCGAGGTTTTTTTATGCCCGGTGGTTGCCGGGTGAGCACATCAAAACGTAACCAACATGGTCATCATAATGTCGACTCAAGGTGAAGTAAACGCATCGTCAACGAAGGACAAAGAACACAGAATGATTATCGGTTGTTATTTTTAAAATAATCAGTTGTTTAGAGGCGTTTTCTTTATAAATTTCTAAACTGACCTTATCTGTTTTTATGTACAGTAGTGATTTGATATCATTCTGTCCGTTGGCTTGATGTGTTGCAGTTCCGCAATTCAGGATCCGTATTCAGTCCTGGCTGTCGGGTGGTGCCGACAGTGCCTAAACTGCGGAGCACATCAAAACATAACCAACACACCTCTGGTGACAGGCCGCGGAAAGGTAAATCAGGGGAGAAGTGCTCTATACCAAAGGAGTGGCGTATGAGCGGTGTGGAATGGGCAATTCTGTTCCTGCAACTCATGGTTGCGATTATGCAACTATTGGATGCGTATCTTAAGTTTGGAGCCTGACGCATTCAGTCGCAGTAAAAAGGGGGATTAAACTCCCCCTTTTACTCTCATCTTATTACTGCTTCGGCTCAGCAACCACTTTGCTACCCAGACCGCGGTTGTTGTATTCCCACATGCGGTTGAAGTTAGCGTCGTTCAGGTTGCGCTGCACGTTCCCTTTATCATCCATCGCACCGGTATTGCCGGAGAACGGACGTTTGGAGATTGCTGCATCAGCCCACGGCTTCGCCATGTTGAAGCCTTCGTTGATCACGCTGTCGCGGATCACGACCTGGCCGTTAGTGGCAGAGTCCACGTCCAGGGAACGTCCCAGCTGCGCCACGCCGTCACCGGCAGCATTAAAGCGGCTGTTCACGGCCAGGAAGCCGTAGAAGAGGTTAGACTGGGTTGCCGGAGCAAACACGTAACCTTCCTGCTGAGTACGTGAGTTCACCACGCGGAAATCGGTGTTATCAAACACCACCGCGCCGCGACCGGACACCAGATCCACGTCACCTTCAACGTAGCTGTTGGTCACCAGGGTACGGGTCAGGCGGTTATTCTGCAGGGCGTTCTGCACGCCGCTGTTGGTCACGAAGAAGGTGTTCTGACGGCCCAGAATGTTGACGTTGTTAATCTGCACTTGGTCACCATCGCTACGCAGCGCAACGGCCTGGTGGTTACCGGCATCAACGCTGTCGCCCAGGGTATTCTGGATGGTCAGGTTCTGCAGCTGCAGACCGTTATTCTGAGACCAGAACACCGCTGAGCACATCACGCCAATGGTGGCGGAACGCTTACTCTGGCAGTTATCAAACATGTACCACGCCGGTTTACCCGGCATATATTTACCGGCCGGGTTCACCAGGTGACGCCAGGTGTTGCTGTCGATTTCGGAATCAATCGCCAGGCCAATTTTTACGTCGATAGCTTTTTCGCCCAGACCGTAAAGCGTAATGCTGCCTGGTGCGGCCGGAACATACACGGTGCCTTCATATTCACCTGGCAGGATCGCGATGTACTGGCGAGACGCGCTGTGTTTAGTGATGGCAGCATCAACCGCAGCCTGAATAGAGGTATGCGTTACGCCCTGCGCACCCGCCGGGCCTACCACGAAGTCAGGCTGTTTAGGCAGGTTAATAGACGACGGTGTCCACGGTGCAGCGTTAGGATCCATCGCTGAGAAGTAGTGCGCACGGTCGAAGTTCTTCGCTTCATCAGCGGACAAAATCGGGCGGGAGGCGGTACCGGGCGCAACCTGCTCAGAAGGTCGCTGATCCGGTGGGGTTGAACTGCATGCGGATAAGGTCACGCCAAAGGCGAGTGCTAACGCCAGACGGGAAATCCTGGAAATGTTCAAGGTGAAGCTCCTGGGTATGCAAGTCTTTACGGGATAGACGAAATAGCCTGCTTTTTTATACTAAGTTGAGCGAAACGGGAAGATAAAAAGGGTAAAAGTTGCATTTTTAGCCCCGGAGCGGCAGGTAAGTGATCACAAATAAATAACATTTTCCGCAAAGTCGGTTGACAGCAGGCAACAGATGAAAATAAATGTCTATACAACCCATGACAAGTGGAATGCCCATGCAGCAGATTCATCCCGACGATGTAATATGGCGAAATGCGCGACTGGCTACGATGGTGCCGGACGTCTCTGCGCCCTATGGACTGAAAGAGCAACATGCCCTGGTCGTGCGCGGCCACACCCTTCTGGCCGTGATCCCTGAATCTGACATTCCTGCCGGACACCCTCACTGTGTCGATCTCCAGGGGCGTCTGGTCACGCCTGGCCTGATTGACTGCCATACCCACCTGGTGTTTGGCGGCGATCGCGCGGCGGAGTGGGAGCAGCGTCTGAACGGCGTCTCTTATCAAACCATCAGCGCCCAGGGGGGCGGGATTAACGCGACCGTGACGGCGACGCGCAGCAGCTCACCCGAAACCCTGCTTAAGCTGGCGCAGCAGCGGCTTCAGCGACTGATGAATGAAGGCGTCACTACGGTTGAAATCAAGTCGGGATACGGTCTAAACCCCGAGGCCGAAGAGAAGATGCTGCAGGTTGCCCGTCAGCTGAGCCTCAATAATCCGATCGATATCAGCCCAACGCTGCTGGCGGCCCATGCGGTTCCGCCGGAATACCGACAGGATCCAGATGCGTATCTCACGCTGGTCTGTGAGCAGATATTGCCCGCGCTGTGGCAAAAAGAGTTATATGAAGCAGTAGACGTGTTCTGCGAAAACGTCGGCTTTACCCCGTCGCAAACCGAGCGCCTCTTTCAGGCGGCCACCGCGCTCGGCATCCCGGTGAAAGGACATGTCGAACAGCTGTCGAATCAGGGCGGTGCGGCGCTGGTCAGCCGGTATAAGGGACTCTCCGCCGATCATATCGAATATCTTGACGACGCAGGCGTTCAGGCGATGGCGGAAAGCGGCACGGTTGCGGTCCTGTTGCCGGGGGCGTTCTATTTTCTGCAGGAGCGCCAGCGTCCGCCGGTTGAACAGCTCAGAAAACAGGGTGTCCCGATGGCGGTCGCCACCGACTACAACCCCGGCACCAGCCCGTTTGCCAGCCTGCACCTGGCGATGAACATGGCCTGCGTCCAGTTTGGCCTGACCCCTGAAGAAGCCTGGGCTGGCGTCACGCGGCATGCCGCGCAGGCGCTGGGCCGTGGCGCAACTCACGGACAGCTGCGGGCCGGGTTTGTCGCCGATTTTATCGTCTGGGATGCTCACCATCCGGTTGAGATGGTCTACGAGCCGGGACGCAATCCGCTGTATCAACGTATTTTCCGTGGGGAGGCAGTATGAGGTTATGGCGGCCCGTAGCCGAAACGGTCTGGCAGGGGCGCGACGACAGCGCCGAGGCCAGCAACGCAACGCGCATTTTCCAGACGATAAAGCAGCAGGGGCAGTTCACGCCGCTTTCATCCGGCATCGCGCTGATAGGCTTTGAATGTGATGCAGGGGTAAAACGCAATCAGGGCAGGCCCGGCGCCGTGCAGGCGCCTGATATGCTGCGAAAGGCGCTGGCGAATATGGCAAGCCATCAGGGACACGATCGGCTGGCGGATATGGGCTCGGTTTACGTTGAAGGCGACGAGCTGGAAGCGGCACAGCAGGCGTTAAGCGATGCCGTTACGGCCTGTCAGCAGTCCGGGATGCGTACGCTGGTCTTTGGCGGCGGGCACGAAACCGCCTGGGCGCACGGTCGCGGCGTTCTTGACGCGTTCCCCAACGAGCGCGTGGTGGTGATCAATCTTGATGCGCATCTTGACCTGCGCAAGGCCGACCATGCCACGTCCGGCACCCCGTTTCGCCAGCTGGCGCACTATTGCGATGAGCGCGGGCGGGCATTTCAGTACGCCTGCTTTGGCGTGAGCCGGGCGGCCAACACGCAGGCGCTGTGGGATGAGGCTGAACGCCTGAACGTCACGCTGGTGGAAGATCTCCATTTCAGGCGCGATGCGCTATCTGCGCTGGAAAAAGTGCTGGCGCAGGCTGACCGTATCTACCTGACGATCGATCTGGACGTCCTGCCCGCCAGCGAAATGCCTGCCGTTTCCGCTCCGGCTGCGTTAGGCATACCGGCACTGGATCTTCTGCCGGTTATCGAACAAATCTGCCGTAGCGGTAAGCTACAGGCCGCCGATCTGGTAGAGTTTAACCCGCAGTACGATCGGGACGGGCAGGGCGCAAAGCTTGCCGCCCGTCTGGCCTGGCAAATTGCTCACTGGTGGGCATAACACTATTCAAGGAGTTACGATGTTTTCACGCTCACCTCTGCCGCAGTCGAGCCCTCCCGCGCCTTTCTACGAAAAGGTGAAGCAGGCGATCAGCGAAAAAATCGCCACCGGCGTCTGGCGGCCGCACGATCGCATTCCCTCGGAGGCCGAGCTGGTGGCGCAGTTCGGTTTTAGCCGGATGACCGTCAACCGGGCGCTGCGCGAGCTGACCGACGAAGGGCTTCTGGTGCGCCTGCAGGGCGTGGGGACATTTGTGGCGGAACCGAAAGGGCAATCTGCCCTGTTTGAAATCCGCAGTATTGCCGATGAGATAACCTCGCGTAATCACCAGCACCGCTGTGAGGTACTGGTGCTCGAAGAGACCCAGGCCAGCGCCGAGCAGGCGGTAGAGCTGAATGTCAAAGAAGGTAGCCGGATCTTCCACTCGGTTATGGTGCATTTTGAGAACGACATTCCGGTGCAGATTGAAGATCGCTGCGTGAACGCTGAACGGATACCGGACTATCTGAACCAGGATTACACCCAGACGACGCCGCACGCCTATCTCTCGCTCGTCGCACCGCTGACGGAAGGGGAGCACATTGTGGAGGCCGTGCGCGCCACGCCGCAGGAGTGTGAACGGTTGCGCATTAAAGAGCACGATCCGTGCCTGCTAATTCGCCGTCGGACCTGGTCCTCGTCGCACATTGTGTCGCATGCCCGACTGCTTTTCCCGGGGAACCGTTACCGGCTGCAGGGTCACTTTATGTCATAAGTTTTAAAAGCGTGATAGCTAACGCAATATAACAAAATTGTATCTTTTTTGTTAAAACTGACCTTGTGTGTGCTTGTCTATACAAGTATATCTAAATGCATCACTGTCCCGTATGAGGAGCACACAATGTCGTCAGGTAAATACCGCCAGCAGGATGTCCGCGCCGCGCGCGGCACCACTCTCACCGCCAAAAGCTGGCTCACCGAAGCCCCGCTGCGCATGTTGATGAACAACCTTGATCCTGAGGTGGCGGAGAACCCCCACGAGCTGGTGGTCTACGGCGGCATAGGCCGCGCCGCGCGCAACTGGGAATGCTATGACGCAATTGTAAAATCCCTGACCGAACTCGAACATGACGAAACCCTGCTGGTGCAGTCCGGCAAGCCGGTGGGCGTGTTCAAAACGCACAAAAACGCGCCGCGCGTGCTGATCGCCAACTCTAACCTCGTGCCGCACTGGGCCACCTGGGAACACTTCAACGAACTGGACGCGAAAGGGCTGGCGATGTATGGCCAGATGACCGCGGGTAGCTGGATCTACATCGGCAGTCAGGGGATTGTGCAGGGCACCTACGAAACCTTCGTGGAAGCCGGTCGCCAGCACTATAACGGCTCGCTCAAAGGCCGCTGGGTACTGACCGCGGGTCTCGGTGGGATGGGCGGCGCGCAGCCGCTGGCCGCCACGCTTGCCGGCGCGTGCTCGCTGAACATTGAGTGCCAGCAGAGCCGCATTGATTTCCGTCTGCGTACCCGTTACGTCGACGAACAGGCAACCGATCTGGACGATGCGCTGGCGCGCATCAAAAAATACACGTCTGAAGGCAAAGCGGTGTCGATTGCCCTGTGCGGCAACGCGGCGGACATTCTTCCTGAACTCGTCGCCCGCGGCGTGCGTCCGGATCTGGTCACCGACCAGACCAGCGCCCATGACCCGCTGCACGGTTACCTGCCAAAAGGCTGGACCTGGGAAGACTATCAGCAAAAAGCGGAAACCGATCCGGAAGGCACGGTGCTTGCCGCGAAACGCTCCATGGCGGAACACGTCTCCGCCATGCTGGCCTTCAGCCAGATGGGCATTCCGACCTTTGATTACGGCAATAACATTCGCCAGATGGCGAAAGAGATGGGCGTGAATAACGCCTTCGACTTCCCGGGCTTCGTTCCGGCCTATATCCGCCCGCTGTTCTGCCGCGGCATCGGTCCGTTCCGCTGGGTTGCCCTGTCCGGTGACCCGGAGGATATCTACAAAACCGACGCCAAAGTGAAGGAAATCGTCGCCGATGACGAACACCTGCACCGCTGGCTGGATATGGCCCGCGAGCGCATTAACTTCCAGGGCCTGCCGGCGCGTATCTGCTGGGTAGGGCTGGAGTGGCGGCAAAAACTCGGTCTGGCCTTCAACGAAATGGTGCGCAGCGGTGAAGTTTCCGCGCCGATCGTCATTGGCCGCGACCACCTGGACTCCGGCTCCGTCGCCAGCCCGAACCGCGAAACGGAAGCCATGCGCGACGGCTCGGATGCGGTCTCCGACTGGCCGCTGCTGAACGCCCTGCTGAATACCGCCAGCGGCGCGACCTGGGTGTCGCTGCACCACGGCGGCGGCGTGGGGATGGGCTTCTCCCAGCATTCCGGGATGGTCATCGTCTGCGACGGAACCGATGAAGCCGCCGCGCGTATCGCTCGCGTGCTCCACAACGACCCGGCAACCGGCGTGATGCGTCACGCGGATGCGGGTTACGAGATTGCCATTGACTGTGCCAAAGAGCAGGGCCTTAACCTGCCGATGATCCCTGCCACACAAGGAAAGCATGAATGAACGCATTAACACTCACTCCCGGCTCGCTGACGCTCAAACAGCTGCGTAACGTCTGGCGTAAACCGGTCACCCTTTCGCTTGATGAAAGCGCGCACGCGGCCATTAATGACAGCGTTGCCTGTGTGGAAGCTATTGTGGCCGAAGGGCGCACGGCTTACGGGATTAACACCGGCTTTGGGCTGCTGGCGCAGACCCGCATCGCGACGCACGATCTGGAAAACTTACAGCGTTCTCTGGTGCTGTCGCACGCGGCGGGCGTCGGCCAGCCGCTTGACGATGAGATTGTCCGTCTGATGATGGTGCTCAAAATCAACAGCCTGGCGCGCGGCTTTTCCGGCATTCGCCTGAGCGTGATTCAGGCGCTGATGGCGCTGGTCAATGCGGAAGTCTATCCGTGGATCCCGGCAAAAGGCTCTGTTGGGGCATCCGGCGATCTTGCCCCGCTGGCGCACATGTCGCTGCTGCTGCTGGGCGAAGGCAAAGCGCGCTGGCAGGGCGAGTGGCTGCCTGCGAAAGAGGCGCTGAAAAAAGCCGGCTTAACACCCATTACGCTGGCGGCGAAAGAGGGGCTGGCGCTGCTGAACGGCACGCAGGCATCGACCGCCTTCGCGCTGCGCGGCCTGTTTGAAGCGGAAGATCTGTTTGCCTCGGCGGTGGTGTGCGGCGCGCTGACCACCGAAGCCGTACTGGGCTCGCGTCGCCCGTTCGATGCCCGCATCCACGAGGTGCGCGGTCAGCGCGGGCAGATTGATGCCGCCGCGATGTACCGTCACGTGCTTACCGACACCAGCGAGATCGCCGATTCACACCATAACTGCGAGAAGGTTCAGGATCCGTATTCCCTGCGTTGCCAGCCGCAGGTGATGGGCGCGTGCCTGACGCAGCTGCGTCAGGCGGCGGAGGTGCTGCTGGTGGAGGCCAACGCGGTGTCCGATAACCCGCTGGTGTTCGCTCAGGAAAACGAGGTGGTCTCCGGCGGTAACTTCCACGCCGAGCCGGTAGCGATGGCGGCGGATAATATCGCCCTGGCGATTGCCGAAGTCGGCGCGTTGTCCGAGCGCCGTATCGCGCTGATGATGGATAAACATATGTCCCAGCTGCCACCGTTCCTGGTGCGTAACGGCGGGGTCAACTCGGGCTTTATGATTGCTCAGGTGACGGCCGCAGCGCTGGCAAGCGAGAACAAAGCCCTGTCGCACCCGCACAGCGTGGACAGCCTGCCAACGTCTGCAAACCAGGAAGATCACGTTTCGATGGCACCGGCTGCCGGGCGTCGTCTCTGGGAAATGGCCTCCAACACCCGCGGCGTGCTGGCGGTGGAATGGCTGGCGGCAAGTCAGGGTATCGATCTGCGTGAAGGGCTAAAATCCAGCCCGCTGCTGGAGCAGGCGCGTCATGCGCTGCGCGAGCATGTATCGCATTACGATGACGACCGCTTCTTTGCGCCGGATATTGATAAGGCGATGCAGCTTCTGGAAGAGGGGCGGCTGGTGGGGCTGTTACCTTCGGTGCTGTGATTTTTCCCCTCACCCTAACCCTCTCCCACAGGGAGAGGGAATTGCCAGGTTTTCTCCCTCTCCCTGTGGGAGAGGGCCGGGGTGAGGGCATCAGCCCGCACTATTACGAATACATCGCCGTAATCGACGCGCTGCCCAGCGTATGGAAATGCACGTTAAACCCGACCATTGCGCCGCTCGCCCCTTCATCGACCTCAATCCTCTCCACATCCAGCGCGTGCACCGTGAAGATATAGCGGTGGGTTTCCCCTTTTGGCGGCGCCGCGCCGCCGTAGCCCGCTTTACCGAAGTCAGTGCGCGTCTGAATGGCACCTTCAGGCAGGGCAACCAGGTCTGAACCGGAACCCTGCGGCAGGACGCGCGTGTCGGCAGGCAGGTTCGCCACAATCCAGTGCCACCAGCCGGAGCCAGTAGGCGCATCCGGGTCGTAGCAGGTCACGACAAAGCTTTTGGTGCCTGCCGGAACCTCATCCCACGCCAGGTGTGGGGAGATATTGTCTCCCTGATACCCCATGCCGTTGAAAACGTGACGCTCCGGCAGTTTTTCACCGTCGCGCAGATCTTTGCTGATGATTTTCATACGGTTTACCCTCGTTGATCGCTCGTTCAGCAAGTGTAATGCATAGGGTTAAATCGTGAAATGCGCGGGAATGTTAACGGCTGTTACAACCGCGTCGGTTAATTTTCGCAGCTGCTCCGGCGTAATGCTGTACGGCGGCATCAGGTAGATAAGCTTGCCGAAAGGCCGTACCCACACGCCCTGGTCCACGAAGAAGCGCTGTAGCGCCGCCATATTCACCGGATGGGTGGTTTCAATCACCCCGATGGCGCCCAGCACGCGCACGTCCGCGACGAAATTCGCCCCTGAGGCGGCGCTCAGCTCTGCTTTCAGCTGCGCTTCAATCGCCGCCACCTGCGTCTGCCACTCGCCGCTCTCCAGAATGGCGAGGCTTTCGCTTGCGACGGCGCAGGCGAGAGGATTACCCATAAACGTCGGGCCGTGCATAAAGCAGCCTGCTTCGCCGTCGCTGATGGTGTCGGCGACCTGGCGGGTCGTGAGCGTGGCGGAGAGCGTCATGGTGCCGCCGGTCAGCGCTTTGCCGAGGCACAGAATATCCGGGGCGATACCCGCATGTTCGCAGGCAAACAGCTTGCCGGTGCGGCCAAAGCCGGTGGCGATCTCATCGGCAATCAGCAGAATGCCCTCGCGGTCGCACATCCTGCGAATACGCTTCAGCCATTCCGGGTGGTACATCCGCATCCCGCCCGCGCCCTGCACAATCGGCTCAAGTATCACGGCGGCGATTTCATGGCGATGCGCCGCCATCAGCCGCGCGAAGCCGACCATGTCCATTTCGTTCCACTCGCCGTCGAAGCGGCTCTGGGGGGCCGGGGCAAACAGGTTTTCCGGCAGATAGCCCTTCCACAGGCTATGCATGGAGTTGTCCGGATCGCATACCGACATCGCCCCGAAGGTATCCCCGTGATAGCCGTTGCGGAAGGTGAGGAACCGCTGGCGCGTTTCGCCTTTCGCGTGCCAGTACTGCAGCGCCATTTTCATCGCCACTTCCACCGCCACGGAGCCGGAATCCGCCAGGAACACGCACTCCAGCGAGTCAGGCGTCATCGCCACCAGGCGACGGCATAAATCCACCGCGGGCTGATGGGTGATCCCGCCGAACATCACGTGCGACATCTGGTCAATCTGCGCCTTCATTGCCGCATTCAGGCGCGGGTGGTTGTACCCATGAATGGCCGCCCACCAGGAGGACATCCCGTCAACGAGCTGTTCGCCGCTGGCGAGATGCAGCTCGCAGCCGTGGGCGGAGGTCACCGGATAGACGGGAAGGGGGCGGGTCGTGGAGGTGTAAGGGTGCCAGATATGCTGCTTGTCGAAGGCGAGATCGTCCTGGGTCATAATCGACTTGTAAACCATTTTGAAAAGTTTTAGGTTTACGAGTATAAACCGAACCGAAAATTAACAAAACCCTTTGGAGAAGCCCCATGGCTCACCACGCACGCTGGACGATGTCGCAAGTCACTGAATTATTCAATAAACCTTTCCTTGAGCTGATGTTCGAAGCCCAACAGGTGCATCGTCAGCACTTCGATCCTCGCCATGTTCAGGTCAGCACGCTACTGTCGATCAAAACCGGTGCCTGCCCTGAAGACTGCAAATATTGCCCGCAGAGCGCGCGCTACAAAACCGGCCTGGAATCCGAACGGCTGATGGAAGTTGAGCAGGTACTCGACTCGGCGCGCAAGGCGAAAAACGCCGGCTCGACCCGCTTCTGCATGGGCGCGGCGTGGAAGAACCCGCACGATCGCGACATGCCTTACCTGGAGCAGATGGTAAAAGGCGTGAAGGAGATGGGCCTCGAAGCCTGTATGACGCTCGGCACGCTGAACGACGAGCAGGCGCAGCGCCTCTCGGCGGCGGGGCTGGACTACTACAACCACAACCTCGACACCTCGCCGGAGTTTTACGGCAACATCATCACCACGCGTACCTACCAGGAGCGTCTGGATACGCTGGATAAAGTGCGTGATGCCGGAATCAAAGTGTGCTCCGGCGGTATCGTGGGCTTAGGCGAAACGGTGAAAGACCGCGCGGGCCTGCTGCTGCAGCTGGCTAACCTGCCGACCCCGCCGGAAAGCGTGCCGATCAACATGCTGGTGAAGGTCAAGGGCACGCCGCTGGCGGACAACGACGACGTGGATGCGTTTGATTTTATTCGCACCATCGCGGTGGCGCGCATTATGATGCCGACCTCTTTCGTGCGCCTCTCTGCCGGTCGCGAGCAGATGAACGAGCAGACCCAGGCCATGTGCTTTATGGCCGGAGCCAACTCCATCTTCTACGGCTGCAAGCTGCTGACCACGCCGAACCCGGAAGAGGACAAAGACGTTCAGCTGTTCCGCAAGCTGGGGCTTAACCCGCATCAGACCGAGGTGCTGACGGGCGATAACGAGCAACAGCAGCAGCTGGAGCAGCAGATTTTCAACGCCGACACCGACCAGTTCTACAACGCGGCAACCGTATGACCTGGCAGGCACGTATCAACTCTGCGCTTGACGACCGTCGGACGGCAGAGGCATTTCGCGTTCGCAGGGTGGTGGAAAACGGCGCGGGCCGTTTTCTTACCCGTGAAGGCCAGCGGTTCTGCAATTTCTCCAGCAACGACTATCTCGGGCTGAGCCAGCATCCGGCCATTATCCGCGCCTGGCAGCAGGGCGCTGAGCGGTTTGGCGTGGGCAGCGGCGGCTCGGGACACGTCAGCGGATACACCACAGCGCATCATGCGCTGGAAGAGGAACTGGCTGACTGGCTCGGCTACCCGCGCGCGCTGCTGTTTATCTCCGGCTTTGCCGCCAACCAGGCGGTGATTACTGCCCTGATGGAAAAAGAGGACCGCATTGTCGCCGACCGCTTAAGTCACGCCTCCCTGCTGGAGGCGGCACATTTAAGCCCGGCGCAGCTGCGCCGCTTTGCTCATAACGATGCGGGACAGCTAGCTGCGCTGCTGGATAAACCCTGCGACGGACAACAGCTGGCGGTCACTGAAGGGGTATTCAGCATGGACGGCGACAGCGCGCCGCTTGCCGTGCTGCACGATACCGCCAAACGGCAAAACGCCTGGCTGCTGGTGGACGATGCCCACGGTATTGGCGTAATGGGCGACGAAGGGCGCGGCAGCGCGTATCAGCAAAACGTGAAGCCGGAGCTGCTGATTGTCACCTTCGGCAAGGGCTTTGGCGTCAGCGGCGCCGCCGTGCTGTGCAGCGAATCCGTCGCCGACTATCTGCTGCAGTTTGCCCGACACCTGATTTACAGCACCAGCATGCCCCCGGCGCAGGCCGTGGCGCTATCTGCATCGCTGGCGGTGATCCGCAGCGCAGAAGGGGATGAACGTCGCCAGCGTCTGGCAGAGCATATCGCCCGCTTCCGTCAGGGACTCGAGGCGCTGCCATTCCGCAGAACCGATTCGCAGAGCGCTATCCAGCCGGTGATTGTCGGTGAAAACGGCCGCGCGCTGGCGCTGGCACAGGCGCTGCGCCAGCGCGGCATGTGGGTGACCGCCATCCGCCCGCCCACCGTCCCACCTGGTACGGCGCGGCTGCGCTTAACCCTGACGGCGGCGCATGAACGACAGGATATTGAGACGTTGCTGGAGGCGCTCCATGTTGCCGGTGAATAAGCAGGCCGTCGCGGCGGCATTTGGTCGCGCCGCGCAGAGCTATTCGCAGCACGATGAGCTGCAGCGTCAGAGCGCGCAGGGGCTTCTGACCGCGCTTGGCGAGAGCCGTTTTCCCCAGGTGCTGGACGCCGGCTGTGGTCCGGGCAGCAACAGCCGCTACTGGCGCGGGGCGGGAAGCCAGGTCACGGCTATCGACCTCTCAGAGCAGATGCTCGACGAGGCGCGTCAAAGGCAGGCAGCGGATCGCTATCTGCTGGCCGATATCGAGGCGATCCCGCTGGCGGATGCGCAGTTCGATCTGGTCTGGAGCCATCTGGCGGTCCAGTGGTGCAGCAGCCTGCCGCAGGCCTTGCGCGAGCTTTATCGCGTGGCGCGACCGGGCGGGAAGGTGGCCTTTACCACCTTGCTGGAGAGTTCGCTGCCGGAGCTGAATCAGGCGTGGAAAGCGGTGGATGTGCAGCCGCATGCTAACCGTTTTTTATCGCATGAGCAGGTGACGCAGGCGCTGACAGGCTGGCGCTACCGCAGCACGGTGCAGACCATCACCCTCAATTTTAGCGATGCGTTCAGCGCCATGCGCTCGCTGAAGGGCATCGGCGCCACGCACCTGCATGCCGGACGGGAGAAAAAACCACTCACCCGGGGACAGCTGCAGCGCCTGGAGCTGGCCTGGCCTCAGCAGCGGGGGCATTTCCCGCTCTCTTATCAACTTTTTCATGGGATTATCGAACGTGACTGAACGTTATTTTGTCACCGGAACGGATACGGAAGTGGGCAAAACGGTTGCCAGCTCTGCGCTGCTGCAGGCGGCACGAAAGCTCGGAAAAAACACCGCCGGATATAAGCCCGTTGCTTCCGGCAGCGAGATGACGGCGGAAGGGTTACGCAACACCGACGCGCTGGCGCTCCAGCGTAACAGCACGCGTGAACTCGCCTATTCAGCGGTCAATCCGTACACCTTTGCCGAGCCGACCTCGCCGCACATCATCAGCGCTGACGAAGGTCGTCCGATTAATTTCGCCGTGCTTTCAGCCGGGTTACGGGCGCTGGAAAGCGAGGCCGACTGGGTGCTGGTGGAAGGGGCTGGCGGCTGGTTTACGCCGCTTTCGGACGCGCAGACGTTTGCTGACTGGGTGCAGGCCGAGCAGCTTCCGGTCATTCTGGTCGTCGGCGTTAAGCTGGGCTGTATCAATCACGCCATGCTGACCGCGCAGGCCATACGGCAGGCCGGGCTGCGTCTGGCGGGCTGGATAGCCAACGACGTGGTTGCGCCGGGGAAACGACACCAGGAGTATCTGGCGACGCTCAGGCGCGTCCTTCCCGCCCCGTGCCTCGGGGAAATTCCCTGGCTTGCTGACGGCGCGGAAAATGCCGAAATCGGGCGTTATCTCGATCTCAGCGTCTTGCTTCCCGCGACATCCAGTGCGCGATAAGCTCGTCATCCAGTTCGTTAACGTGGCCCTGCGCCACGTTACGCCCGCGATAGAGCATACAGAAACGGTCCGCAACCCGGCGGATAAACGACAGCTGCTGCTCCGCTAACAGCACCGTCATACCTAACTCCCGGTTTAAGCGCACCAGCAGCTGCCCCAGCTTCTGGGCGAAGCTGTGTCCTGCGCCGTGCAGGGGCTCATCGAGGATCAGCAGGTGAGGACGGTTCACCAGCGCATTAGCCAGCGCCAGCTGGTACTGGTCGTCCGGAGAGAGCGTGTTGGCGCGGGTCTGTCGCAATGCGTAGAGCGCCGGAAACAGGTCGTAAACGTCATTTTTCGCTTCCGGGTTGGGTTTCCCCATCGCCCGCATGGCGATATGCAGGTTTTCCTCGATCGTTAGCTGGGAGAAGATCCGCCTGTCCTGCGGGACATAGCCTATCTCCGTTCCTGAACGCTGTTCTGGCGGCAGGTTAAGCAAATCGCGCGGCGGCGCGCCTGCCTCATGCCAGATGATGCTGCCGCTTTCGACGGGCACTCTCCCGGCGATGCAATTCATGAGGGTGGTTTTCCCCATTCCCGGCAGGCCAACGACGCCTGTACACATCCCTTGCGGAAAATCCAAATTCACGTTCCATAGCGTATGTTGGCTTCCGTAAAACTGATTCACAGCACGCAGACTCAACATCTTTCTCTCCTTAAAAATGTGTGTAGGTGAGGCTCGGGTTTGAATCTGCAAAACCCCTGCCAGAAACCGAAAAGTGTTTAAAAAACCGGCTTTTTTAGGAATAAGTCATCGGAGAGGGGCCGAGAAAAAACGGGATTGCACATCGACGGTGCTGGCGGTGTTGAGTTGTGGTGCAGAACCCGAAATGCTGAAAATGTGAGCAAGATCGCATCGGTTGGTTATGAATGACGCAACTGTTAATCAGCAAAAAATAGCTATAAAAATTTTTTACCGCCGTCTCGTGGGAAAATCCGGGAATTTGCCGAGCGCCAGTCTGCATGGGCTGGAAGCAGTTATCCACTATTCCTGTGGATAACCATGTGCATTAGAGTTAGAAAACACGCGATAAGCGAGAGAAGACGCGGCTTACGCCCAAATTGACGCGAAACGCGGCTTTAGAAAATATCGTTTATTATTTAATTGCTTAGATAAAAGCAATTCCCGTCATGAAAGTGTCACTCGTTGCCACAAAACTATCATTACCTGGCTTGACAAATGTTAAAAAAGAAAAAGTTCTGGGGATAACCTGACCTGACTGGTGTTTTATATTGTCACAGTCCAAATTTTGGTCGCTATCGCGCTAATCATTCAGGCGCTACTCTAAATATCCTGACATGCTACTGGTTTTTCATCCAGTGTTTTTTACTGGCATTCCTGGCAACAAGGAGTAAAATTACTCACCTGCCGCTTATAACGTCATCAGGTTGTCGCCCATGAGTAAACCGTTCAAATTGAATTCTGCTTTCCGTCCATCTGGCGATCAGCCTGAGGCGATCCGTCGTCTGGAAGAAGGGCTGGAAGATGGGCTGGCGCACCAGACGCTGCTGGGGGTAACCGGCTCGGGTAAAACGTTCACTATCGCCAACGTGATTGCGGATCTCCAGCGCCCCACGATGGTGCTGGCACCCAATAAAACCCTGGCCGCACAGCTTTACGGCGAGATGAAAGAGTTCTTCCCGGAAAACGCCGTGGAGTATTTCGTCTCCTACTACGATTACTACCAGCCTGAAGCCTATGTACCGAGCTCTGACACCTTCATTGAGAAAGATGCCTCGGTGAACGAACACATCGAGCAGATGCGTCTGTCGGCCACTAAGGCGCTTCTGGAGCGTCGCGATGTGGTCGTTGTCGCATCGGTTTCCGCGATCTACGGTCTCGGCGATCCGGATCTCTATCTCAAGATGATGCTGCACCTGACGCAGGGGATGATCATCGACCAGCGCGCCATTGTCCGTCGTCTGGCGGAGCTGCAGTATGCCCGTAACGATCAGGCGTTCCAGCGCGGCACCTTCCGCGTACGCGGTGAGGTGATCGACATCTTCCCGGCGGAATCGGACGATATGGCACTGCGCGTCGAGCTGTTCGACGAAGAGGTTGAACGCCTGTCGCTCTTCGACCCGCTGACCGGACACGTTGAGTCGGTGATCCAGCGCTTCACCATCTACCCGAAAACGCACTACGTGACGCCGCGCGAGCGTATCGTGCAGGCGATGGAAGAGATCAAAGTGGAGCTGGCCGAGCGCCGTAAGGTGCTGCTGGCCAACAATAAGCTGCTGGAGGAGCAGCGCCTGAGCCAGCGCACCCAGTTTGACCTTGAGATGATGAACGAGCTGGGCTACTGCTCCGGCATCGAAAACTACTCCCGCTTCCTCTCCGGGCGCGGGCCGGGCGAGCCGCCGCCGACGCTGTTTGACTACCTTCCGGCAGACGGTTTGCTGGTGATCGACGAATCCCACGTTACGATCCCGCAGATCGGCGGGATGTACCGCGGCGACCGGGCGCGTAAAGAGACGCTGGTGGAGTACGGATTCCGCCTGCCGTCGGCGCTGGATAACCGTCCGATGAAGTTTGAAGAGTTTGAGGCGCTCGCGCCGCAAACCATCTACGTCTCGGCCACGCCGGGCAACTACGAGCTGGAGAAATCCGGTGAAGACGTTGTCGATCAGGTTGTGCGTCCAACGGGTCTGCTCGACCCGATTATTGAAGTTCGTCCGGTGGCCACCCAGGTGGACGATCTGCTCTCGGAAATTCGCGCCCGTTCCGCCATCAACGAGCGCGTGCTGGTGACCACGCTCACCAAGCGTATGGCGGAAGACCTGACCGAGTATCTCGAAGAGCACGGCGAGAAGGTGCGTTATCTGCACTCGGATATCGATACCGTGGAGCGCATGGAGATTATCCGCGACCTGCGTCTGGGCGAGTTTGACGTGCTGGTAGGGATTAACCTGCTGCGAGAAGGTCTCGATATGCCGGAGGTCTCGCTGGTGGCGATTCTCGATGCGGACAAAGAGGGCTTCCTGCGTTCTGAACGCTCCCTGATCCAGACCATCGGTCGTGCGGCGCGTAACGTCAACGGTAAAGCGATTCTGTACGGTGACAAAATTACCCCGTCGATGGCGAAAGCGATTGGTGAAACGGAGCGCCGCCGCGAGAAACAGCAGCGCTACAACGAAGAACACGGTATTACGCCGCAGGGTCTGAACAAGAAGGTGGTGGATATTCTAGCGCTGGGTCAGAACATTGCCAAAACCAAAGCGAAAGGCCGCGGCAAGGCGCGTTCAGTGGTGGAAGAAGATACCGTCGTGCTGACGCCGAAAGCGCTGCAGCAGAAAATCCACGAGCTGGAAGGTCAGATGATGCAGCACGCGCAGAACCTGGAGTTCGAAGAGGCGGCGCAGATCCGCGACCAGCTTCATCAGCTGCGGGATCTGTTTATCGCGGCATCATAGCTTAAAGCAGCGTGTTTTCCCCCTCTCCCCGTGGGAGAGGGCATCAGGCCGCACAAAACGAACCTAACCCAGCGCCTGAATCGCCTTCTCCAGCGCCTCGCGCAGCAGATGGCGGTCATGGCGATACTTGATGTCTGTGGCCTCCAGCGGCTCCTGCACCACCAGACGATCGCCAATCCCTGACACATCCACTTTTGGTCCCACGACTACGCCGTCAATGATTTTCTTGCCGACGTAATGCTCCATTAATTCAAGTTTGTCTGCCAGCGACAGGCTCGCCGCCGCCGGGCTCAGTTCACGTCCCAGATTACCGATGTAAACCATCGGCGCCGGGGTGCGGCGCAGCGCCTGCGCCAGCTCTTTCACCAGCAGAATGGGCATCAGGCTGGTATAAAAACTGCCTGGACCGATCAGGATAAGATCCGCTTCCCCGATTGCCTCTACCGCTTCACGCGTGGCGGGCACGCTCGGATAGGTCATCAACTCCGTTGGCGGCAGGAGGAGCTGGTCAATATTCACCTCGCCGTAAACTTCATGCCCTTCGGCGTCGATTGCCATCAAGTCAACCGGTTGTTCAGACATGGGGATCAGGAATGCGTCCACTTTGAGCAGATTACGGATTAAGTTGATGGCTTCCAGAGGCCGTACGCTCAGGTGATCCAGCGCCTTTAACATCAGATTTCCGAGGTTATGACCGGAAAGTTCGCCATTACCGCCAAAACGGTACTCAAACATCGCCGACGCGACGCTCGGCTCGGTAATTAACTGGTTCAGGCAGTTGCGCATATCTCCCCAGGCAATGCCGCCTTCGGCACGACGAATGCGCCCGGTTGAGCCGCCGTTATCGGTGGTGGTCACTATCCCTGTCAGCCTTGAGCCCAGTGACGACAAAGAGGACATAACCCGGCCTAAGCCGTGTCCTCCGCCAAGAGCGACCACTCGGTCAAGATCCGCAAAAGTGCGATTGCGCATACGTATTCCTTATCACGTTCGATCGCGTAACAGTAACCTAACTACCCCTAAAAGACGATGCTTCACCCGATGCAAAATGACGTATATCAATGTGAAAATGCGTTTTTTAGGTATTCTGTAGCGAAAATGGACGAATGACTCGCTATATACTTAATTATATAGCGAAAAGCGATAATGGCGCCGTCAGAATTTCCGCGCTACTATCGCCCTAACCACGTTTTCAAAATTGAAAACATACACTCTAGCCCTTGCGCCTGTGTCGAAAGATATGGCGCTCTGGCCGTGGCGAATTTGCCACCAGGGTACAGAAAGAAATGACTGTGCCTCCCGATCTGGAAAGGTGTACATGGCTTCACAACTTACTGATGCTTTCGCGCGTAAGTTTTATTACTTACGTCTGTCGATTACCGATGTGTGCAACTTCCGTTGCACCTACTGCCTGCCCGATGGCTACAAACCGGGCAACGTCACCAATAACGGCTTTCTCTCCGTGGATGAAGTGCGCCGCGTCACGCGCGCCTTCTCTGAGCTCGGCACCGAAAAAGTGCGCCTTACCGGCGGTGAACCCTCGCTGCGCCGCGATTTCCCCGACATCATTGCCGCGGTACGTGAAAACGAACGTATCCGCCAGATTGCGGTGACCACCAACGGTTACCGCATGGCGCGCGACGTGGCGACCTGGCGCGATGCGGGGCTGACGGCGATTAACGTCAGCGTCGATAGTCTGGACGCCCGCCAGTTCCACGCCATTACCGGCCAGGATAAATTCCAGCAGGTCATGGACGGTATCGATGCGGCATTTGCGGCCGGCTTCGAAAAAGTCAAAGTCAACACGGTGCTGATGCGTGATGTAAACCATCACCAGCTCGATACCTTCCTGGCGTGGATTAAATCCCGCCCCATTCAGCTGCGTTTTATTGAGCTGATGGAAACCGGCGAGGGCAGCGAGCTGTTCCGCCGCCATCACATCTCCGGCATGGTGCTGCGCGACGCGCTGCTCAGGCGCGGCTGGATCCACCAGATCCGCCAGCGCAGCGACGGCCCGGCGCAGGTCTTCTGCCATCCTGATTACGAAGGCGAGATCGGGCTTATCATGCCTTACGAGAAAGATTTCTGCGCCAGCTGCAACCGCCTGCGCGTCTCCTCCGTGGGCAAGCTCCATCTCTGCCTGTTTGGTGACGGCGGCGTAGATCTTCGCGATCTGCTGGAAGACGATGCGCAGCAGGACGCGCTTGAAGCACGCATTTCTGAAGCGCTGACGCATAAAAAACAGACCCACTTCCTGCATCAGGGCAATACCGGCATTACTCAGAACCTGTCCTACATCGGCGGGTAATCAGGCTTAAGAAGGAACAGAAAATGAGTCAGGTAAGCGCAGAATTTATCCCGACACGCATTGCGATCCTTACCGTTTCCGACCGTCGTGGCGAAGAGGATGATACCTCCGGCCACTGGCTGCGCGAGGCGGCCCATGACGCGGGGCATCACATCGTCGATAAAGCGATCGTGAAGGAGAACCGCTACGCCATTCGCGCGCAGGTCTCTCAGTGGATCGCCAGCGATGAGGTGCAGGTGGTGCTGATCACCGGCGGCACCGGCTTTACCGCAGGCGATCAGGCGCCCGAGGCGCTGATCCCGCTGTTCGACCGCGAGGTGGAAGGCTTCGGCGAGGTGTTCCGCATGCTCTCCTTTGAAGAGATCGGTACCTCCACGCTGCAGTCGCGCGCCGTTGCCGGGGTGGCGAACAAAACGCTGATTTTCGCCATGCCGGGCTCGACCAAAGCCTGCCGCACCGCGTGGGCAAACATCATCGCCCCGCAGCTGGATGCCCGTACCCGTCCGTGTAATTTCCATCCCCATTTAAAGAAATAAGCTATGTCACAACTGACCCACATTAACGCCGCCGGCGAAGCGCATATGGTTGACGTCTCCGCCAAAGCCGAAACGGTGCGCGAGGCGCGCGCGGAAGCGTTCGTCACCATGCTGCCGGAAACGCTGGCGATGATCATCGACGGCAGCCATCACAAGGGTGATGTCTTTGCCACCGCCCGCATCGCGGGGATTCAGGCCGCCAAGCGCACCTGGGATCTCATCCCGCTGTGCCATCCGCTGATGCTGAGCAAGGTGGAAGTGAACCTGCAGGCGCAGCCGGAGCATAATCGGGTGCGGATTGAATCGCTGTGCCGCTTAACCGGCAAAACCGGCGTGGAGATGGAGGCGCTGACGGCGGCCTCCGTTGCCGCGCTGACCATCTACGACATGTGCAAAGCGGTGCAGAAAGATATGGTGATTGGCCCGGTTCGCCTGCTGGCAAAAAGCGGCGGAAAATCCGGTGATTTTAAGGTGGACAGCCATGATTAAGGTGCTCTTTTTTGCGCAGGTGCGCGAGCTGGTGAATACCGACAGCCTGACGCTGAATGCGTCTTTTGAAAACGTTGCTGCCCTGCGCGCGCATCTGGCGGCACGAAGCGACCGCTGGGCGCTGGCGCTGGACGAAGGCAAGCTGCTGGCCGCCGTTAACCAGACGCTGGTGGAGTTCACCCACCCGCTGGCCGAAGGGGATGAAGTGGCCTTCTTCCCGCCGGTAACGGGGGGCTAAGATGGCTGAAACCCGCATTCTGGTGAGCCCCGGGCGTTTTAACGTGGGGACCGAATACAGCTGGCTGGCGGAACGCGATGAAGACGGCGCGGTCGTCACCTTTACCGGCAAAGTGCGCAACCACAACCTCGGCGACAGCGTGAAGGCGCTGACGCTGGAGCACTATCCGGGGATGACGGAGAAGTCGCTGGCGGAGATTGTGGAGGAGGCGCGGGGCCGCTGGCCACTCGGCCGCATCACGGTGATTCACCGCATCGGCGAGATGTGGCCCGGCGAGGAGATTGTCTTCGTCGGGGTTACCAGCGCGCACCGCGGCAGCGCGTTTGCCGCCGGGGAGTTCATTATGGATTACCTCAAAACCAAAGCGCCGTTCTGGAAGCGCGAAGCCACGCCGGAAGGTGACCGCTGGGTGGAATCTCGCGACAGCGATAAACAAGCCGCCAGCCGTTGGTAGTCGGTTTACGTGGATGTGTTAATCTTAACGTGTGTGTCTACTTAATCTTAATCAGGAGTGAATCATGGACCGATTTCCGCGTTCCGATTCAATAGTACAGCAGACCCGCAGCGGCCTGCAGACGTATATGGCTCAGGTGTACGGCTGGATGACGGTTGGCCTGCTGCTTACCGCGTTTATCGCGTGGTATGCGGCGAACACGCCGGAGCTGATGATGTTTATCTTCTCCAGTAAGATCACCTTCTTTGGGCTGATTATCGCGCAGCTGGCGCTGGTGTTTGTGCTTTCCGGTCTTGTGCAAAAGCTGAGTGCCGGCATGGCAACGACCCTGTTTATGCTCTATTCGGCACTAACGGGGCTGACGCTTTCCAGCATCTTTATCGTTTACACCTACTCATCCATCGCCAGCACCTTCGTGGTCACCGGCGGGATGTTCGGTGCGATGAGCCTCTACGGCTACACCACGAAACGCGATCTGAGCGGCTTCGGCAGTATGCTGTTTATGGGGCTGATCGGGATTGTGCTGGCGTCGCTGGTGAACCTGTGGCTGAAGAGCGAAGCGCTGATGTGGGCCGTGACCTACATCGGGGTGGTGATCTTCGTTGGATTGACGGCGTATGACACCCAGAAACTGAAAAACATCGGCGAGCAGATCGACGTGCGCGACAGTTCAAACCTGCGCAAATACGCGATCCTGGGCGCGCTAACGCTGTATCTGGACTTCATCAACCTGTTCCTGATGCTGCTGCGTATTTTCGGCAACCGTCGTTAAGGTTGCTTTGCCGGGTGGCGGCTTCGCCTTACCCGGCCTACGAAGCGCGAACCGTAGGTCGGGTAAGGCGAAGCCGCCACCCGACTTATTCACTTCGCTAGCATCCTCTCATTCTTCGCCCGCAGCTTTTTCGCCCGACTTTCCAGCACCAGATAGCAGACCGTGGCCAGCGCCAGCGGCAGGAAGTAATACAGCATGCGGTACGCCAGCAGGGCGGCGATAATCGTTCCCTGAGAAACATGCTCCCCGGCCAGCAGGGCAATAAACACCGCCTCCAGCACGCCGATCCCCGCCGGAATATGCACAATCACGCCCGCAATACTGCTCACCAGCAGCACGCCCAGCACGAAGAAGTAGTTTACGTCCTCGCCAATCAGCAGCCAGATGATGGCTCCCATCGCCATCCAGTTAGCGCTGGAAACCGCCATCTGCAGCACCGCAAACTTCCACGAGGGCAGGACCAGCTTTTGCCCTTTAATGGTCATATGACGGCGTCTGGCAAAGGCGCAGGCCCAGAGATAAACGGCGATAATCAGCAGCAGTACGATGCCCAGAATGCGCAGCGTAGCCTCATCGATATACCAGTGCGCGGGCAACTGCACCACGCCGATGGTGAAGATCACCCCGCCGAGCAGAATATAGCCCAGCCAGTTAGTGGTGATGCTTAACGAGAAAATGCGCGTGATGGTTCCGCCCGGCAGGCCAAGGCGCGAATAAAGGCGATAGCGCATGCCAATGCCGCCGACCCAGGTGCTCAGCGTCAGGTTAAAGGCGTAGCAGATAAATGACACCAGCATTACCTGACGTTTGGCCAGCTTGTGGCCGCAGTAAGCGCGGCCCAGCAGGTCATAGCAGCCGTACATCAGGTAGCTCACGATAACCAGCCCCACAGCGCCCAGCAGCACCATCCGGTTATAGTTGCGGATGACCTTCCACACCTCTTCCCAGTCAACTTTCTGCGCGTAGACCACCAGCAGCACAGCGACCGCAATAAAAAACAGCCAGGTGAGGATCTTTTTTGCCAGCCGCCAGCGTGGATGCGATTTCGACATCAGGGTTTGCCTCCGTCTTCCGCTTCTATGCGGTCCTGGGTTTCCATTTCGGGTTGTACCGGCGGGTCCACCTGCGCCAGCTTCGGCGTATGCGCCGGCAGCCAGCCGACCATCGCCGGGAAATGCCGCAGAAAGTGGAACACCACCACGCTGATGCCCAGGTTCCACCAGGTGCGTTTGGGAACCATGGACTCATCCACGCGCACGCAGTCGTTAACGATCAACGCCTGAAGGTTATCCCGCAGGGTCTGATTAAACTGGCGATCGTGAATGATCAGGTTGGCTTCAAGGTTGAGCGATAAGCTCAGCGGATCAAGGTTGCTGGAGCCCACGGTGGCCCAGTGATCGTCCATCAGCGCGACTTTGCCGTGCAGCGGTCGGCGGCGATATTCGTAGATCTGGACGCCGCCCTTCACCAGATAGTTATACAGCAGCCGTGCCCCGACTTTGACGATCGGCATGTCCGGCTCGCCCTGCACAATCAGCTTCACGCGCACGCCGCGTCGGGCGGCATTGCGCATGGCATGCAGCAGACGATAGCCCGGGAAAAAGTAGGCGTTAGCGATGATCACTTCACGCTTCGCGTTGGCCAGCATCTTGAGATAATGACGTTCAATATCGTCCCGGTGCTCGCCGTTGTCGCGCCAGACGAAAAGCGCCTGCGCTTCGCCGGGCTTCCGGTTCTCTTCCGGGCGATGACGGCGTTTCCACCAGCGGCGAACGGCCTCTTTCCCCGGCAGGTTCTCCAGCTCAAACAGCAAGATGTCCTGCACCACCGGGCCTTCAATGCGAATCGCGTAATCCTGCTTCGCTTCCGGGCCGTAGTCGGACATATGCTCAGCGGAGTAGTTAATGCCGCCGACAAACGCCACCGTCTCATCCACCACCACAATTTTGCGATGCATCCGGCGGAAAAGGTTGGTACGCATACCGAACAGGCGAGGGCCGGGATCGTAGTAGCGGAACACCACCCCCGCGGCGGTCAGTTCATTGACGAATGCATCGCTGAGGTCCGGCGAGCCGTAGCCATCCAGCAGCACTTCAATTTTCACCCCGCGCTGGGCGGCGCGCAGCAGCACGCTGTGCAGCTGCTTGCCAACGTTGTCTTCGAACCAGATAAAGGTTTCGAGGATCACTTTCTGCTGAGCGTGATCAATCGCCTTAAACACGGCCGGGTAATACTCGTCCCCGTTGACCAGCAGCGTGATCCGGTTGCCTTCCTGCCAGGAACATTTCATAGGTGGATCTCCGCGCTGAGCGGGGCATGGTCGGAAAGATGCCGCCAGTTGAGGAGCGCCAGGGCGGTCGGGCTGCTGGCATGGGCATTTTTTACGTAGATGCGGTCAAGCCGCAGCAGCGGGAAACGGACCGGAAAGGTGCGCGCAGGCCTGCCGTTCGCCCGGGTGAAAATTTCCTCCAGTCCGGCCTCTACCTTTAACGGATGGTTTGCCCGCTGTCGCCAGTCGTTGAAATCGCCCGCCACTACCACCGGTTCACCTTCGGGAAGCGCGTTGGCCCATTCGGCCAGCATTTTCAGCTGCGCCTGACGATGGGCTTCGCGCAGGCCCAGATGAACACAGCCGACATGGATGGGCAGCTCAAGATCGGGCGGGGTAACGCGGCAGTATAGCAGACCGCGTTTTTCGCTCTCCCCGACGGAAACGTCGCGGTTTTCGTAATGTTCTATGGGATAACGGGACAGCACCGCGTTGCCGTGATGCCCTTCCGGATAGACCGCATTGCGGCCGTAGGCGTAATCACTCCACATGGTGTCGGCCAGAAATTCATAGTGCGGCGTGTCGGGCCAGTTCTCAAAGTGAAGCGGATGCACTTCGTGTGCGCCCATCACCTCCTGCAGGCAGACAATATCCGCGCTGACGGTGCGAACCGCGTCGCGCAGCTCCGGTAAAATGAAGCGGCGATTAAATGCTGTGAAGCCTTTATGAATGTTTATCGTCAGCACTTTAAGCGAGAAATGCTGCATTTTTTTCGTCATAAGCTCCTTCCTGAGTGACTATCCCAATGAAAATAAAGTGTAGTCGGCGTCACAAAAAGATGCGGCGTTACGGAATTTTCCGTAAAGTGCGGTAGTCTGATTAAGCAGAGAAAAATCCTTCAGGAGAGAAGCCATGAAGTGGCAACAACGTGTTCGTGTCGCAACTGGCCTGAGTTGCTGGCAGATAATGTTGCATTTACTGGTCGTGGCCGTACTGGTGATGGGCTGGATGAGCGGCACGCTGGTGCATGTTGGCCTGGGGCTATGCGTCCTTTACGGCGTCACCGTGCTGTCGATGCTGTTCTTACAGCGCCACCATGAAGCACGCTGGCGCGAGGTGGGTGATGTGCTCGAAGAGCTCACCACCACCTGGTATTTTGGTGCGGCGATGATCGTCCTGTGGCTGCTGTCACGCGTGCTGCAAAACAACCTGCTGCTGGCCCTGGCGGGTCTGGCTATCCTCGCAGGGCCTGCGGTGGTCTCGTTGCTGACCAAAGAGAAAAAGCTACGCGATGTTGCGTCTAAACATCGCGTACGCCACTGAGCCCGTCGTGGCCGCGATGACCAGTAGCGGCCACAAACTTCCCCAGACAATATCCAGACTCGCATCCTTCAGATAGATCTGCTTGGTGATATCCGTAAAGTGTCGTATCGGGTTTATCCACGTCAGATCCTGGAGCCACACCGGCATATTCTCGACGGGTGAGACGTACCCCGAGAGCAGGATCGCGGGCATCATAAAGACGAATACCCCGATAAACGCCTGCTGCTGCGTCGAGCAGAGTGCGGAAATCAGCAGCCCAAACCCCACCAGCGACAGCCCGTAAATCACCATCGTGAAGTAAAACAGCGCCAGCGATCCGGCGAACGGGATCTGGTAGGCCCAAATTCCCACCCCCAGCACGATGGTGGCCTGGAAGGTCGCGACAATCAGCGCCGGCACCGCTTTGCCGACGAAAATTTGCCAGGTGGCGAGCGGGGAGACCAGCAGCTGATCCAGCGTGCCCTGTTCGCGCTCGCGGGCGACGGAGAGAGAGGTCACAATCATCACCCCGATGGTGGTGATCATGGCGATCAGCGACGGCACCACAAACCACTTGTAGTCCAGATTCGGGTTATACCAGTTGCGCACCACCAGTTCGCTGTTGTTGGGCTTCGGTTTGCCGTCCATCAGCTCCTGCTGGTAATCCTTCACGACCTGCTGCAGATAGTTGGCCGCGATCTGGGCGCTGTTGGAGTTGCGTCCGTCGAGGATCAGCTGCAGCGGCGCGGTCTGGAAGGTATCCAGATTACGGGAAAAATCCGCCGGGAACCGCACCAGCAGCAGCGCTTTTTGCGTGTCGATGGTAGGCTGGATCTCCTGCGGGCTTTTTAGCAGCAGGATGTGGGTAAAGGCTTTCGCGCGGGCAAAACGCTGCGTCAGCTCAACGGCGTGTTTGCCGTTGTCTTCGTTGTAAATGGCGATGGTGGCGTTGGTCACCTCCAGCGTGGCGGCAAACGGGAACAGTAAAACCTGGATCAGCACCGGCAACACCAGAATGGCGCGGGTTTGCGGCTCGCGCAGCAGGGATTGCAACTCTTTGCGTATTAACGTCCATAAACGGTGAAACATGCGCGCTCCTTAATCTAACCGCCGTTTGGTTTTCATCCACGTCAACCCGATAAACATCGCCGCAGACGCCAGTAAAAACAGCGTATTGACGATCAGCACCACCGGAATATTCCCTGCCAGGAACAGGCTCTGCAGCGTGCTCACAAAGTAGCGCGCCGGAATCACGTAGGTCACGGCGCGGATCACGGCAGGCATGCTGTCTATCTGGAAGATAAAGCCGGACAGCATAATCGACGGCAAAAAGGCGGCGTTGAGGGCCACCTGGGCCGCGTTAAACTGGTTGCGGGTGATGGTGGAGATGAGCAGCCCCATCCCCAGCGTGCTGAGTAAAAACAGGCTGGTGATAAAGAACAGCACCACCAGCGAGCCGCGATACGGCACGCCGAGGATAAAGACGGACACCAGCATACAGAGCAGCATCGCCAGCATGCCGAGGAAGTAGTAGGGAATAAGCTTGCACAGCAGCAGCTCGACGCGCGTCACTTCGGTTGAAAGCAGCGCCTCCATGGTGCCGCGCTCCCACTCGCGGGCGATCACCAGCGAGGTCAGAATCGCGCCAATGACCGTCATGATAATCGTCACCGCGCCCGGAATAATAAAGTGCTGGCTGATGGCGGCGGGGTTAAACCAGTAGCGCGTCTGCACGTCGATCAGCGGTTTAAATTCTTCACCCCGATCTTCCGCCCGCTGCATCTGCCAGAGCTGCCAGATCCCCTCCGCGTAGCCCTGCACGAAGTTCGCGGTGTTCGGCTCGCTGCCGTCGGTGATCACCTGGATCGGCGCATCGGTATTCGCCCGCGCCATATTGGCGGCAAAATCCACCGGAATGACGACCAGACCGCGAATTTTCCCGGCCTGCATCTTCTGGATCAGTTCCTGACGATTGTCGCTGATGGTGGCGTCAATGTAGGGCGAGCCGGTCATGGCGTGGGTGAAGTCCAGCGCCTCCTCGCTCTGCTGCTCCAGCAAAATCCCGACCCGCAGCTTGCTGGAGTCCAGGTTAATGCCGTAGCCAAAGATAAACAGCAGCAGCAGGGGGATCACCACCGCAATCAGCCAGCTGCTGGGATCGCGCACGATCTGCCGCGTCTCTTTAACGCACAGCGCGCGCACCCGGCGCCAGGAAAGGGTGTTACTGCGCATGGGCATTCTCCTTATCCCAGTCGTGGATGAGGGTGATAAACGCCTGCTCCATGGTCGGGTCCGGGACCTCCTCGTCGGCGGCCTGGTTTTTCAGGTCGTCCGGGGTACCGTGGGCAATCAGCTTACCGCGATACACCAGCCCGATGCGGTCGCAGTACTCCGCCTCGTCCATGAAGTGGGTGGTTACCATCACGGTCACCCCTTTTTCCACCATGCTGTTGATATGCAGCCAGAACTCGCGGCGGGTGAGAGGATCAACGCCCGAGGTCGGTTCATCCAGAAACAGAATATCCGGCTCGTGCATCAGCGAGCAGGCCAGCGCCAGCCGCTGCTTAAAGCCGAGCGGCAGCTCGTCGGTGGCGTGGGAGGCAATGTTGGTTAACCCGAAGGCGTCGCTCATGCGGCGGATTTTGTCGTTCTGCGCGCGCCCGCGCAGGCCGTACACGCCGGAGAAAAAGCGCAGATTTTGCTCGACCGTCAGGTTGCCATACAGGGAGAATTTCTGCGCCATATAGCCCAGATGCTGGCGCGCCTTGCCGGAGCTGACCTTCAGGTCCATGTCCAGTACCAGCGCCTTGCCGGACGTCGGCACCAGCAGGCCGCACATCATCTTAAAGGTGGTCGATTTTCCCGCACCGTTCGGCCCGAGCAGGCCAAAAATCTCCCCGCGCTTCACCGCAAAATTGACGTTGTCGGTGGCGGCGAAATCCCCGAACTTTTTGGTGAGGGATTTGGCTTCAATGACCGTTTCGCCCGGCGTGCCTTCCACCGTGTGCAGAATGGCGCCAAGCGGCGACTCTGACGTCCCCGCGCCGCCCAGCAGGTCGATAAACGCATCTTCGAAACGCGGCGCCGTCTCTTCCATGTCGATCTCAGGCATGCCGGGCGCATGGCGAATATCGTCGACGGTGGCCTCTTTTTTGAGGATCACCCGCACCGAGCGGCCCTGAATCATCCCGTCGCTGACCTGCGGCAGCTTGAGCACCTGCTGCAGCAGCGTGCGGTTGGACGCCTGGGGGCTGTGCAGCAGGAAGCTGCGCCCGGCCATGCTCTGCGTCAGCGTCGTCGGCTCGCCCTGATAAAGCAGTTCGCCTTCGTTCATCAGCAGCACGTCCCGGCACTGCTCCGCTTCGTCGAGGTAGGAGGTGCTCCAGAGGATCAGCATCCCGTCGCCCGCCAGCTCGTGCACCATCTGCCACAATTCGCGGCGGGAAATCGGGTCTACGCCGACGCCGGGCTCATCCAGCAGCAGCACTTTTGGCTCGCCCACCAGCGTGCAGGCCAGCCCCAGCTTCTGCTTCATCCCGCCGGAGAGCTTGCCCGCCAGCCGGTCGGTGAACGGGCCGAGGGAGGTAAATTCCAGCAGGCGGGCGAAGGTTTTCTGTCGCGTTTCGCCGGTGACGCTGCGCAGGTCGGCGTACAGGTTCAGGTTTTCCATCACCGTCAGGTCTTCGTACAGGCCAAACTTCTGCGGCATATAGCCGAGCATAGCGTGGAGCGCGCCGTCATCTTTTATCGGGTCAAGGCCGAGCACGCGGGCCGATCCTTCATCCGGCTTCAGCAGCCCGGCCAGCATCCGCATCAGGGTGGTTTTCCCCGCGCCGTCCGGGCCGACCAGCCCGGTCACATAGCCTTTCTGGATGGTACAGTTCAGCGGTGCGACCGCGGGCTTATCCATCCCCTTAAAGCATTTAACCAGATTGTTGAGCTGAATAACCGCGTCATTCATGTCGTTCCCCGCCGTTCACTTTTACGGTGACGGGCATGCCCTGACGCAGCGCGTCATCCGCATCGGTCACGATGATGCGCAGGCGATACACCAGGTCGGTACGCAGGTCCGGTGTTTCTACTGTTTTCGGCGTGAATTCGGCGGTAGGGGAGACAAAGCCCACTTTGCCGTGATACGGCTTGTCCGGGCGACCGTCGGTATAGAGCAGCAGCTCGCGACCCGGCTGCATCTGGCCGAGGTTGGGCTCATCAATGTAGGCGCGTACCCAGACCGGGCGGGTCAGGGAGAGGGTTAACACGGTGCTGCCCGCGCTGAGCATGCTGCCCGGCTCCACGGCGCGGGTCATCAGCGTGCCGTCAGACGGTGCGATGAGCGTGGTGTCGTGCAGATCCAGCTCCGCCTGGGCCAGCTGCGCCTGCGCCTGTTCAAGGCTGGCTTTCGCCTGGGCGATATCCTGCGGGCGGTTACCGGTGTGGTACTGGCTTAACTTATCCTGCGCGGATTTCAGCGTTGCCTGCGCCTGGTCGCGGGAGGAGCGCGCATTTTCCAGGTCATTCGCGGAAATGGTTCGGCTTTTCCACAGCCCCTGCTGGCGAGCGTAGAAGTTCTGCGCGTAGTCATAGGCCGCCTGCGCCTGTTTGACGGCTGCCGCGGCCTGAGCGATCTCTTCGTCGCGATAGCCGGCCAGCATCAGGTCATACTGCGCCTGCGCAACGGAGACGCCCGCCTTGGCCTGCAGCAGCGCATTTTCATAGGGCGCTTTGTCCAGCATCCCCAGCGTCTGCCCGGTTTTAATGGCATCGCCTTCGTCAACGCTCAGCGCGGCGAGACGTCCGCCGACGCGGAAGCTCATGTTCACCGTGCGAATATCCACGTTACCGTACAGCGTCAGGCCTTTATCCTGATGGCTCTGGTACCACAGCCATCCTCCGACGCCCGCGGCAAGCAAAACAACAACCACCAGAATGATGGCGACAGGTTTTTTCATGACTTCAGGCTCCTTTGCGTTAAGCCTTGCAGGATCAGATCGAGATGACAGGCGATCACCTCACCGATCTGCGCGGCTTTATCCTCATCAAATTGTGTCCAGCCGGTGCGTAACAGGATGGTTTCCCGGCCCAGACGGAAGGCAAGGATTTCACCCAGCAGGGCGTGGGTATGCAAAATTGTCGCGGTATCGTTGGCATCCCGCCCGGTATAGGCGGCGATCAGCCGGGTCAGGTGGGAGTGCATCGGCTCAATCACCCGATCGTGTACCCGCTGATAGGCGGCAGTGGGGGAGAGCTGCTCGCGGGAGATAAACTTGCTCAGGTTGAGCGTATCGTCGTGGGTCAGCACGCGGATCATGTTGTGGCAGGCATTGAGGATCAGCTGGCGGATGGCCTCGCGATCGGGGGACGGCTGGCTGAGCAGCGCGGTGGCCTCCTCGACGTGCGGGTGAAACTGCGTGCCGATAAAATCGGCAATCCACTCGGCGCAGGCGAGATATAAATCCTCTTTTGAGCCAAAATAGTAGGTAATCGCCGCAATGTTTTGCCCGGCCAGCGCGGCGATATCGCGCGTGGTCGCATGCAGCCCGTACTCACCAAACTGCGCCAGCGCGGCGGCAATAAGCTGGTTTTTGGCCTGTTCACCTTTGGTTGTTGTGGGTGTTGTATTCATGGCGGCATTAAAAATTAATCAATCGATTGATTAAGATTATGCCTGATTCACGCTAACGTCGAGGGAATGCGGAGGGATATTTTATGCGCCACGTCACAAAAGCTGCTACACTCCGCCCCTTCGCGACATTGTGGTTTTTGTCCTCCCCTATTCGTTATATCTCCCTGAAAACTACACCTGTGATGGTCGGGGCGGTTCGGAGTTTTTATGTCTTTTGATTCCCTTGGCCTGAACCCGGAAATTCTGCGCGCGATCGCAGAGCAGGGCTACGTTGAGCCAACCCCAATCCAGCAGCAGGCGATCCCCGCCGTTCTTCAGGGCCGTGACCTGATGGCCAGCGCCCAGACCGGCACCGGTAAAACCGCGGGCTTTACGCTGCCGCTGTTAGAGCTGCTGGTAAAAAATCAGCCGCACGCCAAAGGCCGCCGTCCGGTTCGTGCGCTGATCCTCACCCCAACTCGCGAGCTGGCGGCTCAGATTGGTGAGAACGTGCGTGACTATAGCCGCTATCTCAACATTCGCTCGCTGGTGGTGTTCGGCGGCGTCAGCATCAACCCGCAGATGATGAAGCTGCGCGGCGGCGTCGACGTGCTGGTGGCAACGCCGGGTCGTCTGCTGGATCTGGAACACCAGAACGCGGTGAAGCTCGATAGCATTGAAATTCTGGTGCTGGACGAAGCCGACCGCATGCTCGACATGGGCTTTATTCACGATATTCGCCGCGTGCTGGCCAAGCTGCCGCCGCGTCGTCAGAACCTGCTCTTCTCCGCGACCTTCTCCGACGAGATCAAGGCGCTGGCGGAAAAGCTGCTGCATAACCCGCTGGAAGTGGAAGTGGCGCGCCGCAACACCGCCTCTGAGCAGGTGACGCAGCACGTTCACTTTGTTGATAAAAAGCGCAAGCGCGAACTGCTCTCCCAAATGATCGGCCAGGGTAACTGGCAGCAGGTGCTGGTCTTTACCCGCACCAAGCACGGCGCGAACCACCTGGCGGAACAGCTGAATAAAGACGGCATCCGTAGCGCGGCTATCCACGGCAACAAGAGCCAGGGCGCGCGTACCCGTGCGCTGGCGGACTTCAAGTCCGGCGACATCCGCGTGCTGGTGGCAACCGACATTGCTGCCCGTGGCCTCGACATTGAAGAGCTGCCGCACGTGGTGAACTACGAGCTGCCAAACGTGCCGGAAGACTACGTGCACCGTATCGGCCGTACCGGTCGTGCGGCGGCAACCGGCGAAGCGCTCTCTCTGGTTTGCGTGGACGAGCACAAGCTGCTGCGCGATATCGAACGTCTGCTGAAGAAAGAGATCCCGCGTATCGAAACCCCGGGGTATGAAGTGGATCCGTCGATCAAAGCCGAGCCGATTCAGAACGGTCGCCAGGGCGGTCGCGGTCAGGGCGGCGGTGGTCGCGGTCAGCAGCCGCGTCGTGCCGAAGGCGGCGCGCCGAAGTCAGCGGGCAAACCGCCGCGTCGTAGCAACGACAGCAAACCGGCCGGTGACAATCCGTGGCGCAGCGGCGAAGGCAAGCCGGCAGGAGAAGGGCAGCGCCGACGCCGCCCGCGTAAACCTGCTAACCCGCAGTAATCTGGAAGCCCGGTCGTAAAGCCGGGCTTTTCTTTTTGCGGCTGCGAAGAGAAAGTGCCACAATAGTGGCTGTTTATACAGTATTTCAGGTTTTCCGATGGCTTTAACCGCTGCGCTCAAGGCGCAAATTGGCGCATGGTATAAGGCGCTACAACAGCAGATCCCCGACTTTATCCCCCGAGCGCCGCAGCGGCAGATGATTGCTGACGTGGCAAAAACGCTCGCCGGGGACGACGGGCGCCATCTGGCGATTGAAGCCCCGACCGGCGTCGGGAAAACCTTGTCTTACCTCATTCCCGGCATTGCCATCGCGCGGGAAGAGGACAAAACGCTGGTGGTCAGCACCGCCAACGTGGCGCTGCAGGATCAGATTTTCAGCAAAGACCTGCCGCTGCTGCGCAAAATCATCCCCGACCTGCGGTTTACGGCCGCCTTTGGGCGCGGGCGTTACGTGTGCCCGCGTAACCTGGCGGCGCTGGCCAGCAGCGAGCCGAATCAACAGGATCTGCTCGCGTTTCTGGATGACGAGCTGACGCCAAACAATAAGGCCGAGCAGGAGCAGTGTGCAAAACTCAAAGCCGAGCTGGACGGCTATAAGTGGGACGGCCTGCGGGATCACACCAGCCAGGCCATCAGCGACGACTTATGGAGAAGGCTCAGCACCGACAAAGCCAGCTGTCTGAACCGCAACTGTCACTACTATCGCGAGTGCCCGTTCTTCGTCGCCCGGCGTGAAATTCAGGAAGCGGAGGTGGTTGTGGCTAACCACGCCCTGGTGATGGCGGCGCTGGAGAGCGAAGCAGTGCTGCCGGAGCCGAAAAACCTGCTGCTGGTGCTCGACGAAGGCCACCATCTGCCCGACGTGGCGCGCGACGCGCTGGAGATGAGCGCAGAAATTACCGCCCCCTGGTTCCGCCTGCAGCTGGATCTCTTCTGCAAGCTTGTCGCTACCTGCATGGAGCAGTTCCGGCCGAAAACCACGCCGCCGCTGGCGGTGCCGGAGCGTCTGAGCGACCACTGCGAAGAGGTTTACAGCCTTATCTCGTCGCTGAACAACATCCTGAATCTATATCTTCCCGCAACCCAGGAGGCGGAACACCGCTTTGCGATGGGCGAACTGCCGGACGAGGTGATGGAGATTTGCCAGCAGCTGGCGAAGCATCTCGAAAAGCTGCGCGGGCTGGCGGAGATGTTCTTAAACGATCTCAGCGAGAAAACCGGCTCACACGACGTGGTTCGCCTGCACCGTATTCTTTTGCAAATGAACCGTGCGCTCGGCATGTTTGAAGCCCAGAGCAAGCTCTGGCGGCTGGCCTCGATGGTGCAGGCGTCGGGCGCGCCGGTCACCAAATGGGCCACCCGTGAAGTGCGCGACGGGCAGGTTCATCTGTTTTTCCACTGCGTGGGCATCCGCGTGGCCGATCAGCTGGAAAAGCTCATCTGGCGGAGCGTGCCGCACGTGGTGGTCACCTCTGCCACGCTGCGCTCCCTGAACAGTTTTTCGCGTTTGCAGGAAATGAGCGGGCTTAAAGAGAAAGCGGGCGATCGTTTTGTCGCGCTGGACTCGCCGTTTAACCACTGCGAGCAGGGGAAGCTGGTGATCCCGCGCATGAAATTCGAGCCGCTGATCGACAACGAAGAGCAGCACATTGCGGAAATGGCGGCCTACTTCCGCGAACAGGTTGAGAGCAGGAAATACCCCGGCATGCTGGTGCTGTTTGCCAGCGGGCGCGCGATGCAGCGCTTCCTGGAGCACGTCACCGATCTGCGTTTACTCCTGCTGGTGCAGGGCGATCAGCCGCGCTACCGGCTGGTGGAAACGCACCGCAAACGTATCGATAATGGCGAGCGCAGCGTGCTGGTGGGATTGCAGTCCTTCGCGGAAGGTCTGGATCTGAAAGGGGACTACCTGACGCAGGTGCATATCCATAAAATCGCCTTCCCGCCTATCGACAGCCCGGTCGTCATCACCGAAGGCGAGTGGCTGAAAAGCCTCAACCGCTATCCGTTTGAGGTGCAGAGTTTACCTGCGGCGTCGTTTAACCTTATTCAGCAGGTCGGGCGTCTGATTCGTAGCCACGGCTGCTGGGGGGAGGTGGTGATTTATGACAAACGTCTGCTCACCAAAAACTACGGCCAGCGGCTGCTGAACGCGCTGCCGATCTTTCCGATTGAACAGCCAGAGGTGCCCGAGGTAAAAAAACGCCCGGCAACACTGACCGCCGGGCGCAGGAAAAGCATCCGTGCTAAGGGGCGCGATCCTACTGGTAAGTGAAGGTCACCTGCACCACGCTGCTGAACGTCCCCGCGCTCACCGGCATGGAGGTGGCGTAGTATCGTGCGGCGAGTGGGAAATCGACGGTATGATCGCTTTGATTAACCAGGGCGCTGAAGCTCGCCTGCGGGGCAATCGTAATGCGATCCAGGCGGTCTGCCAGCTCCAGAGCCAGCCCGCCGGCGCTGCCCGTGCTGGCAAATTTCGTCGGGTGTACGCTGTCTGCCTGGCCGTTAAAGGTCGCGGTGGCGAGCGTGGTGGTGGACGGGCATTTGGACAGCGTAAGATCAAAATTCTTCCACTCCCCGGTATCCCCCACATCCTTAAAATCGCTGGAGGCGGCTTGTCCCAGGTTAACGGTCAAATTCTGGCTGGCGCTGTCTACCGAGCAGGTATTGGCGATGATATTGCCTCTCATCTGGATCGCGATCTCATCGGCATTCGCCTGCGTGAGAAGGCCTGCCAGTAGTAACAAGGTGATTTTTTTCATTTATATCCCAACGTAATCGTGGCAATGCTGTTTGCTGTCCCGGGGGTGACGCTGGCTGCCGTTTGTTGATATGCGACCTCAAACGGGATCGCCAGCGGAACGTTCGCTTGTGCAACTGCCGCCGTATTCTTGTAAGTATCAAAGTTGGCAATTTCCCCGTCGAACATCATGCGCACTCCTACGCCGGTTGCTACGCCACTCTCCTGAGTCAGTTTTACGACGCCAGGGAAATCTGTTTCATAGCCGTTTGCACTGGTGATCATCACTTGAGGCTGTACGGTGTTATTGCAGTTAACGGTAATGTCGAACGTCTGAGGCGACGTCAGAGTTCCTGTCCCGGTGAAGTCGCTGACAGGGAAATTGCCCAGCGTCACGGTGAGGCTTTTCGGCGAAACTGAGCAGGTGACTTCGTTAAACGTGATATTTCCTGAATAGGAAAGGGTGTTCGGACTGCCTAAACCTTCGTGATTGTAAACGCCAAGCCCAAACTCCGTCTGAGCCTGAGAAAGCGAGCCTGAGGACACCGTGGAGCTGGTTTTCACCAGTTCCAGAGTTACGTCAAAATTGAACGAGAGCTGTCCATCTGAAGAGAGATATCCCACCGGCGTATTCCGGGAATCACAGTGGACGCCACCGGCCCCCTGGATGCGTTGCCCCTGATCGTTCATCAGGGCGATACCAATCCCGGCGACACCAGAGTCGTACACGCCCGGCAGGCCCGCTATTTCTGAACCGGAACCATAATAGCAAGCCACTATTTCCATCCCCGGGCTGTAGGTACTGGAGCAATTCCCGGCAACGTGCACCGTCTGCTCTGAACCCGGAATGGTCGCGCCAACGGCCAGCGAGGTGGGTACCGATATGGAGGCCACATCAATCATCTTTGGCATATCCGGAGACGTGCATGACGCTTTCGCGTGCGGCATAAAAAATGCGGATATTCCCAGCACTAACAATAAAAAACTCTGTTTAACGATTTGCATCATCTTTCGTCTCAACCAGTGCATTACTGACATGTTGCGGCAGCGGTAATAATGCCGGATTTATCTCTCTCTTCAGCCAGCGTGTACTGCGCGATGCATTGTTCGCTGGCATTGTCACCCCACGCAACGGAGAGTTTTCCGCGTGCGGGGAGGCCGGAGAGGTACGTTTGGCCATCTGAGCCAACGATAAATTCGTTGTCCTTATCCTCAGTGGTCACCGTCGCGCCGAAGGGCAGCGGTTTACCGTTGTGCGTGAGCGTCATCAGCACGCGATTGCCCACGCGGGTAGTAAAGCTGGCGCGAACTACGGCGCCGCGTGTAGGGGTCACTACCTGCGCCGCGTGCGTCACGTCGGCATCATCCGGCAGCGTTTCGGTATCCAGCGCAATGGTGTTATGGCGATACGCGGTGACGAATGGTACGACGGTGTAGCCGCGGAAATCGGTCTCAACGCCCGTCTGGTTGGTGATATGCGTCCCGTGCGTTCCCGGCGCCTTCACCAGCGCGATGGTCTCACCGAGCGGCTGGCTCAGGGTGATGCCGTTGGCATGGGCAACCACGCCGCCCTGCAAACCGACGTTCACGGTCTGCTGGTATTTATCCTGACTGACGCCTGCGCTCACTTCGCCATAGGTCGCTTTGTAATCGGCGTTCATGCTGGTGGAGTTACTGCTGCCGGTACTGCTCACCCCTTCCTGAATATTCCAGTTCAGGTTGTCTTCCTTCAGCGCCGTGCCGTTCAGGCCGATATTCTGCGTGGTACCGTCTTTGGTATTGTTCAGGTTGTAGGTGGCCCAGGTGTTATGCATCCAGTGGTCCAGCGGCACGGAGACGCTCAGCGAGAACTGGTTGTCGTTCGTCACTTCGTCGCCGTTTTCATCGCTGTCCTGGGTGTTCTTGTTCATGCTGTAGCTCAGGCTGTAGCTCACCCCGTGCCAGCTGTTGTTGTAGCTGACGCTCATGGAGGTCATGTCCTGGTTCTGGCTCCAGTAAGTCTCTTTCACCATGTTCAGGGTGACGGACCCCCAGCCTTCGGGCAGCGTCTGGTCGATGGTGGCCTCGGTTCGGGCGCGGCGCTGCTGGGGGGCAGACCAGTCGTCAGAGCGGGTATATGACTCCATGGTGTCTTCCAGGGTGTAAAACCCTTTGCTGTTGTAGCGATAGCCCGCGAGCGAGAAGTTGGTGCCTGAACCGGCAAAATCTTTGCTGTAGCGCACGCGCCAGGACTGGCCTTTGCTGGCCTGCTGCTTTTTCAGCAGGGCCTTTGCGCGGGTGACGTCGATGGAGAACGCCCCTAAATCGCCCATGTTTTTCCCGGCGCCGAGCGCCTGGGACTGATAGTGGCTGCTCTGCTGTATGCCGCCGTAAGCGGTAAAACCAAAGGGCAGGCCGTAAATTGCGCTGCCCTGGGCAAACGGAGTTTTCTCGACGTCTTTGTCGTAGGAACGGTACCGCCCGGCGGTCACGCTGTAGCGCAGGTTTTTTTCGCGCTGCAGTACCGGTACGGAGGCATATGGCACCACGAAATGGCTTTCGCTGCCGTCGGTCTCTTTCACGGTGACCTGCAGATCGCCGCTGCTGCCGGTGGGGTAAAGGTCGTTAATTTCAAACGCGCCGGGAGCGACCGTGTTCTGATAAATGACGTAGCCGTTCTGGCGAACCATCACCAGCGCATTGCTGTGTGCGGTGCCGCGAATAATGGGCGCATAGCCTTTTTCGCTGTCCGGCAGCATGTCGCTGTCGGATTTAAGCTCCACGCCGGTGTAGGGTACGCTGTCAAAAACATCAGAAGGCGAAGAGCTTTGTCCAACGGTGAGATCGCTTTTCATCGCCACGATATCGCGCTGGGCATAGGTATAAACGGAAGAGAATTTTTGCTGCTCTTCCTTGCCCTGGGTGCTGCGATTCCACGTGGAGTAGTTGCGTACGCGCCAGGCGCCAACGTTAAACCCGGGACGCAGGTTAACGTACTGGCTGCTGTTATTCTGCTCGCCCGACTGTCGCGCATGGCTCTGGCTGGCGGTCACGCTGTAGTTGAGAATACCTGCGGTGATCCCCTCGTCGAATTCTTTCGGGTCGATATAGCCGCGTGGAACCTGGCCCAGGGCCAGTTGAGGGATACTGAGCAGCAGCTGCTGATTGCGAACGTGAAACGACGTGGAGGCTGCCGGGATGGCGGTTAAATCGGCACACTGGCCTTTTGCCATCAGCGCCGGATATTTTTGGGTTTTGATCCCAAGGCTTTTTAAATCATTCAGGCTAAAGCAGGGCTGAAGTGAACTGCTGCCGTGTGAACCTTTATGCAATGTGAACGTGACGTCGCGGGTATCAATTTTATTATTATTAATAAAAATAGCGACCTGATATTTCCCCGGTGCCTGCCCTGGCCCTTTTTCGTAAACCGACAGATCGGTCTTACCCTGTTGCGGATTATCAATATCCAGCAGCGCGGGGTTAAAATAATCATCAGCCATAACCTGCTGCGCAAAGATCGCCAGTGCCAGGCCACAGAGAATGACCAGCAGGGATGAAATTCGGCAGGTAAACGGCTTTTTATGGCTGTACATGATTATTTTATTACCGGGGGATAGTATTAACGAACGGCTTTCGACCAGGTATGGCTGATGCTGCCGTAATCAGTAATAATGGAATACGTGACGGTTGAGCCTCCGATATTGCCAGGCAAGGCAAAATGCGTTTCCGTTTTCGGGACCGCCCAGGTGGCTTTTGTTACTTTATGACCGTTCAGCGTGACGGTCTGGAAGTTCATAAAGAAAGGCGTGGGGTTATTCACCACCAGTTCATTACCTTCACGGCGCCATTCAAGCTTATCGGCCACCTCTTCTGGTCTGCCTTTTACTGCTGACGGGCGATAAAGCAATTTAATACGCGTATTAATGGCAATTTGTAGCGTATTCACACCTTCGACGTGCTTTGATGAAGGGATCGCTTTAATATTCAACCAGTACAGTGTTTCCCTGTCTTCCGGTAAATTTCCGCCCGTACGTACAACGCGCAGAACGTTATCTTCTTTCGCATCCAGACGGAAAAGAGGAGGGGTGATCAGGAACGGCGCTTTGGCCAGGTTTTTACCGCCAGAGTCGACCCAGGACTGTACCAGATAATCCGTTGCATCTGGGTTTGAAAGACCAAGAGACGATTCCTTTTTCTCTCCCTGGTAGACCAGACGTGTGCCATTAATAATGACACCTGCATGTGCAGTAGAGGCCGCCAGTAAAAGCGTGCTCAGTAAATAACCGTGGCGCATAAATATTTCTCAATAAGATAAGAGATATTAACGCGTATAACCGCGTTAATATCTCAGGATTGATAATATCAGTTATAGATAACGGTGAAGGTCGAAACGGAGTTAGCCGGACCTGCGGTAATCGCGGCCCCGGTTTGAATATAACGCGCGCCGAATATCAGGTCGTTAACTGCTGTACCGGAGGCTAACGGATATTGCTGAGAAGGGGTGTACAGACTCACCGGCTGCTCAGAAGCGTCAACCAGCTGAATAGCGACACCCGTTGCCGCATCCACATCCGGCGTTAATGCCAGCGTTGCGTTGTTATTCGCATCCGGCGTTCCGCCGAAGTTAATCGCTGCAGAGGTAACGGTTTCCGGACAGTCTTTTAACTGAATATCGAACTTCGTTAACGTGCTGGTAGAGCCTGCACCGGTAAATACCGTTTTAGAGACTTTGCCTAACTGAACGTTTAACGGGTTACTTAACCCATTAACCACCTGACACGCTGAATCAATAATTTCTCCGGTGAAATTGATCTGCCCTTCACCGTTTGTTGCCGCAAATGCGGATGCAGAACATCCCACCGCTGCGGCGATGAATAAACCTAAAGCAACCTTGTTCATAGTGAATCCTGATATGTGACTGGTGCGAACGTTGCCTGGACGTTTTCACCGTTGACCCTGGAAGACTTTCCGCTGGTTATTTAATCAAAAAATACATGTCTAAGAATCTTCTGCAGAAATCACAAATAATTGAAAAATTTCTTGTATATATTTTTTTTCATTAAAACAGAGCATTGGGTTAGGGGATAAAACACTAACGGCCGGGCAATCATCAGGGCTATATTGTTAACAAGATGATGCTGTCAGGAGAGAAGTCGTGGATTACCGCAAAATTATCAAAGAGGTAGGGCGTGGGAAAAATCATGCCCGCGATCTGGACCATGAAACCGCGCGTGCACTTTACACCCGCATGCTTGAGGGCGACGTCCCCGACCTGGAAATGGGGGGCATTCTGATCGCGCTGCGTATCAAAGGAGAGGGTGAGGCGGAGATGCGCGGGTTCTATGAAGCCATGCAGGCGCAAACGCTGCGCTTAACGCCGCCTGTGGCAAAGCCCATGCCGATCGTAATCCCGAGCTACAACGGCGCGCGCAAGCAGGCAAATTTAACCCCGCTTCTTGCTATTTTATTACACAAGCTGGGGTTCCCGGTGGTGGTGCACGGGGTTAGTGAAGACCCCACTCGCGTACTGACGGAAACCATTTTCGGGATGCTGGGCATCGAGCCAACGCGTCATGCCGGTCAGGCGCAGGCGAAGCTGGATGGCCATCAGCCCGTTTATATCCCGGTTGGCACACTTTGCCCGCCGCTTGAAAAGCAGCTCGATATGCGCTGGCGCATGGGCGTGCGCAACAGCGCGCACACGCTGGCGAAGCTGGCCACACCGTTTGGCGAAGATGCCGCCCTTCGTCTTTCCAGCGTCTCGCACCCGGAATACGTGGCGCGTGTGGGTCAGTTCTTTGCGGCTATTGGTGGAAGGGCGTTACTGATGCACGGCACGGAAGGTGAGGTTTATGCGAACCCACAGCGTTGCCCGCAGGTGATGCTGATCGATTCTGCTGGTACGCGCGTCATTCTGGAACGCGGGGAGGAAAATAGCGGTGTGATATTGCCTGAGGCAAAAGATCCCCATACTACAGCCCACTGGATTGAGCAGTGCCTTGCTGGAAATGTTCCTGTTCCGCATTCGATCAAGCTGCAGATGGCCTGCTGTTTGCTGGCAACCGGTGAAGTGGACACGGTAGAAGCCGGGCTGGCACGCGTGGCGCAGTCTTTTTAACTAAAAAAAAGCCCGTCCAGTGGCGGACGGGCAAGCAAGGGTAACAAACAACAGGGTCAATGAGGGTTGGAGCAGCTCACCAGAGGGTTTGGCGAGGGGACAGCATTCGTTCAGGCGATTATTTGTAGATAACCGCGGTGCCGCTCAGCTTGTTATTGCCGTTAGCGGAGGTAATGGTGTATCCGCTTGCACCGGCAGCAGCGGCTTTCTCAGCCAGTTTGGCTTCCAGACCGTCCAGCGTGGTCGCGCCATCAGCACTCACCACACCGACTTTGTTCATGTTCTGTGCCTGAGTTGAAGAGACTGGCTCTACGGCGAAAGCGCCGAAGGACAGAGCGGACAGGGCAACAGCAGCTACAGCATATTTGATGGTTTTCATAATTAATCTCTCGCAGGTGTTTCTGTTAAGGGGACGATGTTCCGTCGATGTGATGAGTATCACGTTTTTTTGCGAGGGATAAAATCGAAGAGAATTGACGTGGTTGCTCAAAAAAACTGAATGACAAATAACTTATTGAATATTAATAAATTCAAACTGGCGATTTACACTTCTTTTTAATGCGCTTTACAGAAGCGAAATGAAGGGCACATTTTGCCACGCGGTTCGTTAAAAATCGTGAGCGTAAAGGTATGGGCCTGCGGGGTTAACTTAGGTAAAGGAAAGTCAACGTAACTGGCTGTCTTTCGAACCTCTGCGATTATATCCCGAATATGATGAGTTTTTTGAATCTTTATGCTGCTGGCAGGAGATGCAAAGCCTTACGCCGGGGATGGCTTTCCGGCGCGCCTCCGGAATGGGTTCTCCGCATTCTTCGCATTCCGTTAAGCTTTCGCCGCGCGGAATTTTACCGCGGGCGCGCGCAACCGCATCTTCAATAGTACTGTTGATCTGTTGGTTAACAGCGTCGTCATTTGCCCAGCCGGAAGCCATAGCGTCCTCCTGAAATCGGTTTAAGCCATACGTTTACTATGGGGTTAAAAAATGAACAATCAAGGCGAAGGAAAAAGAGAACTGCATCTGTGCGGCAGATGCAGTGTGTTGGAGTGTAGTGGGGTTACTTGTAAATGGTCGCGGTGCCAAACATATGGTTATCGCCGCTGGCGGAATTAATCTCGAATCCTTTTGCACCTTCCTGACGGGCTTTTTCGGCAAGTTTAGCCTGGAGATCGTCAAGGTTGCTGGCACGGCTAACTGAAACGGTGCCTGCAGGACGGAGCTGGCTGGTGTCGGTACTCTGGGTTAGTGACTGAACGGCCATGGCAGAGAATGAAGCAGTTGCCAGGACGCCAGCGATAATAGCAAGGGTCAGATACTTTTTCATAATCACATCCTCATGAGGAAACAGCAGGTGATTCCCTTTAAGTTTAGAAGCCTGATGAGTGTGACTTAGCGCAAATATTTGATGATGATCTGCTTATTTTTTGAACGATATAAATTGACAATTCGCTGACAGATCATAGACATAAAGGTGTTTGATTTACGGCGTTTTTTTGCGCGACGCAGAGAAAGATTTACCGTTGGGCCAGCAAAGGGTATCTTACGCCGCTGTTTAAAGGAGAATGCCATGACTGCCCAAAAGCCGGGATTGCACCCGCGAAATCGCCACCGCAGCCGCTACGACATGAATGCGTTATGCCTGAGCTGCCCGCCGCTGCAGGACTACCTGGTTCAGACCCCAGCGGGAGAGCCCTCGGTCAACTTTGCTGACCCGCAGGCGGTTAAAATGTTGAACAAAGCTCTACTGGCGCATTTTTACGGTGTGGCTCACTGGGATATTCCGGAAGGCTTTCTCTGTCCACCTGTGCCGGGCCGCGCGGATTACGTGCATCACCTTGCCGACCTTCTTGCCGAGGGCAATGAGGGCGTTGTTCCGCCGCAGGCCACCATTCTGGATATTGGCACCGGGGCGAATCTGATTTACCCGCTGATCGGCGCGCATGAATACCACTGGCGCTTTACCGGAAGCGAAATCGGTGCCGAGGCCTTTGCCAGCGCCCAGGCGATTATCAGCGCGAATCCTGGGTTGAGCCGCGCCATTCGCCTGCGTCGTCAGAAAGAGGCGGCGTCGATCTTCAACGGCATTATTCACAAAAACGAAAGCTATGACGCCACGATGTGCAATCCGCCGTTCCATGATTCGGCGGCATCGGCCCGCGCGGGCAGCGAGCGCAAGCGCCGCAATCTGGGTCAGGCTGAAGACGCCGCGCTGAACTTCGGTGGTCAGCAGCAGGAGCTCTGGTGTGAAGGGGGCGAAGTGGCGTTTATCCTGCGCATGATTGCGGAAAGCAAACAGTTTGGCCGTCAGGTGAAGTGGTTCACAACGCTGGTTTCCCGCGGAGATAACCTGCCGCCACTCTACCGCGCGCTGACCGAAGCGGGCGCCGTAAAAGTGGTGAAAAAAGAGATGGCGCAGGGCCAGAAGCAAAGCCGCTTTATCGCCTGGACGTTTATGGACAATAACAAACGTCGCAAATAGCACTCCGTCGCAGGCCGGGTAAGGCGAAGCCGCCACCCGGCAACCGGGCTACAGCGTCGGCTCCTGCGGAGGGAGCGGCGATGCGGGCGGCGGCAGTACCTGATAGGTCTGGACCGGCATCCGCACGTTCGCCAGATCGAAGTGTTTTTTCACCATGCTGTCGAGCGCAAAGCGCACCGTCCACTGCTTCAGCGGCTGGGTGGTGAACGACACGCGCAGGGTAAACGCCGTGTTCGTCAGCCCGACGATGCCGGCGAATGACGGCTCGCCAATCACCAGCCCGCGAATATCCTCCATCTGCATCAGCTCTTCTACCGCATCGCGCAGCGCCTGCTTCGCTTTATCGGCATCCTCGTGACGATCCACATCGTAGTTCGCTACAACTGAACCAATGCCGCGCACAAAGTTGGCGAAGGTGGTGATCGAAGACCAGGGAATGATGTGGTACGCCCCGGTGTCCTGGCGCACGCCCACCGAGCGGATGGACATCCTCTCCACGGTGCCGGTTAACGGCCCAATCGTGACCAGATCCCCCGTGTTCATCCCGTTCTCAAACTGGATAAAGATGCCGGTAATAATATCCTTCACCAGCGTTTGCGACCCGAAGAAGATCGCCAGCCCCAGCGCACCGGCCCCCGCCAGCAGCGGGGCGATATTTACGCCGATTTCCGACAGCACAATCATGATGGTGATGGTGCTGATAATCACCGCCAGCGCGTTGCGGAACAGGGTTAACAGCGTTCTTGCCCGCGCGCTGGGCAGGGGACGGCCGTGAATATCCGATACCAGGCGGTTCTCGATAAGGCTCGCCAGCAGCGTCCAGCCGACGGCGGAGAAGAACAAAATCAGCGCGATGCGAATCAGGATATCGACCGTTTTTTCACCCGCACCGTTGTGCAGCCAGTTCCAGAAATCAAACAGGCTCCACGCATTCAGGAGCAGCATAATCGCCACGCAGACGGTGAGAATGCGCGCCACTTTGAGCGATACCGACATCCAGCCGTTCACCCGTTTTTGCAGTTCCGGGTAATTACGCTGTACCTGCGGCGACAGGGTGATGATTTTCGAGATCCAGCGCGACAGCAGCCCCGACACAAACGCCGCGATACCGATAATGGCCAGGCTTTTGAACGTCGCCCCCATCATGAATTTCAGGCTATTGCCCGGGTCGAACAGCGAGAAGAAGCACAGTACGATGAAGTAGGCGCTTGCCAGCCAGTGCCACACCAGGGCGAAAGCGCGGATAAACAGGCTAAAGAACGAAAGGGAGCGATCGGCCAGATTCAGCAGGCTTTGGGTAATGGTTTTTTTATTGTGGAAGATCAGATACAGCGACCAGACGGTAATGCAGATCATGATAATGACGTTTGCCAGCGCCCCGAACTGGACGTTCACCTGGTTGGAGATGATCGGCACGGCAACCAGCAGACCGTAGCCAATCAGCCCGCTGAGCACGCTCAGACGCAGCGCCCAGTACTTCGCGCTCGCATCCCGGATGGCGAAAGGACGCAGCGCCGGTACGTGCGGGCAAAAGAGTAACCGCAGCAGCGCCTTGAAGAACTCAATCAGGGCAAAGGCATTCAGGAAAAGCGACTGCTGGAAGGCGATGGTTTTGTTGTCCGCGTTCAGCCTGTCGGCCAACATCTGACCTAAAAACAGCGTCAACGCAAGCAGCAGTAAATCGATGATAAACGCTGAGGCTATCATCAACGGCAGGTGCAGCCAGCTGCTTTTCTGCTGATTCTTTCTGCGTCCCCATTGCCCCATTTTGCGGTAGAGCGGCCACGCGCACAGGCGCACCAGCCAGTAAAAAAGAAATACTGCGCCGGCCAGCATCAGGAACTGCGTGGCGGCGGCGGTAAACGTTTGTGGGTTAAACGGCTTATGCGGCGAGCCAATCAGGTTGCGGTAGAGCTGAGCAAAGCGCGAGGAGAGCGCTTCCCCATAGTGCCGGCTCACGTCGGTGACATTTTCCAGCACCGTTTTTTGTTCCTCCACCTGGGGAGGGGTGATGACAGGCACCGGCTCCTGCGGCGGCGTGGCGGCCACTTTCCGCAGCTGACCAATAAGTTCCTGCCGGGAGGTGTCGTTCTCAAGGACGTCGGCGAGGGCGCTGTAGGCGGCTTTTTTCTGTTCGACATCGGGTTCAGGAGGGGGCGTATTTTGCTGGCTGGCGGTTGTTCCGGTGGTCACGCCGGGGATCGCGACGGCGAACGATGGCGCACTAAACAGGCTAATCAACAGCAACAGGATCCACGGCACGGCGTCCTCCGGTGAAAATGTCGAACAAAATGATAAGTATAGAAGTCGGGACGCGGAGGGGGATTTTTGGGAACAATCTGGCGTAAAAAAGCCGGGCAAGCCCGGCTTTAGCGTAAAGCGATGGATCAGGAGACGTGCTGCAGGAACTCCTGCAGACGCGGGCTCGGCGGGTTCGCAATTAATTCCTGCGGGTTACCGTCTTCCGCGATACGGCCTTTATCAATAAAGATCAGGCGGGACGCCACTTTTTCAGCGAAGCCGATTTCGTGGGTCACGATCACCATCGTCATCCCTTCTTCTGCCAGATCCTGCATGACCTTCAGCACCTCGTGGCGCAGCTCGGGGTCGAGTGCGGACGTAGGCTCATCAAACAGCATCATTTTCGGTTTGACCGCCAGCGCGCGGGCAATCGCCACGCGCTGCTGTTGACCACCGGACAGCTCAGAAGGGTAGTGGTGCGCGCGTTCAGCCAGGCCGACTTTCGCCAGCAGATCTTTGGCCAGCGCTTCTGCCGCCGCTTTGTTGGCGCCGCGCACGCGCAGGGGGCCAAACATCACGTTCTCCAGCGCCGTCAGGTGCGGGAACAGGTAGAACTGCTGGAACACCATGCCCGCTTCCTGACGAATCAGACGGTCATCCACTTTCGGGTCGTTCACCTTCAGACCGTCGACGATAAGATCGCCGCTGGTGATCTCTTCCAGCTTGTTGATGCAGCGCAGCAGGGTGGATTTACCGGAGCCGGATGGCCCAATAATCACCACCACTTCACCCTGCTTAATGTTCAGATCAATATTGTGCAGCACCTGGGTTGGGCCAAAGTGCTTGGAAACGTTTTTAAATTCAATCACAGGATTTTCATCCTTCTTTCAAGACGACGCAGAACGAAGCTCAGAACCAGAGTAATGATCAGGTAGACAACGGCTACCGCACTCCAAATTTCCAGCGCGCGGAAGTTGCCAGCAATGATCTCCTGACCCTGACGGGTCAGCTCGGCCACGCCGATAACAATGAACAGCGACGTATCTTTAATGCTGATGATCCACTGGTTACCGAGCGGTGGCAGCATGCGACGCAGTGCCAGCGGCAGAATAACGTGGCGGATCGTTTCGCGACGAGAAAGACCTAGCGCCAGACCGGCTTCACTGAAACCTTTATGAATCGACAGCACCGCACCGCGGGTGATTTCCGCAATGTAGGCGCCTGAGTTGATCATAATGGTGACGACGGCTGCGCTGAACGGATCGATGCGCAGGTCGGTGAACGCCATTGGCAGGGCGAAGTAGATGAACATGACCTGTACGACAATTGGGGTGCCGCGGATCACTTCGATGAAAACCAGTGCGATGTGGTTTGCAATCCAGCCGCCGTAGGTGCGAGCGAAACCGGCGACAAGACCGATAATCAACCCACCAACCAGACCCAGGACCGAAATCCACAGGGTCATTTTAGCGCCTTCAAGCAAGATAGGAATGGCAGGCCAGATGGCGCTCCAGTCAAACTGCATGATAATTTCCTGTTACTGTTACCGTGTTTCAAAAATAGCAGGGGCGAAAGGTCGCCCCCGAGTGAACATCATTGTTACGTCTTATTATTTAGGCTCGGTACCGAACCATTTTTTGTAGATTTCGTTATAGGTGCCGTTCTCTTTCAGCGTTTTCAGCGCGCCGTTAACTTTCGTGCGCAGGTCGTCGCTGCCTTTCGGGAACGCGATACCGTACTGCTGGGCTTCCAGAGACTCGCCAACCGCTTTGAACTTACCGTTACCGGCTGTTTTGATGAAGTACAGGATGTTCGGCGTGTCGTGCAGAACCGCGTCAGCACGGTTGGTGCCGAGTTCCATGTACGCGTTGTCGATGTTCGGGAACTGACGCAGGTCTTTGGTTTTGATATTTGCTTTCGCGTAATCAACCGAACCGGTGCCGCTCTTCACTGCCACCACTTTGCCGTCGAGATCTTTCACGCTTTTTACGTCGTTATTATCGGCTTTGACCATCACCAGCAGGCCGCTTTTGTAGTAGCCGTCAGAGAAGTCGATCGCTTTTTTACGTTCATCGGTAATGGTGATGCCCGCCAGCGCCAGATCAACGTTCTTGGTTTGCAGTGCCGGGATGATGCCGCTGAAGTCCATCGGCTTCAGGGTGTAATCCAGTTTGAGTTCTTTTGCGACTGCGGCCCACAGATCCACATCAAAACCAACGTATTTATCACCCTGTTTGAATTCAAACGGAACGAACGCCGTGTCGGTCGCCACAACCAGTTTGTCGGCAGCCTGAGAGGACACCGCAAAAGCCAGGGTAAGTGCAGCCAGTGAAACTTTTAATACAGACTTCATAGCATTTCCTTTTATATCCACGGGGCGATCCCCTGCGAGAACAGGTGGCACAATGAAAAAATCGTGCCAACTTTACAAGCCATTGTTTTGCAAAGGGGATGATGTCATACATTGCACATTAAATGGGGCAATGAGGTTTTATTGCACCAAAGTGGAGCACTGTTTTGGTGCGCTTCGTTTGGCTCAACTGACGGGGAGATATTTAGCGTAAATTATGACGAAAAAACAATCTTCCGTTAACGGTTGTGTGAGGTGATTATTACATTTCGTTCACTTTTGCAGGTGTGCAGACAAAAACTGTGCACCATAGATGTGCAAAACCCTCACCGGAGGGCGAGGGTTTGATAGAAAATTCGTATGAATTATTCGATGTTAGATTCGATAAACCACAGGAATTGATCCAGGTCGCGGGACGCGGCGGTGAAAATGTCAGCGGTATCTTCGTCTTTGGCTTCGCCAATCGCTTTGCGCACATCATTTGCCACAATCGCGTAGCGGTCCGCCAGCTCTTTCAGATGATCCTGAACGGTATGGATATCCAGCGGATAACTCTTCAGTGGCGTTTTGCTGTTGATCACCTGCGTGGTACCCAGCGCCACGCCGCCTAGCTGAACGGCACGTTCAGCCATCGTATCGAGGTGGGTCACCAGTGCTGTGCGGAAGCCATCCAGCATTTCATGAACGGCAATAAAGTTTGCACCGCGCATATTCCAGTGGGCCTGTTTGGTGATCAGCGAAAGATCGATGAACTGGATCACCTGGCGATTCAGCAACTCAATGGTTGCTTTTTTGTCGCTGTCCGATACATCGTTACGGGTATAAAGCAGATTAGACGCTTTCGTTTTCACCAGTTTAGCGGTACTCATAATCTCATATCCTCTTGATGTTTATGTCCCAGGTAATTACGGAACTAAGTATAGCACCGGATTTTTTCCCTGCGGTTTGGCTATGCCTATCGGTTTAATAGCGAGAAGGAGGTTGAGATTTTAACTCATTGAAATTAATCTGAAATTTTAAAATTGATACAGATCAATCTTAATTACTGGCTGGGAATGTAAACCCAGAGGGATATTTTGAAAATAGGGTGAAGTGTGTAAAAAATTATAACGACAGTCTTTCTGGCCTTTATTCTGCATGGCGTGGAAGCCATGCAGAATATATGGGCTTAGCGGATATCCACTTTCTCCACTTTAGGTTCAGGGCGCATGGTGAGCGTCGAGCCCATTGATGCCGCGATAATCGAGCAGAGCGCCAGAGTCTGGGTCAATGTCAGGGTTTCGCCGAGAAACACCATCCCGGAAATGGCGGCTAGCGCAGGCTCCATGCTCATCAGGGTGCCAAATATGCGCGTCGGCAGACGCGTCAGGGCAATCATCTCCAGAGAATAGGGAAGTGCGGTAGAGAGGATCGCGACCGCCAGCCCGATGGGCATGACGGACCATTGCCAGATAGATTCGGTCGCCTGCGCCATGCCGATGGGCACAAAGACGATAGCAGCGATCAGTGAACCCAACGCGACGGTCGCCGGACCGTGCTCTTCTCCTGCACGCTGGCCCGTGAGTATATAGACGGCCCAGCAGGCGCCTGCACCCAGCGCCAGCGCTGCGCCCGTCAGATCAATCTCAGAAACACTCTTGCCCAGCGGCAGCAGGAACCACAACCCCAGAACGGCTAACACGACCCAGATAAAATCGACCGGACGTCGCGAGGAAAAAAGCGCCACCGCCAGCGGGCCGGTAAACTCCAGCGCGACGGCGATCCCCAGCGGTATCGTCTGAATAGAGAGGTAGAACAGGTAATTCATTGCCCCCAGGGAGAGTCCATAAAACAGCAACGGTAAACGCTGCTCCTTTTTGAATCGCAGACGCCAGGGTTTGAAAATAACCACCAGTATCGCCGTGCCCAGGACGATACGCAGGGCTGTTACCCCAGGCGCACCGACCAGCGGAAAAAGCGATTTTGCAAGCGAAGCACCGCTTTGAATGGACAACATGGCAATGAGTATGACTGCGACCGGCAACCAGACCGACGACGTGCGGGATAACCCAGGCATCCTTTCTCCTGTCAGCTTATGTCAAATGAGGTAAAAGTTGCAGTGTAAAGGAAATATGCGGCTACGGTTGAGGCGCTGTTGAAAAAAAACCATGTCAAATCCGTAAAATGGTTAAGCGCTGGTGGATTTATCGCCTGTCAGATTAGGAATAATCTGGATGAATGTAACTGCGCAGACGCGCACTATGCGCATTTAGTAGTGAAAATTGCATGTGATTTGAAAGAGATAGCTGACGCTGGAAACGTTCTGTTACAGGAAAGGTTTCATTAGACATCACGAATCACAAAGAGTTTCGCAAATTTTTTTGATATATTTAAAACTTACGGACTTACTTGGATCACATTTGAGGTGGTTATGAAAAAAATTGCATGTCTTTCAGCACTGGCCGCTGTACTGGCTGTTTCCGCAGGTACCGCTGTAGCTGCTACTTCTACTGTTACTGGTGGTTACGCTCAGAGCGACTATCAGGGCGTGATGAACAAAGCTAACGGTTTCAACCTGAAGTATCGTTACGAGCAGGATAACAACCCACTGGGCGTGATCGGTTCTTTCACCTACACCGAGAAAGATCGTTCTGAAAACGGCGCATACAACAAAGGCCAGTACTACGGTATCACCGCGGGCCCGGCTTACCGTCTGAATGACTGGGCGAGCATCTACGGTGTTGTAGGTGTTGGCTACGGTAAATTCCAGCAGACCGAAAACCAGGGTCTGAACCGCACTGCAAGCAACAGCGACTATGGCTTCTCCTATGGCGCAGGCCTGCAGTTCAACCCAATCCAGGACGTTGCTCTGGACTTCTCCTATGAGCAGAGCCGTATCCGCAACGTTGACGTTGGCACCTGGATCGCTGGCGTAGGTTACCGCTTCTAATCACTTCGGTGATTAAATAAAAAATCCGCCCAATGTGGCGGATTTTTTTTGTCGAAGAGAAAAGCAAAACGGCAACCTTAGGTTGCCGTTTTTAGTGTTTGTTCCCTCTCCCCGTGGGAGAGGGCCAGGGTGAGGGCATCGGTCCGCACGAGACGGCAATTACTTATTCTTAATATCAAAAATATCCGTACCCAGATGGTTGTAGTCAACTTTCTGTAACTTGAAGTTGGTAACGTACACTGGGGAAGCTTTCTTGTTAGAGACAAACGGGTAAGCATTTTTTATCTGCTCAGCCTTAATCCCGGTCCACTGCGAGAAGAACTGCAGGAAATCATTTGCCGAACGACGCGCTTTAATAACGCGATGCGTTTTATCGTCACTCGACAGCACCATAAACGGCACCTGGAAGTTCTGCTGGAACTTGTCATCGTGCGCCAGGTACTGCACCTCTTTACCACGCTCTTTAAACGCCAGCCCGTGATCCGAGAAATAGACCATGGAGAAGCTGTCGCCCGTATTGCGTAGCTGATCGTACAGCTTGCTCAGCAGGTCGTCGGTTTGCGTCATGGTGTAGAGATAGCAGGACGTCTCTTTGGACTGCACAAACTCCGCGTACTTCCCACCGGTCCGATCGCAGGCCTGCGGGTGCGACCCCATCAGGTGCAGGACGATCAGCTGAGGCTGGGTGCGCGGGGTGGCGAAGACCTGTGCCGTCATTTTCAACAGCGCTTCGTCTTTGGTGTTTTTGTCGGCTTCGAAGTCGCCATTTTTCAGGAACTGCACTTCGTCAGCGCGTTTGGCGATACTGGCGATGGCCGTATCGTATTCGCCAATTTGCCCCTGATTAGAGAACCACCACGTCTGAAAACCCGCACGGTTTGCCAGGGTGACGAAATTATCCTGATACTGCGGTTTGCCATCCACCACCCGGTTAAGGGTCAGGCCGAGCGATTTCTGCGTCGAGCCGCTGGCCGCGACATAATCGGTAAACAGCGTGCCTTTGACTGAGCTGGCAAACGGTGTGTTATCCCAGTGACCGCCAAACGCTCCCATCGCATCGCGACGCGCGCTTTCGCCAATCACCACCACATAGGTGTGATATTTCGGCTTAACGGCCAGCACGTTCCAGGTGTCTTTCATATTGGAAAGCTCAGCCATGCGCGCCTGTTCGTCGAGAACCTCTTTATTGTTTACAACGACGTCTTTCACGAAGCGGAAAACCGGATAACCGATATTGCTGAGCCTTAGTTTACCGTCCCAGGGAATATTCTGGATGGGAGCGACAAAGGCCACGGCAATGCTGAGCACCAGACAGAGTATTTCGATCTTACCCCAGGATTTTTTCTCGCCCGACTGACGGCGGATGGCGATAACGCCCAGCGCGAAGATAAAGATCCCGACCACGTAGCTGTACCACGGGAAGATCGTCAGGATCTCCGTTGACTCTTCCATATTGGTCGAGTGCAGCGCCAGCAGGGTATTAAAGTTTGGCGCGCCGTAAGCCTGACCAAACGGGAAATAGAGTGCAGCAACCAGCGAACAGATGCCGATTAACGCTTTTTGCACGCGCGGTGCGGATCGCCACAGCAAATGCAGAACGCAGGTGAACGCCACCGCGTAAAGCAGACTAAAGGGATAACCCAGCGCAAAGTTAATCAGTAATGACTGCAAAAAGTAAAAACCCGTCCACGGGCTTAAGGCCCGGCTGCGGGTCACAACGGTATCTATCAGGGTTACATTCATAGGTCACTATCATGGATGAAAACGCCATGTGCTCACCCTGGCGTCAAGGGTCATAACCTGCCTGACAGTGCGTGGAGAGGGAATGAGGGTCCGCTTCAGCGAGCCGCAAATTGTGCAGGGCTGCAAGAAGATAGTGCGAGCGCTAAATAATATCAACAGTTGCTAAGCAGATGTTTTGCGAAGGGGATTGCAAATCCGTAAAAAAGATCGGGAATAAGGCGGCTGGAAGCCAGTTTAGAGCGAGATTGTGACGGGAAAATGAAGCGGCGTACCGCAACGCCGCTTAGTGGGAAGATTTGTCGTCCTGATGCGGTTTGTTGTTAAACATATCGCACAGCATGTTCAACAGCATTAAGCGCACTTTAAAAGGAGAGTGGGTAAACACGGTCATGCACCTCTTGAATTCGTTCATAAGACCTCCTGAGTTTTGATCCCTTCGATCCGTGAAGGGTGACTGCATTACATACAGATATAGCACAGGCTATATTGTATAGCTATGGCTATTTCGTTAATTTTTTGTGCTTGCGGAGCTATGGTTTACAATGTGCGCTCTCGAAACCGGGCGCTGGAAGCGTCACCCCACTGAGGAAGTACAATGAACCGTCGCGCAGGTCATCCGACAATGAGGAAAACGACGCAACTGGTGAATGTTGAAGAACATGTCGAAGGTTTTCGCCAGGTCCGTGAAGCGCACCGGCGTGAACTGATTGATGATTATGTTGAACTCATTTCCGATCTGATCCGTGAGGTTGGTGAAGCGCGCCAGGTCGATATGGCCGCCAGGCTGGGGGTTTCACAGCCAACTGTCGCTAAAATGTTAAAACGCCTGGCCTCCGTGGGCTTAATTGAAATGATCCCCTGGCGCGGTGTTTTTCTGACGCCGGAGGGGGAGAAACTCGCGCAGGAGAGCCGCGAGCGCCATCAGCTTGTCGAGAATTTTTTACTGGTGCTGGGCGTCAGCCCGGAGATCGCCCGCCGGGATGCGGAAGGAATGGAACACCACGTTAGCGAAGAGACGCTGGTGAAATTTCGTGAATTTACGCTTAAATATGGTCCCTCCGCTGAATGAAAATCCCTGGACTGCAGGCCCTGGCACGCGATCGTTTTTTCCATCTGTTATTACTCATTGGCGCAGCGTTAAGCCTCTTTGTGCCGTTTGCCCCACATGCCTGGCCCGCCGCGATTGACTGGCGCACCATCATTACCCTGAGCGGCCTGATGATGCTCACCAAAGGGGTCGAGCTGAGCGGCTATTTTGACGTTCTGGGACGTAAAATGGTGCGCCGGTTTGCCACCGAACGCAGGCTGTCCCTGTTTATGGTGTTCTCCGCCGCGGTGCTGTCGACGTTTCTGACCAACGATGTGGCGCTGTTTATCATCGTGCCGCTCACGCTCACGCTGCGTAAGCTCTGTGAAATTCCGGTCAGCCGGCTCATTATCTTTGAAGCGCTCGCCGTTAACGCCGGTTCTCTGTTGACGCCTATCGGCAACCCGCAAAATATCCTGCTCTGGGGCCGTTCCGGCCTGTCGTTTGCCGCCTTTACCTGGCAGATGGCCCCGCTGGCGCTGGTGATGATGCTGTCGCTGCTGGCGGTCTGCTGGTTTGCGTTTCCGGATAAAAAACTGCAGTACCACAGCGGCACCACGGGCCCGCAGTGGCAGCCGCGTCTGGTGTGGAGCTGCCTCGGGTTATACATCGTCTTTCTGTTCGCGCTGGAGCTGAAATATGAGCTGGCGGGCGTCCTGCTCGTTGCCGCAGGGTTTGTCGTTCTGGCGCGGCGCGTGCTGGTGAGCGTGGACTGGACGCTGCTGCTGGTCTTTATGGCGATGTTTATTGATGTGCATCTCCTTATCCAGCTTCCGGTGCTGCAAAACGTTCTGCACAGCGTCAGCACGCTGTCTCAGCCGGGATTGTGGCTAACGGCGATTGGGCTGTCGCAGTTTATCAGCAACGTGCCTTCCACCATTTTGCTGCTCAACTACGTTCCGCCGGATACGCTCCTGGCCTGGGCGGTGAATATCGGCGGGTTTGGGCTGTTGCCCGGCTCGCTGGCCAACCTGATTGCCCTGCGTATGGCCAACGACCGTCGTATCTGGTGGCGTTTCCACGTCTGGTCGATTCCGATGCTGGTTTGGGCCGCGGCGATCGGTTTCGGACTATTCCTTCTCATATAGTGCGCAATTTGTCAGTTTTTCCTGGCAAACGTATAGCAACGTCCTAGCTTTAGTGAACGGCATAGTGTGATGCCGCTCACTGACAGGACCGTTGCTGACCTATGGCTGAAGATCAAAACCCGCCTGCTGACGAGCAGGACAAAAACAATAATGCGCGTAAGCGCCCGGGCAAAAAACCGTTAATTATCCTCGGCATTGTCGTGGTGGTGATGGTCGTCGTGGCGCTGGTCTGGTGGTTTTTAACCCGTAACGAAGAGACGACCGACGACGCCTTTACCGACGGCGACGTGGTGACGATTGCCCCCAAAACGGCGGGCTACGTCACCGAGCTGCGCGTGCGTGATAACCAGCGCGTGAAAAAGGGCGATCTGCTGGTGGTCATCGATCCGCGTGATACCACCGCGCAGCGCGATCAGGCCCAGGCCCAGCTTGGGCTGGCTATCGCGCAGCTGCATCAGGCTCAGGCACAGCTGGCGCTCTCAAAAGTGCAGTATCCCGCCCAGCGTGACGAAGCCAAAGCGCAGGTGCTGAAAGCGCAGGCCGATCTGGCGAACGCGCAGGCGGAGTACCGTCGCCAGCGCGGCGTCGACCCGCGGGCAACCACCCAGCAAAGTATTGATTCCGCGAACGCTCAGCTGCGCAGCGCGCAGGCGGGGCTGGCCAGCGCCCAGGCGCAGCTGGAGGTGGCAGAGCAGGTACAGCTGCAAATCCGCCAGCAGGAAACCAACGTTGAAGCGCGCGAGCGTCAGGTCGATCAGGCGAAAGCGCAGCTGGAAACGGCCAATCTGAACCTCTCTTACACCGAAGTCCGCGCTCCGTTCGACGGGTTTGTCACCAAACGCAACGTGCAGCCCGGCACGCTGGTGCAGGCGGGAACGGCGCTGTTCTCCCTGGTTTCGCCGAACGTGTGGGTGGTCGCGAACTTCAAAGAGTCCCAGCTTGAGCGCATGAAGCCCGGCGATAAGGTCACCGTGTCCGTCGACGCGTGGCCGGATATGTCGCTCGAGGGCCACGTTGACAGCATCCAGCAGGGCAGCGGCTCGCGCTTCTCCGCCTTCCCGGCTGAAAATGCCACTGGTAACTTCGTCAAAATTGTGCAGCGCGTGCCGGTGAAAATCGTGATTGATAAGGGGCTCGATCCGAACAAACCGCTGCCGCTGGGGCTCTCGGTTGCGCCGAAGGTGACGGTGGAATGACGGACCACAGCCACGACAGCTGGAAGCCCGCCAGCAACCCGTGGGCGGTGGCGATTGTCGTCACCCTGGCGGTGTTTATGGAAATTCTGGACACCACCATCGTCAACGTGGCGCTGCCCCACGTGGCGGGTTCGCTCTCGTCCAGCTATGACGAATCCACATGGGTGTTAACCAGCTATCTGGTCGCGAACGGCATCGTGCTGCCCATCTCGGCGTTTCTGAGCCGGGTGTTTGGCCGCAAGCAGTTCTTCCTGATCTGCATCGTCATGTTCACCGTCTGCTCATTCCTGTGCGGGATCGCCACCGAGCTGTGGCAGATCATCCTGTTCCGCGTGATGCAGGGCTTCTTTGGCGGCGGGCTGCAGCCCACGCAGCAGTCGGTGCTGCTCGACTACTTCAAGCCCGAAGACAGGGGCAAAGCCTTTGGGCTCTCGTCCATCGCGATTATCGTTGCGCCGGTCCTCGGTCCGACGCTGGGGGGCTGGATCACCGACAACTACTCATGGCGCTGGGTGTTCTTTATCAACATTCCGGTGGGGATTGTCACGGTGCTGGCGATCTACCAGCTGCTGGAAGATCCGCCGTGGGAGAGCAAGTCTAAAGAGAAGCTGACCATCGACTGGACGGGGATCGGCCTGATCGCCCTGGGGCTGGGCTGTCTGCAGGTGATGCTCGACCGGGGAGAAGACGAAGACTGGTTTAACTCGAACTTTACCCGCACTTTCGCGGTATTAACGCTGATCGGCATCATTGGTGCGATTTACTGGCTGATGTATGCCAGAAAACCGGTGGTGGATCTGCACTGCATGAAGGACCGCAACTTTGCCATCTCCAGCCTGCTGATGGCGGGGATGGCGATGATTTTGTACGGCAGCTCGGTGGTGATCCCGCAGCTGGCGCAGCAGGACCTGGGCTATACCGCCACCTGGTCCGGGCTGGTGCTGTCGCCCGGAGCGGTGCTGATTGTGCTGACGATTCCGCTGGTGCTGAAGCTGATGCCGGTGGTGCAAACGCGCTGGATTATCGCCTTTGGCTTTACCTGCCTGGCGGTGTCGTTCTTCTGGTCGCGCACGCTGACCCCGGATATCGACTTCGAAACCCTGGTGTTGTTCCGCAGCGCCCAGTCGCTGGGGCTGGGGTTCCTGTTTGTGCCGCTGACTACCATTGCCTTTATCTCAATACCAAGGCGGCTGAACGCCGATGCGGCAGCGCTGTTCACCATGTTCCGCAACGTGGCGGGCTCGGTCGGGATCTCGCTGTCGACGGCGGCGATTACCGAGCGCTCGCAGGCGCACAGTGCGCACCTTGCGTACCATGCCTCGCCGTTTAACGAGCAGTTTCAGCAGGCGATACGCGAAAGCGCGCAGGCGATCCAGAACTTCACCACCCAGGTGGGCGATCCCACCGGCATCGCCACCGGACGTATGTACCAGACGATGATTGAGCAGTCGCGCTTCCTGGCCTACATCGACGTCTTCACCATTCTGAGCGCGGTGGCCTTGCTATTGATTCCGTTTTGTTTGTTGCTCTCGCCGGTTAAGAGCGAGGGGAGTGCAGGAGCACATTGATGATACACAGACGTTTACACCCCCTGATGATAATGATGCTGCTGGCAGGCTGCGCCGTCGGGCCGGACTACCAGCAGCCCGCGTTACCTGCCGTCACGCACTGGAACGATAAAGGCGACGGCTCGGTGAAGTCGCAAACCACCTCCGCCGCGACCAATCCGCGCTGGTGGAAAACGTTCGGCTCGCCGCAGCTCGACAGCCTGGTTGAACGCGCCATCGCCGGGAACCTGACGCTGCAGCAGACGGTGCTGCGCATCGCCGGAGCGCGCGAACAGATTAACCAGGCGGGCGGGGCGTTTTATCCGTCGGTGAACGGCAATCTGCAGGCGACGCGCCAGCAGCTCGGGCTGGAAGGGGAGCTGAAATCCCACGGCGTATATGACCAGGTGGATAGCATCGATCCCGCTCTCAAGGGCGCGCTGGGACCGCTGACGCAGCCGATCAACCTCTACCAGGGCAGCTTCGACGCCCAGTGGGAAATCGACCTGTGGGGCAAGGTGCGCCGTCAGGTGGAAGCCGCCGAAGCGCAGCAGAAAGCGGCTATCGAACAGCGTAACGACGCGCTGGTGTCGCTGGAGGCGGAAGTGGCGCGCGCGTGGCTCCAGCTGCGCGGGGCGCAGAGCATTATCGCCACGCTGAACACCCAGATTGAGAGCGCGCAGCAGACGCTGGATCTGACCGAGAGCCGCCAGCGCGGCGGGCTGTCGCCGCAGATGGACGTGGAAAACGCCCGGGCGCAGTTAGGCAACCTTGAAGCACAGCTTCCGCAATATCAGGCGCAGGAGCGGCAGGCGATGAACGGCCTGGCGATCCTGCTCGGTAAGCCGCCGGGGGCGCTGGATGCGGAACTGCAGAGCGTGCAGCCGATGCCCGCGCTGCCGGATATTGTGCAGACCGGCATTCCGTCGACGCTGGCGCGCCGCCGTCCGGACGTGCGCGAAGCGGAGGCGAACCTTCATGCCGCCACGGCGCAAATCGGCGTCTCTGTGGCGGAGCTGTTCCCGAGCTTTACCCTCTCCGGGCAGTTTGGCCTGCGCAACAGCGAAACCAACTGGCTGACCGACTGGAGCAGCCACTTCTACAGCTTTGGCCCGCAGGTCTCCATTCCCATCTTCCAGGGCGGTCGACTGGTCTCCAGCGTGAAGGTGGCGCGCGCGCAGCAGGGTGCGGCGGTGCTGGACTATCGTCAGACGGTGCTCACCGCGCTTGGCGATGTCGAAAATGCGCTGGTGAGCTATCGCACCGACCAGCAGCGTGAAGCGGGGCTGGCGAAAACGATCGATGCGCTGCAAAACGCGTTTGACCTGGCAAGCGACAGCTACCGCCAGGGGATCGCCAGCTTCATTGACGTGCTGGACGCCCAGCGACAGCTGGCGCAGGCCCAGCAGCAGCGCGCCCAGGCGCAGGTGCAGAGCGCGCTCGATCTGGTGGCGCTCTACAAGGCGCTCGGCGGCGGCTGGGAGCCGTACCAGCAGGTGCAATTACCGGACTACAGCGTCTTTGGCGACGCCCCGCGCGGATAAATATTCAGAGGATTGGGCAAGAAACGGACAGGAACGCCACATTCGCGATCGCTGAGGGGCGGGTATAACTATCGGGTACCCCTTAAACGACATGCGAGGATTATCTTATGCGTTATCAAAAACTGGGCAACACCGGACTGTTTGTTTCTGAACTGTGCCTCGGCACCATGACCTTCGGTGGTGAAGACGGCATGTGGGGCAAGATTGGCCAGCTTAAGCAAAACGAAGCGGAGCAGCTGGTGGGCCGCGCGCTGGATGCGGGCATTAACTTCATCGATACCGCTGACGTCTATTCGGAAGGGCGCTCGGAGACGATCCTCGGGCAGGCGCTGAAAAACCTGAAAATCCCGCGCGAGAACGTGGTGGTCGCGACCAAGGTATTCGGCGAAACGGGTACCGCCGGGGTGAACTCGCGCGGCAGCTCGCGCTATCACATCATCAGCAGCGTGAAGGAGAGCCTGCGCCGCCTGCAGCTCGATCATATCGATCTCTATCAGCTTCACGGTTTCGACCCGGCCACGCCGATTGAGGAGACGCTGTATGCGCTGGATAACCTGGTGCAGCACGGCCACGTGCGCTATATCGGCGTCTCGAACTGGGCGGCGTGGCAGATTGCCAAAGCGCTGGGCATTTCCGAGCGTCTCGGGCTGGCGCGGTTCGCATCACTGCAGGCGTATTACACCATCGCCGGACGCGATCTTGAGCGTGAGCTGGTGCCAATGATGCAGAGCGAAGGCGTCGGGCTGATGGTCTGGAGCCCGCTGGCGGGCGGTCTGCTGAGCGGAAAATATGGCCGCGACGGGCAGAGTGAAGCCGGTGGTCGTCGTCTGGAGTTTGACTTCCCGCCGGTGAATAAAGATCGCGCCTTCGACTGCGTGGACGTAATGCGGACTATCGCCGAAAGCAAGGGCGTCTCCGTCGCGCAAATCGCGCTGGCGTGGCTGCTACATCAAAAAGCGGTGACCAGCGTCATCATTGGCGCGAAACGCGTTGAACAGCTGGACGACAACATTGCTGCCACCGGGATCCTTCTCAGCGAAGACGAGCTTAAACAGCTGGATGCGGTCAGCGCGCTGCCGCGGGAATATCCTGGCTGGATGCTGGAGCGTCAGGGAGAGTATCGCCGTAATCAGCTCGCGCAACAGTAACCCTTCTTGCCCCGGGAGTGCATCGCTTACCGGGGCTTTTTTTCCCGCCTTGCTCACAAAAAACGATCCTCCTCTTTGATCCTCTTTTCATCATCGCCTATATGACTAGACATGAAATTTTAAATGACTAGTCATATAGGGAGAAAACATGAACCACCAGCTACCGGCCAACTTTTTATGGGGCAACTCGGTCTCCAGCATGCAGACGGAAGGAGCCTGGAACGAAGGCGGGAAGGGGATGTCGGTGTATGACATTCGTGAAGCCGGGGAAAACGTGTCCGACTGGAAAGTGGCGACCGACTCCTACCACCGCTACCGGGAAGATTTCGATCTGATGCAGGATCTGGGCATGAACTGCTACCGCTTCCAGATCTCATGGAGCCGCGTCTGCCCGCAGGGTGACGGCCCGTTCAACGACGAAGGCATGGCATTTTACGACCGCTTTATTGACGATCTGATCGCCCGCGGCATCGAGCCGATGATCTGCCTGTACCATTTCGATATGCCGCTGGCGCTGGCGCAGGAGTACAACGGCTTCAACGACCGCCGCGTAATGGACGCCTTTATCCGCTATGGCAAAAAGATGATCGATTGCTATGGCGACCGCGTGAAATACTGGCTGACCTTCAACGAGCAGAACATCTTCCATATGCCGGAAGCGTTCCGTATTTCCGGCTATATGAAAGGCGAGAAAACCCTGCGCGAGCTGTACGAGCTGCAGCACCATACGATGGTGGCGCACATGGCGCTAACGGAATACCTGCACCAGACCAGACCGGGCCAGCTGATGGGCGGCATGCTGGCGCACCAGCTGATCTACCCGGCTACCTGCAAACCGCGCGATATCTTCTGCGCCCAGCAGTATGACGAGTTTCTCAACCAGAACCTGCTGCGCGTCTTCGCAGGGCAAGGCTACAGCCCGGCGGTGATGGCGGTGGTGGAACAGGAGGGCTTTGGTGATATCTACCGCGCCGAGGACCTGGCGCTGTTCGCTCGTACAAAGAACGACTATATGGCCTTCAGCTATTACGCCAGCAAAACGCTGGACAGTGATGCGATCGCGGAAGGCACGCCGGTGAACTATTACCTGCTGCACGGCGAGAAAAACAACCCGTACCTGAAAGCCACCGAGTGGAACTGGCAGATCGATCCGCTGGGCTTCCGCACCATCATCACCCGCTACGCCAACGACTGGCGCCTGCCGGTGTTCCCGATCGAGAACGGCATTGGGGTGATTGAGTCATGGGACGGCGTGAACCCGATTGAGGACACCTACCGCATCGACTATCACCGGGCGCACATCGAGGCCATGAAAGCGGCGATATTCGAGGACGGGGCAGAGGTCATTGGCTACCTCGGCTGGGGATTGATCGACATTCTCAGCTCCCAGGGCGACATGCGTAAGCGCTACGGCGTGGTCTATGTCAACCGGGAAAACCACGACCTGAAAGACCTGAAGCGCGTGCCGAAGAAGAGCTACGCGTGGTTAAAACAGGTTATCCATACCAACGGACGCGAGATGTAAGCCGTACGCTGCCGGGCCGTTTTTGTGACTGATTGATGGGAACACTCCGCTATGTCTGAAACAAAAATCACACCGCACATGCAGTCCTTTGTCGATAAATTTGTCGAGTTTTCGGCGCGCCTGGCAAACCAGGTGCACCTGCGCTCCCTGCGCGACGCCTTCGCCACGGTGATGCCGATTTTCATCCTCGCCGGTCTGGCGGTGCTGGTGAACAACGTGGTCTTTCCGTGGATTTTTCACGGCGATACGCTGGCACACTTCAAAGTGTGGGGCGAGGCGATTATCAACGGCACGCTGAACATTGCCGCGCTGCTGCTGGCGCCGATGATTGCCTGGTCGCTGGCGCGCAACAAAGATTTCGACAATCCGGTCTCGGCAGTGGTTATCGCCGTCAGCAGCTTCATCATCATGATGCCGATGCGCTTGCAGATTACGCCCGTCGGCAGCGATACCACGGTGAACGTCACCCAGGTGCTGACGTTCGCCAATATCGGCTCCACCGGGATTTTCGCCGGGGTGCTGATTGGGCTGCTTTCAACGGAAGTGTTTATCGCTATTTCGCGCCTGAAGGCGCTGCACATTTCGCTGGGGGAAAACGTGCCTCCGGCCGTGAGCAAATCTTTTACCGCGCTGATCCCGACCATCCTCACGCTCTCCCTGTTCGCGGTGCTGGCGGCGGTGCTGGCAAACGTGCTGCATACGGATCTGATCCATCTCATTACGACCTTTATCCAGCAGCCGCTGCGGCTGATCAACACCAGCCTGCCCGGGACGATTTTCATCTACAGCTTCGGCAACTTCTTGTTCACGCTCGGTATTCATCAGTCGGTGGTCAACAGCGTGGTGCTGGAGCCGTTCCTGCTGATCAATACCAACGAAAACATGCTGGCCTTCGCCAACGGTCAGCCCATTCCGCACATCATCAATAACATCTTCGTGCCGACGTTCGGCATGGTAGGCGGCACGGGCAGCACGATCTCGCTACTGATTGCGATATTTATCTTCTCGCGCCAGCAGTCGGCGAAGCAGGTGGCGCGTCTCTCGCTGGCGCCGGGCCTGTTTAATATCAACGAGCCGGTGATTTTTGGCCTGCCGATCGTGTTTAACCTGCCGCTGATGATCCCATTCGTGCTGCTGCCCGCCATCGGCATTTATTTCGCCTGGCTCTGTACCACGCTGGGGTTAATGTCGCGCTGCGTGGTGATGATCCCGTGGACCACGCCGCCGATCCTGAGCGCCTGGCTGGCCACGGCGGGGGACTGGCGGGCGGTGGTAGTGCAGTTGGCAATCATCGTATTTGGTGTATTCTTCTACCTGCCTTTCCTCAAGATTGCCGAGAGAGTGGCGTTGAAAAACAGTGGGATAGAAAACTAACTGAAAGGAAGGACGATGGCGGCGAAGTACATCACCATAGCGCGGGAAATTAAGAAACGCATTATCAGCCAGCAGTACGCCGCCAACGAACCCCTGCCGGACCAGTTTGCGCTGGCGGCGGAGTTCAGCTCCAGCCGGATGACCATTCAGCAAGCGATGCGCCAGCTGATCGTCGAAGGTCTGGTCTATACCCGTCAGGGCCAGGGCACGTTCATCCGTAAAAACTTCCTCCAGCTCTCGCAGTGGGATCTCTCCGGCAGCGACTACTTTGGCGCGACCAAAACCTGGGCGCATCTGGGCACGGTCACGAGCCAGGTGGTGCATTTCGAGCTGCGCTTCCCGAACGAAAAAGAGCAGGCGTCGCTGATGATTAACGCCGATGCGCCGATCTATGACTTTATTCGACTCCGTTTGCTGAACGGTGAACCGATGTCGCTGGATTCCACGGTGATGCCGATGAATCTGGTCCCGGGCCTGACGAAAAACCATCTTGAAGCTTCAGTGTTCCAGTACGTTCAGGAAACGCTGGGGCTGAAAATTATGGGGTCGTACCGGGTGGTGCGGGCGCTTAAGCCCAGCGCGCTGGACAGAGAGCATCTGGTCTGCGAGGAAACCGATCCGGTGCTGGAGGTGGAGCAGGTGATTTATCTGGAAGATGGCACGCCGCTGGAGTATGCCCACTGCCACTATCGCTACGACCACGGCGGGATCGTGATCGTGAATAACGGGTAATCAGTCTTTCAGGCGCACGACTCGAAATAGCTGTCCGTGTCTTTTATGTAAAGATCGTTCTGACACAGATGCTGTATTTGACCAGGCTTAAATGTAAAACGGATTTTTTGAAACCAGGAACGTTTTATTTTGCTGGTATTCTCGCGCGATAATCCATAGTCATGGATTATTTCATGAACAAAACGAATGCTTTGTGCAGAAACATAGACAGGTGTTTTGGTTAGCTGAATCAGTTTGCTGATCCAAATATCATCCGCGCGAGGACAAACCGTAATAAAATCTTCGTTATAATGGAAATATTCCGGGATCATATTTTTCTTGAGCACAACGCCACCAAGACCGGTGATGATATAGTTCTGCTCAACGACTTTTGGCACGGTGATAAGCGGGAAATTACGATAGGTATCAAGAAGTTCTTTCTTCTTCTTTACTGTTTCACGCACCCGCGCGGCAACCACATATTTTTGATTGTGGCGATAAAAATCATCCAGCAGTGTTTCTGCCCAAATTTCGTTATAGATTGCGTCATCATCGGCATAAATCAGAATATCGTCTTCGGTTGCTGCTTGCAGCGCCGGAAACAATTTCCGATAAGGGCCGGTGTTCTTAACCCATTTAAAAACCAGGTTGGTGCCCGTCTGGCGAATTTTCTGCGCCCACTCCGGCTCCTCAGTGATGCCTTCGTCACTGAGATAAGGTGTACTGGAGACCCACACAACAATTTGATCGACCTTCTTACTCTGGTTCGCCAGTGACCACACCGTTTGCGAACAGAGATAAAGGCGCGATTTTGTTGTTGTTAAGTTAATGCTAATCATCAAACTATGCGTGCTCCAGAGATAAAAAGACCTTATAAAAGCAGATAAAACTGATTTTATAAGTGGGCGCATCATAACACTTAGAGGATTAGATGTAACCCCGCTGGGTTAGCAGAAAATGGCAAGAAAGGCACTTACGGCAGTAATAGCTGTTCAGAAAGGGTCAGCGTGATGGAGATTACAGTGCAAAAAGACCCCGATAATACGGGGTCTTATAAGATACGTTATTGATTCAGCGTGATCAGTTCAAACGCACCGGCATACCGGAGCGGTTCTGCACGGCCTGGTCAACAATCGCCGTTTCGACATCTGGCTGAGAAGTCACCGCCTGCACCGCGCTGTTCAGCGTAACAGGAACGACTTCGTTGTTGTTGATCTGGTCTTCGCTGGTGGACAGCGGGTTGTGCACTTCGATGTAGCGACTGCCGTCTGGCTCAGAGGTTGCTTTCACCGGTTCATTGATGAACTGCACGCGCGTACCGACCGGCACGTTTTCGAACAGGAATTTGATGTCGTCGTTACGCAGGCGCACGCAGCCGTGGCTCACGCGCAGGCCGATACCGAAGTTGGCGTTGGTGCCGTGGATCGCATACAGACGACCAATGTACAGCGCGTACAGGCCCATTGGGTTATCCGGGCCTGCCGGTACAACGGCTGGCAACGGTTCGCCTGCCGCGATGTATTCTGCGTGCATTTTGGCGGTCGGCGTCCAGGTTGGGCCCGCTTTCTTACGCTCAACTTTGGTGGTCCAGTTCATTGGGGTGTCTTTACCCAGCTGGCCGATACCGATTGGCAGCACGATAACGGTGTTGGTGCCTTTCGGGTAGTAGTACAGGCGCATTTCGGCGCTGTTAATCACGATACCTTCATGAACGGTATCCGGCAGGATCAGCTGCTGAGGAATATTCAGCACGGTACCTGCTTTCGGCAGGTACGGGTCAACGCCCGGGTTCGCTTCCAGCATGTTAGACAGGCCCAGCTGGTACTGCGCAGCGAAATACTCCAGCGGCTGAGAGTTACCTTCAGGAACCGTCACCACCTGGTTTTGACCCACCAGACGGCTTCCGTCGGTCGGCAGGGGATACGTCACCGCAGACGCGGTCTTACAAAAACCTACTACGGCTAACGCCGCCGCAAAAAGCGCTGTTAATTTCATGTTCATGTTGTGCGAGGTATCTAAGCCATTCAGGCGATGAGTTGATAAGTCTGAATCTGTGATGGGAGCGCATTATATGTGCATTCCCGCTCACAGGGAATTCAGATGTGTACGAAATCACATTTTTTTCGATTTTGTTAAAGTTTAGTGGATGGTTGCAACGCGGGATCTCAATTCGGAATTGTGGCATAATGCCGTGTTTATCACACTTTTCGCAGGAATCTCCCCGTGTTAGTTACCAGCAACGTCACTATGCAGTTTGGCAGTAAGCCGCTGTTCGAAAACATTTCCGTCAAATTTGGCGGCGGCAACCGTTACGGCCTGATTGGTGCCAACGGTAGCGGTAAATCCACCTTTATGAAGATCCTCGGCGGCGATCTGGAGCCGACCCTCGGCAACGTGTCGCTCGATCCGAACGAGCGCATCGGTAAGCTGCGTCAGGATCAGTTCGCCTTCGAAGAGTTCACCGTGCTCGACACCGTGATCATGGGGCACGCGGAGCTGTGGGAAGTGAAGCAGGAGCGCGATCGCATCTATGCGCTGGCCGAAATGAGCGAAGAAGACGGCTATAAAGTGGCCGACCTGGAAACGCAGTACGGCGAGATGGACGGTTACTCTGCGGAAGCGCGCGCGGGCGAGCTGCTGCTGGGCGTGGGTATTCCGGTTGAACAGCATTACGGCCCGATGAGCGAAGTCGCGCCAGGCTGGAAGCTGCGTGTGCTGCTGGCTCAGGCGCTGTTCTCTAACCCGGACATCCTGCTGCTCGACGAACCGACGAACAACCTGGACATCGACACCATCCGCTGGCTGGAGCAGACGCTGAACGATCGCGACAGCACCATGATCATCATCTCGCACGACCGTCACTTCCTGAACATGGTCTGTACGCACATGGCGGATCTGGACTACGGCGAGCTGCGCGTGTATCCGGGCAACTACGACGAATACATGACGGCGGCCACCCAGGCGCGTGAACGTCTGCTGGCGGACAATGCCAAGAAGAAAGCGCAGATTGCTGACCTGCAGTCCTTCGTCAGCCGCTTCAGCGCCAACGCCTCTAAATCGCGTCAGGCAACCTCGCGCGCGCGTCAGATTGATAAAATCAAGCTGGAAGAGGTTAAAGCCTCCAGCCGTCAGAACCCGTTCATCCGCTTCGAACAGGACAAGAAGCTGTTCCGTAACGCGCTGGAAGTGGAAGCCCTTACCAAAGGCTTCGATGAAGGCCCGCTGTTTAAAAACTTCAACCTGCTGCTGGAAGTGGGCGAGAAGATTGCCATTCTGGGCGCTAACGGCGTGGGTAAATCCACCATGCTGAAAACCCTGGTCGGCGAACTGCAACCGGACAACGGCACCGTGAAATGGTCCGAAAACGCGCAGATTGGTTACTACGCGCAGGACCATGAGTACGAGTTCGAAAATGACCTGACCGTCTTTGACTGGATGAGCCAGTGGAAGCAGGAAGGCGACGACGAGCAGGCGGTGCGCAGCATTCTGGGTCGTTTGCTGTTCAGCCAGGACGACATCAAAAAGCCGGCTAAAGTGCTCTCCGGTGGCGAGAAGGGCCGCATGCTGTTCGGCAAGCTGATGATGGAAAAACCAAACATCCTGGTGATGGACGAACCGACTAACCACCTGGACATGGAATCTATCGAATCCCTGAACATGGCGCTGGAGATGTATCAGGGCACGCTGATCTTCGTCTCTCACGACCGTGAGTTTGTCAGCTCGCTGGCGACCCGCGTGATCGAAATTACGCCAGAGCGCGTGGTGGACTTCACCGGTAACTACGAAGATTACCTGCGCAGCAAAGGTATCGAGAACTAAAAAAATGCCGGGTGGCGGCTTCGCCTTACCCGGCCTACGTTCTATACCCTCTCCCTGTGGGAGAGGGTGAGGGCATCAGGCCGCACTACAGCACCCACTCACTCCCTTCAACCCCGTTCACCCGCAGCGTACGTTTTTCCCCCGCCGGTAACGACACCTTCAGCGCCTTCCACGCCGGACGATAATCCCCGCGCGCGTTCACCTTCAGGTTGATGGTTGCGCCATCGCACACCATTTCCCATTCCACCCACAGCGCATTGCCGTTCTGATAGCCCCAGCTTTCACCGTCGTCTTCAAACAGCAGCCCGGAGGTCGCGCCGACACCTTTCACCGGGAACAGCTTCAGCTCGCGGGTCGTATCTTTTTCGGCACTCACATGCGTGATGCGCTCGCTGAGCGGCAGACCGGCTCCGGCGCGCACCAGCAGCGGCAGTTTTTCCAGCGGCGCGTCGAGAACGATCGACTGGCCGCCCGCATACCACGCGTGGGTGTAAAAATCATACCAGCCGGTGTCGTTATCCGGCAGCCAGACGCGGCGCTCGCGCTGCCCGGCTTCGACCACGCTGGCGACCAGCAGGTCGCGGCCCAGCAGGAAGTCATCGCATTCTTCGAAGGTCTGCGCATCGTGCTCGTGGTCGAGGAAGGTCGGACGCAGCATCGGCTCGTCGTCGGCGTGCGCCTGCCATAGCAGGGTGTAGAGATACGGCAGCAGGCGGTAGCGCAGCTCAACCGCGCCGCGAATGGCTGGGGTGACGCCCGGGTACATCCACGGCTCGTTCACCGTGTGGTCATCGTTCCACGAGTGAATGGTAAAGCGCGGATGCATCACGCCGTTCTGCACCCAGCGCACGAACAGCTCGGCGTCCGGCTTGTCGCCGGAGAAACCGCCCACGTCATGGCCGACGTTGAACAGCCCCGACAGGCTCATGCCCAGCCCCATGCGGATGTTATAGCGCAGCGTGTCCCAGCTGGTGCGGTTGTCGCCGCTCCAGGTCTGAACGTAGCGCTGCATCCCGGCGCAGCCGGAGCGGGAGATCAGATACGGGCGTTTTTCCGGCGCAAAGCGCTGCTGCGCTTCCAGCGAGGCGCGCATCATCAGCAGCGGCATGACCGGGCGAATGTGCTTGATGGCGATCTCCTTACCGAAGCCAAAGCAGCGGGCTTCCCCGTCCCACACTTCATATTCGTTGTTGTCGTTCCAGGTGGAGTCGATGCCCATCTCCAGCAGCTGCGTGGTGACGCCGTTCTGCCACCACTGCACCGTCTGCGGGTTGGTAAAGTCGAGGTGCGAGCCTTCGTCATCCCAGAAGCTGGAACGTTCGGGTGCATCGGTTTCTGAATCGCGAATGAACAGGCCGCTCTCCGCCACTTCGTTATAGCGAGGATGATCCTGCAGCAGGCACGGCTTGATGTTGGCGGCCAGCTTCAATCCCGCGTCGTGGAACGCCTGGCTCATTACCTTCGGCTGCGGCACCTTGTCGTAGTTCCAGTTGAAGACGTAGCGCTTGCCGTTGATGGAGGTATAGCCGGAGGAGAGCTGGAACGAGTCGCACGGAATGGCGTGCTCTTCGCACAGGCGGATGAAGTTCATCAGCTGGTTTTGCGCATCCGGCGCGTCGGTGTAGTGCATGGTCGAGCCGCTGTAGCCCAGGCTCCATTTCGGTCCGAACAGCGTTTTTCCGGTGAGGCGCACAAAGGCCTTGGTGACGTCCAGCACGCGCCTGCCGGTAAAGATGTAGTAGTCGATATCGCCCGCTTCCGCCTGCCAGCGGCGATAGGCGGTGTGGTAGTTGTCGATTTCGTTACCCAGATCCAGCCAGCAGCTGCTCAGGTTGTCGTAGAACAGGCCGTAGCTGACGTCGTCGCGGCGGGCGATAGTGAACGGGATGTGCTTGTAGAGCGGGTCGGTGCTGGCCGCGTTGTACCCCATTGCGTCGAGGTTGCGCATCTCATAGCGTTTACCGTTGCGCTGCAGATCGCCCGCTTTCTCGCCCAGTCCGTAGAAACGCTCGTCCTTACGACGGCTGAGATAGTGCGCCACGCCGTCGCCGTGGGCGTTCAGCAGGTAGGCGCTGGTGGGGCGGTCATTGACCAGCGGCAGCCATTCGCCCGCCTCATCGCGGTAGTGCCACTCCAGCCACAGCGGCTGGTGGACGGTCACGCGCAGCTGTTCGGTTGCCACGGTTAGCGTCTCACCCTGCTGCGTCAGGTTCCAGGCCGGGCAGGAGAAACCGCTTATGTCGTCACGACGGCGGCCTTCCCAGGGCACGTCTTTTTCCGGAGCGATACTCCAGGTGCGGTCCAGCGCCAGCTCGCCTTTGCGCTTAATCAGCACGCGGAACAGGTTCTCTTCCAGCACATACAGGCACAGGCGGTGCTGGTTATCGACCAGCAGTTCCAGATGGTTTGCCGACTGTATATCAACGGTCCAGTTTTTCAGGGTTTTCATATGCAATACATCCACTATCAGGCGCGCTTGGCGCGACGTTCAGCAATAAATGCTACCAGGAAGACAGCGCCAATCAGGTCAAAGAAGCCCATGGCGATAAAGAGCGGGTTAAAGCCGATTTTGTCGGCGGTCACACCGATTAACAGCGAGAACAGGAAGCTGGCGATCCACGCCGCCGAGCCGCGCATGCCGTTGACGGTCGCCATCTGGCCTTTGTCGAACGACTCCACGACCAGGGCGCTGAGCATGCAGGAGATGATCTGGTGCCCGAAGCCGCCGATGGAGATCAGCACGATGGTGATATATGGGTCGCGGGTAATGGCCACGATGGCCAGCGAGATCATCAGGAACGCGCCGGTCACGGAGCTGGCGACGACAGAGTTCACGCGGGAGCAGCCGAACAGGCGGGTGTACAGACGCGTCAGGTAACCGCTCGCCACGCTGCCGAGGTCGGCGGCGAGGAACGGCAGCCAGGCAAACATCGCAATCTGCTTCAGGTCCATGCCGTGCTCTTTGGCAAGGTACAGCGGCACCCAGAAGCTCAGCACCGCCCAGGCCGGTTCCGCCATAAAGGCCGGGATGGCGATACCGTAGAAGCGTTTGTTCTTCGAGACGGTTTTCAGCGCGGTCAGGAAGGGCAGTTTGACGGCAGGCGGTTCGTTATCCTGCTTGATAAACGCCAGCTCGTCCTTGCTCAGGTTCGGGTGCTGCTCCGGGTTATGGTAGAACGCCCACCACAGGATCACCCACAGCAGCGCCAGCACGCCGGTAAACATAAACGCCCCCTGCCAGCCAAACGAGGCGTGAGCAAAGTAGATGATTGGCGGAGCCAGCATCGCGCCGATGGAGAAGCCCACGCCCGCCCAGCCGGCGGCAACAGGTCGTTCTGATTTCGGGAACCATTCACCGATGGTTTTGGCGTTAGCCGGGGTAGCGGCGGCCTCAGAGGCACCCATAAAGAAGCGCAAAATAGCCAGGTGCAGCCAGCTTCCGGCGCCCGCGTGGAAAATACACATCAGCGCCCAGATCCCGGCGCAGACCATAAAGCCAATCTTCAGGCCGATCACGTCAATCAGCCAGCCGCAGAGGGGCTGGAAAATGGTGTAGGCGATCTGGAACGCGCCAACGATCCAGGAGTACTGCTCGGTGGTGATCCCGAGGCTCTCTTTCAGCTCGGGGGCAAGAATGCCTAACGAATTTCGGGTGATGTAGTTAACGGTGACGCCAAGTAAGAACAGCACCAGCACGTACCAGCGCAGGTTCTTGATGACGCGACGGGTTTTGCTTGTCGCAACGGTGTTATTGATGTCCTGACTCATTTTACTCTCCACAAGACGGACGGTAAGGGGACGGAGGTTCAGGTGTCACACAGATTTTTATGCCTTTGATTTCTATCCGTTTAAACTGCTTAAGTTGGTATACAACTAGTATGGAAGTTGTGTGACAAGTTCACCTTAAGGGAGAAAATGAGTGGGCAATAGTGGATTTTGTGCAAAATTTCTCATAACTGACTCAACCACTCTGGCATGATGGCATTTATGTCAGTTATTGCCTGACGGATACGCTATGAAAATTTTTTCATTTCGCAAATGGAGCCAGATCACAAAATGGACAAAAGGCTAAAAATCACCGAAATCGCCGCCCGTACGCAGCTCTCGATCAGCACCGTGTCTCGGGTGCTGGCGGGGAAAGCGAATACCAGCGAAAAAGCGCGCGCAAAGGTGCTGGCGTGCGCGCGGGAGCTGGGGGTGATGGAGGGCATGGCGGCGGGACGGCTGCTTCTCAATAGCCTGGTGGTTTTTGCCCCCCAGCGCGCCTTCGACGAGCGGTCCGACATCTTTTACTACCGCGTGATCCAGAGCGTGAGTAAAGGCCTGGCATCCCATGATGTGCGCCTGCGCTACTGCGCGCTGGAAGAGAACGACAGCGACGCCCAGCTTTTTCTGGCGCGCATGAATGAGCCGGATACTCAGGCGGCAATCCTTCTCGGCATTGACGATCCCCATATTCACGATCTGGCGGTAGATGTGGGTAAACCCTGCATGCTGATTAACTGCCGCGACCGGCACATGCGTCTGCCTGCCGTTGCGCCGGATCACCGCGCCATTGGCGAGCGGGCGGCGGAATACCTGTTCGAGATGGGACACCGTGAGGTGATGAACGTACTGTGCCTGCGTCGCTACACCATGGAGCTGCGCCTGTCGGGGATCCGCGACGCGTGGCAGTCCCACAACCTGACGTTCAGCGATAAACGCGATCTGCTGGTGGTGCCCAGCTTCAGCGCGCGCGAAACGGAACAGGCGGTCAGCAGCTGGCTCAGCGAAGTGCAGGGGAAAGATTTACCTACCGCGTTTCTGGTCGGCGGCGACTTTATGGCGGCGGGCACCATTAGCGCATTACAAAACCACGGTCTGCGCGTGCCGCAGGACGTGTCGGTGATGAGCATCGACGGGTTTAACCTGGCGGCGATCCAGGATGTTCCATTAACGGCCGTGCACGTTCCCCGCGACGAACTGGGAACCGAAGCGGTACACATGCTCCAGCAGCGGCTGATGCGCCCGGACGCGCCGGTGGGGACGTTGCTGCTTAACGGCACGCTGACCGTGCGGGGATCCGTACGGCGGATACGTCAGGGGAAACGACGCACCGCCGTGGAGCGGGAAGGGCTGTACGACAGTTAGACCATGCCCAGCGCGCGCTTGCCGTGGATGTTGAGATCGTTCACGGTAAAGCGGTCCTGCCAGCTCTTTTCATAATCTTCGCGCGGGAAGTCTCCCGGCGACGCGCCGGTCTCCAGCGCTTCCTTCACCTTCTTCGCATAGGCGAGGTTTTTCTCGCACATCGGTGCGGCGGGAATGTACATCACGTTGCCCCAGCCCTGCTGATTGTCCACCGGCGCGACGGAGTGGATCACATCGCAGTGCCACCACACGGAATCGCCTGCCTCGAGTGCCGGAATGCTGCTTAATGCCTCGATGAGCAGCGGGTGCCACTTCTCGGAAACCGGCAGCACGCGCCCCGGCGCCACGCCGCACAGCTCGTCTTCCGGCACGTCGTCCAGCAGCGGACGCAGCAGAATGTACGCCATCGCTTCCGGGATGGGCACCACATGCAGCAGCCCCTGGCCGGGGATCATGTCCGACAGCGCCGTCCAGCCCTGGAAGGTGCGGAATACCGAGCATTTGGTGGTGTTATCGACGGTGTACTCTTCCACTTCGGTACGGTGCGCGGCGTTCCACGGATCGTATTTCTCGATGTTGCCGTCAAACACGCGGGCAAAGACCTGCTGGTAAGCCGGCAACAGCCAGCGCTCCAGCGCGCCGGAGTCGGTATGCGCGCCGAGTCCTTTCGAGGTGGTTCCCGGCGGACGGCGGCGGATACGGTCCGGATAAATCACGCTCACGTCCGGGTCAAACCACTGTTTGCCGTTGCTCTCGAATGTCCACAAACGGTTCAGGAACGACTGCACCTGCGCCATCTCTTCGCTCTGGCGCGCCTGCATCTGCGCCTGCGACCAGTAAATCGGGTAAATCTCCGGACGAGAGGCCGTTAAGGTGCCGAAGAAGTTATCGCCTGGCCCTTTGTACACCTCGTCAAACTTGTTCAGATCGAGGTAGTCGAGCATCGACTGATCCCACGCCAGTGCCTGCTCGCGCGGGAAATGACCTTTAATCACCGCGCAGCCGCGGCGCTTAACGGCTTCGCGCTGCGCGTCGGTAATCGTGCCGTTTTTTACATCCGCGAACGGGATCGCCGGCCAGACGGATTCGCCTTTGTTTTTAAGGGCGTTGATTTCCGCCACGCGGGTGGCAATTTTATCGCTGAGCTTGTTAAACACCGCCTGCACGTCGCCGATCTGCGCGCGCAGCTCACGTTTCAACTGACGGATTGCCGCTTTGTGATCTGCCGGTAAAGTTTCACTGGTAAAGGTCATAACTGCCTCGCATCTTTCATTCGAAAGTAAAAATATCTACAAGTGATACTTTAAGTTAAAATTAAGTTAATGCAAGTTTAAAAACTTGACGCAAGCCACAGGACGGAAAAAGAGTGATAAGCCGGAGCCAGGCTCCGGCGAGGAGAGGATCAGGCGTCGAACGGGGAGTGGTGGTCGAGCACGGCCTGAATAACGTTCAGCGCGCCCTGATGGTTGTTGTCGTCGGTGCTGTAGCGGCTGATTTCTTTGATGCTTTCCGCCGCGTTGCCCATTGCAAAGGAATATTTCACCAGCTTCAGCATCTCGGCATCGTTGCCGCTGTCGCCAATGGCCACGCACTCCTGCGGGGAGATTTTCCAGCGCTTCAGCAGACGGCTGATGCCGTTGGCTTTGTGCAGGCCGGGGATAATCAAATCGACAAAACCAAAGCCGCTGGTGACGGGCTTCATGATGCCGTCCAGGGAGACGTGCAGCTTATCCACCAGATTAGGGATATCGCTGTCCGGCAGGTTCAGGGAGAACTTAAACAGCACGTCGTCAATTTCACGGTAATCGCTGATGCGCTTTAAGCGGTGGTAGTGCTTTGACATCAGCGCCACGAACGCTTCAGGGGCTTTGTCGCTCACGTAGGCACTCTCCAGCCCGCAGGCCACGAAGTTCAGCCCTTTATCTTTCAGCAGCTCGCCAATGACGATCTGCGATTCATGGCGGGTCAGCTCGCCGTGAAAAATCTGCTCCCCGCGATCGAACACCAGCGCGCCGTTTTCCGCCACGAAGGAGATCCTGTCTTTCAGCTCCGGAAAGAAGGAGATGAGCTGGTAATACTGGTTGCCGCTGGCGACAACGAATTCAATGCCGCGGGCTTTAAGCTGCTCAAACTGTGCCTGGAAGCGGTCACGATCGTACTGCTTGGCATCATCAAGAAAAGTTCCGTCCATATCGGTGACGATAACTTTAACGGTCATACTGTGCTCCTGGGTCACTGCGTTTTGAAACATTCTAATAACAAGGTGACGGGGAGCACAAATTTAATTTCATTCGAAAGTAAAAGCAAAACGGCAACCGAGGTTGCCGTTTTTAGTGTTTTCTCCCTCTCCCCGTGGGAGAGGGCCGGGGTGAGGGCATCAGCGTGCGTATTTCCCCCTCACCCTCAAGGGAGAGGGGATACACCGTTACAGCGTATGCTCAGTACGCGCAATAATATCGTCCTGCGCATCCGGCGACAGGGCGGTGAAGAACGCCGAGTAGCCTGCGACGCGCACCACCAGGTCACGATACTGGTCAGGATGTTTCTTCGCCTCCAGCAGCGTGTCGCGCGAGACGATGTTGTACTGAATATGCCAGCCCTTATGCACCTCGAAGAAGGTGCGCAGCAGCACCATCAGCTTCTGGCGATCGCTGTCGTTTTCCAGCGTTGACGGGTTAAGCTTCTGGTTCAGCAGCACGCCGCCGAGAATCGCCTCGGTAGGCAGTTTACCCACGGAACCGATGACCGCCGTTGGACCCAGGTGGTCGGTACCGGAAGCCGGGCTTGCCCCTTCCGCCAGCGGCGTGTGCGCCTTACGTCCGTCCGGTGTCGCCATCGTCGCCGCGCCAAACGGCACGTTCGCGGAAATCGAGGAGGTGCCCGCGTAGTAGTTACCGCCAATCGGGCCGCGGCCGTAGCGCGGGTTGTGGTACTGCTTCAGCTCTTCAATATAGGTCTGATAGGCACGGGTCAGCAGCATATCCACGCTGTCGTCGTCGTTGCCGTACTTCGGCGCGCCGTTGATCAGGCGCTGACGCAACTGCTCGTGGGTCAGCCCGTCGAAGTCATCCGCCAGGGCGGCCGCCAGCTGCTGTTGACCGATGACGCCCTGTTCGAACACCAGCTTCTTCACCGCCGCCAGGCTGTTGCCGAGGTTGGCGATGCCCACCTGCAGGCCGGAGACCCAGTCATACTTCGCGCCGCCCTGCTTGATACTTTTCGCGCGCTCGATGCAGTCGTCCACCAGCGCCGAGCAGAGAATATCGTGGACGTTCTCCTCCAGCATGGTGTCCACCACGTACTCAATCTCGATGGATTTACGGGTGTAGTAGCGGATCTGGGTATCCCACGCCGCCATCACCTCGTCGAAATTGTCGAAGTTACCGGCTGAGAGGGCTTTCTCCTGCGGCAGGAACACCTTGCCGCTGGTGGCATCGCGGCCGCCTTCCAGCGCCGCCAGCATGACGCGGGCGAAGTTGATAAAGCTCATGCCGGTGCAGCGGTAGCCCCACTTGCCGCCCACCGCGGTTTCGATGCAGCCAATCGCCGCGTAGTCGTAGGCGTCGTCGCGCTCAATGCCGAGCTTGATGAATTCCGGGATCACGATTTCGTCGTTGTTGAACGCCGGCATCCCGAAGCCGCAGCGGATCACCTGCACGCAGGCGTCGAGGAAGTCGTTGCTCATGCCCGCGTGATAGCGCACGCTCAGGTTCGGCTGGGTGGAGCGCAGACGGCCGCAGGATTCCAGAATCGCGTACGAGAGCGGGTTCACCGCGTCCATCGGCTCACCGTTGACCAGCTTCTGGCCGCCGATGGTGACGTTCTGGTACAGCGGGCTACCGGCGGAAGCCTTGGAGTGCGAGCCGGAGCGGATCTTGTTCACTTCCAGCAGCTTCAGCCAGCTGCTGTGCAGCAGTTCGATGGCGTGTTCGCGGTCGAGGCTCTGGTTCAGCTCCACGTCGCGGCGGTAGTACGGATAGAGATACTGGTCCATACGCGCGAAGGAGACGGAGTGGCCGTTGGACTCAATCTGCAGGATCAGCTGAATGAAGTAGCACAGCTGCAGCGCCTGCCAGAAGGTTTTTGGCGGCTCGTGAGCAATCACGTCGCAGTTTTCTGCTATCGCCAGCAGCTCGTCGCGGCGGCTTTCAGGGGTTTCGGTTGAGGCCATCTCGCGCGCCAGATCGGCGAAGCGTTTGATGTGCAGGCTCACCGCTTCCAGCACGATATCAATTGCCTTGAGGAACTGATCGCCGTGCAGGTCTTCCAGCACCGTCAGGTTGATGCGCGAGCGGCGCTCGGCCACTTTGGCGCGCAGGCCGTCGAGACCTTTCTCCAGCACCAGCGGGAAGTTCACCGCCAGGTGCGCGTCGCCGGAAGTCATGTTGCCTTCGGCTTTGATGATGCCGGTTTCCAGCAGGCCTTTCTGCTCGTCGGTAAACATGCCGTAGCAGCGGTCCTGCACCGTCTGGCCGCGCCACCACGGGCAGATCTCGTGCAGGACGCGCTTGTTCTCTTCGCTCACCGCAAAGCCCGCGCCCGGGCGATCCGCCAGGTCGTCAATCTCTTTCTCAATCCAGGAGACGGTGTATTCCGGGAAGATCGGTGCTGCGCGCACTTCGCTTGCCTGGTTACCAATAATCAGCTCGTCGTGTTTGATCCAGATGGTACGCTCGGCCAGGTGATGGGCCAGCGCCAGGGCGCGACGGACCGGGATCGGCTTGTCCATGTGCTGCTGGTACATTTCGGTGTAATGCTGCGCGCGCTCGGTACAGACCGGCGGCTTAACGATATGCACCAGCGCCGTTTTGTGCGCCTTAATGCGCTCGCTGAGGGTATTGAGATTCAGGGTTGTCATAAGTTTATCCTCGTAAGGTCGCGGTTAACCCTTTCTGGCAGGCGTACTGTTGCGCGAAGTCCAGCAGGGCAGGGTTATCCAGCGGTTTGTCAGGGGCAGAGTAGGGTTGGCCGAGCAGGGTGTATTTGTTCATGCCCAGCGTGTGATACGGCAGAAAATGAATATCGTCGACGCCGAGTTCGTCGGCGGCGAAGTTGGTGATGGCGGTGATGGAGGCTTCATCGGCGTTAAAGCCCTGGATCAGCGGCACGCGGATGGTGATTTTTTTCCCGGCAGCGGCCAGGCGTTTCAGGTTGTCCAGGATGCGCTTAGCCGAACCGTCCGTCCACTGTTTGAACACGTCACCGTCGACGTGCTTCAGGTCGGAGAGGAACAGATCGACGTAGGGTAATGACGGCTCGATATAGTGCCACGGCACGTGAAGGCAGGTTTCGACGGCGGTGTGGATCCCGTGTTCGTGGCTGGCTTTAAACAGGGCCTGCGCCAGTTCAGGGTTCATAAACGGCTCGCCGCCGGAGAGGGTGATCCCGCCGCCGCTGCGGTCGTAGAAGGGTTTGTCGCGCAGTACGGTCGCCATGATCTCCTCGACCTGCTGCTCTTCACCGCAGACGGTCAGCGCCTGCGTCGGGCAGCAGTCGGTAAGGGCATTAAGCGTCTCTTCATTCAGCTTTTCGCGGTGGATGACCAGGCCATTCAGCGCGCGTTCGATACAGCCCGGTGCCGCCTGCTGGCACAGGTCGCAGCCGTCTAGGCACAGGCGTGCATCAAACAGCACGTCCCGGCTGCGGGAGCGGCTTTCCGGATTCTGGCACCAGCGACAGCCCAGCGAGCAGCCTTTCAGGAACACCACGGTACGAATACCGGGACCATCGTGGGTAGAGTAACGCTGAATATTGAAGATCATGATTTCGCCTCTCATCTTGCATATGAAGATTAAATTACTTTCGAATGAAAGTTATCTTGATGCAGGTCAACTCTTGAGCAGGTTTTGTCGTGATAGGGTAAGTGCAGGCTAATTTTGAGGGTGACATCATGGAACTTTATCTCGACACATCTGACGTTGCGGCAGTCAAAAAGCTGGCGCGTATCTTCCCGCTGGCGGGCGTGACCACCAACCCAAGCATTGTGGCGGCAGGTAAAACGCCGCTGGACGTGTTGCTGCCCGCGCTGCACGACGCGATGGGTGGTAAAGGTCGTCTGTTCGCTCAGGTAATGGCGACCACCGCCGAAGGGATGGTGGAGGACGCGCGTAAGCTGCGCGCCATCATTAACGATCTGGTGGTGAAAGTGCCGGTGACCGCAGAGGGGCTGGCGGCAATCAAGATGCTGAAAGCTGAAGGCATCCCGACGCTGGGCACGGCGGTGTACGGCGCCGCGCAGGGGATGCTCTCCGCGCTGGCGGGTGCCGAGTATGTGGCGCCTTACGTTAACCGCGTGGACGCGCAGGGCGGGGACGGGATCCAGACCGTTGTGGAATTACAGCAGCTGCTGACGCTGCATGTCCCGCAGTCAAAGGTGCTGGCCGCGAGCTTTAAAACCCCGCGTCAGGCGCTGGACTGCCTGCTGGCAGGGTGCGAGTCCATCACGCTGCCGCTGGACGTGGCGCAGCAGTTTATTACCTCTCCGGCAGTGGATGCGGCGATCGTGAAGTTCGAGCAGGATTGGCAGGGGGCGTTTGGAAGGACGTCGATCTGATACTGTTGCCGGGTGGCGCTGACGCTTACCCGGCCTGCGGTTTTCTCCCTCTCCCTGTGGGAGAGGGCCGGGGTGAGGGCATCAGGCCGCAGCAGGGTTTACCCTCCGCAGACCTCACACCCCGGGTTACGCATCAGCTTCATCTCGCGGAACTGGCAGGTCATCGCGTCATACATCACGATTTTCCCCGCTGCGGGCGTGCCGTAGTTCGCCAGGACTTTGATCGCTTCCATTGCCTGCAATGAGCCAATCACGCCGACGAGCGGCGCCATCACGCCCGCCTCAACGCAGGTCAGCGCATTCTCGCCAAACAGACGGCTCAGGCAGCGGTAGCAGGGTTCACCCTCGGCGTACGTGAAGACGCTGATTTGCCCCTCCATGCGGATTGCCGCGCCGGAGACCAGCGGAATTTTGTGGGCAAAACAGCCCGCGTTGAGCTGGTTGCGGACGGCGACGTTATCGGTGCAGTCCAGCACCAGATCGTGCCGGGCAATCTGCGCGGAGAGCGCGTCGTCATCCAGCATGTCGTCAATCAGGGTGAACTGAACGTGGGGGTTGATGCGCGCCAGCGCCGTGCGGGCAGAGTCCACTTTTGGCTGGCCAACCGTCGCGTCGCTGTGCAGCGTCTGGCGCTGCAGGTTGGACACCGATACGGTATCGAAATCCAGCAGCGTCATTTTTCCAACGCCCGCCGCAGCAAGGTATTGCGCGGCGGCGCAGCCCAGCCCGCCCAGCCCGACGACCAGCACGCTGGCCGCCTTAAGCGCTTCCTGTCCCTCGAAATCAAACCCGCGCAGCACAATCTGGCGGTTGTAGCGCATCATCTCCGGGTCGCTCAGCTCCACCGTCATGTCAGCCTCCGAACAGGTGGTTAAAACGTTCTACCTCAACCCACTCGCCTGCTTCTACGTTACCGCGCTCGCGCTCCAGCACGATAAAGCAGTTGCCCTGGCTGAAGGAGCTGAAAATGTGCGAGCCCTGGTGCCCGGTGGTGCTCACTTCGAGCTCGCCGTCCGCGTTGCGCGCCAGAATGCCGCGCTGGAAATCGAGGCGGCCCGGTGATTTTTTCAGGCGCGTGGCGGCACGAACGCGCTGGCGTTCCGGCAGCGGGTTAGCATTGTTGCCGGAAAGCTTCGCCAGCAGCGGGATCACCAGCTGGTAGAAGGTGAGTGCCGCCGAGACCGGGTTACCCGGCAGGCCGCAGAACCAGCTGTGTGAAAGCTTGCCAAACGCGAACGGTTTGCCCGGCTTGATCGCCAGCTTCCAGAAGCCGATTTCACCCAGCTCCTCGAGGATGGTTTTGGTGTAATCCGCTTCGCCCACGGAGACGCCGCCGGAGCTGATGACCACGTCGGCTGCGTTATCCGCTTCGATAAACGCGGCGCGCAGTTTTTCCGGATCGTCAGGAATGATGCCGAGGTTAATCACTTCGCAGCCCAGCTGCTCCAGCATCAGGTGTACCGCCAGGCGGTTGGTATCGTAAATCTGGCCGTCCTGCAGCGGCTGGCCCGGAAGCTGCAGCTCGTCGCCGGTGGAGAAAACGGCAACGCGCACTTTACGGATAACGTCGATGTCCGCGATGCCGAGCGAGGCCAGGACCGGCAGCTCCGCCACCGTCAGCTTCTGTCCGGCGGCAAAGACCGTCGCGCCGAGGGTAATGTCCTCGCCGGTACGGCGGATGTTCTGGCCCGCTTTGACGCTCGCGTTAAAACGCACGCCGTCGTCGGTCTGTTCGGTCTCTTCCTGCATCACCACGGCGTCGCAGCCTGCCGGAACCGGTGCGCCGGTCATAATGCGCACGCAGGTGCCCGCAGGCCATTCACCGCTAAACGGCTGACCCGCAAAGGCTTTACCCGCCACCGGCAGGGCGTTACCCGTCTGGAGATCCGCCAGGCGTACCGCGTAACCGTCCATCGCGGAGTTATCAAACCCCGGCACGTTAAGCGGAGAGACGATATCGCGCGCGGCAATACGGCCAAAACAGCGTACGAGGGGCAGCGTCTCAACGTCATGCAGCGGGGAAACTCGGTCAAGCATCTGCGTGAGTGCCGTCTCAAGCGGCATCAATCCGGCGGTAAAATCCATGGTGGGCTCCTGCGGAGTAACAACGAAAGCGTCCATTATGGCAGAAAAGTGCGGCTAACTGTATGACCGAAGGGTGCACGCTTTACATCACTGTTACGTCTTTCTATATTCAAAAATCATCTGAAGTTTCGTCGACGATAATGATATTTATAGAAAAAGCCGCAAAACAGGCTAACGGGTGATGCGAATGGTTAAGGCGGTAATCGCAATTCATGGCGGGGCCGGGGCAATCACCCGAGCACAGCTCACGCCTGAGCAGGAAAAACGTTACATCGACGCGCTGTACGCCATTGTGGAAACGGGCCAGAGAATGCTGGAAGCGGGCGAAAGCGCGCTGGACGTGGTCACCGAGGCGGTGCGCCTGCTGGAAGAGTGCCCGTTATTTAATGCGGGGATCGGTTCGGTCTTTACCCGGGATGAAACGCACGAGCTGGATGCCTGCGTGATGGACGGCGTCACCCTGAAAGCGGGGGCCGTGGCAGGCGTCAGCCACCTGCGTAACCCGGTGCTGGCCGCGCGTCTGGTGATGGAAGAGAGCCCGCACGTGCTGCTGACGGGCGCGGGGGCGGAGAGGTTTGCCTTCGAACACGGAATGGAGCCGGTATCGCCGGATCTGTTTTCCACGGAAGCGCGCTATCAGCAGCTGCTGGAAGCCCGTTCGGCGGGCATGACGCAGCTTGACCACAGTGCGCCGCTTGATGAAACCACCAAAATGGGCACGGTCGGCGCGGTGGCGCTGGATAAAGCCGGGAACCTCGCGGCGGCGACGTCAACGGGCGGGATGACCAACAAGCTTCCCGGACGCGTCGGCGACAGCCCGCTGCCGGGCGCCGGCTGCTATGCCAATAACGCGACGGCGGCGGTATCGTGTACCGGAACCGGGGAAGTGTTTATCCGCGCCCTCGCGGCCTACGACATCACCGCGCTGATGGATTACGGCGGTTTAAGCCTGAGCGAGGCCTGCGAGCGCGTGGTGATGGAAAAACTGCCAGCCCTGGGCGGCGTCGGCGGACTCATTGCGGTGGATCATGAGGGCAACGTGGCACTGCCGTTCAACAGCGAAGGCATGTATCGCGCCTGGGGCTATGCCGGCGATGAGCCGAGCACGGGGATTTATCGTGAATAAGGGGGCAGCGCGTGCCGCACAGTGAAGAACTGGACAACCGCGAAGTGCTGGCTGTCCATCAGCTCGATATTGCGTTTCAGGAAGAGCGGCAGTTCATCCCCGCAGTACAGAATTTATCGTTCACGCTCAGGCGCGGCGAGACGCTGGCGATTGTTGGCGAGTCCGGCTCCGGGAAATCGGTCACCGCGCTGGCGCTAATGCGCCTGCTGGAACAGACGGGCGGGCAAATCAGCAGCGAGAAAATGCTCCTGCGCCGCCGCAATCGTCAGGTCATTGATTTAAATGAGCTAAGCGGTTCGCAGATGCAGAGCGTGCGCGGGGCGGATATTGCGATGATCTTCCAGGAGCCGATGACCTCCCTGAACCCGGTGTTCCCGGTCGGGGAGCAAATTGCCGAGTCCATCCGCCTGCATCAGGGGCTGAGCGGCGATGAAGCGCTCAAAGAGGCCCGACGGATGCTGGAGCTGGTGCGCATTCCGGAGGCGCAGGCCATTCTGGGGCGCTATCCGCATCAGCTTTCCGGCGGCATGCGCCAGCGGGTGATGATTGCCATGGCGCTCTCCTGCCGCCCCGCAGTGCTGATTGCCGACGAACCAACGACGGCGCTGGACGTGACGATTCAGGCGCAGATCCTGCAGCTCATCAAAGTCCTGCAGCAGGAGATGGAGATGGGGGTGATTTTCATCACCCACGATATGGGCGTGGTCGCCGATATCGCCGATCGCGTACTGGTGATGCACAAGGGCAGCGCGGTGGAAACCGGCCCGGTTGAGCAGATTTTTCACGCGCCCGTGCATCCTTACACCAAAGCGCTGCTGGCGGCGGTTCCGCGTCTGGGGGCGATGAACGGCAGCGATTTGCCGCGCCGCTTCCCCCTGATTTCTCTCGAGGCGTCTGAGCAGCAGGAGGATGAGCGCGAGCAGGACACCGTGGTGCCGGGTAAGCCCATTCTGGAAGTGCGCGATCTGGTCACCCGCTTTCCGCTGCGCAGCGGCGTACTGAACCGGGTGAAGCGCGAAGTGCACGCGGTGGAAAACGTCAGTTTCGATCTCTGGCCGGGTGAAACGCTGGCGCTGGTGGGGGAGTCCGGCTGCGGTAAATCTACCACCGGACGCGCGTTGCTCCGTCTGGTGGAGTCACAGGAAGGCAGCATTACCTTTAACGGTGAGCGCATTGATACCCTTCCGGACAGCAGGCTGCAGGCGGTGCGGCGGGATATTCAGTTTATTTTCCAGGATCCCTATGCCTCCCTCGATCCGCGCCATACGGTGGGGTATTCGATCATGGAGCCGCTGCGGGTACATAACCTGCTCGACGGCGAAGCGGCACAGCGTCGCGTGGCCTGGCTGCTGGAGCGCGTCGGCCTGAAGCCGGAGCATGCCTGGCGTTATCCGCACGAGTTTTCCGGCGGACAGCGGCAGCGTATCTGCATCGCCCGCGCGCTGGCGCTAAACCCGAAAGTGGTGATTGCCGATGAGTCCGTCTCGGCGCTGGATGTCTCTATCCGGGCGCAAATCATCAACTTATTGCTGGATTTACAGCGGGATATGGGCATTGCCTTTCTGTTTATCTCGCACGACATGGCGGTGGTCGAGCGCATCAGCCATCGCGTGGCGGTGATGTTTATGGGGCAAATCGTGGAAATTGGTCCGCGAAGAGCGGTGTTTGAGAACCCACAGCACCCGTACACCCGCAAGCTCATCGCGGCGGTCCCGGTTGCCGATCCGGCGCATCGTCACGGCCAGCGCGTGCTGCTGCAGGATGAAATGCCGAGCAATATTCGTAAGCGTGGCGAGGCCGTGGAGCGCGTGACGCTGCGCGAGGTCAGTCCGGGTCATTTCGTTGCTCCCCCGCGTCAGGACAATGCCTTTTCGCGGTTATAACTTTCAACAGGCAGGAGAACACAATGGTTACATTTGTAGCGCGTAGATGGTTGTTAGCCGCGAGCGTGACGGCAGCCCTGGCCGCTGCCCCCGCGTTCGCTGCCAAAGATGTGGTGGTTGCCGTCGGCTCTAACTTCACCACGCTCGATCCGTATGACGCCAACGACACGCTCTCTCAGGCGGTGGCGAAATCGTTCTACCAGGGCCTGTTTGGCCTGGATAAAGAGATGAAGCTCAAAAACGTGCTGGCGGAGGGGTACACCGTGTCCGACGACGGACTGGTGTATACCATCAAGCTCAGGACCGGCGTGAAGTTCCAGGATGGGACAGATTTCAATGCGGAGGCGGTGAAGGTTAACCTCGATCGCGCCAGCAATCCGGAAAATAGCCTCAAGCGCTATAACCTGTATAAAAATATCGCCAGCACCGAGGTGGTCGACCCGGCAACGGTAAAAATCACCCTGAAAGAGCCGTTCTCCGCGTTTATCAATATTCTGGCGCATCCGGCAACGGCGATGATTTCCCCTGCCGCGCTGAAGAAATACGGCAAGGAGATCGGCTTCCACCCTGTTGGCACCGGTCCGTACGAGCTGCTCACCTGGAACCAGACCGATTTTGTGAAGGTGAAGAAATTCGCCGGATACTGGCAGCAGGGGCTGCCGAAGCTCGATACCATCACCTGGCGCCCGGTGGTGGACAACAACACCCGCGCGGCGATGCTGCAAACCGGCGAGGCGCAGTTTGCCTTCCCGATCCCGTATGAGCAGGCCGCCATTCTGCAGAAAAACAGCAAGCTGGAGCTGGTCGCCAGCCCGTCGATCATGCAGCGTTACATCAGCATGAACGTCACGCAAAAGCCGTTCGATAACCCGAAGGTGCGTGAGGCCATCAACTACGCCATTAACCGTCAGGCGCTGGTGAAGGTCGCCTTTGCGGGCTATGCCACTCCGGCCACCGGCGTGCTGCCGCCGGCTATCGCCTATGCGCAAAGCTATCAGCCGTGGCCGTACGATCCGGCCAAAGCGCGCGAGCTGCTGAAAGAGGCGGGCTTCCCGAACGGCTTCAGCACCACGCTGTGGTCCTCGCATAATCACAGTACCGCTCAGAAGGTGCTGCAGTTTACCCAGCAGCAGCTGGCGCAGGTCGGCATCAAGGCGCAGGTCACCGCGATGGATGCCGGACAGCGTGCGGCAGAGGTGGAGGGGAAAGGACAGAAAGAGAGCGGCGTGCGGATGTTCTATACCGGCTGGTCGGCCTCGACCGGTGAAGCAGACTGGGCGCTGTCGCCGCTGTTTGCCTCGCAGAACTGGCCGCCAACCCTGTTCAACACCGCGTTTTACAGCAACCCGCAGGTGGACAAAGACCTGGCCGATGCCCTGAAAACCACCAAGCCGGAGGAGAAAGCACGTCTCTACAAGGACGCGCAGGACATCATCTGGAAAGAGTCGCCGTGGGTGCCGCTGGTGGTAGAGAAACTGGTGTCAGCCCATAATAAAGCGTTGACCGGGTTCTACATTATGCCGGATACGGGCTTTAGCTTTGACGATGCGGATTTAAAATAAACCTCATGCTGAATTATGTGTGTAAACGCCTGCTGGGGCTTATCCCGACGCTGCTGATTGTGGCGGTCCTGGTGTTTTTGTTTGTCCATATGCTGCCGGGCGATCCGGCGCGTCTGGTTGCCGGGCCTGAAGCGGATGCCACCGTCATTGAGCTGGTGCGTAAGCAGCTTGGCCTCGACCAGCCGCTGTATATGCAGTTCATCCATTATATCTGCAACGTTCTGCAGGGCGATTTTGGTATCTCGATGGTATCGCGCCGTCCGGTGTCGGAGGAGATTGCCAGCCGCTTTATGCCGACGTTCTGGTTAACGATTGCCAGTATGAGCTGGGCGGTCGTGTTTGGGCTGGGCGCCGGGATTGTCGCGGCCGTCTGGCGCAACCGCTGGCCGGACAAGCTCGGCATGGCGCTGGCGGTGACCGGCATCTCCTTCCCGGCGTTCGCGCTGGGGATGCTGCTGATGCAGATCTTCTCCGTCGAACTGGGCTGGCTGCCGACCGTCGGGGCCGATACCTGGAAGCATTACATTCTGCCTTCCATGACGCTGGGGGCTGCCGTGTCGGCGGTGATGGCCCGCTTTACCCGCGCCTCGTTCGTTGACGTGCTGAGCGAAGATTATATTCGCACCGCGCGGGCGAAAGGGGTCAGCGAGAAGTGGGTCATTCTCAAGCACGGGTTCCGCAATGCGATGATCCCGGTGGTGACGATGATGGGACTGCAGTTTGGCTTCCTGCTGGGCGGCTCTATCGTGGTGGAAAAGGTCTTCAACTGGCCGGGGCTGGGACGCCTGCTGGTCGATTCCGTCGAGATGCGCGACTACCCGGTGATTCAGGCGGAAGTCCTGCTTTTCTCGCTGGAGTTTATTCTTATCAACTTAGTGGTGGATGTGCTCTATGCCGCCATTAACCCGGCCATCAGGTACAAGTAAGATGCGATTGTTGAACTGGCGACGTCAGGCCGTTTTAAACGCGATGCCGGGTCTAAAACCGGACCACGTCCGCACCCCGTGGTCTGAATTCTGGCGGCGTTTTCGCCGTCAGCCGGTCGCGATGACCGCGGGGCTGTTTGTGCTGCTGCTAATTGCGGTGGCGGTGATTGCGCCGTGGGTGGCGCCGTTTGATGCGGAAAACTATTTTGACTACGACCGTCTGAACGACGGACCGTCGATGCTGCACTGGTTCGGCGTGGACTCCCTCGGGCGCGATATCTTTAGCCGCGTGCTGGTGGGGGCGCAGATCTCGCTTGCCGCCGGGGTGTTCGCGGTGCTGATTGGCGCGGCCATCGGTACCGTGCTGGGTCTCGTTGCCGGGTATTACGAAGGCTGGTGGGATCGCATCATCATGCGCATCTGCGACGTGCTGTTTGCTTTTCCCGGCATTTTGCTGGCGATTGCCGTGGTGGCGATCATGGGCAGCGGCATGGCAAACGTCATCATTGCGGTCGCTGTGTTTTCGATTCCGGCGTTTGCTCGTCTTGTGCGCGGCAACACGCTGGTGCTGAAACAACAGACCTTTATCGAGTCGGCCCGCAGTATGGGGGCCAGCGACGCCACCATTCTCTTCAGCCATATTCTGCCGGGAACGGTGTCGTCCATCGTGGTCTATTTCACCATGCGTATCGGCGTGTCGATTATCTCGGCGGCCAGCCTGTCGTTTCTGGGGTTAGGAGCTCAGCCTCCAACGCCGGAGTGGGGCGCGATGCTGAACGAGGCGAGGGCAGATATGGTGATTGCCCCGCACGTGGCGATCTTCCCGAGTCTGGCGATTTTCCTGACCGTGCTGGCGTTTAATTTGCTGGGTGACGGGCTGCGCGACGCGCTGGATCCGAGGATTAAGGGGTAGTGCTGTGAAATGTGCCGGGTGGCGGCTACGCCTTACCCGGCCTACTACAGAGGGGGAGATTAAACCCGGCTACCCCACAGGTCATACTCATCCGCGTTTTCAACCTTCACGCGAATAATATCACCCGGCTTAACGCTGGTTTCGCCGTTCAGGTACACCGCACCGTCGATTTCAGGGGCATCCGCCATGCTGCGGCCAATTGCGCCTTCTTCATCCACTTCGTCGATGATAACCATAATCTCGCGGCCCACTTTTTCCTGCAGACGTTCAGCAGAGATCTGCTGCTGCAGCTGCATGAAGCGGTTCCAGCGCTCTTCTTTCACCTCTTCCGGCACCTGATCCGCCAGCTCGTTGGCGGTTGCGCCTTCTACCGGGCTGTACTTGAAGCAGCCGACGCGGTCCAGACGCGCTTCTTTCAGGAAGTCGAGCAGCATCTGGAAGTCTTCTTCGGTTTCACCCGGGAATCCGACGATAAAGGTGGAGCGCAGGGTCAGATCCGGGCAGATCTCGCGCCACTGCTTGATGCGCGCCAGCTGGCGGTCAACGGAGCCAGGACGCTTCATCAGCTTCAGAATGCGCGGGCTGGCGTGCTGCAGCGGGATGTCCAGGTACGGCAGAATCTTGCCTTCCGCCATCAGCGGGATGACGTCGTCAACGTGCGGGTACGGGTAAACGTAGTGCAGACGCGTCCAGATACCGAGTTTGGACAGCTGTTCGCACAGGCCCACCATGCTGGTTTTCACCGGCTCGCCGTTGTGGAAACCGGAGCGATGTTTGACGTCTACACCGTAGGCCGAGGTGTCCTGGGAGATGACCAGCAGCTCCTTCACGCCCGCGTCGGCCAGACGTTTAGCTTCCGCCAGCACTTCACCAATGGGACGGCTCACCAGATCGCCACGCATGGACGGGATGATGCAGAAGGTGCAGCGATGGTTGCAGCCTTCGGAAATTTTCAGGTACGCGTAGTGACGCGGCGTCAGCTTCACGCCCTGTTCCGGCACGAGGCTGAGGAACGGGTTGTGCTTGGGTTTTGGCACGTAGTGATGAACATGTTGCAGCACCTGCTCGTAGCTGTGCGGGCCGGTGATCTCCAGCACCTTCGGGTGCACTTCGCGGATCTGGTCTTCTTTCGCGCCCAGACAGCCGGTCACGATCACTTTGCCGTTTTCCGTCAGGGCTTCACCGATGGCTTCCAGTGACTCCTGAACCGCGCTGTCGATAAACCCGCAGGTGTTAACGATCACCATATCGGCGTTGTCGTAGCTTGGCACCACGTCATAGCCCTCGGTGCGCAGTTCGGTCAGGATGCGTTCTGAATCCACCAGGTTTTTCGGGCACCCTAATGATATAAATCCAATCTTAGACATTTTTTTTGTACAATCAGTTGCTCACTTTGCCGGGGATTATATAGATGCCGCAACTTTATAGCTACATCAGGTGGTCAACAGATCGCCAGGACAAAGGGACAACCAGAAACAGGCAGCTTGCAGCCGCGAAAGCATATGCGGCTGATGCTGGGCTGGAAATGGATGAGATCGAAGACCCAGGCGTCAGTGCCTTTCGTGGCAAGAATACCAACTCAGGAAAATTAGGGGTTTTATAGATGCTATTAAACAAGGAGCTATTGCCTCTGATTCCTGGCTATATGTGGAAAATCTGGACCACATTACAAGACAGAATGTTACAACTGCACAGAAACTTTTTATTGAATTGTTAGAGTTAGGTTTGACACTCGTCACAGGCATGGATAAGCGGGTATATACACTTGATTCTGTGAACAAAAAACCAACAGAATTAATGATTTCACTATTGCTGTTCAGTCGTGCCAATGAAGAATCAGAAACTAAGTCTCAACGTACTTTAGGTAATGTTGAAACGTTAGTAGAACGCCATAAAAATGGATTGCCAGTTAACATAAAATCCGTAGGTCGCCACCCATTCTGGATTGATGATTCAGGATCGCAATACGAAGCGGTGAAAAACATCCTACTTATTGGAATATTGCACGTGAAGCGATTGATATGTTCTTGTCCGGCAGTGGTGTATACAGTGTAAAAAAATATCTTGATCAGAAGTATTCAAATGGTCTGAAAGGTAAAGAGTGGGACTATCAGGTACTAAAAAAATGCGTGATAACCGTGCTTTAATTGGTGAACGTATTGTAACTATAAAGGGCATTCCTTATAAATTAGAAAATTACTATCCTTGGTTATGTAAAGATGAAGCAGAGTTTTTGTTACTGGAAGAAAGAAAAAAACAAAGCAACTATAAATCGGAAAAAATTCTGTAGATAATAGAAAATTACTTTCTGGTCTATCGATACTCAAATGTAATAAGTGTGGCGGTACTATGCATTCATTTATGAATCATGGCAAAGCACGATACATCTGTACAAACGGAGTACATCTACAAAAGGGGTGTTCAGGTTGGTCAATCACAGCACAATTAGTTGAACACTGTACTATGATTGCACTATTAATTGGCTACATGGATAAAAGTAGGAGAAGTGGTACTGATACAACCGTATTAGAAGAACTCAATAAAAAAGAAACCTTGATCAAAGATTTAGATACTCAAATTTCTAATATTGTTACTGCAATAGCTATTGCACCTGATGTAAGTTCTTTGGGTCATTCTTTGAACGAAATTAATAGCAAGAGAAAGGAACTTGTTTTATCCGTAGAGAAACTGAAAGAAAGATTAGTTTCATTGCAAGGAAAAGGTTCTTTTGAAGTAGATATCATGGAGTTTCTCATCCTTATTCAATGGGCTGTTTTTATAAATATGGAAGATAATGATAGGGATAAGATCAGAAAAGTTATTGATGCAATTATAGAATATATCGTGGTAGATAAAACAGAGGAATGTATAACTATAAGAATTAAATATTATGGTAATGATGAAGTTTTGAAGTTTTGAAGTTTTGAAGTTTTGAAGTTTTGGTGTTTGGTGGCGTTGATAGAAAACCACATTGGCGGTTTGATATCGATTTTGATACAGGGAAAGAGGGGACACTAACAGTACTTGAAAATGATCATAATGAAGATGCCTGAAATCCAAAAGGCAGTAGGTTACTTGCGAAAATTAAAAGAAAGCTATGTAGCAATGTATGATACTCCTGTAACTTTGCTTTTCGAAGTTGGTTATCCAGAAATTAAAGGTACACAATTTTGGCCTAATACTGGAAAGCACGAGAAAGTAACGATTGCTTTTGAAGGTGTGGTATACACTATTTCATTTAATGGTAGATTGCCTAAAGCGATTACAAGTGCACTCGAAACGACAGGGTTAACTCGTCAACAATTTATTGAAAAATTCAAAATACATTAAACATTATAGCTCCAACTATTTTTATTAAGCCCCTCTAGGGGCTTTTTGTACTTATTTTCACTCTCATAAATAAAATATACTCATGGTTACTAATGAACAGATAATTCGTGAGTAACAGTACTAAGCCCGTAAGTATCGGGGTTTATTGTTTATGTACTTTGGCAATACTTTTGAGGAATATACTTATCAATACCATTCTGTTCAAATACTATTGAAATTTATAGTTCTTAGAAATTTTCAATTAAAAAAATTAAGTGTTTGAAAGTCGCATGGATAAAGGCCTGGAGGGGGATCGGCCTATTCCAACCCAAAAATAATGCTTGCCGAAATAAAAATGTTTGGGATAATAAATTTCATCAAGCGGTGGTTTGATGATTTATCTGTCGTAATCGGGTCGCCTCTTACCTTCATAGGCTAGGCCTGCCACATGAAAATGAATAAAACAATAGAAGTACCTCAAACTGTTTTTATTACTATCCAGCTGTAAAATAGTTGGGGTGAATGATATGGTAGTTTAGGGTAATCTCCAATATATATTTTAATTCAATCAATAGAAAAGGTAATAACTATGTTAGAAATGAAATGTCCAAAATGTAATGGTGATACTGAATGTGGTGAAGTAATGACAGTGAATGATAACTTTGGTATTCAATGTACTAATGATAAATGTGGTTATTACTTTGGTATTCATATAAGTAATGGTGAATTAGGTGGTAAAGTTAATGATGGTAATCGTACTGGTACTATCATTGGTTACCATCCAAGTGGATTACCATTAGTTGAATGGTGTGATGGTACTATTACACAGTTTGAACCATTAAAGTAGTTATTCAAAATGGAAAAATAATGCCGTACACCGTTACGGCTTTTTTACGTCTAAAGGAAATACAGTGGCAAAAGAATCAATAGATAGCAGGTAAAATATTAGAATTAATTACTGGTTATAACTACATAACAGACCATTTGTGAAGTAAATTCAATAAACACTCCTATAATAATCATCACGGGAGTATTCAAATGGTAGATTGGTTAATCACTTCTTTAGTACTGATCATTGGCGTTATCATCATGGGTACAGGATTCATCCAGTACTTATTACTTGGTTGGATGCTGTACCTACTAATTATAGTGGTTTTATGGATTATCGCCCGTATCTGGCAGTTTCCCCAAAAATTAAAAGATAAATAAAAAGTAGAAAGAACACAATTCGGTACTAGTTATTAGCAGTTTTTGGGATGTTCAAAAGTCATGAGATACTATATAGTATATAGAACATTCGTTCTACCATGATAAAAATCCTCCAAATGCTTAAAGTAAACCCCATCGCAATGGCGGTTTTTTTGGGTTCATTTTATTCTGAAAAATGTATAGCAATATTCAAGGTACACTCGATGAAAGATAAAAAAGAGAAACAAATAAATGTACGTTTATCTGAGTCACATCTATTAGCACTACAAAAATTTGTCGATGAAGGAAAAGCAAAGTCACAAAGTGGTGCTTTAGTTTACTTAGTTAATCAGTACATGATTATGGGTAAGTAACGTTTGATACTATCGTAAAAAATATTTTGCAGTACTAACAAGGATTAGTTAGCATATTTATAAAATGGAATATTTCAAACAAACTCAATATGAAAATTATGAAGTAAGTAACTACGGTACTGTACGTAATACTAAAAATGGTAAAGTACTAGAAGGTGGTATCAGTAAAAGCAGTGGTTATCGTAAGGTATCACTATCAGTTGGTAATAAGGGTAGTAAGAAAACAGTAACGCATGAGGTACATCGCTTAGTAGCTGAAACATTCTTAGGGCAACACAAGGGATTAGTTGTAGATCATATTGACGATAACCCACTAAACAATGAAGTAAGTAACTTACGATGGATAACACAATCAGAGAATATTCTTAAAGCCAAACGTAAGTAAATCGAACGCCAAAAATTATTGGAAGAACAGAAGCAAGATATCCGAAATTCTGCATTTGTTGGTGAGAAACTATGTCAGTACTTCAATACTAAGTTTAATCGTAACATTTCCCGTGCTGGTTATCGTAGTATTGTTAGAAATAATTAAGAAAAAAGCCTGAATGCTAGGAACACATCAGGCCAGTATTAATTAACCTTTTACAATGTGTTTATTATGACAAAACATATTCAAGTTTTGATAACAGAAGTATAAAGGCACTAATTAGTCAGTGCAAGCTATATAAAGATATCCCATGTGAAAATATCAAGAACATTATGAAGGATTCAATAGCTAAACTTAATGTGAGAGATAAAATTAGTGTATATGATTTGTTTACAGTATTGAGTAATGAGGATGAAATTCGAAATGATTTACTATTCAGTACTGTCAATGCTATTAAAGTACAACAGAATAAGAAACAAGTAAAAGAACGTATGATAAGCTACTACGGGGCAGCGATCATGGATGCAGCAAAACGAATAGAGCAGTATATGATGGAGCACCCAGACGCACTACCAGCACCAGCACATAGACAAAGAACGCTAACGTATAAAGAGGTAGATAAACTATTAGAGCTACGAAAACAAGGTAACTATATTGATGACATGATTGAGTACTTAAAGAGTTTGCGTTAATTGTGCCTTAATACGCATAGTTCCATGCCGTAATACGGCAAAAAAAAGCTCCTGAAACCCGCGTCTTATCGTCAATACGGCAACTAAGTATAGAGATACGAAATCCATTCCATTTCATTCCATGTATTTCTTTCTCTATCAGTATTCAATGAAACTGTGACTTGCGTCACGAATACTACTCGTAGAGAACTCCTCGTAGTATTGGTTAGTAACTTTGCGTTTTTCTCTGCTATCGCATCAAAAACCCGCAAGCGTTTTTTCTCGCTTTCGCTCAGACAAGTAACAGTACTGTCAAAGTAACAAAACCCCAAGAGCTACTATCAAAGTAATTATTCAAAGTATTTGTGAGTCGCCACGGAGTCACACCTGAACGAGTCGCCCGCACACGCAGCCGCCCACAGAGGGCATTACTAACAAAAAGGAATATCTAATGAAACCTAACTGGAAACGCGGCCAGTATTGACTTTATTAAATATTTCTCTAAGGGGGTTCACTTTTTTATTTAGTCTGGAATAATAAACTTATCAAACACACACGAGGATGATAGAAATGACTACATACACAAAGATTTATGGGCGATATGCCGTTAACGATGATTATAAAGATACGGTTATATTATATGATGGAATTACTAACCAGCAATTACCATCAGATGCACAAATCAATTTACCAGTTAGTGATATCCAGAAAATGTTTGAACAGGCATATAATAGGAAAGGTGATTCAGATATTTTCGATAACTAATTCACTACTAGATATGAATTAGAAGATAAAGCCGCAATTTATATGCGGCTTTTTTACTGGACATAACCTGTATGCTAATAATCCCAATTATATGTACTTACCAAACAGTGTAATACCTACTGGACGGTACTGAGTAGTAGAGAGGCCAGCCAGTTGGCAGGGATGCTTAAAGATTCATTGTATTAATTTAATTGCTTACAGCCTCATCTAAGCATTATCAGTAAATACATTGAAGGGGTAGCGGTACTAATCTAATAACAAGATTTACATATGCTTAGAACAGAATTTCAGACTTACGAAGATGATTCATTTTACTTTCTATATGTTACAGACAAAATCAGAGTAGAAACTGATGGCGATAGTGGTTTGGTACTAGAACTACATGGTACATATAAAAAAGAAACTATTGATATGTACTGCTACTTAGAACTACAAAATGATGAGGCTGCTTACTTCCAGCAGCTAACCGTCAACCCTGAACTAGAAACAACCATAAGGGCAGTGAAGACATTATACAGCCATTTAAAGAGGCAATATTCCGATGATTACCCAAGTGATAAATGGCTATACAAATAAACCATGCTATTAGTATAAATTAACCTTTTGAACAGTTAATTTTATCAATCGTAACTTTTAATTGATCTTTGGAAATAATTCTACTCCTCGGTCTAAATTTATCCGATTTACGAAAAATAGCTAAGCCAACAAATTCAATTAACAAGTAAATTAAAAGTAGAGGCGAACCTACAAGATAAATAGTCGCTTTTGATATTGGAAATTCTTTATTAAAAGGGAAAAGTTCATTTATGATCAATGCGAAAACGAAAAAAACGATCATGTATAATATAATATTAATGCGGTTGCATATTGACAATACAACTTCATTAATTGAGAATCTATTATATTGTTTGTCTGTCTTATAGAAGTGAATTTTATGAAGATTACCAGATACAAAGGGTTCAAGCATATCAATATTATATTCCCAGTTTTCTTGCCAGTACTTGCTAGCCTTGATTATACGTCGCCAAAAGTTACATAATGATACTCCGATAACCGCTAAACAAGTCATTGTTAATATCATGATAAACTTAGTGCTTTCAGTTGTTGTTTCTTTGAAATACACAGAAAAGCAATAAGCAATCGCAGCAGCAAGCACTGATAAAAAACCTAATATGTATCCAGAACGCTGCCAATAAAGACCAATCTCAAATTTACGTATGTCATGTGATCTCTCAAAGGCATTTTTAATTTTTTCTATATCCAGATTATCCGCATTAATAACACCATTATGATTGCGGGTCTTATCTAGGAGTAGCTCAAAGTAATCAACATTACGTGAAATGATCATATATACTCGTTTATCTTCATAAAAGAACTTGATATTAACCATTTAAAGTGGAGGCCACTCTAAACGAGGTCATGGTTCCAAACTATTCCGGGGAACCAGAAAACAGAACCTTGATTAGTACTAAAATTGCAACGATAAACAGCACTATATTGATTCCCAATAATACTAAGTTTGTTTTTTTAATTCCATTGTTGATAAAACCCACAACTAAATCATTTGAACGATTATTGTACTTTACCACTGTAAACGCAATCAAGTACACTCACAACCTCACAACCTCACAACCTCACAACCTCCACGATGGGTAGGTTTGTTTAAGGTGTGGGTGTGGCGTGAAGCTATCACATGATAATCCTCAGTACTGATTTTCTACTATTCATTTCGCATGCAAGTAAAGAAATTCCACTTAAGGCCGATACTATCCATGATGGGAAATCTGTTGTTCATTTCCTAACTATCATTTCTTGTAGCTTATAAGGAAGAAAATGAAAAAATTATTATTGGCAGTACTATTCATGGCCGGTTCATCACAGGCCGCTACTATCTCTGAGGGTTTTTACTGTGACAGCTACGGAAATCTGATGAAGATGATTAGTGCTATCTCGACTAAAGATCAGGGTGTGATGTTGAAGATGGTCAAAGCTGGTAGTTGCGTTACGGTTGAAGAACCTATGACGATACGTAACGTACAGGTTATGGATCATGGGTTCATGTCGTTCGGTCATTCGGGCGAGGTAGGGTATTCAGTACAACAATTCATTAAGGACTGATGGAAATAGTTACGGTATAAACTACAGATAATCTATAAGGTTTAACAATGGGAAGGATTATAGCTGTTGTATTGGTGTTGATAGCATTATTCATCAAACTCGCGGGTGGTGATGACAAGCATGAAACACAAGCCGAAGAACCATCTAACAAGCTTACAGAGCAAGAGTTACAGGATGCTAAGGATTTCGCTCAGGCTCTTATCCAGCGTGATTACACATGCGATAAAGTCACAACGTTTAGCAATGCGAACTTCTCAGGCCGCATAGACGTATGGTGTGATGATCAGTACCAGTATGAGATAACAAAGCCTGGTGGACGCTGGAAGGTTGTAGCGAAATAACTTAAAAAACCACTACAATGATGTGGTTTTTCATTGTCATCCCTAAACCACCTCTTGGGAGGTGGTGATTGATCCTGTAAGGCTATAGCCTGAAGAATGCCCATGTCGGAATATCTCTTCTTACTCACCACAAGTAAAAGGAGACAGACTGACATGGGGCTTTACAGGAGTTCATCACATGTATATTGGCGTTGCAAATACCACATAGTCTGGACGCCAAAATATCGATTCAGGATCCTCCAAGATAAGCTGGGTAAGGAGCTTTACAGGACAATCTACATTCTCTGCGGAATAAAAGATTGTGAGGTTCTGGAGTTAAATGTTCAACCAGATCATGTACATCTTGTTGTAAGCGTCCCACCTAAAATCTCAATATCAACCCTGATGGGGCATCTGAAAGGCCGCAGTGCCATCAGACTCTACAATCGTTTTCCACATATCAGGAAGAAGTTATGGGGAAACCATTTTTGGTCACGCGGCTACTTTGTCGATACGGTAGAGGTAAACGAAGAGATCATCAGACGATATGTGCGGCATCAGGAGAAAACGGAACAAACGCACGAACAGCAGATGGAATTGCTAGAGTAGAAACAGGAAGGAAACAATAGCTCCCCTTACAGGGGGCATTCTAGAAAGCCACCTTCTAAGAAGGTGGTCTTTTACTTCTTACCAAATGGTACAAAGATTTCATCGAAAGATGAACCATTAATTGTATCCATGTAATCGCTAACTCTTCGTAATGCCTCTTTATATTGTTCCCTATCTTTACCTACTTCTTTATATTCCCCAATTAGCAACAGTTGTTTCGAGTTTTTAATTGTTTTATTAATTGATGAAATATATTTTATTAAGATGTCATTGAACTCTTTTAATGAGTAATTTGTTGAAATTTCAAATCCCCAAATCTGTAAATGCAATTCATGAGCATGCATTTCTAACATTACTTCTCTGAGTTTTTCCTTTTCAATATTTAACTTTTCAATAGTTTTATTATAAATGCTTTCATTAATAATGACTTTTTTTGTTATAAACAACTCCTCAATAATGATATTGATTTTCACAGCTTCTACAGCTATTTCTTGGATTTTATCAATGATAGCTTCACACTTTTTAAACCCTTTATCATTTACTTTGCTTTTTATCCATTTTGTCAATTGATACGCTGAATACACAGCCAAAGATAAAGCACAGGCAGCTACAATCGCTGAAAAGCCTGGAGCTGTAATTTTTTTTGGGGTCTTATATAAAACCCAAGTGATAAATTCTGTAAGAAACACCCCAACAATCATCCAGCTTATATGGGACAGTTTAAAGTTTTTAAAAAGTCCTTTAGCCCACTGTTTCATTCTTCCTAAATACCTTTACATTAAATGGTAAATGGTATTTTATGGCAAGAATTACAAAAAAGGAATCAGCATTACACATTCAAGTAATGGATCTCATCCACTCAGATAAGCAACTAACCCAAGACGATAAAGAGTTTATCTTCAACAACTACAAAGGCGATGGTATAGGGGCTACTGGTGCTTTCTTCATACCTGAAATGCTCGCATGGGATTTCATACTTGATGCTGGTTGTACTGGTCAATGTAATGTATTGAACTTTGTGCGGGTATAGGTCGCCTCAGCTACTACCAGTACTTGAGAAACAAGCCAACACACATTACCTGTGCTGAGCTGAATCCAGAGTACGTAATGATCGGAAAGAGGGTACTACCAGAGGCAGAATGGATCATTGGTGACGCTCTCCAGTACTCACCAGACCGTTTCTATGATGTTGCCTATGACAATCCACCTTTCAGCAAGATCAACACATCAGAAGCGTATACAGGCCGTTACACAGGCTCAGAATTCGAATACAAGGTGATTGAACATGCGAGTACTTTCTCATCCAATGGGGCATGGATTGTACCGCAAGGTTCAGCAGGGTTTAAGTACACTGGACATAAGTACTATGACGCTTCAGTACAGACAGCCACAGCCAAGTACCAGAAGTTTGTTAATGATACAGGGTACACGTTTCAACTCGGGGTGGGTATTGATACCAGTATCTACAAGGATGAATGGAACGGTACTAAGGTAATCTGTGGGGTTGTGACGGTTGAGTACTGAAAATGTGATTTTAAGCAAGCGTAACGCTACATGTTGTGTCTATACTTACTTATTGCACCACATGGTGTATTTCACACAGCAGGTAATTTGTATGGGTAAGAACCAACATGTAGTAACGCATCCTGATGGATGGGCTGTAAAAGGTGAAGGTAATGAACGAGCAACTTCTGTACATTCAACGCAAGCTGAAGCTATAGAAGCTGCTCGTGAGATAGCTCGACATCAACAAAGTGAATTGTTAATTCATGGACGTGATGGGCAGATTCGTTCTCGTGACTCATATGGCAACGATCCATATCCGCCTAAGGGATAAATTTCAGTAAAGCAAAAGAGGCCGATGGCCTCTTTTTTTTGTCTTTTCAATAGATAACGGTGAATGAAGATTAATCAGGCGGATTTTATTTCTTGATTCTTAGGGCAGCCCAGGGAGACGAAGCCGATTTTCGGCTGGTGCGTAACATTGCTCATAGGTTAAAAATTCATCAATTATGGAGTTATCAGGGCGGGATTTTACAGCGTATCGCGGGGGATTTATACACTCTTTGCAAGGCGGATGCGTCGGGCCGAGGTTGTAACATTGTAAATTATGTTAATCAGTTAATAAAAATTGATCCCAGGCATTAAACTGTACAAAAAATGAACTTATCCTGACAATGCACCATGGCTGACAGAGGAGGAAAGAGCATGACCGTTGACAGACTTAAACGCGATCTGCTGAACAAGCTGATCAACGCCCGAATCGACCTGGCCGCGTACCTGCAGTTGAGGAAGGCAAAAGGGTATATGTCAGTCAGCGAAAGCGAACATCTGCGTGATAACCTGTTTGAACTGTGTAATTTCATGCGTGAAAAAGCACCGACCCTGAAGGCGAACGGCGGCGAAAGTGAAGAAATAGCGCTGCGCCGCGCCGCCGAGGTGCTCTCCATAGCAGGGGTGTGTCTGATGAACGGACGCCACGACTGCCCGAACTTTATCGCCGTAAACGCGGAGAAGCTTGAAAACTGCCTGACAACGCTCTCTCTATGCATCATGTGTCTGAACGAGCACAAACAGCTTGAACAGCACTGATCCCGGGGGAGGCAACTCCCCCTTCTGATTAAGCTTTTGTAAAAGTGGTAACGCGCCCGGATGCAGTGGCTAACCTTTATGCCATATGCCGATAAAGGAGCGCGTTATGCCTCGATCCTCGCTGATTTTCCTGCCTGCGTTATTCATTCCATTTTCGCTTCTTGCTGCGCCAGAGGCGGTCAAGGTCGAGGTGCTGCAAAATAAACTCGATCACCCCTGGTCTCTGGCGTTTCTGCCGGACAATCAAGGCCTGCTGGTGACCCTGAAGGACGGTCAGCTCAAACGCTGGCAGGACGGAAAAGGGGTGTCCGATCCGATTATCGGCGTGCCGAAGGTCTGGGCAAACGGTCAGGGAGGGCTGCTGGACGTGGTCCTCGCCCCGGATTTTGAAAAATCACGCCGCGTCTGGCTGAGCTTCGCCGAAGCAGGGAGTGACGGCAAAGCCGGGACGGCGGTGGGCTATGGCCGGCTAAGCGACGATTTTACGCGTATTGAAGCCTTCCAGGTGGTGTTCCGCCAGATGCCGAAACTCTCCACCGGGAACCATTTTGGTGGACGACTGGTGTTTGACGGCAAAGGTTCTCTCTTTATCGGACTCGGCGAGAACAATCAGCGTCCGACGGCGCAGGATCTGGATAAATTGCAGGGTAAAGTGGTGCGCCTCACCGAAGACGGGAAAGTCCCGTCGGATAACCCCTTTGTGAATACCCCCGGCGCGCGGCCCGAAATCTGGTCTTACGGCATTCGCAACCCGCAGGGGATGGCGATGAACCCCTGGAGCGACACGCTTTGGCTGAACGAGCATGGCCCGCGCGGCGGGGATGAGATCAACATTCCGGAGAAAGGTAAGAACTACGGCTGGCCGCTGGCCACGCACGGCATTAACTACAGCGGCCTGAAAATCCCGGAAGCCAAAGGCGAGCACGTTGAGGGCACCGAGAAGCCGCTGTTCGTCTGGAAAGTCTCACCCGCGGTGAGCGGCATGGCGTTCTACAACAGCGACGTTTTCCCGCAGTGGAAAAACAAGCTGTTTATTGGGGCGCTGAAGGAGAAGGACGTGATCGTGCTGAGCGTGGAGGGAAACAAGGTGACGGAGGACGGGCGCATTCTGGGCGACCGGGACCAGCGTATTCGCGATGTGCGGGTCGGGCCGGATGGGTATCTGTATGTCCTGACCGACGAGACGGACGGGCAGCTGTTGAAAGTCAGCCCGTCCGGAGCGTAATCAGGTGACCGGGATCATCACCACGTTGCGGTACGCCGGGCGATCGCTCAGCTGTTTAAGCCAGCGCTCAAGGTGAGGGCGCGGCGTCCACTTCAGACCCATGTTGGTCAGGTTCCAGACGAACGGCGCCACGGCGATATCGCCTGTGCCGAACGCCTCGCCGGAGAACCATGCGTGCTTCGCCAGCTCGTCATCCATCATCGCAAACAGATTTTCGCAGGCATCCTGCGCGGCGTGAATTGCGGGATAGTCGCGTTCAGCTTCCGGCGTGCGGATAAGCCCCATCAGGATCACGCGGTGGGTCGGGGATAACGTCTGGTTTGCCCAGTCCATCCACTTTTCGCCCTGAGCGCGCCGGGCGGGGTTTTCAACCCACAGACGGCCCTGACCGTACTGCGCGGCGAGGTAACGCACAATGGTGTTGGACTCCCAAAGCGTCGCGTCTGTTTCATCATCGCGCAGCAGCGGCACCAGACCGTTCGGGTTCATGGCCAGATAGTCTGCCTCTTTGTTCACGCCGAACGACATGCCAGCCATGATTTGATTGAACGGTAAATCCAGCTCTTCCAGCGTCCAGAGCACTTTCTTAACGTTGGTCGAATTATTTCTGCCCCACAGCGTAATCATATTTACTCCCGATGAGATGTGAATCCGAGTCAGCCTTTCGCCATGGTGAGATAAACCTAACAATTACGCAACAGAAGACAAAAAAATCGTCTTAATCAAAGCGTATCTGAATGTTATTGCATAAACTTTAATAACTTTACCCTCGTTGGGTTTCTTTAACCGTTTTAGTGCGCTATTACTCATCGCTTCTTGCGACACGGTGATGTGACGTAATTTTTGAATGGACACTCGGGTGGCATTTATGACGCGTAAAATGACTTCTCTGCGCAGCCTGGCGACCGGCTCTGCGCTTATTTTCCTGTTTGCACCAACGCTCTACGCAGCTGAACAGGCTGCGCCCGAAGCGCCGCCTGTGGATGCGCGCGCCTGGATCCTGATGGATTATTCCAGCGGTAAAGTGCTGGCGGAAGGGAATGCGGATGAGAAACTCGATCCGGCAAGCCTGACCAAAATCATGACCAGCTATGTGGTGGGCCAGGCGTTAAAAGCGGGCAAGATTAAGCTGAACGATATGGTGACCATCGGTAAGGACGCGTGGGCGACCGGCAACCCGGCGCTGCGCGGGTCATCGGTGATGTTCCTGAAGCCGGGCGATCAGGTTTCCGTTTCCGATCTGAACAAAGGGGTAATTATTCAGTCGGGAAATGATGCGTGCATCGCGCTGGCCGATTATGTTGCCGGCAGCCAGGATTCTTTCATTGGTTTGATGAATGGCTACGCGCAAAAGCTGGGCCTGACCAATACGACCTTTAAAACGGTTCACGGTCTGGATTCGCCGGGACAGTTCAGTACCGCGCGCGACATGGCGCTGCTGGGGAAAGCGCTGATCCACGACGTGCCGGATGAATACGCGATCCACAAAGAGAAAGAGTTTACGTTCAACAAAATCCGCCAGCCGAACCGCAACCGCCTGCTGTGGAGCAGCAACGTCAATGTGGACGGGATGAAAACCGGCACCACGGCGGGTGCCGGTTATAACCTGGTGGCCTCCGCGACCCAGGGCGATATGCGCCTGATTTCGGTGGTGCTGGGCACCAAAACCGACCGTATTCGCTTTAATGAATCAGAAAAACTGCTGACCTGGGGCTTCCGCTTCTATGAAACCGTGACGCCGATTAAACCGGATGCCACGTTCGTCAGCCAACGCGTCTGGTTTGGCGACAAGAGCGAAGTGAACCTGGGCGCGGGTGAGGCGGGCTCGGTGACCATTCCGCGCGGTCAGCTGAAAAACCTGAAAGCCAGCTACACCCTGACCGACCCGCAGCTCACCGCGCCGCTGAAAAAAGGCCAGGTGGTCGGAACCATTGATTTCCAGCTCAACGGTAAGTCGATTGAACAGCGTCCGCTGATTGTGATGGAAGCGGTGGAAGAGGGTGGCTTCTTCAGCCGGATGTGGGATTTCGTGATGATGAAATTCCACGGGTGGTTTGGCAGCTGGTTTAGCTAAACTCGATGGGTTTTCTCCCTCTCCCTGTGGGAGAGGGCCGGGGTGAGAGCACCAGACCGCACCCCGTTTAATACATCAACTTCACCTGCTGCGCCTTCGCGTGGGCCACGATCTCGTCGTCCGGGCGGCAATCGCTGACGATGGCATCGAACTGCGCAAGCTCGCCCATTCTTGCCGAACGTACCTTACCAAACTTGCTGTGATCGACTACCAGCACATGGTACTGCGCGGCGCTCAACGCCCAGTGCTTCACCGGCAGCTCTTCCAGATTAAAGCAGGTCGCGCCCTGGCGCACATTAACGCCGGCGGCGGAATAAAACGCGATATCCGGACAGAGATTGCTGAGCGTGTCCTGCAGGTTAAGCGGCTTAAAGATGGCGTTGCTGGCGTGAAACTCGCCGCCGCATAGGATCACCCGGCACTCGGGTTTCTCCTGAAGCGCCAGAAAGGTGTTCAGGGAGTAGCAGACGGCGGTGAACGGAATGCTGCTGTCGATGGCCTCGATAATCCACGGCGTAGTGGTACCGCAGTCAAAAAACAGCGTCTGGTGCGGCTGTACCAGTGAGGCTGCAAGCCGCGCGGCTTTGCGTTTCTCTTCCACCAGGCGCGTCTTCTGGTCGCTGATCAGATAATGGCTGGCGCTGCGCGGCTCAAGCACAATATACCCGCCCAGCAGCACGACGGGCGCGCTCTCGCTATTCAGATCCCGACGAATGGTCATCTCTGAGACGCCGAGGAGGTTGGCGGCTTCCTTAAGATGCAGCTTATCGCTGCGCTTCAGCGCCTGTAGCAGCTGAGCAATGCGGTCATCGCGACGTGTTTCCATAGTTCCTCGGGATAAAAAAGTGAACCCCCGCAGGGCGGGGGTTCAAGTGTAACCTGTCAGGTTGGGGTTAGTCACGTATCCAGCCTTTGCGGATCGGGATAGCGAAAATGGCACGATAGAGTGAAGACAGCGTGCGGTAGAGCGCTTCACCGAAGAGACTCCACAGGATAGCCGCGCTCACGCAGCCAATCAGCCCGACCAGGAAACCGCCCACCATATCCAGCGGCCAGTGAACACCCAGGTAAATGCGAGACCAGGCGATTGCCAGGGCTGCCACCATCAGGACCGCACCAGACCACAGGCGATGCCAGAACAGGAAAGCCAGTGCGAAGGTGAAGATCACCGTACCGTGATCGCTCGGGAACGAGTCATCCGGCGCGTGGTGCAGGAAGGTATAGCCCACGTGAGCCACAAAAGGACGGGGGTGCGGGAACACATGACCCAGTGCGAAGCTCACCAGAACGCTCACGCCCAGCGCCATCGCCACTTTGATCACCAGCTGGCGGTGCGCTTTCACCTGGCTACGAGGTCCCCACAGCCAGAGGATGGCGGCCAGCGCGGGCACGATGCTGATCAGATCTTTTGCCAGGAAGGTGGCAAAGTCGATCATCCACTCAGGCGAGGCCGGGGTGGCGTTGATCAGATAAAACAGCTGATAATTCAGATTCTCTAACATAGCGTTATCACTCTTTAGCAAACCGGGTGGAAATAAGGCCGTAGACCACCACCTGAGAAAACCAGACCCACCACCCAGCCCACAGGTTGTGAGAGAAAAAATGCGCCCCGCGCATGATCTGGCCGTAGCCCATCACCAGGCCTAACACCACGCCCAGCGCGACGAAGGACCAGGCGAGACGCGGACGCTCGCGCCAGAAGGCAAAAAACAGCCCCATCACCATAAAGCCGCTGGAGGCGTGACCGCCGGGGAAGCAGCGCCCCGGACCGCTGTCAGCAGGGACGGCGCTGAACAGGGGATAAGAGACAGCTTTACCGCCATATTCCACCAGATCCCACGGGCAGCTGTGATGGCTCACGCTTTTCAGCACGCCTACCACCAGCGCACCAACGCCCATCAGCAGCGCCGCCGTGACCAGCCTTGCGTTACGCTTGTAAGCGCCGTAAAACAGCGCCACGGCACCTAAGGCGATGGCAATGTACTTCGCCAGACGGTGGTTCAGCAGATCCAGCAGATGATCTTTCTGCAGTGGAAAGCTCTGCGTTGCCGCGTCATACCAAAAACCGGTGATCCATCTGTCGAGCGCTTCATTGCGTGATAACCACGTGAAAAGCACGGCAAGGACGACCAGTACGAAAAGCTGATAACCATAAAAGCGGCCCGGCAAGCGGTAAAGTCGTTTTGTCTTATTTGTCTGTAAGTTAGACAATTCTGAACGGCTGGAAGTGAGTGCCATAATTTGGGGTCGTTGACGAGTAATGGGGCTATCATAAATCTGTCAACTTAAGGAAACCTTAAACGAAGACGATATGTGCTTTATTTCTGTTTATCCTCGATAAATCACTATCTCGGGCTGCGGCATTTCATTAAACTCGTCGCGATTTTGTCATTATAAAGAGATTGCATGTTAAACCGTTCTTCTTCTGGTTCACGTCTGGGTCGTCAGGCGTTGCTTTTCCCTCTGTGTCTGGTGCTCTACGAATTTTCTACCTATATCGGCAACGATATGATCCAGCCCGGTATGCTGGCCGTAGTGGCGCAGTACAACGCGGGAATCGAGTGGGTACCGACCTCCATGACCGCCTATCTGGCCGGCGGCATGTTTTTGCAGTGGCTGTTAGGTCCGCTGTCGGATCGTATTGGCCGTCGTCCGGTGATGCTGACGGGCGTGGTGTGGTTTATCGTCACCTGTCTTGCCACGCTGCTGGCGCAAAACATTGAACAATTTACCCTGCTGCGCTTCCTGCAGGGGGTGAGCCTGTGCTTTATCGGCGCCGTGGGGTATGCCGCCATTCAGGAGTCGTTTGAAGAGGCGGTGTGCATCAAAATTACCGCGCTGATGGCGAACGTGGCGCTTATCGCCCCCTTACTCGGGCCGCTGGTGGGGGCCGCGTGGGTGCACGTTGCGCCGTGGGAAGGGATGTTTGTGCTCTTTGCGCTTCTCGCCGCCTTCGCGTTCTTTGGCCTGCACCGTGCGATGCCGGAAACGGCCACCCGCATCGGCGAGAAACTCTCGCTGAAAGAGCTGGGTCGGGATTACAAAGAAGTGCTGAAGAATGGCCGCTTTGTGGCGGGCGCGCTGGCGACCGGGTTCGTTAGCCTGCCGCTGCTGGCGTGGATTGCCCAGTCGCCTGTTATTATCATCAGCGGTGAAAAGCTCAGCAGCTATGAGTATGGTCTGCTGCAGGTGCCGATCTTTGGCGCGCTGATTATCGGGAACCTGGTGCTGGCACGTCTGACGTCACGACGCACCGTGCGTTCACTGATTATCATGGGCGGCTGGCCGATTGCGGCAGGGCTGATTCTGGCAGCGGTGGCGACCGTCGCGTCATCCCACGCTTACCTATGGATGACTGCAGGGCTGAGCATTTACGCCTTCGGAATTGGCGTGGCGAACGCCGGGCTGGTGCGCCTGACGCTGTTTGCCAGCGAGATGAGTAAAGGCACGGTGTCAGCGGCGATGGGGATGCTGCAGATGCTGATTTTTACCGTCGGTATCGAGGTGAGCAAGCATGCCTACGCGATGGGCGGCAACGGGCTGTTCAGCCTGTTTAACCTCGCCAACGGCGTGCTGTGGGTTGGCCTGATGGTGGTGTTCCTGAAGGACAAACGCGTCGGGAACGCCCTGCAACCATAATCTTTTTTCCCTCTCCCCTTTGGGGAGAGGGCCAGGGTGAGGGGTGAGGGCACCAGACCGCACGCGGTCAATTAAACGGCGCCTCCCCGTTCAGCACCTTATCAATCACATCCAGCACGCCTTCATCGTTATTATGCGGTGCTTCAAAACGCGCCGCCGCTTTAATATGCGGTCTGGCATTCGCCATCGCAAAGCTGAACCCGGACTGACGCAGCATCTCCACGTCGTTGCCGCTGTCCCCAAAGGCCACCACGTCGCTGTCGTCAATGCCCCAGCGCTTTTGCAGGATCCGCAGACCGTTGGCTTTATGCACGCCGGGGATGATCAGGTCGATACTGCCGTGACCGGTGGTGACGGGCACCATGATGTCGCTCAGCTTTTCATGCAGCAGCGCCTGAATCCGCGGAATTTCATCGTCAGACACGTTAAGTCCGAACTTGAAGAAAATATCGTTCAGGTTGTCAAAATCACTCACCATTTCCAGACGGTGATAGTACTTCGCCGCGATATCCTTAAAGCCCTCGTCATAGCATTTCAGCGTGTAGGCGCTGCTCTTCCCGCAGGCGATGATCTCAATACCCGGCACGTCGCTTAAGACGTTCGCGACCGTGTCGAAATGGGCTCTCGACAGTTCACCGTTAAAGACATCTTCACCTTCGCTCACGACCCAGCCGCCGTTCTCGGCGACGAACGCAATCTCATGCGCAATCTCCGGGAAAAAGGAGATTAACTGGTAGTACTGGTTGCCGCTGGCGACCACAAAGCGAATGCCTTGCGCCTTCATGCGGGCGTACTGCGCCAGAAAGCGCGGGCGATTATAGGTCTTGGCATCGTTCAGAAAAGTACCATCCATGTCGACGGCGATCAGTTTAACGCTCATATCCCTTCTCCAGTGTCGTTTGATTCGTTTCCGGCTTTGCCACCGCGCGCGCCACCAGCGCCGCGACGATCACCAACCCTAATACCACCAGCATGGCGCTGCGCAGTCCGTAGTGCTCACCGAGGAAGCCGAGCAGCGGCGGCCCGACCAGGAAGGCGAGATAGCCCGTGGTTGCCACTACGCTGACGCGCGTCGGGGCATCCGGGCCGGTGTCGCTGGCGGCTGAGATGGTCAGCGGGAAGCCGAGGGACGCGCCCAGCCCCCAGAGGATCACCGAGACGCCGGCAATCCAGTCCACATCGACAAAGATGATCATCGCGATGCCCAGGCCGCCGAGCAGGGCGCTGGCGCGCACTACCGCCACGCGGCTGTAGCGGTCGATAAACCAGCCGCCGGTGAAGCGTCCGACGGTCATCCCCAGCGTAAACCCGGCGTAAATCAGCGAGCCGGAGGTCGGGCTAAAGCCGTGGCCGTCCACCATCAGCAGCGGCAGCCAGTCGTTGGCGGACCCTTCCGCGAACGCCATCGCCAGCACCACCACGCCGATCAGCATCAGCTGGAAGTCGCGGTAGAAGGGCAGCCCTTTTTCGGCCGAGTGCTGTTCGTCAGCGGAGTTTTTGCCGGTACCGTCCGGGATGGCCCGGATGCCGGTCAGAATCGGAATAATGCACACCAGCGCCGCCAGCAGAATATGCAGATTGGCGCTCACGCCGGTGGCGGTCAGCGCCATCCCCACGCCGGCACCGGCCAGCGTGCCGAGACTGTAAAAGCCGTGCATCATCGGCAGCACGGTTTTGTTCATCTCGCGCTCGACCGCCGCCCCTTCAACGTTTATCGCCACTTCCGCCGAGCCGAAGCTGCCGCCAAACACCGTCAACCCCAGCGCAAACAGCACCGGTGAGGCAAACCACAGCGCCACGCTCAGCACGATCATCCCGAACACCGCGAAGCACATGGTAGTGCGGATCACCGCCCGCGTACCGAAGCGCTTAACCAGCCAGGCAGAGCAGAGAATGCCGCTCATGGAGCCTATCGACAGGCCAAACAGCACGATGCCCATCTCAGCGGTAGAAACGGACAAAATATCGCGAATGGCGGGGGTGCGCGTGGCCCAGGAGGCCATCAGCAGGCCGGGAATGAAGAAGAACATAAACAGCGCCCACAGGCGGAGCTGCAGGGCTTTACGGGGAGAGGTCAGCGTCATTGGGGTAGCACCAGAAGTACAACAATAGCGACAACACTAGCAAGTTTGTGTACATTTGTACACAAACCACGTGAGGAATTTATGAGCAGACCACCGAACGATCCGCATCGCCGGGAGAAGATCCTGCAGGCAACGCTCGATACCATTGCCGAGCACGGGATCCACGCCGTCACGCACCGTAAAATCGCCACCTGTGCGGGCGTGCCGCTGGGGTCGATGACCTACTATTTCGACGGTATGGAGCCGCTGCTGGAGGAGGCCTTCACGTGGTTTACCCGCCAGATGTCGCAGCAGTACCGGGATTTCTTTGCCGGCGTCACCGGGCCGGAAATGGCGTGCGAATCCATCACTACTCTGATCCACAGCTCGCAGGTGACCACGCCGCACAACATGGCGCTGATGTATCAGCTTTACGCTTTTATGCACCGCAGCGCGGCGCTCAAAACGGTGATGCAGGACTGGATGAAGATGAGCCAGACCACGCTGGAGCAGTGGTTCGACCCGGTCACCACCCGCGCGCTGGATGCGTTTATCGAAGGGATGACGTTGCACTACGTCACTGACCGGACGCCCTTAACCCGCGAAGAGATCCGGGCCATGGTGGGCAGGATTGCGGGCGAGAGCTAGGTTGCACCGGCGGTCATATTGACTGTGGTTCCCGTGATGGCGCTGGCCGCATCTGAAGCCAAAAACGCAATCGTGTCTGCTACCTGCGCCAGCGTCGGCAGGCGATGCGTCAGGGTGCTTTGCGCGGCGCCGCCGAGAAACTGCCCGACCGTAATACCCATCGCCTGCGCCTTGGCGGCGAAAATGGCGCCCACATACGAACCCGCCTGCACCGCGTCGGCTATTGCGTGCGAGCGAAGACACATTACACGAATATTTTGAGTCCCCAGCTCAGCCGCAAGCGCCCGGGTAAAGGCTTCCGTTCCCGCGCAGCCGACGATATGTCCGAGGTGGCCCGCCATCGCCATGTTTGCGGCGGGGGCGACGACGGTAATTATGGTCCCGCCATGCTCGCCGCCCATGCGGGATGACACGGCTTTCGCAATGTTAAAGTACGCGGCCAGGAAAGGGTCGAAGCCCTGACGGAATTCGCCGAGCGTTAATGCCTCAAGACGTTTGCCCTGATCGTGCATAAAGCCCGTGGCGTTGACGACGATATCAATGCGGGCAAGGTCGGGGAGCGGCGAGGACTCCTCAAGCGCATCGAAAATAAACGTGCTGGCAGAACCGCCCGCTGCGCGAATACGGCTGGCGACCTGCTCCAGCCTGGTGTGGTCACGTGCGGCGAGGTATACATCCGCTCCTTCACGCGCCAGAGCGTGCGCAGTTGCGCTGCCGATAGCGCCGCTGCCGCCGAAGATGACGGCGGTTTTGTTTTTAAAGCCCATACCCGCATATCCTCACCAGACTTAACCCTCAAAAGTATGTGCCGGGTTTCGGCTGATGCAACTCAGCCGTTGGGTGGGGCATGCGGTTGGCAGATCTTACCGTGCCATTATCAATGGGTTACTTTGGCAAGATTTTTTTCCCGCTGGCGTCTACGACGGCTTCGCCATCCTCTTTTGTAAATGCCCCTCTCTGCGCATCAGGCAGGATGTCGAGGACGGCTTCAGACGGACGGCACAGGCGGGTGCCCAGCGGCGTGACCACGATCGGACGGTTAATCAGAATCGGGTATTGCAGCATAAACTCGATTAGCTGGTCGTCGGTGAAGTTATCTTTGGCAAGGCCGAGCTGCTCATAGGGCTCCACGTTTTTACGCAGCAGATCCCGTACCGAAATGCCCATATCGGCAATCAGGGCGGTCAGCTTATCGCGCGATGGCGGGGTTTCCAGATAGAGGATAATCTCTGGCTCCGTGCCGCTGTTGCGGATCATCTCCAGCGTGTTGCGCGAGGTGCCGCAGGCGGGGTTGTGGTAAATGGTGATGTGGCTCATATCAGTGGCTCATTACAGTGTGAAGGAGAGACGTAGCGCCAGCGCGGCGAGCGTCACAAACAGGACCGGCAGCGTCATGATGATGCCCGTCCGGAAATAGTAGCCCCAGGTAATCGTCATGTTTTTCTGCGCCAGCACGTGGAGCCAGAGCAGGGTGGCGAGGCTGCCGATAGGCGTGATTTTCGGCCCCAGATCGCAGCCAATCACGTTGGCGTAAATCATCGCGTCCTTGATCAACCCAGTTGCCGTGCTGCCGTCAATGGAGAGCGCGCCAATCAGCACCGTGGGCATATTGTTCATTATGGAAGACAGGAACGCGGTGATGAACCCGGTTCCCAGCGTGGCGGCCCATAATCCGTGTCCGGCCAGGCTATTCAGTACACCTGAGAGATATTCCGTCAGCCCGGCATTGCGCAGGCCATACACCACCAGATACATCCCCAGCGAGAAGATGACGATTTGCCACGGTGCGCCGCGCAGCACTTTTCCGGTGTTTATTGCATGTCCGCGTTTTGCGACGGCGAACAAAATCAGCGCGCCGACGGTCGCAATGGCGCTGACCGGAATACCCAGAGGCTCCAGCACGAAGAAACCGACGAGCAGAAGCAGCAGGACGATCCAGCCCGTTCTGAACGTGGGGAGATCGTGAATGGCCCGCGCGGGTTCGCGGAGTTTTGCCAGGTCATATTCCGGCGGAATTTCCTTACGGAAGAAGAGATGCAGCATCACCAGCGTTGCGGCAATTGCGGCGATATCCACCGGGATCATCACCGAAGCATATTCGCTGAAACCCAGCTTAAAGAAGTCTGCCGAGACGATGTTGACCAGGTTCGACACAATCAGCGGCAGGCTGGCGGTATCGGCGATAAAACCTGCCGCCATCACAAACGCCAGCGTGGCCTGCTTGCTGAACCCTAGCGCCAGCAGCATGGCGATAACGATAGGCGTCAGGATCAGCGCCGCACCGTCATTGGCAAACAGCGCCGCGACGGCTGCGCCCAGCAGCACGATATACGTAAACAGCAATCGCCCGCGACCGTTTCCCCAGCGGGCAACGTGCAGCGCCGCCCACTCGAAAAAGCCGGACTCATCCAGCAGCAGGCTGATGATGATGACGGCAATGAACGTTGCCGTGGCGTTCCAGACGATATTCCACACGACCGGAATATCGTTTACGTGGATCACGCCGCTGATCAGCGCCAGCATGGCGCCGATGGTCGCGCTCCAGCCGATACTGAGCCCTCTGGGCTGCCAGATGACCAGTACCAGCGTAAACAGAAAAATAGCCCCTGCCAGAAACATTGCTTACTCCGTTATATCTGTTTTTGTGAATATGTTTGGGTTAGCACGAGCCCGGAAGTCGGTTTTTCAGCTTCAGACGCGTCTCTTCCCGCAGGCAGTTCCAACTGGTGTCGATAACGGTTGCCGCCCACGCGGGCATGTTGGGAGAGAGACGGTAATGGACCCATTTGCCCTCGCGACGGTCGATCACCAGCCCGGACTCGCGCAGCAGGGCCATGTGGCGTGAGACCTTCGGCTGAGATTCGGCGGTGGCGGCGCAGAGATCGCAGACGCACAGCTCGCCCGCTTCACGGAGCAGCATGACGATGGCGAGCCGCGTTTCGTCGGAGAGGGTTTTGAAGAGCTGGAGTGGGTGGAGCATGGGAGTTCCTGCAGGTGTGATTTTTATATATGTTTAATCATATATGTTTTGGTGGCAAGAGAGAAGGTGAGATTAGAGGAGGGGGAATTTCAGGCAACAAAAAACCCATCAACCTTGAACCAAAACGGCGGGGTTGATGGGCTCCACAAATTGGGGACATCAAAGAAAAGCAGTGGCACTAGTTATGACTGCCCCCTGATAAAAAAGTTCTGCACGTAACAAAAATATTTTCCGCCACGCGCATTCTTAGGAGTTATCCGAGTCCTGGCCAGATGATGATAATCAGCGTACCCGCCAGCGTCAGCAGCACGTTAGCGATAGCATAGGTGCCCGCATAGCCCAGCGCCGGGATGTTGCTGCGCGCAGTATCGCTGATGATTTCCATGGCAGGCGCACAGGTACGCGCCCCCATCATCGCCCCGAAGAGCAGGGCGCGGTTCATGCGCAGCACGTAGGCACCGAACAGGAAGCAGATCACCACCGGTACCAGGCTGACGATAAGTCCGGAAACCAACATCTGCCAGCCGACGGCGCCGAGGCTGTGACCAATCCCGCTGCCCGCGCTTAAGCCCACGCCCGCCATAAAGACCATCAGACCGAACTCTTTCACCATGTTCAGCGCACCCTGCGGAATGTAGCCGAAGGTCGGGTGGTTCGCTCGCAGGAAGCCCAGCATGATCCCGGCGAACAGCAGACCGGCGGCATTACCGATGCCGAAGCTGAAGTTGCTGAACTGGAAGGTGATCATCCCGATCATCAGGCCAACGATAAAGAAGGCGCAGAAGGCCAGCAGGTCGGTGACCTGGCTGTGAATGGAGATAAAGCCGATGCGGTCGGCCACGGTTTTCACGCGGCGGGCGTCGCCGCTGACCTGCAGCACGTCGCCTTTGTTGAGCACCACGTTGTCGTCGATAGGCATCTCAATCTGGCTGCGGATCACGCGGTTGAGGAAGCAGCCGTGGTCGGTCAGCTTCAGCTGCGCCAGGCGGCGGCCCACGGCGTTATGGTTTTTCACCACGATCTCTTCGGTGACGATACGCATGTCGAGCAGGTCGCGGTCGAACACCTCTTTGCCGTTACGGAAGCTCGGGTCGAGACGGGCGTGGGCGTCCGGGTAACCCACCAGCGCGATGTCGTCGCCCATCTGCAGCACCGCGTCGCCGTCCGGGTTCGCCAGAATGCCGTTGCGGCGGATACGTTCGATGTAGCAGCCCGTCTGGCGGTAAATCCCCAGCTCGCGCAGATTTTTACCGTCAGCCCATGCCACCAGCTCTGGCCCGACGCGATAGGCGCGGATCACCGGGAGATAGACTTTACGTTTGGAATCGGTATCCAGACCGCGCTCGCGGGCGATTTGCTGGGCGCTGGTCTGCAGATCCTGATGCTGCAGTTTTGGCAGGTAGCGTGCGCCAACGATCAGGCTCACCAGACCAATCAGATAGGTCAGGGCGTAGCCGAGGCTCAGGTGGTCGAGCGCGGTAGAAAGCTGTGCGCCGGCCATGCCGGAATGGCGCAGGGTATCACCGGCACCCACGAGCACGGGGGTGGAGGTCATGGAGCCTGCCAGCATACCGGCCGTTAACCCGATATCCCAGCCAAACAGTTTACCCAGCCCTAACGCGATCAGCAGCGCGCTGCCGACCATCACCAGCGCCAGCATCAGATAATTTTTGCCGTCGCGGAAGAAAATTGAAAAAAAGTTCGGTCCCGCTTCCACGCCAACACAAAAAATAAACAGCATAAAACCTAAGTTGAGCGCGTCCGTGTTAATGCTGAAGTGCTGCTGGCCTAATAATAAGGAGACGACTAAAACGCCAATGGAATTACCAAGTTGAACTGAACCCAGGCGCAATTTACCCAGGCAAAGGCCCAGCGCCAGTACCACAAATAATAACAGGATGTAATTCCCATTTAACAAGTCTGCGACGTTTATATTCACGGAGGCTAACTTCTTGTTTACCAGTAAGTTGTTGAATGAAAGGACTTTTTGGGCTACTGTTTTCTGGGTCAGGGAAAGACGTTAACGCTCCCTGTTTCCTGCTTTATTCCCTAAAACATTAGCTGGCGTGTAGTTTAATCGCATTAGCTACTGACAGCTACTGATTATCGCATCACCCTGTGCGTACTTTGGCAAGGATTGCCGCATTGCTTTATCTGACTGGGCGTCTACCCGACGAAAGAGTATTTGATAGAGATAAGTCAGGAGGATAGTTTGAACATTAAACGAAACTGGGCGGGGGTGATCAGCTGCTTTTTGCTGTTCACGGTCGTATGCATGTCGCTTGCTTTTAACGTGAAAGGTGCATTCAGGGCGTCGGGTCATCCGGAGCTGGGGCTGCTCTTTTTTACGCTGCCGGGGGCTGCTGCCAGTTTTCTCTCCCGTAAAGGGGAGGTGGTGAAGCCGCTGCTGGGCGCCATGCTGGCCGCGCCGCTCTGTTTGCTGCTGATGCGCTTGCTCTATATATCAACGCGGAGTTTCTGGCAGGAACTTGCATGGTTGATGAGCGCCGTATTCTGGTGCGCCCTTGGCGCGCTCTGCTACTTATTTGTGCGCAGTCTGCTTCAGCACCGACGGCACCACAAATAAAAACGCCCTCTCGGTGAGGGCGTCCTTTCATTTCATTACTGGGCAGCAAACAGGCCCAGATGCTCTTTGGCGTAAGCTTCAAAGTCAGTGCAGCCGCCGATGTGTTTCTGATCGAGGAAGATCTGCGGTACGGTTTCAACCGGCTTGCCGACGGTTTTTTCGAGATCCGCTTTCGTGATGCCTTCCGCGTGGATATCCACGTAGCGGAAGTTGAAGTCATCGCGCTCTTCGGTCAGTTTCTCAGCCAGCTCTTTCGCGCGCACACAGTAAGGGCACCCTGGACGACCAAAAATTACTGCAAACATTTCTCTCTCCTCAAAAAACAAGCCTGACGGCGAATAGGACATATAGTGCCCGATAACCTGCCGCCATTAAAGAAGGTTTCGCCTGTCGCTTTGATACAGTCAGGCTATGTTTCGCCAATTACATCGCGCAGATCATTGCCTATACTGGCTGCAATACGTATTAAGCACGACAAAGAGAGACAAGATGACACCCACGATTGACCTGCTCCGTTCCCACCGTTCCATTCGCCACTTCACCGATGAGCCGATTACCGAGGCGCAGCGTAACGCGATCATCGACAGCGCCAGGGCGACCTCGAGCTCGAGCTTCCTGCAGTGCACCTCCATTATCCGCATCACCGACCCGGCCATGCGTGAACAGCTGGTGACGCTGACCGGCGGGCAGAAGCATGTGGCGCAGGCAGCGGAGTTCTGGGTGTTCTGCGCCGACTTTAACCGTCATCTGCAGATCTGCCCTGAGGCCGAGCTGGGGCTGGCCGAACAGCTGCTGCTGGGCGTGGTGGATACCGCGCTGATGGCGCAAAACGCCTTCACGGCGGCGGAGTCGCTGGGGTTAGGCGGTGTCTACATCGGCGGCCTGCGTAATAACATCGAAAGCGTGACCGAGCTGCTGAAGCTGCCAAAACACGTGCTGCCGCTGTTTGGCCTGTGCCTCGGCTGGCCGGCGGATAACCCGGATCTGAAGCCGCGCATTCCTGCGGCGATGCTGGTGCACGAAAACCACTACCAGCCGGTCGATCAGGATGTCCTGAATCAATACGATGAAGAGCTGGCGAACTACTACATGACGCGCGGCAGCAATAACCGTCGTGATACCTGGACCGACCATATTCGTCGCACCATCATTAAAGAAAATCGCCCGTTTATTCTTGATTATCTGCACAAACAGGGCTGGGCGACGCGATAGTCCATTTATCCTGTGCCTGCCTGCGTATATGATACGCAGGCTTTTTCCATGTCTTCAGAGAGGTGCAGGGTGAAAATTGCCATATTGTCCCGGGATGGAACGCTCTATTCATGTAAGCGCCTGAGAGAAGCGGCGGCGAAACGCGGGCATCAGGTTGAGATCCTCGACCCGATGTCCTGCTACATGAACATCGACCCGGCCGCCTCGTCGATTCACTACAAAGGCCGCAAGCTGCCGCATTTTGATGCGGTCATCCCCCGCATCGGCTCCCAGATTACCTACTACGGCACCGCCGCGCTGCGCCAGTTCGAGATGCTGGGCAGTTATCCGCTCAACGAATCCGTTGCTATTTCCCGTGCCCGCGACAAGCTGCGCTCGCTGCAGCTCCTTGCTCGTCAGGGGATCGATCTCCCCGTCACGGGGATTGCCCATTCACCGGACGACACCAGCGATCTGATCGACATGGTGGGCGGCGCCCCTTTGGTGATCAAGCTGGTGGAAGGCACCCAGGGCATTGGCGTGGTGCTGGCGGAGACGCGTCAGGCAGCGGAGAGCGTGATTGACGCCTTCCGCGGGCTGAATGCCCACATTCTGGTGCAGGAGTATATTGAAGAGGCCAAAGGGCGCGACATCCGCTGCTTCGTCGTGGGAAACGAGGTGGTAGCGGCCATTGAGCGTCAGGCGAAAGAGGGCGACTTCCGCTCTAATCTTCACCGCGGCGGCGTCGCGCGCGTGGCCGATATCAGCGACCGCGAGCGGGAAATTGCGGTGAAAGCGGCGCAAACCCTGGGGCTGGATGTGGCGGGTGTAGATCTTCTGCGGGCGACGCGGGGGCCACTGGTGATGGAGGTGAACGCCTCGCCGGGGCTGGAAGGCGTGGAAAAAACCACCGGGGTCGATATTGCGGGTAAAATGATCTCATGGATCGAGCGTCATGCCACGCCGGGCTACTGTCTGAAAACGGGTGGTTAAATGGATTACCGCGCGCTTTTTGAGTACCCTATGCGAAGTTTTTATTAAAGAGGCTGCATCGCGATGGATTTACAGGTCGTACCTACACTGGATACGTTACGTCAATGGCTTGATGATGCCGGAATTACGTTCTTCGAATGCGATTCCTGCCAGGCGCTGCATCTGCCTCATATGCAGAATTTCGACGGCATTTTCGATGCCAAGATCGATCTCATTAACGACGTGATCCTTTTCTCCGCGCTGGCCGAAGTGAAGCCGTCCGCGCTGCTGGCGCTGGCCTCCGACCTGTCGGCCATCAATGCCAGTTCTTTGACGGTGAAGGCATTTCTCGACATACAGGACGATAATCTGCCAAAACTGGTCGTTTGCCAGTCTTTATTCTCCGGGGCAGGGCTGTCGTTCAAGCAGTTCGCCTGGTTTATGCGCTTGAGCGAAGAGCAAATTTCGATGGTGATGATGGAAGCCAATGCACACCATCTGCTGTATAGCGCGGAAGATGATGCAGAGAATAATGATGCATCTCCCAATTTTCTTCACTAAGCCTGTCTGACTTTTGCGCAGTCGCTGCCATGGCGGCTGCAGAAGGCCATTTTTTCTGCTGCTTTTAACCTTTCTTTAAAGAATTATTCACCTCCCTGAAGGCCGTTTCGGCTTATCACGTAGACATAACCTGCATAAAAAATTGATAAAAGGCGTTTTTTCGTCTGGGCTATAGCCGGGGACACGGGCTACAGTTATTCTTGCGATGCTTAAAAAAGCGAGCGGAAACTGCCGGGTAAAGAGGTTTCTTTTTATTTTGGGCAGAGCGACAAACTATGCATGATTATTGCATATCTTCAGATTGCACAGTTTTAGTTCGTTTGTTAACGAGCTTTCAGAAGGAATAACACTATGATCGCCTTGAATAAAAAATGGTTATCGGGTCTGGTTGCGGGTGCTCTGATGGCCGTCTCTGCCGGCACGCTCGCTGCGGAACAAAAAACGCTGCACGTTTATAACTGGTCTGACTATATTGCGCCGGACACGGTGGCAAATTTTGAAAAAGAGACCGGCATTAAAGTGGTCTATGACGTGTTCGATTCCAACGAAGTGCTGGAAGGAAAACTGATGGCGGGCAGCACCGGGTTTGACCTCGTGGTGCCTTCCGCAAGCTTCCTGGAGCGTCAGCTGACGGCAGGCGTCTTCCAGCCGCTGGACAAGAGCAAGTTACCGAACTGGAAAAACCTCGATCCGGAAGTGCTGAAGCTGGTGGCTAAGCATGACCCGGACAACAAATACGCCATGCCTTACCTGTGGGCGACTACCGGTATCGGCTACAACGTTGATAAAGTCAAAGCGGTGCTGGGCCCGGACGTGAAGCTGGACAGCTGGGACGTGGTGCTGAAGCCGGAAAACCTTGAGAAGCTGAAAAGCTGCGGCGTTTCCTTCCTCGATGCGCCGGAAGAGATTTTCGCCACCGTGCTGAACTACCTGGGCAAAGACCCGAACAGCAGTAAAGCCGATGATTACACCGGCCCGGCGACCGATCTGCTGCTGAAGCTGCGTCCAAACATTCGTTACTTCCACTCGTCCCAGTACATTAACGACCTGGCAAACGGCGACATCTGCGTCGCGATCGGCTGGGCAGGGGACGTATGGCAGGCGGCTAACCGCGCGAAAGAGGCGAAAAACGGCGTGAACGTCTCTTACTTCATTCCGAAGGAGGGGGCGCTGGCCTTCTTTGACGTCTTCGCGATGCCGACTGACGCTAAAAACAAAGACGAAGCGTATCAGTTCCTCAACTACCTGATGCGTCCTGACGTGATCGCCCACATCAGCGACCACGTTTACTACGCGAACGGTAACAAGGCCTCCGTGCCGCTGGTGAGCGAAGAGATCCGCAATAACCCGGCTATCTATCCGCCAGCGGATGTGTTCGCCAAGCTCTTCACCCTGAAAGTACAGGATCCAAAAATCGACCGCGTGCGTACCCGCGCGTGGACCAAGGTGAAAAGCGGTAAATAAGTTACCGTGAGTCACAGGCCGGGCAAGCGAAGCGTGTCCGGCAACAGGCGCACCGTTCTGGTGCGCCTGCACCATGATTTGATCTCTACCGGAGAACACCCCGTGAATGACGCGATCCCCCGCCCGCAGGCGAAAGTCCGTAAAGCGCTGACCCCGCTTCTTGAAATACGTAACCTCACCAAATCTTTCGATGGCCAGCATGCCGTGGACGACGTCAGCCTGACGATCTTTAAAGGCGAAATTTTTGCCCTTCTGGGGGCCTCTGGCTGCGGTAAATCGACCCTGCTGCGTATGCTGGCCGGTTTTGAACAGCCCACTGCCGGGCAGATCATGCTTGATGGCGTGGATCTCTCCAGCGTGCCGCCGTATCAGCGCCCGATCAACATGATGTTCCAGTCTTACGCGCTGTTCCCGCACATGACGGTGGAGCAGAACATCGCCTTTGGCCTGAAGCAGGACAAACTGCCGAAAGCGGAAATTACCGCGCGCGTGGCCGAGATGCTGAGCCTGGTGCACATGCAGGAGTTCGCGAAGCGTAAGCCGCACCAGCTCTCCGGCGGCCAGCGCCAGCGCGTGGCCCTGGCCCGCAGCCTGGCAAAACGCCCGAAACTCTTGCTGCTTGATGAACCGATGGGCGCGCTGGATAAAAAACTGCGCGACCGTATGCAGCTCGAAGTGGTCGATATCCTCGAGCGCGTGGGGGTGACCTGCGTGATGGTGACCCACGACCAGGAAGAAGCCATGACCATGGCCGGACGTATCGCGATCATGAACCGCGGCAAGTTCGTGCAGATTGGCGAGCCGGAAGAGATTTATGAGCATCCGACTACCCGCTACAGCGCGGAGTTCATTGGCTCGGTTAACGTCTTCGAAGGGCTGCTGAAAGATCGTCAGGAGGATGGCCTGGTTATCGAATCGCCCGGGCTGCAGCATCCGCTTAAGGTCGATCCTGATAACTCGGTGGTGGATAACGTGCCGGTCTACGTCGCGCTGCGTCCGGAGAAAATCATGCTCTGTGAGGATCCGCCCGCCGATGGCTATAACTTTGCCGTGGGCGAAGTGGTGCACATTGCCTATCTGGGCGATCTGTCCATCTACCACGTGCGCCTGAAAAGTGGGCAGATGCTCAGCGCGCAGCTGCAGAACGAACATCGCTATCGCAAGGGGCAGCCGACCTGGGGCGACGAAGTGCGCCTCTGCTGGGACGCTGACAGTTGCGTCGTGCTGACGGTATAAGGAGCGATCATGAGCACACTTGAACCTCCAGCCCGCGTAGAAAAGCCGGGCGCCATTGCCGGTTTACTGACGCGCATGCAGATGAAACACGGCCGCAAGCTGGTGATCGCCATGCCGTACGTGTGGCTGATCCTGCTGTTCCTGCTGCCGTTCCTGATTGTTTTCAAGATAAGCCTGGCGGAAATGGCGCGGGCGATACCGCCCTATACCAACCTGCTGGACTGGGCCGACGGGCAGCTGACGCTGACGCTTAATCTCGGCAACTTCCTGCAGCTCACCGACGACCCGCTCTATTTCGAAGCCTATCTGCAGTCGCTGCAGGTGGCGGCGATCTCGACGCTCTGCTGTCTGGTGATGGGCTACCCGCTGGCGTGGGCGGTGGCGCACAGCAAGCCGTCGACGCGTAACATCCTGCTGCTGCTGGTGATCCTGCCGTCGTGGACCTCGTTCCTGATCCGCGTTTACGCCTGGATGGGGATCCTGAAAAACAACGGCGTGCTGAATAACTTCCTGATGTGGCTCGGGGTTATCGATCAGCCGCTGACCATCCTGCACACCAACCTCGCGGTCTATATCGGCATTGTGTACGCCTATCTGCCGTTTATGGTGCTGCCGATCTACACGGCGCTGACGCGTATTGATTATTCGCTGGTGGAAGCGTCGCTCGATCTCGGCGCGCGTCCGTTAAAAACCTTCTTCAGCGTCATTGTCCCGCTGACCAAAGGCGGCATCATCGCCGGGTCGATGCTGGTCTTTATCCCGGCGGTGGGGGAGTTTGTGATCCCGGAACTGCTTGGCGGCCCGGACAGCATCATGATTGGCCGCGTGCTGTGGCAGGAGTTCTTCAATAACCGCGACTGGCCGGTGGCCTCTGCGGTGGCGATTGTGATGCTCCTGCTGCTGATCGTGCCGATCATGTGGTTCCACAAGCATCAGCAGAAACAGATGGGAGATCACGGATGAACAACTTACCGGTAGTACGCTCCCCGTGGCGAATTGCGATCCTGGTGATCGGCTTTACCTTCCTGTATGCGCCGATGCTGATGCTGGTGATCTACTCGTTTAACAGCTCCAAACTGGTGACGGTCTGGGCAGGCTGGTCGACGCGCTGGTACAGCGAGCTGTTCCACGATGATGCGATGATGAGCGCGGTGGGGTTGAGCCTGACCATTGCGGCGCTGGCGGCGACCATGGCGTCGGTGCTGGGTACGATCGCCGCGCTGGTGATGGTGCGCTTCGGGCGTTTTCGCGGCTCGAACGGCTTCGCCTTTATGATCACCGCGCCGCTGGTCATGCCGGACGTGATCACCGGTCTCGCGCTGCTGCTGCTGTTCGTGGCCCTGGCGCACGCCATCGGCTGGCCGGCGGATCGCGGTATGCTCACCATCTGGCTGGCGCATGTCACCTTCTGTACGGCCTACGTGGCGGTGGTGATCTCCTCGCGCCTGCGCGAGCTGGATCGCTCCATTGAAGAGGCGGCGATGGATCTTGGCGCGACGCCGCTGAAGGTCTTTTTCATCATCACCCTGCCGATGATTATGCCGGCGGTGATCTCCGGCTGGCTGCTGGCGTTTACGCTGTCGCTGGACGATCTGGTTATCGCCAGCTTTGTCTCCGGCCCGGGCGCGACGACGCTGCCGATGCTGGTCTTCTCCAGCGTGCGTATGGGGGTCAACCCGGAGATCAACGCCCTGGCCTCTATCATCCTCGGCGTGGTCGGAATTGTCGGATTTATCGCCTGGTATTTGATGGCGCGCGCGGAAAAACAGCGCGTGCGCGATATCCAGCGTGCAAGACGCGGCTGAAGGATTTAAAATTTCCAGTGATGTGCCGCGCATGACGCGGCACTGTTTTTCAGGGAAGTAAAACATTGGGATTATTAAAAAAATCACGTATTACGCACGCGCGTCCTAACGTACCTGCACTGGTTCAGGTGGCGGCGCTCGCCATTATTATGATCCGCTGCCTGGACGTGCTGATGATTCTGAATACCCTGGGCGTGCGCGGCATCGGTGAATTCATTCACCGCAGCGTGCAGACGTGGAATCTGACGCTGGTCTTTTTGAGCAGCCTGGTGCTGGTGTTTATCGAGATCTACTGCGCGTTTTCGCTGGTCAAAGGGCGCAACTGGGCGCGCTGGGTCTATCTGCTGACGCAGATTACCGCGGCGAGCTATCTGTGGGCCGCCTCGCTGGGGTATGGCTACCCGGAGCTGTTCAGCATTGCCGGTGAATCCAAACGCGAGATCCTGCGCGCGCTGTTTATGCAAAAACTGCCGGACATGCTGGTGCTCTTTCTACTCTTCGTTCCGGCTTCCAGTCGGCGGTTCTTCCGCCTGCAATAATGTGTATAATCGCAGCCCTCGTGATTCTTAAGGTTTTCATATGCAGTGCGCACTCTATGACGCCGGACGCTGCCGCTCCTGTCAGTGGATAGAACAGCCGGTCTCTCAACAACTCACCGCCAAAATGGCCGACCTGCAACAGCTGCTGGCAGCGCACGCGGTGGGCGAATGGTGCGCACCCGTCAGCGGCCCGGAGCAGGGTTTCCGTAATAAAGCCAAAATGGTGGTCAGCGGCAGCGTTGAAAAACCGCTGCTGGGGATGCTGCACCGCGACGGCACGCCGGAAGACTTAACCGACTGCCCGCTGTATCCCGCCTCCTTTGCGCCGGTCTTTGCGGCGCTTAAGCCGTTTATCGCGCGGGCGGGGTTAACGCCCTACAGCGTGGCCCGCAAGCGCGGCGAGCTGAAGTACCTTCTGTTGACCGAAAGCCAGATCGACGGCGGCATGATGCTGCGCTTTGTGCTGCGCTCTGAAACCAAGCTGGCGCAGCTTCGCGCGGCGCTGCCGTGGCTGCAGGCGCAACTCCCGCAGCTGAAGGTCATTACGGCGAATATTCAGTCGGTGCATATGGCGATTATGGAAGGGGAGAAAGAGATTTTCTTCACCGACCAGCACGCGCTGGCGGAGAGCTTCAACGGCGTGCCGCTGTGGATCCGCCCGCAAAGCTTCTTCCAGACGAACCCGACCGTGGCAAGCGGCCTGTACGCTACCGCCCGCGACTGGGTTCGAGCGTTGAACGTTCACCACATGTGGGATCTGTTCTGCGGCGTGGGCGGGTTTGGCCTGCACTGCGCGACGCCGGAGATGCAGCTCACCGGGATTGAGATCTCTGCCGAAGCGATTGCCTGCGCGAAACAGTCTGCCGCCGAACTGGGGTTAACGAACCTGCGCTTCCAGGCGCTGGACTCCACGCAGTTCGCGACCGGCCAGGGCAACGTGCCTGAGCTGGTGCTGGTCAACCCGCCGCGCCGCGGCATCGGCAATGCGCTGTGCGACTACCTGAGCCAGATGGCGCCAGAGTACATCATCTATTCCAGCTGCAACGCGCAGACCATGGCGAAAGACATTGCGCACCTACCGGGCTATCGCATTGAACGCGTTCAGCTTTTTGATATGTTCCCGCATACCGCGCACTATGAAGTGCTGACGTTGCTCGTAAAATCTTAAACAAAATGTGAACTCTTCATCCCGGCGAAATCAGGTAAGCTTACGTCATAAGAAATGAATGAAGGCTTACTCATGAAGCAGATCCTGCTGGTGGAAGACGACCACGATATCGCGGCGCTTCTGCAACTCAATTTAGAAGACGAAGGCTACGCCATCACCCACGAGCCCGACGGGGGCAACGCCCTGCAGCGTCTTGAAAAACAGCCGTGGGATGCGGTGATCCTCGACCTGATGCTGCCCAACGTGGACGGTCTGGAGATTTGCCGCCGCATCCGTCAGATGACGCGCTACCTGCCGGTGATCATCATCAGCGCCCGCAGCAGCGAAACCGACCGCATCACCGGGCTGGAAACCGGCGCCGACGACTATCTGGCTAAGCCGTTCTCAGTGCAGGAATTAATTGCGCGCATAAAAGCGCTGTTTCGTCGTCAGCAGGCGATGGGGCAGGCGCAAACCGACGGACACATTCAGGCCCACGGACTGACCATCGATCCGCTGGCGCGCAGCGTGCTGCTTCACGGCCAGGTGGTGGACCTCACCCCGCGCGAGTTCGAGCTGCTGTACTTCTTTGCCCGTCATCCCGGCGAGGTGTTTTCCCGTCTGGCGCTGCTGGAGCAGGTCTGGGGCTACCAGCACGAGGGCTACGAACACACCGTTAACACCCACATCAACCGCCTGCGCATTAAGATTGAGAAGGACGCCGCCGAGCCGGAGATCATTCGCACCGTCTGGGGCAAGGGCTATAAATTTGCGGAGCCAAATCATGATGCGCCGCTTTAGCCTGAGCCAGCGCCTGACGCTGCTCTTCATCCTGCTGATGATGCTCTGCGCCACCGTCGCCTGCGCGGTACAGCTCTACAGCAGCATGCAGTACGGTAACGCGATGGTGCAGCGTTTGTCGGGTGGGCTGGCGCAGCAGATCGTCCAGCGCGAACCGATTCTGGACGCGCAGGGCCGGGTCGATCGCAGCGCGCTGAAACCGCTGTTTGGCCGGCTGATGACCTTTAATCCGAGCGTTGAGCTGTACGTTATCTCTCCTGACGGCGATATCCTCGCCGATGCCGCACCGCCGGGTCATATTCAGCGGCAAAAAATCGACCTGGCGCCGGTGCAGAGCTTCCTGAGCGGCACCGCCATGCCGGTACTGGGCGACGATCCGCGCAGTCAAAATCAAAAAGTCTTCAGCGCCACGCCGCTGCGGCAGGACGGCGAGCTAAAAGGCTATCTGTACATTATCTTGCAGGGCGAGGAGTCAAACGCTCTGGCGGAAATGGCCTGGCACAAGGCGCTGTGGAGTACCGTCCTGTGGTCACTGCTGTGGGTCGCGCTGTTTGGGCTGCTGGCAGGGCTGCTGGTCTGGTACTGGGTTACGCGTCCGGTCAAACAGCTGACGGTGGAAGTGGCCGGGCTGGAGCAGGACAGCATAAGCGCAATCAGGCTGCTGGCGGTACAGACGCCGGACGCGGCGGCAAAAGATGAAGTGGCAATCCTGCGCAACAGCTTTATCGAGCTGGCGCGCAAAATCACCCGCCAGTGGGATCAGCTGGCCGACAGCGATCGCCAGCGCCGGGAGTTTATCGCCAACATTTCGCACGATCTCCGCACGCCGCTAACCTCGCTGCTGGGCTATCTGGAAACCCTTTCGCTAAAATCCGCCACGCTGACGCCGCAGGAGCACCAGCAGTATCTCGCCACCGCGCTGCGTCAGGGGCAAAAAGTCCGTCATCTTTCGCAGCAGCTGTTTGAGCTGGCGCGCCTTGAGCACGGCGGCATTAAACCCCAGCGCGAACGGTTCGCGATGGGAGAGCTGATTTCCGACGTGGCGCAGAAGTTTGAGCTCACCGCCCGCACGCGAGAGGTCAATCTGCATATTGACGTGCCGGGGCCGCTGCCGCTGATAAACGCCGATGTGTCGATGATCGAACGCGTGGTGACCAACCTGCTCGATAACGCGATGCGCCATACGCCAGCTGGCGGGGAAATTCGTCTGGCGGTCTGGCAGGAGAATGAACGGCTGCAGGTCGAAGTGGCCGACAGCGGAACGGGCGTGGATGCCTCGCTGCGCGACGATCTGTTCCAGCGGCCGTCGGCGCTCAATACCCAGGCGTCGAGAGAGAATCGCGGCGGGTTGGGGCTATTAATCGTGAAACGGATGCTGGAGCTGCACGGCGGCGGGATCAGGCTGATGGAGTCGGTGAGCGGGGCGCGGTTCAGGTTCTTTGTGCCGCTTTGAGAAATTGCCGGGTGGCGGCTTCGCCTTACCCGGCCTACAGACTACCACCCCCGTAGGCCAGGTCACCCGGCAAAAAAGGTTACTGCGGGAACCACTGCTCGCTGATTTTCTGATACGTACCGTCCGCTTTAATCGCTTTCAGCGCGCCGTTCAGTTTTTCCAGCAGGGCTTTGTTATCCGGACGTACCGCGATGCCGAGGCCCGTACCGAAGTACTGTGGATCGGTCACTTTTTCCGTTGCGGTGCCCAGCTGCGGATTGGTTTTCAGCCATTCGTTCACCACGGCGGTATCGCCGAAGACGCCGTCGATACGGCCATTTTTCAGGTCGATAATCGCGTTCTGGTAGCTGTCATAGGCCACGGTTTTCACTTCCGGATGTTTGTCCTGCAGGTATTTCTGGTGCGTGGTGCCGTTTTCCATCCCGATGCGTTTGCCTTTCAGCTGATCGAAAGAGGTATAAGCGCCTTTCTTTGCAATTACCACCGCCGAGTTGGCGTAGTACGGGTCGGTGAACGCGACCTGCTTGCTGCGCTCAGGCGTGATGTCCATCCCGGAAATCACCGCATCGTATTTTTTGAACTTCAGCGACGGGATCAGGCTGTCGAAGGCATGGTTGGTAAAGGTGCAGTCGGCCTGCATCTGTTTGCACAGCGCTTTCGCCAGATCGATATCGAAACCGACGATCTGGTTGCTGGCATCCAGCGACTCAAACGGCGGATAGGTGGCGGACACGCCGAAATTGATTTTATCCGCAGCGGATGCGCCAGCGGCGAAGGTGGCGAGTAATGCGGCCAGAACTAACTTTTTCATTGTAATGCTCCCGTCTGTCTTATTGATGCGCCGTGTCTGCGGCCTGGATGTACAATGCCAATTAATGAATTTGTATGCAATAAAAATGATTAAATATTGTGTTTGTTACAAAAAAAAGCGGATAACCCATCAGGTTACCCGCTTTATGAATACCGTTTTATGCATTCGCGTGGTTAATTTCTGCGCTCAAACGCTAACGCTTTACGCTCGATCAGGCGCATCATCAGCGTCAGCAGACCGTTCACCACCAGGTACACCACGCCCGCCGCGCCGAACACCATTACGTCATAGGTGCGTCCATACAGCAGCTGTCCGTGACCCATCACTTCCATAAGGGTGATGGTGTAGGCCAGCGAGGTACTTTTGAACACCAGCACCACTTCGTTGGAATAGGAGGAGAGGGCGCGCTTAAAGGCGTACGGCAGCAGGATTGCCAGCGTGTCTTTCTTGCTCATGCCCAGCGCCCCGCAGGACTGCCACTGGCCTTCCGGGATGGCGCGGATCGCCCCGTAGAACAGCTGGGTGGTATAGGCCGCGCTGTTCAGCGAAAGGGCAATCAGGGCACACAGCCACGGCTCAGAGAGCAGATGCCAGATAACCGGATAGTCCTGCAGCGACGGGAACTGGCCCGGGCCGTAGTAAATCAGGAAGATCTGCACCAGCAGCGGCGTACCGGTGAAGAGGGTGATGTAACCGCGCACAATCCACACCAGCACCGGCGTTTTCAGCGTCAGGATGATGGTGAAGATAAGGGCCAGGATCAGCGCCACGATAATGGACGCCACGGTCAGCGTCAGGCTGGTGTGCAGCCCTTTCATCAACTCGGGAAAGTATTCAAGCATCAGCCTGGTCTCCGTTCAAAGCGCGTCGCACGCAGGTCAATACGCTTGAGGATGTACTGACTGAGCAACGTGATCACCAGGTAGATCGCCGCAGCCACAATGTACCAGGTAAACGGCTCCTGGGTACGGGTGGCGATGCTTTTGGTTTGCAGCATCAAATCGTTAACGCTGATCAGGCTCACCAGCGCGGTATCTTTCAGCAGCACCAGCCACTGGTTGCCGAGCCCCGGCAGGGCATGACGCCACATCTGCGGCATCACCAGACGGAAAAAGATGGCGGATTTCGACAACCCTAGCGCCTGACCCGACTCCCATTGCCCCTGCGGCACGGCTTTCAGCGCACCGCGCAGGGTTTGCGACGCGTACGCGGAGTAGAGCAGGGAGAGAGCAATCACGCCGCACAGGAACGGGCTGACGTCGAAGTTATCAATCTGCATCTGCACCGGGATCTGCGCAAAGCCGAGATTGAGGGTGAAGCCGTCAGACAGCGTGAGCAGCAGCTGCGAAGAGCCGAAATAGATAAACAGGACCACCAGAATTTCCGGTAGCCCACGCAGCACGGTGACCAGCGCGGAGCCTGTCCAGGCGACGGGGAACCATTTCGCGGATTCCCACACCGCAAAGAACATCGCCAGCACGAGGCCGATAATCAGTGCGCAAACGGCAAGGCCGACGGTCATCCCGGCGGCACTTGCTAAAGGAAAAATTTCATTCATCAGGAATTACTTCTGGAACCATTTTTTGTAGATGGTTTCGTAGGTGCCGTCTTTCTTCACTTTTTCCAGCGCAGCGTTGAATTTCTGCTGCAGCTCAGTGTTGCCCTGACGAACGGCAATCCCCAGACCGGTACCGAAGTAATCCTTATCGGTCACTTTGTCGCCCACTGGCGCCAGCTTGTCGTTGGCTTTCAGCCACTCGGTCACGACCGCGGTATCACCGAAAACGCCGTCGATACGGCCATTTTGCAGATCCAGCTTCGCGTTCTGGTAGCTGTCATACGGAACGGTGGTGATTTCCGGATGCTTATCCGTAATGAATTTCTGGTGCGTGGTGCCGTTCTGCACGCCGACTTTTTTGCCTTTCAGCTGATCGACAGAGGTGAATTTACCTTTCTGACCAATGAACAGGGCGGAGTTGTCGTAGTAAGGGGTGGTGAACAGCACCTGCTTTTCACGTTCCGGGGTGATATCCATACCGGCCATCACGGCGTCGATACGGCGGAACTTCAGGCTTGGGATCAGGCTGTCGAACGCCTGGTTGCTGAAGGTACAGGTCGCATCGATCTCTTTACACAGGGCGTTAGCCAGGTCCACGTCGAAGCCCACAATTTTGTTGTTCGCGTCAATGGACTCAAACGGAGGGTAAGAGGCTTCCGTGGCAAAACGAATGGTCTGGGCTGCGGTAGCGGAAAGGGTAACGCCAGCAAGCAGCACGGCAAGTAATACTTTTTTCATTATATTTCCCCTGACACAATCAATGAGATAAATAGTTTTTGAAGGCATCGGTTTGCGGGTTCGCGAAGCAGCTCGCATCACCTTGCTCAACGATATAGCCGTTTTCCATGTAGACCACACGGCTGGCGGTTTTACGCGCCACTTCCACTTCGTGGGTGACGATGACCTGCGTAATGTTAGTTTCCGCCAGCTCGCGAATGATGCTCACGATCTGGGCGGTGATTTCCGGATCCAGCGCCGCGGTGGGTTCATCAAACAGCAGTACCGCGGGTTCCATCATCAGCGCACGGGCAATGGCCACACGCTGCTGCTGACCACCAGAAAGATGCAGCGGATAGCGGTCGCTGTAGGGCTTAAGACGCAGGCGGTCCAGCAGCTTTTCGGCGCGCGCGATCGCCTGATCCTTGCTTAACCCCAGCACGCGGCACGGGGCTTCAATCAGGTTTTGCAGGACGGTCAGGTGCGGCCAGAGATTGTATTGCTGGAAGACCATGCCGACGTTTTGACGAAGTTCACGAATCGCTTTATCAGACGGCGTCTTCGCGAAATCAAAATGGTTACCGGCAATCGCCAGCGTACCTGAACGGGGCATTTCAAGCAGATTAAGGACACGCAGAAGGGAGCTTTTGCCTGCACCGCTTGGGCCAAGCAAAACCAGCGTTTCGCCTTCCGGGCAGTTCAGCGTGATGTCAAACAGCGCCTGGTGTGCGCCGTAGAAGCAGTTAATGCCGTTTAGTTTAATACTCATCGGGGCAGTCTTTACTCATCCAGGCAATCTATAGCAATTGAGGCCGCAGATAGTACCGTTGACAGAATAGTTATGCAATATTTCTGCGTTAAAAGTTAAATATAACCCGTGTTTCCTCTTAAACATAGCACAAAATAGCGAACGGCAAGGTCGGCGAGTATAAATGTCGGCATTCCGCATGAAATGCCGCACATTTTACGGGGGTTACCAGGGAATATCGGCGGATTTAGCGATTCTCAATCGACTGGCGAAGCGTGCCTGCCGGGGCATGAACGCTGCCGCCCACGTAGCGTACGTCGTCCACTGCCCAGCATTGACCTTCACGGATCATCAGCACTTCATCCTGCCAGGTTTGGGTTCCCTGCGTCAGCTTCACGCGCAGCGGAATATTACGGGCGTCCGTATTCGGGATGGTTGACGCGCTCGCCACTTCGGCGCTGTCCGGTAGCGTGGTGCGGCTGGAGAACGGATCGGATTTCAGCAGGGCGTTATGCTGTGGATCGCGGGTGGCGTCGTTAAGCAGTTTTGCCAGGCCATCGCTCAGATACGGGCGTAGCCCGGTGAGGTCGTTGCTGCGGTGCTGAATGCGATAATCATAGAACTGCTGCGCCACAGTGTCCGGGCCGCCCTCTATGCAGGGGCCGCTGCGGGTACCGATATCCTTAAAGGCTGGCGTGACCGTGGTGGTACAGGCGCTGAGCACCAGCGCGCAGGGCACTAAAAGTGTTAAAGCAGAATAGCGCATGTTGATTTCCTTATTTATTAACTATCCTTTCAATCATAGCGTAACGAACCGATAATGCTGTGCCTAAGGCATTGAACGCTAAAGAAGGAGAGAAACCATGCAGTTTTCAACAACGCCAACCCTGGAAGGGCAGACAATAACCGAGTACTGCGGCGTGGTCACCGGCGAAGCGATTCTCGGCGCCAATATCTTCCGTGACTTTTTTGCCGGTATCCGCGATATCGTGGGTGGCCGCTCGGGTGCATACGAAAAAGAGCTGCGCAAAGCGCGCGAAATCGCCTTTAAAGAGCTTGGCGAGCAGGCGGAAGCCCTCGGCGCGGATGCGGTCGTCGGGATTGATATCGACTACGAAACGGTCGGGAAAGATGCCAGCATGCTGATGGTGAGCGTAAGCGGTACGGCGGTGAAAACCCTTCGATGAGGCGTTCGTTTGCCACAATCCTGCTGGCGCTGCTGCTGGCAGGATGTACCGCGGAAAAGGGAATCATCGATAAAGGTGCCTACGAGCTGGATACGCGTCATCAGGCTCAGGCGGCTTACCCTCGCATCAAGGTGCTGGTTATCCACTACACCGCGGATGATTTTGACAGCTCGCTGGCCACGCTGACGGATAAGAACGTCAGCTCTCACTATTTGATCCCGGCTAAACCCCCGGCACCGGACGGTAAGCCGCGCATCTGGCAGCTGGTGCCCGAGAGCGAACTGGCCTGGCATGCGGGCATTAGCTTCTGGCGCGGCACAAACCGCATCAATGATACGTCTGTCGGCATTGAGCTTGAGAACCGCGGCTGGCAAAAAACGTCGGGCGTTAAGCGCTTTACCCCGTTTGAGCCTGCGCAAATTGCGGCGCTGGTGCCGCTCGCCAAAGATATTATTACCCGCTACAACATCAAACCTGAAAACGTGGTGGCCCATTCGGACATCGCGCCGCAGCGCAAAGACGATCCCGGCCCGCTGTTCCCGTGGCGACAGCTTGCTCAGCAGGGCATTGGCGCATGGCCCGATCCGGCGCGCGTCGCGTTCTATATTAACGGGCGTCCGCGCTATCAGCAGGTGGAGACCGGGGCATTACTCGATCTCCTCGCGCGGTATGGCTATGAGGTGCCGGTTGACAGCACCCCTGCGCAGCAAAAGCGCATCATCACGGCGTTCCAGATGCATTTCCGGCCTGACCTGTGGAACGGTATTGCGGACGTCGAAACGATGGCCATTGCCGAAGCGCTTCTGGAGAAGTACGGGCAGGGGTAATCCTTCGGACTACCCCGAATGCCTTAACGCATTCTGATTTTCTTCAGATTAATCTTAAGTACAAACTCAATTCATTTTTAGTTAATTGACTTAAAATTATCCGGATTTAAGATAGACACATAGCTTGCTAATTAATATAGCAAATAAATATATCGCATTTATTCTTTATTTCTCTCATTGAGAATTTCACAGGAACATATTCAGGGCTTAAGGCTTTTTTGCCCTATGCCTGCATTTTTAAATTTCACATCTTAAATCGGGTATAACAATGTTAAGCATCTATGCAAAAAAATTACGTCCGCAATATGAAATGGAAGCCATTATTTCTGCTACATCAGGTTTTGAAGAGAAGATCTTAAAGAAATGGCAGAAACTCTCCACGTCCGATTCACAATATATTCATATTATCGTCAGCGGTGAAGTTGAATTCCGACGCGAATCCGACGAACTGTGTATGTTCACGGTAACGGGCCAGTGCATTTTTGGCCTCTCGTCGATGTACTATAACGCAACCCATATGTACGGCCTCATTCGCGCTAACGCTGTGGTGCGCTCAATCAAAAAAGAGGTCTTCGCGCAGCTGATGACCGATAACAATTTATGGCCTGAACTCACCAAAGTGCTGGCCTGGTACATCTGCATGCTGAGCAAACGTGACGATGTGCTGGTTGCCCGCAGCGCTTATTCTGTAGTGCGCGAGTTTTTATACGAGATTAATGAGCTGATTGTTCATCATCAGCGTGATATCAATATTTACGATTATATTCAGGAATATACCAATCTGGCGCGCAGTACCATCATTAAAATCCTCTCCGACCTCAAAAAAGGTCAATATATTGTGGTGGAAAAAGGTCGACTCCTTAATCTGAACACATTGCCTGAAAAATACTAACTATTCCAGCCGATCTCCTTTTTCACTCAAAGGAGATCGGGATCCCACGTTATGTTGCACTCTCGTCTGCGAATTATCCTGCGTTTCATCCACCGGCGGCGCGGGAATTTTGCCTTGCGAATAATCTTGCTCCTGTTCTTTTAACGCCTGCTTAAACAACTCGGTTAAAGAAGCATCCTCACTGCCTGTACTGGCGGGCGCGACATCATGCGCTTCGGTGCCGGGTAACGTATCCCGCGACGTATCGTGCGGTTCCGCGCCGTCGGGCGCTTGCTGCCAGTCGGCATCGTCGCTGTTAATCGGCAGATCCTGCATGGCAGGGATGTCTGCCTGCACCGGTGCGGGTTTCGGATGTGGATGCGGGAACGGCTTGCTCACATACACGTAGTGCATATCAGAAAGCTGCGTTTCAGGTTTCGCGACGCTCGCTTTTGTTACCGGTTCCGGCGCAGGATGACGCAGATTCCAGTAAGTATGCGCGTACACGCCCGCCGTCAACATGACGCACAGACCCAATATCCATAAAAAGGCGTTGCCGACGATTTTTCTCAGGCTGGGGAGGCGATACGAAAACCAGACCGCCTCCCCGGTAGCGTAGCTGCGCTGGGCCGCAAGACAGAGGGTAGACATCAGGCTTTCTTCTCCTGCATTTTCGGGGAGGTCTGGATCAGCACGCTCGGCGTGGAATGGGTTTCACGCATTAACTGCATCAATGTATCTTCCCCTGGAATGCCATCCACATGCAGATGCATTTTTTGCTGGAACTCGCGGGTGCGTTTCATCATCTCCGCCGTCCAGGTCCGGGAATGGGTTTCCGGCTGGTTAAGGGCTACGCTCAGCTGCTGGTCAAGCCAACCCATGTCCTTCGCATCGCTGGCACCGCTGATGACGTCTTTACCTTCCGGCGTCAGGCGGTGCAATTGGGTAAAGTTGCCGGTGGCATGCTGGTTAAACCAGCTGCGGCTTACCTGCCAGGTACGGTTGTTCATCAGCAGGTCGAGTGAGTTATCCCCGACGCGGGCGACCACGGCATAATTGAGGTGGTTGCCGGTTTTCAGTTCACTTATCCACGGATACCCTTCCTGCGCCAGCGCGTCCGGTGAGGCGTTACCCTGCCTGCACATCAGGTTCACCTTTGCGGCGTTTTGACACAGGGCATCGTCCGCTGAGGCGTCATATCCCCACATCAGATAGAGCTGATGCATGGCATCCGGCTGATTGACCATTTCATTGTCGATAACCGGCACCACCGGGGCCTGAACATGTGGCGTCTGCTGTTTCCAGCTGGCAGGCACCGGGAGCTGAACCGGAAGTTTTGCACCGATCGAGGAGGTCAAATACCAGCCGCAGGCGGCAAACAGCAGGGATGCGAATAAACCGACGGTAGCCAGGTGCTTACCGTGTTTTTTCGCAGGCAGCGTCTCGCCGGAGGCCAGACGTAAATGACGCGGGCTGACCTGATCCGCACGCTCGGTCCAGGCGGCGAGCATCGACAGGTGGGCCAGCTCGTTCAGCTTGCTGATATTCCCTCTGGTCAGCGTATGCATCTTGCGCACGCGCGCCGGGGTTAACGGTGAGCTCTCGCATCCGTGCTCTTCACACTGCGCCTCAACGTAGCGGAGAGATTCCCGGCAGGTAAGAGGACGCAGGCTGTGATGGGTATGCGCATATTCACGCAGCTCGGGCTGCTGCATCAGGACGGCTTCCCGACCTGCTGCGCCCATTAGCACGATTGAGAGGCAAAACCCCAGCTCCTGAGCGCGCGTCAGCAGCATAGCCAGCACCTCCTGACAGGTGTCCTTCATGGCTTCGGTGTGGCTAATCACCAGCACTTTCGTCCTGGTTTTTCCCCCTTGCCACTGGTGCAGGATGGTATCCACCGCCTGAAGCCGGTTTTTGCTCTCTTTCGTTCCCGGGTTGAGTTTATACAGCAGACTACTGGCACTCAGTTTTGGAAACGCGTTAATGGCAAAAACGTCAGGATTAGCGGATTTCAGGGCGTCGCTGAACTGGCCCAGCAGCGGGGCATCGTCAGCAAAGAGCCCAATAATCCCCGCCTGTTGGGTTTTCTCTTTCAGCAGGTTGAATACGTCCTGATGATAAGGCACCAGAAAATCCCCGGATAACCCGGTTATTTTCCGAAAGGGCGGGTTTTTAAAATTAAAGTGGCTCTGATACATAACGACTTACCGTCTCTGATTAGGAATAGCAACAGGACGAGAAAGTAAAGCAACGCTATAGGGTGGTCAATTTGCGCACAGGGTAAAAATATCCTGCCGGTGAGGCCTAACATCTGGATTTTATGCGGTCAATATTTTTCTGTATGAAAGTTAGCGGCAAAGTGAGTGGTCGTTTTTACAGCGGGAAATTACGCTTTGCTCACATATTGGCGCAGCGCGACGCTGCTTATTTTCGCTTTGCTAAAGGCCAGATGAAAAATGAGGTTCTCATTTCTGTCACGGTGGATAACGCCTTGCATTATGTTTGTGCTGTTAATTTTTTGCGGCCAGCAAGGGTATCTGACGTTTAAAGATTATAAAAAAGTTACGAATAAGTTGGCTAACGCTGATGCGCAGCCGCTGAAAACGCGTCGTGATAAAAAAACATTCACCCTTTTCACGGCGGCCGTGCGTCAGGACAACCTGCCCGCCGCCGCGAAAGCCCCGCTGGCAGCGGAGGTCGAAGGTATTGTGCGCAGCGATGACGCCTGGCTTTCTTTCGCCGTGATCAAAACGCCGGGTGGTCAGAAGAGCTACCGTGAAGGCGAGCCGCTGACCGGTTTTAACGATGCCTATATTCAGGAAATTAACAAAGACAATGTGGTGGTTAATTACGAAGGTGCTACGCAGGTACTGGCATTAAATAAACCTGATTATTTTAAGGGCGGCGTTGACAGCGGCCCGGTAAGCAAATCGACGAAAGATGCAGGCGCGGAAAGTGTGCATCTGAATGATTATCTGGTGTTAAAGCCGTTAATCGAAAAAGGCCAGCTGGAAGGCTACAACATTAATCCAAGGAATGCCTCTTCCTTCTACAGCCATTCAGGGCTGGAAAAAGGTGATGTGGCGGTAAAAGTGAATTCTGTCGATATGACCGATGAAGCACAGTCAAAAAGTATTATTGCCAACTGGTCGAAAATGAAAGAGGCGGAGGTCGTCGTCAGACGTCACGCTCACCTTGAAAATATTCGGGTTAATGTTCTAAACAATTAACAAGTGTACAGACATGAAGAAATTTCCCTGGGCGTGCGTGGCGCTGACCGCATTGTCGTTATATTCAAGTTCGCTGCTTGCAGCCAACTTTAGCGCGAGCTTTAAAAATACCGATATCCGCGAGTTTATCGATACGGTAGGCCGCAATCTGAATAAAACCATACTCGTCGATCCGTCCGTGCAGGGCTCGGTGTCGGTGCGAACCTACAACGTGCTGACGGAAGATGAGTATTACCAGTTCTTCCTGAGCGTGCTGGATCTGTACGGCCTGTCGGTGATCCCGATGGACAACGGCATGATTAAAGTAGTGCGTTCCAGCGTGGCCCGTACCGCCGGCGCGCCGCTGGCAGACAGCAAAAACCCGGGTAAAGGTGATGAGATCATCACCCGCGTCGTGCGCATGGAAAATGTGCCGGTACGTGAACTTGCCCCGCTGCTGCGCCAGCTCAACGATGCCACCGGCATCGGCAACGTGGTGCACTTTGAGCCGTCCAACGTGCTGCTGTTGACCGGTAAAGCCTCGGTGGTGAACCGCCTGGTGGATCTGGTTCAGCGCGTGGACAAAGACGGGATTCAGTGCCGCGAGATCGTGCCGCTGCGCTTTGCCTCCGCCAAAGAGCTCTCCGACATGTTGAACAACCTCAACAATGAAGAGCAGAAGGGGCAGAACGCGCCGCAGCTGGCCACTAAAGTGGTGGCGGATGACGAAACCAACAGCCTGGTGATCAGCGGCTCGGAAGATGCGCGCATGCGTACCCGCTCTCTGATCCATCAGCTGGACCGCGAGCAGAACAACGAGGGGAATACCCGCGTCTTCTACCTCAAATATGCCAGCGCCACGAAGGTGGTGCCGGTTCTGACCGGGATAGGTGAACAGCTGAAGGATAAGGCCAGTACGCCGAAGTCGAAAACCGCCACCGCGTCCAGCGATCTGAACATTACCGCCGACGAGGCCACCAACTCGCTGGTGATCACCGCTCAGCCTAACGTGATGAACTCCCTTGAGAAGGTGATCGACAAGCTCGACATCCGTCGTCCGCAGGTGCTGGTGGAAGCGATCATTGCTGAAGTGCAGGACGGTAACGGCCTGGATCTCGGCGTGCAGTGGACCAGCAAGCACGGCGGCGTGCAGTTCGGCTCCACCGGCCTGCCAATCAGCCAGATTAAAAACGGCACCATGAAGGGGGCGAGCTTCACCGGCCTTGCGACCGGCTTCTTTAACGGCGATTTCGGGGCGCTGATGACCGCGCTCTCCACCGACGGCAAAAACGATATTCTCTCCACGCCAAGCGTGGTCACGCTGGATAACAAAGAGGCGTCGTTCAACGTCGGTCAGGACGTGCCGGTGCTTTCCGGCTCCCAGACCACCAGCGGCGACAACGTCTTTAACTCCGTTGAGCGCAAGACGGTCGGGACCAAGCTGAAAATTGTGCCGCAGATCAACGACGGCGACATGATCCACCTGAAGATTGAGCAGGAAGTCTCCAGCGTCGACAACAGCGCGACGGATGATGCCAGCCTCGGCCCAACCTTCAACACCCGTACCATCAACAACGAAGTGATGGTGCACAGCGGGCAGACGGTGGTGCTCGGCGGCCTGATGGAGAACGTCACCAAACAATCGGTCTCCAAAGTGCCGCTGCTGGGCGATATCCCGCTGGTCGGCCAGCTGTTCCGCTATACCTCGCAGGATACGTCGAAACGCAATCTGATGGTGTTTATCCATACCACCGTGCTGCGCGACGACGACAACTACAGCGCGGCGTCGAAAGAGAAATATGACCAGATCCGCGCCCGCCAGCAGCAGCGCGTGGAAGAGAAAAAGCTCGGCATTATCGAACCAACGGATAACGCGGTACTGCCCGCGTTTCCCGTCGACGCCAGCGCCGCGCCGGTAAAAACCAGCGCCAGCACACCGCGCAATCCGTTCAAACACTAAGGCGGCGAGGGCACCGTGGACGAACTGACTAAAACCCTGTGTAGCAGCAGCTACGCAAAAGATAACGGCGTTCTGTTTTACAACAACGACGTCTATATCCGTGATAACACCCCGGCGTTAGCACTGCTGGAAGTGCGCCGGGTGCTGGGACGCGCGTTCGTCCCGGTGACCCTGACATCTGAAGCCTTTGACGAGCTGCTGGCCAAGATCTGGCAGCAGAGCAGCGGCGTTTCGCAGCAGCTGGTGGATGATATGGACGCGGATATCGACCTGATGGCGTTAACCGAGGAGATCCCGGATAACGAAGACCTGCTTGATAACGACGAGAACTCGCCGGTGATCCGCCTGATCAACGCCATTCTCGGCGAGGCGGTGAAGGACGGCGCATCGGATATTCATATCGAAACCTTCGAGCGCACGCTGAGCATTCGCTTCCGCGTTGACGGCGTGCTGCGCCCGGTGCTGCAGCCGGCGCGCAAGCTGGCACCGCTGCTGGTGTCGCGCATCAAGGTCATGTCGAAACTGGACATCGCCGAGAAGCGCCTGCCGCAGGATGGCCGTATCTCTCTGCGCATCGGCCGCAAGGCCATCGACGTGCGCGTCTCGACCATTCCGTCCCAGTACGGCGAGCGCGTGGTCATGCGCCTGCTCGATAAAAGCAACCTGAAGCCCGACATCAACAAGCTGGGCCTGATTGAAGAAGAGCTGGAGAAGTTAAAAGGGCTGATTGACCGCCCGCACGGCATCATCCTGGTCACCGGGCCCACGGGCTCCGGGAAAAGTACCACTCTGTACGCCATTCTCTCGGCGCTGAACGGTCATGAGCGCAACATTCTGACCGTTGAAGATCCGATTGAATACGAGCTGGAAGGGGTGGGGCAGACGCAGGTTAACCCGCGCGTGGACATGACCTTTGCCCGCGGGCTGCGCGCCATTCTGCGTCAGGACCCGGACGTGGTGATGATCGGGGAAATTCGCGACGGCGAAACCGCGCAAATTGCGGTGCAGGCGTCACTCACCGGTCACCTGGTCATGTCTACGCTGCACACCAACAGCGCCGCCGGGGCGATAACCCGCCTGCGGGATATGGGGCTGGAGTCGTTTTTAATCGGTTCATCGTTGCTCGGTGTCATTGCCCAGCGTCTGGTGCGTCGGCTGTGTAGCCACTGCCGGACCACCAGTCCGCTGGATGACAATGAAAAAGCACTGTTCAGCTTTATGGACGCGCCGCCGAAAGCGATCTATCGCGCGGTGGGCTGCGAGCACTGCCGACAGAGCGGCTATCAGGGCCGTGCCGGTATTCATGAGTTCCTGGTGGTGGACAGCACCATGCGCCGCGCGATCCATGAAGATAAGGACGAAATGTCCATCGAAACGCAGCTCTTTAAGCAGGCCTACAGCCTGCGCGAAAACGGGCTGCTGAAGGTGATTAGCGGCATCACCTCTCTGGAAGAGGTGATGCGCGTCACCGCCGAGCGCGGGGGGGATGAATAATGGCCTTCTACGCCTGGACGGCGACGGATGCGGCGGGCAAAACCCGGCGCGGCACGCTGCAGGCCGAGGGGCAAAAGCAGGTTCGCCAGATGCTGCGTGAGCAAAAGCTGATGCCCGTCAGCATCACCGAAAGCCGCGAGGCGGCGGCTGCCGGAAAAGCGAAAACCGGGCCTAAGCTCTCCACGCCGGTGCTGTCGATGTTTACCCGTCAGCTTTCTACGCTGGTCAACGCCGCGCTGCCGCTGGAAAGCGCGCTGAAGGCCATCTCGAAGCAGACGGAAGACAAAAAGCTGGCGGCGATGGTGGTGGAGATCCGTGAAAAGGTGGTGGAAGGGCACACGCTGTTTGACGCCTTCAGCCAGTTCCCGCGCACCTTCGACAAGCTTTACTGCACCCTGGTGATGGCCGGTGAAAAGACCGGTCACCTGGGCGACGTGCTGGAGAAGCTGGCGGAGTACAACGAGCAGCGCCAGAAGATGAAAAGCAAGCTGATGCAGGCGATGGTCTACCCGATTACCCTGACGGTGGTGGCCATCGCGGTGATCGGCATTCTGCTGGTGGCGGTGGTCCCGCAGGTGATCGAGCAGTTCACCCACATGAAGCAGCAGCTGCCGATCACCACCCGCACGCTGATCGCGGTGAGCGATTTCCTGCAGGCGTACGGCATCTATATTGTCGGGATCCTGGCCGGTGGGTTTATCGGCTTTAAGACCTGGCTCAGAAATGCCAAAAACCGCTTTCGCTGGCACAGCTGGCTGGTGAACGGTTCGCCGATTAAAAAGCTGGTCTGCGCCATCAACAGCGCCCGCTATATCCGAACCCTGAGCATTCTGCAGGCAAGCAGCGTGCCGCTGCTCGAAGGGATGTATATCGCGATGGACGGTATCGAAAACCTCTACGCCCGGCAGGTGCTGGAGCAGGCCGCCGATACCGTGCGCCAGGGGGCATCTTTATATGCCGCGCTTGAACAGGCGAAATTATTCCCGCCAACCATGCTGTACATGATTGCCTCCGGCGAAGAGAGCGGGGAGCTCGGCAATTTAATGGACCGCGCGGCGGAAAACCAGGAGTCGGCATTACAGCATCGAATTACGTTAACGCTGTCGGTATTTGAACCGGCGCTGGTGGTCTCCATGGCGACGATGGTTTTATTTATCGTGCTGTCAATATTACAGCCGCTTCTGCAACTTAATAATATGGTAGGTTAAATCATGGCTATAAAACGTAAAAACCTGGCTCGCCAGGCGGGCTTCACCTTGCTCGAATTAATGGTGGTGATCGTTATTCTCGGCGTTTTAGCGAGTATGGTGGTACCAAACTTAATGGGCAATAAAGAAAAAGCGGATACGCAAAAAGCGACCAGCGATATTGTCGCGCTCGAAGGCTCGCTGGATATGTATAAGCTCGATAACCACCGCTACCCGACAACAGAGCAGGGCCTGCAGGCGCTGGTGACCAAGCCTGAAATCGCACCCATCCCGAACGGCTACCGCGCTGACGGCTATATTCGCCGCCTGCCGCAGGACCCGTGGGGAAACGATTATCTGCTCGTCAGCCCGGGCGAACACGGCGCCGTAGACGTCTTTTCTGCCGGTCCAGACGGCGAAGCCAATACCGCCGATGATATTACGAACTGGTCTCTGGATAAGAAAGAGAAATAATGAAAAATCAACGCGGCTTTACGTTGCTGGAAATTATTCTGGCGCTGGTGATATTTGCCAGCTGCGCCATGATGGTGGTGTCAACAATACCCTCACGCAGCGGTGCGGATATATTTGGCCAGCAATTAAAAGCCCTCGTTGATTATGGTTCAGACCGTGCGGTAATGGACGGAAATATCGTTGGGCTGGTAATCACCACCGATAAATATCAGCTGGTCACGCTAGACGATAAAAATGGCGTGCGTCACTGGGTGCCTTTATCTGCCGGACGAATTACCACCAAAGGCGATTTTCCGCAGGAGATGCATGTATCGCTGTCGCCCCAGCGTCTGGCGGCCACCGTCGAGGCCGATCCGCAGATCCTCTTTCTGCCGGACGGCGAGATTGGCCGCTTTACGCTTACGCTGCAACGCTACGACAAACAGCACTATTTCCGCGTGGTGTCGCAGGGCGCGGCCCCGGTATCGGTAGAGAACGATGACTAAAGGCAAGGTTAAGCAGAACGGGATGACGCTGCTGGAGGTGATGGTCGCGCTGGTCATCTTCTCCACCGCCGCGCTGGCGCTGATGAACTCGGTCTCCCTGAACGTGCGTTTTACCCACGGGCTGGCCGACACGCTGCAGGCCAGTTGGGTGGCCGAGAACCAGCTGGCGGAAGCGCAGCTCGCGAAAACCGACTTCCCGGATGCTGAGGAGCAGGGAACGGAAATCATGGGCGGGCGCGGCTGGAACTGGCGCAAGCAGCGGGTCAAAACCGCCGACAACGGCTGGGCTAACGCGATTCGCGTGTATGCGGAAGGCGACGACAGCCAGCCGGTTATTTCGCTGCAGATCGTTGGGCCAGGAGAGAGCCAGTGAAGAGAACCCGACGCCAGCGCGGTTTTACCCTGCTGGAGATCATGATTGCCCTGACCATCTTTGCGGTGATCGGCACCCTGGCCTGGCAAATTCTGGACGGGGCGATGCGCACCAGTTCGGCCACCGACGCCAGCGCGGCGAAGCTCAATCAGCTGCAGCGCGCATGGAACCTGATGGAACGTGATTTCTACCAGCTGCAGGCGCGCGCGCCGCGCAACGAGCCGGATCTGTTCCGTCAGGTGGACGATGCGCTTGAGCTGACCACGCTGAACGGCGTGAGCGGCACGGTCCAGCTGGAGCGCGTGCGCTGGTGGCTGGAACAAGGGCATCTGTATCGCGACGTCTGGCCGGTGATTGACGGCCCGGCGGACGCGAAACCCGACGAGGTGCCGATTGTCAGCGACGTGAAATCCCTGCAGTGGCGTTTTTACCGTCAGGGCTGGCAGAAAAGATGGAGCGACCCGGCGCATCTGCCGGACGGCGTGGAGCTGACGTTGACCATGGAAAACGGTGATACCTGGCGCTGGGTATTTACGACCCCGGGAGATCTGCCTGAGGCCGCTGCACCTGCCCCGCAGCCGGCACAGGAAGTGAAGCCATGAGCCGATTACAGAAACAGAAAGGCGTAGCCCTGCTGGTGGTGCTGATCCTGCTGGTGATGATGTCGGCGCTGGCTGCCAAAATCAGCCAGCAGTTCTGCCGCAACCTGCAAAAAACGCATTACCAGGTAAGCCAGCAGCAGCTGCGCTGGGCGATGCAGGCCCAGGAAAAGGTGGTGAAAGACCGGCTGCAGGCCGACGCCAGCGGGGAAAGCAAAGCGCTCTCCCCCGACGGCGACTGGCATCAGCCGCTGGAAACCCGGGGCGAAGACTACACGGTGGTCGGCCAGGTGGAAGACGCGCAGGACTGCTTTAACGTCAACAACCTGCTGGCGGTCGAGAAAGTTGCCCAGGGGAAAAACCCCCCGGCGGTGCCGGAAAAGCCCCGCAGAGAGCAGATTGTTGAACAGCTTCTGACGCAGAGCGGCCTGAGCCAGACCAACGCGGAAGAGGTGTATCTGCAGCTGGTGGACTATCTCGATGGCGACACGACGACGGCCAAAGAGGGCGCAGAGACCGATGCCTGGGCTGGCGTGGTGCCCGCTCGCCAACCGGCAAACCAGATGATGCGAACCATTGCCGAGATCACGCTGCTGCCCGCATTTCCGGCTGCCGCTTACCCGAAGGTGAGCAAGCTGCTGTGCGCGCTGCCGGACGCCGCCAGCAAGGTGGATGTGAATACCCTGAAACCGGAGCAGGCCGCCTTACTGGCCGCGCTGTTCCCGGGAAAACTCAATGAAGATGATGCCGTTCGCCTGATTGAATCGCGTCCTGAAACCGGCTGGGAAAGTATGGAAACCTTCAGCAAAGCGCTGGAGCAGGCCTTCCCCCAGTTAAAAGACGACCTTCCGCAGGTGGCCGACTATCTCTCCATTAACAGCCGGTATTTCCGCGTCAATTATACCGGCAATACCGATGAATTAACGCTTCGCGTGGTGAGCCAGCTTCAGGTCAATAACGAAGCCGGTGAGATCGTGACGTGGCAGCGCCGTTACCGAATGATTGAATAAGAAAAGTAGAACGCTATGAAACAGGTCCTTTTTGTTCGTCCCGACAGCCGCGAGGGCGGGAAAATAATGTGGTGTGTCTCCGGCAGCGAGCAGGTTGAGACGCTGGATAGCCTTGACTCGCTGATAAACCATCCCCTGGCGGCACGCGTTTGCCTGCTGCTGCCTGCCAGCAACATGATCTTCCGCCACTTTACGCTGCCGAAAAAAGTTGCCTCGCAGGCGGCTGCATTCTCGTGGATGGCGGAAGAGACGCTGATTGGTGACGTGGATAATCTTCACTGGACGGTGCTCAACAAAAAGGGCGCCGAGGTCGATGTGGTGGCGATTGATGCCGACCAGCTGCGCGGATGGTTAACCCGTTTTCAGGCCGCCGGAATGAAGGTGATCCAGGCGTTGCCGGATGCCTGGCTGCTGCCGGTGGCAGAGGGAGGAAGCACGCTGGTTAAGCAGGATGAAAGCTACTGGCTGCGTTTATCCCCCCACACCGCCGGGGAGATGGAGGCCAGCCTGCTGCCGCTGCTGATGCAAAAAGCGGGCGAGGGCGAGGTGTGCTGCTACGGCGCGCAGCCTGAAGGGGTTGACGTTGACCTCCTGCAGCCCTGGCAGCATCCGCTGGTACTGATCCAGCCGCAGTGGCAAACCTGCCGCGTGAATATTATGCACGGTGAATTCAGCGCGAAAGCGGGCTCGGGTAAAGCCCCGAAAGGCATCAAAGCGGCAATGGCCGCAGCGGGTCTGCTGTCTCTCGGCCTGTTGCTCGGCCCGCGCGTCGCCATGGCCTGGATGCTGGTGCAGCAGGAGAATGCTAATCAGCAGGAGATCGCTCAGGTTTTTCAGCACCATTTTCCGAGTATGCGCCAGAAGACCAACATCAAATACCACTTTGATCAAAACATGAAAAAGCAGACCAAAGGGGTATTTTTGCAGCTTGAAGCGCTGGAGAAGGCCAGGCAGGCCGTGCCGGCGATGGAAATCGATCTGCTGGAATACGACGCCCAACAGAACACGCTGACGCTGAGCGTCAGTGCGCAAAACCAAACCGCGTTGCAGACGTTTGTGAATCAGGCGGGGGAAAATTTTGATTTTACCCTGCAGCCTGTTTCTACCGCTGCACCTTATACCGCCATGATTGCAGGGAAATATAAATGAAAGAGCGAATCGCGCAGCTTAAGTCTCGTTATCAGAATTACAGCGCCAGGGAAAAAGTCATTATAAAAATATGTGCCGTAGCCCTGGCGGGGGTGGCCGTTTATTACGCAGGCATGATCCCGCTGGATAATATGATTCTGAACAGTAAAGCCACGCTGAGCAGACAAAAAGAGACGCTGAACTGGATGCGCAGTGAAATAGATAAAAACCATCTCCAGGTCCAGATTGTCAAAACAGATAATCCGCGTACGGTGGTGGAGAGTAGCGCACAGGAAATTAATCTTCCTCTGACGGATGTGCGTCAGGATGGACAAACCTTATCGTTCGTCGTAAATCGCGTTAACGTCTACGAATTAAAGAACTGGCTGCGGGAAATTAACCAGACCTCCGGCGTCAGGCTGCAAAAAATGAACCTCACGCCGGTCGATCGCCTCAGTGATGTAAAAGCGGAAGTCCAGCTCACCTGGAGCAAAGCCTCATGAACACCTTCGCGCTGATGCGGGAGGTCTACCCGGTGGGGTTCCCGCTGATGAGTGCGATTCTGGGCGGCATTGTGGGGAGCTTTCTGGGCGTCGTCGCCGAGCGCGTACCGGGCATGGTGATGGAGGAAGAGGGGGGCGGCAATTTGCTTTTTCCGGCGTCGCACTGCCCGGCGTGTCAGCACACCCTGGCCGCCTGGGAGAATATTCCGCTGGTCAGCTGGCTTCTCCTGCGTGGACGTTGTAGCCGCTGCGGCGTGGGTATCCCATTGAGGATATTTTTAATCGAACTTTTTTCCGCGCTGTTTTTTGGCGTCACCGCCTGGTGTATGCCAAACGTACAGGCCTTGTTCTCCCTGTGGGTACTGGCGGCGTTCTTGTTGCCTCTGGCCTTGATCGACTGGCGGCATCAGCTGCTGCCGGATTGCCTGACGCAGCCTGTGCTGTGGGCTGGCCTGTTGCTCCATACGTTTGACCATACGATGCCGCTACGCGATGCGCTATTTGGCGCCGTGGCAGGTTATCTCTCTCTTTGGCTGCTCTACTGGGCATTTCGGCTTGGTACCGGGCGGGAAGGGCTGGGTTATGGCGATTTTAAGCTGCTGGCGGCTTTGGGAGCCTGGTGCGGCTGGCAGGCGTTACCCACGCTGGTATTAGTCGCCGCCTTAAGCGGTATCGTCGGTTATTTCATCCTGAATATCTTAAATAAAAATAACCTCATTATTGCTTTCGGACCCTATCTCTCATTTGCTGGAATAGTGGTGTTTATTGGGCAGCAGTTTGCTTTCATATTTTAAATATTTCGGTCAAGTTTTTTTGTCAATTTTTTCGACGGTGTAAGAGCAGGACGTCTCTTTGCGCCCAGTGTATCGTAAGGGATATAAGCTATACGGAATTTTGGCTTGTATCTTTTTATGGGGGAATACAACGCAGAAAAATATTTTCTTGTCACGGTTGTAAGGTCAGTTAAATACGCATTATGCAAATAGATTCCATGCTCTCAAGGAAGACATGGATTATTAACGTCACGAATAAATTTATCAGGAAATAAAAATGAAATTTATGAAGCCTAAATATCTGGCGCTCTTCATTGCGGCGGCATCCGGCTCCGCATTTGCAGCAGCACCGGGTACACCGACTATCAGCAGCGGCAATGATAAATTTGCGCTGGTAGAGGTAGACCAGGCGGCTCAGGACTACAACAGCCTTGTCAAAGTGCATAAAGATGGCGTGGATGTGAAAGTTGAGTGGAATGTCTGGAGTGGCGCTGCGCCAACGTCTGCAAAAGTTCTGCTTGATGGCACCCCTGTCTGGACCGGGGCCGGTAGCGCTTCCGGCTCCGCGACGTTTAAAGTGAAAAAAGGTGGCCGTTACCAGGAACAGGTTGAGTTGTGTAACGCCAGCGGCTGTACCAAAAGTGCCAGCAAGCTGATTATTGTGGCGGACACCGACGGCAGCCATCTGCTGCCGCTGAATACAACCATGAAAGAGAACAATAAAACCTTCTCTGAGCATACCGATAAGGTCGTCGGGGCCTATTTCCCTGAGTGGGGCGTATACGGCCGTAACTTCCCGGTTGATAAAATCCCTGCCGCTAACCTGAACCACATCCTGTACGGCTTTATTCCAATCTGCGGTGGCGATGGCATCAACGATGGTCTGAAAACCGTTGAAGGTGGTAACAGCTTCGCCGTATTGCAGCGTGATTGTGCAGGCCGCCCGGACTATACCGTGGCTATCCACGATCCGTGGGCTGCCCTGCAAAAACCGCAGGCTGGCGTGTCTGGATGGGATGACCCCTACAAAGGGAACTTCGGCCAGCTGATGGCGCTGAAAAAAGCGCATCCCGGCCTGAAAGTCCTGCCATCCATCGGTGGCTGGACCTTGTCCGATCCGTTCTTCCACATGGGCGATCCTGCGATCCGCGCTCGCTTTGTATCGTCTGTAAAAGATTTCCTGCAAACCTGGAAGTTCTTTGACGGTGTGGATATCGACTGGGAATTCCCAGGCGGCGGCGGTGTGAGTGAAAACCTCGGTAATCCGCAGCAGGATAAAGCGACCTACACTGCGCTGATGCACGATCTCCGTGCGATGCTCAATGAACTGTCAAGCGAAACGGGCCGTTCCTACGAGCTGACCAGCGCCATTGGCGCCGGTAAAGATAAAGTTGAGGATGTGGATTACACCACCGCTCAGCAGTATCTCGATCATATCTTCCTGATGAGCTATGACTTCTACGGCGGCTGGAGCAACACCGACCTGGGCCACCAGGCCGCACTGCGTGCACCGTCATGGCGACCAGATACCAACTACACCACCGAAAACGGCGTGAATGCGCTGCTTCAGCAGGGTGTACAGCCAGGTAAGATAGTCGTGGGTACAGGTATGTATGGCCGTGGCTGGACCGGCGTGCACGGCTACACCGGCGATAATCCATTCACCGGTACTGCAACCGGTATGGTGAAAGGCACCTGGGAACCGGGTGTTGTCGACTATCGCCAGATCGTAAATGAGTACAAAGGCAAGCCGGGTTGGGAGTATGGCTACGACGCGACTGCAGAAGCGCCTTACGTCTTCAACAAATCAACGGGCGATCTGATCTCCTATGAAGATGCCCACTCCGCGGCCGCGAAAGGCAAATACGTCCTGGCCAACAAACTGGGTGGTCTGTTCTCTTGGTCTATTGATGCTGACAACGGCGATATCCTGAACGCGATGAACGAAAGCCTGCTGGGCAGCACTACCCCGGTTGATCCGGTGGTGACTAACCATGCGCCAATCGCGTCATCTTCCGATCAGAACGTCTCAGGCCCGGCAACCGTTACGCTGGATGGCTCTGCCTCTACCGACCCGGATGGCGATGCTATCACCTACAAGTGGACCCAGATTTCTGGTCCATCGGTGACCCTCACCAACAGCACCAAAGCCAAAGCGACCTTCAACGTTGCGGCCGTGACCAGCGACCAGACCCTGGCGTTCCGCCTGACGGTAACGGATGCGAAAGGCCTGAGCAACGCAATTGATGTGCAGGTCGTGAACAAAGCGCCAAAAGCGAACCAGGCGCCGGTAGTCAATCAGATGGAAGCGGTAACGCTGCAGGCGGGTGAAACCTATGCTCTGCATGCCCAGGCGGCGGATCCTGACGGCGACGCGCTGACCTACGCCTGGAGCATTCCGGCGGATATGCACGCAACCGGAACCGATAGCGCGAACGTGACCATCACTGCGCCAGAGGTGACTTCAACGTCTACTTACACGCTGAGCGTCGTTGTCGGTGATGGTAAAACCAGCGTGCAGTCTAACGTGCAGGTTACCGTGAATCCGAAACCGGCTGAGGTTACGCCGCCGGCTGATGACGTGACCCCACCTGCTGACGAGGTTACCCCTCCGGCTGATGAGGTGATTCCGCCATCTGATGAAGGCTCTGCAGCCGGTAGCTGCGACGCGCCTGTCGATGCTAACGCCAGCAAATATGCCGCGTGGGATGCCAGCAAAATCTACAACAATGGCGATACCGTAAGCTTCGACCATCTGGTGTGGAAAGCGAAGTACTGGACCCAGGGCAACCAGCCCGGCTTCGGTGTTGATGCCTGGGAGCTGGTCAGCAATGTGAAGATGAACTGGCGATCTGACCTGGTCTACAACGGCGGCGAAACCACAACCTACCAGGGCAATGTTTACCGTGCCAAATGGTGGACCCGCGGTGATAACCCGGCTAAGAGCGATGTATGGGTGAAAGAAGGCCCATCAACAGACTGCAAATAATATAGCCCAGTAATCACTCACCACCCTTTTGGGGTGGTGAGTGATTCAAAATTCATTTTACAGGATGTTGCTAAGGAGAAATCACTGACGCTTACAGCAGGTAAACATGAAAAAGGTAATGTTGTTGTTATTGATAATAAGCCAAAGCGCGCTGGCAAACTGTTGGGATAAAGCGGCGCATTATTATCATGTCGATCCGTACTTATTATATGCCATCGCCAACGTTGAATCCGGCATGAACCCGTACGCGGTTGGTCAAAACCATGACGGCACGCGTGATGTCGGGCTAATGCAAATTAACAGCTCCCATTTTGCGCAGCTTGAGAGCAGGGGGATCGATGAATACCGGCTGATGACCGAGCCCTGTACCTCCATCATGGTTGGCGCTTCCATCCTGTCCGGGATGATTAAGGTCTATGGCTATAACTGGGAGGCGGTAGGTGCGTATAACGCCGGGTTAAAAAAAGAAAATTATCCGCAACGCATGAAATATGCCCATAAAGTCTGGGCGAAATATCAGCAATTGAAATTAGCGGCACGTTATTAAGGTTTTTTATTTTTGAAGAATTCCCGAGGGTGTTCTTCGAAAAATGAAAACAGATGTCAGTGGTTTATTTATTAACGGATTAATACATAAGCCGGGATTTTATAATTTAACTTCTATTAACAGGAATACAGAAATGAACAAAAGGACGTTACTGAGTGTACTCGTTGCCGGCGCATGCGTCGCCCCGTTTATGGCGCAGGCTGCCTCGCTGCAAGCAACCCCCAGCGAGCCGTACACCATGAAAGCCAGCGATCTGGCGAAGAAGGAAAAAGAACTGACCAGCTTCCCGCTGATGGCCTCCGTAAAAGAGACTATTCAGACGCTGGACAATGCTCAGGTAGAAATGATTGAGCCAGGCCGCGCGGCGAACCCTGAAAACGTGAAGCGCGTGGAAGGGATCGTGAAGGCCAGCGACTGGGAATATCTCTTCCCACTGCGCGCGCAGGCGTACACCTACAGCAACTTCCTGAAGGCGGTAGGTAAATTCCCGGCGCTGTGTAAGACCTATAACGACGGTCGCGACAGCGACGCCATCTGTCGTAAAGAGCTGGCTACCATGTTTGCCCACTTTGCCCAGGAAACCGGCGGCCACGAGAGCTGGCGTCCGGAGGCCGAATGGCGTCAGGCGCTGGTTCACGTGCGTGAAATGGGCTGGAGCGAAGGCCAGAAGGGCGGCTATAACGGCGAATGTAACCCTGACGTCTGGCAGGGGCAGACCTGGCCGTGCGGGAAAGATAAAGACGGCGACTTCCTGAGCTACTTCGGTCGCGGTGCGAAGCAGCTGTCCTACAACTACAACTACGGTCCGTTCTCTGAGGCGATGTACGGCGACGTGCGTACCCTACTCGAAAAACCTGAGCTGGTGGCGGACACCTGGCTGAACCTGGCGAGCGCGATCTTCTTCTTCGCCTACCCGCAGCCGCCAAAACCAAGCATGCTGCAGGTTATCGACGGCACCTGGCAGCCGAACGCTCACGATAAAGCCAACGGTCTGGTCCCTGGCTTCGGCGTGACCACCCAGATCATCAACGGCGGCGTTGAGTGCGGCGGCCCAACTGAAATTGCCCAGTCGCAAAACCGTATCAAGTACTACAAAGAGTTCGCGAACTACCTGAAAGTGCCCGTTCCGGCGAACGAAGTGCTGGGCTGCGCTAACATGAAGCAGTTCGATGAAGGCGGTGCTGGTGCCCTGAAGATTTACTGGGAACAGGACTGGGGATGGAGCGCGGATACCCCAACTGGCCAGACCTACTCCTGCCAGCTGGTGGGCTACCAGACGCCGTTCAGCGCCTTTAAAGAGGGTGACTACAGCAAGTGCGTGCAGAAGTTCTTTAACGTCAACATCGTGAACGACGATGGCTCTGCCACCACCCCGGACGAAACCCCGGTGACGCCAGCGCCGACGCCGGATGAAACCCCGGCTGAGCCGGTGGCGGTGAACCACGCCCCGGTCGCGCATATTGCGGGTCCAATTGGCGCCGTTGAAGCCGGTGCGCAGGTTTCTCTGAGCGCGGAAGGTTCCACAGACGCCGACGGTAACAAGCTGACCTACACCTGGCGTTCACAGGATGGTCAGACCGTGACCGGTCAGGACAAAGCGGTTGTGACCTTCAGGGCGCCAGAATCCGCCACAGCACAGCAGATTGAAGTGAGTCTGACCGTTAGCGATGGCGAACTGAGCAGCACCACCTCTTACCTTCTGAACGTGAAGGCGAAAGCGGCACCGTCTCAGGACGAAGGCACTTCCGGCTCTTACGCCGCGTGGAGCGCGAACAGCAAGTACAAGGCAGGTGATATCGTGAACAACCACGGTAAACTGTTCCAGTGCAAACCGTTCCCGTACAGCGGCTGGTGTAACAACGCCCCGGCATACTACGAGCCAGGCGCAGGTCTGGCATGGGCTGATGCCTGGACGGCACTGTAAAAGCAAACGGCAACCGAAAGGTTGCCGTTTTAGTATTTGCTCTTTCCCCTCACCCTAACCCTCTCCCCAAAGGGGCGAGGGAACAATACGGTGCAGTTGTAGGCCCGGTAAGGCGAAGCCGCCACCGGGCAGAAAGGCTAGCGATGAAGCTTCCCGTGATCCCGCAGCCACGCCGCGGTGCGCATAATCCCTTCATCCAGCGTCACAACCGGTTTATACCCCAGCTCATTCTCCGCACGCGAAATATCCAGCGTGAAGTCAAAGTTGAGTTTAGAGACGCCGTAATGCGTCAGCGCAGGCTCTTTGGCCGATTTACTGCCAAAACGCTCCATGCTGCGGGCAATCATATCCAGCATCGGGTAGGGCACGGAACGGATACGGCAGTCGATCTGCAACTCGTCGATCAACCGCTGCACAATGCTGCGCAGCGTGCACGGTTCGCCGTTAGTGATGTTGTAGGCGCGACCGGAGATCAGCTTATCGCAGTCCGGCTGGCTTGCCAGCCACATAGCGTGAACGGCGTTTTCGTAATAGGTCATATCCACCAGCGCATCGCCGCCGCGCGGCAGCAGCACGCTGCCGTAGTGGTGCATCATCTGCGCCAGACGCGGAATAAACACCTTGTCGTGCGGCCCGAACAGGCTCTGCGGACGCAGGACCGTAAAGCGGGTATGCGGGTTTGACTGCGCCAGCAGGTCAATCACCTCTTCGCTGGCCGCCTTGCTGCGGGCAAATTCACAGGCAAAACGAGCAGGGCGGAAATCTTCCTGCACGTCGCGATGGTGGTGATAGTCGAAATAGAGTGACGGTGACGAGATATGAATAAAGTTACGCACGCCCCAGGCAACGGCCCATTCACCCAGACGACGGGTGGCGCGCACGTTGGCGAGATCGAAGGCTTCCTGGGTCCCCCACGGGGAGGTAAAACTGGAACAGTGCCATAGCGTGTCGATACCGGCGAGCATCACCTTTGCCTGAGAGGAGACCAGCTCCGTCAGGTCAGCATGGACGAACTCTGCGCCCATTTTTTGCAGCAGTTTACCCATCGCTTCGTTGCGACCGGTAGCCCTGACGCTGATGCCTTTATTGCGCAGAAATTCGACCGCATTTCGGCCTAAGCCGCTGGTCGCCCCGGTAACCAGTACCTTCATAGCTATCCACTGTGTTGAAAAGAATTTCGTGCGCATTCTTTCGTGAATTACGGCGCTATGCAATGGGAAAGGTGAAAGAAAGAGAGTTTTATTTATATCTTTTCCGTCTTTTGTTCTGCCCGTTGCGCAATGCGTTTCGCCATTCCGCGGAAGATAAACAGGTGGGCAGGGATCATCAACAGCCAGTAGAACAGCCCCGGCATTCCGTGCGGATGCCACCAGGCGCGGACGTCCAGCTCCCGATGGTCGCCTTTGTCCTTCAGCGTAAAGCAGAGTCGTCCCAACCCCGGCGCTTTCATGCCGAACAGCAGCGCCAGCTGTTTTTCCGGCTCGACGATGATCACCTTCCAGCTGTCGACCGCATCGCCCACCTCAAGATACGGGCGTGCCGGGCGGCCTTTTGCCAGCCTGTGCCCCACCAGCAGATCCATTGCCCCGCGCGTTTGCCAGAGGATATTGCCGAAGAAATAACCGTCTTTGCCGCCAATCTGGTTCACCACCTCCCACAGATCTGCGAGGCTGGCAGAAGTCTTCACCGTGCAGCCCGCCTGTTTCGGGTAATAGCCATACTCCGGGCGCCAGCGGGCAAACGCCTGGGCGTCGTAGCCCCAGTCGCTGGAGTTCACCAGTTGCTCTTCCTCTTTCAGCGTATTACGCACGGCATCGTCAAAGCGGATCAGGTCCTGGGGTATGAGTGCCCGCAGCTCGCGATCGTCCGCCAGCAGATCGTGCTTCAGCCCCTGGATCAGCGCTTTGGCGGTCGTCGGCGGCACGGAGGTGATCACATTCAAAAACCACACCGAGATCCAGCGGGTTGGAAAGGGGATGGGGATCAGCCAGCGGCGGCGGCCGCTGACGCGCATGAAATGTTCGAACTGCTCCTGATAGCTCAGGACTTCAGGCCCGGCGGCCTCCAGCACGCGGTGCTGGTCGGTTGGGTGATCCAGCAATGCCACCAGATAATGCAGCAGGTTCTCCAGCGCAATCGGCGTGGTGCGCGAACGGACCCAGCGCGGCGGCGTGAGCACCGGCAGGTTATACACCATATCGCGCATCACTTCGAAGGCGGCGGAGCCTGCGCCGACGATAATTCCGGCGCGCAGTTCGGTGACGGGAATAGCAGCGCCGCGCAGGGTGTCAGCCGTCAGCTGGCGGGCGCGCAGGTGATCGGACTGCGCATGTTCGGGTGCCTGGAGCGAGCTTAAAAAAATTACCTGTTTCACCGGCGTTTGCAGAAGAGCATCGCGGACGTTCATCGCCACCTGACGCTCGTGGGCGATAAAATCCCCGCCTTCGCCCATGCTGTGCACCAGGTAGTAAAGCGTGTCGACCCCTTCCAGCAGCGCGGGAAGCTCCTTCGGCCAGTTGAGATCAACGTTGTGGCAGGTGACGCCAGGTAAACTGAGCTTTTGCAGGCGCTCCGTGTTGCGTGCCGCTGCCAGCACCCGGTGTCCCTGCTGGCTTAGCGCCGCGGTGAGGTGCTGACCGATATATCCGCTGGCGCCGAGCACCAGAATGCGTTGCGGCACGTGATGCTCCTTATCGCTGTAAAAACGCCTGCCAGTGTTTCACTACGTCCGCCAGCTGCTCGCGGCTGACGTCAAGATGCATGACCAGACGCACGACGGGTGAGGCGTTGATCAGCACGCCACGGGCTTTCATAAATTCCCCCAGCGCTGCGGCGCGATCCTCGCCCACGCGGACGAACAGCATGTTGGTGTCGTGGCGCATCACGTCGGCGCCAATCTCGCGCAGCTGAGCCGCCATCCACGCGGCGTTGTCGTGATCGTCCTTCAGGCGCGCCACGTTGTTTTTCAGAGCATACAGCCCCGCTGCCGCCAGAATACCCGCCTGACGCATGCCGCCGCCGGTCATTTTGCGCCAGCGGTTCGCGCGTTTGATGTAGTCCGCATTGCCCACCAGCAGGGAACCCACTGGCGTGCCCAGCCCTTTAGAGAGGCAGATGGTGAACGAGTCGCAGTATTGCGTAATCTCTTTCAGCTCGCAGCCGTACGCCACCACGGCGTTGAAGATGCGCGCGCCGTCCACGTGCAGGCCGAGCCTGCGCTCGCGGGTAAACTCCCATGCGGCTTTCAGGTATTCGCGCGGCAGCACTTTGCCGTTGTGGGTGTTTTCAAGGCTGAGCAGCCGGGTGCGGGCGAAGTGAATATCGTCGGCTTTGATTTTCGCCGCGACCTTATCGAGCGGCAGGGTGCCGTCCGGCGCGGCGTCAATCGGCTGCGGCTGAATGCTGCCGAGCACCGCGGCACCGCCGGCTTCGTAGAGGTAGTTATGCGCGCCCTGGCCCACGATGTACTCTTCACCGCGCTCGCAGTGGCTGAGCAGCGCCACGAGGTTAGCCTGCGTACCGGTTGGCAGGAACAGGGCGGCCTCTTTTCCGCTGAGCTCTGCGGCATAGCGCTGCAGTTCGTTTACCGTCGGATCGTCACCGTAGACGTCGTCCCCGACCGGGGCGGCCATCATCTCTTCGAGCATGGCGCGGCTCGGGCGGGTAACGGTATCACTGCGTAAATCGATCATGGCATGTCCTTATTATTAAAAAGGCGATGCCAGATGTTTTACCTGAGCCAGTTGGTTTTTGCCAGTTCGATCACCTCGTCACCGCGCCCGCTGATGATCGCGCGCAGCATATAGAGGCTAAAGCCTTTGGCCTGCTCAAGCTTGATCTGCGGCGGGATCGCCAGCTCCTCTTTGGCGACGACGACATCCACCAGCACCGGACCGTCGATGGAGAAGGCGCGCTGCAGGGCTTCATCCACCTCGGAGGCTTTCTCCACGCGAATACCGGTGATGCCGCAGGCCTCGGCGATGCGGGCAAAGTTGGTGTCGTGCAGCTCGGTGCCGTCCGTCAGATAGCCGCCAGCCTTCATCTCCATCGCCACGAAGCCCAGCACGCTGTTGTTGAAGACCACAATTTTCAGCGGGAGCTTCATCTGTACCACCGACAGAAAATCCCCCATCAGCATGCTGAACCCGCCGTCGCCGCACATCGCCACCACCTGACGCTCCGGCGCCGTTGCTTTTGCGCCCAGCGCCTGCGGCATGGCGTTAGCCATCGAGCCGTGGTTGAACGAGCCGAGCAGGCGGCGTTTACCGTTCATCTTCAGGTAGCGCGCGGCCCAGACCGTTGGCGTGCCCACGTCGCAGGTGAAGATGGCATCGTCGTCGGCGAAATGGCTGATCTGCTGCGCCAGATACTGCGGGTGAATGGCTTTGTCGCTCGGTTTGGCGAGGTCGTCCAGCCCCTTGCGGGCATCGCGATAGTCGCTCAACGCCTTATCAAGGAACTTGCGGTCGGTTTTCTCTTCCAGCAGCGGCAGCAGGGCGGCAAGGGTAGATTTGATGTCGCCCACCAGCGCCATATCGACCTTGCTGTGCGCGCCGATGCTGGCCGGGTTGATATCAATCTGAATGATTTTGGCATCCGCGGGGTAGAACGGACGATACGGGAACTGGGTGCCGAGCAGGATCAGCGTGTCGGCGTTCATCATGGTGTGGAAGCCGCTGGAAAAACCGATCAGCCCGGTCATCCCCACGTCGTAAGGGTTGTCGTACTCGACGTGCTCTTTGCCGCGCAGGGCGTGGACAATCGGCGATTTCAGCTTACCGGCAAATTCAAGCAGCTCCTTGTGCGCCCCCGCGCAGCCGCTGCCGCACATCAGGGCGATATTGCTGGAGTAACGGAGCAGCTGTGCCAGCTTTTTCAGCTCCTCCTCGGCTGGCGTCACCACCGGCTGCGGAGCGTGATACCAGTGGGTGCTGGCCCCTTCCGGCGCGGCCCTGAGGGCCACATCGCCCGGGATAACGACCACCGAAACGCCGCGGTTCAGCACGGCCTTGCGCATGGCGATAGCCAGCACCTGCGGGATCTGCTCCGGGGATGAAACCAGCTCGCAATAGTGGCTGCATTCACGGAACAGCTCCTGCGGATGCGTCTCCTGAAAATAGCCGCTGCCGATTTCGGAAGAGGGGATATGGGCGGCAATCGCCAGCACCGGCACGTGATTGCGGTGACAGTCGAACAGCCCGTTGATCAGATGCAGGTTACCCGGCCCGCAGGATCCGGCGCAGACGGCCAGTTCACCGGTAAGCTGTGCTTCAGCGCCTGCGGCGAAGGCGGCAACCTCTTCATGGCGGGTGGGCATCCATTCGATGGTCTTCATCTTGTTGAGGCTGTCGCTAAGTCCGTTCAGGGAATCGCCGGTTACGCCCCAGATACGTTTCACGCCAGCCTGTTCGAGCGTTTTCGCAATATATGCAGCCACGGTTTGTTTCATGGTTGTCCGTCTCCTTTTTGTGATATCGCTTACAAGCTTAGAAGAAAGTCTCCGTATTGCCCGTCATCTCCCCCTAATTAAAAGGTGCTTTTCACGCGCAATTATTCGGCATAATCTGGCAATACCTCGGTGAAAACAGGAATCATTTCAAATGGTTAAATCATTGTTAATTGCTGTTAATGAAAAGCTATCGTGCGACGAACTTGGCAAACTCTTGTTACGACTTGCCGTCGGCGGGCTGATGCTTTTTCACGGTTTGCACAAGCTTTTTGGCGGCGTGGGCTTTATCAGCGGCATGCTGGTAGAGAAAGGGCTGCCGGGATTTATCGCCTACGGCGTGTTGGTTGGCGAAGTGGTGGCGCCGCTCCTGATTATTGTCGGGCTTTTTACGCGCCCGGCCGCGCTGGTGCTGGCGTTTACGATGATCGTAGCGTGGCTGATGGTGGGAATGGGGGAAACGCTCGCCCTCGATAAGGTAGGCGCATGGGCGATTGAAAGCCTGGTGTACTTCTTTATCGGCTCGCTGGCTATCGCGTTTTTAGGGGCAGGGCGCTTTGCGGTAGGGAAAGGTCCGGCGTGGCGGTGAGGATAACAAAAGCCCGGTGGCGCTGACGCTTACCGGGCCTACGATCTAACATTTAACGTTTATGCGAGGACGAGATTGCCCTGTGGATGGCACGAACATGCCAGCACGTAACCCTCGGCAATTTCCGCGTCGGACAGCGTCATGGTGCTGGTGACGGTATACTCCCCCGAAACCACCTTCGTCTTACAGCAGCCGCACACGCCCGCACGGCAGGCAGCCACTACCGGCACCTTATTGCTTTCCAGCGCCTCCAGCAGCGTGGTCCCCACGCGGCCAAAGAAGGTCTGCGCAGGCTGCAGTTTGGTGAACTTAACGCCGCTGGTTGCCGCTTCCGCCACCGGCGTGAAGAACTGCTCTTTGAAGAAGCGGGTCACGCCAAGCGCTTTCACCTCTTTTTCCACGCTATCCATGTACGGCGCCGGGCCGCAGGTCATCACGGTGCGGTTCGCCATATCCGGCACGCTTTGCAGCAGCTCGCGGCTCAGGCGACCGGGCACAAAGCCGTGGGTCGCGTTGTGCTCAGCCACCAGCGTCACCGGATAATTCCGCCACTCATCGGCAAAAATCACATCTTCCGGAGAGCGCACGCTGAAGATCGCCTGCACGTCTGCCTGCGGGCGGTTCTTCGCCAGCCAGCGGCGCATCGACATAATCGGCGTTACGCCACAGCCCGCCGCCAGCAGCAGGAATTTATCGTCTGCTTTGTCGTCACAGGTGAATTCCCCCTGTGCGTCAGACAGCCAGATATAATCCCCGCGCTTCACGTCCCGCGTCAGCCACTGCGAGCCCGCGCCGTCATCAATACGGCGGACGGTAAGCGTGATGTACTCGCTCACGCCCGGCGTGGAAGAAAGGGTGTAGGCGCGCAGGGTGTCTGCCGAATGGCGAACGCTAACCAGCGCATACTGACCCGCACGGTACGGATAGTAGTCATGGCAAAGCAGCGACAGCGTCCACACATCCGGCGTCTCCTGATGGATGTGATGAACCTGCATCCGCCACGGACATTGTGGGGTTGGCATGGTCATGAGTTACTCCTTACGCGCTCAGCAGCTGCTTCATATCATCTTCGACGTTGGTCACGGAACGCAGACCGAATTTCTCGTTCAGCACCGCCAGCAGGTCCGGCGTCAGGAAGCCGGGCGCGGTCGGGCCGGTCACGATGTTGGTGACGCCGAGAGAGAGCAGGGTCAGCAGGATGACGATCGCTTTCTGCTCAAACCATGACAGCACCAGCGACAGCGGCAGGTCGTTCACGCCGCAGCCCAGTTTCTCCGCCAGGGTAACGGCCAGAATGATGGCCGAATAAGCATCGTTACACTGGCCCGCATCGATCAGGCGCGGCAGACCTTCGATGTCGCCGAAGTCCAGCTTATTGAAACGGTATTTTCCGCACGCCAGGGTCAGGATCAGGCAGTCTTCCGGCACGCGGGTGGCGAAATCGGTGAAGTAGTTACGCTCGCCGCGCGCGCCGTCGCAGCCGCCAACGAGGAAGATGTGGCGCAGCTTTTCACGGCTGACGAGGTCGATCAGCGAATCAGCGGCACCCAGCAGGGTTTCACGACCAAAGCCGACGGTGATCAGGTGCGGGATCTCGCTGTACGGGAAGCCCGCCATCTGCTGCGCCTGGGCGATAACCGGACCGAAATCGTCGCCTTCGAGGTGGCTCACGCCCGGCCAGCCGACGATGCTGCGGGTCCAGATACGGTCGTCATACGCGCCGACGGTAGGGTCGATGATGCAGTTAGAGGTCATCACGATAGGGCCCGGGAAGCGGGCAAACTCCACCTGCTGGTTCTGCCAGCCGCTGCCGTAGTTACCGATCAGATGCTTAAATTTACGCAGCTCCGGGTAGCCGTGCGCCGGGAGCATTTCGCCGTGGGTATAGACGTTAACGCCGGTGCCTTCGGTTTGCTTCAGCAGGTTGTAGAGATCTTTCAGGTCGTGACCGGAAATCAGGATGCACTTGCCTTCGGTCGCTTTAACGTTGACCTGCGTCGGCGTCGGGTGGCCGTAGGTGCTGGTTTCACCGGCATCCAGAATGCTCATCACGCGGAAGTTCATCTGGCCGATTTCCATTGAGCACTCAAGCAGGGCATTCATATCGGCAGGCCAGGTGCCCAGCCACGCCATGATTTTGTGGTACTGGGCGTAGATGTCGTTGTCGTATTGACCGAGCACGTGCGCGTGTTCCATATAGGCCGCCGCGCCCTTCAGGCCGTACAGGCACAGCAGGCGCAGGCCGAGAATGTTCTCGCCAATCGCCGCCTTGTCTTTATTCGGGGTGAATTCTGCCGCCTGACGCTGGAGGTCGCCCAGATCGTCGCTGATCAGCTGAAGTTCTGACATCGGATTTTCCACGTGGGCGCTGGCGTCCGCCTTCAGGCACTGTGCTTTCAGCGCTTCACGCAGGGCAATCGCTTCGCGGGCATAGCCGACAATGCGCGGAGAGTCGAAGTTAACGTTGGTCAGCGTGGAGAAGAAGGCGCGCGGGGCGAAGCTGTCGACGTAGTGGTCGACAATGCCGTATTCACGGGCCTTGAACGCCCAGGCGGAAAGGCCTTGCAGGGCCGCAATCAGCAGGTCCTGCAGGTCAGATGTTTCTGCGGTTTTGCCGCACATACCCTGTGCGTAAGAGCAGCCATTGCCTGCCGGGGTACGGATGGTTTGTTCACATTGCACACAAAACATAATCACACCTGTTAAAGTTATATTTGATATACATGTTTAAGGTTATGCTTGTGCCAGAACGGTGAAAAGGGCTTTCTGCTACAAAATAGAGGGAGATTGATTTAGCGCAATTTTGGCGGCAGGAAACCTACCGCCAAAGAAGTATCAGGCAGAGAAGAAGGCCATCAGGACCGGAACCAGCAGACTTAAAATAAAGCCGTGTACGATAGCCGCGGGCACCATCTCCAGCCCTCCGCAGCGCTGTAGTACCGGCAGGGTAAAGTCCATCGACGTTGCGCCGCACAAGCCCAGCGCGGTGGAACGACTGCGGCGAACCAGGCTTGGGATCAGCATGATGGCAATCAGCTCTCGCGCCAGATCGTTAAAGAAAGCGGCGCTGCCGATCACCGGGCCGAATGATTCGGTCAGCAGAATACCGGAGAGGGAGTACCAGCCAAAACCTGACGCCATCGCCAGGCCGGTTTTCAGCGGCAGATCGAGAATAAAGGCGTTAATGACGCCCGCCACCATTGAACTGGCGACAACAATCACGGCAACCATCATTCCCCGACGGTTGAGGACAATTTGCTTCAGGGTCATGCCATTATTTCGCAGCTGAATACCGATCAGGAACAGCAGGAAGATAAGCGTATATTCGCTGGCCTCTGTCGCGTGCTGTAAAAATGCCCAACCGGTCAGTCCAAGAAGAAAACCGAGCACCACGACGCCGCACAGTTTTAATGATTCCAGCGCCATGGCAATTCGTGAAGGGAGTTTTTCCTGATGATGGTGATTTTTCCATGGAATAGTTCGTTCCAGCAACAGCAGCGCGGCAATATTGCACAGTAAAATAACCACCACGGTGACGACAGAATAATGGAGGATGGAGAGTAAATTCGCCGACAGGTTATCCAGGAATGCCAGGCTTATCCCCATGAAGAAAAGAATGACGTAAACAATCCAGCTGAGAAAACGGTTGATAAGCCGTAATGCAGATTCCTGATGCAGCGGGATAAGGTAGCCCACAATCAGGGGCAGCAGAATAATGAGGAGTCCTGAAAACATGAACAGCCGGTCCTTTTGAGTATCTGTTGAGCGCCAGAGACACTACCCAATAAAGGCTGTCAGGTAAAGGAGCAATAAAAAAGCCGGGTGGCGGCTACGCCTTACCCGGCCTATAAAGTGGACTCTAACGTAGGTCGGGTAAGCGTTAGCGCCACCCGACACCGCGCTCGATTAATCGCGTTTTTCCAGCAGGGTGCGGTACAGCACGCCGCCCAGGATACCGCCGATAATTGGCATCACCCAGAACAGCCACAGCTGTTGAATCGCCCAGCCGCCCTGGAAGATGGCGACGGCGGTGCTGCGTGCCGGGTTAACGGAGGTGTTGGTGACCGGAATTGAAATCAGATGGATAAGCGTCAACGCCAGGCCAATCGCAATCGGGGCAAAACCGGCTGGCGCGTGTTTGTCCGTTGCGCCGTGGATCACCAGCAGGAAGCCGGCGGTCAGCACAATTTCAATCACGATGGCAGACAGCATGGAGTAACCGCCCGGAGAGTGTTCGCCGAAGCCGTTAGAGGCAAAGCCGCTGGCCGCCGCGTCGAACCCGGCTTTACCGCTGGCAATCACGTACAGAACGCCAGCTGCAATAATACCGCCAACCACCTGCGCCACAATGTAGCCAATCACGTCTTTTGCCGGGAAACGGCCGCCCGCCCATAAACCTAATGTCACTGCTGGGTTAAAATGACCACCGGAAATATGTCCCACGGCAAACGCCATGGTTAATACGGTTAAACCAAACGCCAGCGCGACGCCGACAAAACCAATACCCAATTCCGGGAATGCTGCTGCCAGAACGGCGCTACCGCAGCCACCAAATACCAGCCAGAATGTACCAAAGCATTCTGCCGCTAATTTTCTAAACATAACCACCTCAAAATAATTATCCGCACTCTTTCCCGCGCGCGGGATATATCGTCATAAAGGGATGACGACTCAAAGAGTCTCTATTCTAAAAAATAACAACACCCCTTCGCCACTTAAATAAATTCTGTTGGTTTGATTTTAGGCAATGCGATGTCAATCCTTGTTCAAATTAGCGGTAAATAGAGCATAGACTAATTCTCGCAAGGGTGAACGTTGTGCTGTCGTGACAGAACGCCTCCCGCTATACTGCTGATAACTTGAAGGAAAAAGTGATCATTTGTCGGGGGATTTATGCTTCTCGAACGTGTGGAAATTGTCGGGTTTCGTGGTATTAACCGTCTGTCGCTGCAGCTGGAGCAGAACAACGTCCTGATCGGCGAGAACGCGTGGGGTAAGTCCAGCCTGCTGGATGCGCTGACGTTATTGCTTTCGCCCGAAGACGATCTGTATCACTTCGTCCGCGACGATTTCTGGTTCCCGCCCGGCGACGTGACGGGGCGCGAGAAGCACCTGCATATCATCCTGACCTTCCGCGAATCCGAGCCCGGACGGCATCGGGTGCGTCGCTTCCGCCCGCTGTCACCCTGCTGGGTGCCGTGCGATGACGGTTTCCACCGGATTTTCTATCGGCTGGAAGGGGAGATGGCGGAGAACGAGGGGGTACTCACCCTGCGTGATTTTCTCGATGAGAAAGCCAACCCGATCCCGCTTGAGAATATCGACGATTTGGCCCGCCACCTGATTCGCCTGACGCCGGTGTTACGCCTGCGCGATGCGCGTTTTATGCGGCGTATTCGTAACGGTACCGTACCCAATATGCCGGACGTGGAAGTCACCGCCCGCGAGCTGGATTTTCTGGCAAGAGAGCTGGTGTCGCGTCCGCAAAATCTGACCGATGGTCAAATCCGTCAGGGGTTGTCCGCAATGGTGCAACTCCTGGAGCACTATTTTTCCGAGCAGGGAACCTCTGAGTCGCGTCATCGTCTGATGCGCCGCCGTTCTCATGATGAGCAGCGCAGCTGGCGTTACCTCGACATCATTAACCGAATGATTGACCGGCCCGGCGGTCGTACCCATCGGGTGATTTTGCTGGGGCTGTTTTCAACGCTTCTGCAGGCCAAAGGCACCGTTCGTCTTGACCGGGACGCCCGGCCGCTGCTGCTGGTGGAAGACCCGGAAACGCGGCTGCATCCCATCATGCTCTCCGTGGCATGGCATCTGCTGAATCTGCTGCCGCTCCAGCGCATTACGACCACCAATTCCGGTGAATTATTATCGCTGACGCCGGTAGAACACGTCTGCCGTCTGGTCCGTGAGTCCTCCCGCGTCTCCGCTTTCCGGCTTGGTCCGGGTGGTTTGAACGCGGAAGACGGGCGGCGCATCGCGTTTCATATTCGCTTTAACCGCGCGTCGTCGCTCTTTGCCCGCTGCTGGCTGCTGGTGGAGGGGGAAACGGAAACCTGGGTTATCAACGAACTGGCGCGCCAGTGCGGCCACCATTTTGATGCGGAAGGCATTAAGGTGATTGAATTCGCCCAGTCGGGACTAAAGCCGCTGATAAAATTTGCTCGCCGGATGGGGATCGAGTGGCACGTTCTGGTCGACGGTGATGAGGCGGGCAAAAAATATGCCTCGACCGTACGCAGCCTGCTGAATAACGAGCGTGAGGAAGAGCGCGACCATTTAACCATGCTCCCTGCGATGGACATGGAACACTTTATGTACCGTCAGGGGTTCGATGACGTCTTCCACCGCATTGCCATGGTGCCGGTCGATGTCCCGATGAACATGCGGCGCGTGATCGCCAAAGCCATTCATCGTTCGTCAAAACCGGATTTAGCCATTGAAGTGGCGACGGAAGCGGGAAGGCGGGGCGTAGAGGCGGTACCGACCCTGCTGCGGAAGATGTTTTCCCGCGTGCTGTGGCTGGCACGCGGGAAAGCGGATTAGCGTTGGGTCGCCTGTTTCACCTGCTGAATCAGGCTATCCAGCAGCTCGTAGCGGCGGCGATATTCGGAGCGTTTTTTGCTGGCGATCTCTTCCATCGGTTTACGCGGCATGACGAGCGGCAGCATAAAGTTACCGTTATCCTGTTTTTCACCGCCGATAGAGATCCAGAAACTGTCGTAATCGGCCAACAGCTTCCCCTCTTTTTTCTTGCGGTAGCGCCAGCTGCGATAAATATGGGTATCGTTACTGACGGCGATAATCTGTTCTACCGGGAAGGCGGTGCCGAGGGTCATGGCGGCCTCGACCAACAGACGTTTCGGGAACAGACCATGGCAGGCTTTCGTCGCACCCTGGATCAGCTCATGGGGAACATGCGCTTTTGCCCCTTGCAAACCGCCAATGAACAGCGTCGATTTTCCCTCAAACTGGCACAGGGTGAAGGTCATCTCGGCCAGCACCGTATTCTGATGGTCGCAGAAGGCGAGGGTGGCTTCCCCTTCTTTATCCAGAAACGCATCGGCGCACAGACGGACGGTAAATTGCTGTTCATCTTTGCCGGTTAAGGTCAGCAGGGTGAAGCCCTTCTTCGAAAAATAACCCGTTAGCAGCGTCACCGGAAGCTGGCGGCTCATCGTCTGATAGTGCCAGTTGAGGGATTCCAGCGCATGCTGTCGATCCATATTCACCGTCAACCAGGGACGATGCAACCGACACGGTAGCCCTGGTTGTACCTGCAGCATCTGCATCAGACGTGGTTGTTTTGCAAGACTTGTTAACAGGCGCGCAGTGCTAATGGGTGTCGCCAGTGAACGTAACATGAATTTACGTCGATAGGCGGGGTTTTGCCACGCCAGTCCTGGTTTGAGCTTACCGAAAGCCAGATTTTTGAAGAGCTGCCAGCCAGATTTAGGCTGAGGCAAGTTTGAAAAAGGTGTATCGACGATGGAAGACATGATAGATCCTGCTTCTTGATGAAGATCTCCATTTCAGCAGGCGAACGTTCAACGTCTCGTAAACAAATTGTGACGATTTCAAGAAGAAGGGGTTTCGTTGAGGAGTCGTTTAGATAGAATCAACACTTATCATTGCCAGAACATTTATTTGGATTATTTATGAACCTCAAGGGAAAACGCAGAACGCTGTTTCTGCTGCTGGCGGTCGTGGTTTTAGCCGGTGGATACTGGCTATGGCAGGTGCTGAACGCGCCGGTGCCGCAGTATCAGACACTGATTGTTCGTCCGGGCGAACTGCAGCAAAACGTCCTCGCGACGGGCAAGCTTGACGCGCTGCGCAAGGTTGACGTCGGCGCTCAGGTCAGCGGCCAGCTGAAAACGCTGTCGGTTGAGATTGGCGACAAGGTGAAAAAAGGCCAGCTGCTCGGCGTTATCGATCCAGAACAGGCTGAGAACCAGATCCGCGAGGTGGAAGCCACGCTAATGGAACTGCGCGCGCAGCGTGCGCAGGCGCTGGCAGAACGTAACCTGGCCCAGGTGACGCTAACCCGTCAGCAGGCGCTGGCTAAAACTCAGGCTATTTCAAAACAAGATTTAGATACCGCCACCACTGAACTGGCGGTGAAACAGGCGCAGATTGGCACGATTGACGCGCAAATCAAACGCAATCAGGCTTCGCTGGATACGGCGAAAACCAACCTCGACTACACCCAAATTGTGGCACCGATGGCGGGCGAAGTGACCCAGATCACCACGCTCCAGGGGCAGACGGTGATTGCCGCACAGCAGGCGCCAAACATTCTGACGCTGGCGGACATGAGCACCATGCTGGTCAAAGCCCAGGTCTCAGAAGCGGATGTGATCCATCTTAAGCCGGGGCAAAACGCCTGGTTTACGGTACTGGGCGATCCGCAGACGCGCTACGAAGGCGTGCTGAAAGACATTCTGCCGACGCCGGAAAAAGTGAACGACGCTATTTTCTACTATGCTCGTTTTGAAGTGCCAAACCCGCAGGGCGTGCTGCGTCTGGACATGACCGCACAGGTGCATATCCAGCTGACCGGCGTGAAGAACGTGCTGACCATTCCGCTCTCTGCGCTCGGCGAATCCGCCGGGGATAGCCGTTATAAAGTGAAAGTGCTGCGCAACGGCGAAACGCGCGAGCGCGAGGTTGTGATTGGCGCGCGCAACGACACTGATGTGGTGGTGGTGAAAGGGCTGGAAGAGGGCGAGGAGGTTGTTGTCAGCGAAAGCCTGCCCGGAGCCGCCAAATGACGGCGCTGCTTGAGCTGAATAACATTCGTCGCAGCTATCCCTCCGGCGACGGTCCGGTGGAGGTGCTGAAGGGCATCTCCCTGCGCGTGGAAGCGGGCGAGATGGTGGCGATTGTCGGCGCATCGGGTTCCGGTAAATCGACGCTGATGAACATTCTCGGCTGCCTGGATAAACCCACCAGCGGTACCTATCGCGTGGCCGGGACGGATGTCTCCACGCTGGATGGCGACGCGCTGGCGAAGCTGCGCCGGGAACACTTCGGCTTTATCTTCCAGCGTTACCATCTGCTTTCTCACCTCAATGCCGCGCAGAACGTGGAAGTACCTGCGGTCTATGCGGGCGTCGAGCGTAAAAAGCGCCTCGAGCGCGCGCAGATGCTGCTGACGCGTCTGGGGCTGGCGGAGCGGGTGGAGTACCAGCCCTCGCAGCTGTCCGGCGGCCAGCAGCAGCGCGTGAGTATTGCCCGCGCCCTGATGAACGGCGGGCAGGTGATCCTCGCGGATGAGCCGACCGGCGCGCTCGACAGCCATTCCGGCGAAGAGGTGATGGCGATCCTCCATCAGCTTCGCGATCAGGGGCACACGGTCATCATTGTTACCCACGATCCGCAGGTGGCGGCGCAGGCGGAACGCATTATTGCGATCCACGACGGCGAGCTGGTCAGCAATCCGCCGCCGCGCGAGTCCAGAGCAGCGGCGCCGAAAGAAGCGCTCCCGGCATCAACCGGCTGGGGACAGTTTTCCAGCGGCTTTCGTGAAGCGCTGACCATGGCCTGGCTGGCGATGGCGGCCAACAAAATGCGTACCCTGTTGACGATGCTCGGCATCATCATCGGTATCGCCTCGGTGGTGTCGATTGTGGTGGTGGGCGACGCGGCCAAGCAGCTGGTGCTGGCAGATATCCGCGCCATCGGTACCAATACCATTGACGTCTATCCCGGCAAAGACTTTGGCGACGACGAGCCGCAGTATCAGCAGGCGCTGAAATACGACGATCTGGCGGCCATTCAGAAGCAGCCGTGGGTCAACTCCGCCACGCCTGCGGTATCGCAGAACCTGCGTCTGCGCGTGGGCAATGTCGACGTTGCCGCCAGTGCGAACGGCGTTAGCGGAGACTATTTCAATGTCTACGGCATGACCTTCAGTGAAGGCGCTACCTTTAACGCCGAACAGCTGGCGGGCAGGGCGCAGGTGGTGGTGCTGGACGCGAACTCGCGCAGGCAGCTCTTCCCCAATAAAGTCAACGTGGTAGGCGAAGTGATCCTGGTCGGCAACATGCCTGCCACGGTCATCGGCGTGGCGGAAGAGAAGCAGTCGATGTTTGGCAGCAGCAAGATCCTGCGCGTCTGGCTGCCCTACACCACCATCTCAGGGCGGATTATGGGGCAGTCCTGGCTCAACTCCATCACCGTGCGCGTGAAGGAGGGCTACGACAGCGCGCTCGCCGAACAGCAGCTTGAGCGGCTGTTAATCCTGCGCCACGGGAAGAAAGATTTCTTCACCTGGAATATGGACGGCCTCTTGAAAACGGCGGAAAAGACCACACGTACTCTTCAGCTGTTCCTCACGCTGGTGGCGGTGATTTCGCTGGTCGTCGGCGGCATCGGGGTGATGAACATCATGCTGGTGTCGGTAACGGAACGCACCCGGGAGATCGGCATCCGCATGGCGGTCGGGGCCCGCGCCAGTGACGTGCTGCAGCAGTTTTTGATTGAAGCCGTGCTGGTGTGTCTGGTCGGCGGGGCGATGGGCATTGCGCTCTCGATGATGATCGCGTTTGCACTCCAGCTCTTTTTACCCGGCTGGGAGATTGGCTTCTCGCCGGTTGCCATTATTACCGCATTTTTGTGTTCGACCTTTACCGGCATTTTGTTTGGCTGGTTGCCCGCCCGCAATGCGGCGCGGCTGGATCCGGTGGACGCGCTGGCTCGGGAATAACCCGAAAATAAAAATGCCAGCCGATCGGGCTGGCATTTTGACTGCGGGATGTACACAATAAAACAGAGAGCTATGCAACCGTCTCTGCTTCAACGGGTACGATTAGGCTTGCATGATTGCCTTTTGGTCCCTGGTGTACATCGAACCGGACGGACTGCCCGGCTTTGAGCGTTCTGTAACCATCCATCTGAATGGTGGAATAGTGAGCGAAGATATCCTCGCCGCCGCCTTCGGGGCAGATGAAGCCAAACCCTTTGGCGTTGTTGAACCACTTAACAGTACCCATTTCCATGCTTCGACATCCTTCGTAAATCTTATAAGTTAAGATGGAATGAACCGGTGGTGGAGTGGGGGCTGTTCAAAACCTCGCCATCTCACGCTTGTACAATTTAGAGAAACGAAAGAAGTCGTCAAGCGTTTGGCGCTGGAGATGGGACAATAATCAACCAAAGTTTGAAGCAGTTAACGCTATTGCAATAGTTTGTGACAGACATCGCGGATGACAGTAATAGATGATTGTTATCTAACATCTGAGGTAGATTCAAAGTGGTTATGCATAATGGGTAAGACCAACGATTGGCTGGATTTTGACCAGCTGGCGGAAGATAAAGTGCGCGACGCGCTAAAACCGCCATCTATGTATAAAGTTATGTTAATGAACGATGATTACACGCCGATGGAATTTGTTATTGACGTGCTACAAAAGTTCTTTTCTTATGATGTAGAACGTGCAACGCAACTGATGCTTACCGTTCATTATCGTGGCAAAGCTATCTGCGGCATCTTCACAGCCGAAGTGGCGGAAACCAAAGTAGCGATGGTGAACGACTATGCGAGGGAGAACGAGCATCCGTTGCTGTGTACGCTGGAAAAGGCCTGATAAGGCATAAAATTGGGGGAGGTGCCTATGCTCAATCAAGAACTGGAACTCAGTTTAAACATGGCTTTCGCCAGAGCGCGTGAGCACCGACATGAGTTTATGACCGTCGAGCATTTACTGCTCGCACTGCTTAGCAACCCATCTGCCCGCGAAGCGCTGGAAGCCTGCTCCGTGGATCTGGTGGCGCTACGTCAGGAACTCGAAGCCTTCATCGAACAAACCACACCGGTGCTGCCAGCCAGTGAAGAAGAGCGCGACACGCAGCCGACGCTCAGCTTCCAGCGCGTGCTGCAGCGCGCGGTATTCCACGTCCAGTCTTCCGGACGTAGCGAAGTGACTGGCGCAAACGTCTTAGTCGCCATCTTCAGCGAGCAGGAGTCACAGGCTGCCTACCTGCTGCGCAAACATGAAGTCAGCCGCCTCGACGTGGTTAACTTTATTTCTCACGGAACGCGCAAAGACGAGCCTAACCAGGCATCGGATTCCAGCAATCAGGTCAATAACAATGAAGAGCAAGCAGGCGGGGAGGATCGTATGGAAAACTTCACCACCAACCTTAACCAGCTTGCTCGCGTTGGCGGTATCGACCCGCTGATTGGTCGCGATAAAGAGCTGGAGCGCGCGATCCAGGTGCTGTGCCGTCGCCGCAAGAACAACCCGCTGCTGGTGGGGGAATCAGGCGTGGGTAAAACCGCGATTGCCGAAGGTCTTGCCTGGCGCATTGTGCAGGGCGACGTGCCGGAAGTGATTGCCGACTGCACCATCTACTCGCTGGATATCGGCTCGCTGCTGGCGGGCACCAAATACCGCGGTGATTTTGAAAAACGCTTCAAGGCGCTGTTAAAACAGCTGGAGCAGGACACCAACAGCATCCTGTTTATCGATGAGATCCACACCATCATCGGCGCAGGTGCGGCCTCCGGTGGCCAGGTGGATGCGGCTAACCTGATCAAACCGCTGCTCTCCAGCGGCAAGATCCGCGTGATTGGCTCCACGACCTACCAGGAGTTCAGCAACATCTTTGAGAAAGACCGTGCGCTGGCGCGCCGCTTCCAGAAAATCGACGTGACCGAACCGTCCGTCGAGGAAACGGTGCAGATCATCAACGGCCTGAAACCGAAGTACGAAGCGCACCACGATGTGCGTTACACCGCGAAAGCGGTCCGTGCGGCGGTGGAGCTGGCGGTGAAATACATCAACGACCGTCATCTGCCGGATAAGGCGATTGACGTGATTGACGAGGCAGGGGCGCGTGCGCGTCTGATGCCGGCCAGCAAGCGTAAGAAAACCGTTAACGTGGCGGATATTGAGTCCGTGGTGGCCCGCATCGCGCGTATCCCTGAGAAGAGCGTTTCTCAGAGCGACCGCGACACGCTGCGCACCCTCGGCAATCGCCTGAAAATGCTGGTCTTTGGTCAGGATAAAGCCATTGAGGCCTTAACCGAAGCGATCAAGATGGCCCGCGCCGGACTGGGGCATGACCACAAGCCTGTCGGTTCCTTCCTGTTCGCTGGTCCGACCGGCGTGGGGAAAACCGAGGTGACGGTTCAGCTCTCCAAAGCGCTGGGCATTGAGCTGCTGCGCTTTGATATGTCCGAGTATATGGAGCGTCACACCGTCAGCCGTTTGATTGGTGCGCCTCCGGGCTACGTGGGCTTTGACCAGGGCGGCCTGCTCACCGACGCGGTGATCAAGCATCCGCACGCGGTTCTGCTGCTCGATGAAATCGAGAAGGCGCACCCGGACGTGTTCAACATCCTGCTGCAGGTGATGGACAACGGGACGCTGACCGACAACAACGGGCGCAAGGCGGACTTCCGCAACGTGGTGCTGGTGATGACCACCAACGCCGGGGTGCGTGAAACCGAGCGTAAATCCATCGGCCTGATCCACCAGGATAACAGCACCGATGCGATGGAGGAGATCAAGAAGATCTTCACGCCGGAGTTCCGTAACCGTCTGGACAACATTATCTGGTTCGATCACCTGTCTACCGAGGTGATCCATCAGGTGGTGGACAAGTTCATCGTCGAGCTGCAGGTTCAGCTGGATCAGAAAGGCGTGTCGCTGGAAGTGAGCCAGGAGGCCCGCAACTGGCTGGCCGAGAAAGGCTACGACCGTGCGATGGGCGCCCGTCCGATGGCGCGCGTGATTCAGGACAACCTGAAGAAACCGCTGGCGAACGAGCTGCTGTTTGGCTCGCTGGTGGACGGCGGCCAGGTGACCGTGGCGCTGGACCAGGCGAAGAACGAACTGACGTACGATTTCCAGAGTGCGGCGAAGCACAAGCCGGAAGCGGCTCACTGAGTTGTAAGATAAAAGCAAAACGGCAACTTCGGTTGCCGTTTTTTTTGTTTTCTCCCTCTCCCCGTGGGAGAGGGCCGGGGTGAGGGCAACAGGCCGCAGAGGAATTTTGCGAGGCGCTTTCCAGTTTCTTTCGAAGTCAGTTGCTGGATAAATCCACAGTAATAAAATGGCGGCGCACCTGCAAAATCAGGTGCCGGGATTGGCGTCCTGAAAGTGTGCACAAACAATCTTACGTGCATAAAGGATCACATATGACTGATATTAATAATTTCGCCCAACTTTACAGCGAACTCTCCCTCAACCCCGATCTCCCAACCCTTGCCGAGCGCTGCAAACTGCTCACCGAAATCCTTCTCGACTGCAAATCACTCCCCCAAACGCAGCCCGTTTGCCGTTGCCTCGGGGCTTATCTGGAAGAGGTGAAAACCGGCCTCACGGAATCCATGCGTGATTTTCAGATACTGGAATTTGAGGAAGAAGCGGAACAACCGCGGCAAAAAGAGTGGCTGCTGGAAGATACAGAAACGAAATGTGACTACTGCCGGGCGTTAAACCACGTGCTGCTGGTGTCGCATTTTGACCGCGATATGTTGCCGCATCTTACGGGATTACTTCACGACATGGCACATTCTATGGCAGGGGATTTAATCGCTCCTGTACAACCATGGATGACAATACATCTTCCGACGCAGCAACACTAAAGCCATAAATAAAAAAGGCCGGGATAATCCCGACCTTTTAAATATTCATCTGCCATTACAGGCGAAAACAATTAGCGACTACGGAAGACAATGCGGCCTTTGCTCAGGTCGTACGGGGTCAGTTCAACAGTCACTTTGTCGCCCGTCAAAATGCGGATGTAGTTTTTGCGCATTTTACCGGAGATGTGCGCAGTTACCACGTGACCGTTTTCCAGCTCTACGCGAAACATGGTATTAGGTAACGTATCAAGTACGGTACCCTGCATTTCAATATTGTCTTCTTTGGCCATCTAATCCTCTGGGGTATCACTACCAAGTTTTGAACCGGCAAGATAATGCCGAAATTCATCAATTAAGTAAAGAATTGCGCGATTAAAACGCAGCAAAACAGTTTCGGCGCATTGCCCAAGCGTCACGGTACAACCGAACAGGAAGCGCATTCGTAAAGGGGAGACGACAGGATAAACGTCAGGACGTTATCTGAAGCGAGGGTCCCAAACGGCGGCGGGGCAACAGGCAGAAGCTACTCTGCGGCGTAATTATAACACCCTCACAAAAAATATGCGGAAAACATTTAGGCATTGGGCATAAAGAGCGTTCTCGGTATCCAGAAGTCGCGCGGGAGCTTCTCCTGACGGCTGGCATCCAGCTGTTCGATGTACTGGCGTCGCGGAATTTCAACAGCACCCAGGGAGGCCGTGTGCTCGTTGAGCACCTGACAATCGATCAGGCGTCCGCCGCGCTGGGCAAACGCCTCGCAGAAGACCAGCAGTGCAGTTTTCGAGGCGTTAACAGCACGAGAGAACATCGACTCACCGCAAAACAGCGTCCCCTGCGCCACGCCGTACATGCCGCCAACGAGTGCTCCGCCTTCCCATACCTCGATGGAGTGGGCGTAGCCAAGCTCATGGAGCTGGTGGTAGGCGGTAATAATATCGCGGGTTATCCATGTCCCTTCATAACGGTCTTCAGCACAGCCTTCAATGACCTGACCAAAGGCGTGGTTGAGGGTAACGCGGTAAGGTGATTTCGCATGGAAACGCTTCATGCTGCGGCTGACGTGAAACTGCCCTGGCCACAGCACGGCACGCGGATCGGGAGACCACCATAAAATCGGATCTCCGGGGGAAAACCAGGGGAATATACCGCGCTGGTACGCCATTAATAGTCGAGCGGGACTAAGGTCACCGCCGAGAGCCAGCAGCCCGTTGGGCTCACGCAGCGCCCCTTCCGGAGAAGGGAACGCGATGTTATGACGAGAAAGCTGGACCAGGCGCATGACAGCAAAACTCCAGTACGCGAGTGAGGACGCTACAAATATAGTCTACAGACGCTGTTTAAACTGGTAGTAGCGACCCTGTTTTGCCAACAGTTCTGTGTGATTACCTTGCTCAATAATGTGCCCGTTGTCCATCACAATTATCCGATCAAAGCTCGCCAGTCCGCGCAGGCGGTGCGTGACCATTAGCACGGTTTTGCCGGTCATGACATTCGCCAGTAAATCAAGGATTTGGCTCTCGGTCGTGGCGTCTAGCCCTTCGGTGGGTTCGTCGAGCAGCATCAGCGGCGCATCGTGCAGAAGCGCGCGCGCAATGGCCAGACGGCGCAGCTCACCGCCGGAGAGCTGGCGGCCACCTTCGCCCAGCCAGCTGTTCAATCCCTCGTCCTCAAGCAGCTTTTGCAGTCCGACCTGCTCCAGCACGGCGCGAAGGGCATCATCAGAGGCCACTGGCGCGGCCAGCAGCAGGTTATCGCGCAGCGTGGCGCTAAACAGATGCACGCGCTGTGGAACGACGCTCACTGTCTTGCGCAGGGCCTGCTCGCTGAAATCAGTGAGCGACGTATTATTAAAACGAATCTGACCGCGCTGCGGATCCCAGGCGCGGGTCAGCAGCTGCAGCAGCGTCGATTTACCGCAGCCGGTACGGCCGAGGATCGCAATCCGCTGTCCTGCATTAACTGACAGATTGATACCGTCCAGCGCGTTCTGCGCCTGTTTGTCGTAGGCGAAGGTGACATCTTCCAGCGTCAGCGCAACCTGCTCCGGTACAGCGGTCTGCCCGGCACTGAACGTGACTTCAGGCTCCTGCTCGGCAATCTGGGTGATGCGCAGAGCAGAGGCGATGACCTGCCCCAGATGCTGGAAGGCGCCCGTCACCGGGGTCAGCGCTTCAAACGCGGCCAGCGCGCAGAAGACGAAAAGGGCAATAAGCGGACCCGGCTGTGTATTTCCCCCGACATCGCCGGAGGCCAGCCACAGCATGGCTATCACCGCCACGCCGCCGATCAGCATCATCAGCGCCTGAGAGAAGGCCGTCAGCTCCGACTGGCGGCGCTGGGCCTCATGCCAGTTCAGCTCCGTACTTTCCATCCGGGCACGGTAGCGCTTGCTGGCGCCAAAAATGGTCAGCTCTGCCTGCCCTTGAAGCCAGGAGGTTAGCTGCTGGCGGTAGTCCCCGCGCAAACGCGTCAGGTTTTCCCCGGTGGATTGCCCGGCGCGGTAAAACAGCGGCGGCAAAATGATGAGCGTCAGCAGCATGATCCCGCCCAGCGTCAGCGCCACGGGAACATCCAGAACAGACAGCCCCAGCGTGACCACCACAATCACCACAAACGCGCCCACGATCGGGGAAATCACGCGCAGGTAAAGGTGATCCAGCGTGTCGACATCCGCCACCACGCGGTTAAGCAACTCGCCCTGACGAAAACGCGCCAGCCCGGCAGGGGAGAGGGGCAGCAGTTTGCTAAAGGTATAGATGCGCAGGTGCTGCAGCACGCGGAAAGTGGCGTCGTGGCTGACCAGCCGTTCGAAATAGCGTCCGGCAGTACGGGTGATGGCGGTACCGCGAACCCCGGCAGCCGGAAGCATGTAGTTGAAGCTGTATAATCCGGCGAACCCTGCGACGGCCGAGGCCGACAGGAACCAGCCGGAAAGCGTGAGCAGACCGATGCTGGCGAGCAGCGTGACAATGGCCAGCACAATCCCCAGCGTCAGCATCCATTTGTGGCGTTTATAGAGCGCAAGATAAGGCAGCAGAGCACGCATCAGATGTCCTCCTGACGGTTCGCCAGCAGGGCGGCAAACGGTCCCTGCGCGGCAACGAGAGAGGCGTAATCGCCTTGCTCAACAATACGGCCGTTCTCCATGACCCAGATCTGGTCCCAGTCGGCAATGCCTTCCAGCTGATGGGTGACCATCAGGGTAGTTTGCTGCCGGGAGGCGGCGTTCAGGGCTTCCATTACGCGCTGCTCGCTGTGGGCATCCAGGCTGGCGGCGGGTTCATCCAGCAGCATCAGCTGGCAAGGATTCAACAACGCGCGGGCAACGGCCACACGCTGCGCCTGTCCGACCGACAGCCCGGCGGACTGGTCACCGACCACGGTATCTACCCCTTGCGGGAGCAGCGGCAGAAACTCGCTGACCCAGGCGCGGTCGAGAACCGATTGCAGTTCATCTTCACGCGCATCCGGGCGCGCCAGCAGGACGTTTTCACGCAGCGTAGCGGCGGGAAGCTGCGGGTTTTGGCCCACCCAGCTGAGCTGTTTACGCCAGGCGTCAGGATCGAGGTTACGCAGTTCGGTTCTGTTGATCCGCAGTGAACCCGTATAGGCCATAAATCCGGATAGCGCATTCAGCAGAGAACTTTTCCCGGAACCGCTGGTGCCGACGAGCACCACGCGTTGTCCGGCAGGTAAGGTAAAGTTCAGCGGACCCGCAAGCACTTTGCCTTCGGGTGACAGAATGGAAAAGTTTTGCGCTTCGATGGTCACGGGCTCTTTAGCATTCAGCGTCACGTCACCGCGCTCCGGGTGTGCCAGCGGCGTTTCCAGGAACGTTTTCAGGCTATCGGCTGCGCCAACCGCCTGGGCTTTGGCGTGATAGAAGGTCCCCAGATCGCGAAGCGGCTGGAAAAACTCCGGGGCCAGGATCAACGCCAGGAACCCGGCAGAAAGGGTCACCGCCGTGCCGTAATGGCCAAAATCCAGCGCGCCGAGGTAGGAGAAGCCGAAGTAGACCGCCACGAGGGCAATCGACAGAGAGGTAAAGAATTCCAGTACGCCGGAAGACAAGAAGGCGAGGCGTAACACTTCCATGGTGCGCTGACGGAAGTCCTGTGACGCCTGGCGAATGTTTTCGGTTTCCGCTTCACCGCGGCCAAAAATGCGTAACGTCTCCATGCCGCGCAGACGATCGAGGAAATGGCCGCTCAGGCGACCCAGTGCCAGGAAGTTACGGCGGTTGGCATCCGCTGCCCCCATGCCGACCAGCGCCATAAACAGCGGGATCAGCGGGGCGGTGCCCATCAGAATCAGCGCAGCCATCCAGTTCACCGGGAAGATGGCGATCACGATCAGCAGCGGAACGAAGACGGCAAGGGCCATCTGCGGCAGATAGCGCGCATAGTAGTCGTGCATATCGTCAATCTGCTCAAGGATCAGCGTCGCCCAGCTACCGGCAGGTTTACCCTGGATCCACGCGGGCCCGGCTTCCTGAAGCCTGTCGAGCACCTGACGGCGGATCTCGTAGCGGATGTGCTGTCCGGCGTGAAAACCGACCCGCTCACGCAGCCACACCACCCAGGCGCGCAGGATAAAAATCAGGATCAGAACAATAAAGGGCAGCAGGAGCGCTTCGCGTGGAATGTTCTCCATGATCATGTGATTAAGAATGCGGGCCAGCAGCCATGCCTGGGCAACAATCAACAGGCCGCTAACGAATCCCAGGAGACGGGAAATCGTAAGCCAGCGGCGGGAAATAACGCTTTGCTGTTTCAGCCAGCGTGTTAACTCTTGTTGACGGGTTTTTTCCATTGCGTACTTTGCAGGTGACGTTATTAGAAATTGGGCAGCGCAATGTTACAACGGGGAGACAATAAAGGCGACTTATCGCCGCCTTTATTTACGTTTGTTACTGACTTGTAAAGATTATTTACCTTGTTCAGCCAGTCCATCGAGGTAGCGTTCAGCGTCCAGCGCGGCCATACAGCCGGTGCCCGCAGAGGTGATCGCCTGACGGTAAATATGGTCCATCACGTCGCCGGCCGCGAACACGCCCGGGATGCTGGTCTGGGTCGCGTTACCGTGAATGCCGGACTGCACTTTGATGTAGCCATTTTCCAGCTCCAGCTGACCGTCGAAGATCGCGGTGTTCGGGCTGTGACCGATCGCCACAAACAGACCCGCCACTTCCAGCGTTTCGACGTTATCGGTGTTCTGGGTATCACGGATACGCAGACCGGCAACGCCCATCTGGTCGCCCGTCACCTCTTCCAGGGTACGGTTGGTGTGCAGCACGATGTTGCCGCTTGCCACTTTATCCATCAGACGTTTGATCAGGATCTTCTCCGCGCGGAAGGTGTCGCGACGGTGGATCAGATGCACCTCAGAGGCAATGTTCGCCAGGTAGAGCGCTTCTTCTACGGCGGTGTTGCCGCCGCCGATGACCGCGACTTTCTGATTGCGGTAGAAGAAACCGTCGCAGGTGGCGCAGGCAGAAACGCCGCGGCCTTTGAACGCTTCTTCGGATGGCAGACCGAGGTAACGGGCAGAGGCGCCGGTGGCGATGATCAGCGCATCACAGGTGTATTCGCCGCTGTCGCCCGTCAGGCGGAACGGACGGTTCTGCAGATCGACCTTATTGATATGATCGAACAAAATTTCGGTTTCGAATTTAGCAGCATGCTCGTGCATACGCTCCATCAGCAGCGGCCCGGTCAGGTCGTTCGGGTCCCCTGGCCAGTTTTCCACTTCGGTGGTGGTGGTCAGCTGACCGCCTTTTTCCATGCCGGTGATGAGTACCGGGTGCAGGTTAGCGCGTGCAGCATAGACCGCCGCGGTATATCCCGCAGGTCCAGAACCAAGGATTAGCAGCTTACTGTGTTTGGCCGTGCCCATGAGATCCCCATTGTTGTTGGCAGACATTTGGCTGGATTGTAGGGAATTTGTTGTCGTAAAAAAAGAGCGCAGCAATTTTGATATCAATCTGTGTAATAGCCACGGACGATGAATAGCGCGCGATAACATCACGCTTTCTCCTGAAAACCGGTCGTTTGTAAGGCAATAAAATGAGGATTAATACCCTGCCGCAATGAATATCCGGCATGTTGTACTAAAAAACGATGTTTTGCTTTGACAATCCCCTGCGCTTTTGCGAAAACATTCAAGGAAGAAGAAAAAACCGTGTTAACCGTATGCCGCATAGGCATGCACGTAAATGCCATTTTTACCGGGTCAGTGAAATCTACGCATGGCGTGGACAGACGCCATACGTGATGTCGGTGACTGCCTTCGGGCAACGGTCTTCTTACCAACAGAACCCGAATCCGCATCGCGTCTAATACATAATCAGGCGATGTGATGACTAACGGGTACAGGCTCTGAACAGTGATGTGCACAGGGTCCAGGCAGGAGTAGGGAAGGAATACAGAGAGACAATAATAATGGTAGATAGCAAGAAGCGCCCTGGCAAAGATCTCGACCGTATCGATCGTAACATTCTTAATGAATTGCAAAAGGATGGGCGTATTTCCAACGTCGAGCTTTCAAAACGTGTGGGACTTTCCCCGACGCCGTGCCTTGAGCGTGTGCGTCGACTGGAAAGACAGGGTTTCATTCAGGGCTATACGGCTCTGCTGAACCCGCATTATCTGGATGCCTCACTTCTGGTATTTGTTGAGATTACTCTGAATCGTGGTGCGCCGGATGTGTTTGAGCAATTTAACGCCGCTGTACAGAAACTTGAAGAAATTCAAGAGTGTCACCTGGTATCCGGTGATTTCGACTACCTGTTGAAAACCCGTGTACCTGATATGTCCGCCTACCGTAAGCTGCTGGGTGAAACCCTGCTGCGTCTGCCAGGTGTGAACGACACCCGTACCTATGTGGTGATGGAAGAGGTCAAACAGAGCAATCGTCTGGTTATTAAGACGCGCTAACACGGAACAGGTGCAAAATCAGCGTAGTTTGATTACACTCCTGTTAATCCATACAGCAACAGTGCCGGGGAGTCCCGGCACTGTTGTCCGTTTTAGCAAACAGGCAGGATATGCCTGATACCTGGAGAGCCTTTCTTGAGCCAGGAATACACTGAAGACAAAGAAGTCACACTATCGAAGCTAAGCAGCGGACGTCGTCTCCTCGAGGCTTTGCTGATTGTTATTGCCCTTTTTGCCGTCTGGCTGATGGCAGCCTTACTCAGTTTCAACCCCTCGGATCCCAGCTGGTCACAAACTGCATGGCATGAGCCTATCCATAATTTAGGCGGTGTCCCCGGTGCCTGGCTTGCGGACACGCTGTTTTTCATTTTCGGTGTGATGGCCTATACCCTTCCCGTCATTATCATTGGCGGATGCTGGTTTGCGTGGCGTCATCGTCAGAACGATGATTACATCGACTATTTCGCCGTGTCGCTGCGCCTGATTGGCGCGCTGGCGCTGATCCTCACCTCGTGCGGGCTGGCAGCGATTAATGCGGATGATATCTGGTACTTCGCCTCTGGCGGGGTGATCGGCAGTTTGTTGAGCTCTGCGCTACAACCGATGCTGCACAGCAGCGGTGGCACGCTCGCATTGCTCTGCATCTGGGCGGCCGGGCTGACATTGTTTACCGGCTGGTCCTGGGTGAGCATTGCCGAGAAAATCGGCAGTTTTATCCTCACTATTCTGACCTTCGCCAGCAACCGTACCCGTCGTGACGATACGTGGGTTGATGAAGACGAGTACGAAGAGGAAGATGAAGATGACGCGCCTGTGCAGCGTCGCGAGTCTCGTCGTGCGCGTATTCTGCGCGGCGCGCTGGCGCGTCGTCAGCGTGTTGCTGAGAAATTTGCCAACCCGCTTGGCCGTAAAACCGATGCGGCGCTCTTCTCCGGTAAACGCATGGATGAAGACGAGCAGGTGGCGTATCGCGCGGCGGGTGTCGCCGTCGATCCTGACGATGTGCTCTTCTCCGGCAGCCGGGCCATGCCGGGTGACTTCGACGAATACGATCCGTTGTTAAATGGCCACTCGGTTACCGAGCCGGTTGCGGCAGCAGCAGCCGCGACGACCGCTGCGCAGGCGTATGCCGCGCCGGTCGACGCTGTGATGCCATCCGCGCCGGTTTCGCCGCCGGAATCCGTTATTCAGCAGCCGCAGGTTGACTGGCAGACTGCGCCCGGTGTTCACACGCCGGAGCCCGTTATCGCACCTGAACCTGAAAGCTACGTCCCTGTGCAGCAGGAGCAGTGGCAGCAGCCTTATCAGCCGCCGCAGCCTGCGTATGAACCGCAAGATTACCCGCACTATGAACAGCCGGTGGCCCAACCTTATCAGGAGTATGTGCCTGAACCGGTTGAACCTGTGCAGCCTTATGTTGAGCCGCAGCCTGAACCTGAAATCGTGGAAGAGGTGAAGCCCGCCCGCCCACCGCTGTACTATTTCGAAGAAGTCGAAGAGCGACGTGCGCGTGAACGCGAGCAGCTGGCTGCCTGGTACCAGCCGGTGCCTGAACCGGTGCAGGAGCCGGTGACGAAAGCGCCTTCTGTTTCCGTTCCACCGATCGACCCGACGCCTGCAGTCGCACCCGTAGCGGAAAGCGTGAAACAGGCTACCGCTGCCGCAGCTGCACCTGTCTTTAGTCTGGCAACAGGGGGCGCGCCACGTCCTCAGGTGAAGGAGGGGATTGGTCCGCAACTGCCTCGCCCTAACCGCGTTCGCGTTCCAACCCGCCGAGAGCTTGCCTCTTATGGTATCAAGCTGCCTTCCCAGCGTATGGCTGAAGAGAAAGCGCGCGAGCCTGACTACGAAGATGACGCCGATGAAATGCAGCAGGACGAGCTGGCCCGCCAGTTCGCTGCGCAGCAGAATCAGCGCTACGGTGAAGAATACCAGCACGATGAACCGGTGCTGGAAGATGAAGAGGACGCGGCAGAAGCAGAACTGGCGCGCCAGTTTGCCGCCACCCAGCAGCAGCGCTATTCCGGTGAGCAACCGGCGGGTGCAAACCCGTTCTCGCTGTCTGATTTTGAATTTTCGCCGATGAAGGAGCTGGTGGATGATGGCCCGAGCGAGCCTTTATTTACCCCGAGCGTGATGCCGGAAGCAGCGCCTCTGCGCCAGCAGCCAGCACCACAGACATACTCGCAGCCTCAACAACCTGTTCAGCAGCCGTATGCGCAACCGCAGCAGGCACCACAGCCGCCGCAGTTCCAGCAGCCTGCGCCTCAGCCGCAGGAGAGCCTGATTCACCCGCTGCTGATGCGTAACGGTGACAGTCGTCCGCTGCAGCGTCCAAGCACGCCGCTGCCGTCTCTGGATCTGTTAACGCCGCCGCCGTCAGAAGTGGAACCGGTCGATACCTTCGCGCTCGAACAAATGGCGCGTCTGGTCGAAGCCCGTCTGGCTGACTTCCGCATCAAGGCGGACGTGGTGAACTACTCGCCGGGTCCTGTTATCACCCGTTTTGAACTGAATCTGGCGCCTGGCGTTAAAGCCGCGCGCATTTCCAACCTGTCCCGCGACCTGGCGCGTTCTCTGTCGACCGTGGCGGTACGTGTGGTGGAAGTAATTCCGGGTAAACCTTACGTTGGCCTTGAGCTGCCGAACAAGAAACGTCAGACCGTCTACCTGCGTGAAGTGCTGGATAACACCAAATTCCGCGATAACCCATCTCCGCTGACCGTGGTGCTGGGTAAAGATATCGCGGGCGATCCGGTGGTGGCGGATCTCGCGAAAATGCCTCACCTGCTGGTCGCGGGTACTACCGGTTCCGGTAAGTCTGTCGGTGTGAACGCCATGATCCTCAGCATGCTGTATAAAGCGCAGCCGGAAGATGTGCGTTTCATCATGATCGACCCGAAAATGCTCGAACTGTCGGTCTACGAAGGCATCCCGCATCTGCTGACCGAAGTTGTGACCGACATGAAGGACGCCGCCAACGCCCTGCGCTGGAGCGTCAATGAGATGGAACGCCGCTACAAGCTGATGTCTGCGCTGGGCGTGCGTAACCTGGCCGGTTATAACGAGAAAATCGCCCAGGCGGTGCGCATGGGACGTCCGATTCCGGATCCTTACTGGAAACCGGGTGACAGCATGGATGCCCAGCATCCGGTGCTGGAAAAACTGCCTTATATCGTCGTGCTGGTCGATGAATTCGCTGACCTGATGATGACCGTCGGTAAGAAAGTGGAAGAGTTGATTGCCCGTCTGGCGCAGAAAGCGCGTGCGGCCGGTATTCACCTTGTGCTGGCGACCCAGCGTCCTTCCGTAGACGTTATTACCGGCCTTATCAAAGCGAACATTCCGACGCGTATCGCCTTTACCGTATCAAGTAAAATTGACTCCCGTACCATTCTTGACCAGGGCGGCGCAGAGTCGCTGCTGGGTATGGGTGACATGCTCTATTCCGGCCCGAACTCCACCTCTCCGGTGCGTGTCCACGGTGCGTTCGTCCGCGATGAGGAAGTTCACGCCGTCGTGCAGGACTGGAAAGCGCGCGGTCGTCCACAATATGTTGACGGCATTACCAGCGATACGGAAAGCGAAGGCGGTGGCGGTGGCTTCGACGGCGGCGAAGAGCTGGATCCGTTATTCGATCAGGCGGTTAGCTTCGTTACCGAAAAACGCAAAGCGTCCATCTCTGGGGTGCAGCGTCAGTTCCGCATCGGCTATAACCGCGCGGCGCGTATCATCGAGCAGATGGAAGCGCAGGGCATTGTGAGCGAGCAGGGGCATAACGGTAACCGCGAGGTGCTGGCACCGCCGCCGTTTGATTAACCTTCAGCGATTGCAAAGAAGGGTAAATCAGCCAAAATTAAGCATTTTCTTCTGTCGCCTGCCTTCGGGCAGGTCCAGAATAGAAGACGGAAACCCCATATCGGGAAGACGTATTTTAAGGAATAACAATGAAAAAAATCGCCATCGCCTGTGCATTACTCACCAGTTTTGTCGCCAGCAGCGTCTGGGCTGATGCAGCCAGCGACCTTAAAAGCCGACTGGATAAAGTAAGCAGCTTCCACGCCAGCTTCACGCAAAAAGTGACTGACGGCAGCGGCAACGCGGTGCAGGAAGGCCAGGGAGATTTGTGGGTAAAACGCCCAAATTTGTTCAACTGGCACATGACCCAGCCGGATGAGAGCATCCTGGTGTCTGACGGCAAAACCTTATGGTTCTTCAACCCGTTCGTTGAGCAGGCTACGGCGACCTGGCTGAAGGATGCCACCAGCAATACGCCGTTTATGCTGATTGCCCGTAACCAGGCCAGCGACTGGCAGCAGTACAATATTAAACAGACGGGTGACGAGTTTGTCCTGACGCCGAAAGGCAGCAACGGCAACCTGAAGCAGTTCACCATTAACGTAAGCACCAACGGTACCATCAATCAGTTCGGCGCGGTTGAGCAGGACGATCAGCGCAGCAGCTACCAGCTTAAATCTCAGCAGAACGGCGCCGTTGATGCATCGAAATTCACCTTTACCCCGCCGAAGGGCGTAACGGTGGACGACCAACGCAATAAGTAAGAGGCGTGAGTGGGCAATCTGTCGCTCGATTTTTCAGATAACGCGTTTCAACCTCTGGCCGCTCGCATGCGGCCAGAAAATTTAGCGCAGTACATCGGCCAGCAGCACCTGCTGGCTGCCGGTAAGCCATTGCCGCGCGCTATTGAGGCCGGACATCTTCACTCCATGATCCTCTGGGGCCCCCCTGGTACCGGCAAGACCACGCTTGCAGAAGTGATCGCCCGCTATGCCAACGCGGACGTTGAACGCATCTCGGCGGTCACCTCCGGCGTGAAAGAGATCCGTGAGGCGATCGAGCGTGCGCGGCAGAACCGCAATGCCGGGCGGCGCACCATCCTCTTCGTGGACGAAGTCCACCGCTTCAACAAGAGCCAGCAGGATGCCTTCCTGCCGCATATTGAAGACGGCACGATCTTCTTCATCGGCGCGACCACCGAAAACCCGTCGTTTGAGCTGAACTCGGCGCTGCTCTCCCGCGCGCGCGTTTACCTGCTCAAATCGCTGACGACCGAGGATATCGAAAAGGTTCTTACTCAGGCGATGGACGACAAAGCGCGGGGCTACGGCGGGCAGGATATCGTTCTGCCTGACGACACGCGTCGTGCGATTGCCGAGCTGGTCAACGGCGATGCGCGTCGGGCGCTGAATACGCTGGAAATGATGGCCGATATGGCCGAAGTCGACGATGCCGGAAAGCGGGTGCTGAAGCAGGAGCTGCTCACCGAAATTGCCGGGGAACGCAGCGCGCGGTTCGATAATAAAGGCGACCGTTTTTACGACCTGATCTCGGCGCTGCATAAGTCCGTGCGCGGCAGCGCGCCGGATGCGGCGCTTTACTGGTACGCGCGCATTATCACTGCGGGCGGCGATCCGTTATACGTCGCGCGTCGCTGCCTGGCGATTGCGTCAGAAGATGTCGGCAATGCCGATCCTCGCGCCATGCAGGTCGCGCTGTCGGCCTGGGACTGCTTCACCCGCGTTGGACCCGCGGAAGGCGAACGTGCCATAGCGCAGGCGATTGTCTATCTGGCCTGCGCGCCGAAAAGCAATGCGGTTTATACCGCCTTCAAAGCGGCGATGTCCGACGCGCGCGAACGGCCGGACTACGATGTGCCGGTTCACCTGCGTAACGCGCCGACCAGGCTGATGAAAGAGATGGGTTACGGGCAGGAGTATCGCTACGCTCACGACGAACCCAATGCCTACGCTGCCGGGGAGGAATATTTCCCGCAGGAGATGGCACAAACGCGCTATTATCACCCCACAAACAGAGGTCTTGAGGGCAAGATTGGTGAAAAGCTCACCTGGCTCGCCGGACAGGATCAAAATAGCCCTATAAAACGCTACCGTTAGTTCAATCGTTGCGGTAATGTTGGCAATGTATCCTTGTGGCCGCAGGCTGTGGTCACATTTTCCTATTTTAATTCGATAAGCACAGGATAAGCATGCTCGATCCCAATCTGCTGCGTAATGAGCCAGACGCAGTCGCTGAAAAACTGGCACGCCGGGGCTTTAAGCTGGATGTAGATAAGCTGCGCGCTCTTGAAGAGCGTCGTAAAGTTCTGCAGGTACAAACTGAAAATCTGCAGGCAGAGCGTAACTCTCGATCGAAATCCATCGGCCAGGCGAAAGCGCGCGGGGAAGATATTGAGCCATTACGCCTGGAAGTGAACAAACTGGGTGAAGAACTGGATCAGGCGAAAGCTGAGCTGGACGTTCTTCAGGACGAGATTCGTGATATTGCCCTGGCTATCCCGAATATTCCTGACGACAGCGTGCCTGTCGGCAAAGATGAAAACGACAACGTTGAAGTGAAACGCTGGGGCACGCCTCGTGAGTTTGACTTCGAGGTGCGCGATCACGTGACGCTGGGCGAAATGCACGCTGGCCTGGATTTTGCGGCAGCGGTTAAGCTGACCGGCTCTCGCTTCGTGGTGATGAAAGGCCAGATTGCCCATCTGCACCGTGCACTGGCGCAGTTCATGCTGGATTTGCACACCGAGCAGCATGGCTACAGCGAAACCTACGTGCCGTATCTGGTCAACCACGATACGCTGTACGGTACGGGCCAGCTGCCGAAATTTGCCGGCGATCTGTTCCATACCCGTCCGCTGGACGAAGAAGCAGACAGCAGCAACTACGCGCTGATCCCAACCGCTGAAGTGCCGCTGACTAACCTCGTGCGTGATGAGATCATTGACGAAGACGACCTGCCAATCAAACTGACGGCGCACTCTCCGTGCTTCCGTTCTGAAGCCGGTTCTTACGGTCGCGACACGCGCGGTCTGATCCGTATGCACCAGTTCGACAAGGTTGAGATGGTGCAGATCGTCCGTCCTGAAGAATCCATGGACGCGCTGGAAGAGATGACCGGCCACGCTGAGAAAGTGCTGGAGCTGCTGGGTCTGCCGTACCGTCGTATGGCGCTGTGTACCGGTGATATGGGCTTTGGCGCCTGCAAGACCTTCGATCTGGAAGTGTGGGTGCCTGCGCAGAACACCTACCGTGAAATCTCCTCCTGCTCTAACGTCTGGGATTTCCAGGCGCGCCGCATGCAGGCTCGCTGCCGCAGCAAATCTGACAAGAAAACCCGTCTGGTGCATACCCTGAACGGTTCTGGTCTGGCTGTAGGCCGTACGCTGGTTGCCGTGCTGGAAAACTACCAGCAGGCAGACGGTCGTATTGAGATCCCTGAAGTGCTGCGTCCATACATGAAAGGCCAGCAGTACATCGGCTAATATTTGTCTTAAAACAAAAAAGCGCCTCAGGGCGCTTTTTTTATGCCTTTGATTTGATACGAAGCAATAACCTCTCCCTCTAAAGTAGTAATACTCCTCCGAATGAAAGTCAGCACAAAACGCTGATAACGAAGATATTCGTTATATATAAAACTACATAGCGGTATGCACCGCCTCTCTTTTCTTTGTGAGCAACCAAAGTGAGTCTCTATGAAAATCAACGCGCCTGAAGCATTAATGGCTGCCGAGGTCACTCGCCGTGGGTTGATGAAAACCACGGCCATAGGCGGCCTGGCCGTAGCCAGCAGTGCCTTCACGCTCCCCTTTACCCGACTGGCGTCGGCGGCAGAGGCTCTGTCTCCGGCCACTTCGCCGGAAAAAGTGGTGTGGAGTGCCTGTACCGTCAACTGCGGTAGCCGTTGTCCGCTGCGTATGCATGTGGTGGACGGTGAAATTAAATATGTCGAAACCGACAATACCGGGGACGATAACTACGAAGGGTTACATCAGGTCCGTGCCTGCCTGCGTGGTCGCTCCATGCGTCGTCGTGTCTATAATCCGGACCGCCTGAAATACCCGATGAAGCGCGTCGGTAAGCGCGGGGAAGGGAAGTTCGAGCGAATTAGCTGGGACGAAGCCTACGACATCATCGCCACCAACATGCAGCGTTTGATTAAAGAGTACGGTAACGAATCTATCTACCTGAACTACGGTACCGGGACGCTTGGCGGCACGCTGACCCGCTCCTGGCCACCGGGAAAAACGCTGGTGGCGCGCCTGATGAACTGCTGCGGCGGTTATCTCAATCACTACGGCGACTACTCTTCGGCGCAGATCGCTGCTGGCCTGAACTACACCTACGGCGGCTGGGCGGACGGCAACAGCCCGTCTGATATCGAAAACAGTAAGCTGGTCGTTCTGTTTGGTAACAATCCGGGCGAAACCCGCATGAGCGGTGGCGGAGTAACCTACTACCTCGAACAGGCTCGCGCTAAATCCAATGCCCGCATGATCATCATCGATCCGCGCTATACCGACACCGGTGCCGGACGCGAAGATGAGTGGATCCCCATTCGTCCGGGTACCGATGCGGCGCTGGTCTCCGCCCTGGCGTGGGTGATGATCACAGAGAACCTTGTCGATCAGCCTTTCCTGGATAAATACTGCGTCGGCTATGACGAGAAAACCCTGCCTGCCAGCGCGCCTGCTAACGGTCACTACAAAGCGTATATCCTCGGTCAGGGCAACGATGGTGTAGCAAAAACGCCGGAATGGGCGTCCACCATCACCGGCATCCCGCCAGAGCGTATCGTTCAGCTTGCGCGTGAGATTGGCTCAGCCAAACCGGCCTATATCAGCCAGGGCTGGGGTCCGCAGCGTCATGCGAACGGTGAAATCGCGACCCGAGCCATCTCCATGCTCTCCATTCTGACCGGCAACGTCGGCATTCACGGCGGTAACACCGGCGCGCGTGAAGGCTCATATGAAGTGCCGTTCGAACGTATGCCGACGCTGGATAACCCGGTTCAGACCAGCATCTCCATGTTTATGTGGACCGATGCGATCGAACGGGGTCCGGAAATGACCGCCCTGCGCGACGGCGTACGCGGCAAAGACAAGCTGGACGTGCCGATCAAGATGATCTGGAACTATGCCGGTAACTGTCTCATCAACCAGCATTCAGAAATCAACCGCACCCATGAAATCCTGCAGGATGACAAGAAGTGCGAGATGATTGTAGTGATCGACTGCCACATGACCTCCTCGGCGAAATATGCCGATATCCTACTGCCGGACTGCACCGCCTCTGAGCAGATGGATTTCGCCCTGGACGCCTCCTGCGGCAACATGTCCTACGTGATCTTTACTGACCAGGCTATTAAACCGCGCTTCGAGTGCAAAACCATCTATGAGATGACCTCTGAGCTGGCGAAACGTCTTGGCGTTGAGCAGCAGTTTACCGAGGGACGTACTCAGGAAGGGTGGATGCGACATCTGCATGAACTCTCCCGTAAAGCGATCCCTGACCTCCCGGACTTCGACACTTTCCGCAAGCAGGGTATGTACAAACAGCGCGATCCGGAAGGGCATCACGTAGCGTATAAAGCGTTCCGTGAAGATCCGCAGGCGAACCCGCTGACCACGTCATCGGGCAAAATCGAAATCTACTCCGAAGAGTTGGCAAAAATCGCGTCGACCTGGGAGCTGCCGGAAGGGGACGTTATCGATCCGCTGCCGATCTACACACCAGGTTTCGAAAACTACAACGATCCACTGACGGCGAAATTCCCGCTGCAGCTGACCGGCTTCCACTACAAAGCGCGCGTGCACTCCACCTACGGCAACGTCGACGTGCTGAAAGCCGCCTGCCGTCAGGAGATGTGGATCAATCCGATGGATGCCAAAGCACGCGGCATCAGCAATGGCGATCGCGTACGCATCTTCAACGGTCGCGGCGAGGTGCACATTGAGGCCAAAGTGACGCCGCGCATGATGCCAGGCGTGGTGGCGCTGGGGGAAGGGGCCTGGTACAGCCCTGATGCCAACCGCATCGACCAGGCGGGCAGTATTAACGTGCTGACCACGCAGCGTCCGTCGCCGCTGGCGAAGGGCAATCCATCCCACACAAACCTTGTCCAGGTTGAAAAGGTTTAAGGAGTAGCCGATGACAACCCAGTATGGATTTTTTATTGATTCCAGCCGTTGTACCGGGTGCAAAACCTGCGAGCTGGCCTGCAAAGATTACAAAGACCTGACGCCGGACGTGAGCTTCCGTCGCATCTATGAATACGCCGGGGGCGACTGGCAGGAAGATAACGGCGTCTGGCATCAGAACGTCTTTGCGTATTACCTGTCGATTGCCTGTAACCACTGTGAAGATCCTGCCTGCACGAAGGTCTGTCCGAGCGGGGCGATGCACAAGCGCGAAGACGGTTTTGTGGTGGTGGATGAAGATGTCTGCATCGGCTGTCGCTACTGCCATATGGCCTGTCCGTATGGCGCGCCACAGTACAACGCTGCCAAGGGCCATATGACCAAATGCGATGGTTGCCACACCCGCGTAGCGGATGGCAAAAAGCCGATTTGCGTCGAGTCCTGTCCGCTGCGCGCGCTGGACTTCGGCCCGATTGAAGAGCTGCGTCAGAAACACGGTCAGCTCGCCGCCGTGGCACCGCTGCCGTCTGCGCACTTCACGAAGCCGAGTATTGTGATTAAACCTAACGCCAACAGCCGTCCTACAGGTGACACCACCGGCTATCTGGCAAACCCGAAGGAGGTGTGAGATGGGAAGTGGATGGCATGAATGGCCGCTGATGATCTTCACGGTCTTTGGTCAGTGCGTGGCGGGCGGCTTCATTGTGCTCGCGCTGGCGCTGTTGAAGGGTAATCTCAACGCTGAACAGCAGCAGCGTCTGGTGTTGAGCATGTTTGGCCTGTGGGTGCTGATGGGGATTGGCTTTATCGCCTCAACGCTGCACCTGGGTTCACCGATGCGCGCGTTTAACTCCCTGAACCGCGTGGGTGCCTCGTCTCTCAGTAATGAGATTGCCAGCGGGGCAATTTTCTTTGCCGTCGGTGGTCTGGGCTGGCTGCTGGCCGTGCTGAAGAAATTACCTGCGGGTCTGCGCAGCCTGTGGCTGATCGTGACCATGGTGCTGGGCGTGGTGTTCGTGTGGATGATGGTGCGTGTCTATAACACTATCGATACCGTTCCCACCTGGTACAGCGTCTGGACGCCGATGAGCTTCTTCCTGACGATGTTTATCGGCGGGCCGCTGCTGGGCTACCTGCTGCTGCGCGTGGCGGGCGTAGACGGGTGGGCAATGCGTTTGCTGCCCGCTGTTTCGCTGCTGGCGCTGGTAGTGAGTGCGATGGTCGCCCTGATGCAGGGTTCTGAACTGGCAACCATTCACAGCTCTATCCAGCAGGCCTCTGCCCTGGTGCCGGACTACGGTGCGCTGATGGCCTGGCGTATCGTTCTGCTGGTCGCCGCGCTGGTATTCTGGATTGCTCCTCAGCTCAAAGGCTATCAGCCTGCGCTGCCGTTGTTGTCACTGGCTTTTGTGCTGGTACTGGCGGGTGAACTGATTGGTCGCGGCGTGTTCTACGGGTTGCATATGACCGTTGGTATGGCTGTCGCCAGTTAACGGTGTATTGGGTTATATCAAGCCGGGCCAGAGTGCCCGGCTTTTGCTTTTTTCGATCATGAAATTTTTCGACTGTCGTTTTGTTTTAATTTTGCCCATTAATAAATGAAAACAGAGACATAATTAATATCTATAGCAGGCGTGGCATTAGCAGGATAAGTTTTTTAAATCGACAGGGAACATATTGTGCGAGGCGGCTAAATCAGTGGATTGACTTTGTTTTTGCCAGTGGCATGATGCGCACGAAATCTGAACTTCCTCACGGTTTTTAATCCATGACCACCTATACTCGGCCAGTGCTGCTGTTGCTCTGTGGCCTGCTTCTGTTGACCCTGGCGATCGCAGTGTTAAATACGCTCGTCCCGCTGTGGCTCGCCCATGAAAACTTACCGACCTGGCAGGTGGGTATGGTCAGCTCGTCCTTTTTTACCGGGAACCTGCTGGGTACGCTGGTGACCGGGAGCCTGATTAAGCGCTTTGGCTTTAACCGCAGCTATTATCTGGCCTCGCTGATTTTCGCCGCCGGGTGTGCCGGGCTGGGCCTGATGGTCGGCTTCTGGAGCTGGATGGCATGGCGCTTTATCGCTGGCGTAGGCTGCGCGATGATTTGGGTGGTGGTTGAAAGTGCGCTTATGTGCAGCGGTACCACCCGCAACCGCGGACGCCTGCTGGCGGCCTATATGATGGTTTACTACGTCGGCACCGTGCTGGGACAACTGATGGTCAGCAAGCTGCCAACCGACCTGATGAGCGTTCTGCCGTGGGTAACGGGCATGGTGCTGGCCGCGATCCTGCCGCTGCTCTTCACGCGCATTGTGAACCAGAACAGCGAGCATCAGGAAGCGACCCACGTCTGGCCAATGCTCAGACTGCGTCAGGCGCGTCTGGGCGTTAACGGCTGCATTATCTCGGGAATTGTACTGGGCTCGCTCTATGGCCTGATGCCGCTCTATCTTAATCATCAGGGCGTCAGCGATTCCGGAATTGGCTTCTGGATGGCGGTCATGGTAAGTGCGGGTATTGTCGGGCAATGGCCGATTGGTCGTTTGGCGGATCGTTTCGGTCGTCTGCTGGTGCTGCGCGTTCAGGTCTTCGTGGTGATCATGGGATGCCTTGCCATGCTCAGCAACGCCGCGATGGCGCCTGCGCTGTTTATTCTCGGGGCCGCCGGCTTTACGCTCTATCCGGTTGCGATGGCCTGGGCCTGTGAGAAAGTAGAACATCACCAGCTGGTGGCAATGAACCAGGCGCTATTACTGAGCTATACCATCGGCAGTTTATTAGGGCCGACGTTTACCGCGATGCTGATGCAGAATTACTCTGATAATTTATTGTTTATCATGATCGCCAGCGTATCGTTTATTTATCTTTTAATGCTGCTGCGCAAAGCGGGAGAGCACCCAACGCCTGTGGCTCATGCCTGATGAATTAAAAGCCTGTCGATGACAGGCTTTTTTGTCCCCATCACAACTAAGAGTTTTACTTATTGTTTGTTTATTGCGTCAGACGATAATTCATGTGAGTCCTACCACTATAAGGCAGCAATCATGTCTATTCGTCGTTTTTCCACTACCGCACTGGCCGTAGTGTTGTCTTTAACGTTTGCAACGGCTCCGGTCATGGCTAATCCTGGCAACGGGAATGGCAATGGTCACGGAAACGGTGGCGGACAGGGTAACAGCGGCAGTCATGGAAACGGGAATTCTGGTAACCATGGCAATAAGCAAAATAACGGTCAGGATAACCCTGGAAAATCGGATAAGAGCGTTAAAAGCAGTAAAGATGTCGGTAGCGATGTCGACGCTCGCGTGAGTTTCGATCATGCCCGCCATCTGGCGCTGAATTATGGCTTAACGGGCTATAAGTCTCTGCCTCCGGGGATCGCAAAAAACCTGGCGCGCGGTAAGCCGTTGCCTCCGGGGATTGCGAAGAAAACCGTGCCGGCCTCTATGCTGGGTCAGCTTCCTTCCTATCCAGGCTATGAGTGGCGGGTAGTGGGTGACGACCTGGTCTTAATTGCACTGAGTACAGCCATTGTGACGTCCGTTATTAACGGCGTCTTTAAATAGAATATAAAAAGGCCCGGTTCTCACCGGGCCTTTCTTTAATACATTACCTTGTGGCCGTACTGTTCAAGAATACCTTTGACGCGTTCCATCGTCTCTTTCTTCGGCGGCTTCACGCCATCGAGTTTGTACTCTTCACCCATTGCCACCCACTTATGTTTACCCAGCTCATGATAGGGCAGAAGCTCGATTTTCTCGACGTTGCCCATATCGCGGGTAAATTCCCCGAGGCGGTGCGCGGAGTCGTCGTCGTCTGACCAGCCAGGCACCACCACGTAGCGGATCCAGGTTTTAATGCCTTTATCGGCAATGTATTTGGCAAATTCCAGCGTGCGGTGGTTTGAAACACCAACGAGGTTCTGGTGGATCTCATCGTTCATCTGTTTGAGATCGAGCATCACCAGATCGGTAACTTCGAGCAGCTCGTCGATAACCGGATCGTAGCGACGTACAAAGCCGTTGGTATCGAGACAGGTATGAATGCCTTCTTTGCGGCAGGCGCGGAACCAGTCGCGGACAAATTCAGCCTGCAGAATGGCTTCACCGCCGGATGCGGTGACGCCGCCGCCGGAGGCGTTCATAAAGTGGCGATAGGTCACCACCTCTTTCATCAGATCGTCGACGGTGACTTCTTTACCGCCGTGCGTGTCCCAGGTGTCACGGTTATGGCAGTACAGGCAGCGCATCAGGCAGCCCTGGAAAAAGGTGATAAAGCGGATACCCGGGCCATCGACGGTACCACAGGATTCAAAGGAGTGAATACGACCAATAGTTGACATTGCGGTGATATCTCCATCATCGGCCCGTCCCGGGCCTGTGTATGCACAGCTCAAAGCCGGCTGTGTTAAGTCTGTTTTGGCTGTTATCCATTCAGTATAGATAGCGGACAAAAGAGACTGAGGTGGAGAGGGTGCTAAAAAGGCCCCACTGACGTGGAGCCTTTATTGTACGCTTGTTAGCGCGTGATTTCAGTCAATTCCACTTACATGGACTGAGTGAAAGTACGGGTGATAACGTCCTGCTGCTGTTCTTTAGTCAGGGAGTTAAAACGTACTGCGTAGCCAGATACGCGGATGGTCAGCTGAGGATATTTCTCAGGGTGTTCCATCGCGTCGAGCAGCATTTCACGGTTCATAACGTTCACGTTCAGGTGCTGACCACCTTCGATGGACGCTTCGTGGTGGAAGTAACCATCCATCAGACCCGCGAGGTTAGTTTTACGCACTTCGTCGTCTTTACCCAGCGCGTTTGGCACGATAGAGAAGGTGTAAGAGATACCATCTTTCGCGTAAGCAAACGGCAGTTTAGCAACGGAGGTCAGAGAGGCAACCGCACCTTTCTGGTCACGACCGTGCATTGGGTTAGCACCTGGGCCGAATGGCGCGCCAGCACGACGACCGTCTGGGGTGTTACCGGTTTTCTTACCATACACAACGTTAGAGGTGATGGTCAGAACAGACTGAGTCGGGATAGCGTTACGGTAGGTAGTCAGTTTCTGAATTTTCTTCATGAAACGTTCTACCAGGTCAACCGCCATGTCATCAACGCGAGAGTCGTTGTTACCAAACTGCGGATATTCACCCTCGATTTCGAAGTCAACAGCCAGGCCGTCTTCGTCACGAATTGGTTTAACTTTCGCATATTTGATTGCAGACAGGGAGTCAGCAGCAACGGACAGACCAGCGATACCACACGCCATGGTGCGGATCACGTCACGGTCGTGCAGCGCCATCAGAGAGGCTTCGTAGCTGTACTTGTCGTGCATGTAGTGGATAACGTTCAGCGCAGTGACGTACTGTTTAGCCAGCCAGTCCATGAAGTGATCCATGCGGTCCATGACTTCATCGAAGTTCAGAACGTCGCCTTTGATCGGCTCAGACTTAGGACCAACCTGCATTTTCAGTTTTTCATCAACGCCGCCGTTGATTGCGTACAGCATGGTTTTCGCCAGGTTTGCACGCGCACCGAAGAACTGCATTTGTTTACCAACAACCATTGGGCTTACGCAGCAAGCGATAGCGTAATCGTCGTTGTTGAAGTCCGGACGCATCAGGTCATCGTTCTCGTACTGCAGAGAAGAGGTATCGATAGACACTTTAGCGGCGAATTTCTTGAAGTTCAGAGGCAGTTTTTCAGACCACAGAACGGTGATGTTCGGCTCCGGAGAAGGACCCATGGTGTACAGGGTGTTCAGGAAGCGGAAGCTGTTTTTGGTTACCAGAGTACGGCCGTCAACGCCCATACCGCCGATGGATTCAGTTGCCCAGATTGGGTCACCGGAGAACAGCTCATCGTATTCTGGAGTACGCAGGAAGCGAACCATACGCAGTTTCATGACCAGGTGGTCAATCATTTCCTGAGCGTCTTGCTCGGTGATTTTGCCTGCTTTGATATCACGTTCGATGTACGCATCCAGGAAGGTGGATACGCGACCGAAGGACATTGCTGCACCGTTCTGAGACTTAACTGCGGCCAGGTAGCCGAAGTAGGTCCACTGGATAGCTTCCTGAGCGTTGGTAGCAGGACCAGAGATATCGCAGCCATATTTAGCTGCCATCTCTTTGATCTGACCCAGCGCGCGGTGCTGTTCAGCGATTTCTTCACGCAGACGGATAGTCGCTTCCAGGTTTACGCCGTTTTCCAGATCGGACTGCAGAGACACGAACTGAGCGTATTTGTCTTTCATCAGGAAGTCGATACCGTACAGCGCAACGCGACGGTAGTCACCGATGATACGGCCACGGCCATACGCATCTGGCAGACCAGTCAGAACGCCAGATTTACGACAGTTCAGAATGTCTTTGGTGTAAACATCGAATACACCCTGGTTGTGGGTTTTGCGGTATTCGGTGAAGATTTTTTTCAGCATTGGGTCCAGCTCGCGGTTATACGCTTTGCAGGAACCTTCAACCATTTTGATGCCACCGAACGGGATGATTGCGCGTTTCAGTGGTGCTTCAGTCTGCAGACCAACGATTTTCTCAAGGGCTTTGTTGATATAGCCAGCATCGTGAGAAGTGATGGTGGAAGCAACGGAGGTGTCAAAATCAACTGGCGCGTGAGTGCGGTTTTCCAGTTTAACGCCTTCCATTACGCTGTCCCACAGCTTGGTGGTCGCGTCAGTTGCGCCAGCCAGGAAGGATTCGTCACCTTCATACGGTGTATAGTTTTTCTGAATGAAGTCACGTACGTTTACTTCATTCTGCCAGTCACCTTTCGCAAAACCTTCCCAGGCTGTGGCTAACTTTTCATTAAGCTCGGACATGTAACACCTACCTTCTTAAGTGGATTTTTTATTTACTGCCTGAGAAAACCATCAATGATGATCGTCGCCACGCAGGTAAATGACCCAGTATGTCAACCCAACTAACAGACCCCCACCGATAATGTTCCCGATAGTGACAGGGATCAGGTTATCAGTAATGAAATTCATAATAGTCAGGTGAGAGAAACTTTCCGGGGATGAACCAACTGCGGTCCAGAACTCCGGGCTCGCAAAGTCGCGGATAACAATGCCCATTGGGATCATGAACATATTCGCGATACTGTGCTCAAAGCCGCTGGCAACGAACATCGCAACCGGCAGAACCATAATTAAGGCTTTGTCCATCAGGCTACGACCCGAGTAGCTCATCCATACAGCCAGGCAGACCATCAGGTTAGCGAGGATGCCGAGAGCAACGGCTTCGATAAAAGTGTGGTGCATTTTGTGGTCGGCGGTTTGCAGGACGTTAAGGCCCCAGCCACCGTTGGCGGTCATGTACTCGCCAGAAAGCCACATCAACAAAACAAAGAGCAGACAGCCAACCAGGTTACCCACGTAGACGTTAAGCCAGTTACGTGCCAGCTGACCCCAGGTAATTCTTCCGCTGGCCTTGGCCACGACAATCAGCACCGTTGAGGTGAAGAGGTCGGCGCCGCAGATGACGCAGAGAATCAGACCCAGTGAGAAGCAAATGCCGCCAATCAGTTTGGCCATGCCGAAAGGCATTCCGGCAGTACCGGTGGTGGCGGTGATATAGAAGACGAAAGCGATAGAGATGAACACACCAGCCGTGATCGCCAGATAGAACGTCTTCATCGGGTGTTTCGTTGCTTTATAGACACCCGCTTCTTCGGCAACTTTAGCCATTGCAGCGGGGAGTAAAAGATCAAAAGGGTTGTCAGCTTTCACACTAACTCTCTCTTTATTAAGTCGGCGACGAGATACTAACAAAGCATTATAGAAGAGAAATTGATATAGATCATATCTCGCCTGGCTTATAGGCCCGCAGTGTGTATGGTTTTACGACAAATGCGGAGTAAGTATTTGATTATCCGTATAAAAATAAATTTTAAAAGTTATGAAAAGAGTTGAATTTTTTCGTTCAGCCACCTCTGAAGCAGTTAATTAATATGGAGTATTAACCATAAAAAGTAACAGTAAAGCCCAGATCAATATTATTATATTTACCCGTATTTAACTTTATTATTACAATCAACAATCATTGCCGAAGAAAATAAAAAACGGGGCAATGAAATTGCCCCGTAATATAGCCCAGACGATTGAATACGCCTACTGCTGGTAATGTTATGTGCGCTTATTTTGACCAGTAAGCGGCTTTTGCTTTCTGCAGCTTTTCGTAGGCCTTCAGAAGTGACTGATGCGCCGGGAAGGCTTTCAGATCGCTATCAACAGCCTGCAGGCCATAGAACGGCGCTTCGCCGCTCAGGGCCGCGCTGGCTGCTTCTACGGCTTCAGCACCGTACATACGCACGAAAGCATTCAGGTATTGCAGCGGTTCGCGATCCTCTTCCTGTGCAAGCAGCAGCAGGGTTTGCAGGCAACGGTAATAGTTGGTGCGCTCGGCAGAGAAGACCGACTGGTTGAATTCCATGGTCCACTCGGTCCAGGCCAGAGCCTGATCCAAATCGCCACCCGCCAGGGCCAGCATTGCTTTCAGCTCACCAATACGCAGGGTATACCAGCCGTTGTCTTTACCGGTCGCCAGACCCAGCAGTTCGCGTACGCGGGTGAAGTCATCGTGGCCTTCTTCGTCCAGTTGGGCGATCAGGTTCAGGTAATCTTCTTTCTCCCATTCGCTGCCCGGCAGTGCCAGCAGCGTTTCGCGCAGGTGCGCACCCATGCTGTTATTCGCCAGCCACAGATCTTCAGCAGGGTAGATGTCGGACATGCCCGGAACAATAATGCGGCACGCGTAGACGCCAAGATGCTCGTAATCGGCAATATACACTTCCTGATCTTCCGAGTTGAAGATCGCCATCAGCGTGGCGAACTCTTCTTCCGTGGTTCCGGCAAAGCTCCAGTCCACGAACGGATAGTCGGCGTCCTGCTTGAACATATCCCAGGAAATTAAGCCGCTGGAATCGATGAAGTGGGTTTCGAGGTTGGTATGCTCGGCCACTTCTTCGTCGTCAAACGTTGGCGGCGTAAACACGTCGAGATCTTTCAGGCTACGGCCCTGCAGCAGTTCGGTAACGGTACGCTCCAGCGCCACGCCGAAGTCCGGGTGCGCGCCGAAAGAGGCGAAGCAGGTGCCGTTGGTTGGGTTAAACAGCACGACGCAGATAACCGGGTACTTACCGCCCAGAGAGCCGTCATAGGCAAAGATTGGGAAACCTTCTGCTTCCAGTTTGGCGATGGATTCCACCACGCCCGGGTAGCGTGCCAGCACGTCTGCCGGAATTTCAGGCAGGCTGATAGATTCAGCGATGATGCGGTTTTTGATGTGGCGCTCAAAGACTTCAGACAGACCCTGCACGCGTGCTTCATTGCGGGTGTTACCGGCGGACATACCGTTGGACACATACAGGTTGCCGACGATGTTCATCGGGATATAAACGGTCTGCTCGTCAGACTGACGGGTAAACGGCAGGGCGCAGATACCGCGATCCTCGTTACCGGACTGCAGATCGATCAGCATGCTGGCGGTCAGTTCGTTGTCTGGATCGTAGAAGGCACGCAGGCGAGCGTCGAGAATACCTTTCGGCAGTTCGTCATCTTCGGTCAGCGGGAACCATTTTTCATTTGGATAGTGAACGAACGGGCCGTTAGCGATGGTCTCGCCCAGCCAGAAGTCAGCGAAGAAATAGTTGGTGGACAGACGCTCAAAATACTCACCCAGCGCAGAGGCCAGTGCCGCTTTTTTTGTCGCGCCTTTACCGTTGGTAAAGCACAGGGCACACTCTTTATCGCGAATATGCACGGACCAGACATGAGGCACCGGATTGAGCCAGGAGGCTTCTTCGATGTTAAAACCCAGGTCGGTCAGTTTCTGCTGGAAGCGAGCGATGGAATCTTCCAGGGCGGCGTCTTTGCCGGGGATAAACGTTTGAGTCATGGCGGTCACTTTTATCGTACGTAAAGCGCGCAATGATACGGGTTTTGCGTGACGGGTGCTATCTTCGGCGAAAATAAATGGCTGGACTATGCTTAGTGGCAGTAACTGACTGTTAAGGCATAGAAAAATGAAAGCATTTGATCTCCAGCGGATGGCGTTTGATAAAGTTCCTCCTGAATTTCTGGGCGAAGTGGCGCTGCGCAGCCTGTATACCTTCGTACTTGTCTTCCTGTTTCTTAAAATCACCGGCCGTCGCGGCGTACGGCAGATGTCGCTCTTTGAGGTGTTGATTATTCTGACGCTGGGTTCAGCGGCGGGGGACGTCGCCTTCTATGATGATGTGCCGATGGTGCCGGTGTTTATCGTTTTTGTCTCACTGGCGCTACTTTACCGTCTTGTCATGTGGCTGATGTCGAAAAGCGAAAAGCTGGAAGATCTGCTTGAAGGGAAGCCGGTCGTTATCGTCGAGGACGGACAGCTGGCCTGGGAAAATGTACAAAGCGCCAATATGACCGAGTTTGAGTTCTTTATGGAGCTACGCCTGAATAGCGTTGAACAGCTCGGGCAGGTGCGTCTGGCAATCATGGAAACTAACGGGCAGATCAGCGTCTATTACTATTCTGACGACGAGGTGAAGCCGGGGCTGTGTATCCTGCCGGATATGCTCATTGAGCGTTTCAGAACGGTGCCTGAATCAGGCGAGTATGCTTGCGTAAGATGTAGCCATGTTGTGGCGATGCAGCCGGGGGATCGTCAATTATGCCCTCGCTGTGCAAATCCGGAATGGACGAAGGTTAGCCGGGCCAAACGCATCACCTGACAGCCATTTTGTCGGTTTTGTCTTAACGAGGCGGCAGATTGTTTTGTGTGACGCGGGGCACATTTCACGGGTCATAAGTTTTAGACATTGCGGCGCGTGTCACTGAATGATAAAACCGATATCCACAGTTATAACTTATGGCTTTTAGCGTGGTGAGGGGAAATGGCTCAAGTCTTTAATTTCAGTTCAGGTCCGGCAATGTTACCGGCAGACGTGCTTAAACAGGCTCAACAGGAACTTTGTGACTGGAACGGTCTCGGTACGTCGGTGATGGAAATCAGCCACCGGGGTAAAGAGTTTATTCAGGTGGCGGAAGAGGCAGAAAAGGATTTTCGCGATCTGCTGAATATTCCCTCGAACTACAAAGTATTGTTCTGTCACGGCGGTGGACGCGGCCAGTTTGCGGGTATTCCGCTGAATATCCTCGGTGACAAAACGACGGCTGACTACGTTGATGCGGGTTACTGGGCAGCAAGCGCCATTAAAGAAGCGCATAAATACTGCACGCCGAATGTGATCGACGCCAAAGTGACCGTTGACGGTCTGCGCGCCGTGAAGCCAATGCGCGAGTGGCAGCTTTCTGATAATGCAGCGTATCTGCACTACTGCCCGAACGAAACCATTGACGGGATTGCCATCGACGAGACGCCAGACTTCGGCAGCGATGTCGTGGTTGCCGCTGACTTCTCCTCCACCATTCTGTCTGCGCCAATTGACGTCAGCCGTTATGGCGTGATCTACGCGGGCGCACAGAAAAATATCGGCCCTGCAGGCCTGACGATTGTTATCGTGCGTGAAGACCTGCTGGGTAAAGCACATACATCCTGCCCGTCGATTCTCGATTACACCGTGCTGAACGATAACGATTCTATGTTCAACACCCCACCGACGTTTGCCTGGTACCTCTCCGGCCTGGTCTTCAAATGGCTGAAGCAAAACGGCGGCGTGGCGCAGATGGACAAAGTAAATCAGCAGAAAGCTGAACTGCTGTATGGCGTGATCGACAAGAGCGATTTCTACCGCAACGATGTGGCGAACGCTAACCGTTCCCGCATGAACGTACCGTTCCAGCTGGCGGACAGCAACCTGGACAAAGTGTTCCTGGAAGAGTCCTTCGCGGCAGGCCTGCACGCGCTCAAAGGTCACCGTGTCGTGGGCGGCATGCGCGCCTCCATCTATAACGCGATGCCGCTGGAAGGCGTTAAAGCCCTGACGGATTTCATGATCGACTTCGAACGTCGTCACGGTTAATTTGCTGTTTTTCACCCCCGCAGCGCCCCTGCGGGGTTTTTATTATGTTGAGTTGAGAGTTTAGTTTTCATGGAATCCCTGACGTTACAACCTATCGCGCGGGTAGATGGCACCATCAATCTGCCTGGTTCAAAAAGTGTCTCGAACCGCGCTCTGCTGCTGGCAGCTCTGGCAAACGGCACCACCGTCCTCACAAACCTGCTGGACAGCGATGACGTGCGCCATATGTTCAATGCGCTGAAAGCGTTGGGCGTTCATTACACTCTCTCCGACGATCGTACCCGCTGCGAAGTGACCGGCAACGGCGGCGCGCTGCGCTCGGGTGAAGAGCTTGAGCTTTTTCTGGGCAACGCGGGTACCGCTATGCGCCCGCTGGCGGCGGCCCTGTGCCTGGGAAGCAACAATATTGTGCTGACCGGCGAGCCGCGCATGAAAGAGCGCCCGATTGGTCACCTGGTGGATGCCCTGCGTCAGGGCGGCGCGCAGATTGACTATCTGGAGCAGGAAAACTATCCGCCACTGCGTCTGCGCGGCGGTTTTACCGGAGGTCACGTCGAGGTTGACGGCAGCGTCTCCAGCCAGTTCCTGACGGCACTGCTGATGACCGCGCCGCTGGCCCCGCAGGATACAGTTATCACGATTAAAGGCGAGCTGGTCTCCAAACCGTACATTGATATCACGCTGCACCTGATGAAAACTTTCGGCGTTGAGGTGGAAAACCAGTCTTATCAGCGCTTCGTGGTGCGCGGGGCACAGCAGTACCAGTCTCCGGGCAACTACCTGGTTGAAGGGGATGCGTCATCCGCGTCCTACTTCCTGGCCGCAGGTGCGATTAAAGGCGGAACGGTAAAAGTGACCGGTATTGGCCGTAACAGCGTGCAGGGCGACATCCGTTTTGCGGACGTGCTGGAAAAAATGGGCGCCATTGTCACCTGGGGCGATGACTTTATCTCCTGTACCCACGGTGAGCTGAACGCCATCGACATGGACATGAACCATATCCCGGATGCGGCGATGACCATTGCCACGGCGGCGCTGTTCGCCAAAGGCACGACCACGCTGCGTAACATCTACAACTGGCGCGTAAAAGAGACGGACCGCCTGTTCGCGATGGCGACAGAGCTGCGAAAAGTCGGTGCCGAGGTGGAAGAGGGCGAAGACTACATTCGCGTCACGCCTCCTGCAAAACTGCAGTTTGCGGAAATCGGAACCTACAACGATCACCGTATGGCGATGTGCTTCTCGCTGGTGGCGCTGTCAGATACGCCTGTCACGATCCTTGACCCGAAATGTACCGCGAAAACCTTCCCGGACTACTTCGAACAGTTGGCACGCATTAGCACGCTGGCCTGATAACGCCTTGCCGCATCACCCGATGCGGCATTTGCTTACGCTTCATTACGAACACCTCCGCTCATTTCTTCTACACTCTGCTTCAATCATTCCGTAATTTGCACGCAAAGGTAACAGTTGCGCACGTTGGCGCGTATAATGCGCGGCGTTCATGTAAACGGTATGCCTTATTTAAGGAGAAAAAGATGACGGCAATTGCCCCGGTAATCACCATTGATGGGCCGAGTGGCGCAGGGAAAGGGACTCTGTGCAAAGCGATGGCGGAAGCATTGCAATGGCATCTTTTAGATTCGGGAGCAATCTATCGCGTGCTGGCGCTGGCCGCGCTGCATCATCACGTGGATGTCGCGTCTGAAGAGGCGCTGGTTCCGCTGGCTGCGCATCTGGATGTGCGCTTCGTGTCAACCGATGGCAACCTGGAAGTCATCCTTGAAGGGGAAGACGTGAGCGGGGAAATCCGTACTCAGGAAGTGGCGAATGCGGCCTCGCAGGTCGCGGCCTTCCCGCGCGTTCGCGAGGCGCTGTTGCGTCGTCAGCGCGCGTTTCGTGAAGCCCCGGGTCTGATCGCGGACGGACGTGATATGGGAACCGTGGTCTTCCCTGATGCACCTGTGAAAATTTTCCTTGACGCCTCTTCGGAAGAACGTGCGCAACGCCGCATGCTTCAGTTGCAGGAAAAGGGGTTTAGTGTTAACTTTGATCGCCTTTTATCCGAGATAAAAGAGCGCGATGACCGCGATCGTAACCGCGCCGTCGCCCCACTTGTTCCAGCAGAAGATGCATTAGTTCTGGATTCAACCAGTTTAACTATTGAGCAAGTGATTGAAAAAGCGCTACAATATGCGCGCCAAAAACTGGCACTCGCGTAATCGCGACCGATTTAGCAGTACCCCCGCTGCAAGGGATTGACGGCGGGTATGTGAAACAACCCCATCCGGCACGGAGCCAGGTGGACGTTAATATTAACCTGAAGATTAAACATGACTGAATCTTTTGCTCAACTGTTTGAAGAATCCTTAAAAGAAATCGAAACCCGCCCGGGTTCCATCGTTCGCGGTGTTGTTGTTGCTATCGACAAAGACGTAGTACTGGTTGACGCCGGTCTGAAATCTGAGTCCGCCATTCCGGCAGAGCAGTTCAAAAACGCCCAGGGCGAGCTGGAAATCCAGGTTGGCGACGAAGTTGACGTTGCTCTGGACGCAGTAGAAGACGGCTTCGGTGAAACCCTGCTTTCTCGTGAGAAAGCGAAACGTCACGAAGCATGGATCACGCTGGAAAAAGCTTACGAAGAAGCTGAAACTGTGGTCGGTGTTATCAACGGCAAAGTTAAAGGTGGCTTCACTGTTGAGCTGAATGGTATTCGTGCGTTCCTGCCAGGTTCTCTGGTAGACGTTCGTCCAGTTCGTGACACTCTGCACCTGGAAGGCAAAGAGCTTGAGTTCAAAGTAATCAAGCTGGACCAGAAGCGTAACAACGTTGTTGTTTCCCGTCGTGCCGTTATCGAATCCGAAAACAGCGCAGAACGCGATCAGCTGCTGGAAAACCTGCAGGAAGGCATGGAAGTCAAAGGTATCGTTAAGAACCTCACTGACTACGGCGCATTCGTTGACCTGGGCGGCGTTGATGGCCTGCTGCACATCACCGACATGGCGTGGAAACGCGTTAAGCACCCAAGCGAAATCGTGAACGTGGGCGACGAAATCACTGTTAAAGTGCTGAAGTTCGACCGCGAGCGTACTCGTGTATCCCTCGGCCTGAAACAGCTGGGCGAAGATCCATGGGTAGCTATCGCTAAGCGTTACCCAGAAGGTACTAAACTGACTGGTCGCGTAACCAACCTGACTGACTACGGCTGCTTCGTTGAAATCGAAGAAGGCGTTGAAGGTCTGGTGCACGTTTCCGAAATGGACTGGACCAACAAAAACATCCACCCATCCAAAGTTGTTAACGTTGGTGATGTAGTGGAAGTGATGGTTCTGGATATCGACGAAGAACGTCGTCGTATCTCCCTGGGCCTGAAGCAGTGCAAAAACAACCCATGGCAGCAGTTCGCGGAAACCCACAACAAGGGCGACCGTGTTGAAGGTAAAATCAAGTCTATCACTGACTTCGGTATCTTCATCGGCCTGGACGGCGGCATCGATGGCCTGGTTCACCTGTCTGACATCTCCTGGAACGTTGCAGGCGAAGAAGCAGTTCGTGAATACAAAAAAGGCGACGAAATCGCTGCAGTTGTTCTGCAGGTTGACGCAGAGCGTGAGCGTATCTCCCTGGGCGTTAAACAGCTCGCAGAAGATCCGTTCAACAACTGGGTTGCACTGAACAAGAAAGGCGCAATCGTAAACGGTAAAGTAACTGCAGTTGACGCTAAAGGCGCAACCGTAGAACTGGCTGACGGCGTTGAAGGTTACCTGCGCGCTTCTGAAGCTTCACGTGACCGCGTTGAAGATGCCACTCTGGTTCTGAACGTAGGCGACGACGTTGAAGCTAAGTTCACCGGTGTTGACCGTAAGAACCGTGCAATCAGCCTGTCTGTTCGTGCTAAAGACGAAGCTGATGAGAAAGATGCAATCGCAACTGTTAACAAACAGGAAGATGCAAACTTCTCTAACAACGCAATGGCTGAAGCTTTCAAAGCAGCTAAAGGCGAGTAATATCAGGTTCTCAGCATCATTTGCGCTGTAACGCATTTACAGCGCGAAGGATGAGGAGCAAACTTGACAGATTGCAGGATTCGTCCTGTAATCAATAACAAAGGGCGGCTACGGCCGCCCTTGTTTAATGAGCTGTTCAGCTAATTGGTTTGAAAGGAACCGGAGGAATCATGACCAAGTCAGAATTGATTGAAAGACTTGCCAGTCAGCAACCGCATATCCCTGCCAAGGCAGTGGAAGATGCCGTAAAAGAGATGCTGGAGCATATGGCCTCCACTCTTGCCCAGGGCGAGCGCATTGAAATCCGCGGTTTCGGTAGTTTTTCTCTGCACTATCGTGCTCCACGTACCGGGCGTAACCCGAAAACTGGCGATAAAGTCGAGCTGGAAGGTAAGTACGTTCCACACTTTAAGCCGGGTAAAGAACTGCGCGATCGCGCCAATATTTACGGCAACTGAGTTTAGCCAGCCGGTTAAACTGGGTTCGAAAGAAAGCACCTGCGGGTGCTTTTTTTGTCTCTGTCGCTTTCATTCTGAATGTGTCCCGCATTTTTCGTTTCGTTTTCTGCAACCCGTTAAATACCTTGCTGCGCTTGCTGTAAATCGCATCCTTCACACCTGACGACCCGCTCAACCTGCTTGCATACTGCCACCCTGAAACAGGGAGGAAGCAATGGGAATTCCCGCGCTTAGCGTCTGCGCCATTCTGGCGATAGTTCCGTTACTCTGGTTACCTGAACTGCCATCACCTTACACCGTGTGGGTCATGGTGGCTGGCGGGATAGTGCTTGCTGCATGGCAAAACCATCGAGTGAAGTATGCTGGTATTACGCTGTTATTTTGTGCGTGGGGCATTCTGGCCGCGCAGGAGAGCGTCTGGCCGATGCAGCATTTAACAACGGGGGCTGTGCAGGCTGAGGTAGAGCTCACCGCGACCGACGGCGCCACTCTGCATCAGGGAAACATTCGCAGCGTCGATGGCAAGCGCTGGTGGGCCTCCACCGGCGTAACGCTGTATGGCAATTATCTGCCCCAGAAATCGTGCGCCGGTCAGCGCTGGACCATGACGCTCAGGCTCAGGCCTGCCCATGGCGAACTGAACGAAGGCGGATATGATTCTCAGCGCAGCGCTTTTGCCCAACATCAAACGCTAAGCGGGCGCTTCACCCGCGCTGAACTCGTCGATGGCCGCTGCAGCCTGAGAGCGCAATACCTGATGTCACTGCAGAACCGACTTTCGGCTTACCGCTGGGGGGCGGTTATCCTCGGAGTGGGAATGGGAGAACGTCTGGATGTTCCCCGGGAAATAAAAGACCTGATGCGTGAAACCGGCACGCTGCATTTGATGGCGATTTCGGGTCTGCATATCGCGCTGGCGGCATCCCTCGTCTGGTTACTCGCACGTGGGCTCCAGTTTTTATTACCCAGCCACCGGGTCCACTGGCAGATGCCTCTTATGGCCGGGTTGTGCTTTGCCGCTTTCTACGCCTGGCTTACCGGTCTGCAACCTCCTGCGCTACGAACGGCCATCGCGCTTGCTGTGCTTGCCATATTGCGGATCGCTGCCCGTCAATGGTCTCCCTGGCAGGTATGGGTGTGCTGTATCGCGGCGATCCTCATAAGCGATCCTTTAGCCGTACTTTCGCAGAGTCTGGCCCTGTCCGCATTTGCCGTCGCCGCGCTGATTTTCTGGTTTCAGTGGCTTCCTCTTCCTGACTGGCAACGAGCTCGACGTATAAGGCCACTACTGAATCTGCTCCATCTGCAGGTCGGCATGCTGATGCTGCTCATGCCGTTACAGGTCCTGATTTTCCATGGCTTCAGTATCTCCTCCCTGGTCGCGAATCTCTTTGCCGTTCCCCTGGTGACGTTTGTCTCCGTGCCGCTGATCCTGCTCGGTATGCTGCTTCATCTGCTGCCGCTGGCGGCCCTGGAAAGCGTCGTCTGGTTTGCAGCAGATAAGTCACTAGCATGGTTGTTCTGGCTCCTCATGCGCCTGCCTGACGGCTGGCAGAATGTCGACCAACGCTGGCAATACATGACATTACTGCCGTGGTTGAGCATCATTGCCTGGCGTTTTCGCGCATGGAAAACCCTTCCTGCCGTTTGTCTTGCAGGAAGCGTCTTACTGGCATTTCCTCTCTGGCGAACGGCAAAAAGCGAGAGCTGGACGCTGCATATGCTGGACGTGGGGCAGGGGCTGGCCATGGTCATTGAACGACAGGGAAAAGCCATTCTTTATGATACCGGACTCGCCTGGCCGGGCGGGGATAGCGCGCAGCGGTTAATTATTCCCTGGCTGCGCTGGCATCACCTGCGGCCTGAAGGCGTAATTCTCAGTCATGAACACCTCGACCATGCGGGAGGCCTCGCATCGTTGCAAAAAACGTGGCCTGACGTGTGGGTAAGAAGCCCCTTGCGCCAGGCGGGACATCGCCCCTGTTTTCGCGGGCAGAGATGGCAATGGCAGGGACTCACCTTCAGCGTCCACTGGCCCCCTGAAAATTACCCGGCTCAGGGAAACAACCGTTCCTGCGTGGTAAAGGTGGACGACGGCAAGCAGAGCGTGCTGCTAACAGGGGACATTGAAGCACAAGCGGAACAGGCTATGCTTAGCCATTACTGGCGTTATCTGACGTCCACGCTCATACAGGTGCCCCATCATGGCAGCAATACCTCGTCTTCATTGTCGCTGGTCCAGCGGGTAGAAGGTCAGATCGCTCTGGATTCAGCGGCACGGTATAACGCATGGCGATTCCCGTCGGCAAAAGTTGTCCGACGTTATCGAAAAGAGGGGTATATCTGGCATGATACACCTCATTCTGGACAAATATCGGTGACATTCTCGCAACATCACTGGCAAATCCGGCGCTTGCGAGAGCAATATTTACCCGTTTGGTATCATCAGTGGTTTGGCGCGCCCGTCGATAACGGGTAGAATATGCGGCTATTTCAACGAATGCTGGTTTTTTGAATGCATAACGACAAAGATCTCTCCACGTGGCAAACCTTCCGCCGACTCTGGCCGATGATTGCGCCCTTTAAAACAGGCCTGATCGTGGCGGGAGTAGCGTTAATCCTCAACGCAGCCAGCGATACTTTTATGCTATCGCTTCTCAAACCGTTACTGGACGACGGTTTTGGTAAAACGGATCGCTCAGTGTTGCTATGGATGCCTCTGGTGGTTATCGGACTGATGATCTTGCGCGGCATCACCAGCTATATCTCCAGCTACTGTATTTCCTGGGTATCCGGGAAAGTGGTGATGACCATGCGCCGTCGCCTGTTCAGTCACATGATGGGGATGCCGGTCTCATTCTTTGATAAGCAGTCTACCGGGACGCTGCTGTCCCGTATTACCTACGACTCAGAGCAGGTTGCCTCCTCGTCATCAAGCGCACTGATCACCGTCGTGCGTGAGGGCGCGTCGATCATTGGCCTGTTCGCAATGATGTTCTATTACAGCTGGCAGCTGTCAATCATCCTTATCGTGCTGGCGCCGGTGGTTTCTATTGCCATCCGTGTCGTTTCAAAGCGCTTCCGCAATATCAGTAAGAATATGCAGAACACGATGGGACAGGTAACGACCAGCGCGGAACAGATGCTGAAAGGACACAAAGAAGTCCTGATTTTTGGCGGTCAGGAAGTCGAAACCCACCGCTTTGACAAAGTCAGCAACAAAATGCGTCTGCAGGGGATGAAAATGGTCTCGGCCTCTTCCATCTCAGATCCGATTATTCAGCTGATTGCCTCCCTGGCACTGGCATTCGTCCTGTATGCAGCAAGCTTCCCGAGCGTCATGGAGACGCTGACGGCGGGTACCATCACAGTGGTCTTCTCCTCTATGATTGCCCTGATGCGTCCGCTGAAATCACTGACGAACGTCAACGCCCAGTTCCAGCGCGGGATGGCCGCCTGCCAGACGTTGTTCAGCATTCTGGATTCCGAGCAGGAAAAAGACGAAGGTACACGCGAAATTGAGCGCGCCCGTGGCGATGTCGAATTCCGCAACGTTACCTTCGCCTACCCTGGTCGTGAAACGCCGGCGCTGCGTAATATCAATCTGTCCATTCCGGCGGGTAAAACTGTGGCGCTGGTGGGGCGTTCCGGCTCGGGTAAATCGACCATTGCCAGCCTGATCACCCGTTTCTACGATATTAACGAAGGTGAGATCCTGTTAGACGGTCATGACCTGCGGGAATATACCCTGCAGTCGCTGCGTAATCAGGTGGCGCTGGTTTCCCAGAACGTGCACCTGTTCAACGATACCGTGGCTAACAACATTGCCTATGCGCGCACGGATGAGTACAGCCGCGAGCAGATTGAGAACGCTGCGCGGATGGCCTACGCAATGGACTTTATCAACAAGATGGATAACGGTCTGGATACGATAATCGGTGAGAATGGGGTACTGCTCTCCGGTGGTCAGCGTCAGCGTATCGCCATTGCGCGTGCGCTGCTGCGTGACAGCCCGATCCTGATCCTGGACGAAGCGACCTCTGCGCTGGATACGGAATCTGAACGCGCTATTCAGTCGGCACTGGATGAACTGCAAAAGAACCGTACCTCGCTGGTGATTGCGCACCGCCTGTCGACTATCGAGCAGGCTGACGAAATCGTCGTGGTTGAGGACGGCATCATTGTTGAACGCGGAAGCCATGCTGACCTGCTGGAACACCGCGGCGTTTACGCTCAGCTTCATAAGATGCAGTTTGGCGAATGATTGCACGCATCTGGTCCGGTGAATCCCCGCTGTGGCTGCTGCTTTTGCCGCTCTCCTGGCTATACGGCCTGGTGAGCGGCACAATCCGTCTGCTTTACCGTCTGGGGCTGAAGCGTGCCTGGCGCGCGCCGGTTCCGGTTGTGGTTGTCGGTAATCTTACGGCGGGTGGCAACGGTAAAACGCCGGTGGTGATCTGGCTGGTGGAGCAATTGCAAAAACGCGGCATCCGCCCGGGGGTGGTATCGCGCGGATATGGTGGCAAAGCGGCGCGTTATCCGCTGCTGCTGATGGCGGAAACCACGACCGCCGAAGCGGGTGATGAACCGGTATTGATTTTCCAGCGTACCGGCGCACCGGTTGCGGTCTCCCCGGTGCGCAGCGACGCCGTTCAGGCACTGCTTGCCGAACACGCGGTGCAAATCATTATCACTGACGATGGCCTGCAGCATTACGCCCTGGCGCGTGATAAAGAGATTGTGGTTATCGACGGCGTTCGCCGTTTTGGTAACGGCTGGTGGTTACCTGCAGGGCCCATGCGCGAACGCGCTTCGCGTCTTAAGTCCGTCGATGCGGTGATTGTGAACGGTGGTGAGGCAAATGCGGGTGAAATCCCGATGCATCTTCAGCCGGGTCTGGCGATCAACCTGGTGACGGAGGAACGCCGGTCGGTTGCGGAGCTGCCTTCACTGGTGGCGATGGCGGGGATTGGCCATCCGCCACGCTTCTTCGCGACGCTGGAACAGTGTGGTGCCCGGCTGGAAAAACGCGTTCCGCTGGCCGACCATCAGGCGCTGGTGGAAGGGCAGGTAGACGCCCTGACCGTACCCGGACAAGCGCTGATCATGACCGAAAAAGATGCGGTGAAATGCCGTGCCTTTGCGAAAGATAACTGGTGGTATCTGCCGGTTGACGCTGAACTCAGCGGCGAGCAGCCGGAACAATTGCTCAAGGAACTGATTGCGTTGGTGCAGTAAAGGCTTACGCGGTTCTGGTGGCGCTTTGACTGACAGGAAAACGCATGTCTTTACCGCAACTCTCGCTTTCAGCTGCACGTCATTTACACCTTGCCGCGCAGGGGCTGCTCAAAAAGCCCCGCCGCCGCGCGCAGCCTGCCGATATTCTCTCGACCGTTCAGCGCATGTCGCTACTTCAAATCGACACCATTAACATTGTGGCCCGCAGCCCTTACCTTGTCCTGTTTAGCCGCCTGGGGAGTTATCCTTCTCAGTGGCTGGATGAGGCGCTCAGCAAGGGGGAGTTAATGGAGTACTGGGCGCACGAAGCCTGCTTTCTGCCCCGCAGCGATTTTGCCCTGGTTCGCCACCGTATGCTTGCCCCTGAAAAGATGGGCTGGAAATACCGACAGGCGTGGATGCTGGAACATGCGGCCGAAATTGAGCAGCTTATCGCGCATATTCAGGAAAACGGTCCCGTACGCTCCGCCGATTTTGAACACCCGCGTAAGGGTACAAGCGGCTGGTGGGAGTGGAAGCCGCACAAACGTCATCTCGAAGGGCTGTTTACCTCTGGCAAAGTCATGGTGATTGAACGGCGTAATTTTCAGCGCGTCTACGACCTGACGCATCGCGTGATGCCGCACTGGGACGACGAGCGCGACCTGCTTACCCAGGAGGCGGCCGAGGCCGTTATGCTGGAGAACAGCGCCCGTAGCCTGGGGATTTTTCGCGCGCAGTGGCTGGCAGATTATTATCGCCTGCGTCAGCCCGCGCTAAAACCGCTGCTGGACATGTGGCAACGCGAACAGCGCGTCATTCCCGTTACCGTGGAAACGCTGGGGGAAATGTGGCTGCATGCGGATCTCCTCCCGTTATTGCCTCAGGCTCTGGAGGGGAAACTTCAGGCAACCCACAGCGCGGTATTGTCGCCTTTCGACCCGGTTGTCTGGGACAGAAAACGCGCCGAGCAGCTCTTTGATTTCAGCTACCGGCTGGAATGTTATACCCCGGCCCCAAAGCGCCAGTATGGTTACTTTGTTTTACCGCTGCTGCATAAGGGACAGCTGGTCGGGCGCATGGACGCCAAAATGCACCGCAAGACCGGCACGCTTGAAATCATTGCGCTTTATCTGCAAGAGGGCGTCAGGGTGACGGCGAGCCTGGAAAAAGGATTAACGTCCGCCATTAGCGAATTCGCGCGCTGGCAGGGTGCCGACGACGTGACGCTGGGCCGGGTACCCGACGGACTGTTTACATCCTGTCGAAGTGGCTGGGAAACAGGCACGCCCTGAAAAGGGAATGTGTTAAGCTTTAGCGATTACCCATACGGAGGAACTATGGATCACCGTTTACTTGAAATTATTGCCTGCCCGGTATGCAACGGCAAACTCTACTACAGCCAGGACAAACAGGAGCTGATTTGCAAGCTGGACAGCCTGGCTTTCCCGCTGCGTGACGGCATTCCGGTACTGCTGGAAAATGAAGCGCGTTCCCTGGTGGCAGAAGAGAGCAAACCATGAGTTTTGTTGTCATTATTCCTGCGCGCTACGCGTCTACGCGTCTGCCGGGTAAACCGCTGGTGGATATCAACGGCAAGCCAATGATTGTGCATGTCCTTGAGCGTGCAAGAGAATCCGGTGCCGACCGTGTGATTGTTGCTACCGATCATCCCGACGTCGCCCGTGCGGTTGAGGCGGCAGGCGGTGAGGTATGCATGACCCGCGCCGATCACCAGTCCGGCACCGAGCGTCTGGCGGAAGTGGTTGAGAAATGTGGTTTTAGTGATGATACGGTCATCGTTAACGTGCAGGGTGACGAGCCGATGATCCCGGCGGTGATTATCCGTCAGGTGGCAGAAAACCTGGCGCAGCGTCAGGTCGGTATGGCGACGCTCGCGGTGCCTGTTCACCATGCAGAAGAGGCTTTCAACCCGAATGCGGTGAAGGTGGTCATGGATGCCGAAGGCTATGCGCTCTATTTCTCCCGCGCCACGATCCCGTGGGATCGCGATCGCTTTGCGCTCTCTAAAGAGACCATCGGTGATACCTTCCTGCGTCATATTGGGATCTACGGCTATCGGGCCGGTTTTATTCGTCGATATGTGGCCTGGGCGCCGAGTCCGCTGGAGCATATCGAAATGCTGGAGCAGCTTCGCGTGCTCTGGTATGGCGAAAAAATTCACGTTGCCGTTGCCAGCGAAGTGCCTGGTACGGGCGTTGACACGCCGGAAGATCTTGAGCGCGTTCGCGCCGAGCTGCGCTAATACCGCCTGCATCCCTCCTGACGGGGGGATGTTCCTCTCCCCGTTAATTTCCCTTTCTTTTCCCTAATTGATCTCTTCCGGGTGACATCTTCCTTCAGGACGCTCATTATAAAAGCAGTAGTCTTAATGGGGGTAATCTCATATGGAACAGCTGCGTGCCGAACTTAGCCATCTGCTGGGTGAGAAATTAAGCCGTGTCGAATGCGTGAGTGAAAAGGTCGATACCGCGCTTTGGTCGTTGTATGACAGTCAGGGCAACCCAATGCCGCTGATGGCCAGAAGTTTCACCTCACCGGGTGTGGCCAGGCAGCTTGCCTGGAAAATGTCGATGCTGGCGCGGGAGGGAACCGTCCGTATGCCGACGGTGTACGGCGTGATGACCCATGAGGAACATCCCGGCCCGGACGTGCTGCTGATTGAGCGCTTGCGCGGCGTGCCCGTTGAAGCGCCCGCGCGCACGCCGGAGCGCTGGGAGCAGTTAAAAGATCAGATTGTCGAGGCGCTGCTCGCCTGGCACCGTCAGGATAGCCGCGGACTTGTCGGTCCGGTCGACAGCACTCAGGAAAACCTGTGGCCGCTGTGGTATCGCCAGCGGGTTGAGGTTCTGTGGGGGACGCTTAACCAGTTCAACAATACCGGTTTGACCATGCAGGATAAGCGAATTCTGTTTCGTACCCGCGAGTGCTTACCGGCGCTGTTCGACGGTTTTAATGACAACTGCGTGCTGATCCACGGTAATTTCACCCTGCGCAGCATGCTCAAAGACTCCCGCAGCGATCAGCTTCTGGCGATGCTGGGGCCGGGGATCATGCTCTGGGCTCCGCGCGAATACGAGCTGTTCAGGCTCAGCGACAGCGGGGCGGCGGAAGGTTTACTGTGGCATTACCTTCAACGCGCGCCCGTTGCAGAAGCGTTTCTCTGGCGGCGCTGGCTTTATCTGCTCTGGGACGAAGTTGCGCAGCTGGTCAATACCGGACGTTTTAATCGCGCAAACTTCGATCTGGCAACAAAATCACTCCTGCCCTGGCTCGCCTGACGATCCTTTCAGCCACTGCCAGAGGCGTCTGAGCGTTTCATAACCGACGCGATCGCTATGCATTAGCCACGCCGGGGACGGTATCGCCCGTTCCCACGGGTTGAGCGGCGCGTCGATAGCCATCTGGTTTGCCGGTGCGGGAAGCGGGTGCAGGCCTTGCTTCTCAAAGAAAATCATCGCGCGTGGCAGGTGCGAGGCGGAGGTCACCAGCAAGAACGGGACATCGCCAATCGCCTGCTTCACTGCGGCAGCCTCTTCTTCGGTATCTTTTGGGCTGTCCAGGGTGATGATGGAGGAACGCGGTACGCCGAGCGATTCCGCGACTCTGGCGCCCGCTTCAGCTGTACTCACCGGGTTCGTTTTGGCCGCCGCGCCGGTGAAGATCATTTTTGATCCCGGATTCGCCAGCCACAGGCGAATGCCTTCGTTTAGCCGTGGCAGGCTGTTATTGATCAGGTTTGAACTGGGGGCCCAGTCAGGATCCCAGGTATATCCGCCTCCCAGTACCACGATGTACGCCACTTTCTGATTTCCCTGCCATGTCGGGTACTTGTTTTCGATGGGGCGTAACAAACCATCCGCGACCGGTTGCAGGCTCAACAGCAGCAGGATAAACCAGCCGAGCGTGATAAGCGTTTTGCCACTCTTCTGAAAGCGACTGAACCACACCAGCGCCAGCCCCAGCGCGATGATGATGAGCAGCAGCGGAAGGGGAAGCATCATCCCTCCAATGTATTTCTTAAGGGTAAAAAGCATCCTTTTTGGTTCCTTTTTTGACCATATAGCAGGTGATTACCGGTGATATTACACCAGAGAGGTTCATTCTCCGCGCGGGTGTGACAAAATAGCGGTTTTGCAGTTAGCGAGTGGAACTCTCCCAATGCGGGATCGCAATTTTGATGACATCGCGGAAAAGTTTTCGCGCAACATTTATGGCACCACGAAAGGGCAGCTCCGTCAGACGATCCTCTGGCAGGATCTGGACACCATTCTGGCTACCTTTGGCGGTCAAACGTTGCGCGTGCTGGACGCTGGTGGCGGTGAAGGGCAGACGGCGATAAAAATGGCCGAGCGCGGCCATCACGTCACGCTTTGCGATCTTTCTGCGGAAATGGTCGCCCGCGCGACGCGTGCGGCAGAAGAGAAAGGTGTGAGCGACAACATGCATTTTATACAATGCGCCGCTCAGGACATCGCGCAGCATTTGGAAACCCAGGTTGATCTGATATTGTTTCATGCGGTGCTGGAGTGGGTTGCCGATCCGCAAAGCGTGTTACAAACCCTGTGGTCGATGTTGCGCCCGGGCGGCACGCTGTCGCTGATGTTCTACAATGCTAACGGCTTCCTGATGCACAACATGGTTGCGGGAAACTTCGACTATGTTCAGGTCGGGATGCCCAAAAAGAAAAAGCGCACGCTTTCCCCGGACTATCCGCGCGATCCACAGCAGGTTTATGGCTGGCTGGAAGCGATTGGCTGGCAGATTGTCGGGAAGACGGGCGTCAGGGTGTTTCATGATTATCTGCGTGAAAAACACAAACAGCGTGACTGTTTTGACACCTTAACAGAATTGGAAACGCGGTATTGCCGTCAGGAGCCTTTTGTCAGCCTTGGCCGCTATATTCACGTCACCGCGCACAAGCCGCAGATGCAAGGATAACCTATGAGTGAATTTTCCCAGACAGTCCCCGAACTGGTTGCCTGGGCCAGGAAAAACGATTTCTCCATCTCGCTGCCGGTAGACAGACTCTCTTTCCTGCTGGCGGTCGCCACGCTGAACGGCGAGCGGCTGGATGGTGAAATGAGCGAGGGTGAACTGGTGGATGCGTTCCGCCACGTCAGTGATGCGTTTGAGCAAACCAGCGAAACCATTAGCGTGCGTGCCAACAACGCGATCAACGATATGGTGCGTCAACGTCTGCTGAACCGCTTTACCAGCGAGCAGGCGGAAGGAAACGCCATCTATCGCCTGACGCCGCTGGGCATCGGCATCACCGATTACTATATTCGCCAGCGTGAATTTTCCACGCTGCGTCTTTCCATGCAGCTGTCGATCGTGGCGGGTGAGCTTAAGCGCGCCGCCGACGCGGCGGATGAAAACGGTGACGAATTCCACTGGCACCGTAACGTCTACGCGCCGCTGAAATATTCGGTGGCGGAAATCTTCGACAGTATCGATCTCACCCAGCGCCTTATGGACGAACAGCAGCAGCAGGTGAAAGACGATATCGCGCAGTTGCTGAATAAAGACTGGCGAGCGGCTATCTCCAGCTGTGAACTTCTGCTGTCAGAAACCTCCGGCACGCTGCGCGAACTCCAGGATACGCTGGAAGCCGCAGGGGACAAGCTGCAGGCTAACCTGCTGCGCATCCAGGACGCAACGCTGGCGCATGACGATCTGCATTTTATCGACCGTCTGGTATTCGATCTGCAGAGCAAACTCGACCGCATTATCAGCTGGGGCCAGCAGTCGATCGACCTGTGGATCGGCTACGACCGACACGTGCATAAATTTATCCGTACCGCGATTGATATGGATAAAAACCGCGTCTTTGCCCAGCGTCTGCGTCAGTCGGTGCAGACCTATTTCGATGCACCGTGGGCGCTGACCTACGCCAATGCCGATCGTCTGCTGGATATGCGCGACGAAGAGATGGCGCTGCGCGATGAAGAGGTGACCGGTGAACTGCCACCGGATCTGGAATACGAAGAATTTAACGAAATTCGCGAGCAGCTTGCGGCGATGATCGAAGAACAGCTCGCTGTCTACAAAACCAGACAAGTGCCGCTGGATCTTGGGCTCGTGGTGCGCGACTATCTGGCGCAATATCCGCGCGCGCGCCACTTCGACGTTGCCCGCATTGTGGTAGACCAGGCGGTGCGCCTGGGCGTCGCGCAAGCAGATTTCACCGGACTGCCGCCGAAGTGGCAGCCAATTAACGATTACGGAGCCAAGGTACAGGCGCATGTCATTGACAAATATTGAACAAGTGATGCCAGTTAAGCTGGCACAGGCGCTGGCGAATCCGTTATTTCCGGCGCTGGACAGCCAGCTGCGTGCCGGTCGTCACATTGGCTTAGACGAGCTGGATAATCACGCCTTTTTGATGGATTTCCAGGAGTACCTGGAAGAGTTTTACGCACGCTACAACGTGGAGCTTATTCGCGCGCCGGAAGGGTTTTTCTACCTGCGTCCACGCTCCACGACGCTGATTCCGCGTTCCGTGCTCTCGGAGCTGGATATGATGGTCGGCAAAATTCTTTGCTACCTCTATCTCAGCCCGGAACGTCTGGCGAATGAAGGGATCTTCACCCAGCAGGAACTTTACGACGAGCTGTTGACGCTGGCAGATGAGAGCAAACTGCTCAAGCTGGTGAACAACCGCTCCACGGGGTCGGATCTTGACCGTCAGAAATTACAGGAAAAGGTTCGCTCTTCCCTGAACCGTCTGCGTCGCCTGGGGATGGTCTGGTTTATGGGCCACGACAGCAGCAAATTCCGCATCACGGAATCTGTCTTCCGCTTTGGCGCCGACGTGCGTGCGGGTGATGACGCGCGTGAAGCGCAGCTTCGCATGATCCGCGACGGTGAAGCGATGCCGGTGGAAAACCATTTGCAGCTCAATGATGAGCATGAAGAGAATCTGCCGGATAGCGGGGAGGAAGAGTAATGATTGAACGCGGTAAATTTCGCTCACTGACGCTGATTAACTGGAACGGCTTCTTTGCCCGAACGTTCGATCTGGATGAGCTGGTCACGACGCTCTCCGGCGGTAACGGAGCGGGTAAATCCACCACCATGGCGGCCTTTGTCACGGCGCTGATCCCTGACCTGACGCTGCTTCACTTCCGTAATACCACCGAAGCGGGGGCCACAAGCGGTTCCCGTGATAAAGGCCTGCACGGGAAGCTGAAGGCCGGCGTCTGTTATTCGGTTCTGGACGTCATTAACTCCCGTCATCAGCGTGTGGTGGTGGGCGTACGCCTGCAGCAGGTTGCTGGCCGCGACCGTAAAGTGGATATCAAACCGTTTGCGATCCAGGGGCTTCCAACGTCCGTGCAGCCAACGGCGCTGCTGACGGAAACCCTGAACGAACGTCAGGCGCGTGTGCTGACGCTGCAGGAGCTGAAAGATAAGCTCGAAGCTATCGAAGGCGTGCAGTTCAAACAGTTCAACTCGATTACCGACTACCATGCGCTGATGTTTGATCTGGGCGTGGTGGCGCGTCGTCTGCGCTCGGCATCAGACCGTAGCAAATACTATCGCCTGATCGAAGCGTCCCTTTATGGCGGTATCTCCAGCGCCATCACCCGCTCCCTGCGCGACTACCTGCTGCCGGAAAACAGCGGCGTACGTAAGGCCTTCCAGGATATGGAAGCGGCGCTGCGTGAAAACCGCATGACGCTGGAAGCGATTCGCGTTACCCAGTCCGACCGCGACCTGTTTAAACACCTGATCAGCGAAGCCACCAACTACGTGGCGGCGGACTACATGCGCCACGCCAACGAGCGACGCGTGCATCTCGATCAGGCATTAGAATATCGCCGCGAGCTGTTTACCTCCCGTAAACAGCTGGTGGCCGAGCAGTACAAGCACGTCGAAATGGCGCGCGAGCTGGGCGAGCACAACGGTGCCGAAGGCGACCTGGAAGCCGATTACCAGGCCGCCAGCGATCACCTGAACCTGGTGCAGACCGCGCTGCGTCAGCAGGAAAAAATCGAGCGCTATGAAGCGGATCTCGACGAGCTGCAAATTCGTCTCGAAGAGCAAAATGAAGTGGTGGCCGAAGCCGCCGACATGCAGGAAGAGAACGAAGCCCGCGCCGAAGCGGCCGAGCTGGAAGTGGATGAGCTGAAAAGCCAGCTTGCCGATTACCAGCAGGCACTTGACGTGCAGCAGACGCGAGCGATTCAGTACACCCAGGCATTGCAGGCATTACAGCGTGCGAAAGAGCTGTGTCACCTGCCTGACCTGACGCCGGATAGCGCCGACGAGTGGCTGGATACCTTCCAGGCCAAAGAGCAGGAAGCCACCGAGAAGCTGCTGTCCCTCGAACAGAAAATGAGCGTCGCGCAAACGGCGCACAGCCAGTTTGAGCAGGCTTATCAGCTGGTCGTCGCGATTAACGGTCCGCTGGCGCGTAACGAAGCCTGGGACGTTGCCCGTGAACTGCTGCGCGACGGTGTGAACCAGCGCCATCTGGCCGAACAGGTTCAGCCGCTGCGCATGCGTCTGAACGAGCTGGAACAGCGCCTGCGCGAGCAGCAGGAGGCCGAGCGTCTGCTGGCGGAATTCTGCAAGCGTCAGGGAAAAAATTACGATTTCGACGAGCTTGAGGCCCTGCATCAGGAGCTGGAAGCGCGTATCGCGGCCCTGTCTGATACCGTATCAAACGCCAGCGAACAGCGTATGACGCTGCGTCAGGAATTGGAGCAGATTCAGTCCCGTTCGAAGACGCTCTTGCAACGAGCGCCGGTCTGGCTGGCGGCTCAAAGCAGCCTGAATCAGCTCAGCGAACAGTGCGGCGAGCAGTTCGAATCCAGCCAGGACGTGACCGAATACCTGCAGCAGCTGCTGGAGCGCGAGCGCGAAGCCATTGTTGAGCGTGACGAAGTCGGCACGCGCAAGCGTGAAGTCGACGAAGAAATTGAACGCTTAAGCCAGCCGGGCGGTGCGGAAGACCCGCGCCTCAATGCCCTGGCGGAGCGTTTTGGCGGCGTGCTGCTGTCCGAGATTTACGACGATGTCGGTCTGGACGATGCGCCATACTTCTCCGCGCTGTACGGTCCATCCCGCAACGCGATTGTGGTCCCGGATCTGTCGCTGATTTCTGAGCAGCTTGCCGGCCTGGAAGATTGCCCGGAGGATCTCTACCTGATCGAAGGGGATCCGCAGTCGTTCGATGACAGCGTCTTCAGCGTCGACGAGCTGGAAAAAGCGGTGGTGGTGAAAATCGCCGATCGCCAGTGGCGTTATTCCCGCTTCCCTGAGCTGCCGCTGTTTGGCCGCGCCGCGCGCGAAAGCCGCATCGAAAGCCTGCACGCCGAGCGTGAAACGCTGTCTGAACGTTTCGCGACCCTGTCGTTTGACGTGCAGAAAACCCAGCGTCTGCACCAGGCGTTCAGCCGCTTTATCGGCAGCCATCTGGCCGTGGCCTTTGAAGCTGACCCGGAAGCGGAAATTCGCAAGCTCAATACCCGCCGTGGCGAGCTGGAGCGGGCGATTGCCAGTCATGAAAGTGATAACCAGCAGAGTCGCGTGCAGTTTGAACAGGCGAAAGAGGGCGTCGCGGCCCTTAACCGCATTCTGCCGCGCCTGAATCTGCTGGCGGATGACACGCTGGCTGACCGTGTGGATGAGATCCAGGAGCGCCTGGATGAAGCGCAGGAAGCCGCGCGTTTCGTTCAGCAGCACGGCAATCAGCTGGCGAAGCTGGAGCCCGTCGTATCTGTACTGCAGAGCGACCCGGAACAGTTCGAGCAGTTAAAAGAAGATTATGCCTGGTCACAGCAGGTGCAGCGCGAGGCGCGTCAGCAGGCGTTTGCCCTGACGGAGGTGGTGCAGCGTCGCGCCCACTTCGGCTACTCCGATTCGGCAGAAATGCTGAGCGGTAACAGCGACCTGAACGAAAAACTGCGTCAACGCCTTGAGCAGGCGGAAGCGGAACGTACTCGCGCCCGTGAAGCAATGCGCAGCCACTCCGCTCAACTGAACCAGTACAACCAGGTGCTGGCCTCGCTGAAAAGCTCCTTCGACACCAAGAAAGAGCTGTTAAACGATCTGCAGAAAGAGCTTCAGGACATCGGCGTTCGTGCCGACAGCGGGGCAGAAGAGCGCGCGCGTATTCGTCGTGACGAGCTGCATTCTCAGCTCAGCAATAACCGCGCGCGTCGTAATCAGCTGGAAAAAGCGCTGACCTTCTGCGAAGCGGAAATGGATAACCTGACTCGTCGCCTGCGCAAGCTGGAGCGCGACTACTTTGAGATGCGCGAGCAGGTTGTGACCGCGAAGGCGGGCTGGTGCGCGGTGATGCGCATGGTGAAAGACAATAACGTTGAGCGTCGTCTGCACCGCCGTGAACTGGCATATCTCTCAGCCGACGAGCTGCGTTCCATGTCGGATAAGGCGTTGGGTGCGCTGCGTCTGGCGGTGGCGGATAACGAACACCTGCGCGACGTGCTGCGTATGTCGGAAGATCCAAAACGTCCGGAACGTAAAATCCAGTTCTTCGTGGCGGTTTACCAGCACCTGCGCGAACGTATTCGTCAGGACATCATCCGTACTGACGATCCGGTCGAGGCTATCGAACAGATGGAAATCGAGCTGGGTCGCCTGACGGAGGAGCTGACCTCCCGCGAGCAGAAGCTGGCTATCAGCTCCCGCAGCGTGGCGAACATCATTCGTAAAACCATTCAGCGCGAGCAGAACCGTATCCGCCAGCTGAACCAGGGCCTGCAGAGCGTGTCGTTTGGCCAGGTGAACAGCGTGCGCCTCAACGTCAACGTGCGCGAAGCCCACGCGACGCTGCTGGAAGTGCTGTCTGAGCAGCACGAGCAGCATCAGGATCTGTTCAACAGCAACCGTCTGACCTTCTCCGAAGCGCTGGCGAAGCTGTATCAGCGCCTGAACCCGCAGATTGATATGGGCCAGCGTACGCCGCAAACCATCGGCGAAGAGCTGCTGGATTACCGTAACTACCTGGAAATGGAGGTTGAGGTAAACCGTGGCTCAGACGGCTGGCTGCGTGCGGAATCCGGGGCGCTCTCAACCGGTGAAGCGATCGGTACCGGGATGTCAATTCTGGTGATGGTTGTCCAGAGCTGGGAAGATGAAGCGCGCCGTCTGCGCGGCAAAGACATCTCGCCATGCCGACTGCTGTTCCTGGATGAGGCCGCGCGTCTTGATGCCCGCTCCATTGCCACGCTGTTCGAGCTTTGCGAACGTCTCGATATGCAGCTCATTATTGCGGCGCCGGAGAACATCAGCCCCGAGAAAGGCACTACCTACAAGCTGGTGCGTAAAGTGTTCCAGAACAGCGAACACGTTCACGTTGTGGGGCTGCGTGGCTTTGCGCCGCAGCCGCCAGAGTCATTGCCGGAAACCACAGCCGACGCTTCCTGAAGCGTCTTCTGACCCGAAGCGGCGCCCTGGCGCCGCTTTTTTTTTAAACTTAACTTGTGCTTAGGGCTGCGTTATCTTTAAACTTCTTTACATAAGGTAAGGCAACAGCTTAGCCGTCTACCTATAATGAAAGAAAGCCCCAACGTGATGGGCATGTCGTGAAAACAGGGGGCAAGGGATGTTGCTTAAGAAAGAATGTGGTCGTCAGCTGTCTGCGCTGAGTTTGTGCCTGGCAGTGATGTTTGCTCCGCTGTTAACCGCCCAGGCCGACGAGCCTGAAATTGTGCCGACTGACAGCTCGGCAACGACAGGCGCGCAGCCAACGTCGTTGTCCCAGCCGCTGGACCAGTCTCCTGCGACGGCTGTCATGGCCGGTATTAAACCGCTGCCGGAAGGCATCGACGCCGAATCGCTCAGTCAGCAGCTGCAGTTGGGGCTACCGTCAGGCTACACGCCTGTCTATATCAATCAGCTCACGCTCCTCTATGCTGCCCGCGATATGAAACCGATGTGGGAAAACCGCGATGCCGTGCGCGCCTTCCAGCAACAGCTGGCGGAGGTCGCGATTGCAGGGTTTCAGCCGCAGTTTACAAAATGGGTTGAGCTGTTAACCGATCCTGCTGTCACCGGGCAGGCGCGGGACGTGGTGCTTTCCGATGCCATGATGGGCTACCTGCAGTTCGTGGCGGGTATTCCTGTCAATGGCAACCGCTGGCTGTACAGCGATAAACCTTACAAACTGGCGACGCCAGCGCTGTCGGTGATTAATCAATGGCAGCTAGCGCTGGATAATGGCGAACTGCCGCGCTTTATCGCCAGCCTGGCACCGACGCACCCACAATATGCCACTCTGCACCAGTCGCTCCTCGCGCTGGTGGGGGACACGCGTCCATGGCCGCAAATGCGCGGTACCGCGACGCTGCGTCCGGGGCAGTGGAGCAGCGATGTGCCCGCCCTGCGCGAGATCCTGGTGCGTTCCGGTATTCTGGAAGGCGGGCCAAAGATTGCTCTCCCGGGTGATGATCCACAAAACGTCGCCGTCAGCCCGTCAGCTCCCGTGAAAGAGAAGAAAGCCGTTGTCCTGAGCGACAAACCCGCGGCTTACGATCGCGAGCTGGTTGCGGCCGTTAAGCAATTCCAGGCCGCTCAGGGGCTGGGGGCCGATGGCGTCATTGGCCAGACGACGCGTGACTGGCTGAACGTATCGCCTGCGCAGCGGGCAGGGGTGCTGGCGCTCAATATCCAGCGTTTGCGCTTGCTGCCGGGAACGCTCTCTACCGGGATTATGGTTAACATCCCGGCGTATTCCCTGGTCTATTACCAGGACGGTAGCGAAAAACTGGCGTCGCGCGTGATTGTCGGGCGTCCGGATCGTAAAACACCGATGATGAGCAGCGCGCTGAATAACGTGGTGGTAAACCCGCCGTGGAACGTGCCGCCGACTCTGGCGCGAAAAGACATTCTGCCGAAGGTCTGGAACGACCCGGGTTATCTGGAACGTCATGGTTATACGGTGATGCGTGGATGGAACAGTAAAGAGGCCATCGATCCTTATATGGTCGACTGGTCGACGATCACAGCGTCAAATCTGCCGTTCCGTTTCCAGCAGGCTCCCGGGGCGCATAACTCTTTAGGGCGCTACAAATTCAATATGCCGAGTTCAGAAGCTATCTATCTGCACGATACGCCGAACCACAACCTGTTCCAGAAAGATACCCGCGCGCTGAGTTCTGGCTGCGTGCGCGTGAACAAAGCCTCGGAGCTGGCCAATATGCTGCTTCAGGATGCGGGCTGGAACGATACGCGTATTTCGGATGCCCTGAAAAAGGGGGATACACGTTACGTTAATATTCGCCACAATATTCCGGTCAATCTTTACTATCTGACGGCGTTTGTGGGCGAGGATGGGCGTACCCAGTATCGTACAGATATTTACAATTATGATCTCACCGCGCGATCCGGCGCACAAATTTTGCCAAAAGCGGAACAATTAATCAGGTAAATGAAGCAGTTCGGGAAAAATGATTGTCGTAAGTTATGGTGAATAAGCGGCTATATCGCCGCAAGCCGCGTATTCACTGGGGTTGGGCGCCTTGACGTACCTGGTTTTGCCAGTTATGGTGCCCTTCGTGCGCTAAGCATATTACGATTTCTTTTACCTGTAGACCTGATTATCATGGACAAATTTGACGCTAATCGCCGCAAACTGCTGGCGTTAGGTGGCGTTGCGCTCGGCGCAGCGGCCATCCTGCCGACGCCAGCATTTGCCACCCTCTCGACACCTCGTCCGCGAGTTTTAACGCTCAACAATCTTCATACCGGTGAGTCGCTAAAAGCGGAGTTTTTCGATGGCAGAGGCTATATTCAGGATGAATTAGCAAGACTTAACCATTTTTTCCGTGATTTCCGCGCGAATAAAATAAAAGCCATCGATCCTGGACTGTTTGATCAGATTTTCCGCCTTCAGGGCCTGCTGGGCACCAGCAAGCCGGTGCAGCTCATTTCTGGCTATCGCTCGATTGATACCAACAATGAACTGCGCGCCCACAGTCGCGGGGTAGCGAAAAAAAGCTATCACACGAAGGGACAGGCAATGGATTTCCATATTGAAGGCGTTTCGTTAGCCAATATTCGCAAAGCTGCGTTATCTATGCGCGCAGGTGGTGTAGGATATTACCCCAGCAGCAACTTTGTGCATATTGATACCGGTCCGGTTCGGCACTGGTAATAACGAAACACAGGAGCAGTATGAACTATCGTATTATTCCGGTTACCGCGTTCTCCCAGAATTGTTCACTCATTTGGTGCGAACAGACTAAACTGGCCGCGCTTGTCGATCCCGGCGGTGACGCTGAGAAGATCAAGCAGGAAGTCGCCGACAGTGGCGTGACGCTCATGCAGATTTTACTGACGCATGGTCACCTCGACCATGTGGGCGCAGCGGCTGAACTGGCTGAACACTACGGCGTGCCGATTGTCGGTCCGGAAAAAGAAGATGAGTTCTGGCTGCAGGGATTACCTGCCCAAAGCCGCATGTTTGGCCTTGATGAGTGTCAGCCCCTGACGCCCGATCGCTGGCTGAACGACGGAGAGCGCGTTAACGTAGGGAATGTGACTTTACAGGTGTTGCATTGTCCTGGACATACGCCAGGCCATATTGCCTTCTTTGATGACCAGTCTCGTCTGCTGATTTCCGGCGATGTGATTTTCAAAGGTGGCGTAGGACGCAGTGATTTTCCTCGCGGCGATCACGGGCAGCTGATTCGGTCGATTAAACAGAAGCTATTGCCACTGGGTGATGATGTGACGTTTATTCCTGGACACGGTCCGATGTCGACGCTGGGCTATGAACGGCTCCATAACCCGTTCCTTCAGGATGAAATGCCTGTCTGGTAACCCGAATAAAAAAAAGCCTGCATAACGCAGGCTTTTTTTATGGGCGCAAATTACAGTACGGCGACAATCGCTTCGCACAGTGGCGCCATGTTGTCAGGCGTCATGCCTGCAACGTTCACGCGGCCAGAGGCCACGGCGTACACGCCAAACTCTTCACGCAGACGCAGAACCTGCTCTTTGGTCAGGCCGCTGAACGAGAACATGCCGTTCTGTTTGATGATAAAGCTGAAGTCGCGGTCTGCGCCTTTCTCAGCCAGGGTGTTCACAAACAGCAGGCGCATGCGCTGAATACGCTGACGCATATCGTTCAGCTCTTGTTCCCAGATAGCGCGCAGCGCATCGTTGCTCAGGATAGTGGCAACAACAGACGCACCGTGTGCCGGTGGGTTAGAGTAGTTAGCGCGGATAACCGATTTCATCTGGCTGAACGCACGATCGACGGTCTCTTCGTTAGCAGCAACCAGCGTACAGGCACCCACACGCTCATTGTACAGACCGAAGTTCTTGGAATAGGAGCTAGCGACAATCAGCTCCTGATGCACGGCTGCGAACGCGCGCAGGCCTTCGGCATCTTCTTCCAGACCACGGGCGAAGCCCTGGTAGGCAAAGTCAAACAGCGGCAGCCAGCCTTTTTCTACGGACAGCTTCGCGAGGTGTTGCCACTGCTCAAGCGTCGGATCGATACCGGTTGGGTTGTGGCAGCAGCCGTGGAACAGCACCACGTCACCTGCCTGCGCTTCGCTCAGGCTCGCCAGCAGGCCGTCAAAGTCGAGAGAGTGGTTTGCCGCGTCGTAGTAGGCGTATTCACGCACTTCCAGACCCGCAGAGTTAAAAACGCTCTTGTGGTTAGGCCAGCTTGGGTTGCTTACCCATACGCGCTTAACAGAGGTGTTTTTCGCAAGGAAATCCGCCGCCACGCGCAGCGCACCGGTACCGCCCGGAGTCTGTGCTGTACGGGCACGTTTGTCACTCACAATTGCGCTGCCTTTACCGAACAGCAGCTCCTGGGTACAGCGACCAAATTCAGGGATACCATCAATACCGAGGTAGTTTTTGGTGGTTTCGTTTTCCAGCAGATACTGCTCAGCTTTCTTGACGCTGGTCAGTACCGGAGTTTTGCCGGTTTCATCTTTATATACACCAATACCCAGGTTGATTTTGCCAGGGCGGTCGTCGGCACGAAACAGATCGGCCAGGCCCAGAATAGGGTCGGCAGGAGCGGCGGTAATGTTCTCAAACATGACGAAGTTCCATTGTGATTACAGAAGTGAAATCCGCTATCAGGTTAACGGTAGATTTACAAAATGCCAACCGTTTGCGACGAAAAGCGTGCGGCTTTTCAAAAGTCGCCATTATTTTCTATCACACATAAAAAAACAGGGCCGAAGCCCTGTTCATTAAGCATATAACAAAGTGGTGTTCTGATTAGAACTGGTAAACGATACCAACCGCAGCCTGGTCGTCAGTTGCCAGCTTAGCAGATTCAGAGTAGGCATTGTCGTCCAGCAGGTTGAATTTGTACGCGGCGTACACGTTCATGTTCTTGTTGAAGTAGTACCAGGTACCCACTTCGATGTATTTCACCAGGTCAGCATCGCCACCGGTGAAGGTTCCGCGTGCTTTCAGGTCCTTACCTTTAGACTGGACGTAGCCCAGGGATGGACGCAGACCGAAGTCGAACTGGTACTGAACAACGGCTTCGATGTTCTGAGTTTTGTTCGCGAAGTTGTTATCAGCTTCACGCGTCATGTTAGTGGTTTCAGCATACTGAACCGCTGCATAAATGTTATTCGCATCGTATTTCGCAGCAGTAGACCATGCTTCAGCACGATCGCCGCCTGCGCTTGCCCAGTCAGCGGAATTGCCAGCGGCAACCTGCTCGTTGGTACGGTCAGCAGTTTCATAGCCCGCTGCCAGTGCGAAACCTTCGCCCAGTTCGTACTGAACAGAGGAGCTGAAGCCGTCGCCATTAGCTTTAGCGCCGTTACCGCCACGACCAACGTTGATCAGCTGACCATCGTCGGTATAAGTTGCAGCAACAGCATTGCTGCGCTCGTTTTTACCCTGATACTGAAGGGCAAAGCTCAGGCCATCAACCAGACCGAAGAAGTTTTTGTTACGGTAGGTCAGCAGGCCAGAAGAACGACCGTTCATGAAGTTATCCGTTGCAACCCATGAGTCGCCGCCCCATTCTACCAGCATATCGGTATACGCTGCCGCGTCATAGATAGCGCCGTAGTTACGACCGTAGTCCAGAGAACCCGCGTCGCCGAAGTTCAGACCAGCAAATGCCAGACGGGTTTTAGTACCCTGAGAACCTTCTGCGTTAGACGCGTCCATGTTGTATTCCCACTGACCGTAACCAGTAATCTGGTCGTTGATCTGGGTTTCACCTTTGAAACCGATACGGGCATAGGTGGTATCTTCGTTGCTGGATTTACCGTTAGTGGTCCAGATGTGCTCACCTACAGCTTTACCGTAGAAGTCCAGCTTGTTAGCGTTTTTGTTATAGATTTCTGCAGCGTTAGCTGCACCAGCTACCAGCAGAGCAGGGATAACCACTGCCAGAATATTGCGCTTCATCATTATTTATTACCCTCATTGGTTTTTTTATGACACTCGCCACTGCCGTCAATAAATTCTGTCAATAAATATTTCCGGAACTATTGATGAGAGTTTGGTGTCTTTATGTATCTGACAGGCATCTTTCCATTCGGCGAAGCGTTTCGCTAGCCTGAAAGTGCTACAATTCTCAAGATTAAGTAACCGAAAGAAAATATGTGTAACTAAATATGTATTTTTGGGAACTTTGTGAACCACCTCAAACTTCAGAGTGCCCTGGCGAATTAAGCGACAGGACATATCCTATATATATGAATTCCTTATGATTAATTGAGATAACGGCGATTCATATAAACAGAGGCTAAACGACTCAGTTTTTCTTATGACCCCAGAAAGCCTTCTGGATGGCTGTAAAAGTGGTTGAAATTTGTGCTAACGCTTGAGGATGTAATAATCGCAATAAGAATGGGGTTTATTTTTTGTGGCTGAATATTTCGCGGAAACAAAACGTAACAGGTAGTGGTTGTGACGGGGTGAAGGTTTAAAGATGCTGACTTTGCGCTGACGAAAACTGACAATGCAGAATAAAATAATGGCCAGCACAGGCTGGCCATTTTAGTTTTTTACCGATTAGAAGCTGGCGTTACGTGGTGTACGTGGGAATGGAATCACGTCGCGAACGTTCTGAACTCCGGTAACGTAGGCGATCAGACGCTCGAAGCCGAGACCAAAACCGGCGTGCGGTACGGTACCGTAACGACGCAGATCGCGGTACCAGCTGTAGTCAGCTGGGTTGAGCCCCATCTCTTCCATACGCGCGTCCAGCACGTCAAGACGCTCTTCACGCTGAGAGCCACCGATGATTTCACCGATGCCCGGCGCCAGGACGTCCATCGCTGCCACGGTTTTACCGTCTTCGTTAAGGCGCATATAGAAGGCCTTAATGTCTTTCGGGTAGTTTTTAACGACAACCGGCGCTTTGAAATGTTTCTCGGCCAGATAGCGTTCGTGTTCAGACGCCAGGTCAACGCCCCAGTAAACCGGGTTCTCGAACGTCTCACCGCATTTCTCGAGGATCGCCACCGCGTCGGTATAGTCCACCTGCGCAAAGTCGGCAGACACAAAACGCTCCAGACGCGCCACAGCATCGCTGTCTACGCGTTCTGCGAAGAATTTCATGTCGTCAGGACGCTCTTCCAGCACCGCTTTGAATACATACTTCAGCATCGCTTCCGCCAGACCCGCAACATCGTCCAGGTCGGCGAACGCCACTTCCGGCTCCAGCATCCAGAATTCCGCCAGGTGACGGCTGGTGTTGGAGTTTTCGGCACGGAAGGTTGGGCCAAAGGTGTAGATCTTAGACAGCGCACAGGCGTACGTTTCGCCGTTGAGCTGACCGGATACCGTCAGGAAAGCTTCTTTACCAAAGAAGTCTTTGTCATAGTCCACTTTACCTTCCGGCGTGCGCGGCAGGTTTTCCATGTCCAGCGTCGAGACGCGGAACATCTCACCCGCACCTTCTGTGTCGGACGCGGTGATCAGCGGGGTAGACACCCAGAAGTAACCCTGCTCGTCGAAGAAACGATGCAGCGCCTGCGCCAGCGTATGACGCACGCGCGCCACCGCACCAATCAGGTTGGTACGTGGACGCAGGTGCGCCACTTCACGCAGGTATTCAATGCTGTGACGTTTTGCTGCCATCGGGTAGGTATCCGGATCTTCAACCCAGCCGGTGACTTCAATGGCTGAGGCCTGAATTTCGAAACTCTGGCCCTGGCCCGGGGATGCCACAACCACGCCGGTGACAATAACGGAACAGCCCGTCGTCAGGCGCAGAACGTCATCATTGTAATTGGGCAGAGAATTATTAATGACGGCCTGTACAGGATCAAAGCAGGAACCGTCATAGACGGCAAGGAAGGAGATGCCAGCTTTAGAATCTCGGCGGGTACGCACCCATCCGCGCACGGTGACCTGTTGGTCAACGGCGACACGGCCCTGGAGTACGTCGGCTACAGGCACAACGCTCATAATATTCTCTCTGTTAATAGTCGGAAAAAATAAATACTTGTCCACCCTTATGGGGGGATATCTATGTTACCTGCCATCCGCTATCAGACAAGTAAATTTCGCAGTCAAAAGAGAAGAATTAAGAAATAAATAAGAAGAGGGGAGCCATAAAGGCTCCCGTAAGCGCTTAACTGGCTTTTTTGATCTGAGGAAGATCGAAGGCTTTGCGCAACGCGCGAACAAACGCTTTGTCATGGCAGATGGTTTTGCCCGGGCTGTCGGAGAGCTTCGCCACCGGCTTGCCGTTACATTCCACCAGTTTGATGACAATATTCAGAGGTTTTACCTGAGGAATATCGCAGGTCAGACGGGTTCCGATCCCGAAGCTCAGGTTCACCCGGGTGTTGAAATGGCGATAGAGTTCGACCGCTTTCGCCAGGTCGAGATTATCGGAGAAGACCAGCACCTTGCTCATCGGATCAATGCCGAGTTTCTCGTAATGGGCAATGGCCTTCTCGCCCCATTCAACCGGATCCCCGGAGTCGTGGCGTAATCCCTGGTAACGTTCAGCGAACTCGGGACCAAAGTCGCGCAGGAAGGCATCCATCGTAATACAGTCGGTGAGGGCGATCCCGAGTTGATTCGGGTACTCCTCAAGCCATGCGGCCAGTGCCGCGCGCTGGCTGTTAGCCAGATCGGGGCTGATCTGCTGATGCGCCTGGAACCACTCGTGCGCCTGGGTACCCATTGGCGTCAGGCTAAGGCGACGTGCCAGATCGTAGTTACTGGTGCCTACAAACCACGGCTCCTGCTGAAGACGTTTAACGATGGCCTCCTGAACGTCGCGCGAGAAACGACGACGGGTGCCAAAGTCCATCAGGCGGAAGCGGGACATGTCTAACCCTTCGGTCAGCGTGGAGAAGGCAGCGAGTTTATTTTCCAGCGCGGCGACCGCCTGCTCGACGCCCGTTTCCGGCGAACGGTAGCGGTGAGCCAGTTCGCTGATCACCGCCAGAAGCGGCACTTCCCACATGATCACTTCCCGCCACGGACCTTCAAGGCGAATATCCAGCTTGCCGTTATCGTTAAGCACGGTGACCTGCTCCGGCTTATAGCGGAAATCGCGCAGCCAGTTCAGATAGTCGGCTTTGAAGAAAGGCAGGCCAGAAAGCCACTGATATTCCTCGTCCTGCAGCGTCAGATGCTGCATAGCATTGACCTGTTCACGAATGGCGTCTGCGTAGATACCGAGCAAGTCGTCGCCACGGCAGCGGAATTCCGCCGCGACATGAACGTCATAGTAATGGTGGAAAACGGCTTGCTGCATATGCAGTTTATACGCGTCGGTATCCAGCAACGTATGCAGAACTGGAGAAGCGAATTGAGTCATAGGTGCGCAGTAGCATCCTCTCACAGGAGCGTTTAGTACAATAAACAACTCCGGAGTATACCTTGTTTAGTGATTTATTGAACCCCGATCACAACATAAGCGCGTTTTATGGTCGAGGGCATTTTGTGCCCCGTGTTATACAAATGTAGCAAAAAAAGGTTTTGACCCTGAAAAGATGAACATTCTGCATAGCGCGTTTTGCGCAACAGGAATATATTGAAACGTTACTCGACAAACGATGCATAAGGTTTTCTATGACACAACAGCCACAAGCCAAATACCGCCACGACTACCGTGCGCCGGATTACCTGATTAGCGAAATCGATCTGACTTTTGACCTGGATGCCACTAAAACCGTTGTCACGGCGGTAAGCAAGGTGACGCGCCACAGCGCAACTGCGGTGCCGCTGCGTCTGGATGGTGAAGACCTGACGCTGGTCTCCCTGCATATTAATGATGAAGCCTGGTCAGACTATAAAGAAGAAAACAACCAGCTGGTCATCGACAACCTGCCGGAACAGTTTACGCTGCGCATCGTGAATGAAATCAGCCCGGCCGCCAACACCGCACTGGAAGGGCTTTATCAGTCAGGCGTGGCGCTGTGTACCCAGTGTGAAGCGGAAGGGTTCCGCCACATTACCTGGTATCTTGACCGCCCGGACGTCCTGGCGCGCTTCACCACCAAAATCATCGCCGATAAAACCCTCTATCCCTTTCTGCTCTCCAACGGTAACTGCGTAGGTGAAGGCGAGCTGGAGAATGGCCGTCACTGGGTGCAGTGGCAGGATCCGTTCCCGAAACCGTGCTACCTGTTTGCGCTGGTGGCGGGGGACTTCGACGTGCTGCGTGACACCTTCAAAACGCGCTCAGGCCGTGAGGTGGCGCTGGAGCTGTTTGTTGACCGCGGCAACCTTGACCGCGCGCCGTGGGCGATGACCTCCCTCATCAACTCCATGAAGTGGGACGAGGAGCGCTTCGGCCTCGAATATGATCTCGACATCTATATGATTGTCGCCGTCGATTTCTTCAACATGGGCGCAATGGAGAATAAAGGCCTGAACGTCTTTAATTCCAAATACGTGCTGGCGCGTACCGATACCGCAACGGACAAAGACTACCTCGATATCGAACGCGTCATCGGCCACGAATATTTTCACAACTGGACCGGCAACCGCGTCACCTGCCGCGACTGGTTCCAGCTCAGCCTGAAAGAGGGCCTGACCGTCTTCCGTGACCAGGAGTTCAGCTCCGATCTGGGGTCACGCGCGGTAAACCGCATCAACAACGTGCGTACCATGCGCGGCCTGCAGTTTGCGGAAGATGCCAGCCCAATGGCGCACCCGATCCGTCCGGATAAAGTCATTGAAATGAACAACTTCTACACCCTGACGGTGTATGAGAAAGGCGCTGAAATTATCCGCATGATCCACACCCTGCTGGGTGAAGAGAACTTCCAGAAAGGGATGCAGCTGTACTTTGAGCGTCATGACGGCAGCGCGGCCACCTGCGACGATTTTGTGCAGGCAATGGAAGATGCCTCTAATGTCGATCTCTCTCACTTCCGCCGCTGGTACAGCCAGGCCGGTACGCCGATTGTTACCGTCAAAGACGACTACAATCCGGAAACCGAGCAGTACACGCTGACCATCAGCCAGCGCACGCCGCCGACGGCAGAGCAGGAAGAGAAATACCCGCTGCATATTCCGTTCAGCATTGAGCTGTACGATAACGAAGGCAAAGTCATCCCGCTGCAGAAGGGCGGCCACCCGGTACACAACGTGCTGAACGTGACCCAGGCCGAGCAGACCTTTATCTTCGATAACGTCTACTTCCAGCCGGTGCCTGCGCTGCTGTGTGAATTCTCCGCGCCGGTGAAGCTGGAGTACAAGTGGAGCGATCAGCAGCTGACGTTCCTGATGCGTCACGCGCGTAACGACTTCTCCCGCTGGGATGCCGCACAAAGCCTGCTGGCAACCTACATCAAGCTCAACGTAAACCGCCATCAGCAGGGCCAGCCGCTGTCGCTGCCTGTTCACGTAGCTGACGCGTTCCGCGCGATCCTGCTGGATGAGAAGATTGACCCTGCATTGGCCGCTGAAATTCTGACCCTGCCGTCAGCGACTGAAATCGCCGAGTTGTTCGAGATTATCGATCCGATCGCGATCGTGGCGGTGCGTGAAGCGCTGACCCGTACGCTGGCTGCTGAACTGGCGGACGAGTTCCTCGCCATTTATAACGCCAACAAGCTTGACGCTTATCGCGTTGAGCACGCGGACATTGGTAAACGTTCTCTGCGCAACACCTGCCTGCGCTATCTGGCGTTTGGTGAAACCGAGCTGGCGAACACCCTGGTGAGCAAGCAGTATCACGAGGCGGATAACATGACCGACGCCCTGGCCGCGCTGGGCGCAAGCGTTGCCGCCGAACTGCCGTGCCGCGATGCGCTGATGCAGGAGTACGACGACAAGTGGCATCAGGATGGCCTGGTGATGGACAAGTGGTTCATCCTGCAGGCGACCAGCCCGGCGGCCGATGCACTCAGCAACGTACGCAGCCTGCTGAAGCATCGTTCTTTCACCCTGAGCAACCCAAACCGCGTGCGTTCGCTGATTGGCGCGTTTGCCAGCAGCAACCCGGCGGCGTTCCACGCCGAAGACGGTAGCGGTTATCAGTTCATGGTGGAAATGCTGACCGAGCTGAACAGCCGTAACCCGCAGGTGGCGTCGCGTCTGATTGAGCCGCTGATCCGTCTGAAGCGTTACGATGCGAAGCGTCAGGCGAAGATGCGTGCCGCGCTTGAGCAGCTGAAAGGGCTGGAAAATCTGTCTGGTGATTTGTACGAGAAGATCGCCAAAGCGTTAGCGTAAAATAAGTTAACCCTCCCTCTCCCCGTGGGAGAGGGCCGGGTGAGGGCATCAGGCATTAGCCTTAGCTCGCTGTAACTCTATGCTCCCGCGCTTCATCACTCGATCTAATACCTCAGCTTCGAGCTCCGCCAGTCTTGCTGAGCCCACGCGACGAGGCCGCGGAAGATCCACCGTCAGATCCAGACCTATTTTCCCGTCCTCTATTAACAGCACCCGGTCCGCCATCGCGACGGCTTCGCTCACGTCATGCGTCACCAGCAGTACCGTAAAGCCGTGCGCCTGCCACAGGGATCCAATCAAATCCTGCATTTCGATTCGCGTCAGGGCGTCCAGCGCGCCGAGCGGTTCATCAAGCAGCAGCAGGCCAGGACGGTGAATCAACGCCCGCGCCAGCGCCACGCGCTGCTTCTGCCCACCCGAGAGGGCGGCAGGCCATTCATCGGCTCGATTTTCCAGCCCAACGGCGGCCAGTGCCTGGCGGGCTTCATCCCGCCAGCTGCCCTTAAGACCGAGCCCGACATTGTCGATAACCGTTTTCCACGGCAGCAGCCGCGCGTCCTGAAACATCATGCGGGTATCGTCCTGAATATTCGAAAGCGGCGTTGTTCCTGCCAGAATGTCGCCGCCGTTAGGGGCTTCCAGTCCGGCCAGCAGCCTTAGCAGGGTACTCTTGCCGCCGCCGCTGCGCCCGACAACGGCCACAAATTGTCCGGCGGGAATATGCAGATCCAGCCCGTTAAGAATGGTGTTTTCGCCGTAGCGTTTGGTCACGCCGTTCAGCAGTAACGGTGTTCCCTGGTTCAGTCGTGCAGTATTCATGCTTTCGCCTCCTGAAGGGTGTAGGCCGGGTTCCAGCGCAGCCAGCTGCGCTCCAGCCACTGGGCGCTAACGTCGGCGAGTTTGCCGAGCAGGGCATACAGAATGATGGCAACCACCACCACGTCCGTTTGCAGGAATTCGCGGGCGTTCATCGCCAGGTAACCAATGCCTGAATTGGCCGAGATAGTCTCTGCTACAATCAGCGTCAGCCACATCAGGCCGAGCGCAAAACGCACCCCGACCATAATGGAGGGCAGGGCGCCCGGCAGGATCACGTGTATAAAGAGAGAAAAACCCGATAAGCCGTAGCTGCGCGCCATCTCCACCAGACCGCGATCGATATTGCGGATCCCGTGCCAGGTGTTGATGTAGATCGGGAACAATGTGCCCAGCGCCACGAGGAAGATTTTGGCGCTCTCATCAATCCCAAACCACAGGATAACCAGCGGGATCAGCGCCAGATGCGGCACGTTGCGCAGCATCTGAATAGAGGTATCCAGCAGCCGCTCGCCCCAGCGGGAAAGGCCACTGATCAGGCCCAGAACCAGACCGATGCTGCCGCCGATGGAAAATCCAATCACGGCGCGCCAGGAGCTGATCGCCAGATGCTGCCACAGCTCACCGCTCACGCTCAGCGACCAGAACGCTTCTACGACGCCCTCCGGGGAGGGCAGAATACGGCTCGACAGCCAGCCGGTGGACGACGCGAGCTGCCAGAGTGCCACAATGCCGACGGGTAAAAACCACGGCGCGGCGCGCAGCAGCCATTTATGTGAGGTGGCAGACATGGTCACTCCTTAGCTCTGTGCGGCTTTGCGTGGAATAAACTCGTTCGCCACGGCTTCGCCCTGAAGCTGAAGCCGCTGCGGCTGTGGAATTTCCGGAATGGCGACATCCAGATGCGGGAATAACAGCTCGCCCACCTTGTACGCCTCTTCCAGATGCGGATAGCCGGAGAGAATAAAGCTATCGATGCCCAGCTCTGCGTATTCATTAATTCGCGCGGCCACGGTCGGTCCGTCGCCGACCAGCGCTGTGCCTGCACCGCCGCGCACCAGACCGACGCCTGCCCACAGGTTCGGGCTGATCTCCAGGTTCTCGCGCTTGCCGTTGTGCAGGGACGCCATTCGGTGCTGCCCGACGGAGTCGGTTTTGGCAAATGCGGCCTGGGCTCTGGCGATCGTTTCATCATCCAGATGCGAAATCAGGCGGTCCGCCGCCTGCCAGGCTTCTTCATTGGTTTCGCGGACAATCACATGCAGGCGAATGCCGAAGCGCACCTTGCGGCCATGGGCGGCCGCCTTAGCGCGGACCTGGGCAATTTTTTCTTTCACCAGCGCAGGCGGTTCGCCCCAGGTCAGATAGAGATCGACCTGCTCTGCCGCCAGATCCTGGGCCACATCCGACGATCCGCCAAAATAGAGCGGCGGGCGCGGCTGCTGCACCGGCGGGAAGTAGAGTTTCGCGTCGCGAACGTGGATATGCTTGCCTTCAAAGGTAACGGTTTCACCTTCCAGCAGACGTCGCCAGACGCGGGTGAACTCGGCGGAGGCTTCATAGCGCTCGGTATGGTCGAGAAATACCCCATCGCCCGCCAGCTCCTGCGGATCGCTGCCCGTCACCAGGTTAAACAGGGCGCGGCCGTTGGACAGTCTGTCCAGCGTTGCCGCCTGACGCGCCGCCACGGTGGGGGAGACAACGCTCGGGCGTAACGCAACCAGGAACTTCAGACGCTGGGTGACCGGGATCATCGACGCGGCCACGAGCCAGGCATCTTCACATGAACGTCCGGTCGGGATCAGCACCCCGGTGAAACCGATTCGGTCCGCCGCCTGCGCAATCTGCTGCAGGTAGCCGTGGTCAACCGGGCGCGAACCCTCTTCTGTACCAAGATAGTGTCCGTCACCGTGGGTGGGTAAAAACCAGAAAAGATTCAGACTCATGATTTAGCTCCTTCTTTGCCTGCGGGCTGCCAGATGCGTTCGCGAATAGTGACCTGTTTCGGCACCAGGTGGTTTTGATAGAAAAGGTCAGCCGTTTGTTGCTGAAGCGCGGCGACGTGGGCGTCCACGGGCGTGATGGTGGTCGGTGGACGGTGGTTGAGATAGCTCGCGATCACCGGTTCAGGTAAGCCCATGGTTTTCGCCAGCAGGGTAATGCTCTCCTGGCGCTGGGTCTGGGTCAGCGCATCGGCCTGGGTAAAGGTATCCAGTACGCCCTGAATAAATGCGCCGTTCTTTTCCGCATAAGGACGCGCGGCCAGATAGAACGAACCGGTCTGCTTCAGCGTGGTGCCGTCTTTCAGCACGCGAACGCCGCCCTGCAGCAATGCGGCGGAGTAGTACGGATCCCAGATGGCCCAGGCATCAACGTTCTTCTGCTGGAACGCGGCGCGCGCGTCGGCAGGCGTCAGGTAAACAGGTTGAATGTCAGTGAACTTGAGTCCGGCTTCTTGCAGGGCACGCAGCAGCAGGTTGTGTGAGCTGGAACCCTTCTGGAATGCGACCTTATGCCCTTTAAGATCGGCGACGCTTTTGATATCGCTGTTTTCAGGCACCAGGATCACCTCGGCCTTCGGCTTGGGCGGCTCAACGCCAACATAGACGAGATCCGCTCCCGCCGCCTGGGCGAATATCGGCGGAATATCACCCGTACTGCCGAGATCGATACTGCCGACGTTCAGGGCCTCCAGCATCTGCGGGCCAGCCGGGAACTCCACCCAGGAGAATTTGGTGTCCGGGAAGCGTTTTTCCAGAAGCTGGTGGCTTTTCGCCAGCACCATGCTGACGCTGCCTTTCTGATAGCCAATGCGTAAACTTTCCGGAGCCGTTTCTGCGGCATGGGCCAGCGAGGAAAGCGCCATCAGACCTGCCAGGCCGATACGGGTTAATGTTTTAAACATGTGCGACTCCTTGAGCCTGACCAAACGCCGGCGCCTGGATATCCCTGCGGTGCAGAGCATGCCAGAAGGTTTCCAGGGCAGTATCGAGGCGGGTTTGCAGGTTCGGCGTAAAGTGAGGTTTATGTTGATAATCGATAACCTGGGAGTCATCGGCGAAAACGCCGTGGAGGATCTCCTGCGCTTTCAATGCGTTCAGCACCGGCTTCAGGGCATAATCCACGGCCAGTAAATGGGCAACCGTACCGCCTGTTGCCAGCGGCAGCACGACTTTGCCGTCCAGGGCACGTTCCGGAAGCAGATCGAGCAGGGTTTTCAGCGCCCCGGAAAAAGAGGCTTTATAAATGGGCGTTGCCACAATTAGGCCGTCAGCGCCGTTAAGCTGCTCGATGAGCGTTTTAAGCGCAGGGCTGTCGAAACGGGCATAAAGCAGATCTTCAGGTTCGAAGTTATGCAGGTTCCAGTGGCACACTTCCACATCCAGGGCATTGAGTTTTTCGCGGGCATATTCCAGCAGGGCGCTGGATCGCGAAGGGAATCGTGGACTTCCGGCCAGGGTAATGACGCGCATACTTCCTCCTTATAACTAATTGTTTGCTTTTATCTAACATTCATAACAATTTTCAGGAGTGTGACACCGCGCGGTTATTCCACTAAATGATTTATCTGCAATTAAAATGCGAAAAAGTGCATAAGAAATAGACAGGGAGGTAAACGATTGCGTTTTACGCTGATTTTTTGCCGCAGGTCAATTCCCTTTCGCGCGTGGATCGCCCATAATCCCCTCCCGGTTTGCACACCGGGAATCCAGGAGAGTTCATGTACTACCCCTTCGTTCGTAAAGCTCTTTTCCAGCTCGACCCTGAGCGCGCTCATGAATTTACAATGCAGCAATTACGTCGTATTACCGGAACGCCGCTGGCCGCGCTGGTGCGTCAGCATGTCCCGGTAAAACCTGTGCAGTGCATGGGTCTGACCTTTAAAAACCCGCTGGGTCTGGCGGCTGGTCTGGACAAAAATGGCGAGTGTATTGATGCCCTGGGCGCGATGGGCTTTGGCTCCATTGAAATCGGGACCGTCACGCCGCGCCCGCAGCCGGGAAATGACAAGCCGCGCCTGTTCCGCCTGGTTGAAGCCGAAGGGCTGATCAACCGCATGGGCTTTAATAACCTTGGCGTTGATCACCTTGTTGAGAACGTTAAAAAAGCCCACTTTGACGGAATTCTGGGCATCAATATCGGCAAAAATAAAGACACGCCGGTCGAGCAGGGTAAAGATGACTATCTGATTTGTATGGAAAAAGTCTACGCCTATGCCGGTTATATTGCGGTGAATATTTCTTCACCCAATACTCCGGGGTTGCGCTCCTTACAATATGGCGAAGCGCTGGACGATCTTCTGAGTGCCATTAAAAATAAGCAAAATGAACTCCAGACGATCCACCATAAATATGTTCCGGTCGCGGTTAAGATCGCCCCGGATCTTTCTGCCGAAGAATTGATCCAGGTTGCCGACAGTTTAGTTCGCCATAATATTGATGGTGTGATTGCAACCAATACCACCCTCGATCGCTCCCTCGTGCAGGGAATGAAAAACTGTGACGAAGCGGGTGGGTTAAGCGGACGTCCGGTACAATTAAAAAGCACCGAGATTATTCGCGCCCTGTCTGCGGAATTAAAAGGACGCCTGCCGATTATTGGCGTCGGTGGCATCGACTCCGTGATTGCTGCGCGCGAGAAGATGGCGGCGGGTGCGTCACTGGTGCAAATCTATTCCGGCTTTATTTTTAAAGGACCACCGCTGATTAAAGAAATCGTTACTCATATCTAATCTTTTCTCTTAATCAGACAACCAGGGCTTTATTTCCAGCCCTGGTTGTTTTATATTCCGTCACTGTTGCTTATTTAGACATTATAGTCTTTTATTAATGGTGTTATAAACGAAGCGGCGATCAGGACATTTTTAGTATAGGACGTTTCGGGGACGGGAGAGAAACATGCGAATTAAACCTGACGATAACTGGCGCTGGTATTTTTGCGACGAGCATGATCGAATGATGCTCGATTTAGCCAATGGCATGTTGTTTCGCTCTCGTTTCGCCCGCCGAATGTTAACCCCGGACGCGTTTTCCCCGTCGGGCTTTTGCGTTGACGATGCGGCGCTTTATTTCTCTTTCGAAGAAAAATGCCGCGATCTGGTGCTTTCTAAAGAGCAGCGTGCTGAGCTGGTATTAAATGCGCTGGTGGCTATCCGCTTCCTGAAACCGCAAATGCCGAAAAGCTGGCATTTCCTGCCGCACGGTATGAACTGGACCCCGGCAACGGGTGACGCGGCGAGCGTCAATCTGAGCGATACCGCAGAAGAGGTAAGCCTGCTGGTGGTTGAGCCTGGTGAAAATGCTGCGCTCTGCCTGCTGGCCCAGCCCGGCGTAACCATTGCCGGGCGGACGATGCAGCTTGGCGATGCCATTAAAGTGATGAACGACAGGCTGAAGCCACAGCTGCGCGTAGATTCTTTCAGCCTCGAACAGGCGGTTTAAGCTTCCAGCTGTACGGACGTTTTCGGTATGCAGCTACAGCACAGAATTGTGCCGTCATTTCCAATTGCCGATTTTTTCAACGCACTTACTTCGCCATCCACCAGCCTGATGCGGCAGCATCCGCAAATGCCTGCGCGACAGGAATAGGGGACGCGAATACCTGCCTGCTCCAGTTGCTCCAGTAATACCTGTTGGTTGTTGCCACGGATGATGTTTCCCTGCCAGTGAATATCTACCGCAGAGGCGACATTCGTCACAACGTCGACCATTTCTTCTTCCTGACCTGAGCCGTACACTCTTGCAGGCCCTCGGGCAAGGATCTCTACCTCATCACCAACGCGGATTGCACCGCTGGAGCGCGGGATCAGGTTCTGGCCGAAATCCACATCGCCGTTGTCCTGCGCGGTGCGGAATGACTGCAGCGTCTTCAGCGGTTCGCCGGAAGGGTGCTTCTGGCCTTTCTCCGGGCTCACCGTGGTGAAAATGCAGCGGCTACAGGGTTTTACGACATCAAAGATGACGCTGCCAATGCGGATCACTTTCCAGGTGTCTTCGTCCCAGGCGTCGACACCGGTCACCACCAGGTTCGGACGAAACTGTTCCATCTGAACGCTGGCTTTGCAGCGGCCTTGTAAATCACGCAGCGAGGCTTCGTTAGTCAGCAGGAACGGGAAGCCATCGGCGAAGGAGAGGGGAACGGCGTCGTGGCGTTTCACGCGACGCGTCAGCTCAGGCCCAACCCAGCGCAGCTGCACGTCACGGGAAAAGAAGCCGCTCAGCCAGCGGTTAATCTCATCCGGGGCGATGCGCGCGGTAAAATGGTTACCCCACACTTCCGTTGGCGCATCGACGGGCGCAAAATCCGCAAAGCGAATCACCGCGCTGGAACCGTCCGGCGCGGTAAGGTGCAAACCGTCGTGAAGCGGGGAAGGGGTAAAGCGAACCATCTGCGGGAACTGGCGTGCGGTAATGAACGTACCGTCAGGCTCGGTGACCATAAAAATACGATCGAAGGCGAATCCGCTCATGTCGGCCAGCGCGTGAGAGACGCCGATGCCGCGCATGGATTTCACCGGATGAATAAAAAGCCTGGATAACGTCGCCACTGCACACTCCCACAAATGAAAATAAGCCTTCAACTTTATGACATACACGCCATATTAGCTATAATGCGCGACAATTTTCTAAGAGTAAAAGTGACGATATGAATTCTCTGTTTGCCAGTACGGCCCGTGGGCTGGAAGAGCTGTTAAAAACTGAACTGGAAAGCCTGGGCGCACAAGAGTGCCAGGTGGTTCAGGGTGGTGTCCATTTTGAGGGCGACACGCGGCTTATTTACCAGAGCCTGATGTGGAGCCGTCTGGCGTCGCGCATCATGCTGCCGATGAAGGAGTGCAAGGTTTATAGCGACCTTGACCTCTATACCGGCGTACAGATGATCGACTGGACAGAGATCTTCACCCCGAATGCCACCTTTGCGGTGCATTTTAACGGCGTGAACGACGAGATCCGCAACAGCCAGTACGGTGCCCTGCGCGTAAAAGACGCCATTGTGGACTGCTTCACGCGTAAAAATAAGGAACGTCCAAACGTCGATCGTGAAAACCCCGATCTGCGTATTAACGTCTGGCTGAACGGCGACACGGCGAGTATCTCTCTCGATCTGAGCGGTGCAGGCCTGCATCTGCGCGGCTACCGCGATCGTACCGGTATGGCGCCAATTAAAGAAACGCTGGCGGCCGCCATTGTCATGCGCTCCGGCTGGCAGCCGGGTACGCCGCTGCTCGATCCGATGTGTGGTTCCGGTACGTTGCTGATTGAGGCGGCCATGCTGGCAACCGATCGCGCGCCGGGCCTGCATCGCGGTCACTGGGGCTTTAAAGGCTGGGCACAGCACGATGAAGCGCTCTGGAAAGAGGTCAAAGACGACGCGCAAACCCGCGCGCGCAAAGGTCTGGCGGAGTATACCTCCCACTTTTACGGTTCGGACAGCGACCCGCGCGTCATTGAACGCGCGCGCAGCAACGCCCGTCGCGCCGGTATCGGCGAGCTGGTCACCTTCGAAGTGAAAGACGTGGCGAACCTGACCAACCCGTTGCCAAAAGGCCCGTACGGTACCGTGATCAGTAACCCCCCATACGGCGAGCGTCTCGACAGCGAGCCTGCGCTGATTGCTCTGCACAGCCTGCTGGGCCGCAATATGAAGGACTACTTCGGCGGCTGGAACCTGTCTCTGTTTAGCGCCTCGCCGGAGCTGCTGAGCTGCCTCCAGCTGCGCGCCGATCGCCAGTTTAAGGCCAAAAACGGCCCGCTGGACTGCGTGCAGAAGAACTACCATCTGGCAGAGAAAGCTGCCGACAGCAAGCCGTCCGGCGTGGCGGAAGATTACGCCAACCGCCTGCGCAAGAACCTGAAGAAATTTGAGAAGTGGGCGAAGCAGGAGGGCATTGAATGCTATCGCCTGTACGATGCCGACCTGCCGGAATACAACGTGGCGGTTGACCGCTACGCGGACTGGGTGGTGATTCAGGAATATGCGCCACCGAAAACCATTGATGCGCAGAAAGCGCGTCAGCGCATGCTGGACGTTATCGCGGCCACCATCGCCGTGCTCGGCATTGCGCCGAACAAGCTGGTGCTGAAAACCCGCGAGCGTCAGAAAGGGAAAAACCAGTATCAGAAGATGGGTGAAAAGGGTGACTTCATCGAAGTGGGCGAATACAACGCGCGCCTGTGGGTCAACCTGACCGACTATCTGGATACCGGTCTATTCCTCGACCACCGTATCGCCCGCCGCATGCTGGGCCAGATGAGTAAAGGCAAAGATTTCCTCAACCTTTTCTCCTATACCGGCAGCGCGAGCGTGCATGCGGGTCTGGGCGGTGCGCGGAGCACCACCACGGTGGATATGTCCCGTACCTACCTGGAATGGGCGGAGCGCAACCTGCGTCTTAACGGCTTAACCGGACGTCAGCATCGCCTGATGCAGGCCGACGTGCTGGGCTGGCTGCGCGACACCGACGAGCAGTTTGACCTGATCTTTATCGATCCGCCGACCTTCTCCAACTCCAAGCGTATGGAAGATAGCTTTGATGTACAACGCGATCACCTGCGCCTGATGACCGACCTGAAGCGCCTGCTGCGCAAAGGCGGCACCATTATGTTCTCGAACAACAAACGCGGCTTCCGTATGGATCATGACGGCTTAGCAGCCCTGGGACTGAAAGCACAAGAAATCAGCCAAAAAACGCTGTCTCAGGACTTTGCCCGTAACCGTCAAATCCATAACTGCTGGTTGATTACCGCGGTCTGAAAGGAAAAATAAATGTCTTTAATTAGTATGCACGGCGCGTGGCTCTCTTTCAGCGACTCACCGCTTCTCGACAATGCAGAACTGCACATCGAAGATAACGAGCGCGTCTGTCTGGTGGGCCGTAACGGCGCGGGTAAATCCACGCTGATGAAAATCCTCAACCGTGAACAGGGTCTGGATGACGGGCGTATTGTTTACGAGCAGGATCTGATTGTCTCCCGCCTGCAGCAGGATCCACCGCGTCACGTGACCGGCAGCGTTTACGATTTCGTGGCGGAAGGGATCTCCGAGCAGGCTGAATACCTGAAGCGCTATCACGAGATTTCGCATCTGGTGATGACCGATCCGAGCGACAAAAACCTCAACGAACTGGCGAAAGTGCAGGAGATGCTCGATCACCACGGTCTGTGGCAGCTTGAAAACCGCATTAATGAAGTACTGGCGCAGCTCGGTCTGGAACCCGATATGGAGCTGTCGGCGCTCTCCGGCGGCTGGCTGCGTAAAGCGGCTCTGGGCCGCGCGCTGGTCAGCGGGCCGAAGGTGCTGCTGCTGGACGAACCGACCAACCACCTGGATATCGAAGCGATTGACTGGCTGGAAGGTTTCCTGAAAACCTTCAGCGGCACCATCATCTTTATCTCGCACGACCGTTCGTTTATTCGCAATATGGCGACGCGCATTGTCGACCTCGACCGCGGCAAGCTGGTGACCTATCCCGGCGATTACGATACGTATCTGCTGGAGAAAGAAGAAAACCTGCGCGTGGAAGAGTTGCAGAATGCCGAGTTCGACCGCAAGCTGGCGCAGGAAGAGGTCTGGATCCGCCAGGGCATCAAAGCCCGTCGTACCCGTAACGAAGGCCGCGTACGTGCCCTGAAGGCGATGCGTCGCGAGCGCAGCGAACGCCGTGAAGTGATGGGCAGCGCCAAAATGCAGGTGGAAGAGGCGTCCCGTTCCGGCAAGATTGTCTTCGAAATGGAAAACGTCAACTATCAGGTCGACGGTAAAGTGCTGGTGAACGATTTCTCCGCGCAGGTGCAGCGAGGCGACAAAATTGCGCTCATCGGCCCGAACGGCTGCGGTAAAACCACGCTGCTGAAACTGATGCTGGGCCAGCTGCAGGCCGACAGCGGACGTATTCACTGCGGGACCAAGCTGGAGGTCGCCTACTTCGACCAGCACCGCGCGGAGCTGGATCCGGACCGTACGGTGATGGACAACCTCGCCGAAGGTAAGCAGGAGGTGATGGTAAACGGTAAGCCGCGTCACGTGCTGGGCTACCTGCAGGACTTCCTGTTCCATCCGAAACGCGCCATGACGCCGGTGCGCGCGCTGTCCGGCGGTGAGCGAAACCGCCTTCTGCTGGCGCGCCTGTTCCTGAAGCCAAGCAACCTGTTGATCCTCGATGAACCGACGAACGACCTGGATGTCGAAACGCTGGAATTACTCGAAGAGCTGATTGACGGCTATCAGGGTACCGTGATGCTGGTCAGCCACGATCGTCAGTTCGTGGATAACACCGTGACCGAGTGCTGGATCTTCGAAGGTGAAGGGCGAATTGGTCAATACGTAGGCGGTTATCATGATGCAAAAGGGCAGCAATTGCAGTCTCTGGCGCAGAAACAGTCAAAGTCCAAAATAAGTTCTGAACCTGCTGTAACAAAAGCAGAAACTGTCAAGAAAACCTCGGCTAAACTAAGCTATAACCTGCAGCGCGAACTGGAGGGGCTACCGCAGCGTCTTGAAGAGCTGGAAGCCGCGCTTGAGGATTTGCAAAAACAGGTTGCTGATGCGTCATTCTTTACTCAATCGCATGACTATACTCAGAAAGTACTGTCAGAAATGTCCGCGGCTGAAAAAGCCCTGGAAGAAGCATTTGAGCGCTGGGAGTACCTTGAGTCTCTGAAAAACGGCGCATAAACAGGGATAACATATGTGTGACCAGCACCATGCCGACAGGCATATTTTATGCTCGCAATGCGATATGCTCGTGGCGTTGCCAGAGCTTGGTCACGGACATAAAGCCCTGTGTCCACGTTGCGGTGCGACGTTGACAACCGAGTGGGACGCGCCGCGGCAGCGTCCCACTGCTTACGCTCTGGCAGCATTGTTCATGCTGCTGCTCTCCAATCTCTTCCCCTTCATCTATATGAAGGTGGGGGGGATCACCAGCCAGGTAGATTTGCTTGAAATTCCGGGCGTGATGTTCTCGGAAGATTACGCCAGCCTCGGTACCTTTTTTCTCCTGTTTGTCCAGATAGTCCCGGCTTTTTGCCTGGTCGTTATCCTTTTGCTGGTCAACCGCGTCAGGATGCCGGCACCGCTGAAAATCCGACTGGCGCGTATCCTTTTTCAACTCAAAAGCTGGGGGATGGCCGAGATCTTTCTGGCGGGGATTCTGGTCAGCTTCGTGAAGCTCATGGCATACGGCGACGTGGGGATTGGCAGCAGCTTTATTCCCTGGTGTCTGTACTGCGTTCTGCAGCTGCGTGCCTTCCAGTGCGTGGACAGGCGCTGGGCGTGGGACGATATCGCGCCAGCGCCGACGCTTGCACAGACGGTGAAGGTCGGCGTACCCGGTATTCGTCAGGGGCTGCGTTCTTGCCCATGCTGCACCGCCGTGCTGCCCGCCGATCTCGACGTTTGTCCGCGCTGCGAAACAAAGGGGCACGTACGCCGTAAAAATAGCCTTCAGTGGACGATGGCGCTGCTGGTCACATCCATCATGCTGTATCTGCCAGCCAATATTCTGCCGATCATGATCACCGATTTGCTCGGTGACAAAATGCCCTCGACGATCCTCGCCGGGGTGATACTGCTCTGGGGCGAAGGTTCTTATCCGGTCGCCGGCGTCATCTTTATCGCCAGTATTATGGTGCCCACCTTAAAAATGATTGCCATTGCCTGGCTCTGTTGGGATGCGAAAGGGCATGGAAAACGCGATAGCGAACGCATGCACCTGATTTATGAAGTGGTCGAGTTTGTCGGACGCTGGTCAATGATTGACGTGTTTGTCATCGCCGTTCTCTCTGCACTGGTGCGGATGGGCGGTTTGATGAGTATTTATCCCGCGATGGGGGCTTTAATGTTTGCACTGGTCGTGATTATGACCATGTTTGCGGCCATGACCTTCGACCCTCGTTTATCGTGGGATCGTGAGCCTGAATCAAGCCATGAGGAAGAGTAAGAGCATGGAAAATAAGAGTGGAGAGGCGAAAGTGCAGAAGGTCAAAAACTGGTCGCCGGTGTGGATTTTTCCCATCGTGACTGCGCTGATCGGTGCATGGATCCTGTTTTATCATTACAGCCATCAGGGACCGGAAGTCACGCTGATAACCACCAATGCCGAGGGGATTGAGGGCGGTAAAACGACTATCAAAAGCCGAAGCGTGGATGTGGGCGTGGTGGAAAGTGCAACCCTGACCGACGATTTAACCCATGTGGAGATCAAGGCGCGCCTTAATGCCGGCATGGAAAAACTGCTGCACGGCGATTCCGTTTTCTGGGTCGTTAAGCCGCAGGTGGGGCGTGAGGGAATCAGCGGCTTAGGGACGCTGCTTTCGGGCGCCTACATTGAGCTGCAGCCTGGCGCTAAGGGTAACCAGCCAGCCAAATACCAGCTTCTGGATTCACCGCCGCTTGCACCACCTGATGCCAAGGGTATCCGCGTGATCCTCGACAGTAAAAAAGCAGGTCAGCTTACGGCGGGCGACCCGGTCCTGTTCCGCGGCTACCGCGTGGGATCGGTTGAGAAAAGCACGTTTGATCCGCAGAAACGCGCGATCAGCTATCAGCTCTTCATCAATGCGCCAAACGATCGGCTGGTCACCAGCAATGTCCGTTTCTGGAAAGACAGCGGGATTGCGGTGGATCTGACCTCGGCAGGTATGCGCGTTGAAATGGGTTCGCTGACCACGCTGTTTGGCGGCGGCGTAAGTTTTGACGTGCCGGAAGGCCTGGATTTAGGGCAGCCGGTCGCAGAGAACACCGCTTTCCGTCTCTTTGACGATCAAAAAAGCATTCAGGATGCGCTCTATACCGATCACGTCGACTTCCTGATGTTCTTCAAAGATTCTGTCCGCGGTCTGCAGCCGGGGGCACCTGTTGAGTTCCGCGGTATTCGTCTCGGTACGGTTGGACAAGTTCCGTTCTTCGTCCCGGGCCTGAGCCAGATGCTGGATGATGACTATCGTATTCCGGTGCTGATCCGCATCGAACCGGAGCGTCTGCTAAACCAGATTGGCGAAAATCAGGATATTGCTGCCCATATCTCTCAACTGATGGAACGCGGCCTGCGTGGATCGTTGAAGACGGGTAACCTGGTGACCGGTGCGCTGTATGTGGATATGGACTTCTACCCGAAAGCACCGCCGATTACCGGTATCCGTGAATTCGGTGGATATAAGATCATCCCAACGGTGAGTAGCGGCCTGGCGCAGATCCAGCAGCGTCTGATGGAGACGCTGGATAAGATCAACAATCTGCCACTGAATCCGATGATTGAAGCGGCGACGAACTCTTTGAGCGAAAGCCAGGCAACGATGCGTCGTCTGCAAACCACGCTGGATAACATCAACAAGATTACGGCGAGCCAGAGTATGCAGCAGCTTCCGCAGGACATGCAGAAAACGCTGCGTGAGCTGAACCGCAGTATGCAGGGCTTCCAGCCGGGTTCAGCGGCCTACAACAAGATGGTGGCAGATATGCAGCGTCTTGATCAGGTCTTACGTGAACTGCAGCCGGTGCTGAAAACGCTCAACGAGAAGAGCAATGCGCTGGTGTTCGAAGCGAAAGATAAAAAGGATCCTGAGCCGAAGAGGGCAAAAGAATGAAAAAGTGGCTATTGATGGTTGGTGCTCTGCTGTTAACGGCGTGCAGTTCAGGAGTAGATAATAAAAGCTACTATCAGCTGCCTGTGGCGACCCACAGCGGTGGGCAAAGCACGGCCAGTCAGGGAAACCGTCAGCTGTGGGTTGAGCAGGTTGCGGTGCCGGATTATCTGGCAGGAAACGGCGTGGTCTATCAGACCAGCGACGTTAAATACGTGATTGCGACGAACAACCTGTGGGCCAGCCCGTTGGATCAACAGCTGCGCAACACGCTGGTGGCCAATCTGGGCAGTCAGCTACCGGGTTGGGTTGTCGCGTCGCAGCCGTTGGGTAACGACCAGGATACGCTGAACGTCACCGTAACGGGCTTCCACGGCCGTTATGATGGTGCGGTGGTGATCAGCGGGGAGTGGTTGCTGAATCATCAGGGACAGCTGATTAAGCGTCCTTTCCATCTGGAGCTGAAGCAGCAGAAAGATGGCTATGACGAAATGGTTAAAGTCCTGGCTCAGGGTTGGGCACAGGAGTCAGCCAGCATCGCGAGGGAAATTTCCCGGCTGCCATAAGTAAAATTCATCATCAAAAACCGCAGTTGGCCTCTCGCTGATTGCGGTTTTTTTTTCGTTTTCACTTCAGTTTGTTACTTGTGCTGCATCACAATTTTTGTACAAATGAACTTCCAGGTAGCTCACAAATATGACACCCGTATGAATTTTGAACATTGACGATGGGGCTAATTCGGGGTATTCGTTATCTGTGCCTGTACATTGAGTGCAGACACTGTTTTCTTTCCACCAGACAAAAGAATGAGGGAAACGAGGCATGAAGAGACAGAAACGAGATCGCCTGGAACGGGCTCATCAACGTGGTTATCAGGCCGGCATCGCTGGACGTTCTAAAGAAATGTGTCCTTATCAGACGATAAATCAAAGGTCACAATGGCTTGGAGGCTGGCGAGAAGCCATCGGCGACAGGGCACTCATAGCCTGATAACGTCTCTTTCAAAAAAGAAACCTCCGCATTGCGGAGGTTTCGCCTTTCCGGGAGTGCGAAAAGCACAATCAGAACGCAGAAGTATCCTGGAACAGGCCAACCTTCAGGTCGCTTGCGCTATAGATCAGACGGCCGTCTACCAGCACTTCGCCATCTGCCAGGCCCATAATCAGGCGGCGGTTAACGATGCGCTTGAAGTGAATACGATAGGTCACTTTCTTCGCTGTAGGCAGAACCTGGCCAGTGAATTTGACTTCGCCCACGCCCAGTGCGCGGCCTTTACCTTCACCACCCAGCCAGCCCAGATAGAAGCCAACCAGCTGCCACATCGCATCCAGACCCAGACAGCCAGGCATTACCGGATCGCCGATAAAGTGGCAACCGAAGAACCACAGGTCCGGGTTGATATCGAGTTCTGCTTCTACGTAACCCTTATCGAAGTTGCCGCCGGTTTCGGTCATTTTCACGACACGGTCCATCATCAGCATGTTCGGGGCCGGTAACTGTGGGCCTTTTGCGCCAAACAGTTCACCGCGACCAGAGGCAAGAAGATCTTCTTTTGTATAGGATTCGCGTTTATCTACCATGTTCTCAGTAAGCCTTATTTTAGTGAAGGACGCAGGATAGCTAACACGTGTACGCTGAACAAGTCCGATCAGTTCGAACTAAACCAGCCCAGCCAGCGTAACGGCCATGGATAACGATGACGAGCATCCTGCTGTGTCGCCTGAGCAATGCGCTCCTGGATAGTCTGCATCAGGGTGGTTTGCCCTTCGCCATCCCATACCAGGTTTGTCAGTAAGGGTAGTGCATCCTCAATCCCTTCGATGGCCCAGATAGCGAACTGCTCTTGTTCAACCGCATCCAGAATCTCCTGACTGAGGCTTAAATGGCGTGCGTTGGGAGCCGGGATAATCACACCCTGCTTGCCGTTTAAACCGCGCTGCTGACAGATAGAGAAGAAGCCTTCAATTTTCTCGTTGAGGCCTCCCACTGGCTGGGCGCGGCCGAACTGGTCCACCGAACCGGTGATCGCGATGTTCTGATTGATGGGCACTTCCGCCAGGGCGCTGATTAAGGCGCACAGCTCGGCCATAGAGGCGCTGTCGCCATCCACTTCGCTGTAGGATTGCTCAAACGTCAGCGAGGCGGAGAAGGGGATCTGTTGCTCAAGCTGCAGCTCTGACATCAAAAACGCCTGCATGATCATCATGCCTTTGGCGTGAATGTTTCCGCCCAGCTCGGCTTTCCGTTCAATATCGGTAAACTCGCCATCGCCAATGTGCACAACGCAGCTGATACGGGACGGCTCCCCGAATGCGCGCGGATGGCCTGGAAATTCAATCACAGACAGGGCGTTAATCTGCCCGACGCGTTCGCCTTCGGTTTCCACCAGAATTTGTTCGAGCAGAATTTCATCCTGCATACGGTCAGCAAGATAGCCTTCTCGCCACTCACGCTGAGCCAGCATCTGAGTGAGCTGTTCACCGGTGAACGCCCCGTCACCACTGATCACACCCACTTCACGCAGCTGTTTGCCGATCCAGAGCGGGCAAAGCGGCAGCGTTTCCTGGTCACCGGTGTAGCGTACCGCTTCGCGGATTAAGCCCGGCCATGCGTCAGCCGCAGGGGTTGGCAGCGCAGAACGTTCTGCTACAGCCATCACCCACTGGCACCACTGCGCCATATCGTCGGCATCAGCAATCTGGATGTTGTCTTCGTATTCGCTATACACGGCCTGCTCAGCCAGTTCCGGCTCCATTTCCTGGAAGTCCGCCAGCGATTCACGGTCGCCCGTTAGCACGACGGTCAGCGACAGCGGCATAGAGGGAACAGAGACGGGCAGAGGACGAGACTCATCGTAGCCGACCCAGTCGAAACGCTGCTGGTGCACGATGGTTTTCAGACGCATCCACAGCAGCGGCTGCGAGAGCAGGGTGCGCAGTGAAATGATCAGAACACCGCCATTTGCGCGATGTACCAGCCCAGGCTGCAGCGAAAGCTCGCCGTTAAACTGGCGCAGACAACCAAAGAGTTGTTCAGCCTCGACCCAGTTAGCGGTAATCACCTCACCCTTAGCGGCAAAATGGCCGTCGGCCTGTGCCGCCGGTTCGAAAGTGACATCATGTCCCGCGATACGATACTGGCCGCCAAAAACGACGTTCGCTTCCGGCTTTAACTGACGCACGGCATCCCCGAACAACGTCAGGTATTCCGCTTCTTCCGGGGCTTTGAGCAGCATGAAAGGCGCAGTTGCCCATGGGCTTAAGACCTGCTCCAGCGCGTAATGCAAACGGGGCTGCGTATCGCTAAGGATGAATTCGTGTTCTTTTGCGAGTTCGGGCTGTGCAAACTGTTCCTGATAACTTTCGGTATCCGGAACAAGGTCACGCCATGCAAGTTTCGTAATGGTCAAAGTTGATGTTTTTTAGTCAGATGTAAAAGCGTGGAGTATACCGTAAGCGGGGGGCTGTACCCAAGCAGGATCGGGTATTTCGACAGGGCGATTGGCTGCATTCACTCACAGGATATGATTTCTTTTCAGCAGATTGCTAAAAAACTGATATTCTGAACAGAGTTACGTGGTAACACTGAGATCGCAATGAAATATCAACAACTGGAAAATCTCGAAAGCGGCTGGAAATGGAAGTACCTGGTCAAAAAGCACCGTGAAGGGGAGCTGATCACCTGCTACATCGAAGCCAGCGCTGCACAAGAAGCCGTGGATATTTTGCTGACCCTCGAAAATGAACCGGTACAGGTTAACGGCTGGATTGAGAAGCACATCAATCCTGCCTTGTTAAACCGGATGAAGCAAACGATCCGCGCGCGACGCAAACGGCATTTTAATGCTGAGCATCAGCACACGCGAAAAAAATCAATCGACCTTGAGTTCGTTGTCTGGCAACGTCTGGCTGGGCTGGCACAACGACGGGGTAAAACGCTTTCGGAAACCATCGTGCAGTTGATTGAGGATGCCGAACATAAAGAGAAGTACGCCAACCAGATGTCGACGCTGAAGAACGACCTTCAGGCGCTGTTGGGTAAAAAATAGATTTTTCTTTTCTTCAGACAATAAAAAACCCCGCATGGCGGGGTTTTTTTATAAGACGATAACTTATGCCGCTGGCTGAGTTACAACGTCTTTGATGCCTTTAACTTCGATCTCTACGCGACGATCTGGAGCCAGGCAGTCGATCAGTGCAGCGCGAGCTTTCACGTTGTCACAGGTGTTGCCAGTAACTGGGTTAGATTCGCCCATACCACGTGGGGAGATCTTGTTAGCTGGGATACCTTTAGAGATCAGGTAATCAACAACAGACTGAGCACGTTTCTCAGACAGTTTCTGGTTGTAAGCGTCAGAACCGATACGGTCGGTGAAGCCCAGAACCACTACAGAACCGTCTTTAGGATCCAGGTTGCTCAGCTGAGAGTACAGCTGATCCAGTGCCTGCTGACCTTCTGGTTTCAGAGTTGCTTTGTTGAAGTTGAACAGAACGTCAGACTTCAGAGTGAAGTGCTTGGTCTGTACTTCTGGAGCTGGAGCCGGCGCTGGAGCAACAACTGGTGCTGCTTCTTCCTGCTGGCCGAAACGGTAGGAAACACCTACGCTCAGCATGCCGTTGTCTGGACGAACACCAACGGTGTTGCCGTCGCCGATGTTGTTAACCCACTGGTATTCCAGACGGGTAGCGATGTCACGGGTCATAGCCCACTCAACGCCACCAGCGAATACTGGGGAAACACCGGTGTCATGGTCGCTACCAACCTGGTTGTTGCTGGAGTCAGCGCGCCATACCATGCCGCCCAGACGGGTGTACACGTCCAGATCGTCAGTTACTGGGTAACCCAGTTTAGCGGTCAGCTGAACGCCCTGTGCTTTGAAAGCGCCGTTTACGGTGTCGCCTTTGTATGGCATACGACCTAACCAGTCGTAACCCATTTCAAAACCAACATACGGGTTAACCTGATAGCCACCGAACGCACCTGCACCAAGCTGGCTCTCGTGAGTCGGGCCATCGTTGTTCAGGTCTTTGTTGTACCAGCCGGTGTCGTGGAACTGAGACCAGCCCAGTTTACCACCTGCATACCAGGTATTATCTTTCGGAGCGGCCTGCGCTACGGTAGCGAAGCCAGCCAGTGCCACTGCAATCGCGATAGCTGTCTTTTTCATTTTTTGCGCCTCGTTATCATCCAAAATTCGCCATGAAAGTCTCAAGAGAGAATCACGGTTAAATCCTTCACCGGGGGGCGTGGTCAAATATAAATCTACCGATATCTTCGGCTTAGGCCGAGCACCCCTGGCGATGTAAAGTCTACAACGTAGCTGAAAACTTACAAGTGTGAAGTCTGTCAGGCATATGAAAAAAAAAGTTCCGTATACCGATTATTTAACATTTTTAGAACGAATTTTGTGCAATAAAATGAAGGAGAACCGCACCAGACAAGCCTTGCCGCAATTTTCAGACCGGGAACTTTAATGCCATCTTGTGGTCGAAAAAAATTCCAGGAAAAATCTTAATTTCACTCAATGATACAAATTTGAGTGAATTTTTAGCCCAGAAAGTTGTCCTCTGCGGTAAGAATCCGATCGAACCGGACGCATAATGAACCCGATCGCACTCCCTTCTTCAGCGGCTTCAGTCAGACGGAAATGTTCCTCTTCCGTCAATTCTTCGGGTAACCATCCAATTACCACGCTGTAATTTCCGGTGCGTAACGCGCGGATCATCGACTCAACGGTATCGCACGGCGAGAGCTGATTAATCTGCATGACCTTGGTCAGCGGAAGGCCAGCGGACTGAACCCACTCACGGCTCAGTTTTTGTTGAGGCGTGAGCCAAAGCTGCCAGCGCGATTGCTGACCAAGCTGTTGTAATAACGGCAACAACAGAAGTTGCGTCAACAGGGGCTGGTCTTCACGATAAACCACTTCACTGATAAGCCCTGTGGAAACACGCTCGACGGAATTCTGCGCGACATTGCCTGCGGCAGAAGAGAGAGAGATTGCGCGATTTGCATAGCCTGAAGTGTGCATATTCATTCCAGCCCTGTAGTTACTGTATGGATATACAGTAACCCCTGTATGCATAAAGATCAACCTCATTTTCGGAAAGCGACTCGCAAAATTCATTCAATCTTGATGCCCCTCGAAAAATCATCTTGCTCAACGGCGATAAGTTGCCTATTTTCCTGCTAACGGATCCGCTAGTAAGAAATTTCGTTGTTATTTTATGATTTTGAAGGGAAATATCATGAAAAAGATATCTTATGAACGGATTTATAAATCCCAGGAATACCTCTCCCCGTTGGGCGAGATTCATCATCGTGCGCTGTTTGGAGGGTACACCCTGGCGGTGGATGATGCGGTTTTTGCCATGGTGTCTGATGGCGAGCTTTATCTTCGGGCTTGTGAGGAGAGTGCGAAATACTGTGTAAAGAATGCCTCCTCATTTTTGACATTGATGAAGCGAGGCCGCCCGGTGCTGCTCAACTATTATCGTGTGGATGACGGATTATGGCAGGACAGGGAGCGGTTGCTTCAGCTCTCCTCGTTTGCGCTCAGTGCGGCAAGAAAAGAGCGCTATCAGCGCCATCAACGAAACCGACTCAAGGATCTGCCAAACCTGACCTTTCAGCTTGAAGTCTTGCTTTTTGAAGCCGGTATTACCAATGAAGAAACACTCCGGGCGCTGGGTGCCAGAGCCAGCTGGCTGAAGATGCGGGCGAAAAATAAAGCGCTCAGTATTAAAGTTCTCTTCGCACTCGAAGGGGCTATTGAGGGGCTGCATGAGGCGGCACTCCCGGCAGGCATTCGCCGGGAGCTGACGGAGTGGTTTAATGCGCTGCCTGAGCCACAGGAGAATCACTCCTCCAGGTAGCGATTTGCTGTTGCAGCCGGCAAATTTCAGGCAGCAGAGCGATAAGCAGGCCTATCTGCTGAAGAACCAGCGGCGCTTTGCTGTCGTTTCCCGGGTCAAGATGCGCAATGCGTTGCGCCAGTTCATTCAGCGCCTGTTGTACGCGCGGTTCATCGGCTGGGCGGTGATGAAGCGCGTCATCGACATAACAGACGGCGTCATCGAGCAGGTTGAGAATACCCGGGTTGGTGAGTTTCTCGCGGTGGGCACCCAGCGTCGAAATATAGCTGGTAAACGTATGGTTCAGGCAGAGCAGGCGGAACGCGGTCTCACGAATTTCTGCCGTGGCGCGAGGCTCCGTTGACATGTTAGAGACAACGGAGGCCAGTTCTGCATCACTGTTGTGCGCATCACGACGTGCTATCCGGTAAGCCAGGCGGTTATCGCGCCCCTGATGATACTGCTCCAGGATAGCGTCAAGGTATCGACAGTTGGCGTTCATCGCCCTGTCGACCACCCGCGGCAAATTACGGAAACGCCAGTCCGGCCAGATAAAGCTGACCGCGGCCCAGGCAATCGCGCAGCCTATCAGAGTATCGATCACGCGGGGCAGGGCGACTTCAAAGCCTTCACCCAGCAGGTTAAAGCAGAGCAGCACCAGCAGCGTGATGAACATGGTGGCGTGGGCATACTGCACGTTGCGAAACGCGAAGAACAGCACGCCGGTGATGACGATCAGAATCAATTGACCTTCGACGGAAGGCACGAAATAGAGCACCGGAAGGCCGATCGCGACGCCAACCAGCGTACCGATAATACGCAGCGCAAGTCGGTGTCGGGTGGCGTTATAGTTCGGCTGGCAGACGAACAGGCTGGTGAGCAGGATCCAGTAGCCGTGGTGCAGTCCGGTTATCTGAATAAAGGCATACCCCACGCACAGCACCAGCGACATTCTCACCGCGTGGCGAAAGAGAGCCGACTCCGGCGTAAAGTTCCGGCTCAGGCGTAGCCACATATCGCTAACGCTGTGCACGCTGTCATCAGCAAGCTGATTGTCCACCTCACTGCCCGGCAGTGCCATCGCCTGTTCGGACTCAATGGTTGCCAGCTGTGCATCAATCGCCCGCAGGTTGTTCAGCAGAAAGCCCAGCGCTTTGATGTGTTCCGGTGACGTTCCGCTGGCCTGAACGCGGTCGAGCGCCGCATCAAGGTGGCTGAATACCCGTTCAAAGCGGGGATCATGCTGATAGGGCGTGCGCAGCAGAATGGAGCGCGAGAGCCGCTGACACGCCTGAGACTGCATGGAGAGCAGGCGCTGGAAGCGGAACATCACGTCGCTGTAGCGGAATCTCTCGCGCAGTGCGGCATACTGAACGTGCGATGAGCTGGCGCGTTCATGAATATCCTGGGCGGCAAAATAGTAGTGTAAGGTCCTTCGCGTTCCGCGCTGACCGCGATCGCCGCGCAGACGGGTCAGCAGAGAGGCTTTTGTCTGGTTAAGGGTGGCAACCAGCTGGCCGTTTGCCAGCGCCAGATCGTAGAGCGGAGCCTGGCTTTCTTCCTCGATATCCGGGTCGAACAGCCGGGATTTCAGTTCCAGATAGTGGGCTAACTGCTCAAAGCTGCGGGCAAGGTTATCCTGTAGAGGGCGAACCGGGAAGATCAGATGACCGGTTAGCGTCAGCAGGTTATACCAGATGGCGCCCAGCAACAGCAGAACCGGCTGCTGGTACCACTGGTCGTACAGGGAAACGCCCAGCATGGTGTAGATGGCGATCAGCAATGCACCAAAAGCGATGGTGGCATAGCGCTGCCCAAGGCCACCCAGCAAAATAAACCCGCTGGTTGAGAGGGTAAGACCCAGGGCAAACAGCCAGGGCCACGGGAAAAGCAGCTCAACGGACGCTGACGCAATAAAAAAGCAGACAAGCGTAATGACCAGATTACGCAAACGCCCGGCCAGACGATCGTCCAGGTCCGCCAGCGCCCCGGCCACCACTCCCAGCGTGAGCGGAATAGTGAGTTTGACATCATTCAGCCACCAGGGCAGAGCAACCGTGCCGCAAAGCGCGATGAATATCCTGACGTTATAAAGCCAGGTGCTGTTCCAGGTATAACGGCGAAGCAGTGGGCTTAGCATAAACGCGGCCAGTCCTTATTTACTGAAAACGACGACGAGCGTTTGCTTCACGCGCCGCCTGGGCCACTTCTACCGGAACAACCCTGCGACCGACGGGCCAAAGGGCGATAGCGGCGATCTTAAAGTTCGCGATCCCCACCGGAATACCAATAATCGTGATGCACTGTGCAATACCGGCAAAAATATGCATGATGCACAGCCACCAGCCGAAGAAAATGAGCCACAGAATGTTCAGCAGGGTTCCGCCCGTATTCATCAGGGCGTTTTTGTTCTCCGGATTCAGCTCGTCAACGTGGATGGCTTCATTCCCGTAGGGGATTAAGGAGAGTTTTGTGATTTCCCAGCAGGAACGGGTCAGGGGAAGCGTGAAAATCAGGACGATGCTCACCAGCGTGGCAAAAAGCCAGGAAAGGGTGGTGGCAAAACCGCCCAGCACAAAATTCAACACATTCAGAACGGTACGCATAAACCCTCACTTCCTTTCGATAAAATTAACGCCCAATGATTGTAACGTTTTTTTAGGCTGGAGCACCTTAAAACTGGCAGTTAAACTGTCAGGTAAATTATCTCTTCGTGGATTTGGCGGAACATGGAACTGAAAGCAACGTCGTTAGGCAAACGCCTGGCGCAACACCCTTACGACAGGGTTGTTCTCCTTAATGCCGGGGTGAAAGTCTCCGGGGAACGCCACGAATATCTTATTCCGTTTAATCAGCTTCTGGCTATCCACTGCAAACGCGGGCTGGTGTGGGGCGAGCTGGAGTTCGTTCTCCCTGACGATAAAGTCGTGCGTCTTCACGGCACCGAGTGGACGGAAACTCAGCGTTTCCACCATCACCTGAACGCGCTCTGGCAGCAGTGGAGCCAGGATATGAGCGTGATTGCCGCCCAGGTGCTCCAGCAGGTGCTGGACGATATCGCGCAAAGCAACGCGCAACACGCGTGGCTGACCCGTCAGCAGACCGCCGGGCTGCAGCAAAAGATCCGACAGGCACTCTCGGCGCTGCCGCTTTCCGTGACGCGTCTCGACGAGTTTGACAACTGTCGCGACGCCTGGCGCCAGTGTCAGGCCTGGCTGAATGATAAGGATAAAAGCCGTCTCGCCCATAATCAGGCCTGGACGGACGCCATGCTCACCCAATATGCCGACTTTTTCAGTACGGTGGAATCGTCACCGCTCAATCCGGCCCAGGCGCGCGCGGTGGTTAACGGCGAGCAGTCGCTGCTGGTGCTGGCGGGGGCCGGTAGCGGTAAAACGTCGGTGCTGGTGGCGCGTGCCGGCTGGCTGCTGACGACCGGGGAAGCGGTAGCCGATCAAATTCTGCTTCTGGCTTTTGGCCGCAAGGCTGCCCAGGAGATGGACGAACGTATCCAGGAACGCCTGCACACCCGGGATATCACGGCCAGAACCTTTCATGCCCTTGCGCTGCATATTATTCAGCAGGGCAGTAAAAAAGTACCTTCCATCAGTAAGCTGGAAAACGACGCGCAGGCGCGTCAGGCGCTGTTCATCAAAACGTGGCGCCAGCAGTGCAGTGAGAAAAAGGCGCAGGCAAAAGGGTGGCGTCAGTGGCTGGAGGAGGAGCTCAGCTGGGACGTGCCAGAGGGTAGCTTCTGGCAGGATGATAAGCTGGCGCGTCGGCTGGGTTCGCGACTTGACCGCTGGGTCAGCCTGATGCGAATGCACGGTGGATCGCAGGCAGAGATGATTGAAAGCGCGCCGGAGGCGATCCGCGATCTGTTTTCGAAGCGGGTCAAGCTGATGGCTCCGCTACTGAAAGCCTGGAAAACCGCGCTGAAAGAGGAAAATGCCGTTGATTTCTCCGGCCTGATCCATCAGGCCATCATCATTCTTGAGAAGGGGCGTTTTGTCAGCCCGTGGAAGCATATTCTGGTGGATGAGTTCCAGGACATCTCTCCGCAGCGTGCAGCGTTGCTCTCAGCGCTGCGGGCGCAAAATAAGCATACCTCGCTGTTTGCGGTGGGGGACGACTGGCAGGCCATCTATCGCTTCAGCGGGGCGCAGCTCTCCCTGACAACCGCATTCCACCACTATTTTGGCGAAGGCGATCGCAGCGATCTGGACACGACCTACCGCTTCAATTCACGGATTGGTGAAATCGCCAACCGCTTTATCCAGCAGAACCCGCATCAGCTGGCAAAACCGCTCAATAGCCTGCGGGCAGGGGATAAAAAAGCCGTGACCCTGCTGGCGGACGATCAGCTGGAACCGCTGCTGGACAAGCTCAGCGGCTATGCGAAGCCCGATGAGCGTATCCTGGTGCTGGCGCGTTACCATCACCTCAAACCCGAGGCGCTGGAAAAGGCGGCCACCCGCTGGCCGAAGCTGCAGCTTGAATTTATGACGATTCACGCCAGCAAAGGGCAGCAGGCCGACTATGTGATTGTCATGGGGCTGAAAGAGGGCAGCGACGGTTTCCCGGCTCCGGCCCGCGAGTCGGTAATGGAACAGGCCTTGCTGCCGGTGCCGGAAGACTTCCCGGATGCCGAAGAGCGGCGTTTGCTGTATGTGGCTATCACCCGCGCGCGCCATCGCGTGTGGCTGCTGTTCAATAAAGAGGAGCCATCCGTGTTTGTCGATATCCTGAAGAGTATTGATGTGCCGGTAGCGCGTAAACCATAACGACGTCAGGGAAGGTTTTGTAGGCCGGGTAAGGCGTAGCCGCCACCCGGCAAAAAAGCTACTTCAATCTGTCGGAAAGATAACGCTGATAGTCCGGAATGAGGATATCAACCGGCGAATTAAACTGCGGCGATTCGATGATGAAATCCGCCGTCGACAGGTTTGTCGCCACCGGAATATTCCACACCGTCGCCAGACGCAGCAGGGCTTTGACATCCGGGTCGTGCGGAACCGCGTTCAGCGGGTCCCAGAAGAAGATCAGCACATCAATCTTCCCTTCGGAGATCTGCGCGCCGACCTGCTGATCGCCGCCCATCGGGCCGCTCAGCATGGCATTCACCTGCAGACCCGTTTCGCGCTGGATCAGGTTACCGGTAGTACCGGTCGCCGACAGATCGTGCTTTTCCAGCGAAGACTGATGGCGGCGAACCCAGTTAAGCAGCATTTGTTTACAGTGATCGTGCGCCACCAGCGCAATGTGTTTGCGTTCAGGTAGCGTGCGTGTTGTCAGTTCCATAATCATATCCATCAGGTTAACTGCCTACACGATGACGGGAACCGTCTGACGCTGCAAGAGAAAGGCGTAAAAAATGTGGCTTATGATGAAGGTTGTTGTTTTGCCCACTGTAAAAACCGGGCCCGCGTGTCGGGATCGGCCTGCTGGAACCAGAATTTTAGGCGCTGTTCCGTCAGGGTCTGGGACTGGGGAGGAATGACGTCCAGTTCAGAGACGCCGGAAAGCAGCGTGCTGTCGTCAGCCATCATGGTGGCAAACTGAGGAAGCGACGCGCGTTTACCCGCTTTGTTATAGGTCTGGGTCGCGGCCTCGTAGTCCGGACCTTTTGGTGAGGTCGTCAGCGCCAGAATATCCAGCTTCACCAGAATCGGCATCGCATCCCCGTCCAGAAGTTCAATGCGGGGAGACGCGTCGAAGGCCGCCGATTCTTTCTCCGTTTCAAGCCGAGGCAGGGTAATATTGACCTGACTGATTTGCCGGGTATTAAAGCTGACGATCAGCGGCGGCGAGATATACATCCTTTGCTCGCGATTCGCCAGACCGATCGATTTTTCCACCCGGAATACCAGCTGATGCGGACCGTTATCCAGCTCGATGCTGTCCGCACCGCGCAATAACGAACTGGAGACCTTTTTTCCGTCCAGTACCAGGAGATCAATATCGGTAGAGAGCCGGAGCGTGGTAGCAAAAACGCAGACCGGCATCACTAACGCAATCAGAGCAGTGGCAATACCGGTTTTCATAGAAGGCTCCCGTCAGAAATCCTGTCGCCGCATTAATGTATCTAAATTTTTCGAGAATCATGTTTACTAACATATAGACATATTTCGCCGTTTTGCCCTCATGCATCGGTATGGGATGGATGGTTGAGATGTGCGGTTTGGCGTACACTTTTAAAAAAGCCAGGAGAAAAACCATGAAAGAGAACGATATTGCCGAGATTCTGACATCCACGCGTACCATTGCGCTGGTGGGCGCGAGCGATAAACCCGATCGTCCAAGCTATCGGGTAATGAAATACCTTCTCGATCAGGGCTATCACGTCATCCCGGTCTCGCCAAAAGTGGCGGGGAAAACCTTACTGGGCCAGCAGGGTTATGCCACGCTCGCTGACGTGCCGGAAAAAATTGATATGGTTGATGTCTTCCGAAACTCCGAGGCGGCGTGGGAAGTGGCGCAGGACGCTATCGCCGTCGGGGCGAAAACGCTGTGGATGCAGCTGGGCGTGATTAACGAGCAGGCTGCGGTGCTGGCGCGGGATGCGGGGTTAAACGTCGTCATGGATCGCTGTCCGGCGATCGACATCCCCCGTCTGGGGCTGGCGAAGTAATAAAAAAAAGCCCGTTCATCGGGCTTTTTTTACACGCTTAGTTCCGCAGGCGCGGAGCCTGTAACTGTTTGCGGATAGTCTGAGCAAGTTCATCCATAGTGGGTTGCTCCGGATGCTCTTCCTGCAGCTCGCTGCTCAGCTGCGCTTCAGCAAGATAGGTGTGAACGGGTTGTCCATCATCACCTTCCATCACCACATGGTACCAGGGCGCGGCGCGAAGCTCTGCATTCACCGCCAGCTCGTCTGCTGACGGTTCATCAAGGGAATACTCCGGGTCGATATCCACGACCACACCCAAATACCCGAGCAAAGTGTGGCGGACCTGCTGGCCGATACCGAATTTGCTGGCAATCATAGTCACCTCCCGGGAAATACGACTTACACGTTATGTGCGGGCAATATTTCTCTTTTCAAGTTACATGACGCGACAGGCAAACCCTTTCAGATACAGTCCTTCCGGGTAGGTAGCAATCACGGGGTGATCGGCTGCCTGACGGAACTGCTCTATAAATTGTACATCACGGCCAGCATCTATTGCGGCATCGGCGATGATTTTCTGAAATAAATCTGTGGTCATCAGGCCTGAGCAAGAGAAGGTGAGGAGAATCCCGCCCGGGTTCAGCAGCTGGATAGCCAGCATGTTGATATCTTTATACCCACGGCACGCGCCCATCAGCTGGCTTTTGTTTTCCACAAACTTGGGTGGATCCATCACGATGACGTCGAACTTCTCGCCCTGGTCGCGATATTTACGCAGCAGCTTGAAGACGTCATCACGCACAAACTCCGCTTTGCTCAGATCCAGCTTATTCAGCTCGACGTTCTGTTTTGCCACGTCGAGCGCTTCCTGTGAGGTGTCCACGCTCACCACCTGGGCACAGCCGCCCATCAGTGCCGAAACGGCAAAACCGCCGGTATAGGAGAAGCAGTTCAGCACGCGTTTGTCGGCAACGTACTGACGCGTAGCCAGACGGCTGTCGCGCTGGTCGAGGTAGTAACCGGTTTTGTGCCCGCCCTGAATATCCACCAGCAGCTTCATGCCGTGCTCTTCAATCGGCAGCAGGGCAGGCGGCAGTTCACCCGTGACCGGACCCTGCGTCAGCTCCATGCCCTCTTTTTTGCGCACCGCCACATCGCTGCGGTCGTAAATGGCGCACTGTGGGAACAGCGTTTGCAGCGCGCTAATCAGCGCGGCACGCTGGTATTCCGCTCCGGCGCTCAGGAGCTGCAGCACCAGGAAGTTACCGAAACGATCGATGGTCACGCCCGGCAGACCGTCGGACTCACCAGCAATCAGGCGGTAGCTGTCCAGCCCGTCGCGTTTTGCCAGCCACTCACGCCACTGCTGCGCCTGCTGCAGACGATGCACGAAGAAGTCGATGTCGATGGTTTCGTCTTTATCGAAGGTCCAGACGCGCGCGCGGATTTGGGACGCTGGCGAGTAAGCGCCTCGCGCTAACCATTTCCCCTGATGGTCAACGATATCAATGGTTTCACCGAGGCTGGCTTTGCCTTCCATACGGGCAACCGCGCCGGAAAAGACCCAGGGATGACGGCGCAGTAATGATTTCTCGCGCCCTTTGGCTAACACTAAACGTACACTCATAATTTGCTGTTCTGTCGATTTCAGGGAAATGGCGCGTAGATTACCACATTCAGCAAGGCGCAATCATCTGCGGATGCCGTTGAGCGTTTCGGCACAAAATCGAATCGCTTAGGCACATTACGGCATTGCAGCAGGCTTTACAGTAGGGCCTCCAGTTCAGCAGAGGAAGCACCCATGAAAAAGCGCAGTGTCATCACAATAGCCGCTCTGACGGCAATGAGTTTTCAGGTTTTCGCAGCAACGTCTTTCAGCATGACCAGCCGGGATATTTCCGGCGATCGGCGGTTGGCGCAGCAGCAGGTATTTGAGGGATTTGGCTGCCATGGTGGGAATACCTCTCCCCAGCTGGCATGGAAAAATCCGCCCGCCGGTACAAAAAGTTTTGCCGTTACGGTCTATGACCCTGATGCGCCCACCGGCAGCGGCTGGTGGCACTGGACCGTAGCCAATATACCGGCGAATACAATGACGCTGCCCGCTGATGCCGGTAACCCGAACGGCGAGAAATTACCTGCCGGCGTGGTGCAGGGGCGCAATGATTTCGGCTATTCTGGATTCGGCGGCGCATGTCCACCTGCCGGGGACAAGCCTCACCGCTATCAGGTGACCGTCTGGGCGCTGGATGTGGATAAACTGCCCGTCGACAAAAATGCCAGCGGCGCGCTGGTCGGTTTTATGATCAATAGTCACGTTCTGGCAAAGGCTCAGTTAACAGCAACCTACAGCAGATAAGGATGACAGGGTGCAGGAGTTCCATTTTCGACATAAACATCTTACTGCGGGTGAAGTGACTGCCAGCAAAATGCATCGCCTGCACCAGGTTAAACTCTTCTTTCCGGCTATTTGTCATATCACTCACGGCAGTAAGGTGATTGTTCAGGACGATAACCGCCTGGAGGCGACACGGGATCAACTCATCATTATCCCTGCCAATACGGTGATGGAGATTATCAATCAGCCCGCGAACGGCATGTTTCGATCGGACTTGCTCATGTTATCTCCGGAGATCGTTGCCGAGTTTAAAGCGCATTACCTGAAATCCTGGCCGCGCACGACGTTGCATTCGCTCTGCGCGCCGCTGAGCGAGGGGCTGGCGTTTATGTGGGATAACCTGCTGCACGCCGTGCGTCAGGATTTACCGGAGGCGCTACAAAAGCATCAGGCCTTCGGTCTGTTGCTGGCCTTGCTGCATGACGGCGTGGCAGGTCCGCTGCTTATTGAGCGAAACAGTAACCTGACCGAGCAGGTGCGGCAGTTCATTATGCTGTCGCCCGCCAGAGCCTGGAGCGCGCAGGACGTCGCCAGCCGTCTGGCCTTAAGCGTACCGACGCTGCGCAGGCGGTTACGCGAGGAGTCACAGAGTTTTCGCCAGATTGTGGAGGAGGTGAGGATGGCCGTTGCTTTGTCACAGCTACAGTCAACCCGATTACCAATTGGCGAAATCGCATTACAATGTGGGTATCTTTCCAGCTCTCGTTTCACCGCCCGTTTCCGGCAACACTACGGCTGTTTGCCGAAAACGCTACGTTAAGGAGAAGAAAAATGTCTAAAGTCTGCACCATTGCCTGGGTTCACGGCGTTGTTCAGGGCGTGGGGTTCCGCTACAGCACCCAGCGCGAGGCCGTTCAGCTTGGGCTAACGGGATACGCGCGAAACATGGACGACGGCAGCGTTGAGGTGGTCGCCTGCGGCGAAGCGGAGCAGGTCGACAAGCTGGTGGCGTGGCTGAAAGCGGGTGGGCCGCGTAGCGCACGGGTTGATAAGGTCTTAACAGAACCGCATCAGCCCGGGCGGGAATATATGAACTTCGGTATTCGCTACTAAATGCACTTCACCGGTTTTGGCAGGCCGGCAATTTTGGTGGCCTGTTTTGCCGGGCCTTTCGGGAACAGACGATAGAGATAGCGGCTGTTGCCTTTCTCTTCACCGAACTTATTGGCCATCGCCTTGACCAGCATGCGGATGGCCGGAGAGGTGTTGAATTCAAGGTAAAACTCGCGGACAAAACGCACCACCTCCCAGTGTTCGGGGGAGAGGGTAATCCCTTCGTTTTCCGCAATTTTCTCCGCCAGCGGTTCGCTCCAGAGCGTCGTATCTTTCAGATAGCCTTCGCTATCGGTCTCAATTTCCTGGCCTGCAAAAATGAACATAATCTTCTGTCGTAGGTAAAAAATCAGCGACAGTGTAGCAAAAAAGCGGGCTCAGGATAAACCGTGACCTACAGGAGCAGCTGAAGCAGGTTGTTGGCATTGAGCTTCTTCAGCGCGTTGCATTTATGGGTTGAAACCTGTTTCTCCGACATGTGCGTCACGATGGCAATGTGGCGGACCGGCAACCCGGTCAGCATCAGATCGAGCACGTTGAATTCAGGAACGGTCAGGCAACAGTCCAGGCTTCGAACGCGACGCGGCTCTTTTGCCAGCAAATACGCCGCATCGGCAACGGCGATCCTGTCGTCGATGATATAAACCGTTAGCGTACCGAAACGCTTGCGTAAATGCGTCGCCAGCGCCCACCCCTTTTCGTTGCAGACCAGATAAAGGCTGCCTTTCCAGCGGGCGGCTTCAAGCCTGAGCAAAATGTTGATCAGCGCCTGATGCGTCGCCGCCACGGAAAAACGGCAGCGGACGACCACAACGCGGCGGGTAAGCAGCGTTGGCTGCCATTGTACGGTATCGCTTATGACCTCTGGCTGGACGCCCCGACGCAGCAGCGCATAGCGCAACCCTTCGGCGTAAAATCGATTATTGTCGAGAATGGCGTAACTCACGGTGACCTCGTTATAACGTGCTGGGCGTATAGATAACGCGCAGCGTGCCGGTATAGTCGCCTGCGTTTTTGCTGCTGGCGGCAAACGCAGGCGTTTTCAGGATAATCGGCGCAGGAATGCACAGTACGCTCTCGCGTCCGCCCGGCAGCACGACCTGACGCAGATGCTGCGGATCGTTTGTGCCTTGCCAGACCAGGGTTTTACCGTTCGCGACCGTTTCGGTTGCGCCTGTGATTGGATTGGTGACGGAGACCCGATAATCGAGACGGTCCCGCGCATCGGTCTGGCTACCGCCGCGCCGCCGGATAGAAAACGCCCCTTCGGCACGCCCATCTGAGGGAAGCCCGTCGTCCTCAAAGCGAAGATAGGCACGGGTGCTGGTACTGTTTTTGCCGTCGTACAGGCACATATCCAGCGTGTTTTCCCCCTGGATCTCGCTGCCCCCGGGGCGCCCCGGGAAGTTGGTCAGGTTGAGGTTAACGATGGGCGTGGAGTGCGGAAAGGCCGGCAGATAAATCTGCTGGTTTCCCGGGTCGACCACCTCAATGCGAATATTGGCCTGCCATTTGGCGATGGTGAGATAGCCCGGACAGCCGACATTCACGTCATTGAAGTTCCCGCCGCAGTCGGCGCTTCCCCACTGGCGCAGGTTCTGCTTCAGCGTGGCGGTCCAGATCCCCGGCAGGGCGAGCTTATCCAGTTCGCTTTTTACGATGTAGAAATCGAAGTAAGGCTCTCTGTTCCATGCTGGGAGGTCGACAGTTCCTCCAGTCACGAAGCTGGCGAAAGTAAACACTCTGTTGTTGATAAACATATAGTGATCGCCATACACCTTGATATCCACCGTCTTGCTGGTGATGGCATGCGTAAAACGCAAGTTGATGGCATAAGGTGCGGCCGGGTTCGCCGAGAACCAGACCGGGGCGTTCATGCAGGCGCCGTTCGTGGTGTCAGTCCGGGACTCACAGGTCAGGGTATTACGCCCCCACTTTTGCGGATCGGCGGGGTCATAACCGCCCGATTCATGAAACCAGATGTCAAAACGCGCAGGCGGTGCCATACGATCGAAGCTGATTCCAACGCTGGAGTTTCGTCCCGCGGGGGCGCCCGCCAGCGTCTGGCCGGCCCACAGGCTTAACAGCAGTAAAATAAAGAGGCGTTTAATCACATCATTTCCCTTTAGTGAGGCTATCGGTATTCATGGCAGTCGGGCCAGCAGGGACCGACCGTCCGGCCAGCATCAGCTGCGCCTGCTGCTGGACTGCATCCGGCAGGGCGGAAAAGGTTAATTCCTTACAGGGAATCGAACCGACGTAACGCACGACGTCGCGCATGCTCTTCACGTTCAGCGCGCACTGATAAAATTGCTGCTGACGCACCAGGTAGAGGTTATGCAGCAGGGCGTCGCTTTGCGCGCTAAACCCGCCATTGCCAAGGTCGCTCCAGCCGTTCACGTTCAGCGGCACGCCGCCGATAAACGGCGAATGGCGCTCGTCGGTTAACTGGCCAAGCCAGGTGTAGCTTGCGGTAGTTTGCACGTCCCGGCGCAGCAGTTTGCCTGGCACCATAAACAGCGTTCTGCTGCCTGACCCTTGCGTGATTTCACTGCTGGCTCCCCGGGAGACGTCTAGCGATTCGTTAATCGTCAACGTCGTCTGCTGATAGCCCGGTACCGCGAAGAGGGCGCGGCTATTGCCCGGAATGTCTGCACTGCCGCTATTATCCAGCGACACGGCGACGCGCGGATCCTGAGCATCTTCCGGCGTGGCCACGTTCACCGCGACGGCGGAAGCAGGGCGACCGTCGCTCCAGCGGCCCAGCCATAGGCCAGAACGGGACAGCGCGAGCGTTGAGCTGTAGTTACCGCTGCTGCTCAGCGTATGGCGCCGATCCTGTCGATCCCAGGCATCGCTGACCGTCAGGCTTCCGTTGCCATATCGTCCGCCCTGGCGCGTATAGGCTGAGGTATTCAGCGAGTCGCTGTTAATGCCCGACGCGCTGAGGCCATACTCATTTTCACCGCGGGCATCGGCATACCAGTTATGCGCCACGCTGTAGCTCAGCTGGTTTTTTTCACGCTGCTGGTGCTGCCATGTCGCGCCCAGAGAGGTGTAGCTTGACGCATCACCCTGACGGTTATGCGCCATGGACAGGCTCACGCTCAGGTAGCCGCCTTTATCCCTGCCGTCGCGGGCGTCATCGTTACGCATAAACAGGTTAATGCTGCTGTTAATGTTCAGCCCATGGGTACTGAAGGCGTTGCTCAGGCCTCCCTGCCAGGCCCGCGTGCGCGTGCGGGTCATATAGACCGATTCCCACGGCAGACCCGCATCGTGGCGATCGTCGCTGTCCGGGAGCTCACGGCGTGAAACGTACCGGCCTTCGTTGCGGTTATCCGAATATCCCAGGCTCGCATACCAGGCGCCGACCGGGACGGAGAACATCACCGAGAGGGTGCGATAACAGCCGTTCACGGCGTCAAATCCCGCGCTTTGGGTGGTGCAGTTTTCAGCGGACAACGCGTTGCGATAGATGCTCAAAGAAAAACCGTCGTTGTAGCTGATTTGCTGAATATTGCCGCGCTGACCTTCGCTGCCGTAGAGGTAGCTAAACCGGGTACTCAGCACGCCATCGATCGGGCCCGCGTTGAAGCCCCGGCTCCAGTCGATCGCATTTTCCAGGAAACGCTGGTTTTTCTTGAACGTTGCGCCGCTGGTCAGCGCCAGCGTCGGGGTCACGGGCAGACGAACGCCCGCCTGCGCAACCGCGCTACGTTCTTCGTTTTGATCGCTATTATCGGTTTCGCCCGCCTGCAGGAACCACTCGACGCGGTCGAATGGCGTAATGCCGGTTCGGGTAAACGGCACCTGCTCGGTGCGCGTCAGCCGGTTATTTTCATAGATGGAGAGCGTCACGGTGTAGCTCCCGTCCGGGAACGAACGCGTGTCCAGGGTTTGCGCCCCGGCATTCAGATAAAAGCTCGCCAGCAGCTGATTGCCCCGGCGGGCGTCGATACGCGCGTCATGGGAAAGCAGCACGGTCACAGGGGTTCCCTTCGACTGCTGAACCGGGTTCATCCATGCCCTTGTTGAACCCGTGCGCAGGCCGCGAATTTTGCCCAGCGGCAGCTGGCTGAGGTTGATATTCCCACCGGCGTTGCTGAACAGATCGCGGGTATCCATCTCGCCCAGCTGAACATAGTACTGACGCAGAATATCCTGGCGAAACCAGGCGTTGTTGACGGTGACCTCCTGCTGCTGCTTCTGCCGTGAACGCTGCCCCAGCCAGGTCCAGTCGAGATTCGCATAGCCGTCCTGCGTGAGCGCCAGCGCGCCGTTGCCCTGCACGGTTGCCGACTGATAATCCCTGTCGGCAACGAAGTTAATGTTTTGCTGATGGATCAGCGCATTTTCGGTGCCCTGAGTAGGCTGATACCATTGATTCTCTGCCGTCTGCTTAGGCAGAAATTTCTTGTCCAGGAACAGGTTAATGCGGGCGTTATTCTCGTCATAAATAATGGCCGCGCGGTCGGTATCGATGTAATCACAGCCCGCTGCGGAGCCGTTGCTGCTGCAGGCCAGGTTGCCGTTACGGGCAAGCGGAACGGCCAGCGCGGCAGACACGGTGGCAACAAGCGATGGGTCGTCATTAAACCGGCGTTTGATGGCCGCTACCACGGTTTCAGGTGCGACAAAGCTGACCGTTTCAAGCGTGATATCCGTTTCAAAAAGGCCAAGCGCCTCGCCATAGAGGTTCACCTCTGTCCACAGGCGCTGCGTCTTCGCCAGATCTTCAAAACCTGGCGGGACGGCCATCCCGGCGCAGGCGAGTTGGATGGAAGCGGGTAACAAAGCAACAAAGAGGAGGGTATTTCTGTGAAACGCCATGAACGAGCCTCGACATCATCCTGACGTCAGAGGGTGAGCACCCTCTGACGTTATTCCTTAGGTGCAGTGGTGTTACGCACCGCCTTCCGTGGTCGTCGCCTGCGTCAGCATCAGGCTGACAACGCCGCTGTACTGACCGGTTTTCAGAATGCCTTTGGTGGTCTGGGAAATGGTCAGCGGCAGTACCGCTGAACCGTTTTCAATGCTCCCCGGGAACAGTTCGGCGCCTGTATATTCCACATCTGCGGTAGAGAGGGTTTTATCACCCAGAATCACCGTCATTGGGATGGTCTCAGCACCGTCAGCATTCGCCAGCTTCGCGGCGCTAACCAGACGGACTTTTACGTTGCTGGTCGCGGAGTTAGACCACACCTTGGTATTCAGGCGGTAGCTTTCCAGGCCACGGCCAGGCAGGTACTGCATATCGATGCTTGCCGGCAGCGGCGTGTTATCGGCCTGGGTCATATCCAGCTGTGAATCAACGCTGGCGTTGACGGTAATATCTTTTTGAATCGCCAGCGCGCTAACGGACGTGGTCATCGCGGCAACAATCATCAGAGGTTTAAAATACTTACGCATTGATATCTCCATATTTACAAATGAGCACCCTGGCTCTTTAAACAAACCCTTTGGGTCTTTACGGTAACGTCGTGTTATTGCACGACGGGTAAATCAGCTTCTTCAGCGGTTTTATTCAGCCAGTTGAAGTAGCGGAATTTATATTTCTGGCCTTGTACCTTCGCGAGCGTTTTTAATTTCCGTTCGGTGTCCGGATAAATCGTCGCGTCTTCTTTAATCCATCTGCACGACGAATCCGCATCACAAATACCGATCTCTCTGAGCGGCACGCGCAACGTGCCGCTGTTTTTTAACGTTCCCCTCTGAGGGTCAATTGACAGCGCAACCACGCTTTTTTTCGGTGCGAGATGGATCAGGGCACCCCAGATCACATTTACGCCCAGCCTTGCCGTCGCAGCAGGGCTTTCTGCTTTGCCCGCAATAATGCTGTCAGGCTGCTTGACCCCTTCAAAATAGACGCGCCAGGTCGTCTCTTTTTCCGGGGGCGTAAGCGATACCAGGCGAACCACGCGCATTGCGCCTGCCGCAAGGGCGAATTTTTCCGGCGTGACAACAACGCCACCCTCTTTCCACGACGCCACATCAATTTCTTTTTCCAGGGCCGTGCCGGGATTAAGAATTTTCTTTTGCCTCACCCGAATGAACTGAATATCATCCGTTTTTGACGCCACCTTAATTTGCGCCGCACCGGACTTATCTACGTTAAGTTCCATGGGATACACGCTCATATTGGCCAGTGCCATTTCCGGGAAAAATGGCAGTGACAGCGCGGCGACATAAAGGGCGGTTGTGACGCTCACTCTTTTTTTCTGTTTCACAATCAAGTCTGCCTGCTCTGAGTTTAAAGGCGGCGCGTTAACACCAGGACACCGTCTGCTTTCGTATCGCTTCAGGGCAGGGAAACTTTAACCAGAACAGCGGTTTGTGAAAATTTGTATTAATTAACTCGTTATATACAGTTTTTTATCCTGATTTTCTGGCTTTAAGGTTGTATAGTTAAGCGAAAATACCGCGACCAGGGATGGGGAGAAAATTCCTTCTGATGAGAAAATAAGCAAGTCAGGAGAGGGTTTTCATGTCGATGTACCAGGGATTAAAAAGCATGCGGTAACAGCCGAGAATAAAAGATGTTTTTTATATGCAATAATTCGTTGTTATTTGATCCTGAAGCACATGCAATAAGTCTTGTTGGACAACCGGAATCTGTATTAACGCTTTCGGCACCCGCCGTTCGCCTTTTACAGGAATTTATTAAACACAAAGGGCATGACCTGAGTCGGGAGGAATTGATTACCCGCGTGTGGGAGGAGTTTGGCTTTACGCCATCGGGAAATAATCTCAATAAAGCGGTGAGCGAATTACGTAAAAGCTTCCAGGCACTGGGAGAGGGGTACGAATTTATCGTAACCGTACCTCGTTATGGGTTTCGTTTTGAGGCCGATGTGATTTTTCAGCCCGGAGAGAGTATTCAACCCGCTGAGCCGCAGCCTCCGTCTGCACCGCAAGTGGAAAAGCCTCAGCGCGCTTCCCTGAAAAGGTGGGGGATTCCGGCCATATTGATTATTGCTGCATTGGGGGCGAGCTTCTACTTTAGCCGGCAGCAGGGGATATTCGTCCCGGCGAAACTCATGCCGGTTAAGGAGAAAATCGCGCGTTGTCGTCTCTGGATTATCAACGATCACGGAAGACCGCTGGTGTTATCGAAATTAGCGGCGCAGCTGGCGGCCAATAACGTGGCGTGCGAACGTGAGGAGTACGACATTTATTATTTCAGCGCCCGTTTTTCTATTGCCGCCGCAGATGAGGTGTTCATTGGCGCCTGCCCGGTCAGTAAATCCAGCCTGTGTAAAACCATCCGTTATAAAAGCGGGGCCCAAAAATGAAAATAAAACTTCTCTTTGGTCTGGGTGGTGTGTTGGTCGGCAGTGCCCTGGCGCTGTTTTACTATTCCGGCTGTGTGTTTAAAAAGGATGTGCTGGCCTGTAGCACCGAATTTAACTTTACGCGCAATGAGGGAAAAACCAGCGAAGTGAAGGTCACTACCGTTGCCCAGTTCTATTTTCATCGGGACGGTACCGGAGTGACCACCTATAAAGGCGCGGCAAGGGCTGACGGGCAAAATCTGATCGTTGACAGGGACGTGGACTTTACCTGGCAGCAGCGGGACGATGATAACGTCATTGTATTGAGCTACACCGAAACCTGGCGTCGACACAACGACAATACGCCTGACGCCCAGTGGGGGAGCTTTGCCAGTCCGACTGCACGCTACTACCTCACGATCTCTGAACTCTCGCCTTCCGTGTGGCTGATTCAGGACCGGCGCTATCCGACCTATATTTGCCGGGGTGAGTAGGGCATAAAAAAAGGAGAATGCCGGGGCATTCTCCTTTTTCATATCCGTTGTGCTTAATCGCGACTGGCGAAGCCCAGGATGCTCAACAGGCTGACGAAGATGTTGTACAGCGACACATAGAGGCTCACGGTGGCGCGGATATAGTTCGTCTCACCGCCGCGAATGATGTTGCTGGTTTCAAACAGGATCGCGCCAGAAGAAATCAGAATAAACACGGCGCTGATCGCCAGATGCAGGGCAGGCAGCTGCAGGAAGATGTTTGCCACCATACCCACCAGCACAACTACCACACCCGCCATCAGCATACCGCCGAGGAAGGACATGTCCTTACGGGTGGTCAGCACGTAGGCCGAGCAGCAGAAGAACACCAGCGCGGTACCGCCCAGCGCCATGCCGATAAGATCGCCCATACCGGCAGACAGATACGCGTTCAGCATCGGCCCCAGAATGTAGCCCAGGAAGCCAGTGAAGGCAAACGCAGACAGAATACCGACCGGTTTGTCAGCGGTTTTGTAGGTCAGGAACATCAGACCATACATGCCCACCAGGGTCAGGATCAGCCCCGGAGACGGCAGCATCAGCACGGTGCTGACGGTGGCGGTGATCGCCGAAAACGCCAGCGTCAGGCTAAGCATGAAATAGGTATTGCGCAGCACCTTGTGGGTACTGAGTAGCGATGTGCGGTCGCGCGAAGAAGTAATTATACGATCCATGAGTCACTCTCTTATGACAGATGTAATTAGCGGAAAGAATAGGAAACGGGGCGCCAGTCTCAAAGTGGTTTTACCCATCTTTACTCAGCACGTTAGCGCTGGAGGTGGTTATTTCTTCTGCAGAAGTGCGTTTCACCAGTATGAACAGCGGTTTGCGACAATTTACCAGATCAAGCTCTTATAGGTTACTGAAAAATATTGCATTATTACCATTCGAACGCTAAGAGTTATTTCCGGATCGTCATAAAACAGACAATAAGGCGAAGGAAATGAAACCACAAACACGCACGAACTTTACACTCTCTTTGTTAACCGCAGGGATCCTGTGCGCCAGCACGGCTGCCTGGGCGGCTAACGTGCCGGCAGGAACCCAATTGGCAGAGAAGCAGGAACTGGTCAGGAACAACGGTAATGAGCCGGCCTCGCTCGACCCGCATAAAGTCGAAAGCGACGTCGAATTCAATATTATCAGCGATTTATTCGATGGGCTGGTCAGTGTCTCCCCGACGGGGGACATTCAGCCACGGCTGGCGGAAAAATGGGAGAACAAGGACAACACCGTCTGGACGTTCCATTTGCGTCCGGGCATCACCTGGAGCGATGGCACTGCCATCACCGCGGAAGATGTGGTCTGGAGCTGGCAGCGTCTGGTTGATCCTAAAACCGCTTCTCCGTACGCCAGCTATCCAGGCAACATGCACATTGTGAATGGTGCGGATATTGCGCAGGGGAAAAAAGCCCCCGATACGCTGGGCGTGAAAGCGATAAACGACACCACGCTGGAAGTCACTTTGACGCAGCCTAATGCGGCATTCCTGGCCATGCTGGCGCACCCGTCACTGGTGCCGGTGGACAAAGTGCTGATTGGCCGCTTTGGCGACAAGTGGACCAAGCCTGAACATATCGTCACCAGCGGGGCGTATAAGCTGTCGCAGTGGGTGGTCAACGAACGCATTGTGGCGGAGCGCAACCCGCGCTACTGGGATAATGACCATACCGTGATTAACAAGGTGACGTATCTGCCTATCACCTCCGAGGCCGCAGATGTGAACCGCTATAAAGCGGGCGAAATTGACATTGTCTACACGGTGCCGATTAACCAGTTTGCCCAGCTCAAGAAAACCCTGGGCAGCCAGCTGGACGTTTCACCTCAGCTTGCGACCTATTACTACGAATTCAATACCACCCGTCCGCCGTTCAACGACGCGCGCGTGCGCAAGGCGCTGAACATGGCGCTCGATAAAGACATCATTGCCGGAAAAGTATTAGGGCAGGGGCAGCGCCCGGCGTGGCTCATCAGCCAGCCGGATATTGGCGGCGTTAAGCTCCAGAACCCGGATTACGCCAGTTGGCCGCTGGACAAGCGCATCGCGGAGGCGAAAAAGCTGCTGAACGAGGCCGGATATAATGCCAGCCATCCTCTGAGCTTCAACCTGCTCTATAACACCTCTGAATCGCACCAGCGCATCGCGATTGCGGCCAGCTCCATGTGGAAGAAAAACCTCGGCGTGGACGCGAAGCTGCAAAATCAGGAGTGGAAGACCATGCTGGATACCATGCACACCCACAATTTTGATGCGGTGCGTTACGCCTGGATTGCCGACTACGACGACGCGGCGACGTTCCTGAACAACTTCCGCACCGGCGACAGCGAAAACACCAGTCAGTACAGCAATCCGGAATACGACCAGGCGCTGCTCAATGCTGCAAAAGCCAAAACAGCGGAAGAGCGGGGTAAGTACTACCAGCAGGCGGAAGATCTACTGGGGCGCGATGTGCCTGCCATTCCGGTTTATCACTATGTCCGCACGCACCTGGTTAAACCGTGGGTCGGTGGATTTACGCCGGATAAGCTCGGGTACTATTACACGAAAGACATGTACATCAAAAAACACTAAGCCTGTGCTGATAAAATCGTCGATGTGTCGTCAGTTCAACCGATTAAACACGTTTTGACTATTTTTACAGCGAACGAGTGCCACCACTCTTTACAGCACGCGGTGAGGTGTTTATAGTTCGCCTCACTTAGGAAGTGTGGCCGAGCGGTTGAAGGCACCGGTCTTGAAAACCGGCGACCCGAAAGGGTTCCAGAGTTCGAATCTCTGCGCTTCCGCCAGATATAAACCCCAGGTTACTCGTTAACCTGGGGTTTTTATTTTTGTCTTAACGCGGATTTGCCCTTCACCAGACTCTGGCCATCCCTTCGCTTGCCGGGCGAACGAGCGTAAAACCAAATTTTGCATAAAGCTCAGGAACATCGGCCATTAAGCAAACGTACGCTCCTTTACAGGCGTGGTTATCCAGCCAGGCAACAAGCGTTTCCATAATGATTCTGCCCAGCCCTTTCCCCTGATGAAGCGGATCAACCGCGACGTCGACAATATCAAAATTCAACGCACCATCCCCCACGATGCGCCCCATACCGACCGGTTTTCCCTGAAACACTATATGCATGCCATAGCAGCTGCCGGGCAGCGCTTTTTGTGCCGCTTCCAGCGGGCGAGGGCTAAGACCCGAGATCTCGCGCAGCCGGCAAAACGCTTCTGCAGTGGGGACGGTTTCAACCACGGTATAGTTATCAGGCATAAGAGGAGCTCCAGTCGGTGTTCAGTAAAGGGTTTCAGTCTGGCAGTAAAATTGACGAAAGACGATTTTACGGACCGATCCCGTTCACACTTTTAACTTCCCGCTATTCCCCTGTAAAAAACAGGCGTTATCATTCACCCCGTAAATACCTTTTTATCTCTTACCGAGGCTTTGATGCTGGAGAATGTTTTCATCAGATAATCAGCTTCCCGCCCTTTTCAGGACGGACTGGTTATCGCTGCGCTTAAACCTTACGCACGCACCTGCGGGTGTGGGCTCGTTTTTACGCATGATGATTACACAGGTTTTCCAGTATGAATTTATCCCGTCAGGAACAACGTACCTTACACGTTCTCGCCAAAGGTGGACGTATTGTGCACGTCCGCGACAGTTCTGGCCGCGTCACGTCCGTTGAGTGCTACACCCGCGAAGGGCTGGTGCTGAGCGACTGTACGCTCAGCGTCTTTAAAAAACTCCGCACCAAAAAGCTGATCCGTTCCGTGAACGGGCAGCCTTACCGAATCAACACCACCGGGCTGAACAACGTTCGCGCCCAGCTGGATAATCGCTAAGCGGAATAAACAACGCCACCCTCGGGTGGCGTTCATGCATTGAACGGGATATCGTGGCGGAATGTAGGCCGGGTAAGCGCAGCGCCACCCGGCAAGAAACGCGGCGTTATGAGCGAATAAAAGCCAGAATGTCCGCGTTGATGGTATCCGCATGAGTGGTATGCATCCCGTGCGGGAAGCCCGGATAAATTTTCAGCACGCTGTTCGCCAGCAGCTTGTCCTGCAGCAGGGCAGCATTTTTATAAGGCACGACCTGATCGTCATCGCCCTGCAACACCAGAACGGGAACCGTGATGGTTTTCAAATCTTCCGTCTGGTCGGTCTCTGAAAACGCCTTAATCCCCTCGTAGTGGGCCTTAGCGCTCCCGATCATCCCCTGACGCCACCAGTTCTGGATCGTGCCCTGTGAAACGTCCGCGCCATCGCGATTAAAGCCGTAGAAAGGACCGCTGGCAACGTCGAGGTAAAACTGGGCGCGGTTAGCCGCCAGCGCTTTGCGGAAGCCGTCGAAAACCTCAATGGGCGTGCCGCCGGGGTTAGTTTCGGTTTTTACCATCAGAGGGGGAACGGCGCTGACGAGCACCGCTTTGGCGACGCGCCCCTGCGGTTGGCCATACCGCGCAACATAGCGGGCGACCTGGCCGCCGCCGGTGGAGTGACCGACGTGCACGGCATTACGCAGATCCAGGCTTTCAACCACGGCTGACGCATCGGCCGCATAATGATCCATATCGTGGCCTTCACTCACCTGGTCCGAACGCCCATGACCACGGCGATCGATAGCGATAACGCGATAGCCTTCTGCAAGGAAGAAGAGCATCTGGTTATCCCAGTCATCGGCACTTAGCGGCCAGCCGTGGTGGAAAACAATCGGTTGGGCCTCTTTGGGACCCCAGTCTTTGTAGTAAATGTTGACGCCGTCTTTCGTGGTTACGAATGCCATACCGCAGACTCCTCTGTTAAAGGCAAAATGATCCCCGGCTGAGCGCACAGCGAATCATTAATGCCTTAATTAAGTTGGCTTTTTTCTGTTTCCCGTACCGACAGTACTCCTAAAGTGTAGGAGAAATAGTAAAAGCAGTCGGTTTCATTTCTGTTAAAGGCATCCAAAGCGCCAGCTCCATCATCGTTCTCCCGGCGTAACCCGCTTGCGGGTATACATCGCCTTGTCTGCGCTATTGAGCAACGTATCGGCATCACACGCATCATGCGGAAAGCGTGCAATACCAATGCTGCCTGAGATGGAAATCACCTGCTCGTTAATCAAAAATGACTGTGCCAGCGCGGCGCTGATCTTTTCCGCCGTGTGTGTAGGTAAGGCATCATCGGTCGTTAAATCGGGGAGCAGGGCGACAAACTCATCGCCACCGAGTCGGGCAACCGTGTCGCCTTCGCGCAGTACGCTTTGCAGACGAAATGCCACCAGCCGCAGCAGCTCGTCGCCAACGGCATGACCATGCAGATCGTTCACCGGTTTAAACCGGTCGAGGTCGATAAACAGCAGCGCCACTTCTTTATCGTGAGCGATAGCCTGGGCGATCGCCAGTTCCAGACGGTTAACCAATAATCTCCGGTTCGGTAACCCCGTCAGGGCATCAAAGTTAGCGTGCAGCCAGGCAATATGTTCACGCTGTTTGCGATCGGTAATATCGCGAATAAAGGCTGAAAATATTTGCTTACCCGCCTGCTGATGCGGCCATATCGAGAGCTCAATAGGAAACTCGCCTTTGGTGCGATGCAGCGCAGCAATCTCGATAGTGCGGTTGAGAATATTCGACGGTTGTCCGGCCTTAAAGCGCATCAGGCCACGTGCGTGCTGCTCGCGAAACGCTTCCGGCACGATCATCTTGCCAAGACTGTTGCCTATCGCTTCCTCCGCTGACCAGCCAAACATGCGCTATGCCGCCTGGTTCCAGTTCACAACGTTACCGGCATGATCGATGGTTATCACCGCATCCTGCGCGGTTTCAACCAGCTGACGATGGTACTCTTCACTCTCTTCCAGCGCCTGCTTCATCGACTCTATCTGGCTGATGCTCTCCTGCAGTTCGCTGTGCATTTTCGCCAGCGAAAGAGAGAAAAAGCGGATCCGCTCTTCCACGGACATATTTTTCATTTCTGAATAGAGATCGCTGGCGGTACGTGGCGGCATACTGAATTCCTGGACAAAAAGTTAAGCACGTATCAATTATGGCGCTGTTGATAACTTTTTGTATCGGGAGTAAGGCAGGACGGCGGTAGGTGGCTTGCAGGTAATCTGGACAGCATAAATGAAACAGGCTCTGGAGCATGCCTCCAGAGCCTTCCGGGTTAACGGTTTTCTTCAATATAGCGGGCCAGGTCCGCCGGGGTTTTCAGCACCGTCGCCACGTCAGTTGGCGGGATCATGCAGCCATAAACGTCCTGCACTTCCAGCACCATATCGACTGCCAGGATGGAGTCGAGAATGTCGGATTCAATCAGTTCATCGTGAAAGCCCACCTTACGGGATAACACTTTTTCGAACAGGGCGAGAATTTCTTGTTCCATAATTTTTCCTGGAGTCATTAATTTGTGCGGGCGTAAGCGTCCAGCAGCTTGCGGTCAATTTTGCCGTTAGGATTCAGCGGCAAAGCGTCTTTTACGATAATTTGCGAAGGCACCATATAGTGCGGAACCACCTTCAACAGCGACGTTTTGATGGTATCCGGCGCCATATCCGTCACGCAGAACGCGGCAATGCGCAGCACGCTGCCGCAGGATTTCATCAGCGGCAGAACCACCGCTTCATTGATGCCGGACATGGCCAGAAGGCGGTTTTCAATCTCATTGATTTCAATACGGTAGCCATTCAGTTTGACCTGGCTATCGTTGCGGCCCTGGCAATAGATAAGCCCCGCTTCATAGCCCAGATCGCCGGTCCGGTAGCCGCGAAATGCTTCATTTTCCCGACGGAGTAATTTTTCTGCATTCTCCTGCGGCAGGCCGAGGTAGCCGCGCATGACGTTTTTACCCCAGATAATCAGCTCGCCCTCAGAGGAAATTTCCATTCTGCTCTCAGGCATCATGACCCCCACCGGCAGCACGGCGCTGTCGCTGTTCAGGATCTCATCCGTGATTTCAACGACAGTTGTTGCGATGGTCGCTTCCGTCGGGCCATAGGAGTTGATGATTTTGGCCTGCGGGAAACGGCGGCGGAGCTGTTTAACCAGCGCCTTATTTAACACTTCACCAATGAAGATAAAGACGTTGAGCGCAGGCAAATACTCGCTGTTGAACTGCGGGGAAAGCAGCTGCTGGTATGCAAAAGAGGGGGTAGAAACCCAGGCGGAGACCGCGTTGCTTTTCAGTCGCTCCAGCCAGTTCTCTTTCTGAATATCCTCTTTGGCGTTCAGCACAATGTGTCCGCCCATCGCCAGATTCGCCAGCAAAGGGATCAGGGAGAGGTCAAAACTGAACACCGCGTGGTTCATCAGCACCGGTTTTTCCGGCAGCGAAAAGTCCTGACTGACCCATTTCATGAAGTGCCATACGCTTTCACGCCCAATCTGCACCCCTTTAGGCTTGCCGGTGCTGCCTGAGGTAAACATGATATAGGCCAGATCCTGCTCCTCCAGCACCTTGCCTGGTTCACCCGTGGCGATGAACTGCCGGGTCGCGACGTCGTAATAGTAAGGGGCATTGGCCAGATGGCAGATCTCCCGCAGGCGCTCCTGTGGGTAGATGCAGTCCACCGGGATGTACGGAATGTTGTGCAGCAGACAGCTATAAATCGCCACGGCGAACTCGGCCTGCTGGTGTCCGTACAAGACGACCGGCGTACCGGCAACAGGCTGGCAACGCTGATAGCGCTGTGCCCAGTCCGTCACGGCAGCAGAAAGCTGTAGCCAGCTTAAGGCTTCGTCGCTGCCGCTGATGGCCAGTTGCTGCGGGGAGGCGGGATCGCATAATGCCGCACGTAAGAAATCCTGCAGTTCCTGAAGATCGGAGTGATTTTTCATAGAGGTGACATTCCACTAAAGATGTAAAGGGATCCCGCGGCGCTTCCCAGCGTCAGAATTCTCCCTAAAAACGCAACGGCCGGATACTGCAAACCGCGGTGCAATGCCGGGCTGCGCTTGGCTGACCACAGCAGCATGTTATGAGTAACGGAAATCGCGCCAAACAGCGCGCCGCTGATGACGTAATGGCGTTCCAGGCCATTCCATGCCCCCATGCAGAACAGGGTGCAAAAAATACCGATATTTTGCGCCAGCGTTTTGTTCTGACGGAAAAAGTTGAACTTCATCAGGTTCATATAGACGGGCATAAAGACCACATCGCGCAGCCATTCAGACAAACTGATGTGGAAGCGGCGCCAGAAGTCCTGCGGGTTCTTTGCCAGAAGGGGCATATTGAAGTTTGCCGGAATGTTCAATCCAAACAGGCGGCCCGCACCGATGGCCATATTGCTGTAGCCCGCAAAATCAAAGTAGAGGTAGGCGCTATAGGCAATCGACATCACCACGCCCACGGTCAGCGTAAACGGCTTATGGCTCCACGGCTGCACGACAAGTGAATCAACCAGCATGGCAAACAGGAACTTCTGGATAATGCCGGTAATGATTTGCTCTAACGCGACTAAAAACTGTTCACGGTTAAGGGCAAACACGGGCTTGCTGACGTCACTCATCCATGTCCGCCAGCGGTACATGGGGCCTGCCAGGATGATAAAGGGCATAAACAGATAGCAGAAATAGTGCAGGAAATTCTGGCCTTCTTTTTTACTGCGATAGAGCAGCACGTCCACTGCGCGGAACGTCATAAAAGAGAGGCCGATCATGCCGAGATGATGATTAACGTGTAATTTCACTAAAAATAAAGGAAGCAGCGTTAATACAATAGCTTGCCAGGTTTTTAACCATCCTTTTTCTTTTAACGCGGCGACAAGGTAAAAACTGATAAAAACGACCGCGGGAACACGGTAATCACCCTGAAAAATATAGCCCCAGCCTAATGCAGCCAGGACAGATAAGGCCGATAAATAAGTCAGGCGATGACGTAATACGCGATTGACCAGCGCAAACACCAGAGCGGATGAAAACAAATAGACAAAAAACATTCCTGAGCTATACATCATTCGGCCTCAGAACTTTTGATATTCAAAATGCAGCTGCATACTCATGCTGTCATCGACAGAGGTCCACGCGACGATAGTGATCGCCAGCAGGAGATAAAGGAAAAAAAGACGGATCACGATTTTCATTATTTAAAGCTCTGTGCAATAAAGCGAATCATAGGAACCCAGGCCAGTTCGGAAGGGTGCAAACGATCCCAGTTCCAGCCATTCTGATAAGGCATGGCGTACATATCTAAATAAGGGATCTGGTTCTTTTCCAGAATGGTTTTAATTTGCTTATCAACCGGGCGGAAGGTATCGGTATTGTAAAGCGCCCAGGGGTTAACCGGGTCGACGATAGCAATTACCTGCACGTGACGTTCCTTCAGCAGCTGGACGGTTTTACTGAACGCGGCGATTTGCGCAGGCACGACCGGCGTGTCATCCCACTGTTGCGGCTTACCGTCCTCTTCGTAAATCGTTTTGTCCATCCACAGCGTGGCCGCGCTCTGCTGGCGTTTTTTATTTAACTCGCGCGCGTTCGCCAGCTCTTTATCCCAGTCAGGGGTAATGTGGGCGGTGGGCTGCTGCGGCCACGGTTGTACCGTCTGGGGCGTGACGTTGAGCAGCGCCAGCCAGTCGTTTTTTATCATTGTGCAGACGTTCGCAAACTGGAAGCTCAGCTCGTCCCACATCAGATCGGGGTGCCAGCCAAAGACGCGCATTTGGCCAAAGGTTAAATGGCTTATCTCTTTACTATTAATATGCTTTAAATAATTAACCAGCAGCGGGCGCGCCTGCGGGTCTTTCATCAGCGGATTAAAAATAGAACCGGGGAAATTATCGGCATAGATAGCCGGTGGCAGCCCTTTTGAGTAAAAGCTGTCAGGTGCCAGAAGTAAAACAACTTTACTGTTTGCGTTAAGGCTATTTTTAAAACGCGAGAACAGTAAAAACTGCGTTTCGTCATCGACAAACGCATCGCCATACGCCACAACGGGTGTGTGCAATTGCTTATTAAAGTAATTATATACAGCGTAATGTTCATCTTCTGAGGTGGCAACCTCAGACGCACCAATGAAGAAAATCGCATTACCTTGTAAGGCATGGGAAATAGTCGCAATTTTTTCCGCTTGTTCTTTCGGCGTGCCCTCCATTGATTTAATCAGCGGCTGGAACGTGAGGGGCGGATCGAAGCTCGTCACCAGCGGGTGAACACACAGGAACAAAATGGCCAGGGTCGCCATCAGGATATGTAAGCAAAGCGTATTTTTGATTTTCATCATCAACCAGTAACACTGCATGGCAGTAATTTCTAAAATCTGTCGGTACTCAGATTTATAACAATTACACAACAAATGGCCGTCTATTTTTGTGGCATTCTATACCAGAGCGATTTAAAAGGATGAGCGTTGCTGTGTAACGGTATGTACAAGGGAGCAGAGACCGATGCGCGGTAAGCGCCTGGGTGATTTTTGCGCAGTCAAACGCCGGTGGCAAAAAATAGAAAAATTCCTGCTTTACAAGGCGCTAATAGATGTTTATAGTGCGCCTCACTTTGGAAGCGTGGCCGAGCGGTTGAAGGCACCGGTCTTGAAAACCGGCGACCCGAAAGGGTTCTAGAGTTCGAATCTCTACGCTTCCGCCAAATTCGGAACCCAGATCGTTATGCGATCTGGGTTTTTTGTTTTGAGCCGGTTGCTGCTTGCGTGCTGAAGAGGCGCTGGAACGGTGCTCTGGCATCCGTCACGCGGGTGCGCCGCTGATCAAAAGACGTACACAGAACCCTGCTCTATTTTTAGCACAACGTTTTGTTTTATATTTTTTAACGTCCAGCCCTATGCTATTCCTGTTTTTAATGGCCATATGATTTTTCATATAATAAGACGCTGTCTCCATTACACGAGGCACAAAAGAGAACAGGTTCTTAATAATCTTTCATGTTTCATTTCATTTTCTGCAAGTAGTTTGGCCTGACGCGCAAAACTGATTAAATCATGGTGTGGATCACTGCCGACAGAGCATAACTAAAATATAATGGCGGTATCGTTCTGAAGCAGGGTTTATTCGCTTCAAAAAATTACTGTTACCCACCATGAATGGAAGACATGATGAGAGGAAAAATCCCCAAGAGCGAGTTGCTGGTGACGTTCGAAGTTGTGGCGCGTCACGAAAGCTATACCCGCGCGGCAGAAGAGCTGGCGTTAACGCAGAGTGCAGTGTTCAGACAGGTGACGGCCCTGGAGGAGTTTTTACACACCTCATTATTCAATCATGCCAAAAAGCGGATTTTTCTGAATGCAGCAGGCAAGCATTATTTGAATATCGTCAAAGAGACGCTTAATAAGCTGGAACGCGATACAAATATGATAATGTCCTGGCAGCCTGCCGTTCAGGTTGTGGAGCTGGCGGTAAATCCCACCTTCAGTACGCATTGGCTGATCCCTAATTTATGGGAGTTTAATAAATTAAATCCTGATATTATTGTTAACATTCACTCGCTGGCCAATATCGGCGATTTTTTAAATCGCGAATACGATGCAGCTATTATGCGTGCCGATTTTTGTCCCCCGTGGTCGGAAGTCGATTATTTATTTGAAGAGGAGATCCTGCCGGTCTGCAGCCGAAGCTTGCTCCCCAGCGCGGAGCAGAAGCTGGGGGTTGAGGAGCTGCTCAGTGAGTTTCCGCTGTTACACCAAAGCACTCGCATCAATGGCTGGCAGGAGTGGTTTGCGCTGTCCGGTATCACCAGTCCGGACGTGAATCTTGGCCCGCGTTTTGACCTCCTCTCGATGCTGATTGCCGCAGTACGATCGAATCTTGGGGTCGCGCTGCTTCCCCGCTTCGCCATCCAGCATGACCTGGACTGCGGCGAGATGGTGATCCCCTGTGATGTTCCTATCCGCACCGGCAACCGCTTCATCATGACGTGGCGGGAGGAAAAGGCTCAGTCCCTGCCGTTACAAACCTTCCGCGAGTGGCTATTACAAAAATCAGTGGTATCGCCGGCCGCGTAATAACACCGGATGGCGGCAGTGCGGCGCGCCATCCGGTACCGACATGCTTACCAGTCAATGCCCTCCTGCGCCTGAATACCGCTGTCAAATGCGTGTTTTACCGGGCGCATTTCGCTGACCGTGTCGGCAAGCGCCAGTAACTGCGAGTGACAGCCGCGTCCGGTGACGATTACGGTCTGCTGCACCGGACGGTTCTCAACTGCCGCGATCACCTCCTGAGTATCCAGATAGTGATAAGCCAGCATATAGGTGAGCTCATCCAGAACCACCAGGTCGTAGCTCGGGTCAGCCAGCATGCGCTTGCTCTCCTGCCACACCGCCGCTGCGGCCTGAATATCCGTCTCCCGGTTTTGTGTCTCCCAGGTAAAGCCGGTGCCCATAATGTGAAACTCGACGCCGAGCGGATGCAGGGTGTTGTATTCACCATTATCCCACTGGCCTTTAATAAACTGCGCGACGCCAACGGTTTTACCGTGGCCGACGGCACGCGTCGCCGTACCGAAGGCGGCGGTGGACTTGCCTTTTCCGTTGCCGGTGAAGACGATCAGAATGCCTTTCTTCTCTGTTGCCGCCGCCACGCGGATATCAACCTGCTCTTTGCGCTTTTGCTGTCGTTGGCGGTGTTTTTCTGCGTTAGCTCGCGCTTCCATAGTGGCTCCTTAATGTCCCGCAGGGCAGGATGCACAGCGATGCTGCTGCTCAAACTGGCTGAAGAAATTATTCCCTTTGTCGTCAACCAGCACAAAGGCGGGCAGATTCTCGACCTCCATCATCCATACCGCCTCCATGCCCAGTTCGGGATACTCAAGGCAGCGCAGGCTTTTCACATACTGCTGCGCCAGCAGCGCCGCCGCACCGCCGATGCTGCCGAGGTTGAAGCCGCCGTGCTTATGGCAGGCATCGGTAACCTGCTGGCTGCGGTTGCCCTTGGAAAGCATGATCAGGCTTCCGCCCGCGGCCTGGAAAGCATCGACGTAGCCGTCCATGCGCCCGCCGGTGGTCGGACCGAGGGAGCCGCAGGCCTGATTCTCCGGTGTTTTCGCCGGACCGGCGTAATAGACGATATGGTTTTTCATGTACTCCGGCATCGGCTCGCCGTTATCCAGCCGGGCTTTGATTTTTGCGTGAACAATATCGCGTGCGACCACGATAGGGCCGCTTAACGACAGCCGGGTGCCGATCGGCAGGGCAGACATATCGCGCAGGATCTCGCGCAGCGGGCGGTTCAGGTTGATCTGTACGGTTCGGGCGTCGTGTTCCTCACGGCTGGCGTCGGGGATATATTTCCCTGGGTTATGTTCCAGCTTCTCCAGCCAGATACCGTGCTTGTTGATTTTCGCTTTGATATTTCGGTCGGCGGAGCAGGAGAGCGCCATGGCGACAGGGCAGGAACCGCCGTGACGCGGCAGGCGGATGACGCGAATATCGTGCGCGAAATACTTGCCGCCAAACTGGGCACCGATGCCGAATTCGCGGCTGGCGTTGAGCAGCGTGGATTCCAGCTCCATATCGCGGAACGCCTGGCCCAGCTCGTTCCCGCTGGTGGGCAGGTTGTCATAATATTTTGTTGAGGCCAGCTTCGCCACCTTCAGCGCCTGGTCGGCAGAGAGGCCGCCGACCACAAAGGCAATGTGATACGGTGGACAGGCCGCGGTACCGAGCGACTTCATCTTCTCGATCAGGAACGCGGTGAGCTTCTCCGGCTGCAGAATCGATTTCGTTTCCTGGAACAGCGCGGCTTTGTTAGCCGATCCGCCGCCTTTATTGACAAACAGGAAGCGATATTCGCTCCCCGGCGTCGCGCTGATGTCTATCTGCGCCGGCAGGTTGGTTTGGGTATTAACCTCGGTATACATGTCCAGCGGTGCGTTTTGCGAGTAGCGCAGGTTACACTCGCTAAAGGTGGTATAAATCCCTTTGCTCAGCGCTTCGGCATCATCACCGCCGGTCCAGACGTGCTGGCCTTTGCTCGCCACAACGGTGGCCGTGCCGGTATCCTGACAGTTTGGCAGGACGCCTTTTGCCGACACTTCGGCGTTGCGCAGCAGCTGCAGGGCGACATACTTATCGTTACTGCTGGCCTGCGGGTCGTGCAGGATGCTGGCTATCTGCGTTAAATGTCCGGCGCGCAGGAAAAATGAGGCTTCATAAAAGGCCTGCTGGGCCAACAGGGTCAATGCCTCAGGCGCCACCTTAATGACCTCTTCGCCCTCAAGCTCCGTCACCGTAACGTGCTGTGTGCTGAGGAGTTCATATTCCGTCGTATCGTTACTCTGAACAAACAGTTCCTGCCAGACAAATGGTTTAGACATAGTACTTCTCACTTTGTGGTTGTTTTTGCCGGGCGCTGGCGCAGCTGCCGCGCCCGGCTGACAAAATCACAGTCAATGGGCTAAAAAGAGGCTGGCCTGCGTCGCCCCGGCAACATACGCAATCGTCTGCTGGGCGCGGACGCTATTCCCGGCGGCATCCAGCGGTGGCGAGTAGACCGCGATGGCGTATTGACCGGGCACGATGGCAACCATGCCGCCGCCGACGCCGCTCTTCGCCGGGATCCCAACGGTGTACAGCCATTTGCCGCTGCCGTCGTACAGCCCGGCAATCGCCATTTCCGCCAGAACCTGCGGCACGTAGCGTTCATTCAGCAGTTGCTTACCGTTGAAAGGCGATTTGCCCTTGTTCGCCAGCACCGCGCCCATTTTGGCGAGCTGCTCAACGGTGATGTCTACGGAACACTGGCGGGTGTAGATTTCGACGGCTTCACGGGTATCGCCATAAAAGCTGTTGTAGGAGGCCATCAGCATCGCCAGCGCCTGGTTATGCTGATTGGTCTCCATTTCCGATTTGAACACCGGCTCGTTGACGGTTAGCGAGGCATCGGCCCACGCGTTCAGGTTATTGAGGATCGTGTTCCAGCGGTCGGTCTTATCTTTCGCCTCAATCAGGCTAACCGTGCTCATCGCCCCCGCATTCACCAGCGGGTTTTCCGGCGCACCTTTGTTCAGTTCAATGGCTAAACCGGAGTTGAAGGGCAGACCGGTCGCACTGGCGCCGAGTTTATCCAGCACCTCCTGCGGACCGCGCTGCTCCATCGCCAGCGCCAGGGTGAAAACCTTGCTCAGCGACTCCATTGGAAACGCTTTTTTCACGTCGCCAACCTGGTAAATCTTGCCGTCGACCGTGGCGAGGGTGATGGCGAAATTGTCGGGGCTATAGGTCGCCAGGGCAGGGATGTAGTCGGCGACCTTCCCCTCATGATTACCTTTGAATTTTTGGTGAGCCTGTTCAAGCAGCTGCGCATAGTCCGGCGCGGTTTGCGCCAGCGTGGCAGCGCTAAACATCAGGCTGACGGATAAAAGGCTGACGCCGAAAATGTTTATCTTCATGGGGCTTTCCTGTACATCGGAAGACGAAAGGCCAACCACGGTTGGCCTTTGTAATCAATACATGGCGATTTCAGTTTCTGAAGCAGTGCTTTCTTTGGCCGGAACCTTGCCGCGGCAGCCGGCGCCGAAGTGCTCGCCTTCCCAGCGACCGACGATAGCGGCACCCATTGCGTTACTCATCACGTTGGTGGCGGAACGGCCCATGTCGAGGAACGGATCGACGCCCATCAGCAGAATCAGACCCGCTTCCGGAATGTTGAACTGGTTGAGCGTGGCGGCAATAACCACCATCGATGCGCGCGGCACGCCCGCCATCCCTTTAGAGGTCAGCATCAGGATCAGCAGCATGGTGATCTGCTCGCCAATGCTCAGTTCGATGTTGCACGCCTGGGCGATAAACACGGTCGCAAACGAGCAGTAGGCCATTGAGCCGACCAGGTTAAAGGAGTAGCCGATGGGCAGGACAAAGCTGGCAATCCTGGAGGAGACGCCGAATTTTTCCAGTTTGTTCAGCGTGCCCGGGAAAGCCGCTTCTGAACTTGAGGTCGTAAAGGCCAGCAGCGCAGGTTCGAGAATCGCTTTAGTCAGACGACTGATGCACGGACCGACAATCATCGTGGACAGGCCAATCAGAATCGCCCACAGCAGGCCGAGCGTCATGTAGAACTCACCCATGAAAATACCGGCGCTGACCATCACGCCCAGGCCGCGTTCGGCAATCAGTCCGGAGATCGCGGCAAATACGGTCAGCGGGGCAAACAGCATGACGTAACCCGTCAGCTTCAGCATCACATGCACCAGAGAGTCGAGCACCTTAATGATGGGGTCGGCTTTCTCACCAATGGCTGCCAGGCTGCAGCCGAGGAAAATCGAGAACACCACGATTTGCAGAATCTCGTTGCGGGCCATCGCATCAACGATGCTGGTCGGTACCGCGTGAGAGATAAACACTTTCAGCGTGAACGGCTCGGACTGAACGGCCGCAACGGCCCCGGCGTCATGGGGAACAAAGTTAATGCCTGCGCCAGGCTGGAAGATGTTGACGATAACCAGCCCCAGGGCGATGGACAGCAGCGAGGCGCAAATAAAGAGGAAAAAGGTTTTGGAGAATATACGGCCAAGCGTTTTAGCATCACCCATTTTGGCTATACCGACCACCAGGGTGGAAATGACCAGCGGGGCGATAATCATTTTCACCATGCGTAAGAATATGGTAGTGAAAATAGAGATATCCTGTGCGTACGTTTTTGCTGTATCTGCTGATGCCATATTATTAATGACCACCCCGGCAATCATGCCGAGTATCAAACCTAATATGATCATTTTCGTTAAGCTTATTTTTTTCATGTTTACTCCATCGGATAAAGGTTGGTTAATGTGTAGGGTCGCGTGCGCCTGAGCCCTGATGAACCGCTCGGACGCACGTTTGTTGTGACCAACCGCATGAATTATCTGGAATACAGTGATACAGCAAATATCTATATCCCAATGGACGTTGTTGTATTTGTAGTGTTACAGATCAAACTCGATACTTAATAACGGTGCATGCTGCTGGGCACCATAGACATCATTATCACCGACGTTGCCGGAGATAATATCGCGAGGCATGACGATTTTGACCGCATTGGCCGGATCGAACCAGATAATGCGATGAATAAAGTCAGGCTTAACATTATATAAACGGGCAATAAGCTGCGGCGTTAATTGCTCCGAGGCTTTTACCCGCTGATAGTCTTCACGCGTTTTAAATAAAATATCCAGAACCAGCTCATACGGTCCGGCGTTTTTAGAACGAATGACCTGCGCCAGTGAGCAAATACCCTTTTTCATAACTGAACTCCTTCTGGCGTGACCTGCTCGAGGTGGAAATCAAAACGCAGCGCGTCGCTCGCTTCGATCAGGTGGTAGATTGAGAACTCATACACCGGGCCGCTCTGAATGTCGGAAGGGGAGAACGGGAACGCGAGGTTGCCCGCTGTTGCGATCCGGTTTTCATAGCCGTAGTGCAGCAGGGTAGAGCGCACCAGCGAACAGACGCTGTTGGCGATATCCTGGGTGGGGGCCACTACGTCCAGCAAAATACCCAGTTCGTGCCCGGCGGACTGCATCGGCTCATGGTTGCCCATCACGCCATTCTTTCCGTACAGGTGGAACGTCATGCGGATGCTGTCGTCATTCAGCGAGAGGTTGCGCTTCACGCTGACCTGCACTTCTTCTAGGATATTATCGATCCCGGCAATCATGATCGGGTCGCGCGTACCGGCAATGGTCAGGCAGCGGAAGCCGACCCGGCGGGCGCCTTCCAGCTTCAGCGCGTACGGCGTTTCTTCGTGGCGGGAACCGCTGACGTACACTTCGCCCTCGTTGACCGCTTTGAAGCTGCACCCTTTCAGGTTCAGAACGCCGCCCGGCCCCGGCAGGAAGTACGGGTCAGATTTCTCGTACAGGGTGTGCGCCGCCGCCGACGTTTCGGTGAATTTACGCTTCGGATTAAACGTTTTCAGCGTAAAGCCGTTATCGTCAATGATGCCCATCGCGCAGTCGGAGCCGGACCCCGGCGTAGCGGCAATCGCCGCGCACTCGAGGATCTTACCGCAGTGCAGCGCCAGACCTTCATCGAAGCCCTGCATGATGGGCAGCGCGGCAAAGCAGGCCGGATCGTACGCCCGTCCGCCCAGCACCACCTGCGCCCCGGCCGCCAGCGCCCGCTGGAAAGGCTCGATACCCATCTGCGCCACGATATAGGTGCTCTCTTCGATAGCCTCGTGGGTCAGTTCCGGGACGAAATCCAGGGCGGTGATTTTCCCGTTATCCAGCGCCTGATGCACGGTAGCTTTATCGACATCCGACGGGATCAGCGCCATAGAGAACGAGAGCTTCTCTTCCTGAGCAATCTCGAGGATTATCTGTCGGCACCACTCCAGATGCGGCGCGGCGCCGGACCCACCGGCGGTACCGATCACCACCGGAATGTTGTGCTTAACGCCAGCCACGATCATATAGCGCAGATCGCGTTTTACCCCCGCCCGGTCGGTGAAAGGCTTACCTGCCCCCAGGTAGTGGGGGCCAGGGTCGGAAGAGCCTGCGTCGACCGCAATAAGATCCGGCGACGCTTCCATGGCCTTCCGAAAGCTCTCTTCCGGGAAGCCATAGCCCAGGATAGCCGTTGGCGATAAGATCTTAAATGTACGTGCCATCTTTTAATCCTTAGTCTGCAACAGTGCGATGGTGCGGTTCATTTCGTTAAACACGATGTTAAGACCTTCATCGAAGCCCATGCCCGGTTTGATCAGCATGCGCATCGGGCGAGCGGCGAGGGCCACGTGCACGCAGGTGCGGGCGCTGATTTCCGTTTCGTTACAGGTACCGCCCTGATAGGCTTCCATGCCGTGCTTGTTGCAATACAGCACCGCATCAACGATGTTGTGAATACCGCCCAGGTCCGGGGTTTTAATCTGCACCATGTGGCAACTGCCCGCATCGGTGAAGTCCACAATGTCCTGATAGGTGTTACACCACTCATCGGCAACGATTTTCACGCCGGAACCCAGACGCATCAGCTCGTGGGTGATGGCGGTCAGCAGGCGGATCTGATCCGGCTTGTTACCCGCATCCACCGGCCCTTCAATGTACAGCGGCAGGCCCTGGGCCTCTTTTTCGAGGCTGGCGATATAGGCGGCGCAACGTACCGGATCCATATCGAAAATCAGACCGATGGTGCCGTACACGTCAATGTGCAGCGTCGGGCGATAGCGCGGGCTGGTGCGCAGGCTCAGGATGCGGTCGGATAACCAGCGCACATACTCCCGCAGTTTTTCCCCTTTCAGGCCCAGCTTCTCTTCCACGTTGTTGATAAGCGCGTGTGGCAGTACGTCAACGCCTTTGAGGATCATCTTGTCGACGGCGATATAGCGGTCGTCGCCGCTCTGACCAAATAACGGAATGGCCTCCGGAACGCACGGCAGCTGCCATTCATCACACACGACTTCCGTTTTCAGGCGGCCGGTCGCCAGTGCCGCCGCGTCGAGCAGCGCCTGCGACAGACCATAGCGTACGGCGGTATGCAGCAGATGGCCGTCTATACGCAGTTCGTCAAAGAAACGGGCATTCGTCAGGAACCGGTCAACGTCACGGCCTTCCAGCAGCGGCTTGATGTGATCGTTGAGGAACGGAATGAAGTGTTCAGCCAGGAACAGCGGATCACGACCGCCTGCCCCTGAATATTGCACCGCTGCACAATCGCCCACCGCCACCGCGCCGTTTTCCAGAATCAGCTGTACGGATACGCATTCACCCGCCTGACGAACGGACGTAAATCCAGGCGTTACCGGATTGCCGGTATAGATAAACCCGTCATGACCGGCGCCGTTTTTGATGGCCTGCTGATCGTCGAAATAGAACGAGGAGTAGCCTGCGGTGAAAAGGGCCTGCTTAATTTTCATTATGGTCTTCCTATTAATTTACTGTGGGATACCGCGTTGATGTCATCAACAACCATCTGGAATGAGGGCTTACGGCCTTCAAAACGCGCGCGCTCGGCGACGTAATCGTGATGCAGGGCGAGGATATCTTTCGGCAGCGGAACCGCACCGGCTTCCAGCACGCGAATGGCACCGGCGTTATCACGCACCGGCAGAATTTTGCCCGCGTTGCAGGAGGCAGGGGCGAACGGTACGTCCAGCACGCCCGCTTCAAACGCCAGCACCGTCCCGCGCGCGACATCGCCGTTGCCCAGCTCGAAGACTTTCTTCAGCACGGCGCGGACTTCGCTCTTAATGAGCTCGACTTCCTGCTCGACGGCGGCGCACGGCGGGAATTTCTGATCGCTGACCATGTTGAGCATCTGACGCGAGGCCTTCAGCCCCTGGGCATTTGCGGCGGCGGTCGGAATGCCGAACGCTTCGTGCGGGCTCTTGGTGATCACTTTGGTCGCCCCGGACATACCGGCAACCGCTGCGCCCCAGGAGATAATGGCAAACGCTTTCGACTCATCTTCCGGGAAGCCGCCCATCCACTGGTGGAAGACGGTACTCAGCTCGTAATCGTCAAAGCCGTGGTTATGGAAATATTCGTGGGACAGCTCGCGCAGAGCCTGAATCGCGGCGATATCCTGCGTCAGGCTACCGACCTGGCCGTAGCCGACGGTAATTGACTTCACGCCCTGTTCCAGCGCCAGCAGACCTTCGATAATCGCCACCGAATGGGATACAAACGGCGGGATCAGGGTGCCGGTCAGCGGGCCAAACGGTTCACGGTTAATGCGAATGCCGTTCTCCTCGTACAGGCCCATCAGGCGGTCGCAGTACTGCCAGTCGCGGATAGATTTTTCCAGAGTGACGCGCTTGGCGTACGGAATGTTGTAGGAGATACCGCCGCCTTCATAGCTGGTAAAGCCGCTGGCCATCGCGATCTCCGCCAGCAGGCGCGCATCCGGCGTGCCGTGACGTACCTGAATCGGTTTCTCCAGCGCTTCAGTCATGCGGCGGCAGGCGGCGACGCCGTGGTTGACGACCGGTAAGCCGTTAAGTTTGGAGGTGCCCGCTTCGATGGATTTTTGGATCCCTACCGCCGCCTCTTCATAGCGATTCAGACGGGTGTAGGCATCGATGGTGCTGGGCAGCAAATCGCAATCTTCCTGCAGCGTTTTGAGCAGGGCGATATGTTCATCCATCAGCGCTACGCCTGCGCGCGGCTGGCTCAGGGTTTTACCTTCCTGGTCCGCCTTCAGTAGGGCGTGAGAAAAGCGTTTTTGCTCAGGAATGGTTTGCTGGTACTTCACGCCATCTTCGAAGTTCTCAACGTCCTTGCCGGTTTGCCAGGTCTGCAAGACCTGTTGCCGCTCAGTCATGAATTCGTCATGGGTTAGCTTTTTATTTCGAAGTTCCATTCGTTGCTGCCTTAGGTTTTATAGGGTTAAACATTGAATACTGGTGCGAGCCGCCGCCTGCGGGTCCAGCCTGGCGACGTTCGCCAGCAGAGGAAGCAGCCCTTTTGCATCGCGGTAATAGTCAAACTGCCCGGGTAAAAGAACGCGTCTGCTGCTGTCGTCCAGCTCGCGGTACTTCAGCCAGCGGTGAATATCGAACTGGCTGGCGCGGGAGAGCCATCCCCCGGAACCCACCACTTTGCGCACGGTGGTCAGATCGCGCCCCATCTGCAAATCGACGTTGCCTACGCAGGTACAGACCTGTTTTTTGGTGCCGGCATGGCGCTCGCTGGCGTACCCCACGCACAGCCCGGCCAGCAGCGTGTCGAAATGCTTTTCTTCTTCGGTAGCAGGGAGGTAGTCCGGATGCGCGACCAGATGGCGCAGATAGCCATAGAACGCTTCCCTGCGCTGAGGCTGGTGGGCGAACACCGCGTTCACCAGTTCCTGCGTACTCTCGCCAACCACCACCGCCGAGACGCGCATGCCGAGGTCGCCCTCTACGGTGCGTTTCACAAACGGCTCAGGCACGCCGTGCAGGACGGTATCCGGGGAGAGCATGTTGGCGCTGGCGGAATAGACGTCGGTGGTGGCTCCGCCCATGTCGATCAGCATGAATTCTTTCCACGCGCTGTCGATGTCGCTTATCGCTTTCACCAGCTCGTAGACGGTCCACGGCGTAGGCATCGGCTCTTCGCCGGTTTCCCCGACGATAACGTCCAGCCCTTTCCCCTTCACGATGCGGGAGAGAAAGACATCGCAGATAGCCTTGCGGGCGGCATACGGATTCGGGTGATCGAGGTCAGGCAAAACGTTGTCGACCACGATCAGATCTTTGTGGCCAAGAATGGCCTGCACGTCGTCCTGAATATCGCGATTTCCGGCGTAAATAATGGCGCAGTCCAGCGTTGATGCAGCCAGCGCGCGGGCATTGGCCAGTCCGTAGCTCTCTTCGCCGCCGTCCGTACCGCCCGTGAACAGCAGAATGTCCGGCGGGGAGTCCTCCAGCGCCTGGATATCGTGACGGTTCAGTTTGTACGAGTAGTACTGGGCGATTTTGGCACCCGCTGAATGGGCGGTGACTTTGGCTGATTCCAGGGTTATTGACGGCACCAGACCCATTGCGGCAACGGCGAGCCCGCCTTTTGCCGACGACGAGTATTTCAGCGTAACGTCCCCGCTGTTCAGCAACGGTCGCGCATCGGCAACGTTTAGCACCTGGTTCAGGCTGGTAAAGAAACCCTCCGCCAGATAGTGGGTCGTCGTCGGGGTCAGAACGTGGTTGACCAACGTTAGCGCATCACCCTCCGGCGTGAAGAGTGCGGCTTTGGTCCACGTCGAGCCAATGTCGACTGAGACGATTTGCATCAGAAGCCCTCTTCAAGACAGAGCTCTTCAACGCGCTGACGCTGTTGTATATCGTTCGCCATCAGCTGACAGACGTCCTCCAGGTCGTGGCTCGGAGCGAACACGCGGTTGAAACCCATCTCTTTGAATTTGGCTTCGACATCGGCGAAATCGTGCTTACCCACGACCAGGTTACCGCCAACAAAAAGCAGAATGTCGCCGATACCGCGTTCGATGCAGCGCTCGCGCAGCCCCAGGCAGTCGATGTCGCCATGGCCGTAGATGGATGAAACGACAATAGCATCAGCACCCGTTTCGATGGCCGCATCAATATATTCATCCTGGCTCACCATCACACCAAGATTGATGACGTGAAAATCATGGGAAGTAAAAACACGATCCAGAACTTTATTGCCTACCGCATGGCAGTCAGCACCAATGACGCCAATAACAAGTGTTGATTTCTTCATGGGTAATCCTCTGTAGGGCTGATAGTGAAAATAAAATGGGTATTAAAAACGATTAATGTACATTGGGTCTGTTGATGGTGTTGGAGTGTGTTTTGAAGACGAAAGGGATGCAATTGATCTATTTTCAAAAAATCCTTCCAAAAATGATGATGGTAATGATGTTGCATTGAAAAATGATTTATATCAGTTACTTGTGTGCGCTTTATTTTAGGGTTGATATTTATCTGTAAACGTCGCTGACAAAACCATTTTAATATTTGTGATCGCGCGCCTGTTTTATTGCTGAAGGCGATTTATATGTTTTTTTAAGCATGATGACCAAAGCAATAATGTCGTAATGGCAGAGGGAAGGCGGTATTCACTGTTTTATTGATATTGGTCATAAACGCCATTCGTAAAATTAAGAAAGAGTGATAAATACATCAAATTTTTGACGTGTGGAGGGGATGTATAATTCAGCACTAATTTTAATTACCCGCTTTCTTGCGTCTTTAAATATTTAATCTGAGGATATAACGATGAGTAAAGGGAAGGTTTGGCTTGTAGGGGCAGGGCCTGGCGATGCGTCTTTGATTACGGTAAAAGGTTTGCACTGTATCCGCCATGCGGAGGTGATTGTTCACGATCGCCTGGTAAACCCTGAACTTCTGGCTCAGGCTCCGGCAGGCTGTCTGATTATTGATGTCGGTAAAACCCCAAGCCATCATCCGGTGCCTCAGGAACAAATCAATGCCCTGCTGGTCAAGCATGCCGGGGAAGGGCGCCAGGTGGTGCGCCTGAAAGGCGGGGACCCCTACGTTTTTGGCCGCGGGGGCGAAGAGGCCGAGCAGCTGGCGAAAGCCGGCCTGACGTTCGAAATTGTGCCGGGGATCAGTTCCGCAATTGGCGGACTGGCCTATGCCGGGATCCCGGTCACGCACCGTCATTACGCCTCCAGCTTTCATATTGTGACCGGTCATATGTGCCAGGGGAACGACCCGCAAAACTGGCATGCCCTGGCGCAAATCAACGGAACGCTGATCGTTCTGATGGGAATGACGCGGCTGACGGAAATCTGCCAGCAGCTCATCGAGGGAGGCATGTCCGCTGAAACGCCGGTGGCGGTGGTGATGTATGCCAGCCAGTCTCGTCAGCAGATCGCCAAAGGTACGCTGACCGATATCCACCTCGAGGTTGAACGTCAAAAACTGCATGCTCCGGCGCTTATCGTCATCGGTGAGGTGGTCAGCCTGCAGGAGATACTGGCGTTTACCGCATCACATATCGCGCTGAATCAGGTTGTGGTCTGATGTTATCCTGACATTTTCGAAATGGACGAGTGAAACGAATGAGTGAGCATGGTGGTAACGTTCTGGAAACGGGGCTGCAGTTGGGGATCGCTCCCGAGCTGCTGGTGGACTTTAGCGCGAACATCAATCCGTTAGGGCTGCCCGATCGCGTCAGGTCGCTCATTGTGTCCCATCTGGATATCATCATGCAGTACCCGGACGTTGAATACCGCCATCTTCATCAGGCGCTGGCCACCGCCAGCCGGTGTGACTATGACCAGACGATTGCCGGGAATGGCGAAACGGAGCTGATCTATGGCCTGGTGCGAACGCTTGCCCCTCGCCGGGCGATGCTGCTGGTACCGGGCTTTGCCGAATATCGCCGGGCATTACAGCAGCAGGGTTGCGAGATAATTGACTATGCGCTGAGTGAGCAGAACGGGTTCCAGGTGGATGTTTCCATACTGGACGCCGTTCGCGCGCACAGGCCCGATTGCCTGTTTATCGCGACGCCAAACAACCCTACCGGACTCATGCCTGATGCCGGTCTTCTCGACCGGCTGGCCTCGCTGTGCGAATCGCTGCAGATTGCGCTGATTGTGGATGAGGCGTTCATCGATTTTCTGCCGCAGGGCTCCACGCTGGCGCCGCGGCTGGCGGAGTCACGCTATCTTTACCTGCTGCGATCCCTGACCAAGTTTTTTGCTATTCCCGGGCTGCGCCTTGGGTATCTGCTGAGCGGCAATACGCAAACCATTCACCAGCTGAAACGCACCCGTGAGCCCTGGTCCGTGAATGCCTTCTCGGCGCTTGTGGGGCAACATTTGCTGTCGGATGAGGACTATATTGCTCGCAGCCACGCCTTTATCGCCCGGGAGCGGGATTTCCTGTGGCAGGCGATGGCGCGCTTTTCATCGCTGGCGGTCTGGGAGTCGCAGGCCAACTTTATTTTCTTCCGCTGTCTGCGTCCGGGTTTCGACCTGAAGGCGGCGCTGCTCGGCCATCACATCCTTATCCGCCACTGCGAAAACTATCCAGGGCTCGATCGCGACTACTACCGGATTGCCGTCCGTACCGAGGCGGAGAACCGCCGGTTTATTGCCGCGCTGACTCACGTTTTACAAGGCTAAGGCTAAGGCTATGGACTATTTCCCGATTTTTTGCAACCTGAAGGGGAAATGCTGCCTGATCGTCGGTGGCGGGCAGGTGGCGACGCATAAGGCGAAGGGGCTGCTGGCGGCCGGGGCGGTGCTGCATCTGGTTGCGCCCACCCTGACGCCGGAACTCGCCAGCCTGCACGCGAGCGGTGACATCGAGTGGTTTCCGGCGACGTTTTCGCCGCAGTATCTGCAGTCGTGCTGGCTGGTCATTGCCGCGACCAGCGATCCGCAGGTGAACCGTCAGGTCGCCGCGGCCGCCAGCGCGGAGCGTATCTTTTGCAATGTCACGGACGATCCTTCGACTGCCACCTTTATCTCACCGGCCATTATCGACCATTCGCCGGTCATTATTGCGCTGAGCTGCGGGGGCAACGCGCCGGTGTACAGCAAGATCCTCAAAGCGCATGTCGCCGCCCACCTTCCTCCGGGCATGCGGGAAAGCGTGCAGTTGGCGGGGACGCTTCGTGAACGGATTAATCGCGCATGCGGTGACCGGGAGCGCAAGCGTGCATTTTGGGCCGCGTTCTTCCGGTATGCTCCGCTGCAGCAGGCTTTAGCGCAGGAGCACGAGCAGGAGGTCAGGCAGCAGGTCGAGTGGCTCATTCAGCACAGGCTGCTGTCAGAGTAGCGTCACGCCGCCTTTTACCATCCGCAGCAGGTGTTGTTCAGGCCAGTGGCGGGTGAGCTGTTTTTTTACCAGCAGCCATTTCACATAATCGACATCGTCTTTATTTCTGTCCAGCATCAGACCCACGACGCTGCCGCTGTGCGCCACGTTCACCCCGTAAATACCGCACTCCTCCACCAGTGAGAGCAGTGCGTCAAAATCCGGTTTAGGCAACAGCGTCTGGCTGGCAATGGCGCTGAGGGTGGCCGCTTCGCCCATCCGATAAGGGTTTTGCGTTATGCAGGACTCCTGGACTTTTTCCCACGCGCGTTCCAGCGCTGGCGAACCGGCCAGTAGCCCCGCCTGACGCGGGATGCGGTGGTAATCTGCCGTACGCAGCGTTTGCGGACTTTCCAGAACGAGCAGGTCGAGAGCGGGCTGGACGTCGCAGGCGATCTGCGTGGAAGCGTCGTTATGATCGAAAAGGGTCAACTGGCGAAACACGGTGCTGTCGGTGGGTTCGAGCGAAACGCAAAGCGTTGCCAGCGTGCTTTCGTCGAGCTGACGCCCCAGATGGTGGGCGGTGGCGACGGCGGTGGCGGCGATATCCGCGGTGCTGCTGGCCATCCCTTTGGCAACCGGGATGGTCGAGTGCACGTCAATGCGGATATCCAGGCTTAGCTGCGCCGGATAGTGCCAGTGCTGCAACAATCGCTCGACCATCGCGCGCGACAGCGGGCGTTCATCCGCCAAGGGTGAGCCGTGGCTCACCTCAACGGTGCTGTACCATTCGACAGGGCAGGAGACCAGCTTCTCACTGCCCAAAATCCAGCCCTGGATAAGCTCACCGCACGACGCGGGGCATTGCGCAACAGCCACGTTTCCACCTTACTGGTCAGAAATTCCTGGAGCATAGTGTCATGAGGATATTCCTCTTACCTTGATATACCGCAAATTACGACCTGGATAGTCTCCATATTATTTTGCGATCCTGCTGAACGCGTAATGCATCAATGAAATCACACTGACTTACGTTGAACAGCAATATTATGTTTTTACCGGGCTTTAATATCCTGATGAATTTTGATCACAATAAAATGAAAAAATATCAAGTAGTGCAATAACTTGTCATAGAACAATAAATATTGAGATTTTAAGCGTGATTATCTTTGCTTTTTATTTTTTGTGATAAAACGTTGAGTTATTGAGAAAGGCGTCAATTATTCTGGCGCCACGTTTTACTCAGCATGGTTTTCATTTGTGGTTAAGTATTTGCCTAAGGTGAATTGAAGCGCCGCAAATAGCATTGCTGTTTTGAGAACGAACTCTTTCTCATAATGTAAGCCGACAGGTTTTGCCACATTTGTGGCAGGGAAGGGGGTGACAATCCCCCGCAGCCCCCGCTGCTGTGATGCTGACGACCCCGTAATGACCACTGATCGTGAGATTGGGAAGGACGGGCGAGGAGGACGCTAAGCCAGAAGACCTGCCTGTCGGGAACGTTCAACAACTTCGGTGGGAAGTGGGTTGTACTGATGCATCATACAGTCGAAAGACTGGGACGACGTGTATCTATACCTCCCAACCACCCTGGACAGGATCGGGGTCATGGCGGCAAAGCAGTACGCGTTTGTTCTGGCAGGTACCGGAAGCGGTTGTGGTAAAACCACGGTGACGCTTGGCCTGTTGAGTCTGTTAAAACAGCGTGGATTACGCGTCCAGCCGTATAAAGTGGGCCCTGACTATCTTGATACCGGCTGGCATACCAAAGTCAGCGGCACCTCCTCCCGCAACCTCGACAGCTTCATGCTTCCTGAGCCAATACTCAACGCGCTGTTTTGCGAGCATATGCAGCAGGCGGATATCGCGGTCATTGAAGGCGTGATGGGGCTGTATGACGGCTACGGCACCGATCCGAACTATTGCAGCACCGCCGCGATGGCAAAACAGCTGGGCTGTCCGGTGGTTCTGCTGGTGGACGGCAAGGCGGTATCTACGTCGATTGCCGCGACCGTAATGGGCTTTCAGCGGTTCGATCCTACCCTCAATATTGCCGGGGTGATTGTCAATCGCGTCAACAGCGAATCACATTATCAGCTGCTCAAAACGGCCATTGAGCACTACTGCACGCTACCCGTCCTGGGCTATGTGCCGCACGTTGAGGGCGTCGGTTTGCCCGAGCGCCATCTTGGGTTGGTCACCGCCCGGGAGTCGGCCGCGGACCCGCAGACCTGGCAAAATTTTGCCGCCATTCTCGAACGTACGCTGGATATTGAACAACTTCTCGCGCTCAGCCAGATGGCGTCGCTGCCGCAGGGCGCCTGGCCCGCGCGCCCTGACGGGGACGCCGGGCGCGGGTTAACGCTCGCGATGGCCGATGACGAGGCCTTCAACTTCTATTACCCGGATAACATCACGCTGCTTGAACGTACCGGGGTCGACATTATCCGCTTTAGCCCGCTGCGCGATAGCCGTTTACCTGACTGCCAGATGGTCTGGCTCGGGGGCGGTTACCCGGAGCTGCATGCGGCACGGCTTGCGGAAAACACCGCGATGCTCGCCAGCCTGCGGGAGGCGCATCGGCGCGGGGTGGCGATCTACGCCGAGTGCGGTGGGCTGATGTACCTCGGCAGCACGCTGGAAGATAGCGAGGGGGTCACCCACCGGATGGCTAATATTATCCCCGGCCACAGCAGGATGGGTAAACGGCTGACCCGTTTTGGCTATTGTGAGGCGCAGGCGCGCCAGCCCACGCTGCTGGCCGATAGCGGGGAGGTGCTGCGTGGGCATGAGTTTCACTATTCCGACTTCTCCCCCCAAACCCCTGCGGTACTGGCGTGCCGCAAAGTGCGCGATGGCGTGACGATGCAGGAATGGGCGGGTGGCTGGCAGGTTGGCAACACGTTCGCAAGCTACCTGCACCTCCACTTTGCCCAACGCCCCACGATGCTCAGCCGCTGGCTGACGGCGGCGAGGGGGGCGCTATGACCCTGATGGCATGGTGCGTCGCGTGGTTGCTGGATGTCATCATCGGCGACCCGCAACGCTGGCCGCATCCGGTGCGCTGGATAGGCAACCTGATCAATGCGGTGCAGCGGGGTGTTCGCCGCTGCTGCCATAGCGACGCGGCGTTACGCATTGGCGGCGGCGTCATGTGGCTGGCCGTCGTGGGGCTGACCTGGGGCATAGCCTGGGGCGTGCTGGCGTTCGGACGGTGGGTGCATCCCTGGCTGGGCTGGACGATTGAGGTGTGGATGATATTTACCGTGCTGGCCGGGCGCAGTCTGGCAAACGCCGCGCGGGACGTTGAACGCCCGCTGCGGGCAGGCGACCTTGATGAAAGCCGCGAAAAGCTCTCCTGGATAGTGGGGCGCGATACCTCTCAGCTTCAGCCGGAACAGATCAACCGGGCGGTGGTGGAGACCGTCGCGGAGAACACGGTCGACGGCGTTATCGCCCCGCTGTTCTTCCTCCTGCTGGGCGGCGCGCCGCTGGCGATGGCCTATAAGGCGGTGAATACCCTCGATTCAATGGTGGGCTACAAGCATGAAAAATACCGCGCGATCGGCATGATCAGCGCCCGTATGGATGACGTGGCGAACGCTATCCCCGCGCGCCTGAGCTGGCTCTTGCTGGGCGTTGCGGCGTGGCTATGCCGCGAGGATCCCTCCCGCGCGCTGCGCGTCGGCTGGCGCGACCGCTATAACCACAGCAGCCCCAACTGCGCGTGGTCTGAAGCAACGGTTGCCGGTGCGCTGGGCATCCGGCTTGGCGGACCCAACACCTATTTTGGCCAGCGCGTGGAAAAGCCGTGGATCGGCGACGCCCTGCGCCCGATTGCGGTAGACGACATTTCCCGAACGATTCGACTGATGTGGGTTTCCTCCACCCTGGCGCTGGCGCTGTTTATCGCAGCACGCTGGCTGATGGCTGGCGTGGCCTGAGGACAAAAGACAATGCAATACATCCAGCAACCCCAGGCGATTGAAGCCAAAAGTTTCGACATCATTGGCGAAATCATTCGCGAAACGCGGCCGGAGTACCGGTTCGCCAGCCCGCTGCATGAGGCGATCGTCAAGCGGGTGATCCATACCACCGCAGATTTCGACTGGCTGGATATTCTCTGGTTTTCAGATGACGCGCTGGAGCAGCTTTGCGCGGCGCTCCGTCGCCCGTCCGTTATCTATACCGATACCACGATGGCGCTCTCCGGGATCAACAAAACGCTGCTGGCCACGTTCGGGGGCGAATGCCGCTGCTATATCAGCGACCCGCGGGTGGTGGCACAGGCAAAGGCCCAGGGAATCACCCGCTCGATGGCGGCCGTGGATATCGCGGTGACGGAAGAGAGCGAGAAGATCTTCGTCTTTGGCAATGCGCCCACGGCGCTGTTTCGCCTGCTTGAGCATGATGTTGCCGTCAGCGGCGTGGTGGGCGTCCCGGTGGGGTTTGTGGGGGCGGCGGAATCGAAAGAGGCGCTGACGCACAGCCATCTGCCCGCGATTGCGGCACTCGGGCGCAAAGGCGGCAGCAATGTGGCGGCGGCGATTGTAAACGCCATGCTCTATTACCTGCAGGGGGCGCGATGAGCGATTCCACCTTCGATGCCCCGGTATGGCATAACGGGAAGGCATTACGTAAAGGCTACACCACCGGCTCCTGCGCGACCGCGGCAGCGAAAGTCGCCGCACTGATGGTGCTGCGCCAGCACCTGATTCATCAGGTCTCCATTGTGACACCCTCCGGCGTCACGCTGTGTCTGAACGTGGAATCGCCGCACATTGAAGGGCAGCAGGCGATTGCGGCCATCCGCAAAGACGGCGGTGATGACGTTGACGCCACCCACGGCATGCTGATTTTCGCCCGCGTGACGCTCAACGACAGCGGCGAGATTACGCTGGCGGGCGGCGAGGGCGTGGGGACCGTGACGCGCAAAGGCATCGGCCTGCCCATCGGCAGCGCGGCGATCAACCGCACGCCGCGTCACACCATTGAGTCCGCCGTGCGCGAGGCGATTGGCCCGACGCGCGGGGCCAACGTGGAAATCTTCGCCCCTGAAGGCGAAGAGCGGGCGCAGAAAACCTACAACTCACGCCTCGGGATCCTGGGCGGTATTTCGATCATCGGCACCACCGGCATTGTCACGCCGATGTCAGAGGAGAGCTGGAAACGCTCGCTTTCTCTGGAGCTGGAGATTAAACGCGCGGCCGGGCTGGAGCGGGTCGTGCTGGTGCCGGGCAATCATGGCGAGCGCTTTGTGCGCGAGCAGATGGGCATTGATCAAGATGTCGTGGTCACCATGAGCAACTTTGTCGGCTACATGATTGAAGAGGCGGTGCGGCTGGGGTTTCGCCAGATAGTGCTGGTCGGCCATCCCGGCAAGCTCATCAAAATTGCCGCCGGGATATTCCACACCCACAGCCATATCGCCGATGCGCGTATGGAAACGCTGGTGGCGCATCTGGCGCTGCTCGGTGCGCCGCTGGAATTACTCACCGTCGTCAGCGAGTGCGATACCACCGAAGCGGCGATGGAACACATCGAAACCTGGGGTTTTCAGGCGCTTTACAGCCATCTCGCCGAACGGATCTGCCTGCGCGTAATGCAGATGCTGCGCTTTACCAAAAATCCGCCGACCTGTGACGCCATTCTGTTTTCCTTTGATAACCAGGTGCTGGGCAGCAACCGCCCGGTCGAGGCGATTGCCCGGGCGCTGCAATGTTAACGGTCGTGGGAATGGGGCCTGCGGGATTGCGCCTGATGACGCCCGCCGCGCGTGAAGCTATCGATCGCGCCGATGCGCTGGTCGGCGGAAAACGCCATCTGCTGCAGTTCCCGGCGTTTTGCGGCGAGACGTTTGTCCTGGGGGCCAACATTCCGGCGCTGCTGGCCTGGGTTGAGGCGCGTCAGGAGAAAAAGGTGGTGATTGTGGCCTCCGGCGATCCGCTCTTTTACGGCATCGGATCGCGGATGGTGGCGCATTTCGGTATGGCGCGCGTGCGCATTATTCCCGGCATCAGCGCGGTGCAGTACCTGTGCGCGCAGGCGGGCATTGATATGAATGAGATGTGGCTCACCAGCAGCCATGGCCGCAGCGTAAATGTTGACGAGCTGGCACGGCATCGCAAAGTGGCGATGGTCACCGATAGCCAGTGCGGGCCGAAAGAGATTGCCGCGCAGCTGGTGGCGCGCGGGAAGGGCCATCGCTGGATGGTGATTGGTGAAAACCTGGCGATGGAAAATGAACGGATCCACTGGCTGCCCGTCAGTGAGGTCAGTGCCGACTATGAGATGAATGCGGTGGTGATCCTCGATGAAAGATGAACTGTTTCTGCGCGGCGAAACGGTGCCGATGACCAAAGAGGCGGTACGCGCGCTGGCCCTCACGAAGCTCGAGCTGCATCGCGCCAGCCACCTGATTGACGTCGGTGCGGGAACCGGGAGCGTGTCGATAGAGGCGGCGCTGCTGTTTCCCTCGCTGCACGTGACGGCCATAGAGCGTAACCCTGCGGCTCTGCAGCTGCTTGCGGAAAATCGCCAGCATTTTGCCTGTCGCAATATCGCGATTTTGCCGGGCGTTGCGCCGTTACCGGTGGCGGATAAGGCCGATGCGGTCTTTATGGGCGGCAGCGGCGGCCATCTGACCTCGCTTATTGACTGGTCCCTGCGCCAGCTACATCCCGGCGGACGTCTGGTGATGACGTTTATCCTGATGGAAAACCTCACTACCGCGATGGCCCATCTGCAGCAGATCGGCGTCCAGAACATTGATTGCCTGCAAATGCAGGTTTCCGCGCTGACCCCGCTCGGCAGCGGTCACTATTTCAAACCGAATAATCCCGTTTTTGTTATCGCCTGTCAGAAGGAAGAACACCATGTCTGAGACGTTTGATTCCCGTTGCGTGTGGTTTGTCGGTGCCGGTCCTGGTGACCGTGAGCTCATCACGCTCAAGGGCTACCGGCTGCTGCAGCAGGCGCAGGTGGTTATCTATGCCGGTTCGCTGATCAATACCGAGCTGCTGGCGTATTGCCCGCAGGGAGCCGAATGCCACGACAGCGCGGAACTCCATTTAGAACAGATAATCGACCTGATGGCGGCGGGCGTGAAGGCCGGAAAAACGGTGGTACGTTTACAGACCGGCGATGTCTCGCTCTACGGCTCCGTTCGCGAGCAGGGCGAAGAGCTGACCAAACGCGGCATTGCCTGGCAGGTGGTGCCCGGCGTCAGCGCTTTCCTCGGCGCCGCGGCGGAGCTTGGGGTGGAATACACCGTCCCTGAAGTCTCGCAGAGCCTGATTATTACCCGCCTCGAAGGCCGCACGCCGGTGCCGGAACGTGAACAGCTGGAGTCATTTGCCAGCCATCAGACCTCGATGGCGATTTATCTCTCGGTCCAGCGTATTCACCGGGTGGCGGAACGCCTGATTGAAGGCGGTTATCCGGCCACCACGCCCGTTGCCGTCATTTATAAAGCGACCTGGCCGGAAAGCCACACCGTCCGCGGCACGCTGGCGGATATCGCCGACAAAGTACGCGAGGCGGGGATCCGCAAAACGGCGCTCATTCTGGTCGGGAAGTTCCTGGGCGAGGAGTATCACTACTCAAAACTCTATGCCGCGGATTTTAGCCATGAATACCGTAAAGCCTGAGCCCATCGCGCTGTTTTGCCTGACGCCGGGCGGCGTGCGGCTGGCGAAGCGTCTGGCGGCAATGCTGCCGGTCACCTGCTTTACCAGCGAGGGCCTGCGGGAAGAGGGCTTTATCTCCTTCGATGGCGGCTTTGCCCCGGCGGTGCGCGAGGCGTTCACGCGCTACCCGGCGCTGATTTTTATCGGCGCCACCGGCATTGCGGTGCGCGTTCTGGCGCCACTCATCCACGACAAGCTGAGCGACCCGGCGGTAGTGGTGATCGACGAGCGTGGGCAGCACGTGATTAGCCTGCTTTCCGGCCATGCTGGCGGGGCGAATGCGCTGACCCGCTATCTGGCGGAAATGCTGGGGGCGGATCCGGTGATTACCACCGCCACGGACGTCAACGAGATGGCCGCGCTGGATACCCTTGCCTTCCAGTTGAATGCCCGAATGCGCGATTTCCGAACGACGGTGAAAATCGTCAACCAGATGCTGGTGAGTCATCAGCGGGTAGGGCTGTGGTGGGATGCGGAACTCGACGACGACGTCAGCCGGTGCGATCGGCGCGGGTTTATCACCGTGAGCGACCTGCAGCACCTCCCGGAACTGGATGCGCTGGTGTGCATTACGCTGCGCAACACGCTGCCGGAACTGCCGTTACCGCACTGGACGCTGGTTCCCCAGCGGGTCGTGGCGGGCATCGGCTGTCGACGCGACACGCCGTATCCGCTGCTGGCGACCCTGTTAATGCGCCAGCTTGCGGCGCATCAGTTCGATCCGCTGGCGCTGAAAGCGATTGGCAGCGTCTCCCTTAAAAAAGACGAAGCGGGCCTGCTTCAGCTTGCCGCCTGCTGGGGTGTGCCGTTTGAAACTTTTACCGCTGACGCGCTGCGTGAGCACGAACACCGCTTTCCGGCTTCACCGTTTGTACGCCAGACGGTTGGGGTGGGGAGCGTCTCGGGACCGGCAGCGTGGCTGCTGAGCCATGGGCAACTACGAGGAGAAACCCTGCGCGAACAGGGCGTCACTATCACTTTGGGAGTTTCACACTGATGTTAACCGTAATTGGAATCGGCCCGGGCTCGCAGGCCATGATGACCATGGAAGCCGTAGACGCGCTGCAGGCGGCAGAAATCATCGTTGGCTACAAAACCTATACCCATCTGGTGAAGGCCTTCACCGGCGACAAACAGGTGATCAAAACCGGGATGTGCAAAGAGATTGAACGCTGTCAGGCGGCGATCGAGCTGGCGCAGGCCGGGCATAACGTCGCGCTTATCAGCAGCGGCGACGCCGGTATTTATGGCATGGCGGGGCTGGTGCTGGACCTGGTCAGCAAACAGAAGCTGGACGTTGAGGTTCGCCTGATCCCCGGGATGACGGCCAGTATCGCCGCCGCGTCTCTGCTTGGCGCGCCGCTGATGCACGATTTTTGCCACATCAGCTTAAGCGATCTGCTGACGCCGTGGCCGGTCATTGAAAAACGCATTGTTGCTGCGGGAGAAGCGGACTTCGTCATCTGTTTCTATAACCCGCGCAGCCGGGGTCGCGAGGGCCATCTGGCACGGGCGTTTGAGCTGCTGTCCGCCAGCAAAAGCCCGCAAACGCCGGTAGGGGTAGTGAAGTCTGCCGGGCGCAAAAAGCAGGAGAAGTGGCTGACCACGCTGGGCGACATGGACTTTGAGCCGGTCGATATGACAAGCCTGGTGATCGTCGGAAATAAGGCCACCTACGTTCAGGAGGGGCTGATGATCACACCCCGGGGCTATGTGCTGTGAACTATGGCGACGTGCTGGTCATGGGCGGCACCAGCGATGCCCGCGCGATCTGCCAGCAGCTGGATGCGGCCGGCGTGGCCTACACCCTGTCGGTGGCGACGGCCACCGGGCAGCGGCTGGCGGGCGACATTAACGGCCGGGTGCGCTGTGGCCGCCTGGAGCAGCAGCAGATGGTTAACTGGCTTGCGCAAAACAGGACCCGCTGGGTGATTGACGCTTCGCATCCCTACGCTGAGGTGGTCAGCCGCAACATCCTGGCGGCCTGTGAAACGGTGGGCGTGTTGCTTAGCCGCTATCAGCGCCCCGAACAGCTCAGCGAGCTGACGCATCCGCTGCTCTACAGCGTGCCGGGCATAGAAGAGGCCTGCGACATCGCGCGGCGGCTGGGCGAACGCGTGCTGTTGACCACCGGCAGTAAAGATCTGGCGCGCTGGCGCGCCGGGCTGCTGGAGAAAACGCTGCTGGCCCGGGTGCTGCCGGTGCCCGAGGTCCTTGAGCAATGCGCCGGGCTTGGCTTTGGCGTTACCGAGATCTTCGCGATGTGCGGGCCATTCAGCGCTGAGTTTAACGCGGCGTTTTATCGCCAGTGCCGGGCTGACGTGATGATCACCAAAGCGTCCGGTGCGGAAGGCGGCTATCGGGAAAAGGTTCAACCCTGTCTGGATGCGGGCATCCCCTGCATCGTGATTACACGCCCGGCGCCGCTGGTGACGGGAGAAGAGTTACTGGAAAGTCAGGCCGCATTCGCCGGGCGCTTAGCCCGCTGGCTGGCCGCTGCTTAAGGAGTTAGAGATGAAAAAGGCGCTTCTGGTGGTCAGCTTTGGTACCAGCTACCACGATACCTGCGAGAAAAACATTGTGGCCTGCGAGCGTGCGCTGGCGGAAAGCTGCCCTGACCGCGAGCTGTTTCGGGCATTCACCTCCGGGATGATCATTCGCAAGCTCAAACAGCGTGACGGCATTGAGATCGATACGCCGCTGCAGGCGCTGAAAAAGCTTGCGGCTCAGGGATATCAGGACGTGGCGATCCAGTCCCTGCACATCATCAACGGCGATGAGTACGAGAAAATCGTCCGTGAAGTGCAGAGCCTGCGCCCGCTCTTTACCCGCCTGACGCTGGGGGTACCGCTGTTGAGCAGCCACGACGATTACGCGCAGCTAATGTGCGCCTTACAACAGCAGATGCCGACGCTTGGGGCCACGGAAAAAGTGGTATTTATGGGCCACGGCGCCAGCCATCACGCCTTTGCGGCCTATGCCTGTCTCGACCACATGATGATGGCCCAGGGCTTCCCGGCCCGCGTCGGCGCGGTGGAGAGCTATCCGGAAGTCGACATCCTGATTGAGAGCCTCTGTAAACAAGGGGTCACCGCCGTGCATCTGATGCCGCTGATGCTGGTGGCGGGCGATCACGCCATTAACGATATGGCCTCTGATGACGAGGACTCCTGGAAGACGCTGTTTAACGCTGCCGGGATCCCGGCAACGCCGTGGCTAAGCGGGCTGGGCGAAAACCCGGCGGTGCGCGCGATGTTCGTCGCCCATTTACAGCAGGCGCTGAGCGTGGCGATGGAGGAGGCAGCATGAGCGGCAAACTGTACGCCCTCAGTACCGGGCCGGGCGCGTCTGACCTTATCACCGTGCGCGCCTCACGGATCCTCGGTTCGCTGGATATTCTCTACGCCCCGGCGGGACGAAAAGGGGGCGACAGTCTGGCGCTTTCTATCGTTCGTGAATATGTCGGTGAGCAGACTGAAATCCGCTGCTGCCACTTTCCCATGAGCGCCGACAGCGCTGAAAAGGAGGCGGTGTGGGATGCGGTGGCCGACGCGTTAGTAACGGAGGTGAACAACGGAAAGCTGGTTGGCTTTATCACCCTGGGCGACGCGATGCTGTTCAGTACCTGGGTGTTCTTACTTCAGCGCATCGGCAGCCCGGACTGGCTGGAAATTGTGCCCGGCGTGACGTCGTTTGCCGCGATTGCCGCGCGGTCCAAAACGCCGCTGGCGATGGAACAGCAGTCGCTGGCGGTGATCGCATGCACCGCGCCGGAAGCGGAGATTGCGCAGGCGCTGCAGCAGCACGACAGCCTGGTGCTGATGAAGGTCTATGGCCGGTTTGCGCGCATCAAAGCGCTGCTGACGCAGGCCGGGCTGCTGAACTGCGCGCTGATGATGTCAGAAGCCACGCTCCCCGGCGAGCAGTGCTGGCGGCATCTGGATGAGGTTGCTGACGACCAGCCGTTACCCTATTTCTCGACCATTCTGGTCAACAAACAGTGGGAGTATGCGCAATGAAACTCGAACAACAGCTTAAACAGCTGTCATTAAGTGGCCTGGCGGCGGCGCTATTGCTGATGGTGGTGCCGGAGCAGGCGTTCGCGATGCACATCATGGAAGGCTTTTTACCGCCCATGTGGGCGCTGGCGTGGTGGCTGATCTTCTTACCGTGTCTGTGGTATGGACTGGTGCGCCTGCGCCGTATCGTGCAGGAGGATAGCCACCAGAAAGTCCTGCTGGCGCTGTGCGGGGCGTTTATTTTCGTGCTGTCGGCGCTGAAGATCCCCTCGGTGACCGGCAGTTGCTCGCATCCGACCGGCGTGGGGCTCGCCGTGATTCTGTTCGGGCCGGGCGTCGTCGCCATTCTCGGCGCCATCGTGCTGCTGTTTCAGGCGCTGCTGCTGGCGCACGGCGGGTTAACCACGCTTGGCGCGAACGGCATGTCGATGGCGGTGATTGGGCCGGTTGTCGGGTACATGGTGTGGAAAATGGCCTGCCGTGCCGGGCTCCGTCGTGATGTCGGGGTATTTTTGTGCGCGATGCTGGCGGATCTGGTGACCTATTTTGTCACCTCAGTCCAGCTTGGCGCGGCGTTCCCGGACCCGGCGACGGGTGCCGCGGGCTCGATTGTGAAATTCATGGGCATTTTCTGCCTGACGCAGATCCCCATCGCCATCGCGGAGGGACTGTTAACCGTCATGATTTATGACCAGTTGACCAAACGTCAGCTGATTACCGCACAAGGACACTGAGATGAAAAAGACGCTGATGCTGTTGGCGATGGTGCTTGCTCTGATCGTACTGCCATTTTTTATCGATCACGGGGGGGAGTTTGGCGGCTCGGATGGTGAAGCCGAAAATCAAATTCAGGTTGTGGCGCCGCATTACACGCCGTGGTTCACGCCGCTCTATGAACCCGCCAGCGGCGAAATTGAAAGCCTGCTGTTTACGCTCCAGGGCTCCATTGGCGCAGCGGTGATTTTCTATATTTTGGGCTACACCAAAGGCAGACAGCGCCGTGATGACCGGGCTTGACAGGCTAAGCTATCAGAGCCGCTGGGCTCACGTTGCGCCGGAACGCAAGTTTCTGCTCTGGCTGGCGCTGATGACGCTGGCGTTTGCGCTGCCGCCGCTGGGGCAGGGGATCGTCCTGGCGTTGACGGCGGGACTGACCTGCTGGCTGCTGCGGATGACCTTCTGGCGCTGGTGCCGCTGGATGGCGCTGCCGTTTGGCTTTCTGCTGGTCGGCGTGCTGACGATCCTCTTTAGCGTCACCCGTGACCCGAACACGCTGGCGGCAGGCGTCCCGGTGGGGCACTACTGGCTGGGGATAACCGCGTCCGGGCTGACTGCCGCCAATGAAACCTTCTGGCGCAGCCTTGCCGCGCTGGCGGCGACCTTCTGGCTGGTGCTGAACCTGCCGTTTCCGCAGCTGATTGTGCTGCTTAAGCGGGCGCGCGTGCCGCGCCTGCTTACCGAGCAGATCCTGCTGACCTGGCGCTTTATTTTTATTCTGTTAGACGAAGCGCTGGCAATTCACCGCGCGCAGACGCTGCGTTTTGGCTATCGTAGCCTGCCAAAGGGCTATCGCTCGCTGGCGATGCTGGTTGGTTTGCTGTTTACCCGGGTGCTGATTCGCTATCAGCAGATGGCGACCACGCTGGATATTAAACTCTATCAGGGTGATTTTCCCCTGTAAGGAATCGCACCATGCTTACCACCGCCGATCTCTGGTTTCGCTATCAGGAGGCGCAGGTGCTCAAAGGGCTGACGCTGGATTTTTCGACCCATCCCGTCACCGGGCTGGTCGGAGCTAACGGCTGCGGAAAGTCGACGTTATTTATGAATCTGAGCGGCCTGCTGAAGCCGCAGCAGGGTGCGGTGCTGTGGCAGGGGAAGCCGCTGGACTACAGCAAGCGCGGACTGCTGGCGCTCCGTCAGCAGGTGGCAACGGTGTTTCAGGATCCCGATCAGCAGATCTTTTATACCGATATTGATAGCGACATCGCCTTCAGCCTGCGCAATCTGGGCGTGGCGGAACCGGAGATTGCACGGCGCGTCGACGATGCGCTGACGCTGGTTGACGCGCAGCGTTTTCGCCAGCAGCCGATCCAGTGCCTGAGCCACGGGCAAAAGAAGCGCGTCGCCATTGCCGGGGCGCTGGTGCTGGGCGCCCGCTATCTTCTGCTGGACGAGCCCACGGCCGGGCTTGATCCTTCAGGACGCACGCAGATGATCGAGATTATCAGGCGCATTGTGGCGCAGGGGAACCACGTGGTGATCTCCAGTCATGATATTGACCTGATATACGAAGTGAGCGATGCCGTCTACGTGCTGCGTCAGGGAGAAGTGCTGGCGCACGGCGCGCCGGGTGAGGTCTTTGCCCGCGGCGAACTGATTGAACGGGCCGGATTAACGCAGCCCTGGCTCGTCAAGCTGCACGCGCAGCTTGGCCTGCCGTTATGTAAAACCGAAGATGAATTTTTCAGCCGTATGCGACAAAAAAACGTAATGAAGGAGGCCTCATGACGCAGGCAATTATGTTGCAGGGCACCGCTTCTGACGTGGGTAAAAGCGTCCTGGTGGCGGGGCTGTGCCGGATTTTTTATCAGGATGGCCTGCGTACCGCACCGTTTAAGTCGCAGAATATGGCGCTCAACTCCGGTATTACGCCGGAGGGAAAAGAGATGGGCCGCGCGCAGATATTTCAGGCTCAGGCGGCGGGGATAACGCCGGACGTACGGATGAATCCGGTGCTGTTAAAGCCGACCAGCGATCGTAAAGCGCAGGTGGTGCTGATGGGGCAGGTGGCAACCGATATGGATGCGGTCAGCTACCACGAGTACAAACCGCGCCTGCGGGAGCAGATCCGCGACGTCTATAACAGCCTGGCCGGAGAGTATGACGTGGTGGTGCTGGAAGGCGCGGGCAGCCCGGCGGAGATTAACCTGCGCGATCGCGATATCGTCAACATGGGGATGGCCGAAATGGCGCAGTGCCCGGTGATCCTCGTGGCGGACATTGACAGAGGCGGCGTGTTTGCCGCCATCTACGGCACGCTGGCGCTTTTGCACGATCGCGAGCGGGCGCGGGTGAAAGGGGTCATCATCAATAAATTTCGTGGCGATGTTGCGCTGCTTTACTCGGGTATTGAGCAGATAGAAAACCTGACCGGCGTGCCGGTGCTGGGCGTGATGCCATGGCTGGATGTGGATCTGGAAGATGAAGACGGTGTGGCGCTGCAAAAGGGAAAATACCTGCGAACCGCCCAGCGCGATATCGACATTGCCGTGGTGCAGGTACCGCATATCTCCAACTTCACCGATTTTAACGCCCTGGCGGCGCAGCCCGATGTTCGCGTGCGCTATGTCCGTTATCCCCAGGAGCTGGCGGGGGCCGATCTCGTGATTCTCCCCGGCAGTAAAAATACGCTGGGCGATCTGGCCTGGCTGCGGGAAAGCGGCATGGCGCACGCGGTGCTCCAGTCCCACCAGCAGAACGTGCCCGTCATGGGCATTTGCGGCGGCTACCAGATGCTTGGCGATACCATCATTGATGAGGTGGAGTCGGGGCTGGGAACCCAGCCGGGGCTGGGTCTGCTCCATACCGTGACCCGCTTCGCGCAGCGAAAAACCACGACGCAGGTCTCGGCGCAGATGGCGTCGGCGCTCCCGGCGTGGCTTAAGTCGGCAGCGGGCATTAAGGTGCAGGGCTACGAGATCCATATGGGAGAGACCCAACTGACATCCGACGGTAGCCCGGCGCTGTTTCTGGAAAAAGAGGGCGAGCGCATCGCGGACGGTGCCATCAGCGCTGACGGGCAGGTGATAGGGACCTATCTACACGGGCTATTCGATAACGATGCCTTCACGCGCGCGATGGTGGACGGCTTGCGCCAGCGCAAAGGACTGGCGCCCTTAGACGTTGCGGTAGATTACGCCGCCTGGAAAGCGCAACAGTTTGATATCCTGGCGAGCGCGATGAGAGAACATATTGATATTAAAAAGATCTATCAAATAATGCGGGAGCATCAGGAGGAAGGCGCATGATTTTGGTCACCGGAGGCGCGCGCAGCGGGAAAAGTGCGCACGTCGAGCAGCTGGCGGCGCAGCAGTGCGAGCGCGTGCTGTATATCGCGACGTCGGTGATTACCGATGAAGAGATGGCGCTGCGCGTTGACAAGCACCGCGCCCAGCGTCCTGCGCACTGGCGAACCTGGGAAGGGTATCGCGATCTGGGCGACGTGATTCGCCACCAGGTGCAGCCGGGCGAAGGCGTGGTTCTGGAATGCGTCACCACCCTGCTGTCGAACCTGCTCTATGACGCCAGCGGCGGCGCGTCGCCGGAGACCCTCGATTTTTCCGCGCTTGAGGCGGTGCTGCAACAGCAGGTGGACGACCTGATTGCGGCCTGCCAGCAGTCGGCGGCGCCGGTTTATATTGTGACTAATGAGCTGGGCATGAGCATCACGCCAGAGAATCGGCTGGCGCGTCATTTTGTCGATATTGCCGGGCGCGCGAACCAAAGGCTGGCGCAGGCGGCGCAGGAAGTGTGGCTGGTTGTCTCGGGAATTGGAGTAAAGATTAAATGCCGTTAAAAATGTTGTGGGCGACGCTGGGATTCATTACCCGCATTCCGGTGCCGCAAAAGTGGAGCGACGGCGTTGAATTTTCGCAGTATGGCCGTGGCGTCCCCTGGTTCCCGGTAGTGGGCCTGATCGTTGGCGTGCTGGCTGCCCTGGGCTATCTGGCGGTGAGCCAGACCGGCGGGGGGATCTATATCGGCGCGGTCGCCTGGGTTCTGGCGCTGGTGCTGCTGACCGGCGGGTTTCATCTGGACGGTCTGGCGGACACCTGCGATGGCGTCTTTTCTGCCCGCACCCGCGAACGGATGCTGGAGATTATGCGCGACAGCCGGTTGGGAACCTATGGCGGTCTGGCCATTGTATTCTGCATCCTTATCAAAGTCGCTGCGGTAATTTCCCTGGCCCACCTTCCGGTTAATACCCTGTTTGCGCTGCTGGTCTGCGCGCCGATCGTCGGTCGAACGGCAATGGTGTTGGCCATGTACCGGCAGCGCTATGCGCGCGAAGGGGCTGGAATGGCAAACGCCTATCTTGGCCATATCAGCGGCAAAGAGACGGTCATCACCCTCTGCATCGGCGTGGCGCTCGTGGGACTATTGGCCGGGGCGCACGGGCTTATCGCCAGCGTCATCACCTGGATGGTCGTCAACGCGGTAAAGACCTTTTTAAGCCGCCGACTGGACGGGCTGACGGGGGATACCCTGGGCGCGATGGAGGAGATCGGTGAAATGGTCTTCCTGCTGTCGCTACTGTGGGTCTGATGTATGCGTCTTTTTCTGGTTCGTCACGGTCAAACAGCCGCTAACATCAGCGGCGTATTTTACGGGAGTACCGATCTGGCGCTCTCGCCGCAGGGCATTGCCCAAAGCCAGCGTGTTGCCGGGTACCTGTCCGGGGTCGCGTTCGCGCGCGCGCGCGTCAGCGCGCTGCAGCGTTCGCAGCAAACGGCGCGGATTATCGTGCCGACAGCCCATGATGTTCACGTCGATGCGCGGCTTAACGAGCTGGATTTTGGCGAATGGGAGATGCGTCACTTCAGCGACATCGAAAAAGAAAGTCCCGCGTCGTGGCAGCGCTGGATGGATGACTGGCAAAACGCAACGCCAGACGGCGGCGAAGCCTTCCCGCATTTCGCCGCGCGCGTCAGGGCGGCGGCGGATGAGATGAGTCAGCTGCAGCAGCGCGAAGACATGCTCATTGTGGCGCATCAGGGCGTGCTGAGCCTGTTGCTGGCAACCTGGTTAGGGATGCCCGTGGCGGCGATGTGGCATTTCCCGTTCAGTCACGATGCCTACACGGTCGTTGAAAATCGGGGCGGGCATTGGGTGTTACGGGTATTTAATGGCAGAAGCGTTTGGCAAACAGAAGAGTGAGGGTGATGAGGATGGGGACAGTGAAGGCGCTGGCGGCGGCCATCAGACCGCTTGATAAACAGAAGATTCAGGCGGCCTCAAGGCATGTTGATGGCTTAATAAAGCCGACAAACAGCCTGGGTCGGCTGGAAAGTCTGGCAATACAGCTTTCGGGAATGTGGGGCATCGACAGGCTCGATAATCTGCAAAAAGAGATTATCGTCATGTGCGCCGACCATGGCGTGTTTGATGAAGGCGTGGCCGTGACGCCGAAAGTGGTGACCTGGCTTCAGGCCGTCAATATGCAAAAGGGGTTGACCGGAGTGTGCGTGCTGGCCCGCAATAGCCAGACGTCGGTACTGCCCGTTGACATCGGTATTGACGGCGAGCCTATCGACAATATGCTCAGCCTTAAACTCTCGCGCGGCTGCGGAAATATCGCTCAGGGTCCGGCGATGAGCCGTCAGGATGCCGAGCACCTGCTGCTGGCGAGTGCCAGCCTCGTTAAAAAACGCGCGCAGGAGGGGATCTCCGTCTTTGGCGTAGGCGAGCTGGGTATTGCCAATACGACGCCGGCCTCGGCAATCATCAGCGTGCTGACCGACAGCGATCCGCATGATGTGGTGGGGATTGGAGCCAATTTGCCGCAGGACCGGGTGCAGCATAAGGAAACCATCGTCCGGCAGGCGATACGCATAAACCAACCGGATGCGCGCGATGCGGTTGATGTGCTGGCCAAAGTCGGCGGCTATGACCTGGTGGGCATGACCGGGGTGATATTGGGCGCTGGCGCATGCGGACTGCCCGTGGTGTTAGACGGTTTTCTCTCGTATGCCGCCGCCATCGCCGCCTGTCAGATTGCGCCAGAAGTGAAGAACTACTGTATTCCCTCTCATTTTTCCGCAGAAAAGGGGGCCAGGCGCGCGCTGGAGCACCTTGGGCTGGCGCCGTTTATCCATCTTGACATGCGTCTTGGCGAAGGGAGCGGTGCCGCGCTGGCAATGTCTATCGTCAGCGCGGCCTGCGCAATGTACTGCGAGATGGGGCAACTGGCGCAAAGCGGCATTGAGTTGCCCGTTCCGGCATGACGGAAAGGCAAAAACCCCAGCCAGGCTGGACGCCGGAAAGCGTCCAGCTTTGGGCCAGCGGTCAACCCCCCCCTTAACAGGGCATTCTGGTGCAGCGGATACTGCGCCGATACTGCAGCGGCGTCTGACGCATCATCTTTTTAAAGCAGGTAATGAAATAGGTCACCTCGCTAAACCCGACTGCGAGCGCAATAGCGTCAATTGGCTCATCGCTGTACCGCAACAGCTCGCAGCTGCTTTTTATCCGCCGGGTCAGCAAATATTCGTGGATGCTACCGCCGGTCTGCTGGCGAAAAATGCGTGAGGTATAGCTGCGCGAAAGCCCCAGGTCGTGCGCTAGCTGGTCGAGTGAAAACTTGCTGGCATAGTGGGCTTCGACCCAGCTCATAATCCGCGAGGCGACGGTCTGCTGGCGCGGCGGGTATGGCTGCGGCTGCTCGGGCAGAAACGTCATGAGCTGCATCATCAGAAAGGCCACCTCGCACGCCTCGGTCTGCTCGTTGCCCTCCAGGCGCTGAAACTGTTCAAGGATCCTTTCGATAAACGCCGCATGCTCGCTGAGATCGTAGATTTGCGCCGGAAGATTGCTGGCGGCCAGCGCGGCGAACCGGGCCTGATGGCGCGGGAAGGCGCCGAGCGCACTTTCGACCACCGATTGCTCAATGTGCATGGTGGTGCGGTGATAGGAATTCTTATCGCTATGATCGACCTGCACTTTGTGCAAACGGAAGGGCGGGAAGATAAATAATCGCCCCGGACGGGCGGTGTAGTGCTGATTATCCACCACCACGATGCCGTAGCCGCTGGAGATATAGAGCAATTCAACGCATTGATGCCAGTGGTAGTAAATCGCGCTGGTGGTGGACATGCGGTTAAAAGAAATGGCCTGCCGATCGAGCGTAATTCGTTCCAGCAGCTGCGTTTCACCCATATTACCTCCAGGACAACAGATTTAAATTTTTAGGCCATCATTTGTAATTTATCCCCCTCGCGTTCGACAAAATCCAGCAAAAATGAAATGGCGGTTTAATTTTGTGAGTCTGCTCACTCAGCGCCGGGAATAAAAGCAGTTACTCTTCATTCAGACGTCGCACTCGTGGCTTTAAAAAGCCTAATAACAATAACTTATCTCTACCCTCGTGTAATGCGGGAGGACCCTGTGCAACCTGAAAATATTCATCTGGATAACCCACTGACAAGCCGGGAAGAGGTGCTACGGCTGGTTAACGACATGCTGAACGCGGTGTCGCCCTGGTTTAAAAAAGACGCCAGCCGCATTGATTTAGCGAACTTTACCGCTCACTACGGCCAGCAGGTGGCGAACATGGAAACGTTTTCCCGCCTGCTGTGGGGCGTGACGCCGCTGTTGGCTGGCGGCAGCGAGCCGCAGCACTTCTCATTCTATTTACAGGCGATAAAAAACGGCACCGATCCGCAGCATGCCGATTACTGGGGCGACGTCGGGCCTTACGATCAGCGAATCGTCGAGATGGCGGCCTACGGGCTGCTGCTGGCGCTGGCGGGTGAAACCGTACTGGCACACTTCACTGAGACGGAGAAAGAGCATTTATGGCGCTGGCTAAAGCAGTGCGAGACCCGGGAAATCCCCGATAACAACTGGCACTTCTTCCCGATTCTGGTGCAGGTCGGCTTCCATTATTGCGGCATGCCGACCAACCCGCAGGCGCTGGAAGATCATTTTGCTGCCATGGAGCACTACTACCTCGGCGATGGCTGGTACGCTGATGGTCCGGGACGGCCGCGCGACTATTACATCTCGATGGGCTTCCATTTCTATGGCCTGATTTACGCGAAGCTCATGGCCGGGGTCGATCCACAGCGCTGTGCAACGCTGCGTCAGCGGGCCGCACGTTTCTCCTCTGACTTCATCCATTTCTTTGCCGAAGACGGCGCGGCGATCCCGTTTGGCCGTAGCCTGACCTACCGCTTTGCCGAGGCGGCGTTCTGGAGTGCGGCGGCCTTCGCCGGGCTGGAGGTCTTTTCGCCTGGGGTGATGAAGGGCATCGTGCTGCGTCATCTGCGCTGGTGGCTAAAGCAGCCGATGTTCGACCGCGACGGCGTGCTCAGCGTCGGCTACAGCTATCCGAACCTGGCGATGGCGGAAGACTACAACGCGCCGGGTTCGCCGTACTGGGGCCTGAAGACCCTGCTGGTGCTGGCATTAGACGAGGGCGATGCCTTCTGGCAGGCGGCTGAGCTGCCGCTGCCGCCGCTGCCCGCGCAGCACACGATAGCCCACGCGGATCAGGTGGTGGTGCATCAGCCCGATCACCTGTGGATGCTGACGTCCGGCCAGCTGGAGCTGAACAACTTCGTGAATACCGAAGCGAAATACTGCAAATTTGCCTATTCCACCCGCTTTGGCTTCACCATCGAACGCGGGCGCTACGGTCTGAACCATGCCTCGCCCGATTCGATGCTGCTGCTGGCCGAAAAGGATAACTACTGGCGTGGCCGCCGCGAATGCCAGCACGTGGTCACTTCTAACGGCACCATTTACAGCCGCTGGCTGCCGTGGCGCGACGTGGAGATTGAGAGCTGGCTGCTGGCGCTGGGCGACTGGCAGCTACGCGTCCATCGCATCAATACCCGGCGCGCGCTGGACTGCGCGGAGGGTGGCTTTAGCCTGGCGAACCGCCCGCAGCCGCAGGAACACGAGAGTGACGGTGCCTGCTGGTTAAGCAGTGCCCGGGATGTCTCAGCCATTTTCTGTCTACACCCGCACGCCCGCCGCGGCGAGACGGTGGTGACGCCGCCAAACAGTAATCTGCTGTTCGCCGAGCGCGCGGCGGTGCCGGTGCTGCGCGGCGAGCTCGACCCCGGTAAGCATGTGTTAATCAGCGCGGTGTGGGCGGGAAATGCCGCTGACTTCGATCCGCAACGCTGCCCGCAGGCCTTCATTAGCGATGACGCGGTACGCTTCGTGACGGCACGACAAGAAACGACGCTCGTTCTGGCTCCGGAGGCATCGCTATGAGCACATCATCGTCCGTACGCGCCGCGCAGTACAAAATGAGTACCTTTATTTTCCTTTACTTCTTCACGTGGTCATCCAGCTTTGGCCTGTACGCCCTGTGGCTGAGCCAGAAAGTGGGCCTCGATAGCGTCACCATCGGCAGCGTGTTCGCCATCAACGGTGTCTTCGCGGTGGTTCTGAAGCCGGTGTACGGCTACATCATGGACAAAATCGGCATGAGCAAGTGGCTGCTCTATTTTGTCTGCGCCATTTCCGCGCTGATGGCGCCGTTCTTCGCGCTGGTGTACCAGCCGCTGCTGCAAAGCCATGCGATGGCGGGGATTATCATCGGCGCGCTGTATCTGAGCCTGGGCTGGTACGCCGGCGTGGCGGCGTCTGAATCTTATGCCGACCGCTTTAGCCGCCTGTACGGGCTGGAGTTTGGCCGCATCAGAATGTGGGGTTCGCTGGGCTGGGCGATGGCGGCGTCGGTCTCCGGGCTGTTGTTTAACGTCACCCCGCTGGCCAATTTTCTGCTTAGCAGCGGGACCTCGGTACTGATGCTGCTGGTGCTGATTAGCCTCAAAATCGGCGACGAGCAGTTGCGCAATAACAGCGTCATTTCCGCTAATAAGATCGTCTTCGCCGACGTGCTGATGCTGCTGAAAAATCGCAAGTTCTGGATGTTCAGCCTCTACGTCGCCGGGGTGGCGTGGATGATGTTTATCGCCGAACAGCAGTTCCCGCGCTACTTCGTGTCGTTCTTCGCCACCAAAGAGCAGGGGAATGCCTGGTACGGCTACCTGAGTACCGTCCAGTCGGGGATGGAATTCGTGATGATGATGTTTATCCCGTGGCTGGTGAATCACTATGGCGCCAAGCGCGGCCTGCTGTTCTGCGGCTGCGTGGTCGGAGCGCGGCTGATCGCCTCCGGGCTGACCAGCGACCCGATTGTTATCTCCATCATCAAACCGTTTTATGGCGTCGAGATCGCGCTGCTGCTCATCTCGGTCTTCAAATACATCGCCGAACATTTCCATCGTCGGGTTAACGCCACGATGTACCTGCTGGGCTACCAGGCGATGATTTACGTGGGTTCGATTGTGGTCGCCCCACCTGCCGGCTATCTGTACGACAGGATTGGCTTTGAGCATACCTATCTGCTGATGGGCTGCTGCGCCCTGGTATTTACGCTGATTTCCGCCTTTACGCTGTCGCGCTGCCAGTCGACGCGCAATGACTCACGATCCTTTGCTCCGGCTTTAGATACCGCCCCGGTTGAACCAGCCAAACATTAATTCAGGAGTTGTTATGACCAAATCTGTTATCACCGAAGCGCTGCGGCCAATCGAACTGCATCAGGTCGATCGCCTGGCACTGAGCCAGAAGCTGGAAGCGGCGTTAGCCCGCGTCACGCGCAAGCTCGACAAAAATATTGTCGCCTTCGGCGATAAGTTCCCCGGTGAGGCCTGTGAGAAGGGGGTCTGGCCGCGCACCGATAACGTGGAATGGACCACCAGCTTCTGGCCTGGCCAGCTGTGGCTGGCGTGGGAGATGACCGGCAAAGCGCATTATCGCGAAGCCGCCGAACGCTATTTACCGTCGTTCGCCCGGCGTATTGAGCAGCGCATCGACACCGCCACGCACGATCTCGGGTTCCTCTATTCGCTCTCCTGCATCAGCGCCTGGCGGCTCACCGGCAACGAAGCCGCTCGCCAGTCGGCGCTGCTGGCAGCCGAGCGCCTGATGGAGCGTTTTAACCCGACGGCCAACATTATTCAGGCATGGGGTGATTTAAACGACCCGGAGCAGCAGGGAAGAATGATCATCGACTGCAATATGAACCTGCCGCTGCTGTACTGGGCCAGCGAACAGACCGGGGATCCGCGCTATGCGCAGGCGGCGACGGCTCATGCCGGACAGGCCGCGGCCTATATCGTGCGTGAAGATGCCTCGACTTATCACACCTACTATATGGATGTGCAGACGGGCGAGCCGCGCTTTGGCAACACCCATCAGGGCTACAGCGATACCTCGTGCTGGTCGCGCGGCCAGGCATGGGGCATTTACGGCTTCCTGCTCAGCTATCAGCACACCGGCGATAAGCAGATGGTTGAGCTGTCGCGCAGCCTGGCGCATTACTTCCTCAACCGTCTGCCGGAAGATGATGTTTGCCACTGGGATCTGGCGCTGCTCGGTACCGACGCCGTGCGCGACAGTTCAGCGGCGGCGATTGCCGCCTGTGGCCTGCTGGAGCTGGTTAAGGCGCTGCCGACGCTCGACGCAAACCGTGCATATTATGAAGAGATGGCGCTGCGTATCGCGCTGTCGCTGACCGATAACTACCTTGCTCATGACGACGATCCAACCGAAGGGCTGCTGCAGCACTCGGTTTATCATATGGGCAGCGGTAAGGGGGTCGATCAGTGCTGTAGCTGGGGGGACTATTTCTATCTTGAGCTGCTGGCGCGGCTGCGACAGATTTGGCATCCGTACTGGTAATCCATAAGCTCTTGTGCGATTTGCACAATGTAGGCCGGGTAAGCGCAGCGCCACCCGGCAAGAAAGACTGTGCAGGTGGTTTACAGCCCAATCACCAGCTCCCCGGAATGGCTCCGCGAACAGCACAGCGCCACCTGCTGGTCCGTTGCGCTTTTTTCCGCCTCCGACTGCACGCTGTCCCGGTGATCCACCACGCCGTCAATCACCGGCGTCAGGCAGGCGCCGCAGATCCCCATTTCGCAGGACAGCGGAACGTCCACGCCGTTTGCCTGCAGCACCTGGGCAATGGTTTTGTCCGCAGGCACCGGCCAGCGCTCCCCGGTGGAGGCCAGCTTGACCGTAAAGATCTCGCCCGCGACGTCGCCTGTGGCAGGGGATGCGGGCTGAAACGCCTCGCTGTGAAGATGGGCGTCATCCCATCCCTTTGCCGTGGCGACCTCACGCACTTTTTCCATGAACCCCGCAGGTCCGCAGACCCAGGCTCGCAAACCCGCTTCAGGCATGGGGAGATGCTCTGCCAGAGCTGTGCGCGGGCTGATAGTATGAATGATGCACTCACCGCACTGCGAAAGTTCGCGCGCAAACGCCGCGCTTTCGCGCTTCCTGACGTAATAGTGCAGCGAAAACGACATGCCGGCGGCCTTCAGCTGCAGGGCCATCGCATACAGCGGCGTAATGCCAATCCCCGCCGCCAGCAATAAAACCCGTTCTGCCTGAACCAGCGGAAACAGATTGCGCGGGGCTGAAATTAGCAGCTTCTGCCCCGGACGCAGCGTCTCGTGAACGTAGCGCGATCCGCCTCGCGAGGCGGTTTCCCGCCCCACGCAGATCAGATAGCCCTCTTCCTCACAGGCCCCGGTCAGGGAATACTGGCGCACCACGCCGCAGGGCAGGTGGACATCAATGTGCGCGCCGGGCTGCCACGGCGGCAGCGCTTCGCCGTCTTCAGCCACCAGCCTGACGGCGAGGCTTTTGTCGCCCTCACGCCACAGCCCGTCAACAATTACGCTCAGCATAGCGGCCTCCGTCATACCAGGAAAAACTCGCCAAAGCCCATCTTCTTCAGTCCCCGACGGTAGGCAATCGAGCTTTTATCTGCGGGGATATGGGCTTCCAGGGTCAGGTCCAGCGGCAGGCTTTCCGGGCGCTGGGTTTCCACCATCAGACGGTCCTCTTCAAAAATCCGCAGATTGAAGGCGTGCACGTCCTCCACCGGAATATGCAGATCAAAATTGCGGGCGATAGGGGCGAACATGCGGGTAACGCGCGACGACACGGGCGACGCGGCGTTCATGATCACCAGTCTCGACTCTCCCGGAAAATGAATCGTCAGGGTGGCGGTAAACGGCAGATGCATTTCAAAATGTCGAAGCCACTGGAAGCCTTCTGGCGCCTGCACGGGGGAACTGGCGGGATAGTTGCTCACTGAACTCCAGTAATCCGCCACGAAGCCGAACGGCGTCTCCTGCGGCTGATAGGCGGGCACAAGCTGATTATTGGGATCGGCAAAGGTATCGGTGTGGATCCACGCAAAGTGCGCCACGTCCAGAAACCCCTCCACCTGTCGCCCGGCAAAGCCATTCACCTCAAACGCCGGGCAGTTAATCTGCTGAAATCCGTCGTCATCCCAGTGCGGCATGGCGGGCAGCGGCACGGGGTTTTCCGGGTCAAAGGCCAGGCAGGTCCAGATCAGGCCGAAGCGCTCCTCCACGGCGTAGTTAATCAGGTTCAGCTTCGCCGGAACGGGCTGGTCGGGGCTGGAGGGAATACGGTTGCAGCGCCCGTCCTCTCCAAAGCGTAAGCCGTGATAGGGGCAGATAATCCCGTGCTCGTCGTGAAAGCCGAGCGTCAGCGGCACGCCGCGGTGCGGACAGACGTCACGGGCGACCACGACCTGGTCGTTAATCCGGTAAATCACCAGCTGTTCATCCAGCAGCGTCGCCTTGACCGGCGCCGGACCGACGTCGCAGGCACGCGCGACCGGATGCCAGCATTTCGCCAGACGCAGCCAGTCCTCTGGCTCAAACGTGCAGTGGGCGGGTGGAGTCGGTTCTCTTTTCATCATTATCCCTCTTACGTTCAGCCTAACGGGCCGCCCTGAATGGTCTCGCACAGACCGTTGATGATGCGCTCTCCGGTCTCCTCTCGAAGCTCCTGATACCAGGCCTGCGTCAACGCCATGTCTTTGCCGTGGGTGACGTCGCAGCGCTTACGCGCCTTCAGCACCAGGTCGCGCACCCGGTCGCAGCGCAGCGCCTCGTACTGCCGCAGCGCCAGCGTGATGCTGTGGTTTTCACGCAGGCATTCCCCCAGCACGACGGCGTCTTCCATGGCCGCACAGCCGCCCTGGCCGATATCCGGCGTGGTGCTGTGAGCGGCATCGCCGAGCAGCGCGACGTTGCCGCGCACCAGCGTATCGAACGGCTCAATGTCGTGGATCTCAATGCGGTTGGTAGTGTCAGGATCCAGCGCCGCGATAAGCGTCTGCACCGGCGGCGCCCAGCCGCGGAAGTAGCCCGTGAGATCGGCGCGCAGGGTGGTGCGATCCTCCGCCAGACCCGCAGGAAGCGGCACGTCAAAGAAGAAGTAGAAGCGTCCACCGGAGACGGGCATCAGCGACACCCGTTTGCCTTCGCCAACGAAGGTGGTCCACTGGTGCGCCGGGGCGATCTCCTCGTCAATCTTCACCAGCCCGTTCCAGTTCACGTAGCCCGCGTAGCGGCGCTCGGGGGTATACCCCAGCACGTACGGGCGAACCGCCGAGTGGCTGCCGTCGGCGGCAATCAGGAAATCGCCGGATGCCGTGGTGCCGTCGGTGAAGGTCACGCTCACGCCCGAGTCGTCTTCATTTACGCGTTCGACGCGCTTGCCGAACTGCACTTTGTCGCGCCCCCAGAAGTCCAGCATTTCGCGCTGAAGCTCAGCGCGCGAGACGGGGCAGGGACGCCCGCCGGTACGCTCAACCAGCGGAGCAAGGCTAAAGCGGGTCAGGGTATCGCCGCGCCGGTAATCCTTATAGGCCATAAAACGCATCGGTCCGCCGTAGGTCTCGATGATGTCGCCCATGCCGAGGTGCTGCATGCATTTCACGCCGTTAGGCCAGATGGAGATGGCCGCCCCGACGGGCCTGATCTCCTTTACGGCTTCAAATACGGTACAGTCGATGCCCGCTTTTTTCAGCGCGACGGCGGCGCTCAGGCCGCCAATACCCGCGCCAATAACGATTGCTCTCATGCTTCTCTCCTTTTGCAGGGTGTAAAGACGTTCAGCAATTTGCGTACCAGGCTGCAGAGTGGCGAAAACGGCGTTGTGAGGGAGAGGTTTGCACTGCTAAGGTGCGCAAACGCGGTGAGCGTGCCTTTTTTTGAATCAAAAATTTCCTGGTCAGCCATCCGGAATCGACTGTTTCACATCTGCTTCAAGAGTGGCGTGGTTTGTGCAATAACCTGGAGGAAGACAACAAAGGAGACGCTATGATCGCACTGCACGAGTTCAATCATCTTCCCCACGAAAAGGCGATAGCGCTGATTCACCCCTGCGTGGCGCTCCCCGGCTGGGCCGATGCGCTGGCTCTGGGGCGGCCATACTCCAGCCGGGAAGAATTGCTCAGTACGGCAAAAGCGCTGACGCACGCCTGGGACGAAGCGGCGCTGGCGCAGGCCCTGAGCGCCCATCCGCGCATCGGGGAAAAGCCCGCGGGTTCACAGGCGGAGGCGGCGCTGTCGCGCCAGGAGCAGGGAGCGGTGAACGATCGCGATGCCGCCCTTGCGCAGGCGCTGCGTGAAGGCAATGCCCGCTACGAGGCCCGCTTCGGACGCGTCTTTCTGATCCGCGCGAAGGGCCGCAGCGGCGAGGAGATATTACAGGCCCTGCACGCGCGGCTGGAAAACAGCGACGCGCAGGAAATCCGTGCTGCGCTGGAACAGCTGCGGGAAATTACGCTGCTACGGCTGGAAGGAGTCATTAGCGAATGAGCACACTCAGCACCCATATTCTTGATATTTCGGCGGGCAAACCCGCAGAGGGCGTAACGGTTCATCTGCAACAGGGCGGGAAGACGCTGGCCACGGGGGTGACCAACGCCCAGGGGCGCATCGCCGCGTTCGTTCCCTCTCTGCCCGCGGGCCGTTACCAACTGGTGGCGGAGATCGGCGCGTGGTTTCGCGAAACCGGTCGCGACACGCTCTACCCCTGTGCGCAAATTGATTTTGTGACGGGAGAAACGGCAGACGAGCATTTTCATCTGCCGTTTGTGATTGCGCCCGGCGGGTGGTCAACCTACCGGGGCAGTTGACCATACCCGCTCGCCGTTGACCCAGGTCTCGCTGATGTTGCGCTCGTCGCCCAGGGTCATCAGCACAAAGAGCTGCTCGTAGATATCCTGGCAGCGGCGATTGCGCAGGCGCTGCAGCGGCGTTACGTCAGGATCGATAACCACGAAATCCGCCTCTTTGCCGGGCGCGAAGTTGCCAATCTTATCGTCCAGCCGGAGGGCGTGCGCGCCGCCCAGCGTGGCGTGATAAAACGCCTCGCTGGCGCGCAGGCGGTAGCTCTGAAGCTGGCCCACCTTGTAGGCTTCCCCCAGCGTGCGCAGCATGCTGAAGGTCGTGCCCGCCCCGACGTCGGTGCCGATGCCCATCCGCACCCTGTGCTGCCAGCAGGCGGGCAGGCGAAACAGCCCGCTGCCGAGAAACAGGTTAGAGGTGGGGCAAAACGCCACCGCCGAGCCGGTGTCATGCAGGCACTGCCACTCGCTGTGGTGAAGGTGAATCGCGTGGGCAAACACGCTGCGCTCGCCGGTCAGGCCGTAGTGGTGATACACGTCCAGATAGCGCTCGTGCTCCGGCCAGAGGTCGCTTACCCAAGCCACTTCGTTGGGGTTTTCGCTCAGGTGGGTCTGCATCCAGGTGTCCGGAAACTCCTCTCTGAGCAGGCTGACCGCCGCAAGCAGCTCGGGGGATGAGGTCGGGGCAAAGCGCGGCGTAATGGCGTAGCCCAGGCGTCCACGGTGATGCCAGCGCTGGATCAGCGCCCGTGTCTGTCGGTAGCTCTGCTTCGCGTCTTCGCTCAGGTAGTTCGGCGCGTGTCTGTCCATCATCACCTTTCCGGCGATAAGGCGCATGTTCAGGCGCAGGGCCTCGGCAAACAGCGCCTCGACCGATTCCGGATGCAGCGTGCAAAACACCAGCGCGGTGGTGGTGCCGTTGCTCACCAGCTGCTGTATGAAAAATTCGGCGATCTCTTTCGCGTAGGCTTCATCGGAAAACTGGCTCTCCACCGGGAAGGTGTAGGTGGTCAGCCACTCCAGCAGCTGTTCGCCGAAGGCGCCGATCATCTCCGTTTGCGGATAGTGGACGTGGGTGTCAACAAAACCGGGCAGCAGCAGCCTGCCGCGCAGGTCGGTATAGCCTATGTGCGGGTCAAGATACTGCTCGCCCTCCTGCCACGGCATCTGTGCCAGAATTTTTCCATTCTGGATAAACAGCAGTCCGTCCTCAAGGTGGCGCGCGTGCTCGGCAATGGCGTCTGCGCTGTCGCAGACCCGGGCAATATCAAAAAAAGCACCGCGTATCGCAGTCTGGTATTCCATCATGGTTCCTGCCTTCGTGTTTGCGTAGCGGGGGTAAGAAGGCTCAGCAAGAACGGTGCCAGAATGAACGGGCCGCAGATACGCTGCGGCCGGAGGGAAGGGGTTACTCTTTTTGCGTCGCCACGCGGGAGCTGAACGACGTTGCGCCTGCCGTTTCGCGCTCTTCCCGCGCCAGCCAGCGGTAGGTCACGCCGCCGAGCAAGACGCCGATGAACCAGCTGAAGTTCGCCACCTCATGCAGGGCCGGAATAAAGCTAATGACCAGGCCCACGGCAACGGACGGGATCAGCGCGCCAATGGCTTTCGGGTTAAAGCCGTTGCGGTACCAGTATTTGCCCTTTGGCGTGTCGTCGAACAGATCGTCGACCGATACCTTGCCGCGCTTAATCAGGTAGAAGTCGGCAATCAGAATGCCGAACAGCGGGCCGATAAACGCCCCGAGTACGTCCAGGGTGTAGTGGATAAGCTCCGGCGAGTTGAACAGGTTCCACGGGGTGAGCAGGATCGAGCCGACAGCGGCAATCATGCCCCCGGTGCGGAAGCTGATCTTCTGCGGCGAGCAGTTCGAGAAATCAAACGCCGGGGAGACGAAGTTCGCGACGATGTTGATCCCGATGGTGGCGGTGATCATCGTCAGCAGGCCAATCGCCACGGCCAGATCGTTGCCCACGCGGCTGACGGTCTCAATCGGGTCGGTGATCATGCGGCCAAACAGCGACTGGGTACCGGAGACAATCACTACGGTGACGATGGAGAACAGCAGGAAGTTAAACGGCAGCCCCCAGCGGTTGCCGCGGCGGATCTCACCCATGCTTTTGCCGTAGCGGGAGAAATCGCCAAAGTTGAGCAGCGGGCCGGAGAAGTAGGAGACCACCAGCGCCGTGGCGGTGATCATCTGCCAGGTCTGCTCGCCCGCGCTCAGGGATTTGCTGGCGAGGGTAAAGGAGATCCCGTCAAAACCGGTCTTGTATACAATCCAGCCGGCGAGGGCCAGCATCACCACATAGACCGCCGGACCGGCGATATCAATAAAGCGCTTGATGGCGCTCATGCCGTGCCAGAAGACCATCGCCTGCAGGACCCACATAATGGCAAAGCAGATCCAGCCCAGATGCGACAGGCCCAGGAATGCGCCGGTGGTGAGTGAAGAGAGCGACGGCCAGAACTTCAGCGCCACCAGCATCAGCGCGTTGGCGGCGAGATAGGTCTGAATGCCGTACCACGCAAAGGCGATAAGCCCGCGGATCACCGCCGGAATATTGGCCCCGAAGACGCCAAACGCCTGACGGCTGATCACTGCATAGGGCACGCCCGCCATCTGGCTCGGTTTGGCCACCAGGTTGGCGCACAGCTGCACGATGCAAATCCCCACCAGCAGGCAGAGCAGCACCTGCCAGCTTGCCAGCCCGAGCGTAAAGAAGCTCGCGGCGACAACATAACCCCCCATGCTGTGAACGTCCGACATCCAGAACGAAAAGATGTTGTACCAGCTCCAGTTCTGGTCACGCGTCGGTGCCAGATCCTCATTGCAAAGACGTGGGCTGTAAACCGCACCGGAATCAGCGGCCGTACCTTGCTGTGCGTTTTGACTGTTTGGCATGAAACCTGCTCCTGTGAATGAAAACCCGTTGAGTGGGAGTGCAAACGGTATTGCAGGATCCAGGCCAAAATAATAAATCTTGTATGCAATATTTTATTTTTATGTATACGATTCGATAACGGAAAGTAAAATTCGGAGTGGTGAATGAACAACCTAAACGCCCTGCAGACCGCGCCAGACCTGCATGATAAAGACGAATCCATCTTCCAGGCGCTGATGACCGCGATTGTCGAACACCAGCTGCTGCCGGGGAGCAAATTGCCGGAAGAGGCGCTGGCCGAGGTCTTTGGCGTGAGCCGCACGGGCATCCGCAAGGTGCTTCAACGACTCGCCGCTGTGCAAATGGTCACCCTGACGCCCAAGCGTGGTGCACACGTCGCCAGCCCGACGGTGGAAGAGGCGCGGCACATCTTCCGCACCCGCGCCCTGCTGGAGGTCGCTAACCTGCCGGACGTGCTGGCGCACTGCCAGCCGCCGCACCTTGCCGCGCTGGAGGCCATTATTCGTCAGGAGCAGCAGGCGCACGAGGCCTATGACGGCCCGGCGGCGATTCGCCACTCCGCCAATTTCCACATTCAGCTGCAGGCCATCTCCGGCAACCAGGTGCTCACTGAGATGGTGACCAGCCTGAGCCAGCGTTCTTCGCTGGTGATTGCCACCTGGGGCGCGCCGTGGCGTCAGGGCTGCCGTTGCAACGATCACGAGCAGCTGGTGGATCTGCTGCGCCAGAAGGCGCTCCAGCCGCTAAGCGATGCATTAATGCACCATTTTGAACATATCGTCGCCAGCCTCTGCTTCGAGCGGGCGGGCGAGTGCCTGCCTGATTTTGCCCGGCTGTTTGCCGGCCACAAGGAGTCGTAATGTCTGTCTGTATACAAGTGATCAACCCCAACACCAGCCTCGCCATGACGGAAACCATCGGCGCGGCGGCCCGCGCGGTGGCGGCACCGGGAACGGAGATCCTCGCGGTCTGCCCGAGCGCGGGCGTGCCGTCGATAGAAGGCCACTTTGATGAGGCCATCGCCGCCGTTGGTGTCCTGGAACAGATCAAAAAAGGCAGGGAGCAGGGCGTGGACGGTCACGTGATCGCCTGCTTTGGCGATCCGGGCCTGCTGGCGGCGCGCGAGCTGGCGCAGGGGCCGGTTATAGGCATCGCCGAAGCCGCTATGCATATGGCGACGCTGGTCGCGACGCGCTTTTCGGTGGTCACCACGCTGCCGCGCACGCTGATTATTGCCCGTCATCTGCTGCACCAGTATGGCTTTCAGGACCATTGCGCGGCGCTGCATGCCATCGACCTTCCGGTACTGGCGCTGGAAGACGGTAGCGGTCTGGCGCAGGAAAAAGTGCGCGCGCGCTGTATACAGGCGCTGAAAGAGGACGGCTGCGGCGCCATCGTGCTGGGCTGCGGCGGCATGGCGACGCTGGCGCAGGAGCTGACCCGCGAGCTGCGCGTGCCGGTGATCGACGGCGTCAGCGCGGCGGTGAAGATGGTGGAATCGCTGGTGGCGCTGGGGTTGTCGACCAGCAAGCATGGGGATCTGGCGTTCCCGGAGAACAAAGCGTTAAGCGGGCATTTTCAGGCACTGAATCCATTTTAATTTTTGGGGGTGGCAATGGGGCTTTTCGAACAGGATTATCCGCGGGATCTGCGCGGCTACGCGGGCAACCCGCCGCACGCGCGGTGGCCGAATCAGGCGCGCATCGCCGTGCAGTTTGTGCTCAATTACGAAGAAGGGGCGGAAAACCACGTTCTGCACGGCGATGCCGGTTCCGAGCAGTTCCTGTCGGACATCATCGGCGCGGCCAGCTACCCGGACAGACACATGTCGATGGACTCCCTCTACGAATACGGCAGCCGCGCCGGGTTCTGGCGGATCCACAATGAATTTCAGAAACGCGGCCTGCCGCTGACGGTCTTCGGCGTGGCGATGGCGCTGGCGCGTCACCCGGAGATCGTCGAGGCAATCAAGGCGGCTGATTACGACGTGGTCAGCCACGGCTGGCGCTGGATCCACTATCAGCACATGGATATCCAACAGGAGCGCGAACACCTGCACAAAGCGGTACAGGTGCTGACCGACCTGTTCGGCAAGCCGCCGACGGGCTGGTACACCGGGCGCGACAGTCCCAACACCCGCCAACTGGTGGTGGAGCACGGCGGCTTCGACTACGACAGCGACTACTACGGCGACGATTTGCCCTTCTGGACGGAGGTGGCCTGCAGCGATGGCTCCCGTAAACCGCACCTGATTGTGCCCTATACGCTGGATGCGAACGACATGCGCTTTGCGACCGCGCAGGGGTTTAACACCGCCGAGCAGTTTTATACGTATCTGAGGGACAGTTTTGACGTGCTGTACGAAGAGGGGGAAAGCGCGCCGAAGATGATGTCCATCGGCATGCACTGCCGCCTGCTGGGGCGACCGGGGCGTTTTCGTGCGCTGCAACGGTTCCTCGATTATGTGCAGCAGCACGAGCGGGTGTGGGTCTGTACCCGCCAGCAGATTGCCGACCACTGGCGGGAGGTACATCCGTTTCAGAAGTAAGTGTGCGATGTTTTGCCGGGTGGCGGCTGCGCCTTACCCGGCCTACGACATCAAACTCACCTGCGCCGCCACGATGCGCCATCCGTAGGCAAACCGCACCCACGTCTGCTGCTGGCGGCCAATGCGTTCTGTGCTCTCCCGGGTAAACTCGGTGCTGCACACGGCATAATCCTCCCCGAAGGTGGTGATGACGGTGTGGCGCAGCGTCCGCTGCAGCCCGGCGGCGGGGCGCGCCGCACGAAAGGCGCGAATTTCATCAATCCCGTACAGGTTTTCACCCGCCCCCAGCCGCACCGTGTTTTTGTCGTGCCAGAACAGCTCGTCCAGCACCGCAACGTTGTTGCTCACCAGCGCGTCCTCATAGCGGTAAAACGCGGCCGTCACCTCGGCAACCACCCACGGGAGGTTAATGTCATCGTGATTCATCATGCTGCTATCTCCGCCGGACGGGCATCGGTGATGCCGCTCTCCTCCAGAACCCGCGCGACGCGCAGGCAGGCCTGCTCGTTAAACGGCGCGGCAATCAGCTGCAGGCCGATAGGCGCACCCTGCGCGGTACGCAGCGGAACGGTGGTCACGGGCAGGCCCAAAAACGAAATTGGCTGAGTCAGCATCCCCATGCTGGCGCGAATGGGCAGCAGCTGACCGTTAATTTCCATGGTCTGCTCGCCCGCCAGCGTGGCGCTGCGCGGTGTGGCCGGGGCGATCAGCACGTCGGCCTGCGCAAATAAGGTTTTAAACGCCTGCCGGGCGTGAGCGCGAAACCGCTGGGCCTGAATGTACCAGGCGGAGGGTATCATCGCCCCGGCCAGCAGCCGTTCGCGGGAGTGCGGCTCAAAACGCTCGGGCTCGCGGCGAAGCGCGGGCAGGTACTGGTTTCCCCCTTCGGCGGCGCTGATGATAAACGCCGCAGAGCGCGCCAGTTCGGCGTCCGGGAACTGCAGCTCATCCTGCACGTCGAGCGCCTTCGCCACCCGCGCCACGGCGTCTCTGGCGTCCGTGTCGCACCAGGTGGTGAAGTAGCCGCCGAGCACCGCGCAGCGCAGGCCGTCAAGCCCGCGGTCAAGCAAGGGGCGCGTCTGTTCCCGGGAGCTTTCGGCCTGAAAACCGTCGCTGGTGTCGCGGCCCTGCAGCGCGTCATACACGGACGCCAGGTCGCACACGCGGCGGGCAAAGGGGCCGATATGATCCAGGCTTGCGACAAACGGATGGCTGCCGGATCGCGACAGGCGGCCAAAGGTGGGCTTCAGGCCGTAGATGCCGCACAGGGAGGCCGGAACGCGAATCGACCCGTTGGTGTCGGTGCCGAGTGAAAAGTGCACCAGCCCGGCGGCCACCGCGGCCGCTGAACCGCCGGACGACCCGCCCGCAATGCGCGCCAGGTCGTGCGGGTTACGCGTCGTGCCGTAGTGGCTGTTCTCGGTGGTAAAACCGTAGGCGTAGGCGTCCATATTCACCATCCCGGTCAGCAGCCCGCCCGCGCTGCGCAGCTGGCGCACCGCGAAACTGTCAGCGGCGGCGGCAGGGCGCTGGCTGAACAGATCGGCCCCGGCGAGGGTGGTGTGACCGGCAACGTCGAACAGGTTTTTCACCGCATAAGGCACGCCCGCCAGCGGCGGCAGGGGACGCTTTTCCCGTCGCAGGGTATCAATATTATCGGCTTCGGCGAGCATGCGTTCTTCGGTCACGGCGGTCCAGGCATTGATCTGTGGGTTCACGCGCGCAATCGCCTCCAGCGTCTGGCGGGCAATCTCACGAGCGCTCAGCTCTCCCGCGTTCAGCGCATGCTGGATCGCGCCGATACTCATCTCGTGTAGCCTCATGCTTTATACACTCCTGCAATCTCCAGGCGGTCGTCGAGCGACAGCGCCATCAGCGGGGCGGCCATGCTGGCAATGCGGCTGAACTGCAGCTGCAGCTCGGCGCGGCGGGCGTCATCCAGCGTCACGCCGAGGATGGTTTCCATCTGCGCCAGGTACGCCTGCCAGTCGGGTTGGTGTGTCGTCATTGTTTTCTCCTCAGAATCCGGCGGTCGCGCCGTTGCTGCGCGGGTCAAATGCCCCTTCGAACAGCCCGTTGGGGTGGTGGACAATGGCGCCCGCGTGGCCCATGGCTTCACTAAAGTCAGGGAAAAGCTCCACCTCGTGACCGAGGGCCTGCAGGCGCGCGACCGTCTCGGGTGAAAAACGCCCTTCAAGCTTTAAGGTGTCCGAGGTTTGTCCCCAGGTACGTCCCAGCAGCCAGCGCGGGCGGGTGATGCTCTCCTGCAGGGGGACGCCCTGAACAACGTAGCGGGTAAAGAGCGCGGCCTGGGTTTGCGGCTGCCCGTCGCCGCCCATCGATCCGTAGACCATCACGCGACCGTCCTTCAGACGCGCCGCCGCCGGGTTCAGGGTGTGGAACGGCTGTTTGCCCGGCGCGAGGACCAGAAGATGGGCGGGATCGAGGCTGAACGATGCGCCCCGGTTCTGCCAGACGATGCCGGTATCGGGCAGCACCACGCCGCTGCCGAACTCGTGATAGATACTCTGGATAAACGACACGGCGAGCCCGCTTTTATCCATTACCCCCATCCACACCGTATCGCCGGGGCCTTTGCCGGCTCCCCACGGCGCGGCGCGGCCGTCGTCAACCCTGTCGGCAAGCGCCTGCAGAGCGGCGGGATCCAGCAGACCCTGAATATCGGTTTTCAGCGCGCGCGGGTCGGTGATGTGGGCATCCCGCAGGCCAAAGGCCAGCTTGGTGGCTTCAACAATGCGGTGAAGGGTTTCGGCGTCGTCGGCTTCCGCCATGTTCAGGCGGTCGGTAATGCCGAGTATCGCCAGCGAGACCAGCCCCTGCGTCGGCGGGGCGTGGTTAAAGATCTCTCCCTGCTGATGCTGCAGCTTCAGCGGCGCGGTGCGTCGGGCGGCGTGAGCGTTGAGATCGGCCAGCGTCACGGGGAGATCCAGCGTCTCCATGCCGCGCGCCAGGACTTCCGCCAGCGGGCCGCGATAAAAGCTGTCCAGGCCGTCCTCCACCAGGCGCGTGAGGGTCGTGGCCATGGCGGGCTGATAAAAACGGCTCCCGACCTGCGGCGGCTTGCCGTCCACCAGCCAGGTTTCCGCGAAGCCGGGAACGTCCTTCAGCTCGTCGAATTTACTGGCCGTGGCGTGGGCCTGAGAGGCCGTGACCGGCGTGCCGTTCTGCGCATAGTCAATGGCGTCGGCCAGCAGGCGAGCCAGCGGCAGCGCCCTGTCGGTCATCTCGCGCGAGACCTTCAGCGCCTCGTCCCAGCCGCTCACCGTGCCAGCGACGGTTAGCGCCGCACGGGGGCCGCGATGGGGGATCTGCGTGAGCCCGTCGTAGGCGGCCAGCGTCGCGCGCGATCCCGCCGCGCCGCTGGCATCAATGGCGACAGGTTCGCCTTCCGGCGGCACGATAAGCCAGAAGCCATCGCCGCCCAGCCCGTTCATATGTGGGTAAACCACGGCGATGGTGGCCGCCGCCGCGACCATCGCCTCTATCGCGCTGCCGCCTTCGCGCAGCACGGCCAGCGCGCTCTGGCTGGCAAGGTGGTGGGGCGCAACCGCCATACCGTGTGTGGAGACATTACTTTGCATGAGGAGTCCTCGTAACCCTGAAGGTCACAAGGTGCTGCAAAAGCTGTTCCAGTTCTGAAAGAAAAGTTTCAGTAAACTGGCACGTATAATGAAAGGTAGAATGAAAGGCAAAATGTGATGAAACAAAAGTTACAGAGGCGCTATGGAACAACTGGATGAACGTCTGAAAGCACAGTACCCGTCGCTGTCGCCGCAGGAGCAGCGGGTGGCGGACTTTATTTTCGACCATTTTGACGATCTCATTAGCTACAACAGCGCCGAGCTGGCGCAGCTGAGCGGGGTGTCGAAAGCCACGGTGAGCCGTCTGTTTAAGCGTCTGGGCTATGAGAAATATAAGGATATGCGCGACGAGCTGCGCACCCTGCGCCAGAGTGGGATGCCGCTCACCGATAACCGCGATGCGGTGCAGGGCAATACGCTGCTGGCGCGTCACTATAAGCAGGAGATGGCGAACCTGACCCAGTGGGTCAATGCCCTCGACGCTCAGCAGTTTGCCGACGCCATGGCCTGCATGGTTAAGGCGCGGCGCATCGTCATTATCGGCATGCGTAACGCCTATCCGGCGGCGCTGCACCTGCGCCAGCAGCTGCTGCAGGCGCGCGGTCAGGTGCTGGTCCTGCCGCAGCCGGGGCAGAGCCTGGGCGAGGAGCTGGTGGATTTAACGCCGGACGATCTGGTGGTGATGATGGCCTTCCGCCGCCGCCCGCGCATTATCCGCCCGCTGATGCAGCAGCTTCAGAGCAGCGGTATTCCGGTGCTGCTGATGTGCGAGCCGCAGGCGCACAGCCTGTTCCCGCTGGCGAGCTGGCAGCTCTGCGCCCCGCTGGACAGCGTCTCGGCCTATGACAGCTATTCCTCGGTCAACAGTCTGATCAACCTGCTGGCGAACGCCTTCCTGCATGAAATTCTCGATAAAGGCCGTCCGCGCATTCACGAAATTGCCTCCCTCTACCAGCAGCTGGACGAACTCGAACAGCGATAATGGGGCATCAGGCTGGTGCTTTGCATTGAAATGGTGCAGCTGGCGGGGCGGAGAAACGCACGTTTTTTCGACCCGCCCGCGTTTTATCAGGCTTCTCAACAATATTCCCCGCTTCGCCTTATCTGGCACATTAGTTGCAAAATCACATTCAAAGAATCTTTTGTTTCATGTTAACGTTACGGGGAAGCACCATGAAAAAATTGTTGATTGCACTGGCCGGGGCCGCATGCCTCTTCACACAGCTGCCGGCAAAGGCTGACCAGCTTCAGGATATTGAGAAACGCGGCACAATTCGCATCGCCGTTCCGCAGGATTTCCCGCCGTTTGGCTCGGTGGGAACCGATCTGCAGCCGCAGGGCTATGACATCGACATGGCGCGCTATCTCGCTAAACAGATGAAGCTCAAGCTGCAGCTGGTGCCGGTGACCAGCGCCAACCGCGTGCCGTACCTGCAAACCGACAAGGTGGACCTGGTCATTTCCAGCCTCGGTAAAAACCCGGAGCGCGAGAAGGTAATCGACTTCAGCCGCGCCTACGCGCCGTTCTTCCTCGGCGTGTTTGGTCCGAAAGGCGCCGAGCTGAAGGACGCCGCCGCGCTGAGCGGAAAAACCATCGGCGTGACGCGCGGGGCGGTGGAGGACATGGTGCTGACCGGCCTGGCACCGAAAGACGCGGACGTGAAGCGCTACGAAGATAACAACACTACGCTCTCCGCTTACCTCTCCGGACAGGTGCAGTACGTGGCGACCGGCAATCTCGTGGTAGCGGCCATTTCGCGCCAGAACGCGGATAAAGCCCCGGTGCCGAGCTTTATGCTGAAAGACTCGCCGTGCTTTATTGGCCTGAAGAAGAACGAGCCGGCCCTGAAGGCAAAAGTGGATGCGTTGATCGAGCAGGGCATCAAGGACGGCACGCTGAACGGCCTGTCTGAGCAATGGCTGAAGGCTCCGCTGCCGGCAAACCTTGGCGCCTGAGCCGATGACTGAGCAACTTGATTTTTCAGCCCTCTGGCCGCACTGGCCGGAACTGCTGGCGGGGCTGTGGGTCACCGTTCAGCTGACGGTGATGGCCACCGTCGGCGGGCTGGCGACGGGGATTGTCGGGGCGGCAATCCGCAGCGGATGCACCACCTGGTTCAGCCGCATCTGGGGCGCGTACGTGGAAATCATCCGCAACACGCCGTTTGTGGTGCAGCTATTTTTCATCGTCTTCGGCCTGCCGAATCTGGGGCTGAAGATGACGGCGGGGGAAGCGGCGCTGCTGGCCATGGTGGTGAACCTGGGCGCCTACAGCACCGAGATTATCCGCGCGGGCATTCAGGTCACGCCGAAAGGGCAGTGGGAAGCCGGACGCGTGCTGGGGCTGACCCGCCTGCAGACCTTTATTCGCGTGGTGCTGCCGCCCGCGCTGCAGCGCATTTACCCGGCGCTGGTGAGCCAGTGCATCATCGTGATGCTCGGCTCGTCGGTGGTATCGCAGGTCTCGTATGAAGAGCTGACCTTCGCCGCCAACCTGATCCAGTCCAGAACGTTTTTAAGCTTTGAGGTTTATCTGGTGACCACCGGGATTTACTTAGCGCTGTCGATTACCTTGCGCCAGCTGATGATGGCGGCAGGACGCAAATGGCTGGGGGTGCAGGCATGATGACCACCTTTACCGACTGGGACATTATTCGCAATCTGCTGCTGGCCGGGCGCTGGACGGTACTGCTGTCGCTGGTGGCGTTTGTCGGCGGGGCGGCGGTGACGCTGCCGCTCCTGCTGCTGCGCCTGACGGGCGGGCGCACGGTGAAGCGCATTATTCGCGGCTATATTGAGCTGTTTCAGGGCACGCCGCTGCTGATGCAGCTGTTCCTGGCCTTCTTCGGCGTGGCGCTGTTCGGCATCGACGTCTCGCCGTGGACCGCCGCCTCGCTGGCGCTGACGTTCTACACCAGCGCGTTTCTGCTCGATATCTGGAACGGCAGCATTCGCGCCCTGCCGAAAGGGCAGTGGGAAGCCTCGCGCTGTCTGGGACTGACCTTCGGCCAGACCCTGTTTCGCGTGGTCGCCCCACAGGCGCTGCGCATCGGCATCGCCCCGACGGTCGGCTTTGCCGTGCAGGTGATCAAAGGCACCGCGCTGGCGTCGATTATCGGCTTTATCGAGCTGACCAAGGCCGGGACCATGCTCACCAACGTGACCTATCAGCCGTTTAAGGTCTTTGCGCTGGTGGCGCTCGGCTACTTTATTCTGTGTTATCCGCTGTCGCGCTACAGCCGCTATCTGGAGACGAAATTCAATGCCTCTCATCACCATTAATCAGGTGCAGAAGTACTACGGCGATAACCACGTGCTCAAGGGCGTCGATCTGGATATCGACATGGGCCAGGTGATCTCCATTATCGGGCGCAGCGGATCGGGCAAAAGCACGCTGCTGCGCTGCATCAACGGACTGGAAGGCTATCAGGACGGCAGCATCAAGCTGGGCGGCATGACCATTACCGATCGGGATTCCCAGGCGCGTGAAATCAGCCGCTCGGTCGGGATGGTGTTCCAGAGCTTCAACCTGTTCCCGCACATGACGGCGCTGGAGAACGTGATGCTCGCCCCGCGTCGGGTGCTGAAAAAAAGCGCCGCCGAATGCCGGGCGCTGGCGCAGCAGATGCTGGAGAAGGTTGGCCTCGGCGATCGTCTGGATTACTACCCGTCGAGCCTCTCCGGCGGCCAGCAGCAGCGCGTGGCAATTGCCCGCGCGCTGGCGATGTCGCCGAAAGTATTACTCTGCGACGAGATCACCTCCGCGCTCGACCCGGAGCTGGTGGGCGAAGTGCTCAAAGTGCTGGAGCAGCTGGCGGCCGAGGGGATGACGCTCATACTGGTTACCCATGAAATGAATTTTGCCCGCGAAGTGGGCGACCGCGTGGTGTTTATGCACCAGGGGAAAGTCTGGGAGCAGGGCGACAGCAAAACGCTGTTCGCCAACCCGCAGACCACGGAACTGAAGCAGTTCATCTCCTCCGTGCGCGGCCTCAACTGATAAGGACTTAACAATGGATATCGCACAATTTCCGCAAATCAATCCGCCCCAGCGCCTGCTGATGGGGCCGGGCCCGATCAACGCCGACCCGCGCGTGCTGCGCGCCATGTCGAGCCAGCTGATCGGCCAGTACGATCCGGCCATGACCCACTACATGAACGAGGTGATGGCGCTCTACCGCGGGGTGTTCCGCACCGAAAACCGCTGGACGATGCTGGTGGACGGCACCTCCCGCGCGGGAATTGAGGCTATTCTGGTCTCCGCCATTCGCCCGGGAGATAAGGTGCTGGTGCCGGTCTTTGGCCGCTTTGGCCACTTGCTGTGCGAAATTGCCCGCCGCTGCCGCGCGGAGGTGCATACCATCGAGGTGCCGTGGGGCGAGGTGTTTACCCCGGACCAGGTCGAGGATGCGGTTAAGCGTATTCGTCCGCGCCTGCTGCTGACCGTGCAGGGCGACACCTCCACCACCATGCTGCAGCCGCTCGCGGAGCTGGGCGCGATCTGCCGCCGCTACGACGTGCTGTTTTATACCGACGCCACCGCGTCGCTCGGCGGTAACGCGCTGGAGACCGACGCCTGGGGGCTGGACGCCGTCTCGGCCGGGATGCAGAAATGCCTCGGCGGCCCGTCAGGCACGTCGCCGATCACGCTGAGCGCGCGGATGGAAGAGGCGATCCGCCGCCGCAAGTGCGTGGAGGAGGGCATTCGCACCGACGCCCACCGCGACGGCGACGAGGAGATGATCTACTCCAACTACTTCGATCTCGGCATGGTGATGGACTACTGGGGGCCGGAGCGGCTGAACCACCACACCGAAGCCACGACCGCGCTGTTTGGTGCCCGCGAATGCGCGCGGCTGATCCTGCAGGAAGGGCTGGATAACGGCATCGCGCGCCATAAGCTGCACGGCGATGCGCTGCTGAAGGGAATTCAGGCGATGGGGCTGGAGACCTTCGGCGACCTGAAGCACAAGATGAACAACGTGCTGGGCGTGGTCATTCCGCAGGGGATCAACGGCGACCAGGTGCGTAAGCTGATGCTGGAGGATTTCGGGATTGAAATCGGCACCTCGTTTGGCCCGCTGCACGGTAAAGTGTGGCGCATTGGCACCATGGGCTATAACGCGCGCAAGGACTGCGTGATGACCACCCTGAGCGCGCTGGAGTCGGTGCTGAACTACCTGAAATTCACCACCACGCAGGGGGCCGCCATGCAGGCCGCGTGGGACCACTATCGCCGCGAGACGCCGCAATGAGCCCGGCGGCAGAACGGGTGATGGCGCGCGCCGACGCGCTGGCCGCTATCAGCGAAACCCCGGATGCGCTGACACGGGTCTATCTCTCCACGCAGCATCTGCAGGCCAACCAGCTGGTCGGAGAGTGGATGCGCCAGGCGGGCATGACCGTCTGGCAGGACAGCGTGGGCAATATCTGTGGACGCTACGAAGGCGCGCAGGAGGGGGCCCAGGCGGTGCTGCTCGGCTCTCATCTGGATACCGTGCGCAACGCCGGGCGCTACGACGGCATGCTCGGGGTGCTCACCGCCATCGAAGTGGTGGACAGCCTGCACCAGCAGGGTTTGCATCTGGCGCAGGCCATAGAAATTGTCGGCTTTGGCGACGAAGAGGGAACCCGTTTTGGGATCACCCTGTTAGGCAGCCGGGGCATCACCGGTACCTGGCCGCAGGGCTGGCTGGAGACGTGCGATGCTCAGGGCATCAGCGTGGCGCAGGCGATGGTGCAGGCGGGGCTCGATCCTGCCCGCGTGGCGCTCGCGGCACGCCATCAGGACGATTTCAGCGCCTGTCTGGAGCTGCACATCGAACAGGGGCCGTGTCTGGAGCAGGAAGGGCTGGCGCTGGGCGTGGTGGAAGCCATTAACGGCGCGCGCCGCCTCAGCTGCCGCTTCACCGGCGAGGCCGGACACGCGGGTACCGTGCCGATGAGTCACCGTAAGGATGCCCTGGCCGCCGCCGCCGAATGGATGGTGCTGATCGAAAACATCACCCGACAGCAGGGCGGCAACCGGGTGGCGACGGTCGGTGAGCTGCGCTGCCTGCCCGGCGCGGTCAACGTGATCCCGGGCGAGGTTGCGCTCTCGCTGGATATTCGCGGCCCGCAGGATGCCCCGCTTGACGCGCTGCTCGCTGAACTGCTGGCGCAGGCGCAGGCGATTGCCGCGCGTCGCGGGTTGAGCTTCAGCGCCGAGGAGTTTTACCGTATCGCCGCCACGCCGTGCGATGCGCGTTTGCAGGATCTGCTGGGGCAGGCCGTTGAATCGGTGCAGGGGTGCTCGTTATCCCTGCCCAGCGGCGCCGGGCATGACACCATCGCGCTGGCGGAACGCTGGCCGGTGGGGATGCTGTTTGTGCGCTGCAGGGGCGGGGTCAGCCACCATCCGGCAGAATCGGTGATGGCTGACGATGTTGCCCTGGCGATTGAGGCATTTGGGCGGGCGGTGAGAACGCTGGCTGACGGCGGTGCGCGTTAATTTGTAGGTCGGGTAAGCGGTAGCGCCACCCGGCAAGGTCCGCGTTACTCCAGCCCCAGCGTATATTGCGCGATCTTAAAGTAGATAATCAGCCCGGTGCCGTCGATCAGCGTCGCGATAAACGGCGCGGAGACGACCGCCGGGTCAATGCCGCAGCGCTTGAGCACCATTGGAATGACGGACGACACAATCGCACTCCAGAGCGTAATGCACACCAGCGTCAGGCTGACGATAAGCGTGATTTCCAGCCCAATCCCCATCATCCAGGCGCGAATGCACCCGGCAATACCGAGCGTGGCGGCAATCATCAGCGAGGTGGTCATCTCTTTACGCAGCACGCGGCCAACGTCGCGCAGACGCACTTCCCCCAGCGCCATGGCGCGCACCAGGGTGGAGGTGATCTGCGTTCCGCTGTTGCCGCCCGTGCCGATCAGTAGCGGAATGAAGAACGCCAGCGCGATGGCGGACTCCAGCGCCTCTTCAAAATGCTGGATCACAGAGCTGGTGTAGGCCTCCGCGACAAACAGCAGCAGCAGCCAGACGGAGCGTTTTTTCCACAGGCTATACGGGCTGGTGTCCAGATAGGGCTTCTCCAGCGGCAGCGTCGCCCCCTGAAGCTGAGCATCTTCGGTGACGTCATCTTCCAGCAGATGGGCGATTTCGCGCTCGGTCAGGCAGCCGACGAGCTTGCCGTGGGTGACCACGGGCACCACGTCCGCGCCGCCGTGCGCCAGCAGCCCGGCAACGTCGGCACGTTCATCCTCCGGTTTGACCTGCAAAAACTGCGAAATCATCAGCGATTTCACCGGCTGTACCGTATCGGCGGTCTGCAGCAATTTACGCACGGCAATCATGCCCGCCAGGCGGCCATTGTCTTCAATAAAAATATGAGACGGAATATCGTCGTCTTTTAATTTTTCGAAGAATTGCTCGCGCGCCAGCGCCACGCATAATGAAATATCGAGGACAATAAAATCGGTATTCATATATTGCGCGATCGCGCTGTCATTGAATGCCAGGTTTTGGTTGTGAATAGCGTAAGACATAGTGAATTCCCTTTGAATAATAAAATCTCTCAGGGGCGAGCAAGACAGGGCATGTCGAAGAGGAGATCCCCACGTCCTGGGTTCAGCACTGTACACCGTATCCCGTGAGGGAAGTTATACTGACAAAGCCTTGATTCGACAGTGCCTGTTTTACCCTGTGTCGATTCTCTCGAACCTACCAGAGCGATAACGTGTATTTGTACAGGAGCCTCGCCATAACGAGATCGTTGTAAAACGAGGGAAATAATACGCTTATTTGATATTGCCGCTCGGGAAATTAAATAATGTTTAAGAACGGTTTAGGAGAATCTTATTTAATAAAGCGTTGATGGTTTATTTAAGGTCATTCATTTCTAATGGAGGATTATATAATCAACGGAGGAGAAGCAAATGGCGTGGTTTGATAATCTGCTGAATCATTTTGCGCTGTATCCGGCACATCTGTTCGCGCTGTTATTTATGATGGCGCTGAGCAAGTCGACGGTGCTGATCTCCTCCGTGCTGCCGCCCGCCTCGGTGATGCTGCTGGCGGGCATGACCGTCAGCCAGGCGAGCATGCATCCTGCGCTGGCGTGGCTGGCCGTGGTGATGGGGGCAACGGCGGGTTCGGTGCTGAACTACCATATCGGCCAGATGATGGGGCACACCCGGCTGGTCACGCGTTTTACCTCAAAGCATGCCGACAAGTTCTTGCGGGTACAGCATCAGCTGCAAAAGAACGGTGTCATCGTGCTCTTTACGTCGCGATTTCTGGCGGTGTTGCGTTACATCGTCCCGCTGGCGGCGGGGATGCTCAGGCTGAATGCAGCAAAGGTCTACGCCGTCAGCCTGCTTTCCGCCTGCGTATGGGCGGCGCTGTATGTCGGCATCGTCACCGGCATCAGCGCCTTTTGAGTTACAAACTCCCCATGCCGCCGTCCACCAGCAGCTCCGTTCCTACCGTGTAGCTCGACTCGTCGGAGGCCAGATAGAGCGCGGCTTTTGCCAGCTCCGTCGTTGAGCCCATTCTGCCGAGCGGCACCAGCTTGATGATCTCCGCCATCATCGCGTTAAGCGCTTCTTCGCTTAAGCCCGTTTTGGTAAAGGCCGGGGTTTCCACCGGACCGGGGCTCAGACCGTTAACGCGGATCCCGCGCGGCAGCAGCTCCGCCGACAGCGTGCGCGCCAGCGACAGCAGGGCGGCCTTGCTCGCGGCATACACGCTGCTGGTGGGCAGGCCGATGCGCGCGCTCACGGAGCCGCAGAGGATCACCGACGACGGGTTATTCAGCAGCGGCAGCAGCGCCTGAATTAAAAAGAACGGTCCCTTCAGGTTGATGTTCATCAGGCGATCCCACGCATCCTCCTGCCAGGCTTCCAGCGGCGCGTGCGTTACGTCGCCGGCGTTGAGAAACACCGCGTCGAGGCGCGGCCAGCGGGCGGCGAGGGTTTCCGCCAGCGCTTTCTGCGACGCGATATCGCCCGCATCGGTTGGGATCACCCATGCCTTATCGCCCAGAATGCGCTCTGCTTCGGCGAGGGTGTCCGGGTTGCGTCCGGTCACGGCGACGCGCGCCCCTTCGGCGATAAACGCCTGCGCGGTGGCAAGACCGATGCCGCTGGTGCCGCCGGTAATCAACGTATACTTATCGGTTAAACGACCCATGTTCTTCTCCTGAAATGTCTCTGGAGAAAGCACTATAGAAACGTTAGTATCGAAAGGAAACCAGGTACCAAATGGATACTAAAGAGGCAAGAGGTGTGCTATGGCAGAAATGCTGGAGGAGTGCTGTGAAAAAAAATCTGAGGCGTATACCTGCCCGATGACGCAGTTTGTGAACCTGATTTCCGGTAAATGGGCGATCCCCATTCTCTATCGCCTGATTGTCTTTAATACGCCCGTACGCTTTGGCGACCTGCTGCGGGCGGCTGCACCCATCACCCAGAAAGAGCTGACGAAGCAGCTGCGCCTGTTTGAACAGCGCGGGCTGGTGACGCGGACGGTCTACCCGGAGATCCCGCCGCGCGTGGAGTATCAGATCACCGGGCTGGGGTTAACCTTGCAGGACGCACTCTCGCCGCTGGCCGCCTGGATGAGCGAGTACGGCGACCAGCTTCAGCGTTAGGCTACTGTTTTACGTAGCGCGGTGCCGGAATGCCGGTGCGTGCGCTGCTAAACAGCTCAAGGCGCGCCGCTTCGTAGCGCTCCCACAGGCCTGCATCATGCATCGGCGGGATGGTGATCGGTTCACCCTGATCCAGACCCGCCAGCGACGCATCCACCATATCGTCGGTGGTCATTACCGAACCTTCCGGCAGATCGTCCACCGTGACGCCTGAATGGCTCCAGATTTCCGTCGCCGTGGCGGCGGGCAGCACGGCCTGAATGCGCACGCTGCTGTCGGCAAATTCTTCCTGTAACCCACGGGTAAAGCTCAGTACCCACGCCTTGGTGGCGCTGTAGAGGGCGCTGCCCGCCCGGACGTGCAGGGCCAGCACGGAGGCGATATTGATCAGCGTGCCGCGATTGTTCTGCGCCAGACGGGGCAGGATGGCGTAGGTCAGACGCATCAGCGCCGTGGTGTTCAGGGTGTTAATGGCCTGATGCTGCGCTATCTCGCCCGCGAGGAACGGTGCCATTTGCGCGGTGCCCGCGTTGTTGATGAGCGTATCAATGGCGGCATTGCTGCGCAGTTCTTCTTCCACGGCGCGGATCCCGGCTTCATCGGTAAGATCGGCCACCAGAATATCGACGGCCACGCCATAGCGTGCGCGCAGGTCGGCGGCGAGGGTTTTCAGGCGATCTTCGCGGCGAGCGACCAGCACCAGGTTGGCACCGCGCGCGGCAAGACGATCGGCATAAACGGCGCCAATCCCGGAGGAGGCACCCGTGATCAGGGCGGTGGTGATTTGCGTAGTCATCGTGTGTTACCTCAAAGCAAAGTGGGTTATTTGGTTTCAAGATGAAACTGAATTAACTCTCTGCTATTTGGTTTTATAATGCAACCATATTGGCGATCATTTTGTGCTTTTGCCGTCGGGAACGGTCAGGAGGGGAGTTTAGCCACGATCTCTTCAGGCGTCAGTTCGCGCCCATCGTCGGCGATAAGCGCCAGTTTGCGCAGGGGTTTGCGCTGTTCGGCATCGACCAGCACGGTGCCGCATTCGTTTTCCGCGAACAAAAATTCATTCCCCCACTGGGACAGGGCAACCAGCACGGTTTGCAGGGCACGCCCCTTTTCGGTCAGGACGTATTCCTGCCAGGCGCTGCCGTCGGATGCGGGTTGAAGCCGGAGGATGCCTTCATCAACCAGCAGCTTCAGCCGCGTGGTCAGCATGTTTTTCGCGATACCGAGGCTTTTCTGGAACTCGCCGAAGCGTTTAATCCCGCGCAGCGCGTCGCGAACAATCAGCAGCGACCACCAGTCGCCGATGATATCCAGCGAACGGGCGACGGGGCAGGTGCTCTCTTCAAGGCGGGTACGTTTCACAGCGAATTCTCCAGTGGGGTATGGTTTTATTATAAAACTAATCCGTACACACCGTAAGCACGTTAATCATCAGTTTGAGAAATGCTTCCCGGAAAATTGTGACGAATCTGTCACACTGAGCGCGATATTTTAAAACGAGTGAGGAATTAGGGATGAGAAAAGCACTACTCGCGCTGGCAGTCGCCGGTTCCATTTCAGCAACGTTTGGCGTGCAGGCGCAAGAGACGCCGGAAGGGTATCAGCTGGAGCAAGTTTTAATCATGAGCCGCCATAACCTGCGCGCGCCGCTCGCCAACAACGGCAGCGTGCTGGAGCAGTCCACGCCGAAGCAGTGGCCGGAGTGGGAGGTCCCGGGCGGTCAGCTCACCACCAAAGGGGGCGTGCTGGAAGTGTATATGGGCCATTACATGCGCGAGTGGCTGGCGCAGCAGGGGATGGTGAAGACGGGAGAATGTCCAGCGGCGGATAGCGTTTACGCTTATGCCAACAGCCTGCAGCGTACCGTCGCCACAGCGCAGTTCTTTATCACCGGCGCGTTCCCGGGCTGCGACGTTCCTGTGCACCATCAGGAAAAAATGGGCACCATGGATCCGACCTTCAATCCGGTGATTACCGACAACTCACCGGAATTCCGCGAAAAAGCGCTGGAGGCGATGGAGGCCGAGCGGCAGAAAATGCAGCTCGCAGACAGCTACAAGCTGCTGGAGCAGATGACGAACTACGCCGACTCGCCGTCGTGCAAAGAGAAAAAAGTCTGCTCGCTGGCGGATGCGAAAGATACCTTCAGCGCCGACTATGAAAAAGAGCCTGGCGTATCCGGGCCGCTGAAGGTGGGTAACTCGCTGGTGGATGCGTTCACGCTGCAGTATTACGAAGGCTTCCCGGCCGACCAGGTCGCCTGGGGTGAAATCAAAACCGACCAGCAGTGGCGCGTGCTGTCGAAGCTGAAGAACGGCTATCAGGATTCGCTGTTTACCTCCACCGAGGTGGCGCAAAACGTGGCGAAGCCGCTGGTGAAATATATCGATAAAACCCTGGTCACCGACCAGGCGAAAGCGCCGAAAATCACCCTGCTGGTGGGGCATGACTCGAACATTGCTTCCCTGCTCACCGCCCTGGATTTCAAACCGTATCAGCTGCACGACCAGCAGGAGCGCACCCCGATTGGCGGCAAAATTGTCTTCCAGCGCTGGCACGACAAAAATGCCAACCAGGAGCTGATGAAAATTGAGTATGTCTACCAGAGCTCAGAGCAGCTGCGTAACGCCAGCGTGCTGTCGCTGCAGTCTCCGGCACAGCGCGTGACGCTGGAGCTGAAGGGCTGCCCGGTAGATGCGAACGGCTTCTGTCCTGTCGACAAATTCAATGCGGTGATGAATAACGCGGCGAAATAAAAGAGAACCCCCCGCGTGATGGCGGGGGGAAACGCTTAGACGTTTTTACGTTCGATGGTTTGCTCGCCCCAGAAGAGCGAGTCTTTGTCCGTTTTTTCGAAGGCGCGCACCAGCACCTCATCGTTACCTTCCTCCCAAATTTGCTCGGCCAGCTTTTCATCGTACTTCGCGACTTCAAAGATAGCTTCGGCAATCTCCGGAGAGGTGTTGCGTAAACTTGCCCATTCGCCCACGTGGTGAGCTTTGGATTCTTGAGTTGGCATGCTTGTCCTCCTGTTGGGTGTTAGCCGTTCAGTTTTTTGGCCAGACCCGCGACATATTCACCCTGATAGCGGGCAATAGACAGTTCTTCATTGCTTGGCTGACGTGAGCCATCCCCACCGGCAATGGTGGTTGCGCCGTACGGCGTACCGCCGCGCACCTGGGAAACGTCAAACAGCTCCTGTGCGCCGTAGCCAATCGGCACAATCACCATCCCGTGATGAGCAAGGGTAGTCCAGGTTGAGGTAATCGTCTGCTCCTGGCCGCCGCCGGTCCCGGTAGAGCTGAATACGCTCGCGAGTTTGCCGTAAAGCGCCCCGGATGCCCAAAGTCCGCCGGTTTGATCGAGGAAGGTGCGCATCTGGCCCGACATATTGCCGAAGCGGGTCGGGGTGCCGAAGATAATGGCATCATAATCCGCCAGCTCCTGCGGGGTGGCGACCGGGGCGTTTTGTGTTTTACCCCCGGCTTTCAGGAAGGCTTCCGCCTGCATGGTTTCCGGTACGCGTTTGACCACAACCTCAACGCCATCAACCCTGTTTGCACCTTCTGCTACCGCGTGAGCCATGGTTTCAATGTGTCCATACATGGAATAATAGAGCACCAGAACTTTTGCCATTTTGCATCACTCCTCGTTGGTTTTTCTGACAGCGGATCGCTGCGTTCTTTTAAAGATATGTCATCACAGCCAGACTGCAAAAATGAACGCCATTTATTTGATTTATAACAACATGCGTAGAAAAATGACTTTGTAGCAAAATGATACAACTTTCCCGGTGCGGATTTTTAAAATGATAAGAAAGGTTTATGCATCCCCGTCGCGTCATCTCACCTGAAAGGCTGAGTTCATGTTGCAGAATATTACCTGCGGCTTGCCGGATAGCGGCATTCCACTAAGCTTAGTTTCACGCGGCACAGATAAAGGCACTGTCCTTGTGTTGCGAGGTGAAAGAATCCTCTTTTACTGAATGCAATATGATGTCTAATGTTTCACATTCTGGAGGTTAGAGATGGCAAACCATCGTGGTGGTTCAGGTAATTTCGCAGAAGACCGTGAAAGAGCATCAGAAGCAGGCCGTAAAGGTGGCCAGCATAGCGGGGGCAACTTCAAGAATGACCCGCAACGCGCATCTGAAGCTGGCAAGAAAGGGGGTAAAAACAGCCACGGCAGCAGCAGTAAGTAACACGCCGGGTTGAACCCCTGCCGCCGGGATCTCCCGGCGGTTTTTTTATTTCTGCAACATTGAACTGTAACCAAAGGCAACGCACACTACAGAATTGTTCTCACTTGCTGGTGCCGCATGTCTGTCTCACGCTTTAAATTCTCCGTAAAACCGCAGGAAGCCATCCTCATTCTCATCACCATGTTCTGGGGCGGGACGTTTCTGGCCGTTCAGTACGCGGTGACCCTCAGCGATCCGTTCTTCTTCGTTGGCCTGCGCTTTGCGACGGCGGCGCTTGCCGTAGGGCTGATTTCGCTTAACACGCTGCGGGGTCTGACGCTCAAAGAGCTGAAGGCCGGCGTGGCCATTGGTGTCGCGATAGCGATGGGCTACAGCCTGCAGACGTGGGGATTGCAGACCATCTCCAGCAGCAAATCCGCGTTTATCACCGCGATGTACGTGCCGCTGGTGCCGCTACTGCAGTGGCTGTGCCTGGGGCGGCTGCCCGGTCTGATGTCGTGTATTGGGATCGTGCTGGCGTTTATCGGTCTGATTTTGCTGGCCGGGCCGGAAAACAACCTCCTGGCGCTGGGGCCGGGCGAGATCATCACCCTCGTCGGGGCGGTTGCGATTGCGGCGGAAATTATTCTGATTAGCGCCTGGGCGGGCAAGGTGGACGTCAAGCGGGTGACGGTAGTGCAGCTCGCCACCGCGTCGCTGGTGGCGTTTGCGACGATGGTTCCGGCTGGCGAGTCCATACCGCCGATGTCCACCGGTCTGGTGGTGGTCGCACTGGGGCTGGGTATCTTCAGCGCCATTATCCAGGTCACCATGAACTGGGCGCAGCGCAGCGTATCGCCAACCCGCGCGACGGTGATTTATACCGGTGAACCGGTCTGGGCGGGCATTTTCGGGCGACTGGCCGGGGAACGTCTGCCGCTGCTGGCCCTGGTGGGGGCGGCATTTATTGTCGCCGGGGTGCTGGTGAGCGAGTTGAAGCTCAGAAAACGTCGGAGCCAGGTGAGCGATATGACAGCTGAAGAAGGTTTAGATTGAAAAAATAGACGGGTTTATCTACGATGTGTACGGATAATTACCGTACACGATGAAGTAAATCATGCCAGCACTTAAAAAACAGCGTATCGATCTTCGCTTAACGGACGAAGACAAAACAATGATTGAAGAAGCGGCGGCGATGACGAACCAAACGATCACCCAGTTTATGGTGAACAGTGCGTCAGAGCGCGCTGCGGAGGTCATCGAACAGCATCGGCGTCTCGTCTTAAACGAAGCATCATGGAATGCGGTGATGGATGCCATCGACAATCCGCCAGAGCCAAATGAACGCCTGAAGCGAGCGGCAAAACGTCTTCGAAACATGGAGTGAAGCGTCGTGGACAATCTCACGGTCGAAATGTTTTCAGAGGGAAAAGATTATGATTTCAGGGATTTCGATTGTGGTGAACCCTCGCTAAATGTCTTCCTCACAGAACATCTGGTGCGTCAGCACAATGGGCGTATTTTACGAGGCTATCTGCTTAAAGAGCGCGATCGTCCGCGAGTCCTGGGCTATTACACGTTGTCTGGGAGCTGTTTTGAAAAAGCGATGCTGCCTTCTAAGACTCAGCAGCGTCGGATCCCTTATAGCAACGTACCGAGCGTAACGCTGGGACGTCTGGCGATACATAAAGACCTGCAGGGACAGGAGTGGGGAACGACGCTCGTCACGCATGCCATGCGGGTTGTCTATCTGGCATCGCAGGCGGTGGGCGTACACGGAATATTTGTTGATGCACTCAATGACCGGGCAAAACGATTTTATCTGAAGCAGGGTTTTATTCCGCTGACGGGTGAAAACAGCCATTCTCTTTTCTTTCCTACAAAATCTATCGAACGACTGTTTGAGCAGGCGTGATTTCCTGACATTAGGGTGTTCTTACGGAACGTAAAGGTCGGGTAAGGCATAGCCGTCACCCGACATTGAGATTTCACGAATCCTGACGCACCACCTCGCCCTGCGGCGCAGCAGCCATCCGGCGGCTCAGCAGGGCGTTAAGCAGGATCGCGCCGAAGGTCGCCGTGCCAATCCCGCCGATCGTAAAGCCGCCCAGCGTCAGGGCAAAATCGCCCGCGCCCAGCACCAGCGTGACCGCCACCATAATCAGGTTGCCGTTCTGGCTGAGATCGACCCGATGCTGCACCCAGATGCGCGCGCCGGCCACGGTGATCAGCCCAAACACCACAATCGATGCGCCGCCGATAACCGGTGATGGAATGGTGTGGATCAGCGCGCCGAACTTCGGTGAGAAGCCGAGCAGCATCGCCATCACCGCCGCCGCCACGAAGACCAGCGTCGAGTAGACTTTGGTCACCGCCATTACCCCGATGTTTTCGGCATAGGTGGTGACGCCGCTGCCGCCCACGGAACCGGAGAGCATGGTTGCCAGCCCGTCGCCGACGAACGCGCGGCCCATGTATGGATCCATGCTGCGCCCGGTCATTCCCGCGACCGCCTTCAGGTGACCTAAGTTCTCTGCCACCAGGATTACCGCCACCGGGGCGATAAGCATCATCGCCTGAGCGTTAAAGGTGGGCGAGGTCACTTTCGGCAGGCCGAACCAGGCGGCCTGATGCAGCAGGGCAAAATCAACCGGCTTGCCGAGACCAAAAACGTTCGCCAGCAGGGCATACACCAGACAGGCAACAATCAGCCCGACCAGAATCAGCAGCCGCTGGATCATGCCTCGAGTGAACACCGCCACCAGGCCGATACACAGCACGGTGATCACCGCCATCCAGCTTTCAAACGGCGAGGCGGAGACGCTCCTGACCGCAATCGGGGCGAGGTTCAGGCCAATCGCCATCACCACGGCGCCCGTTACGACCGGGGGCATCATGCGCTCGATCCAGCGCGTGCCGATCTTCATCACCACCAGACCAATCAGGGTATACACCAGACCGCAGGCGATGATGCCGCCGAGGGCCACGCTCAGGTTGGGGTTGATCCCCTGGCCGTTAAACCCGGTGGTGGCGATAACCACGCCGACAAAGGCGGCGCTGGATCCCAGATAGCTGGGCACGCGCCCGCCGGTGACAAAAAAGAACAGCAGGGTGCCGATACCCGACATCAGAATAGAGAGGTTGGGATCGAGCCCCATCAGCATCGGCATCAGCACCGTAGCGCCAAACATCGCAACCGCGTGCTGGACGCCCATCACCATCGTCTGCCCGAGCGGGAGGCGTTCATCCGGCGCGACCACGCCTGCTTCTGTGGAGGTCGATTTCAACTGCCAGTGGGGAAATCCGAACATGGTCTGTCTCCTTAAAGCGGGTTAACAGGCGGGGCGCATAAGCGCGTGGTAGCCGCGGTCAAACCACACCAGCCCTTGCGGCGCGGGGTGGCGAATAATCGAAACAATGTCGCAAAACAGAATGTCATGGGTACCGACGCTCACCACCTGGCTGATGCGGCAGTCAAACGAGGCCAGCGCATCCTCCAGGCGCGGGCAGCCGGTGTCGCCCGTCTGCCAGCGGGCGGCGGCGAAGCGTTCTTCCATCGGCGTTTTGCCGCCAAACAGGTTTGAGAGCGGCTCCTGCCCGGCGCTCAGGGTATTCACGCACAGCGTGCGGTTTTCGCTGAACGTCGGCCAGACGGACGCGCCGCGGTTCAGGCACACCAGCAGGGTGGGAGGGGAATCCGTGACGCTGCACACCGCGCTGGCGGTGAAGCCTGCCATCCCCGCGGGACCGTCGGTGGTGATGATATTCACCGCCGCGCCGACGCAGGCCATGGCGTCGCGAAAGGTTTGTTTATCCGGTGTCGTCATCATCGCTCCTTACGCCAGCCCGCAGGCATCGTCGAAGGTCAGGCGCGGCAGGCGGCCGTAAAGTTTGCCCGGGTCGCCGTAGCCAATGTTGATCAGCAGATTGCTTTTAAGCGTCGTGCCGGTGAAAAAGGCCTCGTCGACCCTTTGTCGGTCAAAGCCCGACATCGGGCCGGTATCCAGCCCCAGAGCGCGACAGGCGAAAATCAGGTAGCCGGCCTGCAGCGAGCTGTTGCGAAAAGCCGTCTCTTCCGCCAGCGCGGGGCTTGCGGTAAACCAGCTTCTGGCATCGCCGTGCGGGAACAGTTCAGGCAGGCGCTCGTAGAATTCACTGTCCCAGGCGACAATCGCCGTGATCGGAGCGGTGAGCGTTTTCTCCAGGTTGCCGCTGGAGAGCGCCGGGCGCAGCTTCTCTTTTCCCTCCGCGCTTCGCACAAACACAATGCGCGCCGGGGAGCAGTTGGCGGAGGTTGGCCCCCATTTCATCAGGTCGTAGATTTCGCGCAGCGTCTCGTCGCTGACGGCAATATCCTGCCAGCCGTTATGGGTGCGGGCGCCGGTGAACAGCGTTTCCAGCGCGGTGGGATTAATGGCTTCGCTCATTACAGCTCCTTATAAAGCGTGTTCATGACTGTGCAGCAGGCTGGCCAGCCCGTTCAGCAGCAGGGTGTTAAAGGTGTCCGGCTCGGTGACGTTGCAGGCATGTCCGCCCTGGCGCATCACCGCGCTGTGGCTGTGCGGGATCGCTGCCTGCAGCTCAGACGAGCAGACAGAGGGCACCAGCATGTCGTCGGCGGAACAGATGATCTGGACCGGGCAGCGGATGCGTGCGGCGTGGCGGCTGAAGTCGGCCTTTTTCAGGGCGCTGAGCCGGTGCAGCAGGTTGGCTTTGCCCTGGAAATGTGCCAGCGCCAGGGCCTCTTCGGCCTCCAGGCGGGGGGCGCGGGCGGCCATCCAGTCTGCCGGGTAGAGAAACAGCGGCTGCGCCTCAACCCACGCCTGCGGGCCGCCGTAATGCAGCAGGCGCTCGCGGATCTGAAAGCAGCGGCGGGTGTGGGCGTTGAGGGTCAGCCAGCCGTTGACGCACACCAGCGCGGTGAGGGCGTCGGGCCTGTCGAGGGCCAGCTGCAGGCCGACCAGCCCCCCCAGCGCGTGGCCGACGATGCTGTAGCGCGCGATCCCGGCCTCAGCCAGCGCCTGGGCCAGTTCGTCCGCCATCTGTGCCAGGCTGTACCCTTCCGGCAGGGCGTCGGGGTTATTGCCCGTTCCGCGCTGGTCATAGCACACCACCTGATACTCCGGTTCCAGCGCGGCCAGCTGGGGCAGCCAGTAGCTGCCGCTGCCGCCGAGACCGGCTATAAGGACCACCACGGGCGCACCCTCATACGGGGGCGGTGAGACGGAGAGTTTCATGGCCGCCTCACTTCACAATGTGCGCAACGGTGGCGATTTCCACCAGCGCGTCCGGCTTCACCAGCCCGCACTGAATGCAGAAACGGGCCGGTTTATCGCCGGGGAAGAACTCCGCGTAGATTTCATTAATCGCGGCGTAGTTTTTCCAGTCGGTGATAAAGATGCTGTTGAAGGTCACATCCTCCATCGTGCCACCCGCCGTTTCGATCACGGTTTTGATCGTCTCCAGCACGTGGCGGGTTTGCGCCTTTGGGTCGTTGATAAACACCACGTTGTTGTCTTTATCAAACGGCAGCGTGCCGGAGACATACACCACGCCGTCGGCGAGGGTGCCGGGAACAAACGGGGCGATGGGCGTGCTGGTGCCCGGCGGGATAATTACGGATTTCGGCATCGTGTGTCTCCTCAGGCGATACGGGCGAGCGGAGGATTCAGGGCATCGCAAAACTCGGCGACGCTGCTGACCCAGCCAAAAAAGGTTTCGATATTGAACAGGGCCGCCTTCTGGGCGAAATCCGGCCCGGCCTGATGAGTCGCGTCTTCAAGCACCACGCCGAAATACTCGAGGAAAAAGCCGTCGCGCAGGGTCGACTCCACGCAGACGTTGGTGGCAATGCCGGTGAAGACCAGGTGGCGAATGCCCCGGCTGCGCAGCAGGCTGTCGAGCGGCGTGTTGAAAAAGCCGCTGTAGCGCGGTTTCGGCAGGACAATATCGTCCGCCTGCGGGACCAGCTCATCCACCAGCTGATAATCCCAGCCGCCCTTCGCCAGCAGTTTGCCCTGCAGCTCGGGCCGTTTACGCATGGTTTTCAGGGCGTTCGACTTGTGGAAGTTGGGCGAGCCGGGGCCGCCTGCCTCAACGTACTGGTCGTCCCAGCCGTTCTGGAACCAGATAATGAGCATCCCCGCGGCGCGCGCGGCGGCGACGGCGGTTTTAATGTTCTCAATCACCGGCCGGGTGGCGGAGACGTCGAACCCCGCCAGATCCAGATAGCCGCCCTGGCTGGCGTAGGCGTTTTGCATGTCCACCACGATAAGCGCGCTCTGCTGCGGCGCAAAGGTGATGGCTTCCGGGCGTGCGTTAAGGGTCGTCATTACGCCACCTCCTTCGTGACGGCAGGGATGTGGGCGCGGCACTGCATCAGCGGCTGGATGCGCTCGCCGAAGGTTTCCACGCCGGTGAGGAAATCATCGAAGGTCAGCAGGACGCCTTCCGCACCGGGAACGGCCGCCACTTCATCGAGCATTCTGGCAACGCTGGCGTACGAGCCGACCAGGGTGCCCATGTTGATATTGACGGCGGAGGTCGGGTCGGCCATCTGACGAACGTTGGTGTCCGCGCCGGAGCGGGTATCCTTCTGGCTCTGCTCGGTGAGCCAGCTCAGGGCTTCCTCGTCGGCGCCGTCCTTATAGCGCTCCCATTTCGCGCGCGCCGCGTCGTCGGTTTCGTCGGCAATCACCATAAACAGCACGTAGGAGCCCACGTCGCGCCCGGTTTTGTCGGCGGCTTCTTTCATGCGCGCGGCGGTCGGGGCGAAGGCGGCAGGCGTGTTCACACCTTTACCGAAGCAGAAGTTAAAGTCGGCGTATTTCGCCGAGAATTCCATTCCCGCGTCGCTCTGCCCTGCGCAAATCACCTTCATCGGCACCGACGGCTGCGGGCTGACGCGGCAGTCGTTCATGGTGAAGAAGTCACCCTTGAAATCGCTTTTGCCGGTACCCCACAGATCGCGCAGGACCTGCACGTACTCGGTCAGGTAGTCGTAGCGACGCGAGAAGTAATCGTCCCCCGGCCAGAGCCCCATCTGCTCGTACTCCGGTTTTTGCCAGCCCGTGACCAGGTTGACGCCAAAGCGCCCGCCGGAGATGGAGTCGATGGTGGAGGCCATGCGCGCCACGATCGCCGGGGGCAGGGTGAGGGTGGCAGCGGTGGCGTAGATCTGGATCCGCGAGGTGACCGCGGCCAGCCCGGCCATCAGGGTGAAGGACTCCAGGTTGTGGTCCCAGAATTCGGTTTTGCCGCCGAAGCCGCGCAGCTTGATCATCGAAAGCGCAAAGTCGAAATGGTAGTGCTCCGCTTTCTGCACGATGGCTTTATTCAGCTCAAAGGTCGGCATGTATTGCGGTGCAGTGGTCGAGATAAGCCAGCCGTTGTTGCCGATGGGTACAAATACGCCAATTTTCATCACGAACCTCTCTTCATTACGTCGCAGGTGTAACGGTGTTTTTGCAAAGGCAGTGCCAGTTTTGAAAATGGCTTTGTTATTAATGTGTTAATCAGAAGTTGGTGGTTTGATTCGATTAAATGTGGACTAACTGGTCAAAAACATTGCACAGAAAACAGGCATTCATGCGCGATCGGAGTGCAGGATGTCGTGGCGAGACGGGGGTTTTGCTATGCTGAGGGCAACGCAGAATAAGGAGAGCGGGAATGACACAAGGCGCAGTGAAAACACCAGGTAAACGTTCGCAGGCGGTGAGCGCTAAGAAACAGGCGATCCTCAGCGCGGCGCTGGAGACCTTTTCGCAGTTTGGTATTCACGGCACGCGCCTGGAGCAGGTGGCGGAGCAGTCCGGGGTATCCAAAACCAATCTGCTCTACTACTACCCGTCGAAAGAGGCGCTCTATGTCGCGGTGATGCAGCAGATCCTCGATATCTGGCTGGCGCCGCTGAAAGCGTTCCGCGAAGAGCTGGCCCCGCTGGTGGCGATCAGGGAGTACATTCGCCTGAAGCTGGAGGTGTCACGCGATTACCCGCAGGCTTCACGGCTGTTTTGTCTTGAGATGCTGCAGGGGGCGCCGCTGTTGCAGGCGGAATTAACCGGAGATTTAAAACAGCTGGTGGACGATAAGTCGGCCATTATCGCCGGATGGGTGGCCAGCGGAAAACTGGCTCCGGTCGATCCGCATCATCTGATCTTTATGATTTGGGCCTCCACCCAGCATTACGCTGACTTTGCGGCCCAGGTCGAGGCGGTGACTGGAAAAACGCTCCAGGACGAAGCGTTTTTCCACAGCACCCTGGAAAACGTGCAGCGGATGATTATCGAAGGGATCCGCCTGCGTTAGTTCCCCGGTGGGAGAGGGCAGCTTAAGTCGCCCTCTTCGCACTGCATCAGCGAGGCCAGAAACGCTTCGCGCTCCACGGTTTTTTCCGCCAGGCACTGGTTAACAATCATTGGCTGGACGCTCCCGCCTTCCGTCCCCGAACCGATAAACGCACAGTCCGCGTCGCGCAGGGCAATCCACGCCTGCTGCGCTTTTTTCAGCAGATCGCGCTGGGGGGCAGCCGCACGCTTGATGGCGGCCTGATAGGTCTGGTTGAGCTTTTTATCGGCAGCCTGGTACTGCTGCGCGCTACAGGTATTCAGCTCAAGCTGGGTGGTCGCTTTGTCGCACTCGTCGGCCAGCGCGCTGGCGCTTAGCAGCAGTGCTGCGCCTGCGATAAGAAATCGTTTCATACACTCCCCAATAAAATAAGGCTCCGTCTCCGGAGCCTTATTAGCACAGCGTTAGCCGATTGTCATCAGGCTGGCGTTACCGCCTGCCGCCGCGGTATTGACGCTGAGCGAGCGCTCTACATACAGGCGTTCCAGCAGCAGGTTGGTTTCCCCACGGGCGAAGCCCTGTACCGAAACAATCGGCCCGCTGCGGGCCGCAACCTGCTCGCAGAGTTCGCGCAGCTGGTCGGAATCACCGTGATAAATCACCGCATCAAACGGCTGCGTCAGCAGCGCATCGGCTTTCGCGAAGTGAATGCGGGCCGAGACCGCTTTCGGCAGCTGTTTGGCGAGATCGCGATGCAGCGCATCGTCCGGCCACAGCACTTCACACCCGGTTGCCATCGCGGCAGCCAGCTGCACCAGCGCGTCCTGCTCGTTATCGGCCACGCACAGTACGCGTTCGCGCGGCATCAGCGTCCAGGTGTTGCGCTCGCCGGTCGGCCCCGGCAGCAGACGCTGGGTGCCGGCCTGTGCCAGCTCGCCGTACTGCTGCGCAACGGCACGCAGCTCAGGACGTTTCTCCGCCCAGGCGATCAGGGCCTCCAGCGGCTGCGTCAGTACGGTTTTCAGCTGTGCATCCACCGGATACTCCGCATCCTGACGTGCCAGGGTGACGCCCAGCGCGTTCTCCGGACGGTTCGCCAGCAGACGGTACAGGTAGAGCGGACCACCCGCTTTCGGGCCGGTGCCGGAGAGGCCTTCACCGCCGAACGGCTGCACGCCCACGACCGCGCCAACCATGTTGCGGTTAACGTACAGGTTGCCCACTTTGGCGCTGCCGGTTACCTGCGCGATGGTCTCGTCGATACGGGTATGTACGCCGAGCGTCAGGCCATAGCCGGAGGCGTTGATCTGCTCAACCAGCTCGTTGAGGTTGTTACGGTTGTAGCGCACCACGTGCAGTACCGGACCGAAGACCTCTTTTTTCAGCTCGTCGAAGCTCGCCAGCTCGATAAGCGTAGGCGGCACAAAGGTGCCGGTCCGCCATTCGCGGGTATCTTCGCTGTTCTCACGCACCGCCTGGAACACCGGACGGCCTTTCGCGCGCATGGTCTGAATGTGGTTTTCGATGTTGGCTTTGGCTTCCGCGTCGATCACCGGCCCGATGTCGGTGGTGAGACGGCCCGGGTTGCCCATGCGGCATTCGGCCATCGCGCCGCGCAGCATTTTCAGCGTGTGGTCCGCCACGTCGTCCTGCAGGCACAGCACGCGCAGGGCGGAGCAGCGCTGACCTGCGCTGTCGAAGGCGGAGGCCAGCACGTCGACCACCACCTGCTCGGTGAGGGCGGAGGAGTCAACGATCATGGCGTTCATGCCGCCGGTTTCCGCGATGAGCGGCGTAGGACGACCCTGTGCATCCAGACGAGTGGCAATGTTGCGCTGCAGCAGCGAGGCCACTTCGGTCGAACCGGTAAACATCACGCCGCGCACGCGGTTATCAGAGGTCAGTTTGGCGCCCACGGTTTCACCGCGGCCCGGCAGCAGCTGGACCACGCCCGCCGGCACGCCGGCTTCCAGAAGAATGTTGATGCCCTGTGCGGCAATCAGCCGGGTCTGCTCTGCCGGTTTTGCCAGCACGCTGTTGCCTGCGGCAAGCGCGGCGGCAATCTGGCCGGTGAAGATCGCCAGCGGGAAGTTCCACGGGCTGATACAGACGACCGGACCGAGCGGACGGTGGGTTTCGTTGTCGAAATCATCGCGCACCTGACCGGCGTAGTAGTGCAGGAAGTCGACCGCCTCGCGCACTTCGGCGATGGCGTTGCTGAAGGTTTTACCCGCTTCGCGCACCAGAATACCGATGAGCGACTGCATCTGATCTTCCATCAGCACAGCCGCGCGCTCCAGAATGGCGGCACGCTCCTGTGGCGGCGTGGCGAACCAGATAGGGGCGTTGTTCACCGCGCTGTCAAGCGCCTGATCCACTTCCGCTTCGGTGGCTTCACGCACGTAGCCGACGATATCTTTTGGCTCTGCCGGGTTGATAACAGGCTGCATGTCGCCGTCAGCAGCGGGCTGCTCCAGCATCGGTTTGGCCTGCCACTTCTGCAATGCACTGTTGAGCAGGGCAGAGGAGAGGGATGCCAGACGGTGTTCGTTGGCGAGATCCAGGCCCGCCGAGTTAACGCGACCTTTGCCGTACAGCTCGCGCGGCAGGGCAATCTTCGGATGCGGCAGGCCAATCTGGCCTTCCTGGGCCGCCATCTTCTCGACGGCCTGCACCGGATCGGCAACCAGCTCGTCCAGCGGCAGGGTGGTGTCAGCGATGCGGTTAACGAAGGAGGTGTTCGCGCCGTTTTCCAGCAGGCGACGCACCAGGTATGCCAGCAGGGTTTCGTGGGTACCCACCGGAGCATAGATACGGCACGGGCGGTTCAGCTTGCCGTCCGCCACTTTACCGGTCACCTGCTCGTACAGCGGTTCACCCATGCCGTGCAGGCACTGGAATTCGTACTGGCCCGGGTAGTAGTTCTGCCCGGCCAGGCTGTAGATTGCCGCCAGGGTGTGGGCGTTGTGGGTGGCGAACTGCGGATAGATCAGGTTCGGCACGCCGAGCAGCTTTTTCGCGCAGGCGAGGTAAGAGACGTCGGTGTAGACCTTGCGGGTATAGACCGGATAGCCTTCCAGCCCTTCCATCTGGGCGCGTTTGATTTCGCTGTCCCAGTAGGCCCCTTTCACCAGACGGATCATCAGGCGACGGCGGCTGCGGCTGGCCAGGTCAATCAGGTAATCAATGACGAACGGGCAGCGCTTCTGGTAGGCCTGAATAACGAAGCCGATGCCGTTCCAGCCCGCCAGCTCCGGCTCGAAGCACAGTTTTTCCAGCAGGTCGAGGGAGATCTCCAGACGGTCGGCCTCTTCGGCGTCGATGTTGATGCCGATGTCATACTGGCGCGCCAGCAGGGTCAGGGACTTCAGGCGCGGGTAGAGCTCTTCCATCACCCGGTCGTACTGCGCGCGGCTGTAGCGCGGGTGCAGGGCGGAAAGCTTAATCGAGATGCCCGGGCCTTCATAAATACCGCGACCGTTGGATGCTTTACCGATGGCGTGGATCGCCTGCTGGTAAGAGACCATATAGGCCTGCGCGTCGGCGGCGGTCAGGGCCGCTTCGCCGAGCATGTCGTACGAGTAGCGGAAACCTTTATCTTCCAGCTTGCGGGCGTTCGCCAGCGCTTCGGCAATGGTTTCCCCGGTGACGAACTGCTCGCCCATCAGACGCATCGCCATGTCCACACCTTTGCGGATCAGCGGCTCGCCGCTCTTGCCGATGATGCGGTTCAGGGAGCGTGACAGGTTGGCTTCGTTATGGGTCGAGACCAGCTTGCCGGTAAACAGCAGACCCCAGGTCGCGGCGTTGACGAACAGCGACGGGCTGCGACCAATGTGTGAATGCCAGTTACCGTTGCTGATCTTGTCGCGGATCAGCGCGTCGCGGGTGGCTTTATCCGGAATACGCAGCAGCGCTTCCGCCAGGCACATCAGCGCCACGCCTTCCTGTGAGGAGAGGGAAAATTCCTGCAGCAGACCCTGAACCATCCCGGCGCGGCCGGTGGCGGTCTTCTGGTTACGCAGTTTGTCAGCCAGCTGGTACGCCAGGCTGTGCGCCTGCGCGGCAACGGCTTCCGGCAGGCGAGCCTGCTCCAGCAGCATCGGCACGGCGTCGGTTTCGGCGCGGCGGTACGCGCCGGTAATGGCGGCACGGCTGACGGACTGCGGCAGGATCTGCTCGGCGAATTCGAGGAAGGGCTGATGGCTCTCGTCGCCAGCGGCTGGCGCTTCCTCGCTTTCGTTCGCTGCACCGGCCAGCAGGGCAGGCAGCTCCGGCAGCCCCTCGTCGCTCTCGAGTCTTTCGAGATAGTTAAAAATCGCCTGCTTAATTAACCAGTGCGGCGTGCGGTCAATGCGGGTTGCTGCGGTCTTAATCCGTTCGCGGGTTGCGTCATCCAGCTTAACCCCCATGGTGGTCATACCCATGCCAAAGCTCCTGTTGTGCTTTCATCGTGTTTGGTCGTTAGCGTGAAATATCCACCATGTTGCAACTTTGTGCAACCGTGTTAAATGTGACCTGGTTTGCAACCCGGGAAATGAATGAATTGTTAACGGATGGTTAGCTGGAAAAACGTGCTGCCTTTGTCCCGGTAAGCCTGTTTTTATGCGGGAGTTAACACTTTTAAAAGGTGCAACCCGTAAAAGCGTGAGCGAGTGCAACCTATAGGAAACTCGTATCAAGCCGGGGATGAAATTGATGTAAATGCAGTGTTAAATCGTTTGTCAGCGGAGGGCGCATACGGCAGGATAGCGCGCCTCACCGAAACACAAGATACCGTCACCACGTTCCGGTGATCATATAACAAGGCAACCCGGACGGTTGTCGCTCGACACTTTTGGAGAATTTGAATGGCTATTAGCACACCGATGCTGGTGACATTTCTCGTTTATATATTTGGCATGATCCTGATAGGGTTTTTGGCATGGCGTTCAACAAAGAACTTTGACGACTACATTCTGGGCGGACGCAGTCTAGGCCCAATGGTGACCGCACTCTCTGCGGGCGCTTCCGACATGAGCGGCTGGCTGCTGATGGGGCTTCCGGGCGCGATTTTCATTTCCGGTATCTCGGAAAGCTGGATTGCCATCGGTCTGACCGTCGGTGCATGGATCAACTGGAAGCTGGTGGCAGGCCGTCTGCGCGTGCACACCGAGGCCAACAATAACGCCCTGACGCTGCCGGACTACTTCACCGGACGCTTTGAAGATAACAGCCGCGTGCTGCGTATTATCTCGGCGGTGGTGATCCTGGTGTTCTTCACGATCTACTGTGCCTCCGGCATCGTAGCCGGTGCGCGCCTGTTCGAAAGCACCTTCGGCATGAGCTACGAAACCGCCCTGTGGGCCGGTGCGGCGGCGACCATCCTCTATACCTTCGTGGGCGGTTTCCTGGCCGTCAGCTGGACCGACACCGTGCAGGCGAGCCTGATGATCTTCGCCCTGATCCTGACCCCGGTGATTGTGATTTTCACCGTTGGCGGCTTTGGCGATTCGCTGGAAGTGATCAAGCAGAAGAGCATCGAAAACGTCGACATGCTGAAAGGGCTGAACTTCGTCGCTATCGTCTCCCTGATGGGCTGGGGTCTGGGCTACTTCGGTCAGCCGCACATCCTGGCGCGCTTTATGGCGGCGGATTCTCATCACACCATCGTCCATGCGCGTCGCATCAGTATGACGTGGATGATCCTGTGTCTGGCGGGCGCGTGTGCGGTCGGCTTCTTCGGTATTGCCTACTTCAGCAATAACCCGGCGCAGGCGGGCGCGGTAAACCAGAACGCCGAGCGCGTGTTTATCGAGCTAGCGCAGATTCTGTTTAACCCGTGGATTGCCGGTATTCTGCTCTCCGCGATCCTGGCGGCGGTGATGTCCACCCTGAGCTGCCAGCTGCTGGTCTGCTCCAGTGCGATCACCGAAGACCTCTACAAAGCCTTCCTGCGTAAAAACGCGAGCCAGAAAGAGCTGGTGTGGGTAGGACGCTTTATGGTGCTGGTGGTGGCGCTGATTGCCATCGCGCTGGCGGCCAACCCGGAAAACCGCGTGCTGGGTCTCGTGAGCTACGCGTGGGCGGGCTTTGGTGCGGCGTTTGGTCCGGTCGTGCTGTTCTCCGTTATGTGGTCACGTATGACCCGTAACGGCGCGCTGGCGGGAATGATTATCGGTGCGCTGACCGTTATCGTCTGGAAACAGTTCGCGTGGCTGGGCCTGTACGAAATCATCCCTGGCTTCATCTTCGGCAGCATCGGTATCGTGGTCTTCAGCCTGCTGGGTAAAGCACCGTCTGCCTCCATGCAGAAACGCTTTGCGGAAGCAGACGCGCACTACCACTCCGCACCGCCGTCTAAGCTGCAGCCGGAATAATTCTCCCCTCACCCTAACCCTCTCCCCAAAGGGGAGAGGGAATAAACCTCTCTTGCTAAATTCTGCAATTTACGTTGATATCGCTGTGCTTATAACAATGAGGATAGCGAAGCATGACAATCAAAACAGGGTTAATGGCGGCAGCATTATTGATGCTGGCGGGCTGCAACGCGCCATCGCAACATGCGGCGGTAGAAACCTGCAAAGCGGATAACCAGATGCAGCAAACCACGCTCTATTTCGGCTTAAACCGTCCTGCCGGGGCGCAGATCACCAGCAACGAATGGCAGCAGTTTGTTGACCAGGACGTGACGCCGCGTTTCCGCGATGGCCTAACGGTGTTTGATGCCCGCGGGCAGTGGCTGGGGAACGACGGAAAAGTGGCGCGTGAACCGAGCAAGGCGTTGATGCTGATCCACGGTAAAGATGCGCAGAGCGAGAAGAACATCGAAGCGTTGCGCGGGATTTATAAGTCGCGCTTCGCGCAGGAGTCGGTGATGCGTGTCGACCAGCCGGTGTGCGTGCAATTTTAATGAAAACGGCGGGATAACCCGCCGTTGTTGTTTTGTAGGCCCGGTAAGCGCAGCGCCACCCGGCACAAAACTTACAGCACCAACCCCGCAAAGCTCGCCGACAGCAGGCTCACCAGGGTCGCACCGTACACCAGGCGCAGACCAAACCGCGACACCACGTTACCCTGCTGCTCGTTCAGGCCCTTAATCGCCCCGGCCACGATGCCGATGGAGGCGAAGTTCGCGAACGACACCAGGAAGACGGATAAAATGCCCAGCCCGCGCGGGGACATCTGGTGCGCTATTTTTTGCAGCTCAATCATCGCCACAAATTCATTCGCCACCAGCTTGGTTGCCATAATGCTGCCCGCGTTTAAGGCATCGCTCAGAGGAATCCCTACCAGCCATGCCAGGGGATAAAATACATAGCCGAGGATTTGCTGGAAGCTCATGCCAAATACGCTGGAGAAGAGGGCGTTAACGGCACTAATAAGCGCGATAAAACCAATCAGCATCGCCAGAATAATCATCGCCACCTTAAAACCGGCCAGAATATACTCGCCAAGCATCTCGAAGAAGCTCTGCGATTCATGCAGTTTTTCCAGTTTAATATCCGGCTCCGCTTCCGGGCGCGTCGGGTTGATGACCGTGAGAATAATAAAGGTGCTGAACATGTTCAGAATCAGCGCCGCGACGACAAATTTAGCGTCGAGCATGGTCATATACGCGCCGACAATCGACAGGGAGACCGTCGACATCGCCGTGGCTGCCATGGTGAAGAGACGACGAGAGGAGAGATCGCCCAGCACGCCTTTGTAGGCAATGAAGTTTTCCGACTGGCCGAGGATCAGCGAGCTCACCGCGTTAAAGGATTCCAGCTTGCCCATGCCGTTCAGTTTGGACAGCAGCGTACCGATTACCCGAATAAAAATCGGCAGGATCCGCCAGTGCTGAAGAATACCAATCAGCGCGGAAATAAAAATAATCGGGCAAAGGACGCCGAGGAAAATGAACGCCAGCCCTTTTTCTCCCATGCCGCCAAAGACGAAATTGGTACCTTCACCGGCAAATTTGAGCAGCGACTCAAAAAATCCTGAGACGTATTTAATCAGGAATAACCCGCTTTCGGCGTGCAGGAAAAAGAACGCCAGGGCAATTTCTATGACAATCAGCTGTAAAACAAAACGAATGCGAATTTTTCGGCGGTCGAAACTCACCAGCCAGGCAAGCGCGAGAATAATGACCAGCGCCAGCAGGAAATGGACAATTTTAAACATAATTTAATTTCACCAGGTGTTTGAGGCGGTTATTTAGCCACAGCCCTGAATCAGCGTAAATGGGCATTTTCGTTATAACTTATAAACTTAACGATAACGCCTGAAACTATTATCAGGCTGGGCGTTTACAACTCGTTATCAAAACACCGCACATTTCGCTTGTGTTTCTTTCTGCCGTAATGATAATCACTATCACAAGAATTTACCTTTCTTTGCATCAGTTGACCGCGATAAACATTTAAGGTGTCGGCATGTTTGTTCCATTTCTCATTATGTTACGTGAAGGGCTCGAAGCCGCCCTTATCGTGAGCCTCATCGCCAGTTATCTGAAGCGAACCCAGCGCGGGCGCTGGATTGGCGTCATGTGGGTCGGGGTATTCTTTGCCGCGGCGCTCTGTCTGGGCCTCGGTATTCTCATCAACGAAACCACCGGCGAGTTTCCGCAGAAAGAGCAGGAACTGTTTGAGGGTATCGTCGCCGTGATTGCGGTGGTGATCCTCACCTGGATGGTGTTCTGGATGCGTAAAGTCTCCCGTAACGTGAAGGTGCAGCTGGAGCAGGCGGTGGATAACGCGCTGCAAAAGGGCAATAACCACGGCTGGGCGCTCATTATGATGGTCTTTTTCGCCGTCGCGCGCGAAGGGCTGGAGTCTGTTTTCTTCCTGCTGGCAGCGTTTCAGCAGGATGTGGGGATCTGGCCGCCGCTGGGGGCCATGCTGGGCCTCGCCACGGCCGTGGTGCTCGGTTTTCTGCTGTACTGGGGCGGTATCCGCCTGAACCTGGGCGCCTTCTTCAAGTGGACCAGCCTGTTTATTCTGCTGGTAGCCGCGGGTCTGGCGGCAGGGGCGATTCGCGCCTTCCATGAAGCGGGCCTGTGGAACCATTTCCAGGACGTGGCGTTCGACCTCAGCAACGTTCTCTCCACGCACTCTCTGACCGGCACCCTGCTCGAAGGTATCTTCGGCTATCAGGAAACGCCGAGCGTCAGCGAAGTGGCGATGTACTTTATCTATCTGGTTCCGGCGCTGGTGCTGTTCGCAATGCCGCCGCGTACCGGCACGCAGGCGTCGCGCGTTGCGCCGTAATCTTTGATTGAGTAACAACATACTTTTAAAGGGAAGAGTCATGGCAATTCAGTTCCGTCGTAGTGCGTTATGCGCAGGCATTGCCGCGCTGTTCGCTTCTGCATTCTCCGCCTGGGGCGCGGATGTTCCACAGGTTAAGGTCACCGTCAACGACAAGCAGTGCGAGCCGATGACCCTCACGGTGAACAGTGGTAAAACCCAGTTTATTATTCAGAACCACAGCCAGAAGGCGCTGGAGTGGGAGATCCTGAAAGGCGTTCTGGTGGTGGAAGAGCGTGAAAATATCGCCCCTGGCTTCAGCCAGAAGATGACCGCCAACCTCCAGCCGGGCGAGTATGAGATGACCTGCGGTCTGCTGACCAACCCGAAAGGGAAGCTCATCGTCAAAGGTGAAGCGACAGCCGATGCGGCAAAAGGCGCTGCGGTGCTGAGCCTGGGCGATGCGATTACCGCGTATAAAGCCTACGTCACCAAAGAGACGGCGGAGCTGGCGACGGCAACCAAAGCCTTTACCGATGCGGTGAAGGCCGGGGATATCGAAAAAGCGAAATCCCTGTATGCGCCAACCCGTCAGCACTACGAGCGCATCGAGCCGATCGCCGAGCTGTTCTCTGACCTTGATGGCAGCATTGACGCCCGCGAAGATGATTTCGAGCAGAAAGCCGCCGATCCGAAATTCACCGGTTTCCACCGTCTGGAGAAAGCCCTGTTCGGCGATAATTCTGCCAAAGGGATGGAGAAGTATGCCGACCAGCTGAACAGCGACGTGCTGGAGCTGCAAAAGCGCATCAGCGAGCTGGCCTTCCCGCCGTCAAAAGTGGTGGGCGGCGCGGCCGGGCTGATTGAAGAAGTGGCCGCCAGCAAAATCAGCGGCGAAGAGGATCGCTACAGCCATACCGATCTGTGGGACTTCCAGGCCAACGTCGACGGCGCGCAGAAAATTGTTAACCTGCTGCGTCCTCAGCTGCAGAAAGAGAACGGCGAGCTGCTGGCCAAAGTGGATGCCAACTTCAAAAAGGTCGACACCATTCTGGCGAAGTACCGCACCAAAGACGGGTTTGAGACCTACGACAAGCTGACCGATGCCGACCGCAACGCGCTGAAAGGTCCGATCACCGCCCTGGCGGAAGATCTCTCTCTGCTGCGTGGCGTACTGGGTCTGGACTAAGCACGATGAATAAGCATAGCGAGAACGACGTGGTTGAGCCTTCACGTCGTCGGTTGTTAAAGGGAGTAGGGGCGCTGGGGGGCGCGCTTGCTCTGGCCGGTGGCTGTCCGGTGGCGCATGCGGCGAAACCGCAAAGCGCGCCCGGCACGCTGTCACCCAATGCCCGCATGGAGACGCAGCCGTTTTATGGCGAGCATCAGTCGGGCATCCTGACGCCGCAGCAGGCATCTATGATGCTGGTGGCCTTTGATTCGCTGGCCAGCGATAAAGCCGATCTGGAACGCCTGTTCCGCCTGCTGACGACGCGCATCGCGTTTCTCACCGCGGGCGGACCGGCGCCCGATACGCCGAACCCGCGTCTGCCGCCAATGGACTCCGGCATTCTGGGGCCGTTTATTGCCCCGGATAACCTGACCATTACCGTTTCGCTGGGAGAATCGCTGTTTGACGCGCGCTATGGGCTGGCAAAACAGAAGCCGAAGGCGCTGCAAAAAATGACGCGCTTCCCGAATGACTCCCTGGATGCGGCGCTGTGTCACGGCGACCTGCTCCTGCAGATCTGCGCCAATACCCAGGACACGGTGATCCACGCCCTGCGCGACATCATCAAGCACACGCCGGATCTGCTGAGCGTGCGCTGGAAGCGGGAAGGGTTTATCTCGGACCACGCCGCCCGCAGCAAAGGAAAAGAGACACCGGTGAACCTGCTGGGCTTTAAGGACGGCACGGCCAACCCGGACAGCCACGACGGTGCGCTCATGAAGGAGGTGGTGTGGGTCACTGCCGATCAGGGCGAACCGGCATGGGCGGTGGGCGGCAGCTATCAGGCGGTGCGGATTATTCAGTTCCACGTGGAGTTCTGGGACCGCACGCCGCTCAAAGAGCAGCAGACGATCTTTGGTCGGGATAAGCAAAGCGGGGCACCGCTCGGCATGAAGAACGAGCATGATGTGCCTGACTACGCCCGCGATCCCAATGGCGATATAATTGCGCTGGACAGCCATATTCGTCTTGCCAATCCGCGAACCAAAGAGACGCAGTCGAGCCTGATGATGCGTCGGGGCTACAGCTACTCGCTCGGCGTGACCAACTCCGGTCAGCTCGATATGGGGCTGCTGTTCGTCTGCTATCAGCACGATCTGGAAAAGGGCTTTCTCACCGTGCAGAAGCGGCTCAACGGTGAAGCGCTGGAAGAGTACATTAAACCTATCGGCGGCGGCTATTTCTTTGCCCTGCCAGGGGCGCGCGACAGTAACGCGTACCTCGCTCAAGGGCTGATCGAAGCCTGATAATCGTCCCTGCGATAGTTCGCGGGGACATTATTTTTTCATATGACTATCTTGTTGTTATATTTCTGTAATATTTCTATATAAGACTGAATCCACTGCAGGTGCAGTCTTAAAAGTTGCATTCAGGTAAAATAAATGTTGCATTTGTGATAACTCCTGATGTACTTAAGATAAGACAGCGGTAGTTCCCGGCAGTGATGCTGAATCACTATGGAGATCGCGAATGGTTGCGTCCTGTACTGGACAAGGTAAACATAACAACCGCAGCACCCGGCGCGGAGGCTCAGACTCCGGCAGCGATTTCCTCACCACTAAATTCTCCCCCCTTCCTCAAGAATCTGATTCGACCGACGTGCAGAACGGTGCGCGTAGCTGTTCCGTATCGTCATCCGATAAAGCAAGCAATGGCTTACAAGGAAGCCAACCCTCTGATGTTCGTGCGCATAATCGTGCCGAAGCTGGCGCGTGTGATGAATACCAACAACTCAAGGTGCTATCCATGGGAAGACAAAAAGCAGTGATCAAAGCTCGTCGCGAAGCAAAACGTGTGCTGAGACGGGATTCACGTAGCCATAAACAGCGTGAAGAAGAATCGGTCACCTCGCTTGTGCAGATGAGTGGCGTAGAAGCAATTGGCATGGCCCGAGACAGCCGTGATAATTCTCCAATTGTGGCGCGCAATGAGGCTCAGGCGCACTACCTGAATGCTATCGAGAGTAAACAGCTCATCTTTGCAACCGGTGAAGCCGGATGCGGGAAAACCTGGATTAGTGCAGCCAAAGCGGCGGAAGCGCTGATCCATAAGGACGTGGAAAGAATCATTGTTACCCGTCCGGTACTGCAGGCTGATGAGGATCTCGGCTTCTTGCCCGGAGATATTTCGGAGAAGTTTGCCCCGTACTTCAGGCCCGTCTATGACGTGCTGGTGAAGCGACTGGGCGCATCCTTCATGCAGTACTGCCTGCGACCAGAGATTGGCAAGGTGGAAATCGCGCCGTTCGCCTATATGCGCGGACGTACATTTGAAAATGCGGTCGTCATTCTTGACGAGGCTCAGAACGTGACCGCTGCGCAAATGAAGATGTTCTTAACGCGCCTCGGGGAGAACGTGACGGTTATCGTTAACGGCGATATTACCCAGTGTGACCTGCCATCCGGCGTGAAATCCGGGCTGAGCGACGCCATGTCACGTTTTGAGGAAGATGAGATGATTGGGGTGGTACGCTTCACCAAAGAGGACTGCGTGCGTTCGGCGCTCTGCCAGCGCACGCTGCAAGCGTATTATTGAGTTTGCTGTTGTGTTCAAGGCCCGGGAAACCGGGCTTTGTTTTTTGTGCATTTTATCCCCTCTCCCTTGGGGAGAGGGCTAGGGTGAGGGGCTCAGGCCGCATCGAGCTGCATATAGCACCGGGGGGGATTCTCATCCCCCCGCAGGCATGCAACATGCGAAAAAAAAGCCCGCATTTTCATGCGAGCTCTTCTTCAAATATGGCGGTGAGGGGGGGATTGACTCGCTTCGCTCGCCCTGCGGGCAGACTGTTCGCTACGCTCTCAGTCTGTCCAACTGGCTGTCGCCAGTTGTCGAACCCCGGTCGGGGATTCTCATCCCCCCGCAGGCGTGCAACATGCGAAAAAAAAGCCCGCATTTTCATGCGAGCTCTTCTTCAAATATGGCGGTGAGGGGGGGATTCGAACCCCCGATACGTTGCCGTATACACACTTTCCAGGCGTGCTCCTTCAGCCACTCGGACACCTCACCATATTGTTTTGCTGCCTGACCGCTTGGGGGGCAACGGGGCGCTACTATAGGGAGTTGCGCTAAAACGGTCAAGCAGATTTTCTGTATTAGTGTGCGTTCGGTTAAGCCTTAATCAGCTCTTGTCGCAGCACGGGTTATTAACGCTGAGAATCGAGCACTTCGCTGTTTTTAACCACTTCCTGTGCTTTGCCGTAGCTTTCGATCAGCAGCTGGTAAGCCGGGAAGATGTGGGTGTATACCTCAGCCCACTCCGCCGCGTCCTCACGGTTCCAGGTTCGCTGGATCTCAGAGGCCACCGCCGCCGTATCCATCGGAACCACACCGGCCTGCACCACGCGCGCCAGGGTGATCTCCTGCGCCATCTTGCTGTAGGTGCCGGAGGCATCAATCACCGCAAATACTTTGTACCCGTCCGCCACCGCGCTAATTGACGGGAAGGCCATGCAGACGCTGGTGATAGTGCCCGCAATAATCAACGTTTTGCGCCCGGTGGCTTTTACCGCAGCCACGAACTCCGGGTTATCCCAGGCGTTGATTTCACCTTTACGGGCAACATATTGCGCATGCGGCGCGTTGGCGTGGATCTCCGGGATAAGCGGTCCGTTCGGTCCCTGTGGAACGGACGCGGTGGTGATCACCGGGATCTTCGCCAGGGTCGCGATCTTCGCTAACGCTGCCGCACGAGCGCGCAACTCTGGCATTGGCATATCTCCGACGGTCTGGAACAGACCGCTCTGGTGATCGATAAGCAACATCACCGCATCGTTCACATCAATAACCGGACGGGAGCCATTAAAATTCGCAGGTGTAGACATCTTCTTCTCCTTTATTACGTTCAGATCTGGCCGAAGCGGCCGGAGTTGAAATCACGAATGGCTTCGTTGATTTCGCTTTTACTGTTCATCACAAACGGGCCATAGCCCACGATGGGTTCATTCAGCGGCTCGCCGGCCATCAGCAGCACTTTTGCATCGCTGCTTGCCTCAAGGTGCAGTTTGTCGCCTTCCTGACTCAGTACGACCAGCTGGGCTTCACCTGCCTGAGTGGTACCGTTCACCGTGATGTTGCCCTCAAGCACCACCAGCGCGGTGCTCCAGCCTTCGGGCTGATTGAGCGCCAGATGGCTTCCCTGGTTCAGTGCGATGTCCCAGACGTTGAGCGGCGAGAAGGTGTGCGCCGGGCCGGTAACCGTGTCGTAGCGACCGGCAATAACCCGCAGCGTTCCACCGTTTTCAGGCAGCGTCACCACCGGGATGTCGGCTTTCGTGATGCTCTGGTAGCCCGGTGCGGCCATCTTGTCTTTCGCAGGGAGGTTGACCCAAAGCTGCATCATTTTCAGTTCTCCGCCTTTCTGCGAGAACGCGCTTGAGTGGAACTCCTCGTGCAAAATACCTGCGCCTGCGGTCATCCACTGCACGTCGCCGGGGCCAATCACGCCGCCTTTGCCCGTGGAGTCGCGATGCTCCACTTCACCGGAATAGACGATAGTGACCGTTTCAAAACCCCGGTGAGGGTGCTGGCCTACGCCGCGTTTCGCACCATCTGCCGGAAAGGTGTACGGGCCTGCGTAGTCCAGCAGCAGGAACGGACTCAGCGGCTCGCCGTGGGTTTGATAAGAGAACATTGAACGGACCGGGAAACCATCGCCAACCCAGTGCTGACGAGGAGCGGTATAAACGCCTGTTACGTTTTTCATGATTAACTCCTGATGTTCTGTTGATGTAATTAGCTTATATTCAGGGTTAATATCCCGGTAGATAGTGAAAATGGCATTCACTGTTCCGAAAATAGAACAATGAGGACTTATGCAGGATCTCAATGACTTCGTCTGGTTTGTGAAGGTGGTGGACTACGGGGGGTTTGCGGCGGCGGGAAGGGCGCTTGACCAACCCAAGTCCAAACTGAGCCGCAGGATCGCGCAGCTGGAGGAGCGGCTTGGCGTACGGTTGATACAGCGCACGACGCGGCAGTTTACGGTGACGGAAGTGGGGCACACTTTCTATCAGCACTGTAAGGCAATGCTGATAGAAGCAGAAGCGGCAGAGGAGGCCGTTGCTGCGCTGCAGGCTGAGCCGCGCGGCGTCGTCAGGATCACCTGTCCCGTCACGTTACTGCACGTCCACGTGGGACCGATGCTGGCGCGGTTTATGGCGCGCTACCCCGGGATTAATCTCCAGCTTGAGGCCACCAATCGTCGGGTCGATCTTGTTGGCGAAGGTATTGATGTCGCTATCCGCGTGCGTCCGCGTCCGTTTGATGATAGCGATCTGGTCTTAAGGGTGCTGGCTGACAGGGGGCATTGCCTGGTGGCAAGTCCGCAGTTGATTGAACGTATGGGTAAACCGCGAATGCCTTCCGAGCTCAGTGAATGGCCTGGATTAAGTATGGGGGCCGGTAAACAGGTGCATAAATGGGAGCTCAGTGGTCCAGAAGGGGCGAAAGCGGAGATCCACTACGCACCGCGCTTTATTACCACCGACATGCTGGCACTGCGGGAAGCGGCGATGGCGGGCGTGGGCGTTGTACAGTTGCCGATATTAATGGTGAAGGATCAGCTTGCGTCAGGGGAACTGGTACGGGTGCTGGACGCGTGGGAACCCCGACGGGAAGTGATTCACGCGGTTTATCCTTCGCGGCGCGGCATGCTGCCGTCGGTCAGGACGCTGGTGGATTTTCTGACTGAAGAGTATGCGAAGATGGTTGAGGATTAATTATTCTCTCTCCCCTGGGCTGAGGGTTCCCCAGAAAAATGAAAAGCACGATGAAGTTTGGGTTACTGGTTGCATTAACAAATCAGAAGCACTCTCAACCTGCCTCAATATATCATCTGGCAGGAATTGTCTAATAGAGAGAGAAACAATTTTCTTACTATTCAAGTGCAATGGGCGGTTTTTACATGTTTAATAAGCGAGCTACTATTGCAATATTTAAATATTAATCTATGCATGCGTTAATGTTTTATATATTGTGAATTTGTAATCATAGGCCTAAAATACAGTTGAAATACATCTGAAAGTTTGAATTAATTAAGTGGTTATCCAGCTTGTAAATGGCTAATAACCTCCGTCATATGATGGAGGTTATCATTTTTTCTGCTTATTCGATGCCCTTTCCTCTTCTGTAGTGATAATGGAATAAAAAATTTTATACAATATTTAAAGCACCGCGTTGGAGATCACAATAAAAATCAGACTTTATTGTTATGCAGCTATTTTTAGTTCTTTGATATTGAATGTCCATTTTTAAATCACTGCCACTTAATATCTCCCATTTTTCTCTATAAAAGTTACTAAGAACAAAGGTAGTGAAAAGTTCTGGAGTGAAAATTTTATTTGTAGCAATTCTAGAACTATTGTTTACACCTAAATGTAAGTGAGCTATTGGATGATTAATCCTTTTATGCTGATCCTCACTTAAATCGTAGCGTAATATAGGTGTTGATATGTTTGCTTTTAATTCGCAAAGCGCTTGAGTATATTCTTCAAATGACCATTCATCGTCGATGAAGTACTTATGGTAAGTTTGCAAGAGATCTGTCGGTGAATCTGGAGTGTCGGTGTAAGTGGATGAATTCATTGGGTTTGGGTAAAATGCCATCCTGATTTCATATGGATACACTAATTTTGGATTTCCAATCGTATGTTGTACCTCTTGAAAGGAAAAGTGAAAATATGAAAAATCATTAAGGATAAAATTATAATAACCTTCATTAAGACCTGAGAAATATATATCTTCATGAGTTGCACCATCGCGCAAGGCGACATTATTAAATCTCTGATTAACTTTTAAACTAACAGGAAACACCATTTTGGGTTCTAAATTTAACGTTGTGCATATCGCCATTGAACGTGTTATGCCGTTATTAAAATTTTTGATGTTCATTTAGATACCTTTAAAAAAATCGGATTTTTCTTCGTCGCTGATACCCAATAATTCTAATTGTTCACGATAACTACGCTGCAATTCTTTTAATTTCTGACTTTTTTCAGATAAATCTCTTTGAAGAGTTTCAATATATTGAGGGTCTGGCTGAATAAACTCTAAACGAGGGCTGTTGTTTAGAGATATATGTAGTTCATTGAAGAAGAGTTCTGCATTTGCACCAATACCACTTACTCTAAGCCAAGCTTTTGCTCGAGTAAAAGCAGTGAAAATTCTATTTCGCGCATAATGGCTGCCTTCTGTATAAAAAAGCGAATCAATTCCTAATACAAGTACTGCTGGAGCTTCATTCCCCTTTGCTCTATGGATAGTGGACATAGTTATATGTCCCTTTTCAATAAATGACTTGGAGCTGTATGGATTCAATAGGACATTATTCGACAAAATACCACTTGCAATTAATTTATTTTGAATGTATTTGAAATAAGTGCGAGCGTTTCTATCATCTAATGCAATGATCATAATGTCTTCTGGCTGCAGGCCGTCACTGAGAAGCGACAATATATTTTTTACAACCCAATCAGACTCTTCAGGTAAACTTTCAAAAGAACGATATTTAATAAGTTCTTCTAACGGCTCGTAAGAAGAGATAGACAATGGACTATTCTTACTAGGCCGCTCGAGAATTACTTTACTTCCAACTTCAAAGTTGCCATTTATAACTTCGTATCCGACGTCTTCCCAGTGTGCTTTACCCTCTAAGTTTTGAACAGGACAACCATCTTTGCGATATAAACCGAAGCCTAAAGCATGAGCCGAAATTAATACTTCGCGTGGGTTTCGATAGCATTTTGTAAGGACAATATCATTTTCTAAATATTCTGGCATGTTACGCCCTGCTCTTTGTAGATCAATGAAGTCTCTACCATTTTCATCTTGACCAAATAGTTCTCTTGGAGAACGTGTCTTAACTTTGAAAATATTTTGGAGTTCATCATATCCCCAAATTATGTTTTTAGTATCAGATTCACCTTTTGTTATCCGATAGACTAACCGGAAAAAAGATGATGTCATATCTTGAGCTTCATCCATTAGAACATAATCGTACTCTTGGCGAAGTTTGTTGCTAGCAATGGCGTCAGCACAAACATACTCAAAGGGATTATTTGGTGACTGCATCTTTGCGTGTGTAAATCCTACAATCGGAATACCATTGTTGTTGCATGCTGTATAGTAAACCCCATCTACGCCAGTACCACCCCATGCATGTTTGATATGCAAATTGTCCCAGTTTGGATCTACTTTTTTATAATGACGATAGAATCGAGTAATAAGATTTTTAACATGAACATATAAACTCTTTGTGAAAAAGGTAAAGAGGATTTTTTTTTCAGGGTATTCCATATGAATATGTGCTGCTTTCATTGCTAAAACAACTGTTTTCCCTGAACCAGCTAATCCACGAATTCGTTGTGGGCCATCAATAATTGTTACTGCACTGTTTCTTTGTCTAATATCGAAGGTCTTAATCTCTTCTTCAAGTTTCATTAAAGTAAAAGCTTTAGTGGACTTTCCATCTTCGTCAACGTTTCTTTGATTGTCAGAGGATAACGCTTTAGTCCCTTCTAATATTGCTCTGCATTCGTTGAATTTATCCTGTGATAATGGTTCACTTAAGTCTTCCTTCATGATATTGAGCGTGTCAGTAAGCTCTGTTATAGATGTAATAAATAAATCAGAATCACAATCAAGGTCTTCTATAGATTCTGCATAAAAATATGCGTCAAATCCAATCGTAAGTTCTTGAGTACGTTTTTTTTTAGCTCTTAGTAATCTACTTTCATAAAGATTGGAAAATATCAAGCTTCTAAATTCATCCCATTCCAAATCTATTTTATTAGATGAAGTAGAATTGTTAAAAATACTAAATCGTAGTGCTAAAATACCATGTTGTTCACTTAAAATAACCAAGTCAGATGTCTTCATTACATCTGATTCATAACCGTAGAATTTTGGGAAACCAAAATAAACTATGGCTTTTTCAAGACCTAATGCCTCACAGTTCGACTTGAGATGTCCAACTACAAGTTTTGCTAATGGAACACTTTCAAAATGTTTTGAAGTAATTACTGTTTCCATAGTTATTTTCTCCTTAACTAAGTGATTCTTTCAATAATACACACCAGAAAAAGTTTGTGCTACATAATTGCTGCAGTCAAAGAAGGGCCGTTGAAGGTTTTTTGTTCAGTTTGACAGTTCTATACACTCTCCAACCAAAAAAGCAGTAGCGAAGTATTAGTATTGTACCTTTTATTTATGCAAAATGAAGCTAAAACGAAAAATAATTTAAAATTTGTGATGCGAGTTTATTTTTAAGATTGCGTGCATACCCAACTTGTGCAAGGGTAGCCATGCTATTTATAGATAATTATAATATATTTTACACACAACTACTAATTTTTGCGAGGTTATCCACTCGTAAAAAATGCTGAGTGATATCTTTTATATTCAGATAGTGGCATTCCTTTAAATATATATTTTGTAGAAACAGCAACCTGTAAAAATGTCGCGTTTTTTGCTAGCCTCTGGCCTGATAGGCTCATTTACAAGCATTAAAAGCAGGTAAATAAATTTCGTGCTTATTTCGGAATGTTATTATCCTAGTCTGGTTTGGAATGAGATGAAATACTGCGAGGTTCGTATAACGATTGCTAATATTATGGATAAGAAGAATATAATATGCCGTGTAATAGAATAAATGGAGTATTCATCGCAATAATAGCGAGAATGGGATGTTCAGAATAACCTCTATTATATAATCAATATAGTCAGTTACATGATGAAATAAAAATTTTTACTTATATTTTTAACACGGCGGAGGGTAATTTACTTTCTTCGCTCTCGGACTCTCGGACTCTCGGACTCTCGGACTGAATGTTGCCAGTTGTCGAACCCCGATAGTAGGATTTCATGCCCCTCAGACGTTCAATATACGAAAAAAACATTTTCATGCGAGCTCTTCTTTAAATATGGCGGTGAGAGGGGGGTGACTCGCTTCGCTCGCCCTGCGGGCAGCCTGTTCGCTTCGCTCTCAGTCTGTCCAACTGGCTGTCGCCAGTTGTCGAACCCCGGTAGTGGGATTTCATGTCCCTCAGACGTTCAACATGCAAAAAAAAGCCCGCATTTTCATGCGAGCTCTTCTTTAAATATGGCGGTGAGGGGGGGATTGACTCGCTTCGCTCGCCCTGCGGGCAGCCTGTTCGCTTCGCTCTCAGTCTGTCCAACTGGCTGTCGCCAGTTGTCGAACCCCGGTCGGGGATTCTCATCCCCCCGCAGGCATGCAATATGCGAAAAAAAAGCCCGCATTTTCATGCGAGCTCTTCTTCAAATATGGCGGTGAGGGGGGGATTCGAACCCCCGATACGTTGCCGTATACACACTTTCCAGGCGTGCTCCTTCAGCCACTCGGACACCTCACCATATTGTCATCCCGTTGTTGCGGGACGGGCGCTAATGTAAGGAAAAGCCGAACGGCCGTCAACCCAATTTTTCAGTAATTTAGCGCGTTTAGACAAACTTCAGGCAACATGATTCTTAAATGTGCTGAAAGCGTCTTTTTTATCAGCAACACAGTTACGCAGTAAATTTGTTATGCTGGCAATCCACTTGAAAATGAAAACAAAACAGCGCAATAAAAGGCAGGAATAACTATGGATATACTCTTCTATCACCCCACGTTTGATACGGCATACTGGATCAAGGCGCTTACGGCGGCGCTGCCCGGCGCACGCGTTCGCGAGTGGAAGCGTGGCGATAATGAACATGCCGACTATGCGCTGGTCTGGCATCCACCGGTTGAGATGCTGCAGGGCCGCAAGCTGAAGGCGGTTTTCGCCCTGGGCGCGGGTGTTGATTCGATCCTCAGTAAACTGAAAGCGCATCCCGAAATGCTGCCTGAAAATATTCCGCTGTTCCGTCTCGAAGATACCGGAATGGGCCAGCAAATGCAGGAATATGCCGTCAGCCAGGTACTGCACTGGTTCCGCCGCTTTGATGACTATCAGGCCTTTAAACAGCAGGCCCACTGGGAGCCGCTGCCTGAGTACCGTCGCGAAGACTTTACGATCGGCATCCTCGGTGCGGGCGTGCTGGGCTCAAAAGTGGCAGAAGCACTCGCTCCGTGGGGCTTCCCCCTGCGCTGCTGGAGCCGTAGTCGCAAGGACTATCCGGGCGTCGAGAGTTTTGCCGGAACGGATGAGCTTCCGGCCTTTCTGAACGGCACGCGCGTGCTGATCAACCTGCTGCCAAACACGGCGGAAACGGTAGGGATCATCAATGAAACCTTGCTCAATCAGCTCGTCGATCAGAGCTACCTGATGAACCTGGCGCGCGGAGTCCATGTTGTGGAAGGCGATCTGCTGAAGGTCCTGGACAGCGGAAAGCTAAAAGGCGCCATGCTGGATGTCTATAGCCGTGAACCGCTGCCCGCGGAAAGCCCGCTGTGGAAGCACCCGCGCGTCGCGATGACCCCGCACGTGGCTGCCGTGACGCGTCCGGCAGAAGCGGTGGCCTATATATCCCATACCATCTGCGAAATGGAAAAGGGCAACGCGGTCACCGGGCAGGTCGACAGAAAGCGCGGCTACTGAGAGAAACCCGGCGTTCGCCGGGTTTTTGCTAATATTCGCCGCTGATAACTGCTATCCTTTGGAAAAACCGCAGAGGAGAAAGAGATGTATCCCGTTGACCTGCATATGCACACCGTCGCCAGTACCCACGCGTATAGCAACCTCCATGATTATATCGCTCAGGCGAAGCTTAAAGGTATTAAGCTGTTCGCGATCACCGATCATGGCCCGGACATGGCGGATGCGCCGCACTACTGGCATTTTGTGAATATGCGGATCTGGCCACGTCTGGTGGACGGCATTGGGATACTGCGCGGCATTGAGGCGAACATCAAAAATATCGACGGTGAGATCGACTGCACCGGCCCGATGCTGACGTCTCTGGACCTTATCCTCGCCGGTTTTCATGAGCCGGTTTTCCCGCCTCAGGATAAAGAGACCAACACCGCGGCGATGATTGCCACTATTGCCAGCGGCAATGTGCACATTATCAGCCACCCCGGTAACCCGAAGTATCCGATTGATATTCAGGCTGTCGCGCAGGCGGCAGCAAAACACCGCGTGGCGCTGGAGATTAATAACTCCTCCTTTGTTCACTCGCGTAAGGGCAGCGAAGACAACTGTCGCGCCGTGGCGGCCGCCGTGCGTGATGCGGGTGGCATGGTGGCGTTGGGCTCAGACTCTCATACCGCGTTTACGCTGGGTGATTTCAGCGAGTGCCTGAAAGTGCTGAATGATGTTAACTTCCCGGAAGCGCAAATCCTGAACGTGACCCCACGCCGCATGCTCGATTTCCTTGAGTCGCGCGGAATGGAACCGATTGCCGAATTTGCCGATCTTTAATTGTGTAATGGAATAAAAAAAATGAACGAGTTTTCCATCCTCTGCCGCGTGCTGGGTACGCTCTATTATCGCCAGCCGCAAGACCCGCTACTGGTGCCACTTTTTACGTTAATTCGTGAAGGTAAACTGGCGCAGAACTGGCCGCTGGAACAGGATGATTTACTGGAACGTCTGCAAAAAAGCTGCGACATGCAGCAGATTGCTACGGACTATAATGCGCTGTTTGTCGGCGATGAGTGCCGCGTTTCGCCATACCGCTCTGCCTGGCAGGAAGGGGCGACGGAAGCGGAAGTCCGTGCTTTCCTCTCCACTCGCGGTATGCCGCTGAGCGATACGCCAGCCGATCATATCGGTACGCTGCTGCTGGCAGCGTCCTGGATTGAAGATAACGCCGGTGATGATGAGAACGAAGCCATTGAAACCTTGTTCGAAACGTACCTGCTGCCGTGGGTCGGGACGTTCCTGGGTAAAATTGAAGCGCATGCCACCTCGCCATTCTGGAGAACGCTGGCGCCGCTGACCCGCGACGCTATCGCGGCAATGTGGGATGAGCTGGAAGAAGAGAACGAAGAGTGATGTAAGTCACATAAATTCTGCAACTCATCAGTTCATTTTGCATGTAATGTGCTGATGATCTCATTTCTATGGTGCGCTTCTGCTAAGATGCGCGCCATGAACATATTACTTTGTATCGCAATAACGACAGGTATTCTCTCCGGGCTCTGGGGATGGGTGGCCGTGTCTCTCGGATTGCTCAGCTGGGCCGGGTTCCTCGGCTGTACCGCCTATTTCGCCTGTCCGCAGGGGGGAGTCAAAGGGCTCTTTATCTCAGGCTGCACGCTGATGAGTGGTGTTATCTGGGCGCTGGTGATCATGAAAGGCAGCGCGCTGGCGCCGCATCTGGAAATTCTGGGATACGTCATGACGGGTGTCGTCGCCTTTTTAATGTGCATCCAGGCTAAGCATCTGCTGCTTTCATTTGTGCCGGGAACCTTTATGGGGGCGTGCGCGACCTTTGCAGGACAGGGTGACTGGAAGCTGGTGGTCCCCTCACTGGCGCTGGGGCTGCTGTTTGGCTATGCCATGAAAAACAGCGGTCTGTGGCTGGCATCGCGGCGGGAAAAAGCGCAAAACATCACGGCAGTGAGCGAATAAAAAAAGGCGAGATAATCATCTCGCCTTTTTTATGCGCTTCCTGTCAGGATTCCGGAGGGACTGACATATCGCGGTATTTCACCAGTATCGGGTTCTGCACGTCTGCTTTGTTTTGCAGATCCCACAGCCCGCGGTCTATACCGTCGTTAATTAAGTAGATCACGCCGGTTTCAATGGCCGACATCAGACACATCATGACCGGCTCGTTAGAGGTGTAGCCAATTTCACCTTCCAGCAAACGCTGGTAATCGATGAAGCGGAATACCCCTGCCTGAACTTCATAAGACAGAATGGTTTTGCTGGTGTTCACCGAAGAGAGCACTTCGCCTGTACTGACGTTGACCACACGCAGGTTAACGGCGATTTGGTCGAGCTGGTACTGGGTATCCGCACCGATACCAAAGTACCGCGCGCCCGCACCACCCGATTTAACGTTACTTTCGTAACCAATAATCGATCCTTCAATCATCACGTTCGCTGCCGCCAGAGATTGCAGAGGCGTCCGGTTATTGTCCGCAACGGTGCCATTTTCCTGGGCGGCACGAATGATTTTGCGTTCATTCAACAGGTTCTGGAGCCCCTGACGTTCCAGCGGAATAAACCAGTGCGAATCCTTGAGTGCGGTAACCAGCATCGCGGTGGCGCTCTGCGGCACTGCCGTGGAGAAGTTACTTGCCGGGTAAGGTTTGAATTGCCCGGTTTCATCCTGAATGTTGTACACGGAGACAAATATTTTTCCCGTTGGAGCAGGTAAATGCGTTAAATCACGATAACTCTGGGCCCGAGGCATTAATGTTGGTTTTGCAGCTTCTTTAGGTGGAGCAGTTAAACAACCGCTCAATAAGCACACTGCAACAAATATCAGGAAGCGCTGCATGATTGTTGTCCTTATTTCGTTGTTGTTCAGAAGTTAGTTGAATCGTTTTGTAGACCGGAAACCTGGATAGTGGAGATTTTTCCGGTTTTACGATCGGTCACGTTCAACTGAAGCTGTCCGTCCGTGTTGGCGATATCAACGATAAAGTCGTTGGTCACCATCCGCCCGGGTTTACCGGTATTAATGTTGGTCAGCAAACCACCTAAAATCTGCGACTGGATGGCCTGCGTGAAGTTATCCAGTGCGGACGGGGTATCAACGCTAAAATTCTTTAAGCTGGGATCCTTATAGGAGTTTTGCGCCTGAGCTTCATTCAGCAGGAACGCGCCGTTGTTAGGGTTACCGCCAAAGTTAGGGTTACGGAACTGAAACGTCATGTTTCCGGCCCAGCTGATGGGTGTGATCAGCATTATCGAAACAACTGCATATGCAATACGCATGACAGCCTCCGCATATCGGTTCGCTAGAACTCGTCTTTTGCTAAATCGCTGGTGCTTAATAGGGCTTTATCTATTTGCAGGCGATTAATAGCGTCTTCTGATTGTGCCAGTGCTAAGACTACGTTTTTATCGAAGTCCATTTTGGTCGGGAATAAAAACGTTTGATAAATAACGGACTGATTAGCCGTTATTGTTATCCAACTTCCCCATCGTGCACTGGGCCGCTCGTTGATTGTTATATTACCCGTGTATGTACTTTCCCATTTGTCACTGAAGGCACGGTAAAAACTGTGCCCGACCGATGAGACAGTGTGGTCTGTTAACAATCCGGGAACTTCGACCTCGACGGCCTTCAGATTCCCAGCAGCGAGCAGGAAACTCGCTGCGGCGATCCAACTCAACGTGCGCTTCATGTGATTAACGCCTGAGGTTATCGTTTGCCCACGAAACCGCCTGAGTTCGGTTTTTCACAGCTATCTTCTTGAAAAGATTATAAAGGTGCGTCTTTACCGTATTTTCGCTGATAAATAACGAACGGGCGATTTCAATATTTGAAGCACCAATGCGTAACTTATTCAGGATCTCTTTCTCACGGTGCGTGAGCAGTGCTGACTCTGAGCTGTTATAGCGATAATTTCCGGAGTGCGTGATGAGATAGCTGGCAAGCTTTTGCGAAAAATAACACTCTCCGCGCAATATACCTTGCAGCCCCTCTACCACCCGGTCTTCTTCTTCCGTGACGTAGAACACGCCATTGATATGCGGCCAGCTTTCAATATCTCTGAAAGGATATTCATCAGGCGTATTCAACAATAGCACGCGGATATTATTGTTTTTTCTGCTTAAAATATCCTGCCAGTAATGGATAAGCTTTTTATCAGCTTCCATCATATCGAAAAGAATGATGCTGCCAGGTGCAATATCATCAAAAGAACGTTGAATATTATGCAATTTCCCGCTCAGTGATAAAGATTGCTTTAAATGTTGTAATAATGCTGTCGCTTGCAAAGAAGGTTTTGTGATCAACAGTAATGTATGACCATGTAAACTATGGACTTCATTATACATGATGAAACCCCACTTTATTTTGGCACCTGGCAGCTGTCCTCCAGTTTAAAAGAGGACACCAGAAGTACTGACAGATGTTGCACTGCTGTGTATAGAATCAGACCATAACCTCCACAGGGAGGTAAATATAAAACCAATTTCGTACATCTAATTTCAATCTAGCTTTTACGAAGTTTAAAGCAAGTGTTAAACATGTAACAGAACGTAAAAATCAATATTAATTTGTGAAATTTGATTGTTTGGAAGGGTGAGAATTGATGAGAAAGTTGTACACCTAAATAGAGATGCACAGATTTTAAAAATCATACAAATATTTTTAACGATATGATTATTAAGAATATTTGTTATTTTTGTAAAGCACTAATTAAGTATGAGTTTCAGATGATTTCTAAGCCCAGGAATGAGCGACTGTCTGGCTTAAGAAAAGAGGCTCCGTGTCACGCACAGAGAAAAATGTTTCCTGCCGTTACGTTTAAACAACCCGGGAGGAAGCGTGGACAGCCTTTGTCTCGTTGTACAACCCTTTCACAATACACCTTTATTAAAAAATATAAGCCGGCCTGATTAAAGTGTTTTTTACTGTAAATTAAGACTTTGTGGTGACCCGAAAAATAAAAATAAGCCGCGCGGGTGAGATATTTAAAATGTTTCAGCGGACATACTCTTCACCGTAACGACGCGTTAACACCATACGAGCCGTTTAAACATGGAGTAATTAAATAGCCAGGTCCAGGGTGACAACATGAAAAACACATCGTTAATTGTGATGTTTACATTACTGGGTGCGCCTGGATTTGTAACCGCGGCTAATTCAGATTTGGCAAATGCTGAATATAACTTTGCGGTTAACGAATTAAGTCTTTCATCACTAAATCAGGCAGCCATTATTGGTCAACGGGGCGTTTTCAATGACGCTCAGGTTCGCCAGGACGGTTCAAAACTCTTATCCATTGTTTCCCAGGATGGGGCAGGCAACAGAGCGAGAGTCGATCAATCAGGGGCTTACAATATAGCCTGGATCGATCAGAGCGGTAACGGGAATGATGCAGGTATTACGCAAGATGGATACGGTAATAGCGCGAAAATTATCCAGCAAGGGTCGGGTAATAGAGCAAATATTACGCAGTACGGTACGCAGAAAACCGCAGTTGTAGTGCAGAAACAGTCGCAAATGGCGATTAACGTTATTCAACATTAGCGCTTTCGCGACGACTTTAATCAATCCGACGGGGGTTTACCATGAAATTTTTCAAAGTGGCAGCGCTTGCAGCAATCGTAGTTTCTGGTAGTGCTATGGCTGGTCTGATTAATCAGGATGGCTGGGGTCATGGGCATGGTCATGGCGGATACGGTGGCCCAAATTCAACCCTGAATATTTATCAGAATGGTGGCGGTAACTCCGCGGTTGCTCTGCAAACAGACGCCAGAAATTCTGTCCTGAATATTAGCCAGACAGGTGGCGGTAACGGCGCTGACGTTGGTCAGGGTTCTGATGACAGTAAAATCAACCTGACCCAGAAAGGGTTTGGCAACAGTGCAACACTTGATCAGTGGAACAGTAAAAAATCCGTCATGAATGTTAGCCAGTCCGGCGGCTTTAACGGTGCACTCGTAGACCAGACTGCGTCCAACTCAACTGTTAACGTTACCCAGATCGGTTTTGGTAACCACGCGACAGCTCATCAGTACTGATACTGAAATCTGTGCTACAAAAAAACAGGGCATCAGCCCTGTTTTTTTTCGGGAGTTCATCATGAATACCTTAATTCTACTCGCCGCGCTTTCCAGTCAGATAACGTTCAAAACGTCGCAGCAGGAAAACATGACCACCATTATTCCGCAGGTCACTCTGGCGCAATCGTGTGATTGTCAGGTTCAAATTGTTTCTGTTCGGGAAGGGCAGGGGGGACAAAGTTCGTCCCGACAGCAAAATACCCTTTTTATACCCGCTAATCAGACGATTGATTTAATGCGCCTGAGTTTAAATATTAACGCAGGAGACACGGTAAAAATCGTGGTCACCGTTTCAGATGGAAAATCGCTTCATTTATCACAACAGTGGTCACCGGCGGGAAGTCCGATCTAAATATTCATGAAATCAATGTGTTGCGAATGTGGCGGGTCTGCGCCGTTGAGCTATGCTGATATCAGGGACCTGGTCGTCATGTTCCTTAACGTGAGACTTCGTTTGCCGTAATAAATGAAGCGCGTTTACCCCTCATGGACGATTTTCATTGAGGAGTACCTATAATGAACAACTATTTTGCTCGACTCGCGGCAGGTCTGTGTCTGGTCGTTTCTGCTTTGAGTATCCCGGCTTATTCGGCCACAGTTGTTGACGGTGGTGTCATTCATTTTCGCGGTGCCATTGTTGCAGACCCCTGTGAAGTCACTCCCCAGAAGCAACAGTTTGCAATGTCATGTCCAGATAATAACCGTATGCAAACGCGTATGGTGAGCTATGAAGAGGCGCTTAACGGGAAAGTGAGCGACTCAAACCTGGCGACGCTCAATATGAAATACCTAAATCCTGAAAAAACGCTCGCGGTTGTCGAAATCCAGTATCGCTAATGCGCACTCTCCCGCCCAGCGGTGGAAGAGGATTTTTTCTGATAGTTTTTTCTCCCGGTCTCCTCTGCGATACACTTAAGAAAAAGGCGGGTTGCAGAGGGGCTTTATGAAACCGCAAATTGACATTATTCATGGCGATATTACGACCATGCACGTCGACGTTATCGTCAATGCGGCCAATCCCTCCCTGATGGGGGGAGGCGGCGTGGACGGGGCTATCCACCGGGCTGCCGGACCGCAGCTGCTGGAAGCCTGTAAAACCGTGCGGCAACAGCAGGGCGAATGTCCTCCCGGTCACGCGGTGATTACGCTTGCGGGCAATCTGCCTGCCAGAGCGGTTATTCATGCCGTAGGGCCCGTCTGGCATGGCGGGGACCAGCACGAAGCGAGTATTCTGGAAGAGGCTTACCGGAACTGTTTACGGCTGGCCGCCGACAACGGCTATAAAACGATGGCGTTCCCGGCCATCAGCACCGGCGTGTATGGTTACCCTAAGGCCGCCGCCGCAACGATCGCCGTAGAAACCGTTTACCGCTACCTGTCGTTAAAACCGCTGCCGGAGAAGGTGATTTTTGTCTGTTTCGACGACGACACCACGCATCTTTATCAGCGGCTGCTAACTCAGCGCAGACAAGAGCTGGAAAGCTGAAGCAAACGCGGCGCATCCGGTGCGCCGCGTGTTCTAAGAGGCTTTCGCCTGCGATTTTCCTGAAAAGAGGAAACGCAGCAGCGGGATCCGCAGATGGATTTCGTAGAGTACGATCGCCACCCCCACAACGAACACCAGCCCGGTAAAGAAGCCCAGCGTGTTGGAGGCGATGTGCGGTGTGATGTAAGCTCCGAAGAAAAGCGTCAACGGGTGATGCACCAGATAGATAAACAGCGAAGCATTAACGAAGTAGGTCACGCGGTGGGACTTAAAGTTCAGCAAACGGTGGCCTAGCGCGAATACTACATTCACCATCCACAGGCCCAGCAGCATCGTGATCACGCTTTCCGTTTCATACATCCAGGCGTCGCCGCTCCCGTAGCGCTGATTCAGCAGATAGGCCGCGAACGCGAGGGTGGCTCCCAGAGCGCACCACGGTGACGGGGTGACAAACAGCGATTTAAGCTTCGGATGAATAAACGCCAGCGCGCCGATTAAAAAGAAGGGAATGTAGAACAGCGACTGCATCACCACAAAATTAAATAACCCGTCGCTCAAAATCGGCGGGTAGACGATAAGCAGGGTCCGTCGCACAGCGGCATAGGCAATCCCCAACAGTAAGAAGAGCACTGACAGTTTGCCCATCGTAACGTTGGCGAAAAAGACGTCGGCTTTCGTACTTAGATGGTGGCGCAGGCGGCTGAAAATCAACAGACTCACCGTGGTGAGCACCACCAGGACCAGCAGGAACCACAGGTGAGATACCAGCTCCCAGACCAGCGTATTGTACTTTTCATACAGCGTCAGATTCGGCCAGTTCTCCGCTTTACCCTTCACGTACTGCAACATAATGAACTGGGGCAGCGTCAGCAGCGGAATGGCGGTCAGCATGGGGATCCCCACGCGCTCTACGCGCACTTTCCACCAGCGCTTGAGCGGGTATCGCAGAAACAGCATGTAAGAGAAATAGCCAGATATGACGAAAAACACCTGCATACGGAAGGCGTGAATAAAGTCATTAAACAGCGTCAGCCACCAGGAGGGCATCTGGCTATTCACGTGCCAGGTGTGGCTGGAGTAAATCAGTGAAATGTGAAAGGGGATCCCCAATAGCATCAGCCATGCCCGGATCGAGTCGAGGAAATATTCACGTTCTGTTGGTGTTGTGCTCATATAACGTTGTGCATTCTCAGACTTTTCGTCTTATCCCTAAGACTCATAATGGTTACATTCGAAGGCAACCCTACACCAAGACCGACACCCTGTCTCCAGGATAAGCACGCAAAGTGAATAGCGGGTTCTTTCATTTGCTTAATCCCTGAGCCAGCAGCTGAACAAAGCAGTGATAATGTTGTCGGATTGCCTGAGTTTCCATTAAAATGGATCGGATCGATATAAGCACACAAAGGGGGAAGTGCTTACTTATTATGAAACATAAACCACAGATGATGAAAATGCGTTGGTTGGGTGCTGCAGTGGTGTTGTCACTGTATACCTCATCGGCACTGGCCTTTAACATCGACGATGTCGCAAAACAGGCAAAATCGATGGCAGGCAAGAGCTACGAAGCGCCGAAAAGTAACTTGCCCTCCGTTTTCCGCGACATGAAGTATGCGGACTATCAGCAGATCCAGTTCAATCACGATAAAGCGTACTGGAGCAATATCAAAACCCCGTTCAAGCTTGAATTTTATCATCAGGGTATGTACTTCGACACGCCTGTTGCCATCAATGAAGTGACGGCGACAGCGGTTCGTAAGATTAAGTACAGCCCGGATTATTTCAATTTTGGCAATGTGCAACACGATAAAGATACGGTGAAAGACCTGGGCTTCGCAGGCTTCAAGGTGCTTTACCCGATCAACAGCAAAGATAAAAACGACGAAATCGTCAGCATGCTGGGTGCCAGCTATTTCCGCGTCATTGGCGCGGGGCAGGTATACGGGCTTTCTGCGCGTGGTCTGGCTATTGATACCGCGCTGCCATCAGGTGAAGAGTTCCCACGTTTCCGTGAGTTCTGGATTGAGCGTCCAAAACCAACGGACAAACGTCTGACCATTTATGCGCTGCTGGATTCCCCGCGTGCAACCGGCGCCTATCGCTTTGTGATTATGCCGGGTCGTGACACGGTGGTTGACGTACAGTCCAAGGTTTACCTGCGTGACAAAGTAGGCAAACTGGGCGTTGCGCCACTGACCAGCATGTTCCTGTTTGGGCCGAACCAGCCGTCTCCGGCAACCAACTTCCGCCCGGAACTGCATGACTCCAACGGTCTGTCTATTCATGCCGGTAACGGTGAGTGGATCTGGCGTCCGCTGAATAACCCGAAACATCTGGCGGTGAGCAGCTTCGCAATGGAAAACCCGCAAGGTTTCGGCCTGCTGCAGCGTGGTCGTCAGTTCTCCCGCTTTGAAGATTTGGACGATCGCTATGACCAGCGTCCAAGCGCCTGGGTCACGCCAAACGGTGACTGGGGTAAAGGTAAAGTCGAGCTGGTAGAAATTCCAACCAACGATGAAACCAACGATAACATCGTCGCTTACTGGACACCGGATCAGCTGCCGGAAGCCGGTAAAGAGATGAACTTCAAGTACACCATTACCTTCAGCCGCGACGAAGATAAGCTGCATGCGCCGGATAACGCGTATGTGATGCAGACTCGCCGCTCAACGGGTGATGTGAAGCAGTCTAATCTTATCCGTCAGCCTGACGGGACCGTGGCGTTTGTCGTGGACTTCACCGGCCAGGATATGAAGAAACTGTCGCCGGACACCGCCGTTGCCGCTCAGGCCAGCATCGGTGATAACGGTGAAATCGTTGAGAATACCGTGCGTTACAACCCGGTAACCAAAGGCTGGCGTCTGACCCTGCGCGTGAAAGTGAAAGATCCGAAACAGACCACTGAAATGCGTGCTGCGCTGGTCAGTAACGATCAGCCGCTGAGTGAAACCTGGAGCTATCAGCTACCTGCCAATGAATAATACATCTGAATATATTGATGCCATGCCGCTGACGGATATCGAAAAAGCGGCACTGCCTAAGAGCGACATCCGCGCGGTTCACACCGCGCTGGATGGTGAACATCGTCAGTTTTCCCGTGATGATGATACGCCGCTCGGGTCAGTCAAGGCGCGTCTGGAGCAGGCCTGGCCGGACTCGCTGGCGGAAGGGCAGTTGATTAAAGACGATGAAGGACGCGATCAGCTTCAGGCGATGCCGAAGGCCACGCGTTCCTCAATGTTCCCCGATCCATGGCGCACCAACCCGGTGGGCCGCTTCTGGGATCGCCTGCGCGGGCGTGATGTGACGCCGCGCTATCTGTCGCGCCTGACAAAAGAAGAGCAGGCGTCCGAACAGAAATGGCGTACCGTGGGGACCATCCGTCGCTATATCCTGCTGCTTCTTACGCTGGCGCAGACGGTCGTCGCGACCTGGTACATGAAAACCATCCTGCCTTATCAGGGCTGGGCGTTCATCAACCCGACGGACATGATGGGCCAGGATCTCTGGGTCTCCTTCATGCAGCTGCTGCCGTATATTCTGCAGAGCGGCATCCTTCTGCTGTTCGCGGTTCTCTTCTGCTGGGTCTCGGCCGGTTTCTGGACCGCGCTGATGGGCTTCCTGCAGCTGCTGATGGGGCGTGACAAATACAGCATTTCGGCGTCAACGGTCGGGGATGAACCCCTCAATCCCGAGCACCGTACCGCGCTGATTATGCCTATCTGTAACGAAGACGTTGACCGCGTATTTGCGGGCCTGCGTGCGACCTGGGAGTCCGTAAAGGCGACCGGTAACGCGGAGCATTTTGACGTTTACATCCTGAGCGACAGCTACAACCCGGATATCTGCGTTGCAGAACAAAAAGCGTGGATGGAGCTGATTGCAGAAGTGCAGGGCGAAGGGCAGATCTTCTACCGCCGCCGCCGCCGCCGTGTGAAGCGTAAAAGCGGTAACATCGATGACTTCTGCCGTCGCTGGGGTAATCAGTACAGCTATATGGTCGTGCTGGATGCGGACTCCGTCATGAGCGGTGACTGCCTGAGCGGTCTGGTGCGTCTGATGGAAGCCAACCCTAACGCGGGTATCATTCAGTCCTCGCCAAAAGCGTCCGGCATGGACACCCTTTATGCGCGCTGCCAGCAGTTCGCCACCCGTGTCTACGGGCCGCTGTTCACCGCGGGTCTGCACTTCTGGCAGTTGGGTGAGTCGCACTACTGGGGTCACAACGCCATCATCCGCGTGAAGCCGTTCATTGAGCACTGTGCGCTGGCGCCGTTGCCGGGTGAGGGGTCATTTGCAGGCTCTATTCTGTCGCATGACTTCGTGGAAGCAGCGCTGATGCGTCGTGCTGGCTGGGGCGTCTGGATTGCCTACGACCTGCCGGGATCGTACGAGGAGCTGCCGCCGAACCTGCTGGACGAGCTCAAGCGTGACCGCCGCTGGTGTCACGGTAACCTGATGAACTTCCGTCTGTTCCTTGTTAAAGGGATGCACCCGGTTCACCGTGCGGTGTTCCTGACGGGCGTGATGTCTTATCTCTCCGCACCGCTGTGGTTTATGTTCCTTGCGCTCTCCACTGCGCTGCAGGTGGTCCATGCCCTGACGGAGCCGCAATACTTCCTGCAACCGCGGCAGCTGTTCCCGGTGTGGCCGCAGTGGCGTCCGGAGCTGGCGATTGCGCTGTTTGCCTCCACCATGGTGCTACTGTTCCTGCCTAAGCTGCTCAGTATCATCCTGATCTGGTGCAAAGGCTCGAAAGAGTACGGCGGTTTCTTCCGCGTGACCCTTTCACTGCTGCTGGAAGTGCTGTTCTCCGTGCTGCTGGCACCGGTGCGTATGCTGTTCCACACCGTATTTGTGGTCAGTGCGTTCCTGGGCTGGGAAGTGGTCTGGAACTCACCGCAGCGTGATGACGACTCCACGCCGTGGAGCGAAGCCTTTATGCGCCACGGTTCTCAGCTGCTGCTAGGTCTGGTGTGGGCGGCCGGGATGGCCTGGCTGGATCTGCGCTTCCTGTTCTGGCTGGCGCCGATTGTCTTCTCGCTGATCCTGTCGCCGTTTGTCTCCGTGATCTCCAGCCGTTCAACGGTGGGGCTGCGGACCAAACGCTGGAAACTGTTCCTGATCCCGGAAGAGTATTCCCCGCCGCAGGTGCTGGTGGATACCGATCGTTATCTCGAGCAGAACCGCAATCGCACGCTGGATGACGGCTTTATGCACGCCGTGTTTAACCCGTCATTCAACGCCCTGGCAACGGCGATGGCCACTGCGCGTCACCGTGCCAGCCAGGTGCTGGAGATTGCCCGCGATCGTCACGTTGAGCAGGCGCTTAACGAGACCCCGGAAAAACTCAACCGCGACCGTCGACTGGTGCTGTTGAGCGACCCGGTGACCATGGCGCGTCTTCACTACCGCGTGTGGTCCGCTCCGGAGAAATACTCTTCGTGGGTGAACTACTATAAGGGCGTGAAGCTGAATCCGCTTGCACTGAAGGCGAAGTAAGTCGTTAAGCAGGGCGGGTAGCGAAGCGCTACCCGCCAGATAAAATACCGGCTGCGAGGCCGGTATTTTTTTAGAGGTTAGAGATGAGAATAATCATCGTCGTCATGATGGCATGCCTGCTCAGCGGCTGCGGCAGTATCATCAGTCGCACCATTCCAGGGCAAGGCCACGGTAATCAGTATTACCCGGGGGTAAAATGGGATCTCCGTGATTCCGCATGGCGTTACCTGACCATGCTCGATCTGCCGTTTTCGCTGATTTTCGACACGCTGTTGCTGCCGATTGATGCCAGCCATGGCCCTTACGAATAGCGTAAATTAACGCTCGTCCCACTCATCGGCTGCGGTTTGACCTTCTTCCGTATCCAGCGGTGGCTCGAGCTGAAACTCGCCCTCATCCCACTCGTGTAGCGTGTTCTCTTCCAGCCATTCCTGCCGAAGTTCGATTTCGTCATAGTCGCCATCGAAGACGGCCTGCGCACCTTCACCGCTCAATATCGGCAAACATTCCCCTTCTTCACCTTCATCGGCAAAGAATTCGGCCTGCCACATAATATCCCCATCCTGCAGAACGTATTTTTGGATATTAAGCTGTTGCACGTCAGCATCTTCTTCATCAACGCCGGGGTTGTCGGCGAGGAACTCTTCACGAGCGGCATCAATAGCTTCTTCCAGCGTGGCGTACATGGTCATTGGTGTCTCCCTGTTTTCCAGAAGGTTTCAGGGAAAGAATAGCTGAATATAAGATTCTGCAAGTATGAATGTGAAAATAAGACGTCACACATTCAATGCCGCCCACTTAAGCGGTGCGGCACGAGAGTTCACCGCGTAACGGATTTTTGACATCTTAACTGCCCTCGGCCTTAATGGCTGGAGGCGTTTTGTTATGAACACCGCTTCCAGATCTCCACACATGTGCTCTAATTGTTTTTGGATTGACGGTATTCACCAGTACTGACATCTCCGATGGCGGCAGACGACGACATGGGCGAACCGTCGCTGAAAACGAGCAGGTCGTTGAGAAATGGCATAAGAAAACGGCTCCCTGTAGTGGAAGCCGTTATAGTGCCGCGGTAAAGAATCGGTCAACCGCTCCTTAACTGAACGGCATTGCCCATTAAGCGGGGCTTTTTCTTGATTCCATATCAACGCTTCTTTTTTGGTTTGAATAAACGATCACTGACAATAAATGCAACTATCAGGAATATAACAGTAGATATTAATGCATAATCTTCCCAAAAGGTGACGGCGAGCATACCAAAAATAATAGTTAAACCAATAGGTATATAAACTTGCATAACAAGCCTAACTAATTCCTGCCACCACACGCTAAACATTTTTTTCATCGTACTATCCTAAGAATATCAGAAACAATATCGTTATCGCTTTTTTGGTATTGGTTGTGTACGTCAACACGATCAATTATTGGTTCAACCAGGAAGTATAACATTTCCAGATCACGATTATAGAGATCTCTATAGTACCGACTATGTTTATGTAAAAGACGTTCCGCAGCCTGTGAAGCTACCTGTGCATACCCATATATTCCCGCCGCAGCTACACCACGCGTTGACCATTTGGTGAGTGCCGAGGAGATCGATACTTGCATTGAAAGACTTGAAGCCGCTAACGTAGCGATAGTGTACGCAATGGTAAACTTGGTAAGGGTGGCAGTTGTAAACCCAGCTCCTGCTTTAGACAAGATTAACGTAATGTTCCTGATGCGCTGGTCTGAGAGATTTTCAAACATATAGTTGATATAGATTTCAAGCATCTCTCTTATAGTGCCATGATGTTTTACGAGTACTACAAGAGCCTTCAAGAACCTCTTATCTTCTTGCTTCAAACGTGTACATACGTCCTGGTAGTTGTCGAGGAAGCACGAGCTATACCACGAAAGCCTTTCCACCCCAGAGTATATTAAATGAGCCTGTTGTACGGCTTGCTGTTGAACACCAGCAAGGCTTTTATCCAGCAGGTTAGCCATGTAGCGATCAGCATCAAGTTTGTTCAGTATAAGCGAGTTGTAGCTCATGAATCCTTCCCATGTTTCTCCCTATCCATATTCCACATAACAGTAATAAACCTCCGAATAATAAACAAGATGTATCTACCGATGGAGGCAGGTCACGCCAGTACTCGAAAACCCGCAAGGCGTTATTACTCACTTTGCTCGACAGATGATAGTACTGAATCAAAGTGATTGGGGTCGGTACTACGTACCTAAAGTCTTTGCGAGTAATTACGCGTCGCCTTGCTCCTTGTCAGGGTTGCGGGCTGTTGAATCCCTTCGCGTACTTACCTACCTTATAGTGGTGATGTTCGATTACTCGACACATGATAGAATCGCCCTATGCAAACAGCAGGGAAAACAAAATGCAAATAATGAGGATGACATACGACGACATTGATAAAAATGGCTATGCCAAATTACACGTCTATGGAATAGGAACTTTCTCTGCATTCAGTGGGCAAAACCCATATACCAATGATCCCAACTGTGCGTACTTACCAAACAGTGCAATACCTACTGGACGGTACTGGATAGTTGATAGGCCAACTGGCTCTACATTGAATAAGATCCGGGCATGGGGCGTTGATACAATCACAGGTAATGACCACTCCGAATGGTTTGCACTCTTCAGTGCTCAAACCATGACAGATAGCATAATGATTAACGGTGTATCGCGTGGTAGTTTCCGGTTACATCCACTCAGGCCGGATGGTTCTGGTTTCTCTGAGGGGTGTATTACTTTCGTCAATCGACCCGATTTCTATACTGTACGTAGTCAGTTGCTCCGTACTAAAAAGGTTAAAGTACCAGGATCAAGGACTGGATTGATGGCATATGGTTATGTTGATGTGCAAGGGGGGAGCGACTATGCGAAGTGCAGGATTCGTTAAGAATGCGGCCATATACAGTATCTGTATTGTCTTTGCATGGTGGCTATCAAGTTTCGGTAAGCCTCTCAATGGACTAACGCAATGGGTCATGGATACCGCCTATAGTACTTTCGGTTCCGGCCTGAGTGGTTCATATGAAGCTGATGCAGATCCGGTAAGGTTCATCGCCTTAATCCTGATGGTACTTATCTACGCTACCATACTGTTCTTGCTCACACGTTTGGTACTAAGAAAGTTTCAGGCCAATCGCTAATACCTCATTTTATTAAGTACCCTCACTGTATATGGTGAGGGTGTTTTTTGGTACTTAATTACTGACTATAACAATAAATACATCAACAATAGATGAGGTGAGTTTATGGAAAAATATATTATTAACGATTTTGTTTATGAAGTTATTGGCAATGTGATAACCGTCCTGACCTGCCCCCCGTATTAGATACAACCATCAGTTAGTAATGTCGGTTTGTTTACTTTCACATTTTCCATTCCGCCACCGTGCTGCAAACTCTGATGGCGTCTGATAATTCAGTGCTGAATGTGGACGACATCGTTATAATCCTGCCGCCAGTCATTAATGACTTTCCTTGCGTGAACGATATCACTGAACCTGTGCTCATTCAGACATTCATCGCGAAATCGCCCGTTAAAGCTCTCAATAAATCCGTTCTGCGTTGGCTTGCCCGGCTGGATTAAGCGCAGTTCAATACCATGCTCAAAAGCCCATTGATCCATTGCACGGCAGGTGAACTCCGGCCCCTGGTCAGTTCTTATCGTCGCCGGATAGCCTCGAAACAGTGCAATGCTGTCCAGAATACGCGTGACCTGAACGCCTGAAATCCCGAATGCGATGGTAATGTCAGGCACTCCTTCGTGAAGTCGTCCACACAGGTCAGGCACTTGATCCTGCGACCGGTCGCATCACACATCAATACCACGGCTTCCCGCTTCTGGTCCGTCGTCAGTACTTTCGCCCCAGGGCCACTGAAGAGCCTCCTTATCCAGCATGGCTTCGGCAAGCAGCTTCTTACGCCAGGTATAATAGGTGGCGTTGGAAATGGCGTACTTGCGGCAGAGCTCACGGGCAGAAACCCCTGCTTCAGCTTCGCGGAGGATACTGATGATCTGTTCGTCGGAAAAACGCTTCTTCATGGGGATGTCCTCATGTGGCTTATGAAGACATTACTTACATCGCGGTGTCTTAATCAACGAGGAGCAGGTCAGCGTACATGGTCATTAGTGTCTCCCTGTTTTCCAGAAGGTTTCAGGGAAAGAATAGCTGAATATAAGATTCTGCAAGTATGAATGCGAAAATAAGCTTCAGGCGTTCGTCTTATTCCGTCACGGGCCGTAACGCGCGGGATAAACTGAACCACGAATAAATGGCATTGAACAACACGACGCCCGCCGTCACGATAAAGACGGCGCGAAAACCGAAGCTGGCGGAGATCCCGGCCCCGAGCAGCGGTCCGGTGACGTTACCAATATCCCGGAATGACTGGTTATAGCTGAAAATACGCCCGGCAATCTGGTTCGTGGAGTTGTAGACCAGCAGGGTCTGTACGGCGGGCAGCAACGCGCCGTCGGCGGCACCCAGCAAAAAGCGCAGGACGCCCAGCTGCCATGGCGTTTGCACCATCGACATCGGGATAAGCAGCAGGACGGAAATCACCAGCGCGCAGATCAGGATTTTTTCCGGACCCACCCGGTCCCCCAGTTTTCCCAGCCTCGGGGCGCTCAGCAGCGCCGCCACGCCGGGTACAGAGGCAATCAGCCCGCTGATGAACGCAATATTGCTGACGTTACCCGCCAGGTCGCGAACGTACAGCGTCAGAATAGGGGCAATCGACCCGGTAGCCACCTGGATAATCATTGTCGTCACGAACAGGCTCAGCACCAGTCTGGGATTTTTAAGCGAGGTCAGCACCTCCCTGGCGTGGAGCATCTCTTTTTTGGCGACAGGCGTGAAGTTTTCCCGAATACAGAGCAGGGTGACGATAAAGCACAGGAACAGCACGCTGGCGGTGATAAAGAAAACTGGCCGCAGGCCATAGCTATCGGCCAGGAGTCCACCGGCCAGTGGCCCCAGCAGGGCGCCGCTCACGCCGCCGGTTGAAAGCGTGCCCAGCGCCCAGCCGCTCTTATGGCGGGGAATTTGTGTGGCAATCAGGGCATTGGCATTGGGAATAAAGCCCCCCAGCAGGCCCAGCAGCGCGCGGAGGATCAGGAACTGCCAGACGTTTTGCGCCACGCCCATCAGCGCCATGATAATGGCCATCCCCAGCGCCGAACGCAGCAGCATGATTTTACGTCCCTTGCGATCGGCAAGGCTGCCCCAGAAGGGCGAAGCGATCGCAGAAAACAGGAACGTGATGCTGAATACCAGGCCGGACCACATATTGAGCGCGCTGTGACCCATCACGCCCAGCTGTTCGACGTAGAGCGGCAGGAAGGGCATGACCAGGCTAAACGCCGCGCCGGTAAGAAAACAGCCAAGCCACGCAACCGTGAGGTTACGCTTCCAGTTTATGGGGGCATCTGAGGGTGACATAACAATCCGCATAATGAGGTGCTGAGCACCTGAAGCATGAAGTAATAAGCCTGCTAATTATGCGCCTGGGTTATGATTGCCGCAATGAGGGGGAGCTTTTAAAGCTAAAACAGCATGCGGCCCTGAGGACCGCATGAGGATTAATAGCGGGACGGCGTACCTTGTGGGCGTGTTTTAAAACGGCGGTGCAGCCACATATACTGCTCCGGGGCGAGCATGATGCACTTCTCCACAACGCTGTTCATCCAGCGCGCGGTAGTTTCTGCATCGTCAAGCGGCAGCGCGAGTTCCGGCTCCAGCATCATCAGCTCGTAGCCTGAACCATCCGGTTTACGGCGAGGAACAAAAGGCACGATGGCAGCTTTGGACATCCGCGCCAGCATCCAGGTACCGGTGGTTGTGGCGGCCTCGTCAACGGCGAAGAAGGGGACAAATACGCTGGCCTGCGGGCCATAATCATGGTCGGGGGCATACCAGACCACTTCACCGGATTTCAGTGCGCGGATCATGCCCTTCAGATCCTTACGGTCGATCATGCTTTTGTTGGAGCGCATGCGGCCGTTGGTCTGGATTAAATCGATGACCGGGTTATCGTTAGGACGATAAACGCCAATGCCGGGCGCCTGCATGCCGAACATGCGCGCCCCAATTTCCAGCGTCAGGAAATGGACGCCGATCAGGAGAACGCCCGTCTGGTTGGCCTGAAGCGTATGCACAGGCTCCATGCCGGTTCCCGTCACCTCACTCCAGCGGGCCATGCGTTTGTCCGGCCAGAACCACGCCATACCGGTTTCCATAAGCCCCATCCCGACGGATTCGAAATTCTTCGAAACCATATCGTGACGATCTGTCTCGCTCATCTGCGGAAAACAGAGCTCAAGATTGCGGTACGCGATTTTGGCGCGACGCTTCATAAACAGCTGCGCGAAACGGCCCAGAAATTTACCCAACCGAAAAATTACAGGGTAGGGAAGCTGTACCAGGAGCCATAAAAAGCCAATGCCAAGCCAGGTCAACCAATAGCGGGGATGCAAAAGGGCGGCAGTAAATTTTGGTAACTGGGTCATGTCTTTCCTGTGTTCAAACGTCCTGTTTTGCTAGTGTCTCATTTTTTTAGACGTAGCCAAAATATCTGCTTTCGAAGCGTGCACGAATACAGCAATTGTTAAGCCTGATTAATCAGGGTGTGTGAAATGTAGCGTAAATTGTGTGGATGTAAATTAGTTTTATTTGCTATATGATGCCGACCGATTTTTCATTCTCTCTAACGATTCCAGGACTGTACACCATGCCAGTGTTACACAACCGCGTGTCGAATGAGATGTTAAAAGCGCGTATGTTGGCTGAAACCGAACCGCGCACCACCATCTCTTTCTACAAATACTTCACGATCAACGATCCGCAGGCAACCCGCGATGCGCTTTATCAGGCGTTCACGGCCCTGAACGTCTTCGGACGCGTCTACCTTGCCCGTGAAGGCATCAACGCGCAGATTAGCGTACCGGAAAGCAAAGTCAGCGCTTTCCGCGACGTTCTTTATCACTTCGATCCGGCCCTCGACGGCTTACGCCTGAACATTGCCCTGGATGATGACGGGAAATCCTTCTGGGTGCTGCGCATGAAGGTGCGTGAACGCATCGTGGCGGACGGTATCGACGATCCTGAGTTTAACCCGGCGGATGTCGGCGAATATCTGAAGGCTGCGGAAGTGAATGCGATGCTGGACGATCCGGATGCCGTGTTCATTGATATGCGTAACCACTATGAGTACGAAGTGGGGCATTTCGAGAACGCGATGGAAATCCCGGCCGACACCTTCCGCGAGCAGCTGCCCAAAGCGGTTGAGATGATGCAGGAACATAAAGATAAAAAGATCGTTATGTACTGCACCGGTGGTATCCGCTGTGAGAAAGCCAGCGCGTGGATGAAGCACAACGGTTTTAATAAGGTCTGGCATATTGAAGGCGGCATTATCGAGTATGCCCGCCGCGCCCGTGAACAGGGTTTACCGGTACGCTTTATCGGGAAAAACTTTGTCTTTGACGAGCGTATGGGTGAGCGTATCTCGGAAGACGTTATTGCCCAGTGCCACCAGTGCGGCGCGCCGTGCGATACCCATACCAACTGCAAAAACGACGGGTGCCATCTGCTGTTTATTCAGTGCCCGGCCTGTGCCGAGAAGTTTAACGGCTGCTGTAGCGAGCTGTGCAGCGAAGAGAGCATCCTGCCGGAAGAAGAGCAGCGTCGCCGTCGTGCAGGACGTGAAAACGGCAACAAGATTTTCAATAAATCCCGCGGCCGTCTGAATACCAAACTGGGTATCCCTGACCCGGAATGATAATAACGCCCGGCACGGCAAAAGCCTGCCGGGCGAATCTATTATGATTTCTGCTGTACACCTTCAACGGAAATAATCAGCTCCACGTCCTGAGACGCCGGGCCTAAATCCGTTGTGATATTAAAATCTTTCAGGTGAATTTTACCCGCTGCTTCAAAACCAGCACGTTTACCGCCCCACGGATCGTCACCCTGACCCAGTAATTTCGCATCAAGCGTGACCGGTTTTGTTACGCCGTTAAGCGTCAGGTTGCCGGTAATATTCAGCTTATCACCGTCTTTTTTCACTTCCGTGGAGGTGAAAGTAGCCTGTGGGTATTTCCCGACATTGAGGAATTCCCCGCTGCGCAGATGTTTATCACGTTCAGCATGATTGGTATCAACGCTGTTAGTATTAATGGTCACGTTGACCTTGTCGGCGGCAGGATTTTTCTCGTCAAAGGTGAATGTGCCGTCAAAATCCTTAAAGGTACCGTACAGCCAGCTGTAACCCAGGTGCTGAATACGGAAATTGACGAAAGCGTGCTGGCCCTCTTTATCAATTTTATAATCAGCCGCCACGGCGGAACCGGCGGTGAATAACAGAGAACCCAGGGCGATACCCAGCAGGTGTTTTTTCATTTTATGCTCCAGAGTCAACTGACGAGCGGCCAAGCATGCGCTTTAGCGTATCGTCTTTATCAATAAAATGGTGTTTGAGGGCGGCAAGCCCGTGAAGTACGGACAGGATCACGACGCTCCACGCAAGCCAGAGGTGTACGACCCCTGCGGTGTCTGCCTGTGCGCCTGCATCGCTGAGCGTTGCCGGGACGTCAAAAAGGCCAAAGACGCTAATCGGCTTACCGTCCGCCGTCGAGATAAGGTATCCGCTAATCAGAATGGCGAAGAGCAGCGCATATAGCGCAATATGCGCTGCGACTGCACTGACGCGGGTAAATTTGCTGTGGGTCTTCGGCGCGGCAGGCGGTGGGGAAATATGTCGCCAGATCACGCGGAAAACCAGGCCCAGCATCAGCAGGACACCAATGCTTTTATGTAACTCCGGTGCCTGGTGATACCAGCCATCGTAATAGCTGAGCGTGACCATCCAGAGCCCAAGTCCAAACATACCGTAGACGGCAAGAGCAAATATCCAGTGCAAACCTATGGATATTATTCCGTAGCGCCGGGAGGAGTTACGCAATTGCATCAGAATGTCCATTTTCAAATTAACCGGAAAGTAAAAATGAACGGGAAGGCGGGATATTGCAACTGAAATAATTGTCTATTGATTTTTATTTTATTTATTTCAGCAATTTTGAAAAGGATCGCTAACGCTAATTCAATCTCTTCGTGCAAGCGAAATGGTGAGTTTCAGTAAAGATAAATTAACGTCAATTATTGTCAGTAAGGCTTTTCAGTAAAATACAATGTAAACAAAATCAATAATGGCCAACAGCGCCCACAATAAGAGATAGAGCATAAAATGCTCGCGAATATTATTCATCAGAAAGCTAACGATCCTGCGCATAACGCCCCGTAATGCAGTGTGAGTGAACCGGGCCCCGGGACGTCCGGAGCCCGTGTGGATTATCCGTTAAAACGCGAGAGTGAGAAGGGCGTCAGATCAAACTGCGGCGTGATACCCTGAGCAAACTGCGCGGCGATTTCACCTAGCACGGAAGCGAATTTAAAGCCGTGGCCGCTCAGCCCGGTGATGAGCAGGGTGTTGTCATGCCCGGGCAGCGTATCAATGATGAAGTCTTCATCCGGCGTGTTGTCGTAGGTACAGGCTGCGCCATACAGCAAGCCACCGACGCCCGGAAGAATAGTTCGCAGGAACGAGAAGGCTTCCGAACCATCCTGAGGAAAGGCGCCGAAAGGCTTACGCTCTTCAGGGGAGGTGATCGCCTGGCCCCCGTTGTGTTTACCAATTTTCAGCGCGTCTTTCTCGGAAGGGAAACCGTAGAACTGATCGCCATTCGGTAATTCCCCGGTGAAGGCCGGGAATTTATTCTGGACGCTGTAACGACCATCCGACTGGAACCAGGAGAAGACCTTGCGCACCGGCTGGATCGGCAGGTCCGGCAGCAGGCGAGTGACCCAGGTTCCTGCGCTGACGAGCAGGCGAACCGCGGAATATTCACCGTCAAGGGTCGTTACCGTGACGCCATTCTCGTCATGGGTGATGGCCTCCACCGGACAGTTAAACAGCTGTGCACAGCCAGCTTTCGCGGCAAGGTCGACCCAGGTTTTGATCGCTGTTTCACAATGCAGTACGCCGGAGTGGGCTTCAAAGAGGCCAATATAATCGTCCGGGACGCTAATTTCAGGCCAGCGCGCGGTTATGCCCGTTGCGTCCAGCTTCTCAACGTCCAGATTAAAGGCTTTCGCGCTGCGCTCGACGCCGGCAAGAAATTCCGAATGAGCCGGACCAAGGTTGATAACCCCGGTACGCTCGAAAATACGCTCTTCGGTCTGTTTCGCCAGTTCATCCCACAGCGTCTGGGCGCGAAGCACCAGCGGGACATAGCGCTCGCCTTCTCCATACGCATGGCGCATGAGGCGGGTATCGCCATGATGGCTGCCTTCCGCATGGGGAGGGCGGTGGGCATCGATCATCAGGACCTTCAGACCTGCCTGTGTTGCGTAATAACCGGCAGCGGAACCCACGGAGCCGCTACCAATAATGATTAAGTCGTATCTCATATGCATCTCATAAACTGACGTTTTGTTAGCAGAGTAATTAACAACGCGGAGTTAGACAAGGGAGAAATAAATAAGGCACCGCGAGGGTGCCTGTAGAGAGAAAAGTGGGCATAAGCTTAGTGCCGTTTATACTCATTTTCCTGATAGTCGCCAGATTCTATTTTTGCAATACCTGCCTCTAAAATAGAAATAAACTGACGGGCGACGTCTGTTGTTAGCCACAGCGTCTGTCCAACTTCCGCTTCTTCACGGTTGAGTTGATTCGGGGTCTGGTAGTGCAAACGCAGCATCAGCGCATCGTAGCTATCTACGGTACTGATATCCCAGCCAACAAGTGGATGGGTCTGGATCACTTCACTATTCTTTTCCATTATAACCCCCTTAATGCGTGTTAGAAGACAACGGCTTTGAGGTTCAATGCATGTTTTTCTGAAAGCATCTTCAGTATACCAAGTAATAAGGGTTCCGAAGGGAAAAATAAACAGGTGGCAACACATTTTTCTGCTTTTTAGGATTGTTCGAACAATAAAACACCATCTTGTTCACGATTCTTAAAGAAGATGCCGAATTAATTTGAACTTACCGTATTTTTAGACAAAAAAAAGCCGGGGCGACCCGGCAAAAAAACACAATGAGGGAGCAGTATTAATCTGTGATAAACCAGTCGTCTGCGCTTTCCCACGTTTCCTGCAGGATTTCGCTGATGCGATCTTTATCTTCTTTCGCCGCACCAATGACGGAGAGGTTGTTCGCCGCGGCGTAACGCACCGTTACGGCACCCGCGTTGTCGGGAAAAGTGTTGTTAATACGGCGGGATAATTCGCCTGCCAGTGCATCAAGCGCGCCGGCAGGCAGAACAGTTGTTTTGGCTATGGTGACTTCAATACGCATAAATGCCCCCTGTGTAATATACTGTTTATTTATACAGGTATATTATCGGTTTGACAACAAGGGGCATTGATTTTTTAACGTTTTACCGTCCAGTTAACGGTTTCGCCCGCCAGGAAGGGGATCAGCGTGTCATCCGTCAGCGCAATGGACTCTTCAACGTGGCTCGCTTTACGCTCCAGTTCGATGAAGCTGTCGTTGACCGGCAGGCCGTAGAAGCGCGGGCCGTTGAGGGAGCAGAACGCTTCGAAATGTTCCAGCGCGTTCATCTCTTCAAATACGGTCGCGTAGCTGGCAAGCGCCGTTGGGGCGTTGAAGCAGCCTGCGCAGCCGCAGCTTGCCTCTTTACGGTGGCGGGCGTGAGGCGCGGAGTCGGTGCCGAGGAACGCGCGGGAGAACCCGCTGGCAACCAGCTCGCGCAGCGCCTGCTGGTGGATGTTGCGCTTGAGAATCGGCAGGCAGTACAGGTGAGGGCGCACCCCGCCCACCAGCATGTGGTTACGGTTAAACATCAGGTGCTGCGGCGTAATGGTGGCGGCGATAAGATCGTTGCCGTCGCGCACGTACTCTGCCGCGTCTTTGGTGGTGATATGCTCAAAGACCACTTTAAGCGCGGGCAGGCGCTGGCGCAGAGGCTCCATCACGGTCTCGATAAACCGGGCTTCACGGTCAAAGATGTCAATTTCGGCATGCGTGACTTCACCATGGACCAGCAGCGGCATGCCCAGTTTCTGCATGCGCTCCAGAACCGGCATGATGGCATCAATGCTGGTGACGCCGTGGCTGGAGTTGGTGGTGGCATTCGCCGGATAGAGTTTCGCCGCCGTAAATACGCCTTCGTTAAACCCACGCTCCACTTCGTTCGGGTCCAGCGAGTCGGTCAGATAGCAGGTCATCAACGGGGTAAAATCGTGTCCCGCAGGCACGGCATCCAGGATGCGCTGGCGATAGGCTATCGCGGCATCGACGGTGGTGACTGGTGGAACCAGGTTAGGCATGACAATCGCGCGGCCATAAATTTCGCTGGTATAAGGCACGACGGTTTTCAGCATATCGCCATCACGCAGATGGATATGCCAGTCGTCAGGGCGGCGGATTTTAAGAACCTGGGGTTGTGCAGTCATGGAAGCTCCGGCTTGTCAGGAATCAGTCATAAGGATGGCTGTTTTTGCCGGACACAAATCATAAGCGGAAACGTTTTCGTTTGCACACTTTTCCGTAAAAAAAAGGGCGCCGCAGCGCCCTTCAGGTTAATCGGTGAAAGGAATGATGATTTCACCCGGCTTAACCTCTATGCCTTTTGCGTATTTTTTCGCCAGAGCTTCGCCCTTGCTTTTATCTTCGCTTAAGACGTACGCGGGCTGCTGGTTGAAATAATTACGCAGCGACTGGTTGAGATAGGGCATCAGGGTTTGCAGAACCGGCGCCATCTTGTCCGGCGACACCTGCGCATCGACGACTTCCATCTCCTGGAGGAAAATCGCCCCTTTCTCTTTGTTGAACACGGGGAGTGCCTTCAGCTTGAGCTTGATGTTGGCTTTCTGATTGCCAAAGAGGGAGGACATATCAAGATCCGCGTCACCGGCCAGGGTGACTTTGTTTGGCTCTTCACGTCCGATCTGGCTGGTCAGATTCGTGAGCACGATATGCGCGTCCGCCAGCCCCGGCACGCCAATGTCTTTAGAAAAATTGTTATGTTTTTCCAGCGCCTGATTAATTTCCTGTTCACTGACGGTATATTGCGTGAGCTGGTTACAGCCAACCAGCAGACCGCTGACAACTAATGCAGCGGCAAAGACAATTTTCTTCATAGTGTTCCTCAACGAAAAATCGGCGCTTCTGTCCTGTTACGCCAGTATGTCAGCGTGAATGGGCAGAAACCAGCAGAAAAAACTGAGAAGTGGGGCGGGAGGGACTCCCGCCCGAGGGAAAGGCTACGCGCCAGGCTCGAGCATACCGCTCGCGCTGCGTTTCAGGCTGAACTGCCACCACAGGGCAAGGAGCGTCATAAAGCCCACCACGCCGAGCATCATCCACGGGAGTTCGGGCTGGTTTAACGCTTTGCCGGCATCAAACAACCAGCCGCCCCCGGCGTAACCTAATGCGCCGCCAAGCGCCAGCCCGAGCCGGCTGAAACCCATATAGCTGCCGCGCGCACGCGCATCCGCAAGGGAGGCGCTCAGCGTTTCACGGGCAGGCTCGGCGATGATCGACCCTATATAGAAGGTGCAAATCAGGGTAAACAGCTGCTGGAGAGAGTTCACCAGCCCGATCGGCATCATGCTCAGCGTCATCAGGAACAGCCCGGCCATCAGGCGATGCTCCAGACGAAAACGCCGTTCGCTCCAGCGGGCAATCGGATAAAGCAGCGTTAACGACAGGCAGGCTTCGATGGCGTACATCCATTTAACGGCAGCAGGCGTGCCAGCAATGTCGTTAACCATGATCGGCAGCATCAGCATGACCTGCACAGCCAGCATGTAGTAGCCCGTCAATGTCAGCACATAGGTGACAAAACGTTTGTCGCGCAGGACGCGGCCAAGCCCTTCCCGGACAGGTGCTTTGACCGTCGACAGTTTCCAGGCGGGCAGGAACAGGCCATTAAACAGCGCGCACAGAATAAAGAGCACCGCCCCAGCCGCGCAGACCAGACGGAAGTCGTACTGCAGCAGCCAGCTTCCCAGCAGGGCGCCAACAACCGCCCCGGCGCTGTCCTGCATCATCAGAATCGAGAAGAAGCGGCCGCGGTGCTGAGGGCGAATAAGCTTCACCACCAGCGCGGTGCGCGGCGGATCGAACAGCGTGCCCCCGATACCGGAGAGGAAACAGGAGAACCAGAGCAGCCACGGCTCCTGAGCGACCGCCATCGTGGCAAAGCCTGCCGCGCGCAGCAGCATACCGGTCACGATCATCGGTTTAGCGCCAAAGCGGTCGGCAATGGCCCCGCCAAAGACGCCCAGGCCCTGCTGGACAAACTGGCGTAACCCCAGGGCAATGCCAACCATTAATGCCGCCCAGCCCATTTGATCGACAAAGCGAATCGATATCAGCGGGAAAACGACAAAAAAGCCGAGCACGACCAGCATGTTATCGACGAGCAGGAAATATTTACCCAGGCTCCTGGCCTGTGATACGCGGGACATTTTCCCTCCAGGGAAAATAAGATGGTGAGCACGCTAACATTCTGCGGTGTCGCCGCGTTTTTTCCCACCCCTGAACGCGACAATATTTTTTTATCAAAAGGGTGCTTTGATAGAGAGTTCTCATCGAAAAGTGTGAAAAGAGGGCAAAATGGTATGTCACTGTTTTCACAGACGGCGCAGGCGCAGGTATAGTAAAGCTAATGGGTAAGCTGAAGTGACGGGAAGGAGTGGTATCGATGTTTGGCTATCGCAGTAATGTGCCAAAAGTGCGTCTGACAACGGACAGGCTGGTCGTTCGTCTGGTGCATGAGCGTGATGCCTGGCGTCTGGCGGATTATTACGCCGAGAATCGCCAGTTTTTAAAACCCTGGGAACCCGTTCGGGATGAGAGCCATTGTTACCCTTCCGGCTGGCAGGCGCGCCTCAGCATGATTACGGAATTTCACAAGCAGGGCAGCGCGTTTTATTTCGCTCTGCTGGATCCTGAAGAGAAAGAGATTATCGGGATCGCCAATTTTTCAAACGTGGTGCGGGGATCGTTTCACGCCTGCTACCTTGGCTACTCCATCGGCCAGAAATGGCAGGGGCAGGGGCTGATGTACGAGGCGTTAACGGTGGCGATCCGCTATATGCAACGCACGCAGCATATCCATCGCATCATGGCGAACTATATGCCGCATAATCAGCGCAGCGGCAATTTGCTGGCGCGTTTAGGGTTCGAGAAAGAGGGTTACGCCAAAGACTATCTGTTGATAGACGGAGAGTGGCGCGACCACGTTCTGACGGCGTTAACCACCCGGGACTGGACCGCAGGTCGTTAAGGAGAAAAGATGAAGTATCAGCTAAACGGTACAGAAGCGCGCGTGATTGGGTGCTTACTCGAAAAACAGGTCACCACGCCGGAGCAGTATCCGCTCTCTGTCAACGCCGTGACCATGGCCTGCAACCAGAAGACCAACCGCGAGCCGGTGATGAACCTCAGCGAGCATGAGGTTCAGGACGTGCTCGATGCATTGGTAAAACGCCACTATCTACGCACCGTCAGCGGCTTCGGCAACCGCGTGACCAAATACGAACAGCGCTTTTGTAACTCCGAATTTGGCGACCTGAAGCTGAGCAGTGCGGAAGTGGCGGTCATCACCACGCTGTTGCTGCGCGGGGCGCAGACACCGGGGGAACTGCGCACGCGCGCTTCCCGTATGCATGAGTTCAGCGAGATGCAGGAGGTCGAGCAGACCCTGGAAGGGCTGGCTTCTCGCGAAGACGGTCCATACGTGGTGCGTCTGGCGCGCGAGCCGGGCAAACGCGAAAGCCGCTATATGCATCTGTTCAGTGGTGAAGTTGATATTTCAGTTAAATCCAGCGCAACCGATATTAGTGCTGGAGATGACGATTTGGTTGCCCGCGTAGAGGCGCTGGAAGATGAGGTCGCCGGGCTGAAACAGCGTCTGGATGCGTTGCTGGCACATTTGGGAGACTGACGGTGAAAAAATTACGCGTAGGCGTGGTGGGGCTGGGCGGCATCGCGCAAAAAGCCTGGCTGCCTGTTTTAGGTGCGGCGACGGACTGGACCCTGCAAGGGGCATGGTCACCCACCCGAGAAAAGGCAGAACGTATCTGCGAAACCTGGCGCATTCCGTATGCTGCCTCCCTGCAGGATCTGGCCCGCGAGTGTGATGTGGTATTTGTCCATACCTCAACGGCAACCCACTATCAGGTGGTGAGCGAGCTGCTCAATTTGGGGGTTCACGTCTGCGTGGATAAACCGCTGGCTGAAAATGTTCAGGATGCCGAACGGCTGATTGAGCTGGCCGCGCGCAAAAAACTGACGCTGATGGTGGGCTTCAACCGCCGCTTTGCGCCGCTTTATCAACAGCTGAAGGCGCAGTCGGGCACACTCGCCTCGCTGCGGATGGATAAGCACCGTACCGACAGCATTGGGCCAAACGATTTGCGTTTCACGCTGCTGGATGACTATCTGCACGTTGTGGATACGGCGCTGTGGCTCGCCAGCGGCAATGCACAGCTGCAAAGTGGCACGCTACTTACGAACGAGCAGGGTGAAATGGTCTACGCCGAACATCATTTCGCGATTGACCATCTACAGATCACGACCAGCATGCATCGTCGTGCGGGGAGTCAGCGTGAATCCGTCCAGGCCGTCACCGACGGCGCGTTGTACGACATAACCGACATGCGTGAATGGCGGGAAGAGAAGGGCAGCGGCGTGGTGACGCTACCTGCCCCTGGCTGGCAGAGCACGCTTGAACAGCGCGGTTTTGCCGGTTGTGCCCGTCACTTTATCACCTGCGTGCAAAATCAGACGGTTCCTGAAACGTCCGGTGAGCAGGCCATTATGGCGCAGCGCATTGTGGAAAGGCTCTGGCGCGAGGCCATGAGCGAATAACTCGCTGTAACATCTGCGGATAGTAATTCGTTGAAATCCGGTTAGACTAAGCGCCGCTTGTTGGCTTTGCCGGGTGGCGCTTAGGCTCACCTGGCCTACAAATCCGTATGGTTCTGGAAATTCACGTTAATGAACTTATTAAAATCGCTGGCGGCCGTCAGCTCGATGACCATGTTTTCCCGCGTGCTGGGTTTTGCGCGCGACGCCATTGTGGCAAGGGTATTTGGTGCAGGGATGGCCACGGACGCCTTTTTCGTCGCGTTCAAGTTACCGAACCTGCTGCGTCGTATTTTTGCTGAAGGGGCGTTTTCCCAGGCATTCGTGCCTATCCTGGCGGAATATAAAAGCAAGCAGGGTGAAGACGCGACGCGCGTCTTTGTTTCTTATGTCTCCGGGCTGCTGACGCTGGCTTTGGCGGTGGTGACGGTACTCGGGATGCTGGCCGCGCCGTGGGTGATTATGGTAACCGCGCCAGGTTTTGCCGATACGGCCGACAAGTTTGCGCTCACCTCGCAGCTGCTGCGCATCACTTTCCCCTATATTCTGCTGATCTCGCTGGCCTCGCTGGTGGGGGCGATCCTGAATACCTGGAACCGCTTCTCTGTTCCGGCGTTTGCGCCAACGTTTCTCAACGTCAGCATGATCGGCTTTGCCCTGTTCGCTGCGCCGCACTTCAACCCGCCGGTGCTGGCGCTGGCTTGGGCGGTCACCGTGGGCGGCGTGCTGCAGCTGGCGTATCAGCTGCCGCATCTGAAAAAAATCGGCATGCTGGTGCTGCCGCGCATCAATCTCAAAGATGCCGGGGCGATGCGCGTCATCAAGCAGATGGGGCCCGCTATTCTCGGCGTCTCCGTCAGCCAGATCTCGCTGATCATCAACACCATCTTTGCCTCGTTCCTCGTGTCCGGCTCGGTTTCCTGGATGTACTACGCCGATCGTCTGATGGAGTTCCCGTCCGGGGTGCTGGGCGTGGCGCTGGGGACCATCCTGCTACCGTCGCTGTCGAAAAGTTTTGCCAGCGGTAATCATGATGAGTATTGCCGCCTGATGGACTGGGGATTACGTCTCTGCTTCCTGCTGGCCCTGCCAAGCGCGGTGGCGCTGGGTATTCTGGCCAAACCGCTGACGGTGTCGCTCTTCCAGTACGGGAAATTCACCGCCTTTGATGCCGCCATGACCCAGCGCGCGCTGATTGCCTACTCGGTCGGATTGATGGGGCTGATCGTCGTCAAGGTGCTGGCGCCCGGGTTCTACTCGCGTCAGGACATCAAAACGCCGGTGAAAATTGCCATTGTGACGCTGATTATGACGCAGCTGATGAACCTGGCGTTTATTGGTCCGCTGAAGCATGCGGGCCTGTCATTATCGATTGGTCTGGCGGCCTGTCTGAATGCCGGACTGCTGTACTGGCAGCTGCGCAAGCAGGATATCTTTACGCCGCAGCCGGGCTGGGGAAGTTTCCTGGTGCGTCTGATCGTGGCGGTACTGGTGATGTCTGCCGCGCTGCTCGGCATGATGTACGTGATGCCGGAGTGGTCTCAGGGCACCATGCCCTACCGTCTGATGCGGCTGATGGCCGTGGTGGGCGTCGGGGTGGTGGCGTACTTTGCCACGCTCGCGGTGCTGGGCTTCAAAGTGAAAGAGTTTGCCCGTCGGACGGCATAAACGCCAAAAGGGGAGTTCACCTTATGGTGCTCCCCACTGCATGATTTGTCGCTGATGCGTCAAATCGAAATCTTTTTCACACCCGCAATACGCGCAGTCGCTGTCTGACCATCCGCACCGTACAGTCCGGTTTCTTTATGCGGTTTCAACACCTCAAGTGCCTGCTGATTACGCTCAATCTGACCTTCCAGTAGCCAGCCGTTATGCTGGTTAAGATCGCGCAGGTGCTGGGTTTTTTCGGTAATGGTCTGCCAGCGCTCAATAATATCGTCATTGGCGCTGCGCTTCGGATCCTGCTCAGCGCGGCGTTGTTGCTCCAGATAATCCAGCGTCGCCAGAAGCGAACTCTTATCTTCAGTAATACGCTGCAGCGCGCTGCCGTTGATGTGACCGGAAGAGAGATGCTGTTGTTCAGCGTCCATTACCGTTTTCAGGTCGTTCAGGACAACCGTCATTTGATCCAGTATTTCTGACAGTCGACTCATACGGTTAGTTACTCTGTAAGAAACTCTGTGCTTCCTGAATCAGGGCATCAGCGATCTTGCTGGTATCCATTTTCAGTTCACCGTTACGAATAGCCGTTTTCAGCGCTTCAACACGTTCCATATTGATATCGTTGGTGCCTGGCTGCATCAGTTTCGCCTGCGCATCGCTCAGGGTCACGCTGGTGCTGTTGGACGTTGACGGTTTTTCCAGACGCGTTTTTTGCGCAGGAGTGTCATTCGTTTCGCGAGGTTGTACAGCGCTTACCGGCTTCAGGGCTGATGTACGATCAATGCTCATAGTGTTGTCCTCATCGAGGGTTCGCGGCGTTTGCGCCTGACATCATCATTAGTGGAATATTTATCGGCACGCGCCGCGAAATCTTTAAAAAGATTATAGGTTAATCAGAATATTCCCATCAGAATCGACGGTTCCGCTCACCACCTGGCCTGAGGACATTCTGACGCGGATGTTTTGCGCCACCGCGGCATTGTTTAACGCTTTCCCTTCACTGTTGATACTAAAGCCCTCTCCGTTGGCCACCACCATCACCTGCTGGCCCGCTTTTATCCGCCATGCCTGGCGCAGCATTGAGAGCTGTATCGGCTGGCCTGGTGCAACATCACGCAGGCTGACGGCGTCCTGTGCCTGGTTTATTTCCAGCATGGTGCGTGGAGGCAGCTGATCCAAACGGCCGCGTTTTAACGTCACGCTGTTCGTCTGCAGTACGCTGCCGCGCGCAATGGGCACGGCGGCGACAACATAATTGCCCGTCGCCTGAACTGCAACCTGTAAATAGCGTTTTTCGTTGGCGCAGCGTGCCAGCACGTTCACATTCCCCCAAAGCTTTGTGAACCCCACCACGCTGAACGAAGGCTGGTCACACGTCGGGTACAGATTCGGTGGCGTGCGCACGGTAACGGTAACGTCATCGCTAAAGCCTGCCAGCTTCTCAGCAAAGAAAGCCGTCAACTGATCCTGTAAGCCTTCAGCCTGCACCAGCGGGCTAAACAGCCAGAAAATTGCCATCAGGCCACGTTTTAACGTTTGCATCGCAAGTTCCACCGTTTCCAGAGTTGAATGAATTCTACCTGCAGTGGTTTTGCATCAACGCAATAAATAGCGACGCATTTTGCGCTTATTCCGTCGATAGGGGAGACCGGGTGAGATTTAAGCTGTGAACTGAAATTTTGCCATCAGCGGAGGAGACATGCTCGATAAACTCGACGCCGCGTTACGTTTTCAGCAGGAAGCGCTCAATTTACGCGCCCAGCGGCAGGAGATTTTAGCCGCCAACATCGCTAACGCCGATACCCCGGGGTTTCAGGCGCGCGATATTGATTTTTCCAGTGAACTCAAAAAGGTGATGGAGCGTGGACGTGCCGAAGGAACGGGTGTTGCACTTGCCATGACATCCTCTCGCCATATTCCTGCTCAGGCGATGACCGCGCCAGCGACCGATTTACTTTACCGCATTCCCGATCAGCCCTCACTCGACGGTAACACCGTGGATATGGACCGGGAGCGTACGCAGTTTGCCGATAACAGCCTGAAATACCAGACGGGCCTGACCGTACTCGGCGGACAAATCAAAGGCATGATGAACGTCCTGCAGGGGGGGAACTGATAGATGGCCTTGTTGAATATTTTTGATATTGCCGGTTCGGCGTTAACCGCGCAGTCCAAACGCCTGAACGTGGCTGCCAGTAACCTGGCAAACGCCGACAGCGTCACCGGACCCGACGGCCAGCCTTATCGTGCCAAACAGGTTGTCTTTCAGGTCGATGCTGCGCCGGGCGCGGCGACGGGCGGCGTGAAGGTGTCTGATGTGGTAGAGAGCCAGGCGCCTGACAGGCTGGTGTATGAGCCGGGTAACCCGCTCGCGGATGCCAGCGGATACGTGAAGATGCCAAACGTGGATGTGGTGGGTGAGATGGTGAACTCCATGTCGGCTTCCCGTAGCTACCAGGCCAACGTCGAAGTGCTTAATACCGTGAAGAGCATGATGCTCAAAACACTCACTCTCGGCCAGTAAAGGAGACATGCATGTCCATCGCCGTAAATGTGAATGATCCTACGAACTCGGGTGTTAACAACACAAAGAGTACGACGGGTTCTAACTCCCTGACGGGGAGTAACGCCGCCGATCTTCAGGGCAGCTTTCTGACGCTGCTGGTGGCGCAGCTTAAGAACCAGGATCCCACCAACCCAATGCAGAACAACGAACTGACCACGCAGCTTGCGCAGATCAGTACCGTGAGCGGCATTGAGAAACTGAACACCACCCTCGGTTCCGTCTCTGGGCAGATTAACAGCGCCCAGTCTCTGCAGGCGGCAAGCCTGATTGGCCACGGGGTGATGATCCCGGGAACCACGATTCTGGCGGGTAGCAGCACCACCGACGGCAATACCACCACGACGACCACGCCGTTTGGCGTTGAGTTGCAGCAGGCGGCGGAGAAAGTAACCGCAACCATTACCGACAGCAACGGCACGGTCGTGCGCACCATTGATATCGGCGAGCTGAAGGCGGGTGTTCACACCTTTACCTGGGATGGCAGCCTGACCGACGGCACGAAAGCACCAAACGGTTCCTACAAAGTAGCGATCAGCGCCAGCAACGGGACAACCCAGCTGGTAGCGCAGCCGCTGCAGTTCGCGCTGGTCCAGGGCGTGATTAAAGGAAGCGACGGCAACAAACTGGATTTGGGAACCTCGGGTTCCACCACACTCGACGAAGTTCGGCAGATTATCTAAGCCTTAACACTTATCAGGAGTAAGTCATGGCCTTTTCTCAAGCGGTCAGCGGCCTGAATGCTGCGGCCACCAACCTGGACGTCATTGGCAACAACATCGCCAACTCCGCGACCTATGGTTTTAAATCCGGTTCTGCATCATTTGCAGACATGTTTGCCGGTTCCAAAGTCGGCCTGGGCGTGAAAGTTGCGGGCATCACTCAGGACTTTACCGACGGTACCACCACCAACACCGGTCGTGGTCTGGACGTTGCTATCAGCCAGAACGGTTTCTTCCGTATGGTCGATTCCAACGGCTCTGTGTTCTACAGCCGTAACGGTCAGTTCAAGCTGGACGAAAACCGTACGCTGGTGAACATGCAGGGCATGCAGCTGACGGGCTACCCGGTAGCGGGTACGCCGCCTACCGTTCAGACCGGTGCGAACCCTCAGGCGATTACTATCCCGAATACCCTGATGGCGGCAAAATCGACCACCACCGCGACGCAGCAGATCAACCTGAACTCAACCGACCCTGTTCAAACGGCCCCTTTCGATGCGACCAACCCGGACACCTATAACAAAAAAGGGACCGTGACCGTATTCGACAGCCAGGGTAACGCCCATAACATGTACGTCTACTACGTGAAGACGGCCAACAATAAATGGGATCTTTACACTCAGGACGGCAGCGTTGCAGGTTCTACAGCAGCGAAAGCGGCGCAGATGAACTTTGATGCGAACGGTAACCTGGCGGGTGTCTATAACTACGACGCTGCGGGTGTACTGAGCGCAACGCCAAACGCCACGCCGGCCATTAACATCACCACGGGTTCTGTCAGCGGTGCGACGGCTGCGACCTTCTCCCTGAGCTTCCTGAACTCCATGCAGCAGAACACCGGTGCGAACAGCGTGGTGGCAACCAATCAGAACGGCTACAAGCCAGGCGATCTGGTGAGCTACCAGATCAACGACGATGGCACCGTGGTGGGAAGCTACTCTAACGAACAGTCTCAGGTTCTGGGTCAGATCGTGCTGGCAAACTTCGCCAACAACGAAGGTCTGAAATCAGAAGGCGACAACGTCTGGTCTGCCTCTCAGTCCTCCGGCGTGGCGCTGCTGGGTACCGCAGGCACCGGTAACTTCGGCAAGCTGACCAACGGCGCGCTGGAAGCCTCCAACGTGGATATGAGTAAGGAACTGGTGAACATGATCGTCGCGCAGCGTAACTATCAGTCGAACGCGCAGACCATCAAAACCCAGGATCAGATCCTCAACACGCTGGTTAACCTGCGTTAAGCGGCTAACAGGAAAGCGCAATGGATCACGCAATATATACCGCGATGGGCGCGGCAAGCCAGACGCTCAATCAGCAGGCCGTTACCGCCAGCAACCTGGCAAACGCCTCAACGCCGGGCTTTCGCGCGCAGCTTAATGCGCTGCGCGCGGTGCCGGTAGAAGGGCTTTCCCTGCCAACCCGTACGCTGGTGACGGCATCAACCCCAGGCGCCGATATGACGCCAGGGCAGATGGACTATACCTCACGCCCGCTGGATGTTGCCCTGCAGCAGGACGGCTGGCTGGCGGTGCAAACGGCCGACGGCAGCGAAGGCTATACCCGTAACGGGAACATCCAAGTGAGCGCGACGGGCCAGCTGACGATTCAGGGGCATCCGGTAATGGGGGAAGCGGGTCCGCTGACCGTGCCGGAAGGCTCTGAGCTGACTATCGCCGCGGACGGCACCATTTCGGCGCTGAACCCGGGCGACCCGGCCAACACCGTTGCGCCCGTCGGACGTCTGAAGCTGGTTAAGGCGGAAGGCAAAGAGGTGCAGCGTGGCGATGACGGCATGTTCCGTCTGACCCAGGCGGCGCAGGCGACGCGGGGTGCCACGTTACAGGCCGATCCGAGCATCCGCGTGATGTCCGGCGTTCTGGAAGGCAGTAACGTCAAGCCGGTCGAAGCCATGACCGACATGATCGCCAGCGCCCGCCGCTTTGAAATGCAGATGAAGATCATCAGCAGCGTGGATGAAAACGCGGGCAAGGCTAACCAACTTCTGGCTATGAGTTAACAGGACTCCTTATGATCAGTTCTTTATGGATCGCGAAAACAGGCCTGGACGCCCAGCAAACCAATATGGACGTGATTGCCAACAACCTGGCAAACGTGAGCACCAATGGTTTCAAGCGTCAGCGCGCCGTTTTCGAAGATTTGCTTTATCAAACCATCCGCCAGCCGGGGGCGCAGTCTTCTGAACAGACGACGCTGCCTTCGGGCCTGCAGATCGGTACCGGTGTTCGCCCGGTGGCCACCGAGCGTCTGCACAGTCAGGGCAACCTGTCTCAGACCAACAACAGTAAAGACGTGGCAATCAAAGGGCAGGGCTTCTTCCAGGTGCAGCTGCCTGACGGTACCTCTGCTTATACCCGCGACGGTTCGTTCCAGGTCGATCAGAACGGCCAGCTGGTGACGGCGGGCGGTTTCCAGGTCCAGCCTGCGATCACCATCCCGGCCAACGCCCTGAGCATCACCATCGGACGTGACGGTGTGGTCAGCGTGACCCAGCAGGGACAGGCCGCGCCGGTTCAGGTTGGGCAGCTCAACCTGACCACCTTCATGAACGATACCGGTCTGGAAAGCATTGGTGAGAACCTCTACACCGAAACGCAATCCTCCGGTACGCCAAATGAGAGCACCCCGGGCCTGAACGGTGCGGGCCTGCTGTACCAGGGCTATGTTGAAACCTCCAACGTGAACGTGGCGGAAGAGCTGGTGAATATGATCCAGGTTCAGCGCGCGTATGAAATTAACAGTAAAGCAGTGTCGACGACCGACCAGATGCTGCAGAAACTGACGCAACTCTAAGGTGTAGCCCGGTGCGGTAAACGCCGCGCCGGCTCCCTGTTTTCGAAGATGAAGGCAATGCAAAAAAACGCGGCGTTTCGTTATCCGATACTGACTGTTCTGGCTGTCACCCTCAGCGGGTGTGCTTTGATCCCGTCCAAACCATTGGTCCAGGGTGCGACGACTGCCCAGCCCGTTCCTGGCCCTGCGCCAGTGGTAAACGGCTCCATTTTCCAGACCGCGCAGCCGATTAATTACGGCTATCAGCCGCTGTTTGAAGATCGCCGCCCGCGTAACGTCGGCGATACATTGACCATTGTGCTGCAGGAAAACGTCAGCGCGAGCAAGAGCTCGTCGGCGAATGCCAGCCGCGATGGCAAAACCAATTTTGGCTTCGATACCGTGCCACGCTATCTCGAAGGGCTGTTCGGCAACGCGCGTGCTGATGTGAACGCGTCCGGCGGCAACACCTTTAACGGCAAAGGCGGCGCGAACGCCAGCAATACCTTCAGCGGTACGCTGACGGTCACGGTTGACCAGGTACTGGTTAACGGCAACTTACACGTTGTGGGTGAAAAACAGATCGCCATCAACCAGGGCACTGAATTCATTCGCTTCTCGGGCGTGGTTAACCCTCGCACCATCAGCGGCACCAACACCGTTCCGTCCACCCAGGTGGCGGATGCGCGCATTGAGTACGTCGGTAACGGCTATATCAATGAAGCGCAAAATATGGGTTGGCTGCAGCGCTTCTTCCTTAATTTATCGCCGATGTAAGCGAGGTGACCCATGTTTAAATCGATCTTCGCCGTGGCGCTTGCGCTGGTGGCAACGTTTGCCCAGGCTGACCGTATTCGCGACCTCACCAGCGTTCAGGGCGTACGTGAAAACTCCCTGATCGGCTACGGTCTGGTGGTGGGTCTGGATGGTACCGGTGACCAGACGACCCAGACGCCGTTCACCACCCAAAGCCTGAACAACATGCTTTCCCAGCTCGGCATTACCGTGCCGGCGGGAACCAACATGCAGCTGAAAAACGTGGCGGCAGTAATGGTCACCGCGTCCTACCCGGCGTTTGCGCGCCAGGGACAAACCATTGACGTGGTAGTCTCCTCAATGGGTAACGCCAAAAGCCTGCGCGGCGGTACGCTGCTGATGACCCCGCTGAAAGGCGTCGACAGCCAGGTCTATGCGCTGGCGCAGGGGAACATTCTGGTCGGCGGTGCGGGAGCATCCGCAGGCGGAAGCAGCGTGCAGGTGAACCAGCTCAACGGCGGACGGATTACCAACGGGGCGATCATTGAGCGTGAACTGCCGACTCAGTTTGGCGCGGGCAATACCATTAACCTGCAGCTCAATAATGAAGACTTCACGATGGCGCAGCAGATTGCCGATACCATCAACCGCAGCCGCGGCTACGGTAATGCAACGGCACTCGATGCGCGCACCGTACAGATCCGTACCTCTACCGGCAGCAGCAACCAGGTGCGCATGCTGGCAGATATCCAGAATATGGAAGTGAACGTTCCGGTCCAGGATGCGAAGGTGATCATCAACTCCCGTACCGGCTCGGTGGTCATGAACCGGGAAGTGTCGCTCGACAGCTGCGCCGTGGCGCAGGGTAACCTCTCCGTGACGGTAAACCGCTCCGCGAACGTGAGCCAGCCGAATACGCCATTTGGTGGCGGTCAGACGGTGGTGACCCCGCAAACGCAGATTGATATGCGTCAGAGCGGCGGGTCACTGCAAAGCGTGCGCTCCAGCGCCAACCTGAACAGCGTGGTGCGTGCCCTGAATGCCCTGGGGGCAACGCCGATGGATCTGATGTCCATCCTGCAATCGATGCAAAGCGCGGGCTGCCTGCGCGCCAAACTGGAAATCATCTAATGCTGACCGATAGCAAACTGTTGACCAGTGCAGCCTGGGACGCCCAGTCGCTCAACGAGCTGAAAACCAAAGCAGGAAAAGACCCGGCGGCGAACATCCGCCCGGTTGCCCGCCAGGTAGAAGGGATGTTTGTACAGATGATGCTGAAAAGCATGCGTGAAACCCTGCCGAAAGACGGGATGTTCAGCAGTGATTCAACGCGTCTCTACACCAGCATGTATGACCAGCAGATTGCGCAGCAGATGACTGCGGGTAAAGGCCTCGGTCTGGCTGACATGATTGTCAAACAGACCGAAGCCGCGCAGGGCATTCAGCCTCAGGAGCAGCCGCAGCAGGTGCCGATGAAGTTCGACCTGGAAACGGTGACCAGCTATCAGAACCAGGCCCTGACGCAGCTGGTGCGTAAAGCGATGCCAAAAGCCACGGGCAGCGGCGATGAGCCGCTCTCCGGTGACAGCAAAGACTTCCTGGCGCAGCTTTCTCTGCCTGCGCGCCTTGCCAGCGAACAGAGCGGCGTGCCGCATCACCTGATTCTGGCGCAGGCCGCGCTGGAGTCGGGCTGGGGTCAGCGTCAGATCCGCAAGGAAAACGGCGAGCCGAGCTTCAACATCTTCGGCGTGAAGGCCACCTCCAGCTGGAAGGGGCCGACAACGGAGATCACGACCACCGAATACGAGAACGGTGCGGCGGTGAAGGTCAAAGCCAAATTCCGCGTCTACAGCTCTTATCTGGAAGCCTTGTCCGATTATGTTGGCCTGCTGAGCCGAAATCCGCGTTATACCGCCGTTACGCAGGCGGCGACGGCGGAGCAGGGGGCTCAGGCGCTGCAAAACGCGGGCTACGCGACCGACCCGAACTATGCACGCAAGCTCACCAGCATGATCCAGCAGCTGAAATCCATGGGCGAGAAGGTCAGCAAAGCCTATAGCACAGATATCGAAAATCTGTTCTGAAAGTTCTCAAGTCCCGGTGGAGGTTGCCGATAACCTTCATCAGGACTCGTGTCTGAACGTATAAAAGGAACCCCCATGTCCAGTTTGATTAACAGCGCCATGAGTGGCCTCAGTGCTGCTCAGTCGGCACTCAATACCGTCAGTAATAATATTTCAAGCTATAACGTGGCAGGTTACACCCGCCAGACCACGGTGCTGGGTGCATCTAACAGCACGCTGACCGGCGGTGGCTGGGTGGGTAACGGGGTCTATGTCTCCGGTGTCCAGCGTGAGTATGACGCCTTCATCACCAACCAGCTGCGCGCCGCGCAGACGCAGAGCAGTGGCCTGACGACGCGCTACCAGCAGATGTCAAAAATCGACGACGTGCTCTCCGATACCACCAACTCGCTCTCCACCACGCTGCAGGATTTCTTCAAGAGTCTGCAAACGCTGGTGAGCAACGCGGAAGATCCGGCTGCACGTCAGACGGTGCTGGGGAAAGCGGGCGGTCTGGTCAATCAGTTTAAAACCAACGATCAGTATCTTCGTGACCAGGATACGCAGGTGAATACCGCCATCTCAAGCAGCGTATCTCAGATCAACAACTACGCGACGCAGATTGCGAATCTGAACGATCAGATTTCTCGTTTGACCGGCGTTGGCGCGGGGGCTTCGCCTAACGACCTGCTCGACCAGCGCGATCAGCTCGTGACTGAACTGAACAAAATCGTGGGCGTGGAAGTCTCCGTACAGGATAGCGGCACGTTTAATATCTCTCTCGGCAATGGTTACAGCCTGGTGCAGGGCAGCAAAGCCAGCCAGCTGGCTGCCGTGAAGTCCAGCGCCGATCCGGCGCGTACGACCATCGCCTACGTCGATGACGTGGCGGGTAATATTGAGATCCCCGAGAAATTTATCACCACCGGTTCTTTAGGCGGTTTACTGACCTTCCGTAATGAAGATCTGGATAAAGCGCGTAACACTCTGAACCAGATGGCGCTGGCCTTTGCCGATGCGATGAACACGCAGCATGAAGCTGGTTTTGATGCAAACGGTGATGCGGGCGGTAAGCTGTTCAACTTTGGTTCTCCTGCGGTGCTGTCCAACAGCAAGAACGGCGGATCGGCGGTTGTTACGGCCTCTGTGGCGGACAGCAAACAGGTCCAGGCGACTGACTATAAGCTGCAGTTTAACGGCACTGACTGGACGGTCACCCGCACATCAGACAAAACCAGCTTTACGATGAGCCCGGATGCCAGCGGTAATCTGTCGTTTGATGGCCTTAACGTCAACGTGAGCGGTACGGCAAATACCAAAGACAGTTTCACCGTGAAGCCGGTTTCCAACGTCATCATGAACATGGATCTGGCGATCAGCGACGAGTCCAAACTGGCGATGGCGTCGGTACAGAACGGCGGCGAAAGTGACAACCGTAACGGTCAGAAACTGCTCGATCTGCAAAACGGCAAAGTGGTGGGTGGAAATAAAACCTTCAACGATGCGTATGCCTCTCTCGTCAGTACCGTCGGTAGCACCACGGCGTCACTGAAGGTGAGCAGCCAGACGAAAGCCAATGTGGAAACGCAGTTAATCAAGCAGCAGCAGACCATCTCTGGGGTAAACCTCGACGAAGAGTATGGCAATTTGCAACGTTATCAGCAGTATTACCTGGCGAACGCGCAGGTTCTCCAGACTGCCAGTACGCTCTTCGATGCAATTATCAACATTCGTTAAGGTTGAGGTGAATAATGCGTATTAGCACCCAGATGATGTATGAGCAGAACATGCGCGGGATCACTGATTCCCAGAGCAGATGGCTGAGCTACGGTGAGCAAATGTCCACCGGTAAGCGCGTTAACCGTCCTTCGGACGATCCTATCGCCGCGTCGCAGGCCATCGTTCTGTCGCAATCTCAGTCGCAAAACAGCCAGTTCGCGCTTGCGCGTACCTTTGCAACGCAGAAGGTCTCGCTGGAAGATAACGTGTTAACCCAAGTGAACACCGCAATCTCAAGCGTGCGCGAGAAGTTAGTTTACGCGTCCAACGGCACATTAAGCGATGACGACCGTCTTTCTCTGGCGACCGATATCCAGGGGATCCGCGATCAGCTGATGAACCTGGCCAACACGACGGATGGCAATGGCCGCTTTATCTTTGCGGGATACAAAACCGAGAGCGCACCGTTTGATGCCGTGACCGGGGATTATAACGGCGGCGCAGAGGCCATCTCGCAGCAGGTTGATACGGCGCGAAATATGACCATTAGCCATACCGGACAGCAAATTTTCGAAAGCATTACCAGTAATGCGGAACAGCTGCCGGGCGGTGGATATGGCCAGACCAACATGTTCAAAATCCTGGATTCTGCCATTGCGTCCCTGAAGACACCGATTGAGAACGATCCGGCTGCCGCAACGGCGCAAAACCAGGTGATTGCCAATGCGCAGATCGGCATCAAAAACGCCCAGAACAACGTCCTGACGGTCGTTGCGGATGTGGGAACCAAGATGAACGAACTGGAAAAACTCGATACGCTGGGAGATGACCGTGCCCTGGGTCAGACTAAGCAGATGAGTGATCTGGTGGATGTCGACTGGAACGAAGCGATTTCCTCTTACACCATGCAGCAGGCGGCCTTGCAGGCGTCTTATAAAGCGTTTAGCGATATGCAGGGCATGTCTCTGTTCCAGCTGAACAAATAACATCTTGACCTCTTGGAACATGTCTTGAAACTGGGCATGTTTTACTGCCCAATCCGTCTGGATTGGGCATTTTTTTTATGCGGCTTCTGCCGGTACGGAGGCGACACGCGCGCTTTCTATCAGACGGATGACCAGCGCAATGACGCCACAGACGGTGGCCAGCGCGACCACGCCCGTCCAGCCAGCCAGCGAGTAGATATTGCTGCCTAACGCGGAGCCCAGCGCCATCCCGATAAAGACCACCGTAAAGAGCAGGGCATTAAGACGACCGCGCGCCTGCGGTTCAAGGCTGTAGACCAGGTTCTGGTGAGCGACCAGGCTGGACTGCAGACCCAGGTCGAACCCGACGGCAGAGACGGCGATCAGCATCAGCTGTCCATGAACGCTCAGCGCGGGCATCAGGAACATCAGGGCGAATGAGACGGTCACAAGAACTGCACCAAGCTGCGTGACTTTTCCTGCGCCCAGTTTGTCCGCCAGACCCCCCGCCAGCGGGGCAGCTAACGCACCGGCCGCACCCGCAATACCAAAACCACCCGCTACGGCACTACCAAGGTGATAGCGTTCCAGCAGCATGACCGCGAGCGTTGACCAGAAGGCGCTGAAGGCAATCGACAGAAAACCCTGAGCCAGCGCCGCGCGGCGCAGCGCCGGATAACGACGCCACAGATGTTCCATTGAGCGCATCAGCGCGGGGTAGCTCAGCGTGGAGTGAATGGCAAAACGGGGAAGCACAAACCACATCATCACCCCGATGAAGGTAATGCTCGCCGCCGCCAGCTGGTACATGACGCGCCAGCCAAACGCTTCGCCCACTACGCCGCTCACGGTTCTTGATAATAAGATACCCATCAGCAGCCCGGTCATTACCGTGCCCACGGTTTTCCCCTGTTTACCTTCTGGCGCAAGAATCGCCGCAGCAGGGACGATATCCTGTGCCATGGTGGCGGCCATGCCGATGAGCAGGCTTGCCAGCAGCAGAGAATGGATCTGCCCGGTCAGGCTACAGCCGAGAAGAAACAGCGCCAGCGCTGCGCTTTTAATCAGAATTAACGTCCTGCGGTCGTGGCGATCGCCCAGGGGAAGCAGGAACAGGATACCGAGCGCATAGCCTGCCTGAGTTAACGTTGGAACCAGACCCATACCTTCAATGCTCAGATGCAGATCGGCACCCATCAGCGGCAGCAGGGGCTGCGCGTAATAGATTGATGCCACGCTGAAACCGGCCCCCAGAGCCAGCATAAAAATCACCCAGCGGCTTACAGCATGGGGAGTCGTTGTTGTGTTCATAAGTTGTTCCTCATTCGTCGTGTGCGGCTATTTTTTATCAGTACGCCTTGCGACGGTAGCGGGCCCGGTGGTAAAACGCTTATACGTTTAACGTATAAGTGAAAATGCAATGAAAAGAGCTGAGCGTATAGACAGGGTGGAGCTAATGCGGACGTTTGTCCGGATAGTGGAGGCGGGTTCCCTCTCTGCGGCGGCACGGCAGCTGGCCACCACCCAGGCCACGGTGAGCAGACGGCTACAGTCGCTGGAGACCATGCTGGGCGTGCGCCTGATACTGCGCACCACCCACACGACGCGGCTGACGGATGACGGCGAACGCTGCTATCAGCACGCTCGTCGGGTGATTGACAGCTGGCTGGCGCTGGAAGATGAGGTGGGGCAGACGGAAGATGAGCCCGTAGGCGTGCTGCGGGTGCGTGCACCCCACGCGTTTGGTCAGGATCAGCTTCTGAAACCCGTAACCGAATTTTTGCAACGCTACCCGCAGCTTTCGATTGAGTGGATGCTCAACGATCGGTCAGCTGACTTCCTCGGCGACAACCTTGACTGTGCTATTCGGGTGGGCGTGGAGGTCGATCCGGCGACCGTATCCGTGCTGCTGGCGGAAGTGCCGCGCTCGGTAGTCGCTTCTCCGGCACTGCTGGCCCGTTTTCCAGCGGTTACCACGCCGGAGGATTTGCAGCAGTTTCCCTGGATAGCGATCAGCTCTTTCTACCAGCGCCACGTGGAGCTTTTTCACGATGCCTCGTCCGCCACCGCGCGGATTGCTATTACGCCACGCCTCAGCACCGACAGCCTGTATGTCGCACGCAATACGGTGCTCACCGGTCTCGGTGTGGCGGTGGTATCCAGCTGGACGGTACAGGATGATATTCGGGAAGGGCGGCTGGTGCATTTGCTGCCGGAGTGGCAGCCAGCGGCGCTGCCGGTGCATCTGGTTTACCCCTGGTCCCGTTATTATCCGGCACGCTTGCGGCGTTTTCTTGAGCTGATGCGGCAGGTCATGCCGGAGGTCTCCGGGATGAGAAGGCCTGTGCAGCATCCATAAAAAAAGCCGACCCTAAGGTCGGCTTTTTACTTTCAGCGTCGTTATTCGACAGACTGCGGGCGCGTTGCCGGTGCAGTCGCCTGATGCGTTGCACTGTGGCCGCCAGCAGCGCCTTTACCGTCGAAGCTGAACGCCGGACGAACCCAGTCGCTGTGACGCGGAGCTTCTGGCACGTAATCCGGCGCCGGAGCGCGGGTCATCGGTGCTGTCGCCACGTGGGCAGCGGCTGGCGCAGAGACAACCGGTTCAGGTTTCACTTCAGGCGCTTTCGGTTCTTCAACAACCGGTTCAACCTCAATCTCAACGTCCTGAACGACTTCTTCAGTGGTGGTTTCGACGGTGGCTTCAGCGGTGTCTTCCACTGCGGCTACAGGTTCAGCCTCTTCAGCAACTTCCTCAGCCACCACGACATCTTCTTCAGCAATAAGCTGCGGTGCGGCATCAACCGGCGCGGCAATTACTTCCGGATGAGTGGTTTCGACTTCAACTGCCTGAGGTGCTTCCGTTTCAACAACCTGAGGTTCAACCACGGTTGCCGCTTCAGTCACAACGTCTTCTACCGCTGCCGCAGGTGCAATCACCACTTCGGTTACAGGCTGCTCTTCAACAACCTGCTCCGGGCGAGCAACAGGGTAGCGGATCCAGACTTTGCCGGAAGCCATTTCTGGCGAAGCACAGGCAATGGTCAGCGGCATTGGCGACTGAGTTGGGTAACGCTCGTCACGATAGCGACGACGGCGCTGGCCGCTGACGCGCAGATGACGTGGGGAACGGCGTGAACGGCGCGGCATTCCGGCGTTATCACGGTTTTCACCGTTTTCATCCTGCTCAACGTTGTTTTCAACGACCGCTGGCAGATCAACTTTCGCCAGCTGCGTGCCGGTTGCGTTCTCGCGGGTTTCAACTGCGACAACGGTTGACTCTTCGGTTGCTTCTGAGGCGAAGCGGACTTTCTGAGCAAGCTGGCGCTGCTTACGGCGCGGCATAACCTGAGTACGTTCTTCCTGCTCGCCGTCCTGCTGTTCAACAGGCTCTTCGCGGTTCAGGTTTTTGACTTCCTGCTGTGCCTGACGCTTCTCGTCGTTACGGCGACGGTTGCGTTCACGGCGCGGCTGCTGGTCGTCACGCTGTTTGCTCTTCTCAGACTCATCGCCCGCCTGCTGGCGAATTTCACGATCTTCAACATTCTGCTGCTGTTTCTCGCGACGGTTGCGACGGTTGTCTTCGCGTTGCTCACGACCTTCGTTATTTTCAGAACGGTTGTCGCGGTTGTCACGACGCTCGCTGCGGTCATTACGATCGCTACGGTCGTTACGATCGCGGCGGTTGTTCTGACGCTTACGGCGGTCCTGCTGGCGTTCAGGCTTGGCCGCTTTTGGCTCTTCCTTCGGCTGTTCTGGCTGAGCTTCTTCTTCAGCAAACATCTTCTTCAGCGCGCCAAAGAAGCGGCTCAGCAGACCCGGCTGCGCCGGCTGGGCTTTCGCTGCTGCTGGTTTCTGCGCTTCAGGTTTAGCCACAGGTTTTTCCAGGGCCGCTTCCGGTGGGGCTTCTGGCATGATAAAGGTCGCTAACGCAGGCTGCTCAGGCAGTTTGCGCTCGGCTGGCTCTTCATCGGAAGGCAGGGCCATCTCTTCTTCGTGCAGCTTCGGCAGCAGGTAGCTGAGCGTGGACGTCTCTTCACCTTTACGGACACGCAGCACGTGATAGTGCGGAGTTTCCATCTGGTCGTTTGGCACGATGATGCAGCGAACGCCACCCTGACGCGCTTCAATAGCACTTACCGCAGCTCGTTTTTCGTTCAGCAGGTAGGAGGCAATTGGCACAGGAACAATCGCGTGCACCTCTTTGGTATTCTCTTTCAGCGCTTCTTCTTCAATCAGACGCAGAATAGAGAGGGACAGCGATTCGTTATCACGCACGGTACCGGTGCCGGAGCAGCGCGGGCAAACGTGATGGCTGGACTCACCCAGCGACGGGCTCAGGCGCTGACGGGACATCTCCAGCAGGCCAAAGCGTGAGATATGGCTAATCTGGATACGCGCCCTGTCCTGACGCACCGCTTCGCGAAGACGGTTTTCTACCGCACGCTGGTGGCGAACAGGGGTCATGTCGATGAAGTCGATAACAATCAGACCACCCAGGTCGCGCAGGCGGAGCTGGCGGGCGATTTCATCAGCGGCTTCAAGGTTGGTGTTGAAGGCGGTCTCTTCGATATCGCCGCCGCGAGTTGCACGCGCGGAGTTGATGTCGATAGCGGTCAGCGCTTCAGTGGTATCGATAACGATAGAACCGCCGGACGGCAGACGCACTTCACGCTGGAAGGCGGATTCAATCTGGGATTCGATCTGATAGTGGCTGAACAGCGGGATTTCACCGGTGTACAGTTTAATTTTGCTGGTGAAATCCGGACGACCCAGCGCGGCGATGTGCTGGCGCGCCAGTTCAAGCACTTTCGGGTTATCGATCAGAATCTCACCGATGTCCTGACGCAGATAGTCACGGAAGGCACGCACGATCACGTTGCTTTCCTGGTGGATCAGGAACGGAGCAGGGCGGCTTTCCGCTGCTTTCTGGATGGCTTCCCAGTGCTTCAGACGGAAGCTCAGGTCCCATTGCAGCGCTTCGGCTGATTTGCCCACGCCCGCGGTACGCACGATAAGACCCATGCCATCAGGCAGTTCGAGGCTTGCCAGCGCTTCTTTCAGCTCGGTACGGTCATCACCTTCGATACGGCGAGAGATGCCACCCGCACGCGGGTTGTTAGGCATCAACACCAGATAGCTCCCTGCCAGGCTGATAAAGGTGGTCAGTGCGGCACCTTTGTTGCCACGCTCTTCTTTATCAATCTGAACGATAACTTCCTGACCTTCACGCAGAACATCTTTGATGTTTGGTCGGCCATGGGCGTTGTAGTTTGCAGGGAAATATTCGCGGGCGATTTCTTTCAGGGGGAGGAAACCATGACGCTCAGCACCGTAATCGACAAATGCAGCTTCAAGGCTTGGTTCAATGCGGGTGATTTTACCTTTGTAAATGTTCGCTTTTTTCTGTTCGTGTCCAGGACTTTCGATATCCAGATCGTACAGGCGCTGCCCATCCACAAGGGCGACACGCAACTCTTCTTGCTGAGTTGCGTTGATTAACATTCTTTTCATCGTAACTTACTCGTTATTCTTACATTGACGACAAAGCTGCGGGCAAGGTGACGCTTTCCGGGGTATGAACCGATGGCCTCGTGTCTGTTCACGTCGCCAACCTCACGGTTGTCGCTCGCTTAAGAGGCGCAGAGTGTCGGTTGCCTGTATTTCATACGGAAACACAGCGCAATTATCAGGGGAATTGCCTGGGTAGAACTCTCCAGAGAACAATCCTTATACCGGGAAGTACTGCAACCCGCAGCCCGCTAACTGCCTGAAAGATCAATACGTCTTACGCCATTGCTGCGTGGATGATCGGTCAGACAAAATTGGTCATTCCGTCAACATCCTTACTTAACCAGGATTTAACACGGAAAACAGCCTCATTATTCCACTGCTCGCCGGGTTATAGCAAGATGACTTTTACCAATTATCACCCGGTTACTCACAGTTTCTTCACTTCAGAATGGCGATTGGTTTAATAACCACCAAATCGGTTGCGCGAAACGGGAAGCAGGCCGGATAAAAGTAAATATAAGCATAGAAAAATGAGTGGCGCTAATGGCTGACGATATTTAGAATCGCCACCCATGAAAACAGAGACTCCAGCCGTAAAAATGGTTGCCATCGCCGAAGATGACGCGGGGCAACGTATCGATAACTTTTTGCGCACCCAGTTGAAAGGTGTGCCAAAGAGTATGATTTATCGCATCCTGCGTAAGGGCGAGGTGCGGGTTAACAAAAAACGCGTGAAGCCCGAGTACAAACTCGAAGCCGGTGACGAAGTGCGTATTCCGCCGGTCCGCGTTGCGGAACGTGAAGAAGAGACCGTTTCACCAAAGCTGCAGAAAGTGGCGGCCCTGAGCGATGTCATCCTTTACGAAGATGACCACATTCTGGTGCTCAATAAACCGTCAGGAACGGCAGTCCATGGCGGTAGCGGTCTGAGCTTCGGCGTGATTGAAGGGCTGCGTGCCCTGCGCCCGGAAGCGCGCTTCCTTGAGCTGGTACACCGTCTTGACCGTGACACTTCAGGCGTACTGCTGGTGGCGAAAAAGCGTTCCGCGCTGCGTTCGCTGCATGAACAGCTGCGTGAAAAAGGGATGCAGAAAGACTATCTGGCGCTGGTGCGCGGTCAGTGGCAGTCCCATGTAAAAGTGGTGCAGGCGCCGCTGCTGAAGAACATTCTGCAAAGCGGTGAACGTATTGTCCGCGTGAGCCAGGAAGGGAAACCGTCTGAGACGCGCTTTAAGGTTGAAGAGCGCTATGAGTTTGCCACGCTGGTGCGCTGCAGTCCGGTGACCGGTCGTACCCACCAGATCCGCGTGCATACGCAGTTTGCAGGGCACCCCATCGCCTTTGATGACCGCTATGGCGACCGCGAGTTTGATAAGCAACTGGCGGGGACGGGACTGTCGCGTCTGTTCCTGCATGCGGCAGCGCTGAAGTTTACCCATCCGAATACCGGTGAAGTCATCCGTATTGAAGCGCCGCTGGATGAGCAGTTGAAACGCTGTCTTAAGGTTCTGCGCGGCTGATTTTGCTTTCCTCCCTCTCCCTGTGGGAGAGGGCCGGGGTGAGGGCATCAGGCCGCAGCGTCCCAGTCACATGGTCAGCGGATTACACTCTTCTCGTCTTAACATCTGACACAAGGCAATCAGCGGTAACCCCACCAGCGTGTTGGGATCGCGACCGTCCAGCTTGTCGAACAGCGCAATCCCCAATCCTTCACTTTTAAAGCTCCCCGCACAGTTCAGCGGACGTTCCCGACGCACATAATCCACAATCTCTTGCTCGCTGAGATGGCGGAAGTGTACGTCGAACGGTTCACACTCCGTTTGCAGATGATCGGTGGCGGAGTTATAGAGCGCCAGGCCCGTATAAAAGGTCACGATAGTGCCTCGCGCGCGCAGAAGCTGCTGGCAGGCGTTCTCCTCCGTATGGGGCTTGCCGGTGATTTCGCCGTCCAGCACGCAAACCTGATCGGAGCCTATAATCAAATGCGAAGGATAGCGTGCGGCCAGCGACTGCGCTTTCTCTTTAGCAAGACGCGTTACCAGATGACGCGGTGACTCGCCCGGCTGTGGCGTCTCATCAACCTCTGGCGCGGCGCATTCAAACGGGATCCCGAGCTTTTCCAGCAGCATTCGGCGGTAGGGAGACGTGGAAGCAAGGACGAGATTTGGCATATTTTTATCACCAGATATAGCGTATCGATGCCAGCCATTTTAAACTACAGGCCGCAATGTGTGCGAATAATTGGCAAAAGGCAGCTCTGGTTGCCTTTTTCTTTGACTCTATGACGTTACAAAGTTAATATGCGCGCCCTATGCAAAAGGTAAAATTACCCCTGACTCTTGATCCGGTTCGTACGGCTCAAAAACGCCTCGATTACGAAGGTATCTATACTTCCGATCAGGCTGAGCGTATTGCCGAATCCGTAGTCAGTGTGGACAGTGATGTAGAATGCTCCATGTCGTTCGCTATCGACAACCAGCGTCTCGCCGTTTTAACCGGTGATGCAAAGGTGACGGTAACGCTCGAGTGTCAGCGTTGCGGGAAACCGTTTGTACAGCATGTTCACACAACGTATTGTTTCAGTCCGGTTCGTTCTGACGAACAGGCTGAAGCACTCCCGGAAGCGTATGAGCCGATTGAGGTTAACGAATTCGGTGAAATCGATCTTCTGGCTCTGGTTGAAGATGAAATCATCCTCACCTTGCCAGTGGTTCCGGTGCATGATTCTGAACACTGTGAAGTGTCCGAGGCGGACATGGTCTTTGGGGAACTGCCTGATGAAGCGCAAAAACCAAACCCATTTGCCGTATTAGCCAGCTTAAAGCGTAAGTAATTGAGGAGTAAGGTCCATGGCCGTACAACAGAATAAACCAACCCGTTCCAAACGTGGCATGCGTCGTTCCCATGACGCGCTGACTGCAGTTACCAGCCTGTCTGTAGACAAGACTTCTGGTGAGAAACACCTGCGTCACCACATCACCGCTGACGGTTTCTACCGCGGCCGCAAGGTTATCACTAAGTAATCACGCGCAAGCGTGATTAGGCTTAGTGAGGATTTCCCCGTGCAAACGGGGAATTTACCGAACCAGGCTGCGACGATACCTTGACACGTCTAACCCTGGCGTTAGATGTCATGGGGGGAGATTTTGGCCCTTCCGTGACAGTGCCTGCAGCATTGCAGGCACTGAATTCTAATTCGCAACTCACACTTCTTTTAGTCGGCAATCCCGACGCAATCACGCCATTACTCGCAAAAGCTGACTTTGAACAACGTTCGCGTCTGCAGATTATTCCTGCGCAGTCAGTTATTGCCAGTGATGCCCGACCTTCGCAGGCTATTCGCAATAGTCGTGGCAGCTCTATGCGGGTAGCGCTGGAGCTGGTGAAAGAAGGGCGAGCTCAGGCTTGCGTCAGCGCGGGGAATACCGGCGCGCTGATGGGGCTGTCGAAATTACTGCTCAAACCTATTGAAGGTATTGAGCGTCCGGCGCTGGTGACGGTGTTACCGCATCAGCAGAAGGGCAAGACGGTGGTGCTCGATTTGGGCGCTAACGTCGACTGTGATAGTACTATGCTGGCTCAGTTTGCCGTGATGGGATCGGTGCTGGCAGAAGAAGTCGTCGGGATCAACACTCCCCGTGTTGCGTTACTGAACATTGGTGAAGAAGAGACCAAAGGCCTGGACAGCATTCGCGAAGCGGCTGAATTGCTCAAACAGGTTCCCTCCATCAACTATATTGGTTATCTCGAAGCCAATGAGTTGTTGACGGGGAAAACGGATGTTCTGGTGTGCGATGGCTTCACCGGAAACGTAACGTTGAAGACCATGGAAGGGGTCGTGCGCATGTTTCTTTCTCTGCTGAAATCTCAGGGAGAAGGCAAAAAAAGCGCCTGGTGGCTGATTTTATTGAAGCGTTGGTTACAAAAGAGCCTGACGCGGCGATTCAGTCACCTCAACCCCGACCAGTATAATGGCGCCTGTCTGTTAGGATTGCGCGGCATCGTGATTAAGAGTCATGGCGCCGCCAATCAGCGAGCATTTGCTGTCGCGATTGAACAGGCAGTGCAGGCGGTGCAGCGACAAGTCCCTCAGCGGATTGCCGCTCGCCTGGAATCTGTATTAGCTAAAAGTGACTGAGCGTACATGTATACGAAGATTTTAGGTACCGGCAGCTACCTGCCAAAACAGGTGCGTACCAACGCCGATCTGGAAAAAATGGTAGATACGTCTGACGAGTGGATTGTCACGCGCACAGGTATCCGTGAACGTCGTATTGCCGCGCCAGACGAAACCGTGTCGACCATGGGTTACGAAGCCGCACAGCGTGCTATCGAAATGGCGGGCATTGATAAAGAACAGATTGGTTTGATCGTGGTCGCCACGACGTCTGCCACGCACGCTTTCCCAAGCGCGGCGTGCCAGGTGCAAAACATGCTCGGCATTAAAGGCTGTCCGGCGTTTGACGTCGCTGCCGCGTGCGCAGGTTTCACCTATGCGCTGAGCGTTGCCGATCAGTACGTGAAATCCGGTGCCGTTAAATATGCGCTGGTGATCGGTGCTGATGTGCTGGCGCGCACCTGCGATCCTACCGATCGTGGAACGATCATTATTTTTGGTGATGGTGCGGGCGCGGTGCTGCTGGGGCAGTCCGAAGAGCCGGGTATCATCTCGACGCATCTGCATGCTGATGGCAGCTACGGCGAACTGTTGACCCTGCCTAACGCCGATCGCGTTAATCCGGACAACTCGATTTACCTGACGATGGCAGGGAACGAGGTGTTCAAGGTGGCGGTGACTGAGCTTGCGCACATCGTTGATGAAACGCTGGAAGCGAATAACCTTGAACGCTCCGCGCTCGACTGGCTGGTGCCGCATCAGGCGAACCTGCGTATCATCAGCGCGACCGCGAAAAAGCTGGGCATGTCGATGGATAACGTTGTGGTGACGCTGGATCGTCATGGCAACACCTCTGCGGCGTCGGTACCGTGCGCATTTGATGAAGCGGTACGCGATGGACGAATCAAACGGGGCCAGCTGGTCTTGCTTGAAGCCTTCGGTGGCGGGTTCACCTGGGGTTCCGCGCTGGTTCGTTTCTAGGATAAGGAATAAAAAATGACGCAATTTGCTTTTGTGTTCCCGGGCCAGGGCTCTCAAACCGTTGGGATGTTGTCTGAAATGGCAGCAACCTATCCGGTCATTGAAGAGACTTTCCGTGAAGCTTCTGATGCACTGGGTTATGATTTATGGGCGCTGACCCAGCAGGGGCCGGCCGAAGAGCTGAACAAAACCTGGCAGACCCAGCCCGCGCTGCTGACCGCGTCCGTTGCGCTGTGGCGTGTCTGGCAGCAGCAGGGCGGTAAAGCCCCCGCGCTGCTCGCGGGTCACAGCCTGGGCGAATACTCTGCGCTGGTGTGTGCCGGTGTGATCGCGTTTGCTGACGCGGTACGTCTGGTGGAACTGCGCGGCAAATTCATGCAGGAAGCGGTGCCGGAAGGCACGGGCGGTATGTCTGCCATCATCGGTCTGGATGATGCTGCAATTGCAAAAGCATGTGAAGAATCTGCTGAAGGCCAGGTGGTCTCTCCGGTTAACTTCAACTCGCCGGGCCAGGTGGTTATTGCCGGCCATAAAGAAGCGGTTGAACGTGCAGGTGCGGCCTGTAAAGCTGCGGGTGCTAAACGTGCGCTGCCGCTGCCGGTCAGCGTGCCCTCTCACTGTGCGCTGATGAAGCCTGCCGCCGAGAAGCTGGCGGTTGAGCTGGAAAAAATTACGTTTAACGCACCGACGATTTCCGTTGTGAACAACGTCGATGTGAAATGCGAAACCACGCCGGAAGCTATCCGTGATGCACTGGTTCGCCAGCTCTACAGCCCGGTACAGTGGACCAAAACCGTTGAGTTTATGGCCTCTCAGGGCGTTGAGCATCTGTATGAAGTCGGCCCAGGTAAGGTCCTCACCGGTCTGACAAAACGTATTGTTGACACCCTGACAGCCTCGGCGATTAACGAGCCGGAAGCGATGTCAGCGGCACTCTCGCAATAAAAGAGGAATACCATGAGTTTTGAAGGAAAAATCGCCCTGGTCACTGGCGCAAGCCGCGGTATCGGGCGTGCAATTGCTGAAACACTGGTTGCGCGCGGCGCGAAGGTGATTGGTACAGCAACCAGCGAGAATGGCGCTCAGGCCATCAGCGAGTATCTGGGTGCAAACGGTAAAGGTCTGGTACTGAATGTGACTGAACCTGCATCTATCGAATCTGTTCTGGAAAATATTCGCGCAGAGTTTGGCGAAGTGGATATTCTGGTAAACAATGCCGGGATCACTCGCGATAACCTGTTAATGCGAATGAAAGACGACGAGTGGAACGATATCATCGAAACCAACCTGTCATCTGTATTCCGTCTGTCAAAAGCGGTAATGCGCGCTATGATGAAAAAGCGTCATGGTCGTATTATCACTGTCGGTTCTGTGGTTGGTACCATGGGAAATGCTGGTCAGGCTAACTACGCTGCGGCGAAAGCAGGTCTGATTGGTTTCAGTAAGTCGCTGGCGCGTGAAGTTGCGTCCCGCGGTATTACGGTAAACGTTGTTGCTCCGGGCTTTATTGAAACGGACATGACGCGTGCGCTGACTGATGAGCAGCGTGCGGGTACGCTGGCGGCAGTTCCGGCGGGTCGTCTTGGCGACCCTAAAGAAATCGCCAGTGCGGTTGCATTTTTAGCCTCTGACGAAGCGGGTTACATCACTGGTGAGACCCTCCACGTCAACGGCGGGATGTATATGGTTTAACCACGATGAAAAATATTTGCGTTATTAGGGCGAATGGCCTCAAAATAACGTAAAATCGTGGTACGAACTGCCGGGATTTAGTTGCAAATTTTTCAACATTTTATACACTACGAAAACCATCGCGAAAGCGAGTTTTGATAGGAAATTTAAGAGTATGAGCACTATCGAAGAACGCGTTAAGAAAATTATCGGCGAACAGCTGGGCGTTAAGCAGGAAGAAGTTGTGAACTCCGCTTCCTTCGTTGAAGACCTGGGCGCAGATTCTCTTGACACCGTTGAGCTGGTAATGGCTCTGGAAGAAGAGTTTGATACTGAGATTCCGGACGAAGAAGCTGAGAAGATCACCACCGTTCAGGCTGCCATTGATTACATCAACGGTCACCAGGCGTAAGTGAACATCTCCAGGCGGTCATTCGACCGCCTGAGTTTTATCTTTTTTAGTCCCACGAATCTCTTTTTTTATCCCTCCCTGGAGGACAAACGTGTCTAAGCGTCGTGTAGTTGTGACCGGACTTGGCATGTTGTCTCCTGTCGGCAATACCGTAGAGTCCACCTGGAAAGCTCTCCTTGCCGGTCAGAGCGGCATCAGCCTAATCGACCATTTCGATACTAGCGCCTATGCAACGAAATTTGCTGGCTTAGTAAAGGATTTTAACTGTGAAGAGATCATCTCGCGTAAAGAACAGCGCAAGATGGATGCCTTCATTCAATATGGAATTGTCGCTGGCGTTCAGGCCATGCAGGATTCTGGCCTTGTGATTACGGAAGAGAACGCAACCCGTATCGGCGCCGCTATCGGCTCCGGGATTGGCGGTCTTGGCCTGATCGAGGAAAACCATACATCTCTGATGAATGGCGGCCCGCGTAAGATCAGCCCGTTCTTCGTTCCGTCCACGATTGTTAACATGGTGGCAGGTCACCTGACCATCATGTTTGGCCTGCGTGGGCCAAGCATTTCTATCGCCACCGCCTGTACGTCTGGCGTACATAACATCGGCCAGGCCGCGCGCATTATTGCGTACGGCGATGCAGATGCTATGGTTGCGGGCGGTGCTGAAAAAGCCAGTACCCCGCTGGGTGTTGGCGGTTTCGGTGCGGCGCGTGCGCTGTCTACCCGTAATGATAACCCGCAGGCGGCGAGCCGTCCGTGGGATAAAGACCGTGACGGCTTCGTGCTGGGCGACGGGGCGGGCATGATCGTACTGGAAGAGTACGAACACGCGAAAAAACGCGGTGCGAAAATTTATGCTGAAATCGTTGGTTTCGGCATGAGCAGCGATGCTTATCACATGACGTCTCCTCCTGAGAACGGCGCGGGTGCTGCGCTGGCGATGGAAAACGCGATCCGTGATGCGGGTATTACCCCAGCACAAATTGGCTACGTGAACGCGCACGGCACCTCTACGCCAGCAGGCGATAAAGCGGAAGCTCAGGCGGTTAAGTCTATCTTCGGCGAATCTGCCAGCCGCGTAATGGTGAGCTCCACGAAATCCATGACCGGTCACCTGTTGGGTGCGGCGGGTGCAGTAGAGTCAATCTACTCCATCCTTGCGCTGCGCGATCAGGCTGTTCCACCAACCATCAACCTGGATAACCCGGATGAAGGTTGCGATCTGGACTTCGTTCCTCACGAAGCGCGTCAGGTTAGCGGTATGGAGTACACCCTGTGTAACTCCTTCGGCTTCGGCGGCACCAACGGTTCTCTGATCTTCAAAAAGATCTGATCCTGACGTCCCGATAGCTTTTAAAAAGGTCCGCTTGCCGGGCCTTTTTTATTAAGCCTAATCTTCTTGTCGGCTGCATGACATCCTGCCAGACTAAATGCCCACGCATAAGGAGCCACCATGTTTTTAATCAATGGCCTTGAGCAGGACACGCTGCCTGCCAGCGACAGGGCGATACAGTTCGGTGATGGTTGCTTTACAACGGCGCGCATTCTGGATGGTCATGTTTGCCATCTGGAGGCGCACATTCGACGTCTGCAGCATGGCTGTGAAAAGTTAATGATCCCCTTTACGCACTGGGACACATTGCGCCAGGAAATGTGCCAGCTGGCAACCGGGAAGGACACCGGCGTACTCAAGGTCATCATCAGCCGCGGCAGTGGTGGCCGGGGTTACAGCGCCGCATCGTGTATCAACCCAACGCGTATTCTCTCCGTTTCTGCTTATCCTGCGCATTATTCTCGCTGGCGAGAGGACGGCGTCACGCTGACGCTGAGCCCGGTTCGACTGGGACGGAACCCGATGCTGGCCGGGATTAAGCATCTCAATCGCCTCGAGCAGGTGCTCATTCGTACTCATCTTGAACAGACGGACGCCGATGAGGCGCTGGTTCTTGACAGCGAAGGGTTCATTACGGAATGCTGTGCGGCTAATTTACTCTGGCGGCAGGGGGGAGAGGTGTTCACTCCGTCGCTGGAACACGCTGGCGTAAATGGGTTAATGCGTCAGTTTTGTCTGCAACAGCTGGCACGCTCTGGCTATCGCGTTGTCGAAGTTAGCGCAGGAGAAGCCGCGTTACAGACTGCAGATGAAGTCATCATCTGCAATGCGCTGATGGCTGTTGTACCCGTCCGTGCGTATGGCCAACAACGCTGGTCTTCGCGCGAGCTGTTTCAGTTTTTAGCCCCGATATGTGAGCAAACCAGATAGTCATGAAAAAAATGTTGCGCTTTGTCCTTATCCTCATCGTTGCGCTGGGCGTCGCTGGCGGAGCTGGCGTATGGAAAGTTCGCCAGCTGGCTGACAGCAAGATCCTGGTTAAAGACGAAACGATCTTTACCCTGAAAGCGGGAACCGGCCGCCAGGCGCTTGGGGAACAGCTCTATGGCGACAAGATTATCAATCGTCCACGGGTATTCCAGTGGTTATTGCGCGTGGAGCCTGAGCTGTCACATTTCAAAGCCGGTACCTATCGCTTTACGCCGGGAATGACCGTCAGAGAGATGCTGCAGCTGCTGGAAAGCGGCAAGGAAGCCCAGTTCCCCCTGCGATTTGTGGAAGGGATGCGTCTGAGCGATTACCTCAAACAGCTGCGCGATGCCCCGTATATTAAGCATACCCTGAAGGATGACAGCTATCAGACGGTGGCAGACGTGCTCAAGTTTGAGCATCCTGAGTGGGTGGAAGGCTGGTTCTGGCCGGATACCTGGATGTATACCGCAGGCACGACTGATGTGGCGATTCTTAAGCGGGCGCACAAAAAAATGGTCGCCGCCGTGGATGCCGCCTGGGAAGGGCGAATGGACGGGCTGCCGTATAAAGATCAAAACCAGTTTGTCACCATGGCTTCAATTATCGAGAAAGAGACTGCCGTTGCCGCCGAGCGCGATCGGGTGGCGTCAGTATTTATCAACCGTCTGCGCATCGGCATGCGTCTGCAAACCGACCCTACCGTTATCTACGGCATGGGCGAGAGCTATGCCGGCAAGATCTCAAGAAAAGATCTGGAGACGCCAACGGCGTATAATACCTACGTGATTAGCGGATTACCGCCAGGTCCGATTGCCACGCCGAGCGAAGCGTCGCTTAAAGCCGCCGCGCATCCGGCAAAAACACCGTATCTCTATTTTGTGGCTGATGGAAAAGGGGGACACACCTTTAACACCAACCTTGCCAGCCACAATCGCTCTGTTCAGGACTATCTGAAGGCACTTAAGGAAAAAAATGCGCAGTAAATACATTGTCATTGAGGGACTCGAAGGGGCGGGTAAAACTACCGCCCGCAACGTGGTGGTGGATACGCTAAAAGCGCTGGGCGTGGCGGACATGGTATTTACCCGCGAGCCGGGCGGCACGCAGCTGGCTGAAAAGCTGCGCAGCCTGGTGCTGGATATTAAATCCGTCGGTGACGAAGTTATCACTGACAAAGCCGAAGTGCTGATGTTCTACGCGGCGCGCGTTCAGCTGGTTGAGACGGTTATCAAACCTGCCCTGGCCGACGGCAAGTGGGTGATCGGTGACCGTCACGATCTGTCGACTCAGGCGTATCAGGGCGGAGGACGTGGTATCGACCAGACCATGCTGGCCACGCTGCGTAATGCCGTACTGGGGGATTTTCGCCCCGACCTGACGCTCTATCTGGATGTGACCCCGGAAGTGGGCCTCAAGCGTGCCCGCGCGCGCGGCGAGCTGGACCGCATTGAACAAGAGTCGTTTGATTTCTTTAACCGCACCCGTGCGCGCTATCTTGAACTTGCCGCACAGGACAGCTCAATTTGTACCATCGATGCGACGCAGTCCCTGGACGACGTCACGCGTGACATTCAGCATACCATTACGCAGTGGGTGCAGGAGCAGCAGGCATGAAATGGTATCCATGGTTGCGCCCACACTTTGAACAGCTGATCGGCAGCTATCAGGCGGGTCGGGGGCATCATGCGTTACTGATTCAGGCATTGCCAGGGATGGGTGATGATGCGTTGATTTATGCCATCACCCGTTTTCTGATGTGTCAGCAGCCGGAAGGGCACAAGAGCTGTGGTAAATGCCGTGGCTGTCAACTGATGCAGGCGGGCACGCATCCTGACTACTACACCCTCGAGCCTGAGAAGGGCAAAAGCGCGCTCGGTATTGATGCCGTGCGGGAAGTCAGTGAAAAATTGTACGAGCACGCGCGACTGGGCGGCGCTAAAGTGGTCTGGCTCAAAGACGCCACACAGCTTACCGAGGCGGCGGCTAACGCCCTGCTGAAAACCCTGGAAGAGCCGCCGGTTAAAACGTGGTTTTTCCTCTCGTGTCGTGACCCGGGACGATTACTGGCGACGCTGCGCAGCCGCTGTCGTCTTCATCACCTGGCGGTGCCCCAGGAATCGTGGGCGCTGAGCTGGCTTGAGCGCGAGGTGACAACGTCACCTGAGAGTGCGCTGACCGCCTTGCGCCTGAGCAGCGGCGCGCCCGCGGCGGCGCTGGCATTACTGCAGCCTGACGTATGGTCAGAGCGAGAAACGCTCTGCCGGGCTGTTGAAACGGCACTGAATAACCACGACTGGCTAAGCGTATTGCCTGCGCTTAACAGCGATCGGGCCGTTGAGCGTCTGCACTGGCTGGCCTCGTTGCTGCTGGATGCACTCAAAACTCAGCAAGGGGCAACGCTGCTGACCAACCCGGATGCGTGGTCGCTGGTGAATACGCTGGCGAACCGCCTCTCAGGGACGATTCTTCATGCGATGCTTCATGAAATTTGCCAGAGCCGAGAACAGCTTTTAACCGTGACGGGCCTTAATCGCGAGCTTTTACTGACCGACCAGTTACTGCGTATCGAACATTACCTGCAACCCGGCGTCACACCGCCGGTTTCCCATCTCTGAGAGAGACATTATGTTTTTAGTCGACTCACACTGCCATCTTGATGGCCTGGATTATCAATCCCTGCATAAAAACGTGGATGACGTGCTGGCAAAAGCCGCTGCCCGCGATGTGAAATTCTGTCTTGCGGTGGCAACCACGCTGCCGGGCTACCGCTCCATGCGTGAGCTGGTGGGCGTTCGCGATAACGTGGTGTTCTCCTGCGGCGTGCATCCGCTGAATCAGGACGAGGCGTACGACGTTGAGGATCTGCGCCAACTGGCAGCAGAAGAGGGCGTGGTGGCGATGGGGGAAACCGGGCTGGACTATTTTTACACGCCGGAAACCAAACCGCGTCAGCAGGAGTCCTTCCGCAACCATATTCGCATTGGCCGGGAGCTGAACAAGCCGGTTATCGTCCACACCCGCGACGCGCGTGCGGATACCCTGGCGATCCTCCGGGAAGAAAACGTGACGGATTGCGGTGGCGTACTACACTGTTTCACAGAAGACAGTGAAACGGCGGGTAAGCTGCTTGATTTGGGGTTTTATATCTCGTTTTCGGGGATCGTGACGTTCCGTAACGCTGAGCAACTGCGTGATGCTGCACGTTATGTTCCGCTCGATCGCATTCTGGTGGAGACCGATTCTCCGTATCTCGCACCGGTACCGCATCGCGGTAAAGAGAACCAGCCCGCTATGACGAGAGATGTGGCTGAGTACATGGCCGTACTGAAGGGCGTCAGCATTGATGAGCTGGCCCGCGTGACGACGGAAAACTTCTCCACGCTGTTCCATATCGACCCCGCCCGCCTGCAATCTGTCTGATACACCTGTTTTTTTTAGGCTCGTAATTAATAAGTAAAGCGAGTAAAGTTCACCGCCTCATTTGGGGCGGTGAGGGTGTTTTTAGACACATCCGGACATGCTTTTTGTAAATAACTGAAAGTTTTTCGACCGCCTTAAGCTGAAACGTGATAGCCGTCAAACAAACTCAGAGGGAATTATTTTACTCTGTGTAATAAATAAAGGGCGCTTAGATGTCCTGTCCACGGCACGGTACTCCCCCCGGGCCAATGCGTGAAAGCGTAAAAAAAGCACAAATACTCAGGAGCACTCTCAATTATGTTTAAGAATGCATTTGCTAACCTGCAAAAGGTCGGTAAATCGCTGATGCTGCCAGTATCCGTACTGCCTATTGCAGGTATCCTGCTGGGTGTCGGTTCTGCTAACTTCAGCTGGCTGCCAGCCGTAGTGTCCCACGTGATGGCCGAAGCAGGCGGTTCTGTCTTTGCTAACATGCCGCTGATCTTCGCGATCGGTGTGGCTCTGGGCTTCACCAATAACGACGGCGTTTCTGCGCTGGCTGCAGTGGTTGCCTACGGCATCATGGTGAAAACCATGGCTGTGGTTGCGCCGCTGGTTCTGCATTTACCGGCAGAAGAGATTGCCGCGAAACACCTGGCGGACACCGGTGTTCTGGGCGGTATCATCTCCGGTGCGATTGCAGCGTATATGTTCAACCGCTTCTATCGCATCAAGCTGCCTGAGTATCTGGGCTTCTTCGCGGGCAAGCGTTTCGTGCCGATCATCTCTGGTCTGGCAGCGATTTTCACTGGCGTGATCCTGTCCTTCATCTGGCCACCAATCGGCTCCGCTATCCAGACCTTCTCTCAGTGGGCTGCTTACCAGAACCCGGTTGTGGCGTTTGGTATCTACGGCTTCATCGAGCGTTGCCTGGTGCCATTCGGTCTGCACCACATCTGGAACGTTCCATTCCAGATGCAGATTGGTGAATTCACCAACGCAGCAGGCCAGGTATTCCACGGCGATATCCCACGTTACATGGCGGGTGACCCAACTGCAGGTAAACTGTCTGGTGGCTTCCTGTTCAAAATGTACGGTCTGCCAGCAGCGGCGATTGCTATCTGGCACTCTGCGAAGCCAGAGAACCGTGCAAAAGTGGGCGGTATCATGATCTCCGCAGCGTTGACCTCGTTCCTGACCGGTATCACCGAGCCGATCGAGTTCTCCTTCATGTTCGTTGCGCCGATCCTGTACGTTATCCACGCGATTCTGGCGGGCCTGGCGTTCCCAATCTGTATTCTGCTGGGTATGCGTGACGGTACGTCCTTCTCTCACGGCCTGATCGACTTCATCGTTCTGTCCGGTAACAGCAGCAAACTGTGGCTGTTCCCAATCGTCGGTGCGTGCTACGCCGTTGTGTACTACACCATCTTCCGCGTGCTGATTAAAGCACTGGACCTGAAAACCCCAGGCCGTGAAGATGCGACAGAAGACAGCAAAGCTGGCGCGACCAGCGAAATGGCTCCTGCACTGGTTGCCGCGTTCGGTGGTAAAGAGAACATCACTAACCTGGACGCGTGCATCACTCGTCTGCGTGTGAGCGTTGCCGACGTCGCGAAAGTAGACCAGCCGGGTCTGAAAAAACTGGGCGCAGCGGGCGTAGTTGTTGCAGGTTCTGGTGTACAGGCAATCTTCGGTACCAAATCCGATAACCTGAAAACCGAAATGGATGAGTACATCCGCAGCAACTAAGTTGTGACCTGGGGAGACTAAGGCAGCCGAATGGCTGCCTTTTTTATTTGTGTCGTAAAAAACGCCACTGAGACGCGCAAGCGGTCACTCTTCACTCAGCTGATGAACATTCAGGAAAGAAATCGAGGGAGGAGGTTGAAAGGACAGGAGAAACTCGCTCATACTCTTGAATTGTGTCACACACCGATCCTGGGAGTGTGTTTACAGCGGACGCATTGCGCCAGATTAAACAAAAAAGGAAAAGGTCATGGCTGAAGAAACGATTTTCAGTAAAATTATCCGTCGCGAAATTCCGTCGGATATCGTCTATCAGGATGAACTGGTGACGGCTTTCCGGGACATTTCCCCTCAGGCCCCGACGCACATCCTTATCATTCCCAATATTCTGATTCCGACTGTAAACGACGTAAAAACCGAGCATGAAGTGGCGTTAGGTCGTATGCTGACGGTGGCCGCGAAAATCGCTGAACAGGAAGGGATTGCAGAAGACGGTTACCGTCTGATCATGAACTGCAATCGTCATGGTGGCCAGGAAGTGTATCATATTCACATGCATCTGCTGGGTGGACGTCCTCTGGGGCCGATGCTGGCACATAAAGGTCTTTGACATGCGTAAAGGGCGTATTGCAGCGCTGGTAGTGACGATGATGATTGTGGGGTGCAGCACGCGCCCGGCGATCCCCGTGAACGATGAACAGACGCTGGTCATGGAATCCTCCGTGCTTGCCGCGGGCATCACGGCGCAACAGCCCGCGCTGACCATCAGTGAAATCAACTCATCTGCCTCCTCTACGCTCTTTAATGAAAGACACGAACCCGTGACGGTCCACTACCGTTTTTTCTGGTATGACGTAAGAGGTCTCGAAATGCATCCGCTGGAGGCGCCGCGCAGCGTCACCATTCCGGCCAGGTCGTCGGTAACGCTCTATGGCAGCGCCAACTATCTGGGTGCGCATAAGGTGAGACTTTATCTTTATCTCTGAGGGGTGAACCTTGATTAAAAACTTGAGCCGCTATGCGCTCGTGACAGCTTTCGCGCTGTTCCTGGCGGGGTGTGTGACCCGAACTGAACAGCCTGCGCCTGTGGAAGAGGCGAAACCGGGCACAGAACAGCCAACGCAGCCAACGCAGCCGCAGCCAACCGTGCCGTCCGTACCGTCTATACCGGCGCAGCCTGGCCCGATTGAGCATCCGGATCAGACGTCGCAGCCTGCACCGCGCGTGCGCCACTACGACTGGAATGGGGCAATGCAGCCGATGGTCGGTAAAATGCTGCAGGCGCAGGGCGTGACGGCGGGCAGCGTATTGCTGGTCGACAGCGTCAACAACCGTACCAACGGTTCACTGAACGCGGGCGAAGCGACAGAAACCCTGCGCAATGCTCTGGCTAACAACGGCAAGTTTACGCTGGTCTCGGCTCAGCAGCTCGCGGTAGCCAAACAGCAGCTGGGCCTTTCGCCGCAGGATAGTCTCGGCACACGCAGCAAGGCGATCGGCATTGCCCGTAACGTTGGCGCACAGTATGTGCTTTACTCTAACGCCACCGGTAACGTGAATACCCCAGCCCTGCAGATGCAGCTGATGCTGGTTCAGACAGGCGAAATTATCTGGTCAGGTAAAGGTGCGGTTACGCAACAATGACAGCACGCGTGAAGAGATTCTGACGCGCTATTTTCCTCAGTACCGCCTTATCGCGCCGCAGGCCCACTCCGGGCTTGGCGGCGCGAGTTGCATTATAGCGCAGGGCGAACACCGTCTGGTCTTGCGGCAGAATCACGATCCCTACGCGCCTGCCTCCCATTTTCGTCGTCAGTTTCGTGCCCTGAGACGTCTTCCGTCAGATCTCGTGCCTGCTCCTCGTTTTTTCAGACAGGGCTGGATGGCCGTCGACTATCTGGACGGTGACGTTAAAAGCGCGTTACCGGACACGCCGGCGCTCGCGGCGATGCTGTATCATCTGCACCGGCAGCCACGTCTGGGATGGCGAATAACGTTATACCCGCTGCTGGAACGCTACTGGCAGCAGGCCGCGCCTGACAGACGCACCCCAATGTGGCTGGCACATCTCAAGCGGCTGCGTAAAACGGGCGAGCCGCAGCCGATTCGGCTCGCGCCGCTGCACATGGATGTTCATGCCGGGAATATTGTTCATACGCCAGCGGGCATCAGGCTTATCGACTGGGAGTATGCCGGAGATGGCGATGTGGCGCTGGAGCTGGCGGCAGTCTGGACGGAGAGTGACGCCGCGCGGCAAATACTCATCAGGGACTACGCCCAGGTGGCACATATTGACCCCGAGGCGCTGAGGCGTCAGGTCAGATGCTGGCGACCCTGGGTCGTCATGTTAATGGCTGGCTGGTTTGAAATGCGCTATCGGCAGTCCAGAGACAAACACTTTATTGCGCTGGCAGACGATGCCTGGCGTCAGTTACAAACGAAAGGATAAGAGAGGTGGATGTGGGTCCAGTCATGTTGGATGTAGAAGGGTTTGAGCTGGATGCGGAGGAGCGTGAAATTCTGGCGCATCCGCTGGTGGGTGGCCTGATCCTGTTTACCCGCAACTATCACGATCCGGCGCAGCTGCGTGAGCTGGTGCGTCAGATCCGCGCCGCGTCGCGCAATCATCTGGTGGTCGCCGTCGATCAGGAAGGCGGCCGCGTGCAGCGTTTTCGCGAAGGGTTTACCCGCCTGCCGGCTGCTCAGTCTTTTGCCGCGCTGTTAGGCACGGAAGAGGGGGGGAAACTGGCGCAGGAGGCCGGCTGGCTGATGGCCAGCGAAATGATCGCCATGGATATCGACATCAGTTTTGCCCCGGTTCTGGACGTGGGGCATATCAGCGCCGCCATTGGCGAGCGTTCATACCATGAAGATCCGCGTATTGCGCTGGCCATGGCGACCCGGTTTATCGACGGTATGCACGATGCCGGAATGAAAACCACCGGTAAACACTTCCCGGGCCACGGGGCGGTGACGGCGGATTCACACAAAGAGACGCCGCGCGATCCGCGCCCGGAAGCGGAAATTCGCACCAAAGATATGTCGGTGTTCAGGTCGCTTATCACCGACAACAAGCTGGATGCCATCATGCCTGCGCACGTGATTTACAGCGACGTTGACCCGCGCCCTGCCAGCGGCTCTCCGCACTGGCTAAAAACCGTTCTGCGTCAGGAACTGGGCTTCAATGGCGTGATCTTCTCTGACGATCTGTCGATGGAAGGGGCGGCTATTATGGGCAGCTACGCTGAACGCGGTCAGGCATCTCTGGATGCGGGTTGCGATATGATCCTGGTCTGCAATAATCGTAAAGGTGCCGTGAGCGTGCTGGATAACCTGTCGCCGATCAATGCAGAGCGTGTTACACAATTGTATCATAAAGGTTCATTTAGCCGTCAGGAGCTGATGGATTCGGCGCGCTGGAAGACGGTCAACGCCCGGCTTGAAGACCTGAATGAGCGCTGGCAGGCACATAAAGCCAGCCTGTAAACCCTCCCGGAAGGCGTAGCGTGGTGAGAAGACGATGATCATCTATTTACACGGTTTTGACTCAAACAGTCCTGGTAATCATGAGAAGGTGCTGCAGCTGCAGTTTATCGATCCGGATGTACGGTTGATCAGCTATAGCACGCGCCATCCGAAGCATGATATGCAGCATCTGCTCAAAGAGGTGGACAAGATGTTGCAGCTCAACGTCGACGATCGCCCGCTGATTTGCGGCGTGGGGCTGGGCGGATACTGGGCGGAGCGGATTGGCTTCCTGTGCGACATTCGCCAGGTGGTGTTCAATCCTAACCTGTTCCCGAACGAGAACATGGAAGGCAAAATTGACCGCCCGGAAGAGTATGTCGATATTGCGACCAAGTGCGTCAGCAATTTTCGTGAGAAAAACCGCGACCGCTGCCTGGTGATCCTTTCACGTAATGATGAAGCGCTCAACAGCCATCGGGCAGCAGAACTGCTGCATCATTACTATGAGATCGTCTGGGACGAAGAACAGACCCACAAGTTCAAGAACATCTCCCCGCATCTGCAGCGTATCAAAGCGTTTAAAACGCTGGGTTAATCCCTTATCCGCAGGCATCAAAGCCCGGCCGCGAAAGCGTACCGGGCTTTCTTTTTGACCAGAATTGTCTACTTTTAAGCCATCAAAACTTGATGCATATCAATTTTGGTATGACCAATGCGCCTGACGTGGTATTCTCAATGCACCTGAATGGTTTCAGTGCTGTAACCTGTTGTTAATTAAGGGTTATTTTTATAACTTTTAATTAACAATTGGTTAATAATTTGAGGGGGTCACGTTGACTACGCCATTGAAAAAGATAGTGATTGTAGGCGGTGGTGCTGGCGGGCTGGAGCTGGCTACACAGCTGGGCAAGAAGCTGGGTCGCGGTAAAAAAGCCAAAATTACGCTGGTGGATCGTAACCACAGCCACCTGTGGAAACCGCTGCTGCACGAAGTGGCGACCGGTTCTCTGGACGAGGGCGTGGACGCGCTCAGCTACCTGGCGCACGCGCGCAACCACCATTTCCAGTTCCAGCTGGGCTCGGTGGTGGACATCAACCGTGAAAGCAAAACCATCACCCTGGCAGAGTTGCGCGATGAAAAAGGGGAGCTGCTGGTTCCTGAGCGCAAGCTGCCGTACGACACACTGGTCATGGCGCTGGGCAGTACCTCCAACGACTTCAACACGCCGGGCGTGAAAGAGCACTGTATCTTCCTCGATAACCCGCACCAGGCGCGTCGTTTCCATCAGGAAATGCTGAACCTGTTCCTGAAGTACACCAGCAATATGGGTGCGAACGGTAAGGTGAATATCGCCATTGTCGGCGGTGGTGCGACGGGCGTTGAGCTGTCTGCGGAGCTGCACAATGCAGTGAAACAGCTGCACAGCTACGGTTACAAAGGGTTAACTAACGAAGCGCTGAACGTCACGCTGGTCGAAGCGGGTGAACGTATTCTGCCTGCGCTGCCTCCGCGTATTTCCGGTGCGGCGCACAATGAGCTCACCAAACTGGGCGTGCGGGTGCTGACGCAGACCATGGTGACCAGCGCCGACGAAGGCGGCCTGCACACCAAAGACGGCGAGTATATCAAAGCGGATCTGATGGTCTGGGCGGCAGGTATCAAAGCGCCTGACTTTATGAAAGAGATCGGCGGTCTGGAAACGAACCGCATTAACCAGCTGGTCACCGAGCCAACGCTGCAAACCACGCGTGACCCTGAAATCTTTGCTATCGGTGACTGTGCCTCCTGCGCGCGTCCTGAAGGTGGATTCGTGCCGCCGCGCGCGCAGGCCGCTCACCAGATGGCAAGCCTGGTGCTGCACAACATTCTGGCGCAGTACAAAGGCAAGCCAATGAAGGCCTATGTCTACAAAGACCATGGTTCTCTGGTGTCTCTGTCAAACTTCTCTACCGTCGGCAGCCTGATGGGCAACCTGATGCGCGGCTCAATGATGGTAGAAGGGCGCATTGCCCGCTTCGTGTATATCTCCCTGTACCGCATGCACCAGATTGCGCTGCACGGCTACTTCAAAACCGGGCTGATGATGCTGGTGGGCAGAATCAACCGCGTGATCCGTCCGCGTCTGAAGCTGCACTAATCTTTCACTCCCTCCGGGTCCTCCGGAGGGAGTTTTTAGCATTTCATGCTGTAGATCACAGTTTGAGTGCTTAAGAGTTCTCCTAAATACAATATATCTCCTCTCAACGCCCCTTTTTTGATCCTTTATCTTATTGGCGAAGCCGTGCCTCCATTGCAAAATTGTTACCAATAGCAACAAAGGAGGAAGTCCCGTGAATAAATCAATGTTGGCGGGTATAGGGATTGGCGTCGCGGCTGCGTTAGGTGTGGCTGCCGTTGCCAGTCTCAACGTATTAGATCGCGGCCCGCAGTATGCGCAGGTGGTTTCTGCTACACCGATTAAAGAAACGGTAAAAACGCCTCGTCAGGAGTGCCGTAACGTCTCCGTGACGCACCGTCGTCCGGTGCAGGATGAAAACCGCATTGCCGGTTCTGTTCTGGGCGCGGTAGCGGGTGGCGTGATTGGTCACCAGTTCGGCGGCGGCCGGGGTAAAGATGTGGCGACCGTGGTCGGCGCGCTGGGTGGCGGCTATGCCGGTAACCAGGTACAGGGCGCGATGCAGGATAACGATACTTACACCACGACTCAGCAACGCTGCAAAACCGTCTATGACAAGTCGGAAAAAATGCTGGGCTATGACGTGACGTACAAAATTGGCGATCAGCAGGGCAAAATCCGCATGGATAAAGACCCGGGAACGCAAATTCCACTGGATGGAAATGGCCAGCTGGTTCTGAATAACAAAGTGTAAAAAAGATGTTCTCTGAATTTAGCTCCTCATGCGCTCAGGCTGAGGAGCTTTTTTTTGCTTCAGATTTTCAGTAGCTCAGGCCACAGTCGCAGCGTGGTTTCGCTAATATTCTGCAGTTTTTCCAGCGTAGCCCCTTCACGGGCGCTGATCGACATCCCCTGCAAAATACAGCTCAGGTATTGCGCCAGCAGCTGAGGGTTGCATTGCGCAGGGATTTCACCGCGCTGCTGGCGCTGAGCCAGAAAGGCGCTGAGCGTCTCCTCCTGCATGGCATGCCGCGATTTCACCGTATTGGCAATCTCTTTCGAGGACGCCGCCAGGGTGGCAGAGGTGTTAATCATAAAGCAGCCCGCAGGCGTCTCTTTACTGGTGAAGCAGGTCGCGACGGCGGTGAAATAGTCGCGAAGCGCCTGTTCGACGCTTTTCTCTTCACAAAATAGCTGGGCTTCATGTTTCGCCGCAAAGCGCGAAATGTATCTGTCCAGCACCGCCCTGAACAGCCCCTCTTTATTGGTAAATTCGGCATACAGCGTCGGCGCTTTGGCTCCGGTAGCTTCTACCAGATCGGAAAGCGAGGTTGCTTCATACCCATGTTGCCAGAAGAGAGTCATGGCCTTATCAAGCGCTGCATCCCTGTCAAACACTTTTGGTCGGCCACGGCTTTTCTTCGCACAACTCGTGACGTCGGTTGTCATGTGCCGTTGGTCCTCTGTTGGTTTGGTGAATAACCATTATAAAAATAAACGCAACCCACCACCAGTGCTAATGCTTAAAAATATATTAATCATATCTATATGAAAAATAACAACTTTAAAATTAAGTTAATGGTCGTTATAAAATTATGTTGACGCGTGACCTGGATCACATTTATGATTTACCTATCGATCGTTAACTAAATAGATAACGACCTCCAAATTCATCTGCTAAAGGTAAACATCATGAAAAACGTAAAAACCCTCATCGCTGCTGCTGTCCTGAGTTCACTCTCTTTCGCAAGCTTTGCTGCTGTACAGGTACAGTCCACTCCGGTCGATCAGCATAAAGTCGGGACGATCTCTGCGTCTGCCGGGACTAACCTGGGTTCACTGGAAGATCAGCTGGCGCAAAAAGCGCAAGAGATGGGTGCAAAATCTTACCGCATCACCTCTGTGACCGGTCCTAACACCCTGCACGGCACGGCTGTCATCTACAAATAAGCCGGGCATAAACCCTCATTTATGCCACTGCAATAAAAAACGCCCTGCACATGTGAAGTAATGCCGATCGTTTAAGAACAGTTGAACGATCCTGCCAGTAAGAGACAATCCGGGTTCAGCCCCACTGAACCCGGATTTTTTTACGTCTGACACGATATGGACTTCGTTGCGGATGTTTTCCCATTCGAACTGAATACTTTTTCCCGTTCTCTGGATGCGTCCGGCGAGAGCCGTCAGGTCATAATCTGATGCTTCCGACAACGTAGTGTCCTCCAAATAAGTGGTGGGTATCAAAGTGTCAGATATGAGGAAAAATGTGACTCGCGGCAGGCGAAAAGGCTGTCCTGATTATTCTCCTGAGTTTAAGCAGCGGCTCTTTGCCGCCTCCTGCGAACCCGGGATACCGGAACGGAGTTTATCCTCATATACTGGTGGCAGATAAAACCCCGCTTACGGAAACTGCTGTAAATTCTTATCAGGCGGCGAACCGGTTTAATATTTATTGCTGTTCGCCAAGGAAGAACGATTTATATCAGAAAAAAGGGCTGAGTAACCCTTCTGCGGCGGTTTCTGAATGTCTGATGATGCGTTCACAGGAAAAACACGTCGTTCATATTGGTTTTATCGACTGAATTGTTATATACGGGCCGGGTATCATTCCTAGGCTTTTATTTATGGTGTGAATATTTTTGTTTTATTTATCTTTAAACTGAATGATATGTATTTTGTAACATTCTGTGATGTGTTACGGAATGACATTTTATTCAATGGTCTGTGAGGGTATTGTTTTTTAATAAACAGTCATTCTTTATTATGGATATTTTGCGATGAAAGGACCGTCAGGCATTGTTCAGCAACAGGATACGTTAAACCGTTATTTACTGTATATTCCACGAGGCAAATCTGTTTTACCGGATGTTCACTCTTTTACCGGGGAAGAAGAACTCAGTAAGCCCTATCGCTACACCATCCGCTTTACCAGCCCGGCATCAAACATTGCCGTCAACGATGTCCTCAATCAGAGGGCGGAATTTATTCTTCGTGCCCCGAATCCGAAAGCTGGCTGGCACAATCAGGAGCCCTGGCTGCCGGTGCGCCAGATTAACGGGGTGATCACGTCGTTTGCCCGTCTGAAGTCATCTGCCGATGAAGCCCTTTACGAGTGTGTGCTGGAGCATGATCTGGCGCTGCTGGACCGGAATTACCGTTCGGCCGTATACATGAATGTGACAGTGCCGGAGCTCGTCACGAGGCTGATGAAGGAGAGCAGGCATTTTCAGGGTTACAACATCGATTTTGATCAGTTGAGCCACAGCTACCCCAGCCGTGAAATGATTATTCAGTGGAAGGAAACCGATCTCCAGTTTATCCGCCGTCTGCTGGCCGAGGTGGGGATCTGGTTCCGCTTTGAAAACCATGACAAGGTACAGGGCGATACGGTGGTTGTCTTTGGTGACGGTGGCCGCCGCTATGTCTTCAGCGATAAGAAGCTGCCGTACGTTCGCCATTCCGGCATGACCAGCCATAAAGAATACATTACCGAGCTTGAAGAACAATACGAACTCATTCCCGAAAGCGTACTGGTGCGTACGTATAACTACCGCAATCCATTTTCGCCACAGGCGGATAAAACCATTTTCGATAATGATATTCCCGACGGGATAACCAGCGGAAAACAGTATCACTATGCCGATCATTATCTGGAGGACGGCGATTTTTACGGTGAAGAGGCGGAAACAGCCACGTTCTGCGCACGCCTGCGCTATGAGCGCCTGCTGAACAAACAGAGTGTGCTGGGAGGGACAACCAGTGACCCGGCACTGTTGCCGGGTGTGATGTTCCACCCAACAGGGGATATTCCTGAAGGGTTTAAACACGGTTTTCTTGTCACCACAATGACGCTATCCGGCAGTCGCGCACAGCACTACCGCGCCATCCTGAAGGGGATCCCTTATCTGAACGGCTACAGCTATCGTCCGGAATATCTGCCGCGACCGGTGATTGCCGGTACGGTACCCGGTCGCGTGGCGGCCATCAATCGGGATCACACTTATGCCGGAGTCGATGCCCGGGGCCGATACCGCGTGAAGTTTGATTTTGACCTCGACGAGAAACGTGACGGTTTTGAAAGTGCGCTGATGCGTCTGGGCAGACCGTACGGCGGGGATGTGTTTGGTTTTCATTTCCCGCTGCTGGACGGTACAGAAGTGGCTGTAGCCTTTGAAGGCGGCGATCCGGACCGGCCCTTTATTGCGCATGTCATGCATGACGGCAAGCACCCTGATCTGGTTACAAATCGCAACGACACCCGCAACGTGATCCGCACTGCTGCTTCGAACAAAATCCGCCTGGAGGACCGCCGCGGTCAGGAACACATCAAGATTTCCACGGAATACGGCAAGAGTCAGGTCAGCGCTGGCCACCTCGTTGACGCAGAGGGAAAGCAGCGCGGCGAAGGTGTGGAAGCGCGCACTGACAATCACATGGCGCTCCGTGCTGCGAAAGGGGTGATGATCACCACGGAGGCGCAACCGCGTGCTGCGGGTAAGCAACTGGATATGACAGCCGCCATTGCGCAGCTGGATAAAGCGTTGTCGCTGGCAATGACGCTGCAACAAAGCGCACTGACAGCCGGGGCCAGTAATGTGGAAACCGATCAGCAAAGTCAACTGCGCCAGACACTAACTAACCTTACCGGCGCGGGCCTGCTGACCTATGCCGACAAAGGTCAGGCGCACGTCACGCCGGACAGTCTGCAACTGTCTGCCGGGGAAGATGTGATTGTTACGGCGGGCCAGGATACCAGCGTAAACGTGGTGAAAAAATTCTCGCTGGCCGTGGGGGAAAAACTTTCTCTGTTTGCCCGCAAGCTTGGCATTCAGATGATTGCTGGGGCCGGGGATATCACGACGCAGGCCCAGCGCGGTGCCATGCATATGCTCTCGCAGAATGATTTCACGATGGCGAGTACCGACGGGCAGCTGAACGGCAGCGCCAGACAGGGCATACAGCTGGTCTGTGGGGGAGGCGGGATACGCGTCAGTCCGAACGGACTGGTCACCATCTTCTCGCCGACGGGAATCGAACTGAAAGGACCCAGTCTGAAGTATGACGGCCCGGAAAGCGCACAGGTCACGGTCCCGCCGTTTAATCAGGGCGCATTTAAACTCCGCTACCAGCTGCATGCCGGAGACGATCCGGAGCAAATTCTCGCAAACAAAAAATTCCGGCTGACCAGCTCGGCCGGAAAAGTGGTGGAAGGCATAACGGACAGCAACGGTCATTCATCGTTACTCGATGCTGATGACCTGGACACCTACAAAATGGAGTTAATGGAATGACGGAAGCCAGACAAAGCCCGTATGCTCCAAGGGTCATATCAGAAGGGGATATTCCTGTACACAAAGATTTGGGTGAGGTGGCCCAGACCCGTCGCGTTGGCGTGCCGCGTCCGATGCCGGGAATTGTGATTCTGGTCCATGGCGTAAACGACGTGGGTGAGGCATACCAGAATCAGGAGAAAGGCATTCTTGCGGGCCTCAGTAAGCGTCTTAATCGTCAGGATTTTTACGCGCATGAGTGGGGGGAGTACAGAATTGCGCATCCTGGCCGTTCGCCTGTTATCCCGTTTTACTGGGGGTACAAGCCGGTCACTCATGCTGATTACGTTGCAGACCAGAAGCGGTATAAGGATGAAGTCGGAATACTGTCTTCCGGTGCCCATCTGCCGTATGACGCCTATCAGGAAGATAATGAGACAAACAAGGCCGCGCTGGGTAATGACGGTAAGGGTTCATTTAAGTACCAGAATGACAATCTCAAGAATGGTCTTGATTCAAATTTTGCAAAAGGTGGCGGAACGTTCGCGAATGCGACCACCAACATTCCCGATATGCTGGGGCCTGGAGCTGGAGGTATTGGCGTGGCAGCGGCGGGATTTGCATCACTGCATATGAACGACGGGGATTACACTCATCCCATTTATGAAAACCCGCACCGTATTTACCAGTTTTTTGCTGCCCAGCGTCTTGCAGATTTGATTATTCAGATTCGAAGTGAACCTACTACAACGAAAGATGTGATTAATGTGGTGGCTCACAGCCAGGGCACCATTATCACCATGCTGGCAAATATGCTGGTAAAGCAGGCGGGGTATGATCCAGTTAACTGCGTTATTCTGAATCATTCCCCTTATTCACTGGAGTCCCGCATGGCTGAAAATATTCAGCCAGGATACCAACAGACTGATTCTGCCAGGCAGAAGACATTCAAAAATTTCTGTAGCCTGATGCATACGCAGTGGAAAGGGGGAGGGATATTAGGCGAGGCTGAATTACTGGCCCTTGAAGCCTCCTGTACGCTGCGCAAACCCTCTGATAATCCGTTGCGGGCTGATGATCGCTATGGACGTAACAATAACGGTAAAGTGTATAACTACTTCTGTCCAAATGATGGCGTTGTATCGCTGGAAAATGTACAGGGATTTGGCTGGCGTGGGATCCCTCAGAAAATTGCAGATGGCATTCCTAACCTGTTCCAGCGAGTTTTTTATCAGCACGGCGAAGTAGGAAAAGCACCTGACACTAAACCCTTTGAGTTGCCACAACGAAAAGAGAGGGATGCAAAATATTCATTTCTCCCGAATGCCAGTTACCGCACCCATGACGTAGTGGTGAACGGTGAAGAATTGCCGGAACCCTTTATTTTCAAACTACAGGGTCAGGATAACCATCCGGATAATGACCCTAAAACGAGTGACAAGCCGTATACGTATTATATCGATCCGGATAGCCCGGATGCCTACATATCCTATTCGGCTAAAGCCAGTGCCATCAAGCGCACGGATTCTGCGATGTATATGCTTAACAGTTATCAGCGTATTAGCTGGAAGCCTGGGCATGTTTTAACACCAGATGAACTGAATGTAGAAAGCCATGACCGGGGGCATACCGTTATTCACGGGGAAGTTACTGGTTCTAAAGAATATCCTGTGTTGTCCATTACCTGGCTGAAAACCCGTGAAGAACTTGAAAAAGAATGGAAAAAAACTGACCCGGTAAGCTACAGCCAGCATTCGTCAATTGTCATGAGTGAGTTCGCGCCATCGCACGCGATGGCATTCGACCTTGCAATTGGTCAGTGTAAGTCGTTTGACTACAAAGCCGGTAAATTCTGGGAAAGCTTGTTACATCGTGCTGACTGGCGTGATCCGCAGAATGGCTTCCCGGCCGCAAAAAAATATTACCAATCAGGCCAGTTACCAATAGCACCAACAAAGGATTTTATGAATAAACCGGAGGATGTGCTGCCGAAGGGCGATTTTGGTGTGGAAAATGATTATGCCGGTGTTCGGCCTCGCTCGCGTAACCTGATGGATATTGAGACGGGAACTGTCAGGCCTGGATATTTCCAGGAAATAAAGCTGCTGCAATGGGAAATGCCGAAACCTAAAAGCGACAGCCAGTTGGCTAAAGGATAAGACATGAAAGGACTATGTGTAGGAGTTATTACTATTTCCGTTTTATTTGCGGCAGCGTGTAAGGCTTCAGAACCGCCTACGCAAGTAGTTTATCGTTTTGATGATCACCGCTATCTGGAACTGAAAGGCTGGGACTGCGAAGGAGAGCTTTGGTACACCGATACGCAAAGGGCTATCCATTCTCAAGTTTATTTACAGTTTTATAGGATCTTCACCCGTAAATTTATTCATCCTTCAGAAAAATATATGTCTATCCCTATTTGGGGGGCTGATGGATTTAGGGTTTCGAAGGATTATGGTCGAACATGGAAACTTGCACAATTTGCACCAGGGGAAAATGAACCTAACGGCGATGATTACGCGCCTTATGAGGACGTTCTTTCTTTCACTGTCGTCAACGATCAGGGATTTTTACAGACTAAACACAGGCTGTATATGTCATCCAAACCATTTGAAGATCCTCGTGTATTAGCTAATGGTCCAGGGATTCCCTATAAACTGGATGATGGAACAGAGCAAATATTGGAGGCTCGCTCACCTGGTTGGGCTTGGGGGATGGTCTACATGACTAAACAGATATTGGAACATAGTACGCAGCAGTATAAAACAAACTGGCAGGGCTTACCCAATAAAGTACCGGAAGCGAAAGATTATACCGGCTGGGACCATATGCAATGCAATATGGATGCAGGGAGATAGCCATGAAAGGACTTTATTCATTGCTTACCGCGCTGTTGCTGGTGCCCGCAGGTTGCAAGGCTTCAGTGCCGCCAACGCAGGTAGTGTACCGGTTCGATGACCATCGTTATCTGGAGCTGAAGGGCTGGGACTGCGAAGGTGAACTCTGGTACACGGATACCCAGAAAGGAATTCATACCGAGCCGGTTAGCCAGTTTTACCGAATATTTACCCATAAATTTATTCACCCTTCAGAGCGCTATATTTCAATCCCCAACTGGGAGGTAGATGGATTCCTTGTTTCTAAAGATTATGGCGAAACTTGGAGGTCAGTAGGATTTTCCCCATCACCTAATGAACCTAATGGTGATAACAGAGCACCCGCAGAAGATGCTGTGTCTTTCACCGTCGTCAACGATCAGGGTTTTTTACAGACCAAACATCGACTGTATATGTCGTCCAAACCGTTTGACGACCCGCCCCTTGCCGCTGGTGGTCCTGGAATTGAATATACCGTGGATGATGGTATGGGGAACGAAGTACACGGTAATCTGGAACCTCGTTTCCCCGGCCCCGCATGGGGGCTGGATTACATCACCAAACAAGGTCTGAAAGAAAATACTGCGCAGTTTAAGGCCAACTATCAGGGCTTAACCGACAAAGTACCGGAAGTGAAGGGATACACCGGCTGGGATCACATGTGCTGTGATATGGACGCAGGAAGGAAGGGAAACTGATGAATGGCGTAATTCGACTGAATGACCCGCTGGTGAGCGGCGGAAAAGTGATTAAAGCGTCAGGCGCGGAATTTATGGGCCTGCCAGTGGCCCTGAAAGACGATCTGGTGACGTGCCCTGAGCATAAAGGAACGTTCCCTGTCAACGAATGCCACCCGACATGGACGATGAACGGCCGGGGCGTGGTCGTGGATGGCTGTAAAGCGGCGTGCGGCTGTGCTATTCGCACCACACTCCCCACTGCGGGGGCTGTGTGATGAACTGGTGGCTTTACCCTAAGCAGAACGAATTTAAACATGACTTTCCCACTATTGGTGTGTGTGTTGTCTATGTGCTCGTCGTGATTGTTTGTACTGGTATCCGGGCTGTCACCTGGCCGGGTAATAAACATGTTGATTCAGGTTTTCTTGTTGATGCAGTGGTAATACCTGTCGCTGCAGTAACCTTTTTAGTACAGGCGTTCTGTATTGCGTATAACGCGCACAGACACTACATAGAAACGCGGTTATTGATTGCGGCACGGCAGGAATACAAGGTTGTCAGCTATGCCAGGCGTAACATCATCCTGGCTGGCTGGTCGATACTGACCCCGCCAAAGGCAACAAAGGAGCTGGCGCTGAACATGTTGAAACTGGAGGGGGAGTTTCCGCTGGCCGCCAAAATGCCGTTGAAAATTGACCTGGATAAATCATTCGATTTCACGCGGGCCGGGCAGGCTATTATCCACGTCCTGGAGCCGATGATGGAAAAACTCTCCCGGTACAGGCAGATTGAAGCGCTTGTATGGGTGCGAGGTGGGGATGAATCCTGTAGCGATGAACTCCGGCGTGTGCTTGAACGTTCCGGGATCTCGATCAAAAAAATCACATTTTTGCCTGAATGCCCGGACTATACGTTAGTCACAGAGTGGATAAAACAGACGAACGGCTACGTCGTTGAACGCCTGCTTATCTGTGTAGATTTGCATTCTGAAGAAGGGGAATGCAAGTGGATGGAGAATGCTACCGCGCTTCTCCTGACGAATGACTACGTTAAAACGGAAGGAGAAAAACCTGTTTATCTTTATCAACCTATGACGGGGGTTATTGACGTAGAAAGTGCAGTACCTGTTTATCTGCGTGCGGAGGCTGTCAGTAAACCCAAACAGATCTGGTATACCGGTTTATCGCGCACAGAAAAATATCCGCTGCTGGAAGTGCTGGACGAAAAAAAAGTCGTACCGGATCGGCTGGATCTTGAAATGTCGCTCGGCGAGCATTCTGCAGGGTATCCGTGGCTGGCGCTGGCGCTGGCATCAGATGCAGTAACGTATGCACAGGGCGACCAGTTTGTGGCGGCATCCAAACAGAAAAAGTTTTCTATTACGGCGGTGTCATCCAGATTAACCCATCAGCCCGATTATCCGGCGGAAAAAATGTACACTCCACCGTGGTCTTCCGCCGGAATAGCCGGAATGATGTTATTTTTCGCTGTTATATTAACTATGTGTAGTTTCAGCGTTAACGAGGGTAAAGATATTTCTGGCTGGTTCCTGGTTATTCTGTTTGTAATATGTACTGGATTGTTTACGGCTGCAGGGGTATTGATCACCTGGCTACAGGGTGATAAGGCTTACCAGCACATGGGGATGTAATGATGAATGAACTAATCGCTCTCATTTTACTTCATAGCCCTGTATTTTATTATAATGGTCTGGCCCTCGTTGCAATGCTCGCGTTAATGGTAGTGTATATTGATTTTTCTTTTGATTACAGGAACAAAAAGTACTGGTGTCCACCAAATAAGTGGTGGGAATCAAAGAGTCAGATCTGCAGACAAATGTGATTCCCGGCAGGCGTAAAGGCTGCCCAGATTATTCTCCTGAGTTTAAGCAGCAACTCATTGCCACCACCTGCAAACCTGGGATATCCTGGTGTCCCAGGTACGGGGCTGTGGCAAAGGTGCGACGGGAAAATCCATAATAATTTGAAAATAATTAGGAAAATATAAAATCCTTTATCCTGCCAGCAAAAAGAAAGCACCGACGATGCGATCGTTCAGTGCTTTATGTACCGCCTGGATATACGTTCAGCTTTAAGTCACGCGAGCCTTAAGTGAACGGCATTACTGCACATGTGCAGGGCGTTTTTCTTTCTGAATTACATCGACTGCTGGGCGACATCATGATGCCGGGTGACATCGGTCGGCATGCCTGACCGAGCCTCCATCGCGCGCTCCATCACCACGCTGCTGGTATTCGCATTCGTTTTGAAGCTTACTATCGCGGCATTCAGGTTAATGGGCAGCGTCTGCGGGTCATCGCCAATGTTTTTCGATAGCGGCTGGTGAATTTCGACCAGCCGCACGCCGCCCGGTTCCTCAGAAACCTTAATCGGCGTATTGATAATATTCACTTTGGTACCCGGCGTAACGACGTTAAACAGCGTTTTGATATCGTCATCGCGCAGACGAATACATCCGGAACTGACGCGCATGCCGATGCCAAAGTCCGCATTCGTGCCGTGCAGCAGGTAAACACCACCGTAGGCTGCCAGGCGGATCGCGTGGTGTCCCATTGGGTTATCCGGGCCTGCCGGCACCACGGCTGGAAGATCAATGCCCTGAGCTTTATAGCGGGCACGAATATTGGCCGTCGGGGTCCAGGTTGGATTCGCGCGTTTATCCGAGACGGTGGTGACCATCGTCGGCGTCAGGGTGTCGCCGCCCAGCTGACCAATACCAATCGGGTAGACCGTCACTTCGTTTTTACCCGGCGGGTAATAGTACAGACGTAGCTCCGCCAGGTTTATCACGATCCCCTCGCGCGGGGCGTCCGGCAGGATCGTCTGTAGCGGGATAGTCAACACGCTGCCCGCGCGCGGGACGTAAGGGTCGACGCCGGGGTTCGCCTGCAGCAGAGCCAGAAAACCGACGTTATATTTTTTGGCAATCGCTTCCAGCGAACCGCCATTATTTTCAACCACATGAAAGCGGTTTTCACCCACCACCTTGCTGCCGGGAGGGGGAAGGGGCCAGGTGTTTGCCCGAGCGGGAAGCGCAACCGCGACGGTGGCTACCAGCGCAAACAGGGTCATCCAGCGAGTAAAACGCGAAGAGGTCATCATCACCACAATCCATGCAAATGATAAGGTTATTGTTTTATAAGGCGTTAAACATAATTATGGCGAATGGGTATGTCGGGAAGATCGGGTGAAGTGCAAAGAGTTTGTAAATTGTCCCCCCGTAGCACTGGGCTAACAGGGGGAAGGGAGGTTATGCGATCGCGTTCTCTTCCAGCTGACGCATAAAGTTACGCACCCAGTCCATACGGGTTTTACGCTCCGTCAGCTCCTGGGTAAATTTCAGACGCGTTGGGCCATCCAGACGGAAATGCTGCGGCTGTTTTTGCAGCAGACCGATGAGCCACATCGGGTTGACGTGGTTCTTCTCGGCGAATTCAATCACGCCGCCTTTTTCATTGCCTTCGAGCTTGCGAATCCCCAGCTTCTGCGCCTGCTGGCGCAGTCTCGCGATATCCAGCAGATTTCTCGCCGCATCGGGCAGCAGACCAAAGCGGTCGATCAGCTCAACCTTGATCTCTTCCAGCTCGTTCTCCTTCTTCGCGCTGGCGATGCGTTTGTAGAATGAGAGACGGGTATTCACGTCCGGAATGAAATCATCAGGCAGCAGGGAAGGCATACGCAGCTCGACCTCGGTCTGCTGGCTGGTAAGGTCTTCCAGCGACGGCTCGCGTCCGGCCTTCAGGGCATCAACCGCGTTCTCCAGCAGCTCCATATAGAGCGAGAAGCCGATGGTTTCCATCGAGCCACTTTGATCTTCACCCAGCAGTTCGCCGGCACCGCGGATCTCGAGATCGTGCGTGGCCAGCGCAAAGCCTGCGCCGAGGTCTTCCAGCGAGGCGATGGCTTCCAGACGCTTTTGCGCGTCGGTGGTCATCGCTTTCGGATGCGGCGTCAGCAGCCAGGCGTAGGCCTGATGGTGTGAACGCCCGACGCGACCGCGCAGCTGGTGAAGCTGCGCCAGACCAAAGTGATCCGCGCGTTCAATGATGATGGTGTTCGCGGTCGGAATGTCGATCCCGGTTTCGATGATGGTGGTGCACACCAGCACGTTAAAGCGCTGGTGGTGGAAGTCGTTCATCACCCGTTCCAGCTCGCGCTCGCGCATCTGCCCGTGGCCGATAGTAATGCGCGCTTCCGGTACCAGCTCCGCCAGCCTGTCCGCCGCTTTCTGGATATTTTCCACGTCGTTATAGAGGTAGTAGACCTGCCCCCCACGAAGTACTTCACGCAGAATGGCCTCACGCACCACCAGATTATCGTACTCGCGGACGAAGGTTTTCACCGCCAGACGGCGCGCCGGCGGCGTGGCAATAATCGACAGATCGCGCATGCCGCTCATCGCCATGTTCAGGGTTCGCGGGATCGGCGTTGCGGTCAGGGTCAGGATGTCGACGTCGGCGCGCATCGCTTTGATGCGCTCTTTATGACGCACCCCGAAGCGGTGCTCTTCGTCGACGATCAGCAGCCCCAGATCTTTCCACTTCACGTCGCTTTGCAGCAGCTTGTGGGTGCCGATCAGAATGTCGATCTTGCCTTCGCTGGCCTGCTCCAGGATCTGCGTCTGCTCTTTGGTGCTGCGAAAACGCGACAGCATCTCGATACGTACCGGCCAGTTGGCGAAGCGGTCGCGGAAGTTGTCGAAGTGCTGCTGAGCGAGCAGGGTGGTCGGCACCAGCACCGCCACCTGCTTGTTGTTTTCGACCGCAAGGAAAGCGGCGCGCATCGCCACTTCGGTTTTGCCGAAGCCGACGTCGCCGCAGACTAAGCGGTCCATTGCCAGCGGCTGGCACATGTCGCTAAGCACGGCGTTAATAGCCTGAGCCTGATCCGGCGTGGTTTCAAACGGGAAGCTGTCACAGAACAGCTGGTACTGTTCTTTATCATGCTTAAAGGCGAAGCCCTCTTTGGCCGCGCGCTGGGCGTAAATATCCAGCAGCTCGGCGGCCACGTCGCGCACTTTTTCCGCGGCCTTCTGGCGCGCGCGCGCCCAGGCATCGCCGCCCAGCTTGTGCAGCGGCGCGTTCTCTTCGGCACCGCCCGCGTAGCGGCTGATCAGATGCAGGGACGACACCGGAACATACAGTTTGGCGTCGTTAGCGTAGGTCAGCATCAGGTATTCACCTTTAATGCCGCCCGCTTCCAGCGTGGTCATCCCCTGATAGCGTCCAACGCCATGCTCCAGGTGAACAATCGGCTGGCCCGGGTGCAGCTCGGCCAGGTTACGGATCAGCGTGTCCGGGTTGATGGTCCGACGGCTGTCCTGACGGCGGCGTGCGACGCGCTCGCCCAGCAGGTCGCTTTCGCAAATCAGCGCCAGGTTGTTGAGCGTGTCGATAAAACCGTGCTCGGCGGCGCCAATCATCAGGTAACGACCGTTTCCGGTCGCTTCGCTCAGGCGCAGGATGCGCTTCGGCGCCACCTTAATGCGTCCCAGCAGCTCACCTAACGCTTCGCGGCGGCCTTCACTCTCAACGGAGAACACCACCGGGCCGGTAAAGGACTCCAGGAACTTGCGCAGATTATCCAGCGGGGATTTCTGCTGCGCCTGGACGGCCAGGTCCGGCAGCGTCCGGAAGGCGAGGTTGGTGTTGGCGGCCTTGTCGGCAAGCGAATCGGTTTTCAGCTGCATGCGCGGCCAGCGCTTCAGCTCGGCGTTGAGCTCGTCGGTACGCAGCCACAGCGCTTCCGGCGGCAGCAGCGGGCGCATCGGGTCAACGCCCCGGTTTTCGAAGCGCGCGCGGGTTTCACTTTCAAAGCGGCTGGCGCTGGCGTCGATATCGCCGGTATTAACAATCAGCGTATTCGCCGGGAAGTAGCTGAACAGGGCAGGGAGCGGCTCGTTGAAGAACAGCGGCTGCCAGTATTCGATCCCGGCAGGCAGCGTGCCTTTACTGACCTGCTGATAAATATGTTCCGCGTCGCGCTTCACATCGAACTTATCGCGCCACTGGCTGCGAAACAGTTCGATAGCGGTTTTGTCCGTGGGGAACTCATGCGCGGGCAGTAAATTGATGGACTCCACTTCTTCCAGCGTGCGCTGCGTGTCGGCGTCGAAGACGCGCAGGCTGTCGATTTCATCATCGAAAAAGTCCAGACGATACGGCTGGTCGCTGCCCATCGGGTAAAGGTCGAGCAGCGCGCCGCGGGTCGCGTATTCCCCATGCTCCATCACCTGGTCGACGTGGCGATAGCCGGCCCCGTCAAGCTGCGCGCGCAGGGCATCACGGGACAGTCGCTGGCCTTTTTTCATCACCAGCGCGTGGCCGTGCAGATAGCTGTGCGGACAGACGCGCTGCATCAGGGTGTTCACCGGCACAATCAGCACGCCGCGCTGCATGGTCGGGAGTTGATAGAGCGTCGACAGGCGCGAGGAGATAATCTCCTGATGCGGAGAGAAGCTGTCATACGGCAGCGTTTCCCAGTCGGCCAGGCTGAACACCAGATTATCGGTGAACTGGCGAATTTCGTCGTGCAGGCGCAGGGCGTTTTGCATATCCGGGACAACGAGAATCACCGGGCCTGGATGACGCTCGGCGATTTCCGCCACCAGCGTGGCGCACGCCGCGCCCGTGAGTTCACCCAGCTGGCGCTGGTCGCCCGCTTTGACAGGTAAGGAATAACGATAGTGTTCAGGCATGGCTATGTCAGAGTCTCTTATGGATATACCAACAGTATTGGGGCATATCACTGATACGCAATGTCTTTATTATCCTCGATCGTTTTACATAAGCAAATCGTAACCGCACGGCAGGGCTAAACGCCCCCGAAACGGGGGCGGAGAGGGCATTAACGCGTTGAAGGTGACAGGGTCAGCGTAGAGGGAGGAGAGAAGAAAACGTCGCCAAACAGCGCGGTGGAGATCTTACGCACCCCGAGTCCGGCCAGGGTACAGATCAGCAGGCTGGCAAACGGATAGACAAGAATTAGGGATAGCTCGGCCCAGACCGGCCAGTAAGCGGCATTCATCTCGCCAATCAGGAACAGGCTGAAGGCCTCAATTAAGATGCGGTGAGTGGTATAAATCGCAATGGTATTGGAGCCAATCACGTTCAGCAGGTTGTCAGGGTGAACTGCATAGCGCTGCTCAAAGCTGTAGAACAGCTTCATGATCAGCACAATCGACAGCAACGAGAGCAGCAGCGGAACGTTAGCAAACCACAGCACCACGGAGACGGAGGCGAAAGCGCCGGTTGCCAGCCAGATGCGGCGCAGGTTGACGCTTTTCATCCACGCCATCAGCGCTGCGCCATACCACGCCCCGAGGCTGTAGTAGATCATGTTGCGTACCACGCTGTTCATTCCCCACCACGGCAGCGGCAGGAAGTTGATCGCGATGCTTGCCAGCGCCAGCAGCCCCAGTACCGGCAGCTTCCAGCGGCTCAGCAGTTTACACAGCGTGAAGTAGACTACCAGAGCATACAGATACCACAGGCTGGTGCTGGCGGTGAGCATGCCTTGCACAAATCCTGAGAGCGAGTCTGCGTAGGCCGCGTTCGACGAGGTGGCAAGCTCACGCTCGGGCGCCAGCCAGGCGTTCAGGTGGGTCAACGCCTGCCATTGCAGGACGCCCCACAGCGCCAGCACCCAGATAATGCTCCAGATCCGTTTGTCGAGACTGGTTCGCCAGTCCACCTCGTCAATATAACGACGGATCAGGTAGCCGGAGATAAAGAAGAAGACCGGCATACGAAACGGTGCGAGATAGAGGTTAAAATAGACCCAGCATTTGGCGAGAAGGCCGGAGAACGGGTGTTGCAGCCCGATCAGATGGGGATAAAACGTGATAACCGAATGATAGATAACCACCAGGCAGATACACAGCCCTTTTATCTGGTTAATCCATAATGCTTTTTGCTTCATTGTTCGCCACTACCTTATTGCCATAAACGAACGAGCAATTGTTGTAAAACGACACCAGGATGTAATGGGTAACAGTCTGTATCAGGAGGTTTTTCGGAAAAGGTGGAGGTTGCGAGGTGAGTATTCAGACAATAGCACCCTGATTTATCTGAATTTTTCGGAAAAATGATTACCAAAGCTTACTGTTTCAGTCATTTACGCTTAACGGATTCGCTTATATACTCGTGGGCCTGCTATCAGCAAACAGACGGATTTCATGTATCAACCTGTCGCACTCTTCATAGGCTTACGCTACATGCGTGGGCGCGCCGCGGACCGCTTCGGTCGCTTTGTCTCCTGGCTTTCGACTATTGGCATTACGCTTGGCGTGATGGCACTGGTGACGGTGCTTTCCGTCATGAATGGCTTTGAGCGCGAGCTGCAAAACAACATCCTGGGGCTGATGCCGCAGGCCGTTCTCTCATCGACTAACGGTTCGGTTAACCCACAGCAGCTGCCGGAAAGCGCGGCGAAGTTACAGGGAGTCACGCGCGTTGCGCCGTTGACCACCGGTGACGTGGTGCTGCAAAGCGCCCGCAGCGTAGCGGTCGGCGTGATGCTGGGTATCGACCCGGCGCAAAACGATCCGCTGACGCCGTATCTGGTTAACGTGAAGCAGACCGATCTGGAAGCCGGAAAATACAACTTGATTCTGGGTGAACAGCTTGCCGGCCAGCTTGGCGTCAACCGTGGTGACCAGCTGCGGGTGATGGTACCTTCTGCCAGCCAGTTTACGCCGATGGGGCGCCTGCCAAGTCAGCGCCTGTTCAACGTGATTGGTACCTTTGCCGCTAACAGCGAAGTCGATGGCTACCAGATGCTGGTGAACATTCAGGATGCTTCACGCCTGATGCGCTACCCGGCGGGGAATATCACCGGCTGGCGCCTGTGGCTCGACGCACCGCTGAAGGTCGATACTCTCAGCCAGCAAAAACTGCCGGACGGCACCAAATGGCAGGACTGGCGCGAGCGCAAAGGCGAATTGTTCCAGGCCGTGCGGATGGAAAAAAACATGATGGGGCTGCTGCTGAGCCTGATCGTGGCCGTGGCCGCATTTAACATCATTACCTCGCTGGGCCTGATGGTGATGGAGAAGCAGGGCGAAGTCGCCATCCTGCAAACCCAGGGGCTCACGCCGCGCCAGATCATGGCGGTGTTTATGGTGCAGGGGGCCAGCGCCGGTATCATCGGTGCGCTGCTCGGCGCCGTGCTGGGGGCATTGCTTGCCAGCCAGCTCAATAACTTAATGCCGATCATCGGCGCGCTGCTTGACGGCGCGGCGCTGCCGGTGGCTATCGAGCCGCTGCAGGTGGTCGGTATTGCGCTGGCCGCGATGGCCATTGCGCTGCTTTCTACGCTTTATCCTTCCTGGCGCGCCGCCGCCACTCAACCCGCTGAGGCTTTACGTTATGAATAAGATCCTGTTGCAATGCGACAACCTGTCCAAACGCTATCAGGAAGGCACTGTGCAAACCGACGTGCTGCACAATGTGAGCTTTAGCGTGGGTGAAGGCGAGATGATGGCGATTGTCGGCAGCTCCGGCTCGGGCAAAAGTACGCTGCTGCATCTGCTGGGCGGGCTGGATACGCCAACCGAAGGCGACGTGATTTTCTCCGGCCAGCCGATGAGCAAAATGTCCTCAGCGGCGAAGGCCGAGTTACGCAACCGCGAGCTGGGCTTTATCTACCAGTTCCACCACCTGCTGCCGGATTTCACGGCGCTGGAAAACGTGGCGATGCCGCTGCTGATTGGCAAAAAGAAACCCGCAGAAATTAACGCCCGCGCCAGCGACATGCTGAAAGCGGTAGGGCTGGGTCATCGCGGCAACCATCGTCCCTCTGAGCTTTCCGGCGGCGAGCGCCAGCGCGTGGCGATTGCCCGTGCGCTGGTCAACAACCCGCGTCTGGTGCTGGCGGATGAGCCTACCGGTAACCTGGATGCCCGCAATGCGGACAGTATTTTCCAGCTTCTGGGCGAGCTGAACGCCTCACAGGGCACCGCGTTTCTGGTGGTGACCCACGATCTGCAGCTGGCAAAACGCATGGGGCGTCAGCTTGAGATGCGCGACGGCCATCTGAACGCGGAACTGACCCTGATGGGAGCAGAGTAATGGCGTCACCGTTATCGTTACTCATCGGTTTACGTTTTAGCCGCGGCCGCCGTCGCGGCGGCATGGTGTCGCTGATCTCCGTCATCTCGACCATCGGTATTGCGCTGGGCGTGGCGGTGCTGATTGTCGGCTTAAGCGCGATGAACGGTTTTGAGCGCGAGCTGAATAACCGCATTCTGGCGGTGGTGCCGCACGGTGAGATCGAGCCGGTTAACCAGCCATGGACGAACTGGAGCGATGCGCTCGCCAAAGTTGAAAAAGTGCCGGGCATCGCCGCGGCCGCGCCCTATATTAACTTTACCGGGCTGGTGGAGAGTGGGGTAAACCTGCGCGCCATTCAGGTTAAAGGGGTCAACCCCGTCCAGGAAGCGCGCCTCAGCGCGCTGCCAAACTATGTGCAGAACGGCGCGTGGGCCAACTTCAAGGCGGGCGAGCAGCAGATCATCATGGGTAAAGGCGTGGCCGATGCCCTGAAGGTGAAGCAGGGCGACTGGGTGTCAATCATGATCCCCAACGCCAGCGCCGATCACAAACTGCAGCAGCCTAAGCGCGTGCGCCTGCACGTCACCGGTATTCTTCAATTGAGCGGTCAGCTCGATCACAGCTTCGCCATGGTGCCGATGGAAGATGCGCGCCAGTATCTCGACATGGGCGACAGCGTGACGGGTATTGCCATTAAGGTGAACGACGTCTTTAACGCCAACAAGCTGGTACGCGATGCGGGCAGCGTGACCAATAACTATGTCTACATCAAAAGCTGGATTGGCACTTACGGGTATATGTACCGTGATATCCAGATGATCCGCGCCATTATGTATCTGGCGATGGTGCTGGTGATTGGTGTGGCGTGCTTTAATATCGTCTCGACGCTGGTCATGGCGGTCAAGGACAAGAGCGGCGACATCGCCGTGCTGCGTACCCTCGGAGCAAAAGACGGTCTTATTCGCGCCATCTTCGTCTGGTACGGTTTGCTGGCGGGTCTGTTCGGCAGCCTGTGCGGCGTGGTGATTGGCGTGGTGGTTTCCCTGCAGCTGACGCCGATTATCAACGGCATTGAAAAGCTTATTGGTCACCAGTTCCTGTCGGGTGATATCTATTTTATTGACTTCCTGCCGTCTGAGCTGCACTGGCTGGATGTTTTTTATGTGCTGCTTACAGCACTTTTACTGAGTCTGCTGGCAAGCTGGTATCCGGCGCGTCGCGCAAGCCGAATTGATCCGGCGAGGGTATTAAGTGGCCAGTAATTACGTCATGATCTAGCGGCTTTCGGGTCGCCAGATCGAAAGAGGAATGCGTTATGTATTATGGATTTGATATTGGCGGCACCAAGATTGCGCTCGGCGCGTTTGATAAAGACCTCAAACTGCAGTGGGAAACCCGCGTTCCCACGCCGCGCGACAGCTACGACGAATTTTTAACCGCCATTGCCGCGCTGGTGGCGCAGGCGGATGAACGTTTCGGCGTGAAAGGCAGCGTCGGCATCGGTATTCCGGGCATGCCCGAAACCGACGACGGTACGCTTTACGCGGCCAACGTGCCTGCCGCCAGCGGTAAACCGCTGCGCGCCGATCTCTCTGCCCTCCTTGAACGCGACGTGCGTTTAGACAATGATGCCAACTGCTTTGCGCTCTCTGAAGCCTGGGATGATGAATTCCGTCGCTATCCGCTGGTGATGGGACTGATCCTCGGTACCGGCGTCGGCGGGGGAATCGTCGTCAACGGTAAGCCCATCACCGGCCGCAGCTACATCACCGGCGAGTTTGGCCATATCCGCCTGCCGGTGGATGCTCTCGAGGTGGGGCGTGATTTCCCGCTGACCCGCTGCGGCTGTGGCCAGCACGGCTGTATTGAGAACTACCTTTCCGGCCGCGGGTTTGCATGGCTTTACGAACACTTCTATCATCAGAAACTTGAGGCCCCTCAAATCATTACCCTGTGGGAGCAAGGGGATGCGCAGGCGCGTGAGCACGTCGAGCGCTATCTGGATCTGCTGGCGGTGTGTCTGGGAAATATTCTCACCATCGTCGACCCGGATCTGCTGGTGATCGGGGGAGGGCTCTCAAACTTTACCGCGATTACGGAACGGTTGTCCGGGCGTTTGCCCCGACACTTATTGCCGGTTGCCCGCGTGCCGCGTATTGAACGCGCGCGACACGGGGACGCAGGAGGGATGCGCGGAGCCGCATTCCTTCATCTCACCGATTAGTTTACGAGGTTTCTATGCTGTCGCGTCGCCAGGGTCGACTCAGCCGTTTTCGCAAAAACAAACGCCGCTTACGTGAGCGCTTGCGCCAGCGGATCTTTTTCAGAGACAGAATAATGCCAGAAGCGATGGATAAACCCAGAGTGGTGGTGCTGACCGGGGCGGGGATCTCCGCCGAGTCAGGAATTCGAACCTTCCGCGCGGCGGACGGGCTGTGGGAAGAGCACCGCGTGGAGGATGTCGCCACGCCGGAAGGTTTTGCCCGCGACCCGGATCTCGTGCAGGCGTTTTACAACGCCCGCCGTCGTCAGCTTCAGCAGCCTGACGTTGCGCCTAATGCGGCGCATCTGGCGCTGGCGAAGCTGGAAGAGGCGCTGGGCGATCGTTTTCTGCTGGTAACGCAGAATATCGACAACCTGCACGAGCGGGCCGGCAACAAGAACATCATCCATATGCACGGTGAGCTGCTCAAGGTTCGCTGCGCCTGGAGCGGTCAGGTGCTTGACTGGAAAGAAGACGTGCTGCCGGAGGATAAGTGCCACTGCTGCCAGTTCCCGTCGCGCCTGCGACCGCACGTGGTCTGGTTCGGCGAAATGCCGCTGGGAATGGATGAGATCTACAGCGCACTGGCGATGGCCGACGTGTTTATCGCCATCGGCACATCCGGCCACGTTTATCCGGCGGCGGGGTTTGTCCACGAAGCGCGACTGCACGGTGCGCATACGGTTGAACTCAACCTTGAGCCAAGCCAGGTGGGCAGCGAGTTTGAAGAGAAACACTACGGTCTGGCCAGCACGGTTGTTCCGGAATTTGTCGACAAGCTGCTGAAAGGTCTGTAACGCGAATCGCGTGAAAAGGCACCCGCTGGACGGGTGCCTTTTTATTTAAGAATGAAAGAACGCCAGCGTCTTCTCCAGCGATTTAGCCTGCTCGTCCAGCGAGAGCGCCGCCGCTGAGATCTGCTGAACCAGAGAGGCGTTCTGCTGGGTGGTGCTGTCCATCTGGTTAACGGCAGTGCTGACCTGGCTAATCCCGCGGTTCTGCTCGTCCAGCGCCTGAACAATGTCGTTGATGACCAGATGCACGTGCGACACCGCCTCAATCACCTGTTTCATCATTACGCCGGTCTCATTGACCAGCTCAACGCCTTTGCTGACGCGGCCTGAGGACTCGGCAATCAGCTGGGAAATTTCTTTGGCCGCGTTAGCGCTTCGCTGGGCAAGATTGCGCACTTCACCTGCGACTACCGCGAAACCGCGCCCCTGTTCGCCGGCACGCGCCGCTTCAACGGCCGCATTTAGCGCCAGGATATTGGTCTGGAAGGCGATGCCATCGACGATGCTGTTAATCTCACCGATCTTACGCGCGCTCTCGTCAATCTCCCCAATCACCACGACTACGTCGTTCACCAGCGTTTCGCCATGCCCGGCGAGGCTCGCGGCGCGATCGGTCAGCGTCGTCGCCTTGTGGGCGTTGTCGGCGTTATTCTTCACCGTGACCGAAATCTCTTCCATGCTGGCTGCCGTTTCAACAATCGCCGCCGCCTGTTCTTCGGTTCGCGAGGCGAGATCAAGGTTGCCCGCCGAAATTTCGCTGGTCCCGCCGTGCACGGAATGGCTGGCTTCGCTGATATTATCGACGATGCGCTTGAGCTGCATCTGCATGGTGTGCAGGGCATAAAAAATGCTGTGGGTATCTCCGGAACGCACCGGGATGGTGTTGTTCAGCTCCCCCCGGGCGACGGCCAGGGCGATCCCGGCGGCTTCCGAAGGTTCACCCCCCACCGGACGGTCAACTTTGCGGGTAAAGATCTGCGCCATCACCAGGCTAACCGCCACGATGCTTAACACCATCAGGATGATGGCTTTCAGCAAAAATGCGCGCGCTTCGGCCATCACTTCGCTGACCGGGGTGATAATGGCGAGTTTCCACGGCGTCTGGCTATTACCGACGGCGATGTCCTGCCAGGTGATAAACACATCTTCCTTCAGCAGCGGATCGTTTATCCGGGTGACGTCATGACCGGCAATCTGACCGGCGTAAGGCTTGCCTGCTGCGCGCTTGTCCGGGCTGGACACCACGTTATTACCCGCGGAGAGGAGCAGGGCGTAGCCTGTGCCGTTCCACGGTTTAATCGCGCCGATCGTCGATTGCAGCGTGGCGAGCGAGAAGTCAGAGGTGACCGAGCCCAGAAACTGACCGTCACGCATGATGGGGGCGGCAATCGAGGTGAGCATCACGTCCACGCCGTTGTAGGGGTAAATATAGGGTTCGATGATCACATCTTTATGCCGCTGTTTCGGCAGCAGATAATAATCACCGCTGCCGGGCGTTTCGATGTCCGTCAGCAGGTGTAAGGCCGGTTTGCCGGTAGCGTCGCGGTCGACGTAGCGGGCGTAGCGTCCGGCAGGATCTTCACCGCTCTGACCGGCAAAGGCGGCATCTTTATCGTCAAACGCGTTGGGCTCAAAGGCCATCGACATAGAGAGAAACTGGGGATGAGCCGACAGATAGTGGATGAGCAGTTGGTTCAGGCTCTGGCGATCGAATACCCCCGCCTCGCGCAGCGCCAGCGCGCTGTTGCCCATGTCCCGGGCGGCAGTCAGGGCAGAATCCAGCTGTTTACTGACCTGTAAAGCTTGCACCTCGGCAATCTGGCGGATATGTTTTTTGGCCAGCACCTCCTGCTGCGCCATCCACTGCCACATCATAAACCCGATCGTTGCCGTAAAGCCCACCGTCACGGTGAGGAAAATGGACAATAGCATCAACGTCTTGACTCTTATTTTAGATCTTCGGACCATGGCGTCTTTCATTCTCATCTCCCGTAATGTTGTGCGTGTCGGGCAGGCACATATTCCTTATCGGATATATTTCCTTCTTTCTGTAGAGGGCCGGGGATATTTAATTTAAATTCCAGAATAGTAAATCCCGTTAATTAGTGTGGATGCTTTTATTTTGTGCATTCAATCAAAATAGTGCTCGATAATGCTCGTTATCGTCGTGTAGAAAGAGGATGCTAATAAATATAAAGTGGTAGAGGAGGATGGGATATGTACGGATTTATTGCGCGACAACCCATTTTTAACCCTGAAATGAATACGGTGGCCTATGAGCTGCTCTTCAGAGACGGGATGACAAATCGTTTTCCGGATGTGTCGGCGGAATATGCCACGTCCAGAATGATATCCGATCAGTTTTTATGCGTGCCGTCCCAGCGCATCGCCGGGGCGCATACGTCGTTTATTAATTTCCCGTCGCGAATGGTCATTGACCGCAGTGGTGAAGCGCTGGATAAAGAGAGCGTGGTCATTGAGATCCTTGAAGATGCTGTGCCAGGGGCCGAGCTGCTGCAGGCCGTCAGGGAGATGAATGCGCATGGCTATCAGTTTGCGCTTGATGATTTTACCCTTGCACCAGAATGGGATGCATTTTTACCCTATATTTCAATCCTGAAATTCGACGTCAGAAATTACACCTTAGCGCAAATTAAAGCGTATCTGAAAGCGCGTAAACACCTGACCGGACATATTAAATATCTTGCTGAAAAAATTGAGACTAAAGAGGAATTCAACCAATACAAGGAGGAGGGATTCTCGCTGTTTCAGGGTTATTTTTTCTGCCGTCCGGAGGTCATTAAATATAAACGGCTGTCGCAAAATCAGCTGGCGATTTTTAGGCTGCAAATGGAGGTCGGACGCAATAAGCCTGATTTTCGGATCGTCGAGTCGTTGATAAAAACCGATCTCACGCTCTCTTATAAAATCATGCGCTACATGAAGCATACGGCGTTTAAGCATGTGGGTGCCTGTAATTTCAGCAAGTTAACCCTGAGTGAGGTGCTCAGATACCTCGGGGAAAACCAGCTTAGACGGTTTGTTGCCGTCGTGGTCCTCGCCAGTGCGGGCAATGATACCGTCAGCGAGCTTTACCCGTTGAGTATGATGCGCGGTAAGTTCTGTGAACTGATAGCTGAGACGATGAAAGAACCGGCGCTGGCTGAAAATGCGTTCATGTGCGGCCTGTTTTCTTTGCTCGATACCCTCCTTGAGCTGCCGATGGCAGAGTTAATGAAGCAAATTGCGGTGCCGCAGAGCGTGAGCAATGCGCTGTGCGACCAGGAGGGACGGCTAGCCGATATGGTGAGCCTTTGCCGTTACTATGAACAGCAACAGTGGGACGAGGCGACCCGGGTTCGTCAGGCGCTGGGTCTGTCGGATGAGGACGTGGTGGAGGCGATGAGAAAGGCGACGATCTGGGCAGGAGAGAATGCGGTCAGTTAATCCTTCCTCACGTCGTACAGACGGCGCGAGGAAGAACGCGATACCGTTTATCGGCCCGCTTTTAATTTCTGATAATACTCTTCGTAGAGGCGGCTGGCGTCACCGACATCGTTCTGCCATTCACCTTTGCTGATGGTTTCAGCATCCGGGTAGAGCGATTTATCGTTAGCCACTTCCGGCTTCAGCAGCTTGCGTGCCGCGAGGTTTGGCGTCGGGTAGCCAATCGTCTCGGCAACCTGTTTCGCTACGTCCGGGCGCAGCAGGAAGTTAATCAGCTTCAGCGCCCCTTCAACGTTTTTCGCGTTGGCCGGAATCGACAGACTATCCATCCAGAAGATCCCGCCCTCTTTCGGCCAGACCACCTCAAGCGGCGTACCGGCCTGGCGGGCCACATACGCGGAGCCGTTCCACACCATCCCCAGATTCACTTCGCCTTCCATATACGGGTTAGCCGGGTTATCAGAGTTGAACGCCGCCACATTAGGCATCAGCTTTTTCAGCTCGGTATACGCCGCTTCAATCTCTTTTGGATCCGTCGTGTTGCCCGAGTAGCCCAGCTTGCGCAGCGCCACCTGGAATACTTCACGCGCGTCGTCGGTTAACAACAGGCTGCCTTTGTACTCCGGTTTCCACAGGTCGGCCCAGCTCGTCACCGTTTTCGGATCGACGGCCTCGCTGTTAACGCCAATCGCAGTTGCCCCCCAGATATACGGAATGGAGTAGTCGTTATTCGGGTCGAACGGCTTGTTGAGCATCTCCGGATCGAGGTTTGAAAAATGAGTTAGCTTTGTTTTATCGATCTTCTGGATCATGCCCTCTTTGCGCATTTTGTCGACAAAGTAGGTGGAAGGAACCACCAGATCGTACGCGCCGTCTTTGTAGGTTTTGAGCTTGGCATACATGGTTTCATTCGACTCGTAGGTCGAGTAGATCACCTTGATGCCCGTCTCTTTGGTGAACTGTTCCAGCAGGCCCGGCGGCACATACTCGGTCCAGTTGTAGAAGTAGAGCGTTTTGCTGTCATCAGCGTGCGCGGCACCCATGCCAAGCACCAGCGCCGCAGCGGCGAGCATTTTTTTCATTTCATTGTCCCCTGAGATTTTGTTTTATCACGAGCAATAACCTGGCTGGCGATCACCAGAACCAGCGAAAACACCAGCAGAATGGTCGCCAGCGCGTTCACCTCCGGTGAGACGCCGACTTTCACCATCGAATAGATCTTCAACGGCAGAATTTCATAGCTCGGCCCGGTCACGAAGGAGGACACGACCACGTCATCCATCGACAGGGTGAAGCTAAGCAGCCATCCGGCCGCCACGGCGGGCATCGCCAGCGGCAGGATGATTTTACGCAGGATGGTCATCTCGCTGGCGCCAAGATCTTTCGCCGCCTCCAGCATGCGTACGTCGAACCCTTTCAGACGCGCGAAGACGGTCACCACCACAAACGGCAGGCAGAAGGTGATATGGGAAAACAGCAGCGACCAGAAGCCAAGCTGAACGCCCAGCAGCATAAACAGCACCAGCAGCGAAATCGCCATCACGATGTCCGGCGACATCATCACCACAAACAGCATGCCGCTGACGAACGGCTTACCGCGAAAGCGATAGCGGTACAGCGCCACGGCGGTCAGGGAGCCAATCAGCGTCGCGAAGGTGGCGGAGAAGATCGCCATCGTCAGCGAGTGCTGAGCGGCTTGCAGCAGGCTGTCATTGTTCATCAGCAGGCTGTACCAGTCGGTGGTAAAGCCCTGCCAGTTAATCCCAAAGCGCGAGCTGTTAAACGAGTTCACGATCAAAATTATGATCGGGATATACAGGTAAGCGTAAATGGCGGTCATAAAACCGCCGCGAAGCAGTCGACCGATCATTCGAGTTCCACCTTCTTGTTCAGCAGCCGTGAGGCGCGCCAGTAGACCAGCAGCATCAGACCCATCACCACCGTCAGCGTGATGCTGGTGGCGGACCCGAACGGCCAGTCGCGAATGTTCAGGAACTGGCTCTTGATCACGTTACCGATCAGCAGATTTTTCGCCCCGCCCATCAGGTCAGAAACGTAGAACAAGCCCATCGCCGGGAGCATCACCAGCAGACAGCCCGCAATAATACCGGGCATCGTCAGCGGAATAATGATACGGATAAAGGTCTGCAGCTTACTGGCACCCAGATCTTTTGCGGCTTCCAGCAGCGGTTTATCCAGCTTCTCAATGCTGGAGTAGAGCGGCATCACCATAAACGGCAGCAGGATATAGACCAGGCCGACAATCACCGCGCTCGGGGTAAACATGATGCGTATCGGCGTATCAATCACCCCCAGACACAGCAGAAACTCATTCAGGTAACCCTTTGTGCTGAGGAAAATCTTCAGACCATAAATACGGATGAGCGAGTTCGTCCAGAAGGGAACAATCAGTAAAAACAGCAGCAGGGGGCGCACCTTTTGCGGCAGGCCCGCGAGGAACCACGCGAAGGGGTATCCCAGTACCAGGCAGGCAATCGTGGCAACCAGCGCCATATTGAGCGAGTGCAGCAGCACGTCAAAATAGAGCGGATCGAGCAGGCGCGCGTAGTTGTCCAGCGTAAAGACCAGCGAAACGAAGCTAGCGTCGTCGCGGGTCAGGAAGCTGGTGGCGATAATCATCAGGTTGGGGAGAAAGACAAACAACACAAGCCAACCGACGATCGTGGCAATCACCACATTCTGGAACTTACTTGTGTTCTTCATCAGCCAGCACAACCTCCCAGCTTTCTACCCAATTGATAACCATTTTCTGGTCGAGAGAGTGGTCGAAGTCAGGGTCGTCCTCGTTAAAGAACTCGCTGACCATCACCATTTTGCCGTTCTCCAACTCGACGACAGACTCCAGCGTCATCCCTTTGTAGTTGCGCTCGCGGATATAGCCGATTAACCCTTCGGCCTCGGTATTGCCGTGAATTTCATCGACGCGCAGATCTTCCGGGCGCAGCAGAACGTTGAGCTTTTGTCCCTTTTCGACGGGGAAATTCACCGTGATATTGCACTCGCGTCCTTCGACGCTGGCGCGCACGCGCTGGTCGTCCAGACGCTCAATCACCGTGGCGTCGAAGATATTGATCTCGCCAATAAAGCTGGCGACAAACAGATTCTTCGGCTCTTCGTAGATTTCACGCGGCGTGCCGTCCTGCTCGATTTTGCCGTCGCGCATCACCACGATGCGGTCGGACATGGTCAGGGCCTCTTCCTGATCGTGGGTGACGAAGACAAAGGTAATGCCGAGCTTGCGCTGCAGGGCTTTGAGCTCATTCTGCATCTGCTTGCGCAGCTTGTAATCCAGCGCCGAGAGGGATTCATCCAGCAGGAGCAGACGCGGCTTGTTGACCACGGCGCGGGCGATGGCCACGCGCTGCTGCTGGCCGCCGGAAAGCTGATGGGGTTTACGCTGGGCAAACGTCTCAAGCTGCACCATGCGCAGGGCGTCGGTGACGCGCGGTTCGATCTCGCTCGCCGGGGTTTTTTGCATCCGCAGGCCAAACGCCACGTTTTCAAACACGGTCATGTGCGGGAAGAGGGCATAGCTCTGAAAGACAGTGTTGACGTGGCGGTCTTCGGCGGGAACCCGGGTGATGTCCTGGTTTTCAAGATGGATATGGCCGTTATCGACGCTTTCCAGCCCGGCGATAAGGCGCAGTACGGTTGTTTTGCCGCAGCCGGAGGGGCCAAGCAGTGTCAGAAACTCACCGTCATTGATGGTGAGAGTGAGGTCGGAAATGACGTCCTTGCCATCAAAACTTTTACGAATTCGTTCCAGTTTCACCAGCGGTGAACGGGTTTGTGTATTCAATTTTTGCGCTGTCCCATATAGACGCCTCAGGCAGCAGACTGAAGCGGGGTTTGTGTGTAACCACCTTGGTGACTCGTAATGAGGGCGGACATTCTACGGCAATCCCCTGCAATCGCCAATCCTTGTCACTGATTCATAAGCTACATTTACTAACGCATAACGATATAAACGGAAAATATTCTCGTTTGCGGGATAAAAGTGACCTGACGCAATATTTGCGTTTTGATGCTTATTGATAATGTTGTCACAAAAAGTGAGGGTGACTGCATGGATAAATTACTTGAGCGTTTTTTACAGTACGTTTCGCTGGATACCCAATCTAAGCCGGGTGTTCGCCAGGTGCCGAGCACCGAAGGCCAGTGGAAGTTATTAAATCTGCTCAAAGAGCAGCTTGACGCCATGGGGCTGGTCAACGTCACGTTAAGCGAGAAAGGCACTGTGATGGGAACGCTGCCGGCGAATGTCCCGGGTGACATTCCGGCGATTGGCTTTATCTCTCATGTCGACACCTCTCCGGATTTTAGCGGTAAACATGTGAACCCGCAGATTGTGGAAAACTACCGCGGCGGCGACATTGCGCTGGGCATTGGCGACGAAGTGCTCTCGCCCGTCATGTTCCCGGTGCTGCACCAGCTGCTGGGCCAGACGCTGATCACCACCGACGGCAAAACGCTGCTGGGGGCGGATGATAAAGCGGGCATTGCCGAAATCATGACCGCGCTGGCGGTGCTGAAGGATAAAAACATTCCGCACGGGAATATCCGCGTGGCCTTTACGCCGGACGAAGAGGTCGGCAAGGGGGCGAAGCACTTCGACGTGGAGGCCTTTAACGCGCAGTGGGCCTATACCGTTGACGGCGGCGGCGTCGGTGAACTGGAGTATGAAAACTTCAATGCCGCGTCCGTCACGATCAAAATTGTCGGCAATAACGTTCACCCCGGTTCGGCGAAAGGCGTCATGGTGAACGCGCTGTCGCTGGCGTCACGAATTCATGCGGAAGTCCCGGCGGAAGAGAGCCCTGAACAGACCGAAGGGTATGAAGGTTTCTATCACCTGACCAGCATCAAAGGCACCGTGGACAGCGCGCAGATGCACTACATCATCCGCGATTTCGACCGCAAAGCCTTTGAGGCGCGCAAGCGTAAGATGATGGAGATCGCCAAGAAGGTGGGTAAAGGATTACACCCTGATTGCTACATTGAACTCATCATCGAAGACAGCTATTACAACATGCGCGAGAAGGTGATGGCGCATCCGCATATTCTCGATATCGCCCAGCAGGCGATGCGCGACTGCGATATTGAACCGCAGCTGAAGCCGATTCGCGGCGGCACCGACGGTTCTCAGCTGTCGTTTATGGGGCTGCCGTGCCCGAACCTGTTTACCGGTGGCTATAACTACCACGGCAAGCATGAGTTTGTGACGCTCGAAGGGATGGAAAAGGCGGTGAAGGTGATTGTGCGGATAGCGGAGTTGACCGCGAAGCGGTAAGAAAAAGCCCGGTGGCGAAGCGCCACCGGGCATTACAGCGACTCAGTCCTCAAAGAACCAGTACCCGCTGTTGACCAGCGCGGCAAGCATCGCGAGGAAGGATGGGTCTTCCAGCGCATCACCAAAGGTGTCGGCAGTCAGCACCAGATGGCTGGCAATGGCTTCCAGCGCCGGACGGTGCGGTGAGTCCAGCTTCTCGCCGTTGACGAACACGTCCTCACCAATGCGCAGCGCGCGTAATCCGCCCAGACGTACCAGCTTATCGCCCTGCTGGAGCGCATCATAAATCTCGTCAGCCTGATACGGCGGCTCCGGCGGCGCAACGTCCAGCTCGTGACGAGACTGGCTGATAAACTCGCCAAACCACTGTTTGAAGTGCTCCGGCTCGTTAATCAGATCCAGCATCATGCCGCGCAGCTTATCCAGCTCTGCGGGCAGGATATCGGCCGGATGCTCGCGCGCAGGTACATCAGGGTCGCTGTAACGATAGCTGCCCAGCTCGCGTTGCAGAACGTAGTCGGCAAATCCGCTGATCATCTCGCGGCCGCTTGGCGCGCGGAACCCTACGGAGTAGTTGAGTGAGTTTTCCAGCGAGTAGCCCTCGTGAGGGAATCCCGGCGGAATGTAGAGAATGTCACCCGGCTCCAGCTCTTCGTCGATAATCCCTTCAAACGGGTCAACCTGAAGCAGGTCCGGATGCGGGCAGTGCTGCTTCATTGGCACTTTTTCGCCCACGCGCCAGCGGCGGCGGCCCGTACCCTGAATAATAAACACGTCGTACTGGTCCAGATGCGGACCGACGCCACCGCCAGGAACGGAGAAGGAGATCATCAGATCGTCCATGCGCCAGTCGGGCAGGGCGCGGAACGGACGCATTAAGGCGGCCGTTGGCTCGTGCCAGTGGTTGACCGCCTGCACCAGCAGAGACCAGTTGTTTTCACCGAGGTGATCGTAGCTTTCGAAAGGACCGTGGCTAACCTGCCATTTCCCGTCCTGGTGGCTGACCAGACGGCTGTCGACTTCGTTTTCCATGGCCAGGCCGGCCAGTTCGTCAGGCGAGATGGGGTCGACAAAGTTGCTGAACCCGCGCTTCAGAACCACCGGGCGTTTCTGCCAGTAACGTTCAATAAACTCGGGCCAGTTAAGTGTTAAGTGATAATCCATAATTTTTTTATTCCGCAGGCTCTTACTGACTCGGATTATAACGGAAGCTCAGCCCCCCGGCTGCGAGATCCTCGCATTTTTCACATAACGGGTTAACTATCGTTCGATGTGGGCTGCTGGCGGCCAAAAATGACCTCCATTCTGGCGCCGCCCAGCAGGCTTTCGCTGGTTTCGATTTTTCCGTCGTACTGATCGACAATCTCGCGCGCGACGGCTAATCCTACGCCCTGGCCTGGACGTAGCGTATCGGCGCGCTGACCGCGATCGAACACCACGTCACGTTTATTGCGCGGGATCCCCGGACCATCATCCTCAACGATGATATGCAGCTCGGTTTCCGTCTGACGTGCAGACACTTCCACGAACTCCAGACAGTATTTGCAGGCGTTATCCAGCAGGTTACCCATGACTTCCATGAAGTCATTTTTTTCACCCACAAAGCTTATCTCTGGCGAGATATCGAGGCTGATGTTCACCCCTTTACGCTGATACACCTTGTTGAGGGCGGACGTGAGGTTATCCAGAAGCGGCGCTACCGGATGCAGCTCGCGGCTCAGAAGCGCGCTGCCGGAACGCATGCTGGCGCGATGCAGGTAATAGCCAATTTGCTGTGAAATACGGCTGATCTGTTCCAGCATCACCGGCTCGGCATCATCGACGCTCAGTTTCGAACTGCGCATTGAACGCAGGGTGCTTTGCATCACGGCCAGCGGGGTTTTCAGGCTGTGGGTCAGGTCGGTAAGGGTGGTACGGTATTTATCGTAGCGTTCGCGTTCACTTTTCAGCAGGCGGTTGAGGTTACGCACCAGGCTGGTGAGCTCGCGGGTGGTTTCCGGGTTAAGCTTTTCGCGATGATGTTCTTCCAGTTCACGAACTTCTTTCGCCAGTGATTCGATGGGGCGCAAGCTCCACCACGCCGCAACCCACAGCAGCGGGATCACCAGCAGCAGATTCGCCGCCAGAACGTAGATGAACCAGCTCCAGACCATATAAGAACGCTTCAGCTCGACCGGAATGGTGTCGATCACCACGATGGTCAGCTGCGGCATGTTCAGCGTCGCCGGGTAGAGGTTAATCGCGACGGAGTGCGTCATCTCCGTTTCGGCGTTGTCGGCGCGGATCTCGTTCAGCTTTTGCTGCAGGGAGCGATCTTCACGGATCAGCGAGCTGGTGGTGTTGAGATCGGCTTCAATTTCATGAAAACCGTTGGTTTTGAGCCAGTCCGGACGAATGCTTTTGACCAGCCACGGGATGTCCCGCTGCGCCCACAGTAGCTTCCCCTTTTCGTTATAAATCAGGGCCAGCGTGGGACTCTGCTGATTGAGGTTTTCCGGCATTTCGACGGTGATTTTATTGTTTTCCCACTTCGCCAGGGTATAAAACAGGTTGCTTTCGCCACGCAACAGGCGAAAGGTGGTTTTATCAAAGCTGACGCTGTAGCCCACCAGGGCGACCATGCCGTAGGAGAGCGACAGCACCAGCACGACGGCTGCCGTTGCCAGTAAAAAGCGCACCCGCAGCGAGAGGGGCAAAATATGGCGCAAGATCCGTCTCATTTAGCGTAATTCGAACAGGTAGCCCTGGCCACGGACGGTAGTAATCACATCCTGCGGATATTGCGCCTGAATTTTCTTACGTAAACGTCCCATCAGCACGTCAATAGTATGGCTCTCGCGCAGTTCAGCATCAGGATAGAGCTGGAGCATTAAGGAGTCTTTGCTCACCACTTTGCCATTGTTACGGATCAGCGTTTCCATAATGGTGTATTCGAAGGCGGTGAGCTTGATCACTTCATCATTGATGGATAATTCCCGGCGGGAGAGATCGACCTGGAAAGGCGGGATGGAGATAACCTGAGACGCCAGCCCGCTGTTGCGACGAAGCAGCGCCTGCATGCGCGCCGCCACCTCTTCAATATGAAACGGCTTGGTGACGTAGTCATCCGCACCCGCGCTGAGCACTTCGACCTTATCCTGCCAGCCTTCACGGGCGGTCAGCACCAGAACCGGCAGGGAGACATCATGGCTGCGCCAGCGGCGAATTAACGACAGACCGTCTTCGTCAGGCAACCCTAAATCGACAATGGCGATATCCGGCAGGTGTTCATTGAGATAATAATCGGCTTCTTTTGCATCTTCAGCATCGTCCACCTGATGTCCCATCTCCTGAAGCTGAACCTTCAGGTGATGACGTAGCAATGCGTTATCCTCAACAACCAGTACGCGCATCATCTCTTCTCCCTAAATAATTGGTATGAATAGTTTAACGCTGATTATGTTGTTGTGGGGATAAACATTGAGTAAACCGGGGAAAAGCATCCCCCTTTTCGGGCGAAAAGGGGGAGAGGGGCGTTACTTCAGCTCGTCGACCATGGTGATGGCGCGGCCAATGTAGTTCGCCGGAGTCATCGCCTTCAGGCGCGTTTTCTCTTCTTCCGGCAGCGCCAGACCGTCGATAAACTGCTTCATGCCTTCGGCGTCAACGCGTTTGCCGCGGGTCAGCTCTTTCAGCTTCTCGTACGGTTTTTCGATACCGTAACGGCGCATCACGGTCTGAATCGGCTCCGCCAGCACTTCCCAGTTGTGATCCAGCTCGTCCAGCAGACGGTCACGGTTTACTTCCAGCTTGCTCACGCCTTTCAGGGTGGACTGATACGCGATCAGCGCGTAGCCGATGCCCACGCCCAGGTTACGCAGTACGGTGGAGTCGGTCAGGTCGCGCTGCCAGCGGGATACCGGCAGTTTGCTCGCCATATGCTGCAGCACGGCATTCGCCAGGCCCAGGTTGCCTTCGGAGTTTTCGAAGTCGATCGGGTTCACTTTGTGCGGCATGGTTGAAGAGCCGATTTCACCCGCGATGGTTTTCTGCTTGAAGTGGTTCAGGGCGATATAGCCCCACACGTCACGATCGAAGTCGATCAGGATGGTGTTGAAGCGCGCGATGCAGTCAAACAGCTCGGCGATATAGTCGTGCGGCTCAATCTGGGTGGTGTACGGGTTCCACTGAATGCCCAGAGAGGTCACGAACTCTTCGCTGAACTGGTGCCAGTCCACTTCCGGGTAAGCGGCGATGTGGGCGTTATAGTTACCGACCGCGCCGTTGATTTTGCCGAGGATCTCAACCTGCTCCAGCTGACGGTACTGGCGCTCCATACGGTACGCGACGTTCGCCATCTCTTTACCCATCGTGGATGGGGTGGCTGGCTGGCCGTGGGTACGGGAGAGCAGCGGAATGTCGCGGTATTCCACGGACAGTGCTTTTACCGCGTCGATGATTTTACGCCAGTAAGGCAGCACCACCTCTTTGCGCGCGGTGGAGAGCATCAGCGCATGAGACAGGTTGTTGATGTCTTCAGAGGTACAGGCGAAGTGAATGAACTCAGACACGGCATGCAGCGCAGGGACGCTTTCCACTTTTTCTTTCAGGAAGTACTCAACCGCCTTCACGTCGTGGTTGGTGGTGCGTTCAATGGTTTTAATGCGCGCGGCGTCTTGTTCGCTAAACTCAGCAACGATTTTATCAAGGTAATCGTTTGCCTTTTCGTCAAAAGCAGGAACTTCCTTGATTGCTGCCTGGGCGGCCAGCTTTTGCAGCCAGCGTACTTCAACCTGAACACGGAACTTCAGCAAACCATATTCGCTGAAGATCCCGCGCAGCGCGCTGACTTTATCGCCGTAGCGTCCATCGACAGGGGATACGGCGGTCAGTGAGGATAATTCCATAATTCGCAACTCCGGGAGGTTAACAATGAGCAAGAATTTGTTTTGCCTGAGTGGTCAGGCGATTACGAGAAAACATTAACTGCAGGCGGCCACCGCCAACCTGGTGCCACAGCACAGCGGCGCGGATCCCAGCCAGCAGGGACGCACGCACTTTTGCCTGTACCTGCGGACTTTGCAGCACGGCAGGGGATCCGGTGACCTGAATACGCGGGCCCAGCGGGCTGATGACGTCAACATAAATGCCGGCCATGGCGCTGAGCAGCGTGTCGGACTGCAGATCAAAATGGTCGAGCTGACGCTGTAACCCGGCAATACGATCGCCCAGGGTATTGAGCGCGCCTTTTGCTGCGCTCAGCTTACGCTCCAGCACCATCAGGCTCAACGTGTAGCGGGTCAGCTCCGCGTTTAATCCCTGACGGCTGCTGGCGTTAAGCACGCCAAGCAGGGTTTCAAGACCGAGACGAAGATTGGTTTCACTGCCGCCGAACACACCCAGGGTCGAGCCGGGGTTGAGATCGATAACGCTGTTGAGTGAAACGTGCAGGGCGTCAGCATCGCAATGACCCTGATGCGCCAGCTGTTGCACCAGACGGGCTGACTGGCAAATTCCCGCCAGTGCCAGGGTGATGTCATAGTAGTTCTTCGCCACACGGTCTCCTTTATGTGTGCAATCGTATTAAACAGCAGGCAGCGGCAGGCGCTGTTCAATGATCCCGCCGCCCAGGCAGATCTCACCACTGTAGAAGACAGCAGACTGACCCGGGGTGACGGCGGCGACCGGCTCGTCGAAGCGCACGTCAATGCGATCGTCATCAAGCGCGGTAATGGTGCAAGGAATATCGGTCTGGCGGTAGCGGGTTTTCACCGTGCAGCGCAGCGTGCCTTTCAGCGGCTCACGATCGACCCAGTGCAGCTGCTGGGCGATAAGGCCAACGGACATCAGACGCGGATGATCGTGACCCTGGGCAACAACCAGAATATTGTTTTCGACGTCTTTGTCGACAACATACCACGGATCTTCGCTACCTTCTTTGGTTCCGCCGATACCCAGGCCTTTACGCTGGCCGAGCGTGTGGTACATCAGCCCTTGATGCTGGCCAATCTCTTCACCGTCGACGGTGACAATTTTACCCGGCTGTGCGGGCAGGTAACGTCCCAGGAAATCGCGGAATTTGCGCTCGCCAATGAAGCAGATGCCGGTAGAGTCTTTTTTCTTCGCGGTGATGAGGTCCAGTTCTTCGGCGATTTTACGCACCTGCGGCTTTTCCAGCTCGCCGACCGGGAACAGGCTCTGGGCGATTTGCTCGTGGCTAAGCGTATAGAGGAAATAGCTTTGATCTTTATTGCCGTCCAGACCGCGCAGCAGCTGGCTTTTGCCATTCACGTCTGCACGACGCACGTAGTGACCGGTCGCGATGTAGTCTGCGCCCAGATCTTCTGCAGCGAATTCGAGGAAGGCCTTAAATTTGATCTCTTTGTTGCACAGAATATCCGGGTTCGGCGTGCGGCCCGCTTTGTACTCTTCGAGGAACAGTTCAAAAACGTTGTCCCAGTATTCTGCGGCAAAGTTAACGGTGTGCAGTTCAATGCCGAGCTTATCGCATACGGCCTGCGCGTCGGCGAGATCCGCAGCGGCAGTGCAATATTCCTCGCCATCATCTTCCTCCCAGTTCTTCATGAACAGGCCCTCCACCTTATAGCCCTGTTGCTGTAACAGGTAGGCGGAAACGGAGGAATCGACACCGCCGGACATGCCGACGATCACTTTTTTCTGGCTATTATCTGACATGGAATACTCACGACATTGAACTTCAAGGCGGCGTATTCTATCACGCCCCCCCACCATTGGCACCCTCTGTAAACGGCCAGTTAAATGCGCCGATGACATCCAGCGGTAAGCGGCCAGCAGACTGCCAGCAGCGAATGCTTTCCGCAACCAGCGGCGAGCGCAGGTTTGGCGCGTTCAGGATCTCGTCGGCAGTGACCCACAGACAGCGGTCGATATCGTCATCCTGCGGCTCTGTGGCGCACGTTTCGCTAAGCTCAACGGCAAATAAAAAGCGCAGGAACGCAGTGTGATCGGGCGCGATCCACTGGTGCATACGGATGAAGTGCTGGGGTTCAGCGTGAATGCCGGTCTCTTCCCACAGCTCGCGTTTTGCGGCCTGCAGGAGGGTCTCATTGGCTTCAAGGTGTCCGGCAGGCTGGTTCCACAGCGCTTTGCCGTTAATGCTCTCTTCGACAACAAGGAATTTACCCCGGGCGTGGACCACGCAGGCAACCGTGACATGAGGTTTAAACATAGTGACTCCTTAAGGGGTGACGTCGCGCCATTCGCCGTTTGCCAGCGTTTCCAGGGTGTAGCTGCCCATAGCGTAGCGAATCAGACGCAGGGTAGGGAAGCCGACGTGTGCGGTCATGCGGCGAACCTGGCGGTTGCGGCCTTCATAAAGGGTAATTTTGAGCCAGCTTGTCGGAATGGATTTGCGTTCGCGAATCGGCGGGTTGCGCGGCCACAGCCACTCTGGTTCATTCACGCGTTCAATACCTGCAGGCAGGGTGAGGCCGTCGTTCAGCGTCACGCCGCTGCGTAATTTTTCCAGCGTTTCTTCGTCCGGCTCGCCTTCGACCTGGACGAAGTAAATTTTGCCGGTGCGTTTCCCGGGTTGCGTGAGCTTCGCCTGTAAAGCGCCGTCGTTGGTTAAGACCAGCAGGCCTTCGCTGTCGCGGTCCAGACGGCCCGCGGCGTAGACGCCCTGAACAGGTATATAGTCCTTCAGCGTGCTGCGCCCGGCCTCATCGGTAAACTGCGGCAAAACATCGTAGGGTTTATTGAACAAAATAACCCGCTTCGGCTGGGTTTCCTGCGGTCTTCTGGCGGCTTGTCGCGAGCTGAATCGCTCAACCCGGTGTTTTGTAAAAGAAGTTTTCTTCATGGTATTTTCAGGCGTTATCAATTGCCGCATTATAGCCTAATAACGAAGACCTTTCATGGCGCAGGACAATCAGGTACTATCGAAGGGCTCATTACAATTTATTAACATAAGATCAGTAACAACCAGAAGCGCTCGAAGGAGAGGTTAATGGAAAGCAAAGTAGTTGTTCCGGCGGAAGGTAAAAAGATCACCCTGCAAAACGGCAAGATTAACGTTCCTCACAATCCGATTATCCCGTTCATCGAAGGTGACGGTATCGGTGTAGACGTTACCCCGGCAATGCTGAAAGTGGTTGATGCCGCTGTTGAGAAAGCCTACAAAGGCGAGCGTAAAATTTCCTGGATGGAAATTTACACCGGTGAGAAATCTACTCAAGTTTATGGCCAGGACGTCTGGCTGCCAGCAGAAACGCTGGACCTGATCCGCGACTACCGCGTTGCTATTAAAGGCCCACTGACGACGCCAGTTGGCGGCGGTATCCGTTCCCTGAACGTGGCACTGCGTCAGGAGCTGGACCTGTACGTGTGTCTGCGTCCGGTTCGTTACTATCAGGGCACCCCTAGCCCGGTTAAGCACCCTGAACTGACCGATATGGTTATCTTCCGCGAAAACTCAGAAGACATCTACGCGGGTATCGAATGGAAAGCGGACTCTGCTGAAGCAGAAAAAGTGATTAAATTCCTGCGCGAAGAGATGGGCGTGAAGAAAATTCGCTTCCCTGAGCATTGCGGTATCGGCATTAAGCCGTGCTCCGAAGAAGGGACCAAGCGTCTGGTGCGTGCAGCTATCGAATATGCAATCACCAACGACCGTGACTCTGTGACCCTGGTTCACAAAGGCAACATCATGAAGTTCACCGAAGGCGCGTTCAAAGACTGGGGTTACCAGTTGGCGAAAGAAGAGTTCGGCGGTGAGCTGATCGACGGCGGCCCATGGCAGAAGATCAAGAACCCGAACACCGGCAAAGAGATCATCATTAAAGATGTGATCGCCGATGCGTTCCTGCAGCAGATCCTGCTGCGTCCAGCAGAATACGACGTGATTGCCTGTATGAACCTGAACGGTGACTACATCTCTGACGCCCTGGCAGCACAGGTTGGCGGTATCGGTATCGCCCCAGGCGCGAACATCGGTGACGAGTGCGCCCTGTTCGAAGCGACCCACGGTACTGCACCAAAATACGCAGGTCAGGACAAAGTGAACCCAGGCTCAATCATCCTGTCCGCAGAGATGATGCTGCGCCACATGGAATGGTTCGAAGCCGCAGACCTGATCGTTAAAGGTATGGAAGGCGCGATTAACGCGAAAACCGTAACTTACGATTTCGAACGTCTGATGGAAGGCGCTAAGCTGCTGAAATGTTCAGAGTTTGGCGACGCGATTATCGCGAACATGTAATCCAGTTTCTGGGTTAAACAAGAGCGGGGGCCTGAGGGTTCCCGTTTTTTTTGCCTCTGCCTACGGGAGACAACACGATGCTAGCTACTGTCCTTATCGCTGTCGTTGCACTCATCCATCTCTACATTCTTGTGCTGGAAATGTTCCTGTGGAATACCAAAACAGGGCACAAGGCCTTTAATCTGCATCCCGACTTTGCGCGCGACACCCGCGTGCTGGCTGCAAATCAGGGGCTTTATAACGGTTTTCTGGCGGCCGGCCTGCTCTGGAGCCTCTGGCTCGGCGAAAAGGGGAGTCAGGTGGCCATCTTCTTCCTGGCCTGCGTGTTGATTGCCGGACTTTTTGGCGCGGCCACCGCCAGTCGAAAAATTTTGTATGTACAGGCCGTGCCCGCACTCGCTGCGCTGCTTGCGTTACTTATCTGAAGCAATGCTTTGGTTGAGATAACGCGTCCGATATACTCGTGACGTTACCCTTAAAGGCCAGAGACGAGACTGTTATGAATAACGATATCCCACTGAAATATTATGACATTGCCGAGGAGTATGCGACGGAAGCCGCACAGAAAGTTGCGGAGTCAGAACTCGACGTGCTGGCACATTATTTCCAGCTGCTGCTCACCCGTTTATCGAATAATGAGGAGATCAGCGAGGAGGCTCAGCAGGAGATGGCCGCTGAGGCCGGGATCCGTGCGGGTCGTATTGATGATATTGCGAATTTCCTCAATCAGTGGGGAAATGAATAGTCTGCTTTAAAAACCGTTATGCTGATGCTTTGCGATACAGCTCAGCATCACGCTATCGGACCACATGCATTTTTTCCGCAGAATATGCGAAGCAGGTTTGTCGATAAACAGCACGAAAATCACGGTCAGAAAAAAGAGTACCACTGGAAAAAGTAAGGATAATTTCACGTTTTTAACCAAAATAAGAGTGTGTTTCCGGGGAATCTACCATCTGATTGTGACGACTATATGTTTTTGCGTAAAAAATGGAAACGCCAAATCTAAAAAAGGTCACGGCAGGCTTCTGGTTACGGTGCGACACCGGTGAGTCGTTTCGCCAGCTCGCTCCGGGTGAGTGCTTTTGAAAAATACCATCCCTGAATCAGCGCATCGGGATATCGGCTCGCAATAAAGCGATACTGAACTTCATTTTCCACGCCCTCGAAAACAAGCGTTTTATTCAACTTCGCGAGGGCATCGCTGAAGATAGCAAAGATGTTTTGCTTATAATGTTCGCTGATGCCATCCACCAGTGACTTATCGATTTTAATCTCATCATATTCAAGCAGCGACAGGCGGGCGAGGTTTGAATTTTGCACGCCAAAATCATCTATTGATATTTTAACGCCGAGCGACTTGAGCTCCTGACAGAACCCCTCGAGGATATCTGCCGTGGAAACGGCTTTCTCAGAAAGTTCGACCTTCATCAGAGAAAGGGGAAAGTGATTGGCTAAACACGCTCGACGCAAAATGTTAATGAACTGCCCATCTTCAATTTCCTTCCGCCCAACGTTAATGGAGACGATCAGCTGATGTTTAATCGCCAGCGGGGCAATTTCTGAGAGGGATTTTTCGATAATATTATTATAATATTTTTTATACAGACCGATTTTTTTTATTAATGGGATAAACAGCTCCGGAGAGACGTCCCCATGCTTTTGGTCGCGCCATCGCGACAGAACTTCTACACCCACGATTTTTTGATCGTGAATGCGGATAATAGGCTGGTAGTTAACGCTGATGGTATTGGTCAGGACGGCCTTGATCAGCGTACGTTCCAGAGAAAAACGATCTTCATAGATACGGAAGATAAATAACGTTATCGCGACCCAGATAAAAAAGAGTATGACCGTGAGAAACGAAAAGATAAACAGGGGTAACGAGGCCAGCCCTGCATCGTGATGCTTCACGATGACGCACAGGTCCCAGAAGGCGCTGCACTGCGTCAGGGTCAGGGTAAACAACGACGAATGCAGCCAGCTCTGCTGTGTTAGCTCAGGGGAGGTCGTAAAAAAGGTTCTGCCGAAGTCTTTGGTGGTGGTACTCAGAGAATAGCTTGCCGTAACCGGGGTGAATTTATCGTAAGCATAGCGAGTGGTGAAGATAATAATATTATTATAAATTGCCGCATTGCCCGTGAAAAAATCTTTTCTGGAAAACTGCGCCAGAAGAAAGCCTCTCGGCGTTTTATGCAGTTCCGCAGGAAGCGCTACGGGCGTTGCAAGTTTACCCCAAAAAGCAGTACAGACTATTTTTCCCTTCTCGATAAAACCAATATCGTCGAAATAATAGTTATTCAGCGTTATTTGTCTGTAACTATCAAGACTGGTTTTATCACATCCCTGCGTAGTAATGCTTTTAAGGGCCAGCGCTATGCTTTGGGACAGGTCTTCCGAATAATGTAATAGGGTAAGGGATATCTCACGCTGTTTGCTCTTCTGCTGCCCCACGATAACAGCATTGACCGCATAAAGAGACAGGATGACCAGGAGCGTTGAAACGATCGCAACGGCAACGAGTTTTTTCATTTTCCAGTTATCCTGTCCGCTCCCTGATTTGACAAATCTTAACACAGCCAGGGCAAGGCACAAGCCTGATAATCACGTCAGGTGAGCAAATTCGGGCAGGTGAACTCATACGAAAGTATCAGTTTTTTAAGACAATTCTCAGCTAAGCTATTTTCATTGTTATAAGCAATACCGGGTAAGTACAGGCTCTTCTTCCAGAACATCGATGCTTGTTTTTTCTATTAAGGAAAACATCGTGCGCAACGTGATGATCCCTATTCTGAGTGCCTTGTTTCTTTTTCTGAGCGGCATTCTGATTATTAACTGGCAGCTATGGCAGATGGCGAAGGCTAATAATAGTCATACCGCCATGGCAAGTACCCAGAAAATAGAAAATATCCTGGCGGAAGCCGTCAGTGCGGCCAGCACGGCGAAGCGCGTTGCGGAGCAGGGGTGTACCAGCAGCGGACAGCTGGCGCTGGGGACAGAAGCCGCGCTAAAACCGCATCTGCGCGCCATCATGATCCAGCAGCAGGGTAAAATCATCTGTACTTCCCTTCCCGGGAATGGCGTATTGATTGTGCATCCGGAGACGTTACCTGAACATAAATTAATGCTGCTGCCCGGCAATCGACTGGTGAACGGCGTCCCGGTGCTTGTCTTCCAGATGCCCATCGCGGGAGGGCGTGTCATCGTCAGCGTCAGCGATGCGCATTTGCAGGACGTCATCGCGAACGCATCAAACGGCGTTGACCTGGGGTTGGTTGTCGGCAATAGCATGCTTGGGCGCAACGGTGATGTGACCGGCTGGAAAGCGGCCTCGTGGACGGGGTCACTTACGGCATCTACACAATTCCCCTTTAGTCTGGCCTGGCAACCGCCTGTCTTTTTTAGCCTGACGCGGCTGCTGCAACAGGGATGGAGCCTGATACTACTGATTCTCGTGCTATCGGTGGCGGTGGGCATTTTGATCCGCCGTTACAAGGGGAAAAGCACCTCATTTGAAGACGACTTACGTAAGGCCATTTTGCAGGGGGAGATCGTGCCGTATTACCAGCCGATCGTGAACGGTGATACCGGCGGGCTGTATGGCGTTGAAGTCCTGGCAAGATGGAAGCATCCAAAGTCAGGCTTTATTCCACCGGATGTCTTTATTCCGATTGCCGAACGTAGCGGTTTGATTATTCCGCTAACCAAAGGGTTGATGGCGAAAGTGGTGATGCAGCTTAAGCCGCTTTTGCCTAAGCTCCCGGACGGGTTTCATATTGGGGTGAACATCAGCGCCAGACACATCAATGCGCCATCCTTCATCGGTGACTGTCGTGTATTCGGGAAGGGGTTTCAGGGTAAAGAAGTCAAACTGGTTCTCGAGGTGACCGAGCGTGAGCCGCTGATCGATAATCCTCACCTGGTGGAAAACCTTAACATGCTGCATAACGCCGGTTTTGTCATTGCACTGGATGATTTTGGTACCGGCTATTCAGGTCTTTCATGCCTTAATGCGCTTGCCATTGATTATATTAAAATTGATAAAAGCTTTGTGAACCGGGTTTCAGATGAAAAAGACTCAACGATACTGCTGGACTGCGTCATTGACCTGGCGAAAAAACTCTCATTACGCATTGTGGCTGAAGGCGTAGAAACGAAAGCGCAGCTGGAGTATCTCAACCGTAATGAGATTACGCTGTTGCAGGGTTATTATTTTGGTAAGCCCGTCTCCTATATCGATTTTATTAAAGTCATTTTATCTAAGCCCCGGGAGACGGTAAGTTTGTGAAACGAAATTAAGACGAGCTTCTGTTGCATGCTTAAGTGCAATTCATTTTCCTCTTATCCTGAGCTTTGTTACAGTGACAAGAGTTGTCAGCCAGGGATGTCAGGCGTGATAAGGTGGAAAAGCTCGTGCATGTGAAAAATACTTTTTACACAACAACCATTACCGTCATCATTGTCTCATTGATCATCTCGCTGTCGCTTGCCGTCCAAATTGCCACGTCCAGACAGCAGTCAATCCAGCAAATTAATACCAGCGTCGCTAACCTGAGCCATACCCTTGATGTCTACACCGAGGGGATCATGCGCCAGAGTGAAATGTTAATTACTACCGTTTCCGACATAATCGAAATTTATGGCATGACCCCGCAGCAGGCGACCCATATTCAGCGGATGATAAATAATCAGGATAATCTCCTTACCCAGATAAATAATGTGGTTGTTTACGATGCTCAGGGCGATATCTTTACCGCGTTGCACGAAACTTTTACGGGCCCACGCAAAGGATCGGACAGGTCATTTTTTATCTATCACAAGGAAAATAAAAATCAGCAGATTTTTATTGGCGAGCCCGTAGTCAGCAGAACCAATGGTAAATGGGTCATCACCATTAGTCGGCGCCTTGAAACCCACACCGGGGCATTTAACGGTGTCGTGGTGGTGACCCTGGGTATCGAAAATTTTCTCGCGCTCTACGGGCAGATTAATATTGGTCACGCGGGCGTCATTGGCCTGACAACAGAGTCAGGCGTGCTGCTGGTCCGTTATCCTTTTAAAAATACCTATATTGGCACGATTGTTTCCGATTCACCGCTCTTCAGGAAATACCTCAAGGTACAAAATACCGGGATAGCCAGTTCCATTTCGCGGTTTGATAAAATCGAACGCATTTATGCCTATGAGAAAAACAGACGCTACGGGCTGGTCACCACCGTGGCCGTCAGCATTGATGAGGCCCTTGCGCCCTGGCGCAAGCAGGCGATTCAGCTGGCGGTACTCATTTTCGTGTTCACGGCGATACTCATCGTCGCGTCATACTTTCTGTATTCCGACTTATCCAGAAAAACCAGAGATAACAAGGCGCTGAAGATTATCGCCTCTGAGGATGCGCTGACCGGGCTTTACAACCGTCGCATTTTTGATGAAAAAATCCTCTCGGAAATCGCGCTTTGTGCCGCGCATGATGCACCGATTTCGATACTGATTGTGGACGTGGACTTCTTCAAAAAATACAACGATAACTACGGCCATCCGGAAGGGGACCGCTGTCTGGCGCTGCTGGGAAACAGTCTCAGGGAGAGTCTTACTCGTGGTAATCAGATCGTGGCGCGCTACGGCGGAGAGGAGTTTGCGCTGATATTACCTGATACGGACATCCAGGAAGCGCTTCGTCTGGCCCAGACGATTATTCGCAACGTGTTCTCGCTGCAAATCGCCCATGCCTTTAGCCCCTTTGGGCGGGTAACGGTCAGCGTCGGAATTTCTACCGCACGTGCCGTCGACATCGCGGGCAGCCAGCAGAATATCATTATCGCCGCTGACCAGGCGCTCTATCAGGCAAAACGCGCGGGACGTAACCGGTACGCGTTTGTTGGGGTATGACAGGAGAAAAACCACATAGAGTGATGCTTATCACAAATTTCCTTTCTCAGATCCTGTGCTATTCTTTTTTGTGTCGTTGATTTAATGACAAAAACCATACAGAGAGGAAAGTTATGGGAATTTTATCCTGGATTATCTTTGGGCTTATTGCGGGTATTCTGGCGAAGTGGATCATGCCGGGCAAAGATGGCGGTGGGTTTATCGTCACCGTAATACTGGGTATTGTCGGCGCGGTAGTCGGCGGCTGGATCAGTACGCTGTTCGGTTTTGGCAAGGTCGATGGCTTTAACTTCGGCAGTTTCGCCGTCGCGGTGATCGGTGCGCTGGTTGTTCTGTTTATCTACAGAAAGATCAAAAGCTAAGTTCTGAAAGCGATGAAAAAGGCTGCCGGATGGCGGCCTTTTTACGTATCGGGTTTACCACCAGCCAAGCTGCGCGCCGGCAAACGCCGCAATGGCAACGATCAGCATAATGACGGTTGTCTTCCGCATTTATGCCCCCGGAGCCGCGTAGCCGCCGACAAAAAACCACGCTAAAAAAACCACCGCCGTTATAAATATAACGACCGGGAAGAGGATCCCTATTCTCATACCATCACCTGTTTCGGTTTCAATAACGCCGTAGAGTGTACGGGGTTAATCCATAGTGAGAAAGCGTGTTTTGCTTTTTCCTTTCTTATCCTGATACATCGCCACATCCGCGGCGCGTAACGCGCTGTCAGGATCGGTTGCGGCAGGGTCCACTTCGATAACGCCGAAGCTGGCGCCCGGATAAATAATATGAACGCTGCCCAGCCAGTATTCGCCGGCGATGCAGGCGCTGAGGCGCGTTTTGAGCAACGTAAGCTGCGCGTTATCCCCGTCCTGGTGGGGCTGGCTCAGCGACGCGACCAGAAATTCATCCCCGCCCAGACGACCGATAATATCGTCCTGCTGTTTCTCTTCGGTCAAACGCTTGCCCACTTCTATCAGGAACTGGTCGCCAGCCTCGTGGCCGTAACGATCGTTAATCAGCTTGAAATCATCCAGATCGATAAATGCGATGATGGCGTTACGCTTCAGGTGTCGGGCCAGAGAAAAGAGGGTGGTCAGATCTTCAAAAATGGCGCGACGGTTGGGTAAACCGGTAAGGGCATCCGTATAGGAGTGCGCGATGAGGGCCGCATTGGCTTCGCGAAGCTGGGTCACCAGCGATTCTTTCTGAATCGACTGGGCAATCAGCCCGGCGAAGAGCTTCAGAACCTGTTCACCGCGCTCGCTCAGCGGCTTTCTGGCCGTGCTGGTGGCGCAGAGCGTTCCGTAAAGTGAACCATCCGCAAGATGGACTGGAATACTCATGTAGGTGGTAATGCCAAGCGCTTTTGCAGCTTCACACTCGGGCCAGCGTTCGGGCACGTCGTTGCTGAACAGCGTGTCACTGTCCAGCGCGCGTTTGCACAGCGTCTCATCCCATGGGACGCTCAACCCCTCCGGGATCGTCATCTGTTTGCTGTTGCGGGCATAGAGGATGTGCTGCAGCCGCGCCTCGATATCCACCTTCGTCAGGTAGGTCGACTCCATGTCGGTGACAATCTCCAGCATCTCCAGCAGCTGGCGAACGAGGCTTTCAAGGGATTGCTCGGTGGCAAGGGTTTCTGAAACGCGAGCGAGGATAAGATCCGACATGACGTAGAATGACTCCCAGGCAGAAGACGTCTGCATCTGCATGTTATGCTGAGTTTTTAGGCTTCTGGCATAGTAAAACATGAATACAGAAAATTTAATATATGCAGGGAGCGGGCAGCAGGATAGAAAAAAAGCCCCGTTGTTGAGACCGGGGCAAAGACATCTTGATTACGGAATGATGTTCTCTGGTCATATCGAGAACATGCCACACTATAGTGCTGAAAAGTGCAGTTAAAATGGAGAAATCATGGAGAACGCGGCGATGACCCGTTACCCTTAGACTGTCATGATGTCACAAGGATCAATGAGATGAGATTTCTGCTTCTGGCGCTGGCGCTTCCCCTAGCCGCCTGCACCGCAAAAACCACGCCACCCGATGCACCGAAACCGCCGCACGTTATCGGTATGGCGAACCCGGCCTCCGTCTACTGCCTGGAGAAAGGCGGGGAACAGATCCCGGTTCAAAGTCCGCAGGGCGTTCGCACCGAGTGCAAATTACCGGGCGGCGAAGTGATCGATGAATGGACGCTCTATCGTCGCGATCATCCACAACCCACCAGGTGACAGACGGATACCGCCTGCGATACACTTCTCTTTAGGATTAATCTTAGCCAGTTTCTGGCGTTCGTTTCCGCGAGAGAAGTATGTTTCAGCTAAAACCGGGCAGCATGGCGATGATCGTGGGTGCCCGCACGGCGTCAGGCCGTCGAAATATTGGTAAATCTGTTGAGCTGTTTGGCCTGTGCCAGCCTGGCCTGCGCTTCGTTAACCCGGTCAACGGCGTGATGACGCAATTACCGACCACCGCAGATCGTGCGCTCTGGCTGGTGACGGGGGATGTCTACGCCTTTGACAATCAGCACGGCTTTGCGTTTGTCCGCGCCGAACATCTGATGCCGCTCACCCCCGATGAAGCGCCGCAAATCCTCGATGAGCTGGCGATCGGCTGATCACAGGTGGCGCAGCCAGTCGGCTAAGACCAGGGCGTGATTTTGCTCCGTGTTTTTGGCAGCAAAGAGCAGGGTGACGGTCTGCCTGTGCGCCAGCGTTGCCAGACGCACGCCCTCGTCAGCATGCTGCGCCAGCTCTTCCCGATAGGCCTGACTGAAGGCGGCGAAATCAATGGTTTCGCTATGAAAGGCCTTGCGTAGTTCAGTTGAGGGCGTGAGCGCTTTACACCATTCGTCATACGCGAGGTCCGTTTTCTTAACACCGCGCGGCCACAGCCTGTCCACCAGTACCCGATAGCCGTCGTCAGGGCCTGCCTGTTCGTACACGCGTTTGCATTGAATCATGATTCCACCCTCCCAATTTAAGGTATTGTGATAATTGCAAAAGATCGGTAGTCTGAGGTTCCTTATGTTATCTGATAATACTCTGGCATAAGGAACCTTTCATGGAACACCTCCCGGTTAAAACGACGCTGCGCATTGCGCTGGTTGGCGATTACAATCCCAGTGTAATTGCGCATCAGGCGATCCCGCTGGCCATCGACGACGCCGCCGCAGTGCTTGACCTCACCGCCGATTACGACTGGCTTGCCACCACGGAGCTGACAAGCCCTGAAGATCTGGTGGGCTACGATGCCATCTGGCTGGTACCCGCCAGCCCCTATAAAAACACCGAGGCCGCTTTTATCGCCGCGCGCTATGCCCGTGAAAACAGCATCCCGTTCCTGGGCACCTGCGGCGGGTTCCAGCATGCGCTGATTGAGTATGCCCGAAACGTGCTGGGCTGGGCTGATGCGGCACACGCTGAGACGGATACCGAAGGCACCATGGTGATTGCGCCGCTGACCTGCTCGCTGGTGGAAAAAACCGATGCGATTGAACTGCGCAAAAATACGCTGATCGCCAAAGCGTACGGCAAGCCGGAAATTGAAGAGGGATATCACTGTAACTATGGCGTGTCGCCGGCGTTTGCGCAGGCGCTGGAAAGCGGTGATATGCATGTTACGGGCTGGGACGACCAGGGAGAAATTCGCGCCGCAGAACTGGTCACGCACCCGTTCTTCGTGATCACCTTATTCCAGCACGAGCGTGGTGCGCTGGAAGGACGTCCGGTCGTGCTGGTGCAGGCGATGCTGCGCGCGGCCCGCGGTTAAAAAAGGCAGACCCGAGGGTCTGCCACACTGTTTAACGGGGCGCGATCTCCCGGTCTCGCCCGGCTAAGATGCCGCAGAGGGCCATTATCACCGCGGCCAGGGCGCAGCCCAGAAGCGGGATCCGCCAGTCTCCTGCGCTATCGTGAATTTTCCCCATCAGCGGAGGGCCGCAGGCGGCGAGCAGATAGCCAATCGACTGCGCCATGCCGGACAGCGCCGCAGCCTGGTGCGCGGAGCTGGCGCGCAGACCGATGAACGTCAGGCCGAGGATCATCGTTGCTCCTGTGCCAAAGCCAAACACCAGCGTCCACATCACCGCCATGCCTGGCATAAACCATAATCCCGCCGCGCTTATCGCGCACAGCAGCGCCACTGCGCCTGCAATGGCCCGCTGATCTTTCAGACGGTGGAGGATCAGCGGAACGGCGAGTCCCGGCACGGCCGTGGCCAGCTGCAGCAGACCGTGCACCGAGCCGGCCTGCGCTTCGCTGTAGCCGTGGCTCAGCAGTATCGCCGGCAGCCAGCCGATGATGACGTAGTAAATCAGCGAGTTAATCCCTAAAAAGAGCGTCACCTGCCAGGCGAGCGCCGAGCGCCAGATGGCGCGATTATGCAGCGCGCCAGCGCCCGTCACCGCTGCAACGTGTTTCTGACGCCACTGGGGTAACCAGAGCAGCAGCGCGACCAGCGGAAACGCCATCAGCATCAGCAGGGCGCCATGCCAGCCCGCGTTCCCCTGCGCCAGGGGAACAATCATCGCTGATCCAAACGCCGCCGAGACGCCCATCGTCAGGGAATAAGCACCGGTGAGCTTCGCCACCTGCCCCGGAAAGTCACGCTTAATTAATCCGGGTAACAGCACATTTCCGAGCGCAATACCGCAGCCAATGACCGCCGTACCGATAAACAGCAGCGCGGCGGAAGGCAGAGAGCGAACCGCAATCCCGGCGCAAATCAGCAGCAGGGCGATAAACAGGCTGCGCTCCATGCCGATACGTCGGGCAACGCCTGCGGCGAGCGGCGAGACGAGGGCGAAAGCCAGCAGGGGCAAGGTGGTCAGCAGACCGGTTTGCGCCGTGCTTAAGCCATAATCAAGACGAATAGTGTCGAGCAGCGGCGCTGCGCCGGTAAAGGTGACGCGAAGCGTAGTGGCAATCATCAGGATGCCTGCAATCAACAGCGCGCCGTGTTTTCCTGAGGTGCGAATAGCAGTAGTCATTATGTTCTCATACGTTCAAGCGAGGGCACACAATACCGATTTTCTCAGCGGTTGAAATCAGGCTAAAATGACAGTTTATCGCTAATATCGGACAAACTGATGATTGGTCTGGGACTGGAGGGCTACGATCCTGATAGCCAGTACGATGCGGCCGTCGCATTTCGCATTCAGGTGGTGGCGGAGGAACAATATATTCCCCGGCATCATCACCGTAAGGGGCAGCTGATTCTGGCCCTCGGCGGCGCAATTACCTGCGAAGTGGAAAATGCGATGCTGATGGTTCCGCCTCAGTATGCCGTCTGGATCCCCGGCCAGATGCCGCACAGCAACAGGGCCACGCCGGGCGCGCAGCTCTGCTTTTTGTTTATTGAGCCGGGGGCGGCAAGCTTGCCCGAGCGCTGCTGTACCCTGAAAATCTCTCCTCTGGTGCGGGAGCTGATTTTATCCCTGGCGGAAAAATCGCGTGAGCAGCTTCCTCTTGCGACCACGTCGCGCCTGGTGGACGTCCTGTTTGACGAGCTGCCGCTCCAGCGACAGGAGCACCTGCAGCTGCCCGTCTCGCCCCATCCTAAAATTCGACTGATGAGCGAGAAGATGGCGGAAGAGCCCGCCGCCTGGCAGACGCTGGCGCAGTGGGCGAGCCATTTTGCCATGAGCGAACGCAGCCTGGCGCGGCTGGTGGTGAAAGAGACCGGTTTAAGCTTTCGCCGCTGGCGTCACCAGCTGCAGCTGATCGTGGCGTTACAGCATTTGATTAGTGGGAAATCGGTACAGCAGGTGGCCCAGTCACTGGGCTATGACTCGACCACCGCGTTTATCACCATGTTCAGGAAGGGGCTGGGCCAGACGCCGGCGCGTTATATGGCCAGCCTGACTACGACTTCCCGATAAACAGCGAGACAAGGCCTGCCGCAATCAGCGGGCCGACCGGCACGCCGCGGAAGAGCGCCACGCCCAGCACGGTGCCCACCAGCAGACCCGCCACCAGCGAGGGCTGGCTGCTCATTAGCGTGACGCCGCGTCCGCCCAGCCACGACACAAAAATCCCCACCGCGATCGCCACCAGCGATTTCCAGTTTACGAACGAGTGCAGCAGGGTTGATGCAGGAAGCGTACCGCTGGCGATGGGCGCCATTACCCCGATGGTTAAAATGATTATCCCGATGGTGAGGCCTTGTTTTTCTATCCACGGGAAAAAGGTATTTAGCGGGGTCACGCGTACAATAATAAGCACCAGAATCGAGATGGCGACCGTGGTGTTATGGCTGACAAAGCCGAGCGCGGCGAGTGCCAGAAGAATGAGCAGAGTAGGGTCAAACATAGGGAATCCTTGCCAGAATAATTAACCTGCTTACTGTACGCGCAAACGCGACGCAGGACAGTTTTAAAAAGATTTTATTGTTGTCATAACCTTGTCATTTACGCGGATTAAAACGGAGGCAGATATCGCAAAAGGGGTCGCCATCATGAACGATCACATGTTTGTGGAAACGCTGATTATCTCCTCATCGTTTTTCGCTATTGCCGTTATTCTCGTTGCCTCCGTGCTGTTTCTGGAACGAAAAGGCTGACAGGGCGTCAGCCATTGTAGTTACGCTTTATGGAAAGTTACCAGCTCAGGACGGGCGATGCGCAGGTAATCCTGGGTATCCATAATCACGGATTTCTCCAGCAGGCCAGCGTTAAACGCGATTTCGTCAAAACGCTCGAACAGCAGCGGGTCGGCAACCAGCGCCAAATCAGGATGGAAGCTAAAGGGCGGGATAGCGCCGAAAACGCAGGCGGTCAGGGTATCGACCTCGGCCGGGCTGGCGAGGGAGGCCTTTAGCCCGCCAAAATGACTGGCAAGCTGGCTCAGGTCAGCCTGCAGATCGGCGGCGAGGATCGCCAGAACGTGTTTTTTTACGCCGTTTCCCTTCACCTTGCAGACCAGGGCTTTGGCGCCTTGCCGCAGATCGGTTCCGCGAATTTCACTTACCGCTTCACATTTCCCGACCGCCTCGTGCTCCATGACGCGAAACCGCGCGCCCTGCTCGGTGAGTAAGGTAATCAGTTGCTGGTGGGTTCCTGCTCCAATAACGTCGTCAGTCATAACGATTTCCCGGTGATAATCCAGTATGCAGCGTTTTACATTAGCACGGGATGAGCGGGGGCGAAAGAAAACAGCCAGCGCTTTCGCTGGCTGTTTGATTATGCGTTGCTGGTAGAAGATTGCTTGTGGAACAGCTCCCTGAACACCGGATAAATATCATCCTGGTCACGGATATGCTGCATGGCAAAATTATCGAACATCGATTGCAGATGTTCATACTCCCGCCACAGGGTCTGGTGCGCGCGGCGGGTGATTTCGATATAGCTGTAGTAACGCACCACCGGCAGAATTTTCTTCGCCAGGATCTCGTGACACAGCGGTGAGTCGTCGGCCCAGTTATCGCCGTCCGACGCCTGCGCGGCATAAATATTCCACTGCGACGGGTCGTAACGCTCTTTCACCACTTCATCCATCAGCTTCAGGGCGCTTGAGACGATGGTGCCCCCGGTCTCCTGCGAGTAGAAGAACTCATGCTCATCCACCTCTTTCGCCTGAGTGTGGTGGCGGATATAGACCACCTCCACGTTCTTATAGGTTCTGCTCAGGAACAGATAGAGCAGAATATAAAAACGCTTCGCCATATCCTTGGTTGCCTGATCCATCGAGCCGGACACGTCCATCAGACAGAACATCACCGCCTGGCTGGAGGGCTCAGGGCGTTTTTCGTAGTTCTTGTAGCGCAGGTCGAAGGTGTCGATAAACGGTACCCGTTCGATCTTCGCCCTCAGCTCTGCAATCTCTTTACGCAGGCGCTCCTCTTCCAGCAGTTGCGCCGGTTCCGTGTTTTCCACGACCTTCAGGTTGCTCTCGAGCTCGCGCAGTTCGCGACGTTTGCCTGCCGTCATGGCCGTGCGTCGCGCCAGCGAGTTCTGCAACGAACGCACGACGCTGATGTTGGCGGGCACGCCGTTGGCGGTATAGCCCGCGCGATGGGTTTTATATTCATTAAGCTGACGATGCTGATTCTTTTTCAGATTCGGCAGCGCCAGGTCTTCAAACAGCAGGTCGAGATATTCATCTTTCGAAATCTGGAAGACAAATTCGTCCTGGCCTTCACCGTCCTGGCTGGCCTGTCCCTGACCGCTTCCTGAACCACCTCCGCCGCCCTGAGGGCGCTCAATTCTGTCGTTCTGAACGAAGTGGTCATTACCTGGGTGTACGCGATGGCGCAGGCCACCTCGCCCCTGATGAAACATCGGTTCGCTGATGTCATCGGTGGGGATGGAGACAGACTCGCCGCTGTCGACGTCGGTCACCGAGCGTTTGTTGATGGCCTCGGAGATAGACTGTTTAATTTGCGCTTTATAACGACGCAAGAAGCGCTGGCGGTTCACCGTGCTCTTGTTTTTGCCGTTAAGACGCCGGTCAATAAACCAGGTCATATACCCCCCGTACTGCATTTGCCAACTTGCATTTTGTAGGCCCGGCAGGCGCTAAACGCTGCCGGGCACTTGTTTTAAGACGATTTACGCACGCGCAGGTACCATTCGCAGAGCAGGCGGACCTGTTTGCGGGTGTAGCCTTTTTCCATCATACGGTCGACAAAATCGTCGTGTTTTTTCTGTTCATCGGTTGAGGTTTTGGCGTTAAACGAGATCACCGGCAGCAGCTCTTCGGTATTGGAGAACATTTTCTTCTCAATGACCGTGCGCAGTTTCTCGTAGCTGGTCCAGTTCGGATTGCGCCCGTTGTTATGCGCTCTGGCGCGCAGGACGAAGTTCACAATCTCGTTACGGAAGTCTTTCGGGTTGCTGATCCCGGCAGGCTTCTCGATTTTTTCCAGCTCCGCGTTCAGGGATTCACGGTCAAACAGCTGGCCGGTATCCGGGTCGCGGTACTCCTGATCCTGGATCCAGAAGTCAGCGTAGGTGACATAACGGTCGAAAATGTTCTGCCCGTACTCTGAATAGGATTCCAGGTAGGCCGTCTGGATCTCTTTGCCAATGAACTCGGCGTATTTCGGGATCAGGTAACCTTTGAGGAACTCAAGGTAGCGTTCAGCCTGCTCCTGCGGGAACTGCTCGCGCTCGATTTGCTGTTCCAGCACGTAGAACAGATGAACCGGGTTGGCCGCCACTTCCGCATGGTCGAAGTTAAAGACGCGGGAGAGGATCTTAAACGCGAAACGCGTGGACAGACCGTTCATCCCCTCATCAACCCCGGCATAGTCGCGGTATTCCTGATACGACTTCGCTTTCGGGTCGGTATCTTTCAGGCTTTCACCGTCATAGACGCGCATTTTAGAATAGATGCTGGAGTTTTCCGGCTCTTTCAGACGCGAAAGGATGGAGAAGCGTGACAGCGTTTCCAGCGTGCCGGGCGCGCAGGGGGCATGCACCAGCTCACTGTGGTTAAGCAGTTTCTCGTAAATTTTGATCTCTTCGGAGATCCGCAGGCAATAAGGGACCTTGACGATGTACACGCGGTCAAGGAAGGCCTCATTGTTTTTGTTATTACGGAAGGTCACCCATTCAGATTCGTTCGAGTGGGCGAGAATAATCCCGTTAAACGGCAGGGCGGAGATACCTTCCGTCCCGTTGTAGTTGCCTTCCTGAGTCGCCGTCAGCAGCGGATGCAGCACCTTGATTGGCGCTTTAAACATCTCGACGAACTCCATAATCCCCTGGTTCGCGCGGCACAGCGCGCCCGAGTAACCGTAGGCATCCGGATCGTTTTGCGCGAAGTTTTCCAGCTTACGGATGTCGACTTTACCCACCAGCGCCGATATGTCCTGGTTGTTCTCATCGCCAGGTTCCGTTTTGGCGATGGCGATCTGTTCAAGGATAGACGGCCAGACTTTCACCACGCGGAATTTGGTGATATCGCCACCAAACTCGTGCAGGCGTTTTGCCGCCCACGGCGACATGATGGTGCCGAGATAGCGACGCGGGATGCCATACTCTTTGTCCAGAATCTGCGCATCTTCCTGCGGATTGAACAGGCACAGCGGATGGTCGTTCACCGGGCTGCGTTCACCGTTGGCGCTCAGCACATAGATAGGCACGCGCTGCATCAGCGACTTCAGGCGTTCCGCCAGCGAGGATTTACCGCCGCCCACCGGGCCGAGTAAATAGAGGATCTGTTTCTTCTCTTCCAGACCCTGAGCGGCATGCTTCAGATAGGAGACAATCTGTTCTATGGCATCTTCCATGCCATAGAACTCTTCAAACGCCGGATATCGGGCGACCACCCGATTCGAAAAGAGACGGGAAAGCCGAGGCTCCAGGGCAGTGTCAACCATGTTTGGCTCACCAATAGCCATCAATAGCCGTTCTGCCGCATTGGCATAGGCACTGCGATCTTGCCGACAGATGGTAAGAAACTCCTGCAGTGTGAACTCTTCGTCCTTGGCAGCTTCATAGCGCTGGCGATAGTGATCGAATATATTCATGGCATGCCGTCCTTTCGTTTTTTAGCACAGGATAAGAGCCGTTCGTATGAGTAGTGGAGGCTCCCGGAAGAGAATCTCTCGCACCTCACTGCCAGAGCAGCAACCTGTGTGCCAGGTCAGACGCTAAGAACCGCAGGTGTTCAGGAAAACTCTTCTTAAATTAAAGCGTAGATGGCATTTGCAAAACTTGCATGCCCAGAAAATCTACTTTCAATGACATATCAATAACTCATCCAAAAATTTCCACTGTCGTTATAAGACAAATGCACGTTTTTCATTCAGCGGTCATATAAATGAAAGCAGGCTGTCATCTGATAAGTTAAAAATAATGGGTTAATCAGACTGATTAGCAGGCAAAAAATTTTGGGATGTACGGGAATGGCGGTTACACTTCATCCGCTGATTATTTGACTACAGGAAAGAATGGATTGTGACCAAACTCAAACTTCTGGCATTAGGCATCCTTGCCGCGACCGCAGTGAACACCGCACAGGCGGAAAGTCAGTGGACGGTTGGCGCGGGTGTTGGCGTCATTAACAGCCCGTACAAACAGTATGACCGTGACGTTTATCCTGTTCCCGTTATCACCTATGAGGGCGATAACTTCTGGTTCCGCGGGCTCGGCGGTGGCTACTATCTCTGGAACGATACGGCCGATAAGCTCTCCATCATGGCCTACTACGATCCAACGCACTTCAAGCCGGGTGACAGCGACAGCCACGCGCTTCGCCAGCTCGACAAGCGCAAAAGCTCGATGATGGCCGGGCTCTCATACGTGCATAACACCCAGTATGGCTTCCTGCGTACGGCCCTGGCAGGCGATACGCTGGATAACAGCAACGGCTTTATCTGGGATCTGGCGTGGCTGTACCGCTATACCAACGGTGGTCTGACCCTGACGCCGGGTATTGGTGTGCAGTACAACAGCGAGAACTACAACGACTACTACTATGGCGTGTCTAAAAACGAGTCCCGCCGCAGTGGTCTGAAGAGCTACAGCGCGGATGACGGCTGGGATCCGTACCTGGAGCTGACCGCGAGCTATAACTTCCTCGGCGACTGGAGCGTGTACGGTACCGGCCGCTATGAGCGTCTGAGCGACGAAGTGAAGGATAGCCCGATGGTCGACAAGTCCTGGGCAGGTATTTTCTCTGTCGGCGTGAGCTACAAGTTCTGATTGCGCACTAATATCGTGCAATTGATGCATTAAAACGGGGCGCGCGCGCCCCGTTTGCTTTGATGTGGTGCAGTAAGATTATCGCTTAACAATGCGGATCGTCTGCCCTAAACGAGACGGTTTTTCGTCGCTCGCTTTTTGCGGGGTGCTCACGCAGGCGGTTTCCACGCAGACAAACGTTTTATACCCTTCATCCGTCATGTCGGCCATGCTGACGGACAGCGCCGGGCCCGGGTTCCAGCCCACCACGTCGCTGTGATGATGATGGACCACTTCAATTCCGCGGTTCAGCGCGCCGTCGTGGATCACGCTGCACGCTTCCGGGTGCAGGTAGACGCGGTCGGTACGGTCAGGGAATGTCTGTATACCGTCGCTCAGTTTACCTTCTTTGGCGTTATCCACTTTGTCGATAAAGGTATCGCCAAGACCGCTCACCTTCACTGCGCCGATATCACCTACGTTGAAGTAGGTGTGCAGGGCTGCGGTGGTTTCAAACTCACCGTGGGCTTCCAGTTCGATTTCACAGGTTTTACCCAGCTTAAAGCGGGCATACAGGGTGAAATCATGCGGCCAGAGGGCGCGGGTTTCATCATTAGCCTGCAGCTCAAAGGTCAGCACGGCGCCGTTGTCATCTTCGTTGTGCGCTTTCAGCGTCCACTGCTGGTTACGGGCAAAACCGTGAGAAGGCAAACCCTGCTGGGCGGACGGGCCGAACCACGGCCAGCAGATCGGTACGCCACCGCGAATAGCCGCCCCTTTTTTGAAGGAGGTCGCATCGCTCAGCCATAAGCCTTCGGCTTCACCTTCCGGTTTCCAGGAGAGCAGGTGGGCGCCGTTCAGCGCCACGGAGGCTTTAACGCGTGGATGGTCAACGACGATAACGTCGGCACCGTCAATCTGACGGCGGGAAAGCACAGGGGTAAGTTGTTCGACTACCGGAAGTGCAAAAATTTTATTAATCATTAAGCAATCCTCTGTCTTATAAATAAAAAAGGCGACCGAAGTCGCCTTTTTGGATCAAGCACTCATCTCAACTTATTTGGAGATGTGAGCGATCAGGTCCAGTACTTTGTTAGAGTAGCCAGTTTCGTTGTCGTACCAGGATACCAGTTTAACGAAGTTGTCGTTCAGTGCGATACCCGCTTTAGCATCGAACACGGAAGTGCACACTTCGCCGTTGAAATCGGTAGATACAACGTCGTCTTCGGTGTAGCCCAGAACGCCTTTCATTGCGCCTTCGGAAGCAGCTTTGATTGCTTTCTTAATTTCTTCATAAGAAGCAGCTTTTTCCAGACGAACGGTCAGGTCAACAACGGATACGTTAGGAGTTGGAACGCGGAACGCCATACCAGTCAGTTTGCCATTCAGTTCTGGCAGTACTTTACCTACAGCTTTAGCAGCACCGGTAGAGGATGGGATGATGTTCTGAGCCGCGCCACGGCCGCCGCGCCAGTCTTTGTGAGACGGGCCATCAACGGTTTTCTGAGTAGCGGTGGTTGCGTGAACGGTAGTCATCAGACCTTCGATGATACCGAAGTTGTCGTTGATAACTTTAGCCAGCGGTGCCAGGCAGTTGGTGGTGCAGGATGCGTTAGACACGATATCCTGGCCAGCGTAAGTTTCGAAGTTTGCACCACGAACGAACATTGGGGTGTTGTCTTTGGAAGGACCAGTCAGAACAACTTTCTTCGCACCCGCAGTGATGTGTTTACGTGCAGTTTCGTCGGTCAGGAAGATACCGGTTGCTTCAGCAACAACGTCAACACCGATTTCGTTCCATTTCAGGTTAGCTGGGTCTTTTTCAGCAGTAACGCGGATGGTTTTGCCATTAACAACCAGGTGGCCGTCTTTCACTTCAACGGTGCCGTCGAAACGACCGTGAGTTGAGTCGTACTTCAGCATGTACGCCATGTATTCAGCGTCCAGGAGATCGTTGATACCAACGATTTCGATGTCAGAACGTTTCTGAGCAGCACGGAAAACAATACGGCCGATACGGCCAAAACCGTTGATACCTACTTTGATAGTCATATATTCCACCAGCTATTTGTTAGTGAATAAAAGGTTGCCTGTAAAATTACAAAAACCTTACGCAGCGTCAAGCGGAATCGTGTCAATCATTGCGACAAATCAATCCTGTGACTAACGTTTGTGCGACTGACTCGCCTCACTTTCCCTTTGAGCTTGCACCCATATGGGGGCTGCGCCGGGATTTTAAAGGCCTCGCAGGATAAAAATGTGAGCATGATCACAATTGCCTGACCGCCTTTTCGCGACACATAAGTTTAGATCAAAAGTGCACGCAAGGGTGTTAATGTTTTGTTAGAATCCGGGTTAAAAGATGTCTGTTTCTACAGCGAGATGTAAGCATATGTCGAACCAACGTAACCCTGAAGATTTGAAAAAAAACCTCACAGAAATGCAGTTTTACGTGACGCAGAATCACGGGACGGAACCGCCGTTCACCGGGCGTTTACTGCACAACAAGCGGGACGGCGTCTACCACTGCCTGGTCTGTGATGCGCCGCTGTTTAATTCCCAAACGAAATTTGATTCTGGCTGCGGCTGGCCGAGCTTTTACGAGCCGGTGAGCGATGAGGCCATACGCTACCTGACCGACTCGTCACACGGCATGGTGCGCACGGAAATTCGCTGCGGCAACTGCGATGCGCACCTTGGGCACGTCTTCCCGGATGGCCCTCAGCCCACGGGCGAGCGTTTCTGCGTGAATTCAGCCTCAATGAGCTTCACTGACGACGAAAACGGCGACCAGGTGAAGGGTTGAAAAAACGATTCAGCAAATTATTCCTTTGAAAGGGCGGGATTGTGAATATTGATGACATGATTAGCGGTATGACGCCGGAGATTTATCAGCGTCTGGTGACCGCCGTAGAGCTGGGAAAATGGCCCGATGGCATCGCGCTGACCCCGGAGCAAAAAGAGAACAGCCTGCAGCTGGTGATGCTGTGGCAGGCGCGCAATAACACCGACGCGCAGCACATGACGATCGACACCCAGGGCCAGATGGTGATGAAGAGCAAGCGTGAGCTGAAAGAAGACTTCGGCATCACGCCGAAGCCGATTGCGACGATGAAAATGCAATAACGGTGCGGGTTGATGCCCTCACCCAACCCTCTCCCACGGGGAGAGGGCTTGATTGTCTTACTACTTATGCGGGATCCCGAGCGACGCCGCCAGCTGTTTCGCTAACTGATTGTTGTCATCAGCCCCGTACTCCCAGAACATCGCCCCGGCGAGACCTTTCTCTTTGATGTAGTCCGCTTTGATCGCAACGGAACGTGGGTTCTCATAGGAAATCGCAAACAGCGCGTTGCCATCGGCACCCTTCACCGACAGCCACGGCACTTTTGCCTGGTCGTCCCAGTGCTCGGTAAAGCGCTTCTGCGGATCGTTCAACAGCTTTTTCACGATATCGTTGTACTTCACGTAGGTATCTTTGGTCAGGTCATAGCCGAGTGACTTGAACAACCCGATCTCCTGCGGCCCGAAGTAGGGCTGGGTAACCGGATTTTTTTGCGCATCCGGTTTGGTCCAGTCGATCCCCGGCTCTACGGCGCGTTTCGGCACGCGGCCATAGAAACCAATCCCGAGATTCATCTGCTGCGGCTTCAGTCCGGCGGCCAGATAGTTGTTCACCACAAAGTCCACGCTGTATTTGTCCGCGGCGGCCACCGTCGGCCAGGTGCTGGAATCATACAGGTTGGCGTTAAAATACTGCGTACCGTACGCCATGTCGTAGGTCATCAGGTTGATGTAGTCGAGCAGGGGCGCAATGGCTTTAACATCCACCCAGCTTTTCGGACTTTCCGCATTCGCGCCTACCGCAATGGTGACCAGCTTTTTATGCCCGAACGCGTCGCGTATCTCCTTCAGCAGGGCGGTAAAGTTACCCCGGTCGGCAGGCTGGCTTGCCACCAGCCCCCAGGCGCCGTTGACCGGATACTCCCAGTCGAGGTCGATCCCGTCCAGACCATATTTTTCGACAATCTCCTGCGCGGAGCGGATGAACACCGCGCGACTCTCTTGGGTTGCCGCTGCGCCAGAGAAGCCGCGCGCCCCCCAGCCGCCGACGGAAAGCAGCACTTTGAGGTTCGGGTTTTGCTTACGCAGAGTGGGGATTAAGGCCAGATCGGACGCCACTTTTGGCGATAGCCAGATTTGATGCAGCTTAGCCGGATCTTTCAGCGCGGCGTTGGTTTCGTCTTTTTCGTCGTTATAGACCAGACCAAACGAGTAGTTCAGGTGGGTGATCTGGCGAACGTCCAGTTTGTTGATATCGCCACCCGGTCCGGCGGTGACATCGCCACCCCCGTTAAAGTAGCCCACGGACATCATGGAACTGGCGGAGGCAACTGACGCGCAAAGCAAGGGTAATGCTGCCAGCAAGGGCAAACGTTTCATACAAGTTCCTCTTTGACTTAATAAAATTAACCACGCCACGGAAAAGGCGTGGCGAAAAAACAGCCTAAAGAGAATAGCATTGCCGCTTCGCTGAGGATGCGAGGGAGTTCACTTTATGAGGGATCGGAGGGGGAGTTTTGCCGGGTGGCGCTGACGCTTACCCGGCCTACGGGGAAAGGTAGGCCGGGTAAGCGTCAGCGCCACCCGGCTTAAAAGGCTTACGCCTGCGTCTCCAGCCAGTCTTCGAGCGTATACAGCGTCGCGCCTTCCGCAGCCATATCCATAAACGCCTGAGCGCTGTCCTGCGGGTGAATGTTCACCCCGCGGCAGCCGTCGGTGATGACGCTGACGGTATAACCTAGCTGGAGCGCATCCAGCACGGTGAACTTCACGCAGTAGTCCGTCGCCAGTCCCAGCACAATCAGCTCCGTGATTTCGTGATGACGTAACCACGCGTCCAGCGCCGTTTTCTGGCGATGCCCGTTATCAAAAAACGCGCTATAGCTGTCGATAGCAGGGTTTTCACCTTTATGGAACACCGCGTCGATGGCTCTCTGATTCAGGAGCGGATGCAGCGCCGCGCCTTCCGTCTGCTGTACGCAGTGATCCGGCCAGAAGGTTTGCGCCAGCCCGTCGAGCTCTCCCTGAGTGAAAGGCTCGACGTTATGCTGGCTGGCAAAGCTGCCGTGGTTCGCCGGGTGCCAGTCCTGGCTTGCGACAACCGCTTCGCCGCGGGCTTTGCACCAGTCTATCAGCGTGTTGGCCACGTCAACGGTGCTGTCACCTTCAGCGACGGCCAGCGCACCGCCCGCGCAGAAATCATTTTGCAAATCGACCAGTAGCAGGGCGCGTTGCTTCATGAGCACTCCTTATTCGTCCGGGGTCAGCTCGCCGCGCAGGTTTTGCATCATCGCGCTGCGAATGGACTGAATGTCCAGATCCTGACTCAGTAAATAGTGAAGTTTAGTCAGCGTTGCCTCAACGGTCATATCGAAGCCGCTGATGACCCCCGCATGCGCCAGCGCGTTGCCGGTGGCATAGCCGCCCATATTCACTTTACCGGACATGCACTGGGTCAGGTTCACCACCACAATTCCGCGCTCGCTGGCTTCCTGGAGCTCTTTCAGGAATTCACCGTTCTGCGGCGCATTGCCCACGCCGTAGGAGCGCAGGATCAGCGCCTTCACCGGCTGGCGCAGGAAGTTACGCACCACGTCCGCAGAGATACCCGGATAGATGGTGACCACGCCAATCGGTTGCGGAGTAATCGGATGCACAATCAGCTCGCCGGCGGTGTTCGGCGCCGGAGGGGTTCCCAGACGACGGATATGAATACCGGCCTCCAGCAGCGGCTGCAGGTTAGGGGAGGCAAAGGCGTCAAAGCCGTCTGCGTGGGCTTTGGTGGTGCGGTTGCCGCGATACAGACGGTTATTAAAGAACAGCGACACTTCGTTGATCGGGTAATTCGCCGCCACGTACAGGGAGTTCAGCAGGTTGATCTGCCCGTCGGAGCGCAGCTCCGCCAGCGGGATTTGCGACCCGGTGACGATAACCGGCTTGCTCAGGTTCTCCAGCATGAAGGAGAGCGCCGAGGCGGTAAACGCCATGGTGTCGGTGCCGTGCAGGATCACGAAGCCGTCGTACTGGTCGTAATGGGCTTTAATGTCATCCGCGATGTGCTGCCAGTCTTCCGGCGTCATGTCGGAGGAGTCCATCAGCGGCTCGTATTCGTGGATAGTAAAGTCAGGCATTTCCGGACGGTGGAATTCTGGCATCAGCGCAAGCTGACGCTGAAGGTGGCCGGAGACGGGGATATAGCCGTTTTCGGAGCGCTGCATACCGATGGTACCGCCAGTGTAGGCTACATAAATCGATTTCTTCTGCATGGTAGTGAGTTCTTGTTCTTCAAAAGAAAAAATCCCCTCTTCGCGGGAAGAGGGGACGGTTTTTAACGGACGTTAGCGCAGGTCAGGCAAAACGCGTAACGACTCTGTGGATCGTTAAAGGCCGCAAGCTTATCGCTTTCTGCCTTCATCGCTTTTGCCGCCGTGGCGACTGGCGCAGGCAGGTAAGCCTGCAGCGCCTCCGGCAGCATGGCGCGTACCGAGCCGGACATGCTGTCCATGACCATATCGAAGAACGACGGTTCGTCCTGGTAATACTCGATATGCCACTGCTTCAGCTTCGCCAGTTCGGCGGCTTTCTTCACCGCGTCATCGAAGTCACCCAGGCTGTCCACCAGTCCGTTGCTCTTCGCATCCTGACCGGTCCAGACGTGGCCCTGCGCAATCTGATCGATCTGCTCAGGCGTTTTTTTACGCGAGTCTGCGACCAGGGTGATAAAGCGTTTATAGCCGTTCTCAATGCTGAGCTGCATCATCTCAGAGACTTCCGGCGGGAGGGATTTGGTCACCGACACATCCGCCAGCGGAGAGGTCGCTACGCCATCGGTATGCACGCCCAGAGAATCCAGGCTGTTCTCCACGGTGTTGATCACCCCGAAGATGCCAATCGAACCGGTCAGCGTGCTTGGGTTAGCCACGATGTAGTTGGCTGGCGTTGAGATCCAGTAACCTCCGGAGGCGGCCATTCCGCCCATTGAGACGACGACCGGCTTACCGGCGGCGCGCGCCGCAGCCAGTTCAGCGCGGATCACCTCGGAGGCGCTCACGCTGCCGCCAGGGCTGTTGACCCGCAGGACAATTGCCTTCACTTTTGGATCGAGGCGCGCATCGCGGATTTGTGACGCGGTAGTATCGCCGCCCACGTTCCCCGGGGTCTCCTGACCGTCCATGATCGCACCGTTGGCAAAGACCACCGCGACGCTGTCACCGCTGTCATCCGGCTTTTTCGTCGAGTAATCATACATGCTGATGGCGCTGTAGTTTTTATCCTCTTTGCTCCAGCCAAACTGCTTGCTCAGGGATTTTTCAATCTCGGCGCTGGTGCCCAGGGCATCAACCAGTTTGTTATCCAGCGCATATTTCGCGGTATCGCCGTCAACCTTACGCAGGCCTTCCAGCACGCCCTGCGCGCCAGGGAACGCCTGCTCAGGCGTAATCTGACGGTTCGCGGCAACGGTGCCCAGATAGTTCTGCCACAGCTCACCAATCCAGCGGCTGTCCGCTTCGCGGGCGGCAGGGGACATATCGTCGCGGATAAACGGCTCCACGGCAGATTTGTACGTACCGACGCGGAAGACGTGGGTGGTGACCTTCAGCTTATCGAGCAGCGATTTGTAGTACAGGCCGTTGGTGGCAAAGCCGTGCAGATCGACCGTACCCTGTGGGGAGAGCCAGATCTTATTGGCGAAGCTCGCCAGATAATATTGCCCCTGGCTGTAGCTGTCGCCCACGGCAATCACCGGCTTGCCGCTGTCGCGGAATTCGCGCAGCGCTTTACCGATGTACTGCATTGAAGGCTGATCGCCTCCGGCAAAATCTTTCAGATCCAGCACGATCCCGGTGATGTTACGGTCGTTTTTGGCCTGACGGATGGTATCGACGATATCAAACAGGGAGTTTTCCTGCAGACGATCTGAGGTTGCGCCAAACAGCTGGCGACCAATCACGCTCAGGCGACTGCTGGTGGACGGCTTATCAACGATAACGCCGGTGATATCAAGTAATAGCGCGCCGCGCGTTGAATGCTGCGCCTGATTCGCGTTACTGATATGCATCCAGATGCCCGCGCAAACCAGAACCAGGAAGATGAAGAAGATGTTCATCACCAGGTTGCGGACGAAGTTGAGCAGTCTCCACGTCCATTTAAAGAAACCGGCAATGATTCGCCAAAGGGTTCGCATGTATTCTCCCTAACCAGAAAATGACTGTTTCCGTCGCCACTGGACGGTAATGTTGGGTTATCGTAATGACCCAACCGCCACTTGTCAGCAGGAATCGCCTGCCAGGCTGTAACAAAATCTGCCGCCGTGTTAATTTTGTGAGTAAATTTCAAGAAAGGAGTTAACCAATGGACGCACTCGAACTGCTTGTTAACCGCCGTAGCGCTTCCCGTCTGGCCGAACCTGCCCCGGCAGGCGAGCAGCTGGAGAACATTCTGCGTGCCGGCATGCGTGCCCCCGATCATGGCACACTGCAGCCATGGCACTTCTTTGTAATTGAAGGCGAAGGCCGCGATCGTTTCAGTCAACTGCTGGAGCAGGGGGCGGTGGCCGCCGGGCAGGATGAGAAAGGGATCGACAAGGCGCGCAATGCTCCGTTCCGCGCGCCGATGATCGTCACCGTCGTGGCAAAATGCCAGGCCGACCATAAGGTGCCGGTTTGGGAGCAGGAAATGTCCGCAGGCTGTGCGGTGATGGCGATGCAAATGGCCGCTGTCGCACAAGGCTTCAACGGTATCTGGCGCACCGGCCCGCTGACCGAAAGCCCGGCGGTCCGGGACGGTTTTGGCTGCGGTGAGCATGACAAAATTGTCGGCTTCCTCTACCTCGGCACCCCGCAGCTTAAAGCCTCCAGCACCATCAGCGTGCCGGACACCACGCCTTTCGTCAGCCGTTTCTGATAACGCACGCTAAACTGTCTGGATTCTGAGCATCTGCCGCAGAATTCAGACAGTCATACTTACCTCTTTATGGAATGAGCGCTACCATAGCGCGATTGAGATGACAGGAGACGTCCATGAGCGAGCAAACCATTCGTTTAACGCAGTACAGCCACGGAGCCGGTTGCGGTTGTAAAATTTCCCCGAAAGTGCTGGAGACCATCCTGCACAGTGAACAGGCGAAGTTTGTCGACCCGAACCTGCTTGTCGGCAACGAAACGCGTGACGATGCTGCAGTTTATGACTTAGGTAACGGCACCAGTATTATCAGCACCACCGACTTCTTTATGCCGATTGTCGACAACCCGTTCGACTTCGGTCGCATTGCGGCCACCAATGCCATCAGCGATATCTTCGCCATGGGGGGGAAGCCGATCATGGCGATTGCCATTCTGGGCTGGCCGATCAACACCATCCCGCCGGAAGTGGCTCGTGAAGTGATTGATGGCGGCCGTTTTGCCTGCCAGCAGGCGGGAATTGCGCTGGCCGGCGGTCACTCTATTGATGCACCTGAACCGATCTTCGGCCTGGCCGTCACCGGCGTGGTGCCGACCGAACGCGTGAAGCGCAACAGCACCGCGCAGGCGGGCTGCAAGCTGTTCCTCACCAAGCCGCTGGGCATTGGCGTGCTGACCACCGCCGAGAAAAAGTCCCTGCTGAAGCCCGAGCACAAAGGTCTGGCTACGGAAGTGATGTGCCAGATGAACCTCGCCGGTGCGGCATTCGCCAATATCGACGGCGTGAAGGCGATGACCGACGTCACCGGTTTTGGTCTGCTGGGACACCTCTCTGAGGTCTGTCAGGGCGCGGGCGTGCAGGCGCAGATCTGGTATCAGGACGTGCCGAAGCTGCCGGGCGTGGAGGATTATATTGCTCAGGGCGCGGTCCCGGGCGGTACCCAGCGCAACTTCGCCAGCTACGGTCACCTGATGGGCGAAATGCCTGAGGAGTGGCGCAACCTGCTGTGCGATCCGCAAACCTCCGGCGGCCTGCTGCTGGCGGTGACGCCGGAGTCAGAAGCTGACGTTCAGGCGACCGCCGCCGAGTTCGGCATCACCCTGACGGCGATCGGCGAGCTGGTGACCGCGCGCGGTGGCCGACCGATGATTGAGATCCGTTAATTCGATGCGGTTGTTTATTGCCGAAAAGCCGAGCCTGGCCCGTGCCATCGCCGACGTGCTGCCTAAGCCGCATCGCAAAGGCGACGGCTTTATCGAATGCGGTAACGGGCAGGTGGTTACCTGGTGTATCGGTCACCTGCTTGAGCAGGCACAGCCGGATGTCTATGACAGCCGCTACGCCCGCTGGAATTTAAACGATCTGCCCATCGTGCCGGAAAAATGGCGCCTGCAGCCCCGGCCTTCGGTCACCAAACAGCTGAACGTGATCAAGCGCTTCCTGCATGAAGCGGCTGAAATCGTGCACGCGGGTGACCCGGACAGGGAAGGGCAGCTGCTGGTGGATGAGGTGCTGGACTATCTGGAGCTGGCGCCGGAAAAGCGCCAGCAGGTGCAGCGCTGCCTGATCAACGACCTTAACCCGCAGGCGGTGGAGCGAGCCATTTCGCGCCTGCGCGCCAACAGCGAGTTTATTCCGCTGTGCGTCTCGGCTTTAGCCCGCGCCCGCGCCGACTGGCTGTACGGCATCAACATGACCCGCGCCTACACCATTCTTGGGCGTAATGCGGGCTATCAGGGCGTGCTCTCCGTGGGCCGCGTGCAGACGCCGGTGCTGGGGCTGGTCGTGCGTCGTGACGAAGAGATTGAGAACTTCGTCGCCAAAGATTTTTTTGAAGTGAAAGCGCATATCGTCACGCCTAAAGACGAACGCTTTACCGCCGTCTGGCAGCCGAGCGATGCCTGCGAATCCTATCAGGATGAAGAGGGGCGCCTGCTCCATCGTCCGCTGGCCGATCATGTGGTTAACCGCATTACCGGGCAGCCCGCTATCGTCACCAGCTATAACGATAAACGGGAATCAGAACCCGCGCCGCTGCCGTTCTCGCTGTCGGCCCTGCAGATTGAGGCCGCGAAGCGCTTTGGCCTCAGCGCGCAGAACGTGCTGGATATCTGCCAGAAGCTCTATGAAACCCATAAGCTCATCACCTATCCGCGTTCGGATAGCCGTTATCTGCCGGAAGAGCACTTTGCCGGACGCCATTCGGTGATGAACGCCATTAGCGTGCACGCGCCGGATCTCCTGCCGCAGCCGGTGGTGAACCCGGACACCCATAACCGCTGCTGGGACGATAAAAAGGTGGACGCCCACCACGCGATTATCCCGACGGCGCGTGCCAGCAGCGTCAACCTGACCGACAACGAAGCGAAGGTCTATAACCTGATCGCCCGTCAGTACCTGATGCAGTTCTGCCCGGACGCGGTGTTCCGCAAATGCGTAATCGAACTGGAAATCGCGAAAGGGAAATTCATTGCTAAAGCCCGTTTCCTTGCAGAAGCAGGCTGGCGCACGCTGCTGGGGAACAAAGAGCGTGACGAGGAGAACGACGGCACGCCGCTGCCGGTGGTTGCTAAAGATGACGAACTGCTGTGCGAGAAGGGCGAAGTGGTTGAACGTCAGACTCAGCCCCCGCGCCATTTCACCGATGCGACGCTGCTGTCGGCGATGACCGGGATCGCCCGGTTTGTGCAGGATAAAGATCTGAAGAAGATCCTGCGCGCCACCGACGGTCTGGGTACGGAAGCAACCCGCGCGGGGATCATCGAGCTGCTCTTTAAGCGCGGTTTTCTTGAGAAAAAGGGGCGCTACATCCATTCGACCGAGCCGGGCCGCGCGCTGATTCATTCCCTGCCTGAGCTGGCCGCCAGGCCGGACATGACCGCGCACTGGGAATCGGTGCTGACGCAGATCAGCGAGAAGCAGTGCCGCTATCAGGACTTTATGCAGCCGCTGGTGGGGACGCTTTACCAGCTGATCGATCAGGCGCGCAGCACGCCGGTGAAGCGCTTCAGAGGGATGGTTGCACCAGGCGCGGGTGCGAAGAAACCGTTTAAAAAGAAGAAGAGCGCGGCCTGATACGCCCGGTTTTCTCCCTCTCCCTGTGGGAGAGGGCTGGGGTGAGGGCACCCGGCCGCACGATATAAACCTTAAATCACACCCTGCCCAATCATGGCATCTGCCACCTTCACGAACCCGGCGATATTCGCCCCGCGCACGTAGTTGGTTTGCGACGCTTCACCGCCGTACTCCACGCAGGCGTGGTGAATATCCAGCATGATATGGTGCAGGCGCGCGTCCACTTTTTCCGCCTTCCAGCCGAGACGCGCGGCGTTTTGCGCCATCTCGAGGCCGGAGGTTGCCACGCCGCCCGCGTTGGCAGCCTTGCCCGGTGCAAACAGCACGCCCGCGTCCAGGAACAGATTGGTCGCGTCGATGGTGGTCGGCATGTTCGCCCCTTCGGCCACCGCTTTTACGCCGTTGCTAATCAACGTGCGTGCGGCTTCAACGTCCAGCTCGTTCTGCGTGGCGCACGGCAGGGCGATATCCACCGGCACGCCCCACGGCTGTTTTCCTTCCAGGTAGGTCAGGCCAAACTCCCGGGCATAATCCGCCACGCGGCCATCGCGGCTGGCTTTGATTTCACACAGGCGCGCCAGCTTCTCTGCCGTAAAGCCCGCTTCATCCACCACCGTGCCGCTGGAGTCAGAGGCGGTTACCACGCGAGCGCCAAACTGCATCGCTTTCTCAATCGCGTACTGCGCCACGTTACCGGAGCCGGACACCGCGACGCGCATGCCTTCAAAGCCTAAACCGTGGCGCTTGAGCATGGCCTCGGTGAAGTAAACCAGGCCGTACCCGGTCGCTTCCGGGCGAATCAGGCTCCCGCCAAACGACAGCCCCTTGCCGGTAAAGACGCAGGCGCTGTTGTTGGAGAGCTTTTTCATCATCCCGGCCATAAAGCCCACTTCACGTCCGCCGACGCCGATATCACCGGCAGGAACGTCGGTATCCGGGCCGAGGTGACGGTAGAGTTCGGTCATCAGCGCCTGGCAGAAGCGCATCACTTCGCCTTCGCTTTTGCCTTTCGGATCGAAATCGCTTCCGCCTTTCCCGCCGCCCATCGGCAGCGTGGTGAGGGCGTTTTTAAAGGTCTGCTCGAAGCCGAGGAATTTCAGGATCGACAGGTTCACGGAAGGATGGAAGCGCATGCCGCCCTTAAACGGGCCAATGGCCGAGTTAAACTGCACGCGCCACGCGCGGTTGACCTGCACCTGATTGCGATCGTCCACCCACGTCACGCGGAACTGGATCACGCGCTCTGGCTCGACAAGGCGTTCAAGCAGAGACATCTGGCGATAGCGCGGGTTTTGTTCAAGGAAGGGCCACAGGGTGGTCATCACTTCACGCACGGCCTGCGCGAACTCGCTTTGGTGCGGGTCGCGCTGCTGAACATGGGCAAGGAAACTTTCCAGAGAGCGTGTCTGATCCATAGATATAAGAACCTCTTATAATAATGTTTGTATATGACTTATACGTTTTGTGTTGTTTTTTTGACTATACCACCCGTACCGCTTTGTGTGGCAAGCAGAAATGTAGGGCGAAAGGGAAATTAATGACATGTGCTGTGTCATAACCAAAAGCGATGAAGAGATAAATTAAAGGTTCCGCTCTGGTTTACCGTTATAGTCATTATCAAGGAACAACAGGAAGATGTGTCTATGAACCGTTATCTACTCACCGCGTTATGTCTGATCTTCACTGCTGGCGCGCAGGCTGACCGCATTCGTCCGGATGTGGAAGTGAATGTGCCGCCGGAAGTGTTTAGCTCCAGCGGTCAGAATCAAACGGTGCAGCCCTGCAATCAGTGCTGTATCTATCAGAATCAGAACTACTCGGAAGGGGCCGTGGTGAAAGCGGACGGCGTGCTGTTGCAGTGCCAGCGCGACGAGCGCGTTATCGGCACGAACCCGCTGGTCTGGCGTCGCGTAAAACAATAAACGCTTCCAGCAGCGGAATATCCGCGGGGGCCAGGGCGTAGCCAAACGCCTCTTCCGGCGTACACCACGCCAGCGCGCTGTGGTAGTGCGCCGTGAGCTCGCCGCTAAACGCAGGAACGTGCCAGGCGTGCAGGTTGATTAACCGCTGCGAGACTTCGCGCTGGTGGCTGGCCACGTATTGCGCAGGCAGCGCTTCAATACCCAACTCTTCGCGCAGCTCGCGGATAAGCGCCTCGGGCTGGGTTTCACCCGCCTCGACTTTGCCGCCTGCAAATTCCCACATGCCCGGCTGGTCGGCGTGGGCAGGGCGCTGCGCCAGTAAAATTTTGTCGTCTTTTTCGATGATGGCGGCAACGACATCGAGTGTTTTCAGCATGGTCGTCAATAATTGATAGCGAAAAAAGACATATTATCGTGCCCTTTCTCAGAGTCCAGTAATCAGGAGAATCAGGTGAAAGAGACCACCGCCTGGGTTGCCCCTATCGAATCCCTTCCCGCCAGCCTTAAACCGATTGCCGCCATGCAGAAAAAGCATTTTGGCGCGGTGCTGAATCCCACCCGCTGGTGGGGGCGCATGCCGCGTCTGTTCTGGCTGGTGGCGCTGTTTGTCGGTTTTCTGGAGCGTCGTCGCGCGCGCCTGACGCCCGTGCTTCGTTCGCTGCTCATGACGCGGGTGTCCCAGCTCTGCCACTGTGCTTTCTGTATTGATGCCAACAGCCTGCGGCTGGCCGAGCGCTGCGGCGCGCTGGATAAGGTTCAGGCCGTGGGGGACTGGCAGGATTCCACTTTGTTCTCCGAACAGGAGCGCGCGGCGCTGGCCTACGCCGAGGCGGTGACCGCAACGCCACCCCGGGCGGATGAGGCCATCAGAACGGCGCTGAAGCGCCACTTTACGGATGACGCCATCACCGAGATGACGGCGCTCATTGCCTTTCAGAATCTCTCCGCCCGCTTTAATGCCGCGCTGGATATTCCGGCTCAGGGGCTGTGCGCCACGTTTAATGAGACGCCTCATGCTTGACCGTCACCTGCACCCGCGGGTAAAGCCCGTTCTGAATCGTCTGGTTTCCGTGCTGGACAGGCCGGGCATTACGCCCGACGGATTAACCCTGACCGGGTTTGCGATTGGCGTGCTGGCGCTGCCGTTTCTGGCCCTCGGCTGGTATCCGGCGGCGCTGGTCGTCATCGTGCTGAACCGCCTGCTGGACGGTCTGGACGGGGCGCTGGCGCGCCGCAGGGGGCTGACCGATGCGGGAGGATTTCTCGATATCGCGCTCGACTTTCTGTTCTACGCCCTGGTGCCGTTTGGCTTTGCGCTCGCTGCTCCCGCAGAGAATGCGCTGGCGGCCGCCTGGCTGCTGTTTGCGTTTATTGGTACCGGCAGCAGTTTTCTGGCGTTTGCGGCGCTGGCCGCGAAGCACGACATCGACAACCCCGGCTATGCGCACAAGTCGTTTTATTACATCGGTGGGTTAACGGAAGGGACGGAGACCATCGCGCTGTTTGTGCTGTGCTGCCTCTTCCCGGCGCACTTTACGCTATTCGCGTGGATATTCGGCGCGCTGTGCTGGCTGACCACCACAACGCGCGTCTGGAGCGGCTACGTGACGCTGAAGTCACTCACCCCTTAGAGAGCGCTTTCTGGCCCGCGCTCACCGGTTGTCACCGGGTTCTGCGGGTGACTGCTCCATTCGTACCAGCCGCCGTCATAGACGGCGATATTCTTCCAGCCCATCGCCCGGGCGTACATAAAGGTTTCGGACGCCCGCCAGCCGGTGCCGCAGTAAAACGCGACGTGCTGTTCCGGCAGAATATTCCAGCGCTTCCACTGGGCGGCGATGTCGTCCGCACTGCGCATGGTGCCATCCGGGTTATGGAAATCCTCCATGTGGGTAGCATCGCTGCCCGCATGACCCCAGCGGGCACCGGCTATTTCACCTTTTGGCTTGATGTAGCTGTAGCCGCTGGTTTCGCCGATGAACTCCGGCCACGAACGAATGCTGACCAGGGAGGCATCCTGACGGTGCAGCATCCCGCGCGCCTGTTCCATATCGACCATCAGCTGCGGCTGGCCGGGGATTGGCGCGCCGAAATCGGGGGCTGGCGTCACTTTGCCGGGCGTGCCGCGCTCAACCGGGAGGCCTGCATCTGACCACGCCTTCCAGCCGCCGTCGAGAATACGCACATCCTTCACGCCCGCATACAGCATAATCTGCGCCACGCGCGCGGCGGCGTAAACGTCACGACCATACAAGATGACGGTGGTGTCGTGGCGGATCCCGTGCTTCGCCAGCATCGCTTTCAGCTTGTCGTCGGAGACTTTATTCCACAGCGGCTCGCTTTCCACTTCGTTAGTATCGATGTAGCCCGCGCCGGGAATGTGGTTCAGCAGGTAAAACTTCGGTGCGCCCCAGGCGGCTTCGATCACTTTCCAGTCACCCGACGGCGCGGCGGTCACGGGTTTACCCTGCTGGAGGCGGTGGATCCACTGCGGGTAAACCAGCTGTTCAAAATGAGGCAGGCGCTGAAGGCGGTCGGGTGTCTGCAGTGCATCGCTGAGCAGCGAAACGTGGCGGTATCCGGCTTTCTCCAGGCGGGCTTTCACCGCCAGGTTATCGTTCTCGTCGCCGTACAGGGCGATGACCGTTGCAGGGGTAAGCTGATGCAGTTTTGCCCAAAGCGCAATCTGCTCGTCGCTCATGGCGCTGAGCCAGGCGGCAGCAAGGTTGAGTGCAGCGGGTTCATGCCCGGAGGGGCCGCTGAGCGTCTGCGGCCAGCCGTTGTAAAACGCGCTGGCGCGGGTGTCGACAGGCGTGCCGTGCTGCGCCTGAAGCTGAGACAGCGTGATGGCGTTGGGCATATCAGCCGCCAGCGAGGAAAAAGAAGCGAGGCCGCAGAGCAGGGCCAGCGCGGTCAGTTGAGAAACACGTTTCATCGAATAACCTGACGTCAGTAAAAGAGGGGGGCATTGTCGTCTCTCCCGAATCGGAAAACATTGCGTTAGCACATTATTGCCAGCGAGAAATCTCAATCAGCTCGCCGCCGGGCGGAATATCGTCTTCATCGTGCGTGACCAGCACCACCGGAATATTGCGCGCGCGGACGGCGTCAAACACCCATGCCCGAAATGAGGCCCGCAACGCTTTATCGAGGCGGCTGAACGGTTCATCCAGCAGCAGCGCCTGCGGCTCCGCGAGCAGGGCCCGCAGCAGGCTGACCCGGGCGCGCTCCCCGCCGGAAAGGGTGGCCGGATCGCTGGCGTAATGACCGCTCAGCCCGGCGGAATCCAGCGCCTGTTCGACCGCTTCCCGACGCGCGCGCCCGGCGAGTCGTTCAGGCAGTGCCAGCAGCAAATTTTGCCCGACGCTGAACGGGTCGAACAGCAGCGCGTCCTGAAAGAGAATACCCAGCCCGCGGGACTCCACGGGAAGTCCGTCGCAGCGACGCGCGTCGAGCCACAGTTCGCCCCGTGCCTGGAAATCGTCTGACAGCGCGCCGACCATCCACGCAAAAAGGGTCGATTTTCCGCTGCCGGACGGCCCCATCAGGGTGACGATCTCCCCGCGGGGCACGCAAAAACTGACCTCGCGGAAAAGCGGTTCGATGGTGAGATCTTTTACCTTCAGCATTATCGTAATCCTTGACGGTAGCGGCCCGCGAGCCGGGATAACAGGGCGGCAAGACCAAACACCGTGCCCGTGACCAGCAGTAATCCCAGCGCCCGGTTAGCGAGAATCGGGATGCTGCCTCCGCTGCTGAGCGCGACGGTTTCGGTGGTCAGCGTGGCGAAACGCCCCGCGCCCAGCCACAGCGTCGGCATGTATTGTGCCATGCTGACGGAAAAGCCGGTGGCAAAGGCCAGCAGCGCAGGGCGCACCAGCAGGGTGCATTTCAGCAGCAAGAATATTTTTTCCCGTTGCCAGCCGAGCGTTCTGGCGGTAAGAACAAGTCGGGGATCGATCCGCCGCCAGGCGGGTTGCAGCACCAGCAGCGTCCACGGTAATACCCACAGGAGGTGGCTCCAGAGCACGGCGGCATAGTTTCCGTCGAGTCCCAGATGCAAAGCAATAAAGTATTGCCCGGTGACGAGCGGCAGCGCCGGAAGGGCGAGCGGTGACCATACCCACAGTGTGCCGCGCTGCGGGCCCCATTCCAGCCAGAGAACGCTGATGAGCAGGGCGATCAGGCTCGAAAGCAGCCCGAAGGAAAGGCTGGTCCCCACGGGACCCACGTCGTCCCGCTGTGCCAGTATCAGCAGCACCGCGGCGCACAGGATGCCACACGCGGGCAGAAAGCCGCTGAGTGTACGTTCAGGCAGAACGCACTCAGACCTGCGGCGTGTCCCGCTGAGGTCCGGAACCCTGCGGCGCCATGCCTTCCATAAACCGTACCCAAGTGCGGCAAGCGCGGCCAGCAGCACGAGGAGAAGCAGGCACAGCAGCGTCCCTTTTGCCTGCTGCTGGGCGTCGCCCTGGCTCAGCCACTGCCAGGCCAGCACGGCCAGGGTAGGCGGGTTGCCGGGCCCGAGCACGATCGCCACGTCCACGACCGACAGCGACCACGCCAGCACCGCCAGCATCACCGCGCCGAGAACGGGCGCAATCGCCGGAAGGATCAGCCAGCTGAGCGTCTGAAAACATCCATAGCCAAAGGTTTGCAGGACGATCTTCTGCAGTGCGAGCCGTTTTTCCGGCAGGACGGCGTAAATGGCCCACAGGACAAACGCACTCTCTTTGACCGCGAGCGTCAGGCCCAGACCGACGCCGTAGCGGTCAAACGGCGGAGAACAGACGGTGCAGATCTGATAATACAGACCGCCCTCGGCAAACAGCAGTAACGCGCCGGTGGCGAACGCCACATGGGGGATCGCGAGTAGCCACGGCAGGCGGGTCGTGAGACGTCGCCAGCGCTTACCAGGCCACAGAAGGCTGACGAGGAAAAGGGCAATCAGCAACGCCCCCAGCGTGGCGATGAGCGTTGAGACCAGCGTGGCGACGGTCGCCTGAGGTAGCTGCGGATCGTTCAGCAGCCGCTGCCAGTTTGTCACCGAAAACGCCGGTGCGAACAGCATGACGCCAGCGGGCAGGATCGGCAGATAAATCACCGCCATCGCCAGCCAGACAAGCCCGCTCAGCGGGTGCCGTAACGACGCAGCCATTCCTGCTCCAGCGCGTTCACCCAGGCTGACTGCGGCTCTGCAAGCACCTTCGGCAGCCCCTGCGGCATGTGGGCGAGCAGCTGTTTGGCTTCGTCTTCGGGCAGCGTTTTCACATCCAGTACGCTTGGGTCTCCCCATATGGCCGGGTCGGCCTTGCGGATTTGCGCCCGCGGTGACAGCAGGAAATTAGCGACCACTTTCGCCCCCGCGCTCGCGCTGGCATTGGCCGGAATCGCCACAAAATGGACGTTGCCGAGCATCCCGCTATGGAAACCAAAGCTGTAGCTGTCGGCGGGCAGTTCGCTGCTCGCCACTTTCTGCTGCACATGGGCCGGGTTAAATGTCAGCGACAGGTTCAGACTGCCGCGGGCAAGCAGGGTGTCCATGCGCGCGGGTGAAGGGGGGAAGTCTTTGCCTTCGCGCCACAGCAGCGGGTGCAGCTTATCGAGGTAGGCCCAGAGCGGCGCGGTAACGTGGTCAAACGTTTCATCGGGTGCTTTTTGTAAAGCCTCAGGGCGATCGGTGAGCGTCAGAAGCAGCTGCTCAAGAAATGCCGTGCCGGTAAAATCGGGCGGGCGAGGATAGCTGACCTTGCCCGGGTGCTGCTGCGCGTAAGCCAGCAGCGCCTGAGGATCCTCCGGCGGCGTCGGCATGCTGGCTTTGCGGGCGATAAAGGTCAGCTGCGCACCGCCCCACGGGGATTCCGCGCCGTCTGTAGGAATCGCAAAATCCTCCGTAACGGGCTTGCGGGTATCGACATAGCGCCAGTTTGGCAGCGTCTGCGCCCATCCGGTTTGCAGCAGGTTCGCTTCTTTTAACGTGCGGAAGTTTTCGCCGTTAACCCACAGCAGGTCAACCGAGCCGTTGGCCTTACGCCCCGCGGCGGCTTCGGTCTGAATACGTTTTACCGCGTCGGCGGCATCCGCCAGCGGGACGATTTTGAGGGTAATGGCATAGTGCGTTTGCATCTCACCGCTGACCCACTCAAGGTAGCGGTTGACAGCCGGATCGCCGCCCCAGGCGTTAAACCAGACGGTCTGGCCTTTGGCCTGTTGTTGGATAGCGTGCCAGCTTTCGGCGGCAGAGAGGGGGGCTGCCAGCAGCAGACCGATCAGGAACGCGCAAAAACGCACACGGCGCATAATGCCTCACTTTTTAGCAGACGGGAGATAACGGGAAAACAGCCGGCGGGTGACCAGCGGTAATAACCCCAGTAGTGTAAAGGCGAATATCATGCCCGGCGACAAAATATCGCGCAGCGAGGTCACTTTTCCCAGCTCGCGCCCGGCGTTCAGAAAGATAATCGTGGCGGGCAGCATGGCGACCTGGCTGACCCACCAGTAGCGAAATACGCCAATCCGGGTCAGCCCCATCAGCAAATTCACCAGGAAAAATGGGAACAGGGGCATCAGGCGCAGGGCAAAAAGATAGCCCGCGCCGTCATGCGACATACCGGCGTTCACCGTTTTCATCTGCTGAGCAAACCGACGTTGGACCCCGTCGCGCAGCAGATAACGACTGGCGAGCATGGCCAGCGTGGCCCCGAGCGTGGAGGCAAACGAGACCAGCGCGGTGCCTTCCCACAGGGGAAATAACGCCCCGCCCAGCAGGGTGAGGATCGCCGCGCCGGGTATCGACAGGGCGGAGACCGCCACATAGATCGCAAAAAAGATCAGCGCGCAACGCAGCGGCGCGTGGTCGACATGGGAAAGTAACGCCTGCTGGTGAGTTTTAATCCCTTCCAGGGAGAGGGGGCCCGGGGGAAGCATGACAAACGTCAGAATAAATGCGCCCAGAAGGGCGCACAGGAAAGCGATTTTTCGAATGTTCACGCGTCATTACAGCTTGAATTTAGCCCATACCGGCGCGTGGTCAGACGGTTTTTCCATGCTGCGGATATCGTAGTCGATCCCGGTTTCGATGCAGCGCTCGGCCAGCGGCGAACTGGCCAGCAGCAGGTCTATACGCAGGCCACGGTTGTCGTCAAAGCCTTTTGAGCGGTAGTCAAACCAGGAGAAGCGATCCTGCGTTTCCGGGTTGGCATTGCGGAAGGTATCCACCAGGCCCCAGCCCAGCAGGCGCTCCATCCACTCACGCTCTTCCGGCAGGAAGGAGCATTTGCCGGTACGCAGCCAGCGTTTGCGGTTCTCTTCGCCAATACCGATATCGAGATCCGTCGGGCTAATGTTCATGTCGCCCATGATCAGCACCGGATTCTCTTTTTTGAGTTCAGTTGTCAGGAAGTCCTGCAGATCCTGATAAAACTTCGCTTTGGCCGGGAATTTGGTTTCATGGTCACGGCTTTCACCCTGCGGGAAATACCCGTTAATGACCGTGATATTCCCGAGCGCAGAAGGCACTTCCGCCATGATGATGCGGCGCTGCGCTTCTTCACCGTCGCCAGGGAAGCCGCGACGCACGGAAACCGGCGGTGCTTTGGTGAGCAGCGCGACCCCATAGTGTCCTTTCTGACCGTGATAGAAGACGTTGTAGCCGAGTTTCGCCACCTCTTCGAGGGGGAACATGTCGTCGTGAACCTTTGTCTCCTGCAGGCCGATCACATCTGGCTGATGTTGCTCAACGATAGCTTCAAGCTGATGAGGGCGGGCACGCAGGCCGTTGATATTAAAAGAGACAAATTTCATAGTCGCTGCCAGTGCAAGGTGAATAGTGCATGGATGGTAGCAGAATTTGCGTCAACTGTTACCGGGTTCGACCAATAACTGCGACAGATAATGCCGGTGGTGCAATATTTGCACCATTCTGACGCGCTTCGCCCCCAAACAGGGCGTAAATGACCGATAAATTTCGTGAGCGATCACAATTCCAGAATTATATTTGGCCTGTGCATACTCTTTCTGATTTTCATGCGGCAAAGCGCCGCTTGTCGTAAAAATATTCACTTTTTATGCACTAACAGTGAATAACTCCATGTCGTAACTTGTTGATATTCTGTTACCTCAACCCGTTTATGCATTTTTATCGCTGGCTGGCACGAAGGCTGCAATCTACATTCACAGTGCAAACACTCAATTATTTAACATTCAAATAACCTTTTATTTACCGGATGAGGTCGCTATGTCTCTGTCAATTACGCGTGAAAATTTCGATGAATGGATGATGCCGGTTTACGCTCCGGCGGCTTTTATTCCGGTTCGTGGGGAAGGCTCGCGCCTGTGGGATCAGCAGGGTAAAGAGTATATCGACTTTGCAGGTGGGATTGCGGTCAACGCGCTGGGTCATGCGCACCCGGCGCTGCGTCAGGCGCTGAACGACCAGGCGGCGAAGTTCTGGCATACCGGCAACGGCTTTACCAACGAGCCTGCGCTGCGCCTGGCCAAAAAACTGATCGACGCGACGTTCGCCGAAAAAGTCTTTTTCTGTAACTCGGGGGCGGAAGCCAACGAGGCGGCGCTGAAGCTGGCGCGCAAATATGCGCACGATAAATTTGGTACCCACAAGAGCGGCATCGTGGCGTTTAAAAATGCCTTCCACGGGCGCACGCTCTTTACCGTCAGCGCGGGCGGTCAGCCTTCCTACTCGCAGGATTTCGCACCGCTGCCGCCGGATATTCGTCACGGCATCTATAACGATCTGCAGTCCGCCAGCGAGCTGATTAACGACACCACCTGCGCGGTGATCGTCGAGCCGATGCAGGGCGAAGGCGGCGTGCTTCCGGCGCAAAAAGCCTTCCTGCAGGGGCTGCGCGAGCTGTGCGATCGTCACGATGCGGTCCTGATTTTCGACGAAGTGCAGACCGGCGTGGGCCGCACCGGCGAGCTGTATGCCTATATGCACTACGGCGTGACGCCGGACGTGCTTTCGACCGCCAAAGCGCTGGGCGGCGGCTTCCCGATTGGGGCGATGCTGACCACCGATAAATTCGCCAGCGTAATGACCGTGGGCACCCACGGCACCACCTACGGCGGCAACCCGCTGGCTACCGCCGTTGCCGGACAGGTTCTCGATATCATTAACACTCCTGAGGTGCTGAAAGGCGTTAAGCAGCGTCACGACTGGTTTGTCGAGCGTCTGAATGCCATCAACAGCAAAACGGGGCTGTTTAAAGAAATTCGCGGTCTGGGGCTGTTAATCGGCTGCGAGCTCACCGCTGAGTTTGCCGGGAAAGCTAAACTTATTTCACAGGAAGCGGCAAAAGTGGGCGTAATGGTGCTGATTGCCGGTGCCAACGTGGTGCGTTTTGCGCCTGCGCTGATCGTCAGCGAGGAAGAGGTGCAAACCGGTCTGGACCGTTTTGCGCTGGCGTGTGAAAAAGTGAAATCCGGGGTGTCATCATGATGGTCATCCGTCCCGTTGAGCGCGGCGATCTCGCCGGGCTCATGCAGCTTGCCGGTAAGACGGGAGGCGGGCTGACCTCGCTTCCTGCCGATGAAAAAACGCTGTCGGCGCGCATCGAGCGCGCCCTGCATACCTGGCAGGGGACGTTGCCAAAAAGCGAGCAGGGGTATGTGTTCGTGCTGGAAGACACCGACACGGGAACCGTGGCCGGGATCTGCGCCATTGAAGTGGCCGTCGGGCTTAACGACCCGTGGTACAACTACCGCGTCGGCACCATGGTTCACGCCTCGAAAGAGCTGAACGTCTATAACGCGCTGCCCACGCTGTTTCTCTGTAATGACCACACGGGGGCCAGCGAGCTGTGCACGCTGTTCCTCGATCCGGCGTGGCGCAAAGAGGGCAACGGCTATCTGCTCTCCAAATCGCGCTTTATGTTTATGGCCGCCTTCCGCGATCGCTTTAACGAAAAAGTGGTCGCAGAGATGCGCGGCGTGATCGACGACACCGGCTACTCGCCGTTCTGGGAGAGCCTGGGCGAGCGCTTCTTCTCGATGGAGTTCAGCCGGGCGGACTACCTGTGCGGTACCGGCCAGAAAGCTTTTATTGCCGAACTGATGCCGAAGCATCCTATCTATACCCATTTCCTCAGCCCGGAAGCGCAGGCGGTGATCGGCGAAGTGCATCCGCAAACCGCCCCCGCCCGCGCGGTGCTGGAGAAAGAGGGCTTCCGTTACCGGAACTATGTCGACATCTTTGACGGCGGGCCTACGCTTGAGTGCGATATCGACCGCGTGCGCGCAATCCGTAAAAGCCGGCTGGTTGAGGTCTCTGAAGGCCAGCCCGCGCCGGGCGACTGGCCCGCATGCCTGGTGGCGAACGAAAATTACGCCAACTTCCGCGCCATGCTGGTGCGAACCAACCCGAAATGTGAACGTCTGGTGCTGACGGCTGCTGAGCTCGATGCCCTGAAATGTAACGCCGGCGATAAGGTTCGCCTGGTGCGTCTCTGCCCTGAGGAGAAAACAGCATGACATTATGGATTAACGGTGACTGGGTCACGGGCGAAGGCGAACAGCGCGTAAAGACCAATCCGGTTGGAAAAGAGGTGCTCTGGAAGGGGCATGACGCCAGCGCCGCGCAGGTAGAACAGGCCTGCCATGCCGCTCGCCGTGCGTTTCCGGCGTGGGCAAAACAGCCTTTCGCCGTGCGCCAGGCAATTGTTGAAAAGTTTGCCGGGCTGCTGGAGGCAAACAAGGCTGAACTGACGCGCATCATCGCGTCTGAAACCAGTAAACCGCGCTGGGAAGCGACAACCGAAGTGACGGCGATGATCAATAAAATCGCCATTTCGGTCAAGGCGTACCATACCCGTACCGGCGAACAGCATACCGACATGCCGGACGGCGCGGCCACGCTGCGCCACCGTCCGCACGGCGTGCTGGCGGTGTTTGGTCCGTACAACTTCCCGGGGCATCTGCCGAATGGCCACATTGTGCCCGCGCTGCTGGCGGGCAATACCGTTATTTTCAAACCGAGCGAGCTCACGCCATTAACCGGCGAGGCGGTGGTTAAGCTGTGGGAACAGGCCGGCCTGCCGCCGGGCGTGCTGAACCTGGTGCAGGGCGGACGTGAAACCGGCCAGGCGCTGAGCGCGCTGAGCGATATCGACGGCCTGCTGTTTACCGGCAGCGCCGGGACGGGCTATCAGCTGCACCGCCAGCTGGCGGGGCAGCCGGAAAAAATTCTGGCGCTGGAGATGGGCGGCAACAACCCGCTGATTGTGGAAGATCCTGATGATATCGACGCCGCGGTTCACCTGACGATTCAGTCCGCCTTTATTACCGCCGGACAGCGCTGCACCTGCGCCCGCCGCCTGCTGGTCAAGCGCGGCGCGCAGGGGGATGCCTTCCTGAAGCGTCTGGTAGAAGTGAGCGCGCGTCTGGTGCCTGCCGCGTGGAATGCCGATCCGCAGCCGTTTATCGGCGGGCTGATTTCCGAACAGGCCGCGCTGAACGTGCTGAGGGCCTGGCAGGACCACGTTGCGCGCGGCGCGAAAACCCTGCTCGAGCCGAAGCAGGTTCAGCCGGGTACCTCGCTGCTGACGCCGGGCATCGTTGAGATGAGCGGCGCGAGCAACGTGCCGGATGAAGAGGTCTTTGGCCCGCTGCTGTGCGTCTGGCGCTACGACGATTTTGATGCGGCCATTGCGATGGCCAATAACACCCGCTACGGCCTGTCGAGCGGGCTGATTTCGGCGCATCGCGAGAAGTTTGAACAACTGCTGCTGGAAGCACGCGCCGGGATTGTGAACTGGAATAAACCGCTGACCGGGGCCGCGAGCACCGCGCCGTTCGGCGGTGTGGGCGCGTCGGGCAACCATCGCGCCAGCGCGTGGTATGCCGCCGATTACTGCGCGTGGCCGATGGCGAGCCTGGAAACCCCGGCGTTGACGCTGCCGGAGACGCTTAATCCGGGGCTGGATTTTACCGGAGGGGATCGTCATGAAAGCGCGTGAAGTTAACTTTGACGGGCTGGTGGGGCTGACGCACCACTATGCCGGTCTCTCTTTTGGTAATGAAGCCTCGACGAAGCACCGCTTTCAGGTCTCGAACCCGAAGCTGGCGGCGAAGCAGGGGCTGCTAAAAATGAAGGCGCTGGCGGATGCCGGTTTCCCGCAGGCGGTGATCCCGCCGCAGGAGCGTCCGAACGTGGCGGTATTACGTCAGCTCGGTTTTAGCGGCACCGATGAGCAGGTGGTTGAAAAAGCGGGTACGCAGACGCCACACCTCCTCTCGGCGGCAAGCTCGGCCTCTTCGATGTGGGTGGCCAACGCCGCGACCGTCGCGCCGTCAGCCGATACGCTGGATGGCAAAGTTCATCTGACGGTGGCGAACCTGAACAATAAATTCCACCGCGCCACCGAAGCGGAAACCACCGAGCGCGTGCTGCGCGCCATTTTCAGCCAGGACGCCCATTTTGAGGTGCATCAGGCCCTGCCGCAGGTGGCGATGTTTGGCGACGAAGGCGCGGCCAACCATAACCGCCTGGGGGGCGATTATGGCGACCCGGGCCTGCAGCTGTTTATCTACGGACGAGAAGAGGGGGGGCACGATGCGCCAACCCGTTATCCTGCGCGTCAGACGCTGGCGGCCAGCCAGGCGGTTGCCCGCCTGAACCAGGTCAATCCTTCCCAGGTGATTTTTGCCCAGCAAAACCCGCATGTGATCGATCAGGGCGTGTTCCACAACGACGTGATTGCCGTTTCCAACCGCCAGGTGCTGTTCTGCCACGAGCAGGCGTTTGCCCATCAGGAGAAGCTGCTCGCCACGCTGCATGAGCGCGTGCGCGGCTTCACGCCAATTCAGGTGCCAACGGAGGCGGTGAGCGTGCAGGATGCGGTCGAAACGTATCTGTTCAATAGCCAGCTGCTGAGCCGCGATGACGGCAGCATGATGCTGGTCCTGCCGCAGGAGTCCCGGGATCATCAGGGCGTGTGGCGCTACCTGACCGAGCTGGTGAAGGCCGATAACCCGATTGACGAACTGCGCGTGTTTGATCTGCGCGAAAGCATGGCTAACGGCGGTGGCCCAGCCTGTTTACGTCTGCGCGTGGTCTTGACCCAGGACGAAATGCAGGCGGTTAATCCGGCGGTCATGATGAACGATACGCTCTTTACCCGTCTGAATGACTGGGTCGATCGCTACTATCGCGATCGGCTAACGCAGGCGGATCTGGTTGACCCGCAGCTTCTGCGTGAAGGACGCGAGGCGCTGGACGCGTTATCGACAATCCTGCAGCTGGGATCGGTTTACCCGTTCCAGCGCTAAAGGAGTGGATATGGAAAATTTACTGGCGCTGACCCTGGCCGATGAGACGCCGGAACAGAAAGAGGGGGACGGCCCCTCATTTCGCTGGCGGTGGCTGGGGCGCGGGGTGCTTGAGCTGACGCCGACCGCAAAAAGCGATCTCTCGCTGCTGCTTTCAACGGGCATTCACGGGAATGAAACGGCACCCGTTGAGATTGTCGATCTGCTGCTGCGCGCGCTGTATCGCAATGAAATTGCCCTGACGTGCCGCGTGCTGGTGGTGCTGGGCAATCCCCCTGCGCTGGCGCAAAACAAACGGTATCTGGTCAGCGACATTAACCGCATGTTCGGCGGGCGCTGGTCGCAGTTTCCGCAGGGCGACGAAACGGCGCGGGCAGCGTGGCTGGAGAACGTGGTGACCGCGTTTTTTGCCGCTGCGGGGCCCGTGCGCTGGCATCTGGATCTGCATACGGCCATCCGCGCGTCTTACCATGTTCGCTTTGGCGTTCTGCCGCAGCGCAATCAGCCGTGGGAGGAAGATTTCCTGAGCTGGCTGGGAGACGCCGGGCTGGAGGCGCTGGTCTTTCACCAGTCGCCGGGCGGAACCTTTACGCACTTCACCTGTGAGAACTTTGGTGCGTTGTCCTGTACGCTGGAGCTGGGGAAAGCGCTGCCGTTTGGCCAGAACGATCTCACTCGCTTTGCGCCTACGCATCTCGCCCTTCGGGCGCTGCTGGGAGGAAAGGCTCCCGAGCACGCGCATCAACCCGTTGAGCGGTACCGGGTCGTACAGCAGATCACGCGCCGCAGCGATGCCTTCCTGCTGCATATGGCCGCGCATACTCTGAACTTCACCCCGTTTCGCAAAGGGGCGCTGCTGGCCGAGGATGGCGAGGAGCGTTACGAGGTGCAGAAAACCACCGAGTATGTTTTATTCCCTAACCCCACCGTCGCGTTTGGCCTGCGGGCCGGGCTGATGCTGGAAAAAATATCCTGAACCTTTCCCCTCTCATCATTCGGGAGGGGGAAGTAAAAAACTTTTCTTAACGATTAAGGCGCTTGCGCTTGTTTTGCAGAATATTCCTGGTGAATTGCTTTATTATTCACCTTCACTCCGTTATAATTCTGCTAAATCGCTTTAAAATCATCGCATTGAATATTTTTTGTTGCAACTCTCCACGCTTTATCCTTATTTCCTCCACATTTGGCGAAAATTTGTTTTTTACACTTTCATTGTTTTACCGTTGCTCTGACTAATTGACGATAAACCCCGTAAAGTTAATCTCGTCAACACGGCATAGCGCCGAAGAATAACTGAAAGAAAGGAAATAAATTATGCGTAAGTTTACTGCACTGTTTGTTGCTTCTACCCTGGCTCTGGGCGCTACCAGCATGGCGTTCGCCGCAGATACTGCGACCACCACCACTGCCGCGCCTGCTGAAGGCAAAATGATGATGCATCATAAAGGTCCGGGTATGCACAACGAGATGATGATGTTTAAGGATCTCAACCTGACGGATGCGCAGAAGCAGCAGATCCGCGACATCAGAAAAGGTGAACGCGACCAGATGAAACGTCCTCCGCTTGAAGAGCGTCGTGCGATGCATGACATCATCGCCAGCGACAGCTTCGACAAGGCGAAAGCCGAAGCGCAGATTGACAAAATGGCCGCGCAGCACAAAGCCCGCATGCTGGCTCACATGGAAACTCAGAACAAGATCTACAACATTCTGACCCCGGAACAGAAAAAACAATTTAATGCGAATTTTGAGAAGCGTCTGACAGAACGTCCGGCGATGGAAGGTAAAATGCCAGCACCAACCGAATAATCGGTTCACACTCTTAAGACCGCCGGGATCCTGTCCACAAAAGCGCAATCGCTGTGGACAGGACCGGCGGTTTTTCTTTCCTGCCCTCTTGCCTGCCGCCGCCAGCGCGGTATCCTCCTGTAGTCGCTTCAGAGAATGTTCGTAGAGTCATGGCGTTAGCATTTTTATTAACGTTGCGCTAAGGCCTGCCCGCTCTGCTGCCGATACTGTTTCTGTGAATACCCAACGATAACAATCAAGACAGCAACGATAGCGATATCCTTGCCCTGGCACGGGTTGTGCCATTCAGGAGTGGTGATGGAGTTCTTTGATATCCGTAAGATGCCGGTCAGCCTCTGGCGCAATGGTGCTGGCGAAACGCGTGAGATTTGCTGCTTCCCTCCCGCGACGAGGGATTTTCACTGGCGTGCCAGTATCGCGACTATCGCCAGCAACGGCGAATTCTCCTCGTTTCCCGGCGTCGATCGGGTGATTACCTTGCTGGAAGGCGGGGAGGTGACCCTGGATGCCGGTCAGGCGTTCTTCCATACCCTGAAGCACCATCAGCCCTATAGCTTTGCCGGCGACCTGCCGGTGAAAGCGCTGCTGTCCGATGGGCGGATGGCGATGGACTTCAACATCATGACCCGTCGCGACTGCTGCCGAGCGAAGGTGCGCGTGGCTGACCGTACCTTTACCACCTTTGGCACACGCGGGGGCGTGGTGTTTGTGTTAAGCGGGGCGTGGCAACTGGGTGATAAATTGCTGACGGCCGATCAGGGCGCCAGCTGGGAGGAGGGGACCCATACGCTGCGTCTGCTGGAGGCTCAGGGTACCTTATTGTTCAGCGAAATCACATGGCTGCCAGGCCATTGAGTTCAATGATCTCAAACTTACCGGCCAGGACCGGTTTACAGAGAATTTTGTAGCCATCGTGGTCAAATCCGGCGGGCGTGCGCAGCAGGGTTGCCGCGTCGTTGATGTTGTCGACAGCGCCCAGCCAGAGCCAGTTGTTGACGATGTGATACTGGGTCATTGCCTCGCCCACCTCTTTGAGCGCAACGGCGCTTTCCCAGGGCCAGCACTTCACGCTGATGGCCCCCAGACCGGAGAGGAGCCGTGCGTGGTGCGCCTCAACGCTCTCTTTCCCACAGCAGGCACCGGCGCAGCGCTTCAGCGCGGATCGAAAACAGGCGCGTCCGCGGGTGGTTGCCTCCAGACCTAAAAGGCTGTAGCAAAGCTGGAGCTCGTCCGCGAGCGTCTGCAGCGCCTGAAGTGCGGCTCGTTTATTGGCGAACAGCCCGTAGAGATTCGGGGCATGAGAAAAATCGACGTCGCGCGCGTAGACGACCTGCGGCTTGCCCTCGTTGATCTGCAGGGAGCAGAGCTGACGGTTGCGGCGCAGGCGCTTGTTGAACAGCGGCTGTTGTTCTTTTATCAACCGCGCCTCCAGCAACAGCGCGCCCATTTCTCCGGCCGTCTGGAACCAGGTAATGCGTCGCGACTGGCGCAGCATGGCGGCTTCGTCCGGCGTACGCAGATGGGATAATACCCGACTGCGAATGTTAACGCTCTTGCCGATGTAGAGCGGCAGGGTGTCGCTTTCGCCGTGAAAGATGTACACGCCCGGCTGTTTAGGCAGTGCCTCAAGCCAGGGGCGAAGGTGCTCGGGATATTCGTAGATAGCCGCCGCTTCAAACTCAAGACGCGGGGCGGATTGACGCCTGCTCACATACTGCTCCATATACTGTTCAGGTATACAGTGTAGCAGGAGTGTGGTGGTTAAAAAAGAGCCGGGTGGCGGCGACGCCTTACCCGGCCAGGACGTGCGGTCTGATGCCCTCACCCCAACCCTCTCCCACGGGAGAGGGCGCAAACACTAAAAACGGTAACCTGGGGTTACCGTTTTGCTTTTATTTCTTCCAGAAGTCGTCAAACACCGTAATTGGCGTGTGGCGCTTGTGCTCGGTTTTCAGATACCAGCCTTCGATGATTTTCGCGGTACCTTCATCCAGCTTTTTGCCTTCCAGATAGTCATCAATGTTGTCATAGGTGACCCCAAGGGCCGCTTCATCCGGCAGGGAAGGGCGATCGTCTTCAAGGTCCGCTGTCGGCGCTTTCTTATACAGATGCTCAGGACAGCCCAGCGCGGCAAGCAGCTGCTTACCCTGACGCTTGTTCAGACGGAAGATAGGGTTAATGTCGGTGCCGCCGTCGCCGTATTTGGTGAAGAAACCGGTGATCGCTTCTGCCGCATGGTCGGTGCCGACGACGACGCCTTTGGTCATCCCGGCGATGCTGTACTGCGCTTTCATGCGCTCGCGGGCTTTTTCGTTGCCGCGAACAAAATCGCTCAGCTCAATGCCCGCTTCGCGAAGCGCCTGCTCGCTTGCCAGCACCGAGCCCTTAATATTCACAGTGAGCACGCGGTCAGGCTGAATGAAGGTAATGGCATCCTGGCAATCCTGCTCGTCCGCCTGCACGCCATAAGGAAGACGCACCGCGATAAACTGCAGCGTCTCATCGCCCGTCTCTTCGCGAAGCTCTGAAATCGCCATCTGGCAGAGTTTACCGGTCAGGGTAGAGTCCTGGCCGCCACTAATGCCCAGCACCAGGGATTTCAGGAAAGCGTTCTTTTTTAAGTACGATTTTAAAAAATCCACGCTGCGGCGGATCTCTTCATGTGCATCTACCGTGGGCTTCGCGCCCAGTGCCTGAATAATCTCTTGTTGCAGAGCCATCACGCCCTCCATATGCAGTACATAAACAGAATGTGTTAGCTGTTAAAACTAACCCTTTGGGCGAGAAACGACAAGGATCACAGTTTCGAGTGCGCTAATTTGCGCCGATTTAGCAGGTTATCGTTGTTTTATTAGAATTTTCCGAAATTCGTCTGGCGTAACTCACAAAGTTGAACAATAGTACTTTTTATCCCATGCTTAGATAACACGCTGATAAACAAGAGGACGGAATATGAACAAGAACGTAGCAGGAATTCTTAGCGCAGCGGCGGTACTGACTATGCTGGCAGGGTGTACGGCTTACGATCGCACCAAGGATCAGTTTACGCAGCCCGTAGTAAAAGACGTTAAAAAAGGGATGACCCGTTCGCAGGTGGCCGCGATTGCCGGTAAACCTTCTTCTGAAGTGACCATGATTCATGCGAAAGGGACCTGCCAGACCTATATCCTGGGTCAACGTGATGGTAAGGCAGAAACCTACTTTGTCGCGCTGGATGATACCGGTCATGTGATCAACTCCGGCTATCAGACCTGTGCTGAATACGACACCGATCCGCAGGCACCTAAGGCGCAGTAACCCTCCTTGCCTGAGGATGTTAACAAACCGGCCCAGGGGCCGGTTTTTTTATGCATACGTAAATCTTATTTCTTTGCGCGAATTATTTGCCCGAAATGTGAAGGGAGTCAACAAGCCAGGTCAATGAGAGACAATTTGAGTCTATCCAGAATTATCCCCTGTCTGTACCATTGCGTATACTCACTCCAACGATAAACAACAGTACGCAAGCTACCTGTCTGCCGGGACAGCGAGTCGAGTGATAGCGCGATGGCAGGTAGTCATAAAAGAGGGAAAACACGATGGAAAAGAAACATATCTACCTGTTCTGCTCAGCGGGCATGTCAACCTCGCTTCTGGTGTCAAAGATGCGTGCGCAGGCTGAAAAGTATGAAGTCCCTGTGGTGATTGAAGCGTTTCCAGAGACGCTGGCGGGCGAAAAAGGCCAGACAGCCGATGTCGTTTTACTGGGGCCGCAAATTGCCTATATGTTGCCCGAAATTCAACGACTGTTACCGAATAAACCGGTCGAAGTGATCGACTCGGGGCTGTACGGCAAGATTGATGGTTTAGGTGTTCTTAAAGCTGCTGTGGCAGCCATTAAAAAAGCTGCTAATTAATTTTTATTTTTCCCGTCAAAGAGTTATTTCACACACAATACGCCGTAACATGCGTTACGGCATTTAAGGGTATTTTCCTATGAGTAAAGTCATCGCTTCACTTGAAAAGGTACTCCTTCCTTTTGCTGTTAAAATAGGAAAGCAGCCTCACGTTAATGCCATCAAAAACGGCTTTATTAAATTAATGCCGCTGACGCTGGCCGGGGCCATGTTCGTTTTAATTAACAACGTTTTTCTGAGCTTTGGTGAAGGTTCCTTCTTTTATTCATTAGGAATTCGGTTAGACGCTTCCACTATTGAAACCCTTAATGGTTTTAAAGCCATCGGCGGCAACGTCTATAACGGTACGTTGGGGATTATGTCGCTGATGGCGCCTTTCTTTATTGGGATGGCACTGGCAGAAGAGCGTAAAGTCGATCCGCTGGCCGCCGGGTTATTATCCGTCGCCGCTTTCATGACCGTGACGCCATACAGCGTGGGTGAAGCCTATGCCGTCGGCGCCAACTGGCTGGGTGGGGCCAACATTATCTCCGGTATTGTTATCGGCCTGGTGGTGGCAGAAATGTTCACCTTTATTATCCGTCGCAACTGGGTTATCCGCCTGCCGGATAGCGTACCGGCTTCCGTTTCCCGTTCATTTTCCGCGTTGATTCCGGGCTTCATTATTCTCTCTATCATGGGGATTATCGCCTGGGCGCTCTCCCACTGGGGCACAAACTTCCACCAGATCATCATGGACTCTATCTCTACGCCGCTGGCGTCGATGGGGGGCGTGGTCGGTTGGGCGTATGTGATTTTCACCTCTCTGCTGTGGTTCTTTGGCGTGCATGGTTCACTGGCACTGGCCGCGCTGGACAGCGGGATTATGACCCCCTGGGCACTGGAAAACGTTGCGCTTTACCAGCAGTACGGCTCCGTTGACGCGGCGCTGGCAGCCGGTAAAACCTTCCATGTGTGGGCGAAGCCGATGCTTGACTCCTATATCTTCCTGGGCGGTACCGGGGCGACCTTGGGTCTGATCATCGCGGTCTTTATTGTCTCTCGTCGTGCTGATTACCGTCAGGTCGCGAAGCTGGCGCTGCCATCAGGCATCTTCCAGATTAACGAACCGATTCTGTTCGGTCTGCCAATCATCATGAACCCGGTAATGTTCATTCCGTTCATCCTGATTCAGCCGCTGCTGGCCGCTATCACTCTGACGGCGTATTACATGGGCATCATTCCACCGATTACCAACATTGCACCGTGGACCATGCCAGCAGGTCTGGGCGCCTTCTTCAACACCAACGGCAGCGTCGCAGCCTTCCTGCTGGCGATATTCAACCTCGGGATTGCCACCCTGCTGTACATGCCGTTCGTGGCGATTGCCAACAAAGCCGCCACCATCATTGATGAAGAAGAGAGCGAAGAGGATATTGCCCTCTCACTGAAATTCTAAGATTGACCGGCGCGGGGAAGCCCGCGCCAGCCACAAGGAGCTTAAACATGTTAGATTTGGATAGTATTGTCGCAGACGAAGCCGCCGAGAACGATCTTGAAGAAGTGGTGATGGGGCTTATCATCAACTCCGGACAGGCCCGCAGCCTGGCCTATGCCGCACTGAAGCAGGCCAAGCAGGGGGATTTCGCCGCCGCGAAAACCATGATGGAACAGTCCCGCACGGCGCTGAATGAAGCGCACCTGGTGCAGACAAAGCTGATTGAAAGCGATCAGGGCGAAGGGAAGATGAAGGTCAGCCTGGTGCTGGTCCACGCGCAGGATCACCTGATGACCTCGATGCTGGCGCGTGAGCTGGTGGCGGAGCTCATTGAGCTTCACGAGAAGATGCAGTAAGTCAGACTGAGCAGCAGGAGGTCAGCACGATGGAAATTAAAACCGCACTTGAACAGCAGCTGTTTAATGGCAAAAATTTTCATGTGGTTATCTACAACAAAACGGAGAGCGCCAGTGGTCTGCACCAGCATGACTACTACGAGTTCACGATTGTTCTGACCGGTCGCTACTACCAGGAGATCAACGGTAAGCGCGTCCTGCTTGAGCGAGGGGATTTTGTCTTCCTGCCGATGGGGTCTTATCACCAGAGCTTTTACGAATTTGGTGCCACCCGCATTCTGAACGTGGGCGTCAGCAGACGTTTCTTCGAGAAGCACTATCTGCCGCTGGTGCCGTTCTGCTTCGTTGCCTCCCAGGTCTATCGGGTTAAAAACGAGTTCATGACCTGGATTGAGACGGTTATCGCTTCGCTTAACTTCCGCGACAATGAATTTGATGAGTTTATTGAAACGGTGACCTTCTACGTGATGAACCGGCTGCGCCATCATCGTGAAGAGCAGCAGGTGACGGATGATATTCCGCAATGGCTGCGCGGCACCGTTGAGCTGATGCACGATAAAGGCCAGTTCAGCGAAAATGCGCTGGAAAATATGGTGTCGCTGTCGGGTAAATCCCAAGAATATCTGACCCGTGCAACGCAGCGCTATTATCGTAAAACGCCCGTGCAAATTATTAATGAAATCCGCATTAACTTTGCCAAAAAACAGCTGGAAATTACCAACTATTCTGTCACCGATATTGCGTACGAGTCAGGATACAGCAGTCCCAGTCTGTTTATTAAGACCTTTAAAAAATTGACGTCATTCACACCGAACAGTTACCGGAGGAATTTAACGGTAATGAATTAACTTTCGGCGGATTATCCGCCACAAATATTGCTTTAATGGCTTGCCCAAATAGCGGGAAGAGTACGCTATACCTTGCAGGCGATTAACCTGATACGCTAAGGGAGATATTATGCAGAAGAAATTAAAAGTCGTAACCATTGGTGGCGGCAGCAGCTATACCCCGGAATTACTTGAAGGTTTCCTGAAACGTTATCATGAATTACCGGTCAGTGAATTATGGCTGGTGGACGTTGAGGAAGGTCAGGAGAAGCTGAATATTATTTTCGACCTGTGCAAGCGCATGGTGGAAAAAGCGGGCGTGCCTTTGACCGTGCATAAAACTCTGGACCGTCGTCTGGCGCTGAAAGATGCGGATTTCGTGACCACCCAGCTGCGCGTTGGCCAGCTGAAGGCGCGCGAGCTGGACGAGCGTATTCCGCTGAGCCACGGCTATCTGGGGCAGGAGACCAACGGCGCGGGCGGCCTGTTTAAAGGCCTGCGTACCATTCCGGTCATTTTCGACATCGTCAAAGACGTGCAGGAGATCTGCCCGAACGCGTGGGTGATTAACTTCACCAACCCGGCCGGGATGGTCACTGAAGCGGTCTATCGTCATACCGGCTTCAAACGTTTTATCGGCGTCTGTAACATTCCGATCGGCATGAAGATGTTTATCCGCGACGTGCTGGCGCTGACCGACAGCGACGATCTCTCCATCGATCTGTTCGGCCTGAACCACATGGTGTTTATTAAAGATGTCATCGTGAACGGAAAATCGCGCTTTGCCGAGCTCCTCGACGGCGTGGCTTCCGGTCGCCTGACGGCGGCATCCGTGAAAAACATCTTTGACCTGCCGTTCAGCGAAGGGCTGATCCGCTCGCTGAACCTGCTCCCGTGCTCGTACCTGCTTTACTACTTCAAGCAGAAAGAGATGCTGGCCATCGAAATGGGCGAGTACTATAAGGGCGGCGCGCGCGCGCAGATCGTTCAGAAGGTCGAGAAGCAGCTGTTCGATTTGTATAAAGACCCGAACCTGAACGTCAAACCGAAAGAGCTGGAGCAGCGCGGCGGGGCCTACTACTCCGATGCGGCGTGTGAAGTGATCAACGCCATCTACAACGACAAGCAGGCGGAACACTATGTCAACGTGCCGCACCACGGCCATATCGACAATATCCCGGCGGACTGGGCCGTCGAGATGACCTGCATCCTGGGGCGCGAGGGCGCTAAACCGCATCCTCGCATCACCCACTTCGATGACAAGGTCATGGGCCTGATCCACACCATTAAGGGCTTTGAAGTGGCGGCAAGCAACGCGGCGCTGAGCGGCGAGCTCAATGACGTGCTGCTGGCGCTGAACCTCAGCCCGCTGGTGCATTCAGACCGCGATGCGGAACAGCTGGCCAGCGAGATGATCCTGGCGCATGAAAAATGGTTGCCGAATTTTGCCGCCACGATCGAGAAGCTGAAGTTCAAACACCACTAAGAGGACGCACAATGGAAAACCTGCTGATCGTTAATGCTGATGATTTTGGTCTCTCGAAAGGTCAGAACTACGGCATTATTGAAGCCTGTCGCCGGGGGGTTGTGACCTCTACCACGGCACTGGTGAATGGTGAGGCGGTTGAACACGCGGCGCAGCTGAGCCGCGAGGTGCCGGCGCTGGGCGTCGGCATGCATTTTGTGCTGACGCTCGGGATGCCGCTTTCGCCAATGCCGGGCCTGACGCGCGACGGCCAGCTTGGAAAGTGGATTTGGGAACTGGCGGAGCAGGATGCTCTGCCGCTCGAAGAGATTGCCCGCGAGCTGGACTGTCAGTTCAACCGCTTCGTTGATGTGTTTGGTCAGGCGCCGACGCATATCGACAGCCATCACCACGTGCATATGATCCCGGCGATTTTCCCGATTGTCGCCGGGTTTGCCCAGCGCAAAGGCGTGGCGATGCGCGTGGATAGGGAGGCGCGCGGCGTGCCCGACTGCGACGTGACAACCACTGAGGGGTTCAGCAGCGCATTTTACGGCGACGAGATCGACGAAGCGCTGTTCCTGAAGGTGCTGGACGATTCCGCCGCGCGGGGGGAAAAGTCGGTAGAAGTGATGGCGCATCCGGCTTTTGTCGATAACACCGTGCGGAAAAGCGCCTACTGCTGGCCGCGCCTGGCGGAGCTGGACGTGCTGACGTCGGCGTCGCTGAAGTATGCGATTGCCGAGCGCGGGTATCGGTTGGGGACGTTTGGGGATCTTTGAGATAAAGCCCGGTGGCAGCTTCGCCTTACCGGGCCTACAAAACCAATCGAATGTAGGCCGGGTAAGCGCAAGCGCCACCCGGCTTTTTTTACGCCGGGATCTGATCGATCTTGCTGCTGCGCGACCAGACGCGGTGCGCGGCGAGCAAATCAGACAGCTTCGTCATAAAGGCATCGTCAACGTTATCTCCCTCGACAATCCCGTCCTCACCCTGATCGGCCACCTTCAGCTGCGCCTTGAACTGTCGCGCGTCGCCGGACAGCGCGATCGGCTTCAGGTGCTTATAGGCTTCCAGCAGATAATAGACGGCGTCGCCGTTGGTCAGCAGGCTGGCAATATCCCCGCACGGCACGATCACCGCATCGACGGTCAGCGATGGCGCCCCGGCAAAGGTTGCGGCCACCGGCAGCACAGAGCCATCGTCAGCCGTCACTTCACCCATGCGGGAATAGAGCAGTTTGGCATGCACGCCCTGAGTCTTCAGCGCCTGCATAATCCCCAGCACGTCGCTGGCGCGGGTTTTGTCGTTCAGCAGAATGGCGACCACGCGGCCTTTAATCGAGCCGCCCGGCACGGCATACAGGCTCAGCGACGGATCTTTCTTCACGCCGTTAACCTCTTTCGGCGGAGCAAGGTTGCGCTGCTCGTCGGTCAGCGTAATGCCCAGGTTATCCGCGACGCTCTGGGCAAGCTGAATATCAATATGCGCCAGCTGATCGACCACTCGCTCGCGAATGTAGGTGCGCACCACTTTACTCAGCTCAAAGCTGAAGCCGCCGATGATGTGCTGTTGCTCAATCGGCGTCTGGCTGTTCCAGAACAGGCGAGGGTGGGCGTAATACTCACCGAACGAGGGGCTGCGCTCGCGAATTTTATTGCCATCGATACGCTCCTGATACGATTCGAATCCACCGCGTTTCGGTCCGGGAGGCGTTTCACGCGGCCAGTTATCGTTAATGGAGTTCGGCTCATAGTTTGCCGGGTTGGTATCAATATCCTGACGGTGCATCCCGTCGCGCTGGAAGTTGTGATACGGGCAGGTTGGGCGGTTAATCGGAATTTCGTGGAAGTTCGGCCCGCCGAGTCGGCTAATCTGCGTATCGGTATAGGAGAACAGGCGTCCCTGCAGGAGCGGATCGTTGGTGAAGTCCAGCCCCGGCACGATATGCCCCGGGTGGAACGCGGCCTGCTCGTTTTCGGCAAAGAAATTATCCGGGTTGCGGTTGAGCACCATTTTACCCACCAGCTGCACCGGCACCAGCTCTTCCGGGATCAGCTTCGTCGGGTCCAGAAGGTCGAAATCGAACTTAAATTCGTCCTCTTCCGGTATGAGCTGCAGGCCCAGTTCGTATTCCGGGAAGTCGCCCGCTTCAATGGATTCCCACAGCTCGCGGCGATGGAAGTCCGGATCGCGCCCGGTCAGCTTCTGCGCCTCGTCCCACACCAGCGAGGCTTTACCCGCGACAGGCTTCCAGTGGAAGCGGACAAACGTGGCTTTCCCCTCGGCGTTGATCAGACGGAAGGTGTGGATGCCAAACCCCTCCATGGTGCGATAGCTGCGCGGAATGCCGCGGTCTGACATCGCCCACATCACGTTGTGTAAGGTTTCAGGCTGCAGGGAAACATAGTCCCAGAAGGTGTCGTGCGCACTTTGTCCCTGCGGTATGGCCCAGTGGGGCTCCGGTTTTACCGCATGGACAAAGTCAGGAAATTTATGCGCGTCCTGAATGAAAAACACCGGGGTGTTATTGCCGACCAGATCGAAAATACCCTCTTCGGTATAAAACTTGGTGGCAAAGCCGCGGATATCCCGGACGGTATCTGCCGACCCCGCGCCGCCCTGCACGGTGGAGAAACGCACAAACACCGGGGTAATTTTATCCGGGTCGGAGAGGAAATCCGCTTTGGTGATCGCTTTCAGGCTCTTGTAGGGCTGAAAGTAGCCGTTCGCAGCGGAACCGCGCGCGTGGACGATGCGTTCTGGTATCCGCTCGTGGTCAAAATGGGTGATTTTTTCCCGCAGGATAAAGTCTTCCAGCAGGGTTGGGCCGCGCACGCCTGCGCGAAGGGAGTTCTGATCGTCAGCAATACGCACGCCCTGATTGGTGGTGAGCGCAAAACCCTCGCCGCCTTTACGGTGTGGCTCAAGAGATTTCAGCTTCTCGTTTCCCGTGTCCGGCGATTTCATGCTTCCCGGTGCGGTAGGCTGTTCGCCCGGTGCTGAGGGGCCAGGGGAGGGGCGGTGAGAGCCGTCTGCAGGGGCGAGAGAGTCCATACCCGGTTGAGATTCTTCAGTGCCATGAATCGGTGATTGATGTGTTTTATCTTTGTTCGACATTGCACGCTTCTCCTTTATCCATTGCTAAAAACCCTATTAAGGATAGAACAATGTCGCGACATGGTTCGCGAACTAAGAGTTTTCACATGCCGTGATTAGCGAAAGGAGCCATCTCACCCACTCGGAGCGCGACGGAAGGCAGCAGGATCGGCTATCATAGAATTTTCCTGCTTCAAGAATTTTGCTTTAGTGAATCCGTCGCTTATGAAACCTCTTCGTCAACAAAACCGCCAGGTTATTAGCTATGTGCCCCGCGTTGAGCCCGCGCCGCCTGACCATGCCCTGAAAGTGGAGGGCTTTCGTGATGTCTGGCTGCTGCGGGGGAAATACGTGGCCTTTGTGCTGATCGGCGAACATTTCCGTCGCTCTCCCACGTTTACGGTGCCGGAGTCCGCACAGCGGTGGGCGATGCAGATCCGCCAGGATGAAGAGGTTGAAGAATAACAGCCATAAAAAAACCGCCTGATGGCGGTTTTTTTATTTCTACCGTGATTAACGGTGCGCCAGCTCGGCGTCGTCTTCACTTTCCAGAATCGCTTTGTCGGTCTGCTTCAGCCACTGGCTGGTCAGCGTACCGGCGGTCATGGAGCCGCTCACGTTCAGCGCGGTACGACCCATGTCGATCAGCGGCTCAACGGAGATCAGCAGGGCGACCAGCGTTACGGGCAGACCCAGCGCAGGCAGCACAATCAGTGCGGCGAAGGTTGCGCCACCGCCAACGCCCGCAACGCCTGCGGAGCTTACGGTAACAATCCCGACCAGCGTGGCGATCCATACCGGATCCAGCGGGTTGATACCCACTGTCGGCGCGACCATTACGGCCAGCATCGCCGGGTACAGACCCGCACAGCCGTTCTGACCAATGGTGGCACCAAAGGAGGCAGAGAAGCTGGCGATGGATTCAGGCACGCCCAGACGACGGGTTTGCGCTTCAACGTTCAGCGGAATAGACGCGGCGCTGGAACGGCTGGTGAAGGCAAAGGTCAGTACCGGCCAGACTTTACGGAAGTATTTCAGCGGGCTGACGCCGTTCACGCCCAGCAGGATGCCGTGCACAACGAACATAATGCCCAGGCCCAGATAAGAGGCGACAACGAAGCTGCCCAGCTTAATGATGTCCTGCAGGTTAGAGCCGGCAACCACTTTGGTCATCAGCGCCAGCACGCCGTAAGGGGTGAGCTGCATAACCAGACGAACCAGCTTCATCACCCAGCTTTGCAGGGTGTCAATCGCGGTCAGCACGCGTTCGCCTTTTGGCGCGTCGTCTTTCAGCAGCTTCAGCGCCGCGACGCCCAGGAACGCGGCGAAAATAACCACGCTGATGATCGAGGTTGGGCTCGCACCGGTCAGGTCAGCAAACGGGTTCTTCGGAATGAAGGAGAGCACCATCTGCGGCACGGTCAGGTCAGCTACTTTACCCACATAGTTGGTCTGAATTGCGGTAAGACGTGCCGTTTCAGCGGTACCCTGAACCAGACCTTCTGCGGTCAGGCCAAACAGGTTGGTGACCAGCACACCCACCAGCGCGGCAATCAGCGTGGTGAACAGCAGCGTACCAATGGTCAGGAAACTGATTTTTCCTAGCTGAGTGGCGTTATGCAGGCGGGCGACGGCGCTCAGAATAGAGGCGAACACCAGCGGCATAACGATCATCTGCAGCAGCTGGACGTAGCCGTTACCGACAATGTTGAACCACTGAATGGAATCTTTCAGAACTGGATTATCGGAGCCATAAATTGCCTGTAATGCCAGACCAAATACGACACCCATGGCCAGACCAACCAGCACCTTTTTCGCCAGGCTCCACTGTTTGTGGCGCGCCTGTGCGAGAAGCAATAGCAATATAACGAACACAACGACGTTCGCGATGAGTGGAAAATTCATCCCCGTTCTCCTGATTTATTATTGGGTCGGTTTTTACCAATCCTGTTGGCGGAAGGTTAGCAGAAGTGTGATGTAGCGCTTATATCCAAATGGAATGGGTTATGACAAATGGGATAATTTTGTCGGTTTACTGTTCAATCTGGTGATGAATAAAGCGATTAAACTGAAATTGCAGCGAATTAATCATCTGGGATGACCAGCGAACTGCACTGTTTTCGGGCAAGGTTTGCGGCATCCAGACGGCGTAAGCAAACAGCGCCATGCACAATACCCGCTCAAGCTGGTTACCTTTCTGCGGTGCGAGGATGGGAAAACGGAAACGCCAGCGGCAGGGCCATAGCAGCGGCACGCCCGCAGGCGTCAGCATATCGGCCAGAATATGGCTTAAATAGCCCAGCACCATCCCCTGGATGGCATCGGCGGGGACTATCCAGCTTTCAGGCACTTTTAAATAGAACAACGTCAGCAGGCCAAACACGGCCAGCAGGCTGTGCGTAAACCCCCGGTGGCCGAACGCGCGGGCGATGGGTTTCGACACCCATTTCAGACGCTGTCCGAGGAAGGATTTAGGGTGGTCGATGTCGGGCAGCAGACAGGTCAATACGGCGGAAGGGACAATATGCCACCAGTCCCCCTGTGCCAGCACGGGGGTAAGTTCAGCGTTTTTGGCAAATACTGCGCACGCAATAGAAAAAAGCAGGTGGCCTTCCGCCGTCATGATAAAACCCACGAAACTGTCAATTCATACAGTATAGGGTTTTTATACAGTAGGCGGAAGAGGTGACGGTGTAACTGTTTGTCACAAACCGAAGGAGGGCGTTAACCGCCCTGCAGATGATGCGCCGTCAGTTCTGCCAGTGAATGTAGCTTCACATCGGAAAGCGCAAACCGGGGATCGTGGCGGCCTTCTTCCGCAGGCACCACAATGGAGCGCATCCGCGCGGCTTTAGAGGCCACCATGCCGTTAACGGAATCTTCCAGCGCAACGCAGCTGAGGGGATCCAGGCCGAGCTTAGCGGCACAGTCCAGATAGACCTGCGGGTGCGGCTTGCTGTAAGGCAATTTCTCAGCGGACGCCAGCGCGTCAAAACTGTCGCGCAGTTCAAACATCGTGAGCACTTTTTCCAGCATATGCAGCGGTGAAGCGGAAGCCAGGCCAACCTTCAGCCCCTGGGCTTTACACAGCGCGACAGCCTCACGTACGCCGGGCAGCAGCGGCCGGCTCTCTTCCACCAGAGAAATGGCGCGGCTGATAATGCGTGCGGTCACCTCATTGCGATCGGGACCCACCCACGGCTGTTGGGCAAACCACAGGTCAACCACCATATCGATGCGCAGGCCCAGCGTATCGGGTAGTTCATTACGGCGGCTGATATCGACGCCCAGACTGGCCATCACATCCAGTTCGGCGCGATCCCATAGCGGTTCGGAATCGATCAGTAATCCATCCATGTCAAAAATTGCGGCAAGAATTTGGCGCGGTGTCGACATCACAACGTCTCCTTATCCAGGGTGTTCGACAGACGATACGTGCTAAGCACAATCTGCAATTTAGCATATTGCTTTTAAAGAGCGGGCGAAATTGATGACCAGCAGGTAGACTTAGGCACAAATAACGCGTCTTTATGAAGAGGAACTGATGACGTATCAACAAGCTGGACGCATTGCGGTCTTAAAACGTATTGCTGGCTGGGTGATTTTTATTCCTGCCGTCATTTCTACGCTGATTTCTGTACTCAAATTTATGTACGATCACAGCGAAAAACAGCCGGGTATCAATGCGGTAATGCTTGATTTCGCACATGTCATGATTGAGATGATGCGTTTTAATACGCCATTTTTGAATGTTTTCTGGTTTAACTCACCCACCCCGGATTTTCATCAACAGCTGAATATCGGCTTCTGGGTGATATACGCCCTGATCTTTGTCGCGCTGGCACTGCAGGCCTCTGGCGCGAGAATGAGCCGTCAGACGCGCTTTTTACGCGAGGGCGTTGAGGATCAGTTGATTCTGGAGCAGGCCAAAGGCCCGGAAGGCATGAGTCGGGAGCAGATTGAATCCCGCATTGTTGTGCCGCGTCACACCATTTTCCTGCAAATTTTCCCGCTCTATATCCTTCCCGTAATCATCATTGTGGCGGGTTACTTCTTCTTCTCACTGCTCGGTTTTCTGTAAGCGATAAGGGTGGCGGCAAGGCCACCCGTGCGCTTTTCAGGCGGCAAGCATACGCTCGAGTGCCCGCTGGGCGTTAACCAGGTGTTCTCCGCCAAAAAGAATGGCACGGTTCATCAGCGTATAAAGCTGATACACCGGCTGGCGGTCGAGGAAACCGGGCGGCAGGGGGGAAACAGACTGGTATCCGTCGTATATTTGCGGCGGCTGCTCCGGATGAAGCGGCAGCATGGCAAGATCGCACTCTCTGTCACCCCAGTAGCAGGCCGGGTCGAAGATGTAGGGGCCGTTGGGACCCAGCGCGCAGTTATCAGACCACAAATCGCCGTGAAGCAGAGACGCCTGGGGCTGGTGGGAGGCCAGACGCTGTTGAACGTGCTCGACGATGGCATCAATATTGCCAAATTCCAGCCCTTTCTCGGCGGCCAGCTCAAGCTGCCAGCCAATGCGCTGCTCGGCAAAAAATGTCGACCAGCGACGCTGCCAGGCATTGGGCTGTGGCGTGGTAGAGAGATCGTTGTCAAAATCGAGACCAAACTGCGGCTGGTCGCTCCATTGATGGAGGCGCGCTAACTGTTGGCCGAGGATAAACGCATTATGGGCATCCAGCGGTCGGGCGGGGAGATATTCCATGACCAGAAAACTGTAATCGCGGTCGCTACCGACGGCCAGCACCTGTGGGACCGTCACCGTTTTACTGCGCGACAGCAACTCCAGCTGGTCGGCTTCGGCGGTAAAGATCGGAAGCAGTTCTCGCTCATCGCACTTAACGAAAAGATCGCGTCCTGCGTAGCGTAAATGCCACGCGGCGTGGATCTCACCGCCTGGCAGTTCGTTACGCAGTTCAATTTCACCTTCACCCAGCTGCTCACGTAAAAGATGACTGATAGCCTGCCACATGTTGTCTCTCCCATGTTGTCTGCCAGATCATAAAGTTAGCGCATAACTGCGGTAAAAAAATACGAACTAACGCACACCTGAGCGGTTTAAATTCATACAGCGCACTTATTGTTCTTTTTTCCGCCAGCTTTCCCAGGTATCCACGTCAATTTCGGCAGGCTTGTCGGTCACGCTCTCTACCAGACTGGCGGCCAGCGCATGAACCTCTTCCTGGCTCAGGGCGCCGATGAGACCAAATGCCAGGGTGCCTAAATCATGAATATTGCCCTCGTCATCCGTGAGCGTGAGGAGAAAATTAGCCCGGGTGAAGGCGTTGTTGAGCTCATTCAGCTCGGTCAGCGATGCTTCATGAAGGTTGATGGTCACGACGTAACGTGTGATGTCACCACTGCTCATAATTCACCTCATTGTTATCATGGAAGTTTTCTTAGCATAGTCGATAGTTTGCGTTTGGCGACTCAGAGCGGACATTCCCCTCCGTAAAGACGAAGGGGAAAGGCGTTAATTTCTGGACAGGTAATCGACGATTTTTTGCGTATCGGCAAGTGAGCAGAGACGCGTGCCCTGATTGATAGTTGCGGCGCTACCCGCCGCCACGCCGTAGCGTGTCATCTCAAGCAGTGATGCACCTTGCGCCAGTTTAAGCGTCATCGCGCCCACCATGCTATCGCCCGCGCCAACCGTGCTCTGGCTCTTCATCGGCGGTGGGACAACCTGAACGGACGACGTTTCATCGACGGCCAGCGCCCCCTGAGGACCAAGGGAAACGACTACGCGTCGCGCTTTGCCGCTGCGTACCAGCTCCTGCGCGGCGGTGCGAACATCATCAGGCTGCGTCAGTTCGCGGTTGACCAGCGCGCTTAACTCTTTCTGGTTGGGTTTGACTAGCTCAAGATTGCCCGGCACCAGGGCCGCCTGCAGGGCCTCGCCGCTGCTGTCGACAATGCAGCGGATGCCGCGTTTCTGTACCGCCTGAATCAGCGCCGTTAATTTTTCCGTGCTGACGCCGGGCGGCAGGCTGCCGCTTACCACCAGCAGCGCGCCGCTCTCTATCGTCAGCACTTTCTCTTCAAGCTGACGAAACTCGTCATCGCTGAGTTTCGCGCCCGGCATGACAAAACGGTACTGCTCGCCGCTGGACTCCACGTGGACATGCAGGTTTTGCCGCGTCCAGTCTTTGGCCTCGACGGTCTCTACGGCCACCTGTTCATCTGCCAGCAGAGAGACCAGATGTTCACCGGTGGCACCGCCTGCGGGGAAAATTGCCGTAGCTTTGCCGCCGAGGTGGGTAATAGCGCGCGCCACGTTGATCCCGCCGCCGCCGGGCTCAAATACCGGGGCGCTACAGCGCAATTTACCTTCCGGGTAAATCTGCGGCGTCAGGGTGGCGGAATCCAGGGAAGGGGAGAGCGTCAGGGTATAGATAGAAACCATCATTACCTCCTTTTAGTATGGGTTCTTATTAGCCTGGCACCATTTGACAGGAAGGCAATGTAAATAACAGTATGATTTTAAATATGAATACTGACAAAAAGTGAGGCGGGGGATATATAAAATAAAACGCTTTTTGAGATCGTTCTTATTCAAAAAATGAAATAAGAAAACATTGCTATGTTATTTGCGGCTTTTTATAATTTGTTACCTTTCTCTGGACGCCTTGTCATTGATCCTCAAGAAAGATTCCGGGACCGTGTGGTCTCTTTTTTTGTTGTACGGACTCCTTAATAAAATGAAGCTTTTAAAGACAGTGCCCGCTGCACTGATGCTGGCGGGTGGCGTGTTTGCGGCTATGAACGCGACCGCTGATGATACCGTTTTTACTGTCATGGACGACCCTTCCACCGCGAAAAAACCGTTTGAAGGTAACCTCAACGCCGGGTACCTGGCGCAATCCGGTAACACGAAAAGCTCTTCTCTGACGGCGGACAGTACGCTCACCTGGTACGGCAACACCACCGCCTGGTCTCTGTGGGGTAATGCCAGCAACACTTCCGCAAATGACGAACGTTCTTCCGAGAAATATGCGGTAGGCGGACGTAGCCGTTACAACATGACCGACTATGACTACCTGTTTGGACAGGCAAGCTGGTTAACCGACCGTTACAACGGTTATCGCCAGCGTGATGTGTTCACCGCCGGTTATGGTCGCCAGTTCCTGAACGGTCCGGTACACAGCCTCCGTTTTGAATTCGGTCCGGGTGTGCGTTATGACGAGTACACCAATGGCGATACCAAAACCCAACCGCTCGGTTACGCTTCCGGTACCTATGCCTGGCAGATGACTGACAACACCAAATTTACCCAGGGTGTTTCCGTATTTGGTGCCGACGACACGACGCTGAACTCTGAGACGGCGCTGAACGTGGCTATCAACGAACACTTTGGTCTGAAAGTGGCCTACAACGTGACCTGGAACTCTTCACCACCAGAAACCGCGCCGGATCATACCGACCGCAGAACCACGGTTTCACTGGGTTACAGAATGTAATAAAAGCGGGCCGATGTTGATGTCGGCCCGTTTATTGTCTGTGGCTATTTGACGTCCCTTCTGATGACCTGTCTTCGCCCCTAGCCCCAAATCATTGCCGCCCAACGGAGTAGCAGCATTGCGCCGCAGATGGCAATCAGCACCAGCACCATTTTCCAGTGTTTTACGGCAAATCGTTTTGTTGGCATAACCTAATCCTTGTTCGTTGATACCCACAGTCTACCAAACAGGGCCGAAATATGCCCCTTCTCGGGATCGATTGGGTTATGCCAGCATAGGGTTCGGCTCAGAACCAGTGGAATCGTTCGGCGAGAATCAACAATAAACCTGTGGCGGAAAGGACATTCAATATCACAACCGTTCTGCTGGATACGTTCATGGTATGCACCTTTGGGTTTAAGGACCTGTTCAAGAGTAGCTCAGTATCTTCGAAATGCGAGCGCAGGGGAGAAGCAACCCGCAAATTCGTACGAAAGTGCCAGCCCATCAATCTGGCCGCAGAGGGTGCAATCTCCTTTGCGTTAGTGTTAACATTACGTCGCTTGCCGTAAATCCACATTAATCTGAATTCGGCAGGTGAATGATGACGAACCAATTTGACGATTGTTGGTCAGATGGTGTCGTAATCTATTGTCAAATCACGATTATTTTCTTTGTATATGCTCTTATGTGTGGGGCATCACTGCAAATAAGGATATAAAATGCCTGTAATTACTCTTCCTGATGGCAGTCAACGCCATTTCGACCGTGCTGTTAGCCCAATGGATGTTGCCCTGGACATTGGTCCTGGTCTCGCGAAAGCGACTATCGCTGGCCGTGTGAACGGTGAGCTGGTGGATGCCTCCGATCTGATCGAAAACGATGCGACGCTTGCCATCATCACCGCGAAAGACGAAGAAGGTCTGGAGATCATTCGTCACTCCTGCGCGCACCTGTTAGGCCATGCCATCAAACAGCTGTGGCCAAACACCAAAATGGCGATCGGTCCGGTTATCGACAACGGTTTCTACTACGACGTTGACCTCGACCACACCCTGACTCAGGAAGATATCGACGCGCTTGAAAAACGCATGCACGAGCTCGCCGAAACCAACTATGACGTCATCAAGAAGAAAGTCAGCTGGCACGAAGCGCGTGAAACCTTCGTGAAGCGCGGCGAGAGCTACAAGGTCTCTATTCTTGACGAAAACATTTCGCATGATGACAAGCCTGGCTTGTACCATCACGAAGAATACGTCGACATGTGCCGTGGACCGCACGTGCCGAACATGCGCTTCTGTCATCACTTTAAGCTGATGAAGATCGCAGGCGCCTACTGGCGTGGCGACAGCAACAACAAGATGTTGCAGCGTATTTATGGTACCGCGTGGGCCGATAAAAAAGCCCTGAACGCGTACCTGCTTCGTCTGGAAGAGGCGGCGAAGCGTGACCACCGTAAAATCGGCAAGCAGCTTGACCTGTACCACATGCAGGAAGAAGCGCCGGGTATGGTGTTCTGGCATAACGACGGGTGGACTATCTTCCGTGAACTGGAAACTTTCGTACGCTCCAAGCTGAAAGAGTACCAGTATCAGGAAGTGAAAGGCCCGTTCATGATGGACCGTGTGCTGTGGGAAAAAACCGGCCACTGGGACAACTACAAAGATGCGATGTTCACCACCTCGTCTGAGAACCGTGAATACTGCATCAAGCCAATGAACTGCCCGGGCCACGTTCAGATCTTCAACCAGGGTCTGAAATCCTACCGCGACCTGCCGCTGCGTATGGCGGAGTTCGGTAGCTGTCACCGTAACGAGCCATCAGGTGCGCTGCACGGTCTGATGCGTGTTCGTGGCTTTACGCAGGATGATGCGCATATCTTCTGTACTGAAGATCAGGTCCGTGACGAAGTTAACGCCTGTATTCGTATGGTCTACGATATGTACAGCACCTTTGGCTTCGAGAAGATCGTGGTCAAACTCTCAACGCGTCCGGAAAAACGTATCGGTAGTGATGAGACCTGGGATCGCGCAGAAGCGGATCTCGCCGTGGCGCTGGAAGAGAACGGCATTCCGTTCGAATACCAGCTGGGCGAGGGCGCATTCTACGGTCCGAAAATTGAATTTACCCTGTATGACTGCCTCGATCGCGCATGGCAGTGCGGTACTGTACAGCTGGACTTCTCCCTGCCGCAGCGTTTAAGCGCCTCTTATGTTGGCGAAGACAACGAGCGTCAGGTACCGGTAATGATTCACCGCGCAATTCTCGGTTCTCTGGAGCGCTTCATCGGCATTCTGACCGAAGAGTTCGCTGGCTTCTTCCCAACCTGGCTTGCGCCAGTGCAGGTCGTGGTGATGAACATTACCGATTCTCAGGCGGATTACGTTAAAGAATTGACGCAGAAACTACAAAATGCGGGCATTCGCGTAAAAGCAGACTTGAGAAATGAGAAGATTGGCTTTAAAATCCGCGAGCACACTTTACGTCGTGTCCCGTATATGTTGGTCTGTGGTGATAAAGAGGTGGAAGCAGGCAAAGTTGCCGTTCGCACCCGCCGTGGTAAAGACCTGGGCAGCCTGGACGTAAGTGAAGTGATTGAGAAGCTGCAACAAGAGATTCGCAGCCGCAGTCTTCAACAACTGGAGGAATAAGGTATTAAAGGCGGAAAACGAGTTCAAACGGCACGTCCGAATCGTATCAATGGCGAGATTCGCGCCCAGGAAGTTCGCTTAACAGGTCTGGAAGGCGAGCAGCTGGGGATTGTGAGTCTGAGAGAAGCAATCGAAAAGGCTGAAGAAGCTGGAGTAGATTTAGTTGAAATCAGCCCTAACGCCGAACCGCCAGTTTGTCGTATCATGGACTACGGCAAGTTCCTTTATGAAAAGAGTAAGTCTTCTAAGGAACAGAAGAAGAAGCAAAAAGTTATCCAGGTTAAGGAAATCAAATTCCGTCCTGGTACCGACGATGGCGATTATCAGGTAAAACTCCGCAGCCTGATTCGCTTTCTGGAAGATGGCGATAAGGCCAAGATCACACTGCGTTTCCGCGGTCGTGAGATGGCCCACCAACAGATTGGTATGGAAGTGCTTAACCGCGTCCGTGACGATCTGAGTGAACTGGCAGTAGTCGAATCCTTCCCTACGAAGATCGAAGGCCGCCAGATGATCATGGTGCTCGCTCCTAAGAAGAAACAGTAAGGCCTTCAAGTAGCAAAATCTGTGGAGCCTTCGGGTTTCATAGGTTTTGTTCGCCTATGTTTCGTTTATTTAACAATGCGAAGTGGAAGTTATTAAGATGCCAAAAATTAAGACCGTACGCGGTGCTGCTAAGCGCTTCAAAAAAACCGGTGGTGGTGGATTTAAGCGTAAGCATGCAAACCTGCGTCATATTCTGACCAAAAAATCTACTAAGCGTAAACGTCACCTGCGTCCAAAAGGCCTCGTTTCTAAAGGCGATCTGGGTCTGGTTATCGCGTGCCTGCCGTACGCATAAGCCGTTAACGTTTAATTTTTTTACTAAGAATATAGATACAGGAGAGCACATATGGCTCGCGTAAAACGTGGTGTAATTGCACGTGCACGTCACAAGAAAATTTTGAAACAAGCTAAAGGCTACTACGGTGCGCGTTCACGCGTATACCGCGTTGCCTTCCAGGCTGTTATCAAAGCAGGTCAGTACGCTTACCGTGACCGTCGTCAGCGTAAGCGTCAGTTCCGTCAACTGTGGATTGCGCGTATCAACGCAGCAGCACGTCAGAACGGTATTTCTTACAGCAAATTCATCAACGGCCTGAAAAAAGCCTCTGTTGAAATCGACCGTAAGATCCTGGCTGACATCGCAGTATTCGACAAAGTAGCGTTCACCGCTCTGGTCGAAAAAGCGAAAGCAGCACTGGCATAAGCCAGTTGAGAGAGGGGGCCTGGCTCCCTCTTTTCATTTAACACCATCAGAAGATTGACATTTATCCGTCCAGGCTTTTCAATAAGGTCTTAACGGTTTTTACCAGACAAGGTAACGCAAGCATGAATGCTGCTATTTTCCGCTTCTTCTTTTACTTTAGCACCTGACTTCAGGAGGCTAGCGCGTGAAAGATGAAACGAAAAACAGCGCCAGATAAGCCTCCCGATGGAGGCTTTTTTTGTGCCTGAATTTGAGAGAATAACTCCACCAAATCGGTGTCTGCACCGACATAATGAGGAAAATCATGTCACATCTCGCAGAGCTGGTTGCCAGTGCAACAGCCGCCATTAATCAGGCCTCAGATGTTGCCGCGTTAGACAATGTCCGCGTCGAATATCTTGGGAAGAAAGGGCATCTGACCCTTCAAATGACAACCCTGCGTGAGCTGCCGCCAGAAGAACGCCCGGCTGCGGGTGCGGTGATTAACGAAGCCAAAGAGCAGGTACAGCAGGCGCTGAACGCGCGCAAAGCCGAGCTGGAAAGCGCGGTGCTGAATGCGCGTCTGGCCGCAGAGACGATTGACGTTTCTCTGCCGGGTCGCCGCATCGAAAACGGCGGTCTGCACCCGGTTACCCGCACCATCGATCGCATTGAAAGTTTCTTCGGTGAGCTCGGCTTTACCGTGGCGACTGGCCCGGAAATCGAAGATGATTACCATAACTTCGACGCCCTGAACATTCCTGGCCATCATCCGGCACGCGCTGACCACGACACTTTCTGGTTCGACGCTACGCGTCTGCTGCGTACCCAGACCTCCGGCGTTCAGATCCGTACCATGAAGGATCAGGAGCCGCCAATCCGCATTATCGCGCCGGGCCGCGTCTATCGTAACGACTACGATCAGACCCACACCCCAATGTTCCACCAGATGGAAGGTCTGATCGTTGATAAAAACATCAGCTTCACCAACCTGAAGGGCACGCTGCACGATTTCCTGAACAACTTCTTTGAGGAAGATCTGCAGGTTCGTTTCCGTCCGTCCTACTTCCCGTTCACCGAACCGTCTGCAGAAGTTGACGTGATGGGTAAAAATGGCAAATGGCTGGAAGTGCTGGGCTGCGGCATGGTGCATCCAAACGTGCTGCGCAACGTGGGTATCGATCCGGAAGTTTACTCCGGCTTTGCCTTCGGCATGGGCATGGAGCGTCTGACTATGCTGCGTTACGGCGTGACCGACTTACGTGCATTCTTCGAAAACGATCTGCGTTTCCTCAAACAGTTTAAATAAGGGCAGGACAGAACAATGAAATTCAGTGAACTGTGGTTACGCGAGTGGGTGAACACCACGCTGGACAGCGACGCGCTTTCTAACCAGATCACCATGGCGGGTCTGGAAGTGGACGGCGTTGAGCCGGTTTCCGGTGCCTTCAACGGCGTGGTCGTCGGCGAAGTGGTAGAGTGCGGCCAGCACCCTAACGCTGACAAACTGCGCGTAACAAAAGTGAACGTGGGCGGTGACCGTCTGCTGGATATCGTCTGCGGTGCGCCAAACTGCCGTCAGGGCCTGAAGGTGGCGGTGGCGACCGTCGGTGCGGTGCTGCCGGGCGATTTCAAAATTAAAGCGGCTAAGCTGCGCGGCGAGCCGTCTGAAGGCATGCTGTGCTCCTTCTCCGAGCTGGGTATTTCCGACGACCACAACGGCATCATTGAGCTGCCGCTGGATGCGCCAATTGGCACAGATATCCGTGATTACCTGAAGCTTGATGACAACACCATCGAAATCAGCGTCACGCCAAACCGTGCCGACTGCTTAGGGATCATCGGCGTGGCGCGCGATGTTGCCGTGCTGAACCAGACCGAACTGAACGCGCCGGACATTGCGCCGGTTGAAGCGACCATAAGTGACGTGCTGCCTATTCAGGTTGACGCTGCGGATGCCTGCCCGCGCTACCTCGGTCGCGTGGTGAAAGGCATTAACGTAAAAGCGCCAACCCCGCTGTGGATGAAAGAGAAGCTGCGCCGCTGCGGTATCCGCTCTATCGACGCTGTGGTTGACGTGACTAACTACGTTCTGCTGGAGCTGGGCCAGCCAATGCACGCGTTCGATAAAGATCGTATCGACGGCGGCATCGTTGTGCGCATGGCGAAAGAGGGTGAAACCCTGGTTCTGCTGGACGGCAGCGAAGCGAAACTGAACGCCGACACCCTGGTGATTGCTGACCACAGCAAAGCGCTGGCAATGGGCGGTATCTTCGGGGGCGAGCATTCAGGCGTGAACGACGAGACGCAAAACGTCCTGCTGGAATGCGCGTTCTTCAGCCCGCTCTCCATCACCGGTCGCGCACGCCGTCACGGCCTGCATACCGATGCCTCTCACCGCTACGAGCGCGGCGTTGACCCGGCGCTGCAGTACAAAGCGATGGAACGTGCGACCCGTCTGCTGATCGACATCTGCGGCGGTGAAGCGGGCCCGGTTATCGACGTCACCCACGAAGCGACCCTGCCGAAGCGTGCCACCATCACCCTGCGCCGCAGCAAGCTGGATCGCCTGATTGGCCATCACGTTGCCGATGCGCAGGTGACCGACATCCTGACGCGTCTGGGCTGTGAAGTGACCGAAGGCCAGGACGAGTGGAAAGCCGTTGCGCCATCATGGCGTTTCGACATGGAAATTGAAGAAGATCTGGTGGAAGAAGTGGCCCGCGTTTACGGCTATAACAACATCCCTGACGAGCCTGTCCAGGCAGGTCTGGTGATGGGCACCCACCGTGAAGCCGACCTGTCCCTGAAGCGTGTGAAAACCATGCTGAATGACAAAGGCTACCAGGAAGTGATCACCTACAGCTTTGTGGATCCAAAGCTGCAGCAGCTGATCCACCCGGGCCAGGAGGCGCTGATCCTGCCAAGCCCAATCTCCAGCGAAATGTCCGCGATGCGTCTGTCTCTGTGGACGGGCCTGCTGGGCACTGTCGTTTATAACCAGAATCGTCAGCAAAACCGCGTGCGAATTTTCGAAAGCGGTTTGCGCTTTGTACCGGATAATCAGGCAAATTTAGGCATCCGTCAGGATCTCATGCTGGCTGGCGCCATCAGCGGCAACCGCTATGAAGAGCACTGGGACCTGGCAAAAGGCACGGTTGATTTCTACGATATGAAGGGCGATCTGGAAGCAATTCTGGATCTGACCGGTAAATTATCTGAAATTGAATTCCGCGCAGAAGCCATCCCGGCACTGCATCCGGGCCAGAGCGCAGCTATCTATTTAGACGGCAAACGCGTTGGTTTTATTGGAGTTGTTCACCCTGAGCTGGAGCGCAAGCTGGACCTGAACGGCCGTACCATCGTGTTCGAGCTGGAATGGAACCCGGTGGCTGACCGCGTTATTCCTCAGGCTCAGGACGTCTCCCGCTTCCCGGCAAACCGCCGTGATATCGCGGTTGTGGTCGCGGAAAATGTGCCCGCAGCAGATATTTTGGCCGAATGTAAGAAAGTTGGCGTAAATCAGGTAGTTGGCGTAAACTTATTTGACGTGTACCGCGGCAAGGGCGTAGCAGAAGGTTTCAAGAGCCTCGCTATTAGCCTTATCCTTCAGGATACCAGCCGTACACTCGAAGAAGAGGAGATTGCCGCTACCGTCGCCAAATGTGTAGAGGCATTAAAAGAGCGATTCCAGGCATCATTGAGGGATTGAACCTATGGCGCTTACAAAAGCTGAAATGTCAGAATATCTGTTTGATAAGCTTGGGCTTAGCAAACGGGATGCCAAAGAGCTGGTAGAGCTGTTTTTCGAAGAGATCCGTCGTGCTCTGGAAAATGGTGAGCAGGTAAAACTCTCCGGTTTTGGCAATTTTGATTTGCGAGACAAAAACCAACGTCCGGGCCGCAACCCGAAGACGGGGGAAGATATTCCCATTACAGCCCGCCGCGTGGTGACCTTCAGACCCGGCCAGAAGTTAAAAAGCCGTGTCGAAAACGCAACGCCCAAAGCAGAGTAATATGAACTAACTAAAAAGGCCGCCCACGCGGCCTTTTTTCTTTGCGCTCTCCGGCAAACCCGCCGTAAAATCAATTACATCTCACGCTACTAAAACCGTACACATGCTTGATTATGCCCATCGTCAGCACCGTTCCGATAAGCGTCGCCTGCTTTTGCTGGTGCTATTGCTCATTGTCGCCGCGGCCGTGAGCCTCTGTGCCGGAGACCGATGGATAGGGCCTGAAAGCTGGTGGGGGCCAGACGGGCAGCTCTTCGTCTGGCAAATTCGCCTGCCGCGCACCGTCGCGGTGGTTCTGGTGGGTGCCGCGCTGGCGCTGTGCGGCACCATTATGCAGGCGTTGTTTGATAATCCGCTGGCGGAGCCCGGGCTGCTTGGCGTGTCGAACGGGGCAGGCGTGGGGCTGATTGCAGCGGTGATGCTGGGCGGGGGAGAACTCTCCGGATGGAGTATTAGCCTGAGCGCTATTCTCGGCGCATTGCTGATCACAGCGATCCTTCTTCGCTTCGCCAGACGGCACTTATCGACCAGCCGTCTGCTGCTTGCCGGCGTGGCGCTGGGGATCATCTGTAGCGCGTTGATGACCTGGGCGGTTTACTTCTCAACATCCTTTGACCTGCGTCAGCTGATGTACTGGATGATGGGCGGCTTTGGGGGCGTTGACTGGCACCAGGGCTGGCTGATGGCGCTGCTGGTACCGGCCATCGCGTGGGCTGCCCTGCAGGCGCAGCCGCTGAATATGCTCGCGCTGGGTGAAACCTCTGCCCGCCAGCTCGGCATGCCGATTGGGTTCTGGCGTAATGTGCTGGTGATCGTCATTGGCTGGCTGGTTGGCGTCAGCGTGGCCCTGGCGGGCGCGATCGGTTTTATCGGGCTGGTTATTCCGCACATGCTGCGTCTGTGTGGCCTCACGGACCATCGGACTCTGCTTCCGGCCTCGGCGGTCGCCGGGGCCGTCACGCTGCTGGTGGCCGATATCATCGCCCGGCTAGCCCTGACGGCCGCAGAGCTGCCGATTGGCGTGGTGACCGCCACGCTGGGCGCGCCGGTCTTTATCTGGCTACTATTAAAAGCTGGACGTTAAATCAACTAGCCGTAAGACAACCTGAGGGAATGCTATGCAGTCAACTATTCTGAATACTGAAGTGACCACCATTGACGGCGAGAAAACCACGCTGGAAGGCTACAAAGGCAACGTGTTGCTTGTCGTCAACGTGGCATCCAAATGTGGCCTGACGCCGCAGTACGAGCAGCTGGAAAACATTCAGAAGGCCTGGGAGAAAGACGGTTTCACCGTACTGGGCTTCCCGTGCAACCAGTTCCTCGGCCAGGAGCCGGGCAGCGAAGAGGAGATCAAAACCTTCTGCAGCACCACCTATGGCGTGACGTTCCCGATGTTCAGCAAAATCGATGTCAACGGTGAAGACCGCCATCCGCTGTATGCGAAGCTTATTGCTGCCGCGCCGAAGGCCGTTGCGCCGGAAGGAAGCGGTTTTTATGAACGCATGGCCAGCAAAGGCCGCGCGCCGCTTTACCCGGACGATATCCTGTGGAATTTTGAAAAATTCCTGATTGGTCGCGACGGCCAGGTCGTTCAGCGTTTTTCACCGGATATGACCCCTGAGGATCCGATCGTCATGGAATCTATCAAGCTGGCGCTGGCGAAATAATGTCGTTGCTGATGCAGCTCACGGACGTTGCCGAGAAGGGGCGTCTGGAGGCGATATCCGGTGCCGTCAATGCGGGAGAAATTCTGCATCTCGTCGGGCCAAACGGTGCGGGGAAGAGCACGCTGCTGGCACGGATGGCAGGCATGACCGACGGAGAAGGGCAGATAACGCTGCTGGAGCATACGCTCGCCGACTGGTCGCCGGTCTCGCTGGCGCATCGGCGCAGTTACCTCGTGCAGCAGCAGATGCCGCCCTTTGCTATGCCGGTCTGGCACTATCTGATGCTGCATTTGCACGACAAACAACAAACGTCACTGCTGACGGACGTGGCCGCGGCTCTGGGGCTGGAAGATAAACTGTCCCGGCACGCCAGCCAGCTTTCCGGCGGAGAGTGGCAGCGGGTTCGCCTGGCGGCTGTCATCCTTCAGATCCACCCGGCCGGCAATCCTCACGGGCGGATGCTGCTTCTCGATGAGCCCATGAGCGGTCTGGACGTGGCGCAGCAGGCGGCACTGGATACGCTGTTAAGCACCCTGAGCCGAAAAGGCATTGCCGTGGTGATGAGCAGCCATGACCTCAACCACACCCTGCGTCATGCCCACCGGGTATGGCTGCTCTCGAAGGGAAAGATGATCGCCAGCGGTGCACGGGATCAGGTTCTTACGCCACCCCATCTTGCCCGCGCATACAACATGTCGTTCCGCAGGCTGGATATAGAAGGACATAAGATGCTGATTTCTACCGGGCAGGCGTAACCGTTTCTTGCCTGTGAGCACAATTGCACGCTAAATTACGAAAAGAACAATAAAAGCAGAGGATTCGTCTGAAAATGCGATTCTGGTTTCTCCTGATGGCCACACTCTTTCTTGCGGGATGCAGTAGCCATCGTGCGCCGCCGCCTAACCCACGGCTTTCAGATTCGATCACCGTTATTGCCAGCCTTAACGATCAGCTGAGCAACTGGCGCGGCACGCCTTATCGCTACGGCGGCATGAGCCGCGGCGGTGTGGATTGCTCCGGCTTCGTTCTGATGACGTTTCGCGATAAGTTTGATTTACAGCTTCCGCGCGAAACGCGCAAGCAGGCAGAAATCGGCACTGAAATTGATAAAGACGATCTTCTGCCCGGAGACCTGGTTTTCTTTAAAACTGGTTCGGGTGAAAGCGGTCTTCACGTGGGCATATATGATACAGACAATCAGTTCATTCACGCCTCGACCAGTCGCGGGGTGATGCGCTCCTCTCTTGATAATGTTTACTGGCGTAAAAATTTCTGGCAGGCACGACGTATATAGTCTTTGTCGGATACTTCTCTTATGACGGCATGGTAAGAATAAATCATGCCGTTTTTTCTCAAATAAGATGCTTAAAGTTAAATTTACCTAAAATTAGCGAATCCTGCATGTGTCTGTTTTATCTAAAACTGGCTATTATTCTGCAACCAGGATAAAATTATTTTAGATTCAGGGATAAATCTGAAAATTAATACGGAACTAATGAAATTAATCTTATTAAAATCAAGACAGTGGAATTGTGTCGGCAATTGCTCCAGGATGTCCTCTCTCATCTTTAATGCGGGGCGAGTGCAATGATTATTACGCTAGATAATGCTTACCAGTCTGAACTGCTGCTTCTGCCTGCCCGTAATAGCGCAGGTGAGCTGAAAGGTTTAGAAATTCTGGTTAACTTTACTGGCGTCGGCAGCAATGTGCGGATCCCCACTGAGCTTGTTATCCCTCGGCTTTCAGCGGCTGAAGAGTTAGCGCTGTTTGACGAAAAACTGCAATTGCTTGATACCTGTAAACTGTTTTTTATTCAGCATCAGTTAATTGCATGGATCAATATTACACCTGCAATAGTTGAATTTTTATTAAGTAATGGAAACGCTGTTTCAATCCTTGAGCGTTATCCGTTTCTTGAGTTTACTGTTAATGAGAATTATCCAGGTTTAAATAACGGAAAGGACGACCTGCAGCTGGCGAGAATGGCAATCCATTTCCCGTTGGTCCTGGCAAACTTTGGTGCAGGCGCCGCCTCGCTCAAAGCGGTCTATGATGGATTATTTAAACGGGTCATCCTTGATAAAGGATTCATTCAGCAGCGTGCCCCGGAGCTCTCTTTTGAGCCTTTTATGCGCGCAATCCTCTGGCAAATCACGCCGCACTGCCAGTCAGTGATTGTCTCGGGCATTGACGACCACGGCCTGTTGCAGCGCGTTTTGTCCTTCAATTTTGGTGCAATGCAGGGGGCTCTCTGGCCAGCCGTCTCAGCAGAACACGTCACTACGCTGGTTCAGCAGCGATAACCCTTGCTTTCGCCCGTGTTTAAGTCCGGGTAAACCCTCTACACTAAAAGCAGGAGGACTTATGACCCTGTCTTTTACTGCTCACTGGCATGACGAGTTGCCTGGCTTTTACACCGCACTCAAACCTACACCGTTACACAATTCACGTCTTATCTGGCATAACGATTTGCTGGCTGAAGAACTGGCGATTCCGCCTGAGCTGTTTCAGCGTTCAGAGGGCGCTGGCGTCTGGGGCGGTGAAACGCTTCTTGCCGGTATGCAGCCTCTGGCTCAGGTCTATAGCGGACATCAGTTTGGCGTCTGGGCGGGACAGCTGGGCGACGGCAGGGGGATCCTGCTCGGCGAACAACAGCTTCCAAACGGGGAGACGGTTGACTGGCACCTGAAAGGTGCCGGCCTGACTCCCTATTCGCGGATGGGCGACGGGCGCGCGGTACTGCGTTCAACGATTCGCGAGTGCCTGGGCTCCGAGGCGATGCATGCCCTGGGTATCCCCACCACCCGCGCGCTGTCGATCGTGACCAGCGATACCCCGGTTGTGCGTGAAACCGTGGAAAAGGGTGCAATGCTAATGCGTATCGCGCAAAGCCATTTGCGCTTCGGTCATTTTGAGCATTTTTACTATCGTCGCGAGCCGGAAAAGGTGCGCCAGCTGGCTGACTTTGCCATTCGTCACCACTGGGCACATTTGCAGGACGAGGCGGATAAATACGTTCTCTGGTTCAGGGACGTGGTGGCTCGTACCGCAACCCTGATTGCCCGCTGGCAAACGGTAGGCTTTGCCCATGGCGTGATGAATACGGACAACATGTCGCTTCTCGGGTTGACCTTTGACTACGGTCCTTTTGGCTTCCTGGATGATTATCAGCCTGGGTACATCTGCAACCACTCCGACTATCAGGGGCGCTACAGTTTTGACAATCAGCCCGCGGTGGGCCTGTGGAACCTGCAGCGGCTTGCACAAACCCTGTCGCCGTTTATCGACGTTGATGCCCTGAATGATGCCCTCGACAGCTATCAGGAGATCTTACTGCGGGAATATGGCACGCTGATGCGCAACAAGCTGGGGCTGGTGACGCAGGAGAAGGGCGATAACGACATCCTCAATGGCCTGTTTGCCCTGATGGCGCGCGAGGGCAGCGATTACACGCGCACCTTCCGGATGCTGGGGCAGACGGAGCAGTACAGCGCCGCCTCGCCGCTGCGCGATGAGTTTATTGACAGACAGGCGTTTGACGACTGGTTTGCATCCTACCGCACGCGGCTGCAGCAGGAGCAGGTGGATGACGCCGCCCGCCAGACGCAGATGAACGCGACGAACCCCGCGATGGTGTTGCGCAACTGGCTGGCGCAGCGGGCGATTGAGCAGGCAGAGCAGGGCGAGTACGACGAGTTACACCGTCTGCACGTGGCGTTGCGCACGCCGTTTGCCGATCGGGACGACGACTACGTCAGCCGCCCGCCTGACTGGGGCAAGCGGCTGGAGGTCAGCTGCTCAAGCTAGCGATTTTTGCCGGGCGGCGGCGTCGCCTAACCCGGCCTGAACATCACTGCGCGACCCAGCCGCCATCCATATTCCACGCGGCGCCGCGAACGTTCACGGCGATGTCGCTACACAAAAACAGCGCCAGTTCGCCCAGCTGCTCCGGGGTGACAAACTCGCCCGAAGGCTGTTTTTCTGCAAGGAGCAGATCGCGAGCCTGCTCCGGCGGTACGCCCTCAGCGATACGTTTGTCGATCTGCTGCTGCACCAGAGGCGTCAGCACCCAGCCGGGACAGATCGTATTGGCGGTAATGCCGGTGCGCGCGGTTTCCAGCGCCAGCGATTTCGTAAAGCCCACTACGCCATGCTTGGCGGCCACGTAAGCCGACTTCTCTTTTGACGCGACCAGTCCGTGAACGGAGGCGATATTAATGATGCGCCCCCAGTTTTTCTCGCGCATGGCGGGCAGCGCCAGCCGGCTGGTATGAAACACCGAGGAGAGATTAATGGCGATAATGTCGTTCCATTTCTCCACCGGAAACGCGTCAACCGGGGCGACATACTGTATCCCGGCGTTGTTGACAAGAATGTCCACGCCGCCAAACTGCGATTCGGCGTAGCGCATCATGGCTTCAATTTGCAGCACGTCACGCAGGTCTGCATCGTGATAGCCCGGCTTTTTGCCCAGTTGCGCAATCTCTTCTCGTGCTGATTCGCTGTCGCCGAAACCGTTGAGGATCAGCTGCGCCCCGGCCTTCGCCAGCACGCGGGCGATCCCCAGACCAATGCCGCTGGTCGAGCCGGTGACCAGGGCGGTTTTACCGTTCAGATTCATCTTTCTCTCCTTACACAATGCCGGTCAGATAGAACACGGCAATGACAAAAAGCACTGCCAGACTTTTAATGATGGTGATAGCGAAAATGCCGCCGTAGGCCTGGCGATGGCTGAGGCCGGTAATCGCCAGCAGGGTAATCACCGCGCCGTTATGGGGCAGCGTATCCATACCGCCGCTCGCCATTGAGGCCACGCGGTGCAGCACCTCAAGCGGGATATTGGCGGCGTGGGCGGCGGCGGCAAACGAGTCGGCCATGGCGGCGAGGGCAATACTCATCCCGCCGGACGCCGAGCCGGTGATCCCCGCAAGCACCGTCACGCTGATGGCTTCATTCAGCAGCGGATTCGGAATGGCCGCCAGCGCGTGAGATAACACCAGAAAACCGGGCAGGGCGGCGATAACCGCGCCGAAACCGTATTCCGAGGCGGTATTCATCGCCGCCAGAATGGCACCGCTCACCGCGGTCCGGCTGCCTTCAGCCAGACGCCCCCGGATATTGCGAAAGCCAAAAATCAGCACCAGCACGATACCGGAGATCAGTGCCGCTTCCACGGCCCAGATGGCGGTGATCTTGCCCACCTCGGTCACAATCGGTTTCGCCAGACCTGGCAGCGTAAGCTCGTGGGTCGTGCCGTACCAGCCGGGGATCCAGCGGGTAAACAGCAGGTTCAGTATGCCCACCACCAGCAGCGGGGAGATAGCAATCAGCGGATGAGGGAGGTTAATGTTGTCCGGCGTTTCCGGTTCATTTTTCAGTTCCGTGCCGTAACCCTCGTTGTTGCTGAGCGCCTTACGACGCTGGCGCTCCAGCCAGAGCAGGCCAAAACAGATAATAAACAGCGAGCCAATCAGCCCCAGCCACGGCGCGGCCCAGGCGTTGGTACCAAAGAAGCTGGTGGGGATAATGTTCTGGATCTGCGGCGTGCCGGGCAGGGCATCCATGGTAAACGAGAATGCCCCCAGCGCCACGGTGGCCGGGATCAGCCGTTTAGGGATGCCGCTCTGGCGGAACAGTTCCGCGGCGAACGGATAAACCGCAAACGCCACCACGAACAGCGACACCCCGCCGTAGGTTAACAGCGCGCACACGAGAACAATTACCGGGATCGCGTGGCGACGGCCGAGGATCTGAATCGCCGCAGCGACGATGGACCGTGAGAAACCGGAAAGCTCAATCAGTTTGCCAAACACCGCTCCCAGCAGGAAAACCGGGAAGTAGAGCTTGACGAAGCCGACCATTTTTTCCATAAACAGGCCGGTAAACGTCGGGCCGACGGCGCCCGGGTCGGTCAGCAGCACGGCGCCGAGCGCCGCAATCGGCGCAAACAAAATCACGCTGTATCCGCGATAGGCCGCCAGCATCAGCAGCGCCAGCGCCGCCAGGGCAATTAATACACTCATCACGACTCCTCACTGTCATTATTATTCGGGTACCAACGAGATGTTTAACGCTCAACGGTCAGGGCAATGCCTTGCCCGCCGCCTACGCACAGGGTGACGAGCCCTTTTTTAACGTCACGGCGCTGCATTTCGTGCAGCAGCGTCACGAGGATGCGGCAGCCGGAGGCGCCAATCGGATGACCGAGGGCGATAGCGCCGCCGTTAACGTTCACCTTTTGCGTATCCCAGCCGAGCTGCTTGCCCACCGCCAGCGCCTGGGCGGCAAAGGCTTCATTGGCTTCAATGAGGTCCACGTCATCGAGCGTCCAGCCCGCCCGCGCCAGCGCGGTCTGACAGGCGCTGACCGGACCGATGCCCATCACCGACGGGTCAACGCCCGTCACGGCATAGCTCACGATGCGACCGAGGATCGGCAACCCGCTCTCCCGCGCCTTTTCACCACTCATCAGCAGCACCGCAGCGGCGCCGTCGTTGAGCGTGGAGGCATTTCCCGCCGTGACCGTGCCTTCCTCCTGCAAAAAGGCGGGGCGCAGCTGCGCAAGCTGCTCAGCGCTGGTCCCTGGCCGGGGCTGTTCGTCACGGCTGACGATAAGCGGCGGTTTTTTACCCTGTTTCACCGTCACCGGCGCTATCTCGGTGTCAAAGCGACCCGCTTCGATGGCGGCGGCAGCTTTTTGCTGCGACCGGGCGGCAAAGGCGTCCTGCTGCTCGCGGGAAATGTCATTCTCACGGGCGACGTTTTCAGCGGTGATCCCCATGTGGTAATCGTTGAACGCGTCCCACAGACCGTCCGTAATCATGCTGTCCTGCAGGCCCGTATGGCCAAAACGCAGCCCTGAACGTGCGCCGTCCAGCAGATAAGGGGCATTGCTCATGCTCTCCTGACCGCCAGCGATAACCACATCCGCGTCGCCGCAGCGGATCGCCTGCGCGGCGAGCTGCACCGCTTTCAAGCCCGCACCGCAGACCAGGTTGACCGTTGTCGCTGGAGTGCGGACGGGCAATCCGGCGTTGATGGCCGTCTGGCGCGCAGGGTTTTGTCCGCATCCCGCCGTCAGCACCTGACCGAAAATCACCTCATCTATCGTCTCAGCTGGAAGACCGCTGTTCTCCAGCAGACGACTCACCGCTATGGCCCCCAGCTCAACCGCTGAAAGGGAAGATAGCGATCCGCGAAAACTGCCAATGGGGGTTCGCGTTGCCCCGACAATCATGACCTCTTTCATCGTAAGTCCTCAGCTGAAGCGCATCTCGCGAACGTCGTCCGCCACAATTAATTTCCCGGCGGTCTTAGCCGCAATGTCGTCGATACTGACGCCGGGGGCGTATTCCCGCAGGATGAACGCGCCGTCCGCGATCTCGAGCAGCGCGAGGTCGGTTAAGACCCGGCGGATGCAGCCTGCGCCTGTGAGCGGCAGCGTGCAGCGCGACAGCAGCTTTGATTCACCGTTTTTTGACGCGTGGGTCATTACCACAATGATGTTCTGCGCCCCGGCGACAAGATCCATCGCGCCGCCCATGCCCTTCACCATCTTTCCGGGGATCATCCACGAGGCGATATTGCCCTCGACGTCCACCTCAAACGCGCCCAGCACGGTCAGGTCAACATGGCCGCCGCGGATCATGGCAAACGACTGGGCCGAGTCGAAAATGGCCGCGCCTGTCCGTGCGGTCACGGTCTGTTTACCGGCGTTGATCATGTCGGCGTCGAGGCTCTGCTCGTCAGGAAACGCCCCCATCCCCAGCAGTCCGTTTTCCGACTGGAGCATCACATCCATCCCGTCCGGAATGTAATTCGCCACCAGGGTAGGGATACCAATCCCCAGGTTGACGTAATACCCGTCGCGCAGCTCGCGGGCGACGCGCATGGCCATCTGTTCACGGGTTAACATCGTCACACTCCTTCCGCGCGCAGCGTGCGCTGTTCAATGCGTTTTTCAAACTGGCCGACAATCAGCCTGTCGACGTAAATGCCCGGGGTATGAATGGCCGACGGGGGCAGCTCGCCCGGGGGAACAATCTCTTCCACCTCGACGACCGTTATCCTGCCCGCCGTTGCCATCAGCGGATTAAAGTTTTGCGCGGTATGCCGGTAGACGACGTTGCCGTACCAGTCCGCTTTCCAGCCCTTGATCAGCGCGAAATCACCGGTAATGGCCTCTTCGAGGATGTAGTGCTTACCGGCAAACTGGCGCACGTCTTTGCCAGCAGCCACGGGGGTGCCGTAGCCGGTGGCCGTGTAAAATGCCGGAATACCCGCGCCGCCCGCGCGCACCTTTTCCGCCAGCGTGCCCTGAGGCGTGAGTTCAATCTCCAGTTCACCGCTCAGCACCTGCCGCTCGAACAGCGCGTTCTCGCCGACGTAAGAGGCCACCACTTTGCGAACCTGCCGCGTTTCGAGCAGGAGCCCGAGACCGAAACCGTCCACGCCGCAGTTGTTTGATACCACCGTCAGATCTTTCACCTGACGGCGTTTGACCTCTGCAATCAGGTTCTCCGGAATCCCGCACAGGCCGAAGCCGCCCGCCAGCAAAGTCATCCCGTCCGTCAGCCCATCCAGCGCCTGCGCATAGCTGTCGACGCGCTTATCCAGTCCCGCCATCGTCATTCCTCCTCTTAACCGTGGCGGTATCATTAGGGGCGGCGACTCATTTGTTAATTTTGAATTTGTGACCCACTCATTTGGTTTTTTTATTAATTTCCTGTTAACTAAATTTTTTCAATTAGTTAACAGGATGAAAAATGAGAATGAGTGTCAAACAGTTACGCGCGTTTTTAGCGGTAGCTCACACTCTGAATTTCGCCCACGCCAGCGAACGGCTGAATCTCTCCCAGCCGGCCCTGAGCCTGACGATTAAAGCGCTGGAGGATGCGCTGGGCGGACCGCTGCTGCAGCGGAGCACGCGCAAGGTCGCGCTGACGCAGGAGGGCGAGACGTTTCTGCCGATGGCGCGGCAGCTGCTTGCCGACTGGGATAACGTCGAAGAGGCGATGCACCAGTGCTTTACCCTGCAGCGCGGTAAAATCTCGGTCGCGGCGATGCCGTCGTTTGCCGCGAATGTTCTGCCCGAGGTGCTAAAAGCGTTTCGCGATCGCCATGCCGGGATCAACGTCACCGTGCATGACGTGATTAACGAGCAGGTGATTGAGATGGTGCGGGAAGGGCGGGTCGAGATGGGCATCGCCTTTGAGCCCGCGCCCACGCACAACCTGCTGTTTACCCCGCTGGGCCTCGACCGGTTTGTGGCCATTGTGCCGAAAGATTCCCCGCTGGCGGGCAAAAAACGCCTGACATGGGAAGCGCTGCTGACGCTGGATTTCATCACCCTGCAGCGCCCCTCTGCGGTGCGTCTGATGATGGAAGAGGAACTGGCGCGAAGCGGCAGAAAGCTGGACGTCGCGCTGGAGAGCCATCAGCTGGTGACGGTCGGGCGGATGGTCGCAAGCGGGCTGGGCGGCAGCGCCGTACCGGCACTATGCAAGACGCAGATGGCGTCGCTGGGCGCGGTCTGTATTCCGCTGGACAGTCCGCCCATTGAAAAGTGTATCGGAGTGATCCATCCCGGGCACACGCAGCTTTCAAAAGCGGCGCATGCCCTGCTGGAAACGCTGAAGGATTTTTACCAGCCCGATTAAGGGGCGAGAAACACCTGCGGCGCGGCGTGAGCCGGGTGCCTGCCGACGTGAACCTGTGCGCCGTACCAGCGCGCCAGCGCATCGGCCTGCAAAACGGTTTCCGGCTCTCCCTGGGACACGATCCTGCCGCTGTGCAGGAGCAGGATGCGATCCGCCCACAGCGCCGCCAGGTTGAGGTCGTGCAGCACCGTGCACACGTGCAGATGTCCCCGGCTGGTCAGGGATTTCAGCAGGCGCAGGAGATGCTGCTGGTGATAGAGATCCAGCGCAGAGGTGGGTTCATCAAGGAACAGCCAGCCGCGCGGCGCGCCGTCGCACCAGAGCTGAGCCAGCGCGCGGGCGAGCTGAATGCGCTGCTGCTCGCCGCCGGAGAGTGCGGCAAACTGCCTGCCCGCCAGCGGTAAACAGCCGGTGATGGCCATAACCTCCTCAATAACCGACGCTTCTGGCGTGCGGGTCCAGGGCGCTCGCCCCATACCGACCACCGCCTCAGCCGGCCAGTCAAATCCGAGCTGCGTGTTCTGGCGCATCACCGCCCGGTAGCGGGAGAGCCTGTCCGGCTGCCAGGCCGCAAGCGGTGTGCCCGCCAGGCTGCACCGTCCGCCCGCAGGTTTAAGGTAGCCGGTCAGCAGCCGCAATAGCGTTGATTTTCCGGCGCCGTTGGGGCCAATCAGCGCCACCAGCTCGCCCTGAGATAAGGTCAGCGACACGTCGTTAATCAGCGTGCGCTGCCCGACGCGAAAAACAAGGTTTTCTGCACAATAGCGTTCAGCCATGCGCACCTCCGCGACGAAAGATAAGCCACAGGAACCACGGCGCGCCGAGAAGGCTGGTCAATAAGCCGACCGGCATTTCCGCCGGGGCGACCAGGCTACGCGCCAGCGTATCGGCCACCAGCAGGAGTAGCGCACCGGCCAGCACCGAGCCGGGGAGCACGGCCCGATGGTCGGCCCCCAGCCACATGCGCACCAGGTGCGGCACCACCAGGCCGACAAAGCCGATCACGCCGCTGACCGCCACGGCGGCGGCCACCAGCAGGGCGCTGCACAGCAGCAGGATCCGCTGCACGGCGGCAACCTCCACGCCGAGGTAGTGCGCCTCTTCATCGCCCAGCTGCAGCAGGTTGAGGGGCCCTGCCAGACGCCAGATCGCCAGCAGGGTGGGGATCATCAGAGACGCGACGGCCAGCAGCGTCGACCACTGCGCCTGGCCGAGGCTGCCCATTCCCCAGAGGGAAAGCTGGCGAAGCTGGGCATCATTGCTGAGCCATGACAGCACGCCGACGGCGGCGCCGCACAGGGCGTTGATGGCAATGCCTACCAGCAGCAGGCGCGACAGGGAAGCGTCACGCTGCCGGCTGAGCAGGAAAATCACGACGGTGGCGGCCAGCGCGCCGAGAAACGCCGCCAGCATCGGGGCATACAGCATCACCAGGGCAGGCAGCGAGAGCGGAAGCACCACCCATAGCGCAACGGCGAGCGCCGCGCCGCTGCTGATGCCGAGCAGGCCCGGGTCCGCCAGCGGGTTGCGGAACAGCCCCTGCATCACGCAGCCTGCCAGCGCCAGTGAACCGCCGATCGCCAGCGCCAGCAGCACGCGAGGCAGGCGGATCGTCAGCCAGATCTGGCGCAGCGCCTCGTCGCTGCCGTCCCACAGCAGGCTGGCCGGCAGGTGTAATGCCCCAACCCCGGTCGCTGCGAGCGTCATGACGGTCAGGATCGCGGTCAGCATCCATAACGATAAGGCTATCCGCCGGGACATCAGGGCAGTTGCTCCGCTTTGGCACGTAGCTGCCGGATGGCTTCCGGCGTTCGCACGCTGAAGCCCAGCAGCGCCATATCGTCAATTGCCAGCACCTGCCTGTTCCGTCCTGCCGGGGTTTGCGCCAGACCGGGCAGTTTCCACAGATTCGCTTCACCGCCAAGGGCGTTGATCCCGTCCTGCGAAATTACCACAAGGTCAGGCTGGCTGGCGATTGTGCCCTCCTGAGACAGCGGCTGATAGCGGGTGAACCCCTGCATGGCGTTCTGCAGGCCCGCCGCACGAATGGCCGCGTCCGCGCCGGTCTGTTGTCCGGCAGCCATGGCGGTCATCCCGCCGTGGTTAAGAATAAACAGCACCCGCTTATTGAGCGGTGACGCGGGAAGCGCCGACAGCGCCTGGCGCAGCGTGCTGCGCAGGACCTCTCCCTCGGCCTCTCGGTGCGTCGCTTCAGCGACGATCCGCACCTTTTCATCAATGACGTTCAGGTCGTTACCGGCAGGAATAGCGATTACCCGGACGTGGCTTTGCTCAACCTGCTTTAGCGCCAGAGACGGCTGCGCCTGGGCGCTGGCCAGCACCAGCGTGGGGCGCATGGACAAAATCCCCTCCGCATTGAGCTGGCGCAGATAGCCCACGTCAGGCAGGTCGTTCGCCGCCTGCGGCCACTGGCTGGTGCTGTCGCGGGCCACCAGCGAAGACGCCGCGCCGAGGGCGTAGACGATCTCGGTGACGTCGCCGCCGAGGGTAACGATTTTCTCCTGCGGCGCAGCAAACGCCAGCAGGGGCAGGGCGCTGAGCAGGGCAAGCCACCGTTTCATGCCGCCAGCCCTTTCGCCGTTAAGGCGTCAATCTGGCTGCGCCACTGGTTCTGCTCCGGTTCGCCTTCCGTACGCTGGCCGTACAGCTGGGCGATCTGCGTTCCATCGGCGGCAAACAGCTCCAGGCTGGTGACATGCCCGTCAGCCGTCGGCTTGCGCGTGACCCACGTCTCCGCAATGGCGTCTTCCAGCAGGTGCAGGGTAAAGGTTGGGTTAAAGATGTTCAGCCAGCCTTTCATCGGCGTCAGCTTTTCCACCGCGCCGGTGAAAATCTGCACGCAGCCGCGGTTGCCTACGAAGACCATGATTTCGTTACCGTCCCGGCGCGCCGCTTCCAGCAGCTGCGCCAGCGCGGTGTTTTCTACCCGGCAGGCCAGATCGTCACCCACCAGGCGAAACGCCTGCTGGCGGCTGAGATTATGACGTTTGAGCAGGCTGAAGAACTGATGAACGTCGGTCATGGCGCGCCACTCGTTATCCACGAGAGCAGCCTCCGCATTTTCCGCGTGAGCAGGCGCATCGGGGACCTTCAATGCCAGCGGCGGGTTGTCGGCAAAGATAAAGCGGGTCAGCACGTCGCCCCAGGCGGAAACGTCGGTGTTATCCGTGGCGTAGACCTTCAGCAGGGCATCGCCATGGTGATCGAAGAACTGAATGCTCTGCCGCTCGCCGCGGGCGGTGGCTTCACTGATGTGAAACGCGCTCGCCCACTGGTTGAGGAACAGGCGCAGATCCAGCGCGCGCGGGTTCAGCACCAGCCCGGCGTGGCCGTTCAGGTGCTGGTTGGTGAAGTTCCCGACCTGTTCGTGAACGGCGTAGTCGTTGCGGCAGATACATTTGGTTTCGCCCACCGCCTCCAGCGCGCCCAGGATCTCGCGGATGTCACCGCGCAGTCGCCAGGCATCGTGACCCACGCGGGCAAAGGTCAACTCTGCTTCACTGATGTTCATTAACCCCGCGACGTCGCGCGCGTACTTACCCGGATTGGCTTCTTTTAGCTCAAGCCAGCGCGTGTAGTGATTCATTGTCTCTTCCTTCTGAAAAGTTGCCCCGAAGGGAATTACCACTGATAGCTTACGAAAATCTTGCCGTTACGACCGTGCTGTGGAATGCCCTGAGGTGACCAGTACGCTTTGTCGAAGGCGTTGCCGAGTACCAGCGTGGTGGTCACGCCTTTGAGTCGCTCCTGGCCTTTGTAGCTGACATAGAAGTCGTTGACCGCATAGCCCGGCTGCTCGCTGTAGCTGCTGCTGATATGCGTTGAGCGATCGACAAAGGTCCCAATCCAGCCGACGGAGAACCCGCTTTGCGCCACCGGAACGTCCAGCTTGCTGGTGACGGTATCCGGGTTGATGCTGGAGATGTACTCGCCCGTATCGGTGTCTTTCCCGCGCGTGCGGTTATAGGCCAGGTCGAGGCTGAAGAGGTCGGCCGAGTATTTTGCCATCATGTCCCAGCCCCAGATTTTGGCGTTCGGGACGTTATAAGACATGGTGGTTGCCGCCGCGAAATCGACGGTGGTGGAGATATAGTCTTTGGCTTTGGTATCGAAATAGCTGGCTTTAAACTCCAGCGCATCGTTGGCAAGCATCAGATCGTCAAAGCGCAGGCCAAAACCAAACTCCTGCGTTTCGTTGGTTTCCGGGCGCAGGTTCGGGTTCGGCACCCAGTAGTTGGTATAGAAGCGGCCAATGGAGAAGTGTTTGGCGTCGTTATACATCTCGCCCATGGTCGGCGCGCGGAAGGCCTGCGCGTAAGAGCCAAACAGCATCAGCCAGTCGGTTGGGCTGACGGTTAACCCGGCGCGGGAAGACCACTTATCGGCATCCACATCGTTGTAGCCGTCGCTGCTGCCGCGGTAGTTGTCATAGCGCGTGCCGCCCAGCAGGGTAACAGGCAGATCGCGCAGGGTGATCTCATCCTGCAGCCAGCCGGAGCTGAAGTCGATTTTCGCGTCCGGGAAGCCGGTGGTTACCCCGCCCGGATGCTGCTCCTGACGATAGTATTCTCCGCCGTAGGTCAGAAGGTGTGCTGCAACGGTGTCGCTGAACAGGCGGGTGCGGTTTTCCACCTTGCCGCCTTTGGTGGTCTGCTTGCGGAACTCGCCGCTGTTGTCGATATTCTGGGCATTAATGCGCGCTTCGGACCAGTAGACCTTCGCGTCGGCGTTCAGCCAGTCGTTACCTTCCGGGGCGATGCGGTAGCCCACCTGCGCGTCACGCTGAATGGTGGAGCGATCGGTCATCGGGTTGCTGCTGTCCGCCCCGGTGGTTTGCGGGTTTTTCGGCTCCTGAGCGGCGTTATTGTAGTAGCGCAGGGAGCCGCTCAGGGTCTGGGCCGGGTCGAGTTTCCAGCTGCCTTTCGCCAGCATGTTGTTGATGGATTCGTCGTTAGGGGCGGTTGCTCCGTCGCTCTGGCGGATATCGCCGCGATCCCGGCTGGACCAGGCCACCAGACCGTCCAGGGTGTCGGTGCGGCCGTAGGCGCTGGCCCCCATCCCGAGGCTGTGATCGCCCGTCGCGCCCGTTCCAAACACGCGGTAGCCGCTGTTTTTACCCGGTTCGAGCAGATCGTTGGCGTCGGCGGTGTCATAGGAAATCACGCCGCCCAGCGCGCCGCTGCCGTACAGCAGTGCCGACGGGCCGCGAACCACTTCGATACGTTTAATCAGCGCCGGATCGAGGAAGGTGCTGTTCAGGTGGCCGGTATCGGTCCCCTGGCGAACGCCGTCAACCAGCACCAGCACGCCGCGACGGTCATAGCCGCGCAGGTTGACGTCCTGCCCGTTGGTGCGCCCGGTGCCGTCCAGCGTCAGACCGGGGACGTTACGCAGCAGGTCGGCCGCCGAGCTGGCGGTTTGTTTCTCCGGCGCGCTGGCGTCAATCACGCTCACCATCATGGGGGCTTCAAAGGCGCTGCGGGCGTTGCCCGTGGCGGTGACGGTAATGTCGTCTGCGGCGGCGAACGCGACGCCCGGCAGGGTGCTGACAATCGCCAGCGCCAGAAGTGACGGACGTAAAGATGTGGAAGGCAGGTGTGGCATAGCAACTCTCCATAAGAAGTGAAAAGCGCTGGCTGCCTGGGGGTTACCTGGGTGGCTGGCGAAGTTTTTTGTGTTGTTTATTTTGTGAGGATCAGTTTTCCGGCATGGGTCTGGCGCAGCAGATAGCGCTGACCGTCATGCTCGATAATGACCCGGCCCTCATCGCCGAGCAGGGTTTTGCTGTCAATCCGACGCTCGGTAGGGGCTGGTGCTGTGTCTGTTTTTGCTGGCGTTGCCGCGCTGTTATCCGTACGTGACATAATGTTTATAAATAACAATCAATGTAACAATGATAATCATTATCAATAAACTGCAAATTCACGGCAAGCATTTTTGTGAAAAAAGGGTGAGGGGATCAAATTTGGGGTGAGATGCGGTCTGATGCCCTCACCTCAACCCTCTCCCACAGGGAGAGGGAGAAGGACTGGATTTTAAAAGCGTGTGTCCACGGCTGCTGCGAGTTTCTCCAGCAGCAGTTCGCTGTCTTCCCAGCTCAGGCACGGGTCGGTGATCGACTGGCCGTACACCATCTGCTGTCCGGCAACGATTTTCTGCGTGCCTTCTTTGATAAAACTCTCGGCCATAATCCCTGCAACGGCGGTTGAACCGCTGCGGATCTGCTGGCAGATCTCGTCGCAGACGTCCAGCTGGCGGCGATGCTGCTTCTGGCAGTTGCCGTGGCTGAAATCCACCACCAGATGTTCCGGCAGGTCGAACTCGGCCAGCGTTTCACAGGCCGCCGCAATATCTTCTGCATGGTAATTGGGTTTCTTCCCGCCGCGCATAATGATGTGCCCGTACGGGTTACCGCTGGTCTGGTAGATGGTCATATGACCGCTCTTGTCCGGCGACAGGAACATGTGGCTGGCACGGGCTGCGCGGATGGCATCAACCGCGATACGGGTGTTGCCATCGGTCCCGTTTTTAAAGCCGACCGGACAGGATAGGGCGGAGGCCATCTCACGGTGGATCTGGCTTTCGGTGGTGCGAGCGCCAATCGCGCCCCAGCTGATCAGATCGGCGATAAACTGCCCGGTCACCATATCGAGAAACTCGGTCGCCGTCGGCACGCCCAGCTCGTTGACCTGTAAAAGCAGCTTCCGCGCCAGCTCGATACCGTGGTTAACGCGATAGCTGCCGTTGAGGTCAGGATCGGAAATCAGCCCTTTCCAGCCCACCACGGTGCGCGGTTTTTCAAAGTAGGTGCGCATGACGATCTCAAGGCGATGCTGGTACTTATCCCGCAGTCCCTGAAGTCGTTTTGCATAATCCATCGCGGCATCCAGATCGTGGATGGAGCAAGGCCCAATCACCACCAGAAGACGTTTGTCTTCACCATTCAGGATTTTTTCAATGCGGCGGCGGGAAGCCGTCACGTGTTCCGCGACGGCGGCGGAAACAGGATGCCGCTGGGCCAGTTCAGCCGGCGTGACAAGGCTGTCAATGCGCGCAGTGCGGAGTTCATCGGTTTTATTCATGGAATGTCTCAGAAAATTTTTGCTTCATCGGCAGACTACCGGGAAGTGATGGGCATCACCTTAAACCAATCCCTGCTGATTTCAAGTTCGGGGCGACACCGCCCCGTGGTTGCAGATGATGATACCTGAATCTGAGCTAATGTACTAGCATATTAGTACATGCGGCGATTAAGCCCCATGATGTCGAGAATTTTAGTGGCAATTTCTTCAACCGAATAGTTGGTGCTGTTCAGCCACGGGATCTGGTTTTTGCGGTACAGCGCTTCCACTTCGGAGACCTCCATCCGGCACTGGCGCATAGAGGCGTAGCGGCTGTTCTCGCGGCGCTCTTCGCGGATGGCCGCAAGGCGTTCCGGGTTGATCGTCAGGCCGAACAGCTTGTGCTGCAGCGGCTTAAGGGCGGCAGGCAGCACCAGGTTATCCATGTCATCAGCGATAAACGGGTAGTTTGCGGCGCGAATGCCAAACTGCATCGCCAGATAGAGGCTGGTCGGGGTTTTGCCGCAGCGCGACACGCCAAGCAGGATCACCTGCGCCTGGTCGAGATTACGCAGAGAGATACCGTCATCATGTGCAAGGGTGTAGTCAATGGCGGCGATACGCGCGTCGTACTTGGTCAGGTTGCCGGGGTTCAGCCCGTGGGTACGGTGGGCGATAGGCGTCGGATCGAGCTTAAGTTCGCTTTGCAGCGGAGCCACCAGCGCCTGCACGATATCCTGGCAGAAGCCTTCACTTTGCAGAATGATGGAGCGAATCTCGGGGATCACGATCGAGTAGAACACCAGCGGGCGGACGCCGGTCTGCTGGTAGATGGCGTCAATCTGGTCCTTCACCGCTTTGGCGCGGCTCTCGTTTTCGACAAACGGCAGCGTGATGCTGTTTATCGAAACGGGAAACTGCGACATCACCGCGTGGCCCAGGACCTCGGCGGTGATCGCCGTACCATCAGAAATATAAAAAACGTGGCGATCGACAGCACTATCCATTTTACTCACCCTGAATATCAGACCTAATTGTCTGAAAGCATAAATTAAAAAAGTAAATTACACAGCAAAGAACTTATCTTAATTATAAATGAAACGGCGTTTTTGATTTTCCTGAAAAGTGGATTTCATTTTTCAAATAGCGACTTTATTTTTGGGGTTTCTGGCTGAAAATATAGGAATCATCGGGTTAATGCCTGGTGGGAAAGTATCCGAAAAGTTGAAATTTTAAATTGCTTACACGATTCACCGTTTTTTTAGCGCTAATAAATATGCCAGTATAAATACGTAGTCAGGTGTTACTTACTCCGATCAAATATCACAAAAGGATTGTTTCGATGTCCAACAATGGCTCGTCACCGCTGGTGCTTTGGTATAACCAACTCGGCATGAATGATGTAGACAGAGTTGGGGGCAAAAATGCCTCCCTGGGTGAAATGATTACAAATCTGTCGGGTATGGGTGTCTCCGTACCGAACGGGTTTGCCACCACCGCCGATGCCTTTAACCTGTTTTTAGACCAGAGCGGTGTTAACCAGCGCATTTACGACCTGCTGGATAAAACGGATATTGATGACGTCACCGAGCTTGCCAAAGCCGGGGCGCAGATCCGCCAGTGGATCATCGACACACCTTTCCAGCCGGAACTGGAAAAAGCCATTCACGACGCGTACAACCAGCTCTCTGCTGACGATGCGCAGGCCTCCTTTGCCGTGCGTTCTTCTGCGACCGCAGAAGATATGCCGGACGCCTCGTTTGCCGGGCAGCAGGAAACCTTCCTGAACGTCCAGGGTTACGATGCGGTGCTGGTGGCGGTGAAGCACGTGTTTGCTTCCCTGTTCAACGACCGTGCCATCTCCTATCGCGTACACCAGGGCTACGACCATCGCGGCGTCGCGCTCTCCGCTGGCGTGCAGCGCATGGTGCGCTCGGACGTGGGCTCATCGGGCGTGATGTTCTCCATTGATACCGAATCCGGCTTCGACCAGGTGGTGTTTATCACCTCCGCGTGGGGTCTGGGTGAGATGGTCGTGCAGGGCGCGGTAAACCCTGACGAATTCTATGTCCATAAGCCTACGCTGGCCGCTGGCCGTCCGTCGGTGGTGCGCCGCACCATGGGCTCGAAAAAAATCCGCATGATCTATGCCCCGACCCAGGAGCATGGCAAGCAGGTTAAAATTGAAGATGTACCGCAGGAGCAGCGCGACCGCTTCTCCCTGACCGACGCCGAAGTGCAGGAGCTGGCGAAGCAGGCGGTGCAGATTGAAAAACACTACGGCCGTCCGATGGATATCGAATGGGCGAAAGACGGGAACACCGGCAAGCTGTTTATCGTGCAGGCGCGTCCGGAAACCGTCCGCTCACGCGGTCAGGTAATGGAGCGTTATACGCTGCACGCGCAGGGCAAAATCGTGGCGGAAGGCCGTGCCATCGGTCACCGCATCGGTGCCGGTCCGGTCAAAGTGATCCACGACATCAGCGAGATGAACCGTATTGAGCCCGGCGACGTGCTGGTGACCGACATGACCGACCCTGACTGGGAACCGATCATGAAGAAAGCGGCGGCTATCGTCACCAACCGCGGCGGCCGTACCTGTCACGCGGCGATCATTGCCCGCGAACTGGGTATTCCTGCGGTTGTCGGCTGCGGTGATGCTACCGAGCGCATGAAGGACGGACAGAACGTGACCGTCTCCTGTGCCGAAGGCGATACCGGCTACGTGTATGCCGATATCCTCGACTTCAGCGTGAAGAGCTCCAGCGTGGATACCATGCCGGATCTGCCGCTGAAGATCATGATGAACGTCGGTAACCCGGACCGCGCGTTCGACTTCGCCTGCCTGCCGAACGAAGGCGTAGGCCTGGCGCGCCTGGAGTTTATCATCAACCGTATGATCGGCGTTCACCCGCGTGCGCTGCTGGAGTTTGACGACCAGGATCCGAAGCTGCAGAACGAAATCCGCGAGATGATGAAAGGCTACGACTCGCCGAAAGAGTTCTACGTCGGCCGTCTGACCGAAGGGATCGCGACGCTGGGCGCCGCCTTCTATCCGAAACGCGTGATCGTGCGTCTGTCTGACTTTAAGTCTAACGAATACGCCAACCTGGTCGGCGGCGAGCGCTACGAGCCGGAAGAAGAGAACCCGATGCTTGGCTTCCGCGGGGCCGGACGCTACGTGTCCGACAGCTTCCGCGACTGCTTCGCGCTGGAGTGTGAGGCAGTGAAGCGCGTGCGCAACGACATGGGGCTGACCAACGTGGAGATCATGATCCCGTTCGTACGTACCGTAGATCAGGCGAAAGCGGTTGTGGACGAGCTGGCGCGTCAGGGGCTGAAGCGCGGCGAGAACGGGCTGAAGATCATCATGATGTGTGAAATTCCGTCCAACGCCCTGCTGGCTGAGCAGTTCCTGGAGCACTTCGACGGCTTCTCTATCGGTTCGAACGACATGACGCAGCTGACGCTGGGTCTGGACCGCGATTCCGGCGTGGTCTCCGAGCTGTTCGACGAGCGTAACGAGGCGGTGAAAGCGCTGCTCTCCATGTCCATCCGCGCGGCGAAGAAGCAGGGTAAATACGTTGGGATTTGTGGTCAGGGTCCATCCGACCATGAAGACTTTGCCGCATGGCTGATGGAAGAGGGGATTGATAGCCTGTCCCTGAACCCGGACACCGTGGTGCAAACCTGGCTGAGCCTGGCGGAACTGAACAAGTAACGCCGCGCTGACCCGAAAAGGCGAGGATATTATTCCTCGCCTTTTTTATTTCCCCCTCTTATTTGCTCCCCATCACAAATAAAGTAAAAAACCAAATATCATAATTTGCCTGTCAATTTAGACAATTGTTAGCGCGCAAACCGTTGCTAATACTTGAGCCTTACATGCGCATTTCCCTTCAGATGATGCGCAACTGGTTGAAATACGTTTTAACCTGATAAAAAGGCAAATAACAATGACACTCTCCTCTGTATTGCGTACCAAAGATAAAATAGGATATGGCTTAGGTGATATGGCCAGCGCGCTGGTCTGGCAAACGGCAACGTTATTTCTCGCCTATTTCTATACGGACGTTTTTGGGCTGCCCGCCGCGATTATGGGCACCATGTTTTTAGTGGTGCGCGTGGTCGATGCGTTTGTCGACCCGTGCATTGGCGCCCTGGTGGATCGCACCCAGACGCGTCACGGTCGTTTCCGTCCCTGGCTGCTGTGGTTCGCCATTCCGTTTGGCGTAAGCTGCCTTATCACTTTCTATGTACCGGACGTGGGACCGACGGCGAAAATCGTTTATGCCTGCCTGACCTACGCGATCTTAAGCCTGATTTATTCCGCCATTAACGTGCCTTACTGCGCCATGCCTGGCGCGCTGACGTTAGACCCGCGCGAGCGTCACTCCCTGCAGTCGTGGCGCTTTGGCCTGTCGTTTATCGGCGGGTTGATTGTGACGGTCATCGCCCTGCCGCTGGTCTCACTGTTAGGCCAGGGCAACGTGCAGAAAGGCTATTTCTATGCCATGAGCCTGATGGGGCTGCTGGGCATTGTGCTCTTTTTCTGCTGTTTCCTGATGACCCGAGAGCGCTATTCGCCGCGCAATGATACCTCCGGCTCCATGCTGACCGATTTAAAACTGCTGGCCGGTAACAGCCAGTGGCGTATTGTGTTCCTGTTTAATATTTTGCTGTTAACGGCGGTGGTGACGCGCGGTTCCGCCACGATGTATTACGTGAACTACGTGCTGTTGCGTCCGGATCTGGTTTTTGCCTTTATTGTTTCCGGAATGGTCGCCTCCTTAAGCGGCGCTTTATTATCTGAACGGCTGCTGGGGAAATTTGATCGCGTACGCGCCTATCAGTGGACCATTATTTCCTTCGTCATTTTCGGCGCGCTGATTTTCTTCCTGCCGCCTTCACAGGTGTGGCTGATTTTTGGCCTCAACATCGTCTTTAGCTTTGTGCAAAACCTGACCACGCCGCTGCAGTGGACCATGTTCTCCGATGTGGTCGACTACGAAGAGCACCGCAGCGGTCGTCGCCTGGACGGGCTGGTCTTCTCCACCGCGCTGTTTGCCATCAAATTCGGCCTGGCGCTGGGTGGGGCGGTGGTCGGCTGGGTGCTTGGCATGGTGGATTACGCCCCGGGACAGGCAACTCAGGCACCCCACGTACTCTCTACGATTAACGCGCTGTTCACCCTTATCCCGTGCGCGCTGTTCCTCTGCATGGTCGCGCTGCTTGCCATCTACAAGCTCAACAGCCGGCTGGTGGATTCCATCGCCCGGGAGCTGGCCAGCAAGCGTGAGGTAAGACCCGACGCGGGGCAGCTCAGCCCGGCAACCCCTTCCGCACTACAGGAGTAAAATATGACTGCTATCTATAAGGACGCGGGACGTCCCGTGCACGAGCGCGTCGCCGATTTACTGGCGCGTATGACCCCGGAAGAGAAGTTCGCCCAGATGCATGCGTACTGGCTGATCCTCGATGAAAACGGCAACCACCGCGAGCGCATCGATCTCAGCGATGAATTCGCTGGCGTGAGCGAGCAGGCCGCGCTGAGCGAACGGCTGAAGCTGGGCGTCGGGCAGATCACCCGTCCGCTGGGCACCCACATCGTTGATGCGAAAACCGGCGTGCGTGCCGCGAACCGCCTGCAGCGCATGATGATGGAAGAGACGCGCCTCGGCATCCCGGCGCTGTTCCATGAAGAGTGTCTGGTGGGGCTGCTGTGTAAAGACGCCACCCTGTTCCCGTCATCGCTGAACTACGGCTCTACCTGGGATCCGGAACTGGTGCAGCGCGCGGCAGAGCAGATCGGTAAAGAGGCACGGTCCGTCGGCTGCCAGCAGGGGCTGGCGCCGGTGCTGGACGTGTCCCGCGACGTGCGCTGGGGGCGGACCGAAGAGACTTTCGGCGAGGATCCGTGGCTGGTGGGCGTGATGGCGACCGCCTACGTGAAGGGCTTACAGGGCGATAAACGCGACCTGCTGGCGACCCTGAAGCATTACGTTGGCCACTCGTTTAGCGAAGGGGCGCGCAACCACGCACCGGTGCACCTTGGGTTCAGCGAGCTGAACGATACCTTCCTGCTGCCGTTTGAAATGGCGGTCAAGCTGGCAAACGCCGGGTCGGTCATGCCGGCCTATCACGATATCGACAATCAGCCGGGGCACAGCGACAGCTTCCTGCTGACTACCGTCCTGCGCGAACAGTGGGGATTCGACGGGATTATTGTGGCGGACTACGGCGGCGTCAGCCTGCTGCACCAGCATCACGGGATTTCCCACGATGCGGCCGAATCCGGCGCGCTGGCGTTCAACGCCGGGCTGGACGTTGAGCTGCCGAAAGACGACTGCGCGCGACATCTGGCGGAAGCGGTAGAGCGCGGGCTGATCTCTATGGCGAAAGTCGATGAGATCGTGGCGCGCGTACTGACGGAAAAATTCCGCCTGGGGCTGTTTGAACAGCCGTACGCGGACGAAAACGGTATCGATCTGCAAAATGATTTGACCCGCCAGGCCGCGCGGGAAGTGGCGACAAAATCGGTCACGCTGCTGGAAAACAACGGCATTTTACCGCTCGGCGGCAAACCCCGCGTGGCGGTAGTGGGGCCGACGGCAGGCGATCCGCTGGCGTTACTCAGCGGCTACAGCTTCCCGGTGCATCTGATCATCAGCGATATGGTGGAAGAGACCTTGCAGGTCACGACCCCGCGCGCGGCGCTGGAGCAGTATCTCGGGGCATCGAACGTCCGCTATGCCAAAGGGTGCCACATCATCGAGAAACGGATGGCGGGCGCGCCGGTCTTCCCGGGCGACAGCGGCGGCAAACCGATGCAGCAGTCGCCGGTCTCGCAAAGCACCGCATTGATCCCCGAGGCCGTGAACGCGGCGCAGGAGAGTGACGTGGTGGTTGCCTGCGTGGGCGATCTCGCCGGGCTGTTCCAGAGCGGCACCGTGGGGGAAGGTTCCGACACCGACTCCCTGAATCTGCCGGGCGTGCAGCAACAGCTGCTGGATGCTCTGGTGGCGACGGGCAAACCGGTGATTGTCGTGATGACCGGCGGCCGTCCGTACAACCTTCAGGGGCTGGAAGATAAGGTCGCGGCGCTAATAATGGCGTGGGCGCCGGGGCAGGAAGGGGGCTGGGCGATTGCGGATGTGTTAACCGGGCGTGCGGAGCCGCAGGGGCGTCTGGTGGTGAGCGTGCCGAAAAGCGCCGGGGCAATGCCGTATTACTACAATCACAAGCTCAAAAGCGGCGGCACGCCGTTTGCGTTCCACTTCGGTTCGCGTTACCCGTTTGGCTTCGGCCTCGGCTGGACGACGTTTAGCTGGGGGGCTGCCCGCGTAGCGGAAAGCAGCGCGCCTGTTGACGGCGAGGTGACGCTGAGCGTGGATATCACCAATACCGGAGAGCGCAGCGGCAGCGAGGTGGTGCAGGTTTACGTCAGGGATAAGGTCGCCACCCAGGTTCGGCCGCTCCAGGAGCTGAAGGCCTTCCAGCGCGTCACGCTCTCGCCGGGCGAAACCGCCACGCTCAGCTTTACGCTACCGGTTGAGATGTTCAACTTTACCCGCCGGGACGGGAAACGCATCGTTGAGCCGGGCGAGTTTGAACTGCAGGTTGGCGCATCGTCGGCGGATATCCGCGAGAGGGTGACGGTCAGGGTAACCGGGGAAACCCGCGTGCTGCCTGCCGAGTGGCGGATGCTCAGTACCTGTAAGGTGACACGCGCGTAGTCAGGATAAAAAAAAGCCCATCGTGGGAGATGGGCAAAAAGGACACTTGCCCACTTTTAAGGGCAACATCTAAAGCTAAGAAGTCTGTAATGGCGATGCTTACTATGAATCCATAGAAACCTCGGGGTTTAGTGATGAGCACACAGTTTGCACACTTAATGCATACAGACAAGAAAGGCTACTTTTGGAAGAAGCGTTACGATAAGAGCATGATTGAAATCGTACAGCATTCCAAAACACAGGGATTAGCCACGCCCAGAGCAGCAGCGTTAATAATTCGACTCATGGAACTTGAAGCGCTTGCTGCTCCTTTCCAATCCATGTGGGAAACGCTGAAGGACTACAGAGACAATCTAATCAAAATAAGCACTCTTGTAGCCCTGCTAATAATAAAACGCATGAGCAGGGCTTACAGTTTGTTTAATGGCATTCGCAGGGGACGGAAATGAATAAGAGTATTTTGGTATTATTAATGGCTATGTCTACAGCAGCTACAGCTTCTGATTTCTGCCGCGTCGTTACTTTTAATGACTGGACCGTAAGTAATGCTAAGGGTGTAAGTAAGGGGGATTTGCATAAAAACATATCCGCTGAAATTTTCATGAAAACAAATGGCAAGCTTTTCTATGAGCCAGTTAACCCTGTAGACCATACAATGTTAATGGGAATCACTTATCTGGGTGCTATGCCCGACTCTCATATTATTAACACTATGGATTCTAGTAACCCTAATACATTCACCTTTGAGCCTCACACCAATAGCTTCTACGAAGCTGATGTATTTATACCTAATGAAGAGCAACGTGAGAAAGGATTTGATTCTAGTGCCCAGATAATCAAAGGTAGTTATAAGGGCTGCTCTGATAAACAGAAAATGCGCTTACGTGCTGACTTTGATAAGTTCAGCAAAGATTTTCCTTATGTTGTTGAGGGTTAAGATGAAGCATTTCATTATTGCCGCCACACTACTTGCATCCTTTGGTGCTAACGCTTCTGCTTTTGTCTGTAAGGATATGAACGGGAATAAAGCCACTATTGAAAATGGCACTGATAACCAGGGTGAATTAATGGAGTATGCTGGCAAGCAATACTATCACTCTGGAACCGCTGAGGATGGTAGTAGCATCTTTACCTTTGATGAACAGAATAGGCTATATGTTCACTGGGTAAATGATGGATTAACTATTGTCACAATATTTAGTCCTGTTATGCCTAAGATTAATGAATTTGAATGTAGGGGAACTTTCTAAACAATGAAAGAGCAGGGGGTCAATGAGATTCTGCAGCCTCCATTTTTCGGGGCTTGCTGTGTTTGTCACACAACCAGAAACAATATGCACGCAGCGTAAGCGATTGATATTTTATGGGAACAATAAGGATAGCACTTTGGCTCATCACATAGTTGCACACTAAAGCCCTACATAGCACCGTAAGTGACTGAAAAAAAAGCCCATCGTGGGAGATGGGCAAAGACTACACACAGCAATTCGTTGTTTCACTCAGGGGATTTCCATGCTTATAAATCAAGGTGTTGATTTATAACCGTGAGCTAATAGTAGGCATTGTGATCTTTAGCGTCGATCAGATTCGTCTCAATAGTTAAAGAGGTGTAAAGATTTCTTGAGGTTAATCGCGGGTTTAATGCAGAAACGGCGGGTCTGACCAGTGTGCAACGAATAAATACTTTAGCAGTGTTAAAGTATTGTGAGGGGGAATGTAGGCCGGGTAAGCGTTAGCGCCACCCGGCAAAAAACTTAATGCGTGTTCTTCTCTTCCAGCTCTTCCAGTTCGCTCAGAATCACGTCCGGGTCTGTTCCCGGAGGCGGAATTTCATGCACCCAGGCGGAGAACAGGCGCCAGGTAACGGCGAGCAGCACCGGGCCGATAAACAGGCCAATCATGCCAAAGGCAATCAGACCGCCAATGACCCCGGAGAGGATCAGGATCAGCGGCAGGTCAGCACCCATGCGGATGAGGATCGGACGAATGACGTTATCCATGGTGCCGACCACGCAGCTCCAGACCAGCAGCACCGTTCCCCACGTGGTGTCACCCGTCCAGTACAGCCAGATAATGCAGGGAACCAGCACCAGCAGCGGCCCCAGTTGCGCAAGACAGGTCATCAGCATGACAACGGTAAATATGGTGGCGTACGGTACGCCGGAAATCGCCAGACCGATACCGCCCAGCACCGCCTGCACCAGCGCGGTGACCACCACGCCCAGCGCAACCGCGCGCACGGCCTGCGCAGCCAGCAGTACCGCAGCATCACCGCGCTTGCCCGCCAGGCGGGTGGCAAAGTGACGAACGCCTAAAGCGACCTGCTCGCCGCGCCAGTAGAGCAGGGCGCTGAAGAGCAGCATCAGGGTACAGTGCATCATAAACCGGCCGATATGTGCCGCCTGACCGACAAACCAGGTGGTTGTGGTGCCAATGTACGGGCGGACTTTTGCCATCAGCGCGCTGCCGCCCATCTCCAGCAGACTATGCCAGCCGCTGTAGAGCTTGGCACCCACCACCGGAATGCTGTTCAGCCAGGCCAGATCCGGCAGCGTCAGGTCACCGCTGCTAATGGCACGAATAACCGGGCCACTGGAATCCACCAGGCTATTCACCAGCAGGGCAATCGGAATAATAAACAGCAGGAACAGCAGGAGCGTCATGACCAGCACGGCTAACCCGCGGCGGCCGAACAGCAGCTTCTGCAAACGCAGCAGCAGAGGCCACGTGGCCACGACCACGGTCGCGGCCCAGGCGAAGCCGAGAATAAAGGGTTGAACAATCCACAGACACGCAATAATCATGAGGGCCAGAAACAGCACCGACAGTAAAATTTGCGCAACATCCCTGGGCTGGCGAAGATTGACCATAAATGAAACTTTCCTTAAAAGAACGCCAGTACGACTGGCGGGAACGGAAAACCGCGTCTCTCTAATCATTGATGATCTCGGCGGTTTTTGACAGGCGGATTTTGCCTGTAATTCAGCAGAGATTATAAGAAAAAAATGTGATAAAACTTTCCAGACACAACGCAAACGATTTTATACACAAAATCATTCGAGTTGCATCAAGGCGGCAAGTCTGAGAATCCCCAGGAGCTTACTGAAGTAAGTGACTGGGGTGAGCAGACGCAGCCAACGCAGAGGCAGTTCGAAGGATGACGTGTATATACAACTCTAATTAGGGTCGACAGTTATGATCCCACAGATTTCTCAGGCACCTGGCGTCGTTCAGCTGGTGCTTAATTTTTTGCAAGCACTGGAGCAACAGGGTTTTACAGGTGATACCGCCACGAACTATGCCGACAGGCTGACGATGGCGACCGATAACAGTATTTACCAGCTTCTTCCCGATGCCGTGGTTTTCCCTCGTTCAACGGCCGACGTGGCGCTTATCGCCCGGCTGGCGACGCAGGAGCGCTTTGCTTCACTGGTCTTTACGCCGCGCGGCGGCGGCACCGGGACCAATGGTCAGGCGCTGAACCAGGGCATCATTGTTGATATGTCGCGCTATATGAACCGCATCATTGAGATCAACCCGGAAGAGGGATGGGTGCGGGTCGAAGCGGGCGTTATCAAAGATCAGCTTAATCAGTATCTCAAGCCTTACGGCTACTTTTTTGCCCCGGAGCTTTCCACCAGTAACCGCGCGACCCTTGGCGGGATGATCAACACGGATGCCTCCGGTCAGGGCTCGCTGGTCTACGGTAAAACCTCCGATCACGTGCTGGGCGTGCGTGCCGTTCTGCTGGGCGGCGATATCCTCGATACCCAGCCGATGCCGGTCGAACTGGCGGAAACGCTGGGTAAAGATAACACCGCCAGCGGACGCATCTATCGTACCGTGCTGGAACGCTGCCGCGACAACCGCCAGCTTATTCTCGATAAGTTCCCCAAACTAAACCGCTTCCTGACCGGGTACGACCTGCGTCACGTCTTTAACGACGACCTGACCCAGTTTGATTTAACCCGCGTGCTGACCGGTTCCGAAGGGACGCTGGCGTTTATCACCGAGGCGCGGCTGGATATCACCCGCTTGCCGAAGGTGCGTCGTCTGGTGAACGTTAAGTATGACTCCTTCGACTCCGCGCTGCGCAATGCGCCGTTTATGGTGGAAGCGAAAGCGCTGTCGGTGGAAACGGTCGACTCCAAAGTGCTTAATCTGGCCAGGGAAGACATTGTCTGGCACTCCGTCAGCGAGCTGATTACCGACGTGCCGGATAAAGAGATGCTCGGTCTCAATATCGTGGAGTTTGCCGGCGATGATGCGGAGCTGATTGAGCGCCAGGTCACCACGCTCTGCCAGCGTCTGGACGAGCTGATTGCGCAGGGTCAGGGCGGCGTGATCGGCTGGCAGCTCTGTAACGATCTGGCCGGGATTGAGCGTATCTATGGGATGCGTAAAAAAGCCGTGGGCCTGCTCGGCAATGCGAAAGGGGCGGCGAAGCCGATTCCCTTTGCCGAAGACACCTGCGTGCCGCCTGAGCATCTGGCGGATTACATCGTTGAGTTTCGCGCCCTGCTGGACAGCCACGGCCTGAGCTATGGCATGTTCGGCCACGTCGATGCGGGGGTACTGCACGTGCGTCCGGCGCTGGATATGTGCGACCCGCAGCAGGAGATCCTGATGAAGCAGATCTCCGACGACGTGGTGGCCTTAACCGCCAAATACGGCGGTCTGCTCTGGGGAGAGCACGGGAAAGGGTTCCGCGCGGAATACAGCCCGGCGTTCTTCGGCGAACAGCTCTACGCGGAGCTGCGCAAGGTGAAAGCGGCTTTCGACCCGCATAACCGCCTCAACCCGGGTAAAATCTGCCCGCCTGAAGGCGTGGACGCGCCAATGCTGCAGGTGGATGCCGTCAAGCGCGGCACCTACGACAGACAGATCCCGATTGCGGTGCGCTCCTCCTGGCGCGGCGCGATGGAGTGCAACGGCAACGGCCTGTGCTTTAACTTTGATGTGAAAAGCCCGATGTGCCCGTCGATGAAAATCACCAGCAACCGTATCCACTCGCCAAAAGGGCGGGCGACGCTGGTGCGCGAGTGGCTGCGTCTGCTGGCCGACCGCGGGGTGGATCCGCTCAGGCTGGAGCAGGAGCTGCCGGAGAAACGGGCCAGCCTGCGCTCGCTGATTGAGCGCACCCGCAACAGCTGGCATGCCAACAAGGGCGAGTATGATTTCTCCCATGAGGTGAAAGAGGCGATGTCCGGCTGTCTGGCCTGTAAAGCCTGCTCCACCCAGTGCCCGATTAAAATCGACGTGCCGGAATTCCGCTCGCGCTTCCTGCAGCTTTATCACACCCGCTACCTCCGCCCGGTGCGCGACCATCTGGTGGCGACGGTGGAAAGCTACGCGCCGCTGATGGCGCGCGCGCCGAAGACCTTCAACTTCTTTATCAACCAGCCGCTGGTGCGCAAGCTCTCCGAAAAACACATCGGCATGGTCGATCTGCCGCTGCTGTCGGTACCGTCTCTGCAGCGCCAGCTCGTCGGGCATCGCTCGGCGAACATGACCCTTGAGCAGTTGGAGGCACTCACGCCTGAGCAAAAAACGAAGGTGGTGCTGGTGGTGCAGGATCCGTTTACCAGCTACTACGATGCGCAGGTTGTGGCCGATTTCGTCCGTCTGGCGGAGAAAGTGGGTTACCAGCCGGTTGTGCTGCCGTTCTCCCCGAATGGCAAGGCGCAGCACATTAAAGGTTTCCTGAACCGCTTTGCGAAGACCGCGCAGAAAACGTCTGACTTCCTGAATCGCGTGGCGCAACTCGGGATACCGATGGTCGGCGTCGATCCGGCGCTGGTGCTGTGCTATCGCGATGAATACAAGCAGACCCTGGGCGATAAGCGCGGCGATTTCAACGTGATGCTGGTGCACGAGTGGCTGCCGATGGCGCTGGAAGATAAGGCTGTTCAGGATGTCAGCGGTGAACCGTGGTATCTGTTCGGGCACTGCACGGAAGTGACCGCGCTGCCGGGTGCCCCCGCGCAGTGGGCGTCTGTCTTTGCCCGCTTTGGTGCGAAGCTGGAGAGCGTCAGCGTCGGCTGCTGCGGGATGGCCGGTACCTACGGACACGAAGTGAAAAACCACGCCAACTCGCTCGGCATCTATGAGCTGTCCTGGCATCAGGCGATGCAGCGTTTGCCGCGAAACCGCTGTCTGGCGACGGGTTACTCCTGCCGCAGCCAGGTAAAACGGGTAGAAGGCAACGGTGTACGTCACCCATTGCAGGCTTTACTGGAGATAATTGGATGATCTGGAAACGTGCCGTGACGCTGCAGGCGCTGAACGCCATGGGCGAGGGGAATATGGTGGGGCTGCTGGATATCCAGTTTATCCGCATTGGCGACGATGAGATTGAGGCCACCATGCCCGTCGATAGTCGCACCCACCAGCCGTTTGGTTTATTGCACGGCGGAGCGTCCGTCGTGCTGGCCGAAACGCTGGGCTCGGTGGCGGGGTATCTCTGCACCGAAGGGGAGCAGAAGGTTGTCGGACTTGAGGTGAATGCTAACCACATTCGCTCGGTGCGCAGCGGACGCGTGCGCGGTGTTTGCCGCGCGCTGCACGCCGGAAGCCGCCATCAGGTGTGGCAAATAGATATCCTCGATGAGCAGGATCGCCTGTGCTGCTCGTCGCGGCTGACCACGGCGGTTGTGTAAAGTTTTCAGATGTCTTGCCTTTGGTCAAAAACTAGCCAGTACGTTGTGGTATACTGGTCAGGTTTTGTACATAAGCGAGGACATCATGGATACTGAAATAACCCCAACACAGCTGGCAATTGAATATTTACGTCGCGATAAGAGCAACCTGTCTCCGGCGCAGTACCTGAAAAAGCTGAAACAGCTTGAGCTGGAATTTACAGATTTGCTGGCGCTCTCTTCAAATGAGCTGAAAGAAGAGATCTACTTTGCCTGGCGGTTGGGCGTTCACGTCCATTGAGTACATGAGAATCAAAGGGCCGCGAATGCGGCCTTTTTTGTGTCTGACATTCAGTATCGGGCGGGGAGTTTATTGATTTTGATGAGCCTGCCTTCTTCCATTTCGATGAATCCGCCGGTTTTTAAATCCGCCAGAATGCGCATCACGCCGCTGCGGGAGAGCTGGGTTTTCTCTCTGATATACCTTTCCGCCGTCACGCTGAGCCGATAACTCTCATCTTCCTCCATCAGCTTGACCAGCTGCTGGCGAATCATCTCATACGCCGTCGGCGCGCCCTGCGGCATCACGTTGTTATAAAGACGGCTATACACAAAGATGAGCTGCTTAGAAAGCAGTCCCCATAGCGCCTTCTCTTTGATAATTTCATTCACCCGCTCGGTGGTGAGCGTCCCTATCAGACAAGGGCTGACGGTCTTAATATAATCATTGAAATAGATGTCGGTCAGGTTGGCGAGGCCGAACACGGCCGGACTGCGAGCCGTAGACAGCATCATGTCATCGCTTCTTCTGTAGATGGCGATGGTTCCTTCGAGAATTAAATAGCACATGCCCTGACCGTTAATTTGCAGGTCCAGCCGCTCGCCGCGGGCGCTATGTCGTGTTGTGCAATCAGGCAACAGGTGTGAAATAAGCTCTTGCGCGTAGGGAGAACCCCGTTGAGACTTTTCTGGAAGGGACATGGCAGCCGACAACCTTAAAAATAACCTGGCTAATTATAGCGCTTCTCCCGGGTACAGGCACGCTGGCTATCAATATTTTCGCGGCAGATGATGAATGTCAAGCAGCACCCCACGTTCCATGGTGATGTACTTCCCGGTCCGCAGTTCTGCCAGAATACGCATAATTCCGCTACGTGAAAGATAGGTCCTGCTTTTGATGTACGCGGCGGCCGTCGTATTTTTCCGTATGGCATCGGGCTCCTGCATGAGTTCAACAAGCTGGAAGCGAATGATGTCGTAGGCAGACATTTGCGATATTTGCGCGCAGTGCTCATACACCCGTGAGGCCGTATAAATCAGCAGCTTTGAAAAGTGCTCCCATAAATCCTGCTGCGCAACAATCTGATTAAACGTCTCCAGCGACACGCGGGCGATTTCTGCCGTCTCCAGGGCCCTGACATAGAGATGCTCCGAAGAAAATTGACTGCTGACGCCAAGAATAAACGGCGCTGATTCAGAGTTTAAAACAATGCCGTCGCCGCGACGATGAAGCGCCACGCTTCCCTGGAGAAGTAAAAAACACTGGCGCACATCATCTTTATAATAATGTACGGTTTCTCCCCGACAGATGACCATTCTGTTCGCAGCATGTAGCACTGATTTAATCAGGGCATCTATATGGATAAACGGTTTTAAACCCAGAACGGTTGATTCGTGGTTATTCAATGGCGTGGTTAAACGCGTATTCATAAGATACCTCACATCGACTACGGGTCTGATCGTTTTTTAATCTGTCTGGAGAATTATCTTAAAAATGAAGGAGTCAGGGAATATTTCGGCAAGGTCCAAAAGTAGACCGTTGAGCATCTGATATCTAACCCCTTGAATGAAAACATAAAGACGGTCAAGTCTACTAATAGACCAGGAAATAAGACGTAAGCGTATCCTGAAAAGAAGTGTTGAAATTACGTTAAATCAGAGTCTACAGCTAGACCATCAAAAAGTTGTATTCACCAAAATGATTATATAAATTTTAATCAGTCAGTCAGAAAAATCTTATAGCGTTAATTATAAAGAAGATGAATCCACTGTGATTTATTTATCAACTTTCTGCTGCGTGAGTTTTAATAATAAATAAAGTTATCCCGTAAACAGGAAAATGAAGATTATGAAAAATAACATTATTTTAGCGATGGTTGCGACAGGTTCTGCCTTAATGATGAGCAATGCACTCGCTGCTGCAGGAACCGTTAATTTTAACGGTAACATCCTGGATTCTGCCTGCGATGTCGCGGTTGCTTCTCAAAATCAGGTGGTGGTATTAGGCGATTACAATAAAACAGAATTTCCGGCAACAGGCTCCCGCACTGCGGCAACGAAATTCGACATCGTCCTGAAGAACTGCCCGGTTACGGTCAACAGTGCCAAAGTCCGTTTTGACGGTACGCCCGATCTGACTAACGCCGATCTGCTTGCTATTGATACCTCCGTCGCCGGAGCGGCAACGGGTGTTGCTATTAATTTGATGACCGCTGATAAAGCGGATCTGCCGTTGCACGGCAGTAACAGCTATAGCTATGTGCTAAGCAGCACCGCCGATAATACGCTGAATTTCTACGCGCAGTATATTTCAACGGCGGCATCGGTGACGGCCGGTCCTGCAAACTCCGTGGCAAATTTCTCCGTTGTTTATAACTAGTCATTAAGCAGAACACGAGTCGGTTCCATGACGTTCTGCGTGGGGGCAGTTTCTGCCCCCGTGTTTCAAGAGGTGTAACATGCATTTTATTAGCAAGGCCCTGCTCATATCGGCCGCCCTGACAGCATCGTTTTCGAACGCTTATGCCGGGGTCATTATTGGCGGTACCCGCGTTATTTTTGATGGTGGGAAAAAAGAGGCATCAATCAGTATCAATAATGCTGATAGCGTGCCTTATTTAATCCAGTCCTGGGTTGACATGCCAGAGGGTAATGCTAATAAAGCACCTTTTATTGTAACGCCGCCTTTATATCGACTGGATGGCGGGCAGCAAAACATTGAACGTATTTTACTCTCGGGTTCACTACCCCAGGATAAAGAAAGTCTTTTCTGGCTGAATATTAAAGCCATACCGTCTGCCTCAAAACAGGAAAATTCACTGCAAATTGCTGTCAAAACGCGCATCAAGCTTATTTATCGCCCGTCAGGTCTGAAGGGAACAACGCCGGAAGAACAAGCGAATAAATTAACCTGGTCGCGTAGCGGGAATAAGCTCAAGGTCACCAATCCAACGCAATATGTCATCAACTTTAATGAAATAAGCGTCGGTGATAAAAAACTGGATGAGGTCTCCTGGGTGGCACCGGGTGCAACGACGGTATTTAGCTTACCCGCAGGTGCCAATGGTAACCACATTTCATTCAAAGTCATTAATGATTACGGCAGCCCCGGAAGAATGTATCAGGCCAGCTTTTAATTCATCAAAAGCGGCGATCCTCATAGCAGGTCAGGTTAATGATGATGGCAACGAAAACTAAAAAAATGCAGCCTGCGCGTCTGGCGATCTGTATCGCCTTTGCGCTGGTAAATGCAATGCAGACTGTTTATGCCCGTGATTCGTTCAACGCCGAGCTGGTTGAACTGGACAACCCGGGCACGGGTAAAGCTGATTTATCTGCTTTTGAATCAGGTTCGCAGGCACCAGGGAAATACCACGTTGACATCATCCTTGACGACCAACTCATCGAGACCAGCGATATTGATTTTACCGCAGTAAAAAGTGGGGAAGAGGGCGATAGCCTTAAGCCTTGTCTGAGTATTGAACAGCTCAACAGATGGGGCGTCAAAACCGCGCTTTTTCCCGACTTAGCCAGTAAGGACGCGTCCTGTGTCAACCTTCAGGCTATTCCTCACGCCAGCACGGATTTTCAGTTTGCCGCGCAGCGACTGATCGTCAGCATTCCTCAGGCCGCCATTGATATGCCGGCACGCGGGTATGTCTCGCCAGCGCTATGGGATGAAGGGATCGCCGCCGCCATGTTGAATTACAGCCTGAGTGGCGCAAACAGCCGGGCAAAACAAAACGGCAGTAAAAACAGCAACAGTCAATATGCCAACCTGCGCCCGGGTCTCAACGTTGGACCGTGGCGACTGCGAAATTACACCACCTGGTCGCGGGATGAAACCGGTCAGGACAAATGGGATACCGTCTACACCTATGCGCAGCGGGCCATTATTCCGCTCAAAGCGCAGCTCACCCTGGGGGATAGCTCCGCGCCAGCCGACGTGTTCGACAGTATGCCGTTTCGCGGCGGACAGCTGGCTTCGGATGATGACATGCTCCCGGATTCGCTGAAAGGCTATGCACCCGTGGTGCGGGGGATCGCGCGCACCAATGCCCAGGTGGTGGTGCGGCAGAACGGCTATCAGATTTATCAGACCTACGTGGCGCCAGGCGCTTTTGAGATTACCGATATGTACCCCACGGGCGGCGCAGGGGATCTGGACGTCACCGTTAAAGAGGCTGATGGCAGTGAGCAACATTTCACTCTCCCGTACGCGTCATTACCGGTTTTACAGCGCGAAGGACGGCTCAAGTATTCAGTAACCGGAGGACAATACCGTTCTTATAACGGCAGCGTCGATAAGACACCTTTCGGGCAAATCACCGGGATCTATGGTCTGCCGTATGGGCTAACGCTGTATGGCGGGCTGCAGGAGTCGAGTAAATATCAGTCGATCGCCACCGGGCTTGGAAAAAACATGGGTGATTTCGGCGCTATTTCTGCGGACATGACCCAGGCCTGGTCCACCCCGCAGGGCGGTGAGAAATCCAATGGCCAGTCCTGGCGTGCACGATACAGCAAAAACATTGTGGGGACCGGAACCCATTTCTCGATTGCGGGTTACCGCTACTCGACCAGCGGTTACTACGGTATGCAGGAGATCCTTGATTCGTACGGTGACAGCTCCGCGCTTCAGGACCGACGCCGAAACCGCGCCGAACTTACGATGAGCCAGACGCTGGGCGGTAATCTTGGCTCGCTGACGCTGAGCGCGGCCCGTGAAGACTACTGGAATTCGGGTAAAACAATGGCGTCATACAGCCTGGGCTACAACAACTACTGGCACAACATCAGTTACGGACTCACCTGGACCTACAGTAAAAACGGCAGTGCGGGTTCATATGATAACAATAAACGGTACGACAAAGATCAGCTGCTGGCCTTTAACGTCAGTATCCCGCTGGAGAAGTTTTTGCCGCAGACCTGGGCTAACTATGGCGTGAGCGCCAGCAAGAATAACGGCACCACCCACAACATCGGCCTGAACGGCGTAGCACTGGAAAACCACGCCCTGAACTGGAACGTGCAGCAAGGCTTTGGGTCGGACGGCGTCGGCTACACGGGCAATCTGAACGGTGATTATAAGGGAACCTACGGCGAAGCGACGGCGGGCTACAGCTACGATAAAAACAGCGAGCGCCTTAATTACGGCCTGCAAGGGGGCATTCTTGCTCACAGAGAGGGGATCACGCTTTCGCAACCCCTGGGCGAGACCAATGTTCTGATTAGCGCGCCGGGCGCACACGGCGTCGATATCCGCAATCAGGCGGGCGTTAAAACGGATTACCGCGGATATACGGTGGTCAGCAATCTCTCCGTATACCGTAAAAATGACATCACCCTTGCCCCGGAAAGTCTGCCGGATGATGTTGAGCTGGATATTAATACCCGGACGGTGACGCCGACGCGTGGCGCGATCGTTTTGGCCGACTATAAGGCGAAGGTGGGGCGGCGGGTGTTATTTAATTTACTGCATAACGGCCAGTTTGTTCCCTTTGGCGCGATGGCAAGCCTTAAGGGCGCCGACGGCAGCAGCGTTATTGTTGGCGATAAAGGCCAGGCTTATCTCACCGGCCTGGATACTCAGGGAACCGTCTTCGTCACGTGGGGAGCGGAAAGCGAACGGCAATGCCGCGCACCTTACGTGCTTTCCCCGCAGCCGTCGGCGGGGGGAATTACCGAAATTAACGTCAATTGTCTTTAGGGTTTTTTAACATGCGCTTAATTAACATCATATTCCTGCTGTGTATCGCAGCAGGCTGGAACAGTGCTCATGCAGGAACCTGCACGACGATTACGCCGCAGGAATCAACTTTGTCCATCGGTACAATTACGGTTCAACGTGACGTGGCAGTTGGAACCGTATTATTTTCGCGAAACGCGACAATAACCGGTTCCTATTTAACGGGGTGTGCCAATCCATTAATGCTGGGTTTTAGCATGCGGTATTTGAATGCGACACCGAGTGCTTACGGTAATCATGTTTATGACACGAATGTAAACGGTATAGGCGTGCGTTTTTCGTCGGGTAATTATTTTGAAAACCCGGCCAATACCTTTTCCTATAATGCGCAGGCAAGTTATGTCGAATGGTGGGGCGGTAAAATAGAACTTATCGTTACCGGACCGGTCTCGTCGGGGTCCCTGACGCCGGGCGTGCTGGGGGTAGTGATGCTGCAGGGCAGTGACGGCGTTTACCGTGATGGCCTGACGACCACCCTGCTGGGCGGAACCATTAATGTACTGGCCTGCAATATTACAACACCGCAACTGACATTTCCGATAGGCGATATTTCTGCCGCGCTTTTTGGCTCAACGATAGGCACCACACCGGCTGGCGCTCAAAATACGCAAAATCTCGGGCTTAACTGCGATGCGGGGGCTAACGTCAACGTATCACTCAGCGGCATTCAGAATCCTGACGTTGCAACACCCAGCGTGCTCGCGCTTACGGGGCAGGGTAATACCGGTACGGCGAAAGGGGTTGGCGTTCAGTTGCTCTATAACGGTACACCGCTCACCCTCAATGCGCGTTTGCCGCTGAAGCTTGCGTCAGGGGGGCAGGAAGCGTTCCCATTAACGGCGCGTTATTACCAGACGCAAACGACGGTAGAACCCGGTACCGCAAATGCGTCAGCAACCTTAAATTTGACCTACCAGTAAAGGGGATGATGATGAATATAATGCGCACGGCAGCGTTCATCGCGGCAGTAATAAGCGGCAATGTTATTGCAGCGGATAGCGTTAACGTCAGCGTCGCCGGCAATATTATTGCCTCTCCCTGCGTATTCAATGGGGGCAATACCAGTCTGGATATTAACCTCGGCAATATTCAGGCATCCAATATGGCCACGCCGGGGTCGACATCCGATCCTGTGTTTTTTAGCCTGCCGTTTACCCAGTGTCCGGCAGGCACGCGCAGCGTTACGGTCTCCTTTACCGGCAACCCCGATCCCGTCTCGGGGGCGAGTTACTACATGAACAGCGGTTCGGCCACGAACGTCGCGATTGCGATGAGCGAGGCCGCAACCGGTGCGTTAAAGGGCACAGGGACAAGCATTACGCAGACTATTGCGTCAGACAGAACCGCGACGATGGTCATGCAGGCATCAGTCAAATCTGTCACCGGCGGTGCGACGCCGGGGAGCATCAGTGCCGTCGTGGTCATGACGATGCAATACAACTGATCGGCACGCGCGTTGGTTGTCCTTATTGATATGCAGATGTTGGTAATTGATATGTTGAATATCCTGATTAAAGAACCGGATTCTTTTTTTAAAAATGGCCTGCAATATTTTCTTGTGGATTTTTTCCTGCATAATTTCAGGCATCACATTCATTTTGACACTGAGCTTACTTATGACAGCGTCAGTGCCGCGGATATTATTATTCTCGCTCTATGCCCCGGGGAAACGCTGACCTGTGTTCCTGAATTGAAAGCGCGAAAAAAAGGGATTGTGATTGGGCTGGTGGACGATGAGCGGCGTTTTTCCGCTTTTACATCCTGTTTTCAGGATATCATTTTTATCTCCCGCCGCGCCCCGCTTGGTCAGGTTAGCGAGATGCTCTTTATTGCATGGTACCGTACGCAACTGCCGGGATATCGCTGGCAGCATAACGGCTGTTTCGAGTGCCGGCATAAAATACTTTCGCCGCAGCAGATCCGCGTCATGGTGAATTTTTACAGAGGATTCTCGGTAGGGCAGATTGCTGATGTACTCAGGACGAGTGATAAAACGATATTCACGCATAAGTATTTGCTGATGCAAAAATTCGATCTGCGCAGTGATTATGAGCTTATGGCGCTCATTCACAGGATGGTCGAAAAAAATGCCTACCCGAACAAATTGCGTGACCATCTGATCGGTTTCGACGGATGAGCGGAAGAGACGGTGGGACTGTAGTCGTTTAGTTGCCGGGTGGCAGTGACGCCACCCGACATTTCTTCAGACATTCACCGCACTAATCAGCCGCGACTTCATGGACTGATACGCCGACGCTGCAAAATCCTCCGCCCAGCGCTGGTCCTCAATCGCCTCCAGCTGCACCGCGCAGTACTTCGTTTCCGGCGTTTTGGAGATAGGGTCAAGGTTATCCTGGGTCAGCTCGTTGCAGGCGCCAATCCACCACTGATAGGTCATATAAACCGCGCCCTTGTTGATACGCTCGCTGATGCTGGCGCGGGTAATCACTTTACCGCGACGTGAACGTACCCAGACCAGTTGACCCTCCTTGATGCCCAGTTTTTCCGCATCGGCAGGGTGCATTTGCACCCGGCCCGGCTCGTCGGCCAGACTCTGCAGCGCAGCGCAGTTCCCGGTCATCGAACGGCAGGAGTAGTGTCCCACCTCGCGTACCGTACACAGCACCAGCGGGAAATCTTCATCCGGGGTTTCCGCCGGCGCGCGCCACGGTGCGGCAAAGAGCTGTCCTTTACCAGTTGGGGTATCGAACTGATTGTCTTTGTACAGGTAAGGCGTGCCCGGATGATCCAGCGTCGGGCACGGCCACTGCACGTGGCCCATCTCGCCCATTTTTTCATACGTCACGCCGAAGAAGAGCGGGCACAGCTCGCGCATCTCATCCCAGATCTGCTGGTCGGAGTCATAATGCATCGGGTAGCCCATCTCGGTGGCGAGCAGGCTGATGATCTCCCAGTCGCGCTTCACGTTGCCGCTGGCTTCGATGGCTTTGCCGAAACGCTGGAATCCGCGATCGGCACAGGTAAAGACGCCACCGTGTTCACCCCAGGAAGTGGCAGGGAGCAGAACGTCCGCCACTTCTGCCGTTTTGGTCATAAAGATGTCCTGAACCACAACAAAGTCGAGCGCCTCAAAACCGCTGCGAACGAGACCGAGGTCGGCCTCGGTCTGAAGCGGATCTTCCCCCATGATGTAGTAGGCCTTGACCTTGCCTTCCAGCGCCAGATGAGGCACCTCGGTAATGCGCGTCCCGACGCGATCGTCCATTTTATTGACGTCAATCCCCCAGGCGTCGGCGAACTTCTGCCTGACCGCCGGATCGGTCACATCCTGATAGCCGGGGAACATATTCGGCAGCACGCCCATGTCGCAGGCACCCTGGACGTTATTTTGACCGCGCACCGGCCCAACGCCGACGGCAGGGCGACCGAGATTACCGGTCAGCAGCGCCAGGCTGGAAAGCCCTCTGACCACATCCACAGCCTGACCAAACTGGGTCACGCCCATACCCCACATCACGGTGGCGGAAGGGGCCGCCGCGAAGGTGCGCATCGCCTGGCGAACGTCGCGGGCGGGAATGCCGGTAAGATGCTCAACCTTCTCCGGCGCATAGTCTTTCACCGTCTGCCGGTAGGCCTCAAGCCCCTCCGTAAAGCGCGCCACGTAGCTTTTGTCGTACAACTCCTCTTCCAGCAGCACGTAGCCGAAGGCGTTCACCAGCGCCATGTTGCTGCCGTTTTTCAGCTGCAGATGCTGGTCGGCGATACGCGCCGTTTCGATGCGCCGCGGATCGCAAACGATAATTTTCGCGCCGTTTTCACGCGCTTTCAGCACGCGCCGGGCGACGATAGGGTGGGAGTCCGCGCAGTTATAGCCAAACACCAGCAGACATTTTGAGTTTTCAATATCGTTGATGGAGTTGCTCATGGCGCCGTTGCCGAGCGTTTCCTGTAAACCGGCCACGGAAGGGCCATGACAGACGCGCGCGCAGCAGTCCACGTTGTTGGTGTTCAGCACCGCGCGGGCAAATTTTTGCATCACATAGTTTGTTTCATTGCCGGTTCCGCGGGAGGAGCCGGTGGTCATGATCGACCGGGGCCCGTGCTGCGCTTTAATGCTGCTGAGCCTGTGGGCGGTGTAGCGGATAGCCTCTTCCCAGGTAACGGGGGTGAAAGCCTCGCCTTTGTGGTAGCGGATCATCGGTTGAGTCAGGCGCGGGGTGAGCAGACGGGTATCGTTGAGGAAGTCCCAGCCGTAAAAGCCCTTCAGACACAGGGTGCCCTGGTTTGTGACGCCCTCTGCCGCTTCGGCACGGATGATACGGTTATTTTCAACGACAAGGTTTAATTTACAGCCTGCACCACAGTAGGGGCAGACGCTGGCGATCTTTTTCATCAATAACAGACCTGTTAAGAAATGAAGCAAAGTTGACTGGACAATCCAGTCCCGTAAACGGTGTTAAGCAGGAACCGTGCCAGGTTGGCTTTGCTGGTTTTACAGGGTGTTAAGCGGGAAAGACGCGTGTCATCGTCAGGCCGATCGTCAGTTTTGACGATGACACGTTAGGGGCGTGGCGAGCAGGAACTTAGAGATCGTCCATCGTGTAACCCACCACGATTTCCAGCGTCTTACGAATCACATCCGCCTGAACCACGTCGTTTGTGGCTTCCAGCGTCTGAATGAGCCAGAGGATGATCGCTTTATTGGACAGATGACCTTCGGAGGCCAGAACACAGCGTACTGCAGTAGAAAAAACAGCGGACTCTTCAGCAAAACGATCGCCTGCGTGACGGAAATATTCCGACAGCGCACTGTCTAAAAAAGCAGAATGGTATTCGGGTTGAAGCTGAATATTTTGTCTCATTTGTTCTCACCGTAGCTGTTAAATTGCAGTCAATGTATTTTTTTGGGGTCGGACGGTTTTCCACTTCCAAATAACGGCACTACATTGTCTCGGTTATCGTTGAGAGGTCCCTCTCTGTTCGTTCGTCCTTGCGCGGTTCTGCGACGTGTAAAGGCGATGCTGTTTGAGCCGATATCGGCAATCACCACCGCAAGTGTCTCCCGCCGCTGGGGATCCTTTTCATGCTCTTTCATTACCCGCAGACGCTGCAGCAATCCTTCGGTTGTCACTGGCCCCCGCTCTTTCAGAAGAGAAAGAACGGCTTCACCGATAAGCGTGTCGATCAGTCGGTCTGCGTCACTGCTATTCATCACGTTACCGTTCGAAGAGCAGACCAAGCAGCATGTGGTAATGCTCTTCCTCTTCCGGGCCATCGGCCTTTTCGAGGCGGCTGAGCAGTTTGGTACAGAGCGATTTGCGATTTAGGTTTCGCCCGTCGCTGAGAATTTCTACAACCACCTGGCCCAGCGTCTCCTGCTGGGTAGGGAGCGCGGCTTTTTCGAAGTACTGTGCGATTGCTGCTGCGGAATCTGTGGCGTAACCTTTCTGCTGCATGTTTCGCTCCTGTAAAATTTTGTAATCACTAACGTTACAATTAAGGTATACACAATTCCTAAATCTGTACATATAAAATGTACAGATTTTTAATGTTTTTATGATATATTTTATAAATTACTTTATTTTCATTGTGTTACTGGCTTGTCATGAATCGGTAATGTGACAGGATATATTGTACAAAAAGGTCGGGCGCTGGTAAGTTATACAATCGAGAAGAACGGTCCCATCAACTGCCGTAAATGATTGAGATGTAAATTATTTGTCAGGCAATTAATGTGCTATAAGTGAAAATTACCCACGTCTACTGTGGCCAAAACCCTAACCCCAGGAAAAGCATGCTCACAACCATCATTTACCGCAGTCATATCTGCGAGGACGTTCCGGTGAAAGCGCTGGAATCAATGGTCGCTGCTGCAAATCGTAAAAATCGGCAATCCAATGTCACGGGGATCTTGCTGTTTAACGGCACACACTTTTTTCAATTGCTTGAAGGGCCGGTGGAGCAGGTTTCTGCTATCTATGAGCAGATCTGCAACGACCCGCGCCACCATAACGTGGTCGAGTTAATGCGCGATCACGGCCCTGTCCGGCGTTTTGGCAACGTGGGCATGGAGCTTTTTGACTTGCGCCACTTCGACAGGGACGAGGTGCTGCAGCAGGTGCTCAATAAGGGGACGACACGCTACCAGTTGACCTATAACGACCGCCCGCTGCAGTTTTTCCGCACCTTTGTTGAGGCCACGGAAAAAGCGAACTATTTTGAACTGCCGCCTGCGGATTCCTGGGAATTCGTTCGCGAAGAAACGCGCCTGTCCGCGCAGCCTGAGGTGGTTGCGAAAGGGGCGGATTGCAGCTTTGCGTTCCAGCCGATAGTCGATCCGTTTATGCAGCAGGTTGTCTCCTGGGAGGCGCTTCTGCGCACTCCTGACGGTGACTCGCCGGGGGCCTATTTCGCCAGCCGCCCGCGTGACGAAGTGTACACGTCTGATTTGCAAAGCAAGCAGGTGGCACTTTCTATGGCCAGCGCGCTGGGGCTACAGGACCAGACGTTATCCCTGAACCTGCTGCCCATGACGCTGGTAAACATTCCTAACGCCGTGGATTTCCTGCTCACCGCGATTGAAGCTAATGGGTTTGTGCCCGAGCAAATTGTGGTGGAGTTCACCGAGAGCGAAGCTATATCTCGTTTTGATGAATTCACGGATTCGGTCAGGCAGCTAAAAAGTGCGGGTATCAGCGTGACGATCGATCACTTTGGTGCCGGTTTTGCCGGGCTGCAGCTGCTGGCCCAGTTCCAGCCGGACAGAATTAAGATTAATCGCGATTTGGTCGCGAACGTGCATAAAAGTGGCCCTCGTCAGGCCATTATTCAGGCGATTATCAAATGCTGTTCCTCGCTTGAGATCCAGTTCTGCGCGGTGGGCGTAGAGAAGGCGGAAGAGTGGATGTGGCTGGAGTCCGCGGGGATTTCCCAGTTCCAGGGACATCTTTTTGCCAGCCCAAGACACGGGGGTATTCCCGCGATTGCGTGGCCGGAGAAAAAGTTCGACTTCGGATAAAGCTGTACACAATCCGGCAGACTTAACTGTACGAACGGCAAATTTTATACAACAATGTATTAACAGGTGGATGGAAAAGAACCCCGTTCGCCCGTTCAAAATGCGGTCTTAGTTATACAAATGATGTGTACAATCTGATAAGGTTGGTGCAGTTAGGTATGGAAGTTCTGAGCGTGAGGGAGTTAATGGCCTATTACAGTATCGGCGAAGTGGCCGAACGATGCGGTATCAACCCCGTTACGCTGCGTGCCTGGCAGCGCCGTTATGGATTATTGAAGCCGCAGCGCAGCGAAGGGGGCCATCGTCAGTTTGACGATGAAGATATCCTGCGCATTGAAGAGATCAAACGCCTGATGAAAAGCGGCGTTTCGGTCGGAAAAGTTAAAGCCTTGCTGGAAAACAAGGAAGTGCTGACGCAGGGCAACTGGGTCTCGTTCCAGGAAGAGATGATGACCGTTCTGCGCTACGCCAGTCCTGCAAAGCTGCGGGCCAAAATAGGTGAATTCCGCCGCGATCACGCGATGGATGCGCTGATTGACAATATTATCTCTCCCGTCCGTCAGCGTATGAACCAGGATCAAAATACCGTGCGTCACATGGCGAGCCTGTTTGACGGCGTACTGATCGAATTTGCGATTGCAAGCCTGGCGGAGTCCCGCAAAAAAGCCGGAAAAGACGCGCTCCTGATTGGCTGGGAATGTGATGATCGCACCCACCTGTGGCTGGAAGCCGCGCGCCTGTCGCAAAAGGGCTGGCACATTGACGTGCTGGCAGAGCCCATTGACTCGCCGCGTCCTGAACTCTTCCCGGGGCAAAAAATCTTTGTCTGGACGGGGAAATCCCCAACGCCTCGCCAGCAGGAACAGCTTGACCACTGGCGTGAGCAGGGGTTTGCTGTCTCATTTCATCACTGAGTGTAAGAGGCCTTGAGGGCCTTTTTTTGTCTTTGTCACTTTCCTTGCAAAAAGCTATCTTAAGAATAGGCATTATTCCTGCGGATGAGATTTACCCGGCTAATTTTAAACGGCATCTGCTTTTTTCTGGGGGCTTTGCTGTCGGCAACTTGTTCAACAGGGGACGGTGTCCCCTTATTAATACTCAGCGAGTATGGCGCTCATTCCATGCATCTGAAAATTGAATATTACCGTCAAGAATTCTCCATGTGATTTTTTCATATTGAATACTGACACTTTCTATGTGATTCATTTTATCGTTCCCCGCCAGCTTAATATTCGGAACGCTACAGTGGACGCCAGTTAATTTCACATTCTCCATAAGAACGGTGTAGTAGCAAACCTCCTGACCTGCATCATTGATGTGATAAAACCTTATTTCTGCGCTTTTCAGCGTCTGCCCAGTTGCTGCAGCCTTGTAAAGATATGGCGTAGAGCTATCAACTTCTTTCTCGATCATCATGGATGAGTGCTGGCGGGTGCCGGTGATTTTGCCGTTTGCGCTGTCAACGGGTAAATTTATACCGTGGCTCAGACCGATAATTTCAATACTACCTTCACGATCTTGTACATCAACAGATCCTTTGATATCTGCACCGCCATCGTCTTTAAGCCACATATAGGGAGGTATAGGCATTTTATTGTCTCCTTAATTTTTTGATTAACTTCATTGTTAAAATATAGAGAGGGGTAGCGATAATTAGCATTGTAAGCCAGTCAATAAGTGAATAGGCATCATACATTGATTCTGCATTTTCATTTCCGGCGATAATGATTGCTGTTGTTCTGGCTACATCATAGTTAATATATAACTCCGGGCCTGGTAGCATATGACCAAGAGCGAGTAATAAAATGAGAACGTAAATAATTTTACTTGCCCTACGAGCAAGGTTTGTTAATGTAGCCACCCGCTACTACCTCCACCCATCCTCGCGCCATGAGTGACCGCATGCATGGAACCTGAATAAGCGATGTACTCATTAGCGCGTTATGAATCATCATCCCCTGTAACGCCATATGCCACCTTACTTCCTTTGCAAGAGTGTGGTTAATGCTACAGTGATTAATAATGTGTTCCAGAGTGTGCGTATGATTTTCAGAAAAAGACTCGCATCAACAGGTTGTCTACTGCTGAGGAGCGCTTGCTGGCCGGGCACCTGAAGCCCTGGCCTTCTTTTAGTGCGCCAAATCGCATCTGTTAGACTGAGTTCACGACAATCAAAGAGGCTATCTCAAAAATAGGCATTTCCGATGCATATTTTACTTTTCTCCTCTCCGTCAAAAATGACACAACGAAATGCATTATTAATCAATGCATTGAACAATTAAATCCATCCTGCCTGCATCCTGCCACAGGGTCTATGCTTAATAAAAGTAGGCAAAAAGGGCGGTTTAACCGAATGCCCCTGCTGACAGAGGGTTGAAGTGATAATCGTTATCACTAACATGGTGTTATGCCCTGATGGCTTATCAGATGAGGTGGACCTATGGAACTGCATTCAGAAACCTTTAATCCAGCCGATTTTGCCTGGCGCGGGTTAACGCTCACGCCAGCGGCGGCGGCACATATTCACGAGCTGGTGGCGAAAAAGCCCGAGATCCTCGGCGTGCGTTTAGGCGTCAAACAGACCGGCTGCGCGGGTTTTGGCTACGTGCTCGATACTGTCACCGAACCCGAGAAAGATGACCTGGTATTCGAGACCGACGGCGCGAAACTGTACGTCGCGCTGCAGGCCATGCCGTTTATTGACGGCACCGAAGTGGACTACGTCCGCGAAGGCTTAAACCAGTTATTCAAATTTCATAACCCGAAAGCCCAGAACGAATGCGGCTGCGGCGAAAGCTTTGGGGTATAGGCGGAACTATGTCTCGTAATACTGAAGCAACGAGTGAAGTAAATACCTGGAGCGGCGGGCACCTCAACTATAAAGAGGGGTTCTTCACCCAGCTGCAGACCGATGAGCTGGCAAAAGGCATCAATGAAGATGTCGTGCGGGCGATCTCTGCGAAACGTAACGAGCCGGAGTGGATGCTGGAGTTTCGCCTGAGCGCCTTCCGCGCCTGGCTGGAAATGGAAGAGCCGCACTGGCTGAAAGCGCATTATGACAAGCTGAACTATCAGGATTACAGCTACTACTCTGCGCCCTCCTGCGGCAGCTGTGACGACACCTGCGCCTCGCAGCCCGGCGCGGTGCAGCAAACCGGCGCGGAGAACAGCTTCCTCAGCAAAGAGGTGGAAGAAGCCTTTAATCAGCTAGGCGTGCCTGTGCGCGAAGGGAAAGAGGTGGCGGTGGATGCCATTTTCGACTCCGTCTCGGTGGCAACCACCTACCGAGAGAAGCTGGCAGAGCAGGGGATCATTTTCTGCTCCTTCGGCGAAGCGATTCACGATCATCCGGAGCTGGTGAAAAAGTACATTGGGACTGTGGTGCCCTCTAACGACAACTTCTTTGCGGCGCTCAACGCGGCGGTAGCCTCGGACGGCACCTTTATCTATGTGCCGAAAGGCGTGCGCTGTCCGATGGAGCTTTCCACCTATTTCCGCATCAATGCCGAAAAAACCGGCCAGTTCGAACGCACGATTCTGGTCGCAGATGAAGGCAGCTACGTCAGCTATATAGAAGGGTGCTCCGCCCCGGTCCGCGACAGCTATCAGCTGCACGCGGCGGTGGTGGAGGTCATCATCCACAAAGATGCCGAGGTGAAATACTCCACGGTGCAAAACTGGTTCCCGGGCGACGGCAATACCGGCGGTATTCTGAACTTCGTCACCAAGCGCGCGCTCTGTGAAGGCGAAAACAGCAAGATGTCGTGGACCCAGTCCGAAACCGGCTCGGCCATCACCTGGAAATACCCGAGCTGCATTCTGCGCGGGGATAACTCCATCGGCGAGTTTTACTCGGTGGCGCTCACCAGCGGCCATCAGCAGGCCGATACCGGCACCAAGATGATCCACATTGGTAAAAACACCAAATCGACCATTATCTCGAAAGGCATCTCCGCCGGTCACAGCCAGAACAGCTATCGCGGGCTGGTGAAAATCATGCCGACGGCCACCAATGCGCGAAACTTCACCCAGTGTGACTCGATGCTGATTGGCGCAGATTGCGGGGCGCATACCTTCCCGTACGTCGAATGCCGTAATAACACGGCCCAGCTTGAACACGAGGCGACCACGTCGCGGATAGGAGAAGATCAGCTCTTCTACTGCCTGCAGCGCGGGATCAGCGAAGAAGACGCCATCTCGATGATCGTTAACGGCTTCTGTAAGGATGTGTTCTCTGAACTGCCGCTGGAATTTGCCGTTGAAGCCCAGAAACTCCTCGCCATTAGTCTTGAACACAGCGTCGGTTAAGGAAAGCACATGTTAAGCATTAAAGATTTACAGGTCAGCGTAGAAGACAAAGCCATCCTGCGTGGCCTCAATTTTGACGTCAAGCCGGGGGAAGTCCACGCCATCATGGGGCCGAACGGTTCCGGGAAAAGTACGCTTTCTGCGACGCTGGCGGGGCGCGAAGATTATGAGGTGACCCACGGCTCGGTCGAGTTTAACGGCAAAGATCTGCTGGAGATGTCGCCGGAAGACCGTGCGGGCGAGGGCATCTTTATGGCCTTCCAGTACCCGGTCGAAATTCCGGGCGTCAGCAACCAGTTCTTCCTGCAGACGGCGCTGAATGCGGTGCGTAAGTATCGCGGGCTGGAGGCGCTGGACCGCTTCGACTTCCAGGATCTGATGGAAGAGAAGATTAAGCTGCTGAAAATGCCGGAAGATCTGCTGACCCGCTCGGTGAACGTTGGTTTTTCCGGCGGTGAGAAAAAGCGTAACGATATTCTGCAGATGGCGGTTCTGGAACCCGAGCTGTGCATTCTGGATGAGACCGACTCCGGTCTGGACATCGATGCCCTGAAGATTGTCGCTGACGGAGTGAACTCCCTGCGCGACGGCAAGCGCTCGTTTATTATCGTCACCCACTACCAGCGCATTCTGGACTACATCAAGCCGGATTACGTCCACGTGCTTTACCAGGGACGTATTGTGAAATCCGGTGATTTCACGCTGGTTAAACAACTGGAGGAGCAGGGTTATGGCTGGCTTACCGAACAGCAGTAATGCGCTCCAGCAGTGGCACCGGCTGTTTGAAGCCCAGGGGGGCACGCGCTCCGAGCAGGCGCAGCAGCATCTCCAGCAAATGCTGCGTCTCGGGTTGCCGACGCGTAAGCACGAGAACTGGAAATACACCCCGCTTGAGGGTCTGCTGAACGCCGAGTTTGTGACTCGTCTGGCGGATCTCACCCCAGTACAGCGCGACGCGCTGGCCTTGCGTGTCGATGCCCTGCGCCTGGTGTTCGTCGACGGTCAGTTCCGTCCGGAACTGAGCGACACGGTTCAGGAGAGCGGCTTTGAGATTGAGATAAACGACGATCGCCAGCGCCTGAGCGCCCCGGTTCAGCCTGAGGTCTTCCTGCACCTGACCGAGAGTCTGGCCCGCAGCGTGACGCACATCCGCGTGAAGCGTAACCAGCGTCCGGCAAAACCGCTGCTGCTGATGCACATCACTCAGGGGCTGAACGGCGATGAAATCAATACCGCGCACTATCGCCACCATCTGGAGCTGGCGGAGGGGGCGGAGGCCACGGTCATCGAACATTACGTCAGCCTCAATGAGACGCGTCACTTTACCGGATCGCGTCTGACGATGAATGTTGCCGCGAATGCGCAGCTTCATCATGTCAAGCTGGCGTTTGAGAATGCGCAGAGCCACCACTTTGCCCATAACGACATTGTCCTTGGCCAGGATGCCGCGGCGTACAGCCACAGCTTCCTGCTCGGCGGGGCGGTGCTGCGCCACAACACCAGCACGCAGCTTAACGGTGAAAACACCACGCTGCGCATCAACAGCCTGGCGATGCCGGTTAAATCGGAAGTGTGCGACACGCGCACCTGGCTGGAGCACAACAAAGGCTACTGCAACAGCCGCCAGCTGCACAAAACCATCGTCAGTGATAAAGGCCGCGCGGTGTTTAACGGACTGATTAACGTGGCGCAGCACGCCATTAAAACCGACGGGCAGATGACCAACAATAATCTGCTGTTAGGCCGCCTTGCGGAAGTGGACACTAAACCGCAGCTGGAGATCTACGCCGACGACGTCAAATGCAGCCACGGTGCGACGGTCGGGCGAATCGACGACGAGCAGATGTTCTACCTGCGCTCGCGCGGCATCGACCAGCAGGCGGCGCAGAAAATGATTATCTACGCGTTTGCCGCCGAACTGACGGAAGCGCTGCACGATGGTCAGTTAAAACTGCAGGTGCTGGATCGGATCGGTCAGCGCCTGCCTGGAGGCGAAGCATGAGTTTTCCCGTCGAGAAAGTACGGGCAGATTTCCCGGTTCTGACCCGTGAAGTAAACGGTCTGCCGCTGGCCTATCTGGACAGCGCGGCCAGCGCACAGAAGCCGAATCAGGTGGTGGATGCGGAAGCCGAGTTTTATCGCCACGGCTATGCCGCCGTGCATCGCGGTATTCATACCCTGAGCGCCGAGGCGACCCAGCGAATGGAAAACGTGCGTACGCAGCTGGCCGCCTTCCTTAACGCCCGCTCGCCGGAAGAACTGGTCTTCGTGCGCGGAACCACCGAAGGGATTAACCTTGTCGCTAACAGCTGGGGCAACGCTCAGGTTCACGCGGGGGATAACATCATCATCACCCAGATGGAGCACCACGCCAATATCGTGCCGTGGCAGATGCTCTGCGAGCGCGTGGGTGCGCAACTGCGGGTGATCCCGTTAAATGCCGACGGGACGCTGCAGCTCGAGCAGCTAGACGCATTGCTTGACGATAAAACGCGGCTGGTGGCGGTCACCCAGGTCTCCAACGTGCTGGGGACGGAAAACCCGGTGGCAGATATCGTCGAAAAGGCCCATCAGGCAGGTGCAAAGGTGCTGATTGACGGTGCCCAGGCGGTGATGCATCACGCGGTTGACGTCCAGGCGCTGGACTGCGATTTCTACGTCTTTTCAGGCCACAAGCTCTACGGGCCGACCGGGATTGGCGTGCTGTATGTGAAAGAAGAGATCCTGCAGGCGATGCCGCCGTGGGAAGGGGGCGGGTCGATGATCGCCACCGTCAGCCTGACGGAAGGCACCACCTATGCGCGCGCGCCGTGGCGTTTTGAGGCGGGCACGCCCAACACCGGTGGGATTATCGGTTTAGGAGCGGCGATTTCTTATGTCTCCTCAATCGGCCTTGATAGCATTCAGGAGTACGAACAGCTGCTGATGCACTATGCGCTTGAGGAGCTTGCCGGCGTGCCGGATCTGACCCTCTACGGGCCTGCCGACCGGCAAGGGGTGATCGCGTTCAATCTCGGGAAACATCACGCCTATGACGTGGGCAGTTTCCTCGATAACTACGGCGTGGCGGTCCGTACCGGGCACCACTGCGCCATGCCGCTGATGGCGTTTTACCAGGTACCGGCAATGTGCCGCGCGTCGCTGGTGATGTACAACACAACGGAAGAGGTCGACAGGCTGGTGGCGGGGCTTAAGCGCATTCATCAGCTGCTGGGCTAACGGAGAGGCGAAAGATGGCAGAACTGCCGGACAAAGATAAACTGCTGCGTAACTTCTCGCGTTGCGCAAACTGGGAAGAGAAGTATCTCTATATCATTGAGCTGGGACAGCGCTTGCCGCCGCTCAGCGAAGAGGCGCATACCCCGGAGAACAGTATTCAGGGCTGTCAGAGCCAGGTGTGGATTGTGATGGCGCAGTCGGATGACGGCACTGTCGAACTGCACGGCGACAGCGATGCGGCCATTGTAAAAGGGCTTATTGCGGTCGTCTTTATTCTTTATCACCGGATGTCGGCGCAGGATATTGTCGCGTTTGATGTCCGCCCGTGGTTTGAAAAAATGGCCCTGACCCAACACCTCACCCCGTCTCGTTCCCAGGGACTGGAAGCGATGATTCGCGCCATCCGCGCCAAAGCTGCAATCCTTAGCTAGACTTACAGAACAGCATTCATTCTGTTTCGCGAGGTGGTTCCCGCCTCGCTGGTTTTTCAGCTTTCTGGCGTTCTGTCAGTGAATAAGGAATCTCAGCATGAAGCGCGCGTCTCTAATAACTCTATTACTCCTCAGTTCGCTCGGCGCCCTTAATTCGGCCCGCGCGATGGACTATCCGTTGCCGCCCGCAGGCAGTCGTCTGATTGGGCAAAATCAAACCTACACGATACAGGAAGGGGATAATAAGCTGCAGACCATCGCCCGTCGGTTTAATACGGCGGCACAGGTGATCCTGGAAACGAACAATACCATTGCGCCGGTAAACCCTGCGCCGGGAACCGTGATTACCATCCCGTCGCAGATGCTGCTGCCGGACACGCCGCGCGAGGGCATTGTGGTGAACCTCGCAGAGCTTCGGCTCTACTACTTCCCGCCGGGAGAAAACATCGTTCAGGTCTTCCCGCTCGGCATCGGACAGCTGGGGCTGGAAACGCCGGTCACGACCACGCGCGTGAGCCAGAAAATCCCTAATCCTACCTGGACACCTACGCCGGGCATCAGAGCACGCTCTCTGGAGCAGGGAATTAAATTACCTCCGGTGGTACCTGCCGGGCCCAATAACCCCCTGGGACGCTTCGCACTGCGTTTAGGCGTGGGCAATGGGGAATATCTCATCCACGGCACCAGCGCACCGGACAGCGTCGGCCTGCGGGTCAGCTCCGGCTGTATGCGGATGAATGCCCCGGACATCAAAGCCCTGTTCGAACAGGTGCGGGTGGGCACGCGGGTACAGATTATCAATGAACCCGTTAAGTTCTCTGTGGAGCCGGATGGTAAACGCTATATTGAAGTCCACCGCCCGCTGGCGCAGGCTGAGGGAGAAAACCCGCAGGTCTCGCCCATTACCCATTCCGCAGACTTTGCCACCTTTGTTTCTCAGGCGGGAAGCGACAAGGCGCTGATTGATAAAGCCCTGTCACGCCGTGCCGGGATCCCGGTTATCGTGTCGTCAGGCAGCGGCCCGTCAGCCAGCAATAGCGTGTTGTCGGTGCAGAACAGTCGGATGTCCGCAGCGGTAGCGGAAGATGAAGGGGAGAAGGTGACGCAGTAGTGGTTTGACGCAGGCAAAAAAAATGGCGCACAATGTGCGCCATTTTATTAACAGGTACTATTACTTACGGTATTTAGTAGCCTGGTTGTCCAGACGCTGGTTAGCGCGAGCTGCGTCGTCTTTAGCAGCCTGAACGTCGGAACGCATTGCGTTCACGTCGTTGCTCAGCTGGTCAACTTTAGCGTTCAGAGTCTGAACGTCAGAAGACAGCTGATCGATTTTAGCGTTGCTGGAGCAACCAGCCAGCAGAGTAGAACCCAGGATTACCGCGCCCAGTACCAGTTTAGTACGATTCATTATTAATACCCTCTAGATTGAGTTAATCTCCATGTAGCGTTACAAGTATTACACAAAGTTTTTTGGGTTGAGAATATTTTTTTGATGGGAATACACCTATTTTTGATCGTTCGCTCAAAGAAGCATCGAATCAGCCCTTTTCGGGCAAAAATCTAAGTAAAAAAAGGCATTTATCATCGGATTCATCTTAGATAATTCGCAATTAAATAGAAAAACCCGATTTGCAATTTGAATGACTTTGGCTAATGCGAGGAATAAAAAAAGCGCCCGGCGGGCGCTTTTTATCAAAATTAATTCGTTCGGAAATTATTACAGCACGTGAACAGATGCGGTATTGGTGGTGCCGCTTGGTACCAGCGCACCAGAAACCATGACCACAACGTCACCTTTCTGTGCCAGACCACGATCCACCAGCTCCAGCGCCACTTCTTTACCCAGACGGTAGAAATCATCCGTAGACGCGATCTCTTTCACCAGGTGAGGGATCACGCCTTTGCTCAGCACCAGCTGACGGGCAGTGGTTTCGTTAGTGGTCAGAGCCAGGATAGTCGCATCCGGGAAGTATTTACGCACCGCGCGAGCAGATTTACCGCCCTGGGTGGCAACCACGATCAGTGGCGCTTCCAGTTTCTCAGCCGTTTCTACTGCACCGCGGCATACTGCTTCGGTGATGCGCAGCTTGCGGCTGTCGTTGTTGTAGTCCAGACGGCTTTTCATTACGCGGTCGGTACGTTCGCAGATGGTGGCCATGATGGACACCGCTTCCAGCGGATATTTACCTTTCGCGGATTCGCCGGACAGCATAACGGCATCAGTACCGTCGAGGATGGCGTTTGCCACGTCGCCTGCTTCAGCGCGGGTTGGGCGTGGGTTTTTGATCATGGAGTCCAGCATCTGCGTTGCGGTGATAACCACTTTACGCGCGCGCACGCATTTCTCGATCATCATCTTCTGCGCGAAGATCACTTCTTCGACCGGGATTTCTACGCCCAGGTCGCCACGTGCAACCATGATGCCGTCAGACGCTTCGAGGATTTCGTCGAAGTTGTTCAGGCCTTCCTGGTTTTCAATTTTGGAGATGATCTGGATCTTCTCGCCGCCGTGGGCTTTCAGGTGCTCACGAATTTCAACCACGTCGGAGCGCTTACGGATGAAGGAGGCAGCAACGAAGTCAACGCCTTGCTCGCAACCGAAGATCAGGTCCTGTTTGTCTTTTTCAGCCAGGGCTGGCAGTGCGATAGAGACACCCGGCAGGTTAACGCCTTTGTTTTCGCCCAGGTCGCCGTTGTTCAGCACTTTACAGATAACCTTGTTACCTTCGATCGCGGTGACTTCCATACCGATCAGACCATCGTCTACCAGCACGGTGTTACCGACGGACAGATCGCTGGTGAAGCCTTCGTAGGTCACTGCAACGATTTCGCTGTTGCCGACAACGGATTTGTCGGTGGTGAAGGTGAAGGTCTGGCCCGCTTTCAGAGAGACGTCGTTACCGCCTTCCAGTTTGATGGTACGGATTTCTGGACCTTTGGTATCCAGCAGGATCGCGGCTTTTTTACCGGTCTTGCTCATTACGTTGCGCAAGTTCTGGATACGCTGACCGTGTTCTGCGTAATCGCCGTGGGAGAAGTTCAGACGCATCACGTTCATGCCGGCGTCCAGCATTTTGGTCAGCATCTCTTCAGATTCGGTTTTCGGGCCGATAGTACAAACAATTTTCGTCTTTTTCATGACAGTCTTAGTCTTTAAGTTGGGAAGGATATGGAAATCTCGCTCCGGGGGCGCACCGCCGCGGAGTCAAACCTGTGTTGCAAAAGAGTATATGACACGCACTAAGGATAGGAGACATCAAATGAGCGTGCAGAAGAAAGTGTGCCTGAGTGACAGCCCAACGAAGGAGTGGAGAAGTTGTACGTTGTTTTTTGTATTCCAAGCGCTGAAACCATTCACCAGGGATTTGGCGCGCATTATACGCTGATTTTAAGATAAAAGGAAAATGGAAACGGTGTTTCAGAAATAATCTGTGCTGTTTCTCATAATATTGTTATCAAGGCGTTAAGCCATGATGACAACTTGTGGCGGCAGGTGATAGACCTGCCGCCATTTGCTTATTTCTGCAGCGCCTGGCTGAGGTCGGCAATCAGGTCTTTGGGATCTTCAATCCCGACTGACAGACGGATCAGCTGCGGCACAATGCCGTTTGCCAGGCGTTGCTCCAGCGGAATCGAGGCGTGCGTCATGCTGTAAGGTTGGCTCACCAGACTTTCCACGCCGCCGAGGCTTTCCGCGAGGGTGAACAGCTTCAGGCTGCGTATCACCTCGGTGGCGCGTTGCGCATCGCCTTTGACCACGACAGAAATCATCCCGCCGGGCAGGGCCATCTGCGTACGGGCAAGCTGATATTGCGGATGTGATTCCAGGCCGGGATAGAACACCTTTTCGACCAGAGGATGCTGATCGAGCCATTGCGCAATCGCCAGCGCGTTGGTGCTGTGCTTTTCGACCCTCAACGCAAGCGTGCGAATACCGCGCAGCGTCAGGAAGCTGCTGAACGGATCCAGTACGCCGCCCACCGCGTTTTGCAGATAGCCCAGCTTATCCGCCAGTTCCTTGTTGTCCCCGACAATCGCCAGCCCGGCCACCACGTCAGAATGGCCGTTCAGGTATTTGGTGGCGGAGTGCACCACAATGTCGAAACCCGACTCCAGCGGACGATGAATAACCGGCGACGCGAAGGTGTTATCCGCCACGCTGATGACGTTATGACGACGGGCGATTGCCGCGATGGCCGCCAGATCCGCCAGCTTCAGCAGCGGGTTGGTTGGCGTCTCGACCCACACCATGCGGGTGTCCGGGCGAATGGCGGCCTCAAGCCCGGCTAAGTCGTTCGGTTTAACCCAGCTGACCTGCAGGCCGGTGCTGCGCTTGCGCACGTTCTCGATCAGACGGTATGTGCCGCCGTATACATCATCAATAGCGACGATGTGGCTGTCTTTATCCAGCAGTTCGAGCACCGTGGAGATGGCCGCCAGACCGGAGGCAAAGGCGTAGCCGCGCGTGCCGCCTTCCAGTTCGGCAATCGCCGTTTCCAGCGCATGGCGGGTAGGGTTGCCGCTGCGGGAGTACTCATAACCGGTATGCTCGCCGGGCGCGGGTTGCGCAAAAGTCGAGGTGGCGTAAATCGGCGGCATGACGGCGCCGTGCTGGTCGTTAAACTCGCCGCTGTGGACGCTCAGGGTAGCCAGGTTTTTCATCATCTATTCCTTTATTGCTGAAGACGGTTGCGCCAGGCGGTCAGAACGTCGCTGCGCGTAATCAGACCGAGAAAACGGTCGTTGTCATTAATCACGGCCACCAGACCGCGGTCGAAGATGGCGTTCAGGGCGCTTTCCGGGGCGTGTTTATCCAGGAACTCCACCTGACGCGTCATGGCTGCCGTCACCGGAAGCGCGAAGCGATCGCCGTCGCCGCCGATGTGCCGCAGGAGATCCCACTCGTCGATAATGCCCACCACCTTGCCGTTCTCCAGCACCGGCAGCTGGGAGATGTCATACAGGCGCATCCGTGCCAGGACGGTGGAGAGCGTGTCGTCCGGGGCGGCGGTGACGGTGGCGCCTTCATCGTGGCGCAGGGCAATGTAGTCAGAGAGATCGCCGGCCTGGGGGCGCGTGATGAGTCCCTGCTGACGCATCCAGTCATCGTTGAACATCTTCGAGAGATATTTATTGCCGCTGTCGCAGGCGAAGGTCACCACGCGCTTCGGCGCGGTCTGCGCCTGGCAATACTTCAGCGCGGCCGCCAGCAGCGTGCCGCTGGAGGAGCCCGCCAGAATGCCTTCCGTTTTCAGCAGCTCGCGCGCGGTGATAAACGCTTCCCGGTCGGTGATACGCCAGGCGCGATTCACCCCTTCAATGTGGGCCAGCGGCGGAATAAAGTCTTCGCCAATACCCTCAACCAGCCAGGAGCCCGCATCGTGGTAGCGTCCGGTCTCCACCTGGTCGGCCAGAACGGAACCGGCCGGATCGGCCAGGACAAACTCCGTGTGTGGAGAGTGCTCGGCGAACCATGCCTGCAGGCCGCCCAGCGTGCCGCCTGAGCCGACGCCCACCACGATGGCGTCGATTTTGCCGTCAAGCTGTTCATACAGTTCCGGCGCCGTGGTGGTGCGGTGCGCCAGCGGGTTGGCTTCGTTATTGAACTGGTCGATGTAAAACGCGCCGGGCAGTTCGTTCGCCAGACGCTGGGCGTAATCCTGGTAATAGGCAGGATGGCCCTTGTTGACGTCGGAGCGGGTCAGCACCACCTGGGCACCCAGCGCGCGCAGGTGGAAAATCTTCTCGCGGCTCATTTTGTCCGGCACCACCAGGATCAGCGAGTAGCCTTTCTGGGCGGCGATCAGGGCCAGACCGAGGCCGGTATTGCCCGCCGTGGCCTCAATAATCGTGCCGCCCGGCTGCAGCTGCCCGGTGCGTTCCGCTTCGTTAATCATCGACAGCGCAACGCGATCCTTAATCGAACCGCCCGGATTCTGGTTCTCCAGCTTCAGGAACAGCGAGCAGGGACCGGTATCAAGCTTATGCAGCTGGATCAGCGGGGTACGACCAATCAGTTCAGTGACGGAGTGATAAATCGTCATGATGTTTTCCTTTCTGGATGTCATGACGGGATGATAGGGCGGTGAAATTTTCTCAATAAAGAACCATTCACTGCTCTTTAGATCAGAAAGGAATATAAATGTCATTTTTGGAAGTCAGGACAGCAAGACGTAAAGTTGTCTGGATGTGAGGATGGCTATATTGGCATGAAATGCTGAAAAAATGACCATTTTTCGCGGGCATTCGCCAGCAGATATGCATCCGGCAGATAATCATTGCTGAAATTGGTCTAAATGCATCCCACCCGGTAAATCCGCTGTTTATTTCCGAAAGTTATAACAAATTCTTTTTTGTTCATTTAAAAGCTGATAACGCCTGTTTACTATCGTTTGGACATCCATACTGCTAAACCGCCATGAGCGGCACGGATAACGAATAAGAATGATTGTACTGAGCAATATTTCGAAGGTTTTTGACAACGGAAAGGTGGCACTCACAGCCGTTGATAACGTCAATTTGACGATAGCACAGGGACAGATATACGGGATTATCGGTTACAGCGGGGCAGGTAAAAGCACGCTGATTCGTCTGCTCAACGGCCTGGAAAAACCCAGCGCCGGTAGCGTCACCATTAATGGACAGGACATTTCGGCGGCAAAAGGTGAAGCGCTGCGTCAGGCGCGCCTGAAAATCAGCATGGTGTTTCAGCACTTCAACCTGCTGTGGTCGCGCACGGTAAATGAAAACATTGCTTTCTCGATGCAGATTGCCGGCGTGCCAAAAGCAAAAATCACCGCCCGCGTCGCCGAGCTGGTGGAGCTGGTCGGCCTGAAAGGTCGCGAGCATGCCTACCCGTCTCAGCTCAGTGGCGGCCAGAAACAGCGCGTCGGCATCGCCCGTGCGCTGGCTAACAACCCTGACGTGCTGCTCTGCGATGAAGCCACGTCCGCGCTTGACCCGCAGACCACCGATCAGATCCTCGATCTGCTGCTGGATATTAACCGCCGGTTCAAATTGACCATCGTGCTGATCACGCACGAGATGCACGTGGTGCGCAAAATCTGCGACCGCGTGGCGGTGATGGAGAACGGTAAAGTCGTGGAAGAGGGCGACGTGCTGAGCGTCTTTACCCATCCGCAGCAGCCGATTACGCAGCAGTTTGTCCGTCAGGTGAGCCAGTACGCTGAAGAAGAAACGTTCAATACCGAACTGGCAAACGATCTGGAAGGCACGGTCATCAGACTGACCTTCACCGGGCACAGCACGCATAAGCCGATCGTGGGTGAACTGACCCTGCGCTATGGCCTGCCGTTTAACATCCTGCACGGGAAAATGACGCAAACCGCCCACGGCGTGTTTGGCCAGCTCTGGGTACATGTAGTGGCATCCGATGAACAACTGAACAATATCCTCGCCGACCTGAAGCACAGCGATATTGAAGGCGAGGTGATTAAACATGGCTGAGGATCTCTTTCCGCATCTCAAGTGGGACCAGCTCTGGGCGGCGACGCTGGAGACGCTGTACATGACCGCGCTGTCCGGCGTGGCGACTTTTGTACTGGGTATCGTGCTGGGTCTGGCGCTGTTTTTAACCGCACGCGGCGGGCTGTTCCACAACCGCACGGTCTACAGCGTCATTTCGATTGTGGTGAACGTGTTCCGCTCGATTCCGTTCATCATTCTGATTGTCCTGCTGATCCCGTTCACCAAGACCGTCGTCGGCACCATCCTTGGTGCCAACGCGGCGCTGCCGGCGCTGATTGTGGGTGCCGCACCGTTCTACGCACGCCTGGTGGAGATCGCCCTGCGTGAAGTGGATAAAGGCGTTATAGAAGCAACGCGCTCGATGGGCGCACGACTGAGCACGTTAGTGTTTCGGGTTTTACTGCCGGAATCATCACCTGCACTGGTATCAGGTATTACGGTGACGCTCATTGCGCTGGTGAGCTACAGCGCAATGGCGGGGGTGATTGGCGCCGGTGGGTTGGGAAATCTGGCTTATCTGGAAGGATTCCAGCGCAACCATGGTGACGTCACGCTGGTGGCAACGGTGACCATTTTAATCATCGTTTTCATTATCCAGTTCTGCGGCGATGTCATTACTTCACTGTTAGATAAACGCTAATAAATACACACAGGAACCACATCATGAAAAAGACACTGACACTGATCGCCGCCGCAACCCTGAGCGCCCTGAGCTTCGCTTCCTGGGCTGACACCCTGACCGTGGGCGCATCCAACACGCCGCACGCCGAAATTCTGGAGCAGGCAAAGCCGATTCTGGCGAAGCAGGGGATCGACCTGGAGATTAAACCGTTCCAGGACTACATTCTGCCGAACACCGCGCTGGCGGGTCATGACATCGACGCGAACTATTTCCAGCACATTCCTTACCTGAACAGCGTGCTGAAAGATCATGCGGGCGATAAAGACTACGATTTTGTCAGTGCGGGCGCGATCCACATTGAGCCAATCGGCATCTACTCCAAAAAATACAAGTCGCTGAAAGACCTGCCGGAAGGCGGCAAAATCATCATGCGTGACGCGGTTTCTGAAGAGGGGCGTATTCTCTCTATCTTCGAAAAAGAGGGCGTGATCAAGCTGAAGCCGGGCATCGATAAAGTGACCGCACGCATCAGCGATATCGTCGAGAACCCGAAAAAGCTGAAGTTCACGCCTAACGTTGAAGCGTCTCTGCTGCCGCAGATGTACAACAACAACGAAGGCGACGCGGTGGTGATTAACGCCAACTATGCGATTGACGCGGGTCTGGATCCGGTTCACGACCCGATTGCGGTTGAGAGCGGTGAAAACAACCCGTATGCCAACATCATCACCGTGCATCGCGGTGACGAGAAGAAGAAAGACATCGTCGCGCTGGTGAACGTGCTGCACTCAAAAGAGATTCAGGACTGGATCCGCACCAAGTACAAAGGCGCGGTCATTCCAGTAAACAACTAATTTACTGATTTTACAGATGAAGCCCGGCGAGTCTCTCGCCGGGCTTCTTTTTTGTATCCGGCTGGAGAATCATTTAAGCTCAACGTTTAACAGGCAATGGAGTGATGACGATGGGTAACGTGACCAAAGATGAAGCGCTGTACCAGGAGATGTGCCGGGTGGTCGGGAAGGTGGTGCTTGAGATGCGTGATTTAGGGCAGGAGCCAAAGCATATTGTCATTGCCGGAGTCCTGCGTACCGCGCTGGCGAACCAGCGCGTGAAACGCAGTGAATTGACAACCGAAGCGATGGAAACGGTAGTTAAAGCGCTGGCCGGGTAAAGCGCCAGCGCTTTGCAAGCTGCTCGAGCGAGCAGCAGAGCAGGTAGTAGACCACGCCCGTAAAGATAAAAATGGCCGCCGGGTAGATTTGCACCCGGTTGTTGACCTGTCCCGCCACCGTGGTCAGTTCCGGTACGTTCACGATAAACGCCAGCGACGTATCCTTCAGCAGGCTGATAAAAATCCCCACCAGCGACGGCAGAATGTTCCTCAGCGCCTGCGGCAGCAGCACGCGCCACAGGGTTTGCTGCGTGCTGAATCCCTGTGACAGTGCGGCTTCGTACTGCCCGGACGGTAGCGCATTAAGTCCGGCCAGTACCGAGTGCATTACGGTAGCCGCCGTAAACCAGGCCAGCGCCAGCGTGACGGTCAGCGCCCCCGGCAGATCGCCCCCGGTAATGAGCGGCAGGAGATACCACATCCAGAAAATTACGAAGATGAGCGGGATACCGCGAATCAGCTCTGCCCACAAAAAGAGGGTCTTGCGCACGAGCCCGGTAAAGCGCCAGGCCAGACACGCGAGCACTATCCCACCGGGCAGAGCAATGACGGCGGCCCCAATCGCCATCATCAACGAGAGCAATACGCCCCCCGGTTCACCCGTTGCCGCGCGTCCCCACAGCAGATAATCGAGGTTATCGGTGATGACATTAAGTCCGGCAATCATGTTTTTCACTCCCTGAGGTGGCGACGTTTGGGCGTTTACGTTTCGCTTCAGGTCCAATGCGAACCAGCACCATCCCCATGACCAGGCCGGTCAGCAGATAGAGTGCGGTTCCGAAGGTAAATGCTTCCAGCGCGTGCGCGTTATAGCTCTCAATCTGCCTGACCTGATAGGTCAGCTCGGCGAAGCCAATCCCGCTGGCGAGCGAGGAGAGCTTCATCAGATTAAGGTACTGGCCAACGACCGGCTGCCAGGCGTTGGCCAGCCCCTGCGGCAGCAGGATGTAGCGAAACAGGCGCCACGCGGAGAATCCCTGAGCGAGCGCCGCCTCCCGCTGTCCGGCAGGTACGGAACGTAAGCCCGACTCCACCTCTTCAATTAAAAACGCCGAGGTAAAGACACCCAACCCCCAGGCAGAACATAAAAATTCGGGCGTAAACCACCAGATGTCGCCGGGCAGAATTGACCAGCTGTGATCCGCGTTCACCGCGTCGCGGAACGCCTGCGGTAGACCGTTCCAGGCGGCAAAATACCAGAACAGCAGCTGCACCAGCAGCGGCGTATTGCGAAACAGCGACACCCAGCTGCTAACGACCGCGTTCCCGAGGCGTCCGCCGGAAAGGCGCAGAAGCATAAAGAGCAATGCGAGCAGGCTTGCCAGCATCATCCCGGCAAGCGTTACCCACAGGGTGGTGAGGAATCCGGAGAGTATCCACTGCAGAGGCTGTCCGGTCAGTACCCCCTGCCAGTCGAGCGCGGGCATTACAGATGCTCCTGATGCAGCGGGTTGAGCACCTTTTGCAGGAACCGCTGCGCGCGCGGATGCGAGGGCCGACTGAAAAATTGCGCCGGCGGCGCAATTTCCAGAATTTGCCCCCCGTCGATAAAGACGACTCTGTCGGCAATCTCCCGGGCGAACTGCATCTCATGGGTTACGACAATCATCGTGATCCCGCTGTGGGCGAGGGCTTTCATCACAAACAGCACTTCACCAATCATCTCCGGATCCAGCGCCGAGGTGGGCTCATCGAACAGGATGATTTGCGGTGAAGAGGCCAGGGCACGGGCAATCGCGACGCGCTGCTGCTGCCCGCCGGAAAGCTCTGCCGGGAAATGGTGGGCTTTTTCCAGCATTCCGACCTTCTCCAGCAGGGCCAGCGCGCGCGCCTGGGCAGGCTGTGGCTTCCAGCCGTGAACGTGCTCCAGTGCCAGGGTGATGTTCTGGCTGGCGGTGAGATGGGCGTAAAGATTGAACTGCTGGAACACAAACCCCACGCGGCTACGCAGCTGACGCAGCCCGGTACCGGAGAGCTTTCCGGTAGGCTTGTTATCGATCAGAATCTCCCCGCCGCTCAGGGTTTCAAGCTGGTTGATGAGACGAATCAGGGTGGATTTACCGGAACCCGACGGGCCGAGGATGGCGACCACTTCACCGGGGGTGATGGTGAGATTAATGTCGTTTAAAACCTGATGGTCACCGTAGCGTTTGTCCACATGACGAAACTCGACGCTGGCCTGTTCCAGATGTGAAAAATCCGCGGCACCGGCCGCGGAGTGTGAAAATAAACCTGAGAGCATAATTATCTGGCTTCTATTTTAAAGCCGCGAGGCTGTGGGGCAGGGGTGCCTGGACCAAACCAGACGTCGTAGATTTTTGCTGCCTGACCGTTCTTCTCGAGATTAACCAGCTCGTCGTTAACGGCCTTCAGCAGCGCCGTTTCACCTTTCTTCACCCCAACGCCAATCTCTTCTTTACTGAGCAGATCGGGCAAGATTTTGAAGTTCGCTTTATCCGGCGCCTGCGCCAGCAGACCGGCCAGAATGGTGCTGTCCTGGGTAATGGCCTGGACGTTGCCATTGCGCAGCGCGGTCAACGCCAGGGGAATGTCGTCATAAGAGAGGACGCGGGACTGCGGGAAACGCTGGTGCAGCGCCTGCTCGCCCGTCGTGCCTTTGACCGCGCCAATGCGCGCCCGGCTATAGTCATCGAGCTTGTCCGGTGATTTCACCGGAACGAGGAACTGCTGGCCGGTGACGAAGTAAGGCGTCGAGAAATCAATCACCTGCGCGCGTTCCGGGGTGATGGTGATATCTGCCACGATCAGGTCTGCTTTCCCGGACTGCAGCAGCGGAATACGGTTGGCCGGATTGGTGGCAACCAGTTCAAGCTTCACGCCGAGCGATTTTGCCAGCGCTTTGGCGAAGTCCACGTCGTAACCCACGATCTCGTGCGTTTTGGCATCAATCGAGCCAAACGGCGGGTTGGCGTCAAACGTGGCCACTTTCACCACCCCTGCGGCCTTAATATCCGCCAGCTGATCGGCCTGTGCCTGCGCTGAAAGCAGGCTCCCCGCCGCCAGTAATCCCAGAACCAGTGTCCGTTTGGTAAACCCTTTCATATTTGCTGCCATAGTCATACGCCATCCCGTTGTTTTTGTTTTACCCCGCTACGCTCCCATAAGCGAAAGCTATCGCCAAATAAGAAATCGTTCTTTGCTTTGAGCAAAAAAGCATTAGTGAACAAGGTGTTAATGAAGCGTGAAAAGAACGGGAGGCTATTTGCAAATCCTGCACATGGACAGTGGATTTTGGTATTTCACCCGCGCGTCATTTGAGTGCTTAACTGAGGTCAGACACGGCGAGAGAGGGTAAGACGATGAAAAAGTGGATCAGCACGTTACGGCGGTTTTTTGCGACCCGACCAGTGAATGCGGAGAACAGCGCGCAACGTGTTCTTGAGTCAATACTGCCTGTCGCCAGCCTGTATGGCGTGGACGTTGCCAACATTGACCCGGAGTGGTTCCATGATAAAACGTCACGCTGAACTGCGCCGCACGCGCGAAACGTACTGGAACGAGGTGTGCGTGACGTTTAACGAGTGAAATAAAAAAGCACCGGTTTCCCGGTGCTTTTTTATTAGATCTTGCAGGCGTCGCCGCAGTCGTCGTCGGCGACAATCGCCTGCGCTTTTTTATCCGCGTCGTCCAGACGTTCCGCATTACGCTCTTCTGCTTCATCCAGACCGTTAAAGACTAAATTATCGAGATCAATTTCCATGTTGCACCTGCTCTGTTCAGTTTTCGATACTGGCACAGTATAGGGCAAAAAAAGCCAGCAATGTACCTCGCAGCACATAAGGATAATCCCTGCCATACTCAGTGCTTTATCGCTGAGGAGAGCACATGATTACACTCTGTAAAACCTGCGGAACGGCTTACGATACACAGCCTGAGAAATGCCCGATCTGCGAGGATGAACGCCAGTATGTACCCATCACGGGGCAGGCGTGGACCGATCTCGATACCGTCACCGCCACGCATAGCAACAAATGGCAGCAGCTGGAGCCGCGATTGTTTGGGATCAAAACGGTCCCGGCGTTTGCGATCAATCAGCGGGCGCTGCTGCTGCAAACGCCCCACGGCAATATTCTCTGGGACTGTATCGCCAACCTCGAACCCGCAACCAAAACGCTCATTACCGCCCTAGGCGGCATCAGCGCGATTGCGATTTCACATCCGCACTATTACACCACGATGCAGGAGTGGGCTGCGGCGTTTGATGCGCCGGTGTACCTGCACGCCAGCGACAGCGAGTGGGTGATGCGCGACAGCCCGGCCATTCATTTCTGGGAGGGGGATGCGCTGGAGATTTTCCCGTCAGTCACCTTGCTGCGTCTGGGGGGGCATTTTGCCGGGGGAACGGTGCTGCACTGGCAGGAGGGGGACGGGGTACTGCTGGCGGGCGATATTCTGCAGGTCACGCCGGGTAAAGACGCCGTCTCGTTTATGTGGAGCTACCCGAACTATCTTCCGCTGCCGGCCCGCACCGTGGCGTCGGTCGTGAATCATCTGGAAGGCAGAACGTTTGAACGTCTGTACGGCGCGTTCGAAGGGCAGAACATCCTCGCTAACGCGGACGAAATTGTGCAGCGCTCGGGCCAGAAATATATTGCTTGTCTGAAGTAAACCACGATGGGTAAACTTTACGAGTGTGATCTCGATCATACCTAAACTAAAACAGATAAAAGAGACATTGCTATGCAACATATCATTGAAGGTTTTCTCAGCTTTCAAAAAGAGATTTTCCCGCAACGTAAAGAACTCTTCCGCAGTTTAGCGTCCAGCCAGAATCCCAAAGCGCTGTTCATCTCATGCTCCGACAGCCGTCTGGTCCCGGAACTTGTCACCCAGCAAGAGCCAGGACAACTCTTTGTCATTCGTAATGCTGGCAACATCGTGCCGCCGTTCGGACCCGAGCCTGGCGGTGTGTCCGCTACCATCGAATACGCCGTTGTGGCGCTGGGCGTCACGGATATCGTGATTTGTGGTCACTCCAACTGCGGCGCGATGAAGGCGATTGCCGATAACGCGAACCTGGAGCCGATGCCTGCCGTGTCACACTGGCTGCGCTATTCCGACGCGGCGAAAGCCGTGGTGGAGAAAAAAACCTGGGATAAGCCGATCGATAAGGTCAATGCGATGGTGCAGGAGAACGTGTTTGCGCAACTGAGCAACATTAAGACCCATCCTTCCGTCGCGGTGGGCCTGCGTAATAACTCCATCCGACTGCACGGCTGGGTGTACGACATTGAAAGCGGCGAAATCCTCGCCCTGAATAAAGAGACGAAAACCTTCGTTTCGCTGTCGGAAAACCCGGAAGTCTTCTTCGAGTAATCCGCGACAGCAGGGCACGGATGCCCTGTCAGTTTTCAAAATAGGGCAATCTCCGCCGCACCCCCGACGCGGGTTTTTCCGCCGCTTGCGCCATCGCCTCTGCAATCTCTGCACACTCCGCCAGCCCCTGAACGAAGGGACGATCGTGCATCAGCCAAGGTATCGCACCGAAGGTGATGCGCCCGCGAACGGTGTCAGGCGCTTTTAAGGTGTAATCCTCGCCGATATCGGGTATCTCATCGCCGGTCGCTTCCAGCTGTTTTCGCAGCGTCGGGAAGGGCAGATCTTTCGTTTTGAGCGGCTTTTGCCCGCGCGCATCAATAAAAACGTCGAAGCGGTAAACGGTCTCTTTTGTGGTTATCACCGTTTGATCTCTGCCAACATCCAGCGTGTAGTCGTCACCGAGCGCGGCCACGCTGATGATGCCGGCTTCGCGAAGCGCGAGCAGCCTGCGGATAGACTGCGGAGGGATGGCGGCATAGTTGTCGATAAATACCCGAGCCAGCCCCTGTTTGAAGCGTTCAACGTCTCGATCGGTGAGATGGGGAACGATCTCCTGAACCACTTCATGCAGCCGAAGCACGGTATAGCGCCAGGCCACGGTACGGCGTTCGCGTTTATTTTTCTCAACTTCTTTCAGGTTATCTTCCGCCCAGGTAAAGGGACCGTGCCGTTTACGATCCTCAAACCATGCCTCACGAAGGGTGTCCGCATTCAGCGTATGCAGAGACATTTTCTCGCTCCACGCAGGGTCAGCGAGCTGAAGCTCTTTGACCATCAGGACAAAGATACGATCGAGCAGGCCATCCGGTCCTTTGGCAACCTCGCTTTCCACCACGCGTTCGGTCAATACCGACAGCGGCTCGTAAGGAATAGGGCAGTAAAAATCGGCTTCCGGCAGAATGCCTGTCCGGGACATCAGGACAATCTTCAGCGCCTCGCAGCCTTTATTCAGCACAAATTTATCATCGCGAAACGCACCGTGCTGCATTACGACCGCCATGGCCGCGTCGAGACCGCTTAACGATGTCCCCATAATACCGACGCGACAGGGAGGAATACTGGCGTCCATCAGACCGGACCACGGGCTGGGGAAGAACGTGCGCGTGGCTTCATCCTCCTCTGGCCAGACGTGGCCGGTGGCGATAACCGCGAGGTCGAAGCGTTCAGGAAAGGCGCTGCCGTTGACGGAAAGCGTAACGCCTTCTTTCGAGGGCACGATATCGGTGACCTGGGCGGATTTATGGACATCAACCTGAAATCCCCGTTTTTTCGCCTCTTTTACGATGGACCGAAAGCTGTCGCGGAAATACTCACCCAGCAGGAGCCGGGGCAGGAACTGTCGGTCATGCAGGCGGGCTTTATCAACCTTAAAGCGTGCCAGATGGGCTTCGCTCTGGCCCTTGAGCCAGTCGAGGTAGGTCATAAAAATGGGCGGGATTTCAATACTTGCGATATTTGCCAGCATCAGACGAGAGTTATCGTCGTCGTTATAGGGCATACCCACGCCCGCTTCATCACTTTGTTCAAAGACGGAGACCGAAAGCGGCTGCGGGTTTTTAAGAAGGGCGTAAAAGGTATAAATCCCTGTTGGGCCGGAACCGATAATGGCGATTTTCTTCATCGACGGTTGTCCTCTCTTTTTTCCATGAGAAAAGCGTAGCAGGAGAACAGTAATGAAAATGAAGGATTAGGAAAATTCAGGCTATCAGAGGAGAATTTGCACCATTTCAGGACTGAAATGGTGCGTCCGAGTGGACTCGAACCACCGACCCCCACCATGTCAAGGTGGTGCTCTAACCAACTGAGCTACGGACGCAGAATGGTGCGTTCAATTGGACTCGAACCAACGACCCCCACCATGTCAAGGTGGTGCTCTAACCAACTGAGCTATGAACGCAACGTGTTGTCGGTGACAACGGGGACGAATATTAGCGGCACAGCACCGAGGTGGCAAGAGGGAAAATGCAATTTTCTCTCTGATTTCACGCGATTGCTGTATTACCGCGCAAAGTGAAGAGAAAGTAGCCGCCGGGTGGCGGCTACTGCGTATTTAACGGGCAGCGCGTTGCAAAATGATCGTTGATGGCTGGCGCTGCAGGAAGCGCATGCGCATCATCATCATAATCGCCGCCGACGTCAGGCCGATGATAAAGCCCATCCAGAACCCCGCTGGTCCCATGCGGTCAACCACAAGGTCGGTCAGGGCCAGAATATAACCACACGGCAGACCCAGCACCCAGTAGGCGATGAAAGTGATAAAGAAAATGGAGCGCGTGTCTTTATAACCGCGCAGCACGCCGCTGCCAATCACCTGGATGGAGTCCGAAATCTGGTAAATCGCAGCCAGCAGCATCAGGTGCGATGCCAGCGTAACGACTTCCGGATTGTCGTTATAGAGCAGGGCAATCTGCTCGCGAAGCGCCACGGTGAAAAGCGCTGTGCAAATGGCCATGCAGACGCCGACGCCCAGTCCGGTCCGCGCGGCGGTTTGCGCATCTAGCGTCGAACCTTGTCCCAGGCGGAAGCCCACGCGAATCGTCACTGCCGCGGCCAGCGACATTGGCAGGACGAACATCAGGGAGCTGAAGTTCAGCGCAATCTGGTGCCCGGCCACGTTCACAATGCCCAGCGGGGAGACCAGCAGGGCAACCACGGCAAACAGGGTCACCTCAAAGAACAGCGCAAGGGCAATCGGCAACCCTAACTGCACCAGACGCGTCATGATGCTCCAGTCCGGCGTGCTGAATCTGTTCTCGTTACGAATATCGCGCATTGAGCGGGCGCGCTTCACGAAGGTAAGCATCGAGAAGAACATGACCCAGTAAACGGCTGCCGTCGCCACGCCGCAGCCGACGCCGCCCAGCTCCGGCATCCCGAAATGACCGTAAATAAAGACATAGTTAACCGGGATGTTGACCAGCAGCCCGATAAAACCCATCACCATGCCGGGCTTGGTTTTCGCCAGGCCTTCACACTGGTTACGCGCCACCTGGAAAAAGAGGTAGCCCGGCGCGCCCCAGAGCAGCGCGCGCAGATAGCCCACGGCTTTGTCCGCCAGCGCCGGGTCAATATTATGCATAGCGCGAATGATATGGCCCGCGTTCCAGAGCACCACCATGATCAGCACGGAGACAAACCCTGCCAGCCAGAAACCCTGGCGAACCTGATGGGCGATGCGCTCGCGACGGCCTGAGCCATTGAGCTGAGCGATAACAGGCGTGAGCGCGAGCAGCAGACCGTGACCGAACAGGATGGCCGGAAGCCAGATTGACGTGCCGATAGCCACGGCTGCCATGTCGGTGGCGCTGTAGCCACCTGCCATTACCGTATCCACAAATCCCATTGCGGTCTGGGCCACTTGCGCGACGATCACTGGTATAGCCAGTGCCAATAACTGGCGCGCTTCATTCATGTACTTCTGCACGTGAACACCTTTATTTTGTAGTTATTTGAGAGACTAAAAAAGCCGCCGAAACGGGCAGCAAGAAGAAAATGCAGGGGGGTGCCAGCTATTGTAGCGGGCTTTAGCTATTTATCTAGTGAAAAAATCGCCAGAAAATGCGCTCCGCTGGCAACCTGTTTTTCCAACTGTTATTGTGGAGGGATTAAACGGTGTCATCACCGTTCGGAAAAAACAGGAGTTGTAAGCATGTTTACTGGTATTGTGCAGGGCACTGCCAAAGTGGTGTCCATTGATGAAAAACCTAATTTCCGTACTCATGTTGTTGAGCTGCCGGAATATATGCTTGAGGGTATCGAAACCGGCGCCTCGATTGCCCATAACGGCTGCTGCCTGACCGTGACCGAAATTAACGGCAACCAGATTAGCTTTGATTTAATGAAAGAGACGCTGCGGATCACTAACCTGGGCGAGCTGGTGGTAGGCGATACCGTCAACGTTGAGCGCGCGGCGAAGTTCAGCGATGAGATTGGCGGCCATTTGATGTCGGGGCACATCATGACCACTGCCGAAGTGGCGAAAATCGTGACCTCGGAAAATAACCGTCAAATCTGGTTTAAAATGCAGGACCCGTCATTAATGAAATACATCCTCTATAAAGGATTTATTGGCATCGATGGGATTAGCCTGACCGTGGGAGAAGTGACGCCAACGCGTTTTTGCGTGCATTTAATTCCTGAAACGCTGCAGCGCACTACGCTGGGCGCCAAAAAACTGGGGCATCGCGTGAATATCGAAATCGATCCGCAAACCCAGGCGGTGGTGGATACGGTTGAACGCGTGCTGGCAGCTAAAGAAGCCGCAATAATAAAGACCGCAGAAGAAGAATAAAAAATAACCCCGGCTATCCGGGGTTATTTTTTTAGCGTGCGACACGCAGTCCGTGTTCAATCCCCCGGCTGAATACCACCTGCCAGAGCTGAATATCCCGTGCGCGAAACGCCCCCGCGCAGGCATTCAGATAATAGCTAAACATCCGTTTGAATCGTTCTGAATAGTTGTCCGCAATCTCGGGCCAGGCTTTCTGGAAACGTTCATGCCACGCCATTAAGGTGGTGTCGTAGTCCGCACCAAAGTTATGCCAGTCTTCCATCACGAAATGGGATTCACTGGCGTTGGCGATCTGGCGAACGGACGGTAAACAGCCATTCGGAAAGATGTATTTATTGATCCACGGGTCAACGTTATTGTCGGTCCGCTTAGAGCCGATGGTGTGCAGCAGGAAGAGCCCGTCCGGTTTCAGATTACGATCCACCACCTCAAAGTAGGTATCGTAGTTTTTTGGCCCCACGTGCTCGAACATGCCGACGGAAACGATCCGGTCGAACTGCTCGTTCAGGTCACGGTAGTCCTGCAGCCGGATATCCACATCAAGACCCTGACAGCGCTCTCGCGCCATTTTTTGCTGTTCCGCTGAAATCGTGACGCCCACTACGCTGACGCCATAGTGCTTCGCCATAAAATACGCCAGCCCACCCCAGCCGCAGCCGATATCCAGCACGCGCATGCCGGGCTGTAGCTGCAGCTTCTCGCTAATCAGACGCAGCTTTGCCTGCTGCGCTTCCTCAAGCGTCGACGCGTCTTTCCAGTAGGCGCAGGAGTACTGCATGAACGGGTCCAGCATACGGCTGAACAGGTCATTGCCGAGATCGTAATGCTCTTTGCCGACGATCCACGCGCGTTTTTTACTTTGCAGATTGAACAGTCGGGCAGAGGCGACGCGCAGGGTGTCTTTCAGATTGCGCGGGAGTTGGTTTTCCAGACCGGCACGCAGCACGCTGGCAAAAAAGGTATCCAGACGTTCGCACTCCCACCAGCCGTCCATATAACTTTCTCCCAGGCCTAACGATCCCTCCCGCAATACGCGTTTAAAAAAGTCGGGATGTTTAACCTGAGGATCGGATGGCGATGATCCATTGATAGTGATGCCTGCTCGACCTAACAGTTCACTGACGATCCGGGACCAGTTGTCGTCCGGAACGCTGACTTCTTCTATACACGATGAACTCATAGCTTCTCCATCACCCTGATGTGATCAGAACCTTCAAACAGCGTAGACGCTTTTTTTGGTTTGTGAGAAATCTCACGGTAAATACCGCGAGGCTAATATCCGACGTAGAACAGAGGAAGGGAGATAACCCTTGCCGAAATGCCTTCCATGGTAAAACGGGAGCACTCCGGCTCCCGTTAACACTTAATATTTATCGTATTTAATCGAACCAAATTTAGTATAGGCCTCAAAATTTGGTGATTCAATAGAAAATTGTTAGCAACCTAATCACTGAAATGTAACATGATTTCTGGCGCAATCAGGCATGCGAGGTTTCCACCTGAGCGCCGCTATCCTGCTCACGCTGCGCGGAGGCCTGCATGCGATAGCCCATCACCGCCAGCGCAACGGTGACCAGCATCACGCTGGTGGTGGTTAACAGTGGCGTCGCAATCAGCGCCGAGACCACCAGACTTGCCAGGAAGCACAGACCCAGCTGCAGGGTATTTTGCAGCGCGGCGGCGCGGCCTGTCGCCTGCGGGAACGGACGCAACGCTTGGGCTACAACAATCGGGTAAATCGCCCCGTTCGCGACGGCCATCACGCAGAAGGGGATCAAAATTTCAGCCAGGCCCGCGCCCGGAATAAACCCGACGGCCCAGGTACCGATGACGCTCAGCGCATACAGCACCAGCAGCCATGGCAGCATCTGCTGACCTTCCCATTTTTGCAGCGCCGCGCGACAGCCGTACCCGCCCACCAGGAAGGCGATAGTCTGCGGAACATAGCTCAAACCGATGGCCGCCGGGCTGTAGCCCATATCGTGCAGAATGAACGGCGAGCCGGTAAGCCACGCGAAGAAGCTGGCCGAACAGGCGGCGTAAATCAGGACATTGCCGCGATACGCTTTGGCGCTCAGCAGGGAGGTGAAGGTAATCGGCTTCGCATCCGCATGCGCCTCTTTTTTATGCGCGGGCTTGAGGGCAAACGCCGGCAGCATCAGTACCAGCGTGATGGCAAACAGCGTGGCAAAAATGGCCTGCCAGTCAAAGTGCGCGAGGATCCAGCTGCCCAGCAGCGGAGCCAGGGCAGGGGAAAGACCCACCAGCGGCATAATGGTGGCGAAAATACGGTTTGTGCGGTTAGCCGGATAGTAGTCGGTCACCAGCGCCTGCCAGGTCACCGCCGCAGCACAGACGCCCACGGCCTGAATAAAGCGCAGCACCAGCAGCCAGGTGGCATCGCGCACCCACAGCATCCCCAGGCAGCCCACGGCAAAAATGGCCAGACCCAGCAGCAGTACCGGTTTACGACCAAAGCGATCCGAGAGCGGTCCCCACAGCAGCTGCGCGAAAGCAAAACCGGCAAGGAACAGGCTCAGGCTGGCGCTGATGGCCGCCGCAGGGGTTTGCAGGTCTTCCTGCATCGCGGCAAACGCGGGCAGGTACATGTCGGTGGCCAAAAAGCCCAGCACGCTTAAGCCGCCGAGCCAGACTAAAAATCCTTTCCTGGGTTGCATTCTCTTATTCTCCTGAGGAGGCAGGTGTACGTTGGCGCAGAGTGTAGGGAGTGCAAAGCCGCTTGTGAAACGCTAATATTTGGCGGGTGCATTCAAATTTTTTGCAGGCAGAAAATGTGGTCAGATTATTCTCTTGAAGTGGTCGATGCTGTCGCGCGTAACGGCAGCTTTAGCGGTGCAGCGCAGGAGCTGCACCGCGTCCCTTCGGCCATCAGCTACACGGTGCGTCAGCTGGAGGAGTGGCTGGCGGTTCCGCTGTTTGAGCGGCGCCATCGTGATGTGGAATTAACGCCCGCAGGGGCGTGGTTTTTGAAGGAAGGGCGTTCTGTTATCAAAAAAATGCAGATCACCCGCGAACAGTGTCAGCAGATCGCTAACGGCTGGCGGGGGCATCTTTCCATCGCGGTGGATAACATCGTTAAGCCGGAACGTACCCGGCAGATGATCGTCGATTTCTATCGTCATTTTTCAGATGTCGAGCTGCGGGTCTCGCAGGAGGTGTTCAACGGCGTCTGGGATGCGCTGGCGGACGGCAGGGCAGAGATGGCAATCGGGGCCACGCAGGCGATCCCGGTCGGGGGACGTTACGCCTTTCGCGATATGGGGATGCTGAGCTGGAAGTGCGTGGTGGCAAGCGATCATCCGCTGGCGGCGATGGAGGGGCCGCTCAGCGATGATACGCTGCGCAACTGGCCGTCGCTGGTGCTGGAGGATACCTCCCGTTCATTGCCCAAGCGTATCACCTGGCTTCTGGACAACCAGCGGCGGGTGGTGGCCCCTGACTGGGAATCGTCGGCGACGTGCCTCAGCGCCGGACTGTGCGTCGCGATGGTGCCCGTTCATTTCGCGCGTCCGCGCATCGATACCGGAGAGTGGGTTGAGCTGACGCTGGAGAATCCGTTCCCGGATGCGGCCTGCTGCCTGACCTGGCAGCAAAGTGATGTCTCGCCTGCGATGGCCTGGCTGCTGGATTATCTGGGAGACAGCGAAACGCTAAACCGGGAATGGTTACGGGAGCCAGCGTAGCTGGCCCCGTAAAGCGATTAACGACGGTAATCGCGGAACGGACCGTCCGCAACGGAACGGCGTTCGATAAGACGCGGGTGAACTTCAATGGACTGCGACTCTTCACGTTTGTTGACGATCCTGTCCATCAGCATATTGAAGGCCGTTTCGCCCAGCGAATCTTTCGGCTGGTGAATGGTGGTTAACGCTGGCGTGAAGAAACGCGCGTTACGCACGTTGTCATACCCGATCACCGAAATATCCTGCGGTACACGCAGACCCAGCTCGTCGGCAGCGCAGAGCGCGCCCATTGCCATGATGTCACCCCCGCAGAAAACGGCGGTCGGACGGTGTGGCTGGGAGACGATCTGCTGCATTGCGCGGTAGCCCGACTCCGGCTCAAAGTCACCCTGCACAATCCAGTTTTCCGGCACGTTGATCAGCGCTTCTTCCATCGCTTTCATAAAACCGGCCAGACGGCCCGCGCCGGTGTTGCGCTCCAGCGGACCGGGGATCACGCCAATCTCGCGGTGACCGCGTTCGATCAGATAACGACCGGCCATATAGCCGCCTTCGAAGGCATTATCGATAACGGAATCAGTGAAATCCGCGCGCGCTTCACCCCAGTCCATGACCACCATAGGAATATGGCGATACTCTTCGAGCATCGACAGCACGGATTCCGGGTACTCGGAACACATTACCAGCAGGCCATCAACGCGCTTTTGCGCCATCATCGACAGATAGGCGCGCTGTTTTTCAATGCTGTTCCACGCGTTGCCCAGAATCAGGGTATAACCTTTCTGGAAGCAGTTTTTCTCAACCGCTTCAATGATCTCGGCAAAATAGGCCGCTTCACTGCTGGTGGCCAGCAATCCAATGGACTTGGTGTGATTAACCTTGAGGCTGCGCGCAACCGCACTTGGCGAATAGTGCAGCTCTTTGATCGCTGCCCAGACGGCGTTGCGCGTCTCTTCCGCCACAAAGCGGGTTTTGTTAATTACATGTGATACGGTTGTAGTGGAAACGTTTGCGCGTTTTGCTACGTCTTTAATTGTTGCCATTAAATGTCACTCCAGACCATATCCTAAACTCCTGAAAAACTTGAAGGTAAACGTTTGCCTTCTCTCACCCTTATCACGCAATCTTGAATTGCGGCACGCCGGGAAAACGACACGGGACGTCAGGAGGGGGTCAATGGCCGGTACGCTAATAAATTTAGCGTGGAATTTTGTCCTATCTTGATGAAAAGGGGAAGAGGTAAAGTGTTTATCAGCCTAAATCCAGGAAGATTTTTGACGTAAATTATGCAAAAATGAGCAGGCTCACTTTTCGTGGGGGGATTAAAAGGAGAAAAATTGATGAGTTCCGATCTGAAGTTTTCGCTGTTCACCACCGTTATTGTGCTGGCTCTGATTGTCGCGGCCGGTCTGACGGCTGCGCTGCACTGATTTACGCGGAGGGAGAGCCTTCTCCCTCCCGATCGACCCGATTGTTACTTCTCTGGCAAAAATCTTTTGCCATTTTGTTAACTTCTCATTTTTTGTGATTGATGTCATGCTTTCCGCTTCTTTGTTCTGTGTCACCACATGACACGGCATCCGGAGTTGACGCATGAAAATCAATTTTCCCCTGCTGGCCCTGGCGATTGGCGCTTTTGGGATTGGCACCACTGAATTCTCCCCGATGGGGTTACTGCCCGTCATCGCCCGCGGCGTGGACGTCTCGATCCCTGCGGCAGGGATGTTAATCAGCGCCTATGCTATCGGCGTGATGGTGGGGGCGCCGCTGATGACGCTTCTCCTTTCGCACCGCGCGCGCCGCAATGCGCTGATTTTCCTGATGGCGATTTTCACCCTGGGCAACGTGCTTTCGGCCATTTCGCCGGACTACACCACGCTGATGCTGTCGCGTATTCTGACCAGCCTTAACCACGGCGCGTTCTTCGGGCTGGGATCGGTCGTGGCTGCCAGCGTGGTGCCAAAACATAAGCAGGCCAGCGCCGTAGCAACCATGTTTATGGGGCTAACGATTGCCAACATCGGCGGGGTGCCTGCGGCAACCTGGCTGGGGGAAGCGATCGGCTGGCGGATGTCATTCCTGGCGACGGCCGGGCTGGGCGTGGTCGCGATGGTGGCGCTGTTCTTCTCCCTGCCGAAAGGCAGCGCGGGTGAACGTCCTGACGTGCGCAGAGAGCTGTCGGTGCTGGTGCGCCCGCAGGTGCTCTCCGCGCTGCTCACCACCGTGCTGGGGGCAGGGGCGATGTTTACCCTCTACACCTATATTTCACCGGTATTGCATGACATCACCCACGCAACGCCTCTCTTTGTGACCGCGATGCTGGTGCTGATAGGCGTGGGCTTCTCGATCGGCAACTATCTCGGTGGGAAATTTGCCGACCGTTCCGTAAGCGGCACGCTGAAGGGCTTCTTAACCCTGCTGATTGTCATCATGATTGCCATTCCGTGGCTGGCGCGTAATGAGTTTGGCGCCGCGATCGCGATGGTCGTCTGGGGAGCCGCCACCTTTGCCGTGGTGCCGCCGCTGCAGATGCGCGTGATGCGTGTTGCGCATGAAGCGCCGGGCCTCTCATCGTCGGTCAACATCGGCGCCTTCAACCTGGGCAACGCGCTCGGTGCGGCGGCCGGTGGGGCCGTGATTTCAGGGGGACTGGGGTACAGCTTTGTGCCGGTGATGGGGGCGATTATTGCCGCGCTCGGCCTGCTGCTGGTGATGATGTCGGGTCGTAAACAGCCTGAAGCAGCCTGCGCTGCGGAATAAACCAAAAACGCAGAAGGGCGAACCCTTCTGCGTGTCTCTTACGCGGCGAAGTTCTTCGTCACAAAGTCCCAGTTAACCAGTGCCCAGAAGTGCTCCAGGTAGTTCGGGCGCGCGTTGCGGTAATCAATGTAGTAAGCGTGTTCCCATACGTCCACGGTCATCAGCGGCTTAGCGCTGGTGGTCAGCGGGGTGCCTGCGTTAGAGGTGGACACGATAGCCAGTTTGCCATCCGCCTCTTTAACCAGCCACGTCCAGCCCGAGCCGAAGTTCTTGATGGCTGCATCGGTAAATTTCGCTTTGAAATCCGCGAAGCTGCCAAAGGCGGCGTTGATAGCGGTAGCCAGTTCACCGACAGGTTCACCGCCGGCGTTTGGCGCCAGGCAGTGCCAGTAGAAGGTGTGGTTCCACACCTGAGCCGCGTTGTTGAATACGCCACCCTCTGAGCTGCGGACGATCTCTTCCAGCGTTTTGCCTTCAAAATCGGTGCCCTTGATCAGATTGTTCAGGTTAGTGACGTACGTCTGGTGATGCTTGCCGTAATGATATTCCAGGGTTTCCGCAGAAATATGCGGTGCCAGGGCGTCTTTTGCATACGGTAGTGCAGGTAATTCGAACGACATTGCTTCTCTCCTTATTGTATTTTGCGTTGCCAATAACCACACAGACAACAGGGACAGGATAGCAAATTGAAAGGGTATGCAAAAGAGGAACTTACCCTGCCACGGGTGTGGCAGGGTAGGGGTTAGCGAATGGTTTTCGGCGTCATTACGCGACGTGCGCCGACGTAATGGCGTACCCAGTAGTCTTCACTGAGAGAGGTGATCTGAATATCCTGGCCGCTACGTGGTGACTGGATGAATTTTCCGTTGCCGACATAGACGCCGACGTGGTCAGCCGTGCCGCGACCCTGAGTGCGGAAGAATACCAGATCGCCGTTTTCCAGCTCACCGCGGTCAACCGGTGAGGCATCGCGCAGGTGGTACATCTCATTAGCGGTACGAGGAATGCGGAACTTGACCAGATCTTTATAGGCGTAATAGACGAGGCCGCTGCAGTCAAAGCCGGTACGCGGCGAGCTGCCACCCCAGTGATAGGGTTTGCCAATCTGCCCCATCAGTTTGTTCATCGCGGTTTTTTGCGCTTTCTGTACGCGCACTTTATGCACTTCCGCTATTTTCGTGACCTTCGTGCATTTCGCCTTATGGCCTTTACGCGTGATGCATTTTTCAGTAACAAGGTTAGCGGCGGTTTGCGAAGCTTTACTTTTGGCGGAGTGGGCAGTACGGGAAGGTTTGGTTTTCGTCTTGCTGGAAGCGGTCTGTTTCGTCTGAGCCGGTGTTTTTTTCTTGTCGTTCTTAGCGGTGGTTTTTTTCTTACGTTCTGTGGCTTTCACCAGATGGTTTTTTTGTACAGCAGAATGCCGCGCCTGCTGAGAGGCGTTTGCCACTGGCGTGAAAGTGAGTGAAGTAAACAGTAAAGCACAGAGCGTGATCGAGATTTTATTTATCCGCGCCACTGGGCAGTCCCCTGATTAATGCAGGTCATCAATAATACCCGCGTGTGATTTACAAAGCCCGTCGATTCTAATCTATAAAAAGCCAGAAAGTTAATAGCATTTTTCAATCTACAATCGTGTTTCGTAAGCAAGTGCAAAAAAATTCATCGTTCTGTCGCTCATTTGCCCATTCCCTAAGCAAAACCCTGACCGCCGCAGGGGTAAACACCATTTGCAATGCAACTTTTCCTGACTCGGAGTAGAATGTATAAACGTGACAAAAATGTTATTTTCCGATGCCAGTCTGAACCGCTACAATGTCAGACGAATGCCGTAACAGAAGTTAAAGGAAGCAAGACATGAGCACCACTATTGAAAAAATCCAGCGCCAGATCGCTGAAAACCCGATTCTGCTGTATATGAAAGGTTCTCCAAAGCTGCCAAGCTGCGGCTTCTCCGCGCAAGCGGTTCAGGCGCTGTCTGCCTGTGGTGAGCGTTTTGCTTACGTTGATATTCTGCAGAACCCGGACATCCGCGCTGAACTGCCGAAGTACGCGAACTGGCCGACGTTCCCACAGCTGTGGGTAGACGGTGAACTGGTTGGCGGCTGCGATATCCTGATTGAAATGTATCAGCGCGGCGAACTGCAGCAGCTGATCAAAGAGACGGCAGCGAAGTACAAAACGGAAGAGCCGGACGCAGAGTAATTTTCTGCGGAAATAAAAAAGCGACCAGATAAGGTCGCTTTTTTTTATTCTTCGCTGTCATCCATCGGCAGCGGCCAGCCGCCCAGACGCTTCCAGCGGTTGACGATCTCACAGAACAGCTCTGCGGTACGCTCCGTGTCATACAGCGCGGAGTGCGCCTGCGTGCCGTCGAACGGAATGCCAGCCGTAATACAGGCCTTTGATAACACCGTTTGTCCCAGCGCCAGGCCGCTCAGCGCGGCGGTGTCGAAGGTGACAAAAGGATGGAAGGGGTTGCGTTTAAGCGACGCGCGCTCGGCGGCGGCCATGGTAAAGCTGTGATCGAAGGTGGCGTTATGGGCCACCATAATGGCGCGGCTGCAGTTACTCTCTTTCATGCCTTTACGCACCATTTTAAAAATGGCGTGCAGCGCGTCATATTCACTTACTGCACCACGCAGCGGGTTATGCGGATCGATACCGTTAAACGCCAGCGCTTCCGGCTGTAAGTTTGCCCCTTCGAAAGGTTCAACGTGGAAATGCAGCGTGGTGTCCGGTGTAAGCCAGCCCTGTTCATCCATCTTCAGCGTGATGGCGGCAATTTCGAGCAGCGCATCGGTTTTAGCGTTAAATCCGGCTGTTTCTACATCAATGACAACGGGATAAAAACCACGAAAACGGTCGCACAGACCGCTAAATTGAGCGTTATCGGACATCAGGGTCTCTTACATGGGGAAAAAGCAGAGCGCATTATGGCAAATTTTGCGGGGGGATGCAGTAAAACTACGGGCGCACGTTGCGCCCTGAGGGATCAGTTGCCCAGACCGCGACCGGCGTCTTTGGCTTCAATCAGCTCGATTTTGTAACCGTCGGGATCTTCCACAAATGCAATCACGGTGGTGCCACCTTTTACCGGGCCCGCTTCGCGCGTGACGTTACCGCCGTTGCTGCGAATGCGCTCGCACGCTTCGGCCGCGTTGTCCACTTCCAGCGCGATGTGGCCGTAGGCCGTGCCCAGCTCATAGCTGTCAACGCCCCAGTTGTAGGTCAGCTCGATCACCGCTTCATCCGTTTCCGGGCCGTAACCCACGAACGCCAGCGAGTATTTGTATTCAGGGTTTTCGCTGGTGCGCAGCAGCTTCATGCCCAAGACTTTAGTGTAGAAATCGATAGAACGTTGCAGGTCGCCAACGCGCAGCATGGTGTGAAGTAGGCGCATAATTTCCTCATTAACCAATGAAATAGACTGTCTTTTTGAACAGAAACGATGTTTTAGTATAGCGGCGAAATATCGCCGCTATCAATGAACAATGGCGAGATTACAGAGAAGGGTAGTCGGTGTAGCCTTCCGCGCCGCCGCCGTAGAAGCTTTCCGGACGCTGCGGGTTGAGCGCTGCTTTTTTCTGCAGACGAGCAACCAGGTCCGGGTTGGCGATGTAGTCGCGGCCAAACGCGACAGCATCAATCAGCCCTTTGCCGATCAGGTCTTCGGCTTTCTCCGGGGTATAGGCGCCTGCACCGATGATCACGCCGTGGAAGCGCTCGCGCACTTTCTGACGGAAAGCATCCGTGTAAGGCTTACCGCCGGCCCAGTCAGGCTCGGACATGTGCAGATAAGCGATGCCACGTTTAGCCAGTTCTTCGATCAGGTACAGAGCATCCGCTTCCTCGTTCGGTCCGTTGTCGACGTTCTGGAAAGACCCGATTGGGGAAACGCGAATGCCGATACGGTCCGGGCTCCACTCCTTGCATACCGCATCCACCACTTCCAGCACCAGACGGGCGCGGTTTTCGACGCTTCCGCCGTACTGGTCGGTGCGATGGTTAGACGACGGCGACAGGAACTGGTGCAGCAGATAGCCATGCGCGGAGTGCAGCTCAATCAGGTCAAACCCGGCTTCACGGGCGTTTGCCACGGCCTGGCGGAAGTCGTTAACAATCCCCGGGATTTCGTTCAGCTCCAGCGCACGCGGCATAGAGGTATCCACGCGGATCGCATTGCCGTTTTCATCGCGCAGGGACGTACGGGTATTGGCGCTCAGGGCCGAAGCGGAGACCGGTGCCTGGCCGCCAGGTTGAATGCTGCTGTGAGAGATACGACCGGTATGCCACAGCTGGACCGCAATGCGACCCTCTTCAGCGTGGACGCCCGCGGTGATTTTCTGCCATGCGGCGATCTGTTCCGGGCTGTGAAGACCCGGCGCACCCGCATAACCCTTAGCCTGAGCAGAAATCTGCGTGGCTTCGGTGATAATCAGGCCAGAGCTTGCGCGCTGACGATAGTATTCACCCATCAGTGGGGTTGGGATGTCACCCGGCTCAATGCTGCGCAGACGGGTCAGCGGAGCCATGAACACGCGGTTTGGCGCCGTGACGGCACCTACTTTCAATGGGGTAAACAGTTTTTCAGCTGACATAAAGACTCCTGAGTAGACCAGTCGACTAGTAATAAGGTAAATAAAAAGCGCCCATTATACGTCAGGCGCAGTAATGCTGTTTTTCACATGTGCCAGCGCGCTTTCCAGCGGCACGGCACTGCGCGAAATTTTTGCCTGCAGGTTGGCCCCTAACCAGAGGGAATAGAGCACCTGAGACTGCATCAAGGGGTCGCCGGTAAAGGCCAGCGTTTTTTCGTCGCGGCCTTTTTCCAGCGCCTGAGCCAGCAGGGCGATCACGCCGCGGGCACCTTTATCCATCGCTGTGCGCATATCTTCAGAAAGATCGCACACTTCTGCAGACAGTTTAACGGTCAGACAACCGCTGATAATGCCCTGCTGACAGAACTGGTTCAGCGTTTCCTGATAGTAGTTCAGAACACGATCCCGGTAGTTACCTTCACCCGATGCAAAGTGGGTCGCCAGACGCTGGTGGTAGCCAGCATAATGACGCTCCAGCATCGCTACGCCGAAGGCCTCTTTGGACCGAAAGTAGTGATAAAACGACCCTTTCGGTACCTCAGCGGTTTTTAATAACTCGCTCAACCCCATACCGGTAAACCCGCGATGCATACAAAGTTGCTCGCCGGTCGCCAGTAGATGTTCGCGGGTATCGTGTTCAGTATTTCTGCTCATGGCCGCACTCTAATAGACCGTTCGGTCTAATGCAAGCGAGTTTACTGACGACATGCGCTCAGTATATCCAGCTGCTGTTGATAAACCATTGATTTCACGTCCATCATACCCAGCACGGTCGAGAACAAATTGTCCTGAGAAACCGCATTTTTTGCTGCATGGTCACGCAAACACTGTTCGTTGATGCCAAAGTTTTTCGCGTAATCCGGTGACAGCCAGAACATAAATGGAATATGCGTTTGCTGCTCCGGCGCCAGCATGTACGGTGTACCGTGCAGATAAATACCGCTTTCACCCAGTGATTCACCGTGATCGGAGAGATAAATCAGCGCGGTGTTCATGCTCGCCTGACGGGCTTTCAGCGCATCAATGGTTTTGCTGACCATGCTGTCGGTATACAGGATGGTGTTGTCATAGGTATTCATCAGCGCCTGATGATCGCAATCCTGAATTTCATTGGTGTCGCAGGTTGGGGTGAATTTCCGGAAAGTGTCCGGGTAACGGCGATAGTACGCCGGACCGTGGCTGCCCATCAGGTGGATAACCAGCACCGTGTCCTGCTTCAGACCATCCAGCACGTTGTCCAGACGGTAGAAATTCACATCATCAATACAGGATTTGTCTTTGCAGAATTGATCCAACTGCCACTGCGTCATGTCGGTATGGGGCACGCGATCGCAGGCGCCTTTACAGCCGCCGTCGTTGTCGCGCCACAGCAGGTTGACACCCGCATGCTTGAGCACGTCGAGCAGCCCCTCGCGATGGTGAGCCAGGTCGGCATCGTATTTGCTGCGCGTCATGCCCGAGAACATGCACGGAACGGAAACCGCGGTTTCGGTACCGCATGAGGAAGCCTGCGGGAAGTTAATCACATCCTGCTTTTTCAGCTCCGGGTTCGTTTCACGATCGTAACCATTAAGGGAGTAGTTCGCCGCACGAGAGGCTTCCCCAACGACCAGTACCAGAACGGTTTTCTTTTGTTGACCGGTAATCAGTGGCCCTTTATGGGCATCTTCACCAATACGCACCAGCGTTTGATCGCCAGCAAACCAGCGCATTTTGCTGTACTTCACCACGGCGCTGACATAGTTCGCCGGGGTGACCATTTTGACGATGCTTTTGTTGTTGCGGAACAGCGACGCGTAGTCTTTATAAAACAGCGCGGCAATCAGGATAATCACCAGCAGAGCGCCGAGCATCGCGGCCACACGCGTCAGCAGCGCGTACCACCATTTTCCGGTACGAATACGGGTCAACGCCAGCACCACGGAAGGCACGAGGCCAGCGATGACAATCCACAGAATCATCTGCGGGGTCACCAGGGCCGTCGCTTCCTGAGAGTTAGTTTCGAACACGTTCACAATCATGTTCTGATCGATCACCGCGCCGTAGGTGTACATAAAGTAGGTTGCCGCGGCGCATCCGATCGTCAATACAATCAGCAGCGGCTTGCGGATATAGGGGATATTCAGCAGGCTAAAGACAATCACCCAGCCGCAAAACAGCACCAGCGGTACGGACGCGGCAAAGAAGATGTCGTGCAGATGCGCAGGGGCAATAATGGCCCAGCTGCGCTGGATAAACAGCCCGTTGATTAGCGTAAAGAAGAGTGCACAGCCCAGAGTAAATTTAATGTCGTTACATTGTAACTTTTTGATTAACCACATCGATCGATGAACCTGTCATTATCATGATGGGCCGAGTATAAAGAGGGAAGATTAGTGAAACCTTAATGCCACAAATCTGTGGTACAGGCCTTGCACGTGGCGCGTTTAGCGTCTTCACTGTAGGTGAGAGTGGTTATCCGGAGGTGAGTGTGGCAGAGCAGCTGGAGTTTTTCCCCATCCAGAGCCCGTGCCGGGGGATTTGTCAGGTGGATGAACGCGGATATTGCCGCGGGTGCATGCGTACCCGCGATGAGCGTTTTAACTGGCAAAACTTTAGCGACACGCAGAAGCAGGAGGTATTACGCCTCTGCCGTCAGCGTCTTCTGCGCAAAATACGCGCAAACAAAGCCGGTGAGACCGAAGAACCCCAGCAACCTTCACTTTTTTAACACGGTAATTGCGTATACTCATGACATCACGTCCTTGAGGAAAATGTTATGGTTCAGCGAATTACCCTTGCCCCCCAGGGGCCAGAATTCTCCCGTTTTGTGATGGGCTACTGGCGCCTGATGGACTGGAATATGTCCCCCCTCCAGCTGGCGAGCTTTATTGAAGAGCATATCGATCTGGGCATCACCACGGTCGATCATGCGGATATTTACGGCGGCTACCAGTGCGAGGCCGCGTTCGGCGAGGCGCTCAAGCTGGTTCCGGCACTCCGCGATCGCATGGAGATCGTCACGAAGTGTGGAATTGCCACCACGGCAAAACCAGAACACGCCATCGGTCATTACATCACCGACAGCGCGCATATCATCAAGAGCGCCGAGCAGTCGCTGGTCAATCTGGCGACCGATCGTATCGACCTGCTGTTAATCCACCGTCCGGATCCGCTGATGGATGCCGATGAGGTGGCGGAAGCCTTCCTGAACCTGCATCAGAGTGGGAAAGTGCGTCACTTTGGCGTTTCCAACTTTACCCCGGCACAGTTTGCGCTGCTTCAGTCTCGGCTGCCGTTTACCCTCGCTACCAACCAGGTTGAGATCTCCCCGGTACACCAGCCGCTGCTGCTGGATGGCACGCTCGACCAGCTGCAACAGCTGCGCATTCGCCCGATGGCCTGGTCGTGCCTGGGTGGCGGGCGCCTGTTTAATGATGATGAATTCCAGCCGCTGCGCAACGAGCTTGAAACCATCGCCCGCGAGCTGAACGCGGAGAGCATCGAGCAGGTGGTTTACGCGTGGATCCTGCGTCTGCCGTCAAAACCGCTGCCCATTATCGGTTCCGGCAAGATTGAACGCGTGCGGTCTGCGCTGGCCGCTGAAGAGCTGCAGATGACCCGCCAGCAGTGGTTCCGCATCCGCAAAGCCGCGCTGGGCTACGACGTGCCATAAACCGCCAGAAGGTGACTTTCCGGTGAAATCTTTGCCTCTGGTATACACTTAAGGGGCAAAAAATAACCCGCGGAGGTCATTATGAAGCGTTTTGCTCTGGCAATGGTCACGCTGGTTGTTTGCGCAGGGGCGCAGGCAGCCAGCGACGAAGTGGAAATGAATCTCGTCACCTCTCAGGGTGTGGGTCAGTCCATCGGTACGGTGAAAATCACGGAAACCGACAAAGGGCTGGAGTTCGCTCCCAACCTCAAAGCACTCCCTCCCGGTGAGCATGGTTTCCATGTTCACGCCAAAGGCAGCTGTCAGCCCGCATTAAAAGAGGGCAAAGCGTCAGCAGCAGAAGCGGCAGGGGGTCACCTCGATCCGCAGCATACCGGCAAGCATGAAGGCCCGGATGGAATGGGGCATTTAGGCGATCTGCCCGTGCTGGTGGTTAATAACGACGGTAGAGCCACCGATCCCGTTGTCGCGCCGCGTCTGAAAAAGCTGGATGAAGTCAAAGGCAAAGCGCTGATGATACATGTTGGCGGCGACAATATGTCCGATCAGCCTAAACCGCTTGGCGGCGGCGGGGCGCGCTATGCCTGCGGGGTGATCTGATCCCCAATCGTACCCGGCGGTGGGGCCTGCTCCAGCTGCGACAGCGAGCAGTGCAGCCGCCAGATTATCGAGGCCAAATCACGGGCGGCGGGCAGATGATGGCGTGCAAGCGTATCGCAGATCCGCTGCAGTTCATTTAGCGTGGCTGCCAGCGGCCGCTGCTGGACACCGCGCTCGCTCATTACATCGCGCAGCAGGGAAATACACACATCACGAACCTGCGACAGCGGATCGGAACGCGTTTCCCATGCGCGAAGCTGCCAGACCACGTGCGAGCAGTTCAATAGCACCACGCCCCAGCGCAGCAGCCAGCGTCGGGACAGCGCGTCCTGGCTGTTATTGAGCTGGCTGACGTGGTGATACACCAGCGATTCATACTCGTTTTCACCCAGATGCGGTTTACGGCTGAGCTGGTCGACAAACCCCCGGCGTAACTCCCGGATATGCCTGCGGCTCTTGCGGGCATCGGAGCCGGGACGCAACACCGCGAAAGCCAGCCACGCCAGCCCCACGCCAAGGATTTTCGCCAGGTTGTCATTGAGAAAATCGGCGTAATCGTACACCGGCGGATTGGTCACGGAGATAAACGAGCCCATAAAGACAATCAGCTGTCCCCAGAGGCCCGCCTGTTTTGGTATTTGCAGCTTGAGTAGCTGCATGGTGGTCAACAGCGGAAACAGAAACAGCAGGAACTGCCACAGATCGCTTATCTGCACCATCAGGCCAAACTTCACCACAAAACTGAATAATGACAGCAGCACCAGGGTGCGCAGCAGCAGCGTCAGCGAGTTGAACGGCGAGGCCGCGACGGAGTAAAGCACGCAGCTGATGGCGGCAAGCGTCAGGGCCGCCGTACCGGACTCCCACTGCGTGGTGATGCTCCACGCCCCCACCAGCATCAGCGCGCAGAAGGTGCGAAAACCGCTCCACAGCGCCTCCAGGTAGTCGGTATGGCGGGCGAGAGCCGGGCTCCCGGGAACGTTGAACTCGGTGACCGGCGTGGCATTCTCAACCGCGTTAATCCAGCGGCTGCTGCGCAAGTACAGTCGGCAAAAGTAATTCAGACGCTGCCAGAAGGCGCGATGACGATAGTCGTACTCATCAACCGGGGCGAGCGGGGCGATGATCTTCGCAACGGTGTAGATGTCCGCATCCGGGCGCGCAAGGGCCGCGAGGAGCGTTTCGATGACGGCACGGGTGTTTTCCGGCGGCGTCCGCCAGTTGAGCAGCATCCGGCGCAGGCTGGAGATGGCGCTGGTCATACGCAGCTGCTGGTGCAGCAAATAGTTTAGCAGGGTGTTCTGACGACGAAAGCGGTAGTGGCTCCAGAACGCCTGAATACGCAACAGATTCATGGTCAGGATCTGCCCAATCACCTTTTCATGCGCGAGGCGGATCTCATCGCTGGTATCCGGTTGCCACAGCAGGCTCGCGTGCTCAAGCAGCCGGGTGTGCATGGTCTTGAGGGCGGTGATAAGCGCGGTGCCGTCGGAGGTGCTGGGGAGGATCATCATCATGAAGCCGCCGCTGAGGATCCCGACAATGACTTCGCAGACGCGCGCCTGCGCGATATCCCACAGCTCGGTGGTGTCGAGGACGTTGACGACCGGGAAGGCGATAATGGCGGCGGTATAGCCCGCCAGCTGGAACGCGTAGGCGACGTTATTGGTAAAATGGGCGCAGGCCCAGGTACAGCATCCCAGCCATGCCGCCATGCTCAGCAGGAACAGCCACGGATCGTTCAGCGTATGGCCGGCGATAATTAACGCCGCGGTGGCGCCGAGCAGGCTGCCTGCGATACGGCCAAGGCTTTTACTGATTACCCCGCCGACCGTGGGAAAACTCACCACCGCGGCAGACGTCATCGCCCAGTAGGGTTCATCCAGGTTCAGGTAGTAGGCGACGGTCAGCGCCAGGCACATGGCAATGCCGTTACGCAGCGCGTAGCGCCACTGGGGACGCGTCGCTTTCATCCACGGGGTGTTGTGCCAGGAGAGTGCCGGCAGCTTCATCACCGGTTTCCGATGGAGACGGTGCAGGTGGTGCCGGAGACCAGGGTAATGTCCTGCGGTAAACGGTCAAATTCTACGCGAACCGGAACGCGCTGGGCCAGGCGCACCCAGGGAACGTTCGGCTTAATGTCCGGCACCAGCCCGGAATCCGTTTCAACGCTTTGATCGTAAATGGCGCGGCCTATGCTGGATACGTGACCCTGTAACTTCTTCGAGCCGCTGTAAAGCGTAATCGCGGCGGGCGAACCCTCGCGGATATGGCGAAGCTTGGTCTCTTCGAAATAGCCCACGACGTAGAAGGAGTGGCTGTCGACGAGGGCAAAAACCGGCTGGCCGGTAGTGGCGTAGTTACCCACGCGGGCGGAGAGGTTGGTCACCCATCCATCGACCGGTGCCGTAATCACGGTTTGGGTCAGTTGCCACTGCGCCTGCTTCAGCGTCGCCTCCGCCACGTTGACGCTCGCCTGCATGGCCTTAACGTTGATATTCGCGGTGTCTAAATCTTCCGCTGAGATGTAGTTTTGCGACAGGTGACGGCGGCGGTTGGCCTCGTTGTTGGCCTTTGCCAGGTCAGACTGGGCTTTCGCCAGCTGCGCCTCGGCGTTCAGAATCGCAATGTGGTACGGGGTGTCGTCAATTCGGAATAAAACATCTCCCTTTTTGACGAACTGGTTATCCTTAACCAGTAGCGTCGTGATACTTCCCGACACCTGAGGGGTGATGCTGACCTGTTCAGCGCGAACTTTACCGTCACGCGTCCAGGGCGACTGCATATAAAAATTCCACATCCACCAGCCTGCAACCAGCGCGAGGGCAAGGACAAACAGGGTGGAAAAGTACTTCAGCGTTTTCAGAGGCATAGTCACCACACCATCAAGACAGCAAGGCCCAGACATACGGAGAGGGCAAACAGGGAAAGATCCATCAGCATGGGATGCCATATTTCGCCGGAATACATCCAGTCGCGAAGCAGACGATGCGCGATGAGCCAGAGAATAAAGCCCACCAGCACGGCCTTAAACAGGGGGGGAAAGTAGACTGACGCACCGAAGATCAGGTCCTGAAGGGGTAACCCCTCTGAGCGATGAAAAAACGTCACGGGCAGAAATCCTTTGCAGTGAACAGAATGCCGCGTTGGCTTGTCATAGTATGATGAAGCATCACAATTCAGTGTAAGTCATACTTTTAAGTTCGATGAATGCAGTATTGCATTTGTTTTGGCAATACAAATGCTGCACACTATTCTAAAATCAGTATAATAACTTAGCAAGCTAATTATAAGGAGATGAAATTGGAATCGCCATTAGGTTCTGATCTGGCAAGGTTGGTACGCGTCTGGCGTGCTCTGATTGACCATCGCCTGAAACCTCTGGAACTCACACAGACGCATTGGGTCACGCTGCACAACATTCATCAGCTGCCGCCCGATCAGTCGCAAATTCAACTGGCAAAAGCGATAGGCATTGAGCAACCGTCGCTGGTGCGCACGCTTGACCAGCTGGAAGAGAAGGGGTTGATCTCGCGGCAAACCTGCGCGAGCGATCGTCGTGCGAAACGGATTAAACTCACCGAAAAAGCTGCGCCTATCATCACGGAAATGGAAGCCGTGATTACCAAGACGCGCGGTGAAATCCTGTCAGGCGTTTCACCGGCGGAGCTGGAAATGCTCATCAGCCTCATTGGGCGTCTTGAGCAAAACATCCATGAACTGCAGTCGCGAGACTGACAAACAATAAGGCCTTGCAGCAGCAAGGCCTTTTTTTACTTAAAGACGACCACACGGTTACGACCCGTCTCCTTCGCTTCATACATCGCCTTGTCGGCACTTTCCACGCACGTTTCTGCGGTTATCGTTGATGACGTTGCCGTAAACACCCCCATACTGATGGTGATGGGCTCCGGCAACTGACCGCCGCTGCTGGTTTTATCAAAGCTGCTTAGCTTCAGGCGTATGCGCTCGGCCACCTGGTACGCGGAGTCTGACGACGTGTTGGCCAGCATCAGCACAAACTCCTCACCGCCGATACGGGCCGCGATGTCCTGCGGGCGCACGGAATCCATTAGCAGGTTGGCGACAAACTGCAGGACTTTATCGCCCTGGAGATGTCCGTAGGTGTCGTTAATACGCTTGAAGCGATCGAGATCGCTGACGATGACGGAAACGGGGCGATTGGGTCTGGCGATATCCAGCGCCTGGTTTAACGATTCATAAAAATAGCTGCGGTTATAAAGGCGCGTGAGCGGATCGCGGATTGAGTTCTGATAGGACTGCTGATATTTTACGTGCGAGTCGCGATACAGTCTGAAGACATCGTAAAGCAGAACAAAAATAATCAGCAGCGTGGCGACAGTTTCAAATAACCGGGCGCGGTACCAGGAGATATCTTCGGCATGTCCACCCGCTAACAGCATTGAAAGCGTGACGATATAGCAAACGCACAGAAAATTTCCGCCTACCCAGAATAAATTGCGCACGCGCGTGACAAACATCAGCGCTACTAATGTTATCACCCAGAAAACAATTAAAGATATATTAATGCAATGGCTCCAGAGGACCATAAACTGCCGGGTTTCATTATCAACCAGGTCAATGGATAACAAGGGGGAGTGGCTGGAATATATCCAGGCCAGTCCCACTGCACAGGCGGTAAAAAGAGACGCCCCGCTCACAATTGAGATATGCGCCAGCCGTGAAAGAGGGTAATCGCGCATGGGATAGAGTATTGCTGCCACGATAAACAGCACCGCCATTAAAAAGTGGCGGAACATATAGTAGATCATCGCATCGTTGTAGTTCACGACGTTGAACTGATAGAGATCCAGCCAGGCGGGGAAGCTGGTCAGCGTTCCGACCATCAGCAGTGCGGACCCGGCAAAGGCAAAGGCGATTGCGACCAGATACAATCGTCTTTTGTCACACCAGTATTTCATCGCCATAAAACAGGCAATAAACAGGTGAAACACCAGAAGAAAAATGGTGAGCGTAGGGAATAAAAGCGGTGAAAAGGACGGAACCCATTCAACGAGTTTTAAAAACAGCGCGTGTAATATCCCGATAACAACAAGGCAACCGAGACAGAACGTAATATAACGGCTCGTTAGAGCGCGACGATTCGCAAGCATAGAATTTTTACAAATTATAATGAATAAAGAGAAGGTGGTTGCGAAGAGTCTAATCAATTAGTGCAATAAATACTTTGCGCAGAAACAATATAAGGCGTGATTAATAATGGATGAGGTGAATGTATTTTGTAATTATATTTGTGAGAGTGATATATATTGTAAATGGATGTGGCCCGAGGACCACATCCACTTTTAATTAACGTGGGGAAACGGTCACCTGGCTTCCGTTGCTCGCCAGCACAACGCGCTGGCCTGCAGAGAAGCGGGTGCTGCCCTGTTTCTGAACAACCATGATAGTGCTGCCGTCGTCTTTACGGATTTCCAGCTCTACGCCCTGGGTTTTGTTCATCGCACCCTGAACGCCCTGGCCGGCTACGCCACCCGCAACGGCACCTGCGGCTGTTGCCAGAGAGCGACCCGTGCCGCCGCCGACGGTATTACCCAGGAAACCACCCAGGACGGCACCGCCAATTGCGCCCATCACGTTGTTTTCATCGCCACCCTGAATCTGTACAGGGCGTGCGTTAACAACGGTACCGTAAGTCACGTTCTGAACCTGTTTCGCTTCAGAAGCGCTGTAAACGTCGCCAGAAAGTGAACTGTCATTCACACAGCCAGCCAGAGTTAAACCAATCAGCGAAACGCCCAGTACACGTAAAATCATTTGAATCTCCTGTTCACCAAAAACGCCCGATTGAGGGCATCCGTTATGGCTAAATTATATGGCATAAGGAGCCATAGTTCATATCTTTGCATTAACAATAGGAAAATTGTACTTGAATTTGACTTAACGAGACATAAACAGGGTCCGCCTGTGTTACCCGTCTGACATTGTTAAAAAATATTATTGCCGGATGGCAAAGCGGCGCCGTTTATGGTTGAGTGGATATCCTTAGCCCACGCAACGTAAGGAAAGCGCATGAAATCGGGTCGCTACATTGGTGTGATGTCAGGCACCAGTCTGGATGGGGTAGATGTCGTTCTGGCCGCCATTGACGAAAACATGGTGGCACAGCAGGCGAGCCTGACCTGGCCAATCCCCATTTCACTGAAAGAGGATATTCTGAGTATCTGTCAGGGGCAGAAGCTGACCCTCTCCCAGCTTGGACAGCTGGATGTCCGCCTGGGAGCGCTGTTTGCGGATGCGGTGCAGGCTTTGATGCAAAAAGAACATCTTCGCCCGCAGGATGTGGTGGCCATCGGGTGTCACGGACAAACGGTCTGGCATGAGCCCATTGGAGAGGCCCCGCATACTCTGCAAATCGGCGATAACAACCAGATTGTGGCGAAGACGGGCGTGACGGTAGTAGGCGATTTCCGTCGTCGCGATATCGCCCTTGGCGGACAGGGCGCGCCGCTGGTGCCCGCGTTCCATCAGGCGTTACTGGCGCACCCTTCAGAACGGCGCATGGTGCTTAACATTGGTGGGATCGCCAATCTGTCGATGCTTATTCCGGGACAGCCGGTCCGCGGCTACGATACCGGCCCGGGCAATATGCTAATGGATGCCTGGATCTGGCGTCAGTGCGGCCAACCGTATGATAAAAACGCGGAGTGGGCGAGCGGGGGGAAAGTGATTCTTCCGCTGCTGCAGTCGATGCTAAGCGATCCTTATTTTGCTCTGCCGGCCCCTAAGAGCACGGGGCGTGAATACTTCAACCTGGGCTGGCTTGAGCGTCAGCTGGCGCCATTCCCGGCGCTCGCGCCGCAGGATGTCCAGGCGACGCTTGCTGAGCTGACGGCCGTGTCGATCTCCGAACAGGTTCTGCTCAGCGGTGGGTGTGAGCGCCTGCTGGTGTGCGGCGGAGGAAGCCGTAACCCGCTGGTGATGGCGCGTCTTGCCGGGCTGCTGCCGGGTACCGAAGTGTCGACGACCGATGAGGCCGGCATCAGCGGTGATGATATGGAGGCGCTGGCCTTCGCATGGCTTGCCTGGCGCACCATTGCCGGACTGCCGGGCAACTTGCCGTCGGTAACCGGTGCGCGTGAAGCGAGCGTCCTTGGGGCGATTTTCCCGGCCAATCCTCGTCATAATCAGAGTTAACTGAAATTCAGCGCGGCGCGTCGTCGTTAGAATGGAACGAAACAGGGGGGCAGCCATGCCCTCCAGGACCAGGAAAGTCTTCGGAATACGCCCATGAAAAAACTTCTTCTTATTGCCGCCCCTTTGTTGCTGTCAGGATGCAGCGTCTATAACCAGTTCCTTGAGCGCATGCAGACCGATACGCTGGAGTATCGCTGCGACGAAAAACCGTTGACCGTGAAGCTGAATAATCCACGTCAGGAAGCCAGCTTTGTTTACGACAATAAATTGCTGACGCTGAAGCAGGGTATGTCGGCCTCCGGCGCACGTTACTCAGACGGTATCTACGTCTTCTGGTCGAAAGGCGACAGCGCCACGGTCTACAAGCGCGACCGCATTGTGCTGAACAATTGCCAGCTAGAAAACCCGAAGCGTTGAGATTTTTACAGGGGCGGCGCACAATAGCGCCACCCACTCTCAATGTCAGCTAACGCCATGTCAGATAACGATGAACTGCAGCAAATTGCGCATCTGCGCCGTGAATACACCAAAGGCGGCCTGCGTCGCCAGGATCTTCCCGCTGAACCCCTCGTGCTTTTTGAACGCTGGCTGAAACAGGCCTGCGAAGCGAAACTCGCCGATCCAACGGCCATGGTTGTCGCGACGGTAGATGAAAACGGTCAACCGTATCAGCGCATCGTATTGCTCAAGCATTATGACGAGAAAGGACTGGTGTTCTATACCAACCTTGGCAGTCGCAAAGCGCACCATTTAGAAAATAATCCCCGCATCAGCCTGCTGTTCCCGTGGCATATGCTGGAGCGTCAGGTGATGGTCACCGGCAAAGCGGAACGTCTCTCGACGCTGGAAGTGGTGAAGTATTTCCACAGTCGCCCGCGTGACAGCCAGATTGGCGCCTGGGTATCAAAACAGTCCAGCCGAATTTCCGCCCGCGGCGTGCTGGAAAGTAAATTCCTGGAGCTGAAACAGAAGTTCCAGCAGGGTGAAATTCCCCTGCCAAGTTTCTGGGGCGGTTTCCGTATCCCGATTGAGCAGATGGAGTTCTGGCAGGGGGGCGAACACCGCCTGCACGACCGCTTTTTATACCAGCGCGAGAATGGCGGCTGGAAAATCGACAGACTGGCACCGTAATCCCCGAAATTTGTTGATTTAAGCGCTAGCGCACACCGCGCTTGCGCTTTATTCTATGGTCCTTTCGCATCAGGCGAAAAGTCGTGTACCGGCAAAGGTGCAGTCGTTTATACATGGAGAATTTGATGGCAAGCAGTAACTTGATTAAACAATTGCAAGAGCGGGGCCTCGTGGCCCAGGTGACGGACGAGGAAGCGTTAGCAGAGCGACTGGCGCAAGGCCCGATCGCGCTCTATTGCGGCTTCGATCCCACCGCTGACAGCTTGCATTTGGGGCATCTTGTTCCATTGTTATGCCTGAAACGCTTCCAGATGGCGGGCCATAAGCCTGTTGCCCTGGTGGGTGGCGCGACCGGTCTGATTGGTGACCCAAGCTTTAAAGCCGCTGAGCGTAAACTGAATACCGAAGATACCGTGCAGGAGTGGGTAGATAAGATCCGCAAACAGGTTGCACCGTTCCTCGACTTCAACTGTGGTGATAATGCCGCCATTGCCGCGAACAACTACGACTGGTTTGGCAGCATGAACGTGCTGACCTTCCTGCGTGATATCGGCAAGCACTTCTCTGTTAACCAGATGATTAACAAAGAGGCCGTGAAGCAGCGTCTGAACCGCGACGACCAGGGTATCTCCTTTACCGAGTTCTCCTACAACCTGCTGCAGGGGTATGACTTTGCCTGCCTGAACAAACTGCACGGCGTTTCCCTGCAGATTGGCGGTTCCGATCAGTGGGGTAACATCACCTCCGGTATCGACCTGACCCGTCGCCTGCACCAGAATCAGGTCTTTGGTCTGACCGTTCCGCTGATCACCAAAGCCGACGGCACCAAATTTGGTAAAACCGAAGGCGGCGCGGTGTGGCTCGATCCGAAGAAAACCAGCCCGTACAAGTTCTACCAGTTCTGGATCAACACGGCGGATGCCGATGTTTACCGCTTCCTGAAGTTCTTCACCTTTATGGACATTGAAGAGATCAACGCGCTGGAAGAAGAGGACAAGAACAGCGGTAAAGCACCGCGCGCTCAGTACGTGCTGGCGGACGAAGTGACCAAACTGGTTCACGGTGAAGAAGGTCTGGCCGCGGCAAAACGCATTACCGCAAGCCTGTTCAACGGTACCCTGAGCGATCTGAGCGAAGCGGACTTCGAACAGCTGGCGCAGGACGGTGTGCCGATGGTTGAGATGGAAAAAGGGGCTGACCTGATGCAGGCGCTGGTGGACTCCGAGCTCCAGCCTTCCCGCGGTCAGGCGCGTAAAACCATCGCGTCTAACGCTATCACCATCAACGGTGAGAAGCAGGCCGACCCGGAATACACCTTCGTTGACGGCGATCGTCTGTATGGTCGCTACACGCTGCTGCGTCGCGGCAAGAAGAACTACTGCCTTGTCTGCTGGAAGTAATTAACAGTCTCCAGGGGGCGTGGGAAACCACGCCCCTTTTGTTTTTTCAGGGTTTGGTAAGAAAAAAATGAAGAACATCCTCGCCATTCAGTCCCACGTTGTTTTTGGACACGCTGGCAATAGCGCCGCGGAATTCCCGATGCGTCGCCTCGGCGTCAACGTCTGGCCCCTTAATACCGTGCAGTTCTCTAACCACACGCAATACGGCAAATGGACCGGCTGCGTGATGCCGCCTTCGCACCTCACTGAGGTTGTGCAGGGTATTGCCGATATCGACCAGCTCAAACGCTGTGACGCCGTGCTGAGCGGTTACCTCGGCTCAGCGGAGCAGGGGGAGCATATCCTCGGTATCGTGCGCCAGGTGAAAGCCGCCAACCCGTCGGCAAAATACTTCTGCGACCCCGTCATGGGGCATCCGGAGAAAGGCTGTATCGTGGCGCCGGGTGTAGCGGAGTTTCACGTCCGCCACGCGCTGCCCGCCAGCGATATCATTGCGCCAAACCTGGTCGAACTCGAAATTCTCTGCGAGCGTCCGGTTAACAGCGTAGAAGAGGCCGTAAGCGCGTCCCGCGAGCTTATCGCGCTGGGGCCTGACGTTGTGCTGGTAAAACACCTTGCGCGCGCAGGGCTGAGCCAGGACCGTTTTGAGATGCTGCTGGTAACGAAAGATGACGCCTGGCATATCAGCCGTCCGCTGGTGGATTTTGGCCAGCGCCAGCCGGTTGGGGTCGGCGATGTCACCAGCGGTCTGCTGCTGGTGAAATTACTGCAAGGGGCGACAATGCGCGACGCGCTCGAGCATGTTACTGCGGCGGTGTACGAAATCATGATTGCGACGAAAGAGATGCAGGAATATGAACTGCAGGTGGTCGCTGCACAGGATCGTATCGCGAAGCCGGAGCACTATTTCAGCGCTACCCAGCTTTAAACACCGCCCGGCGGCGCTGCGCTTGCACGGGCCTACGGAATTCGTAGGCCCGGTAAGCGTCAGCGCCACCCGGCAACACAGTCTGCTCGGTTAATTCAACCCTTCCGCTTTCAGCGCCGCAGCCACCGCAGGACGCTCTGCCACGCGTTTCATATACGCTGCAATATGGTCTAACCCTTCCAGGTTAAGCTTAACCGCGCGCGCCCAGCGCAGCACGGTGAACAGGTACGCATCGGCAATCGTGAAGCGCGAACCTGCAATCCACTGATCGTCTTTCAGCGACGCGTTAACGTACTGCAGCTTTTTCTCAAGAAGGGCGCGCAGGGTCGGTTTGAACTCTTCCGGCGTATCCGGGCGGAACAGGGGGGGAAAGCCTTTGTGCAGCTCGGTGGCAATGTAGTTCAGCCATTCCAGCGTCTTATAACGCGAAATGGTACTGACCGGTGCCAGCAGATGGCGATCGGGTACGCTATCGGCCAGGAACTGCATAATCGCCACGCCTTCAGTCAGCAGAGTACCGTCATCCAGCAAGAGCGCCGGAACTTGTCCTTTCGGGTTGATGGCAAGAAAATCATCGCCGTTTTCCAGACGTTTTTTCATCAGGTCAACGCCATCCAGCGTGAAATCTTTGCCGCTCTCGCGCAGGGTGATATGGGAAGCAAGAGAGCACGCACCCGGTTTGTAGAACAGTTTCATCGGTAACTCCTTTTTGCTGAGGTTTCAGCTATGTTAGTGCGCAAACGGATAAAAAAAAAGCCGCTAATGCATTAGCGGCTTCTGGTCAGTCGTTTCTCACGGAAATCACGCGGTAGCGGTGTTTGTCGCTTTAGCGGTCTTGTCGTCGTCCTGAGTCATACGGTTCAGTTTCGGCGCGGTCAGCAGCATCAGAGCGGCAATTACCGCAGTCGCGATACCAATCTGCATGAACACGGTACCGTAGACGTTCAGGGAAAGCAGTGGATCGGTTACATTTTCCGGAACAGCCATCAGGTTAGCAATCTTACCCGCGATGATTGCCGCACCGGCAGTGGTCAGGAACCAGCTACCCATGATGAAGCCCATCAAACGCTGAGGAACCAGCTGCGCAACCATGGCCAGTCCCAGGCCGGAGATCATCAGCTCGCCGATAGACTGCAGCGCGTAGCTCAGGATCAGCCAGTTAACGGAAACGATACCTGCGTCGGACGCAAATTTGGTACCCAGTGGCAGTACCAGGAAGGCACCAGAACACAGCACCATACCCAGCGCAAACTTGTGCGGCATCGGCAGACGGTCACCCATCTTGTTATAGATAGCGGCCAGAATTGGGGAACCAATCATGATCCAGAACGGGTTCAGTGCCTGGAACTGCTCAGGTTCAAACGCGATACCCAGAATGGAGTGCTCTACGTTACGGATGGCGAAGAAGTTCAGTGAAGTTGGCATCTGGCTGTACAGCACGAAGAAGATAATCGCTTCCAGCATCAGAATGAACGCCACAATCATCTTGCGACGGGCCGCACCCTGCATGGCGAATGCTTCTTTTGCAAAGATGACCACGATACCCAGCGCAACCACGCCCAGAACGGCACGTGCGATACCCTGGTTGTGCAGCAGCCAGGTGGCGATGGCCGCGAGGACAACAACGCCCACGATGGTGGCCAGCAGTTTGCCCATATGCACAGGCTCGAAGTCAGGTTTTGAACCGTAGTCTTTAACCCAGCTGCGGCAGAACAGGAAGTTCACCACGGTGATCAACATACCCACGAAGCTCAGTGCAAATGCTACGCTCCAGCCGAATTTCGCCGCGAGCCATGGAGTTGCCAGCATAGAGAAGAACGAACCGATGTTGATGGACATGTAGTACATGGTAAAGGCACCGTCCAGGCGCGGATCGTCTTTGTTGTAGCAGGTCGAAAGCAGAGAGGACGGGTTCGCTTTGAACAGACCATTACCGACGGCAATCGTCGCCATACCCATATACACGACAGCGGCATCATGCCCTGACCATGCCACCAGACCATAGCCAATCGCCAGGACAATGGCGCCCAGCATGATGACGCGTTTAGTCCCGAGGACTTTATCGCCCAGCCAGCCGCCAATCGCGACCAGACCGTACACCAGAGCACTGAAGGAAGAGAACAGCGTGATGGAATCGGCTTCGGACATACCCAGCTGTTTTACCAGGTAAACCGCCATGATCCCTTGCAGGCCGTAATAACCAAAACGCTCCCATAACTCGATAGAGAAGATGAGATAGAACGCTTTAGGTTGTTTAAAAGCGTTAAGACTCACGCTTTCATCTGTTGGTTTATTGTTTGCAGTAGACACATATACCTCTTTTTTTACATCCCATATTAATGGGGGTGTTCATAGCGTGATGGCCGTAGTCCATACGCCTTATAGTTATATTGGGAGGAGAAACGGCGGGTAATGTTCACTATCCTGCCCCGTCTGGCAATACGTTTGTAATAATCTGTTACATATATCTGGAGTGGTATAATCGTCGGTTCATGCAAATGTTATTCAGCGTTAAATTTCATACGGTGAGTAAAGGTAGTTTTTTCGACTGGTAATGACCCGTCCGGATCGGCTTTTGGCGATATGTTCTGCTATTTGTCGCTTTACGCAGTGTTATAGCCCATATTCTGAAAAATAGCTGGTCTTATCTTCGGTGATGGGAGGTGAGTATCTTGTCAGACAAAGGGTTTAGGCCGATTTTGACAACAAAAATTCAACATGAAGTTATCAGGGTGATCGCGATCACAGATGTATAGAAATTTTTGGCCATGAAAAAAGTATTAACCTGTTTGAGCGTTAAACAACCGAACAAGTGACAGGTCAGAGTAAGCGAAAGACGGACAAGTAACGGCCAAAAGAAGAGCATTCGATAGCCCTTCCTTTAGTATGGGATTGGGGCGATCAGGGATACACTTTTTCTTTGTATTCGCAGAGATCTTCGATAATGCAGGAGCCGCAGCGAGGCTTGCGGGCAATACAGGTATATCGGCCGTGCAGAATCAGCCAGTGATGGCAATCCACCTTAAATTCTGCCGGAACCACTTTCAGCAGCTTCTCTTCGACCTGCTCGACGTTTTTCCCCGGCGCGAAGTTGGTCCGGTTAGACACGCGAAATATATGCGTATCCACGGCGATAGTGGGCCAGCCAAACGCAGTGTTAAGCACCACGTTTGCGGTCTTACGCCCCACGCCCGGTAAGGCTTCCAGCGCAGCGCGGTCCTCCGGTACTTCGCCTCCGTGCTGTTCCAGCAGGATCCGGCAGGTCTTGATGACGTTCTCGGCTTTGCTGTTAAACAGGCCGATGGTTTTGATATACGACTTCACGCCTTCCACGCCCAGCTCCAGCATGGCTTTCGGCGTATTGGCGACCGGATAGAGCAGGGCAGTGGCTTTATTGACGCTCACATCGGTCGCCTGCGCAGAAAGCAACACTGCGATCAGCAGCTCAAACGGGGAGGTAAAATTCAGCTCCGTCGTCGGGTGCGGGTTCTCGTCCCGCAGACGGGTCAGGATCGCAATGCGCTTTTCTTTATTCATGAAGCCTTCTCGGGTGTCCCTTCCAGAACGCTGCGCTCAGCCGCGCGGCGCTTACGTTTTTCATCAATCAGGTATTTTATCGCCAGCATCATGCCAAGGCCAATAAACGCGCCGGGCGGCAGCATGGCCAGCAGGAATGGCGTATCGGTGTGGAACACTTCAACGCGCAGCGCTTTGGCCCAGCCGCCGAGCAGCGCATCTGCGCCGTCAAACAGCGTACCGTTGCCGAGGATCTCGCGCAGCGAGCCCAGCACGAACATGGCACATGTGGCACCCATGCCAATGGAAAACCCATCCAGCGCCGACATGGCGGGGCTGTTTTTCACCGCGAAGGCTTCCGCGCGCCCGACAACGATACAGTTGGTGACGATAAGGGGAATAAAGATCCCGAGCGACTGGTACAGGCCAAACGCGTAGGCGTTAATCAGCATCTGAACGATACTGACCACCGACGCAATGATCATGACGTAAATCGGAATACGAATTTCCGACGGCGTCCAGCGGCGCAGGGCAGAGATGGAGAGGTTGGTCAGGGTCAATACCAGCGTGGTTGCCAGACCCAGACCGAGCGCGTTGGTGGCGGTGGACGTTACCGCCAGCAGTGGGCACATGCCCAGAAGCTGTACCAGCGCGGAGTTGTTCTTCCACAACCCCTGGACAATAACCTCTTTAACCTGGCTCATGATTACTCCTCACAGGCCGGAAGATTGTTGATTTGCGCGGGCAGCGTTTCAGCATACAGCCCGGCTCGTTTTACGGCATTCACCACCGCACGTGGGGTGATGGTCGCCCCGGTGAACTGGTCGAATTCGCCGCCATCTTTCTTCACTGCAAACGCGGTGTCACCTTCGCCATGGATCACTTTACCGGCAAAGTGCAAAATCCAGTCGCTCAGGCGGGTTTCAATTTTATCGCCAAGACCCGGCGTTTCATGGTGTTCCGTCACGCGGGTGCCCAGTATGGTGCCGGAGAAATCGCTGCCCACAAGCAGCTGAATGGCGCCGGAATAGCCGTCAGGCGCTGTCGCTTCCATCACTGCGCCGACCGGTTTATCCCCTTTGCGGGCGATAAAGAGGCGGTGCGGGCCTTTCCCAAGCTGCGGCGCGTCTACCACAAAGCAGCTTTTTTGCAGGTCATTATCGTAGAAATCGGACGGGATCACCTGATCGAACAGCGCCTTTTGCTGCTTCGAGGCCTGTTCTTCGATTGTCGTTTTGGTCAGCGCATTAACCAGTGCCGTCAGCCCCGTCAGGACCGCGGCGAAGACAGCCAGCGTGACGCCGTGTTTTTGCATCGTTTTTAACATGGCGAAACCCTTAGCGATGACCGTACACGCGTGGACGCGTGTAATAGTCGATGAGCGGAACGGTTATGTTGGCAAGCAGGACGGCAAAGGCCACGCCATCCGGGTAGCCGCCAAAGCTGCGGATGAGCCATACCAGAAGGCCCGCCAGCGCGCCGTAGATCAGACGTCCACGGTTAGTCGTGGACGCTGTCACCGGATCCGTCAGGATAAAGAAGGCACCCAGCATGGTCGCGCCGGAGAGCAAATGCATCTGCGGGCTGGCCAGTGATTCAGGCGAGAAGACCCAGCCCAGCGTGGCGCAAACCGCCAGCGTCACGAGGAAGCTGACCGGAATATGCCAGCGAATGGCTTTCTGCTGCAGCAGGAAAAGGCCGCCCAGCAGATACGCCAGGTTGACCCACTGCCAGCCTGCACCCGCCAGCATGCCGCTGTAGATCGCGGACTTCATGATCTGCTCAACGCTGTGCCCGGCATGCAGGGATGTTTTAAAGGTATCGAGAGGCGTCGCCTGACTGATACCGTCCACGCCCATGCGCAGCGCGTTCATATCCGCACCGAGCGCCGTATGGCCGGTAAAGATCACGTGCAGAGCATCCATAAAGCCCGGAACGGTGGCCGCAATCTCATGCGGAGGCAGCCAGCTGGTCATCTGTACCGGGAAGGAGATCAGCAGCACCACGTAGCCAATCATCGCCGGGTTGAACGGGTTATGGCCGAGCCCGCCGTACAGCTGTTTGGCAATGATCACCGCAAACACGGTACCCAGGACCACCATCCACCATGGGGCGAACGGTGGGATACTGATGGCCAGCAGCAGGCCGGTCAACAGCGCGGAGTTATCGGCAAGAATGCGGGAGACAGCTGCCTTACGCAGCTTAAGCACAAGGGCTTCCGCCGCCAGGGCGCTGGCGCAGCCCAGGATTATCTGGAACAGGGTTCCCCAGCCAAAAAACCAGCACTGAACGGCAATGCCCGGCAGCGCCGCCAGGCAGACCAGCATCATGATGCGCGATGTCTGGCGCTGATTGTGGGTGTAAGGGGAGCTTGCGATTCTGAAAACCATTTAATCCTCGTTAACTGCTTGCTGTGCGGCTTTCTTCGCCTGAACGCGCGCAATGGCGGCGGCGACGGCGGCCTTGCGCGGGTCATCGTTGGCGGCCTGCGGTTGCTCATCCTGCTGCGCCGCCTTACGGGCTTTAGCGCGGGCAATCGCCGCTTCGACGGCGGCTTTACGCGGGTCGACCGGCGCTTCGGGTTCTGCGGTTTGTGTCTGCTGCGCCGCTTTGCGCGCTTTAGCGCGGGCAATCGCCGCTTCGACGGCCGCTTTGCGAGGGTCGACGGCTTCCTGCTCGACCACCACATTCTGCTCACCGGCTTTGCGGGCTTTAGCGCGGGCTATTGCCGCTTCAACGGCGGCTTTACGCGGGTCGATCTCCGCCTCTGCCTGGACCGTTTGCGCTTTTTCAGCCTGACGGGCGCGCGCTGCGGCCTTACGTGCTTCACGCGCGGCAATCGCTTCGCTGTTGTCCGGCTTCTCGCCGGCCGGGATCACCACAGGCTGCGCTGCAGTGGCTTTTTTCTCGCGAACGCGCGCCAGTGCGGCGTTAATCGCATCCTGATCTTTCTCGGCAGGCTGAACGGCGGCCTGCTTATGGCGCTCCTGACGGGCGATTTTTTCGCGTTCCAGTCGCGCCTGGCGCGCTTCGAAGCGCGCTTTGGCTTCTGCCGCGCGTTTTTCTTCCATGGAGATGGCATAAATTTCAGCCTTCTCCTGGCGGAAATACTGCACCAGAGGAATATTGCTAGGGCATACCCAGGCGCAGGCACCGCATTCAATGCAGTCGGCCAGGTTATGGGCTTTCGCCTTGTCGTGCAGCTGGCCTTTGCTGTACCAGTAGAGCTGCTGCGGCAGCAGATCCGCCGGGCAGGCGTCGGCACAGGCGCTGCAGCGGATGCAGCCTTTCTCTTCCTGCTCCTCGCCCATTTCGGTCGGAGAAGGCGCGAGCAGACAGTTGGTGATTTTCACTACCGGCACGTCCAGCCACGGCAGGGTAAAGCCCATCAGCGGGCCGCCCATGATCACCATCTGGTCGCTGCCCGGGCAAAACTCAGCCTGTTCCAGCAGATGACGCACCGGCGTACCCAGACGCGCCCAGACGTTGCCCGGACGAGAAATTGATTCCCCGGTCAGCGTCACCACGCGCTCGGTTAACGGTTCGCCGTCAATCACCGCGCGCTTCACGGCATACGCGGTGCCGACGTTTTGCATCAGCACGCCGATATCCGAAGAGCGTCCGCCATGCGGGACCTGCTTGCCGGTGAGAATTTGCGTCAGCTGTTTTGCGCCGCCGGAAGGGTACTTGGTCGGGATAACGCGCAGGCTAATATCGTGACTGCCCGCCAGCACGGCGCGCAGCATTGAAATAGCCTGTGGTTTATTGTCTTCGATACCGATCAGCACTTCCCGCGGCTGCAGAATGTGCGCGAGGATGCGGATGCCTTCCACCACCTGGGCGGCGCAGTCCTGCATCAGACGATCGTCGGCGGTGATATACGGCTCGCACTCGGCGGCGTTAATAATCAACGTCTGAATGTTATCGCCACCGCCGCGCAGCTTGACGCCGGTCGGGAACCCCGCGCCACCCAGACCAGCAACGCCGAACTGATGAATGCGCTCGATAAGCGCTTCGCGACTGTGGGCGCGGTAATCGCTCCAGCCGTCACGGTCAATCCAGCGGTCTTCGCCGTCGGCTTCAATAATCACGCTCAGCTCAGAGAGCGCGGACGGATGGGCCACCGTATGGGGCGCGATGGCGACCACCTTACCGGAGGTGGGGGCGTGCACCGGCAGCATACGTCCGCGACCAAAGGTCAGCGGCTGACCGCGAAGGACGGTATCACCTTCTTTCACGCACAGCTCACCCTCCGCGCCGATGTGCTGCTTGAGCGGCATAACGAAACGGGTCGCCAGCGGAATTTGGCGCAGCGGCGTGCCGTTAGACTGGGTTTTCATCTCCGGTGGATGAATACCACCGTCAAAGTCCCAGATCTTCTCTTTTCTGAAAGCAGAAAATAACTTAAGCATGTTGTTCCACAGGAATATTGCGAACCGGAATGGTTTGAAGATCCCACTTCCAGCTTTCGGTAGTCGTTTCAACCGGGCGCAGCTCGATACATTGCGTCGGGCAGGGGGCCACGCAGAGGTTACAGCCGGTGCAGAGGTCCGCCACGACGGTGTGCATGGCGCGGGTTGCGCCCACAATGGCGTCAACCGGGCAGGCCTGAATACATTTGGTGCAGCCGATACAGTTGGCTTCGTCGATCACGGCCAGCGCGCGGACCGGCTCCTGTACGTCCGCATCGCCATCAACAGGCTGCGGGTCAACGTTAAGCAGGGCCGCAATTTTCAACATCACCGCTTCGCCACCGGGCGCACAGCGGTTAATTTTTTCACCCTGAACCCCTACCGCTTCGGCATAAGGGCGGCAGCCGGGGTAGCCGCACTGCCCGCACTGGCTTTGTGGCAGAAGCTCATCAATTTTTTCTACAACGGGATCGTCCTCTACCGCGAAACGGCGGGAGGCGTAGCCCAGGATAAGGCCAAACACCAACCCCAGAACGCTGATAGAGGCGATGGCAATCCAGATAGCATTCATTACAACTTCACCAGACCACTAAAGCCCATAAAGGCCAGAGACATTAAACCTGCGGTCACCAGCGCAATCGCGTTACCGCGGAAGGGGGCAGGGATATCCGCTGCTGCCAGGCGCTCGCGAATGGAGGCGAACAGCACCATCACCAGAGAGAAACCGACTGCCGCAGAGAAACCATACAGCGCCGACTGCATAAAGTTATGACCAAGGTTGATGTTCAGCAGCGCTACGCCGAGAACCGCACAGTTGGTGGTGATCAGCGGCAGGAAGATACCCAGCAGGCGATAAAGCGCCGGGCTGGTTTTGCGCACCACCATTTCGGTAAATTGCACCACCACCGCGATAACCAGAATAAAGGCCAGCGTACGAAGATAGGTTAATCCCAGCGGGATGAGGATCCAGGTATCGATCCACCACGCGCAGATGGACGCCAGCGTCATCACGAAGGTCGTCGCCAGCCCCATACCCATTGCTGTTTCCAGCTTTTTGGAAACGCCCATAAACGGACACAGGCCAAGGAACTTCACCAGAACGAAGTTGTTAACCAGCACGGTGCCGACAAAGAGCAGTAAGTAATCGGTCATTATTTAGCCTGAAATAAAAAAGCCGCCTATTATCGGACAAACCGACGCAGGCGACAACAGGTTATCTGTAGGGTTATTACGGGTTCACGAAGGTGTTTTTCACCCGCGTCGAACGTTTGAAATAGGGCACCAGCAGCGCCGCAGCCAGCAACGGGAATAGCAGCTGACGAACGGCCAGCGCGTCTGATACGGGCGAAAAGGCAAACGCTTTCACCGCCAGCAGGACCGAAATCAGCAGCCAGATAATGTAGTGCTTAGGCACACTCTTGCGGCGCTTAAAGAAGGCGATGGTCAGCCACAGCGTGTAGTACCACATTCCAATCGCGAAAACGAACGACACAAACCACAAAGCAATATTCAGCACGCTTTGCGACATCAGGGTCTGGATGGCGTGAGGGGTAATCAGTGCGGTGGTATACAGCAGCAGCGCAAGCGATGCGCTTAATAAGGCAACCAGCAGCCATGCCAGTGGGGCGATTAACCAGCCTCCAATGCGTTCTCCAGGCGTTGCGGTCATGAACTCTCCCATAATCTGCGCGAAATGTTGTACAGCCAGTTTGCAGGGCGGAGAGTATATAACATTTCGCGCGGATGGCTACTTTCTTATAAGACGTAACGCCATACAGACTTAGGCACTTCACCGACGTTGAACAAACGACCACCGGAAACCAGCTCCGCGCGGCGATGGTCTGCGGCGCGATACATATTAATGATGTCCTGATTATCCGACAGGGTGTAGTTCAGATGGTCAAACAGTTTTTCCAGGCTCTCAAGCGAATTGATCTTGCGAAATTTTAATAAATAGTCCTGAACTGTCATATTAATAAGTTTCCATATAAAAGTGAGTAATACCAGTTAAGGTAATTCGGTCGAATAATAAACGGATTAATAAAGACGTAAACAGCCCACTCAGGTAACGCGACGAAATTAGGAGTTTTCTTTGCTGAAATTCAGGCATCAGACGATGCCTGGAAGAGAAGGTTAACCGTGTTCACCAGGGCTGGCAATACGAAACTGACATATTATGTCACTCTTTATTGCAGTAACCGGTTACTTAGGTTGGGCGATGGTGACAGGCTCCGGCGGCTGGTAGTTATCGATATGGCTGGCGACGCCCAGCAAAATGACCGAAACTCCAAGGACAATCCATCCCGCTAATTCAATGATTCGATTAATAATTGACGTCATAATGCGTAATTGTACTTTATCCATAAAGACAGGGCGCAAATGTTACAGTGACGTCTCCCTGACGGCAAGCGCTTTGGGAACGGTTCCCTTAAACAAAATCAGTAGGTTAATACTATGTAACAAAAACAACCCGTACAACCTGCTATTTTAAGTCATAGGGCACATTATTAATCTGTGCTCATGCCAGGTTAGCCAGTGTGAAATAAGAACGTCATAAAAGAGGATGGCACTATGAGTGATAATATCCGCGTCGGGCTTATCGGCTACGGGTACGCGAGCAAAACGTTTCATGCGCCTCTGATAGCCGGGACGCCGGGGATGGTGCTGGCGGCGGTATCCAGCAGCGATGCCGCTAAAGTCCATGTCGACTGGCCTTCCGTGCCGGTTGTCTCTGAACCTAAACACCTTTTCAACGATCCGAATATTGATTTAATCGTCATCCCCACGCCGAACGACACCCACTTTCCGCTGGCAAAGGCCGCGCTGGAAGCCGGTAAGCACGTAGTGGTCGATAAGCCCTTCACCGTGACGCTGTCACAGGCACGCGAGCTGGATGCGCTGGCAAGGAGTCTGGGCAGGCTGCTGTCGGTGTTCCATAACCGCCGCTGGGACAGCGACTTTCTGACGGTAAAAAGGCTTCTCAGTGAAGGCACGCTAGGGGAGATCCTCTTTTTTGAATCGCACTTTGACCGCTTTCGTCCGCAGGTGAGAAACCGCTGGCGCGAACAGGCCGGTCCGGGCAGCGGCATCTGGTACGATTTAGCCCCGCATCTGCTGGATCAGGCCGTCAATCTTTTTGGTCTGCCGGTGAGCATGACGGTCGATCTGGCCCAGCTCAGGCCCGGCGCGCAGACAACCGATTACTTCCACGCGGTGCTCAGTTACCCGCAGCGGCGGATTGTGCTGCACGGCACGATGGTCGCGGCCGCAGAATCGGCCCGCTATATCATTCACGGTACGCGCGGGAGCTACGTGAAGTTTGGTCTCGATCCGCAGGAAGACAGGCTTAAAAACGGTGAACGTCTGCCGCAGGAAGACTGGGGCTATGATATGCGCGACGGCGTGGTAACGCGGGTCGAAGGCGAGGAGCTGGTCGAGGAGACCTTGCTGACGATACCGGGGAATTATCCGGCGTATTATGCCGCTATCCGCGATGCGCTGAACGGCACGGGAGAAAATCCGGTTCCGGCCAGCCAGGCGATTCAGATTATGGAGCTGATTGAACTGGGCATCGAATCTGCCAAACATCGCGCCACGCTCTGTCTGGCATAAGTTTTTGACGTTGTTGTAGGCCGGGTAAGGCGTAGCCGCCACCCGGCAAAAGGGTTTACGCGGTTGCCACCTTATCCCGCAGCGCCTGTTTCTCAGCAGGCGTCAGGAAGGCAATTTCCAGCCCGTTAATCTGCGCCTGACGGATCTGCTCGCGGCTCAGACCCGCCTGCGGTGCGGCGATGTTGTACTCGTGGATAATATCCACGCCCTGAACCGCCGGGTCGTCAGTGTTCAGCGAGGCCAGCACGCCGTGCTCGAGGAACGTTTTTAGCGGGTGATGCGCCAGCGTCGCCACGGTGCTGGTCTGAATGTTAGACGTCAGGCACGACTCAATCCCGATACGCTGCTCCGCCAGGAAATCCATCAGGGCGCGATCTTCGACCGCCTTCACGCCGTGACCGATACGCTCGGCGCCCAGCTCGCGGATGGCCTGCCAGATGCTTTCCGGGCCAGCCGCTTCACCCGCATGGACGGTAATGTGCCAGCCGGCATCGCGCGCGCGGTTGAAGTGGGAGAGGAACAGGCTGCCCGGGAAGCCCAGCTCGTCACCGGCGAGGTCGACGGCGGTGATGGCATCGCGATGGGCCAGCAGCGCTTCCAGCTCCTGCAGGCAGGCGGCTTCACCGAACGTACGGCTCATGATGCCGATCAGCCGAGCCTGAACGTCGAAGGTTTTACACCCTTCGCGCACACCTTCAATGACGGCTTCCACCACGCCTGCAACGGGCAGGTTGTGGGTCATCGCCATATAGCCCGGCGAGAAGCGCAGCTCGACGTAGTGCAGGCCGTTGCGGGCTGCATCTTCGATGTTCTCAAACGCCACGCGGCGGCAGGCATCCAGCGACGCCAGCATCTTCACGCCCCAGTCGAGTTTGCTCAGGAAGCTGACCAGGTCCGGTTCATTAGAGGTCACCTGTACGTGAGGGATCAAGGACTCAAGGGTCTGAGCAGGAAGCGTTAAATTGAACTGGCGGCCAAGATCGAGGATGGTTTGGGCACGAATGTTACCGTCAAGGTGACGATGAATATCAGTTAAAGGCAGGCGTGTATCAATCATGGTCGCACTCTTTTCTGGTTAAAGTGCGCCATATTATAAAAACAAAACGGGGTAAAAAGCTATTTGCGCAAGGGAATATTCCGTTGCGCAAATTGATTACAGGAGCGTGTTAATCCCGGCAATGAGGCGTTGCACACCTTGTTCCAGCTTGCTGCGCGGGCAGCCCGCATTCAGGCGAACAAAGCCATTTCCTTCTTTGCCGTAGGTATATCCCGGCATGATGGCGACCTTTTGCTGCTCGATCAGCACTTTTTGCAGCGTCCGATCGTCAATGTTCAGCGGGCGCAGATCGATCCAGGCCAGATAAGTCGCTTCGGGCGGTTGCCAGTTCAGTTTCGGAAAAGCGCGGTTCACTTCCTGCGCGATATACAACAAATTCTCTTCCAGATAACCCCGCAGGGCATCCAGCCACGGCTCCCCCTGCTGATAGGCGGCGATATGCGCCGTCAGCGCCAGCACGGAAGGGGAAGAGAGCCCGTCCCGGCCTTTTAGTGCGCTGAGGTAATCGTTACGGCTCTCTTCATCGCCAATCAGGCCGTAAGCGCCCGTCAGCGCCGGAATATTAAAGCTTTTCGAGCCGGAGGTGAGAAGCGCCCATTTGCCGCGCGCCACCGCGTTCCACGGCGTGTGACGACGCTCTCCCCACACCATGTCCATATGGATTTCATCGCTGATAACCGCCACGTCATAGCGTGCGCACAGTTCCGCCATCTGCGTCAGCTCATCCCGCGTCCAGACCTTGCCGGTCGGGTTTTGCGGGCTGCACAGCAGTAAAATTTTGTTTTCCGGTTTCGCCAGCGCCGCTTCGAGGGCCACCATATTGCCCTGCCAGCCTGCAGCCTGCTTTTTCATCTCAACCGTAACAACACGACGCGCGTTACCCTCTATGGCTTTATAAAACGCATCGTATGCCGGGGTGTGGACCACCACGCCGTCGCCGGGGTTTGACCAGAGGCGTATCAGTTCAGAAACCATGTAGATGACGGAGGGACCATAAACCGCGCTTTCAGTATCAATCCGGCTGTTAAAGCGCTGCTGGAACCAGTGCGCGATGGCGGCGAGAAACTCGTCGTTCTTCCAGCGGCTATAACCAAACACGCCGTGATGAATGCGCTGTTGCAGCGCATCGGTTATGCAGGGGGCGGTGGCGAAATCCATATCCGAGATGGTGAAGGGCAGCAGGTCGGCTGCGCCAAAGCGGTCGGCGACGTAGTCCCACTGCGTACACCAGGTGCCGTGTCGATCCACGACGGTAGAAAAATCAAACATGACGTTAATCCTTAAAGTAAAACCCCCTCATAAGAGGGGGCTGAGGCATCAGGCTTCTACTGTTCGCATCAGGGTGGCCAGCTCATCCTTCACCGACTGTACCTGCGGGCCGATAACCACCTGCAAATTGTGCTGATTTAACTGTACCACGCCAATGGCCCGGTTGGCTTTCAGGGCGTTGGTATCCACTTTTGACATATCCGCCACCGACAAACGCAGGCGGGTAATGCAGTTATCCAGCGAGGTAATGTTATCCGCACCACCCAGCGCAGCCAGAATGGCAGGGGTGTTGTAGCCGGATTTACCCACGGTACCGGCAACCGCCTGTTCCACGCTGGTGGCCGTATCGGTATCGCGGCCTGGCGTTTTGAGGTTAAAGCGGGTGATGGCGAAGCGGAAGATCCCGTAGTACACCACGAACCAGATTGCCGCCACGACCGGGACCAGATACCACTTGGTGGAGAGGCCGTGCAGGATCCCGAACACCACGAAGTCGATGACGTTACCGTCGGTATTACCGATAGTGACGCCCAGCACCGCCATCACGGTAAAGCCCAGACCGGTCAGCACAGCGTGAATCAGATACAGCACCGGCGCAACGAACAGGAACAGGAACTCGATTGGCTCGGTGGTACCGCCTACGACGCAGGCGATCACGCCGGAAATCAGCAGGCCTTTAATTTTATGACGGTTTTCCGGACGTGCGCAGTGGTACATCGCCAGCGCGGCACCCGGCAGGCCGCCGAGGAAGGCAGGCATTTTACCCTGAGACAGGAAGCGGGTGGCGCTTTCGGAGAAGCCGTGGGTGGTCGGGCAGCTCAGCTGCGCCTGGAAGATGGTCAGCGCGCCGCTCACGTCGTGACCGCACACCTCCATCGTACCGCCCGCTTCGGTGAAGCGAATCAGGGCCACCAGGATGTGCTGCAGGCCAAACGGCAGCAGCAGACGCTCGCCGGTGCCGAAGATCATCGGACCAAAATCTCCCGCGCCGTTGATGATGCGGCCAATGCCGTTGATGCCCATCGCGAAGACCGGCCAGATCAGCGGAATGATCAAACCAAACAGGCCCATCACCACCAGGGTGATAATCGGCACGAAGCGGGTGCCGCCGAAGAAGGCCAGAGCATCCGGCAGACGGATATTGTGGAAGCGCTCGTGCAGCATCCAGATAATCACCCCGGCGATCACCGCCCCGAGGATCCCGGTATCAATAGACTGGATACCAATCACGCTCTGAATGTTGTTAGCTTTCAGCACGGCAGCGTCGGTGGTCGGCAGAATGCCTTTCGCGGTCAGCCAGAAGTTAACCGCGAGGTTCATCACCGCGTAACCCACAAAACCGGCAAACGCCGCGACGCCTTTATTTTCGCGCGCCAGGCCCAGCGGGATAGCGATACAAAACATGACGGGAAGGAAGCTAAACGCAAAGGAGCCGACTTTACTCATCCAGATAAAGATCGCCTGCAGCACGGGAGTACCGAGGAACGGGATCAGCGTGATGACGTCTTTACTGCTTAGCGAGCTGCCGATCCCGAGCATGATCCCGCAGAACGAGAGGAGTGCCACGGGCAGCATAAAGGTTTTACCCAGTTGCTGGAAAAATTCCCACAGCGATATTTTTTGTGCTGCTTTCGCCGTCATAAAACGACTCCTTTATTGTTAAAATCAGTTTGTCTGCTTCAATGCTGCGAGAAGATAAAACGTTTTATCAAAGTTTAGTGCGCGCTAAATCACATTCTCAGGCTTTGACTGGTAGTATAAAGATAACGTTTTGATAAAACGTTTTACCGATCTCATTTCAGGGAGTCACGCCGACACATGGCTGTAGCGAAAAAAATCACCATCAACGATGTCGCGCTTGCGGCGGGCGTTTCCGTCAGCACCGTTTCTCTGGTGCTAAGTGGGAAGGGGCGCATCTCTCCTGCCACCGGTCAGCGGGTGAACGAGGCGGTTGAACAGCTGGGCTTTGTGCGTAACCGCCAGGCGTCGGCGCTGCGCGGCGGGCAAAGCGGGGTGATTGGCCTGATTGTTCGCGATCTGACATCACCTTTCTATGCGGAGCTGACCGCAGGGTTAACCGAAGCGCTTGAAGCGCAGGGGCGGATGGTCTTTCTGCTGCACGGTGGTCGCGAGGCCGATCAGCTGCTTTCCCGGCTCGATATGCTGCTGAACCAGGGGGTGGACGGGGTGATCGTCGCCGGGGCATCGGGCGTGGGCAGCGAACTGTGCGAGCGTGCCGCTGAAAAAGGCGTGCCGCTGGTGTTTGCCTCGCGCGCCAGCTACCTCGACGAAGCCGATACGCTGCGCCCGGATAACATGCAGGCCGCGCAAATGTTGACCGAGCATCTTATTCGTCGCGGGCATCAGCGCATTGCCTGGCTGGGCGGTAAAAGCTCGTCCCTGACCCGCGCCGAGCGGGTAGGCGGCTACTGCGCGACGCTGATTAAATACGGCCTGCCGTTCCACAGCGAGTGGGTCGTGGAGTGTGAATCCAGCCAGAAGATGGCGGCGGAAGCGATAGGCGCGCTGCTGCGAAGCAGCCCGACGATCAGCGCCGTGATTTGCTATAACGATGTGATTGCTATGGGCGCCTGGTTTGGCCTGATCCGCGCCGGGCGTCAGAGCGGCGAGGGCGGGGTGGAAACCTTCTTTGGCCACCAGGTGGCGCTGGGGGCGTTCGCCGACGTCGGGGAAAACGCCCTCGACGACCTGCCGATCGTCTGGGCAACCACCCCAGCGCGGGAGATGGGTTACACCCTGGCGGACAGGATCATGCAGCGCATCGACAATGCAGATGTGCAGGCCGGGCACCAGATTGTGGCAGCGAGGCTGGTGACGGTGAAGTAATATCAGGTGTACTGCGTAAGCGGGTTGAGCAACAGTTCGGCCTCAAGTGCTTCCACAAATTTTCGTACTTTTGCCGGGATCAGGCGGGAGGTCGGGTAAACTGCCCACACTGCCAGCGATTCCGGCTGGGCATCCTCCAGGACGACCCGCACGAGTTTACCCTCTCTGAACGCCGGTTCTACGTACCAGCGAGATAAATTGGCGATGCCCATCCCTCCCAGGCAGGCTTCGTAAATTGCCTCAATAGAGTTCGCGGAGAATCGGCCAGACACCTTTTGCTTGTAGCGCTGTTCGCCCTGTTCGAATGACCAGTGGACGGTATCTGACGTGGTCAGACAGCTATGTGCCGCCAGATCGTTAAACGATTTTGGATAGCCTTTTGCGGCAAGATACGTCGCGCTGGCGCAAAGATCGCGAGGGTTGTGACACAGGCGATGAGCAACCAGCCTGTTATCGCGCAGAGGCGCAATGCGTAGCGCTACGTCTATGCCTTTTCCGACAATATCAACCTGTTCGTCGGTGGCGAGTAAATCGACCTGCAGGGAAGGATGTTGCTGCATGAACCGGGTCAGCATGGGAGCAACGATCTTTCGTCCAAACCCCGCTGAGGCGGTAATGCGCAGGCGTCCGGTAAGATGCGTCCCCTCGGGAAACAGATCGGCAAGCGCATTGTTTTTATCTTCCAGCAATGCCTGTGCATGCGGCAAAAAAACGTCCCCATCGCTGGTGGGAGAGAGAGAACGCGTGGTGCGGTGTACCAGCCGAACCCCCAGTTCCGCTTCGAGATGAGTTAGCGCGCGCGATGCTGTCATTGCGCTCATTGAGAGCCGACGCGCGGCACCGGCGAGGCTACCCGCTTTGACGGCTTCGACAAACACTTCAATATCTTCGAGTCTCATTATATCGTTTTTCGTTATGCTGCCTTATCAAATTACATATCTACATTATTTGTCGTTACGCTGCCATAGTCTCTTCACATCCTGATAAACATGAATTTGGAGTGAAGATGAAAAAGTTGAAAACGATTCTTGCGTTCAGCGGCCTGCTCTTTGCTGGCACATCGTGGGCAGATGCTCCCGCGCAGGTGAAACAGCAGGTCCCGGGCTATTATCGTCTGGCGGTAGGGGAATACGAGGTGACGGCGCTGTTCGACGGCTATAACGATCTTTCGCCAACGCTATTGCAAGGGCTTTCACCTGACAAGGTTCGCAACCTGTTGGCGCAACACAAAATCGATGCCGAACGCATGCCGACTTCTTTCAACGCGTTTCTGGTTAATACCGGTAAACACCTGGTCATGATTGACAGCGGGGGTGGCCACTGCATGTCAGAAACGGCCGGTCAGCTAATCGTTAATATGAAAGCATCAGGGTATCGCCCCGAACAGGTCGATACGGTTTTCCTGACCCACCTGCATCTTGATCATGTGTGTGGCCTGAGCGATGCAGACGGTAAGGCGCTGTTCCCGAATGCCACCGTCTACGTACCGCAGGGGGAGGCCGACTACTGGCTTGACCCCGCAAAAGAAGCGAGCGCGCCGGCTAATGCGAAGGCGTATTTCGCTATCGCCAGGAATGCGCTGTCCGCGTATAAAGCCACCGGGCACCTAAAAACCTTCGTCCCGCCAACTTCACCCATCCCGGAGGTCCAGACGACATATGCCATTGGCCATACGCCTGGCAGTACCGTTTATCGCTTCGCGTCTCAGGGTACGGCTATTAACTTCATTGGGGATCTTATCCATGCTCCTGCCGTCCAGTTCCCGCACCCTGAAGTGTCTATTCGCTTTGATGTCGATCCGAAAAAAGCCATCTCATCCCGGGCGCAGGAGTTTAACGCGCTGGCGAAAGACGGAGAGTGGATGGCCGCAGCGCATCTGCCTTTCCCTGGTATTGGGCATATCACCTCCTGGCAGCAGGGCTATAGCTGGAATCCTGTAAATTACGGTCCTTATCAACGTGCGGCCAACGTGCCTCTGCTGAAATAAAGTGCGGTTACGAACATGAGAAGTTACACCGTAACGGCGAACGGTATCCGACAGTTCGTCGTAGAAGAGGGTGAAGGCGCACCGGTTATTCTTCTGCATGGTTTTCCAGAAACAAACTATGCCTGGCGCTACCAGATACCCGTTTTGTCCCGACACTATCGTGTGATTGCACCAGATTTACGCGGGTATGGGGAAACGGATAAACCGGCCTCCGGTTATGATAAACGAAACATGGCGCGGGACGTCCGGGAACTAATGCGAGTGCTGGGTCTGGAGAAAGTGGCGCTGGTGGGGCACGATCGTGGAGCTCGGGTTGCTACCCGCTTTGCTAAAGATTATCCCGAGTTAATCGATCGTCTGGTGGTGATGGATAACGTACCAACCCGTATTGTGGCGCGCGATCTGAATGCGTCGATTGCGCGTGCATACTGGTTCTTCCTGTTCCATCTTGTACCAGACCTGCCGGAAGCCCTGATTGCAGGTCGAGAAAACGTATGGCTGCACCACTTTTTCTCGGACTGGACCTACGATCCGTCTACCATTAGCGGCGAGGCGTTTGACACCTATGTTCGGGCGTATCAGGCGCCGGGTGCCGTGCGCGGCGCGATGGCTGACTATCGCGCCAACGCAGAGGATGTGGCGCAGGATATGGCAGACGCTGAGGTGAAAATCACCTGCCCGGTAATGTCGCTGTGGGGTAATGATTTTCATGCGGTCGGCAAGCTTTTCGATATGAAAAGCGTCTGGGCCGAAATGGCGGAAAACCTGCGGGCGTATGGTATTGATGAGTGCGGCCATCTGCCGCAGGAGGAGCAGCCAGAGAAAGTGAATGCGCTTCTGCTGGATTTCCTGGCTGGATGGAAAAGTTAGGGGGCAATAAAAAACCCCTCATGCGAGGGGTTTTGACGTTTACTGCTGCGGTGCCGCCGGTTCGGCTGGCGCTGCCGGTTCAGCCGGTTCCGGCATCCCCAGAGCAGGCATACCGAACATGCCGACGAAGTCTTCCAACGGCATTTTGTCGCCGTTGAGCGTGACCTGGCCGTTGGCGTACTGCAGGCTGGTGGAAATCGTGTTGTTTTCCACTTTGGTGATGCGGAACATCTGTCCCATTGCCGCCAGACCTTTCACCTGCTGGTTCGCCAGCTTGCCGGCATCTTCATCGCCGTAGCCTTCCAGCTTCGCAATCTGGGTCATAAACTCGGTCGCCATATCCATCGGGATGGTCAGCTTGCTGTCGAGCGACTTCACGCTGCGATCCACTTCCTGCGCCAGCGTCTGCGGTTCACCCGTTGCGGTGGCCGGATCTTTCAGGAACAGAGACAGGTTGAAGCTGGTTTCGCCTTTGCTGTTTTTCCAGCTCAGCGGCGCAACGGTTATCACCGGCTCGCCTTTCAGCAGGATTGGCAGGTTGTTGAACAGCACCGCCATCGCCTGCTGCTGGTACACTTCCGGGTTCTGCTGCAGCGCGGTATCGGTCAGCAGCGCCTGGCTCTCTTTACTGTATTTCTGGCTAAACTCGTGCCACGCCTGGCCGTCGATATTGCCGATCTTCAGCGACAGTTTGCCGGTGCCCAGATCCTGATTCTGCACTTTCAGGCTCTTCAGCGTGTAATCCAGCTGGGTATTGATGCTCTTCCCGTCTTTGGAAACGTCGGATTTGCCGTTGACGTCCATGCCTTCCAGCACGGCCATCTCTTTCCCTTCAACCGCAATGGCGACTTTATCGAGAGACAGTTTTTGATCGCCAATACGCTCCTGGAAATCGGTCATTCGGCTGTTGCCGTCGGCTTTCAGGTTGCTGAAGGTGAGCTGAACTTTTTGGTTATATTCGTTCACGGCATTGACCAGGCCGCTCTCCGCTTCACCCGTCAGGGAGAACACGTTTCCGTCGCGGTCAGCATCGAGTTTGAAGTGGCCGCCGCTGAAGGCGACTTTTTCATTCTCTTTCTCGTAGTTCAGCGCTTTCAGCGCAATATCGGAACTGGTGTCACCGGCATAGCTAATTCGGGTATTAATGTCGAAAGGCGATTCATTCTTTGCCAGGTCAAACAGCGGTTTGGTGACGTCGTTGTTCACCAGCACGGTATGAACGGACGCCATCGACGGGATCAGGTTAAAGGACTTCAGCTGCGCCAGCGGGAATGGACCGTGGCTCACCACTTCGTCCAGCACCACGCTCTGGCCCGGTTTCAGCCAGCCGTTTTCAGCACCGGCAACCGGCTTCACCACCAGCTGCATACGGCTGGTAAACACACCGCGGTGATAGTTCTGGTAGCTCAGTTCCAGACCTGCTTCCGGCGCGCTGCGCTTAATCTCTCCGTTAGCCTGCGCCACCATTTCAGCCAGACGGCCTTCCAGCTGTTTCCCGGTAAACCAGGAGGCACCCGTCCAGACCACGCCTAACGCTACAATCACTCCAACCGCTACGACCGATTTTTTCATTGCGACTATCCCTAAAATGAAACCAGGCGGTAAAAACCGCCTGGAGATATTAAGCCTGCAACTAGCTTAGCAAGAGTTGTTAAAAAATTCAGTAAGTGCTTAAAGCTTATTGAAAACGCGCGCCAGGCGACCGGTGCCGCTCACGCTGACCGGGGACTCATTGGCTGCAACGAATGCTGACTCTCCGGGCTTAAGCACCAGACGCTGTTCGCCTTTGCGCAGCGTCGCTTCGCCTTCAACGCAGAACAGAATCGCCGCGCTCTCCTGAGCCACCGACGTTTCGGCGCTGCTCAGGTCGTGCAGGGAAAACGCAAAATCCTCAACCGGGATCGGGAAGTCCAGCTCTGCGCCGTTTTTCACCGGCTGAGTCAGCAGCTCCGCGGCAGGTTTCGCCACGAACTTCACGTTGGCAACCAGCTCAGGAATGTCGATGTATTTCGGCGTCAGGCCCGCGCGCAGCACGTTATCGGAGTTGGCCATCACCTCCAGCGCCACGCCCTGCAGGTAGGCGTGTGGGGTTTCCGCGAACAGGAACATTGCCTCGCCGGGGTTCAGCTTCACCACGTTCAGCAGCAGAGGGGAGAACAGGCCGCTGTCGTCCGGGTAGAATTCGGAAATCAGGCGGATAGTCTCCCACGGTTCACCTTGCTGGCTGTCCAGGGCGGCTTTCAGCACCGCCAGCGCGTGGGATTTCTCTTCACCCTGCATATTCAGCAGGCTGGCAAACAGCTGGCTCAGCGCGTCGGCGTTCGGGTTTTCGAGGAAGTGGGCGATAGCCTTGTTGGCACCCGCGACCGGTTGCAGCAGAGAAATGATCTCCGAAAACTCGCGGAAGGCGTTCATCGCCAGGAACGGCGTCAGCGCGAACACCAGTTCCGGCTTGTGGTTAGGATCTTTGTAGTTACGCTCGGCGGCGTCTAACGGGATACCCGCCGCGTTCTCTTTCGCAAAGCCGATTTCGGAGGCTTTCTTGTTCGGGTGAACCTGAATGGAGAGCGGCTGGTCGGCGCACAGCACCTTAAACAGGAACGGCAGTTCGCCGAAGCGGCGAGCGACCTTGTCACCCAGCAGCGCGGCTTTATCGGCATCAATCACGTCGCGCAGGCTGCGTACCTGGCCGCTGGCGTCTTCAATTTTTGAGCTGCTCTTCGGGTGCGCGCCCATCCACAGTTCTGCCATCGGCAGGTTGTTCGGGTTCGCGATACCGTAGAGATCCGTTAACGCAGTTTTACTTCCCCAGGCGTAGTTTTGCACTGAGTTAATGAGTTTTTGCATTATCAAGCCCTGATTCAATTGTGGAATTAACTCCGGGTATTAAAGCAATAAACCTCATGGAAGTAACCTGTGGATGTAAAAAGTCGTACTAGTCTCAGTTTTTGTTAAAAAATTGTGTAGGATAAGCTGACTCGCTTTTAAGCCGGGCAGCGGAACATCTGCCCTGAATAAACAGACCGAAGCAGTAAGTGAGAGACCAATGTCGAATAAACCCTTCCATTATCAGGATCCTTTCCCCCTCAGTAAGGATCAGACCGAGTATTACCTGTTAACCCGCGATCATGTCTCCGTTTCTGAGTTTGAAGGACAAGAGATCCTCAAAGTCGATCCGCAGGCGCTGACGCTGCTGGCGCAGCACGCTTTCCACGACGCCTCGTTTATGCTCCGTCCTGCGCACCAGCAGCAGGTGGCCGATATCCTGAGCGACCCGCAGGCCAGCGAAAACGATAAATACGTTGCCCTGCAGTTCCTTCGTAACTCCGATATCGCGGCGAAAGGCATTCTGCCAACCTGTCAGGACACCGGCACGGCGATCATCGTCGGTAAAAAAGGCCAGCGCGTCTGGACCGGCGGCGGTGACGAAGCGGCGCTGGCGCACGGCGTTTATAACACCTACACCGAAGACAACCTGCGCTATTCGCAAAACGCCGCGTTGGACATGTACAAAGAGGTCAACACCGGCACCAACCTGCCAGCACAGATTGACCTCTACAGCGTCGACGGTGATGAGTACAAATTCCTCTGTATCGCCAAAGGCGGCGGTTCAGCCAACAAAACCTATCTCTACCAGGAAACCAAAGCGCTGCTCACCCCGGGCAAGCTGAAGAACTACCTGGTTGAGAAGATGCGCACCCTCGGCACCGCGGCGTGCCCGCCGTACCATATCGCATTTGTGATTGGCGGTACCTCGGCTGAAAGCACGCTGAAAACCGTCAAGCTGGCCTCAACCAAATACTATGACGGCCTGCCTACCGAAGGTAACGAGTACGGCCAGGCGTTCCGCGACGTACAGCTTGAGCAGGAACTGCTGGAAGAGGCGCGTAACCTGGGTCTCGGCGCGCAGTTTGGCGGAAAATACTTTGCCCACGACGTGCGCGTGATCCGTCTGCCGCGTCACGGTGCCTCCTGTCCGGTCGGGATGGGCGTCTCCTGTTCTGCGGATCGCAACATCAAGGCCAAGATCAACCGCGAAGGCGTGTGGATCGAAAAACTGGAAAACAACCCGGGCAAATACATTCCGGAAGAGCTGCGTAAAGCAGGTGAGGGTGAAGCGGTTCGCGTTGACCTGAACCGTCCGATGAAAGAGATTCTGGCGCAGCTTTCGCAGTATCCGGTCTCGACCCGTCTCTCCCTGAACGGCACGATTATCGTGGGGCGCGACATCGCGCACGCGAAGCTGAAAGAGCGTCTGGACAATGGCGAAGGGCTGCCGCAGTACATTAAAGATCACCCGATCTATTACGCTGGCCCGGCGAAAACGCCTGAAGGCTACGCCTCTGGCTCGTTAGGCCCAACCACGGCAGGGCGTATGGACTCGTATGTCGACCAGCTGCAGGCCAACGGCGGCAGCATGATCATGCTGGCGAAAGGTAACCGCAGCCAGCAGGTGACTGACGCCTGCCACAAGCACGGTGGCTTCTACCTCGGCAGTATCGGCGGCCCGGCAGCGGTGCTGGCGCAGGGCAGCATCAAGAGCCTGGAGTGCGTGGAATACCCGGAACTGGGTATGGAAGCGATCTGGAAAATTGAAGTGGAGGATTTCCCGGCGTTTATCCTCGTGGATGACAAAGGCAACGACTTCTTCAAGCAGATTCAGTCGTCCCAGTGTTCGGCGTGTGTGAAGTAAGATAAAAAGCCGGGTGGCGCTGCCGCCACCCGACACCAAAAAGAGCGCACAAAGCGCCATAACGTTTCTCAGAAGTCATCAATACTTATCCCTTAAGCATGTGAGCAATCCCTCTTTTGTTATCAAGGAGAAAGTAATGACCACGGTACGCCATGAGAAAGATTCGATGGGCGCCATCGACGTCCCGGCCGACAAGCTATGGGGCGCGCAAACCCAGCGTTCGCTGGAGCATTTCCGTATCTCGACTGAAAAAATGCCCGTCTCGCTGATTCAGGCGCTGGCGCTCACCAAACGTGCAGCTGCGAAAGTGAACCAGGATTTAGGCCTGCTGACGGCAGACAAAGCGACCGCCATCATCAACGCCGCCGACGAAGTGCTGGCGGGTAAGCATCCCGATGAATTCCCCCTCGCCATCTGGCAGACCGGTTCCGGCACCCAAAGCAATATGAACATGAACGAAGTGCTGGCGAACCGGGCAAGCGAACTGCTGGGGGGCGTGCGCGGCATGGAGCGTAAGATCCATCCGAACGATGACGTCAACAAAAGCCAGAGCTCCAACGACGTCTTCCCGACGGCGATGCACGTGGCGGCGGTGATTGCTATCCGCGAGCAGCTTATCCCGCAGCTCAATGTCCTGAAATCCACGCTCAATGAGAAAGCGCAGGCCTTCCGCGACATCGTTAAAATTGGCCGTACGCACCTGCAGGACGCCACGCCGCTGACGCTCGGCCAGGAGATTTCCGGCTGGGTGGCGATGCTGGAACATAACCTGAAGCACATTGAATACAGTCTGCCGCACCTGGCGGAGCTGGCGCTCGGCGGGACGGCGGTCGGGACCGGGTTAAACACCCATCCAGAATACGCGGTGCGCGTGGCGAAGGAGTTGGCAAACATCACCGGGCAGCCGTTCGTCACGGCGCCCAACAAGTTCGAAGCGCTGGCGACCTGCGATGCGCTGGTCCACACCCACGGTGCGCTGAAAGGGCTGGCGGCATCATTAATGAAAATCGCCAACGACGTGCGCTGGCTGGCCTCGGGGCCGCGCTGCGGCATTGGTGAAATCAGCATTCCGGAAAATGAGCCGGGCAGCTCCATCATGCCGGGTAAAGTCAACCCGACCCAGTGTGAAGCCATGACTATGCTCTGCTGTCAGGTACTGGGCAACGACGTGGCCGTCAACCTGGGCGGCGCGTCCGGCAACTTCGAGCTGAACGTCTATCGCCCGATGGTGATCCACAACGTTCTGCAATCGATTCGTCTGCTGGCGGACGGGATGGTGAGCTTTAACGAGCACTGTGCGGTAGGGATTGAGCCGAATCGCGAGCGTATCAACCAGTTGCTCAATGAATCCCTGATGCTGGTGACGGCGCTGAATACCCATATCGGCTACGACAAGGCCGCCGAGATCGCTAAAAAAGCGCATAAAGAGGGGCTGACGCTGAAAGCCTCCGCCCTGGCGTTGGGCTATCTGACGGAGGCGGAGTTCGACGCCTGGGTTCGCCCGGAAGCGATGGTCGGTAGCCTGAAATAATCAACCCGCCACATACAGGTGCAGCCGCGGAATAATCAGCTGCAGCGGCTGCGCCTGAGGTCTGTAACGGTGCTGGACATTGTCCGCATCGTAATTCAAAAGCTCACCAATATCCGGCACGATGGCCCCCTGATTGGCATCAAAGAGCGCAATCAGCGGCGTCGGACAGGCATACTGAACCTGTTTTTGCTGACCGGAATACCAGACGCGGGCGATAGGCTGCACCTTCACCGGGCGCTTTATCTTGAGGCGCGTGTCCGCCGGTAGCGAGGCGATGCTGTGGTACTCCTGCTCCAGGCGCTCAATCCACTGTTCACGCGACCACGGTGCGACGGTGCGCGGCGTCTTCAGGCTTTTTTCCAGCTGCGCCAGAATCTCATCTCGGGTGAAGTTTTTAATGATGTGCTTATTCGCCCAGCCGAAGCGCAGCGTAGCGGGGTGACGCAGTACCGTCAGCGTGCGATAGGCATTCAGGGTAATTAACCCAGGAAGCTGACGGTGCACCCATTCAAACCGGGCGGCAGGGGCGAGGCCGGACTCTTCGGTAACGATATTTTCAAATGCCGCTTTCAGGCTGTTGATCTGGGTAATCTGGGCTTCCAGCGCTTCGCGCGTTGTCGCATCGGTTTGCAGGCAAATCACGCCGGGCAGACGCACGGCCGCCTTACTGCTGCGGTTTTCAGACTGCTGCTGGATAAACAGGCGACGATAGTGTTTCAGCGCCAGCTCAAGGGCGGCGCTGCCGATGTGCTGTTCAACCTCGATGGTGTCCAGCGGGTCGTGTTCTGCCCCTTTAGCTACCTCGGGCAGGGTAAAGACGCGCGCGGCCAGCAGACGGCAGGTCTGCAAACGTTCGGTCAGGGTCAGGAGCTCGTGTTCTATTTCCCGAAACGTGCTGTTCAGCCGTTCGAGGAGATCGTAAGTCGCCATAAACACTCTCATTAGTTACAACATACTTATCATATAGCACAGCACGCCTGGTCAGGCCAGCGTGCGGTTTAGGTCAGACAGGAACGGGAAGGGCGATGTTATGGTATACCGGCCAGCTAAAGCAGAAGCGCGCGCCGCCAAGCTCGCTCTCCTCGCAATGCACCGTGCCGCCCATTGCCTGCGCGATAGAGTAGACAATCGCCAGCCCCAGGCCACATCCGCCAGTAGCGCGATCGCGGCTGGGGTCGAGGCGGACAAACGGTTCAAACACGGTTTCTCGCGCTTCCGGAGCTATCCCCGGGCCGTCATCCTCCACCGTCAGGCTTGCCTGACTGCCCTGCAAATCCAGCCCAATCTGTAGCGTACTTTCGCTGTAGCGCATGGCGTTGTTCATCAGGTTGTCCAGCACGCGTTCCATCAGGCGCATATCGAGTGCGCCGTAATCACCCGGCGTCACGCGGGTCAACAGCGTACGCTGCGGGTTCACGCTCTGAACGTCATCAATATGGGTTTGCAGCCAGGCAGGAAGATCTGGCGTGCTGAGGTTCAGCTCGTTTTGCGGGCGATCGAGGCGCGCGTAGGTCAGCAGTTCCTCAATCAGCGCCTCAAGCTGGCCAATGTCGCGGTTAAGCGCCTGAGACTCCGCTTCCGTCAGATTTTCGCTCATCTCCAGACGATAGCGCAGGCGCACCAGCGGCGTGCGCAGCTCGTGCGCAATTCCGTCGATCAGCTGCTTCTTACTGGCGATCAGGGCATTGATGTTATCGGCCATCTGGTTAAAGGCCACGCCCAGACGTTCAAAGCTGGAACCACTGTCGAAGTGAATGCGTTCGGTAAAATGCCCCTCGCCAAAACGCTGCGCGGCGGATTCCAGCTTCAGCATGTCCTGCCAGTGCGGGCGCATCCAGATAAAAACCGGAAACGCGAGCGAGATGGCGATAAAGGCCATCAGCGCCATGTCCAGCAGGCGCATTTGGTGCAGATAATAGAGATAGGGAACCGGGCCGACGGCCAGCACGTAATGGCTGCGCGGGATACGCTGGATAAAGGTGTATTTCTCATCCAGCGCGACGATGTCCCCGTCGCGCAGACGCTGCATGGCGGGTGGGTCCAGCTCAAAATTTTTTAACGGCTCAATGCGCAAATCGAATGACAGATTGAGATCCAGTTCTTTCAGGGTTTTCGCCCAGTCGTGCGGCGGGATCTCTCTCAGCTCGCTGCGCATCAGATAAAGCGAGCTTTTCATCAGGTCGTCCAGCGACTGCCTGCCTGCACGTTCGGCGGTGAATTTATAGACCAGCCCGACCAGCATGGTCATGACCAGGAAGCAGACAAACAGCAAAAGATAAAACTGCACAAACAGCTTTTTCATTAAATATCACCGGGAAATCAAATAATTAACTACTTTGTTTTTACCTTCAGGGGCACTATAGGGGCATTTGCATATCCGCCAAAGCGCTGATTCAAAAATGATACCTGATCGCTATCGAGAGCATTTATCCACGCAGAGTATACATGGAAGACCATCTCTGCATTCTCATGACCCATCTGATTCGCTATAAAAGCAGGATTAGCACCTGCCGACAACATCCAGCATGCGTATGTATGACGCAGCTGATAGGGGCGTCTGCGGCGAATTCCCGATCGTCTTACCGTAATATCCCATAATGACACAATTGAACTGACTGAATAGTACGCAGCTTGCTTGCCTTTCTGAGGTCGAGGCATAAACACAAAGTGCAGCTTTTGCGTTTCCGTTTTACCGAACTCCCGGTGGTGAAAAGTGATTGGTACCTTAGGGGCACTTCCCGTTAGCTCCTTTTGAGCTCGCAAAGCCTCCAGAGCCGGCTCCAGTAACTTTATCGTCCGGTATCCAGCTTCGGTTTTGGGTGGTCCAAACAAACCTTCCTGAGTTAGATTGCGTGCAATCGTAGCTTCACCGGAATTAAGATCGATATCCTCCCAGGCAAGAGCGCAAAGCTCCCCGGGCCGAACGCCGGTATAAGCGAAAAATTGCCACATGTTTTTCTGCTGAGCCGGAGCAGTCTCTTTCAACTGCTCAAACTCATGTCTAAGAAGCGGATCTGGTTTTGTTTGCCCTTTGCGAAGCCTTTTTATCCCGACATATGGTTGATATGAAATGACTTTATTTTTAACCGCATAGTCGAGGATTTGTCGCAGGATGGCCAGATAATAATCTACTGTTCTAACGGCGCGGCCGGTTTTATTTCTCCTCTTTTCGGGAGCATAGTTAGTCTCGCCAGTCAGTAATTCCTTTCTCCAGCCCAGAATGTCGCTGTTGGTGATGGATGCAACCGGCGTTTCAGGGCCGATTAGTTTTGTTAACGTTCTTACAGCTATCCCATAGCTTCTTGTGGCATTGGGGGAGAGATCGATTTTATGGTTTTCATACCAGGTTGATGCAAGTTCGGCGAACGTCGTAATATTTTTAGATGCATAAAACTTTGCTGCTACCTTTGACTCCGGAAACACGCCCCGGTAGTCAAAAGTGCCCAGCTGAATCTCGCTTACAATTTTGGCCCTTAGATTCCCGGCTTTTTTGAGATTCGAAGCATTCACGATCCATCCTTTCAATGTTTCTCGACATCTAACGCCCTGAAACTTGAAACTTATTCGTATCTTATTGTTGTGGATCTCAACACCCGTTGGCATTGCAGCCATTATGCCTCCTTCACAAACCTGTTAATGTTTGGGATGTTGTACCAGACAAGTCCTCGCTCTTCGGAGCTGCTTCCATCCAATGGGATTCTCTTAAAATGAACACCTTCTACCCATGAGGTTTGGCGATAGCTTTTAATCTGACGATCTGTAAGGCCTGTCTTCTCTTTTAGTTTTGAAGCAACGCCCCATTCTGAATCGTAAATTACCTGCGACATGGTTCACCTCAGGTAACCGGCATGAGTATAGATATGCCGGTCTTTAGTCGTTGATATTTCAGTTTCAGTTTGCCTGGCCGGGCAGGGAACGCAGTCGGCGCATGCCGGTCATTGCTGTGGCCACGTAGCTTGCCTTGCAGTTGACCACTTCAACCCAGACCTTCACGCCTTCCACTTTCACCGTATAGGTCTCTTTCATCTTGCTGCGCCCATAGTCACCATATCTTTGCTGGTGGGCTGCGAGTGCGATTTCACATGCCTGGCGAGCTAAAGGGGATTGCTTACTGCCTCGATTAATCAGTCGCATTTCTTCTCCTTGAGGGAGGGTTTCCCCTCCCGATCTCGTTAGTCCACGTATTCCGGTTTCATATCCGCCAGGGTGATGCTGAACTGACCATGCAATTCGTCGCCCAGATGGCGTTTAGACGATGCAAGAACGCGCTCTACTTCTGCGAACCGCGCAGCTGCATCGGGCTCATCTGAAGGTGGCAAGGAATTGATGGCTGCTTCGACTTTGTTCCGGGCATCAACAAGGTAATAACGCTTCACGGCCTTGTTTTTCAGCTCAGTGAACAGGGCAGAACCCAGCGTTGCTTTCACGGTTTCAATATCTGCTCGCAGAGCTTTAGCGCTATCCACATCCTGAGCCGCCTCGATGCGGTCACGGAAATCATCAGCAAGTGCATCGATGTTTTGAGCTGATTCCTGAGCCGTTTGAGTAGTAGTTACGTTGTCACCTGAAATGTCTGCAAGGCTAACGTGCTGCGCCGGTGCCGGGTTTACCTCTCGTTCTTCACGACGATCATCGAGTTCATCAGGGGTATAAACGCCCAGAATCACATCCGGGCAGAACAGTCTCGCCCAACGTTTGACGGCCAGGTACGCCAGCTGCTGGCGAGGGTCGTCAGCCCAAAGGGTAGAGTTTCGGGTACGGGCCTGAGCCAGCAGCAAATCGAGTTCTCTTGGCTGATCTTCGCCTTTAAGCGTTGCGCGGATAATGATGCCGATCCCGGCTTCGTCAGCCAGGGTCCAGCCCGGGACGCGGTACTCGCCTTTGTCTCCTTTACGGATATGGAATTTCCCAACGACCTTTTCCCATGGCCCGTACCACTCATATTCAAAACGACTTGCCAGCACGCCGCTGCGCGAAATCACGGCATTAACCAGCTGCGCTTCATACCCGAGTACACCATTAATCAGGTGCGTTTTTTGGGCCACGGCAAAGGGATTCATCTGCCACTGTGCCGCTTGCATCGCTACAGCCATGCAATCGGCCTGATTGCCCTGCAGGTGCTTAGGTACAGTAGCGGTGCCCTGGGCCATAATCTGCGCGAACGTGCTGATGGCGTTCAGATACTGGGAATCGAACAAAGCCACGTTGGAGTTAATAACGGTGTTCTGGTCAGCAACGGTAACGTTTGTGTTATGCATATATCCCCCTTAAGCCTGAGCGCGCAGCGCTTCGAGGCGGCGCAGGTCGAAGTCGTTCAGTTCATCGGTGTAATCGGTAGTGATCGGCGCTGGCCATTCGCCCGTGTCGAATCCGGTTGCGATGGCGCGCATCGTTTTGCGGTACTCGAGCATGCCCAGTTCCAGCAGTTCGGTTGACGCCTCGATGATGGCGATCCAGTGGTAGTTCTCGTCTTTGTTGACGAAAATCCAGAAGAACTGGTCCAGCGCCGCGGTCTCGCAATACATAGCCGCACTGAGGTGGTAGTCCCGGTCAATGATTTCCCGATGCAGCCTGGCGCGCATACTTTCTTGCTTCACATTCCACATGCTGATGGTTTTCAGGTCAGCGCCGATGCGCACGCCGTCCAGTTCAATCTCGAGGTCAGGGCGTACACGCACTTCTAATCCGGTTTCGTCGTCGAAACCGAAATAGCTCACTTCAACGGCGCGGCTTGGATGTGTCAGCAGCATGCCCGCGGTCGGGTGCGCCAGTAGTGCGGACTGAATTGCCCGCGCTGTGGCCAGTTGCTGGCGGGTAACCAGAATCTTTTCGCCAGGGTTGTCGCGCCAGGCATCCAACAGTTCGTCGGCGAATATGGCATCGGGCTTAACTAATTTAACTATCTGGATCATGTCTGCTTTGGTACCGGACACTTTCAGCGGTGTCGGTTTCTGCGCTTCTTGCACCACCAGATCAGGATTGATGATCGCTAATTGCTCGAGTAGCGCATCACGGCTGCCGCTGGTTTTAACCGGCGACGGCAGAGTGGCGTTGTACTCTTTGATACATGCCTTCATTGCCGTTGCCGTTTGCTTCTGGCCTTCTTCAATACGCTGGTACTCAGCAGGGAGAGCCATATAGCTTTGAGCCGTTTCTTCCAGGCTGGCGCCAAGCGGCACTGGAGCGGGAAGGGACGCGTTATGTTCTTCAAGCAACGCTTTAATCTCGTCAGCGTTTAGCAGCGCCGGCAGGCTGGCGTTGTACGCGTAGATGAACTCGCGCAGAGTTGCGGTGGTGGTGAAAGCTCCCTCCGGGATCTCAGGTTCTACGCTGAACTCTGCTTCGAGATTTTCAGGCTGCAGTGCTAAAGCATGCACCAGGTTTCCCATGTCGAGCACTCTGGATGCTGTTCGCGGGATGGTTTTAGCCACATGGCGCGCGTTAAAGTACATCAGGCTGACGCGGGCATCTTTCACCTGGGTTGAGCTAATGCCGTTTGCTGCGTGATAAACATCATTCGGCAGACCTTCGTAGCGGCCAGGCTCGAAGTAAGCCGGGTATTCGATTACGGGTTCTGACTGCTGCTCTTCCGGCACTATGGAATCTGTCTGCGTATTAGCTGCATCAGTGCTTTCGCCCGGTGGTATCGAACCAACATCTTCGTCTTTCTCTGGCTTAGCCGTTTCCATCTGCACATCGCTGGTGGTCTCCGCTGTGTATTTCGTTTTTTCGACTTCATTTGAGGAGGTATTGACGGCCGGTTCGGTATTTCCATCCATCAGCCCATCGATGGAGAACACACCGCTACCGAGATTTTCAACCTGCGGTTGTGCAACTGGAGCTTCGGTCTCAACAGCCGGAGTAGACAGCGGCAGTAAATCCACAGCAGAGTTAAACTCAGCAGTCATGGTTTTATTCACAAACTCAAGATGAGCCGCTGGCGTGTGGTGGATGTTTTCCGGCGCTATGCGGATCAGATTGAAGATTGCCGCACGATTCACCGCCAGTACGCCGGGCTGATTACGCAGGATGGCGCTCCATGACTTCCATGGCTCTTCTTTCTTCCCCACGATTTCTTTGGCGCGACGTAAAACGCTTGATGGGATTTCAAAGTGATGGAAATCCATAGGCAGCAGGGCGCATGCGATCTCAAGATCGAGAGTGTCCAGAGTGTGGTGAGCGCCTTCGCCGCGATCCGTTACATAGCCGCCGTCTGCATTGGTACCTGAATCAGTACGCTGCACGTTGCTGATGCGGCTTCCGGCTGACCAGTCGCGAACGAGAATTCCGCGGTCAATATAATCAGTAGCCGCCCAGATTCTGGTGAAACGGAGAACCAAAGCGAGTTCGTGACGCTTATCCTGGCTGAACACCTTGCGAATGGCGTCGGTATAGCGCCACAGGTCTTTGGTGTCGTAACCCTTAACCTCTTCGCAGTTTTCTGACGCCAGCAGCAGGTTCTGGACATAGCTGTTATCAGTGTCCATCTCCAGCGCGCAGATATCTTCGTATTCTTCGCGGGTTAAGTGGTGACGCAGTTCGTCGGCAGTGAACTGGGCGAGTAGCTGCTTTCGGAACGGCATACGAACGACTGGATAAAGTGTGGTTTCGTCATCATTCTCGTCAATCTGAATACCGTTTTCAGGTTCTGGATCCTGACCGGTTGTAACACCGATCTCGCTGGCGATTTCTGATTTAAGAAGAGTAAGCTTTCCGCTTCTCCACTCTTCAACTAACTGATTGCGGTCGCCGGCATCTGCTCTAGCCCAGTCAGCCATGAATGCAGCGATAATCTCAGTTTCGTGAGCTTCATCTGGCGCGAATACCTGTTTAATCGCCTGGACCAGTTTCCACTCAGCGTTCAGGCTGAGTTCGGAAACTTCGGGGATGTCGTTTTTCGCCAGCAGCAGGTTCTGGAGATAGGTGTAGCCTTCATCCAGTGACATTTCGCTGGCAGCCAGCTGCTGCTCTTTAGTGATATGTGACTGGTATTTGTCGCTGGTCAGGTAGACGGCAAAACGGACCGCTGGCGTGCGGTTTTCAAGCGGAACAATCTCGACGGTGGTTTCGACTTTAACGGTCGGTTCCGGTGCGGCAGTGTTGTCCACGGCTCCAGTTGACTCAGCACCAGCTTTTGGCAGCCAGGTGCGTCCATCGTCCTGCAGTTCGTAGCGTTTGCACCATGAGTAATCAACTGTGCTTTCTTCAGGCAGGTCGCCATAAACCGGAAAATCGGTGCGAACCGGCTTGCTATAATCCTTGCCCCGGCCGGTTTCAATGCCAGCATCTTCCAGCTCTACATCCAGCTGCAAATTGGCTCGTGCTTCTGATTTAGCCGTGAACCAGATAACGGCATCTTCTTTGCCGGATTTCTGCGTTGCCTTGATTAAATGAAAGAATTCCATATCGGGTCCTTAATTTTGATTGTAAGATACCCGCAGCTAGTGATTGCCGCTTTGGGTAGTGGTCATTGGTCAAAACTCGATTCCGGAAAGCTTTGGTCGGCTGACCGGGTACTTAACCCGCCTTGCGCGGGTTTTGTGCTTTTAAGGGCTGGTAACAGCCATTGGTCATAACTCGATTAAAATTTGAAAGCAGGCTGGTGGTCGTCAGCCGGTCTATATGGGTAACACTCTCCTTTAACGTGCTGCTCTTTGGCAGCTGCATCACAACCAGATTCGGTCTGATATACACCGAGCATGATGTCTGAGCACTCCCCGGTGAGGGCGCAGACGGTAACGATCAGGGCAAAGAACGAGCTCATGCTTTTAGCTCTGGATTGCCTTTTTGCGCCAGTAAGTAGCAAAGCTTGCGAATCCATACTTCCGCCGCACTGAGGCGGATAGCTTGTTGTCTTGAAGGTGTTCGTGCAAAGTCGATCATTTATCTTTCCTTTTAATTCTGACTGTCGTATCGCGGTCCTAACTTCAGTGCTATTGTGGTTATTCCCGCACTCTAATGAGGGAATTAACTGTGGAAAAAGAAGAGAAAGTCTTGTATTTAACTCGCTTAGCGGTTGATACATATAACTCTTACCGTTCTGCTCAAATCTCTTCTGGCCGGAATCTTTCTGACCCCCACGATCCGGTGGAAGAGATAGAAAAAATCTATGCAAAATTCGAAGTCTTTCTTGACCAGAAACTCTCAGAAGACGAATGGAAATAGGGTTATATGCTTCCCCAGCTAGACCTATTTCTCCAGAGTGAGCTGTTGCAATGTGCATAAAGCTCACTCTTTCTTATGACCGTGTCATCCACAATTTTTCCCCCTATATGCGCCTGTAACGCCGGCCAGCGGAACGTTTAAACCTGATGCGCGTTAATCTCTCCACCTCATCCGACTATTCGTATGCCGTCGGCGGCTACTTCGTGGGCGTCCTGCCTTGGTAGTTCGTAGTGCGTCTTAGTGAGTTAGATTAAACACAAAGTTTAAGTCGTAGTCAACAAAATGAGTAATTTTAGATAAACAAAATGTTTATGTGGTGCTTATGGAGAGTGAAATTTTGTCCTTTGGAGGAAAAAAATTCGACGAAATGGTGCGTGCCGGAAGTCCGCGGAATGGTCGCTTAGTACAAAAGATGTGCTAGTTATTAGAGGGGCATAAAAAAAGGCCACTTCATGGCCATTTCTTATGGTGGATCTTTACGATTCATTGCTGAAAGGATTACTCAATCATCCTGCGAACGAATCCGGCCTTTCATATACTTATCATATAGTTCGTCCAGCTCTTTCAGGCGAAGTGCGAAGATGCGAAGCATGTTCTGTTGCTCTTCTTCGGGAAGCTGACGGTAAAGTTCCAACAGCCGTTGTTCGTCCGGCTTCAGTCCATCTTTTTTGCCAACATCTTGGCCAAGCAGCCACTCAAGGCTCACCCCAAGCGCATCCGCCAGCTTAATCGCTGAACTTTTACCAATCGTCCCACGAACAAACCAGTTATTGACCGACTGAGCACTGACGCCGCATATACGGGCCATGTCTGATTTGGTCAACTTCTTGAGCTCAAGAACCTCGTTAAGCCGCTGAACTTGGGGGTGGTTAATCTGATGAGTTTTTTCTTTCATGGACGAATTCTAAACCAAATGTTTATCAGCTCAATATTCAAAATGTTGACACAAACATAAACAATATGTTTAATTGCGTTGTTGTTACAGGAGCTATTTATGAAAGCAATTGATAAAGCAATTACCAAAGCAGGAAATGCTACGCGCTTAGCCCAACTGCTAACCGTAAGCGCCATGACTGTTAGTCATTGGCGAAATCGATATCAGGGTGTCGTACCGGCAGATCGAGTTTTGCAAATTTATGGGGTTACCGGCGTAACTCCGCACGAGCTGCGCCCAGATCTCTACCCAAACCCAACAGACGGTTTACCTAAACAGGATCCTTAACTATGCAAACTGTTTCATTTCAACAGAGTAGCAGAGCTTCCTCTAATCCAATGATATTCCCGTGTCATCAAAGCGAATCGGCAGAGCAGGATCTTGATCATCGAGATATTTGTTCTGCAGTCAGGGCGTGGGCAGCGGCAGAAGGGCGCGTAGCAGTTGCGCTTCAAATCCAAGAAGCGGCGGAAGAACTTCAACTTGATGGCGTAGATTTTTCTGGCCAGGCCGATGTCTGGAACGTGAAGCTGTTCCGCTGGCTCGACAACAAAGAAGACTCCGCATCGTACCGAAAGAACGTTGAACTGCTGGTGCCAGCGATCATGTCCGTATTACCGCTTCGATACCGCGACCGTGTCGTAAAGAACGACTCCTTTGCACATCGCATGGCCAGATTAGAAAAAGAGGTAAGTGAGGCGAAGCAAGCTTTGATGCTCGATGCACCGAAGAGGGAAAAGCTTAAGGAGTTAGGCGAGGGGATTTTCGAAATGTTCAGAGTCGATCCGGATCTTACAGCGCCGCTGCTGGCGATGGTCACAACCATGCTGGGGGCGATATGAAGACTTCAGAAAAGGCGAAAGCCGGTCTGCGCGAACAGAACCGACTTTCAGGTGCAAAAACGGAGTGTAATTGCGGAGCTAAGTATGTCAAACACAGCTGAAATTATCAATTTCCCCCACAGAACCGAACAACCGGGAGGTCGTATGGCCGACCTGTCGAACGGGTATACCAAGGTTGCTAACGAGATCCAACAGCTCAAGCCTCGTCTGAGAATGTCAGGCCGGGAGTGGCAGTGTTTTGAGGCGGTGATCTGGCTTACCTACGGCTGGAACAAGAAACAAGACCGCGTTACGAACACGGTGATCGCTGAGCTTACAGGGCTGAGTGATTCGCATGTCTCTGATGCGCTCAAATCGCTCGCAGAACGCAAAATTATCTTCAGTCAGAAGCAGGGCGTGATGAAAATCGTCGGTATAAATACTGACCTTTCTGCCTGGATTTTAGACAAACCGAAAACGGGAAAAACCTTCCCGAAATCGGGAAAAGTGTTACCGAAAACGGGAAAAACCTTCCCGGAAACGGTAGACACCCAAGACTATAACAAGAACAATATTAAAATATCCTCGTCTCGGAATTCTGACGAATCCCGAAACCAGAAAACTCAAAAATTTCTCTCACGTCATCCAGAAGCTGCCGCCGGGATATACACCCCGGCAGGTAAATCATGGGGATCCGCTGACGACCTCAAGGCCGCGCGCTGGATTTACGACAGGCTTCTCACCGTCAACGCATCGCTATCTGAACCCAACTGGGCTGAATGGGCAAACACCATCAGGCTGATGCGTGTCCAGGACAAGCGTACTCACTACGAAATCTGTGACCTGTTCCAGTGGGCCAACCGGGACGAATTCTGGAAAGACAACATCCTGAGCCCTTCAAGTCTGCGCAAGCAGTGGGATCTGCTCACCACGAAGCGGCTGCGTGTAACCGGAACGGCAAAGCCATACCGGGGCGGCATTGACCTGCATAACACCGACTGGATTGATGGGGTGCTGGAATGAAAAACCTAGCCGAGAGCATTCGCAATTTTGACCGGGAACAGGCTCGCCGCGTGGCGCACAACATGCCAGAGCAGTACACCGAGCGCGAACAAACGCAGCAGGTGGCGCAGATTATCAACGGGCTGTTCGTACAGCTGGCGGCCGCGTTCCCGGCAAGCCTGGTTAATCGCAGCCAGGAAGACGTGAACGAGATCCGCCGTCAGTGGGTGCTGGCCTTCAAAGAAAACGGGATCACCACAATGGAGCAGGTTGAAGCGGGCATGCGCATGGTGCGTCGTCAGGAGCGTCCATTCCTGCCTTCGCCAGGCCAGTTCATCAAGTGGTGCAGGGAAGGGCGCAGCGTGCTGGGGATCACCACCGCTGACGTAATGGCTGAATATTGGAAGTGGCGCAAGCTGGTATTCCGGTACCCGAGCAGCGAGCAGTATCCGTGGCCTAAGCCGGTTTATTATCACATCTGTCTGGAGCTGCGTCGCCGCGGAACCGATGGCCAGCTGTGTCACAAAGAACTCGAGCGCGAGGCCGGTGATCTTCTGGGTATGTGGGAAAAGCGGGTGCTAGCCGGGAAACCAATCCCGCCTGTTCGTCGTGCGTTGGCAGCACCAGTGGCTCTGAGGGGGCCAACGCCAGCTGAACTTCTGAAGGCTAAATACGCGCGCCTAAAAAATGAAGGGAGAGTTTAACTGTGCGAGCAAAGATTCTTCAGATTCGTACCATACAGCGAATGAGTAGAAGGCTTTGTTTCCACAACGTGTTATAAACAAGTTACAAGTCGCCTCCTCTGGCGACAAAGAGGCATGGCATGAAATTACGAATCACAAGAGCAATCGGCCTCAGCAAGTTCTCGCCACGTTGGGTTAAGGTTATCTGTTTACGGTTGACTAAAAACGATATTGAGCGCTCCCTCAACGCGCTTCTGGCCACAATTGATGAAACTGAACTCTCTTCGGAGAAAGTCAAAGCATTGAGGGAATGCGTTGACAGAATCAACCTGGCAAGGGGAAAGGGGATGCAAGCGTGAGCGCTACTGCTATTGAGCCGAAAGAGATTTTTTATACCACATGCTCATTGCTGAACACATAAAGCGTAGCTGAAGTGACTGATGCTGACTGAGTGATGCGCGGAGAAATAGTTGTCTAATAACTCAATCATATTAATCACTTTTCCCATGGTACCTTTTTTATCTTGAGGATTAGGCAGTACGAAATCCTAGCTTTGGCCGCTCTATTGGATCCTACACCTCTGAACTGCTAAGGACGGAATATGAACGGATGAAAGCTAGCATGAGGTGCGAGTGGTGTTGAGAAAGGTCCACTGGACAATCATTTGAATAATTCTGTGAAAAATTCATTTGTATAAAGAGTCTTCTCCTTCTGGGCGCGTTTTGAACCTTCGATGCATCCACAGGTATTGCTCAGGGGCGCGGAGGATTTCACGCTCGATGATTTTATTCATATAAGCAGCTGCAGCGATATTATCGTCCTCCGGATATCCTAACAATGGATTACTGATATACATATGATAACCTTTTTTATCGCTCCGTCGAATCATGCTAAGTGTGATCAAATTTGCTCCAGCGAGTTTTGAAAGTGCGTACGTTCCGTTCGTTGTGGCTGCTTTTTTTACCGAGAAAAAGGGTGCGAAAACGCTCCCCTTAGGCCCGTAATCCTGATCTGGTGCAAACCACACAGCTTCACCGGCCTTGAGTGCATGAACTAAGCGAGATAGATTACGTCGATCAATCATAGCTTTATTTGAACGCATACGTCCTTTTGTCTGAACCCATTCCATCAATGGATTGTTGTGCGGCCGATATGTTGCCATCATTGGATGGCATAACCCCATTACTCTTCCGCATAGTTCAAGCGACATGAAATGAATCCCGACAACCATTACCCCTCCGGTTGCGTTAGCCAAGTTTTCAATCCCTTCTACGTCAAACCACTTTTTGACTCTCGCATCGCTCCAGAACCAGGCCATGCCAGTTTCCATCAGTCCCAGCCCGAGAGAAACAAAGTTATTATTTATCATCTGGCTTCGGGCAATCGGAGTCATATCGGGAAAACAGAGTTCAATATTCCTAACCGCTATACTTTCTCTACGTTTTAAAAAGGGCCTGGAGATTTTTCCAAGACCGGAACCAAGAGTATATAAAACCGGATAAGGAAGTTGGACTATAACCCACAGAAGTGCCAAGCCTGCCCAGGAAAACCAGTGGCGGGGATGAAGTAATTTGTATGTAAAGAGCTGTGACATAAATTTCCCTAAGCTAATGAAGGTTGTAATGCACATGGATAATTTGAAGAATTTGTTTTTCAGCGGAACGTTTCATTTAGATAATTGAGTTTTTTTCTGAATTCAGGGGGACAGATTGCGTGTGGGAGTGGATGCTCACTAAATGGTTTAGTGAGGCGAAAAAATTCTTTTTCTATAAGACTCAATGGGTTATTAACGATATTCGAGGAATTGCCTTCTGGATTCATCCTCCCCGACATACTCAAAAGATAGAAGACGAATTGGGATTAAGTTATAAAACCAATAGCAATCATTTCGTTGAATAACTTCGCCTGGCTTGAAACATATCCCTGATGCTTCCCGAACAATTGCATATTTACCATTGCTAAATTTCACTCTGTGGATATAGAAATGTTGACCGATCTGTCCATGACAGCTGTTCGAAAGTATATCTCCTTCAATAAAAACAGATTTTTTATCTTTCATCATAATGCCCTCTACCACTATACTATAAAAGGAATGTTGGCATTTACAGATATCAGTTAAGTTGCAGGAACTGTTCAGCCGCCGATGCACCAGCATTCTGATGGCCTGAACAACAGTCCGCAGGCAGGACATTCCAGAACAGCATTTTTTCTTAGTTTACCTGCTTTCTGATTGGCTCTGTATGCGCATACCGGGCAAGCAACATGGACCGGTCTTTCTTTAAAATGTCTAAGTCCCTCTGTAAATGACATAAAATAATCTCTGAAAAATATAATATTTATTATACGCTTTAAAATATAAATTATCGGGTTAAATTATGAATATTTATTGCTGAATAAAATATGAGCTTTTAGAAAACAACAGTTTGATTTATGTTACAATATCCTTCCATGAGAAATTTATGATGAAATCAGAAGACACTCTTGACTGGTACCCAGCGCAGTTGCCGCCAGTAAAAATTATTTTAGGTGAAGCAGTGCTTGCTGTGGGTAAACAGGGAAGGCCGATTAATACACGGACCTTGCTCGAGTATCTTCAAGTCATGCAAGGTAAGCAAAAAAGACGTGATGATCAAGTTGCTATGCAGACTGCGATTGAAGTGCTTAGAGACAATCAGCGCATTAACGGTAGGCGTTAATGCGCTCTTAAGATCCCTTAGTTCTGAGTGATCTCTACTATGTGTCTTTGACCATCCTGCTTTAAAGGTATTCGGTCATCAGACAGTTCGATACCATCTAGTATAACCTGATACTCCCCGTTGCCACGTGTAATGGTAATCTCGTAATAACTTTCGTCATGTTGATATGTCAGAGAAAAAGACTCCCACTCTGCTGGTAACAGGGCATGTATGGTCAAGACATCACCGGAACGTTTTATGCCCATCAATTCTTCTGTAAGAAGACGATAGGCCCAACCCGCTGATCCGGTGTACCAACTCCAACCTGCACGTCCAGTATGTGGCGCGATGCTGTAAACATCTGCACTCATTACGTATGGTTCTGCTCTGTAAATCGCAACTTCTTCGTCAGTAGACGCGTGGTTTATTGGATTGATCAGTGACCAGAGTTGCCACGCACGCTCTGCATTTCCCATTCGGGCAAATGCCATCACGGCCCAGATAGCACCATGAGTATATTGCCCGCCATTTTCACGCACACCAGGCACATAACCCTGAATGTAACCGGGATTTGGTCCGTGTCCATCGAATGGAGGCGAAAGTAGCTTTATCAACCTGGATTCGGAGTTTACCAAATGCTTGTCCAGAGCCTGCATTGATTTACCGGCACGTCCACAGTCTGTCGCACCGGATAAAACGGACCAACTTTGAGCTATTGCATCAATCCGGCAGTCTTGAGAACTTTTGGATCCTAAAGGCGTTCCATCGTCAAAATATCCACGCCGAAACCATTCCCCGTCCCAGGCTGTCGCATTCAGATTTTTTTGCAAGTGTTCCGCCTCCGTGCGACACAGCGATGCTACAAGCTTATCTTGCTGACGCTCAGCGTGCGTCGCGAAACGCTTTAAAATATCGAACAGGAAGAACCCGAGCCAAACGCTTTCACCTTTTCCTTCGATGCCGACCCGGTTCATCCCATCGTTCCAGTCGCCAGCACCCATTAGCGGCAGACCATGTTGTCCAAAACGAAGCCCATGCTTAATGGCTTTAACGCAGTGTTGCCATAGCGTCTCTTCGGTGTGGCTGATTAGTGGTGTATCGTAAACGGACTCTTCTCCAGGCTGGAGCTGACGCCCTTCCAGATAAGGAATCATCTGCTCTAGTATTCCGATATCCCCAGAAGTGTCGACGTAGTGACAGACGGCGAGCGGGAGCCAGAGAAAATCATCTGAACATCGCGTGCGTACGCCGCTACCGTGAGGTGGATGCCACCAGTGCTGCACATCGCCTTCAATAAACTGTCTTGACGCACATAGTACTATTTGGTCGCGCAGGCGTTCCGGTGCAGCGTGGGTCAGTGCTAATGTATCCTGGAGTTGATCGCGAAAACCAAATGCGCCACCCGATTGATAATAGCCACTGCGCGCCATGAGACGACAGGCCATTGTCTGATATAGAAGCCAACCGTTAACTAGCTTATCAACTGAATGGTCTGGTGTTTTGACCACTATCTTATCCAGCATGCGGTGCCAGTGACGATGGACATTGTCCAACTCCTGTCGAACGATATTTTCATCCAAATAATGATCGAGTATAGTCTGAGCCCGGGCGGAGTTTTCCTCGCTGCCGAGTACAAAAATGAAGGTTTTCTGATCACCGTCAATTAGGGTGGTAACAGACTGAACTGCACCGCATGGATCCAAACCAGCGCCTGTATTTCCCGATAAACTGCGAAGCTTCATTGCGGCCGGTTTTTGCAAAGAGCCATTGCGGCCAATAAACTCTCGGCGATCACCTGTCAACGAACAATTAGGATCGTTGACAGCGAAAAATGCAATGCGTCCTTCGCCGTTAGCTCCGTAAAAGTTATTTGCTGTAACTCCACTACCACCCGGCACGACCACCGTATGTGTAACGATATGGGGAGCAGAACGCGAGCGTGATTCCCCAAGCGTCCACTCTACGTACCCTGTGACCGATAATTTGCGCGTGCGGCCCGAATTGTTACTAAGCGTCAGAAGTGCCAACTTAACAGGATCGTGTTCGCCAACCAGTATTGTCAACTCGCTATCTATACCACTATCGCGGTGCGCGAATACGCTGTAGCCAAAACCATGACGGGTTAAATAATCCCCGCGGCCACGAACAGGTAACGTCGTGGGTGACCATACCGTTCCGCTCTCTTCATCACGAATATAAAAAGCCTCACCGCTACGGTCGCTTACTGGATCGTTTTCCCAGGGGGTTAAACGATATTCATGAGCGTTCTCATACCAACTGTAAGCCTGTCCGGCTTCTGAAATGACGCTACCAAAACAGGAGTTTGCCAGCACATTTGACCAAGGGGCCGGCGTTGGAACATTTTCCTTCAGGATAATCTGATACTCCCGTCCATCCTCTGAAAACCCTCCATGCCCATTGAAGTTGAACAGATGTTCTATATGCGGCGTCCAGTCTTCCTGTCGATTGCTTCCCTCAGTGACAAAAGATACAAATGGCCTTTGCGGTTTAATTGGCGAGTGGAGCCGCTGATTAAGTTGCTCGTTTAGCCCGCCGGCGCGATCGTCAAGATACATACATGCAACGCTCATCAGCAATTGCTTATCTTCAGAAGACAAATGCTCCCCGTTACGGACAAAAATGCCGCCCGGTTTATCCAGCAGGCTGGCTTCTGAACCGGCATAGATTAAATCCATAATCAGTGTTTGAAGGGCCTGCTGATAGCCACCTGCGCTGTTATTGAGGATAACAAGATCCACTTCAAGCCCTTTTAGTCGCCAGTAACGATGAGCCTGAATCAGTGTAGTGATAGAGGTCATACTCTCATCGCTGGTCACGCTATGCAGTACAATCGGTAAATCACCTGAAATACCCCAGCCCCACAGTCCGGACTGACCGCGGCGGTTACGGCTTATGACTTGATCGTCGGCGCGTAATTCGTGACAGGGATAGAGCACAGCACTAGCGAGTCGGTTAAACAGCGTTGCGTCATCTTCGCTGGCATTTATCTGCCTTAGCACTACCAGACTGTGCGACCAAGCAAGCTCAAAAACACGCTCAGCGATTGGGTAATCACGGTATTTTTCCAATAATGCCTTGCTTTGCTGACGGCTCTCACTGATGCCATAAACGATATCAATCGTTATCGGAATGCCTGGCATGAGTCTCACAACTTGTCGGATCGCTAGGACAGGATCCAGCACGGCACCGGAAGTATTGCTGAGCGGCCCGTTAGCATAGATAGCAGCGGCATCAGCCGGACTTCTGCCCCTTCCAATAAACTTAGCTCGGTCTGTTTCAAACGAGGCTTCATTATGATCATTGCTATGCACCACCATCATGTGAAACAGAAATGGGCTCGTTTCATCTGGAGAACGCGGTCGTCGATGGCAAAGAATAGCTTCCCGACTGTGATCAATCTCAGTTTCGATGAACAAATTACTGAATGCCGGATGCGCTAAATCACTGGTTTCTGGAGCAATCACCACTTCAGCATACGTTGTTAGCTCGAGCGTTCGCGGTAGACGGCCATGGTGTACCAGGGTGACACGCCGCAGCTCTATATCATCCTCCGGGGAAACCACAACCTGTGTCCTAACGCTAAGGGCTCCGAAGGTACGCCTGAATTCTGCGCCTGCGTCGGTGAAGATTATCTCATCGCTGCTATTCGCATTTCCGCCCATGGGCTGCCAAGTATTGCTCCATACCTCATTCGTATGCGGATCGCGGATATAACAGAACGATCCCCAGTTATCACGGGTTGTATCGCTGCGCCAGCGGGTAACTGAAATCGAATTCCAGCGGCTGTATCCTCCACCACCTGGCGTCAGCATCAAGTGGTAATGCCCATTTGAGAGCAGCTGTATTTCTGGAGTGGGGCTGTCTACATGACTGAAAACTCTCGGTTCATATCGCACCGGTTTAACCCTTCCTTCATGGGATTCAAAATGACGGCGAGGGCTGTAAAGATCGACTGCATCCGGGACGCGTTCCTGCAATAGAAGATTCGCCGACATAAAGGTGGGGCTTGCCATAAATCGCTCGATCATCGGGGCATCAAGCAGGATATGCGCTAGCGCCTGGAATCCCATCCCTTGGTGGTGTGCCATCCAGGACTGTACAACCGCGTACAGTTGCCCGGTAGCAAGCCGTGATGGCGTGTAGTCCAGCGCTTCATAAAACCCGTATTCGCCATGTGCACCGCTCTGCTCCAGTCTAAGTAAGTTTTCGCAGGCCTTCTGGGGGTAAACGAGCAGAGCCAGTAGTGTTGCATACGGCGCGACTACCATATCGTCCGCAAGTCCTCGGCGAAGACCGAGTCCAGGTACCCCAAATGCCTGATACTGATAATTACGCTGGACATCAAATGCATGATAGCCGGACTCAGAAACGCCCCATGGTACGCCACGTTCCTTGCCCCAGTTAATCTGACGTGTCACCGCGGATTTGCCCATTTCATCAAGCAAACTGCCGCGCCAGTTTGGCATCACAAGATTCGGCATCAGGTATTCAAACATCGAGCCGCTCCATGACATTAACGAGGTCTCATTGTCGATATTGGTGAACAACCTTCCCAACGCATACCAGCTTTTCATCGGAAGCTGATTTGTCGCGATAGCGAGATAACTTGTCAGCCTGATTTCAGAGGGCAGAAGGTCATAGTGGCTTTTATCGGCGGTATTTGTGTCGCAGTTATATCCGACACTGAGCAGGCTGGTAGCTTCGCTGTAGAGAAAGGCAAAATCCATTCGCGCATGGTCATTTAACCTCTTTTCAAGTTCGCTGATGATATCCAGCCGCAAACGGGCGTGAGTAATAACTGATGCAGGAGGCGTTCCTTCTCCGGTATCGGTACTCTGCGCCAACCAGCTTAGTGTTGGCAATGTCTCGCTTGGGTATGTAGGGGGTAACCACGCGAGCAGATGTGACCATTCGTGGCATAATTCAACCAACTGATGCTCCAGATGCTCGGCCCAGCGCACCACAAGATCACCTTCCTGCTGACTCGCAGCGGTAAGATATTTGCACTGAGTACGCATTTTTTTAAGTTCGCTATAAAGAGCTCCCGAAGGAAGTTCCACTGAGCTGAAACACTGCTTTTGAAGCTCTTTAAGTGTATCCGGTGCCCCCGGCCCCCAGTGTTTTTCAAGAAGTAATAATGTATCGTTTAACCCTGCAAGTATTCTTTCGCCATTCAAAATCGGCTGGTTTCGCATGGCTAATAACCCTTCACGCAGAGTCAATAGATGTCCAGCCATATTACCGCTATCCACGCTTGATACGTAACGCGGACTGAGCGGCGCAAGTGTTCGAGTGTCATACCAGTTATATAAATGACCACGAAAATGTTCCATATTATCAAGAGAGTCGAGCGTGAGCGTTATGCGTTGTAAGACGCTGCCGCCTGGCAAATAGCCAAAATCCCAGGCAGTAAGGTTAGCCAGTAGTGATAACCCAATGTTGGTAGGGGATGTACGGTGCGCGATCGTCGGCTGCGGTATTTCCTGATAATTATCGGGGGGGAGCCAATTTTCTTTCGCTGTGGCGAAGGTCTCAAAAAAAGACCATATTTCTCGGCTTGTCTGTCTCAGCAGAAGTTTCTGCTTATGATCTGGCAAAAAGGGCTTACGAGCGGGTTGGCGGCTCAGCCAAGCCATAATAATGGGAGCTATGCACCACCCGAAGCTAATGGGCAATGCGATGAACAGCATCAGCGGATCAAACACCAATGCTAGTGATGTGAGACTCAGACCGCAGGCAACATTCAGCCACATTTCCCGATAAAAACCTAAAACAGAGACACTGGATTGGTAGTTATCTGGGTTATAGCTTACCCATTGGTTGAGGTTACGCTGGCTTACACCAAGTCGCCAAAGCGTAACTCCAATAGCGTATAATGAGTAACCGGCCTCGTGGGGTAGTATCATAATCGTGAGACCGATACGTGAAATGCGCTTCAAGGCTCCAGCTGAGACCAGTTGCAGATGTTGTTTAAGGGGACGACGGTGCGGTTTATGAACGAGATCCCATGCTATGCTAAGCGCCGCAGGAAGAAACCATATTAGCGTAAGCACGCTAAACCAGTATAAAGGGTTGGGGAGCCAGAGCAGCGTGCTCAATACAAGCAGCATGATCGACGGCGCTACCAGGCTGCGTCGGAGATTATCCAATAATTTCCAACGAGAAAGAATGGACAATGGATTTTTTTCCCTGCTTCCGTCAGCTTTTCTGACCCGAACCCTTAACCAATTGAGCAGTTGCCAATCTCCGCGGATCCAGCGCGTACGACGTGCGACGTCTGAGATATAATTAGTTGGATATTGTTCGTAAAGTAAAACGTCGCTCAGCAGACCAGAGCGGGCGTAACATCCTTCGAGCAGGTCGTGACTGAGTACGAGATTTTCCGGACAGACGTTGGCAGTGGACTGGACAAAAATATCTACATCATAGATACCTTTGCCTACGAACGATCCCTCGCCAAAAAGATCCTGATATATATCTGAAGACATCATCGAATAGGGATTATTACCCGGGATGCTGCTGCGCATGGCGGCGTAGTGCCCCTGACCGTAAAGAGGCATTTCCTCTGCTAAGCCTGGCTGTAAAATTCCGTACCCTTTAACGACTCGTTGGAACGTTGGATCATATTCTGGTTTATTCAGCGGATGCGCCATTGTGGCCACCAGTTTATGGGCGGTATCGCGAGGAAGGAGCGTATCACTGTCAAGAGTGATGACGTATTTAATCCGTCCGGGCAAAGCCTGCGAGGGAAAGCCTGCAACGCTCGAAAACTGGGTTCCCGGTTGGCGTAACCAGCTGTTAAGAAGAGCTAGTTTGCCCCGCTTGCGTTCATATCCCATCCAGATTCTCTGCGAATCGTTCCACACCGGCTGGCGGTGCAGTAGATAAAATCGAGATCGGCCGCTAGGGTTGCGCCGATTAAGTCTCTGCGTCTCAGCAATCGCTTGCCTTAAAAGGACAGTGTTTTCCTCGGTATCCTCAGTTAATGAATCCGGAAAATCGGTAAGAAGTGCAAAGCAGAGATTTTCATCTTGATTGCCAAGGCTGCAGACTTCCAAACGAGAGAGAAGTTTGCTGAGGCTTTCATAGCTTGTCAGCATGCAAGGGATCGCAACCATTGTGGCATATTCAACTGGTATCCCACTTGAAAAGTCCATCCGCGGCAGAGGTCTGGGAATACGAAAGCGTGTCGTTGCTTCGCTAAGCATATCGCTGGCGAGTTGACTAATGGCAACAATAAGGGGGAGTGCTAGGGGGATGAGCAACCAGAATATACCCTGTAGTGCAGTTTCATACAATATGGTAGCCGTAGCGGCCGTGGTCAAGAGACTCAGGCTACCAAGCCATGACAGAAGGGGCGATTTATTCATACTCTGCCGCAGCCATTTCAATAGAGACCTTTCAACTGACAACAGTTGTTCGAGTTGTGGCCTTCCACCCCCAAGCAGAAAATAACCGATATGTCGGTGCTCAGGATCTAGACTCGGTTCGCAAGACATTGCCAACACGCGGTTTGCAACTTCCGGTTCACTCAAGCTCGCATCCCTGGCAAGCGTTTCAATCACATGGCGATAATGATCTCGGGTGTCGAAGTGCATGCGAGGATATATACCAGCTGGGTCAAGGCGTAAAGTTTGCTCGACTACGCTGATGGTCTCTGCAAAATCAGACCAGTTCGTTTCACTCAGCAGACGTAAACCCGAAATACTGTTACTGACGGAAAGCTGGCTGGCGGCAAGCTGCTGATTGAAGCGATGAATCAGGATCTCAGTTGTAACACCTTGCTCTGCAAGACGTTGTTCAATCCAATTCAGAGGGAGTGCAAGAGCATTGCCATGTCCCTGCAGACGACGAACCATTTCAGCGACAAAGGCACTGCTCAGTGGAGGATGATTACGCGCCATATCGGCAACAATCAAAATTAGGTCGGCGGGAGCATTCTCTGCACAATCAAAAATCCGCATTATCCACATATCTGCAAGATTTCGCTCCTGCTGGGCCTGGGTCACTTCGTTGCTCACACGACGCAGGTTTTCTATCAGCGCTAGACGCAGCATTCCTGGCAAAGCCCATATCTCCCCCAACGTCAGAGGTGTCACCTCTTGATAGGCGGAAATATAACTGGTAAGGCTGCTGCTGTCCCAGCGTCCGTCGCCATGCGCTATGGCCTCTGAGGCTAAGTCATAAATTCTGGGACATCTATGTGGATAGGCTAGTACCGGAAGACCCTTACCAAAGCTTTTCGGTAAGTGCTGGCGTACCATGCGAATCTGCTCTTCAATCAGGTAATAGTTGTCCAGCAGCCACTCACCTGCGGGCATGATACTCGTTTTTTTTCCTGCATTGAGTAGATAGCAACATCGCGTAATTATCGTTTCATTGTCAGTTAGTCGTTTAAGAAGGTAGTACGGGAGTATTTCCGGAGACAATTTGTGCGTACGAGCCAGTTTTCTTCCAAAGCGTTCCAACTGAGGGGTAGAAAACAGTTCCGAACGTAAATAGTTTTCTCCTCCCGAATCGTTGGCTGGGGCTGATATGTGTGCGCTGCCTTCGGGCAGAATACGAGAACGCTTAAACCACGCAATAGGTTTCATTTTCATTGGGTTGCTCTTTTGCTACGTTAACGCGCAGGAGCAGATGCGAAATCAGTTCAGAAACGTTCTCTCAGGATGGGCGTAAGGCATCGGGGATTTGACAACTGCTGATATTATATTAAGTGTAGAACATCGGCTGTGAAGCTAGCGCGGAGAGATAAAAAGTGCTTTACACCCCGGACAAAGCATGGGGCTTTTTAGACGCAGTTTAGAGGAAGGCTGAGCGGATTTTAAGCCGCAAACAGGGCAGGTGACAGTTGTGGTTAATACGCTTCCAAAAAGTTTCATTGTGTAATCGATAACGGACATGATTATTAGCCTCTCAATGAATGTATTTCACTCTATCACATTTGGCTAAAATTAAACCAATTTAATAATCACCCAATTTTTTAACATAAGTGAGGTTTTCTTCTCTTTTCTAACTCATCGCTTTCATGTCCGTTTTTGAAGCGAATGAATTCCAACCTTTTAAAATCCTTATGCTATTTTGCAACGCAAGATGAGTTTTATCTAGGTTACCGCCTGGATTGAACGCTTGATTTTTTTCTACAAGAAAAATCGGTTGATTCACATTCGATGTTCTGAAAGCGTTGCAAAATCCGTAAGATAAGTTTATATATATACTGTATATGCATACAGTAATTCATTGTGGAGGGAAAAATGACAATCGAGTTAACCATTGATCGCATGAAGAAACTTCCTGATGGAGCTATACCTGCGCTAGAGTTAGAACTCGTCAAAAAACTCAGTAAACAGTTTGATGATTACCAGCTTACGATTAAGCGTGGCGGCAATGATGGGTTGACTGTTTTCGGAGGCGACAAGAAGGAGGTCGAACATATCCAGCAGGAGACCTGGAAAAGCGCGGACGAGTGGTTTTATTAATCGCGTGAATCTCACTGGAGCAGTTTCAAAGAGTATCGCTGTTTGCGTTCCCCTGGCTGTTCCCGATTACTGTTTACCGCGTCAATAAGTCGCTCTGGGGGAAATAGTGTGTAGTGCAGGTGCCTTTAATGCAGATGATCAATGGTACGACGTGGTCAGAAGGGCCGATAAAGCAGTTATCTATAGCTTCCCGGCGGAAGGGAGATATCTGGTTTATCGAGTAAATGGAATAGTTTCATTACGACCGTTACTTGAGGATGAAGAGATCTTCACTCTTAACGGGTTCATGCAATTTGCAAAACGACTGGGGTACCGAGTTACATCACCGTCTGATATTATTCTTTCATAGGCCTGAACAACCTATACCTGATGCGCCACGGAGAGAACCATGGCGCTAGAATTACAACTTATCAAACACCATTCAGGAATACTGATCCCGGCCACACCCGAGACCAGCGATATCCTGCAATCCAAAACCCGGCTCGGCGATGTTCTTGTTGCCGAATTCAGGCGGGTACGAAACCCGGCATTCCACCGGCGCTTTTTCGCGCTTCTTAATCTCGGATTTGAATACTGGGAACCAACCGGCGGGGCTATCTCGAGTAACGAGAGGAAGCTGATTACTGGCTACGCCAAGTTCCTGGCTTCGTATGCCGGCAATGAGGGCGCGCTGATCGATGCTGCTGAGCATTATCTTGAGCAGGTTGCATACCGCCGGGTCACAAATGGCATTAGCCTGTGCAAATCCTTTGACGCTTACCGCTCCTGGGTGATCGTCGAAGCAGGGCACTTTGATGCCATTCAGCTGCCAGACGGAACACTCAAAAAACATCCTCGAAGCATCTCGTTTGCCAACATGGATGAACTCGAGTTTCAGCAGCTCTATAAAGCTGCGCTCGATGTCCTCTGGCGCTGGGTCCTGTCCCGTTCATTCCGCAGTCGTGATGAGGCCGAAAATGTCGCCGCGCGGCTGCTTGGCTTCGCGGGGGGATGGGGATGAAGAAGACCTGGTTCCATCATACCGATTGCAGCACCGAACAGGCCGACGAGCTGGTTAAGCGTTACAAAGCTCGTGGCGTCCGGGTTGAGCGCAGCCTTAACCCGGATTATGTGACCTGGACTGTCAGTGCTTTCCTTCCGACCTCAAATACTCCAGCGCGCCCGGATAGCCGCTGGCGAAACCGGATGTGGGAGTGAACGTGAAGACATATCAACTCACTTTGCCCTGGCCGCCGAGCAACAACCGGTATTATCGGCACAACCGCGGGCGTACACACATTAGCGCTGATGGCGTTGCGTACCGTTATGCGGTCGCAAGTGTCATTCGAAGCGCCCGGCTTAATATCCGCACGGCCGCTCCACTCAAAATACGTATTGAATGTCACATGCCTGACCGCCGGCGCCGCGATCTGGATAACCTGCAGAAGGCTGCATTCGACGCTTTAACCAAGGCGGGGTTATGGCTGGACGACTGCCAGGTTATTGACTATCGCGTTGTGAAAATGCCTGTCGTTAAGGGCGGAAAATTAGAACTCACCATTACTGAGCTGGAGACCGCATGAACCTTGAAAACACCCTCAAATATCACTTTGCCAAATCGACAATGATTAGCGACTCTCCGCGCGCTTCGGCGTCAGACTTATTAACCGGAACGGATATCATGGCTGCGATGGGCATGACGCAGGAACGGGCAGCATTGGGTTACAGCGCTTTTCTCGGGAAGATGGGTATCAGCAAGAATGACCGGGAGAGGGCGATCGAATTGCTGGCCCAGTATGCGCTGACCAGGTGCGATCGGGTTGCTGCACTGCGCAAACTGGGTGCCGGGGTTAAGCCACTGGTGATGCATCAGCTGGCCACCTTCGCGTTCGAGGACTATTCCCGCAGCGCCGCCAGCGTGAAGCAGTGCGATGGCTGCAATGGGGAAGGGTTTATCGACGCTGAGGTTTTCAGCATGAAGTCTCATACTCCGGCAAAAGAGAAGAAGTTCGTGAAGATGTCTTTGCACATGGGCGCGGAGAATATTCGTCCTTCTGAGTATGAGGTGCATAGACAGGTCAGGGAGGTAGCGCGCGTTCTTTGCCCTCGGTGTAAGGGGAAGAAGGTAGTAAGCTGTGCCTGTAAAGATTGTCATGGCCGCGGGAAAGCTGTTAATCAGACTCTTACAGAGCAGCAGGGCGTTCCGGTACTGGCTGATTGCAAGCGCTGCAGTGGGCGAGGGTTTGAGCGAATTCCATCAACTGAGGCTTACGCCGCGGTGTGCCAGATAACGGATGCAATCAGCCTCGACACCTGGAAGAAGTCTGTTAAGCCATTCTACGATCAGCTAATCACCAAGTTTGACATCGAAGAGGCCTGGGCTGATGCGCAGCTGAAGCAGATAACAAAATAGGGCGTTATTTTATCGTGAGCTATTTACTTTTCCCGAATCTGTGGTAATTTTCCTCTAACGATGGGTTATTGCCTTCGTTTAAAGCCCTGCGGTTAACTCCGTGGGGCTTTTTGCTTAATAGCGACTTAAGAATATCTAAAACCATTCAACCCTGCGGTGACTTATAATTTCCCCAACAACGCAGGAGGGAATATGGAAGAAGGTTTCTACTGGATTCAGCACAACGGTAGGATTCAGGTTGCTTACTTCAGCAATGGCGTTACTGAAGACCTTGAGACGGGACTTACTTTTAATGGTATTTGGCATCTGACACAGGGTGACGACATCTGCGACAACGGAGAAGCTGAGGTGATTGAAGGCCCTCTCCCTCTACCATTTAGATGAATATATTCATCTGATTATGCGGCAGATTCTTCATACTGCACATATGCTTCTTAAGCATCCTGCGGAATGGATGTTTCTGAAAGCGTTTTTGTGGTGGATCCCCCTAAGCGGAGGGGCGGTTCAGCAGGACATTTCTCCAGAGTGTCCAACCAGCGCGCGGAAATGAATGCTGTGATCATTTCCACCGGGAGGCACCCGGCACCACTCCCTCAGTTATTGCCAACTTAGCTATTTATGCCTGCTTGTCCGAGCAGGTTTTTTTTTATTTCTCCCTTGTGTTTTGTAAGAGACCTCAGAGCTAAGAAAGGGTGCTAAACCTCAGTACGTGTTTTAGCAAAACGATCCTCGAAACATTACAAGCTCGTCTGAGACAAAAAAGCGCGGAGAACGACATCACTCCTCTCCGCAATAATAATTCCATCTTCTGCCCGATTGTCTTTCTTTTATCCACAAAAGCTAAAGTTATGAGTTAATGTAAATAATAACAGCTTTAAACTATGTGAGCAGTTAATTATTTTTTTGTTTAAATGACTCTCCTTAAGGATTGTTTAATCTATTGCTTTCCTAAGGGAGAAAGAAGCGCCGAAGAGTATCAATCATCATCAGGCTGCCGTATGGCAGCCTTTTTTATTTTTATCAACAGCACCCGCACTTAGCGAGGTGAGAGACCATGAAAATGAATGATTCAGGGAACATCTTCACGCAGTTCTTCGCGTGGGTAGCAGCTCTGGCGTCAGCCATTGGATTTACCACTCAGGATCTGGTGTTCATGTTCTTTGGCGCTGCTGGTCTGCTTATCTCGCTAGCCTCGTACATTAACGGGCGGGTAGATGCAAACCGCAGGCGTAGAGAGGATGAGAAGCGAACAAAAATGGTCAATGACTACCTGAAAGGCGTTGGTGATAAACCCCTTCAAGAGCGTCCTGCCGCTGCAAGCGTGGTCGTTGAGGCATTACAAAAGGAAGGTGAGTGATGGGATCCAGAGCAAAGTTGAGTACTGCAGTTCTGGGGCTGGTACTGGCTGGTGCTCCTGCATCCGTCATTCTCGATCAGTTTCTAAATGAGAAAGAGGGTAACAGCCTCACGGCCTACAAGGATGGCGGCGGTATCTGGACTATTTGCCGCGGCGCAACGATGGTTGATGGTAAACCGGTTGTGCAGGGCATGAAATTGACTCAGGCCAAATGCAATCAGGTGAACGCCATCGAACGCAATAAGGCTCTGGCGTGGGTTGATCGCAATATTACGGTACCGCTTACCGAACCTCAGAAAGCTGGGATAGCTTCTTTCTGCCCGTACAACATCGGGCCAGGTAAGTGCTTCCCGTCCACGTTCTATAAGCGCATTAATGCCGGTGACCGCCGCGGGGCATGCGAGGCAATCCGCTGGTGGATTAAAGACGGTGGTCGCGATTGCAGCATGACTAAAGGTCAGAAGAACGGCTGCTACGGTCAGGTAGAACGGCGAGACCAGGAAAGTGCGCTGGCGTGCTGGGGGATAGACCAGTGAAAATTAATCCGGGTATTATCGGCGTTGTCATTATTGCTGGCCTTTCGGTCGCCCTCGTTAAGAGCTGTTTGGAGGCCAGTAATCTTCAAAGTGAAAACGACGTTCTGCGAAGTGACAATTCTCTGCAAGGGCAGGTTATCGCTACCCAGACATTCAACTTCAATCGATTCAATCAGGTTGCAGAACATGCCAATAGGCTCAACTCCCTGATTGACACCAGCACCGAAGAAACCGTAATCGAATACCGGGAGATTCTCCGCCGTGAAAAAACCTGTGATCTGCCTGTTCCTGCTGACATTGCTGGTGGGCTGCTCAAATACGCGCACCGTTTACGTGCCAGCGCCATGCACACCGATTCCAACGGACCTTACACAGCCGATGATCGTGCCGTTGCCACCAACTCCATGACGTACTGCCAGGTAGTATTGTGGATTAAGCCGCTACTGGCTGTAATTGAAAAGGGCAACAATAATTTCGCTGGCATAAGGCAGATCGAGTTGGAAAGAAAGAATTAGGGATGGCTCGTCCTTGAGCACACGGGTATTCCTGAACGACGGCTTTACCTGACATAGCAAAGCACTATTAAATTGTAGAAAAGACTCAATATTTAACAAGCGAAGCGCAGCATTGTAAAAAAATGCCCTCACAAGGAGGGCTACCAGAGTCTCAGTTTCACTTGCTCTTTTTATGGATGTTTCCCTGGAGTTGGCAAACTCCTCATCAGAGTCTTGAATAGTCTGGCAAACAGTCCGTAATCAACAAGCATAAGCGGTAGCTATTAGGATGATTCTGAGTTAATCACTTGGGATAGGCAGTAATATGGAATCCTCTAGCTAACTGTAGGGCTGACATAGTAGCCGATAAGGTATAGTGTTGAGATGTCTTTATGGAATGAGGATTAATATGAAAGGTAAAGTGTTTATCGCTGCTATGGCTTTTGTATCTTTCAGTGCTCTTGCCGACGAGGGGCAGTATCTTTCTGATTTCGCCAGTGCAAAAAGCACGTCTAAAAGCTACTCCCAGCTGATTAGTAAAAACAAACTACCTGCATGGGTAAAAAGTGGTGGCACGAGCACGCCATCAACCGAAGTAACAGTTGCGGGCAAAAAGTATATTGCACTGTCAGGGTGTAAACCACACAGTTGTCCAGAACAGAATATTGCTGTTCTCTACTCACCTGATAGCGGTGATATTCATGGTGTGTTTTCTGATTTCAATGCAGAAAAGAATCGTGAGACATTGACCTGGTTAAACGTGGATCCGATTGATTCTAATGCGATGAAAAATGCGCTTTTCAATCGACTGTACGGCAATTAAATAACCCAAGCTTCAAACTGTAATCCACCAGTTTGAAGCTTCAATACACAAATCAATCGTCTCACAGTGTGTTTGTCGCTCACATCGCACCCTCATTCCTCTTAACTTTAGCAATGAATTCCTCTGTGATTGATAGACCCGCTATGATTTCCGAATTTAAGACGGAAGCACCAAATTGGCTTACAAGGTCCAGAAGCGTTTCATATGTCTGGATGAGTTCCATTAGATCGGAAATCACTAATTGATCATGCTCAGTGCGCAAATGAGACCGGGCAGAGGCTTGATGCACTATCCACTCGAGATTGGCCTTGATTTTCTGTACGTCATCGTAGTTATACTTATTTCATAAGCTTAAATCCTCATTTCAAGATTTCTTTGAGAAAAAATACTCCATTGCTTCAAATACTGAAGCTGTGAGTGACGTCTAAAGTTCATTCAGTTTAGAGGTAACAATGGCTAAGCCGGATTGGGGCGAGCTGCAGAAGCGGTTCCTGTCTGATCACGCTGCTACTGGCATATCCCCTAAGGAATGGTGCGAGGCACATAACCTTAATTATGTAACTGCTCGCCGCTATATCAAGAAAACTGCTGCGCAAAATACAAAAATTTACCCGCGAAAGATAGTGCGCACTGCGCAGAAAGATAAGAGCGCAAATGAACTGGTGGATGATGATGGACTTACTGCTCAGCAGCGCTTATTTGTCGCGGAGTACCTGAAGGACAACAACGCCACTCGGGCTGCTATCCGGGCTGGCTACAGTAAAAAATCAGCTGAACAAATCGGCTATCAACTCCTTCAGAAAACTTCAGTTGCGCAGGCTATTGCGCAGCAGCAAAAAGCGTCCATTGTGCGCACTATCGGGAGTGCCGATGAAATCCTCGCTCAGATGTGGCAGCTCGCCACCTTCGATGCAAACCAGCTTTCACAGTATCGTCGCGGCGCGTGTCGTTACTGCTGGGGCTTCGGTCATCACTACCAGTGGCGCGATGCAGTTGAGTTTGAAGAGGAAACAGCAAAGGCTGAGGGAAGGGAAGGAGCCAGGCAACCAGATGACACAGGCGGCTATGGCTACGACCACACCCGAGAGCCAAACCCTGAATGCCCACGCTGCAATGGTGAGGGCATCGGTCAGCCTTATTTCCCCGATACGCGCAAACTCCCGGCAGCTTCTCGGCTCGCTTATTCAGGTGTGAAGGTCGGCAAGAATGGCGTTGAAATCACTGCTATCAGCCGTGAGCGCATGTTCGAGGCGGTAATGAAGCGCCTGGGCCTGGCCGATAGCGAGTTCGCGCAGCGCCTGCAGCAGATAGAAATCGAACGCCGGCAGCTGGAGGTTGAGAAACTCCGTAAAGAGCTTGCGGGTGATGGTGACGACGATGAACCAACCCCAGTGCAGATCAATATCAACGTAGTGGACGCGAGGGCGGACGATGGGGATCAGCCCGACACTTAACATTCCTCAGGCGCGCTTCCTCGCGATGCAGCACAAATTCAAGGCCTACGTTGCCGGGTTCGGTTCGGGTAAAACGTGGGTGGGTTGTGGCGGCATCTGCAAAGGGATGTGGGAGCACCCGAAGATTAACCAGGGCTATTTCGCGCCGACGTACCCGCAAATTCGTGACATCTTTTACCCGACGATTGAAGAGGTGGCCTTCAACTGGGGGTTAACCGTCAAAATCAACGAGGGGAACAAAGAGGTCCACTTCTACGAGGGGCGAAGGTACCGCGGGACCACAATCTGCCGCTCTATGGAGAAGCCCGGCTCGATAGTCGGTTTCAAAATCGGTAACGCGATGGTTGATGAGCTGGACGTCATGGCGGCAGCCAAAGCGCAACAGGCATGGCGAAAAATCATAGCCCGTATGCGTTACAAGGTTGATGGGTTGCGTAACGGCATCGATGTCACCACAACGCCGGAAGGTTTCAAATTCGTCTACCAGCAGTTCGTGAAGGCGGTACGTGAAAAGCCAGAGCTTGCGGCTCTATACGGACTGATTCAGGCCAGCACGTTCGACAATGCGAAGAATCTGCCCGCGGATTACATCACGTCGCTGCTGAGCTCTTACCCTGACGAACTGATTCAGGCATACCTGCGAGGGAAGTTCACCAACCTCAACAGCGGGACCATTTACCACACGTTCAACCGTAAGCTGAATAACTGTTCTGACGAGATTCAGGATGGTGATCCGCTATTTATCGGCATGGACTTCAACGTTGGAAAAATGGCCGCGATTGTTCATGTTAAGCGTAATGGCCTGCCGCGTGCGGTTCGTGAGCTGGTGAAAGTCTACGACACGCCGGCGATGATTAAGCGCATTCAGGAAGAGTTCTGGCGCTACGAGGATGGACGCTACGTGAAGAGCCGGGAGATTTACATCTATCCAGATGCCTCTGGCGACTCACGCAAATCGCAGAACGCCAGCAAGACCGATATTGCCCAGCTTAATGATGCCGGTTTCAGCGTCATTGTTGATGATGCCAACCCGCCGGTTAAAGACCGCATCAACTCAATGAACGCCATGTTCTGCAACGCCAACGGAGAACGCCGCTATCTGGTGAACGTTCAGAACTGCCCGGTTTACACCGAGAGCCTCGAGCAGCAAATCTGGGCGGCTAATGGCGAACCAGACAAATCAGCTGATAACGATCACCCCAATGATGCTGGTGGGTACTTCATCGTGAAGGATTACCCCATCGTGAAACCGGCATACTCAATCACCATGGATACCACTTTCTGATATGGCAAACGACGACATCACCTGGGTTCGACCAGAACACCGGGCGGCTTCTGCTGCCTGGAGGAAATACAGGGACTTCTGCAAAGGAGCTGAGGCCGTAAAAGCGGCGGGTAATAAGTATCTGCCGTATCTCGACCCAACCGATAAATCCACACGCAATCGCAAGCGCAATGAGGACTATCTGAGCCGCGCGGTGTTCTATGCGATTGCCGGTAATACGAAGATCGGCATGCTTGGGATGGCGTATCGCAAGGACCCCACGTTTAACGGTCCGGAGAAGCTGAAGTACCTGTTGGACAATGCGGACGGAGCCGGTACCAGCATCTATCAGCAGTCGCAACTGGTGGCAGAGAACGTGCTGGAGGTTGCGCGAGAGGGCATTTACGTCGATTACGCTGAAGAGTCCGACGAAGCAATCATCCTCCGCTATCCGGCAGAGAACATCATTAACTGGCGAACAAAGCGTATTAACGGGCGCGATCAACTGGTGCTGGTGGTGCTGCGGGAATGCGTAGAAGAGCCGGATGGTTATGCTTACAAGGATGAAATCCAGTATCGCGAGCTGGCGCTAGAAGAAGGGCGGTTTATATGCCGTGTATGGCGCCGGGCTGGTGGCACCGTAAGCGGAACCTACACCGTTGACAGTGAGTACCACCCTAAGCCGAAAGGAAAGGACTACTGGGATGAAATCCCGTTCACCTTTGTCGGTGCCCAAAACAATGATCCTACTATCGATGATTCGCCGCTGGCCGCGCTGGTGGAAATAAACCACGGACATTACCGCAACAGTGCTGACTATGAAGACAGCGTATGGTTCTGTGGCCAGGTACAGCCGTATATGACCGGGCTTGATACCAACTGGCGCGATCACCTCGAGAAGAAGGGCGTGAAAATTGGTTCCCGATCACCTCTTTTGCTTCCCAAGGAGGGTTCGTTTGGTTATGCCCAGGCGCAGCCGAACATGCTGGCTAAAGAGGCCATGGACAGCAAACGCGATTACATGGTTCAGCTGGGCGCCCGCCTGATTGAGCAGAACGCCACGGCGAAGACTGCTACCCAGGCGAGCGGTGAGCAAACATCATCAACATCGGTGCTCGGTATCTGTGTTTCAAACGTTTCTGAGGCCTACACGCTGGCGCTTGGCTGGTGTGCGAAATATCTCGGCATCAAGGGCGAATCGACGAGCTACACGATCAACCAGGAATTCATCGCGAAAGTTGCCGAGTCGGGCATGGTAACGGCTATCGTCAATGCCTGGCAGTCCGGTGCGCTGCGCGATAGCGATATGATTCGAGCACTACAGAAACTCGATCTCATTGACCCGGCCGACAGCCCGGACGAGGTGATTGATGCGCTTCGCAATCAGGCACCAACGTTGACGGGAGGCTGATATGGCAACCGTCAACGAAAGCCTGCGCGATGAATCGATCGCACATTCCGTCTGGTTAAGCCGCTACGCCACTGGAGTGGCAAACCGGATGGTGAAGTTGCTTAACGAGACGGACGCGGGCCTGTCGGCACGTCTACTGGATGCGCTGGACAGATTGCCGCCGGAGAGCTTCACAGTTAATCGCCTGCAGAGTTTACTGGGCAGCGTGCGCGATCTTAACCATCAGGCCGTAGCCACCATGCAGGCAGGGCTCGAGAGTGAGCTGGTGGCGCTGGCAAAGAACGAAGCCAGTTTTCAGCTGAGCCTGTTCGATTCCCTTCTGCCATCACAGGTCTTGTCTCACTATCCGCTGCAGGTCATCACCGCCGATATGGTGTATGCCGCGGCGATGGCGCAACCCTTTCAGGGGCGGCTGCTGAGTGAGTGGGCGGAGAATCTGGAATCGGACAGGCTGGCGCGTATCGTGAACGCCGTCCGCAGGGGGTATCTTGCTGGCGACACGGTAGAAACTATCGCGCGCAATGTTCGTGGCCACGCCAACAAAGACTATCGCGACGGGGCGCTGCAGATGAGCAGGGCAAACGCCGCCAGCATCGCTAAAACAGCTGTGAATCATCTGGCTGCCACAGCGCGCAACAGCTTCACCAGTGCCAACAGCGATATCGTGAAAGGCAAACAGTGGCTTTCTACGCTGGACAATAAAACAAGTCATGACTGCATTATTCGTGACCTGCTGCGTTACACCCTGAATAACAAACCGGTCGGGCATAAGGTGCCTTACCTACAGGGACCTGGGAAGATTCATTTCTGCTGCCGTTCTACCGAAACCCTGCTCCTCAAGTCGTGGCGCGAACTCGGCATCGATATCGACGAAATGGACGAAGGTACTCGTGCAAGCATGGATGGCCAGGTACCGGCGAAAACCTCGTATCTGGAATGGCTCGCGCGCCAGTCAGCACAACGCCAGGATCAGGTTCTGGGTGCCGAGCGTGGACGTCTGTTCCGAGCCGGTGAAATCAATCTGGCTGATATGTTCACTGACAAAGGCGAATGGATCAGCCTGGAACGGCTGAAGCAGCTCTCAGGCATAGACAACTAACAATCACATCTTACTCCACGCCCCGGCATCCGCCGGGGCTTTTTTATGGGCGAGGCCCGGCAAAATCCCGAGGGGAACTTATGTTAATTCGAAACATGCTTCTGAAATTCTATGCACCAGAAAGCGGCGGCGAGGGCAGCGGTGGCGGTGGTATCGAAATCACCCCTGAAATCCAGAAGCTGATTGATGAGCGCGTGACCAGCGAAGTCACTGGCTTGAAATCCAAAAACTCTGAGCTGCTGGGCACCATTAAGCAGCAAAAAGAAACCCTGTCTCGCTTTGATGGTATCGATCCTGATGCAGTGCGCGGGATCCTCCAGCGTTTTTCCGACGACGAAGAGGCCAAGCTGATTGCCGCCGGAAAAATCGATGAGGTGCTCGATAAGCGCACCGAGCGTCTGCGTGCTGACGTTGATAAGCAGATTAAAGCCGCAAATGAACGCGCCGACAAAGCCGAAGCGTTCTCCAACAAATTCCGGGATCGAGTTCTGGGCGATGCAATCCGTGCAGCAGCCTCAAAAGCTGGCGCGCTGCCGGAAGCATCCGACGATCTGATTCTGCGTGCCAAAGGCACATTCCAGCTCAACGACGAAGGCGAGGCCGTAGCAGTTGATGCAAATGGCGATGTTCTATTCGGTAAAGACGGCAAAACCCCACTAAGCCCGCTTGAGTGGGCGGAGTCTCTTAAGGAGACGGCTCCGCATCTGTTCCCACGCGCGGAAGGCACCGGCGCGGGCGGACACAAACCAAACGGTGGTGGAAGCCTCAAACGTTCCGAAATGAGCGCCAGCGACAAAGCGGACTATATCCGCAAGCATGGCCAGCAGGCCTTCCTCAAACTTCCAAAATAAGGGATTAACCCATGTCTACCACTGTTAATAGTGACCTGATCATTTATGACGACCTGGCGCAGACCGCTTTCCTTGAGCGACGACAGGATAACCTCGCAATCTTCAACGCCTCTTCCAACGGTGCGATCCTGCTGGATAACGAGCTGATTGAAGGCGATTTCCGCAAGCGAGCCTTCTACAAAGTGGGCGGTTCTATCGAATCGCGTGACACGAACTCCACCGATAAAGTGACGGGCAAGAAGATTGGCGCCGGCGAATCCGTATCCGTCAAAGCACCGTGGAAATATGGCCCGTATGAAACCACCGAAGAGGCATTCAAACGCCGCGGCCGCTCTGTCGACGAATTCTCCGAAGTGATCGGCGTTGATGTGGCAGATGCCACGCTGGAAGGCTACGTGAAATATGGCCTGAAAGCACTGACTGCGGCGATTGGTGCTAACACCGACATGGTCGTAACTGCCGACATTGAGACCGACGGTAAAAAGACCCTGACGCGTGGCCTGCGCAAATATGGTGACAAGTTTAACCGCGTGGCTCTGTTCGTGATGCACTCTGCGACCTATTTCGACATTGTCGATGAGGCGATTGCCAACAAAATCTACGAAGAAGCAGGCGTGGTGGTTTACGGCGGGCAGCCGGGCACGCTTGGTAAACCTGTGCTGGTGACCGACACCATGGACGCTGATGCGATCCTTGGGCTGGTGGCTGGGGCTGTTACAGTCACTGAGTCTCAGGCGCCGGGATTCCGTTCCTACGATATCAACGATCAGGAAAACCTTGCGGTTGGCTATCGCGCTGAAGGTACCGTGAACGTTGAACTGCTGGGCTACAGCTGGGATACCGCAAAAGGTGATAACCCTGACCTGACCGCCATTGGAACTGCGGGAAACTGGAAGAAGCACTTTACCAGCAACAAATCTACGGCAGGCGTGCTGATTAAGCTGGGATCCGCAGTGGGGGAGTAACGCTGTCAGCGGATAAAACCTCCGCAACCGCTGACAGCACAGATGCGGTCACCATTTCCCTGAAGTACACGCTAAATGGCGCAGGTGTTTCCAGCAAAACTGTTACCTGGAGTTCAACGGGCGGTACGCTAAGCACGGCCAGTTCTCAGACCGGTTCTGCTGGTGGGGCGACAGTCAAACTCACCTCTGATACAGCAGGCACCTTTACCGTCACCGGTACTGTTGATGGTATTGCTAAATCCAGTGAGAAAATCACCTTCACCGCACCTGCTGCAGGCTAACCGATGGGGCGTAAGCCCCATTCTATGGAAGCTCAGATGATTAATACCGATATCACCGCCGCTGACGTTAACAGTTACGCCAGCGAAGATGAACTGGCGTCATTTGCGGAAATACGCGGCATTGAACTGCCTGACAAGATTACACCTTTGCTGATTAAGTCAATGGACTACCTGGAAGGGCTTGATTGGGTAGGTTCCAAAGCAGACCCTCGACAGCCGCTGGCCTGGCCACGCGCAAATGTCATTCTGGATGGACACGACTTCCCACCCGACCAGGTGCCGCGGCAGGTTATCACCGCACAATGCATGCTGGCTATCGAGGCAATTGATGGCGATTTGCTTTCAAGCGTTCGTGAGGCCGCGGTTAAAACCGAACGTGTCGAAGGCGCCGTTACCATGACCTATGCGGTTGCCGATGGTGAGGCGTTTACACCTTCTTACCCGGCGGTAATGGCTATTCTCGGCGACCTGGCTGGTGGGCGTGGATATGCAATCAATGCTTTCGCGGAGCGCTCGTAATGGCCATCAACTATCAGCGAATGCAGGCGACAACGACTCGTTTGCTCAAGCAGAACGGCATTGCATACAACGTCACGCGTAAGGGCACGTTAATCGTCATCGGTGGTGTGGAGCATCGTTCCGAGGATATCCAGTTCACCGCCACAGGAGTGAAGACGGATTACGTACCTGGAGAAATTGACGGAACGGTCATAGAAAACGGCGATGTACGGATTGTCTTCACTGCTGAGAAGGACATTAAAATCGGCGATCTTATCGACATGGACGGCGTAAGGCATCGCGTGGTTAAGCCTAATCCGGTGAAACCGGGCGGTGTGGTGCTCTGCTACAAATCTCAGTTGAGGGCATAGCATGAGCGATAACAAGGCGTTCACGGCTGCCATCACCGCGTTCGTGGACAAAGCCAAAGCGAATCAGGAAGCGGTCGTACGTGCTGTCGGCATTCGGATCCTTAATCAACTGGTGATGATGTCACCTGTCGGCAACCCCGAACTCTGGGGCATCAACCAGACGGCAGCTTCTTACAATCAGGCGGTATACGCCCATAACGAAGCGCAAAAAGCGGACCCTGCAAACCTGACTAAAACCGGACGACTTAAGAAGAAGGCTCGACTGGTGGATGGGATGGATATCAAAGCGCCGCCGGGATATACCGGTGGACGGTTTCGAGGCAACTGGCAGGTGTCTTTTGATGCACCGACCACAGATGAAACGGGTCGTGTAGATAAAACCGGAAATCTGACAAAAGCCGCAGGGAATTACACGCTGTCGCTGTTCAAAGTCGGGATGAAGGCTATTTATTTCTGCAACAACGTCCCTTACGCGTATCGACTGGAGATGGGGCATTCTTCCCAGGCTCCGGGTGGGATGGTACGCATTACTGCTGCTGAGTTTCAGCGATTTTTTGAGGAAGCAGTAAGGGAGGTGACTAAATGATTCCCGATATTGCGGCGGCGCTGGCCGCAAGGCTCGGCGAGTGGGCTGATGCAGAAGGTATCCCAGTAGCCTGGGAAAATGTTCCTTTTACACCGCCGTCTGATGGGCTCTATCTTGCAGTCCATGACATGCCCGCCACGCCGCGTACGCTGGACCTTGGATTGCGCTGCCGCATTTATTCAGGTGTATACCAGATTAACGTTGTGGCCCCAGCAGGCACTGGCCGTACCCATGTTGCGGCTCTGGCTGACCGCGTGGCTGAATTGTTCCCCGAGGGGCAGGAGATTGAAGGCAGGGGTTTTACATGCTGGATAGATCAAACGCCTGGTGTTTTCCGCGGTATCACTACATCTGTTTCTTATACCGTTCCCGTTAGTCTCAATTACCGAGCTGATATCTCCAGCTAATCCTCACAACCTTCTAAACCTGACCGGCTCTTTGCCGGTTTTCCCGTTTCTATAGGAGTAACCAATATGGGCTTTGCATTGCCTAACGGCGCTCACGTCTATCTGGCATCGGGTTATGGCCCAGCCATTACTTTCACCGGGGCGACGAACGCCGAAAATATGGTGATCACCGTGAGTGAAGCGGACGCTCTCAAGGTAGGTGATATTGTTCATGTGAACTGCAACTGGTCCGGTGTTGATAACGTCATCGCAAAAATTGATGCAATTGCCGAAAGCGCCGTAACTCTTCGCAATATCAATACCACCAACAAAAACAAATATGCCGCTGGTGGCGGTACCGGTTCGATCCGCAAGGTCCTTGAATGGACCGAGCTGCCGCAAATTACTGAGGTGTCGAAATCTGGTGGCGATCAGAACACCACACAGATTCAGTTCCTGAGCGATGATCGCCAGCGCAACCTTAATACCTATAAATCCGCTGTCTCTCAGACCTACTCGATCGCGCATGACTCCACTCTCCCCGTATATCCGCTGCTTCGCCAGTTGGATGAAGACGAAGAGACCGTGGCGGCTTACATGTACGTACCGAAGGCGAAGGAGAACCGTTACTGGGCGGCCACGGCGTCCTTTGACGATACGCCAACTACTGCGGTTAACGAGGTAGAGACAGTAAGTGTGGTGCTGAACCTGCAGTCACCGGCGATGACGTTCTACAAGGTGACTGACGCTGCCGCCTGACCCGTCAGCGCTTTCACTATTCCATGCCTCCCATCACGGAGGCTTTTTTTCGTTAAGAGGTATCAATGGCGACCAAATTCACCCTTCAGCCCAAACCTACATTCAAGGCCAATGTCTCGATCCCCCGCGCTGGCGATGAGGATGGCGTGCTGACGTTCACGTTTAATCACAAGCCACTTAAGGAACTGGCTGACCTGGAAAAACTCGAAGGCAAAACCGCCACTGATTTTCTGATGGAAATCATTTCAGGCTGGGCACTTCCTGATGCATTCAACGCGGAAAACCTGTCGGTGCTGCTGGAAAACTATCCGGCGGCGATGAAGGCCATCCCGGAAACCTACTACCGCGAGCTCATGGGGCAGCGTGAAAAAAACTGATAGCGGTTGCCTCTGCGTTCTATACGCCTGAACCCACAGCGGCAGACCTGGCGCCTTACGGGCTTACGCCGGATGACTACGACGATCAATACATCTACGTCTGGCCAGATGTATGGCCTTCATTCCTGGTGTTTCAGGCTGTCAGTACGCAGTGGCGCACGGGTATGGGAGGCGCATCAGGGCTTGATTATAACGTGCTGCCCTGGGTGATGCGTTTGCACAACGTCGACGACGAGGCAACCGCGCTTTCGGACATCCGGGTGATGGAAAGTGCTGCGCTAAAAATTATGCATAAAGAGAGGGCGGAATGAGTAACGATATCGCCACGATTTCCCTGCGTGTAAATACCAGTGAGCTGGTGCGCGGTAATCAGGCACTGGATCGCTTTCAGGAAACCGCGACCGCCGCGGCAGGTAAAGCCGATGACCTGAACAGTACGTTCCGCACCGGTATCGACAACCAGAAGAAGAACAGCGAAAGCCTGAAGCAACAGCGCCAGGAGCTGCAGAACCTGTTGAATAAAATCAGCCCGGTCAACAAGGCGCTGGATGAACTGGACACGATCCAGGAGAGCCTGGCGAAGTTTCGCGGTAAAGGGCTGGTGGGAGACGAGGACTTTACTCGCTACAACAGCGTGCTTGAGACGACCCGAGCTAAACTGGCGCAGGTCATGGAGTCTGAGACCGCAGAGGGGCGGGCTCGCATTGAACAGGCACAGGCAGCGCAGCGTGCAGCTGCGGCGGGCAAAACCTTTATCGATTCGCTGGAAGAGCAGGTAACAGCAATCGGAAAAACTCGCGCAGAACTGTTAGAGCTAAAAGCAGCCCAACTTGGCGTGTCCGATCGTGCTGCACCGATGATCGCCCGACTGAAAGAGCAGGAGGAAGCGTGGAAGTCAGGAGCGATCAGCGCGGGGCAATACCGCAACGCGATGCGTTATCTCCCGATGCAAATGACTGACATCGTAACTTCATTGGCGTCCGGTATGCCGGTTTATATGGTAGCCATTCAGCAGGGCGGCCAGCTGCGAGATTCGTTTGGCGGTGTAGGCAATGCTCTGAAAGCGATGCTGTCGATGGTGACTCCTGCCCGAGTGGCCATTGGTGGCCTGGCTGGTGCCGTTCTGATTGCGGCAAAAGCGGGCTCGGACTACTTCACAGCTTACGACGAAATTAACAAGGCTATTATCAGGACTGGCAACATTGCCGGCACGTCAGCGCTCCAGATCATGGCTTCCTCTCAGTCTATTGCTGCCTCTACTGGCGCTACTGTAGGAACCGTTCAGAGTTTGATGACTGAGCTGGTTGGCATGGGATCGCTGACACAGCAGCAACTTGAAAAAGCGGCGGGCTCCACGGCGCTGGCGGTTCAGACCGGTATAGTCTCGGCGCAGGACATCACCAAGGCATATCAGGATATTGAAAAGGATCCGGTTAAAGCCCTTCAGAGTCTAAACGAACAATACAACTTCCTGACTGTTTCGCAGCTTAAGCACATTGATGAGCTGGTGAAGCAGAAGGACCAGACTGCTGCAGTTACACAGGCCATGGATTTGTTTGGCGACACAATGGCTGAGCGCGGAGAGCAGGCTTATGACTCGCTGACACCGTTTGGTCGCCTGTGGCTGGATATCAAAGACTGGGCATCTGAGGCCATGCAGAATATCGGTCAGTGGGTAGCAGAGCTGGCATCAAACACACTGAAGGAATTCAACGCAATTTATTACAGCGTAGCGATCGTTTTCCAGAAGCTGAACCAGATCATTTCTTCCTCTATCGCGGCTGCGATTAATCTCATTCCTGATTGGGCGAAAACGGATACTTTGCAGGGATGGCAGGACTATAACGAACAAATGGCCAGCGCTTATGGCGACAGCGTCTCTCAGTTGAAAAAAGACTGGGATGCCGCTGATATCAGTGCAGGTAAATACCTCGATACGACCAGAAAGATAAGTACTGCAACCACTCAGAAGGATCGGGAAGAGGTTGCTGCTTTTGGCAAAAAGACGAAAACCGGAAAGCAGGGCACTTTATCGGCTGGCGATCGCAGTACGGATGCTGCCCAGGCCGAGCTACTGGCGCTTCAGGCACAGTTACGCGCGCTGCAGCAGCATAAAGGGCTGAACGATACTATTAGCCAACAGCGCAAAAACCTCTGGACTACGGAAGCGAAATTTCAGGTGCTGGAGGAGGCCTCGCGTTCACGTTCACTGACAAAGCAGGAGCAATCCCTGCTGGCGAGTAAAGACCAGGTGCTTCAGTTGGCACGGCAGAAAGCCCTGTTAGGTGATCAGATTACCGCACAGGAACAGCTGAACAAGCGAATGGATACCTCTCAGAAATACGTCACGCAGATGGCTGAGAAACAGGCCGCATTACTGGGTGGCGCGGGGATGAGTGACCGCCAGGCGCAGCGAGAGCTGGCAAAGAGCCAGCTCGCCGCCGGCTGGAAAAATTCAGGTGGTTCGCTGGATGATGGCGGATATAAGAAGCAGCTTAAAGCGGCGAATGATTACTATGATGCAGAGGACAGGTTGCGTGGCGACTGGCTGACCGGCGCGAAAAAGGGCTGGTCTGATTTCGAAGACAGCGCGACCAATGTGTACTTCCAGGTGCAGACGGTTACCAGCAACGCGTTCACGGGGATGGCCAGCACGCTCACTGATTTTTTTACTACTGGTAAATCTAACTTCTCAGATTTTCTTTCCACTTTCCTCAAGGGCATCGCCCAGATGTTGACCCAACTGGCTCTGGTTAATGGAATGAAGTCAGCGTTTGGTGGAACCGCTATCGGCGCGTTCTTTGGTTTTTCAGGTGGTGGTTTGGTCCCCGGTTTTGATGGGGGCGGCTACACGGGAGATGGCGGTAAATACCAACCGAAAGGCGTTGTACACGGCGGTGAGTTTGTGTTTACGAAGGAAGCGACCCGTGCACTGGGTGTCGGTAATCTGTATGCGCTTATGCGTGGAGCTCAGGGGTATGCAAACGGCGGTTATGTTGGCCGCGCCCCGATGTATGGGCTGCAATCTTCGGCAACTGGCGGCGTAACCGTTCAAACGTCCGTGATCGTTCATAACCAGAACACTCAGCAGCAGGCTTCTGATGACAGTGACGCCATTTCTCGGGCTTACAAGCAGACCATTGATCAGTCAGTACGCGCCGGTATAGCCAAACAGCTCCAGCCTGGAGGTCTCATCTGGAATGCAACGAAATCAAGATAAAGTGCCTCCGCAGATTTTGCCGTTATGCCAATTCCTGATAGGATTAATCTCAATTTTTACTGATGGAATAGGGACATGAAAAAAATTGTAGGTGTGTTATTTCTTTCCTTCTTATTAGCCGGGTGCGATAAACCTAAAATTGACTCATCAACTGATGACGCAATGAAATCATCTATAGCCAAGGTCAGAGAATCTCTTCCGGAAAATAAACGGGAGGAATTTGATAGCGCTTTAAAGGTCGTAGCGTTCAGTAACATTAATATGGCTGACCTAATGCGAGCATCGTCAGAAAGTGACAAAGAAGATCTAAGCAAGAAGATGCGCGAACCGCTGTCTGGCAAAACTGGCGAGGAAATCATCTCTTATGCTCAGCAAGTCACTGCCGAGAGGGAACTTAAGCAGAAAGAGCAGGCAATTCAGGAAATCAAAGAGCTTGAACAGAAAAAAGCTGACTCTGAGAAGGCCAAAGAAGAACTCAAAAAAGTACAGGTTCTATCATCTCGATTTAGCCTGGAACCTGAAGAGTATGGGAAGCCACAACCTATTATTCGCCTTGTTGTGAAAAACAATACTGATAAAGCTATTTCCCGTGTGTACTTCAATGGAGTGATAGCCAGCGATGGACGTTCAGTTCCATGGCTGGAAAAAGATTTTAACTACGAAATTGCTGGCGGGCTTGAACCTGGTGAAGAAGCTACTTGGGCATTGGCTCCGAATAAGTTTTCTGAATGGGGTCAGGTTGATGCTCCTGCTGATGCGGTCTTCACAGTTACAGTAACGAGAGTAAATGGTGCAAATAAAGAAGCGATGTTTGATGCTTCTGGCTTTACAGAGCAAGAAAACAGCAGGCTTGAAGATTTAAAGAAAAGATACCTTTGAGCTGACGTATCTACTTAACCCGCTTCGGCGGGTTTTTTTATACCCGGAGGAAAGTTGGCGATCGAAACATTTACCTGGCGAACCCAGATTCAGGCGGGCATGGAAGGGGAGTTCACTTACGCAACACGCTCTGCATCCTTTGGCGACGGCTTTGAACAGATCGCCGGTGAAGGGATCAACCCTGAAAAACAGTCATGGCCGATGACCTTAACGGGAAAAAAGGCAGAGATGCTCGATGCGCTGAGTTTTTGCCGCAAGCACATCACAAAATCCTTTATCTGGACGTCTCCTGTTGGCGAAACCGGTTTATACCGGATTGAAGCTGATTCCATTAAAGCCCAGCCGCTATCCAGCAAAGTGATGACCATAAAAGTAACCTTCAAACAGGCATACGCACCATGATTACTGAAGAATATCAACGCCTCGAACCGGGTGAAAAAATACGTCTTCTTGAGGTAGACGGTTCTGCGTTTGGTCTGGACGACGTTCTGCGCTTTCACGCTTATAACCTCCCGCATACTGAAGAAGAGATTGCGGCTGCCGGTGGCGACGAATCAAAGTTAAAAGCGAAGAGTATCTGGTGGCAGGGCGAAGAGTATGGTGCCTGGCCATATAAGCTCGAGGGACTGGAAGCGTCAACCGATGGCAGTAGCGCCCAGCCGACGCTCACCGTTGCCAACGTTGACAGCTCTATCACTGCGCTCTGTCTGGCCTATGACGATATGCTGCAGGCCAAAGTTACGATTCATGACACTTTTGCGCATTACCTGGATGCGCGTAATTTCCCTGATGGAAATCCAATAGCAGATCCCTTGCAGGTGAGGAAGCGGGTATTCTATATCGACGGTAAAAATAGCGAGCTTCCCGGTGAAAGTATCGAGTTTGTTCTTACAAGCCCGATGGATCTGCAGGGATTGATGATTCCGACCAGACAGCTGCATTCCCTTTGCACATGGTGCATCCGGAATAGGTACCGCACCGGCGATGGGTGCGATTATGCCGGCACGCTTTACTTCGACAGAAACAACAATCCGGTAAGCGATCCCTCATTGGATAAATGCAACGGCACGCTCACCGCCTGCAAGCTTCGGTTTGGTGAACACAATGAACTTCCTTTCGGTGGTTTTCCAGGAACATCTTTGATCAGGAGTTAACATGCGTCAGAAAACGATTCAGGCCATCCTGTCGCATACTGCGAAAGAATATCCCCGCGAATGCTGTGGCGTGATAGCGCAGAAAAGCCGGGTGGAACGCTATTTCCCATGCCGTAATCTGGCTGTCGAACCAACTGAACAGTTTCACCTTGCGCCAGAGGATTACGCTGCTGCTGAAGACTGGGGGACGATAACGGGAATCGTACATAGTCACCCTGATGCGACGACCCAACCAAGCGAACTGGACAAGGCTCAATGCGATGCAACGTTGCTGCCCTGGCATATTGTCAGTTGGCCGGAAGGAGACTTTCGTACCATTACTCCCCGCGGAGAATTGCCGCTGCTCGGGCGCCCGTTTGTGCTCGGACACTACGACTGTTGGGGGCTAGTGATGAGCTATTTCCGGCAGGAGCATGATGTCGAACTTCAGGATTACCGTGTTGATTATCCGTGGTGGGAGGACTCCTATCCGGATAATTTCTATCAGGATTGCTGGTACGAATGTGGGTTCCGAGAATTCAGTGGATCACCAATGCCGGGCGATTTGATCATCATGCAGGTGGAATCGAATAAGTGGAACCATTCAGGGATCTTGCTGGAGGGGAACATGCTTCTCCATCATCTTTATGGTCATCTCAGTCAACGTGTGCCATATGGAGGTTACTGGATGGAGAGAACCATGAAAATTGTCAGGCATAAAAGCCTAATCATGCAGGAGGGATAATGTGCGAATCCGTCCGTACTGTTCGTCTATATGGTGTTTTGGGTACTACGTTTGGCCGCGAATTCCAACTTTCGGTAGCCTCACCAAAAGAAGCCATCCGCGCATTGTGCGTTATCGTGCCAGGCTTCGAACGTTTTTTGAATACCAGTAAGCAGCGCGGGCTTACTTACGCTGTATTCAGTGGAAAGCGTAACCTGAACGATGATGAACTCTCTATGGATCAGAGTACCGCTGATATCCGTATCGCGCCGGTTATCCTCGGGAGTAAACGTGGTGGAATATTCCAGACCATCTTAGGCGTGGCTTTGGTCGCAGTTGGTGCTGTGGCGTCATACTTTGGCGGTGGTGCTGTTGGCGTTCCTCTAATGCAATTTGGCGCTGCGATGGCCCTTGGCGGTGTCGTACAAATGCTGTCTCCACAGACAACAGGGCTAGCCAGCAAGCAATCGGCAGACAATAAGGCCAGTTATGCCTTTGGGGGGGTAACCAATACGACAGCCCAGGGTAATCCTGTGCCGCTCCTTTACGGCAAGCGCCGCATCGGTGGAGCGATCATTTCTGCTGGCATTTATGTTGACGATCAGCAGTAGCTATAGTGCCAAACTAAGAGTATCTTCTTGAAAGAACGCATTATAAGATTGGAAATGCTTATGGATGGTTATGCTATAGACTTTCAAGATTTGCTTGGATTAAGAAAATTAAACGAGCCTGGTTTGGACAGAAGGGCGTTCACAGACTGGGCTGAAAACCAGATTTCTGCTGGCAATGAGTCTTCAAATCTTTTGATTTTGGCATCTTTGGGATTAGATAAGGAAATCTCGAAAGATGAGGTGTTTCGCTATTTTGATGGCTACGTTGATGAGATTGGAGAAGTGATGCCAACTGAACGAGTCGCGTTCATATTGGCAATGAGACTAACATTCAAAAAGCTCGCCTATGCTGAACTTGAGGATGATGTCTGGAGTGAATTAACTAGAACTTTTGTTAAATGGTATGACTTGCCAAATGGCCTTTTATATAGAGTAATGACATACTGGAGCGCATTGCATGATGATTTTACAAATAATTATGAATATGAGGTTGGGTATTATTTCCTGAACTATCCGCGACACGGTGACATTCCTCGCTCGAAACAATTAGAGTACGTTCGTAATTGTGCAATTCGCTTTCTCCGTATTTTCGATGAACACTATTATTTTGGTTTGCTTATCAAATAATATTTAATTCAACATTGTTCTAATCATGGTCACCTCTGGGTGGCTTTTTTTATGGGCGCAATATGGCTATAGCAACCGCTATTAAAGGCCGCAAGGGCGGCAGTTCAAGCTCAAGAACTCCTACAGAACAGCCAGACGATCTGCAGTCAGTAGCCAAGGCAAAAATCCTTCTCGCGCTGGGAGAGGGGGAATTTGCTGGTGGCCTTACTGCGCGCGATATTTATCTCGATGGCACCGCACTTGAGAACGCAGATGGTTCACAGAACTTCAGCGGTGTGGCGTGGGAGTTTCGTTCTGGAACTCAGGCGCAAAAATACATTCAAGGGATCCCGGGTACCGAAAATGAAATCAATGTAGGCTCCGAAGTTTCCAGCTCTACAGCGTGGACGCGCACGTTCACCAATACGCAGCTTTCAGCTGTTCGCCTGCGTCTAAAATGGCCTTCTCTCTTCAAACAGGAGGATAATGGCGATCTGGTTGGCTATTCGGTCAACTATGCAATTGACCTGCAGACAGATGGCGGCTCCTGGCAGACAGTGCTGAATACCAGCGTGACCGGGAAAACGACGTCAGGTTACGAGCGCAGCCACCGTATTGATTTACCTCAGGCGGGCAGCACCTGGACCATCAGGCTGCGCAAAATTACAGCCGATGCCAATAGCGCGAAGATTGGCGACACGATGACGCTGCAAAGCTTCACAGAAGTAATCGACGCCAAACTTCGATATCCGAACACTGCGCTTTTGTACATCGAATTTGATTCGAGCCAGTTCAACGGCTCAATACCGCAAATTTCCTGCGAGCCTCGCGGGCGAGTTATTCGTGTGCCCGATAACTATGACCCTGAAACACGAACGTACAGCGGCACCTGGACGGGCGCATTTAAGTGGGCATGGACGGATAACCCTGCGTGGATATTTTACGATCTGGTGGTCACTGACCGCTTCGGCCTTGGTAATCGGCTAACGGCAGCCAATATCGACAAATGGACGCTTTATCAGGTCGCTCAGTATTGTGATCAACCGGTACCGGATGGTAAGGGGGGGAGCGGAACTGAACCTCGTTACACCTGCAACGTATACATTCAGGATCGGAATGACGCTTACACCGTCCTGCGTGACTTCGCCGCCATTTTCCGAGGCATGACCTACTGGGGAGACGACCAGATTGTTGCCCTTGCAGACATGCCCAGAGATGTCGATTTTACCTACACGCAAGCTAATGTCGTTGACGGCAAATTTGTGTATTCCAGCAGCACAACCAAAAGTCGCTACACGAACGCTCTTGTATCCTGGTCTGATCCGGCAAATGGGTATGCTGATGCAATGGAGCCCGTCTTCGAGCAGGCTTTGGTGGCGCGCTATGGTTTCAACCAGCTTGAGATCACCGCCATCGGTTGCACCCGGCAGTCAGAGGCTAACAGAAAAGGGCGCTGGGGGATCCTGACCAACAATAAAGATAGGATTGTAACGCTTGAGGTTGGTCTGGACGGCAATATCCCTCAGCCTGGCTACATAATTGCTGTCGCTGACCGAAATATCTCTGGCCGAGATTTAGGTGGTCGATTAACCGCGGTTAATGGTCGCGTCCTCAAACTTGACCGGGTGCCAAGTGCTAAGGCCGGTGACAGGATAATGGTAAACCTGCCGTCGGGTATCACCCAATCCCGAACGATTCAGTTCCTGTCCGGCGAAATGGTTACCGTGACAACCGCCTTTAGTGAACCTCCGCAGGCTGAGGGTGTATGGGTTATTGAATCTGATGAACTCTATGCGCAGCAGTACCGGGTAATAAGTGTCACCGATAACAATGACGGGACATATACCATCACGGGTGCAAATCACGATCCGGATAAATACGCCCGAATCGATACGGGTGCCATCATTGACCAGCGGCCGGTTAGTGTGATCCCTCCAGGTAATCAGTCGCCGCCAGTCAACATCGCGATCAGCTCGTTTTCGGTGATTCAGCAAAATATCAGCGTCGAAACCATGCGCGTAAGCTGGGACAAGGCACAAAATGCCATCGCCTATGAGGCGCAGTGGCGCCGCAACGACGGGAACTGGGTTAACGTGCCGCGCAGCTCCACCACGTCATTCGACGTCCCGGGGATTTACGCCGGACGGTACCTAGTGCGCGTGCGAGCTATCAACGCAGCGGAAATTTCTTCCGGGTGGGGATATTCAGAAGAGAAGACGTTGACCGGCAAAGTGGGCAATCCGCCCAAGCCAGTGGGCTTTATGGCTACGGCCATCAACTGGGGTATTCGTCTGAACTGGGGGTTCCCGGGAAACACCGGCGATACACTCAAAACAGAAATCCAGTACACGGCCAACAGCGATTTTTCCGATCCGTTGCTGCTATCGGACGTACCTTATCCATCTACTGAATATACCCAGCTCGGGCTAAAAGCCGGGCAGGAGTTCTGGTATCGCGCGCAACTGGTAGACAGAACGGGTAACGAGTCCGGTTATACCGACTGGATCAGGGGGATGTCTAACGATAACGCCGATGATTATCTGGGTGAAATCGCAGACGATTTCCTTACCTCGGCCGACGGCGACCGCTTGACCAGCGATATTGATACCAATCTTGAAGCCACAATGCAGAACGCGCTGGCCAACCACGGAACAGTTGAACATCAATGGGCGCAATACGGAGAGGTTCGAGCCGATATTCTGGTTGTGAAAACGACTATTGCTGAGGTGGACAGGGCAATGGCCGAAATGTCGACACAGGTGCAGGCGCAGATCGACAACGTCACCGCGTCCCTGGAAGACAAGCTTACAGCCGTCGTCGATGCCTCCGGCGCTTCGGCAATCTACACCCTCAAAACAGGGGTAAGGATAAACGGCGTGATGTACAACGCCGGGATGTCGATTGCTGTGCTTGCTGAGGCCGGGAAACCGGTAGTTACCCGTGTTGGTTTTAACGCTAATCAGTTCGTGCTGATGAGTGGCAATGGTGATACCCAGTATTCACCTTTCGCGGTGGTTAATGGTCAGGTCTTTATCAGTTCTGGTTTTATTCAGGATGGCACGATCACCAATGCTAAAATTGGCAACTTCATCCAGTCCAACAATTACGTACCAGGGCAGTCCGGGTGGAAACTGGACAAAGGCGGTACCTGGGAAAACTACGGCAGCGATGGGCAGGGCGCAAGAAAGACCACGAACGTTACTGACAGCATCAGGGATGCGAACGGCGTCCTGCGCGTACAGATTGGAAAACTGACAGGAGTATTCTGATGTCATGGGGAATAAAAACATGGGATGCCAGCGGAAGGCCTAATAACTATGGCATTAAACCAGTATCGGTAGTAGGCCGCATTCCACTTGCAGCAGGTCAGAACTCAGGTTCCTGGAGTTTCACTGTACCAACAGGTTTTAAAGTTGGTTTTGTTGTTTCTCTTGATGAAGGAGGTAACAGCGTAGGGCGCAGAATAGTTGCAGCAGGTAACTCAATAACTGTGACGCCCGCATCTGACACTGGGCTTGGTAATTATCCAGCCTCAAAATGTGAGCTGATCATTTTTATGGAGAAGGCATAGTGTCTGACTTTGGCGCAATGATTTTAATGGATAATGGGAATCCCTTCGTCACTCCGCAATCAACGCCTTTCTGCCTCTACGGGAAATACTCATTTAATTCCTCAGCTAATGGCAGCTCCCAACAGGTGGCACAATATCTTTCGGTGCCTGCCGATTATCCGGTAATGGTTTTTATTAAAACTACTGATACGGCACAGCCGACACCCGTCATGTCATATCGCATCGGAGGAAATGTCTATATTAGTGGCGTAAATCCCTATAACCAGAGCTTTACGCTTACAGCATATGTATTTGCAATATTCCCGCAAACACTTCCTGCGTGGGGATTTGCTATCTGGGATGCCTCCGGTAAGCTTGTTCTGACGAACGAATCAAGGGTGCTTTCTGATCTACAAACTGTGGGGAGTCCTGGTGCAAGCGGTGGGATTAACATTGACCAGACACTGTCCGGGTCGTGGGCTGTCGCTCCGGCTCAGCTTGGTCAGACGATTATCGTTAATAACTCCACTCAGCCCCCAACTATCTATACCATAAATGCCTATTCATCTTGTAGGTTTAATGGTGGCAGTACGAGAATAAATTCAGGTGGTACATCTACCGGAACTGGATCACCAGGCGGAGGAACCAACACAGGAATTTCTTTGACCGCTATCAATACGGCAGCATTTGATTAATTGATCGTTTAAAACGATCAATGTTTTGATATTGATCTGTTTAATCTATTTTCATTAATCTACCCGTCAGGTTAATTTTTATAAAACTAATTACCTCAGGGCAAAATAATGAAAAAAATATCAGTCATGTTTCTTTTTTGTATTCTTCTTTCTGCTTGCTCATCCAGTCTCCTTGAGAAGCAGAATCCAGTATGCGAGGCCGTAATAGTTGTCGGTGGACAGGAACAGACTGTTCAGGTCTATGGTGTAAGGCAGGTAGCAAATCAGATTGAATACAAAGCTGGATATCCTTTCAACTGGCGGTGGGTAAGTAAAAACAACTTCGCCAGCTCGACCTGTAAAAAATGAACAAAACAAGAACCCGCCTCGGCGGGTTTTTTATTATCTGAATTCAGGAGTATTTTATGTCGGCAGGCACCATCACCCTGACAAACGGGTCCGCTATTGTTGGCGGTTCCGGAACCTCATTCGCAGCAGAACTCGCCGCAGGTGATTTTATTGTCTCTACTGTGGGCGGTGTGTCGTATACATTGCCCGTAAAATCGGTAGAGAGTAATGCGCAACTTACGCTGGTCAGCAACTTTACCGGACCAACGCAATCCGGAGCTGCCTGGTCAGCGGTTCCCCGCGTGGCGCTGAACATGGTAACTGCTGCGCTGGTGGCGCAAAGTGCTGAAGCACTGCGAGGACTGAATTACGACAAACAGAACTGGCAGCAGGTTTACAGCGCGGACGGAAACATCACAGTGAAGCTGCCAGACGGCACTACCTTCAACGGCCCTTCATGGAAATATCTGTCTGACAATATGGCAACGAAGAGCGGCGGGGCCGTACCTGTTAACCAGGGCGGTACCGGTTCGACAACCGAATCAGGCGCTCGCACAAACCTCGGTTTAGGCACATTCGTTACCCAGGAAGATCAGAGCATTGTCTATGGCCCGTCTCAGGATCATGCGCTTGTCGTACGAAAAGACGAATGGGGCGTCGTTGTTTCGGATAATGGTAATCCGGTACCACTCGGAACTCGTTATGGTGGAACGGGTGCAACCACCGGAGATTACTGGGGAGCCTGTACTAATATTGGAGCCATAAGACAAAAAACAGCACGGTTTGCGCCTGGTGATACACCGACGAACATTTACTGGAAAAACAGTACCGGTTTCATTACTGGCCAGGTTGAAGGTGGAGCCGTAGGGGCATGGATTGATATTACCTCTGCCGATGAAGCCGCCCGAATGCAGCTAATAGGTTTTTATGGCGACAATAATGGTAAACGTGGGTTCGGTTATAAGGTTTATAATCCCAACTCTCAGTCCTGGTACAATCTCGCCGTAGTGCGTGATACAAGCAACACAACCGTAGATAGCAACGGGTTTATCAAAATCGCGTCACCAATTGTGAAGATTTACGGTGACGGACGATATGAAACTAACGATGAATCAGAAGGCGTTACGGTCACTCGTCTGGATGTAGGCCAATATCTCATTGATGGGTGCGAATCACTCAATTCAGACGCTGCCTGGGGCGGTATCGACGGAGGGTTTGAGATTCCCACAGACCGGAATAAACAACCGCTTATTTGGCTGGATTATGAGGTTAATGCCGATGGTTCTGTGTTGGTCAAAACCTATCATCGTACACACTCTGATGCACCAGCATTCGGCAGGAACGAACAGGACGGTATAAACGATGGAGATCCTATTGATATCCCTGCTGATCAGTTCGTCTGCGTTCGGGTAGAAATGCCGACTGATTGTTTATTCAACCAAAAAATTAAAGTTGCTGAGACAGCCCCGACTTAAGTTGAGAAATTTACAAACGGCATAATTCGAAGCGCGTGAGAAACTTAGAAACGAAACGGCGAAGCTTTAAGCAGCCGCTGCTGGGCCTGCATCTTGCGGACACTTACAAATAAAACTACTGTATATAAAAACAGTATTTGAGGTGTGTGCAATGGAATTCATCAGGCCAACAGAACTGCGAGAAATTATCGCTCTCCCGCTTTTCAGTGACTTAGTACAGTGTGGTTTTCCAAGCCCCGCTGCTGATTACGTTGAACAGCGTATCGATCTCAATGAGTTACTGGTTTCCCACCCGAGCTCAACATACTTCGTCAAAGCCGCGGGTGATTCAATGATCGATGCCGGGATTAGCGACGGTGATCTACTAGTGGTGGACAGTTCGCGCACAGCTGAACATGGTGACATTGTCATCGCCGCGGTGGAAGGGGAATTCACTGTTAAACGCCTGCAGCTGCGTCCAACTGTCCAACTCATCCCAATGAATAGCGCCTATAGCCCGATTGTTGTAGGCAGCGAAGATACGCTCGACGTTTTCGGCGTTGTTACTTTCATCGTCAAATCGGCGAGCTGAGTATGTTTGCGCTCTGTGATGTGAATTCGTTCTACGCATCATGCGAGACGGTGTTTCGGCCCGATTTGAAAGGGCGACCGGTTGTCGTTCTCTCGAATAACGATGGCTGTGTAATTGCACGCAGCGCCGAGGCCAAGGCCGCTGGAATTACAATGGGAGAGCCTTTCTTCAAGCAAAAGGACTTATTTCGGCGCGCTGGGGTTGTTTGCTTCAGCAGCAACTACGAGCTGTACGCAGACATGTCGAACCGGGTAATGACGACGCTTGAGGAAATGAGCCCCCGCGTCGAAATTTACAGTATCGATGAAGCTTTTTGCGACCTGACTGGCGTTCGCAACTGCCGGGACCTGACTGACTTCGGGAAAGAGATCCGCGCTACGGTTCTAAAGCGTACGCACCTGACAGTTGGGGTCGGCATCGCGCAGACCAAAACCCTCGCTAAGCTCGCAAACCATGCCGCCAAAAAATGGCAGCGGCAAACGGGCGGGGTAGTGGACCTATCCAATCTTGATCGCCAGCGCCGACTGCTTGCTCTGGTTCCGGTGGAGGACGTCTGGGGCGTCGGCAGGCGCATCAGTAAGAAGCTGAACGCCATGGGCATCAAAACGGCTCTCGACCTCTCAGAGCAGAGTACGTGGATTATTCGAAAGCACTTCAATGTCGTCCTGGAGCGAACTGTCCGGGAACTGCGCGGCGAACCATGTCTGGATCTGGAGGAGTTTGCACCAGCTAAGCAGGAAATCGTCTGCAGCCGGTCATTCGGCGAACGCGTTACTGAGTATGAACAGATGCGCCAGGCTATTTGCAGCTATGCCGCCCGTGGTGCTGAAAAACTGCGGGGTGAACATCAGTACTGCCGCTTTATCTCTACGTTCGTGAAAACCTCTCCCTTTACGCTTAACGAGCCGTATTACGGTAACAGTGCGTCCATGAAGCTTCTCACCCCCACTCAGGATTCTCGCGACATCATCAACACCGCTGTAAAGTGTCTGAACAAAATTTGGAAGGATGGCCACCGGTACCAGAAGGCAGGGATCATGCTTGGGGATTTTTTCAGCCAAGGCGTGGCCCAGCTCAACCTGTTCGATGAGAACGCGCCGCGTGCTGGTAGCGAGAGGTTGATGGAAGTTCTGGATTATCTGAACGGGAAAGATGGAAAGGGAACGCTTTATTTTGCCGGGCAGGGCGTACAGCAGCAGTGGCAGATGAAACGGGATATGTTATCTCCACGGTATACTACGAGGTATTCAGACCTAATAAAAGTTAGATGATCCTTTAAACGGTATATTCATTCGAACCTAATTATCGGCAATTATCGGCTATGAGTATTAAGATTAATATGTCTACTACTATGCTTTTGTAATGTAAATAAGCCCCTGCAATTATACAGGGGCTTATGGGTATGATGCCGGGTGCCTCCCGGTGAGTCATTGAACTAACCACTCGTGACTCGCTGCTTCAGAAATTCAGGATGAGCCGCTGGATATACAAATCATCAGGTTAATTAGCCCTGCCGCTGAGGAGGATTCATCATTAAACCGAATGTAACAGCAATGCTTAGCAAATGATACAATATTTACTGATGTGCCTCATGATTTTCTTTCGCAGTTTTCACGGTCACGGAATTTTCAGATGGTGAAGGTTAAAATATCGATGTTCATTTTTTTACTTTAAGTCTTGAGACAAAGGTTAAGGTTTTATCTTCTGGGCAAATCATTAGAAAAATTGCTGTGGGAGATTTTTCTAAACGTGTAATTCCATGCAGCATCTGGTAGAGTCTTTTTTTTAGTTTTTCTGCTCCATCTTTTTCAGACTCCCACTCTAAAACTGCCTGACCCTCTGAACCAATGAATGCATGGGATGGAAGTTTGACACCTCGGTTTGACTTACTTGAATAGTTTCGGTCATGCAAGAGACCCAAGATAAGAGGGTTGATATTATTATCTGAGAATGGGGCTTCAAGAACTATTAATACTGTGTAATGCAGAATTTTCATGGAAGCCTTATGGTTGCCTCAGCAATAAAGTCATATTGCCATGGTGTTGGATGTACATGTCTTAATTATAAATGTTTGTGTGGGGGTAAAAAAAGCCTGCGTTAAGCAGGCTATAATAATTAAACGTAGTTATAATAATGATTTCATGAATGTCTGCGTTGAATCCCTAGCGTCAAAGATACTTCTGCGCCGCATCTAATATTTCCTGAGAGGTAAGCTCTCGATCTGATGCCACATGGACCACTTCATGGTCACCTGTTAAAGAGGGAAAACCTGCTGACATTATCTGAAGGTTTATCACTTCTCCATTAGGATATTCTTCGCGTATTGATGTCACACCTTTAAGCACAGTGATAACTTTACTTGGCTTACCATTAAAAAAAATGATTACTTTTTTCATATATCACCATGTATTTTGAGGGTTTCTAGCCCCTGCAGGTGGTCGAAAGAGTTCTGTTTGTTCATTTTTTTTGCCTCTTTCGAAATTAAAACAAGCATTATACTTTCTTAACGTGTACTGTAACGGTCCATTTGAACTGGAGAAGTCTATGTCTGCACGTAAAAACACTCAATTCCGCCGAAATTATTTAGTAAAATGTCCCTGTCCAAACTGCTCAAAAGATTCCGAACATAGTTACAATCGTGTACAAAAGGGGGCTCAGTTGGTGTGCCCATACTGCTGTGCTTTGTTCAAATCTTCCCAGCGCTTCTAAAAAAATTATTAAAAAATAAGAAGTGATGCTTTTGGAGGCTGCCTAACCTCTTACGCACTTTAGTATTTTATAAGCAGTTAGCTTCTGCTTTGAGACTGTTCATGCAGCAGTCCTGCATTTCATCACATCGGTCAGCAAACTTGATGGTAAGTAAATATGCTGGCCTGTTGTAATGATGTGAGTAACCGAACATCACCTTTCACTGATAAAGTCATGCTGGCTTAAGCAAACCATCTAAAAATTATCTATCGCAAAGTGTTACATTGGCAGCGATTGGACCTTTAGTTCCAGCTATGATAGCGAATTTGACTTTTTGTCCTTCAAAAAGAGTATTAAATGTTTCTCCCAGCAGGGAAGAAGTGTGAACAAGAACATCTTTACTTCCATCGAGTGGGGAGATAAAGCCAAACCCCTTATCTTCGTTAAACCACTTAACAAGACCTATGATTTTAGATGACATACAAACTCCGTTTGAACATTTCAAACTGACAAGCAAGCTCATGATAAGAAACGTATGCTGGTATATGTATGGACTCAAGAGGAGGGATATCAGAGATAACACCTAGTTATGAGAACGGCTTTTGGAAAAGTTAGATTCATCATCGCACCGAATCAGCCAAACCATTAAGGCACGTGTTGAATGATTAAGCAAATTTTATCTTAGCCTTCTAGAAGGCCGTTAAAATAGTGTTAGCTATTATTAACTGATCCTGTATAGTGAAATCTGGATTACCATTAGGAAAATATTTGTCTCGTAAAATGACAGGAATTGTCAAAAGTTTTGACTTCAAGAGCGGAAAGGGATTGATTATCCCATCAGATGGCAGAAAAGATGTTTTTTTGCATGTTTCTGCATTAAGTAATAGTGAAAGCCAAACGTTAAAGCCAGGTGTTCGTGTTGAATTTTATCGTATAAATGGACTTAGTGGTCCGATGGCTGCAAATATATTTCTTTCTTAAAGTAAGATAATATTGAGCCAAATATAAAGTGCGCATCAAAAGAACTGCTGATTATATATCTGTTTGTTCTATCAATTTTCTCCCCTGATTTTTTCCATTTCCAACATCACGGGCCACCGCATGCCAGATAAACTTGTCGGTTGGTACAGCGCCGTCGGCCGCTATCTCTTGAGCTTCTTTCCCTCCAACGTCCTGACGCATCCATTCCCTTGCTGCTACTGCTGACAAAACCAGTGGCCGGCGGTCATGAATATCCACCAGGCCTTTGTCAGCTGCAGATGTCACTATCAGGAAACCTTCCGATTCATCGCCGCGCTCGAACGGCGTGCTGCCGATTGCAGCCATGAAAATAGGCTGACCGTCTGCCCGGTGAATGAAGTAGGGCTGTTTCTTGTCGCCTTCTTTCTTCCATTCAAACCACCCATCGGCAAAGCAGATCGCCCTGCCATGTTCCCACAAAGGTTTAAACATTCGACTCGTGGCCGCAGTTTCGACGCGCGTGTTAATCAGTGGCGGCTTATCCCACCACCCGGGCGCATAGCCCCAGAATACCGGATCGAGGTGTAATTGCTCGTCGCGTTCGCTCAGCAGCAGGACTTTAGTACCTGGCGCCACGTTGTACCGGCCAATAGGTTCCGGGTCATAGGCAATGTCACGATCGGCTTCGTCGGCCAGGTAAGCCAGATATTCTTCACGTGTTTGTGCTTGTGCAAAACGTCCACACATAGAAACCTCCAGTTAGTCATACTGAAAGTATTATAGGGCAGGGAGAAAAAGTAGCGCGCTGGTTAAGTCTTACAAACGTATTCGGGGCGATTCTCCTGAAGAGAATGGAGTGCGTACAGCGGTGTGTTACGAAACTGGAAGGAGCTATGCAAAAGAGGGGGATTTTGGGGGCAAATTTGGGGGCATTTTGAAGGAAGGGACACCAAAAGGGGCACAAAAAAGACCGTGAATGTCCGTAGATGTCCGTTAAACGTTTCGGGCTAACTTATTGAAAAAATAATAAGTATATCCATTTCAATGAGTTGGGGTTTTTCTGCACACTAAAACTGCACAAACAGCTTTTTCATTGGATCTCACCGAAGAAACGCTTTGTGCAGAATATACATGAAACCCGCCGATATTTTCATGTCTGTGAAGCGCATTACATCGCGTGCGCACTTCTTTTTACCTTGGCGATGAGTGTTTCCGTTACGGCCAAGCCTTCCGCAATGTGCGTATCAATCACAACAGTTCCAAATTCATTAATTAAATCCAGAAGTATTTCGTAAAACTGGATGAGTTCAAGGAGATCAAAGAGCGCTTTCCGATCGGCGCGTGAGGGAGAGGCATGGCTAAGCGCTGCCTGGTTAACAATCCATTCAAGATTGGTTTTGATGGCTTCTACCTGACTGTAGCTATACATATTTCATGGGCTTAAATCCTCATATCAAGATTTTATGGGAGAGGTTTCGTGAGAACTTCACGGTGAGAAAGCGTTGTAGCCGGGTCAGTGCCAGCTGAAGAAAGGACAGTAGAAGGTTTAATTATGGGATAGTTCGCGTGCTTAGCAAGTTAATTGTTGCGCAAACGGATAAATAAAGGCGCGAAAGAGAGGGCATCACTGTGTAATGCCTTCATTTCGCGCATGTTATGCTAACCGGATAACGGAATCAGGTTTCCCAGGCGTGGGGGGCAAACAGGTAACCCTTATTACGCACGGTTTTAATGCGGTAGGGCTCGGTAGCGTTATCCTGCAGCTTTTTGCGCAGACGCGAAATCGCCACGTCAACGCTGCGGTCCATTCCGTCATAGCTCACGCCACGCAGGTTTTTCAGCAGCGCGTCGCGGTCCATGATTTGCCCGGCGTGCGTTGCCAGCTCCCACAGCAGGTCAAAATCTGCGGTGGAGAGGGCGATAAGCTCGCCAGAGAGCAGCACCTGGCGGTTAATGGGGTCAATAGACAGCGTACCGAAGCGCATCGCTTTGTGCGGCGTCAGAGACGCCGCGGGCGCTTCGCGTTCGATGCTGGCGTGCTGGCGCAAATGGAGGCGCAGACGTGCAAGCAGGACGGCAGGCGGTGTGGTTTTCAGAATGTAGTCATTGGCACCCATCTCCAGCGACAAGATATGGTTCATATCGCTGTCCAGTGAGGTGAGCAGGACGATAGGGCCCTCCCACCTGGCGCGCAGGTCACGGCAGAGCGTCATGCCATCTTTGCCTGGCAACATGATATCCAGCAGCACCAGATCGGGGTTTTCACGGACGACCACCTCTTCGGCACGATCGCCGCGAGGTTCAACAATGACGTCCATATCATGTTTACCCAGATAGGCGGCGATCAACTGCCCGACTTCGGGTTCGTCTTCAACATAAACAATCTTATTCATACAGCGTCTGTTTTCGTGAAAAAAGCCAACATACACCGCGGAACCTTAACCTTCCATTAATCTTTCAAAATTAACGCCGGTTCCGTAATTCTGGTTGTTATTCGTTTTCACTAGCGCAGCGGGCGGCCGCCGTCCACGGCAAAGGTTCTGCCGGTGACATAGCAGCTGGTGAGCAGGTAATCCACGAGGTCGATGACCTCTTTCTCGCCAGGAGCGATTTTCATAAGCGACTTATTCAGCGCCTGCTGGCGATACTCCGCATCATCGTTTTCGTTAAACAAAATCATCGCCGGGGCGATGGCGTTCACCTTCACCTCGGGCGCGAGCTTGCGGGCAAACGAGCGCGTCATATTATCCAGCGCGGCTTTGCTGGCCGCGTAGGCGATGTGCTTGTCACTTCCGCGCTCCACCACATAATCAGTGAAGTGAATGATGTCGCCCGCAGCATGCCCATGGCCGCGCAGCAGATCCTGCAGGGCGTGGTTGAGCAGATAAGGGGTATTAACGTGGATCTGCAACATGGCGGAGAGCGTTTCGCTGAGTGACGTACCGGGTTTTTCGGCACGCCATGCGCTGGCGTTATGGATCACGGCGCGCAGCCCCGTCGTGGTGGACCTCACCTCTTCCGCGAAAGCCAGAATGCCTTCATCGGTTGAAAAATCAGCCTGAATGCAGACCGCTCCGGCTTTGCGTAACCCTTCAATCGACGGGTATTCCGTACGGTAGCTGACAATGACAGGATGGCGAAGGTTGAGAAAGTGATGGGCAAGAGCGAGGCCGATACGGCGGCCTCCACCGGTAATCAGTATTGGGCGAAGCGGTGCATTTCCCATCGTATTCTCCTTTACAGTTCAACAATGGGAAAGGCGATGCTATCCCATTAACATCCAGGTTGCCGGCAGGGCAGCAACCAGTAGCAGTCCAATTAATGCCATCTCACGGCGTTTCAGCGCATTCTCCAGCTGATGCGTGCGGCGGGCGTAGATAAACACCAGCAGACCCGGTGCGTACAGCACTACCGACAGCAGCAGATGCATAGGTCCGGAAGCATACAACAACCACAGGCCGTAAATACAGGCTCCGACACCCACGACATAATGCGCCGGGCGTGTGGCAATTTTTAACAGATACGCACCCACTAAGAAATAGGGTACCAGAATCATCTCCGAGGCGATGGTCAGCAGCGTGTTATAGTCTGAACCTGTGAGCCAGATCAGCACCAGGCAGACCTGAACGCTGATGTTGGTCAGCCAGAGTGACGCCGACGGCGCGCTGTTTTTGTTTTGACGGGCGAACAGGCGTGGAAACGCCTTGTGCGTCGCGGCCAGGAACGGCACTTCAGCCGCCATGATGGTCCAGCTCAGGTAAGCGCCGCAGACGGAGACGATCAGTCCTGCGGCAATCACCACATCGCCCCAGGGACCGAGCATTTTCACCATCAGGCCTGCCATTGACGGGTTACGCATTTCCGCCAGCTCAGGACGCGCCACCACGCCCAGCGACAGCAGCGTCACCAGCAGATAGACCCCGAGCGCGGCCAGTACGGCCAGCAGCGTGGCGCGGCCCACATCGCGTTTATTCCGCGCACGGGCAGAAACCACGACCGCACCTTCCACACCGATGAACACCCACAGGGTAATCAGCATCGTGTTTTTCACCTGCTCCCAGACGGGAACGCCCAGCGCAACGCCGCTGAAATCGAGCTTGAATACGTCCATACGGAACGCAATAAAGGCCAGAACAATAAACAGGCCGAGCGGAACCAGTTTCGCCAGCGTCGCCACCAGATTGATGCTGGCGGCCGTTTGTACGCCGCGTAATACCAGCCAGTGGACGAACCACAGCAGCACCGAGGCGCCCACAATAGACTGCCAGGTATTCCCGTCGCCAAAGAGGCGCAGCTCTGGCGTATCGGTAAAGAAACTGAGCGCCGAGAAGACGATCACCAGATAGGAGACGTTGGCGATAACGGCACACAGCCAGTATCCCCATGCGGAACAGAAGCCAATCAGCTCGCCGAAACCTTCACGTGCATAGGTGAAAATGCCGCCGTCCAGATCCGGGCGAATGCGAGTGAGGAGCAGCATGGCGAAGGCCAGCAGCAGTATTCCGACACCCGTAATGCCCCAGCCAATAATGAGCGCGGAAGGGCTCGCGACGGCCGCCATATTTTGCGGCAAACTGAATACGCCTGCACCCAGCATTGAGCTTAAAACGAGTGCAGTCAGAGCACTCAGGCCAAGTTTCTTTTCCATTGGCTTCCTGTTATGAAAGGTCAAAATCCAGAATAATTATTTCGCTCAGGCGCATAAAAATGGTGGATCACACTAAGGCGCGGGATTTTACGGAGTGTAACGAAAGCATGCAATGACGTGTGGCAGAAATTCAAAAAAAGTAACAAAAAAGGCGGCATTGCGCCGCCTTTCTTAAACGATTTTGTTACTTGTACAGATCGGCGCTGATGGTCACGTTATTACCACGTTCCTGCCACTGGCGGGTGATGTGGTAGTACTTCGCCCCTTTCTTAGCCGCACGCTTCGCGACCTGGTAAGAGACTTCCGTCATGTTGCCGTAGTTGCCGGTAAACTTAATGCTGTCGAACGGCACCATCTGCGCTGCAGTGGCGTTGTTCAGCTCTTCAATTTTGGTACCGTCCGGCAGCGTAACGGAATAGCGGCCACCTTTCGTGGACTGCGTTTCGAAGAAACGGCCCACTTCAGCGCTTGGGGCAGCCGTCGTTGCTACGCCTGGAATTTCAACTTTCTTCGCTTCTTCGCCGCCTTTTGCTATTGCCGCGCGACCTGCTTCTGAATTCGCCGGGATGGCATCCGGGCTCTGCAGAACACGTTTTTTCGCATCTTTTTTATAGATGAACGCGGTAATACGCTGGTTGCCACCCTGGTTAGCATCGACCTGACGCACGATGAAGAACGAGTCGGCCCCTTTCTCTTTCGCGGCTTTGGTGATGGCATCGTTCACTTCAGGCTGGCTGCGATAGAAGCCCTGAACGGTGACGGTGTCGTAAGGTTCCAGCTCAATCGCCTGATCTTTCGGCAGTTCAACAACACCGTTGATCACGCGGTTTTTCGGTGCGTCAGCTTTTGGCGCATTGTCTTTGAACAGCGCAATGGTCACGCGCTGGTTACCGCTGTTGCCGTAATCGGACTGGTCAACGACATAAAACGAGGCAGCCCCGTTTTTATCAGCAGCTTTTGATGCCGCGGCGACGGCGTCGCCAATAGAATTATAACGACCCACAATGACCGTATGGTCAAAAGGTTTTAACGCTGCCGCTTGCTCCGGCGTTAACTCTGTTGCGGCATTCGCAGACAGGGCGGTCGCGGAAAGAAGTGCGGACGCCAGGAGTGTGTTCTTAAGCTTCATAAAAATGATCCTTCGCCTTGCGCAAACCATGTACTGGTATTGTTGTTAATTTGAGACGGTCCCGATTATTGCATTTAAAACCCGTCGCTGTCTGCGCCATTTTTCACTGCCCGTGCTTACTGAATCACCTTATTCGATAACATTTAGTGATATGTTGAAAAAACACGCGTTTGACAAGTAAAACTGATAAAGCATATGACTTTTACAAGTTAATTTAATGTTAACAAGTTGTTCTCTTATGGCGCTATATCATGTTTTTACCGCTTCGTTTGCGCGATTTATCGGTTCTGGCGATGAATTTAAGGTAAATATCACTGTCAGTGACGCCGATCGCTTATTTTTCACAGATAAAGTAAGAAATAGTGTTTTCTGGCGGTAGATCACGGGCGCTATTTTCAGTAGGTTATAGACAGTTTGTTACTGTTTTATTTTCCGGGGTTAATCATATCTCGTCGCTCGCGCGATGGCGAAAATTGATACAAACCGCGGGCATTTATCGATAAACCATCATCAAAAACCGATGGAAGGGAAAACTATGCGTATTGGGGTACCAAAAGAACGGTTAGCCAATGAAACCCGCGTAGCGGCAACACCGAAAACGGTGGAGCAACTGCTTAAACTGGGTTTTACGGTCGCGGTCGAAAGCGGCGCAGGCAAACTGGCGAGTTTCGATGACGAGGCCTTTATCCAGGCTGGCGCAGAAGTGGTCGACGGTGCTGACGTCTGGCAGTCGCCGGTAATTCTGAAGGTCAACGCACCGGAAGAGAGTGAAATTGCGCTGCTGAATCCGGGGACGACCCTGGTGAGCTTCATCTGGCCTGCGCAAAACCCGGAGCTGATGGAGAAGCTGGCGGCCCGTGGCGTGACCGTGATGGCGATGGACTCCGTGCCGCGCATTTCGCGCGCGCAGTCGCTGGATGCCTTAAGCTCCATGGCAAACATTGCCGGCTACCGCGCCATTGTTGAAGCGGCCCACGAATTTGGTCGCTTCTTTACCGGTCAAATCACCGCCGCGGGTAAAGTCCCTCCGGCGAAAGTGATGGTGATTGGTGCGGGCGTAGCGGGCCTTGCCGCCATCGGTGCGGCAAACAGCCTGGGCGCTATCGTACGCGCCTTTGACACCCGTCCTGAAGTAAAGGAACAGGTTCAGAGTATGGGGGCCGAATTCCTTGAACTGGACTTTAAGGAAGAGGCAGGCAGCGGCGACGGTTACGCGAAGGTGATGTCCGAAGCCTTTATCAAAGCCGAAATGGAACTCTTCGCCGCGCAGGCGAAAGATGTCGACATCATTGTCACCACCGCGCTTATCCCGGGCAAACCGGCGCCGAAGCTGATTACCCGTGAGATGGTTGACTCCATGAAATCGGGCAGCGTGATTGTCGACCTGGCCGCCCAAAACGGCGGTAACTGTGAATATACCGTACCGAATCAGGTGACCACGACCGCGAACGGCGTGAAGGTGATCGGCTATACCGATCTGCCGGGCCGTCTGCCAACGCAGTCTTCTCAGCTGTACGGCACGAACCTCGTCAACCTGCTGAAGCTGCTTTGCAAAGAGAAAGACGGCAACATCACCGTCGATTTTGACGATGTGGTGGTGCGCGGCGTCACCGTGGTCCGTGAAGGTGAAATTACCTGGCCTGCGCCGCCTATTCAGGTTTCTGCTCAGCCTCAGGCTGCAGCGAAAGCGGCGCCCGCGCCTAAAGAGCCCGCCAAACCGGCTTCTCCGTGGCGTAAATACGCGATCATGGCGCTGGTGATTATTCTGTTCGGCTGGCTGGCTGATGTCGCGCCGAAAGAGTTCCTCGGCCACTTTACCGTCTTCGCGCTCTCCTGCGTCGTAGGCTACTACGTGGTGTGGAACGTCTCCCATGCGCTGCACACGCCGCTGATGTCGGTAACTAACGCCATCTCCGGGATCATCGTAGTGGGGGCGTTACTGCAGATTGGTCACGGCGGCTGGATCAGCTTCCTGAGCTTTATCGCGGTGCTGATCGCCAGTATCAATATTTTCGGTGGTTTCACCGTGACTCAGCGCATGCTGAAAATGTTTCGTAAAGGCTAAGGGGTAGCATATGTCTGGAGGATTAGTGACAGCCGCATACATTGTTGCTGCAATCCTGTTTATTTTCAGTCTGGCGGGGCTTTCCAAACACGAAACGTCTCAGCAGGGGAATAACTTTGGTATCGCCGGGATGGCGATTGCGCTGATTGCCACCATCTTCGGGCCGGATACCGGCAACGTGGCGTGGATCCTGGTAGCGATGATCATCGGCGGCGCGATTGGTATTCGCCTCGCGAAACGCGTTGAAATGACCGAGATGCCGGAGCTGGTCGCTATTCTGCACAGCTTCGTGGGTCTGGCGGCGGTGCTGGTGGGCTTCAACAGCTACCTGTATCACGAACCGGGCCTGGAACCGATTCTGGTGAACATCCACCTGACGGAAGTGTTCCTCGGTATCTTCATCGGTGCGGTGACCTTCACCGGTTCTATTGTCGCGTTCGGCAAACTGCGCGGGAAGATCTCCTCTAAACCGCTGATGCTGCCAAACCGTCATAAGCTGAACCTGGCGGCGCTGGTCGTGTCGTTTGTACTGCTGGTGGTCTTCGTGCGTACCGAAAGCGTCGGTCTGCAGGTGCTGGCGTTGCTGGTGATGACCATCATCGCGCTGGCGTTCGGCTGGCACCTGGTGGCGTCCATCGGCGGTGCGGATATGCCGGTGGTTGTCTCGATGCTGAACTCCTACTCCGGTTGGGCGGCAGCGGCGGCAGGCTTTATGCTGAGCAACGACCTGCTGATCGTCACCGGTGCGCTGGTGGGTTCTTCCGGTGCGATCCTGTCTTACATCATGTGTAAGGCGATGAACCGTTCGTTCATCAGCGTTATCGCCGGTGGTTTCGGGACCGATGGGTCTTCTTCCAGTGCGGATGAAGAAGTGGGGGAACACCGTGAAATTTCTGCGGAAGATACTGCAGACATGCTGAAAAACTCGCATTCCGTGATCATCACTCCGGGCTACGGCATGGCGGTGGCGCAGGCGCAGTATCCGGTTGCGGAAATCACCGAGAAGCTGCGCGCGCGGGGTATTAAGGTTCGCTTTGGTATTCACCCGGTGGCAGGGCGTTTGCCTGGCCATATGAACGTGCTGCTGGCGGAAGCGAAAGTGCCTTACGACATCGTGCTGGAAATGGACGAGATCAACGATGATTTCGCCGACACCGACACCGTGCTGGTCATTGGCGCCAACGATACCGTTAACCCTGCTGCACAGGACGATCCTGGTAGCCCAATCGCCGGTATGCCGGTTCTGGAAGTGTGGAAGGCGCAGAACGTGATTGTGTTTAAACGCTCCATGAATACCGGCTATGCCGGGGTTCAGAACCCGCTGTTCTTCAAAGAGAACACCCACATGCTGTTTGGCGATGCCAAAGCCAGCGTGGATGCGATTCTGAAATCACTCTGACAGGGTAAAGCCCGGTGGTGCAAGCTTACCGGGCCTACCAAACCCGTAGGCCGGGTAAGGCGAAGCCGCCACCCGGCAAAAAAAAACCGCCGGTTCCCCGACGGTTTTTTTTCATCTTGCTGGTTAATCGTCTTCCGGATCGTCCAGCTCAACCGGCGTCTGGTACTCATCCGGCTTAATGACCAGCAGGTCGCAGCGCAGATGGTCGATTACCTGTTCGGCGGTATTGCCGAGGAAGGCGGCAGAAATACCGGTCCGGCCAATGGTGCCCAGCACCACAATCCCCGCCTGCAGGTGTTCCGCCAGGTCCGGGATCACCTCTTCAGGCAGTCCTTTTTCCACGTGGGTCATTTTCTCATCAATGCTGAATTTCTGGCGCAGCGCTTTCATGGCCAGCAGGTGCTGACCGCGGATCGCGTCGTTGTACACGCTCGGGTCAAATTCAGGCAGCTCAATGGCAATGTTAATCGGGGTGACCGGATAGGCGCCCACCAGATGCACTTCGGTATGATTCACCTGATCGGCAAGCTGGAGGGTCTCCTTCACCAGCTTCTCGTTCAGCGAATTGTGGTAATCCTCTTCGCTCGCGAGGTTTACCGCCACAACGGCTTTTCCGCCTTCAGGCCACGGCTGGTCTTTCACCATCCAGACCGGGCAAGGGCATTTACGCAGCAAGTGCCAGTCGGTCGGGGTGAAGATCACGGATTCCAGCTTGTCGTGCTGGTGCGCCATCTTCAGCAGCAGGTCGTGCCCACCGGCGACAATCTCTTGGATGATGGCTTCGAAAGGTCGGTTATGCCAGACCACTTTAATATCAATGGGCACACCCGCTTCCAGGTAATACTTCGCCTGTTCACGGATCCACGCGGTACGCTGGCTGATGACGCCCTGACGCATAGCGGTGCGCTCGTCAGGCGACAGAAGGGTGGTCATCTCATACGAGAAGTCATAGATCGGCAAAAACGCTTTGATTTTGCCACCAATCCGTTGATGTAAATACACAGCACGTCGTAATGCCGGCTGATCGTCCTGATTCGGATCGATAGCTACCAGCATGTTTTGATACTTGGCCATACAGGTCTCCTTACTACTGTCACCACAGTCTGTAATTAAAAGAGTAACCTATATATCCTGAATGAAACAGAGGGGAGGTTTTGCCAGATCAATAATTCATGAAAATTTATTACTTAATGTTGTTGCATGCTGATTTCAAAGTATTTTCTTTGATTTCAAATCGCCTTGGGGGCGTAACGGGGGCATGTTAGCCAGAATTCTCTTGTTTATGATGGCAACCTGGTCCTTGTCCATATCACCGATCCACTTCGCGTAAACCTCATAAACCATCCTTGAATCCTCATGGCCCATCTGAGTTGCAATAAAGGAAGGGTTTGCCCCAGCAGAAAGCGACCAGCATGCGTAGGTGTGTCTGGACTGGTACGGATGCCGGTTACGAACGCCCGCACGACGTAAGCCATTCTTCCATCCATAGGATATAGAATTTTTCGAATAGTAGCCGACCTTTCTTGTCGATCGACTCGATGGAACGAATACTGGTCTGATAACCTGCATTTCAGTTTTACCATGCTCACGATGGTGATAGACGATCTCGTGCTGCGGCAGATGGCCTGTACTTTCGTACTGTATTTTCAGTGCATCCAGAGCTGGCTGGAGCAGGGTAATTGTCCTGATCCCTGCATCCGTTTTAGGCGGTACGAATAAGCCTTTCCGGGTTAGGTTCCGAGAGACATGAATCTCTCCATTTAACAGGTCAACATCTTCCCATGCGAGAGCGCAGAGTTCACCGTGCCTTAGACCGGTATGAATAGCCACAATCCATAAAAGCGAGTGCTGTTTAGACAGGTTAGCGATGAATGCTTGGTATTCGTCAAATGTAAGAGGATCAGGAGTTCGTTTCGATACCTTTAAAGTAGATATGCCTTCGTATGGGGTATGAGATATGAACTGGCTGCGGTGAGCTATTCTGAGCATCTCTTTTAGAACGCTCATTAGAGTATTTACGCGTGCTGGTGAGCGGCCCTGCTTCTTAAAATTCGGTAAACCGGGATTCACCACCTCACCAAACAACAGCTCGCGACGATATGAAAGTATGTCGGCGTTCTGTATGTCAGTTAAGGCTGTCATGTCGCCAACAACGCGCCTGAGTGTGTTTACCGTTGATCGGATCGTGAGCATGGTGGCATGAGATACCTCCAGAGCCTTTGAGTCAGTAAAGAGCTCGCATAATTCAGCAAAAGTGTTTATTCGCTTCGTGGTACCGAATTTGCTTAAAGCCTTTGATTCAGGAAAGCGAGCTGCGTAATCGAAATTACCCATCTGAATTTCACTGACTATCATTGCCCTCAGATTGCCAGCTTTCTTAATATTGCTGTTGTTCACCAGCCAGCCGCGAAGAACCTCGCGGCATCTCACGCCACGATAGTAAAACGTGATGCGGATTTTTCCGTTATGTAGCTCTACGCCGGTAGGGAGATTCATCAGATATCCTGCACTAACTGGTTTATTTTAGGTAGGTTGTACCAGAGCAATCCTTTGGAATTGTCGGTTTGCCCCTGGGCTGTAAGATGCTTGAAATGAACACCTTCAACCCACAGCTTCAGTCGGTAATTTTTGATTTGGCCTTCTGTGAGACCGGTTCTTTCGGTGAGTCTGGCTTCAACAACCCACTCTTCATTGAAAATGACCTGTGCCATAGATGACTCCTGGCAACCGGCGTGAGTATACCCACGTCTGTTGCGTCGTGTTGATTATTCGAAATCAGGTAAAAAGAGGCCCCGACGAAGCGGGGCATGCACATTTTTAGAAAATTAGTTGGGTAAATCCAATATCTGCCGATATGTTAGGAGTTATATTTTAGGGAACGACATCCATGAAAAGAAAGCATTTGCTGCTGTTTGTGCTTTTAGCATTGGCCCAATGTAGTCATGCTCAAGAACAATACAATTTTGAAGATGTAAAACCTGCAGTTATTGAATTCTTCAAGCGCGGGGCAGGGAATCCTGATGGCTGCGATGTGTTCAAACAACAACTAGCCAAAAATCCTGAAGATGAGCAAGCAAGGAAAATGATGATTGGTTTTTGTGACAGTGACTTAGATACATCTAAGCCAGTAACTTTCACAGAAATGTCATCGCATAGCTCTGAAGGGCATCCATATGTTTGCGGCATCATATCTGGCCAGACACAACTAGGCCGAAAAATAGGCGCGCGTTTTATTGCTGCCGAACCATATCATTTAGTGCTGGGCTTCAAGTATTCACGACGACCGATAGCTTACGCAACGGATGATGGTTTTTTGGTCGATGAGTTTCGTTCTCAGCTGAAAGCCTTCAACGAGCTATATGCAAAAGCATGTAAATGAATTAAATCCCCCTCTGCTTATTCCTCAATTCGATAACACTCTGGCACTCAGCGCACGTCTGACAGCCGGGAACGGCAGCGCGACGCGGCGCCGGGATATCCTCGCCGCATTCAGCGCAATGCTCAGCTGACACGGCATTACGGTCGATGCGGTGAGCGGAAAGGGCAGCGTTACGCTGAAGCTCTTCAATCTCTGCTGCGGTATCGATGATGTCGGCCATTGTCAATGCTCCCGGAACTGTCGGTTAATACGGTTGAAGGTGAACGCCAGCAATAAAAAAGGCCGCGATAGCGACCTGGTTATTAGTGCCTTGATACTGGCGTTGTCTGTTTCTGGCGTCATGCGGCCTCCCTGCGGGCGAGAAGTTTCGCTCCGAAAGCCATAAGCTCGTCCCGGTCCACAGTTGCGAAGTGGCAGTGTGTACGCGGGTACGGTCGCCAGATGATAAGCATCGAACCTTTGTTATTTCCCGATACTGGCTTGCCGGTGACCGGGTTGATAAATGCCAGCCGCCCGGCGGTGATGAGGCGAACCTCGCTGGCGGTCTGGATAGCCTCCTTAAACCAGCCAACCGAAGTGTCTGCTGGTACCAGCATCACCGTGCCGATCTGATTGGCGCTCTCGGCTGCAGCCTTTTTAACGAACGGTGTGATATCGCTGTATGGCGGGTTCAGCCAGACGTAGCCGGGAATGCTCAGGTAATCAGCCCAGGGCGTTTCCAGCGTGTTCTGCTCGGCAGTGATGAACTTCCGGCACAGCGCGTTATGCGGCGCTGCTGCGGCATCCAGCTGGAAGCAGAACTCAGCATCAAGGGAAGCGAACAGCGCTGGTGGAGTGCGCCATAGGTCGCGCTGATCCGCTGGCGTGTTGCTGCCGGTGTAATCAGTCATGCCGCCTCCCGTCTGCGTGCCAGCAACGGACCGTCGTTTCCTGCGTTAAAGCTTTCAACCATCGCGCGGCAACACGCCGGACAGCAGCTATAAGTCCTTTGCGGCTCTCCGTCGAATTTCCAGTAAGAGGAACGCATAGACGCGGAGAACGTGCCGCAGATATCGCAATGAAAGGCTCCCGTTTCCAGAACCCTCATTAGCTGAGGCTCGGAGAGTTCGAACTTTCTGGCGATAACCGCATGCTCAAGGCCGGCATCAAGCAGGGCTTCAATCAGCTGCAGATCGTCGATGGTTAATTTCCCGCAGCGGTAAAGACCCATGCTGCTGGCTTTCATCTGGATAGATGCTTTGGTGCGCTGTAACGTTGCGCACAGTTCATCCATATCCATGTACAGATAAGTTTTGGACAAAAAAATGGCCTGAGATTCAGGCCAGGGCATTGAGTGCATCTGCATTGTCATAACTATTCCTCAAGGCTTTTCGCCAGGATAACTTTGACGAGCCGCTCAGCAGCCGATTTCTGCGCCGGAACGGAGGCAATGATCGTTGGACGGTCTTTTTCGGCATTCACACAGACGCCACCCCATCGCGAAATCAGGAAGAAGTCTTCCATCTCAGAGGAGCCCGCACTGCTCGCCAGTTCCTCAATCATCTGGACGATATCTACGATTGAGTGGTCAGCCATCAGCCGCTGAACGGCATAGCCGAAGGCGTTAATCATCACTGCGTGGAACTGAATGTAGTCGCGCTTGTAGTCTGCCTGGCTGGTTCCGTGGCGAATCGCCTCGATCTGCGTCAGGGCCAACCAGGCCTCCCAGATAGATTCGATGTCGCCCATTTCCAGCGGCTTACTGCCCGCGTTGGCAAACTTGGCCGTCGCGTCGCTAAGCGCCTTGAAGCTCACCCACAGCTTACTTTTCGCCGGAACGACGTTGTGCTCGAAGTCTGTCACCTCTGCGAAGGTGTCGTGCTGAGACAGGAACGTCACCATCCCCTGGGCAACATCATTACGCCCGTCATAGGCCATGTTGATCGCAGCGGAAGGTTTCGAGACGTTGTTATTGATATCGGAGAAGAACTGCTGGCGCGCCTTCAGCGGCAGGTTATGCGTCAGCATCAGCGGGATGCTGATTGGCTCTCCGTAAGTCCGGCAGAACTCAGCTAACCCGGCGGCGCGGTGCTGGCCGTCGAACAGCTTGATCACTGCATCCATAGGGAAGCGTGCGACGCCCACATTCGTATTGCCGAACTCTTCAAACTCAATATCCGCGTCGCAGTTGCCTACCAGCGGCGGGATGATGAAGGGCTCTTTATTTTGGTATGCATTGACGAGGTACTGGTAGAACTTCTTCACCCGAGCCTGATTGATTTCTCGTTGCGATCGCTCGAGTGTGCTGCCGTGATTATCAGACGCAAGAATGCGTGTAAGCGCCCGGGCAGGGGCTGTGATCATGTAAGTCACCGTGCCACCCTGCGTGCCGCGCGACGCCGGAAACTCGAAGAAATAATCGCCTACTTTGCTCATGCCGCCTCCTGCCTTTCCCGATATTCCTCAGCTAGCCGCTGCGCCTTTAATGGATTGCTGACCACTTCACCCCATGGCATTAGCCAGCCGTTACCAATGAAGGGGAGGCACACTGTGCCAACCCTGATGTAGTCGTGAGCGTGAGTCATAGGATGGACTCCATTTCGTCGATGTAGAGGCCCTGAGCAATCAGGCGGCGACGGCGGGCGGCCCGCGCTATGCATTCCTGCCGTCTGCCTTCCTGCGATTGCTCTATGGCGCGCCGGGTGAACAGCCGCGATTTACCCTGTGGTGTTACAACCTTCGGCTTCGTGACGAGGTCGAATGTCCTGTCGCAGATACCGTCTTCGTTGAGCCATTTCTCCGACTCAACTATCTGCGCTATCTGTCCGGTGCCGCGGGTAATGCCGTTGGCTACCCGGTTGAACTCAATGAGCGATACGCCAAACTTCTCAGCGATTTCGCTGCCGGTTACCGGGCGGCCGCGCGTCTGAATCATCCAGATAACGCGCTCACGGAGGCCAGAGAATTGCCCGGTTCGCCCGGGCCGGCGATAGAAGGGTGTGCGTTTCATTTCCACTGTTCCCCGAACGTGAAGCCGATTTCCGCCAGCGCCTCGTCCATCTTCTCGATGAAATCCGGCACCATTTCGTTGAAATCGGACATGTACTGAGGATCCCGCTCAACGACGACGTGGTGAATGCCTTCGCGTTTCATGCGCGGGTCGTAGTTGGCAAAGAACCAGGCGTCTTTTCCGGTCACCCACATGCTGTACTGCACCTGGGCCATGTACGCAGACTTGATGGCTTCGAAACCGCCAAGGCGGAATTTCATGAAGTCGCGGGAGGTGAACGGGCATTTCAATTCGAGGCCGAAATCGTTACTACAAAGGCCGTCAGGGGAGCACGCAGTGCGCATGCTCTCGTCACGGAACAAGATCGGAGACTCCGTGACTTTCACATCAGTTGTGAACTCGAAAAGGGTGCGGGCGTCTTCCTCGTACTGCTTACCCCAGGCCAGCGCCTTAGCGTTAACCTCTGGCGCCACGCCTGTGCATACCTCGGCGAGCAGCGTGTGGAGGTAGGACATTTTCATATCTGTCCACTTCTTCCCCGATCTTGGCTTGGATATGACGTTGTGTACTTCTGAGGCAGTAATGACACCGAGGCGCAGCCGGTGCCACGCCTCATCGCCCTGTTGGATAGTGGTTACGTCAATGCCGGTCCGAGCTTGGATAATTTCCGGTGTCATAGTTTTACCCTGTATACGTTCTGCTTATTTGAACGGGTGCCATCGTGAAACCATATTGCGCACCTGGTGACTTCTATCCATTTACGCCGCTCAAGCTCGGCGATGAACCATGAAACGCGAGACCTTGAAATGCCTAAAATCTTTGCCATGTCGCGAATGCTGTGCTTTCCGCTTCGCAACAGTGAAAGCAGGGATGGTGTCATGCTGCCGCCTTAGCTTTTTTCTGAAGGAAGTTGAACCCTTTCTGTGCCTCTTCTTCAGTGAGGTCTGACGCCTCAAGAATTGGCCGTTTGAAGATGTCGCTGCACACCGGGAGGAAGTCTTGCTCCCAGTCTTTATTCAGCGATGTTAAGAGATCGGTTATCGCCTGCAGCGTTTCTTCGCTTGCTGCTGGTGGAAGCGCTTCAGTGGTGCTGCGCGGCGTGACGTCACGGATATCTACGTCCAGTGATTTGCCCTCCATTTCTTCGGCGGTAGGCTGCTGTCCAATCTCAGGCCATGCCTTACGCAACGCCTGGGCTTCTGCGCATTTCGCCAGCTGGCCGTAAGGGCGCTTTTTCCACATCGCGTTCGGCGCCGTAGTGTCGCGGCCGCCGGTGGCGTAGTTTTCAATCCAGTATTCTTTAGCGCTGAACTCGACGATCTCGCCGCTGGGCATGCGCTTGTAGACGGTGTATTTGCACCACTGAGGGAAGGTCACCTCGACACCAGTAAGCGTCTGAGTTACATCGGGGCCGAACTCAGGCTCCCGGGCCCCGGCATAATCGCCAGAACGGTCTGCCTGAATGCGGTAAAGCCCGATGCCCGGCATGACCACGTCGCGCCAGTCACCTTTACCTGTTTTCGAGTCTTTGACGTACATCGGAACGAGGTGGACTGGTTTGAGCAACGGATCCAGCTGGCGGGCTCGGCAGTAGTCAAGCGCCATCATTACCGATTCGTCTTTGGCGCCAGGATAGATGCTGTTCTTCAGCGCGCTCCAGGTGGAGACGTCGACGCCTATCTCCTGAAGCGACGTCGCTGTGATTGTTAATTCTTTTGCCATCGTTAATCCCCTCAAAAATTAAAACGGGCAGCCGGTACGGTGTTCCCAGTCGTATTCCGCCTGGGCGTAAGCAACTGCCGAAATGAAATCGTTGTAGGCCTTGCCAGCGTCATCGCTGCGCAGTCCTTCATATGGGCTGGAGTCAATCGGGACTGAGAAGTGGAAGAGGCCGGACGGCTCTTTCGGCATCATGTCGATGATTTCCCGAGCCCGGTCGCCGATCCACTTCTCTTTCTCGTCGGTGAGCTGCTGCTCAGCCCAGCGCCGATCTTCGATGCGGTCGTAAGTGAGGTATGCGTTCATGGTTGCCTCAGTAATGAATTTTCGCGCAGGGGATCAGGTCATCTTTCAGTGCGGTGAGCACTTCGATAGCCTGTTCGCGGGTTAAGCTGGTGTGGCTGGTGAGTGCGTTGACGATGCTGGTGCCGACGGCTTTTCGGTGCTTCACGTCAGCTTCACGTTTTGCCTGCTCATCGGCGATTCGCTTCTCTTCGGCAAGGCGCTTCTCTTCTGCCTGCTTTGCTTTCTGGCGCTCGGCTTCGACTGCCTCGGCTTTTTCGCGTTCTGCCCGGGCTTCTGCTTCCTGCTTCTCGCGTGCCGCACGCTGTTCCGCTTCGATGCGCTGGCGTTCAGCCAGTTCTGCACGTGCTTTCTCTTCAGCTTCACGGCGCGCCGCGGCTTCAATCTCCGCTTTGTGCTTCGCTTCGGCATCGCGGCGGGCTTGCTCTGCCGCTTCCTGCTTGATGCGCTCTTCGTGCTCGCGTTGAGCCTGTTCCGCCAGGCGGCGCTGCTCTTCGCGGTCACGGTCGAAATCCTTGTTCATCAGCAGAGCCATTTCGTGGTCTGCTTCGATCTGCGCGGCACGCTGGAGGTCAAACTCTTCGTTCATCTCCAGCGCTTCGGCGTGCAGCGCGTTCATGGCTTCTTCAGCCTTAATGCGTTCCTGCTCGGCTTCCCATTCGGTGAGTGGACGGCGGGTCGCATCGCGTAGCTCGTCGCAGGCATCAACGAATCGCTTAATCTCGGCCTCAGCCGGACGCACAGCCTCTTTCAGTCGCTTCAGGTATTCACGGCCCGGCTTTTCGATTGCCGTCTTACTGCGGGACACCTGCGCCGCCAGAGATGCGACACGATCACGGCCTTTCTTCGTGGACAGGTCAGGCACTTCGTTTACTGCCTTGCGAATTTGCTCGAGGTAAGCATCAAGGCCGCCCGCTACGTAAAGCACTGGTGCCTGCTCCGGCTTGATTTCGATGACAGTTAAGTCCGTAACTTCGCTCATGGTTTCTCCTGAAATTTGGATGTGCAGATCCCGCCCGCGTAATGCCAGGCCGATCGGTTGAATAGTGTGGTTACTGTTGCGCGATGGATTTCGCCGGGAACTCGCCGTTGCGGAGGATGCTTTCTACCGGCCAGCACTCAGCTGACACTTTCTGCTCTGTAGCTGCTTGGCTGCATTCCTGCGGGCTGTCGTAAACACCGAGAATAACGTCCTGATAATCACCGTTGGTCATTGCCACGGTCAGGACGAGTGCGAATAAAGTTTCCATCAGTGAAGAGTCCTCCCGATGGCGACGGCGTAAAGGCGCTTTGCTTCTTCCCACGCCGGAGCATTGCGATGGAGTACCGCGAACGACGCGAGCCGTTGGGCCTCTCTGATCTGCTGCTGGTTTACCATGATTTCCTCTTGGCCTTATCGCGGCGAACGGAACGGTTAATACAAGACTTCTGCGCATTTATTCAGTGTTTCAATGGGCGGTGGATGGCCGCCGGTTTTCATAACTAAGCCGCCTCGGTGAAGTGACTGAGGTATGAAAGTCGTTTGATTACGCACCATTGCCGCTCTCCCTGAGCCCGCCGGGCGTCCGACGCATGGTTTACTGTCGCGCCGTTCGACTGACCGAATCTCCACTTCGCCGCTGGTTAACTTCGCTCAGCTGTCGATGTTTCGTTTCGATGAGTTGATAATAGCGATGAGTATTGTTTATAGCAATACGTATTGATATTAAATAATAGCAATTGCTATTAATGCGTTGATAGCTAAAGGAATTTATTTTGATATTTTTTCGAGTGAATGAGATTCGGATCGTGTTTTAAGTGGGATGGGGATTGCTGTGATGGGAGGGCTAGCTGCAGGCAATAAAAAACCCAGCGCTAAGGCTGGGTTCTTCTGAACTGAGAAATTTAGCGGGTTACCATAACTGTATTGTTCTGTCCTGCTTTTACTGACGCAGGTGACATCAGCGCGCCGCCTTCAGTCACCAACCCGTAAGTGGATGGACGCATCCAGGTAACGGTGGTTTGAACGTAATATTCGCCAGGGGCAATGTTATCGAACTCAAACTTACCCTGGGCATCAGCAATGGTGACTTTCTCATACTTCGCAGCGCGCATATCTTCTTTGTCGCAGCGGGTCAGCCCCATGCAGGTGGTGAACTGGAAATCGGTATAAGAGGTTTTTGGCATCAGGATCACCTGGCTGCCGGCCGCTACTTTTACGTCTCCGCCCATTGTCTTGAGGAATGCCTGACCAGTCAGTTTCTCTGATCCATCAAGCTTCAACTTGTCATACTCGGCCTGTGGGAACGGCGGGAGGTTTACTGGTTTAGGAATGGACATGCACCCAGAGAGAAGCGCAACTGCTGTCGCTGCAATAACCAACTTTTTCATGATAATCCTTGCTGTGAAAAGCCGTTAGGCAAAAATTTTAACCGTGTTTTCTGTATGTTTGAGGCATGCTGCCAATCACTTTACCGAACACCAGTATCCTGTTCATTTCTTCTTTTTCAATCGGATCCCATGGACGGTAAGTCTGGTTATCTGAAATGACCAGAAGCTTATCTTTCATCTTTTGGAGGCGTTTAACGTGCGAGGTGTCGTCGTAGATGAAGGCGTAAATCCCATCGCCATCAAAGTGCTGGACGCTGATGTCGACGAATAGTAAGTCGCCTGGCTCGATGGTCCCGGACATGCTGTCACCGCGAACATTGATGATTCTGATCTGCTCCGCCTTCCTGCCGTTGAACATCCGGCGGGCATCTTCGACTGAATATTCCACGGATCGTAGCACTTCTACAAACTCGCTGTTGATGGCTCCTGGTCCAGCGCTTACGTAAAAGTCTAGCGCTACAATGCGGAAAGTGTCAGTAGGTCCCGGCTCGGTTTTTGGCTGAGAAATTGCGGGCATTTGACCATCGTCACGCATCGGGCCAACTCCGGTTGAAAGCCACTCAGAGCGAACGCCAAGCGCGTTGGCAATCTCAACGATTTTAGTTGAGCCGCGGGCATTGCCACTGGTCAGCCGCCAGATGGTGGGCTGAGCAACGCCAGACGCCTTAGCCAGGGCGCCCTGAGACATGCCTGATAGTTCCATCGCCTGATTCAGGCGTTCTGCAAGAGTTTCTTTTTTCATGAGTTTAAATTTATACGCTTGCGTATTGATGGTCAAAACACGTTTAGCTATTGCCTAAACCAATACGCATTGCTATTATCAATTCACACCAATACTCATAGGAATTGGAATATGACGAACAAAACCATCCAGCGTGCCATTGATATCGCTGGTAGCCAGAAGAAATTAGCCGACCTTTGCGGTGTGGCGCAGCCGACGGTATGGCGCTGGTTGCACGGTGGCGGCATCGATGCCCGCTACGTAATGAAGATTGTCAATGCTACTAACGGCAAGCTCAAACCAGCAGATATCCGTCCAGATCTCGCCCAGCTGCTTGGGGCGAATAACACAGCCGCTTAACGGCGGCCCTAACCACGAAAGGGAAAGCAATGCATTCACTTGCGTATCAGCACAATACCGGAATACACCCTGGAGCGATGATAAACCGCGCTCAAGCTAAAGCGGTGCCAGACCACGAAAAGATCCGCGATGCGGTCCGGGCATGGTCTTCGGCGCTGGACAATCAAGACGTGGTGTCAGCGCTGATCATCAACGAATACCGGGAGCAGGGCGGGACCGCCATAAGCTTCCCGGAAGACATCAGCCGGGCGCGCCAGAAACTGTTTCGCTTTCTGGATAACCGTTTCGACTCCGAACAGTACCGCGAGAACGTGCGCCAGCTGACGCCCGCAATCATGGCCGTTCTGCCTCTGGAGTACCGCCATCGACTTCTTCCGGAGGACAGTTTCATGTCCCGCTTAGCTCGACTTGAGAAGGAAACGAGCGAGGCGAAAGTGGCCGTTGCGATGAACGCCCCGCGTCACCAGAAGCTCAAGGAACTCAGTGAGGGGATTGTAGAGATGTTCCGTGTCGACCCGGACCTGACCGCGCCGCTGATGGCCATGGTCACTTCGATGTTGGGGGTTATGTGAGAACTACAGAAATGGCGAAAGCTGCGGTGCTCGAACACCAACAGCTTTCTGGTGCAAATCGTTTGGACTCTTTGCAGGAGTAAGTATGTCAAACACCGCTGAAATTATCAATTTCCCAAACAAAACCGAACAACCGGGAGGTCGTATGGCCGACCTGTCGAACGGGTATACCAAGGTCGCTAACGAGATCCAACAGCTTAAGCCTCGCCTGAGACTGTCAGGCCGGGAATGGCAATGTTTTGAGGCGGTGATCTGGCTTACCTACGGCTGGAACAAGAAACAGGACCGCGTGACAAATACGGTCATTGCTGAGCTTACGGGCCTGAGTGATACCCATGTTTCCGACGCGCTTAAGTCACTCGCAGAACGCAAAATCATCTTCTCTCAGAAGCAGGGAATGATGAAAATCGTCGGTGTAAATACTGACCTTACAGCCTGGATTTTGGACAAACCGGAAACGGGAAGAAAATTCCCGAAAACGGGAAAATCCTTCCCGAAATCAGGAATAACCTTCCCGAAAACGGTAGACACCCAATACAAGAACAAGAACAGTATTAAAAGATCTTCGTCCGAGAATTCTGGCGAATCCTCTGACGCACGTCTGAAGAGATTTTTATCAGCTCATCCTGAAGCTGCGATTTACACACCATCCGGTGCGAAGTGGGGCTCTGCTGAAGACCTAAAAACCGCCCAGCGGATATCTGCCAGGGTGAAACTGATTAACCCAACCTGCAAAGCCCCTGATATGACCTCCTGGTCTAACACCGTTCGCCTGATGCGCCAGATAGACAACCGGTCGCACCAGGACATCTGCGCGCTGTACGACTGGGCAAGCAAACACCACTTCTGGCAGACCAACATCCTGAGCCCGGAAAGCCTGCGTAAGCAGTGGGACAAGCTGACGATGCAGCGCAGCGCTGGTGGTGAGCAGCGAGGCGGCAAGCCGGATCTGGACTTCAACAACACTGACTGGGCCTATGAGGTGATGCGATGAAATCTCTTGCAGAGCAGATGCGTAACCATGACCGTGAGCAGATGAGCCGCATGGCCCATAACCTGCCAGAGCAGTACCAGGAGCGTGCGCCTGTCGAGCAGGTAGCTCAGGTATTCAACAAGCTGTTCAACGAGCTGCGCGCCGCTTTCCCGGCCAGTATGGCGAACTTCCGCAGCCAGGACGACCTGAACGAATTCCGCCGTCAATGGTTGCTGGCGTTTCAGGAGAACGGGATCCACTCAATGGCGCAAGTCGATGCAGGTATGCGCATTGCCCGCCGCCAGGAGCGCCCATTCCTGCCTTCGCCGGGCCAGTTCGTCGCCTGGTGCAAACAGAGCGGCGGGGTGCTGGGCGTCAACGTTGACCAGGTGATTGCCGAATACTGGGACTGGCGTAACCGTTCGTTTGAATTCACTTCCAGTGAACAGTTCCCCTGGTCGCAGCCGGTCATGTACCACATCTGCGTAGAACTGCGCCACCGCAGCACCGAGCGCCAGTTAACGCACGGTGAGCTGGCACGCGAGGCGGGTGATCTGCTGGATATGTGGGAGAAGCGCGTCACCGAGGGTAAGCCAGTGCCGCCGGTACGCCGGGCAATTGCAGCACCGGCAGCCGATCACGGTCCGACGCCGATCCAGCTGCTTCAGGCGAAGTATAACCGCAACAAGTTGAACGGGATGGTGTGATGTGTTAAAGAAGATGATAAAGAATAATATTTAGGGGTATAGATCTTAGTCAATTTTAAATGGATGGTAGATATGAAGCCATGCATACCTCGCATGGCTACATCATTATTTAGACAAACTATCTAATTTTTGTGTCGCTTTTTGTGTAAGGTCGCTGTAGCTGATAAACCCTACGTTAGCACCTACAATTAACACTAGGAACACTAAACTGAATATGGATAGAGTGGCAGATTTATGCTTATGGAAAACAAAATATGCTACTATTGCACTTAATATGAAGGAAATGAAAAGGAATATAGATGTTGATGTTTTTAGATATTTTTCAGGCAACAAAGGGTGAGCAATAATGTATACAAGATTAAGTAGTATATAGATTGCTACCGGAATGAAAATCATGCTCCAGTGTGTATCTTTTTTGGGAGGGATTGGCTGCAAATAATCAGACACCGTTTTTCCATCAGTTTCAAGGAGAATTACTAGGTCTCTTACTTCACCACTGACTTGAGTGCCATCCTTAGTAGTAATGTTAATCATTTTTTTCCTCCAAATACGATACCCTCTACGTCTTTGGAAGCTTTTTGTGATGACCATTCCTCTGAATCAGGCGATTTAATTAAAAATATTGTATCACCATCGAAAATCGTATTTGTTCCGTAAAAATTTACATTTGATAGATCACCACCAAAAACCCTCTGGCCACTCGAGGTAATTGCCTCGCCCAATTTAGTAAAATTACCTGCAGTAGATGATTTTCTTTTTCCACTTCTATTCAAAGTGGCTTTAATTACACCACCTCCATCCTTAGAGTTAAATAATTGAATGTCCACTCCAGCAGTTGGCTGTATATATTTTGAAAGCTCTTTCTTGAACTTGTTAATATATTTATCTTTGTTTTCTTTGTTGGTCATTGGTTAGATCCATAGTTCTGGCTGTGATTAGGTGAAAGTATACAAGGTTTTTAATGTGAAGATCACTGTTTTGGCTTCAAGTTAGTTTTGATTTATCGTAATCAATCCGCCATAATCCTCTCATCGGAGCCTGAACAACTTCGATGACTTCTGCGCATTTAAGGGGACTTAAATGCGACCACAATCTGAACTCATCGCCTTGTCACAGATGCAGAAATGCACCTGCGATTTCCTCCATTCTGCGGTTTCCATTAAGGAGGCCGTATGACTCTGCCAGTAGACGGCATCAAACTCCATCGCGGTAACTTCGCGGCCATCGGCCAGCAGATTCAGCCATTACTGGATGCCGGGCAATGTTTCCGCCTTCAGGTTAAGCCATGGCGAGAGAAGCGCAGCCTGTCGCAGAACGCTCTCAGCCACATGTGGTACACGGAAATCAGCGAATACCTCATCGCCCGCGGTAAGACATTCGCTACGCCTGAGTGGGTCAAGGACGCGATGAAGCACACCTATCTCGGCTATGAGAGCAAAGACCGAGTAGACGTCGTGTCCGGCGAGGTAACCACGGTCCAATCCCTCCGCCATACGTCAGAGCTGGAAACCGGCGAGATGTACATCTTCCTGTGCAAAGTCGAAGCCTGGGCGATGAATATCGGCTGCCACCTGACCATTCCGCAAAGCTGCGAGTACCAGCAGCTGCGCGATAAGCAGGAGGCCTGATGTCTACTCCACTTTCCCGCGTCATCACCAATGAAATCTTCCGCGTTCCGGCGCGCCGACAGCGCAAGCCTGCGGTTAAGCCGTCCGACATACCGACCTTTAAAGATTACACCGCCCGCCTGGTGGATCAGAAATGGCTGCGTCTCGCGGCACGGAGGGCGCATGGCTGATTTATGCAAAGCGGCACGCGGCCGCGAATGTCAGGTGCGGATCCCCGGCGTATGCAACGGAAATCCTGAAACCTCAGTGCTGGCTCACATTCGTCTTGCTGGTCTCTGCGGGACTGGAATCAAGCCGCCTGACCTGATCGGCACCATCGCATGCAGCAGCTGCCACGACGAGATTGATCGCCGAACACGCCTGGTCGATGCGGAATATGCAAAAGAGTGCGCGCTGGAAGGTATGGCTCGCACGCAGGTCATCTGGCTTAAAGAGGGGCTCGTAAAAGCATGAATGAATACCGCATCAGCCTCCCGTGGCCGCCGAGCAACAACCGCTACTACCGGCATAACCGCGGACGCACGCACATCAGTACAGAGGGGCAGGCGTACCGCGACAGTGTCGCCAGAATCATCAAAGACTCAATGCTGGATATCGGCCTGGCTACACCCGTGAAAATACGCATTGAGTGCCATATGCCGGATCGCCGCCGCCGCGACCTGGACAATCTGCAAAAGGCCGCGTTCGACGCCCTGACGAAATCCGGGTTCTGGCTCGATGACCAGCAGGTCGACTACTACAGCGTGAAGAGGATGCCAATCGTCAAAGGCGGCAGGCTTGAACTGACCATCACCGAACTGGAGGCCGAATGAACCACACAGACTTCCTGCGGTATCAGGCCGAAAGCGTTAAGCGTGCCAGCCTGCCGCCAGTAGCAAAGCACAGCCAGACCAAAACCAACCAGCCACAGAAGGAAGCCGCATGAACAGTCAGCAACTGGAATACGTACGTCAGCAGCTCATTGTGGCGACCGCAGATCTGAGCGGGGCGACGAAAGGGCAGCTGGTAGCTTTCGCCGAAAACGCGCAATTCACCGCGACGGCGCGCAGTCGGGGCCGGAAAAAGGTATTCGACAAAGATAAGCAGCGCATGGTCAACCCGGACGGTCCGCCGATGAGCGGCAGCCAGTCCCGCGCCAAGGGATCATCAATCGCGCTGGTGGGGCCGGTTGAGTTCGTGACCGCATCGTGGCGCCGCGCCGTCCTGTCGCTTGAAGACCACCAAAAAGCGTGGCTGCTCTGGAACTACAGCGAGAACATCCGGTTCGAGTACCATGTAGCGATCACCCAGTGGGCGTGGGCAGAGTTCCGGGAGCAGCTCGGCGCGAAGAAGGTGGCCGGCAAGACGATAGAGCGCCTGAAGAAGCTGATCTGGCTGGCGGCGCAGGATGTCAAAGCGGAGCTGGCAGGTAGGGAGATATACGAATACCAGGCACTGGCTTCGCTGGTGGGCGTAACACCAAAGAACTGGTCAGAGACGTTTACGGACCGCTGGGTTGAGATGCGCCGCATCTTCCTGCGCCTGGATAGCGGGGCTTTATTGCAGGTTACGCGATCACGTTCACAACAAAAGGCGACAAATTTAGACTCAAGTCTTGCAAAACTGGATTGAAACGCATATATTTCATGTAAATCTGATATAGTCGCCATAGTTTCGTAGGTCGACAAAAAATTAAGAGCCTCGCCATTGTGCGGGGCTTTTTTATTTGCGGTACGCCGCACACAGAACCCACTGCCTGGGACCATTCGGCCAGAAAGCCGACATTGCCTTACCCTCATCTTCCCGGCCTGTCGCCGGGTTTTTTATTCAGGCCGCAGACAATCAATTCCAGATGCCCCGTAGCTATCGTGTCTGACGGCCTTTCTCTTACTACGACACAGCACCCCGGAGCCGGAGGTGTGGAATGCAACGTATGAACCCAACAAATGGACACGATCTGCCGTACTGGTGGTCGGCGGCCTTGGGCCTGTTCTCTTTGCTTAGCCTGCAGGATTACGTGTTTATTATCGGCGCGCTTATATCCGCGTTCTTCACGATAAAAACCTATTACGCAAAACGGAAAGAAGAGCGTGAGCGTATGGCTGAGGAAAGGAAACGTACCCAGCTGCTGGAAAACTACTTATCTGACGTAGGCAAAAAACCCCACTCCTATCGCCCGGCCGCCGCCGAGGTAGTTACGGAGGCAATGCGGAGAATTTCCGGTGGCCCAGTTGAAACTGAGTAAGAAAAGCGGCGCGGCGGGTATTGTCTGCTCCGTCGGAACGATCATCGCCATTGTGATGAATGCGGGCCACGTCAGAACAAACGAGCGCGGGCTGGAGTTAATCGGCAACGCTGAATCTTGCCGACGTGATCCGTATGTCTGCCCGGCAGGTGTGCTGACTGACGGTATGGGGAACACGCATGGCGTGAAGCCCGGCACCGTTAAGTCTGACCAGCAGATCGCAGCCGAGTGGGAGCGCAACATCCTTGATGCTGAATCCTGCGTTAACCGCTATGGGAATGGCCGAAAGTTATCTGACGATACTTTCTCTGCAGCTGTATCGGTAACGTTTCGTGCTGGCTGCGGAAACATGCGCACCTCCACGATGTTCTCTCTCCTCAGAAGTGGAGATATCACGGCGGCATGCAACCAGTTCCCTCGCTGGGTATGGGGAGGTGGCAAGGTTCTGCCCGGTCTGGTTACTCGCGCCGGGAAAGAAAAGGCGCTCTGCCTGGATGGTGTGAAATGAGCCGCCTTACCGCCATCATCACCGCGGTTGTGGCGTGCCTGATTGTCTGTCTTGGCTGGCTGGCCATGCACTACCACAACGCCGCCAGTAAGCAGCAGACGCGAGCGGAAACCGCAGAGCAGCAGATTAACGCCGCTGAGTCAGTGACCTCTAACGTCCTGACCACCATGACCATCTTCAACACCATATCCGAGGCCAATCAGCATGCAAAAGAGCAGATCGCACTGGACGCATCGGGAGCCTCGGCAGATATCAAGGTTGCTGTTGCGAACGATGACTGTGCTCGTCGCCCTGTTCCTGATGGCGCAGTTAAGCGGTTGCAACAATACGCGAACGGTCTACATAAAGGTGCCGGTGGTGCCGATCCCGGTAAACCTGACAGCTGAGACGCCTTATCCCGCAATCCCAGATCCGATGTCATGGGGCCAAAGCCTGGACCTTAACGTCAACCTGCTTTCTGCTCTGGGGCAGTGCAACCGCGACAAGGCCGACATCCGGGAAGCAGAGAAGAAACGAGCCTCGCAATAGCGGGGCTTTTTAATATTCGATGACAACCCGCACTAAGAACTGCCGACCGAATCGGCAGAGCATAAGCAAACACACACCGAACCCTAACCTGTGAAATGAGCCTTTGGAGACGTCAGTTTAGTGCTGGCGAGCCTTCGGTGGGCTGGCGTTTCAATTCGGCAAAGGTTCATCTCACATGTAAGGAAAACGCTATGAATAATCCGTCAGTTATTCCGGCCTTCGACTTCCGCGAAATGGTTTTGCCATCTAACGGAAAGGTCATCACGACGTCCATGAAGATCGCCCGCTATTTCGGCAAGGCGCATAAAAACGTTCTTCGCACTATCAAGCGGCTGGAGTCAGATTGCTCCCCTGATTTTAACCGGCTCAATTTTGAGCCCGTTGAATACCTCGATAAGAAAGGCGAAATGCGCCTGATGTACAACATCACGAAAGATGGCTGGATGATGCTTGTAATGGGTTTCACCGGAAAAACGGCGACCGCGATTAAAGAGCAATACATCGCCGCCTTTAACTGGATGGCCGAGCAGCTAAACCGACGCATGGCGATGGGCGAAGAAATGCAACATCGCTACGCCATCAAAGAAACGCGCTCAAAGCTGAAAGGCACGATCGGAAGCCGTTTGATGAACGAGCGGAAGAAAGAGAAGCGCGTTCTGGAGCTCGAGCATGAGCACATCATGCAGGTAACGCAGCCGGAATTACTTATTGGCTGATCGCGGTATTACAGGAGCCCTTCACTGAGGGGCTTCGATAATGCATTACAAATTTTGTTAAATTTTAATCCGCTGATATCTTCATATCTCCACACTAAATGAGGAGATATTTATGGAATGGATCAATGTTGAAGACCAAAAGCCAAAAGGCTTTGAGATGGTAATTTTAGATACTGACAAAGGTATTGCTGTTGGCTGTTTTGATCCTTTTGGTGAGCCTAAGCATGCAATTTTTGGCTTTGTTGGGGCTGTTGGACACTCTCAGTTTGAAGTCAAGCGCTGGATGCCTCTTCCAAAAGTATGAAACCAACCGCCTTCGGGCGGTTTTTTATTGCCATAAAACTTGATAACCCTACAAGCGGATAAAGAGGCTCTCAATGTCCGACATCTACCAAATCACGCTAACCACCCAAACAGGCGAAACCTTCACGGGCAAGATGTCACGACGTCAGCCTGAGCTGGTAAACGGCTTTGTGCCGCTGGCGACGGAAACGGGCGAGTGGCTGTATTTCGCTCCTGCCGACGTTAAGCGTGTGCATTTCACGCCAGTGCCGGCAGAACAGACAGATATTGAAAACACTACTGACTAAGTATTTGATTGAAAGCGCGCTGCGCCTCATCAAGTGTCATTGATCCAGTGACATTTGCAGGGAATAGATCATTGCTCCCTGATACTCTCCAGACCCCGCGGTGATGCTCTGGCCTGTACAGTTCCTGTCCGACAACCAGAGAGAAAGCGGCAGGAATAACGCAAACTGTATATCCGTTCAAGCTATGAACCATCAACACAGCCTGGGGACGAGAGGTTAGCACCTGTCGATTAACTACGATCGCCTTCTCCATGTCGTGATTCCTGAAAATAAATGGTTAGGAATTCTACGGCCTAAATCCGGTTTATCACATCGGACAAGTTAATAAAAAACATCATTTGGCGCTGCTGGAATAACCCATGACTAACGATAACGAGCGCAGGCCATATCCGCCAGTTAACTTCATTAACTCCGAGAGCTGGCAGCCATACACCAGGCTGATCCCTGCTAACGAAGTGCATGAGTGGATAAACCGCCAAATCCTGAGCGATACCGGGACCATCCATAACCCTGACCACGAGCACCTGCTTAAGGCTGATCTCTGCTTTATGTGGGCGTCTGACTCATTCCCTAAGAAGGGGCGCTTAGTCCTCGGTCAGGCCGAGCAGGTGATGCTCCGGGCAGGTGGTTGGCAGAAAGCCAGAATGGAACAGCAGATGCATGAATGGTTCGGGCGCATCCCGAAGTTCATCATCACGCTGGCGGCCGACTACTGTTCACAATGCAGTGACCTCGAGTTCTGCGCTCTGGTAGAGCATGAGCTTTACCACATTGCCCAGGCCACCGATGATTTCGGCGCGCCTAAGTTCAACAAAGAGACCGGGCAGCCAGTCCTCACACTGCGCGGCCACGACGTTGAAGAATTCACTGGTGTCGTACGTCGATACGGTGCCAGCAAAGAAGTACAGGAGCTCGTTGATGCGGCCAATGCGCCAGCAGAAGTGGCTCACATCGATATAGCCAGGTCATGCGGGACGTGCATGTTAAAGCTGGCCTAACAATATGACTGATTATGACAGGCAGGTAATCCATGGCGACACTGAAAGGTGAGGTCAAAGCCTTCATCGTTCAGTCTCTTGCCTGCTTCGATACCCCATCCCAGGTGGTTGAGTTGGTCAAAAAAGAATTTGGCCTGAGCATCACGCGTCAGCAGGTCGAATCACACGACCCGACGAAAGCAAACGGCAGGGGGCTGGCGCAGAAATGGGTGGACATGTTCAATGCTACCCGCGAGCGCTTCCAGAATGAAATTTCCGATATTCCGATCGCCAACAAGGCGTACCGCCTTCGAGTTCTCGACCGCATGGCAACGCGCGCCGAGGGCATGAAGAACCTCGCGCTTACGGCAGAGATCATCGAGCAGGCGGCGAAGGAATGCGGCGATGCCTACACCAATAAGCACAAGTTTGAACATTCCGGCCCGAATGGTGGCGCCATCCAGACGATCACCATGAGCAAAGAGGAATACAAATCCGCACGGCAGGAGATGATGGAGGATGACGACTGCTGAGCAAAGGGCGTTTGCCCGAAAGGTTGAATGCGAAGAGGACGGTCTCTATTACGCTCGATACTTCTTCAAGCAGCGCACCGGCGGAAAGATGATAGTCGCTCCTCACCACAAGGTGATTCAGCAAACGCTGGACCGCGTCATTGATGGTGAGATTCAACGCCTGATCATCAACGTTCCGCCTGGATACACGAAAACGGAGCTGGCGACCATCAATATGATGGGCCGAGGGCTGGCGCTGAACTGCCGGGCCCGTTTCATGCACCTGTCCTATTCGCATAACCTGGCGCTGCTTAACTCATCAACCGCGCGCGGCATGATTAAGTCGCAGGCCTACCAGTCGATGTGGCCGATGGCGCTGCGCGATGACGCGGACAGCAAGGCCATGTGGTGGACTGAGCAAGGCGGCGGCGTTTATGCGTCGTCAGCTGCCGGGCAGGTTACCGGCTTTCGTGCCGGACACATGGAGCCAGGCTGGCAGGGCGCGCTGATTATCGATGACCCGGTTAAGCCAGATGACGCTTACTCAGAGATCGTCCGCGACGGGGTAAACAACCGCTTTAACGAGACAATCAAATCACGACTGGCGATCGAGACGACGCCGATGATTGTCATCATGCAGCGCATTCACTACCACGACCTGAGCGGCTATCTGCTGCGTGGCGGGAGTGGTGAGAAATGGCATCACCTGAATCTGCCGGTGATTATCGATAGCAGCCGCAGTTACGAAGAAACTTACCCGGAAAACACCCACGCTATCCCGATTGACCACGGCTTGCCTGATGGCTGGCTGTGGCCTTTTAAGCATAACGAATCGCACCGTGTATCGCTGTTTTCTCACCGGCGCACAGCCGAAGCCCAGTACATGCAGAACCCTAAACGCTTCAATGCGGAGGGAGCACTGTGGAACGAGGAGATGATCAGCGCCGCACATGCGATGCGGATCACGCTGGAATTGTCCCGTACGGTAGTGGCAATCGACCCGCAGGCCACCAACAGCGAAGAGAGTGACGAATCAGGGATTGCCGTCGCCAGTGTTTATGGTTCCGGCGATGAAAGACAGTACAGCCTCGATGCGGATTACAGCGGGAAGTATTCGCCTAACGGCTGGGCTACCAAAGCCATTGAGGCCTACGAGCAGCACGAAGCTGATGCGATCGTCATCGAAACCAACCAAGGCGGCGATATGGCGGAAGATACGCTGCGTAATGCCGGGTTCGGCGGCCGCATCATCCGCGTGCACGCCAGTAAGGGTAAATACGCACGTGCAGAGCCCATTTCCGCGCTTTACGCACAGGGGCGCGTCGCTCACCGCGGCAGTCTCTACGAGGTCGAAAATCAGTTCATGGAATACGTGCCATCCACTGCGAAAAAATCACCTGACCGCCTTGATGCTGCGGTTTATGCATTAACCGAACTATCAGAACCACAATCCATTGGCATGTTGGTGCGATCGCGCTGACGGAGGACATCGTGACCGAAAGCGAAATGAAACAACAGCGCGCCAGTAACTCCAGTGTTGAGAGGGAGCGTAATAAAAACCTCTCAATGCTGTTTAACGGCACCAGTAATACCAAACGCCAGCGGCTCTATCAGGAGTTCGGCTACCCACTGCACCTCACGTTTGATGACTTCTACCGGGCGTACCGGCGTAATGCTGTTGCTGGTGCAGCCGTGACGCGCATGCTCGACGGCTGCTGGGAAGACTACCCGGATGTTTACGAAGGCGACCAGACAAAGGACGCATCGAAACAAACGGCGTGGGATAAGCGTGTCAACAAACTACTGAAGCGCTGCTGGGAGCAGATTAAAGGCGCAGATCGCCGCAACCTGGTTGGGCGTTACTCTGCGATCCTTCTTCAGATTAAAGACAGCAAGAAGTGGTCCGAACCTGTTGACACCACCATTGTGGGAAGGCTTCAGGAAAAGGCACTCGTTAAGTTAATTCCTGCGTGGGAAGCTCAAATCGACCCTGTTACCTGGGACGATAATCCGGACAGTGAAACGTTCGGTGAAGTGACAATGTACTCGTTCACAGAGTTGCCGGTTGACGGAAACTTCGACGCTCGCCCGGGCCGAATCATCAACGTCCACCCGGATCGCGTAATTATCCTGGCCGAGGGCTCTGATGATGGTGTGATGACGTCAGGCAAGTCTCTCCTTGAGGCTGGGTTTAACAAGCTGCTGGACATCGAGAAGGTTAGCGGTGGGGCTTCCGAGGGATTCCTGAAGAACGCCAGTCGCCAGCTCAATTACTCGTTCAGTGAGAAGACGAACTTCTCCGCACTTGCCAAAGCCCTTGGCGTTGCTGAGGGGCAACTTGCTGAAGCACTTGATCAGCAGGTCCGTCGCCTTAACGACAGCACCGACAGCGCCAGTTTTATGCAGGCTGGTACTGCCGAGGTGTTGAGTGTGGCAGCAGCTGACCCAGAGCCGACATGGCGTACCGCGCTGAGCGAGTTCTGCGCGACCGTTCCTATCCCTGTGAAAGAGCTCGTTGGGATGCAGACGGGTGAGCGCGCCAGCACTGAGGACGCCAAAGGTTGGGGGCGCACCAGGATGAGCCGCCGGAAAGGCTTCCTGACCGACGTAATCACCGACGTGGTTTCGCGATTCTGGACGCTTGGCATTATTCCACCGGCTCAGAATGAAGAAATCACCGTAGGCTGGTCTGATCTGCTGGCGCCGAGCCAGGCAGAGAAGATTGCCAACATGGACAAACTCGCGGACGTGGCCGTTAAGTCGACAAACGCGTTTGGCCGTTCGGCTATCGAAGAGAACGAGATCCGCGCAGCTGGTGAACTGCAACCACTACCTGAGCTTGATGATGAGGTTCCGCCTGATGGCAACAAACCAAAACCTGATCCTCTGGCCGACTCTCAGTCAGAAGCCGAAAAGTCCGGTGATACCACGGTCGAAAGTTGACCCCACAATGTCGCGCAAGTCAGTCAGCAAGATGGAGCGCGATATTGATGAAAGGTATTACGCGATAAAGGTGGCACTGAAAGCCCTGTTCGACCAGCGCATGACCGGACGAGAGCGTGAAACCAACAGCCATAACTGGCACTTCCTGTGCCACGACCACGGCGAGGATATGCGGCTCTACCAGGTGAACGCCGGCAAGTTTGTCTACGACATGTCTGCGCAGGAACTGGCTGACCTGCTTGAGGCAGTGCAGGGCATTCTAGACGATTACCTGCTGGAAGGTGGCGAGCAAAACCTCTGGGCGATGGATTACGTAGCGGCAGAGGCACGGCGTGGAACGCTGGAGGCATTCAACAACCTATCGCAGCAGTCGCAGGTGTACGCCAGCCAGACGACGCTACAGCAGCTCTTAAGCAGTCCCGGTCACCTTAATCAGGTGGCGGCTGCCAGGCTGACAACGTTTAGTGACTGGAAGGTTATCAGCGACACCGCCCGCGGCGACCTGACCAACATCATCACCGATGCTGTAGCGCGCGGGGTGAATCCTCGCGAGACGGCCAGCGTAATCAGCAAGCGCCTCGATGTGTCGATGTCGAAGGCCAAGACCATCGCCCAGACCGAGCAGGTAGGCGCGCTTCGGCAGGCGCAATGGAACGAAACCGACTGGGCAGCTGACCGCCTGGGACTGAATACCGGTCTGCTGTGGCTGTCAGCGCTCAAGCCAACGACGCGAACCTGGCACGCCAGCCGTCACGGCAAGGTCTATACCACCGAAGAAGTGCGAGACTTCTACGCCGAGAACGGCAACCGGTACAACTGCTACTGCAGTCAGATTCCGGTGCTGCTCAACGACGATGGGAGCATCTTCAATGAGGGGCTGGCGGACAAGCTGAAGAAAGAGCGCAAGCAATGGAAGTTGGCTGCTTAGTTATTTTCTGCATGGATAAGCTGAGGAAAGCGCCTCATATGCAAGTTTGGAAGCGTTTTCGGCACGTCTTTCAGGGTGATTTCTCACGTACAAGACCACGGTATCGACAATTTGCCCGTTAGTCGCGTTGTTGGGTGAACATACGGAGGAGCCCTCAAAGACATCGTGAACGCCAATAGAAAGGCCCCTGAGTTTGCCAACGTCAGCAAAGTCAGTGGCTTCTGCTGTGTTAGCTTTGACACGCATAAGAGCGTCACTCCATTTAGCGATATCGTCACCTCCGTAATAGTCAGCCAGGGCTCCAGAAGACATCAGTGCGGAAATAGCTAACGCTGTGAACTTTAACATTTTAAATCTCCCTTTATTTTTCTTTAAAGTTATCATTTAGAGGACTCATCGTGAAGCTATCTAGCATCCACGTTAAATCCCTCGCCATCAACGCCTCCAACATCTCAACGACCACCATCAACGGCCAGGAACACTACGTCATTCGTGGTGCGGTCCCTATCGTCGATGACATCGTGATGAATGGTGGGCTGTACCCGGCGGAGGAGATTAACAACAGCTACCAGACGATGGAGCGCAAGTTAATGCCGATCGGCCACCCAATGGTGAACGGCAAATACGTCAGCGCCAACGACCCGCAGGCTGTCAACGATTACTACGCCGGAGCATGGGCTCAGAACGTCAGCAAGGCCAACGACAAAGTTGTGATGGACGTATACGTCAATAAGGCTGTGGCAGACACCAAGCCTGACGGTAAGCGCCTTATTCAGCGCCTGGACGACATGATTTCCGGCAATAACGCCGACCCGATTCATGTCTCTACCGGTCTGCTGCTGAACAAAGAGCAAAAGGCAGGTGAGTCGAAGCAGAAGAAGTACTCGTGGGTCGCTCACAACATGCAGTTCGACCACATTGCGATCCTGCTGGACGAGCCCGGCGCCGGGACGCCTGAAGAAGGTGTCGGCATGTTCGTCAACGCTGACGGGCAAGAGGCCGATGTTGAAGCGACGAGCCTCATCGATGCCGCCAACAGCATGAAAGACGGCTGGTTGAACAAGGTAAAGTTCTTCATCAGCAACGCTTCAGAAATGTCATTCGACGACATCTACCAGGCGCTGCGCATGTCCATCAAGCAGGACGACAAAAAGTGGCGATACGTCGTCAGCGTCTGGCCTGACCATTTCGTTTACGAAGAGGATGGCGAAAACGTCAAACCGAAGCTCTTCGACCAGAAGTACCTCATCTCTGACAAAGTCGTAACGCTTGTCGGCGATCCAGTAGAAGTCGTGCGCAAACCAACTGAGTACGAAGTCAAAACCAACGGAGAAACAAACCCGATGAAAGAGAAGATGATCGCCGCGCTCAATGCCGCAGGCGTTAAAACCGAGGGGCTGACCGACGATCAGGTCTGGGATGCCTACAACCAGCAGATGCAGAAAAAAGAAGGCGGCGGCGATCCTGACCAGGCTCAGATTAACTCTGATGTAATCACCGCGGCTGTTAATGCGGCGCTCACCCCGCTGAACGAAAAGCTGAGCAAACTGGAAACTCAGTTGCAAGCTAATGCTGAAAGCGAACTGAAGACCAAGCGCGACGCGGTTAAAGCGAAATTCTCGTTCATGACCGAAGCTGCGGTTAACTCCCTGTCCGGTGACGCGCTGAACGACCTGTACTCACAGTGCCAGACCAGCACCGGTCTGAACCCTGCATTCCAGGGGAATGGCGCTCAGAGTGAAATCCTTAACATGGAGGCACCTGAATAATGGCTCTCGCACCTCGTTTCCATACCGTAATCGCGGGCCCGGCCCGTAAGAATGACCCGCAGGTCATTGAAGCAATCATGGCGACGGCCGTGAAGCCCGGCTCACTGGTGATGCTCGACAGCACTGGGAAACTGGCGGTTCACAATGTCGCTGGTGGCGCAGGCGTTGCTCTGGCTCTTCAGCACAACTATATCGGCGGCGGTGACATTCGCGACGCGGTTCCTGCCGGTGATACCGGCGCGGCCATCATGTGCGAAGACGATGTGGATTACCACATGCTGGTCAAAGCGTCGCAGGTACTCCTTGAAAATGAAGGTCTCGTATCTGCTGGTGACGGCACCCTTCAGAAATCCGCTGCGCCTACTACCGACGTAGTTCTGTTCTATTCACGCGAAAAAATCACCGTTGGCGCTGAAGCTCAGCTCGTGAAAGTTCGCAAATCAGGGAAAGCAACCGCATGAGCATGATCGTATTCAACAAAAAGCTTATCACCGAGCACAATCAGGTGAAGCAGGCATGGAATCAGCTGCTGATGCAGCGTGAATCTTTCAACATCAACCAGGGAACCATTGCTGCCCAGTACGGCGGCGCGCTTGAAGTTAACCAGGCCGCGCTGATCTCCAAAGACTACTGGCGTGAAGTGGATAACATCACCACCCGAGTCTTCCGTAATGACGAAGGCAACGGCCTGCTGGATGATCTGCTCGGTCTCGGTACGCCGATTTCTATCGGCAAGACCGCGGCGCTGTACCGCGTTTCCAGTGACGCAGGCAAGGTTCATCGCTCACTGACGGGCCACGTGCCGGAAGAGCTGGATAAAGTCATCTACGACGAAGCTGGTGACCCAATCCCGATCTTCAACACTGGCTACGGCCGTGAATGGCGTGAATGGAACGGCATGCAGTCGGAAAACCTCGACGCGATGGCTGACGATCAGGAAGCGCACGTTGCGGCTATCCGTGAAGACATGGCTGACTACATGCTTTCAGGCGATGCGAAGGTGAAGGTGAAAGGGTATGTCGGCGCAGGTATCACCAATCACGCCAACACCAACCAGGTGGATCTGAGTGCGTCTGGTCTGAATATCGACCTGACCACTGCTACCCCTGACGAGATGGTAGCTTTCTTCACCGGCCCGTTCGCGAAGCTTCTGGATGATAACTACGTGCAGGAGAAGGTGAAGGTTTGGGTATCGCCTGACATCATGCGCAACATGAGCAAGCCGTACTCCTCCGCTGCCGGCTTCAAAGAAGGCACTGTGCTGGAATACATCCTGCGTTATGGCCGCATCGAGTCGGTGAACCAGACCTTCAAACTGACTGGTAACCACTTCATCGCTTACGTGCGCAACTCGCAGTACATCAAGACGCGCATTGCCGCGCCGGTTGGCACCTTCATGATCCCGCGCCAGAATCCGTTCGACAACTACAACTCCCTGGTCTGGAGTGCTGTCGGTCTGCAGATTAAGCGCGATTTCAACGGTCGTTCCAAAGTGTTTAACGCACAGGGTTAAGGGGCTTCGGCCCCTTTTCTTCAGGAGAGAGCATGAAAAAGTTAAAAGTCGAGAAGACTGGCTGCTGGGGAACGATTAACGGCGTATTCCAGCAACTGCCGGTGGGCCATGAGTTCGTTGCGGTTGCTGTGCCACCTGCTTTCGCTGGTCGCGTCTCGGTCGTTGGCGAAGTTGAAGAGCAGGAGCTTGAAGTTGCCACACCTGGTGCTGACGATAAACCTGCAGAGCAGGCAGAGCAGGCAGAGCAGGCAGAGCAGGCAGAGCAGGCAGACAACACCGCTAAATCGAAAAAGGCGAAATAACCATGGCAACCCCGCTTACGCCAGAAGAAATTAAAGGCTTCCTCGCTGAGTTGGGGTACGCCATACCTGATGCCTTGCTTACGCCGATACTCTGCGTGGTGAACAAGATTATCCCGTGCCTCGATGGTGCGGGGTATGACGAGTGCACAGCGAAGCTGATCCTGATGTACGCCGCCGCGCTGATGGCTACGTCTTCCGGCGCGCGCCGCATCAAATCGCAGGGGGCGCCGTCCGGCGCGTCCCGCTCATTCGATTACGGTGCTGACAGCATTACCTGGTTGCGCGACTCGCTGGCGAAACTCGATACCAGCGGTTGCACCGGCGAGTTGCCGATCAGCGCCGGTAACAGCGTCGGCCTGTTCATGGTGGTCGGGGGCTGCTGATGACGTACAAATCAGTTAAGCACGGGCTACCGCGCTCATTCGTCCGCGTCTGGGTGATGACCGACACCGGGCGGGAGACTACCGGCTACGTGAAATCGGACGGCGAGTGGCATATCAACTGCCCGCGCATCCGGGCGACTGGCGCCAAGGTGCTGCGCTGGAAGGAGGGCTGATGTCATCGGTAGCGAACTGGAGCTATACCGCCACGGCGACAATCTGGCGCAAGCTGGAAGGCAATGACGAATACGGCGATCCGCTTGGCTATGCCGAACCTGAGCAAATCCTCTGTGATTACGAGGGCGGGCTCAGCAAGAAGTTAGCCAGTTTGGGTGCCGAAATCGTCGTGAAGAACACCGTTTGGACGGAGTTTGCGCTGGCTGCCGCAGGTGATTACCTGCTGATTGGCGTGTCAACCGAAGCCGACCCGGTTGTGGCCGGTGCCGACGAAGTGCGGCAGGTTATCCGCTATGCCGATACGTTCGAACGCCTGGCGGATGATTACGCCATCCTGACGGGAGTTTGATAAACCTGTGCAATAATGGCCCAAAACATTAATTGGAATGATTGGTGATGGGCTTTCAATATTGGTTCACGGTGTGCGCAATTTTTCTGACATGCCCCATTATGTTTGTTCAGTCGATATTCTTTTTGCGACGAGGTATCTACACCAAAACCTTTAAGGGGACGATGCGGAAGGAGTATATCCGCAAAGACACTAAACCTATTGAATTCTGGTTCAGCGTTATTGCTCAAATGATGATGAGCGCTGCAGTGCTTGGATTAGGCTTCTGGTTCTTAGATGATCTACCTGCCTTTCATAGTTGGTACACTGAAATCCGCGCAATGCTCCCTTTTTGATTCACCGTTAAATGACACCAAACCTCGCTCAGGCGGGGTTTTTTTATTGCCTGGAGAAAGCCATGGGCATCAAAGTGAAAGGCATAAGCCAGGCGAAGAAGCACCTGAACGATGTTATCAATGACGTAAAGGGGCGCAAGGTAATCCGCGCGCTGCAGTCGGCGATGATTCTCATCGGGGCGCGGGCGGCCTATTACACCCCGATCGACACCTCTACGCTGATTAACAGCCAGTTTCGGGAGATCGACGCTGGCGGCGTGTTCATCACCGGGCGCATTGGTTACTCAGCCAATTATGCTGCATACGTGCATGAGGCATCAGGCAAGCTGAAAGGCCAGCCGCGCGCGCACTTTGGTACGACCCGTTCCGGGCATCAGTTCGGCGGCGGTACCGGAACGGGCAACTATTGGGATCCGCATGGCGAGCCTCAATTCCTGACCAAAGGCGCGAATGAAGAGCGCGATAACGTTGACGCGGTGATGCGCAAGGAGCTTTCGTTATGACACCCATGATGCACGAGCGGGTGCGCAACATGTTCGGCGATGCCGGGCTCACTGCCGGTTTCACGGTGCAGCAGTTGATGTACGACGACCCGGGCGACCTGTCGAAGGCGATCATGGTGTTCAGGCCAAATGGCGGCTCGAATATCCGTACTGACCTGGGCTCTGAGTATCACGTCCTGGTCGATGTCGTAGGCGCAAAAGATAAGCGCAAAGACGCGCTCAACGCTGTGCAGCGCATCGTCGACTACGTCCAGGCCAACCCCATGGCTGACGAGTGCGTCGGCTACATCCAGAACATGGGCGCAATTCCCGCGCCGGTGCTAACAGAAGAAGGGCGAATAGTCTTCCGACTCCAGTTCGCCTGCACTTACGGCGAATAGCCATCCCAACCAAATAACCCGCTTAGGCGGGTTTTCTTTTATACGTCAAAGAGGAGTTTCACATGGCTAATTGCCAGAACTCGAACGAGCGCCTGTTCGGCGGTGCGGTCGTGCTGGAAGTCGCCGATGGCTGCCCGGACGTCAAGCCACTCGAAGGTGAGTGGATGGCGCTGGCCGCTGGTACGTCTAAGGGCTTCGACTTCAACCCGAACTCGGTTACCTCTGATGCGGATGATGGCGGCGGCTATGTCGAAACCATCATCACCAACAGTGACTTCACCCTGAGCTTTGAAGGTGAAGTGCGCAAGAAGGACAAGCTGGATCAGTACGGTGTCGGCAAGTTCATCAAGTATTTCGCTGACGAGCTGAAGGCCAAGCGCCAGCCAGGTATCTGGGTACGCATGGACTACGGCCCGGTCGAATTCATCGGCTACATGAACATCACGGCGCTGAGCTCTGACGGCGGTACCAACGATATCGTCACGTTCTCTACCGAGTTCAAAGTCGGTGACGCGAGCACTATCGAGGTGAACGAAATCACTGCTGTTGCGGTGACTGGCGTGACGGTAGCCCCGACAACCAGCACCGGCACTGCAGGAGGTACCAGCACCTTTACGGTGAATATCGCACCAACCGGCGCAACGAACAAAGATTTCACTGTAGCGACTACCGATGCGACCAAAGCAACGGCAACCGCCTCAGGCAACACCGTTACCGTGACGCGTGTCGCCACCGGCAGCGCGCAGATCATCATCAACACCGAAGACGGCAACTTTGTGGCCGTGCATACGGTTACCGTTACCTAACGGACATTCCAAAGGGCGGCGTGCTGCCCTTGATAATGACCGTTTACTGGAAGGCCTATGACCGCTTTAACCGATATTGGCGAACTCTCTATCAGCGACAGCCGCGAAGGCGGGAAAGACTACCTGCTGCGGCCTTCATTCGAGGCCATGACCAGGATCGGCACTCCCGAAGAGATTGTGCAGGCATACGCCACCATCCACGGCAATGATGTCGCTCAGCTCATTGAGGTGTGCGCAGGCGCGCTGGGGCGTTTTCCTGACTGGCTTTCTCCATCATTCAACCGCGCCGCTGAGAAGCTGTTATCAACGTGCATGCTGGTGCTGCAGGCATGCTGCGAGGAAGACCTGACGCCGATGATCGGTGAGTGGAAGGGTTGGCGACACTGCGTCGTCTACCGCCCGGGCCAGATGCCGAAGAACGACATCATCGTGCTGGCGCAGCACCTCATGCAGCACGGCGTCGTCGGAAAGGCAAAGGTTCGCCAGCTACAGCGCCACGAAACAGGCGCCAGAACGAACGAATTTAAAGCCTTCGACTATATCAGTGCAGCGCGCAGTCACTTTGAAATGAACCGCGCCGAAGCCTCTCAGTTAACGATGACCGAATTCCAGATGCTGCTGGCGGCGAAATACCCTGACCAGAAAGGCTTCACTCGCGAAGAGTACGACAGCATCGCCGACGAATATCTGGCTAAACAGGCCGCACGCAGGGCAAAAGCAAAGCAATAACCGGAGAATGACATGGCAGGTGAGAAGAACGCCGGTAGCATCGTTTATGAAATCAGCGCCGACGTTGAGCCGCTGCTGCAGGGCGGGAAACAGGCCATTGATGCTCTGGACAAACTGGATGCTGCAGCCCAGCAGTCCGGAAAGGGAATGGACAACCTAGACCAGAGTGCATCCCAGACCGGGTCCGCGTTTACTGAACTGGCTGGCTATGCCAACTCCATGGACAACCAGCTGCGCAAGTTGAACACCAACGTGAGCGGCATCGCCCGCGCAATGGAAGAGGCCCGCAGCGGTACCGGCGGCGCGAGCAGTGAATTCAGCCGAGCAGAATCCATCATCGAAGCGCTGGGTAACCAGCTGGCTGTGCTGGACGAAGCGCAGGAAAATGGCGCGCGTAGTGCCGCAGTTCTGGCTGCGCAGTTGCGTGCAGGATCGAAAGCCACCGACGAAGAGAAGCAGAAAATCGGCGAGCTGACTGGTCGCCTGTATGACATGAAGACTGGCGTTGAAAATGGTGCAAAAGGCACTGGTAGCTGGAAAACCAGCATGCAGCAGGCCGGGTACCAGGTTCAGGACTTCATCGTGCAGGTGCAGGGTGGGCAGTCTGCGCTGGTGGCGTTCGCGCAACAGGGGTCACAACTTGCCGGGGCGTTCGGTCCTGGAGGAGCCGTGGTGGGCGCCATAATAGCGCTTAGCTCTGTGCTGGCTGGCGTGCTGATTACTTCGCTGAATGGCGGTAAGAACGCCATGGATGCGCTGAAAGACGCAGCTGAAGCGATGGATAAGGTGATCACCATTTCCTCGCAAGGCGTGGCCGCTCTATCCGACAAGTATGCTGCCCTGGCGCGGGTAAATGCCGACGTGGCAACACTGCTCCGTAATCAGGCGCTGCTGGAGTATAACCAGGCCATCTCGAAGATACCTAAGGCCATTAGCGACGCGTCTGATGCTTTCATCACGTTAGGCGATCGCGCACTGGCGGCAGTGGGCGGTGCGTCTCCCAGCATCAAAAAATTCAACGATGAGCTTTCTGCGCTTGGTGTTACCACCACAGACTGGAGCCAGGCCATTCAACAGGCCAACAGCCAGGGTCAATATGCCTCTGGTATTGTGAACTCGCTGTCCTCAACGGTGAGCACGCTTTCTTCTCGTCTGGGCATCAGCAAGCAGTCAGCGTTTGATCTGGCAAGAGAACTATCAGACCTGAGCAATAACCCTTCACCAGAAGCACTTCAGGAACTGGCGAAAAAACTCCAGGAAATGCAGTCCTCATCCAAAGATGGGCAGTCAGCCATTGCTGAGCTGGCTGGTAAACTTGTCGATCTGGCGAGAGAAGCAGCCAACGCGAAGATAAACGTCGACAGCCTGAACAAGTCCACTGACAACCTCACGGCCGGGCAGAAGAACCTCATCAAGCAGTCTGAGCGAAACCTTGCTCTGTCGAAACTACAGGGCGAGGCCCGCGCACGCTTGCAGGCGCAATACGCCGCCGAAGATGCCGGGTTTGCGAAGGATGATCCGCACGCGAAGCAAATGGAAGACGATGCTGCAGCTACGTACAAAAATACGCAGGCGCAGAAGTCGCTTCAGTCAGAGCAGAAGAAGGGCGCGTCACAGGCTGATTCTATTGCCCAGAAGCTGGCGAACCTGAAACAGCAATCAGAGCTTGCCGCCGACTCAACGAATAAGCTGAGTCGCGAGCAGGCCATCCTGACTGCGCAGCAGTCGCTCGGGAAAGGAGCCACTAAAGAGCAGATAGCGCTAGCCGGTCAGTATGCGGCAAAAAAATGGGATACAGCCAACGCCATCAAAGCTGAAGCTGCAGCCCAGAAGCTTCTCCCTGAAGCGGCTGAGAACGCCAGTTACAAACAGGATGTTGAGGATCTGAATACGGCGCTGGCAGCGAAGAAAATCAGCCAGGAGCAGTACAACCAGACCTCAGAACGACTGGCGGCAACGCACCAGGCTAACCTCGCGAAAATACAGGCACAACAGGCTGTAACGCCACAGCAAGAGGCTGTCGGCGGAGTTGACCCTGTTCAGCAGCTGGCTAACGAGAACGCAAAGAAACTCGCGCTTATACAGTCATACGAGCAGCAAGGGCTGATTACTCACCAGAATGCCATGGCATTGCGTGCTGCAACTGACACGAAGTATGAGCAGGCGCGCATCGCTGCCCAGTGGGAGATTTTCCGCAACCAGAGTATGGGTAATGAGTTGCTGGCCGCGAGCTTTGACTCTCTCGCAGGCAATGCTTCCAATGCCTTTACCGGGATCCTGACTGGAAGTATGTCGGCGCAGGAGGCAATGCAATCTCTCGCCAGCAATGCCCTGAATAGCCTGATTAACGGTTTCGTTCAGATGGGTGTCGACTGGGTGAAATCTGCCGTAATGGGTGCCGCAGCTCAAAACTCTGCAATCGCAGCAACCACAGCAGCTCAAACGGCCAGCCTTGCCACCACTACCGCCGCCAGCACAGCTTCAGCCGCCACAACTACTGCTGCATGGACGCCAGCAGCGCTTGTAGCCTCTATCGGCTCATTCGGCGGTGCTGTGGCTATTGGTCTTGGGGCCCTGGTGGCAGCCATGGCTGTTGGAAAGGGGCTGTCAGGGAAGCGCAAGAATGGCGGACCGGTATCGGCAGGATCAATGTACCAGGTCGGAGAGGGCGGTATGCCGGAGATTTACCGGGCGAGTACCGGTAAGCAGTACATGATTCCAGGGGATAATGGACGGGTCATCAGCAATAAGGATATGACTTCAGCTGGATCTGGAGGCGGTGGTGTCGTGGTTAACGTGAATAACTACACCGGCGCTGACGTTCAGACCAGGACAAGGAATGATAATGGAAATCAGGTGGTCGATCTTTTCATTCAGGACGTAGAGACAGGCGGGCCCATGTCATCAACGCTGGAATCAACATACGGACTTTCACGCCAGGCAAACGGAGACTACTAATGGCAGATGTAAAATACCCGCCATTCCTGCCGCTTCCTCAGCGTGCAAACATGAACATGACACAGGACACCAGCTTCAGGCAAAGCAATCCTGCAGTTGGTCCTGCGGTGTTCACCCCGATAACCACTGACCTGAAAACAACCTGGAATCTTAACTGGATTTTCACCCTTGCTGAAGCCGAGCGTTTCAAGTCATGGCTACGATCGCCAACATACTGTAATCGTGGCCAGGTATGGTTCGACATTCCTGTTGATTTGGGCGATACCCAGGGCGTGCAGGTGCAGGAGGTTCACTTCATCACCATGCCGGTGCAGACCAGCAAGAATGGAAACACCGTCACCTGGACGGCGGACATCATCTGTAATTTCATGAATGATATTACTGAAGACTACGACGACTGGATTGTTGGAGCCCAGCCAGGAGCGGGTTACTGGTATGACTTAATCGTTACGGAGATCCTTCCAGATGCCAACACTCCGTGAATGGAAAGAGCGCAGGCCTGCGTCAGATCTTAAGCAGACTGTTGTCTTTTCACATTCTGCATTCGGTACTGACAGGCTGGTAAATAACCTGTTTGAACCCGCTACATTTAACGGTCAGGTATACCAGCCAACCCGGTTCGATTTCTCTGAACCTGCACAGGATGGAACAACCACGCTCAATGCAACGATTACTTTCGCTTCGCTATCTCAGGACATAAAGCAGCGATTGAAACTGTGGCGCGGCCCAGCCCGCATGGAGCCGATCCTTTTCCGCTACGACATCTGGGAAAACATAGGCGACACCGTACCACTGAAGACTTATTCAATGTATGTACGTGATGTGGCAGCCGCCGCTGAAAACGTTTCTGTCACGGTGGGGATGACAAACCCTCTTACCGTGGCCACAAGCATTATCTATACCGTCGAACTGTATCCCGGTCTGAGTAATATCTGATGAATAAATTTGAATTTATCCGGAAGGTTAATTCACTTCCGTGGGCTGATCGCGCGTGTAGTTTTGATGCAGTGGACTGCTGGGGATTAGTCGTTCTTTACTTTCGCCATGTATCAGGAATCGAAATACATCAGACGCCGGATTACGAGGCCGGTGAAGATTTCATCACATGTTACGAAGGCGATCGAATTTTCTGGAGGGCTGGATCTCGTAAGGAGGGGCACATTGCTGTCTTCTATCGAGGAGAGCGGCCAGATCATGTTGGTATCGTGATCGGGAGTAATCGCTGTCTGCATTCCCGCGGGGAAGGTGAGGGCGTTAGGATTGACCCGCTTCCTGTACTTGAAAGAGCATTCACGAAAACGGAGTTCCTGCAGTATGGCGACATTTGAAATCCAGCGTCTACCAGGCGCGCCAAAACAACGCGGACGAATTGAGCCTGGTCAGCGTATGGTTGACTGGTTGAATGGTCAGAAGCTGCATAATTCGGTAATCGTGAAGCTCAATGGCAAGGAGTTAGGTGACGATTTTGATATCGGTTACCGATTCATGGTTGATGATCACCTGTCAGTGTTTGACCAGCCTCAGAATATGGGTGGCATTAAAGACCTGATTAAGCTTTCTGCACCATGGGAAGCACTTAACCCAATTAAGCTGACCAAGAAGGCTATGGCAGCGCTGCAGAAGACACTTGTAGGAGACATCAAGAAAACCCCTTCAGTCGCAACCGGCGAGTCTCCTAACAACGATTTAACCGGGCAGACAAACGTTGCCAGGCTGTATAAGGGGCGCCCTAACATTTACGGACAAGTGCGCTCTTACCCAGACCTTATCCAGGAATCACTTTTCGAGTACATCAATAACAAGAAATTCGTCACAGAATTCATGGAAGTGGGTTATGGGCGTTATGACATCTCATTAGTCAGATATTCAGAATCGTCATTTACCGCGATGGCCGGAGCCAGTTATCAGATTTTCCAGCCAGGGCAGATAATCGGCACGATTAACGAGGGATATGCGTTTGATGATGTCGACGGGCAAGAACTTCCCGGGCTGAATGAAGATACCGGCGCTATCAAACAGCAGGCCACAACAAACAGCATCGTCCAGGGCACGTATGCCGGCGGGCAGATTTCAGTAAAAATCGTCAAAAATGCATCGTTTGATTATTTCTTCGATGCAGTAAAGCCTCTGTCAGTAACATTCGTAATCAACGTCACCTACGCCACTGCATCTGGTTCAGTTACGAAAAATATTACCGTTACTGGCCAACTCATTAGCGCCACCCTGACCAATGATGGCGCGGTGATAAACCCTGTTCAGTGGTATACGTTTGTCTTTAGCGATCTGGGTGGCAATGACATCATCGAGACGCCAGCAAACGCCACTATTAACACGACATACTTCCAGATTACAGAATATGAAGGGACTATCGTCGGCCCGTTCTTCTCTGCTGTTGAATCAACTTACCTCTGGTTCCATCTGTCCGGGAACATCGGGGGAGGGAAAAATAACCCGGTTATCATAACCTGGTGGAAAGTCGACGACGACAACAACATCGTACCGGGTACACAGGAGACAATGCGGGTAATTATCAGTAATACCAGCAGCAGTCAGGATTATGTCTACTACACGTTTAAAGTCACGCCAGCGGCAGGCAAGGCTCGTTATGCATTCACGTTGAAGCGTGACAATAACTCAAACTCCAGTTCAGCACTGTATGTCCTGGCTGCTCACGCAATTAACGTCAGGACGAATGTTGTCTATCCCGATGACACGCTGGTTAAGCTGACCGTGCAGGAAACTGAGTTCGCTTCAGGAAGCAAAGACAGGAAATACAACCTTCTTGCCCAGCGCCAGGTCATCTCATACAACCGAACTACTGGTGCAGTTGACTACACGCTGCGGTCCTCGCGTTCGTTTGCCGATGCTGTTCTGCATGAGTGGGTTGTTGTCGCTAAACAGGACGTGAATCGCCTGGACCTTCCAACGCTATATGCCATCGCTGACAGCATTTCAGATCCGCAGCTAAGTTTCTTCGATTACACCTTCTCAGACTCGAAACAGTCTCTCGGTGAGCGTATTCAGGTCATCTGTAACGCTGCTCGCGTAGACATCAACTGGATCGGCGATATGCTGACGTTCTGGCGTGACGAGAAGGTAGACGTGCCGGCTGCGGTTTTTGGACGCAGCAACATGTTCTGGGATGGGTTCAAAATTGGCTATTCCATGAGCCTGCCAAACGGATATGACGGCATCACTCTGGATTATGTCGATCCACGCACGAATAAGAAGGCATATATCTACCTGCAGGTTAGTAGCTCCGGAATTAGCGAGGTAACTACTCAGACCGAAAATGCAATGACAGTTAGTCTGTCAGGGTGCAGGAGCGTCACGCAGGCGCGCAATAGAGCATGGCTGGAAGCCAACAGGCTGGTTCAGTCACGCATGAGCATGACTGTAAAAGTTTTCGAAACGACACAGGTTGTACGTGGCGCGGTGGTGCAGTGCCCAGATATGTACGACAACGCCCTACAGACAGGATATCTGACCGGGCGCTTCGGAGATGTTTTTTCCACTTCTGAACGGCTGGAGTTTCCCGATGATATGTGGGTCGTTATGACGGACAGCCTCGGAAATTTCCATGGACGCTATCGTGCATATGCGGTTGTTGGCAATGCCAAAGCATTCACAGCTGCAGCCGAAGCATTCGACTTGAATATTTACGATGGCCGGACTGTGCAAACACCATCTCGTTATTTCATTTCCAGCAGTGAAGAACTCAACTCAACGATCTGGCGCGTAGAGTCGTCGAAACCAAACGGGGATGATACGCAGACGCTTTCTCTCGTTGAATACACCGACGACATCTACCTGAACGACTAACCAGCATATAAACAACCTGCTTCGGGTATACCCCGAGGCGTCTTCACGTCTATAAGAGATAAAAATGGCCGATTCATACGCAAACATCCCGGTTCCAACTCCGACGCAAAACCCTGTACCAAGCCCTGATATTCGCGATCATGTATTCGGTGGATCGAAAGTTGATGAGTTTGTCACTTCATTGCAGCGTGAGTACGAAGACAGATTTGGCAAAAAACATTACACGATCGAGGGCTTGCGCTGGGTAGCTCAACAAGCTATTTCAGCTTTTGGGTACATTACACTCGACAGCTTCGAAGATGGAAACAATCTCACGCTACCTAACCAGGTTCTGCGCTTTGAAGCTACAGGTGAGTATTATCGTTGGGATGCTTCCTTTCCTAAAAATGTACCAACTGGCTCTACCCCTGAGTCTACTGGCGGCATTGGTCTAGGGAAGTGGATATCTGTTGGAGATGCTTCCCTGAGAAGCGATTTGCTTTCAGACGGTAAAGCAACTTTGGTTGGATATCGTGATGGTACAGTAGCTGAAGAACTGGATCGTTCACGAAAACGCAGCGGTGATGTGATATACGCTGCTGATTATCTTCCTGACACATATACGCCAGGTAGTGATGTTACCGCTCAGATGTTAAATATGGTTGCTGCTGTCAACGCCGTAATTAATACCGAACATAATGGAAGGCCAGTAACACTCGAATTTCCTTCAGGGTGGTTCAAGCATTCATCGACTTTATGGTTTACCCGGCCAGTTGTATTCTCTAGTACTGGAGATACGAAGTTAGAATATGCGGGCGCAGGCAATCAAATAAAATTCGGTCCTGATGGCATCACATTAAATGGAGAAGGTGGCGGTGTAGATCATAAATTACATGTTACTTACGGATTTATTGGTTGCGGCCTGTTCACGTTTACTGGAGACCTATCAGATCACGGTATTGTTTTCAATGAGTTTATAACAAACCCAAGATTGATAGGTTTAAGGTTTATGAACTACGGTTCTGAGAGTTACTATCAGGTTAAATTATGGGGTCACTGTTGGGATATTACTCTTGATAACGTCAGGCATGTAAATACACAATCTAAGGCCGTAAACTTCCTTAGCGCCAATGGTAAAATGAAAAATGGCACGGTCGATTATGGTAATTCCAGATTACACATAGGTAGAGATGTGTATCTCCATATTGAGGGCAGCCGTTCCGGCGGTGTGTGCATTGATGTTGGTGGCGCAGACTACCGATTTGATGGAGTTGCGCAAGGGTGGAGAGTAACACATCAGTTAGGTGCCTTTGCAAGTAACCCAAGGATAAATGGTTATCATGAGACGATTTATCCAGAGTGTGAGACTTTAATAACTTATGGTGGGTTGCCAGGTGACTCTGTTGTCCCTGACGATCATTACTTTAAAGGGGGAGTGATTGGTGGCGACTCTTTATACTGGAATGCTCATAACTTTACATCAGGTGAAGGCTACCCGCCATCAAACTGCCGATTTATGAAACCAGGAAGGACTGATGTTGTTTTAAGGGATTGTAGGATCGGTTCACTGGATTTGGCTGACTATGACACTACTTATCCTCTTGTTTTTACAAATGTAGTTTCAGGTCGACCTAGCTTTAATAATTGTTTCAATAACGTTGGTTATAGCCCGATACAGATACATGAGCAAAATGCTCTTATTCAGCCATGGATTAGCGACAGGCCAGTTAATAATTTGGTAGTTAACGGTAGTGCTCGCCTTTCACGAAGTGGTAGTTCATTTACATTTAACTCTGTAGCAACAATGGCACGAGTATTTGACTTTTGGGCTTACACATCTAGTGGGACAGCTGAGTGTGATTTTTATAGAAACCTGATGAGTAACGATTCTCAATTTACTCATGACGGTACCAATATAGGGATTGTTGTACCAGTAGCAAACAATGATAATAAATCCCTTCAGGTTATTCTCGACAAAAATGCATTCAAATGCCAAGGCAAGGACATCACATTATCTTTCATGCTTGTAAATGCAGATGCATCTGTACCTACTAATTTAACTGTTGCTCTTAATTTGTCATTTTCTCCAGGTTCTGGTGTTACCAGAATATATTCATTCGGTCAATTTAATGCTGGTTCATCATGGGGGTTGAAAAAATTCACTCTCAACATACCTTTTGAAGGTCTTGTTTCTGATGATAATGCAACTGCATTTTTGTCTTTCGATTTACCGAAGAATCAGAAGGTAAACGTCAGAATTGCAAACGTTAATCTTTGCGAGGGAACGATAGCAATTCAAGGACCTTCGCAAATGAAGGATTGGGATCTTGTAGCTCAATCAAAGGCTTATTATGGCAGTTAATTAAAAGGGGCTTACCGCCCCTTTGTTATAACTTTATCTTCTTGCCAATGTTAATGAATGGTCTTTCTATCAACGCGTAACATAAAGATGAAATCACACAAACTAGTCCAAAGCTTCCAAATAAATAAACAAGCTTAAAATCTGCTGGTTCATTTATTATTTTGTTTGCATGCATCCATGTGAGAATAGTGTACAGTATAACGCTGTGTAAAACATAGATGCTAAAGCTTGCATTTCCAAGCCTTACAAATCCTTTAAACGAAAGTATGCCAAATAAATTGGCTCCTTTGCATATCGAAAATAGCATGCAAAAATACCATGGCAGCATAGTGGTCGAGTATAGCTCTGGTTGATAAGTGAAAATCCCAACCAAACTGACCAATAAAATAATCTCGCATGTTATTTTATTTAGCCTAACCTTACCAATTAGTTCATAACACAACATACCCGCAACAAATAATATACATATTCCTGCTTTTATATTGTTAAGTGCGGGTATGAATCCAATTAAGTAAACAAATATAAACATCAGAGCCAGAACAAAAGCTGTTCCATTTTTTCTGAAGAGATATAGTAACGGCAGAGAAAAATAGAATCCCCATTCCCATTGCAGCGTCCAAAAGACACCAAGAAAGATCCAAGAGTCCTTGAAGTAGTTCATTGGTGGATAGTCATAGAATAAACCCATGTCCATCCATCTAAATATATCCTTTGCATGAAGGTAATTTGATGGGTTTGGATAATTTGTCAAATACAATATTACGACAATAGAAAGCATTGCAGTGAATATTGTTGCAGGGGCTATCCTGAAAAATCTATCTTTATATAGGTTAACCCAGTCAACATTATCTTTTGTTGAAACTTTACCCCAAAATAAAAATGCAGTTATCATAAAGAAAATTGATACTGCAAACTGAGCTATGTAGCTTATATCATTATATATTGTTTCCCACTTTCCAGTAGTGATATATCTCACGAAATAGTCAGAATGAAAAATAGCGACAAATGAAGCAAGAAAATATCTCAATCCATCCATGCCAGTGTTTCTTCTTACATGTACTTCGTCATCAAGATATTTGAATATAGGCAAAGAAAAAATCATGCCAATAAATATGGTTATACCGAAAACGTATAAATATTGGTGCTCAACCATGAGGCTGCCCTGTAAAATCATAAAAACCCATTATAACTTTGCTGTTGAGCATTAGTCCATAATGCAGGCCTGTTCAAATTACATTTCTGACAAAAAGCCAGAAGAGAAACCATGATGTGGATATTTTGATGAGACTGCCTGGCGTCAAAGTGTGCTTGGAGAGTCATAGAGTCTAGGCAGATGTAAGCGTCGTCAAAGGGGGTCTTTTCAAAGTTCAATTTATAGTTTTCACCATCACTTAAGCATTTGCTCAATCGTTACACTTGATCGGCACCACCGATCAATAATACTGTATATATATACAGTTTAGATTGGAGGGGCGTCATGGGATTCCCGAGTCCGTCAGCAAACATGCAAGCCGCTTTTGTTGTAGCAGCAGAGCAATTTCTTCCGCCATCAGCAAGCATTGTCGAAACGCAGGAAGGCTATGATGTCATTGATAACCGAGCACAATTCAAGCGCGGAGACACTTTGCTTATCTGGTTTTGCGGCCGCCAGCAGCATGCGTACTGGGCCGGTGACTCGCTCATAACTGATGATGGTGAATCCATCGAAGGCGAGGCACTTGATGATGTTCGTCTGGTTGGTGTAGTTACGCATACTATTCGCCCAGTCGGTTCAGACGAAAACCCCTTCATGTAGCACCCAAAGTGAGCAATCAGCACTCTTCCTTCTGAAATTTACAAATACCAAAAAACCAATAGCGTTACAGGTTTAGAAGCGAAGCGGTCAGGAAGTAGGCAAGCAGAAACGAGCGGCCATCTTGATCAGTACCCCAGTTAAAACTACTGTATATAAAAACAGTATTCGAGGTATGCATCATGGAGTTCTTCAGACCGGCAGAGTTACGCGAAATTATTGCTATCCCGCTTTTCAGTGACTTAGTGCAGTGCGGTTTCCCAAGCCCCGCGGCTGATTACGTTGAACAGCGTATCGATCTCAATGAGTTGCTCGTGTCCCATCCCAGCTCGACGTATTTCGTTAAAGCTGCCGGCGACTCGATGATTGAGGCCGGGATCAGCGACGGCGATCTGCTGGTGGTTGATAGCTCCAGGACTGCTGAGCATGGCGATATCGTGATCGCCGCGGTAGAAGGGGAGTTTACTGTTAAGCGACTGCAACTGCGCCCGACAGTCCAACTCATTCCAATGAACAGCGCTTACTCACCGATCATCGTCGGCAGCGAAGATACGCTTGATGTGTTCGGTGTCGTGACTTTCATCGTTAAATCGGCGAGCTAAATATGTTTGCGCTCTGTGATGTGAATTCGTTCTACGCATCATGCGAGACGGTGTTCAGACCGGACCTGAGAGGGCGGCCGGTTGTCGTTCTCTCAAATAACGATGGCTGTGTAATTGCACGCAGCGCCGAGGCCAAGGCCGCTGGAATTACCATGGGTGAGCCATTCTTCAAGCAAAAGGAGCTTTTCCGGCGCGCTGGTGTTGTTTGCTTCAGCAGCAACTATGAGCTGTATGCTGATATGTCGAACCGAGTAATGACGACGCTTGAGGAAATGAGCCCCCGCGTCGAAATTTACAGTATCGATGAAGCTTTTTGCGATCTGACTGGCGTTCGCAACTGTCGGGATCTGACCGAATTCGGCAAGGAGATTCGCGCGACGGTTCTGAAACGCACTCACCTGACAGTTGGGGTCGGGATTGCCCAGACAAAGACACTGGCCAAGCTCGCAAACCACGCTGCGAAGAAATGGCAGCGGCAGACTGGCGGGGTAGTTGACCTATCCAATATCGATCGTCAGCGCCGACTTCTTTCCTTGGTTCCAGTCGAGGACGTCTGGGGCGTAGGTCGCCGCATCAGCAAGAAGTTGAACGCCATGGGCATCAAAACGGCTCTTGACCTCTCAGAACAGAGTACGTGGATTATTCGAAAGCACTTTAACGTAGTACTCGAGCGAACGGTCCGGGAGTTACGCGGCGAGCCATGCCTCGATCTGGAAGAGTTTGCACCGGCAAAACAGGAAATCGTCTGTAGTCGTTCGTTCGGCGAACGCGTTACTGAGTATGAACAGATGCGCCAGGCCATCTGCAGCTATGCGGCGCGTGGCGCAGAAAAGCTTCGCGGCGAGCATCAGTACTGCCGCTTTATCTCTGCGTTCGTGAAAACCTCACCATTCGCGCTTAATGAGCCGTATTACGGTAACAGCGCTTCAATGAAGCTTCTCACCCCAACTCAAGATTCCCGCGACATCATTAACGCCGCGGTAAAGTGCTTGGACAAAATCTGGAAGGATGGTCACCGATACCAAAAAGCAGGAATCATGCTTGGGGATTTTTTCAGCCAGGGAGTGGCTCAGCTCAACCTTTTCGATGAAAACGCACCGCGCGCAGGAAGTGACAGGCTGATGGAGGTGCTCGATCACCTGAACGCTAAAGACGGAAAAGGCACGCTCTACTTTGCCGGGCAGGGCATTCAGCAGCAGTGGCAGATGAAGCGAGAAATGTTATCACCGAGATACACAACGCGGTACCTGGATTTGTTAGTAGTAAAATAACGATAAAAAATGTAAATTCTAACAAAAATTTATTTCAAGTGGGTGTGGTATGGATTTAGATAAGGCTGAGCAACTGCTAAAAGAAATGCATGATCTTTCACGAACGTATATTAAGATTGATTTTCTTTATATAGGTGCTTTTGCAGCGGTTCTTGCATATTTCAAGGTTGATGACTATGCGATTGTCAAAAATTACACTTATATCAGGTTGACAGGCATAATTATAGCTCTTGTGCTTTTTTTGGATTTTATATTTGTTTGGTTAAGCCTTAAAGATAGATTTGAAGTTCTTGACGAGCGTTTCAATGTTGAAGATAGAATTAACATGTCGAAAACTAAGCAAATCTTGCAACTTGCTGTACATCTATCCGCTCTTTTATTTGTAATGTGCACCTTCTTAGGGTATTTCGACGGAAGCAGGAATTGGTATGAAGAGATGGAGAATGCAGCTGTGATTCAAGATAAGGTTGAAGAATATGTGATAAATAACAAACGTTCCCCTGTCTCTTTAAGAGAGATAAATGATGAAGATTACCAGATGTTTTTGAGTAAAACATTCAGCAGGGTTGTTTATGCGAAAACAAGCGTTAAGGGTTATGAGATAAAAATTTTCAGACAAGGAGATGATAAAAATCCATTGGTGGTGGCTGATTATTTTAATATTAGAGATTATATTAAAAATAAATACGAGAAGAAAGTAGAGTAATCTCTTTTATATATAATTGACATCATCTAATGATGGGTTCTACTAAGTGTGAACCAGATTGATGCACATTACCTACGGCTCGCGTCACGGCGTGCCAGATAAAGTTGTCGGCGGGCACTGCACCGTCGGCAGCTATCTCTTCCGCTTCTTTAGCTCCCACACTTTGACGCATCCATTCCCTTGCTGCTTCCGGCGATAGAACCAGTGGCCTACGGTCGTGAATGTCGACCAGGCCTTTGTCAGCTGCAGACGTCACTATCAGGAAACCCTCTGCTTCATCGCCGCGTTCGAACGGTGTGCTGCCGATCGCGGCCATAAATATTGGCTGGCCGTCAGCCCGGTGAATGAAGTAGGGCTGTTTCTTGTTGCCTTCCTTTTTCCATTCGAACCATCCGTCGGCGAAGCATATCGCCCGGCCATGCTGCCATAACGTTTTAAACATGCGGCTTGTGGCCGCCGTCTCGACTCGCGCGTTAATCAGTGGTGCTTTGTCCCACCACCCGGGCGCGTATGACCACAGAACCGGATCGAGATGCAGTTGCTCGTCTCGTTCGCTCAGCAGCAGGACCTTTGTACCGGGCGCCACGTTGTACCGGCCAATAGGTTCCGGGTCGTATGGAATGTCGCGATCGGCTTCGTCCGCCAAATAGGCAAGATATTCTTCGCGGGTTTGGGCTTGTGCAAAACGTCCACACATAGAAACCTCCAGCCAGATGTCAGACTGAAAGTATAGGGCAGGGAGAAAAAGTAGCGCGCGCTGGTTAAGTCTTACAAACGGATTCGGGGCAATTATGCTGATGAGGATGAAATGCGTAAAGCGGCGTGTTGCGAAACTGGAAGGAGCTACGCAAAAGATGAGGATTTTGGGGGCGTAACGGGGGCGGTTTACTCTTGGGGGCTAATATGGGGGCGACAAAATAACCGATATACTCCGACATTATCCTTATGCTGTTTGGAGTATGTCATTGATATTCATCTAAGTTATTGAGCGTGCGGAAATTATGATTTGCACTCAATAATTCATGAAAATTTATCAGAGGAAAAGCACTGTGGTCGTCACCGCGATAAACGCAATAAACAGCAGCACCATCACCGCTATCGCAAAGGTCGTGGAGTCCTGAACGTAGGTTTTTTCCTCCCCCTTCATTGGGCCGACAAGCATGATCCAGATGAAGATAAAGGTCACTGAGGCGATCACGACTGAAACGAAAAACAAACTTTCTCTCAATTCATAACCTCAACGAGAACCTTTCGGGCGCTGTGTGGGGACGTACTACGGTGAAAATATCTTGAAACGAAAGTGATTATACCAGACCAATAAATCACAAGAATTTATCAGTCTGGTCATCAACAGGTGGAAAGTTATGCCACGTTGCGGGCGTGCCCGGCAAGAACGGCCAGCGCTTCACCGTTTTCGATAGTGATGTATTTACCTTTAACGGCCAGCATCCCGCTCTTCTGGAAACGACCCAGCAGACGGCTGATGGTTTCCACGGTCAGACCCAGGTAGTTACCGATATCGCCACGCGTCATCGTCAGACGGAATTCACGCGGCGAGAAGCCACGCTCGGCGAAGCGGCGGGAGAGGTTGTAGATAAACGCGGCCAGGCGCTCTTCTGCATTCTTTTTGGAAAGCAGCAGGATCATGTCCTGATCGCCTTTGATCTCACCGCTCATCAGACGCATCATCTGCTGACGCAGGTTAGGCATCTTACCGGAGAGATCGTCCAGGGTTTCAAACGGGATTTCGCAAACCATCGAGGTTTCGAGTGCCTGAGCAAAGCTCGGGTGATGGCCCGTGCCGATGGCATCAAAGCCCACCAGGTCGCCCGCCAGATGGAAGCCGGTGATCTGCTCATCACCCTGCTCGGTGATGGTGTAGCTCTTGATGGTGCCAGAACGGATAGCATAGAGCGATTTCAGTTCGTCTCCCGCTTTAAACAGCGTCTGCCCTTTCTGAATAGGCTTTTTGCGCTCGATGATATTATCAAGCTGATCGAGTTCATGCTCATTCAGGGTAAACGGGATACAGAGCTGGCTGATGCTGCAATCCTGGCAATGGATAGCACAACCGCCAGACTGAATGCGTCGTATAATTCGCTTTTCCGGGATCATAGGTTTGCTCAAGCCTTAATTGATATTGGTCAATTTTAACATCTTTTTGGTAAGTACGTAAGCCTGACAAACCCTCAATAAGGACAAGAGACGACAATGCGTCGCCATCTTCTTGAAATTCCACAGCTTGATTATGGATTTTTAGCCTAACCGGTAGAAAATTAAGCACAAAAAGCCTGGGAACTAGAGCAAAAGATACCCTTCGTGACGCAGTAACCACTCTTTTCGCTGCACGCCACCGGCATAGCCGGTCAGGGTACCGTTGCGGCCAATAACGCGATGGCAGGGCACCACGATGCTGACCGGATTAGAGCCGTTCGCGGCGCCTACTGCGCGTGCGGCCCCTGCGCGGCCTAGCTGCTCCGCAAGCTGGCCGTAATGCATGACCTGCCCGCATGGAATCGAACGTAGCGCCTGCCACACTTCGCGCTGAAAAGGAGTGCCTGCCGTGGCGGTCGGCAGAGTATCGATGATGCTGAGATCGCCTTCGAAGTACGCTGCAAGCTTGTCGCTCAGCCCGCCCGGATTGGTGGCGCGGATACGTTCATATCCCTGTGAGCGGTAGTGAATCGCAAGCAGTTCTTCCATGCGGTCGCTGTGCTCTTCCCATTCGACGGCGCGCAGGCAGAACTGCTCGTCCGCGATCACCCACAGCGGGCCGAGCGGCGTCGCAATCTTGTCTTCGAGTAATCTCAGCATCCTCATTCCTTTAGTTCAGCCTCGGGTAAATCCCCGGTCCAATCGGCAGGCCGACAAGATACCATGCCACCAGCATCACCAGCCATACCCCTAAAAAGATAAGCGGGTAGGGTAAAACCAGCGAATAGTAGGTACCCAGTTTGGCCTCGGGTTTATAGCGCTGCAGGAAGCCTAAAAACAACGGAACAAACGGCGAAACCGGCGCCAGCGGAATAACCGAAGAGTCCGCGATGCGGAACAGGATCTGCGCGAAAGCCGGGTGGAACCCCAGCATCATAAACATCGGTACGAAGATCGGGGCCAGAATCGACCAGATGGCGGAGCCGCTGGCGATAAACATGCACAGCAGGGATGACAGCAGCGCCAGGCCGACAAACGCCGGTACGCCGCTTAATCCGGCAGCCTCCAGCGCGTCGGTCAGGCCCACGGCCATAAACTTGCCCATGTTGCTCCAGTTAAACATCGCCACAAACTGCGCCAGCGGGAACACCATCACGATAAAGCCCGCCATCTCCTTCATCGGCTCGATCATCAGCTGCGGCAAATCGCCCTGACGGCGGATTTTGCCGGTAGCGATACCGTAGGCGAGCGAAACGACAAAGAAGAAGAGGATAATCAGCGGCACAATGCCCTGAATAAACGGTGACGGCAGGACCGTATGTTTAACCGGATCGCGCAATATGCCGTTTTCCGGGACCACCATCAGCGCCACCAGCGCGATAAAGGCCAGCGAGACCACGCCAGCCACGCGCAGGCCGAAGCGCTGCTCTTTGCTCAGGGTCTCCAGCTTTTCATCGCTACGGCCTTCCCATTTGCCCAGGCGCGGCTCGACGATCTTATCGGTAATCAGCCCGCCGACAATCGTCAGGACAATGACCGAGCTTGCCATAAAGTACCAGTTGTCGATCACGCTGACGTGCATAGCCGCATCAATGGTCTTTGCCGCCTCCGTGCTGATGCCCGAGAGCAACACGTCGGTGGTGACGATAAGCAGGTTAGCGGTGAATCCGCAGCCCACCCCCGCAATCGCCGACAGCAGGCCCGCCACGGGATGACGACCGACGGCGAGGAAAATCAGCGCTCCCATCGGCGGCATGATCACCAGCGCGGCGTCGGAGGAGATATGGCTGAAGAAGGCGATAAACAGCACCATGTAGCTCGCGTACCGCGCGCTGACGTGGGAAGCCATCTTCACCATTAATGCGGGCAGCAGGCCAACGCGTTCTGCCAGCCCGGCACCCAGCACAAGCGCCAGAATGGCGCCCAGCGGGGCGAAACCGCTGAAGTTTTTGATGACGTTAGGTAAAAACCAGTGCAGTCCGTCAACGCTGAGCAGGTTTTTCACCGCCACCAGGCTGCCGTCAGCCGGGCTGCGCACGCTCACGTCAAAGGCGGAGAGCACGGCGGTGGCGACCATCAAAATCACGATCAGATAGATAAACAGCAGGAAAGGGTGCGGCACTTTATTGCCGATCCTTTCAACCCAGCCATAGAGCTTACCGGATGGGGAATGCGAAGGTATGGATGACATACTCATGGGCGTTCCTCGGGAGTGTTGTGTTTTTTTATTTTAAAGGTGACGGTGTCACGCCCTGTGGGATCGGACACGCGTACGGTTTTTCTTGTAATTGTTGTTCGAACTCTTCACGGCATTTGTTCAGCAGCGCTGCGTCCAGCAGCAGATTGAGCGCGGTCGCACCCATCACTTTTCCGGCCAGCAGCATGCCTTTGTGAGCAATGGAAGTACGCCCCTGGGACACCAGCTGCCAGGTGTGCAGCGGCGTGCCGACGGTAAAGCAGGGGCTGAAGCACTGGGCGACCGGCATTTTCCAGCTGACGTCGCCCACGTCCGTTGAGCCCGCCAGCACGTTGTCGGTAATAGCGTAGGGCGCGACTTCATCCACCAGCAGCGTCGCCTGATGACGACGGGCAAAGGCTTTACCCGCTTCGCCACCCGTGGCGGCAATATTTTTCAGGCTGTTTTGCAGATCGTTCGGCGTCAGCGTGGCGCGGATCTTGCGGGCAAACTCGCGCTCCTCGTCGGTCCACTCCGGCGTGCCGTAGTGCTGCAGGGCGCGATACATCGCCGCCTCAAGCGTGCGGTTCGGCAGATAGCTGGAGCAGGCTTTATCAAAGCGGCATTCGACGGTGGTTTCGGTCATCAGCGCCGCGCCCTGGGCGATTTTCTCGATGCGCTCGTAGATCTGCTGCGCATCCGCCATCTCCGGGGCGCGGATCAGGTATAGCACCTCGGCCTGCGCCTGCACCACGTTGGGCGAAATCCCGCCGGTATCGGTAATGGCGTAATGGACGCGTGCTTTCTCGATAATGTGTTCGTTAAGGAAGTTGGTGCCGGTGGTCATCAGCGTCACGGCGTCCAGCGCGCTGCGTCCCAGATGAGGGGAGTTGGCCGCATGTGCCGCCACGCCGTGAAAACGCCAGGCGGCCTGAATATTCGCCAGCGTGCTGACGTTAAACATCCCGGCAAAGGCTTCCGGGTGCCAGGTGACGGCGGCATCGACGTCATCAAACAGCCCTTCGCGCACCATAAAGGTTTTCCCGGAGCCGCCTTCTTCGCCGGGACAGCCGTAAAAACGCACCGTTCCGCTGCCGCCGTGCTGCTCCAGCCAGCTTTTCACCGCCACTGCGCCCGCAAGCGCCGCGGTGCCTAAGAGGTTATGCCCGCAGCCATGGCCGTTGGCTCCCGGCGTGGCAGTCTGCGCGGTCGCGCAGTGTGCCTGCTGGCTTAACCCGGCCAGCGCGTCGTACTCGCCCAGCAGGGCGATAACCGGTTTCCCGCTGCCGAAGCTGGCGATAAACGCGTTGGGGATGCCGCCTGCCTCGCGGATCAGCGTGAAGCCTTCTGCTTCCAGCTCGCTGGCCAGCCGTTCGGCGGACCAGAACTCTTCAAAGCGGGTCTCGGGACGATCCCAAATCGCGTCGGCAATATCGGTTAACGTCCGACATCGCGTGTCGATCGCATCGGCAATAAAAGCGTAGTTCTCCTGCATTACACACCTCGCGTCCACGGGAAATTGAGCGCAGTTCGCGCCAGCGTTTCGATGGCGACAGGCATGACCTGCTCATCGAAGTCGAATTTTTCGTTGTGATGTCCGGCGCTCAACTCCGTGCCAAACACCATATAGGACGCCATACCGCCGTTCTGCTGCACGCGGGCCATCATCAGCGTGGCGTCTTCGGAGCCTGCTGGCGCCTTCACCTTATTGATGGCGTGAACAACCCCGGAAACCTGACTCGCCTGCTCGCGCAGATAATCCACCCAGGCCGGCGTCGGTGCGCTGGAGGTGGCTGCCCCCATCAGGCGCACCTCGGCGCTCACGCCGTAGAGCGCCGCCGCGCCGGTAATCACCGCCTGCGCGCGTTCAAAGACATACTGATTAATCGCTTCGCTTTCACCGCGGGTTTCAACCTTAATCAGCGCATTCGCGGGCACCACGTTGCGTCCGCTGCCCGCCTGCATCACGCCGACGTTTACCCGGGAGGCACCTTCGCTGTGCGGGGCGATGCTGTGCAGGGCGAGGGCGGCCTGCGCGGCGGCGAGCAGGGCGTTACGACCGTCCTCCGGCTTACCGCCCGCGTGTGCGGCCACGCCGGTGAAGCTCACGTCGAACTTGGTGGTGGCCATAAAGTTATCGCTGCCGCAGATCACCGTTCCGGCAGGCACGCCAGTACCAATATGGATAGCCGTGAAATAGTCCACGTCGTCCAGCGCCCCGGCGGCAACCATGGCGCGCGCGCCGCGCGTACCTTCTTCGGCGGGCTGGAAGATCAGCTTGATGGTGCCGTTCAGCCGGGCTTCATTCTGCTTAAGCACCTGCGCCAGCCCCAGACCAATGGTGGTGTGGCCGTCGTGCGCGCAGGCGTGCATCATTCCCGCGTTGCAGGAGGCAAACCCGTCGCGGAACGGGCGATGGCTGTCGTCGAGCGCTTCGCTGAGATCAAGGGCGTCCATGTCCACGCGAAACGCCAGGGTTGGGCCAGGGCGGCCGGTATTGAGGGTCGCCACAATGCCGGTAAAGCCGCCTTCAAACGGCGCCAGCCATTTCTCAGGCGCGCCCTGCGCCCGTGCGCGGGCAAACTCATGCGCCAGGGTAGCGGTATCGGGCAGCCCCATCCGGCTTTCGGCATCGACCACGTCGCGACCCATCGCCAGTTCGTAACCCAGCGAGTCCAGGATTTCCGCGACTTTCGCGGCGGTACGAAACTCGACCCAGCCGGATTCCGCGAAATGGTGAAAATCACGACGCCATGCGCTCAGCTGCGAGGGTAACGTCTGGATGTACTGTGCCAGTGTGTCCATATCTGTTCCTGTCATCATTAAAATATGTGAACTGCTTCACGATGTGATAGTTTTTACTTATCACTAACCGATTTTTCACAGTTTTAACCGTTCAGGAATTACCCTCGCACATCCCTTTCCATTAAAGTAGATGACAGTTTCTTTACTCTGATAAACAACGGTTATCGGTCGGGCTATGACATTCCAGATTAAATTTCATCAAATCCGGGCGTTTGTTGAAGTCGCGCGTCAGGGCAGCATTCGCGGTGCCAGCAGAACGCTGAATCTTTCCCAGCCGGCGCTGACCAAATCCATCAAAGAGCTGGAGGAGGGCATGGCGGCGCAGCTTTTCGTGCGCAGGAGTAAAGGCGTCGCGTTGACGGAATGCGGTGAGGGTTTTTACCAGCGTGCCAGGTTGATCCTGGAAGAGCTGCGCGCGGCGCAGGATGACATTCGTCAGCGGCAGGGGGAGCTGGCCGGGCAGATCAACATCGGGATGGGGGCCAGCGTTTCACGCAGCCTGATGCCCGCCGTCATTACCCGCTTTCACGCGCAGCATCCGCAGGTCAAGGTGCGGATTATGGAAGGGCAGCTGGTATCGATGATCAATGAATTACGCCAGGGCGAGCTGGATTTCACCATCAATACCTATTATCAGGGGCCTTACGACCAGGAATTTACGTTTGAAAAGCTCTTCGAAAAACCGTTTGCGGTATTTTGTCGGGAAGGGCATCCGGCGACGGGAGCAACCTCGATTAATGAACTTCTGCATTATAACTGGACAATGCCGACGCCGCGGGGAAGCTATTACAAGCAATTAGAAGAGGTATTTAGCGATCGTTCGCAAATACCGCGAATTGGTGTGGTCTGTGAAACCTTTTCCTCCTGTATTAGCCTGGTTGCGCAAAGTGATTTTCTAAGCATATTGCCGCAGGAGTTGGGCTGTGACCCGCTTCTGGCGCACCGCCTGGTCATGCTGCCGGTTGTCGAATCGCTTCCAAAAGCAGCATATTATTTAATTCAGCGCCGTGATTCACGTCAGACGCCCCTTGCCGAATCATTAATTACACAGTTCAGAAGGGAAGCGAGGAAAATAGTCGTGGCGTGAAAAGCCGACCATAAAAAAACAGGGTCTGTCCGACATCTGACAGACCCTCCAGTACACACAGCAGTGCGTCCTTTCGCCAATCCTGAGTATTATATCCATGAAGCAGGTATATTTAGGTATAACACCTTTCCCGCAAAATGAAAGGATATTGAGTGTTTGATTTTACGAAAATTTAACACAAATCACTTATTTCATCTTTGCTGAAATTTTAGTTAAGTCATATTTAAGTTTATTTTATAAATACTATATATATTCATCATGTTAATATTTGTTGCGCACGACGGCCTGTAACGGTGATTGAGGCCTGTCTCGGGCGCAGGTATAGTACCGTCCTCAGTTGTAGCCGGAGGATATCCATGAACCCTGACGACAAATCCTTTTTTCTTGACGCCATGGAAGATGTCCAGCCGCTGAAGCGTGGCCCGGATATTCACTGGCAGCCCAGCCGCAATACCCGGGTGCGCGAGGAGGTGGATAATGAACAGCTGGATAACTTCCTGACGCTCGATTTTCTTGACCTTCTTCCCCTGGAAGAACCGCTGGCGTTCCAGCGCGAAGGGGTGCAGCAGGGCGTTATCGATAAGCTGCGCTCGGGTAAATATGCCCGCCAGGCCAGCTTAAACCTCCTGCGTCAGCCTGCCGAACGCTGCCGTCAGATGCTGTTTTCTTTTATCTGCCAGGCCAGACGTGACGGGTTACGTAACCTGATTATTATTCACGGGAAAGGGCGGGAGCAGAACTCGCATCCCAATGTAGTGCGCAGCTATCTGGCGCGCTGGTTGACCGAGTTCGAGGAAGTGCAGGCCTTCTGCGTGGCGCTGCCGCATCACGGCGGCAGCGGGGCATGCTATGTCTCACTGCGAAAATCCGATGAAGCAAAACAGGAAAACTGGGAGCGGCACGCCAAGCGCAGCCGCTAGCGGGCGATATTCTCGCCCGCCTGAGACTCAGAACGTTTCCCAGTTGCTGTCGGTGGAGGGGGTTGTCGTTGCCGGGCGCAGCAGCTGTGGCGTTTTCAGATTGGCCGGGCGTGGAGCGACCGCTTTTTCTTTGCCGTTCAGACGAAACGCCGCTACCGCCTGGCGCAGCTGCTCGGACTGATCTTCCAGTGCCGCAGCCGCCGTGGCGGACTCCTGCACCAGCGCGGCGTTTTGCTGCGTCACGCTGTCCATCTGCGAAACGGCCAGACTCACCTGCTCAATACCGCGGCTCTGCTCGTCAGAGGCAGAGGAAATCTCGCCCATGATATCGGTCACGCGGGTAACGGCGGCGACGATCTCCTTCATGGTGGTGCCGGCCTCGCTCACCTGCTCAGAGCCGGTATTCACCCGGCTGACGGAGTTCTCGATAAGCCCTTTGATCTCTTTCGCCGCCTGCGCGCTGCGGCTCGCCAGCGTACGGACCTCGCCCGCGACAACCGCAAAGCCACGCCCCTGTTCCCCGGCGCGAGCGGCTTCCACCGCGGCGTTAAGCGCCAGAATGTTGGTCTGGAACGCGATGCTGTCGATCACGCTGGTAATATGCGCAATTTGCTGCGAACTGTCGGCGATTTCGTTCATGGTGCGAACCACGTTATCCACGACGTGACCGCCGCGCGCGGCCGTTTCAGAGGCGTTTTTCGCCAGCAGCGTGGCCTGACGGGCGTTATCGGAGTTCTGTTTAACCGTTGCGGTCAGCTCTTCCATGCTGGCGGCGGTCTCTTCGAGCGAGGCGGCCTGCTGCTCGGTGCGGGCGGACAGATCGTTGCTTCCTGCGGCAATTTCGCCTGCGCCGGTGTAGATGGAATCGGTGCTTCCGCGCACGGCGCTGACGGTGGTCACCAGCGACTGCTGCATCTCATGCAGGCCAGCGGCCAACTGACCCATCTCGTTGCGGCCAGATATTGCGATATCCTGCGTCAGGTCGCCCCCTGCAATGGCGCGAATATGGTTCATAATGGAGTGGAGTGGTTTTAACAGCAGGTGCTGTAAACCCTGCCAGATGACCACCAGAACCGCGATAACGGCCAGCAGAATTGCCGCCAGGGTCCACTGCATCTGCGTGAAGCTGCTCTGGTTCTCTTCGGTTGCGGCCTTCAGGAGGGTGTTGTTTTCGGCGCGCCAGCGGTTATAGACCGCTTCCATGTCGTCCTGCGCCTGCTGCGCGTCCAGATCCCCATAGGCCTGATAGTTGTCGGCACGCAGATACTCAATCGATAAGCGCATCACTTCGTGCATCTGGTTCCATGATTTCTGCATCTCGTCGGTCAATGCCGCCTCCTGGCCCTTAACCTGCGGCAGTTTCTGCCACTCTTTGTTATAGGCTTCGGCTTTTGCCAGCGAGTCGCCTGCGGTGCCAAGCAGCTTATTGATCGCCGCCAGGGAAGCCGGGTCACGCTGGTTTTTCAGATAGCGGATCGCCACGCGAGTGACGGTGACGCGCGTTTTCACCAGCGTGTTCACGCTGTCGCTCAGGCTTTCCTGCTGGGCATTGAGCACGCCGGAGTTCTGGAAGTTATGGCGATCGTTACTGACGGCAGAGTAGAACAACCCTCCCGTGACAACTTGCAGCAGACAGAATATGGTGAGGGCAAAGATAATACCGGTAATCACGTGCAGATTTTTCAGCATAGCGGTCGTCCGTTAGAGAAGATGCAGGGTTACTTCATTACTATCGTCGTAGAGAATGTAAACTTTAATTAACTCGCGCTTAACTAAAGGCTCCCTGAGGGAACCTGTTGTAAATCCGGATCATTTTTATGAGGAAGGTCAACATGAGCAGCATTGATAAAAGCGGGACGTACGCGCTCGGGACGCGGACGGTGAAACGGCTGGGCTACGGCGCGATGCAGCTGGCCGGGCCTGGCGTCTTTGGGCCGCCGAAGGATAAGCAGGCCGCGCTGGACGTGTTACGCGAGGCTGTGGCGGCGGGGGTGAACCACATTGATACCAGTGATTTTTACGGCCCTCATGTCACTAACCAGCTGATCCGCGAGGCGCTTCACCCGTACCGGGACGATCTGACGCTTGTCACCAAGATCGGCGCCCGTCGCGATGACAAAGGCGCCTGGCTGCCGGCCTTTTCCGCGCAGGAACTGACGCAGGCGGTGCATGACAACCTGCGTAATCTGCAGCTGGACGTGCTGGACGTGGTGAATCTGCGGATCATGTTTAGCGCACACGGGCCGGCGGAAGGATCGATTGCTGAACCGCTTTCCACCCTGGCAGAATTACAGCAGCAGGGGCTGGTGCGGCATATTGGCCTGAGCAACGTCACGGCCACCCAGGTCGCGGAAGCCCGGAAGCTGGTGCCGGTGGTGTGCGTGCAGAACATGTACAACATTGTGAACCGGGGTGATGATGCGCTGGTGGATCTGCTCGCGCAGCAGGGGATCGCGTATGTGCCGTTCTTCCCACTGGGCGGCTTTACGCCGCTGCAATCGTCCGGGCTGAAGGCTGTCGCGGATTCACTGGGCGTCACGGCAATGCAGGTTGCGCTGGCATGGCTGCTGCAGCGTTCCCCAAATATCCTGCTGATCCCGGGCACCTCTTCCGTGGCGCATTTGCGGCAAAACCTCGCGGCGGGGGAACTGCAGCTGCCGCCTGACGCACTGGAAACATTGAATACGCTGATGGACTGATCGTCACAGGCGCAAAGCCGTAAGTGTGCTTACGGGCTTTGCGCGTTTTAAATCTTCTGACACTTCAACGCGTTTGGGTTCGCCTCCTGAAATGACCTTGATCCCTGGCCATAATCCGTAATACTGTATTTATATACAGTATTTGGCGAGAAAGGCATTATGGACACTCTCTTTTCTTATCATCCAAACCAATCTATTGAATTACCGTTGTTTGCAGAGCGTGTAGCCTGTGGCTTCCCCAGCCCGGCGCAGGACTATGTGGAAGATCGTCTCGATCTTAACCGGTTGGCAGTGAGACACCCCAGTGCGACCTATTTTATCAAGGTGAGTGGAGACTCCATGATTGGCGCGGGGATCGGTGACGGCGATCTGCTGGTGGTCGATCGTTCGTTAAATGCCGAACATGGGGACATCGTCGTGGCGTCGGTCGCCGGTGAGTTTACGGTGAAAGAGTTACAGACCCGCCCGGTTCTGAGACTTCTGCCGCATAATGCCCGCTATCAGCCGATTACCTTTCAGTCCGAAGAGGAGCTGCAGATCTTCGGCGTCGTCACCCACACGCTTAAAACGCATAAACATGTTCGCGCTGGTTGATGTGAATAGCTTCTATGCCTCCTGCGAGAAGGTATTTCGCCCCGATCTGCAGGGGAAGCCCATCGTGGTGGTGTCCAATAACGACGGCTGCATTATTTCACTGTCGCCGGAGGCAAAGCAGTTCGGCATAAAAATGGGGGAGCCCTATTTTAAATTCAAAGAGAAGGGCTATCCGTCGCGGGTTTACGTCTTTAGTTCGAACTATGCGCTGTATGCCGATCTCAGCAGTCGGGTGATGCAGACGCTGACGGATCTCGCTCCGGCCATAGAAATTTACTCGATCGACGAGGCGTTCGTGAACGTTTCAGGGATCGGTAACTGCCTTGCACTGGAAGCGTTCGGACACCAGATGCGCACGCAGGTCTATAAAAATACGGGCTTAACCGTTGGCGTCGGTATTGCCCCGACCAAAACGCTGGCGAAGCTGGCCAACTATGCGGCGAAGCGGTGGGCGGGCACCGGCGGCGTGGTCGATCTCTCAGGCCGGGAGCGGCAGCGTAAACTGCTGGCAAAGGTGCCGGTAGAGGAGGTGTGGGGGGTAGGGCGGCGCATCACGAAAAAACTGAACGCAATGGGGATTACCACGGCGCTGGAGCTGGCGGAGGCCTCCTCGTGGGTCATTCGCAAACATTTCAACGTGGTACTGGAACGCACGGCGCGCGAGCTTCGCGGCGAGCCCTGCCTTGACCTGGAAGAGTACACCCCCACGAAGCAGCAAATCATCTGTAGCCGTTCGTTTGGACACCGCATTACCCAATACGAAGAGATGCATCAGGCGATTTGCGCCTACGCGGAGCGCGCCGCAGAGAAACTGCGCGGCGAGCATCAATACTGTCGTTTTATCAGCGTGTTTGTGCGCACCAGCCCGCACGCTGACAACGAAATTTATTACGGCAATCAGGCTTCTGTCACCCTGATGACGCCCACCAATGACTCGCGCGATATCATCCGCGCCGCCACGGAGGGGCTGGGGCGGATATGGCTCGACGGGTATCGCTATATGAAGGCCGGGGTCATGCTGGCGGACTTTTTCAGCAGCGGCGTCGCCCAGCTTAATTTGTTTGACGATAATCGTCTGCGCGCCAACAGCGCGGCGCTGATGGAGATGATCGACAGCGTAAATCACTCCGGCAAAGGGAAGATATGGTTCGCCGGGCAGGGGATTGAGAAACCGTGGGCGATGAAGCGTGAGATGTTGTCACCGGCCTATACGACGCGGTACGCCGATTTGCCGGTGGCGAGGTAGAGGATGGTTGCGTTATTTCTTTTGCATCAACCAGGTTGCCGCAGCCGCCAGCACGCCGATCAGCGGCATTTCGCCCGCTCCGGACAGGAAGTTATGGCGATCGATCTCATTATTTTTACGGATATCCGCAAGGCGGGTAAGTGCCTCTTTTTCATCCGCAGCGCCGATCTCCTCAAACTGTTTTTCAAACCCCTGAGCGATGAGCTGAGCGGCCGCATCGGTGTTTGCGCTCTCAATCGCAATGAGGTTCGGGCCTTTTTGGAAAAAACGGTAATCCGGCATACGTGCTCCAGAAAGAGGGAATACGGTAAAAACACTCTATTCTTTGCGATTAAAAAATGCACGTCATTTACGGCGGAAACAATCAGTTTTTCTTTATTATTTCAGGCAGTAAATGCTCAATCACGCTGACGACCTTTCTGACGCGCTGCGGAATAAAGCGGGCGTCAGGATAGACGGCATAGAGGAAGCGATCGGGTAACCGCCAGTCGGGCAGCACCGGTACCAGCGTGCCGGTTTGCAGCGCGCGTGTCACGAGCGGCTGCTGCATGCCGCCGATACCAATGCCGGACTCAAGCGCCTGCAGCAGCGCGTCGCTGGTGTTGGCACGGAAAACAGTATTCACGTTGACCTCGACCGTCTCCTCGTCAGACATCAGGCGCAGGGGAGCACCCAGCGGAATGCCGCTGAACCGCACGTGTGGCAGCGTCGCCAGCTCGCTGACGGCGCGTACCGCCTGAAAGCCGGGGGCGGCAAACAGCCTGGTTTCAATACGCCCCAGCACGCGCGCCGCATGCGCCTGCGGGGGCTCACTGCTCAGCCGTATCGCGACATCCACGCCCTCCGTCACCAGATCGGCAAGGCGGTCATCCAGGGAAAGCATCAGCTGCAGCTCGGGATGCAGACGCTGCAGCGCCAGCAGATGCGGCAAAAAAATCTGCCCCAGGCCGCTCGGTAACTGGACATGGACGCGCCCCTGAACGCTATGATCGACAGGATGTAAACGCCTCTCCGCTTCCCCCATGGCGTCCAGCACAAGCTGCATATCACGCCGGTAACGTTCACCCTGTTCGGTCAGCTTCATCTTACGCGTCGTACGGTGCAGCAGTACCACACCCAGTGATTCCTCAAGCGCCGCGATCTGTTGACTGACGGCGGACTGCTTAATACCGGTCTGACGGGCGGCCGCTGAAAACGAGCCCGCTTCAGCGACGCGCAGAAAGGTAGAAATGGCATTGAGCTTGTTATTCATTTAATGATTCTGCTTATAAGTGCCATCAGTTTCATGGGATATCTCCAGAAAAAATAATATATCACACTGCGTCTGTCACCCTTTCCGGAGAAACATCATGAATAAGATGCAGCAACACAACGTCGCCCTGGTCGCGGGCGCCAGCGGCATTGTCGGCAGACAGCTGGTCAATACGCTCCTGCACCATCAGTGGGAGGTGATCGGCCTTAGCCGCCATGCCGCGTCTCATCCTGACGGCATCCCCGTGGTGAACGTCGATTTACTGGATGCGCAGGACACTGCACGGGCGCTGCACGCCCTGAACGGAGTCACCCACATCTTTTACAGCGCCTGGGCGAACGCGGCGAACTGGGCAGACATGGTTGAGCCGAACGTCACCATGCTGCGTAACCTGGTCAGCACCCTCGAAACAGCGGCACCGCTGCAGACGGTAAGCCTGATGCAGGGCTACAAAGTCTACGGTGCGCATCTGGGGCCGTTTAAAACCCCGGCGCGGGAAAGCGATCCCGGCGTAGCGGGTGCCGAATTTAACGCCGCGCAGCTCACGTGGCTCAGCCAGTTTCAGCGGGGGAAAGGCTGGCACTGGAATGCCATCAGGCCGGGCGTGGTGGGGAGTGCGGTGCCGGGCAATGCCATGAACCTTGCGCTGAGCATCGCTCTGTACGCCTCCCTGTGTAAGGCGCTGGGTTTACCGCTGCGTTTTCCCGGTTCAGAACAGACCTGGCACAGCATTGTTGACCATACCGACGCCGGGCTGCTGGCCGAGACAACGCTGTGGGCCGCCACGTCACCTGCGGCACAGAATCAGGCCTTCAACGTAAACAATGGCGATATCTGGCGCTGGAGCGAGCTGTGGCCGCGCATCGTACGCTGGTTTGAACTGGACTCTGCGCCGCCGGTGAGGTTGTCATTTCATCAGCTGTTTAACGACTATCGCGGCGTATGGCGCGAGCTTGCCGAAGAGCGGCTGGTGGAAGCGGATATTTTGCAGCTAAGCGACGGGCGGTTTGCCGATTTTGTCTTTAGCTGGGATTACGACATGTTCGGTGACGGGAGCAAGCTGCGCAGGGCGGGCTTTACGCAAATGCAGGCGACCGATGAGATGTTTTTCCGCCTGTTTGCGCAGCTGAGAGCCGCGCGGATTATTCCCTGAGAACAGATGGCGTCCTGATAACCGTCAGGACGCCGAGGGCTTACTCAACCGCTAACAGATTGACGATCTCGGCCACGCTTTTCACGCTGCGGATGTTCCCAATCCCCGTGCCGAGCGCGATATAGCCTTCATCGGTGTTATTTTCCAGCATGCCCAGACGCAGGCCCCGTAATCCTCCCATCGCCTTGCCCAGCGCGTCGTTGCTTGCGCCTGCTTTATCCATCGATGCCAGTTTTTCCGCCAGCTTGCCGGGAAGCGCGCGGTAGTAATGGGGCACGGTGCGAAAAAGGAGTAAGTCCAGGCCGTTGGCGGCAACAATTTTCTCTTTGACCCCCTGCGGCACGCGGCTTTCTTCGGTACTGATAAAGACCGATCCGGCAAACACGCCTTCCGCACCTAACGCATGCGCCGCTCTGGCGGTGCGATTATCGGTAATACCGCCCGCGGCCATCACCGGGATGTGCTTCACGGCATCGGCAATCAGCGGCACGATGGAAAAGGTGCCAAGCGCCGTTGCGGGTAACGTTCCGCCTTCATCAAAACCGGTGGCGACGATAATGTCTGCCCCCAGATCTTCTGCGAGACGGGTGTTTTCCGGCGTGGGATTGATGTCGCGGTAGATAATAGCGATCCCTGCCTCTTTTAACTCACTGAACAGCGAGGGAATAATGCTGCCTTCCCCATAGCCTGTATATACCACGGCCCTGACGCCTTCCTCTTTTACCACCTTAAGAATTGGTCCAGTCCAGACGTCATTAACGGCGGTGGGGATCAGGTTCACGCCAAACGGTTTTTCGGTCAGCCGTTTGGTTTTACGAATTTCTTCGCGCATTTTTTCGGCTGTCGCTTCCGGCGTGGAGACCGCGGTGTCGGCGGTTAAGCCTGCATTGGGTCCCAGCACGCCGAGCCCGCCGGCATTGCTGACCGCGGCAACTAAACGGGCATCGGTAAGCCAGGATAACGGCCCCTGAATAACAGGCTTTTCGATACCCAGGATCTGACAGATACGGTTATTTTTCATAGCAGACTCTCCCTTACGTTTGAATGGAGGAGAGTGTAGGGTGCAATATTGTTAGGAAAAATAGCCCAAAAGATTCATCACTGTTATAAAATCAATAACAATATCCCGTTCGCGGTTTGAAATCCTTTATGCAAATAAATCTCTTTGAATCTATTCGAATTTTTATTGAAATTGTCGAGTCAGGTAGTCTTACCCAGGCGGCGGAGAATCTGCAGGTCCATCGCCCTGCAGTCACCAAAGCGTTACAGCTTCTGGAGCAACACAGCGGCACGCGGCTCCTGCAGCGCACAACGCGTCGGATTAGCCTGACGCCGGATGGGGAGGCGTTCTATCGCCAGAGTAAACCCCTGCTGGCGCAGGCGGACGAATTACTGGAGTCGTTTGGTACGGACCGGGCAATACACGGTCAGCTGCGTGTGGATATGCCGGTCTCTTTTGCCACGCTGCGGGTGATACCCAATCTGCCTGATTTTTATCGTCAGCATCCTGAGATCGACATCATTCTGAGCAGCTCTGACCGCCGTCGGGATATGCTGCGGGATGGTCTGGACTGCGTGCTGCGGGTGGGAGAGCTGGACGACGGCGATTATATCGCGCGTAAAATCGGGAACATCAAAATCACGACCTGCGCCAGCCCGGCCTGGCTGGCAAAACACGGTACGCCAGAAACGCCGGATGATTTACGCAAACATCAGGCCATCAACTGGATTAATACCAGCAGCAGACATATTCATCCGTGGACGTTTACCACGCCAGAAGGCGTCGCGGAGATGACTTTACCCGGTAAGCTTGTGGTGGATAACTCCGAGGCCTACATCGCGGCAGGCCTGGCCGGGCTGGGGTTAATGCAGGGGATGAATCTCTTTCTCCAGCCTTACATTGACCGCGGCCTGCTGGTTGAGGTCCTGCCAGCCTATCGCTCGCCGGACCGCAAGCTGTCACTGCTCTACCCACACCGTCACCTCTCCCGCAAAGTGCGGGTATTTACCGAGTGGCTGGAGAGTCTGGTGTGAAAACGGCCAGTTCATGGCATAGGGCCCCAATCTGCCCTACGGCATTGAGCAGGCGGGGCGTCGGTTCGTTTGCGCAGTTTAGCCGCAGAAAGTGCGTGAGTTCTGCGCCAGGAGAAAACAGGGGGCCGGGGCTGACGCCAATACCCAGCGCCAGCGCGCGACGATGCACCTCCAGGGCGTTGATCTGCTGAGGCAGTTCTACCCACAACAAAAAGCCGGCTGCGGGTACGTTTACGCGGGTTCCGGGGGGAAAACTGGCCTCGACCCGCGCCACGACGGCGGCTAATCCCACCGCGATCCGCCGCTTGAGCCGCCGCAGGTGACGGTCGTAGTCGCCGCTTGCCAGCATCTCGCTCGTCGCGGCTTCCAGCAGCGGTGCACCAGCCCAGTCTCCGGCCATGCGGGCCTGCAAGACCTGCGTGTGGTAGCGTCCGGCGGCAATCCAGCCGATTCGCCACCCCGGCGCAAGCGTTTTAGACAGGGAGCTGCAGTAAATCACATTCCCGCTCTGGTCGAACGCCTTGCAGGCCGGAGGGCGTTGCCCCTCACCGACCAGATCTCCGTAAACATCGTCCTCAATCAACGGAATTTCTGCCTCTTCAAGCAGGGCAACCAGTTCCTGCTTGCGTGCGACGGGCATGCTGGCACCCAACGGGTTTTGCACGGTGGGTGAGGCCAGGACGGCAGCGGGGCGATGGCAGCGAATGGCGTCAGCCAGCGGCTCCAGCAGCAGGCCTTCCACAGGGTCGGTGGGGATCGCTAAGGCCTTCAGGCCTAAATCCTCCAGCAGCAGGAGCGTGCCAAAGTAGGCGGGCTGCTCAATTGCCACCACATCACCTGGCTGACACACGGCCCGAAGTGCCAGGCGCAGCGCCTGCGTCGCGCCCGAGGTGATAATGAGATCGTCCGCGCTGAACCGGGCTCCCCATTGCGCAGAGCGCGCGGCAATCTTACTTCGTAGGTCTGCTCTTCCCGGGGGCAGGCTGTAGCTCTGTCCATGCGCTTCCAGACGACGGCCCGCGGAGTGCAACGCCCGCTGCAGCGCGTCTCCTGGCAGCCACGCGGGATCGGGCAGGGCGGCGCCCAGCGGGATCAGCCGGGCTTCTGCACTGCTGAACAGCGACCGGGCCACGGCGGATAGGGTGACGGGGACCGGACCGGGTGAGGAGCGCGCGGGCTCCACGCGCGGTGACAGGCTGGTCTGGCGGATGTAGTAACCTGAACGCGGGCGCGCAACGATCAGCCCTTCAGCCTCGAGGCAGCGAAGGGCCTCCAGCGCCGTCGGAAGGCTAACGTGCTCGCGCTCGGCCAGTTTACGCGCGGAGATCATCCTGTCACCGGCGCGCAGCGCGCCAGACGTCAGCGTGAGGCGCAGCATCTCGGCAATTCGGCGATAGTGTGGGGACGACTGGGACGGGGCAGACATGGGTATCTGTTCAGGCTAATTTTCGATAAAACTGACTATACAGCCAATGATGCGCGCCATCTATAGTGTCCGGCATGTTCAGGACAAGGAGGCATTATGCACAGCGATAATTTCAACATTTCCACCTATTTCAAACGCATAAACTACACCGGACCAGCGGCTGCCGATACGGCCACCCTGCATGCGCTGATGCGTCATCAGCTCTTTTCCGTTCCCTTTGAAAATCTGGACGTGCAGGCGGGTAAAATTGTCTCGCTGGCGCCAGACGACATTGCCGATAAGGTGTTAACGCAGGGGCGTGGCGGCTACTGCTACGAGGTAAACGGGCTTTTTGCCATGGCGCTGGCGGCGTTAGGGATACCTTACCGTTTCGTGGCGGCGCGCCCGATGTTCTACCCCGCGCGGCGGCCGAAAACCCATATGGCGTTGATTGCCGAGGTGGAGAGCCGACAGTGGCTTTGCGACCTCGGGTTCGGCAGCTACGGCATTCGTGCGCCGATGGCGCTGGACACGCTTGATGTGGATATTACGCAGGATTTCGACACGTTCCGACTGAGCCGCAATGCGGAGGGCGAATATCTGCTTGAAGCGAAGGTGGAGGGAGAGTGGGCCCGGCAATACGGCTTTGATCTCACACCTCAGGAATGGATTGATTTCGTCCCGGCCAACTACCTTAACTCCACGCACCCGGATGCGATCTTTGTGCAGAAGCGGGTGGTGGTGCAGCACAGCCCGGAGGGACGTCAGATTTTACTGGGCGATATGCTGAAAACCATCACCGCGAACGGCACTGAAGCGCGGCAGCTGGCGGAGGATGAAATCCGCCATGTCCTGAAAGACCGTTTTGCACTGACCGCCGCGTAATCAGCCGGGAAACGGTGGAGCCTCAGCGCAGTTCATCTTCTGTGGCTTTGCTCTGAGTGCCCCACTGTAACAGCAGGCTAAACGACGCGGGTAACACGGTCAGCGTCACCAGCGTCGCAACCAGCAGCCCGCCGATGATGGCATAGGCCATTGGACCCCAGAAGACCTGGTGAGAAATGGGGATCATGCCCAGAATGGCGGCACAGGCGGTCAGACAGATGGGTCTGGCCCGGTGTTCCGCAGCCGCCATAATCGCGGCATCGTTTGTCATCCCCTGAGCAAGATTGCTGTCAACCTCGCTAATCAATATCACCGCGTTCCGCACGATCATCCCCGCCAGGGCGATGACGCCCAGCAGCGCGACAAACCCCATCGGCGTTCCGCCGGGCAGCATAGCCAGCACGATCCCCGGTAAACCAAACGGGGCCATCAGGAGGGCCAGCAGCATCCGGGAATATCGCCGCAGCTGAAGCATCAGCAGCAACAGCATGATGACCAGCGTTACCGGAAGAACGGTAAAGACGGAGCTGTTCCCCTTATCCGATTCGGCAACCGCGCCGCCTTCTTCAATGCTGTAACCTGCCGGCAGGTTCGCGCGCAGTTTATCCACCGCCGGACGCAGCGCCGCGGATACCGCTTCAGCCTTCAGCCCCGGGGCAAGATCCGTTTGCACAGTGATAAAGGGCACGCGCTGGCGACGCCAGATAACCGGATCGTCCACGCCCCAGACCGGCGTCGCGACGGCGCTGAGCGGAATTTTTTTACCGTCATTCCCCTGAATCGTGAGCAAGGAGAGGGTGGCGGTGCTGTGACGTTCATCGTCCGTGGCCCGGAGCACCACGTCGACAAGGCGGTCGTTATCCCTGATGGACGTGACAACGCTGCCGGACCAGACGGTGTTCAGCGTGCGGGCGAGGCTTTCTGACGATATTCCCGCCGCCCTGGCCGCCGTCTGATTCACCTCAAGGGTGATGACCCTCTCCGGCTCTCCGGCCGTCTGGTTAACGTCGCGAGAGAACGGGGACTGCCCAATCGCGTCCGTGAGACGGTTCGCAAACGCCCGGACCTGCAGATAATCAGGCCCGCTCACCCGGTATTTGATAGGCCAGCCGACGGGGGGCCCCAGTTCAAGGGGCGACACGCGCGTGATGATGTCGCTAAATTGTGTCGCCAGGAACCTGTTCAACTGCGCATGCAGACGATCCCGCGCCTCAAGGTTCTTAGCCACCACAACCATCTGGGCGATATTTTCATTTTCCAGCAGCACGTCCATCGGCAGGTAAAAACGGATGGCGCCCGAGCCAACGTACGTCGAAAAGCGATCGATATTGCTGTTGTCGGCCAGCGCTTTTTCAAGCTTTTCCACCTCTCTTAACGTTTCCGGCTGCGACGCGTTGGCCGGAAGCGTCAGGCTGACCAGCAACTCGGGCCGGTCCGAGGCGGGGAAAAACTCGCCCTGCATAAACGTCGTGCCGTACACGGACAGCCCCAGCGCGGAAAGGGCGAGCAGCACGGTAGCGACCCGGTGACGCAGTGCCAGGCGTAAAAGCCGTCCGTACCCGCGCGCGATCTTTCCGGGACCCGCCGCGTGATGTCTGACTTTTTCCGGCAACAGCCACGTGCCCGTCAGCGGCGAAAACAGGATCGCGACGGCCCAGGAACAGAGCAGGGCGATGAGCACCACCGCAAACAGGGAAAAGCAGTATTCACCGGCGCTGGAGGCCGCAAAACCAACGGGAATAAAGCCGGCAATCATCACCAGGGTACCGGTGAGCATCGGGAAGGCCGTCGTTTTGAATGCATGGGTGGCCGCATGCCGACGGGAATCCCCGGCTTCCAGCCCGGAGACCATCGTTTCGACGGCGATCATGGCGTCATCCACCAGCAGGCCCAGGGCAATGATCAGCGCCCCGAGCGAGATACGCTGAAGGCCGATGCCTGCGAGCATCATGCCGGCAAACGTCATGGCGAGCACCAGCGGGATGGCCGTCGCCACCACCAGTCCGGCCCGTAAACCCAGCGAGACAAATGAGACCGCCAGCACGATAACAACGGCTTCGATAAGCACCCGGATAAACCCGCTTACCGCATCACTCACCACCGCTGACTGATCGGCGACTTTCACCATCTCAATACCGTGCGGCAGCCCGGCGCTGAGGGTCGCCATTTTTGCGTTCAGCGCAGCACCGAAACGCAGCATATTGCCCGTTGGCGCCATCGAGACCGCCAGCCCGATAGCCGGTTTGCCGTTCACCCGGTAGGCCGGGGCCGGTGGCTCGGCGATTTCCCGGGTGACGGTGGCAATGTCGGTTAGCGGGATATAGCGATTGTTAACGTGCAGCGTGACGGCGCGTAAACTCTCTTCGGTCGTGAGCGCCCCGCTGACCTTTATCGCCATGTTCTCCTGCCCGGTACGCATCGTTCCTGCCGGGACAACGGCGTTTTGCGCCCGGAGGGCGTCGGCGACCGCCTGAATATCCAGCCCCATACCGGCCAGGCGCGCCGGAGAAAAGGCGAGAACCCACTGCTCCTGCTGTTCGCCCAGCAGGGTAGTTTTTCCCATATCCGGCAGAGACATGAGCTCGCGCCGTATTGTCTCTGCGCGATCCCGCACCTCTCGCAGGGTGAAACCATCGGGAATAAAGGCGTAAATTGTGCCGAACGTGTCGTCAAACTCGTCGTCCACGGCAGGCCCCTGCACCCCTTCAGGCAGGGACGGCGCGATGTCCTGCATTTTTTTGCGAACCTGATACCAGATGCCCGGCACGCTTTGCGGGGGCGTATCGTCACGGAGGTTGACGTGGATAACGGTGCGTCCGGCCCGGGTTTCACTTTCGAGATAGTCCAGCCAGGGCGTTTCCTGCAGCTTTTTTTCAAGCGTATCGGTCAGCAGTCGGGTGGTATTCGCCACGGATGCTCCCGGCCACTGCGCGGAGACGACGGCCGTTTTAATGGTGAATGCCGGATCTTCGTTACGCGGCAGCTTTTCATAGCAGAACACGCCCATCGCAATCACCAGCAGCATGAAAAAGCTGACCATCTGCTGGTTCTTCAACGCCCAGGCGGAGAGGTTAAATTTGGTTTCCGATCCTGTGTTCATGGCTGAACCTCTTCGGCAATCACCGGCTCGCCGGATCGTAATGTGCTCACGCCCGCTGTAATCACCCTGTCGCCGGGCTCAAGGCCGGAGGCAATCATGACAGAGGTGGCCGTATAGCTGGCGGGCACCACCACGCGTAGTTGCGCCCGCGACTGCGGGGTAATCACAAAAACCGCCGGTTTGTCGCCGGCTCGGGTCAGCGCGGACGCGGGAAGGGTGTACCCGTGCGGGGCTGACGATGGCAACGTGACGGTAACGCTGGCACCCAGCGCCATGGCCGCCGGCGGGTTTTGCAGGGTGGCCCTGGCGCGCCAGGTGCGGGTCTGAGGATCGGCCTGCGGGGTGATATCCCGCAGTAGGGCAGACGCCTGTACCGACGGTGCGCTGAGCAGGGAAACCTGCAAAACCGCCTTATCCAGAGGCGGGATCGTATCGGGCGCGGCAATATCAAACACCACGTCGCGGACTTCCCCGGTTGCCAGCGTCAGCACGGACTGACCGTCGCTGACAACCTGTCCCGCAGAGGCGTTCACGGCCGTAATGACGCCCGCTTGTGGCGCGTTCAGGCGCGTCCAGCCGAGGCTTTCGCGGGCATTTCGCCACGCGGCCTCGCTGCTTTTTAAGCGCGCGCGGGCGACAAGCCAGTCCGCACGGGCGCTGTCGAGCTGCGTGCGGGCTATCGCACCCGTTGGCATGAGCTTTTGCATGCGACTGACGTTAAGCGCGGCGACCTGCGCTGAGGCTTTGGCGCCTTCATAATCGGCCTCAGCGCCGTCGAGCTGGTTTTGCCCGGTCGTATTGTCAAGCGTGGCCAGCAGCTGTCCGGCGGTGACCCTGTCACCAATATCGACGCTACGCGTCAGCATCCGGCCCCCGGTACGAAAGCTCAGGGTCGTTTCATCGTGGGCATGGATCTCACCGGTTCTTTCCAGCGCGGGAAGGGTTTGAGTGGTGCCAACGACGACGTAGCGTACCGTTCGCACAGGGTTGGGCTTATTTTCGTGTTTATCACCGCAGCCGGTCAGCGGAAAAATCGCCAGCGCAAGCAGGGCCAGGGGAAGAAAATGCAGCCAGGAAAGGGTGCGCGCCACGCCGTACAAATGATGCAGGCAGTGGCGGAGGGAGAGAAAAAATTCGTCTGACATAACGCCGCTCCATAAAGGGAATGGCGTTATTAAATGCGCGCTACGTCGAGAAAGATTCGATGTTCTGTCAAGGCTTTATCAAGAGTGGCGATTTTCATTATCGGAGGGATGCCAGGGCAACAAAATGCGCACCGCGAGGCCGCCGGTTTCCGGTAATGACGCGCTAATCTCACTCCCATGCGCCTGGCAAATCGCCCGGGCGATGGACAAACCAAGGCCGCTGCCGCCGGAATGCCGCGCGCGGGACTGCTCCTCGCGGCTAAAGCGTTTAAACATTTCCGGTAAGAACTGGGGCGACACGCCCGGCCCGTCATCGGTGAATTCGAGGATGTAATGCCCGCTGGCGTAATGCAGTGCCACCTCAAGGTGACCGCCTTCGCGTCCGTAACGTAGCGCATTTTCCATGAGGATGGTAACGACCTGCCCCATACGGAACGCATCGCCCCGGAAGGGGCTGGTGTGCGGGTTACGCAGCGTTATCCTGAAATGATGCGCATCCGCCTGGGGCATGATCCAGGCAGCCCGCTCCTGAATCAGCTCATCCAGACAGAACGGCTGGTCCTCCAGCACAAGGTTACCCGCGTCTGCCAAAGAGAGAAGGTGGAGTTCATCGGTGAGGCGGTTGAGGTGCTGGAGCTGTTTCATCACCATGCCCAGCTGCGCCGGGCTGGCATCAAACACGCCGTCTAACATGCCCTGCAGACGCCCGATGGCGGCCGTCAGGGGCGAGCGCAGCTCATGCGCCATCGCGACGTGCGAGGCGCGGAGCTCTTTCTCATAGCGGGCAAGTTGTCCCGTCATAGAGTTAAAGTCGGTCGCAAAGCTGACCATTTCTGCCGGTGCATCTTTGATCAGCTCTGCCTGACGGCCAAACTGACCTTCGGCGACATCCTTTGCCGCATCGCGAAGTCGGCTGAACTGTAGCGCCAGCGGGCGGGCGTGTTTTAGCCCCATTACCACAATAAACGGGATCATTACCAGCACCAGCAGGGCTACCGTGACCCAGTCGGCTGAGGCGATAGACGGCGTGGAATAGCTCAGGCCCCACCATGTGTCCACAATCGTGTGGAAGCGGGCCGGATTGGCCTGCGGGTTCTGGCTGAGCGTAAGAAACTCCTGCCGGACCGCTGGCGGCATCTTGCCCATGATCCAGTAGTTTTGTACCGCATAGCGCAACCACATGCAGGTGGCAATGACGATCACGCTGCCGATGGCCAGCGCTAAAATGCGTGCGCAAATCCAGCGCCACAGAGAGGCGTGTCGGTTTTTTATCATGGCTGTCTGAACCTGTAACCCACGCCGCGAACGTTGATCAGCACGCCGGAAATACCCGCCGCTTCGAGTTTTTTACGCAGGTTATAAATATGGGTGTCCACCACGCGCTCCAGCGCCTCGCTTTCCGGCAAGCAGTGTTCCAGTAAATACTGGCGGGAGAACGGGTGCGCAGGAGAACGCAGCAGCGTTGCCAGAAGCGAGAATTCCGTTGGCGTAAGATCGAGCATCACGGGGGCGTCGTCGCCGTTATCCACGCTCGCCACAATGGCGGCGACATCCACCTCCAGCGTTTGCCAGCGAAGGATCGCTTCGTCTGTCTCTTTTTTACTGCTGCGCCGCAGCACCGCCTGCACCCGCGCCACCACTTCGCCCGGATGATAAGGCTTCACAACGTAATCATCGGCACCGTAACGCAGGGCGCCAATGCGATCGGGAGTATCCCCCATGGCCGTAACCATAATCACCGGCACATCGCTTTTACGACGCAGGCCCGCCAGCACCTCGGTGCCGTTAAGCCCCGGCAGCATTACGTCCAGCAGAATGAGGTCGGGCTTCCACCGCTGCGCCATATCCAGGCCGGAAAGACCGTCCCCGGTAATGGTCACGTCGTAATTTTCACGCCGTAAATAGGCTTCGAGCACGCCAGCCGCATCGGCGTCATCTTCAATAATCAGCACTCTTCTGGACAACATCCGTTCACCTTGACCATTTCTTAACACTATCCCGACGATTCATTGATTCAGCCAAATCATACTGCGCCAACATTGTGTGGTCGCCCCTGAATCAGGAGACGCCAGCGTCTGTATGGAGAGCAGTATGATAGCGATAAAAAAAGTCCTGTATATGTCCGTCCCGCTTCTGATGGTCGTGACGTCTGGCGTGCAGGCGGATGATGGCACCGCGTCCGATTCCTTAACCGTCGGGCTGGGAGGGCAGTATGCCCCGCGTTACTCAGGCTCAGACAAGCAGGTGTGGCAGGTGGTTCCGGTGCTGCAGGGTCGTAAAGGCGCTTTCTTTATTGATGCGCAAAAAGGGGTGGGATATGACCTGCAAAATGACAGCGGTTGGTATTTCGAACACACGCTGGGCTACGACTTTGGAAGGGCTGAGAAAAATTCTGGCTGGCGTGAGGGGGCAAACAATCTGAAAGGGATGGGGGACATTGATGCCACCCTGAATACCGGCCTTGCCGTAGGCTGGCAGACCGAGCCATGGCTGAGTATGGAAGGCAAAGCGACGCTGCCGTTAACGGACAGCCAGGGGGTAAGCTATCAGGCCTCCGTGACGCTAATCCCTTTACAAAATAACCAGGACACGGTCGCCTTGCAGTCTGCGGCCCTGTTTGGCGACAGCCGTTATCTGAATACGTGGTATGGGGTCAGCGAGCAGCAGAGTCGCCGCACTGGATATCGCCGCTATTCAGCGCCGGGTGGATTTTATGGCGTCGATACCAGCCTGACCTGGAGCCATCAGTTCGATGCTCACTGGGGGACGGTCCTGAGCGCGGACTATACCTGGCTTAGCGATCGTGCGAATAACAGCCCGATCGTGATGCGGCGCAACGAGGGGTCTGCAACCGCCGCTATCACCTGGACATTTTAAATTCGCAGAGCACGATGTGAGCGAGGGGAAGAGGATTACTTCTTCTTATCCATCATCGCTTTTAAATCGGCAAACGGGTTAAACGTGGCGACGCCCACGTCTTTTTGCGCGTCTTCCCCTGCGACCACGGTGGTGCCGTACTGATCCGCTTCGGTGTATTTCGAATGCTCGTGATCGTGGCAAAACAGGCACAACAGCTCCCAGTTGCTGCCATCTTCCGGGTTATTGGTATGGTCGTGATCGATATGGTGAACCGTGAGTTCACGCAGATTGGAATAGACAAACTCGCGCGAGCAGCGTCCACACACCCATGGATAGATTTTTAATGCTTTTTCGCGATAACCGCTTTCCAGCCGCGCGTAGTTTTTAGGGATCAGAGCCATTGCCGGTTTTACCTGCCATGAAAAAAGTGGGGGATATTATATCCCATTATGGCGCGTAATGACGCCCCGCTCAATTCTGTCAATTTATTTGAATCATTCCGTTAAATAAACGGCATTTATTCTTACCGGGTAATGCGTAAAGTGGACAGAACGCAACGCATTATCAGGACACATGGTTATGAAAAAGATCGGGTTTTTATCCTTTGGTCACTGGACGCCTTCACCGCAGTCCGGCACGCGCTCGGCGGCAGACACGCTGCTGCAGTCCATCGATTTAGCCGTGGCGGCTGAAGAGCTGGGGGCAGACGGCGCGTATTTCCGCGTGCACCACTTTGCCCGACAGCTTAGCTCGCCGTTCCCTCTGCTGGCCGCCATTGGCGCAAAAACGAAGACCATCGAAATCGGTACCGGCGTGATCGATATGCGCTATGAAAATCCGATGTACATGGCCGAAGATGCGGGCGCGGCGGATCTGATTTCCGGCGGTCGCCTGCAGCTTGGCATCAGCCGTGGCTCGCCGGAGCAGGTCATCGATGGCTGGCGTCATTTCGGCTATGTCCCGCAGGAAGGGGAAAACGAGTCGGATATGGCGCGTCGTCATACCGAGGTGCTGCTTGAGGTGCTGCGCGGGGAAGGGTTTGCCAAACCGAACCCGCAGCCAATGTTCCCGAATCCGCCGGGGCTGCTGCGCCTGGAGCCGTATTCTGAAGGGCTGCGCGAGCGTATCTGGTGGGGCGCCGGTTCAAATGCGACGGCCGTATGGGCGGCAACGCTGGGAATGAACCTGCAAAGCTCAACCCTGAAGGACGATGAAACCGGTGAGCCGTTCCATATTCAGCAGGCAAAACAGATTCGGGCTTACCGTCAGGCCTGGAAAGAGGCAGGGCATACGCGCGAGCCGCGGGTGTCGGTCAGCCGCAGTATTTTTGCGCTGATGGACGACCGCGACCGGATGTATTTCGGTGCCAGCCGCAACGACAGCGATAGCGTGGGGTATCTTGATGAGAAAACGCGCGCCATCTTCGGGCGCAGCTATGCCGCGGAGCCGGACAAGCTGGTTGAACAGCTGAAAAAGGACGAGGCGATTGCCGAGGCGGACACGCTTTTACTGACCGTACCGAACCAACTGGGTGTGGATTATAATGCGCACGTGATTGAGTCTATTCTCAAACATGTCGCACCGGCAATGGGCTGGCGCGAGTAGTTCCGCTAGCAGCCGTGAGATCGTAATGGAAAACCTGGCCCTCTGGTATCGCCGTTTTGGCGAGCCAGAAACCGTTCTGCAACCTGAAACCGCGCCGCTGGGGGCGCTTGCGCCGGGTCATCTCCGCGTGCGAATGCTGTATTCTCCGGTGAACGCGTCCGATCTCATTCCCATTACCGGCGCCTACCGCCACAGAACCCCGTTACCGGCGGTAGCGGGGTATGAAGGTGTCGGCGTTGTCACCGAGGCGCCCGCCTCGTTTAAGCATCTGGTGGGCAAGCGCGTCCTGCCGCTGCGCGGTCAGGGCACCTGGCAGCGCTATGTTGATTGCCCGGCAGAGTATGCGATACCCGTTCCGGACACCGTCGACGCACATCTGGCCGCGCGGGCCTATATCAACCCGCTGGCGGCGCAGATGATGCTGACCCGCTACCCGCCTCGTGGAAAGCGGGTGCTGCTCACGGCTGCCGGGTCGGATTGCGCCATCCTGCTGGGGCAGTGGGCGCGTCAGGCGGGGGCGGAAGCGGTGTACGGCATTCACCGTTCTGCCGTGCATGCTGAACGGCTGGAGGCGATGGGCATCATTCCCGTCGCGCAGCATGACGCAAACAGAATTGGCACCGTCGCCGCCCGCAGCGATATCGTCTACGATGCCACCGGCGGGCCGCTTGCGGAAGCGATCCTCAGCGTGATGCCCGAGCAGGGCATGTTTGTTTGCTACGGCCTGCTCTCCGGGCAAACCTTCAGACAGCAGCGGCCCGTGCCGCGCGTGGCGTGGTTCCATATCCGAAACGGTCTGGATGCGCTCAGCGCTGAGGCGTGGCGCGCCGAGTTTGACCGCATCTGGCTTAATTTGCCCAACAGTGGGTACAGCGACGTCACGGTGTATCCACTGGCGGAATGGCAGAGAGCGATCGGTACGTATCGCGAAGATGGAAGGACCCGCAAGCCCCTCCTGTCGATGGCGGACTGACCGCTATTGATGGCTCATATCGCTCAGCAGCACGGCGATACTTTGCCCGCCCGCCGTCTGCTCAAGACCAATCTTGACGATGATGGTCAGCGGAACGGAGAGCAGCATCCCAACGGGCCCGAGCAGCCAGCCCCAGAATATCAGGGACAAAAAGACCACCAGCGTGGAAAGTCCCAGCCCTCGCCCCATCATGCGTGGCTCAAGAATATTACCGAACACCAGATTGATGACCAGGTATCCGGCCAGCAGGATCAGCGCGTCATAAAGGCCGCTGAAAACCAGCACCTGAAGGATAGGGGGGATCGCCGCCAGCACGGAGCCGATGTTGGGAATGTAGTTAAGCGCAAACGCCAGCAACCCCCAGACAAACGCAAAGCGAACGTCCAGCGCCAGAAGCATCACCCAGACAACACCGCCCGTGACCAGACTAATGGCGGTTTTCAGCACCAGATAGCGGGAGACGCTGTCCAGCGCGCGTTGAATCGCCCCCATCCCTTCAACCGGACGGACCATCATCTGCTGCAGTTTTGCCGGCAGCTGCGGTACCTCCAGCAGCATGAACACCACCGTTAAAAACAGCAGGAAAATGGATGTCATGGCATTGGAAAGCTGTGCCAGCAGGCTGGTGACGATCGTCATGGCCGCATTGGGGTCGATATATTTCAGGAGTTCCTCAACCGAGACTTCGATACCCGCGCGCTGCAGCCAGGGTTCAAGCTGCAGCAGCGGTATCGCCAGCGAAGAGCGGTATTTTGGCAGCGTTCGCGCCAGTTCGTTTAGCGAGGTCCCCAGATACGCCACCAGCAAGACCATCGCCACAATAATGATGCTGATAAGCAGCGTGATGGCCAGCACGCGCGGAATGCGTAGCCGCGTCATGCGCTGTACCAGTGGATTAAGGATCACTGCAACAAACAGGGACAGAATAAAAGGCACAATAATGTCGGCGGCAAAACGAACGCCTGTCAATATGATCACCAGCATGCCCAGCATGATGACAATTTTTAACCCGTTCAGGGTAATGATGGGTTTAGCCATGGTGACTCCGGAAAAATCTTTTTATTTATAATAAAGGTGAAAGGCATTGCAATAAACTAACCAAAATCAAACGGGATGGGTAAAGAATTGCAAAGACTTTGAGTAAAACCCTGGCTTATGGTACAAATTTGGTGTGTTTAACTACCGAGGACAATTTTCATCCGCAAAGACGAGAAGCAACAACGCGGATAATTGTAATTTTATGGACAATATGTTCAGGACGTACTCTTCAAACAATATCGCTGTATACTCCACCTCCTTCTGCCTGCTTTCTGGTGAGCAACACTGGCGCACCGCACTATAGTCATCTCTTCTGCCTGAGCTGGCGCTAAGCGCTTAGCTGTCTGATTTCAATTCGTATTTTTTGGTTTGCTGCACGCAGCGGGCCACGATGGATTATATTCTCAAGCAGGAGAAAAACATGTTTTACTGGATCCTATTAACGCTGGCAATTATCGCTGAAATTACCGGCACGCTGTCTATGAAGTGGGCAAGCATCAGCGATGGCAACACCGGTTTTATTTTGATGCTGGTGATGATTTCGCTTTCTTATATTTTCCTCTCGTTTGCGGTGAAAAAAATTGCGCTGGGCGTCGCGTATGCACTGTGGGAAGGGATCGGTATTTTGTTGATTACGCTGTTCAGCGTGCTGATATTTGACGAAACATTAACACCAATGAAGGTCGCCGGGTTAACGACGCTGGTTGCGGGTATTGTGCTGATTAAATCCGGTACCCGAAAACCTGGCAAACAGCAGAAGGAGCAGAACCATGCAACAGTTTGAATGGGTTCATGCGGCCTGGCTGGGGCTCGCCATTGTGCTGGAAATCCTGGCGAACGTTCTGCTGAAATTCTCCGATGGTTTTCGCCGTAAACTCTACGGCCTGATGTCGATTGCCGCGGTTCTCGGGGCGTTCAGCGCCCTGTCCCAGGCGGTAAAAGGGATCGATCTTTCGGTGGCCTATGCGCTGTGGGGTGGTTTTGGTATCGCCGCCACGCTGGCCGCAGGCTGGGTGCTCTTCGGCCAGCGTTTAAATAACAAGGGCTGGATGGGGCTGATCTTGCTGCTTGCCGGCATGATCATGATAAAACTCGCCTGACAGACCTCAAACCATGATTTACAGGCAGCGAAATTCGCTGCCTGTATTACGCTTAGAAAAGCAAAACATGAAGAGGATGGCTGATGTATCGCACATTAAGCTGGCGCAATATTCCCAATGCGAGAACGTTGTTTGCCATGGTCTTCATGGCGGGGATCGGCTTAATCATCTCCATCGTCGCACTGCTCTATCTTTCCCTGCATCTTATCAGCACCAAAACCAACGAAATTGATGAACACCGTACGGCGCTTTCCGTGCAGGGGGCTATTCAGACCTCGGTTAATCGCGTCTCCTCGCTGGTGCTGGATAACGCCGTCTGGGACGATGCGGTGCAGGAGGCCTACCGTCCCACGCTCGATACGGACTGGTTGTATAACACCTGGGGTGCTGGCTTTAAAATCAATAACCTCTATGACGGGACCTTCGTGCTGGATGAGCATTTCAATGTCATCTGGGGATCGTTTAAAAGTCAGCCCTTTCAGGAGACGAATCTCGATTTTTTCGGTAAGGGGCTGAAAGCCCTTATTACTCAGCACGCGCGCGACTTATCAAGCGATAAAAATATCTATGCCGGGATCAGCAAAACACGCAGCGGCGTCGCTTTTGTGGGCATTGGATTGATTCGCCCGATGGTCGGAAGATTACAGGTTACCGACGGAACACGCCGCTATCTGGTGATCACCCGTCATCTGAACGCCAGAATCTTATCCGACCTGGGAGCGACCTTTCAGATCGATAACCTTCACTTTACGCCGGAAAAAATTAACGAGCTGAGTATGCCGCTGCGCAGTTCGGCTGGGGAGCTGCTGGGCTATCTTAACTGGCAGGCGCGGCTTCCGGGGGCGCAGGCCGCCCAGGCGGCATCTTCTGATATCAGGCAGATTGTGGTGCTGGCGTCGGCCCTGATCCTGCTCTTTATTCTGGTGAGCAGCGTGGGGCTGTACAAGCTTGCGCGAGGGGAAAGCCAGGCGCGTCTGGTTGCCAGAACGGACTGGCTAAGCCACTTGCCTAACCGGCGTGCGCTCATCGAGGCGCTGGATCGGGTGCGTTTACGCGGTGATACCGACGTCAAAAGTGTGGTGTTTATCGATCTCGATGGTTTTAAGGATGTGAATGATATCTACGGCCACAGCGTGGGGGACGATCTCATCGTGGCGATTGCGAAAACGCTGAGTGAACGCGTGCCGCCGGGTGGGATGCTGGCGCGGATGGGCGGGGATGAATTTGCCATGACCATCGGCGGTGATGATGCAGAGGCGCAGGCTACCGCCTTTGCCGTTTCGGTGCTGGATTTTCTCACCACCCCGGTTCAACTGGGGGAACGCACCATCCATATCGGGGCCAGTATCGGTATCGCCAGCGGAACCCTGACTGAATGCAACAGCTCAGAACTGTTTCGCCGCGCCGATATTGCCATGTATCACGCTAAAATGAGCGGGAAAGGGCGTATTACCCACTATGATGCGGAGCTGAACAGCGTCCGGGAACGCAAGCTGGCGATTGAAAATCAGATTCGTGACGGCCTGGAACGCGATGAGTTTGATGTCTGGTATCAGCCGATTATTGACGCCCACAGCCAGACAATGAGCAGTGTCGAGGCGCTGGTCCGCTGGCCGCGTCGTCCGGACGGGCCGCTTGGGCCGGATATTTTTATCACCATCGCGGAGACCAGCGGTCTGATTTACAAGCTGGGCCAGTTTGTGTTGCAGCGGGCCTGCCAGGATCTGCAGCCGTACGGCGACTTAAAGCTCTCCGTAAATATCTCCCCCGCGCAATTTCGCGATCCCGCCTTTGAAGAAAAAGTGGCCAGCGTGCTGGAGACCACCCGTTTTCCGGCCCACCGACTGCAGCTTGAGGTCACGGAGTCCTACGTGCTGGAAAATCCGGAGCGTGCCCGCATGGCGATAGCCAATCTTAAAGCGTTGGGCACCGCGGTGGCGCTGGATGATTTTGGTACCGGTTATTCCAGCATTGGCTATTTGCGGCGTTTTAACTTCGACACCATCAAGATCGATAAATCCCTGGCCGGGCTGGTGGACCACGATGAACAGGCGGCCGCGCTGGTGAGCGGCACGGTGCGGATCGCCAATGCGCTGGGCATGGCGGTGGTGGCAGAAGGGGTGGAAACCGAGAAGCAAATGAAACTGCTGCGGCTGGCTGGCTGCGATCAACTGCAGGGTTTTTGGTTCAGCCAGCCGATGCCGATTGAGTCAATCAGAGCGTTACGTAAGGTCAGACGCTGCTGATTTACTGCTGCGCCAGCGCTTCCAGCTTGTCGCGAAAACCGGTCACGGACAAGGCCCGGTTATCGGCGCGCCAGCGATCTTTCGCCGCCGGGGCAGAGCTCTGCACACCGATCAGCTGCCAGCCGTTTTCCGTTTTCAACATCAGCGGTGAGCCGCTATCGCCCGGTAACGTATCGCACTGATGGGAGAGCACGCTGGTTTGCGCCCAGCCCGTCACAATACAGTCGGTATGCGTATAAAGCGTATCCAGATGATCGACAGGATAGCCCGATTGCGTCACCTTCCGGTCGGCGGCTTTCAGCGCGGCGGTGAGTGCGGCTTTGTCGCCCTCAAATAACGGCAGCGGCGTAATGCCTGAAGGCGGGTAGCGTAAAACGATCAGGCCAAAGTCCCATGAGGCAGCCCCCGGCGGCACGATCCAGCCGTCACCATCCGGTTTCAGGCGTTTGCCAAGAGAGGGATCAACCCGACCTTCAATGCCGTGGATTTCATAGCGCCAGGTCCCTTTTTGCGACACAAACCGCAGGGCAACCGCTTTATCCGGCTTGCCGTTTGGTGGGGTTAACAGACAGTGGCCTGCCGTCAGGGCAAGCTGCGGGGTGATCAACGTCGCAGTACATAAGTTACCGCTGGCGGTTTCCAGTTGACCTATAGCATCCCAGGGGGCCTGAGTGGGATCGGCGACGCGCGTGCGATCGTCATGACCGAAAAAAAGCGTCTTTAGCTCTTTCGCGCTAATGGTGTCATCACCGCCATCATCCGCATGTGAAAATCCAGAAAAAAGACCAAACGTTCCCAGTAACAACACAACAGATTTACGCATATCACACTCTGGTGGGGGTAATTATGATTATTAAAAGTGAACCCTATGAAAATACTATAGACGGGACAGCGCTAAAGTGGGAGTAAAATCAGCGTGCTACAATCAGGAAAGATAAAAATGGCTGGCGATGAGCGCGCATAAAATAAGCAGGATCAGAATCAGCTCAAACCGATAGCGTCGCAGCATACGCCCTCCGGATAAAAAAAACGGCGCGGAACCTGTTCCGGTTCGGCGCCGGTTTACCAACGTGCCCCGAAGGGCACGGTTTAGCTTGTACTCTTACGCAGCTGGCTGTGCAGCTGGTTTAGCAGCTTCGTGTTTTACTGCTTTTTTGTGATGCTTTTTAGCAGCCTGAGCTTTCTGCTCTACAGCCGGTTTAGCGGCTTTTTTGTGGTGGTGTTTTTTAGCAGCCTGTGCTTTCTGCTCTACAGCCGGTTTAGCGGCTTTTTTGTGGTGGTGCTTTTTGGCAGCCTGAGCTTTCTGCTCGGTTGGTGCTGCGGTTGCAGGTGCAGCGGCTTCTTTTTTCGCTGCAGCTTTGTGATGTTTCTTATGGTGAACCGCTTTTGCTGGGGCAGCGGTGGTGGTTGCAGCAGGTGCGGCAGCCGGTGCAGCAGTTGCGGTAGTGTCAGCAGCAAATGCAGCAGAAGACAGACCCATAGCAGCGGCAACAACCAGAGCTAATACTTTATTCATTCTCATACCCTCGAATTTGGTTTTTCATTTAACCCCACTGCGGGGCCGTTGAAATAACTATATCCCTGTAAATTCGAGGTTTCCGTGAGTGATTGGTATCGGCGTGTAACCATATGTACATTGCCGGTGTTCCCTATAAAATAATGCCTGCACAGACGACCCCCTCTCCCTTGAGGGAGAGGGCTGGGGTGAGGGGGAACATACGGCTCTGGTGGTCATTCCGTTCACTTTATGTTCCTTGCTACTCTGTAGGGGCATAACCTGTGAACGTGCCATGGCGGCTCAATCGCCGCCGCCCTGGCAACCCGGGCTCCCGGCGGTAAATCGCCGCTGCGCGGTACCTTCGGCTTATTCCTTCCGGCTTATCGGGGACGGGCGGAGGTAACGTCCCTGTAAAGCCCGCCCTCTCGGCGCATCCATGCGCCTCGCCCCGGCCGGAAGGCAAACGCCTCAGCGATTTACAGCCGGACCAGGGCATCGCTGCGGGGCAATCATTACGCTTCGAAAATGTGTATCGCTTCTGCTTAAAAAATTTACTGGAGGTCCCTCACCCCCGGCCAAACAGATTACAAATAGCGCGAGGTCAGATGTTCGCGGAAGTAACGGATATTCAGATCCTCGCCCGTCGCCTGGGTGATTAATTGCGACGTGCTGAAGCGGCTACCGTGCTGCCAGATGTTCTGGCGCAGCCAGTCAAACAGCGCCGAAAAATCACCTTCAGCGATCGATGCCTGCAGACCCGGAAGCGCCGTTTTCGCGGCATGGAACAGCTGGGCGGCGTACATAGCTCCCAGCGTATACGACGGGAAGTAGCCAAAACCGCCGTCGGTCCAGTGGATATCCTGCATACAGCCGTTGCGGTAGTTGTCTTTGGTGGATAACCCGAGCCAGGCCTGCATTTTCTCATCCCACAGGGCGGGAATATCGTCCACCTCGATCTCGCCGTTGATCAGCGCACGTTCAATCTCATAGCGCAGCACCACGTGTGCCGGATAGCTCACTTCGTCCGCATCGACGCGGATATAGCCCGGCTTCACGCGCTGGTTCCAGGCAATAAAGTTCTCTTCGCTGAACGCCGCCTGGCTGCCAAAACGGGCGTGCACCGCAGGGAGGAGATGTTTGAGGAAGGCCTCACTGCGTCCCAGCTGCATTTCAAAGAACAGGCTCTGTGATTCATGGATCGCGGTTGAACGCGCCAGAGCAATTGGCTGTCCTGCCCACGCGCGCGGCAGGTTTTGTTCGTAGCGGGCATGTCCGGTTTCGTGGATCACCCCAAACAGCGCGCTGAGCAGTTCATCTTCGTCATAGCGCGTGGTGATACGCACGTCTTCCGGGACGCCGCCGCAGAACGGGTGCGCACTCACGTCCAGGCGGCCGCCGTTAAAATCGAAGCCAAGCATCTTCATGGCTTCCAGGCCCAGCTCACGCTGTGTTGCCGTCGGGAAGGGGCCCTGAGGGGGAACGAACGAGCGCTGAGCCTGTTTTTCCACCACGTTTGCCAGCAGGTCCGGTAGCCAGGACTTCATATCGCCGAACAGAATGTCCAGACGCGCGCTGGTCATGTCGGGTTCAAAAATATCCAGCAGCGCGTCGTAAGGCGTACAGCCTTTGGCTTCCGCCCGCAGGCGAGCCTCTTCGCGGCTGAGTTTGACTACCTCTTTCAGGTTGGCGGAAAAGCCTTTCCAGTCGTTGGCGGGACGCTGGGTACGCCAGGCGTGTTCACATTTACTGCCCGCCAGCGATTTGGCTTCCACCAGCGATTCGGGCAGCAGGGTAGCCTGCTGGTAGTGGCGCGTCATTTCGCGCAGGTTGGCCTGCTCGACGTCATTCAGATCTTCTCCTGCCGCTGCCGCTAACAGGTCGCCGACTTTTTTATCGGTCAGGATCTGGTGCTGCAGGACGCTCATCTCCGCCAGCGCCTCGCCGCGCGCGGCGCTGCCGCCTGGCGGCATCATGGTGAACATGTCCCAGCTGGCGATGGAGGAGAGGTGCGAGAAGCGGGAGAGACGCTGGAAGGTTTTCACAAGTGACTGATAGGCTGATGTTTTTTGCAATTCTTATTTCCTCATGCCAGGGATGTGTTTCAGGGAGCATACAATGAAACGGACCAAATTCCCCAACATTTCCCACCCGGAGGAAATCTGTGCCGATTTCCTCCGTTGAAACCGTCGCCGGAATTCCGGGAGACGGTTTTCGGTGGGCACTCAGGCCTTATCACGCATAACCTGTTGCAGGATCGCCAGCGCCTGGGTGAACTGGGCATCCGGAATGGTCAGCGGATAAAGGAAGCGGATCACGTTGCCGTACTGGCCGCAGATCAACAACAGCAGGCCCTGAGCGAGCGCCTTTTGCTGGATCGCCTGCGCGATGGCGGCTGAAGGTTCACGGCTCTCGGGATCAAAAAACTCCGCCGCGATCATCGATCCTCTTCCCCTTATCGCCACGAGTGCAGGGAAGGTGCCCTGAATCTCCTCCAGCGTGGCTTTCAGCCGATCGCCCAGCTGACGGGCGCGTGCGCACAGCGACTCGTTGTCGATAATCTTCAGCACCGCGTGCGCGGCGGCCACCGCAAGCGGGTTGCCGGCATAGGTTCCCCCCAGGCCGCCGGGCGCCGGCGCGTCCATGATGTCGGCGCGACCCACCACGCCGGACAGCGGCATTCCGCCTGCCAGGCTTTTAGCCATCGTCATCAGGTCGGGTTTGTCCGCGTAGTGTTCCATCGCAAACAGCTTACCCGTACGGGCGAAGCCGCTCTGCACTTCGTCGGCAATCATCACAATCCCGTGCTCATCACAGATGCGGCGGATGGCGGCCACCAGTTCTGGCGGGGCGACGTTGAATCCGCCTTCACCCTGGATGGGTTCAAAAATAATCGCCGCCACCTGTTTCGCCTCAATATCTGCTTTGAACAGGCGTTCTATCGCCGTGATGGCATCCTGCGTCGTGATGCCGTGCAGCTCGGAGGGATACGGCACGTGATAAACCGACCCCGGGAAGGGGCCAAATCCCAGCTTGTAAGGTGCGACCTTGCCGGTTAACGCCATGGTCATATAGGTTCGGCCGTGAAAGCCTCCCCCGAAGGCTATCACACCCGGTCTGCCGGTGTGGGCCCGGGCGATTTTAATGGCATTTTCCACCGCTTCCGCGCCCGTTGTGAAGAACGCCGTTTTGGCCGGGCTCTGCACCGGGGCCAGCTCGTTAAGTTTTTCGGCCAATGAAACGTAGCTTTCATACGGCACAATCTGGTAGGCCGTGTGGGTGAACTGGTGAAGCTGTTTTTCCACGGCAGCCACCAGTTCAGGATGACGATGGCCGGTATTCAGTACCGCGATCCCGGCGGCGAAATCAATATAGTCGTTGCCTTCCACGTCGGTAAGCGTGGCATTCTCCGCCGTGCGGGCAAAGAAATCACACATTACGCCTACGCCGCGCGGGGTGGCAGAAAGTCTGCGCTGATGAAATTCCTGGTTACTCATGTCAGATACCCTTTTGTCGAAACGATCATACGCCAAGACGATCGCGCAGGCTGTAGTACGCCGCGCCCATCGCCGTGAATGGAATCCGCAGGCTGCGGCCGCCCGGGAAGGGGTAGTGCGGAAGGTTGGCAAACGCATCAAAGCGCTCAGCGTCACCGCGCAACAGTTCCGAGATCAGCCGTCCGGCCAGGTGGGTGCAGGTCACGCCGTGGCCGCTGTAGCCCTGCATGTAATAGATGTTTTTATCCAGACGACCAAACTGCGGCATACGCGACAGGGTCAGCAGGAAGTTGCCCGTCCAGCGGTAGTCGATTTTGACGCCTGCCAGCTGAGGGAAGGTCTTGAGCAGCTTTGGCATCACCAGGCGCTCGACATCGTCCGGATCGCGCGCGCCATAGACGACGCCACCACCGTACAGCAGGCGGTTGTCGGCGGTGAGACGGTAGTAATCCAGCAGGTAGTTACAATCTTCCACGCAGTAGTTATTGGGGATCAGCGTGCGGACGACCTCTTCAGGCAGCGGGGCGGTGGTCACCACCTGGGTGCCGCAGGGCATGCTGCGTTTTGCCAGTTCCGGTTCGATCTTATTGCCCAGATAGGCATTCCCGGCGACGATCACGTAGCGGGCCGTCACCTGGCCATGCTGCGTGCTCACCACGGCCGGGCTGGTGTGCTGAATGGCGGTCACCGGGGACTGCTCATACACCCGCCCGCCGTTCAGGCGAATGGCGTCCGCTTCGCCGATCGCCAGGTTCAGCGGGTGAATATGCCCCCCGCTGCGGTCCAGCAGCGCGCCGGTATAGCGTTCGCTGTCGACCTCCCGGCGGATGGCGCTGGCGTCCAGCAGCTCCAGCTGCGTGTTGCCGTAGCGTTCCCAGTTGGCTTTTTGCTCCTCCAGCGTCTCCAGCTGCTTGTGGTTTAGCGCCACAAACAGCCCGCCGGGACGATAGTCGCACTGGATCTGATAGCGCTGGATTCGCTCCCGAATGATTTCCCCGCCTTCAAACATCATGCTCCCGAGCATTCTGGCGGCATCGGGCCCGTAGTTTTTCTCGATCACGTCGATATCGCGGCTGTAGGAGTTAACCAGCTGGCCGCCGTTGCGTCCGCTGGCGCCGAAGCCGATGCGCGCCCCTTCAAGGAGCACCACGTCGTAGCCCATTTCGGCGAGATGCAGCGCGGAGGAGAGGCCGGTATAGCCGCCGCCCACCACGCACACGTCACAGCTGATCGACTCGTTTAGCGTCGGGAAAGGTTCGTAAGCGTTCGCGCTGGCCGCGTAGTAGCTGGTGGTATGTTCGGTCATGATTGAGGCTCCAGGGCAATCCAGATGGTTTTCAGTTCGGTAAATTTTTCCAGCGCGTGCAGGGACTTATCGCGACCGTTGCCGCTCTGCTTATAGCCGCCAAAGGGGACGGTCATATCGCCGTCGTTATAGTTATTGACGAAGACCGAACCTGCTTTCAGGCGCCGGCTCATGCGGTGCGCGCGGGAGAGATCGCGGGTCCATACCGCCGCGCCAAGCCCGTATTCACTGTCGTTGGCCAGCGTTAAGGCTTCCTCTTCGGTTTTAAATCGGGTAACGACCAGCACCGGCCCGAAAATCTCTTCCCGGCACAGCGGGGAGTCGGACTCGAGGTCGACAAAAATGGTTGGACCGACTGCGGAAGGCCATGATTGTTCCCGCCCGTCCAGTAGCAGCGAGCCTTTCCGGGTTCCCTCGCGAATAAACGTGTGGACGGTATCGGCGTGCGCAGCGTCGATGAGCATGCCCATCGTGCTGTCGGGGTCGATCGGATCGCCTGGCTGCCAGTGACGGGCCTGCGCTTTCAGCTTGGTCAGGAATTCATCGGCGATGCTCTCTTCGAGCAGCAGGCGGGTACCGGCGATACAGACTTGTCCCTGGTTATAAAAAATCCCGGCGGCGGTCGCGCTCACGGCCTTGTCCAGGTCCGGACAGTCGGCAAAGATAATGTTGGCGCTCTTGCCGCCTGCCTCCAGCCAGACGCGCTTCATGTTGCTTTCACCCGCGTCCTTCAACAGCTGCTTGCCGGTACGGGTAGAGCCGGTAAACGTCAGCACCTCAACCTCCGGATGCAGCGCCAGCGCCTGGCCCGCTTCATGGCCGTAACCGCTTATCACATTCAGCACGCCGTCCGGCAGGCCCGCCTCTTTCGCCAGCCCGGCCAGCCGCAGGGCGGAGAGCGGCGATTTCTCCGACGGTTTCAGTACCACGCTGTTGCCCGCGATCAGCGCCGGGCCCAGCTTCCAGCAGGCCAGCAGCAGCGGGAAGTTCCAGGGGACGATGGCCGCAACAACCCCGATGGGCTCGCGCACGATCATCGCCAGCTCGCCCGGACCCGTAGGCGCCACTTCGCCGTAGACTTTATCCACCGCTTCGGCGTACCAGCGAATAGCGCGAGCCGCGCCGGGAATATCGTCGCGCAGGCTGTGGCGGATGGGTTTACCGGTGTCCAGCGTTTCCAGTAACGCCAGCTCTTCGCTATGGCGTTCCATCAAATCGGCGAGCTTATTTAGCACGGCCTTGCGCTGCGCCGGAGACGCCTGTGACCAGTCACCGCGCTCAAATACCTCACGCGCGGCCTGAACCGCGCGGTCCACGTCCGCCTGCTTGCCCCGGGCCACGTTCGCCAGCGTCTGCTGGGTCGCGGGATTGACGGTGTCAAACGTGGCATTATCGGCGGCGTCACAATAGGCACCGTTAATAAATAACCGGGCCTCAATGGCGCTGTTTTTTGCTTTATCCTGCCAGTAAGTCAGGTGCTTAAAATGCATATTCACTCCTTTCTTTCGCAATCAGATAAATAAAGGCATGGCCGTTTCAGGCAATACGAAGCCGTGAGGCATCCCGGGAATTAACCCGTTGAATGCCGACATCGATCGTTTTTATATTTCCCGGCGTAAGCGCGCTTACGCCGGAACCGAGTGGTAATTAGAACGTGGTGGGGGTGTGGGCACTGATAATGCGGCAGATGCCTGCCGAGGTGTTGCTGAAGCTGTGCGGTATGCCGGTATTGATGGCATAGCTCTGCCCCGCAACCAGGTGATATTGCTGGCCATTAATGGTCAACAATATTTCACCTTCCAGTATCGTACCGATCTCCTCACCCTGGTGTTTGATCCTCTCTCCGGTCGTGGTTCCAGGCTGGTAAGTTTCAAAAATCATCGCCAGCGTACGGTTCGGATTTCCGTTATGAACCAGCTTCATCGAAACACCCTGACTGCCTATTTCGATAAGGTCTTCCTGATTAATAACCACCTGCGGCTCATCAGGTTTTTCCGGTTCCGAAAAGAATTCCGAGAGCGACAGCCCATAAACTTTCAGCAGCTTTTGTAGCGTACTGATGGCAGGACTGACTTTATCCTGCTCAATGGTGCTGATGGCACTGTGTGTTAACCCAGACAGTTCGGCGGCACGCCGCTGCGAGAGACCCAGCTGCTGGCGGATCTCTGACAGACGTTTCCCTGGCGCCAGTCCGTCATCGCTCATAGTTGCATTTCCTTTACGATAGTGGTCAAAGCCGTTGCTTCTCGGCAACGTGGCTTTGACAGGCGGTGATAAAACCTTCAAACAACATGCGTGACAGGGCGTACTCGCTGCTGTTCCATTCGGGGTGCCATTGCACGCCGAGGGCAAAAGGGTGGTCATGAACGCTAACCGCTTCGACCAGTCCGTCCGTCGAGCGGGCCTCCACGCGGAGCCGTGGTCCTAACGTTCGTGCGCCTTGCCCGTGTAACGAGTTTACCCAAAATTTGTTACAGCCTGGTATTATTTGAGACAGCAGTCCTCCTTCCTGAACCTGAACTTCATGAGAAGGGGCGTATTGTAGCTCAACCGGCAGTTCAGCATCCTCCCGGTGTTCAAGCAGGTCGTTCTGCTCGAACAGGCGGCGATACAGCGTTCCTCCCGTCGCAACAACCAGTTCCTGCAGCCCCCGGCAGATGGCGAAAATGGGGATGCGCCTTTCGAGCGCGGCGGCAATCAGCGCCATACTCAGAAGATCTCGCCCGGGATCGGCGTTAGGCTCATCGCCGTTTTCACCATAAAGGTGCGGCTGCACGTTACTTGGGCTGCCCGGCAGGTAAATCCCGTCCAGGGTTGGCAGCAGAGCGTTCATTAGCTCTGGCTCTGCCAGCGCATGCGGTAAGGCAATAGGTAAGCCCCCTGCGTTAATAACGGCATTCAGGTACTTTTCTTGCAGGGTTTGGGTCTCATGACCCTTAAGCCTGTTTCTGCACATCACCACGCCAATAACTGGCTTGTTCATTATATTTTCCATGATCGCCCTCACAAAGTGGACTAAATTTAGGCCATTCTCACCTCTGAAACGGCCTTTTCGTTCAATATTTTCTCAATCTAGCAACGGGATCTGCCTTTTGCAAACTTAATTTAACATTTGACAAACAATTTGTTTGCATACAGATTCGATAGGGTGGACATTATATTTGACAGTCCTGAGCAGCGAACGCAAAACCCAAAAACGGTGGTAAATCATGGAAACCAATATCGTAGAAGTTGAGAACTTTGTGCAGCACACGGATGAGAGGCGGGGCAGCGCCTTTACGCAGGAAGTGAAGCGCTATTTAGAAAAGTATCCTGACACCCAGTTTATTGACGTCCTCCTGACCGACCTGAACGGCTGTTTTCGCGGCAAACGCATCCCGGTTGCCGGACTGAGCAAACTTGAAAAAGGCTGCTATTTCCCGGCATCGGTTTTCGCCATGGACATTTTGGGTAACGTCGTGGAAGAGGCGGGACTGGGGCAGGAGCTCGGCGAGCCGGACTGTATCTGCGTGCCGGTACCGGGCACCCTGACACCGTCCGCCGCCGACCCGGAATACATTGGTCAGGTGCAGCTCACCATGGTCGATGAAGATGGCGCTCCCTTTGACGTTGAGCCGCGGAACGTACTCAACCGACTCTGGCAGCAGCTGCGCCAGCGCGGTCTGTTCCCCGTGGTAGCGGTAGAGCTGGAGTTCTATTTACTTGACCGTAAACGCGATGCCGACGGCTATCTGCAGCCACCCTGCGCGCCGGGCACCGACGTGCGTAACACGCAGAGTCAGGTCTACTCGGTTGATAACCTGAACCACTTTGCTGACGTGCTGAATGACATTGACGAGCTGGCGCAGCTGCAGCTGATCCCCGCCGACGGGGCAGTGGCCGAGGCCTCCCCGGGCCAGTTTGAGATTAACCTGCACCATACGGAAAACGTGCTCGATGCCTGCGACGATGCGCTGGCGCTAAAACGTCTCGTCAGGCAGATGGCGGAAAAACATAAGATGCACGCCACGTTTATGGCAAAGCCGTATGAAGAGCATGCGGGCAGCGGGATGCATATCCACATCAGCATGCAAAACAACCGAGGCGAAAACGTGCTCGCAGACGCCAGCGGCGAGGATTCCGCGCTGCTGAAACGCGCGCTGGCCGGGATGATCGATCTGATGCCGGCGTCCATGGCGCTGCTGGCACCGAACGTCAACTCCTACCGCCGTTTCCAGCCGGGAATGTACGTGCCGACGCAGGCGTCATGGGGACACAATAATCGCACCGTTGCCCTGCGTATCCCCTGCGGCGATCGCCATAACCATCGGGTTGAGTACCGGGTGGCGGGAGCCGACGCGAATCCGTATCTGGTGATGGCGGCGATTTTTGCCGGCATTCTACATGGGCTGGATAACGATTTACCCCTGCAGGAAGAAGTGGAAGGCAATGGTCTGGAGCAGGACGGACTGCCGTTCCCGATCCGTCAGAGCGATGCGCTGTGGGAATTTATGCAAAACGATCATCTTCGCGAGCGGCTGGGCGAGCGCTTCTGCCACGTCTATCACGCCTGCAAAAATGATGAATTGCTGCAGTTTGAACGCCTGATTACCGAAACTGAAATTGAGTGGATGCTGAAAAACGCCTGATAACGTGCCCCGGTAAGGGGCCGCTTTGTTTTATCGCATACGTATCACCCAACGGCCTGCGCGGAGCCTGGCCTGACTGTTCGCTGGCACGCCAGCTATCTCCCGGGAGTCGCGTTATGGAGCGCAGGCGGCAGGGATTTTCTTAACGACACTGTGTGACGAGGTAGGAAATGATGCAGATGTTCAACTATCCGCAGGGCGAAGGGGGCCAGTCAGGCGCCTGCTGTGAGTGCGAGAAAGAGACGGTGCGCTGGTACGATCGCGTGTGTTCTTTACAACTTCCCCCTTTGCTAAGCAGGTTTGCGTTAAGGACAGCGCGATTGCAAACCACGGTAAGCATGGGGGGGACGGTTTATGGCGACTAACACCTCTCTTGACTCGCCGCGCGTGGCAGGAAGAACCCGGCTGCGCAGTTCCCTCAAGCTCTGGCAGGTGGTCATGATGGGGCTGGCTTACCTCACCCCCATGACCGTGTTTGATACCTTCGGTATTGTGTCCGGTATCAGCAACGGCCACGTGCCCGCCTCGTATCTCCTGGCGCTGGCTGGCGTCATGTTTACCGCCATCAGCTACGGCAAACTGGTACGACAGTTCCCGGAAGCGGGCTCTGCGTACACCTACACGCAGAAATCGATCGGCCCCCACTTAGGCTTTATGGTCGGCTGGTCATCGCTGCTGGATTATCTCTTCCTGCCGATGATTAACGTGCTGCTGGCGAAGATCTACCTTTCCGCGTTGTTCCCTGAAGTCCCGCCGTGGGTCTGGGTGGTGGGGTTTGTGACGATCCTGACGCTGGCGAACCTGAAGAGTGTGAATCTGGTCGCCAACTTTAACACCCTGTTTGTGCTGGTGCAGGTCGCCATCATGGTGGTGTTTGTCATTCTCGTGGTGCATGGCCTGCACAAGGGGGAGGGCGTCGGCACCGTCTGGTCGCTCCAGCCGTTTATCAGCGAGAATGCACACCTGATCCCGATTATTACCGGCGCGACTATCGTCTGCTTCTCTTTCCTCGGCTTTGACGCGGTCACCACGCTGTCGGAAGAGACGCCAAACGCGGCGCGGGTGATCCCCAAAGCCATTTTCCTCACCGCTTTGTATGGCGGGCTGATATTCATTGTTGCCTCGTTTTTCATGCAGCTCTTTTTCCCGACGATCGCGCGCTTCAAGAATCCGGACGCCGCGCTGCCGGAAATCGCGCTGTACGTGGGCGGCAAGCTCTTCCAGTCGGTGTTTCTGTGTACCACGTTTGTGAATACGCTCGCTTCAGGCCTGGCCTCGCACGCCAGCGTCTCGCGCTTACTGTATGTGATGGGGCGTGACAACGTCTTTCCGGAACGGGTGTTTGGCTACGTGCATCCGAAATGGCGTACGCCAGCCCTGAACGTCATTATGGTTGGGATAGTGGCGCTGTCGGCTCTGTACTTCGATCTCGTGACCGCGACGGCGCTGATCAACTTTGGTGCGCTAGTGGCGTTTACGTTTGTTAATCTCTCGGTGTACAACCATTTCTGGCGGCGTAAGGGGCTGAACAAAACGTGGAAAGATCGGTTCCACTATCTCCTGCTGCCGCTCATTGGTGCCGTCACGGTCGGTGTGCTGTGGATAAACCTCGAAGCGACGTCCCTGACGCTTGGCCTCATCTGGGCGGCACTGGGGATCCTTTACCTGACATGGCTCACGCGCCGTTTCCGAAAACCGCCTCCGCAGTTTGAAGCCGGTAAGATAGAACAGGCCTGGGATTCCTGAACGAAAAACGGCACCAGTACGCTGGTGCCGTTTTTCGGGAAACGGACATCCGCCCGCAAGCATATTATCTCAGACGTTTATGAAGACTTCCCCCCACCAGCAGCGCCGCGCACAGCATCAGCGCGATAAACCCGCCCACGCCGTTCCAGCCGTAGTTATGCCAGAACACGCCGCCGAGCGTCCCGGCGATGCTGGACCCCAGGTAATAGCTAAACAGATAAAGAGACGATGCCTGACCTTTGGCGCGACGCGCGCGCGGACCAATCCAGCTGCTGGCGACCGAGTGAGCGGCGAAGAACCCCGCGGAGAAGAGCAGCATGCCGGCAAAAATCAGCCACAGGGAGGAGAAGAGCGTCAGCAGCAGGCCGACCAGCATCACCGCCGTGAAGAACAGCATGACCGGGCCGCGTCCATAGCGTGCGGTCATCGCCCCGGCCTTCGGAGAACTCCACGTACCGGTCAAATAAGCAACCGAGAGTAAACCGACAATCGCCTGGCTCAGATGCCACGGCGAGAGCATCAGGCGGTAACCAATATAGTTGAACAGCGTGACGAAGGAGCCCATCAGCAGGAAGCCGACCAGAAACAGGCGCGGCAGCCCTTTGTCACGCCAGTGCAGGCGGAAGTTGATAAACAGCGTTTTTGGGCGCAAAGAGGTCGGGCGGAAATGACGCGATTCCGGCAGGATTTTCCAGAACATCAGGGCGGATGCCAGCGCAAAACACCCGATGACCGCCAGCGCAATACGCCAGTCAAAGAAGTCCGTAAAGACCCCGCTCAGCAGGCGTCCGCTCATCCCGCCAATCGAGTTCCCGCTGATGTAAAGCCCCATAGAGAAGGCAACAAAGCTCGGGTGAATCTCCTCGCTGAGGTAGGTCATCCCGACCGCCGCCACGCCGCTGAGCGATAACCCAATCAGCGCGCGCATCACCAGAATGCCGTGCCAGCTGGTCATCATGGTCGAGAGTAACGTGCAGACCGACGCCAGCATCAGCGCGGTCACCATCACCTGTTTACGACCAATGGCGTCGGACAGCGGCCCGGTAAAGAGCAGGCCAATCGCCAGCATGCCGGTAGAAATAGAGAGTGAAACGCTGCTGCTGGCAGGCGATACGCCAAACTCATGCGAGAGAACGGGCAGGATCGGCTGAACGCAATAGAGCAGGGCGAAGGTGGCCAGACCGGCGGAAAAGAGCGCCAGCGTGACGCGCATAAATTGGGGGGTACCACGTTTAATGAACTGGACCGGCTGCGATGCTGCGGGTAAATCATTGATATCTCTTGCCGGATCGATATCAATAGTAGTTGTACGACTCACACAGTTTCCTTGCTTAAACATCCCCGTGATTTCTGGTGACGGGTATGACCACCTCTTCAGGGTAGGAAAATGTAAATATTCTGTCTAATATATTAATAATCTCAAATGATACTTTAAAAATATGAATATCGAGCTGCGTCACCTCCGCTACTTTGTCGCCGTCGCCGAAGAGCTGCATTTTGGCCGCGCGGCGGCACGGCTGAATATCTCTCAGCCCCCGTTAAGCCAGCAGATTCAGATCCTGGAGCAACAGGTTGGGGCGCGCCTTCTGGCCCGTACCAACCGCAGCGTGAGCCTGACGGCGGCGGGCAAGCAGTTCCTGAACGACAGCCGACAAATTCTGAGCATGGTCGAGGACGCCGCCGCCCGGGCAGAACGGCTCTATCTCGGGGAAGCCGGAGAGCTGCGGATCGGGTTTACCTCGTCGGCACCGTTTATCAGTGCCGTCTCGGAGACCCTTTCGTCATTCCGCCGCCATTTCCCGGATGTTCATATTCAGACGCGCGAGATCAATACCCGCGAGCAGATTGCGCCGCTGAATGAAGGTTCCCTGGATCTGGGACTGATGCGTAACACCCAGCTGCCGGATACGCTCGCGTGGGAGGTGATCCTGCGCGAGCCGCTGATGGCCATGATCCCACACGATCACCCGCTGGCGTCGCGTCCGACGGTGTCGCTGGCAGAGCTGGCAAAAGAGCCGTTTGTCTTTTTTGATCCGCAGGTCGGAACGGGTCTGTATGACGATATCCTGGGGCTGATGCGCCGCTACGATCTTGCCCCGGTCATTACCCAGGAAGTCGGGGAAGCGATGACCATTATCGGTCTGGTCGCCGCCGGGCTGGGCGTGTCTATTCTTCCGGCCTCCTTTAAACGGGTCCAGTTGCGCGAAATGCGCTGGGTGACCATTGCCGAAGAGGATGCCGTTTCCGAAATGTGGCTGGTCTGGTCAAAACACCGTGAGCAGAGCCATGCCGCACAGCGCTTCAAACAGCAGTTAATAAGCGCCTCTGCCGGGCGGCATTTTCCGGGAAAAGGGGGCAAAAATGTGCGGTAAATCACATGGCTAAGTAAATATTTGACGGCAGCCATGCAAGTGCTTCACCATAGCAAACAGTTTATTTCGAAGCTCGAAAATAAGGGAGTACGAGGTGGTTGCTGATAGTCAGCCAGGGCATATCGATCAGATTAAGCAGACCAACGCTGGCGCGGTGTATCGCCTGATTGATCAGCTTGGTCCGGTTTCGCGTATCGATCTTTCGCGCCTGGCACAACTGGCACCTGCCAGTATCACCAAGATTGTCCGCGAGATGCTGGAAGCGCACCTGGTTCAGGAGACGGAAATTCAGGAGCCGGGCAGCCGTGGCCGTCCGGCAGTCGGGCTGGTGGTTGAGACGGAAGCCTGGCACTACCTGTCGCTGCGCATCAGCCGCGGCGAGATCTTCCTTGCGCTGCGCGATCTGAGCAGCAAGCTGGTGGTAGAGGACCGCCTTGAACTGCCGCTCAACGCGGAGGAACCGCTCCTCGACGCGATTGTCTCGCACATCGATCGCTTCTTTATCCGCCATCAGCAGCGGCTTGAACGCTTAACGGCAATTGCCATCACCATGCCGGGCATTATTGATACCGAAAATGGTATTGTTCACCGCATGCCGTTTTACGACGATGTCAAAGAGATGCCGCTGGGCGAAGTGCTGAAAAACCATACCGGCGTACCGGTCTATATTCAGCATGACATCAGCGCCTGGACGATGGCGGAGGCGCTGTTCGGCGCGTCCCGCGGCGCGCGGGATGTGATTCAGGTGGTCATCGACCATAACGTCGGGGCGGGCGTGATTACCGACGGACGTCTTCTCCACGCCGGAAGCAGCAGCCTGGTGGAAATTGGCCACACCCAGGTCGACCCGTACGGTAAGCGCTGCTACTGCGGCAACCACGGCTGTCTGGAGACCATTGCCAGCGTGGAAAGCGTGCTGGAGTTGGCGCAGGTCAGGCTCAGCCAGTCCATGAGCTCCTCGCTGCACGGACAACCCCTTACGGTGGATTCTCTCTGCGCCGCCGCGCGCCAGGGCGATCTGCTGGCGAAGGACATCATTACCGGGGTGGGGAATAACGTTGGCCGCATTCTGGCGATAATGGTGAACCTCTTCAACCCGCAAAAAATCCTCATTGGCTCACCGCTCAGCCAGGCGGCGGAGATCCTCTTCCCGGCGATTACGGCCTGTATTCAGCAGCAGTCGCTTCCCGCCTACAGCCGGAACATTGCGGTAGAAAGCACCCAGTTTTCCAACCAGGGTACGATGGCTGGCGCGGCGCTGGTCAAAGATGCCATGTATAACGGCTCGCTGTTGATCCGCCTGTTACAGGGTTAACTCTTTTCCGCAGATGTAAGAAAAATTGCGCTATCTCAAGCCGGGTAGCGCATGCATCCCGTAGACTTCCTCCACTGAATTATTTACCTGGTTTATATTTTCGAAGCATACCCAAGAGGTGGAGTGAGTCATGCTTAAGCGTTTCTTTGTTACTGGTACAGATACCTCTGTCGGCAAGACCGTCGTATCCCGCGCATTGCTGCAGGCGCTGGCAGCAAGCGGTAAACGCGTGGCAGGGTACAAACCGGTCGCAAAAGGGAGTAAAGAGACGCCAGAGGGATTGCGCAATAAAGACGCCCTGGTGCTGCAAAGCGTCTCGTCACTGGAGTTGCCCTATCACGCGGTCAATCCCATTGCGTTAAGCGAAGAGGAGAGCAGCGTAGCGCACAGCGGCCTGATTAATTATCCCCTGTTGTCCGACGGCCTGGCGAACCTGAGCGAGAAGGTTGATCACGTGGTGGTCGAAGGGACGGGCGGCTGGCGCAGCCTGATGAATGATTTGCGCCCGCTGTCTGAATGGGTCGTACAGGAGCAGCTTCCGGTGGTGATGGTGGTGGGTATCCAGGAAGGGTGCATCAACCACGCGCTGCTGACGGCGCAGGCGATTGCCAATGACGGCCTGCCGTTGGTTGGCTGGGTAGCAAACCGCATCAACCCGGGCCTGGCGCACTACGCGGAGATCATCGACGTGCTGAGCACCAAACTGCCCGGACCGCTGGTGGGCGAGCTGCCTTATCTGCCACGCGCCGAGCAGCGCGAGCTAGCGCAGTACGTCGATCTCTCTGCCCTCGGTGGCGTGTTGACCGTAGACAGAGTCGTGGCGTAACGTCCGCGACAATACGGACGCCAGCACGCAGGCGACCAGCAGGCCGGGCAGTAAAAAATACTGTCCGGTCATTTCACAGACCATCAGCGCCGACATAATGGGCGCATGCGTGGTCGCGGCAAGTAGGGTTGCCATTCCTGCCAGCCCCAGCAGAATCGCCGTTTCAGAACCCGGTAGCCACAGCGCGAACAGCTGCGCGAACAGCATCCCCGTTGCCATACCGACAAACAGCGTGGGCGTAAACACCCCGCCCGGCGCGCCCGATCCGCTGCTCGCCAGTACCGCCAGCAGTTTGCAGATAAACACCCCGACAATCACCGACAGCAGCGGCGGCGCGAGCAGAAAAGCCTGAACCACGCTGTAGCCATTCCCCCACACCTTCGGCGTCAGAAGAGACAGCAGCCCGACGATCGCACCGCCCAGCGCTAATTGCCACGGTGGCGAAAGCTTGAGGCGCAGGAAAAGACCGTGGCTGAACGCCATCAGCCACATCAGCAGCGGCCCACAGAGACCCGCCACCAGCCCCATCGCGACCAGCAGGGCATAATCGGTAGCGGTGAGGATACCGCTCAGATGGACCGCGTAGAGCGTGCCGGTACCCGGCGCCAGAAGCTGCGTGGTGAGAAGCGCCACCACCGCTGCGATAACCACGGGCCCGAGCGAGGCCAGCATCAGGGTGCCAAACAGAATCTCCGCAATGAACAGGCTTCCGGCTAAGGGAGCATGGTAAGCGCTGGCCATCCCGGCGGCGGCACCGCAGGCTATCCATAATTTCCACTCGGATTTGGGCGTAAAGCGCCGGGCGAAAAGGGAGGCGGCGAGGGCGGCAAGCAGGATCATCGCCCCTTCACGCCCGATGGCGCTTCCGCTGGCAACGACCAGCAGTGAGGCGAGGGATTTAACCAGGCTGGCGCCGTAGTCAAACTGGCCGTCACCGGTCTCCAGCGCTTCCATGTAGTCGGTGGGGGCATGAGGCCGTTGCGCGGTCAGCCGTTGCCATCCCCAGAGCAGCAGCCCGGCCGCCAGACCACCCAGCGCTGGCGTCAGCGCGCGCCGCCAGGGGGAGAGCGACGCGGCGGCATTCACCAGGCTGCCGCTGTCGTTGCTGAGAAGCAGCCACTCCAGCAGGTACATGCTGTGGCGGAACACCGCCACGGCCAGCGCGGCCATCACGCCGGTGACGGTGGCAATCAGCAGTCGGCGAAACATCGCGCGGATGTCGGGGTACGTATGAAGACGTTGCATGAGTCGCGAGTCAACGGGAAAGATACAATATTGTGGCGGCAAATCGTGGGGTTAGCAAAAGGTATGCGTGCGAAAAAGCCGGGCGATGCCCGGCCTGAAAGGTTAACTGTCGCTATGAATATTCAGCGCCCGGCGCGTACGCCCGGAGCTCAGGTACTCGGCAATATAGTCCTGAGAAATCTCGCCATTGTAGCGCCCGTCTTCATCCACGATCGGCATCCAGCTGGTGTTGCTCTCATACAGGCGTGACAGCACCACGCGCAGGTTGTCTTCCGCTTTGCCGGTCATACGGAACGGATGCAGGATGTCGGCGCATGTCCCGCTGGCGTTTCGAGCTTCGCGACGCTTCACAAAGCCCAGCGGTTTGCCGTGCTCGTCAACTACGGTAACGGCACGAATGTCATTATCATCCATGGTCGCAAAGGCTTCAGGGAGCGGCGTAGAGCCCCGCACCGTAATGGTCGGCTGCTGGTCGGTGACGTCGCCCGCCGAGACCAGCAGCAGGCGCTTCAGCGTGCGGTCCTGACCGACAAACGAGCCGACAAACTCATTCGCCGGTTTCGCCAGCAGTTCATCCGGACTGGCGCACTGCACGATTTTCCCCTGACGGAATACCGCGATACGGTCGCCGAGCTTCAGGGCTTCGTCGATATCGTGGCTCACCAGCATGACGGTTTTTTTCAGCTTGCGCTGCATCTCCAGGAACTGGTTCTGGATCACCTCGCGGTTGATCGGGTCCACCGCGCCGAAAGGTTCATCCATCAGCAGTACCGGAGGATCCGCCGCCAGGGCGCGGATCACGCCGATACGCTGCTGCTGGCCGCCGGACATCTCGCGCGGGTAGCGATTCAGGAACTTATGCGGATCCAGCGCCACCATATCCATCAGCTCTTCGGCACGGGTTTTACAGCGTGCTTTATCCCAGCCCAGCATGCGCGGCACGACGGTAATGTTCTCTTCGATGGTCATGTTCGGGAACAGGCCAATCTGCTGGATCACGTAGCCAATGTTGCGGCGCAGGGTGACGGTGTCCATCCCGCTGGTGTCTTCACCGTTGATCAGGATTGTCCCGCTGCTGGGGGTAATGAGGCGGTTAATCATCTTCAGGGTGGTGGTCTTCCCGCAGCCGGACGGGCCGAGCAGGACGCACATTTCCCCTTCCGGCACGTTGAGGTTGACGTTGTCCACGGCCTTAAAGGTCTGGCCGTGCTTCTGTGAAAAGTGTTTGGTGAGGTTTTCCAGTTTTATCATTATCGAATCCCCTTTGGAGTCAGAACCACCTGCAGACGGTGCAGCAGCCAGTCGAGCACAATCGCTAAAAGACAAATCATCAGCGCGCCCGCAATCAACATGCGAATATCGCTTCCGCCGATGCCGTTGAGCAGCAGCAGGCCCAGACCGCCCGCGCCGATCACCGCGGCAATCGCCATCACGCCGATGTTCATCACCACGGCGGTGCGGATCCCGCCGAAAATCACCGGCAGCGCCATCGGGATTTCGACCCAGCGCAGGCGCTGCCAGAAGGTCATGCCGATACCGCGTCCGGCTTCACGCAGGCCCGGCGGCAGGCTGTCGAGCGCCGTATGGGTGTTACGCACAATCGGCAGCAGCGAGTAGAGAAACACCGCCGTGATCGCGGGCAGGGCACCAATCCCCTGACCGATCAGCGAAAACAGCGGGATCATCAGGCCAAATAGCGCAATGGACGGAATGGTCAGCACGATGGTGGCTATCCCCAGCACCGGCGTCGCCAGCCACCTGTGGCGAACAATCAGAATACCCAGCGGCACGCCGATGATGATGGCTAAGCCCACGGCCAGCGCCACCAGCCACAGATGCTGCAGCGTCAGGGTTAACAGGTAGTCCCAGTTGTCCAGAATGTAGTGAATCGTCTCCATAGCGCCTCCTACAGCAGCTGTTTGCTACGCAGGAAATCGCGGGCGACCTGCTGCGGTGACTGATGGTCGATATCCACCTTTTTGTTCAGCTCGGTGATAACGTCGTTGTTGAGCTGGGCCGAGAGGGTGTTGAGCGCCTCTTCCAGGCCGGGGTTGGCCTCCAGCGTGTCCTTACGCACCACCGGGGTGACCGCATAGCTTGGGAAGAAGCCTTTATCGTCTTCCAGCACCTTGAGGTCGAAGCCCTTCACGCGACCATCGGTGGTATAAATCAGCCCGGCGTCAACGAAGCCGTCGCGCACGGCGTTATAGACCAGGCCGGGGTCCATCTGACGGATCTGCGGGCGGTCCAGCTCCATCTTATAGGCCGCCTGAAGTGGCTTCATGCCGTCGCTGCGCCCGGCAAACTCCAGGTCTAAGCCCAGCAGCCAGTTCTTGTCCGGGTTGGTTTTACGGATCTGCTCAATCTTCGCCACCATCTCCGACATGGTGTTGATGTGTTCCGCCTCGGCGCGCTTGCGCTGCATGGCGAAAGCATAGGTGTTGTTCATATCGGCGGGCTTGAGCCAGACCAGACCGTGCTTCGCGTCCAGGCGTTTCACCGTCTCGTAAGACTCCTGCGGCGACATGCGCTTGTTGATGTGGTTAAAGATGATCAGCGACGTGCCGGTGTACTCCCAGGTCATATCAATCTGCTTGTTGATCATCGCGTTACGGGAAATCACCGTGGCGATATTGGTTTGCGGCTGAACCTGGAATCCTTTCTTTTGCAGGTACTGCACGGTCATCGCCGAGAGAATGTGCTGCTCGGTAAAGCTCTTGGTCGCCAGAATCAGCGGGGCCGCCATCGCCTGGCTGGTGAACAGCGCCGCGGCACACAGCGCCGTCAGGCCGGAAAACAGTCTCATAAAAGCTCCTTGTTATTGTTATCGAGCGAGATGGGGACTCATCACGCGACCCAGCGCCGCCAGCAGGGTATCGAGGATCAGGGCGAACAGGGCGGTGGCCGCCGCGCCGAGGATCAGGGTCGGGAAATCGTTCAGGTAAATACCGGGGAAAATCAGCTCGCCGTAGCTGCTGGCGCCAATCAGGAACGCCAGCGGTGCGGTACCGACGTTAATGGCGGTGGCGATGCGGATCCCCGAGAGCATGACCGGCCAGGCGGCAGGCAGCTCAACCTGACGCAGACGCTGCCATTTGGTCATCCCGATGCCGTTTGCTGCTTCCAGCAGCGACGGCGGGACCGAGCACAGCCCGGCATAGGTATTACGGACGATCGGCAGCAGCGAGGCGAGGAACAGGGCGATGATGGCGGGCGTATCGCCAATGCCAATCACCACCATCGCCAGCGCCAGAACGGCCAGCGGCGGCAGCGTGTTGCCGACGTTGAAGATTTGCATCACATATTCGGCGATACCCCGCGCGGCCGGACGGCTCAGCAGAATACCGGCGGGAATACCCACCAGCAGGGCAAAAAACATGGATGAGAAAACCAGAATCATGTGCTGTTGCCCGAGATAGACCAGGTCAACCTGGCGCGCCCTGATCGTCTCCAGCCCAATGCCCCAGACGAGGAGGGCGAGGACCACGATAATGGCGCCGACAAACAGCAGCGAACGTTTGAGTAATGGGTGCATTGCGGCGTGTCTCCCTGTGCGCATGCGTTATAGCAACCACCGGTTGCCTGTTGTTATGCCATGTTTCGGCAGGGGTATTTCACCTATAGCAAGCGTTTGGGAAGGGTTCCAGCGAAGGGGTAAAATCAGTAACCCTATGAAAACAGTGACAACCTGGCGTTAAGCCTTATGGCGTAAGGGCTGATTGAGGGGCAGGCAGAATAGTCCTAAAGCGAATTTTTAGATGTGACAGTGTCACATCTAAAGGGCTATTACGCCGAATACAGGTCCTTATCTTCATAGTGAGGCGCGAACCCGTCGAACCCGCGTCGAGACGGTAATAATTGAAACGATAGCGACCACGGCAAGCATCAGTCCGAGTGCCAGCATGGCGTTAAACCCGATCCATCTGAACAGCAGCAGCCCCGCGATACCGCCCGTAATAAACGAGAAAAGGGTGGTTAAGTGGGTTTTCAGCTGACTTTTTTGCGCTGCCGTATCTTTGGAGTAATCCCTGCGCAGCATCGCCACCATGACGGAGGCCAGGGAAATCCCCGCGTCCGTTAGCGTGCCGGTAATGTGCGTCGATCTCACCCGTCCACCGGAAAGCTGCGTGGAGGTGGAATTATGAATGCCCATCAGAAAGCAGAGAAAAAGAATAATTTCGCGGTTGCTGGTGAGGGCATGGAAATACATTTCGTAGAAGGAGACGCCGGTCAGTAATATCCCCTCGACAAACAGAATTTGGCAAAAAACCAGCCTGACGTTATGGATAATACCCCATATTACAATCATGCGAGCAAGAATGGCGCCTGCAACAAAGGAGAGAATAATCGAGCCGAAGAAAATAATATCGCTCAGGTCGGTGGAAGAGACTTCGCTGGATAATTGTGAGGTGTTGCCTGTCATGTGTGAGGGGAAAAAACCAAATGCCCCGAGGGCGATGGCGTTCAGCAAACCTGCCGAGGTCGCCAGCCAGAGAGCGAGCCGGCGATCCTCCTTATGCGTTCGTTCTTTCTTGAGTCTAATCAGCAAGAATACCTCCGGGTTGAGCTTTGCCTGAATAGTCAGGCTAGCAAAGCGGTGCAACGGGCTGTCCAGGATATGGCTTAATTATTATTCCCTCTGACGACAATCAGGGTTTCGTAATTAAAAAAACAGCCTCGTTGCGGTATTCATTCAGGCATTAAGTTTTACACCATGCCGTTATTGCCGTGACGCAAAAAGGCCGGGCGCTGGTTAAGACGCTCGAACCAGGCCTCAATGGCGGGCACGTCTGGCTTATCAAACGGCGTCATCTTCCAGCGATTCACCGACAGCCCAAGCACCACGTCCGCGAGGGTAAACGTCTCGCCCGCCGCAAAGGCCCCTGTGCGCTGCAGCTGGTTTTCCAGAATGGTGATGCAGTGGTTCCACTCTTTTATTCCCGCCGCAATGCGCTCAGGGTCGTTAAAGTCCGGGTTTTTACGCCCCAGCGCCGGGAAGACATAGCGCCAGGCGTTATTGAATTCGGTTGCCTGCCAGTCCATCCAGCGCTCGACGTTGGCACAGGCCTGCGGTTTTGCGGGCAGCAGATCGTGACGTCCGGCCTTGCGCGCCAGATAGCGGCAGATGGCATTAGACTCCCACAGGACGAAATCGTCATCGATCAGCACCGGCACCATGGCGTTGGGGTTCAGGGCGCGGAAGGCATCCGTTTCCGTTGAGGCAAAACCGCTGCCGTAATCTTCCTGCCGGTAGGCGATGCCCGCTTCTTCGCAGGTCCAGAGCACTTTACGCACGTTGATGGAGGTGGTTTTACCGAGGATGTTAATCATGTCGCCGCTTCTCTTCAGAGTGATGAATCGTTTAAAAACAATACACCAGCGGTGAAGAAAAGCGTCAACAAATCATCCGGCGAATGATTTGTGAAGACGCGAAAGCAGAAGCGTCAACACAACCGCGCACAGGAGCAATATTCCGCTCAATGCGAACGTGCTCTGCCAGCCGCTATGATCGAACACCATACCGCCCGCCGTTGAGCCAAGCGCAATGGCGAGCTGGATCACTGCGACCATTAATCCACCACCGGCTTCAGCATCTTCCGGCAGCGTTCGCGCAATCCATGTCCACCATCCCGTGGGTGCCGCCGTTGCCAGCATCCCCCAGAAGCCTAACAGCAGGACAACGATCCACACGCTGTGACCGGTCAGTATCAACACGCCTGCAATGACGGCCATCAGCAGGGGGATGGCGATTAACGTCAGGTAAAACGCTGCGTTCAGGGCCAGAGCAACGAGCAGTGTGCCAACAAAGCCCGCGACGCCGATGGTGAGTAAGATCAGCGATAAGCCGGAGGGGGGGACCTGCGTGACGGTTTCGAGAAACGGACGCACATAGGTAAACAGCGCAAACTGTCCCATAAAGAACAGGCCGCAGGCCAGCAGACCAATGGAAACCACCCGTTGGTGGAATAGCCGAAAGACCGATGCGCGTGACGCCGTTTTTTTATTGCCGTTCATATCGGGCAGGCTAAAGCGTTGCCAGAGGAACGCCACTATCGCCACGGGAACCAGGCACAGGAAGGCGCCGCGCCAGCCAATGGTGGCGCCGAGATAACTCCCGAGCGGGGCGGCGACTACTGTCGCCAGCGCGTTTCCCCCGTTGAATATCGCCAGCGCGCGAGATACCTGATGCTGCGGAACAAGGCGAATGGCCGTTGCGGCAGACATGGACCAGAACCCGCCTATAGCGATACCGATCAGCGCGCGGCCTGTCATGTAAACCAGATAGTTTGGGGCGAAAGCGATAATCATCCCCGAGAGCGCCATCAGGAGCGTCATGCCCAGAAGAAGGTGTTTGCGGTTCATATTCCCGGCAAGCCGGGAAAGGAAGAGGCTGGTCAGCACCGCCAGCGCGCCGGAAATCGCGATCCCCTGGCCAGCGAGACCCTCCGTAACGCCCAAATCTCTGGCAAGGGGGGGCAGCAGGCTGACGGGCATAAATTCCGAGGCAATCAGAACGAATACGCACAGGGTCATGGCAAAAATACCGCCCCAGTGCGCGTGTTCCTCATTCTGTGAGGTGGTAGGGTTCAGAGTAGACATAGTCATCTTTCACGAAGGGCCGCCCGCTCAGCACGGGCGGCGGAGAGGTTTATTTCAGGCTGGTTTTGAAGAACTGTTCAAACTGTGCGAAAGGGATCTTCCCGGCAGCATTGTCGTAAAGATCGACATGATTTGCCCCCGGAACAATCACCAGTTCCTTCTGCTTGCTGCCGACCGCTTTAAACGCATCTTCAGCAAAGTATCGGGAGTGTGCCTTTTCACCGGTGACGATAAGCGTCGGGATAGTAATTTCCCCGGCATAGCTCAGCAGCGGCATATTCATAAAGGATAATGGCGTGGTCGCGGTCCACGCACCGGTGGAGTTGACGGAACGCGTGTGGAAGCCGCGCGGCATGCGGTAGTAGTCATAGAACTCCTTCAGTACCGGATGCGGGTCTGCTGGCAGCGTCTCTGGCAGAATACGTTCAGCCGCCGTCACCTTGCCGTTCTCATCGACATAAATGTCATGGCCGCCGTGCGCGAAGGTCCCGTTCTCAGCATCTTTCCAGCGCTGTGCGTTCAGATACTGCAGAACGGCACGGCGGTCAGACGTTGAATAGCGATCTTTCCCGTCGCCCACGCCGTGGCCCATCGCCCGGCTCATGTCGTACATCACGCTGGTGGCGACCGCCTTCACGCGGGTGTCCATGGAGGCCGCGTTGAGCGCCATACCGCCCCAGCCGCAGATGCCGAGAATACCGATGCGGTTACGATCAACCTCTTTCTGTAACCCCAGGAAATCCACTGCCGCGCTAAAGTCTTCGGTGTTGATATCCGGAGACGCAACGTTGCGCGGCTGGCCACCGCTTTCGCCCGTATAGGACGGATCGAACGCCAGGGTCACAAACCCATTTTCCGCCAGGGTCTGCGCATACAGGCCGCTGGACTGCTCTTTGACTGCGCCAAACGGCCCGCTGACCGCAATCGCCGCCAGCTTGCGGTCGCCGCGGTTTTTGGGAAGATACAGATCGCCTACCAGGGTGATCCCGTATCGGTTCTGGAAGGACACCTTACGGTGATCGACTTTGTCACTTTCGGCGAAGGTTTTATCCCATGTGCTCACCATCGAAACAGGTGCGTTTGGGTTGGTGGTTTCTGCATAACTCATTGTTGTCACTCCACTTAGTGATGAAAATAGCAGCATCGCAACGGACAGTTTTTGGGTAAATGTTTTCATGAAAATGGACCCTGGGTTGTTGTGTTGCGGTCATTATAGTTAGCAGAAATAGTGTTGATTAGAGGCCGAAAGCTGCTAGGATTCATATCATATTGTTATAAATAGGGGGCGTGATGGCGAAGCGGGAAAACTACAATGAGTTGTACCTGTTTATGCAGGTGGTGCGGGAGGGGAGCTTCACGGCGGCTGCGCAGCGCCTCGGGCTGGCGCAATCCGGGATCAGCCGCTCGGTTCGCGAGCTGGAGGAGCGGTTGGGCGTTCAGCTTCTGGTCCGCACCACGCGCAAGCTGTCGCTGACCCACGCCGGGGAACAGCTTTACCGGACCGCCGAATCCGCGTTCGATACGCTCGATACGGGCCTGGCGACCCTGGCACACTATCGTCAGACGCCGTCCGGCACGGTGCGTATTAATGCCAGCCAGCACGCTATCGACAAATGTCTGCTGCCAAAGCTCGCCATCTTTAAACAGCGTTACCCGGACATCAGGCTGGAACTGATGAATGAAAGCCGCTTCGTCGACATTATCGCCGAGCGGTTCGATGCGGGTGTCAGACTGGGGCCGGAAGTGGGGCAGGGAATGATTGCCGTACGTATCACGCCTGATATGGAAATGGCCGCAGTGGCTGCGCCGGAACACTTCAGACGCTACGGTTTTCCCCAGACGCCTGCGGATTTAGTGGCGCACCCCTGCATTGCCTACCAGCTTGCCGACGGTAGTGACTATCAGTGGGAGTTGGTGCAGGACGGGAAAAAAATCACCCATCGGCCAGAGGGACAATGGGCGCTGTCTGACAGCTACATGGAAGCCGAAGCTGCCCGGCTGGGGCTTGGGCTGGCCTATGTCCCGGTGGAGCTGGTGGCTGACGATTTGGAGCGCGGAACGCTGATCCGGGTGTTGCAGCGATATAGCCTGCGCATGGACGGGTTGTATCTCTATTATCCGCACCGTAACGTGTCGCCCGCGCTTAGAGCGGTGATTGATACGCTTAAGATTTAGGGCGGCGTTGTCATTCTGGAAGGCGCCTCGCAAACCGCAAATTAACCGTGTGAAATTCAGGGTGATGTCTTTTCTTCAACCGATCGGGGTCGTAAAGTGCCCGCGTTGCGGCACATCCGCAATCGGGCGTAGGAACCCGCATCTACAGAGCGATATTTATATGTCGCGGCAGCGCCGAACTCGTTAAAATTGCGGTGGCGCTGGCGGAGCAGCCGTAAGGCTGGCCGTTTTCTCTGTGGGCGGCATTCCTACCTCTGTCAGCGCTACCCCCTCGAGCGTAGGAACTCATCGGGTGGTTCATCCAATTTACACACTGAGGATGCCTTACTATGGCTACTACCCCAACCCTGAATTATCTCCCGTCTGACGAAAACGTCATTCTGCACCTTATCTCCCGACCGCTTCCGGCTGATGCCGATCTGTTTGTCGTCGCCGACAACTGCGCCGCGCTGGTGAGCGTGCTGGTCGAAACCGATGATGTCGCGAGCCGCACTGTGCTGTGCGAGCGTCTCCTTCAGGCCCTGCGCAAGCTGCGTGAACTCTGCGATGCCGATCTTCCTCCATACCTGATTGAACAGTTGATCATGGGTGAGAAAATCAATTCCTGCGTGCCGGACTGCTGGCAGGACACCTTGACTCAGGTGGATTACGTTCTGGCGCTGACGCAGGCGGTGATGGGGGGAACGCTGCCCGCTCACGTAGCGAAAGAGCTGACGGGACTGCTGCATGATATGGTGTGGCTGCTGGCTGAGTTTGTGAAGGAGCCGCGCATTACTGCGCATTAAGGGGCTGGCGTGGAGGGGCGGTAGCGCCCCTTTGAAGCTGTGATTAACGTGATGCATTCCCCGTATCCAGAAGCGACGTACCGTAGGAGTTGTCGATGGTACAAAGCCAGCGACCGTCGCTTTCCAGCCGAAAAACATAGGTCGCGCGGCGCGACATTTCCGTTATTCCACCTGACCATCGGGAAAACGCAGAACGGTTTCCATGATAACGAGGGCATTACCACCACCTTCGATCACCTGCATCTCTCCTTGTTCCACAATCAATTGGTCCTGGAAATAATCCGAGATGGCAATAAACGCGCTGCGGATGTTCTCTTTGCCTTTAACCGTCATGCCGGGCTTGACCACCAGAGCCGCGTCGTCGGCGTAGTACTCCATCAGCGCGTCATAGTTTTTGGTGGTGATGGCGCGATCGCAGGATTCGATGATCTGGCGTAGCGGATGTGGGGTCATGCGCGATTCCTCGTTGATGGGGGGAACGCGTATTAACATAACAGGCTGGCGTGTTTGTATAGCTACCAGGTTTTATGGCTGGTAGCGATGCGGGGAAGTTTAGGGATTAGGTAACGTTAGGTCTGCTATGAGCGAGGTGCGGAAGTTATTTGTTTTTTAGTTGTTCGTAATCCTGCAGATATTTATCTAATGGATAAGCAGTTCCAAATGAGTGAATTTCTCCGTTATCTTTATCAATTATGAACGGTGCATTTCCTGTCAACTGAGAAGAAAACTCACCCGTTTCCAGATATTCTCTCGATTGATAACAGTAGAACCAGCCTTCTGAGAATCGGCCATGAAGAGTAATAACGACTGGAATGTCATAGCCGCTAAGGTAATCCAAAGCCTTGTCCATCGCATTTTGATAAGTAATCATAATTCCTCCTCAGTTAAGAACATCATTTGAACTGGCTGTTTTGACCTGCTCCCAGCAAACTAACAGAGCACTATGTAAGCAAGTTCCACTTTTGGCACAAAGCGGACAGCGGCAGGAACAAAATATCAGCTTTAAGCAAGATACAGACTCCATTTGCCCATGTCCTGAACCGCCGTACCCACGAATTTTGCAATCCTACAAAATAACCTGTAAGAGATTACTTTCTCATGATCGCATAAGCATGTTCCCCACACAGGAGAAGTGCACCGTGACCCATAAAAAAAGGATCGTCATCGTAGGGGCTGGGATCACTGGCGTATCCATCGCATGGCATCTCGCCCACCGTGAATTTGACGTCACCCTCGTTGAACAGGATATGCCTGCGTCAGGTGCAACCGGTAGCGCGTTTGGCTGGCTGACCAGTGTGGTGAAGGATGATGCGACAGACGTGCTTATCCGGCGCGCTGCACTTGCGGACTGGCACAGGCTGGAAGAACACCTACCGGAACTTAACATTAAATGGAGCGGTTCGTTAACCTACGGCGCTGCATCCGGGTCCTGCCTGCAGGACGAACGTCTCCTCCACAAGGCGGAGATTGCCCGTCTTGAACCTGCTTTGAACAATCCTCCCTCAGAAGCCCGCTATGCTGCAAAAGATGGTGCTATTGATGCCGCCAGCGCAACGCGATTATTGCTCGACAAAGCCTGTGAGAAGGGCGTCGTGCTCAGTACCCAAACAACCGTTACGGGTCTTTGCATGACGGAGGGGAAGGTGACAGGCGTCCTGACCTCTCGGGGGAAACTGGATGCAGATTGCATCGTGCTGGCCTGCGGTACAGGTATTCCAGCCCTGACTGAGCGGATGGATATTCATGTTCCGGTTCTGGCATCATCGGCCATATTGCTGCGCTTTGCGGCCTCTCGGAACGTGGTCAACACGATCCTCTCCGGTGATGATATTGAGGTTCGGCAAGCGCACAACGGGGATTTAATAGCTGCAGAAGATTACCCGGCTAGCGGTAATGTCAGAGAAACGGCTGAGGCTGCACAACGCGCGGTAAGAAGCAGGCTCACGGGCGCAGAGTCGGCTGCTCTGAGCCAGTACTCAGCAGGAGAGCGTCCTGTTATTCAGGATGGGTATCCCGTTCTTGGTTTTGCTGATGAGAGCAGGACGGTGTACGTCGCCTCTATGCACCCAGCCGTTACTTGCGCAGCGACGATTGGCAGACTGGTCTCTGAGGAGTTATGCGACGGTCCGAGCGATGAAATCCCGCAATGTTACCGGCCATCCCGCTTTAGCGTGTTACAGGGCTGAAACAAGCTTTCTGATCTTTTCAGCCTTTTCAAAATGGTCCAGCTTCATCTCCATAATCCACCAGTGCGCCACTTCCAAAAGCAGTTCAGGATCGTCATTTTTATTAGCAAAAAAAGCATAAAACGAAAGCCCAACATCGCTTCCCTTAGAGGCAATTTTTGAATCACAGATCCTGATGATTTTTTCCTTCATTCCTTGCCGCACGTCATCTCCTTTACGCTTTTCATGTTCGGGCTAAAAAAAGCCGCAAGCAGATGTCTGCTTACGGCTTCCGGATCGGTGATGATTTTCTGACGATCAGGCAGCTTTTACAGCCCTGATTTTTTTCGTGTCAGCCGCATCGGATTCTGTTTTATCCGCAGCAGCTGGAGCGTTGAGCTCGGGAAGCTTGCTGGTGCGCAGAATATGCTGCACGGTCTCTTTCTGCTCGGCGAGATACAGGCCAAGATTTTCAGCCTGCGTTTCATCCATCTGCATTCCGCTTTGCAACAGCCAGTCGGTGAACGCATCTGCCATATCGAGCAGCTTGTCGTGAGCGTCAGCCTCTTTCTTGCTGGCAAATGTCATTTTCTCTTCACCTTTTCTAACGACAACAAATTTTGTTTCAACAGCCATTATGCGCACCTCATACTGTAATTATATACAGTATAACAGTTCCGGATTAATGTTGCAGCTAAAAATTGCTCACATTTTAGCGGGCAGGGGGCTCATTCGAAAAGCGTGCGCTGATCGCATCACGTTCATAGCCCTGCGGCTGCGTCAGTATCTGGTATAAATCAGGGCGGCGACCGTGGATCCAGCGGCGTCCGGTGCTCATAGCAAGCAGGCTTAAATCGAGTTCAGCGCTCACCATCGCATCTTCAGCCGCCCAGGTTTCGTTCACGATCCTGCCATAGGGGTCGAGGATCATGGCATTGCCCGTGCGCACTTCGTCATCATCGGCACCGACACCGTTGCTGAAAAGAAGGAATAACCCGTTGTCATGCGCGCGGGCTGGCAGCCAGCGCATGAGCCATTCCCGACCGCCTGGCCCTTTGAATGCAGCCGTAATTTCTTCCTTGCGCGTTTCCCGCTCCTCCCAGAGCGCCAGCGGAATGGGCTTCATCCCGTGAGGGCTGCGGGAATCAGTACCGCCAGTTTGATGCGGTGCGAGAAGAATATCGGCACCCAGCAGCGCCGTCGCGCGCACGTTTTCGACCAGATTATTGTCCCAGCAAATCAGGATACCGACCTTCACGCCCCACGGCGTATCAAAGACGGTAAAGCTGTCCCCGCTGCTGATGGCCGGATGTTCAAATGCATGGAGTTTACGATGCGTATGCATTGAGCCATCCGGCATACAGGCAACATACGCATTGTAGAGTCGGCCATCGTCGGCGCGTTCAATAAGCCCGGCGCCAATAAGCATTTGATGTTTTATCGCCAGGGAACGAATGAGCGTCAGGGAAGGGCTGTCTGCAACCGGCTCTGCCAGCGCAGACACCTCCGCTGCGGTGAGCTTAGGGACATGCCAGTAGCCGGTGATGCACATTTCAGGGAAAGTGAGAACGTTCACCTGCTCAAGCGCCGCCTGTTCAATAAATTTCTCCATTATCAGGAGATTGTATTTTTTGTTACTGGCCTGATGCTGAAACTGTACGGTTGCCGCCTTTAAGGATGTCAGTTCGTTCATGTTGCGTCTCCGGTTGTCATCGAGACTGAATTACATAACGATTGCCGATAACTGTATAATCAAATCATTTCCGAGTTCGATAACCATCTGGAATGCAAAAATGAACACCCGGTTGCTAAAGGCCTTTTTGATACTGGCTGAAAAGGGAAATTATGCCGATGCGGCGCGGGCGCTGTTTATCTCGCAGCCGGCATTAACCAAACAGATTAATCTCCTCGAATCCCTGGTGAAGATGTCGCTTTTTTCACGAGGTCGTCACGGCGCAATACTGACGGCCAGCGGGAGGCGTTTGCTGCCAGAGGCTGAAAAAGTGGTCAGGCAGACCCGGCAATTTATGCAGCATGCTGAGCGGGTATCAAAAGGCGTGGAGGGGCATATCGCCGTCGGGTTCGGACTCTCAAGCTTTTATCTGGCGCCACGCTGTATCGCTGACTTTCGTCGAGACTATCCGGAAGTAGAGATGTCATTGACGGATCTGCCTTCCTTCCAGCAGTACGAGCGATTGCAAAATGATGAGCTACAGGTCGGTTTTGTCAGGGTTCCTCCTCCCGTGGAGCTCGAATACCTGCCGTTATTTACCGATCGGCTGGTTCTGGTTGCGCCCGCCGCGTCGCCAGCAATGTCTGCTGCAGAGTGGCTCACGAAACGCCCTCTGTTGCGGCTGTATGATGAGCGAGGGCGGGGTTTAAACGCGCAGATTGACCGCTTCCTGCATGACAACGGTCTTTTCATCTCTTCGACTCAGCTGACGGACGATATCCAAACTATCGTCGCGATGGTGGTTGCGGGTATCGGCGTGGCCATTCTGCCCACCAGCGTGACGCATATCGCGCCGCCGGAGCTGGCGATTATTCCGCTAACGGGGGAGTCAATCAGCTGGGAGGTGGGTATTGCCTGGGACGCAAGCAGGGAGGATGTCATCCGTGACAATTTCATTGCTAGCGTAGCTGCTGCGTTTCCGGGCCACCCATGCTCCGCCGCCATGCCCCAGGCGCCTGACCATACTGACGCTTAAAGCTGCGGTTGAAAGACTGCTGGGAGTCAAAGCCAAGTGCTATCGCCACGTTCAGAATCGGTTCATCGCTGCGGGTTAAGCGCTCAACCGATTTTTGCAGCTTTTGCGCGCGAATATATCCGGCGAGGGGATAGCCCGTATGCTCTTTGAACAGGCGCTGGAGGTGCCATTTTGAGTAGCCGGAACGCCTGGCGACGGACTCAATGTCCAGACGGCTATCCAGGTTGTTGTCGATCCAGTCGAGTAAATCATGCATAAATGCGCCAGTGTTCATCTGGTTACCCTCACGCTGCTTGTCTAAACGTATCTTTGTCTGTTGCATTAAAAGGTGGCGCGTTTTTGTAGTAATTGCAAGTTTTATTGTTGCATTTAAATCCCTGAGCGAAACGGGTCTTTTTACATCCGCTCAAATAGCACATAAAGTGCAACAATTATTCTTGCACTTAGTTAAGCGCCTTCCTACAATCGCCGCGATAGTGTACTCGCAACTGTTACAGTTTTGTGGCGATGAACGACACAAATGGCCTTGAGACAGCCACCGGACAAAGGAAGTGGCGCGGTGCCTCCTGCTGCGTCTTGCCCGGCGGCGATAATGACTGGAATAAAAATAATGAGCCTGCAAAAAACCTGGGGTAACTTTCATCTGAACGCGCTGGGGGCAATGTTGCTCTCCGTGCTGCTCGTCGGATGCGATAACAGCGTCGCGCAAAATGCCGCGCCGCCTGCGCCCGCCGTCAGCGCTGCTGACGTGGTGGTGAAATCTATTAGCCAGTGGGATAGCTTTAACGGACGGATTGAAGCGGTGGAGAGCGTTCAGCTACGTCCGCGCGTTTCCGGCTACATTGATAAAGTGAATTACACCGACGGCCAGGAAGTGAAGAAGGGCGAGGTGCTGTTCACGATTGATGACCGAACCTATCGCGCCGCGCTGGAACAGGCGCAGGCGAACCTGGCGAGAGCCAAAACGCAGGCCAGCCTGGCGCAAAGTGAGGCTAACCGTACCGATAAGCTGGTCAATACCAACGTTGTCTCCCGTGAAGAGTGGGAGCAGCGTCGTTCGGCCGCCACTCAGGCGCAGGCCGATATTCGCGCCGCGCAGGCGGCAGTGGACGCCGCGCAGCTCAACCTGGACTTCACCAAAGTCACCGCGCCTATCGATGGTCGCGCCAGCCGGGCGCTGATCACCAGCGGGAACCTGGTGACTGCGGGCGACACCGCCAGCGTCCTCACCACGCTGGTCTCGCAGAAAACGGTTTACGTTTACTTTGACGTGGACGAGTCAACCTACCTTCACTACCAAAACCTGGCCCGCAGCGGGCAGGGGGCGTCCAGCAATCATACGGCGCTGCCGGTTGAGATTGGCCTGACGGGCGAGGAGGGCTATCCCCATCAGGGCAAAGTGGACTTCCTTGATAACCAACTGTCGCCAGGTACCGGCACCATCCGTATGCGCGCGCTGCTGGATAACGCGCAGCGTCAGTTCACGCCGGGACTGTTTGCCCGCGTACGCCTGCCGGGCAGCGCCGAGTTCAAAGCTACGCTTGTCGACGACAAAGCGGTGCTGACCGATCAGGATCGTAAATACGTCTATATCGTGGATAAAGAGGGGAAAGCGCAGCGTCGTGACATCACGCCGGGACGTCTGGCAGACGGTTTACGCATCGTGCGGCAGGGGCTGAACCCAGGCGATAAAGTCATCGTCGAGGGTTTACAAAAAGTGTTTATGCCGGGCATGCCGGTTAACGCGAAAACCGTTGCCATGACCGCCACCAGCGCCCTCAACTGATCCCTTGACCTGAGAATCCACCCATGGACTTTTCCCGCTTTTTCATCGACAGGCCGATTTTTGCCGCGGTCCTGTCGATTCTGATCTTTATCACAGGGTTAATCGCCATCCCGCTGCTGCCGGTGAGCGAATATCCTGACGTCGTGCCGCCAAGCGTGCAGGTGCGTGCGGAGTACCCGGGCGCCAACCCGAAAGTGATTGCCGAGACCGTGGCGACGCCGCTGGAAGAGGCGATCAACGGCGTTGAGAACATGATGTACATGAAGTCCGTCGCGGGTTCCGATGGCGTGCTGGTCACTACCGTCACCTTCCGTCCGGGCACCGATCCGGATCAGGCGCAGGTTCAGGTACAAAACCGCGTCGCGCAGGCCGAAGCGCGTCTGCCGGAAGACGTGCGGCGTCTGGGCATCACCACCCAGAAACAGTCCCCGACGCTGACGCTGGTGGTGCATCTGTTTTCGCCTAACGGTAAGTACGACTCCCTGTATATGCGTAACTACGCCACGCTGAAGGTGAAGGACGAACTGGCGCGTCTGCCCGGCGTCGGCCAGATCCAGATTTTCGGCTCGGGTGAATACGCGATGCGCGTCTGGCTGGATCCCAACAAGGTGGCGGCCCGCGGGCTGACCGCTTCGGACGTGGTCACGGCGATGCAGGAGCAGAACGTGCAGGTCTCCGCCGGACAGCTTGGCGCCGAGCCGCTGCCGAAAGAGAGCGATTTCCTGATCTCCATTAACGCCCAGGGCCGTCTGCATACCGAAGAAGAGTTCGGCAATATTGTCCTGAAAACAACGCAGGACGGCACGGTCGTCCGCCTGCGCGACGTGGCACGTATCGAAATGGGCTCTGGCAGCTATGCGCTGCGTTCCCAGCTGAACAATAAAGACGCGGTCGGGATTGGTATCTTCCAGTCGCCGGGGGCGAACGCCATCGATCTGTCTAACGCGGTGCGCGCGAAAATGGACGAGCTGTCCACGCGCTTCCCGGCGGACATGAAGTGGGCGGCACCTTACGATCCGACGGTCTTTGTGCGCGATTCGATCCGTGCGGTGGTGCAAACGCTGCTGGAAGCGGTGGTGCTGGTGGTGCTGGTAGTCATTCTGTTCCTGCAAACCTGGCGCGCGTCGATCATTCCGCTGATCGCGGTGCCGGTGTCGGTGGTGGGTACCTTCAGCATTCTCTACCTTCTGGGCTTCTCGCTGAATACCCTCAGCCTGTTCGGGCTGGTGCTGGCCATCGGTATCGTGGTGGACGACGCCATCGTGGTAGTGGAAAACGTCGAGCGAAACATTGAAGAGGGGCTTGCTCCACTTGCGGCGGCGCATCAGGCGATGCGCGAAGTGTCCGGGCCGATCATCGCCATCGCGCTGGTGCTGTGCGCAGTGTTTGTGCCGATGGCGTTCCTCTCGGGCGTTACCGGGCAGTTCTACAAGCAGTTTGCGGTGACGATCGCGATTTCCACGGTCATCTCCGCCATTAACTCGCTGACGCTCTCTCCGGCGCTGGCGGCACTGCTGTTAAAACCGCACGGCGCGCCGAAAGATTTCCCGACCCGGCTTATCGATCGTCTGTTCGGCTGGATTTTCCGTCCGTTTAACCGCTTCTTCCTCCGCAGCTCGAACGGCTATCAGGGGCTGGTGGGCAAAACGCTGGGACGACGCGGCGCGGTATTTGTGGTGTATCTGCTGCTGCTCTGTGCCGCAGGCGTCATGTTTAAAGCGGTGCCCGGCGGGTTTATTCCGACACAGGACAAACTGTACCTGATTGGCGGCGTGAAAATGCCGGAAGGTTCATCGCTGGCGCGCACCGATGCGGTGATCCGCAAAATGAGCGAAATCGGGATGAATACCGAAGGCGTGGACTATGCGGTTGCGTTCCCGGGGCTGAACGCGCTGCAGTTCACCAACACGCCGAATACCGGGACGGTGTTCTTCGGCCTGAAGCCGTTCGATCAGCGTAAACATTCCGCGGCGGAAATTAATGCGGAGATTAACGCGAAAATCGCGCAAATCCAGCAGGGCTTTGGCTTCTCCATTCTGCCGCCGCCGATTTTAGGGCTGGGTCAGGGGTCGGGCTATTCCCTGTACATTCAGGACCGCGGTGGTCTGGGCTATGGCGCGCTGCAAAACGCGGTGAACACCATGTCCGGTGCGATTATGCAGACGCCGGGAATGCACTTCCCGATCTCAACCTACCAGGCTAACGTGCCGCAGCTGGACGTGCAGGTTGACCGCGATAAGGCGAAAGCGCAGGGCGTGTCGCTGACCGATCTCTTCGGGACGCTGCAAACCTATCTGGGCTCGTCGTACGTCAACGACTTCAACCAGTTCGGGCGCACCTGGCGCGTGATGGCGCAGGCCGACGGGCAGTTCCGCGACAGCGTGGAAGATATTGCGAATCTGCGCACCCGCAACAGCCAGGGCGAAATGGTGCCGATTGGCAGCATGGTGAACATCACGACCACCTACGGGCCGGATCCGGTGATCCGCTACAACGGTTACCCGGCGGCGGACCTGATTGGCGATGCCGACCCGCGCGTGCTTTCATCTGCGCAGGCGATGACGCAGCTGGACGCGATGTCTAAGCAGATCCTGCCGAACGGGATGAACATTGAATGGACGGACCTGAGCTTCCAGCAGGCCACCCAGGGGAATACGGCGCTGATCGTCTTCCCGGTCGCGGTGCTGCTGGCGTTCCTGGTCCTGGCGGCGCTGTATGAAAGCTGGACGCTGCCGCTGGCGGTGATCCTCATCGTGCCGATGACGATGCTTTCCGCGCTGTTTGGCGTCTGGCTGACCGGGGGCGATAACAACGTCTTCGTGCAGGTAGGGCTGGTGGTGCTGATGGGGCTGGCCTGTAAAAACGCCATTCTTATCGTGGAGTTTGCCCGCGAGCTGGAAATTCAGGGCAAAGGCATCATGGAGGCCGCGCTGGAGGCGTGCCGCCTGCGTTTACGCCCGATTGTGATGACCTCCATCGCCTTTATTGCCGGGACCATTCCGCTGATCCTAGGTCACGGCGCGGGTGCAGAAGTGCGCGGCGTCACCGGGATCACGGTCTTCTCCGGGATGCTGGGCGTGACGCTGTTTGGTCTGTTCCTGACGCCGGTGTTTTACGTGACGCTGCGTAAGTTAGTGACGCGTGGTAAAGAGGAAAGGGAAGTTCTGCCTGCCTAGGGATATTGCAGATAATAAAAAACCGCCTTCATAGTGAAGGCGGTTTTTTTTCGCATCAGATAAAACGTTATGACGTTTTTTGATACTGGGCAATGAGGTCGGGGAGCGGATCCCATCCGCTGCTGTCGGCGTTTTTGACCGCTTCCAGGGCGCTTGCCACGGTATGGCGGGCCAGTACCGCTAACGACGCCTGCTCAGCTTCTTCGGAAATCGATTTGAAATACCAGCAGGCGTTCGCGCTGACCACGCAGCGGGCCGGTACGTCAGGGCGCGACGCCCACAGCTTTTTATCTTCGATGACCGAAAGGTAGATGTCGCGCAGGGAGATCTCTTCCGGCGGGCGACCAAGGTGAATTGAGCCGTTACGGCCAAGCGTTGAGACGATAATGCCGTCACGCGTCAGCGGAACCATCAATTTACGGATGAAGCTCGGGTTCGCTTCCAGACCGTAGGCCAGAATCGCACTCGTCGAACGTTCACCCAATTGCTCCGCCATCGCTACGCTGAGAACCATCTGCAAAGCTGTCGGGAAGCGGTAATCTAACATTTCTCTGTCCTGGGTTGCGGTGAATCTTGTTCTTTTTGGCACCGCAGAGGTGAATAAGCAATAAACAACAATATAACAAATACGGTAATTATTTTGAAGCAATCTGCGGCATTTGCGATCAAACCCCCTGTTCTGCTTTAGCTAAACGTGCGGTTCGGGAAGTCAACCGTCACCATGAGGCCTCCTTCAGCGGAAGTGCTCAGGTTTACGCTGCTGCTGTGTTGCTGCGCCACCGCTTTGACGATGGCAAGCCCTAGCCCGCTGCCGCTTTGCACCTGATTGGGATCGCGGAAGAAGCGGTCGAACACGCGCTCCCGCAGCTCGGTCGGAATGCCGGGTCCTGCATCTGAAACGCGAAGCCGCGCGAAGCTATCTACTACACGGACATCGACCTGAATCCGCCCGCCCTCGGGGCTGTACTTCACGGCGTTCTCAATAAGATTATCAATGAGCGACACCAGACGTTCCCTGACGCCTGAGATCCAGATTTCATCCTCGGCGAAGAATTCCAGCTCAATGTCGCGCGCAGACGCTAGCGGCTCCAGCTCGGCCATTCGTTCCTGAATAAGCGTTGTCAGCGGCACGGGCTCCATAGCCGTATCAATACGCGCTTCACTGTGCATCAGCAGCAGCAGTTGGTTGACGAGACGCGCGGCGCGGCTGTTGCTGCGAACCACTCCCGCAAGCAGCTCCTGCTGGTTCTCGCTGATGACCCAGGACTGCAGCGCTTCCACGTTGATGCGCATCGCCGCGAGGGGGGTACGCAGCTCGTGCGCGGCATCCGCAATGAAAACCCGTTCCCTTTCCGCGCTTTCACGGACTCTGGCAAGGAAGTCATTGATCGCGTCCACCATCTGACGAAGCTCCCTGTGCCTGGGAACGGCTTTTAAGGGGGAGAGATCGTCAGGCGTGCGTAACGTAATTTCATTGACCACCTTATTCCACGGGCGCATCGCAATGCGTATTGACAGCCATGCGGGAAACAGCAGAAAAGGGAAGCAAACCAGCAGCGGCAGGATGTAGTAGCCACGTGAGTTCAGATAGATAAAGAAGTTCCAGCCGCTGGCTGGGGTGAAAAGGGTAACCTCCACATCGGAGTGAGGGGATTTGAGGGTGCGGCTGGTCCAGGTACGATCTCCACTCTGAACGTGCTCCAGTTCGCCGAACCGGGTGTTTGTTATCCCCGCGGGAGCACCGTCTGAGGCAAAAATAACGGTATTATTTTTGCGAACGATGAGGTTAATCGACAGCACGGGATCTTCCCCTCCGCCGTAACCTTCACGCAGGGCCTGGCTGAAGTCTTCCAGCACGGCGGTACGGTCCTGCGGGCGTCCGTCCATACGCTCGGCCAGGGTAAAAACGGTGTCGTACGTTTTACTGCCCGTGAGGATGGGAGGGCTGCGCAGGTCCTCCCAGAGAATGAAGGTTAAAAAAAGACACCACAGCAGGGTCAGCAGCAGCATCTGGGCGATGATAATTCGACGTACCAGCGTCGGGCGTCTCAGGTGATACCAGACGTTTTGCATCAGCCGGTCACCTTCTGAATGGATACGGTATCAATGACGTACCCGACGCCCCGCACCGTTCGCACATAGCCGTCGCCGATCTTTCGACGCAAATTCCCCATATGCACGTCGAGCGCATTACTGAGGTTCTCTTTGTTGCCGAATATCCGTTCTTCCAGAAACCGTCGCGTAATCACGCGGTCAGCGCGCAGCATCAGCGTTTCCAGTAGCGCGTATTCACTGGCCGTCAGATCGATATGGCGCGCACTTACCGTCACGCGACGCGTCGGGACATGAAGAGATAAGCCTCGAATTTCTATCGCCTCATTCTCGAAACCGTAGCTGCGCCGCGCCAGGGCTCTGACTCGCGCGAGCAGCTCGGCGAGAATAAAAGGTTTGACGAGATAGTCGTCTGCACCGGCATCCAGCCCGCTCAGCCGATCCTGCAACGTGCCTCGCGCCGTCAGGATGATGACCGGGATCCCCTTGAGCTGCTGACGCAAACGCGTCATCAGGCTCATGCCATCGCCGTCGGGCAGTCCCAGGTCGAGCAAAATAAGTTCCGGCACGCAGACGTCCAGCTGATGCAGCGCATCCTCTTTACGGCGTACCCATATGACGTCAAATCCTTGATCTGACAGGGCGATACGTACGCCATTGCCGAGATCGAGGTCGTCTTCGATTAGTAGAATTTTCACACTGGTAACTGTATCAACCGTGAATGAAGAACATCTTAAGAAAAAAACGGTATCAGGAAATCTGTCCGGGTTACAGCATCTGCTCGCGCTTCAGTGTTTCTTCATTTTCGGCTCATCAGAACCTTAGGGTCAGTATTCAAAATGTGCGTTCTGGCGGTTAACCGCATGCATCGTCATCATTTGAATCCAAAAGGGCTTCTGTAATGAGAAACATCGAACTGCGTCATATGTTCCCCCATTTACTTTCGGGCCGCAGCCTGAAAAACATCGCGCCGGGCGTCGTTCTGGCGTTACTGGCCACGCCCGTACTGGCGGCAGAACAGAGTCAGGATAACGTCTTAACCCTGGGGGGCGGCGTGGACGTCGCGCCACGCTACTCGGGTTCAGATAAAACTCGCGTCAGCGCAGCTCAGGTGGTGGATTACGCCATGGCCAACGGTTTTTTTATCGGTACCACACGGGGGATCGGTTACGGCAACAACATTGGTAACCTGGATTACAGCGCAGCGCTGAGCTATCGAGTTGGTCGTAAAGATAAAGACGTGAGCAGCGATTCGATCAGCTCCGGCAGCGACGAGCTGCGGGGGATGGGCGAGATAAAAGGCTCGGCTATCGTTGTGCCTGGGCTGGAGTACAAGGTGACCGACTGGCTTCATCTGCAGCTGCAGGCTGAGGTACCGGTTTCTGAAAGGGACAACGGTGAAGCGGTACATTTCGGCATTTCCAGCCCGTTCTACACCTCACCAACAAATGCGGTGACGCTGGCGCTGACCGGCAGTTGGGGATCCGACAAGTATATGCAGACGTATTATGGGGTCAACGCCGCCCAGTCGGCCGCATCGGGATTTGCCCGACATGACGCCGGGGCCGGGATTTATGCCTGGTCGATGAACCTTGACTGGACCTACAAGCTCACCTCGCGCTGGAGCGTGCTTGCCTCAGCGGGCGTGACGCAGCTGACGGGGGATGCGGGTGATAGCCCGATTGTGCATCGTAAAACGTCTCCTACGGGGAGTTTGAAGGTGACGTACAGTTTTTAATTGTGGGTTGCGGCGGCTGGTGGTCTTGAGCCGTATATAAGCCGCTCCGGTTTAGATGGCGGGGCGGAACCTCTTGCTGGCAGTTACAGCACATGTGGTTGATGGATTTATCTAAAGCTCCATTGTGCTGTAATGACAAACACGGAGGGGATGATAATATCCACATCCATTCCAAAATAAGACATAAATCTATAGTTTATTGAGTACAGTTTTATTTCATCGGCAGAGCAGCCTCCAGGTATAATGTCCGCTCAGATAAACGGCAAAGAGGGTGTGATAAGATGCTGACATATATCACCATAGGTACAAATGACCTTCAGCGCTCCGTGGCGTTTTATGACGCTGTTTTTAGAGTGCTTGGCTATTCACGTGTGCCTGCCTGGACAGAAGGTTGGGCAATGTGGGGAGATGAGAATAATCCGGAGGAGGGTTTCAGCTTCTGTATTTGCCCTCCTTTTGACGGGCATCCCGCAACGGCGGGAAACGGGACAATGTTCGCATTCCGTGCCGATAACGCGGACCTTGTCAGACAATTCCATGCGGCAGGCCTCCTTGCGGGCGGGAAGAATGAAGGCGCGCCGGGTACACGAACCGCGTACGGTCCCGATTTTTATGTTGCCTACCTGCGCGATCCTGATGGGAATAAGCTGGCATGTGTTTGTCAGCATTATTCTCCGGAGGCAGATGAGTATTCAAAGGAACAATAGTTTCTCCATGGATGAAATTTAGGATGTTTAGCGGTGACTAAATCAGCCGTGTAATAGGGTGTTCCCTACGAGTAATCTCAATTCAGAACACGGCTGGCGCAGTCCGCCTCTGGCTCGATGCGGACGATCTGACTGTGCTTAAGGTCCGCAGTGAGCGAAAAGCGGACCTTAGTGTTGTCCGCCGATTGGCCATGTTTCGGCGAGCCGCGTGGTATTCCGTACCGGAAACGTCGCCAGTACCTCACTGGCGTTGCTGGTAACGACGTTATGGTCAATCACCTGCTTTTAACAAGCCGATTGCATGGTCAAGTTGCTTGTAGAGCTTGTATCTCAAATCATCTAATGCGTCATTTTCTCGAATTAGAGGCATCCCATTTTTATGAAGAACAATATCGTTAAATGATCCCATCCCGCCGTAAAGTTTTTTCAATGAATAAATGGATGATTCAAAATCAATATCGAGCTCAATCGCCAGTTTTTCAAATGTTTTTGCCCATGAATCCTCCTCATTGGAGGATAGTATTTTAATGATCTCGATTACTGTTTTCTTTATTTCATTTTTCATTTCCAACCACCACTTACAGGTATCTTAACGCCATTTTCTTTAAAAATAAGAAAACTGCATATAGCCAATATCCATACAGAAACTGAACCATAAATCATCACCCATCCGAAACCTTGAGATAGCGCTCCCTGGACAGTAGTACTGGAAATGTTCATAACTGGGGTGATCTGTTCCATCATCGTAATATTTCCTGCAGACAGCCCCTCAGCCAACTGACGCAATTGCGTGAAATCCGTTGCTCCTGATAATGTGGAACGAAGGTAGTCGGATATCCCTTCGACAAGAATAAACCCCATCAGTGCAATATTGATGGCAAGGCTGATCATTCGTGCGCTGATGTCAATGCCAGAAGCCATTCCAGCGCGCTCATTCGCCACTGAACCTGTTGTGGTATTCGTCACTGGCGTATTGGTAATACCCAGCCCAATACCCGCCAGCAGACATCCCGGCAGCATCGTTAACCAACTTGCAGACTCCAGGCTACTGCCCCATTTCATCAGAAGAAAACCTGCTCCTATAGTAAATAGCCCGGCCGGAATGACAACCTCTGCACGGTATCGTAGGGACAACTTTTCGCCCACTGGTGGAAATACCAATGTTGGCAATGTATAGGCCAATAGTGAGAGTCCTGCAGCGACATTGCTATAACCTAAAACATTCTGAAAATACAGTGGGATATATATCATGAAGGGCCAGAAGCTGAAGTTCATACCAACCGAACCGAGCAATGCCCCAGAGAAGCGACGGATACGAAACACCGAGAAGTCAAACATAGGCGCACTATTACTCCGTTCTGCCATGATAAAGATGACCAAACAGAGTAGCGTTGCACCGAGGAGAGTAATGGCAACAGGACTTATGAAGCCTAATGTGGGTGCCTGAGTGATGTACCAGACAAGTCCAAATACGGACAGTGACAGGAATACGATACCTTTGACATCAAGACTGCGTTCCTGAGGGTCACGAGATTCCTCAACCCCCATAAATACAAGTGCTAACGCGATAATAGCTATCGGAACATGAACGAGAAAGACCCATTCCCAACTTGAAATAGCGACAATTGCGGCGCCGATAATCGGACCAAAACCCAGCCCCAAGCCAAAAACAATGCCCCATGAGCCAAAAGCCTTTCCACGTGCCCCACTTTCAGTAAACTGATTGGACAACACTGCGATCTGGCAAATTAACATGGCTCCTCCCGCCATACCCTGCAAAAAGCGACCGGCAATGAGAACTGACGTATTTGTTGCCAGTCCGCAAACTAACGTCGTCACGCTGAATAACATCAGGCTGACAACAAAAAGGCGCTTGCGCCCGTAACGGTCAGCCAAAGTGCCAATAGCCATCAGTATAGCGGTGCAGGCGAGCGTATAGGCATTCATAATCCACTGCAATTCTTTGAAATCACTAAGCAATACTGTTTCAAGTGTAGGTAGTATCACTGGAATGCTTGATATTTCCAGACCGAACATCAACGAAGCCAGACAGACAGCCGCAAGAGTTAATGCGTTTTTGGCTGAGGGGGAGATGGTCATGGTGGTTCCCTGTAGCTTGAGATAGCTGAACATTAATTCCCGGCTTTAAAACAAGCCGGACATTATTATCATGAGGTGCAATTAATATTTGAGCTCTTATTTTGGCGTCATTGACGCTATGACGGAAATGATATAATTTCGTTACATTAATTAAATTTCATCATTAATCGTAGATATGGACTTTGACACCAATCTTTTACGGGCTTTTATCGCAGTCAAGGACACTGGGAGTTTCACGAGGGCGGCTCAGCGAATGAACCTTACCCAATCCGCCATCAGTCACCAAATCCGTCGCCTTGAAGAGCAGGCGGGCACGCCTTTGCTGATGCGAACGACACGTAGTCTGACTCTGACAGAAGATGGAGAAGACTTCGTTCGTTACGCCGATCAGGTTTTACGTGCTCAGGATGCTTTGGTCCGCCGTTTCCAGCGTTCCTCAGTCTCCGGCGTGGTGCGGTTTGGTGTGCCCGAAAACTTCATGGGAAATCGGCTTCCGCCTCTGTTGTCAAGATTCGCCCATCTTTTTCCGGATGTTCGACTGGATGTCACTGTGGATACTTACTTGAACTTGCAGTCAGAAGTCGATGCTAACGGGCTGGACCTGGCAGTGGTGATGTCTTTGTCAGGTAAGCACGATGATGGCATGGTGTTACGAAAAACACAGTTTGTCTGGGCAGCAGCGCGATCTTTTGAATATAAGTGTGACACGCCACTACCTCTGGCATTTGCTCCGGAACCTTGTGTTCATCGACAGATTGGAGTTAAAGCCCTGGACGGAGCCGACGTTAAGTGGCGTATGGCCTTTACATCACCAAGCCAGCAGGGATTGCGTGCTGCGGTTCTGGCTGGACTTGCTATTACGGCCATACCACATAGTGACCTGGAGCCGGGGATGACCGTTATTGACAGACAATACGGTTTACCAGAATTGCCGACCGCTTACTTCACTCTCATTTGGAGTAGGAGGGGAAAGACTCCTTCCGCTATTGAGTTTGGAAATCTTCTGTATGAGATGGCTGGTGTTGTTTCCGAATAAAGAGTTCAGTTGGCCTGCTCCCCATTGCTCCACACAAACAGTTATTCGTTACGTCCCCTCCTGGCACGAAGCGGACAAGATGGCTAGGCTGAAGGTCTGTTGTGAGCGAGGAACGGACATACTTGTACAAAGCATAGCGTCGGATTACAGTGAGGACATTGATTGATAAGTAAGTCGAATCAAAGCTGTAGCCAATGAAACAAAAACTTCGCAAACGTAACCAGGACTGGATATCAAGGCAATTGCAACGTGTGCACAAAGAGGAAATGCCGTTAAGTTTCTTTATTAACTTTCCCTCAATACGAGCAAGTTTGTGTAATGGTGAGCGCCTTAAACGGCGTGGTCGTCTCAAGCCGGACTGGGGTCGCGCGTTGTTTCATCAAGGATGGGGAGAAGGGCCGATGGTTGGGCCACAAGGCTCAGTGTATTGGTTTAACGGGTTTGATAAGGAACAATTACCTGTAGAATTGTTACCACTGTGGGAAGATCTCTGATTGTTTAGAATTTGATTAAATAACTTTCAGTGTAACGTCTCAACCACGCATAATACAGCGAGGAGTAGAGGCCAATTCTACGCAAAGATTACAGTATTCCTGTTGGTCATTAAACGATATTGTCTAGTGAAAGATAATCTACATCGCTAACCGAATCTGCGTATCCCCAAATCCTATAACCGGTTGAGGTCTCCATTCCAGGGAGATGAATAGCACGAAGAATAGTACCTACCGTGGTATGCTGTTCAACCGTGTTGGTAAAAATATCAAGATACCGGATTTCCAAATAGCCACCTCCACTGAAATGGTAAAACCACTCGCCATCAAGTGCGGATTCATAGCCATTGAGAAGAGTGACTTTCCATAAGGGAGGTGATTCCATGCTAACCATTGCGACGCGGATCTCATTCCATTTTGTATTATTCATGCAGCTATATAGCATTCGAACCTCCCAAGGTCTGCTCCAGAAAGAATAACACGCACCTGGATAACAACGTCAGCGCTTGGCACTTTGCAGTCATGAGATTGCTTATACTGCTCGGACCAGAACCCAGGCCCAATCAGAGCTACAGAGAACACGATAGAAAGGTTTCACGCGGCATTTCACAAAATCAAGAATTTCTGCTTCGCTCATCGCTGAGGCCCTAGAGGGGTAGCCAGGCCCCCAATCATCATAGAGATCATCGTATATGCGGTAAAACTGCCAGCAGATGTTGCTGAGGATACGAGACCCCGGAGATGAGTGAAACGCTGGGATTTGATGCAGCCGTAACTCTAATTCTTTGGAAGTCTCGGCATGCATCAGAAACCAAGCTTTGATCCTTAGCCACGTCATTGCACTAGCGTTAATGTTGGGCATAACGATGTTTTGTTCAAACATATATGCACAAAGGTAGCGCTCAATTTCATCTGAATCAGGGCGTTTATCTAAATTGAGGGAGGCTAAAATTAACAATGATTCAGAACTTTTGCCGTAGAGTAGCTCTCTTTCTGCCCACTCAATGATCATCTTGTCATAATCATCGACGCGATAAGCCTCGAAAGATTCACCAAACGTTTTCAAACAAAGAATTTCGTGAAGGTCAAGTTTGTATTTATTTTCCATAACGTTTTTCAATCCTTGTTGTTAAGAGGGGCAAGTGGTGGCTTCGTTGAGACGATCCGGTGCAAATTGAGCGTACGCCATTACCATCTTAATATCAGCATTAACATCCTTGCAAAACTACCGTTCCGCTATTAAAGAGTCTCCGGCACTCCAACTTCCGCTCTTGGCACAAACTGACATTGCAGAAATAGTAGGTCAGTTTGGATCGAGGAGCGGAAGTATGCAATCGCTCTCATAGCTGATGTCAGCGGCACGCATGTCAACCCAGGAAATGTTGTCAGTTACTCTATCCAGGGGACAGGTTCACCAATATAGGTGTGTGTGCAGCAGCGGCAAGTTACTTTCACGTCCTTTCCCGTAATTGAAGGATTTACCTGTTGCAGAATTCCATTCTCATCAACAAACAGACCCGGATAAAAACTACTTTCGCCAATGCAGACTAAATCTCTTCGCTGATGCTCATGTCGTGCAACTAACCAGAATACAGGCTCGGTAGTATCAAGACGCCCACATACTTCACTGAATATTTCATCCCATGGTTTGCCAATGTGTTTGATCAGAAAATGAAACAATGGTGTGTAATCTCGGCCACGCTTCTGTCTGCCATGCATTGTCCCGCGCTTTGCAAGTAGCTCTTTTCCGACTTTTTTACAATTGCGCTCCCAGCGATACTCAGCACCAGGATTATTAGAATGGTGTCGTGTAGTGGTGTTGACGCTGCGATACAGCTTACGGGACTTATTCTGTTGATGAGTACGCATAGCTCGATCTCGGGCATCCTTTCTTTTGTGGGTCGGTAGCGCCTGCCGGAGCTAGATTCAATAGTGTGTGGCTGTATTAAAAACAACCATGCTTACAGACAGGTGCATTATGCTGAAATACAGTCCTACTGAAACTACCAAAAAATCCGCTCATGACATAAAGAGTACATGGCCTGAAGCAGCATGGCTGAGTTGAGCAAAGCGCGCCATTCAACACATAATCATGATGCTAGCCGCGCATGTCGAAGCCGGATTTTTGAAAATCTCTATAAACTTCTGGATTGCTGAAGGCCGGGAATTTGGCTTTATGGGCGGCTGATTTTATCGCTTCGCAATAGGCTCTATTGCCGTTACTGGTTGAGATGCTTAAAGGTGTGCCATCCTGAGCAAATTCCATATGCAACCTGCATTTTTTCCCTTTCCAGTTTTGTGGCTCTTCAATTTCGGCGTTTATTGCCGCCCTGATTGCCCGCGCCTGCGCGCCCCATTCATCCCGATCGTCCCAGCGTCCTGAACCGCAATTACCCGTAGCCGTGGTCTTATGGCAACCGGAAGGGTGTAGCGGCGCGCATCCCGCGGCCAGGTTCACCAGTATAGCCACCATAGCGATTTTCTTTACTGCTTGAGACATTCCCACTTCTTACCCCGCAATCCATTTAAGCTTCAGTAATGTTTAAATATTCTTCCGTAATTCCTGGCCTCTTTTCAACTACCAATAACGGGTTACAACGTCGGTGACCTGGCTGCCGGTTCCACCTCCGACTAACCGTTCGTTTTTGAACTATGTTTAACACCAGTCAGAATAATAAAATGGTTAAGCATTTACAGGACCTGAGCGGCGGGGCCTCCGTCCGGAGCATTTGAAAGCCAGAACCTCACATAAAAGTGTGCCAACATCTCGTGGGTAATATTAATGTCCGGAGAATAACGTGGTCGGAAAGCTATTGTTGAACTACATGCCAGGTTTACAAAATTTGTTAGCCTACGATAAAAGCTGGCTAAAACATGATGTTAAAGCCGGGTTATCCGTTGCGGCTGTCGCGCTACCCGTTGCTATTGCTTATGCTGAGCTGGCGGGGGTTGGGGCGATAGTAGGGCTGTATTCCTGCATTTTACCGATGATAGCTTACGCACTGTTTGGCTCTTCACGTCAGCTTATTGTTGGCCCTGATGCCACGACCTGCGCGGTGATTGCGGCCGTCGTGTTTCCTCTCTCTGCAGGTAATCCAGAACTGCACTGGCAACTGACGATCATCATGACATTGATGATGGGCGGGTGGTGCCTGCTTGCCAGTAAATTTCGCCTGGGCGCACTTGCCGATCTGCTTTCTCATCCCATTCTTACGGGTTTGCTGAATGGCGTAGCCGTGACGATTATTGTCGGGCAATTAGGCAAGGTTTTTGGGATCAAGCTAGATGAAGCGCAGGTTATTGAGAAAATAATGGCCTTGCCAGGCCGACTTTCGGACAGCCATTTATTAACGATAGGGATATCGCTTATAACGTTAATTATTTTAATGGTTATCAAAACGTACCGCAGCCAGTGGCCAGCACCTTTAATTGCCATTGTGATAACAACGGCACTGGTATGGGGGACATCTGCGCAACAGTATGGTATTGCCACTATCGGTGGGGATGGCTTCCAGTCTGGTTTACCCGTCGTTCACTGGGGGGCGTTCCAGCCTGGTCCGATGCGTGATTTAGTGATCCCGGCGCTGAACCTGGCCCTGGTGAGTTTTGTCAGTCTGATGCTGACCGCCCGCAGTTTCGCCGCAAAAAATGGCTATGAAATTAATGCTGATGCTGAGTTCCGGGCTCTGGGTATTGCGAACATTATGTCTGGGTTATCTCAGGGGTTTGCTATCAGTGGCGCCGATTCCCGGACCGCGGTTAATGATTCGGTTGGTGGGAAAAGTCAGCTGGTTTCCGTGGTCGCAGCCTTACTCATCGGTATCGTCGTGGTATTTTTCACTCAACCATTACAATACATTCCGGTATCTGCGTTAGGTATTGTTCTAATGTATGCATCGTGGTCATTGATTGATTTACGAGGGCTATGGAACCTGAGGCGCAGAAATAAACAGGCATTTCGCCTGGCTTTCTTCACCTTTGGCTGTGTGTTAATTATCGGCGTTATCCAGGGGATCGGCCTTGCGGTGTTGCTTGGGCTGTTACAGTTCCTTCGTACGGTGTTTCGTCCCTCTGAGCACCTGCTGGGCACTGACGAAGATGGAATGATTCACTCGTTAGGGAATACCACCGATATTAAAATGGTTCCTGGCGTACTGATGTATCGATTTAACTCACCGTTGACCTATTTTAATGTGGCTTATTTTAAACGCCGGGTATTGAACCTGGTTGATGGTGCCGCTTTACAGCCTAAATGGGTGGTGATTGATGCCGTTGCCTGCTTCACCTATTCAGACATCAGTGTCCTGGCAACCATTAATGAGTTAAAGCGTGACCTGAAAGGTCGACAGATTAAATTAATCCTCGCGGGCAGGAAAACGGAATTAACACGCTGGTTTAAAGACAGTCGGCCAACAATGAATGATGATGACATGATTCTGGCGCCAGACCTCTACCTGGCACTTCGGTTCATTCAAAGTAAAGAGAGTGCGAGTGAGGGGGAATCAGTCGGTGATACATAACCAAATACTGGTTAAAGGCTTGTAACGCATGCTACTGGCAGGCAGGGAACCCTCACAATTTCTACCACCGAGGCTCAGCTACTGTTGGCCTGGACAGTGAGATGTTCCTTGCCTGTCTTACTTTCTTCTGCCATCTATCTCAGTAAAAGCTGAATCAGCTGAACAAAGATATACACTGCCGCCGCCACTCGTATTGCCTGCCAACCCCATCTGAGATAGCGCCATTCATAGCGTTCTCTGGCATTAGCCTCTGCTATAGCGGAGTCATAACGCTTTTTTTTCTTTCTCCTGACTTCGTCTATTACCCACAGGATGAGAATAAAGATAATGATGGTTTTCTGAAATATGGGATTATCCACTAAAAATGACTCCGGCTTGCTCGCTGAAAAAGCAGAATAGATGAACAGCCGTCACGTATCCACCACTAAAAGTGGGGGTATGAATGAAATTTACCCTGATTCGATTTTGAGATGACCCTCCCATAGCCGGTTTCTCCGCTGTGAATGCGCAATCTCTGGTGCGAAGTATCAGGCTGACGGCTATAAGCAAGGAGCGGACCTTAAGTACCATTCATTTTCGCCGGAACAAAAATAGATAGGGTAGTGCCTACAAATAAATGAACTCATAATTCACAATGTAACTTCCAATATTATTCACACGAGCCGTTACCCACACCCCAGTCATTCCCTGCTTACGATGGCTGTGCAGATATTCTTTGTTTGTACAAAGCTGTATCCATCTGTTGGTGTTCTGATCTTTTAACCAGAGACCCGCTTCACAATGGCCATACTTACCTCTCGAAGGCCCCGGAAAGACAACCTCATATTCAGATTCATAGCCAATTATTTTGTCCGGGAAGAGATAGACATAAATATCATAACAATTTAAGCTCAATACAAACCCAAGGCAAAAGCCGCATAAGAAAGTATTGGCAAAGTATTTTAAAGTTTGGTTAAAGGCGTGCACAAAAAAAGCACGTATAACCAAAAGCGCGCCAATCACGACTCCTACAGAAATATACGTGGTCAATTCAGGAATCGATTTTTGCAAAATGGTATAATTGGAGATGCTTGTTGTCCATGACATATACCAGATCCATGCACCTAAAATGATAAATGTTATTGCTGTTATAAGTAGCCTTTTAAACTTATTTTCGGAAGGGTGTTTTCCAGTCATTTTTTTATTTTGTATGTATCAACAGATAGCATCATTTTTAGGAAAGGCCATTATATATCATCAATCTTAACATGACTCATGTTTCGATATGAATTTTTAAACGCTATCTTCTGACTGCAGCTTGCCCGCTATCCGCGAGCAAGCCACACCCCTTAGCGATACAGCGTCTTTTCCGCAACCGGAATAAGCAGCCCGGATCGCCAGTCCGCAAGCGTCAGCTGCGCAAGCTTACCCAGCGCGATATAAAACGGATGGTTGGCGTTCTCGACAAACACCGTCAGGAAGCGGGTGCTCCACGGCAGCAGGTGCCACGCCAGAAGCTGAGCGCACTCCGCCTCGCGGCCGTTCTCGGCCAGCCATGCCGCCAGCAGCAGTAATGTCCCGAAGTGATCTTCCGGTTCATTCTGCTGCATTTCAAATGCGATATCGTTCTCCCGCATCCACTGGCGCAGCGCGAGGGTGGAGTCACCGAACAGCACGGATTCGCGGTCCAGCCAGACGGAACCCCACGGTGGCGCGGGCAGGGCGTAAGGGCCAATAAACAGTCGTTGCCAGGCGTCCGTCAGCGGTTCGTCGGCAGCCGCGGCAAAGGTGTCAGCTACGGGCCGCAGCGTTTCCGGCGGCAGGGGCCAGTCCTGAACCCATTCGCCAGCGGTGAGCGCTTTGACCAGCGGCGCGGCCTGCTCGCTGTCTGGTGCGAAATAAAACAGCGCACCCAGCACCCGGGCGCTGAACGCGAACGATTCACGATGTGAGACGTCTTTCATTACATCTTCCTTGTTCGCGCGGAGGGTGTCCGCGCGACGGTGTTAAACGATCATACAAACCATAGAATAAACTACGGTCAAGCCATTAACCCGCTACACCTTCTCGATCTGTACCAGATTGGTGTGCTGCGGGTTGCCTTTCGCCAGTGGTGAAGGGCGGTGTGTGGTCAGGGTGTTGATGCATGAGCCGTAGTCGATACGATCGCCACTCATATTGGCGTCGTGCCAGGCGCCCTGGCCCATGGCGCTCACGCCGGGCATGATGCGCGGCGTCACTTTTGCTTCAATTCTCACCTCGCCGCGACGATTAAAGACGCGCACCGTATCGCCGTTCTTGATGCCGCGCTTTTCGGCATCGACGGGATTAAGCCAGACCTCCTGACGGCAGGCCGCTTTCAGCAGGTCGACGTTACCGTAGCTCGAGTGGGTACGGGCCTTAAAGTGGAAGCCAAACAGCTGCAGCGGAAACTGCGCACGCTCGGGCGCGTCCCAGCCGTCGAAGGTTGATGCGTAGACGGGCAGCGGGCTGATGGTTTCATCTTTTTCCAGCTCCCAGGTGGCCGCAATCTCCGCCAGCTTACTGGAGTATATTTCAATCTTGCCCGATGGTGTTTTCAGCGGATTGGCTTCCGGGTTCTCGCGGAATTTTTTATAGGCCACAAAGTGTCCGTTTGGATCTTTACGCTTGTAAATACCCATTTTTTTCAGCTCGTCATAGGACGGCAGTTGAGGGTCTTTTTCAAGCATTTTGGCATACAGGTACTGCAGCCACTGTTCCTGCGTGCGTCCTTCGGTAAATTTCTGATGGATATCCGGTCCGAGGCGTTTCGCCACTTCGCTCATGATCCAGTAGATCGGCTTGCGTTCAAACTTCGGCGCGGTCACGGGCTGGAGGAAAATCAGATAGCCCATATTGCCCGCATAATCGTTCGGAATGATGTCTTCCTGCTCGACGGTCATCAGGTCCGGCAGCACGATATCGGCGTACTTCGCTGACGAAGTCATGAAGTTATCGATGACCACGATCATCTCGCACTTGCTTTCATCCTGCAGGATTTCGTGGGTTTTATTGATATCGGAGTGCTGGTTGATGATGGTGTTGCCCGCGTAGTTCCAGATGAACTTAATCGGCACGTCCAGCTTATCTTTCCCGCGCACGCCGTCGCGCAGGGCGGTCATCTCCGGCCCGCGGGCGATGGCGTCCGTCCAGCTGAAGCAGGAGATTTGCGTTTTGACCGGGTTGTCCGGCAGCGGCATACGTTCAATGGTGATGGTGTAGGTTGACTCACGTGCGCCGCTGTTACCGCCGTTGATCCCCACGTTCCCAGTCAGAATAGGCAGCATGGCGATGGCGCGGGACGTCAGCTCGCCGTTTGCCTGGCGCTGTGGTCCCCAGCCCTGACAGATGTAGGCCGGCTTCGCGGAGCCGATTTCGCGGGCAAGCTTAACGATACGATCCGCCGGAATGCCGGTGATGCGTGAGGCCCACTCTGGCGTTTTCGCCGTGTGGTCATCCCCCTGGCCGAGAATATAGGCTTTGTAGTGACCATTAGCGGGCGCGCCCTCCGGCAGCGTTTTTTCGTCATAGCCAACGCAGTATTTATCCAGAAACGGCTGGTCGACCAGGTTTTCGTCGATTAACACCCAGGCAATGCCCGCCACCAGGGCGGCATCGGTACCCGGACGGATCGGGATCCATTCATCTTCGCGTCCGGCGGCGGTATCGGTGTAGCGCGGGTCGATGACGATCATGCGGGCGTTGGACCGCTCGCGAGCCTGCTCCAGATAGTACGTAATCCCGCCGCCGCTCATGCGCGTTTCCGCCGGGTTATTGCCGAACATGACCACCAGTTTGGTGTTTTCGATGTCGGACGTGCTGTTGCCATCGTTGCTGCCGTAGGTATAGGGCATCGCGCAGGCGATTTGCGCCGTGCTGTAGGTGCCGTAGTGGCTCAGAAAACCGCCGTAGCAGTTCATCAGGCGCGCCACCAGCGAAGCGTAAGGGGAGGAGCGGGTGATATTGCCGCCGACAATGCCGGAGGAATAATTAATATACACCGCTTCGTTACCGTATTTGGCCACCACGTCTTTCAGGCTGGCGGTAATGGCGTTCAGTGCCTCATCCCATGTTATGCGCTCGAACTTGCCTTCACCGCGTTTGCCCACGCGCTTCATCGGGTAGTTCAGACGGTCAGGGTGATTGATACGACGGCGAATTGAACGTCCGCGCAGGCAGGCTCGCACCTGATGGTTACCGTAAATATCCTCGCCGGTGTTGTCCGTTTCGACCCAGTACACTTCATTGTCACGCACGTGCAGACGCAGCGCACAGCGGCTGCCGCAGTTGACCGAGCAGGCGCCCCACACCACGGTATCTTCAGGCGGCTGGCCGGCGTTCTTCACCGCCGCGGCGGCGCTTTTTAAACCAAACGGAAGCGAGATCCCGCCAGCGGCAAGCGCCAGAGAACCTATCGCCGTAGATTTCACGAGAGTTCGACGGCTAATTCCGCCGTGATGTTCAATATCGGACATGGCTCACCCCATCATTATAATTGCGTATTATTTTTCCCGAAATGATATCCGGGCTAATGATGGGGTGAGTGTTACTGATTTGGGGGGACTAAATATTAATCCTTATCAAATCAAAGGGGATTGAGGGTCAATTACTGAGGTTCAGCTGCCGCACCACTGCCTGTGCGGGTGTACAAAATTTTAAAGGTGTCGTTCGCGCAGTGGCCCACCACCTGCGTGCCCGCCTGATCGGCCTGGTCGTTAGGCACAATGCTCAGCGTAAAGCCTGATTCAGGCACGCCGTTATTGATAATTTTCTGCTGAATGTCGCTTTTCACGCGCTCGCAGGAATCCGGTGCCGCCAGCGCGGCCGTTGAGGCACTCATTAACAGCAGGGCGGTAATCCAGGGTAACCGTTTCATCTGTAGCTCCTTTTCTCTGTGTAGAGATTAATTTTAGCAGGCTTCGTGTAAACAACTGTATTTGCTAATATGATTGGGAATAATCTCCCTGTACGGTAATAAATGTGAAGAAATACGCAGCGATAACGCTACTGGCAGCAACACTGGTGGGGTGCGACAACAGCTCCGCGCCGCTGTCGTTTACGCCCGAGATGGCGAGTTTTTCGAACGAATTTGATTTTGATCCGCTGCGCGGCCCGGTCAAAGACTTTACTCAGACGCTGTTCAACGAGAAGGGCGAAGTGTCCAAACGGGTCACCGGCACCGTCTCGACAGAAGGGTGTTTCGATACGCTGGAGCTGCACGACCTGGAGGCCAACACCGGCGTGGCGCTGGTGCTGGATGCCAATTACTATCTTGACGCAGAAACCCAGCAGCGAAAAGTGAAGCTCCAGGGGAAATGCCAACTGGCCGAACTGCCGTCAGCCGGGGTGACGTGGGATACCGACGACAACGGTTTTGTGGTGGCGGCGCACGGCAAAGAGATGGAGGTGAAGTATCGCTACGATGCGGATGGCTATCCGCTGGGCAAAACCACCGTCTCCGGCGATCAGCACCTGTCCGTCCAGTCGACGCCGTCTAAAGATGTTCGCAAAAGAATGGATTACTCGGCGGTGAGCATGTTGAATGACAAGCCAATGGGCAACGTGAAGCAGAGCTGCGATTACGATCGACACAATAATCCGGTGAGCTGCGATCTGACGATCACCGACGACAGCGTCAAACCCGCCGTTGAGCGCAAGTACACCATCAAGAACACGATTGATTATTACTGAGAATAAAGCCGCGCAGGTTACTGCGCGGTTGGTTTCAGTAGGCTGGCGCCTGACGGCTTGTGCCCGGCCAGATGCTGATGCTGGAAGATGCACATGCGAATGGTATTGCGGTATTCACCGTTGATAAAGAACTCGTGAATCAGCTCGCCTTCCACCATAAAGCCCAGCTTACGGTAGATATGGATCGCTTTCTCGTTCTCTTTGTCCACAATCAGGTAAAGCTTGTAGAGATTCAGAACGTTGAATCCGTAATCCATTGCCAGTTTAGCCGCCCGTGACGCAAGGCCTTTTCCCTGATGCTCAGGGGAGATGATGATCTGAAACTCCGCCCGGCGGTGAACGTGGTTGATCTCAACCAGCTCCACAAGACCCGCTTTTTCGCCTTCACACTCCACCACAAACCGACGTTCACTCTGATCGTGAATGTGCTTATCGTAGAGATCGGACAGCTCGACAAACGCCTCGTAAGGCTCTTCGAACCAGTAGCGCATCACGCTGGCATTATTATCGAGCTGGTGGACGAAACGAAGGTCTTCACGCTCCAGCGGACGGAGTTTTACGTCGCAGGCTCCAGACATTACGGGGCTACCGTGCGGCCAGTGCGGCGATCCAGGCAGCGCAGAGTGTTAGGCTCCCAGTAGGCATTGACGTTTGCACTTTGCTGACATTTATCGCGCGCGTCAAAAGCAACATCTTCTTTGTCCCACTCTTTTTCAGCACGTTTGTTGACCTTCTGACGAAGGTTACGGGTGTCATTCCATTGTTCTTTGTCCATGGCGGCGTTCTGGCGGCTTTGCGCGCTGTCACCAGACTCAATAACGAGCTTGCTGGTTTCCGCTGTCGCAGAGGCGGCAAAGGCGAACGATGACAGCGCCAGCAGGGCTGTCAGACAAAGGCGTTTGCTTAATGTGGTCATAGCGTTTCCTTTTAAATGGGTGCAGATAATCAAGTTACCCCGTACAGATTCTACACTAAAGCGAAATGACGGCATACCCGCGGAGCAAGTATGGAAAAGTAAAGGGCATCATCAGGTATGATGGTTAAATAAATCCTCACCTGACGTGAAATATGCTTAAAACGACGCTGCTTTTTTTTGCCACCGCGCTATGCGAAATCATCGGTTGCTTCCTGCCCTGGCTCTGGCTGAAGAAGGGAGGAACCGTACTGTTGCTGATTCCGGCAAGCGTCGCGCTGGCCCTGTTTGTCTGGCTATTAACGCTGCATCCGGCGGCCAGTGGGCGCGTCTACGCCGCTTACGGTGGTGTTTATGTGTGTACTGCGCTGCTGTGGTTACGTGTGGTGGACGGCGTCAAGCTCAGCGCATACGACTGGGCCGGGGCGCTGATTGCCCTGTGCGGTATGCTGATTATTGTGGCGGGATGGGGGCGCGCGTGACCCCCCGGGTTTTGTGAACGTTAGCTGATTTTATGATCATTATACTTGTATGGTAGTAGGGCTGATGGGTAAATTTCCAGCATCACAACGAACGATGTAAGGAAAGGAATTATGAAGATTGTCGCGGCTGACGTGTTTGTTACCTGCCCGGGGCGGAACTTTGTCACCCTTAAAATCACCACCGATGAAGGGATTGTCGGCCTCGGTGACGCTACGCTGAACGGGCGCGAGCTCTCCGTTGCCTCGTACCTGAAGGATCATCTTTGCCCCCAGCTGATTGGCCGCGATGCGCACCGCATCGAAGACATCTGGCAGTTTTTCTATAAGGGCGCCTACTGGCGTCGCGGACCGGTCACCATGTCGGCCATCTCCGCTGTGGACATGGCGCTGTGGGACATCAAAGCCAAGGCGGCCAACATGCCGCTCTACCAGCTGCTGGGCGGCGCCTCCCGGGAAGGGGTGATGGTTTACTGCCACACCACCGGGCACACCATTGACGACGTGCTGGAAGACTACGCCCGTCATAAAGAAATGGGCTTTAAGGCGATCCGCGTGCAGTGCGGCGTGCCGGGCATGAAAACCACCTACGGCATGGCCAAAGGGAAGGGGCTGGCCTACGAGCCTGCGACCAAAGGTGACTGGCCGGAAGAGCAGCTGTGGTCCACCGAAAAATACCTCGATTTCACGCCGAAGCTGTTCGACGCGGTGCGCAGTAAATTCGGCTTTAATGAACATCTCCTGCACGACATGCACCACCGCCTGACGCCAATCGAAGCGGCGCGCTTCGGCAAGAGCATCGAAGCATTCCGCATGTTCTGGATGGAAGACCCAACGCCTGCGGAAAACCAGGCCTGCTTCCGCCTGATCCGCCAGCATACCGTTACGCCCATTGCGGTGGGGGAAGTGTTTAACAGCATCTGGGACTGCAAGCAGCTCATCGAAGAGCAGCTTATCGACTATATTCGCACCACCATTACCCACGCGGGCGGCATTACCGGGATGCGTCGCATCGCCGACTTCGCCTCGCTTTATCAGGTGCGTACCGGCTCGCACGGCCCGTCGGATCTCTCGCCCGTTTGCCACGCCGCCGCGCTGCATTTCGACCTGTGGGTGCCAAACTTTGGCGTCCAGGAGTATATGGGCTATTCCGAACAGATGCTGGAGGTCTTCCCGCACAGCTGGCGCTTTGATAACGGCTATATGCATCCGGGCGACAAGCCGGGGCTGGGCATCGAGTTTGATGAAAAACTGGCGGCGAAATACCCCTACGATCCGGCCTATCTGCCGGTGGCCCGTCTTGAAGACGGCACGCTGTGGAACTGGTAAACGAGGAGCGAACGATGAAAAGCGTAGTGATTCAACAGCCGAACGAACTGATGATTGAAGAGCGGCCACGCCCGGAGCCAGGCGCAGGTGACGTCCGCGTCAAAATCACGCTGGCGGGGATCTGCGGTTCGGACAGCCACATCTATCGCGGCCATAATCCGTTTGCGAAGTATCCACGCACGATCGGCCACGAGTTTTTTGGCGTGATTGACGCCGTGGGCGAGGGCGTAGACAGTGCCCGCCTGGGCCAGCGCGTCTCGGTTGACCCGGTGATCAGCTGCGGGCATTGCTATCCGTGCTCCGTCGGAAAACCGAACGTCTGCACCTCGCTGGTGGTGCTGGGGGTTCACCGCGACGGCGGCTTCAGCGAATATGCTGCAGTGCCCGCTAAAAATGCCTGGCCTATCCCGGATGACATTCCCGACCGACACGCCGTCATGGTTGAACCCTTCACCATTGCCGCCAACGTAACGGGGCAGGCGAAACCGATGGAACAGGACGTCGCGCTTATTTACGGCGCTGGCCCGATGGGGCTGGTCACCGTGCAGGCGCTGAAAGGCGTCTATAAGGTGAAGCAGGTTATCGTGGTAGACCGCATAGACGAGCGCCTTGAGATGGCCCGGCGCAGCGGCGCGGATTGGGTCTTTAATAATGGCGAGCAGTCGCTGCAGGACGCGCTGGAGGAAAAAGGCATCAAACCGACGTTAATCATTGATGCCGCCTGCCATCCATCTATTTTGCAGGAAGCGATAACCCTGGCCTCTCCGGCGGCGCGCATCGTGCTGATGGGCTTCTCCAGCGAGCCGAGCCAGATTGTTCAGCAGGGCATTACCGGCAAAGAGCTGGCGATCTTCTCCTCGCGCCTCAATGCCAACAAATTCCCGGTCGTCATCGACTGGCTGAAGAGGGGGCTGATCGACCCGGAAAAACTGATCACCCATACTTTTGACTATCACCACGTAACAGACGCCATCGAACTGTTTGAGAAAGATCAGCGGCAGTGCTGCAAAGTCTTACTCACGTTCGGCCAATAATCATTTACGCGATTAAGGGCCTGCGCAGACAGGCTCTATGTGGTTCGCATCTTACCTTTCAGAGATAGCCATCATGACACAAGCACAACCGCAACGATCCACTGCCGATCTGGTGAAAGCCGCCGTTTCCGGCTGGCTCGGCACCGCTCTGGAGTTTATGGACTTTCAGCTTTACTCGCTGGGGGCTGCCCTGGTCTTCCATGAGATCTTCTTCCCCGAACAGTCTGCCGCGATGGCGCTGATCCTGGCGATGGGGACCTATGGCGCAGGTTATATCGCACGCATTGTCGGCGCCTTTATCTTTGGCAGAATGGGCGACAGCATTGGCCGTAAGAAGGTGCTGTTCATCACCATCACCATGATGGGGATCTGCACCACGCTGATTGGCGTCCTGCCGACCTATGCGCAGATCGGGATTTTTGCCCCGGTTCTGCTGGTGACGCTGCGCATTATTCAGGGGCTCGGGGCCGGGGCTGAAATCTCCGGGGCCGGGACTATGCTTGCGGAGTACGCGCCGAAAGGGAAACGCGGCATCATCTCCTCGCTGGTGGCGATGGGCACTAATTGCGGGACGCTGAGCGCAACGGCGATCTGGGCCATCATGTTCTTTGCCCTTGACCGTGAAGAGCTGCTCGCCTGGGGCTGGCGCGTGCCGTTCCTCGCCAGCGTCGTGGTGATGATCTTTGCCATCTGGTTGCGTATGAACCTCAAGGAGAGCCCGGTCTTTGAGAAAGTGAACGATGCACAAACCGTGCAGCCGGACACATCGCTCGGTTCAATGGTGAAAAGTAAATCCTTCTGGCTGGCGACCGGCCTGCGTTTCGGCCAGGCGGGCAACTCGGGTCTGATCCAGACGTTCCTCGCGGGCTATCTGGTCCAGACGCTGCTGTTCGATAAGGCCATCCCTACCGATGCGCTGATGATCAGCTCCATTCTCGGGTTTATCTCTATCCCGCTGCTGGGCTGGCTTTCCGATAAAGTGGGGCGCCGTCTGCCGTACATTATCCTCAATATCTCCGCCATTCTGCTCGCTTACCCGATGCTGTCGATCATCGTCGATAAGAGCTATGCGCCGGGGACGATCATGCTCTCTATCATCGTTATCCATAACTTCGCCGTTCTGGGGCTGTTCGCGCTGGAAAATATCACCATGGCGGAGATGTTTGGCTCGCGAAATCGCTTTACCCGTATGGCTATCTCGAAAGAGGCGGGCGGTCTGGTAGCTGTGGGCTTTGGTCCGGTACTGGCGGGGATCTTCTGCAATATGACCGGCTCCTGGTGGCCGATTGTTGCCATGCTGGTGGCCTATTCCGTGATTGGGCTGCTCTCGGCGATCCTGATGCCGGAAGTGCGCGACCGTGATTTGAGCGCGGCGCAAGACGCAGCGGAGTCCTCACCAGAAGAGCGTGTGGGTTACGGCGCGATCTCCTCGCGGCGCTAATGGTTTATATCTTGAGTGACTTATCACACAACTTTATATTTATGTCACACCACATGAGCAAAAGTTAATATAAATCAAAATCTCAAACGTCAGTATCAGTATGGTTGATGGCAGTTATTTTTTTACCCCAACTGCCATTCTAGTTGGTGTAGTCAGCAGGCGCTGCCGCTTCAGAAGGAGCGGCAGCGAACCACAGCTTTCTAATTAACGAGTCTTAATCATGGAAAATACCTTATTACAGGCCAACGCGACGCTGCCTCAGTACGATCGCGACAGCCTTAAAGCACGCATCGTTCATTTAGGCTTTGGCGCATTTCACCGGGCGCATCAGGCAGTGTATGCCGATATCCTCGCCGCTGAGCACGGCAGCGACTGGGGTTACTGTGAGGTTAACCTGATTGGCGGCGAGCAGCAGATTGCCGATCTGAACGCGCAGGATAATCTCTATACCGTGGCGGAGATGTCTGCCGATGCGTGGACCTCCCGCGTGGTGGGCGTGGTCAAAAAGGCCCTCCATGCGCAGGTAGACGGGCTGGAGACGGTGCTGGCAGCGCTGTGTGAACCGCAGGTGGCGATTGTCTCGCTGACCATCACTGAGAAAGGGTACTGTCACTCACCAGCGACCGGGCAACTGATGCTCGATCATCCGTTTATCGTCGCCGACCTGCAAAACCCACACCAGCCGAAATCTGCGCCGGGTGTCGTCGTGGAAGCGCTGGCGCGTCGCAAAGCGGCGGGTCTGCCGGCGTTTAGCGTGATGTCCTGTGACAACATGCCGGAGAACGGTCACGTGATGCGCAATGTCACCTGCGCGTATGCCCGGGCGGTAGACGGTGAGCTGGCGGACTGGATCGAGGCTAACGTCACCTTCCCGTCAACCATGGTGGATCGCATCGTGCCCGCGGTCACCCCCGAAACGCTGGATAAAATAGAACGGCTGACCGGCGTGCGCGATCCGGCGGCAGTAGCCTGTGAACCGTTCCGTCAGTGGGTGATCGAAGATAACTTTGTTGCGGGCCGTCCGGAATGGGAAAAAGCTGGCGCCGAGCTGGTGTCGGACGTGATCCCGTTTGAAGAGATGAAGCTGCGCATGCTCAACGGCAGCCACTCGTTCCTGGCGTATCTGGGCTATCTGGCCGGATACCAGCATATCAACGACTGTATGGAAGATAAGAACTACCGCCTCGCCGCGCACGCGCTGATGCTTAACGAGCAGGCGCCCACGCTGAAGGTCAAAGGCGTTGATTTAGGTCGTTATGCCGATCTCCTGATTGCCCGCTACAGCAACCCGGCCCTGCGCCATCGGACCTGGCAAATTGCGATGGACGGCAGCCAGAAGCTTCCGCAGCGCATGCTGGATTCCGTGCGCTGGCACCTGGTGCATCAGAAGCCTTTCCCGCTGCTGGCGCTGGGCGTGGCAGGGTGGATGCGCTATGTCGGCGGCGTGGACGAGCAGGGTAATGCGATTGACGTGAGCGATCCGCAGCTGGCGGTGATTCAGGCGGCGGTGAAGGGCAGTGCGGAAGGGGAAAGCCGGGTTAACGCGCTGCTCGGTATCGAGGCCATCTTCGGCAAAGAGTTACCGCGTGAAGCCATCTTTGTTGATGCGGTGATGAAGGCGTACCAGACGCTGCTGCAAAAGGGTGCGAAAGCGACCGTGGCCCAGTACGTCTCTCAACGGTAATTCAGCACATGCCGCCGTTCGCGGCGGCATGTCTGCGCACAGCTTAGTGCATCCCCAGGCGAATCAGCTCAATCGGCTCGAACTTACCTTCGCATCCTTCCACTTCAACCGTTTTGCTGCGGCGCACCTGCGCGGCATCCAGCCCGTCGCTGTGGATCGCTTTAATCACGCCAGTTTTGCCCGTGCCGCTAATCATGACGCGGCTGCCGGTGGTGATTGCATTGCGGTTACGGTCGTATGTCATCATGGTATTTTCTCCTCTCTAACCTGTTCGTTACGGCGCTATTTCAGGGTTGCCGTTCACGGAGCATATAAATACGCCTGTCTGCATCACATGTTTTTGTTTTTGATCAAACTCACACTTTTTTCTTTATTGTGCCGGGCACTGACGGTTCACGACAGCAATTTACAAAGCAGACCGTTATTTTCATTAATTGATAGTTTCGACAGGGAAGCGTTGAGGGTTGGTTTATATTCCCGGTGCCATTCTGGGTACAGGAAATAACCCTTTCATCGGAATAAGGAGTCAGGCTTATGTATAAGAAGATTTTGATGCCTGTTGATGTGTTTGAAATGGATTTGAGCGACAAAGCGGTTCGCCACGCGGCAAACCTTGCGAAGGCAGAGGGCGCCTCGATTACCCTGGTCAATATTCTGCCGGCCAGCAGTCGGTCCCTGCTGCGCGGATTTAACGCCGATATTAAAAAGTTCGAAGAATATATGACTGAAGAATCCGGGAAGAAAATGAACGCGTTAAAAAGACTGTTCGATATCTCGCCGGAGAAAATTGACACCCTGGTTCGCTTTGGCAACGTCCGCGATGAAATTATCAGGCTGAGCAAGGAAGGGGAATATGACGTGATTGTCATCGGGTCAAAAAATCCGGGCATCACCACCCATCTGCTGGGATCAAATGCGGAATCTATCCTGCGCTACGCCACAATTCCGGTGTTAGTCGTTCGCTAAACCCATCGCCGCGTCCGAAAGGGGGCGGCGTAAAATTACTCTTCGCTAAACCACTCGCTATTTTCCTGACGAATCAGCTGCACGGATTCGCTGATTTCCTGCAGATGCAGCGTCATCGCTTTTTCCACGCCGTCCGCATCGCGTTTTTCCAGCGCGCTGAAAATATCATGATGCTGTCGGAGCAACATTTCCGGCGGGGAGACGTGATCGAGGCTCATGTAGCGCACGCGGTCGATGGTGGCCTTGATGTTCTCGATGGTGTCCCAGGCCAGCTGACAATCGGCAATCTGCGCCAGTTTCTGGTGAAATTCATCATCAAGCTGGAAGAAGTCATTCAGCTGCTTACGGTCAATCGCAATCCGCTGCTGATGCAGGTTCTGCTCCAGCAGGTAACACTGGTTGTCGTTGATGAGCGTTGCGGCACGCCGCGCCACCGCGCACTCAATGGCCTGGCGAACAAAACAGCCGTTGCGCACCTGAGAGAGGGAGATTTTGTTGACGTAGCTGCCGCGCTGCGGGCGGATCTGAATCAGACCGTTTTCCGCAAGCTTAATAAACGCTTCACGCACCGGCTGCCGGGAAACGTCAAACCGCACGGAGACCTCTTTTTCTGAAAGCGGCGTTCCCGGTGGGATCAGACAATGGACAATATCACGTCGCAAAATGCGATAGATTTGCTGGTTTACGGGCTGGGTGGGATTGAGTTGCGATTCAGCGGCCATGAGTTGTCATTTCTCAGAGAGTTAGCCCGAACATACTACCATTCTTTTATAATCCGAAACAGACCCGGCCCGCAGGCCGGGAAGGGCAGCGTTAGCCACGATGGACGCTAAGTCCGGCAAAACTCTGGCTGACCGGCATCATTTCTACGGTATTGATGTTGACGTGTTTTGGCAGCGTCGCTACCCACCAGACCGTTTCGGTGACATCTTCCGGCGTCAGGGCGTTCGCGTTTTCATAGGTTTTGCCCGCTTTCGCGTCATCGCCTTTGAAACGCACGTTGGAAAACTCGGTGCCACCCACCAGGCCCGGCTCGATATCGGTGACGCGAATGGCGGTGCCGTGCAGATCGGTACGCAGGTTAAGGCTGAACTGGCGCACAAACGCTTTCGTCGCGCCATAGACGTTGCCGCCCGCGTAAGGCCAGCTCCCGGCGGTGGAACCGATATTGATAATGTGACCGCGGTTGCGCTCGACCATGCCCGGTAGCACCGCGCGGGTCATATAGACCAGCCCTTTGTTGTTGGTGTCGATCATGTTTTCCCAGTCTTCCACGCTGGCTTTGTGGGCAGGCTCCATGCCCAGCGCCAGACCGGCATTGTTGACCAGCACGTCGATGGCGCGCCATTCTGCTGGCAGATTAGCGATCATCTCTTCGATCGCCGCGCGGTTACGCACGTCCAGCTGCGCGGTCAGGATGCTGTCGCCTAGTTCGTCTTTGAGCTCCTGTAAACGCTCCTGACGGCGGCCGGTCGCGATAACCTTGTGCCCGTTGGCGACGAAGCGACGCGTGATGCTTTCACCAAAACCTGCCGTTGCCCCGGTAACTAAAATAATCATCTCACTGTTCCTCAACGCTTTTTGTGTTGTACTAACATAGCACGGCCGCAGAGGGTGCGTTAAGGCAACATTTGTATGACAGCGTTGCAGGGGATGGCGGCCTGGCCTACTCTGGGAGGATACCCGTACTCAGGAGCGAAAGATGACGGCCACGAATCCCTTTTTCCACATCAGCCTGTTGCCTTACCAGGCCCCTCATTTTGATGAGATCAACGAGAGCCACTATCGTCCGGCCTTCGATGAAGCCCTTCGCCAGAAGCGGGCGGACATTGACGCGATTGTCGCTCAGGCCGCTGCGCCTGACTTCACTAACACCGTGCTGGCGCTGGAGAAAAGCGGCGCTATGCTCGCGCGCGTCAGCAGCGTGTTCTTCGCCATGACTTCCGCGCACACCAATCCGTATTTACAGGAGCTCGAGGAACAGTTCTCCACCGAGCTTGCCGCGCTGGCAAACGATATCTGGCTGAATGACGTACTGTTCGCCCGCGTGGAGAGCGTCTGGCAGGACCGTGCCGCGCTGGACGCCGAATCCCGTCGTCTGGTCGAAGAGACGTATCAGCGGTTTATTCTGGCCGGCGCGCGTCTGAATGAGACAGAAAAGGCCGAGCTAAAGGCGTTGAATACCGAGGCGGCCTCCCTGACCAGCCAGTTTAACCAGCGTCTGCTGGCTGCCGATAAAACGGGTGGGCTGGTGGTGGATTACGCGCACCAGCTTGACGGGCTCAGCGCCGGTGAGATCGCTGACGCGGCGCAGGCTGCCGCGGAGCGAGGGCTAAACGATCGCTGGCTGATCCCGCTTTTGAACACCACCCAGCAGCCCGCGCTTTCCGCGCTGCGCAATCGTCAGACGCGCGAAAACCTGTTCAACGCAGGCTGGACGCGCACCCAGAAAGGGGATGAAAACGATACTCGCGCACTGATCCTGCGTCTGACGGCGCTACGTGCACGACAGGCCCGTCTGCTGGGCTTTGAGGATTACGCCAGCTGGAGCATCGCCGATCAGATGGCGAAAACCCCGGCCGCCGCGCTGGAATTTATGCGCGGCATTGTGCCTGCCGCCCGCGCCCGCGCGGAACGCGAGCAGGCCGATATTCAGAAAGTCATCGACGACGAGCAGGGCGGTTTCACCGTGCAGGCCTGGGACTGGGCCTTTTATGCGGAGCGCGTGCGCCAGGCAAAATATGCCCTTGATGAGTCGCAAATCAGGCCCTACTTTGCGCTCAATACCGTGCTGCAGGATGGCGTATTCTGGGCAGCCAGCCAGCTGTTTGGTATTCGCTTTGTGGAGCGCTTCGATATCCCGGTGTATCACCCGGACGTCCGCGTATGGGAAATTTTCGACCACACCGGTGAGGGCATGGCGCTGTTTTACGGTGACTTCTTTGCCCGTGATTCCAAGCAGGGCGGGGCATGGATGGGGAATTTCGTCGAGCAATCCTTCGAGTTTGCTGCCCGTCCGGTGATCTACAACGTCTGTAACTACCAAAAACCGGCGAATGACGGTGTCGCGCTTCTCTCCTGGGATGACGTGATAACCCTGTTCCACGAGTTTGGCCATACGCTGCACGGTCTCTTTGCCAGCCAGCGGTTCGCCACGCTTTCCGGCACCAATACGCCGCGTGATTTTGTTGAGTTCCCGTCGCAAATCAACGAGCACTGGGCCAGCCATCCACAGGTGTTTACCCATTATGCGCGCCATTACGAAACCGGTGAGCCGATGCCGGACGCGCTGCGGGAAAGCATGCTCAACGCGACCCATTTCAACAAGGGTTATGACATGACGGAGCTGCTGAGTGCCGCGCTGCTGGACATGAACTGGCACGGCATCGGCGAGGCCGTTTCGAGCGTAGACGCATTTGAAGCGGCAGCCCTGAAAAAAGAGGGGCTGGATCTGCCCGCCGTACCGCCGCGCTATCGCAGCAGCTATTTTGCCCATATCTTCGGCGGCGGCTACGCGGCGGGATATTACGCCTACCTGTGGACGCAGATGCTCGCTGATGATGGCTATCAGTGGTTTGTTGAACAGGGCGGCCTGACCCGTGAAAACGGGCAAAAATTCCGCGAGGCGATTTTGTCCCGTGGTAACAGCACGGATTTAGCTGAGCTGTATCGCACCTGGCGCGGCCACGATCCGAAGATTGAACCGATGCTGGATAATCGCGGGCTGAGCGAATAGAGTCAGTCTCATCAGAAAAAAAGAACCGGGCTTTACGCCCGGTTTTTTTATACGTTTCATCGCTCCTGTGACCGCTACAGCAAAAAATAGTCTTAATATCCATTCTGTGTAAATACAACCGCTGAGGTGATAAGTTACTTTGACCGGTATATTTAATTAACCGAATTTAGGCTGTAAAAGAGTTAATGATTAATAATTTGATCTGGGTTGTAAAAACCACATATTCTTTAGCTTCAGGTTTTTTGCTATAAAATTTTATTATTTTTTGCCGATAAATGAAGGTGGTATAAATATTGACGTAATAGCAGTTAAGAAGGCGAAAGATGACCCTACCTCTGAACAATCCGGCTTTCACGGATACCGAGCCTTCTAAAGGCCTGATAAATAAAACCTTTACCTATATTGTTACGTTGTTGATAAGTATTTTCATCGCCGCAATAATATCTCTGCTAATAATAAAAGATAATGTTAATGAAATCAGCGACAAGCATGATGAATTTTTGTTAAGGGAAGCGCTGGATACCCGCCAGGAAAGCATGCGAAGTCATTTGAAAGACAATGCAGAGTGGGGAGATGCCTACAAATATCTTCATCTGAACACTGACGTTCACTGGGCATGGGATAAGCAAAACCTGGGCAAGTCCCTCTATGACAACTTTGGCTACGAAGGGGTGTTTGTTCTCTCCCCGGAAGGGAGAACGCGGTACAGCGTGGTTGACGGGAAACTGAAGCTTCAGGATCTGGATCGCTGGTTAGATAAATCCACCAAAGACCGTTTACTCCGTGAGGTGAGCCTAAAAAATGGATTGCCGGTTTCTATGCTAACGCTTATCGATTCCGTTCCGGCCATTGTTTCTGCGGAATGGATAACGACGGGCGATGATACGAGCGTGCAGCCCTTACCGGGGAAAGCTTCGACAATGGTGTTTATAGACAAGCTAACGGCTAAAAAACTCCTCACGATTGGGCAGGATGCCGGCGTCAAAAATGTTCGTACTTCACCCGATCCAGTCACTTCTCAAATAAACAACCAGACTGAATTTACCTTAAGTGCTCAGAATGGTGATGTGCAAATTATCTGGGACAGCGAAAACCCAGGCCAGGCGTTGATTATTTATTTTTTACCCTTACTCATCCTTTCAGTCATTCTGACGGTATCGATGACGGTTATTCTCATGCGTCATATTATGCAGAAGGCGAGAATGCTTGACGAAAATACCTTTCTCCTCGAGCAGGCACGGTTGAATCTCATCACGAGTGAAAAACGATTCCGGGACGTCAGTGAAACAACCAGCGACTGGTTCTGGGAAACAGATTTATCGTTAAAGATAACGTGGCTTTCAGGTCGTTTTTCTACAGTGACGGGATATGAAAATAGCGAATGGATAGGCCGCAGGTTGGATGAACTCTTTCCCTCGACAGCTGGATTATTACATGGCTGTGTCAGCCGCCGCGAGTTAACTGAACGCTTTGAATTTAAGAACTGCCCTTATACTCACGCGCAACAATCCACGTCCTATTGCACGCTTCTGGCAAAGTTTTCTGCACAGCCTGACGGAACGGTGGTGTTGCGGGGTGCAGCAACCGACGTCTCTCAGGAAGTTGAAGCAACAAAACGAGTGGAGTTCCTGTCACGCCATGATGAATTAACCGGTCTGCCGAACCGGTATCATATTAAGGAGTTTCTTGCAGGACAGTTCGCTAAAGAAGGCGTCAATCATTATCCCTTTGCCATGATTTGCCTCGATTTAGACAAGTTTAAACCCGTCAATGATATTTTTGGGCATTCCGCGGGCGATGCTCTGCTTGGCGAGGTCGCTTTACGGCTTAAAAACTGCGTTCGTCGAGGTGATTTTGTCGCAAGGCAGGGAGGGGATGAATTTATGCTGCTCCTCGGCAACAGCAGCCAAAAAGAGCACATTGAGGAGGTGTGTCACCGCATCGTGCAAGAACTTAACCGTCCTTTCTCCATTGAGGGCAATGATGTGGCGATAGGCGTAAGCATGGGTATTGCGCTGGCTCCCCAGGATAGCAGCAGCGCAAACGATCTTTTACGCTATGCGGATATTGCGCTTTACCAGGCGAAACAATCCGGCAGAAACAGATGGGTCTATTATCGCCCGGATATGTCGGAAAAATTGACCGAACGGAGAAAACTGGAATTAGAACTGAAGACAGCGATTCGCGAAGAGCAACTCTATCTGGTTTACCAGCCGCGTTATAACCTCCGATACTCGAAAATAGACGCCGTCGAAGCGCTGGTACGTTGGAAGCACCCGCAGCGAGGGACTATGATGCCCGATCAGTTCATCACCCTGGCGGAAGAAACAGGCCTGATTATTAACCTCAGTAACTGGGTCATACGTACAGCGTGTGCGGAGACAAAAGATAAATTGCCGGGGTTATCGGTATCCGTAAATATTTCTGCTATCGAATTTCAGGCAAGCGATCTTGCCGAAAGGATAAAAGAGATACTTCACGAAACAGGGCTTGAGCCTAACCGTCTGGAAATAGAAGTGACTGAAAATGTCACGCTTTCCGATCCAGAAAAAACCTTGCAGACCATGAAGTCTCTCAAAAAGATGGGTGTCCGCATTCTGATCGACGACTTCGGTACCGGCTATGCATCCCTGAGCTATCTCCGGAAGTTTCAGTTTGACGGGCTCAAGCTCGACAAGAGTTTTATTTTTACCCTGGGCGATTCACCGCAGAACCAATCAGTCGTAGAGAAAATTATCGATCTGGGTAAAGCCTATTCGATGGCGGTAACCGCAGAAGGGGTGGAGACTGCCGAACAACTCTCTTTTCTTAAAAAAAATAAATGTGATGAAGTTCAGGGCTACTTGCTTGGAAAACCGGCCGCTATTACGGACTTAAATTTAAACGCAAACAGAGTCAATCTCTAAAGCGTGCTTTCATTCAGGGAAACGTAAATGAAAAACCGGGCATGTCGCCCGGTTTTTTTATCTTACAACCAGCACAGGGCATTTCGCATGCCGCACCACTGCCGCAGCGTTTGAACCCAACAGATAGGTCGATATGTCAGGCTTATGGGAGGCGATGATAATCAGGTCGGCGCCGATCGTGTCAGCGAGCTTAAGGATTTGATCCTTAGGGGATCCCGTCACGGCGTGAGTCTGAATCTTATCTGCAGGGATTTTGAATTGCTTAACCATTTCATCCAGTTTAGCTAAAGCAGCGTGCTGGAACTCTTTCATCTTCGGCATTTCTACGGAGTAGGCCAAACCTAATGATGAGTAATAAGGAAGAGATGGAATAACAGTAAGAAAGTGAACTTTAGCTGTGTTAAGTGCTGTATGTGCCTGAACGAAGGGGATAACCATGTGCGTCAGGCTATCCTCGGAGATATCAATGGGAACCAAAATTGAATTGTACATGTGTCCCTCCTGAGTGTTTTTTGCACAGTTCAGGGTAAACCGTTATTTCCAGCAAAACAGAGAGCAGGCTGTCATAACGGGGACAAATTTCGGTTCTGTGATTTAGGTTCAGTTGAACCTGCCTGTCATTCCGTCGTGACAATGAACATTCTTGCTTCCTGGGCGAGCTGGCGTTCAGCCTTAATCGGCGCATATTTTTCCGAATGATAGAAGGCAATGGCCTGATCCAACGTCGGGAATTCAAAAATGCCTGCATAGGGTAACGGCGCTACTTCCCCTTCCAGTACCTGTGCGACAGCTCCAAAATGGACAATTTTTCCGCCTGCTTCCTCTAATGCTGACGTGAAGCGAGGGGTCAGGCTGGCCTGTCTGGCAGGGTCAATGACCCGTAAGTTGATATGAACAAAGGCAGGCATAATGGTTCCTCAAGTAATATAAATAGTGTATATACAGTATTAACTTTAGCATTGCTTGTCGAGATGAAATGATGAACAACATTGATGTGGCGCTGTTGGAGAGCATTCCGGAGGTCTGTCCGGCGTTTCAGGCGCGCGCTACCGCTCGGGCTATTACGCGCTATTACAACGCCTGCTTCAGACCGTTTGATCTGACCGCTGAGCAGTTCAGTCTGATGGTTGGCATCGGGGGTTCTCCTAATGAAACCGTTGCGGAACTCGCCGCCAGAGCAGGGGTGGATGCGACAACACTGAGTCGTAATATCCGTAGTCTGGAATCCCGGGGCATTATTGACTCGGCTGGAGGCCGTGGACGTGCCGGAAAACGACTCACGCTGACAGCTGAAGGCTGGCGTCTGCTTGAAGAGGTCATGCCGGTATGGCAATCCGCTAAGCAGGAGTTGTCCCAACTAATGGGCAGCGAGCAGCTTAGCCTGACGACGGAGATGATGAAACGTCTGGCTAAAATCAGTGCTGCCTTATGAAGCTCTCCGCGTTATTGTCAGAGGCCGTGCAAAACGGAAAGGTTATACCGGGCGTAATGCCCGGTAATAGACTTAAATTGCGTGACAGCTGACGGACGCGATAATTTTATTCCCGCCAATATTACCCATAATCAGATCGAGTAATTTCCGGTATTCCTCCCGGGTCATCACCTCGGCCCGAATTTCAGTTTTACCTTCTGATTGCGCCGTTGCGCAATAAATGGATTTCAGGCTTAAGGTCAACTCTTTCGCCATGTTTACCACGCTCTGTCGGACTGCATCTTCATGCTCATCATTGCAGGTGATTTTCAGGACATAGCATTTTTCGCCTTCATGGAGCGCGGGCAGTTGATTAATCCGTTGCGCAGCTTCGCGAAGCAATATGTTGGCACAAAGAATAATCACGCTGGCCATACCTGCATTCCAGAATTGCCCTAAGCCGCACAGCACACCAATTCCGGCCGAACACCATAGCGTTGCGGCGGTATTTAGACCACGAATATTCATTCCTTCACGCATAATGACGCCAGCGCCAAGGAAACCTATTCCGGAGACGATCTGCGCTGCAATGCGTCCCGGGCTATCGGGTGACGTCGAGATGGAACTTAAAATAAACACGGCAGCGCCCGTCGCAACCAGTGCATTGGTACGAAGCCCGGCCATACGCTGGCGCCACTGTCTTTCCGCGCCGATAATTGCGCCCAGCAGCATTGCTGCGAGCAGATGAGAGATATAAGGGAACATCAGCCTGTCGCCTGTTAACATGATTAAACGATAAGCGTCAGTGCTTCACACAGCACAGAATGACGCCGTTAAAACGCAAAGCATGTCAGCGGGAGGGTGGCGGAAAGAGTGAATGGTTAAACATGAACATCGTGATGCCCCACAAATTTGGTCGTTCTTAATGTATTGGGATGCAATCACGTAAAGAGGATTGCTGCCCACCGTAAAGGTAAGCAGCGAGAAAATCGCGTCAGCTTACCTTCGTATCGACGATAAAATAACTTTCCAACGAAGGACTCCTGTGAAAATTTATTGCCAGTATAGTCAGGGTCGATAATGAGTAAAGTGAAAAAACAACGTCCGTTATGAATTGTTTAAGTTCGGAAGGCATATTTTTTTAGACGTCATCTGATTTTCAAAAATACCCGGTATACTACATTTTCTTTTTTACAGGCGATAACAGACAAAGGCAGGATGTATGTCTCTTCGTTCGCTGCGGGCGTTATGCCTGACAAGTTTTTTCATTGCGGATGTTCGCGATGGCCTGGGGCCTTTTCTCGGTATTTTTCTGACCGAACGCCACTGGACCCCTGATGATATCGGCATCCTGATGACGGCCGGCGGGCTGGCGGGATTACTGGCCACGCTGCCGGCGGGATTCATCACCGACACCTCCCGCAACAAACGCGCTGTGCTCGCGCTGCTGTGCATTCTGATCACGCTAAGCACGCTTCTGCTCTGGTTTAGCCAGCAGAGCGGCGTGGTCGCCGTGTCGCAAATCGTCACCGGTATCTGTGCGGCATTTGTCGGGCCGTTGATCGCCGGGATTACGCTGGGGCTGACCGGACAGGGTGGGTTCAGCGCGCAGATGGGCAGAAACGAGGCGTTCAATCACGGCGGCAATTTCATGACCGCTCTGATGGCAGGCGGCATTGCCTGGTACTGGGGCGTGGGCGGGATTTTCCTGCTGATGACCTGTACCACGCTGCTAACGCTGTGTGCGCTGCTTGCCATTCGCAACAGCGATATCGATAACGACGCGGCGCGCGGGCTGTCCTCTTCAGCGAGCCTGCCGGTCCCCGGTTTTGCGATGCTGATGAAAAACCGGGCGCTGTTTGTGACCGGGCTGACGCTGCTGCTGTTCCACCTGGCAAACGCCGCGCTATTACCGATGCTGAGCATGAGGGTGGCTGCGGCACCCGCCACGATCAACCCCGGTTTGTACGCGGCGGGTACCGTCATCATCTCGCAGGCCGTGATGATCCCCGTCGCCATCTGGGCTTCGCGCCGGATCGAACATTTTGGCTACTGGCGCTTAATTATGCTGGCGCTGCTGGTCATGCCGGTACGCGCGGCGCTGGCGGCATCCACGGACGCGCCGTTCATGATGATCCCGGTACAAATTCTCGACGGCCTGGCCGCCGGGATCCTCGGTGTCGTCGTACCGTCGTTTGTTGTGGTGCTGCTGCGCGGAAGCGGGCACGTCAATGCCGGGCAGAGTGTGGTGATGCTGATGCAGGGAGTAGGGGCATCCATGAGCCCGGCGTTAACCGGGACGATCGCCGGTCATTACTCGTTTGCGACGGCATTCAGTGTCCTGAGCGCGATTGCGCTGGCCGCCGTTCTGATCTGGTGGCGCGTTGCGCACCGCAGCTGGGAAACAAACGCGCCGGGTGAGGCTTAGCCACCACCCGGCGTATCACTTAAGCCAGCTCGTTAGGGCACGGCTCACCCTTTTCTAACTGCTGAAGATTGCCCAGAGTGGTTTCCGAAATGCTGATCAGCGCTTCGGCAGTCAGAAACGCCTGGTGTCCGGTAAACAGGACGTTATGGCAGGCAGAGAGGCGACGGAACACGTCGTCCTGGATGACATCATTAGACTTGTCTTCAAAGAACAGATCGCGTTCGTTCTCATACACGTCCATCCCCAGCGCGCCAATTTTCTGGGTTTTCAGCGCTTCGATTGCGGCCTGAGAGTCAACCAGTCCGCCGCGGCTGGTGTTGATGATCATCACGCCATCTTTCATCTGGTCAAACGCCGCCTGATTGAGCAGGTGGTAGTTTTCCGGCGTCAGCGGACAGTGCAGGGAGATCACGTCGGACTGCGAGAACAGCGTCGGCAGGTCAACGTACTCCACGCCCAGATCCAGCGCTGCGGCGCTTGGGTACGGATCGAATGCCAGCAGACGCATGCCAAAGCCTTTCAGAATGCGCAGGGTAGCCACGCCAATTTTACCGGTACCGATCACGCCGGCAGTTTTGCCGTACATGGTAAAGCCGGTCAGCCCTTCCAGCGAGAAGTTGGCGTCACGGGTACGCTGATAAGCGCGGTGAATACGACGGTTGAGGGACATCATCATGCCAATCGCATGTTCCGCGACCGCTTCTGGGGAGTACGCCGGAACGCGAACCACCTTCAGACCCAGCTCTTTTGCCGCATCGAGATCCACGTTGTTAAAGCCCGCACAGCGCAGGGCGATGTACTTCACCCCCTGTTTTTTCAACTCTTCCAGCACCGGACGACTGCCGTCATCATTTACGAAAATGCAGACGCCTTCACAGCCGTGCGCCGTTTTGGCGGTTTTTTCGGACAGCAGAAAGTCGAAAAATTCAAGCTCAAACCCGTAAGCCTCGTTAACATGTTGCAGATACTTTTTGTCGTACTGCTTTGTGCTGTATACCGCGAGTTTCATAAGACTTTCTCCAGTGATTTTGCATTCACGTTAGCATGATTAAAATTATCTTACAATTTCTAAAATATTATTTAATTCAATAAGTTCTATCAATTATTCTAGAGCATATGTGCACCCTAACTCCATGATATTCTTACTACGAGAAATCTTCGGCGCGGATCTGATCGGGACATGTAGCGGAAAATGAAGTGGGTAGAGGATGCGAGAAACGCCTGACTGAATTACGTTAAAGAATGGCAAGAGGGTGCGAAAACTGCAATCCTTCCTGATGTGATGGGACGATACCAGAAACTGGGTGAGTTTCTGGTAAAGAGGGAGAATGATGCATGTCTCAACAATTGGAGTTGTCCTTATCTCCGCCGATGCTGCCTGCTTTGTGCTACTTTATTGTTTCTATTGTGATTTTCTTCTTATTGTACTTCGGGAAAATGAAAGTTAACCGGCTCCGGAAATATCCACTGTTCATTGCTTATACGCTGTTTGTGATAGCCATTGCTGCCATTCAAATTAACGTTTTTGCCAACGGCTATGAGTTTGTTAGCGCATTTTTACTTATTGATTTTGATCCCTGGCGGTACAACTCGGTGTATTGGGGGTCGTTGATATTCGCCATGCTTTACCTTCTGGCGTTGCCTCGGAACAGGCCCTAGTTTCGCAACTTAACGTTACAGCATCTATTCTTAAACCTGGCTTTGACTTCAACTGACCAGCTAAACATGCGACAATGATCGGCACTGCCGGCTTAATTCTTTTGCTAAATCAGGATATTAACTGCCCATGAAGGGTAAATATAAAGCCGCTCTTGCGCTTTTACTACTGTTCATATTGTTGCCGCTTACGCTGCTGATGACGCTCGCCCAGTGGGTACCGACGCTCGCCGGGATCTGGCTGCCCGTCGGGACGCGCATCGCTTTCGAAGAGAGTCCGAAACTGACTCGCCACGCGCTGGTGATCCCCGATCTTCGCTATCTGGTTGAAGACTGCGAAATTGCCCGTATCGATAACGTGACGCTGTCACATCCCAGCCGCTGGAAGCTGGATATCGGCGCGCTGGATCTTAACTCCGTTTGCCTGAGCAAAATTCCCCAGTCTGCGCCCTCAACGGTCGCTCCCAAAACGCTGGCCCAGTGGCAGGCGGTATTGCCCAATACCTGGCTTACGGTTCACCGCCTGACGCTGTCGCCCTGGCAGCAGTGGCAGGGTGAGCTTAATGCGTCGCTGACCCCGTCCAGCCAGGAGATTGCCTATAAAGGCGAGCAGGTCAGCATTAAAGGCACGCTTCGCGGCCAAACGCTCTCGGTCAGCCAGTTTGATGTACAGCTCCCGGACCAGCCGCAGCCGATTAAGCTGGTGGGCGAGTTTACCTTGCCGCTGGTTCCTGACGGCGTGCCGGTGAAAGGCCACGCGGTGGCGACCTTTAACGTGCCACAGTTAACGTCCCTGGTCGACGCCGATCTGGACTGGGAAGAGAATCAGGGACAGCTGGTGGTGATGGCGCGGGACAACCCCGATCCGCTGCTTGACCTGCCGTGGCAGATCACGGCGGAGCAGCTGAACATCAGCGACGGGCGCTGGAACTGGGATCTCTCGGGTATGCCGCTGAGCGGGCGGGTGTCCCTTCGTGCAGATAACTGGCAGCAGGGGCTGGAGAAAACCACCCTGACCGGACGACTGAACGTGTTGACGCAAGGCGATGCGGGGAAAGGCAACGCGGTACTGAATATTGGGCCCGGCAGGCTCAGTATGGAAAACAGCGAAATGCCCCTGCATCTCAGCGGCGAGGCGAAGCAAAACGATCTCATTCTTTACGCCAAATTGCCCGCCACGCTGACCGGCAGCCTGTATGAACCGCAGCTGGCCTTTGAGCCGGGCGCGCTGCTCCGCTCGCGCGGGCGCATCATCAATTCGCTCGATATCGATGAAATCCGCTGGCCGCTGGCGGGCGTGAAGCTGACCCAGAAGGGCGTGGACGGTCGTTTACAGGCGATTCTGCGCGCCCATGAAAACGAGATGGGTGATTTTGAACTCCACCTGGACGGCCAGGCCAATGACTTTTTACCTGATAACGGCCTGTGGCAGTGGCGCTACTGGGGAAAAGGCGGTTTTACGCCGATGCATGCCCGCTGGGATGTCGCCGGGAAAGGCGAGTGGCGCGACAACCTTATTGAGCTGACGGCGCTCTCCACCGGTTTTGACAAGCTCCAGTACGGCACGATGGAGGTCAGCAAGCCGCGTCTGGTGCTGGATCAGCCGGTACGCTGGTTGCGCGATGCCGAAAAACCGGCCTTCAGCGGCGCGCTGTCGCTCAATGCAGGACAAACCCGTTTCTCCGGCGGCAGCGTGTTGCCGCCCTCGGTCCTGACCTTCAGCGTCGACGGCACCGACCCGACAATTTTTCAGTTTAAGGGCGACCTCCATGCGGACAAAATCGGTCCGGTACAGGTGAACGGTCGTTGGGATGGCGTGCGCCTTCGCGGGCAGGCCTGGTGGCCGAAACAGTCCCTCACCGTATTCCAGCCTTTGATCCCGCCGGACTGGAAAATGACGCTGCGCGACGGGGAGCTTTATGCGCAGGTCGCCTTCTCGGCGGCGGCCGATCAGGGCTTTGAAGCGGGCGGGCACGGCGTGCTGAAATCCGGTAGCGCCTGGATGCCGGACAACCAGATTAACGGCGTCGACTTTGTGCTGCCGTTCCGCTTCAGCGAGGGAACCTGGTCCCTCGGCACGCGCGGTCCGGTCACGCTACGCATCGGCGAAGTGGAAAACCTGGTGACCGCGCGCAACATTACCGCGGATTTACAGGGGGATTATCCCTGGACGGAGGACAATCCGCTGCTGCTCACCAACGTGAAGGTGGAAACCCTGGGCGGGAAGATCACCATGCAGCAGCTGCGGATGCCGCAGCACGATCCGGCCCTGCTGCGCGTGGACAATATCTCTTCGAGCGAGCTGATTAGCGCCGTCAACCCGAAGCAGTTTGCCATGTCAGGGCCGGTGAGCGGGGCGCTGCCGTTCTGGCTGGACAACGAAAAATGGATCATTAAAGATGGCTGGCTGACCAACCCGGGGCCCATGACGCTACGCATCGACAAAGATACGGCCGACGCCATCGTGAAAGATAATATGGTTGCGGGTGCCGCGATTAACTGGCTCCGCTATATGGAAATTTCGCGTTCGTGGACGAGAATCAATTTAGATAACCTGGGTGAATTAACCATGCAGGCGACCATCAAGGGGACCAGCCGGGTCGATGGCAAAAGCAGCTCCGTCAACCTGAACTATACCCACGACGAGAATGTCTTTACCCTCTGGCGCAGTCTGCGTTTTGGGGACAACCTGCAAACCTGGTTTGAGCAACATGCGGCGATACCTGCTCCCCGCAGTTCGACTGGCAAGGAAAGTGAGGAACAACAATGAATAAGATGGCTGGTGCGCTCACCGTTGCCGTTGCCGCGCTACTGACCGGCTGTACGCCGCGAATTGAAGTCGCTGCGCCAAAGGAGCCGATTACCATCAATATGAATGTCAAAATCGAACATGAGATCCACATCAAGGTCGATAAAGACGTTGAAACCCTGCTGAAATCGCGCAGCGATCTGTTCTGAGGACGCCATGAAACGAGTAGCTCTGATTTTGCTGGCGCTGGGGATGAACGTGCAGGCAGCTGCGCTGACCTTAAACGATGCCCGGGCCCAGGGGCGCGTGGGGGAAACCCTCAGCGGTTATCTTGCCCCGGTTCAACAGGACGCGGAAACGCTGGCGCTGGTTAATCGCATCAACGCGGCGCGCACGGAAAACTACCAGAAGCTGGCTGACAGCAATAATTTGCCGGTCGATGAAGTGGCCAAAATGGCAGGGCAGAAACTGGTTGCCCGCGCGCAGCCGGGCGAATACGTGAAGGGCATTAACGGAAAATGGCTCAAAAAGTAGCTAGCGGTAGCGCCTGCGGTATTCCCCCGGCGAGACGCCAAAACGCTGCTTAAACGCCGTTGAAAAATGGCTATGGTCGGTGAACCCCCAGCTGTAGCCAATGCCCGCCAGCTTTTCATCATCACCGGCAGCGCGCAGTACCTGCGCGCACAGATCCAGACGACGGTTTTTGATGTACTGCGCCACCACCAGCCCTTTCTCGGCAAACATGCGGTAGAGGCTGCGCACGGACATACCGCTCTCGGCGGCGATCCATTCCGGGCGCAGCGATTCAGACTGAATATGGTCGTCAATCAGCGCCACCACATGCTGGAACTGGCGCTCCTTGCGCGGCTGAATGATTTCACGCTGCTGGAAAGCGGGACGAAGCAGACAGATCATCGCCTCGAGCGCCGCTTCACTTTCGCGGTCACTCAGGTCGGCATTGCTCATGCTCTCCATCAGCAGGCGATGGCTCAGCTGTACCGTGGGTAAGGTGCGGGAAAGGGCGGTCGCGCAGCTTATCTCCTGGAAACGACACTGCTGCTCAATTATCTGACGGGGAACCAGCAGCGAAATCTGGCGGGACTTTTCCCGCCAGTTGATCGAGCAGGGACGCGACGCGTCAATCAGCGTGATATCACCGGTCCTGAGTAGCGCGCGACGGTCATCCTGTTCAATTTCCGCGCTGCCTTCTAGCTGGAACACGGTATAGAACCAGGCATCGTTACTCTGCGTGATCTCCTGACGGGAGCGGAACAGATTAACGCCGCCTGCGGTCACGGTACTGAGCTTCAGGCTGCGCGCATAGCTGGTCTCCAGCTCGCCGTAGAATTTTCCCTCGGTGGGCTGCGCGTTAAAACGCCCGCAAACCTGGTTAATTTGCGCCAGCCACTGCTGATACTGTTCCTGCTCGCTTGCACACGCCATCGTTTCTCTCACTGCACCGTCAACGTTTTCGCATTGTTGCATTTGTGTTGCATTTTGTCAGAGCTATGAGGCTGACTATAGGAAAGAACACTCACCGGTAACAGCGATATAAGCGGCAATTATCGCGATTTGCGGAGCCTGTCACAGGTGGCAAAGCGAATGTCACAGAGACAAAAGCGAGAATGCAAAACCCCACTTAGACTGGATGGACACCCTGCGAAGAATAACGAAGGAGTATCCTATGTCTGAATCACAGGTGGCCATTCAGCCTGCCGTACAACAATTTTTAGACCGACAGCATGGCCTGTGGATTGAAGGGCGTCAGGCCGCGTCGGACAGTGAAAAGCGGCTGAACGTCTACAACCCGGCCACGGGCGAAGTCATTGCCTCGACTGCCGATGCCAGCGTCGACGACGTTGACCGTGCCGTCATGTCCGGCTGGCGCGCGTTTGTCGCCCGCAGCTGGGCCGGAAAACTCCCGGCGGAGCGCGAGCGGATCCTGCTCCATTTCGCTGATCTGGTGGAACAGCACAGCGAGGAGTTGGCCCAGCTTGAAACGCTGGAACAGGGCAAATCCATCAACATCTCCCGTATGTTTGAAGTCAGCTGCACCCTGAACTGGATGCGCTATACCGCCGGGCTGACCACCAAAATTACGGGTAAGACCCTCGACCTCTCCATCCCGTTACCGCAGGGCGCCCGCTATCAGGCGTGGACGCGTAAAGAGCCGGTTGGCGTGGTGGCTGGGATTGTGCCCTGGAACTTCCCGCTGATGATCGGGATGTGGAAAGTGATGCCAGCGCTGGCCGCGGGCTGCTCTATTGTCATTAAGCCGTCAGAAACCACGCCGCTGACCATGCTGCGCGTGGCGGAATTGGCCAGCGAAGCGGGCATCCCTGACGGGGTGTTCAACGTGGTGACCGGCAGCGGCGCGGTGTGCGGCGCAGCGCTGACCTCGCATCCGCATATTGCAAAGGTGAGCTTCACCGGCTCAACGGCGACGGGTAAGCAAATTGCCCGTGCGGCGGCGGACACGCTAACCGGCGTGACCCTGGAGCTGGGCGGGAAAAACCCGGCAATTGTACTCAAGGATGCGGACCCGGCGTGGGTGATCGAAGGCCTGATGACCGGCAGCTTCCTGAACCAGGGCCAGGTGTGCGCGGCGAGCTCGCGCATCTACATTGAAGCGCCGCTGTTTGACACGCTGGTCAGCGGGTTTGAGCAGGCTGTGAAATCCCTGAGCGTCGGGCCGGGCATGTCGCCGGAGGCGTTTATCAACCCGCTGGTGTCGCGCGCCCACTGTGACAAGGTGCAGACCTTCCTTGATGAGGCGAAGTCGCGCAACGCGGAGCTGATCGTCGGTAACCGGGGGCCGGAAGGCAAAGGTTATTACGTTGCGCCTACGCTGGTGGTGAACCCGGATGCCTCGCTGCGCCTGACCCGCGAAGAGGTGTTTGGTCCGGTGGTCAACGTGGTGCGCGTCGCGGACGGGGAAGAGGCGCTTCAGCTGGCAAACGACAGTGAATATGGCCTGACGGCCAGCGTCTGGACGCAAAATATCAGCAAGGCGCTGGAGTACACCGACCGGCTGCAGGCGGGCACCGTCTGGGTGAACAGCCATACGCTGATCGACGCCAACCTGCCGTTCGGCGGCATGAAACAGTCCGGTACCGGGCGTGACTTTGGTCCGGACTGGCTGGACGGCTGGTGTGAAACTAAGTCGGTGTGCGTGCGGTATTAAAAACATTGCCGGGTAACGCTGCGGTTACCCGGCAGGCTTTAACCCGGCGGCTATTTCAATGCTGCGGCAATGACCGATGGAATAGCGTCAAACGCCTGCGCAACGCCTTTAGTCCTGACTTCTTCACTGCGCGTCGCCCCTTCAGCACGGACAAATTCCACTCTGTCGATACCCAGAAAACCAAAGAATCGCTGCAGGTACCTCTCCTGAAAATCCATGTCTTCGATTGGCGTACCGTGATATATCCCGCCGCGGGTTGAAACGACAATAATCCTCTTGCCGGTCGCATGCCCCACCGGGCCCGTCGGGGTATAGCTAAAGGTTTTTCCCGGCTGGGCGAGTCGATCTAACCAGGCTTTAAGCTGAGTTGAGACGGAGAAGTTATACATAGGCGCACCTATCACGATGAGGTCGCTATTGAGAAATTCGTTCACAAGTTCCCCGGACAGCGCGTGTTCGCGGACATCTTCAGCCGTCGCATCGGTGGCTATCCGCAGCGGCCGGAACCCAGCGGCAACGGTGCCGGTGAGATGGGCGATGGGGGTTTTAACGACGTCGCGATAGACCACCTTCTCTGACGCGATCTGGCGAACCACCTCTGCCGTCAGCTGACGTGAAAGTGAGAACTCGCCGTTAATACTTGAATCTATATGCAGGATATTCATTTCTCTGTTTCCTTTGCGTCGGTTTGGGTTGCTTGTTCGATAAACTGACTTACGGCGTCCGGGTGGGAAATCATCGACATATGGCTGCTCTTAATACGCAGGACGGTGGCGTTCATGGTGCCGGCGAGCTGCTGCTGGATACCGGGAGAGAGGGCGCGATCCTCTTCGGTTATCAGATACCATGAGGGTTTTTCACGCCATGCTGCATGTTCTACCTTCTCGCTGAAGGCGCTTGCCGCGATAGGCTGCTGCGTTGCCGTCAGCAGTTTTACGCGTTTGAGGGGCAGATCGTTGGCCATCGTGCGCTGATAGGCATCGGGATCGTCCAGCCAGATTAACCCTTTTTTATCCGGGCGCATGTCGGCCATAGGGGCGTTGAGGCGGGTAAGAAGAGAGGTAACCGATTCACCGCTGTCGGGGGCAAGGGCGGAGAGAAAAACCAGTTTTTTCACCTTCGGATTATTGCCTGCCTGAGCGATGACCGCGCCGGCCCAGGAGTGGCCAACAAGCACTACGTCCCCTTGCTGACGGTCGATGACACGCTCTGTGGCGGCGACGTCCTCTTCAAGCGAAGTCAGAGGGTTTTGTACTGCCGTGACGTGGTAGCCCCGGGTCTGCATACGGCCTATCACTTCCTGCCAGACGGAACCATCGGTAAAGGCACCATGCACGAGGATGATGTTATTAATCCGCGCCTGCACAGACTGCGATGCAGCCATGCAAAGCAAAGAAAGAAGAACGGGCAAGCGTGTCGGTTTCATAAGCGTGACGTAATTTCCTGAGAGACGTTGAAGCACAGTGTAACGAGAGGGACAAAGAGGCTTGTAGTGTCTGAAATGACTGTTAACATACGAAATCAGACATTTTACTCAGGCCTGAATCATGAGAATTGCCATTTTAGCGTTACCCGGAAGCATGAAATCCGCCGTGGCTGGGCTCTGCGACATGTTCTGGCTGGCTAACGAGGTGATTGCCCAGCAGCCGGACGGCGAGGGCATTTCGCCTTTTGAGGCGGTCATCATCACGGCGGAAGGAAAACCGGTCCCGGACGCGCAGGGGCGGCCGATCGAGGCCGAAGCGAGCTTTGTTACCGGAGGAACCTTCGATCTCGTGATTGCCTGCGGGATGAAGCTTGACGAGCAGAAACGCCCGGTCTCGCCAGCGGCCGTCCTTGAGGCTGGCGCATGGCTGCGCGGCCAGTATGATAAAGGCGCGATGCTTGCGGGAGCCTGTGCCGGTGGGTTGGTTCTCGCCGAGGCGGGGATCCTCAATGGTCGGGCATGCACGACGACCTGGTGGCTTTACCATACTTTCCGCCAGCGTTATCCGCTGAGCAAACCTGTCTGGGGTAAAGCGCTGGTGCAGGACGCACGGGTTATCACATCCGGTGGCCCGCTCTCGTGGGTTGACCTGTCGCTGCATATCATCCGTCTGCACGCCGGGCAGAAGCTGGCGCGTCTGACGGCCGATATGGCCGTGGCTGACAGCCAGCCGTTATCTCAGCAGGTTTACGCGCCAGCAGGTTTTTTAAATTCAGTCCATCCGATGATAATGAAAGCGGAACATATCGTCCGGTATGAAAATCCGGCGATCACCGTAGAACAGCTTGCCCGGGCGCTGAATATGACCACTCGTACCCTTCACCGAAAAATGGCGGAGGAGATGAATGAAAGCCCTAAAAACTTTTTGACGCGCATGCGCATTGAAAAGGCAATGCGTCTCCTGGAGCAACCGGGGTACGTAATAGCGGAGATTGCCGGCGCTTGCGGTTACGCTGACGACACGGCATTCAGGCGCGCATTCACGGGGGTGACGGGCATGTCGCCCGGTCAATACCGCAAATGGATCGCCGAGCGTCATGCGGAATAGCTGCCGTTCTCACCGGCATACTCGATCCCGCCCGGCCTCCTTCGCCCGATACAGCGCCGCATCGGCGCGGGCGATGATCTCGGTGCCCGCTAACCCTTCCGCCATGCTCGCAATCCCCATGCTCACGGTGACATGGTCGCTAACGGTTGACGCGCTGTGTGGTATGGCTTCCGCGCGCAGGCCGTCCTGAATGCGTAAGGCCACCTTTTCCGCGATGTTTTCCGGGCAATTGAAGAGGATGACCACGAACTCCTCGCCGCCGTAGCGCGACACCACATCGTCAGGTGTGCGCACCGACTGCTTCAGCACCCGCGCCACGCGGGTCAGACAGTCGTCGCCTGCCTGGTGCCCGTACGTGTCGTTGTAGAGCTTGAAATAGTCGATATCCAGCATAATCACCGAGAAGGTTTTCTTCTGCTCAACCGCGTTTTCCAGCACCACCTCCATTTTCCGGCGATTGGCGGTTTTGGTTAACGGATCCTGATGCGCCAGCGCATCCAGTCTGGAGATCAGCAGCTGATTTTGCTGATTACGCCGCCAGGCCTCGTCAAACCAGCTCAACAGGATAAAACGTCCGCAAATCAGGATCAGCGAAAACACGCTCCAGATGACGACGAAATGAAGGTTGAGACCATCATTCAGTATCCAGCTTGCTATCGGCAGGGTGATCCAGAGCGGGAGCACAAACGCGAGTAACCCTTCAGGATAAAAATAGAGCGCCGTTAAGCCGGCGAGTAATAAAATGACGCACAGCGGCCAGACGTGAGGCAGCAGCAGCTGGGTAATAAACCAGAAGCAGGAGACCGACCAGATGGCGCTACAGATAAACAACACCACGCTGATTCCGGCGATTCGCCGCCAGGCCATGAGGATCAGCGCGGCTGAGAGAATAATAATGCCGAGCATGGAGGCATCGACCATTCTCGTCAGCTGCGGCGAGTGGGGATAAAGGGGATCGCTGGCGTTAAGCAGAACGTGTCGCAGCAGGATCATCACCGCGAAGCTGATATTGACGAAGGCCAGCCACGGCAGGTTCATCGCCAGCCCGTGCATGACCATGGCATGGCGCGTCGGCCAGGTTGCCCGTTCAAGTGTCGGTTTTTTTCTTTTTTCCATTGACGCTTTTTACCCTGTCTGGCGAACACCTGAAGCAGGAAAGGGCGGACGAACCGCCCTTTTGCATGCACCGTTACGGTGTCACAATGTTAAACCAGAAATCAAACTTATCCATGTAACTAAGCATGGCATCAAGTTTCGCGCTGTCGCCACTTATTTTGACATTTCCGCTGTCCTGAGCCTGTTTCAGCGTCACTTCCTTGAGAATGATTTTATTCAGGGTGTCACGGTTGAGCGTCAGCGTTGCATCTGCATCTTTTGCTTCTGCGTTCGCCGTGTGGTTCAGCACGCCATTTTCCAGCTCGAGTTTGTACTTCCCGCCATCGCTGCCCAAATCAATGTTAAACACAGATTTAGCCTCACCGGCTTTCTGGCCATTGATATGGACTGCCAGGTAGTCAAAGAACATCTCTGGCGTCATCGCGCGTACCGTATCCGGACTGGCGGTATTCGGCGTTGGACCTTTCACCACGCCGTTACGCAACTCCTGCGCACCTGTCAGGTAGAAGTTACGCCACGGGCCGGATTCGGCCTGATAGCCCAGCTGTTCCAGCGCATCCGCTTCCAGGTCACGTGCCGCCTGATTGTTTGGATCGGCAAAGACCACTTTACTCACCACCTGCGCCACCCAGCGATAGTTCCCCTGGTCGAAGTCAGTTTTCGCCTTGTTCAGGATGGCATCCGCGCCGCCCATATACTCAACGAATTTCTTCGCGCCTTCTTCCGGCGGCAGCTCATCCAGCGTCGCCGGGTTGCCGTCAAACCAGCCCAGATACAGCACGTAGGTGGCTTTGACGTCATGGCTCACCGAGCCGTAGTAGCCGCGGTTAGCCCAGGTATGCGCCAGTGAATCCGGGAGCGTAAAGTTCGCGGCAATTTCGTCGCGCGTCAACCCTTCGTTCGCCATACGCAGCGTCTGGTCGTTAATGTAACGATAGAGGTCACGCTGGCTTTTCAGCAGTTTGACCACGTTTTCGTTGCCCCAGGTCGGCCAGTGGTGTTGTGCCATGATGATTTCGGCCTTATCACCCCAGCGCACAATCGCCTGGTTAATGTATTTCGACCACGGCAGCGGCTCGCGGATTTTCGCTCCGCGCAGCGAGTAGGTGTTGTGCAGGGTGTGGGTCACGTCTTCTGCGGATTCAATGACTTTTTTCTCTTCGATATACCAGAGCATTTCCGATGGCGCTTCGGAGCCAGGCGCAAGCATAAAGTCGTAGGTCAGGCCGTCGATAACCTCTTTCTGCCCATCTTTCTCGATAATATTGGTCGGGGCAATCAGCGTCACCGTCCCGGCAGAGGTGGTGGTACCTAGGCCCGCGCCCACCTGGCCTTTGGCATCTGGCTTCAGCAGGTTGCCATACATATAGCTGGCGCGGCGGCTCATCACGTTGCCCGCCATAATGTTCTCGGCAACGGCCGCTTCCATAAACCCGGCAGGCGCGTAGACCTTCACTTTACCGGACTTCACGTCCGCTTCATCCACCACGCCGCGCACCCCGCCATAGTGGTCAACGTGGCTGTGGGTATAAATGATGGCGACGACCGGTTTCTTGCCGCGATGTTTAAAATAGAGATCCATCCCGACCTTCGCCGTTTCTGCCGACACCAGCGGGTCAACCACGGTAATACCGTCTTTCCCTTCGATGATGGTCATATTCGACAGATCAAGATTTCGAATTTGATAAATACCGTCGGTCACTTCAAACAGGCCGCTGATATTAATCAGCTGAGATTGACGCCATAAGCTGGGATTAACGGAATCCGGGGCTTTATCGCCTTCTTTAATAAAGGAGTACTGCTGCGGGTTCCAGATGATATTGCCTTGTTCCCCTTTGATAATTCCCTGAGGAATAGGGGCAATAAAGCCTTTATGGGCGTCCGTAAAATCGGTGTTATCGGAGAAAGGAAGCTGATTAAACAGGGCGTTATTGGCTTGTTGCGTTGCGGCCGTGGCATCCTTCGGGGCTTCTGCGGCATAGGTGGAGCTAACGGAAATAACAAGTCCAGCCAGAGCAAGACTCCTGACGATTAAATTGAATTTCATCCTAACCTCTCAGTGGTGTATTACGTCGTTCGTGGAAACTTCGTGTCCTGGCTGAAAGTGGTTCAAGAAATGCAATGGAAATAAACGAGGTAGAAATAACTATAATCGGGGAGAGGCATTCAGCAAGTAAATAGATGAAAAACCGGGCATTGCGCCCGGTGCGTTATTTATTTCTGTTCGTCTTTCTTTTTCCCGAGCGTTGGCGTCTCGTCGAAGAAGTTCCACGGTTTAAGGAGGGTATGCACCCATTCCGTCGGCATGATCGGCCACTCCTCCGCGCGTGCCACGTGGGTGGTGCCGGTGGTCATCCAGACGACATCGTCCTGATCGTTGAGCGACTCGTTATCTTTGCTGTACTGACCCAGGCCGGTGTCGTGCACGGAGCGGTTCGGGAATTTTCCTTCCGGGTAAAGTTCATCCGGGTGGTAGCGGGTCACCCACAGCTGTTTGTCCATAAAGCTCAGGCGATGGTAGATCCACTCGTCCGGGGCAAATTTCGCGCCGGTCGCCACCGGGTGCGTACCGCCAGCGTAAGGGATAATCTGGTACGAGACCGGGTTGCCCATGCGGTTCTCTTTACGGGTGTTGCTCAGCAGGCGAATGGTTCCCGGGTCGAACTTCTGCGCCGCCTGCTGCTCGGTATCAATATCGTACTGATTGATCTGCATGGTGCTGGTGCGCGGGCCACCGGCGGTATTCGGCTTCACTTCCGGATCCATGGCCACCAGCTTGTTGTTGATGCCGTCCACGTCCATATCAAGACGGAAGTTGTAGATGTGCTGGTGCGTGGTGCCCACGATGTTATGGTCGATCAGCGTGCCGTATTTTGTATCGTCTTTGGCGGTGGCGTCGTGCATGGTTTTCGCCTGTACGCCTTTCACCGCTTCGATACCTGTCGCACCGGCGTCAATGCCGATGGTGCCATTTTCATGGAACACCCAGTCGAAGATGTAATCGTAATTGCCCACGGTACTCACCCAGCGCACCACCAGCTCGCGGCGCTCGGTGCTGACGTTAGGCTGGCCCATCTCCTGATGCTTGTATTCCGGCCCCGCGTAGCGTTCGAAAATGGCGATCGCGCGCGGGATCTCCATCGGCGCGCCGGTGTAATCCGGGATGGTTTCATTGAGCATCACCGCGTTGGACGGCACGTCTTTGCCGCGCACCAGCGGCGAGGTCAGGGTGCCCATACCATAGTCGCCGGAGTCGAGATAGGCTTTAAAGTACCAGCCCACGTCCGGATCGCCGTAAGGAACGATCATGCCGCCGAGCGACCCCTGATACATAATCTGGCGTTTTTTGCCGTTGTCGTTATAGGTGACGGTTGAGATCATCGGGCCGACGCGGGAGTCCAGGCTCAGGTGGAAATCCCAGTTCTGCCAGTGCACCATATCGCCGGTGATGGTGTAGTTCTTGCCTTCCGGCTCAATGATGTCGAGCGGTTTTTTCGGCATCTCTATACGGTCGCGGCCATCGTAGGGGCGCGGCGTCATCGGAACCGGAACAACGGCGCCTTCCTCAATCTTCTGGATTTTCTTCTGCTCAAGATCGACCACGGCCACCAGGTTTTCAATCGGGTGCGCCCAGTAGTTGCCGTCGCCAACGTCCAGATAGCTCACCACTTTCAGCAGGCGATCTTCCTGCTTCAGGCCATCTTTACCGTCGAAATAGCCGACGGTCAGCGGCGTGGTAATCACTTTTTTCGGGTCGGTGATGCCGTGTTTTTTAAGCACCTCGGCAAACTCCGTGCTGTCGTTGATGATTTGCTGAACCGCGGTGAAATCATCCAGCAGCACCATGCCGTGCGCGTCTTTCACAGGCTCCCAGCGCAGGATTTTTTTATCCTTCAGATCCACCAGGCTTTCGATAACGTGCTTTCCGTCGAGCATCACGATCTTCGCCTGACGCGGGGCATCCACCGCCGTACCGTTAAGCACAAAGTCCCACACTTTGGCTTTCTCTGGCTCAGCAAGGGCAATCTGGGTAAAGCGGGTATTCGGTTTAAAATCCGCCGAGGCTTTGACAATCTCAACGGCTTGCTTAATTTCGTCCGCCGTCAGCGCGTTTAGCGGGTGAGGGCGTTTCTCAACCTGGAAGGTCTGATCGAGGCCTGACTGGAAAACATCGTTGATAAAGGTATCGGAAATAAAGGCTTTCTTGCCTTTCATCACCACCGGCACCTCGAGCTTGAGGGTTTTACCGTTGACGATGGCGGTTTTAGCGCCCAGTTTGACCTTCACAAAGGCGCCGTCTTTTGCAATGGTGAACATCTGTGCGTAATCATCCCACTGAACGTCGGCGCCAAAGTCCTGCAGCGTTTTGTCCATCGGGACCATATGCGCCTCACTGCCGTGGGCGAAAACAGGGGATTGCCAGGCGCAACACAGCGCAACGGCCATAGCCAGCGCCGTTCTACGGGCAGAAAAAGAAGAATTGCTTCCCATCGTAGACCTCATCTTGTTGTGTTTATTGTGTTGTGACAGCCTTATCCTGACAGGCGCCTGAGAAAAGCGTTTGCCTGCATCTGCCAGATTATTTGTCAGCCTTGCCAGGTTAAAAAAAGAGCGGGGGTAAATCACATGCCGGGCCATTTCCCCTCCCCATTGAGGCTGAGGGAACCCCACAAATGATGTCAGCACAGACGGCCCCCTCTCCCTTGAGGGAGAGGGCTGGGGTGAGGGGGAACATACGGCACTGGTGGTCATTCCGTTCACTTTATGTTCCTAGCTACTCTGTAACGACATGGCCTGTGAACGTGCCAGGGTGGCTCAGTCGCCACCACCCTGGCGACCCGGGCTCCCGGCGGTAAATCGCCGCTGCGCGGTACCTTCGGCTTATTCCTTCCGGCTTATCGGGTACGGGCGGAGGTAACATCCCTGTAAAGCCCGCCCTCTCGGCGCATCCCGGCGCCTCGCCCCGGCCGGAAGGCAAACGCCTCAGCGATTTACAGCCGGACCAGGGCATCGCTGAAGGCCCTCAGCCATTCTAAAAGCAGCGTTATTGCTTCTGCTTGCACATTACTTGAGAGCGCTCAGCCATTGTGGAGAGGATGAGGAGCAGGGAACTTAGCTGAAATCCCCCTGCTGGCGCGCCACCAGCGTCAGGATGGAGTAGAGCGCCACGGCCTGCTGGTGCTGGTTGAAGATCTCAACCGCCCACTCCACCACGCCCGTCGGTTTTTCCTCCGCGGTACGCTGTTTCTTCAGCGTTTTACGTTTGCAGGTCAGACGCACCTGAATGGTATCGCCCGGTTTAACCGGCTCGATAAAGCGCAGGTTCTCCATGCCGTAGTTAGCAATGACCGGCCCGACGCCCGCATCAACAAACAGCCCCGCGGCGGCGGAAATCAGGAAGTAGCCGTGCACCACGCGCTCGCCAAAGATCGACTCGGCCGCGCCGATCTTGTCCATATGGGCGTAGAAGTGGTCGCCGCTCAGGCAGGCAAAGTTCACGATGTCCGCTTCCGTGAGGGTGCGGCGCGGCGTCAGCAGGCTGTCGCCCGGCTGCAGCTCCTCAAAGTATTTGCGGAACGGATGCACGCGATCTTCCTGCACCGCTGCGCCACGCACCCACTGTTTGCCGATGGCGGCCAGCATGGTCGGACTGCCCTGAATCGCGGTGCGCTGCAGGTAGTGCTTCACCGCGCGCAGACCGCCCAGCTCTTCGCCGCCGCCCGCGCGGCCCGGGCCGCCGTGCACCAGCTGCGGAAGCGGGGAACCGTGGCCGGTGGACTCTTTCGAGGCTTCCTCGTTGAGGATCTGAATACGCCCGTGGGCGCGCGCCGCGCCGAGAATAAACTGGCGGGCAGTGTCCAGGTCTGCGGTGACCAGCGTACCCGCCAGGCTGCCGCCGCCCGCGCGGGCCAGCTGCATTGCGTGGCGCGCGTTGCGATACGGCATCAGCGTCGCAACGGGGCCGAAAGCCTCCGTCGCGTGGACGGCCGGGGTTTCATCCGGCTGCGGGCAGAACAGCAGGGTCGGTGGGAAGAACGCGCCCGCGGCCTGCAGATCCGCTTTGCCGCCCAGACGGATCTGGCAGCCTGCGGCGATCAGTTGCTCCACTTTCTCCTGCACGTCCGCACGCTGTTCGGCGTTGACCAGCGCGCCCATCTTTACCCCTTCCTGCGCCGGATCGCCCACAACCACCTTTTCCAGCCGGGCAACCAGCGCCTGGCTCACGGCGTCAATCTGGTTTTGCGGGACGATAATGCGGCGAATGGCCGTACATTTTTGCCCTGCTTTGGCGGTCATCTCGCGCACCACTTCCCGAATGAACAGGGCAAACTCCGGCTGCTCCGGCGTGACGTCTTCCCCCAGCACGCAGCAGTTCAGGGAGTCGGCTTCCATGGTGAACGGAATGGAATTCGCCACAATATTTGGGTGCACGCGCAGACTTTGCCCGGTGCTGGCGGAGCCGGTAAAGGTCACCACGTCCTGGCTGTCGAGCTGGTCGAGCAGATCCCCGGCGCCGCCGCAGATCAGGCTGATGGCGCCGTCCGGCACCAGCCCGCTGTCGACGATGGATTTCACCATCGCCTGCGTCACCTGCGCGGTGGCGGTGGCGGGTTTGATGATGGCAGGCATGCCGGCAAGCCAGGTCGGGGCCAGCTTTTCCAGCATCCCCCAGCAGGGGAAGTTAAAGGCATTGATATGCACCGCCACGCCGGATTTGGAGGTCAGGACGTGGCGCGCCGCAAAGCCGCCTTCTTTTGACAGCGGGATCAGCTCGTCTTCCGGCCACACGGTGTCATCCGGCAGCTCGCGGCTGCCCAGGCTGGCGTAAGTGAAGAGGGTGCCGATCCCGCCTTCAATATCGACCCAGCTGTCCGCCTTCGTCGCTCCGGTCTGGGCGGACAGGGCATAAAAAGTCTCTTTCTCGCTAAGCAGGTGCTTTGCCACCGCCTTCAGCATGGCCGCGCGTTCGATAAAGGTCATCGCGTGAAGCGCTTCGCCGCCGCGCTCAATCGCATAGCGACGGGCGGCCGCCATGTCCAGCCCTTCGCTGGTCACGCCCCACAGCGCTTCGCCACTGATGGCGTGATGAATAGTGCGTTCGCGGCCCCGGCCAGACTGCCAGGTACCGGATAAGAAGCTGGCTAACTGCTGCATCGCTTATCTCCAAATGTTACGTAATTTACCCATTAATAGTTTTATCATGAATCATAAAAATCAAGCTGAGTTTTAATGAATTGTTAACATTGTGATCCGCTCTGATGAAATACGGCGCGCGAGGACGCTTTTCAGTACGCCTGCAGTAAAAGCCTTGCGAGCGATATCACAAAACAAGGAAACAATTCTTGGGGTTATATTTAACCTTTGTGTAACTTTTAAAAAAACAAAGTGATTCAACATTACGCTTTAATTTGCAAACTAACGAATCATAAAGGTGATGACGTGACGCAAGAACAACGGTTTGAGCAGCGCATAGCGCAGGAGACGGCGATTGAGCCTCAGGACTGGATGCCTGACGCCTACCGTAAGACGTTGATCCGCCAGATTGGTCAGCATGCGCACTCCGAAATTGTCGGCATGCTCCCGGAAGGGAACTGGATCACCCGCGCCCCGACGCTACGCCGCAAGGCGATCCTGCTGGCGAAGGTGCAGGACGAAGCCGGACACGGGCTCTACCTCTACAGCGCGGCGGAAACGCTGGGCTGCGCACGGGAAGACATCTACCAGAAGATGCTCGACGGCAAAATGAAGTACTCCTCCATCTTCAACTATCCGACCCTGAGCTGGGCCGATATCGGCGTGATCGGCTGGCTGGTGGACGGCGCGGCCATCGTCAACCAGGTGGCGCTGTGCCGAACCTCCTACGGTCCCTATGCCCGGGCGATGGTGAAAATTTGTAAAGAAGAGAGCTTCCACCAGCGTCAGGGCTTTGAAGCCTGCATGGCGCTGGCGCAGGGGAGCGAGGCCCAGCGCCAGATGCTGCAGGACGCCATCAACCGCTTCTGGTGGCCGGCGCTGATGATGTTCGGACCAAACGACGACAATTCGCCGAACAGCGCCCGCAGCCTGGCGTGGAAAATCAAACGCTTCGGCAACGACGAGCTGCGCCAGCGCTTTGTCGACAACACGGTGCCGCAGGTGGAGATGCTGGGCATGACGGTGCCCGATCCCGACCTGCGTTTGGATGAAGAGAGCGGTCATTATCGCTTCGGCGAGATCGACTGGCAGGAGTTTGACGAGGTCATTAACGGGCGCGGCATCTGCAACCACGAACGCCTGGCCGCCAAACGCAAAGCCTGGGAAGAGGGGGCGTGGGTGCGGGAAGCCGCACTGGCGCACGCGGAAAAACAACACGCCCGCAAAGTGGCTTAAGAGGAATCACGATGAGCAATGTCTACTGGCCGCTGTACGAAGTGTTCGTACGCAGCAAACAAGGGTTATCCCACCGTCACGTGGGTAGTCTGCATGCCGCCGACGATCGCATGGCGCTGGAAAATGCGCGTGATGCCTACACCCGCCGCAGCGAAGGGTGTTCTATCTGGGTGGTTAAGGCGAGCGAGATTGTCGCCTCCCAGCCGGAAGAGCGCGGCGAGTTCTTCGACCCGGCGGAAAGCAAGGTTTACCGCCATCCGACGTTCTACACCATCCCTGACGGCATCGAGCATATGTGAGGCAAAGAATGAATTCAGTGACTGCCTATGCCCTGCGTCTGGGCGACAACGGTCTGGTGCTCTCCCAGCGTCTCGGCGCCTGGTGCGGCCACGCGCCGGAGCTGGAGATCGACCTCGCGCTCGCCAATATCGGTCTCGACCTGCTGGGCCAGGCGCGCAATTTCCTGACCTATGCCGCGGAGCTGGAAGGCCAGGGCGATGAAGACACGCTGGCGTTTGGCCGCGACGAGCGCCAGTTCCGCAATCTCCTGCTGGTGGAGCAGCCGAACGGCAGCTTCGCCGACACGATTGCCCGCCAGTACCTGATGGATGCCTGGAACGTGGCGCTGTACGAACGCCTGACCCAAAGCCGCGACGGCCAGCTTGCCGCGATTGCCGCCAAAGCGATTAAAGAGGCGCGCTACCACCTGCGCTTCAGCCGCGGCTGGCTGGTGCGTCTGGGCGACGGGACCGAAACGTCCGCGCAAAAAATGCAGCAGGCCATCGAAAGCCTGTGGCGTTTTACGGCCGAGCTGTTTGAGGCCGATGACGTTGAGCTGGAATTGATTCAGTCCGGCGTGGCGGTTGACCCGCGCACGCTGCGCCAGTCGTGGGAAAGCGAAGTGTATGCCGGTCTGAATGAAGCCTGCCTGCAGGTGCCCGCAGAGGTAGCGTACCGCACCGGGGGCAAGCAGGGGCTGCATACCGAACATCTGGGCCCGATGCTGGCGGAGATGCAGTATCTCCAGCGCGCGTATCCCGGTCAGCAGTGGTAAAGGAGAACGCTATGCAACGCCTCGTCGACATCGCGCCCGCGCAAATCCCGCAGATCTGGGCGCTGCTAAGCCAGATCCCGGACCCGGAAGTGCCGGTGTTAACCATCACCGATTTAGGCATGGTGCGCAGCGTGAAGGCGCAGGGGGAAGGCTGGGTTATCGGCTTCACGCCAACCTACTCGGGCTGTCCTGCAACGGAACATCTGCTGGGGGCGATCCGCGAGGCGATGACCGCGCACGGCTTTACCCCGGTGCACATTGTACTTCAGCTTGAACCCGCCTGGACCACCGACTGGATGACCGCCGACGCGCGCGAGCGCCTGCGGGCGTACGGTATCAGTCCGCCGGTGGGGCATAGCTGTCACGCGCACGCGCCGGTGGAGGTGAGCTGCCCGCGCTGCGCCAGCACCGACACCTCGCTTATCAGTGAATTTGGCTCAACGGCCTGCAAAGCGCTCTACCGCTGCAATACCTGCCGTGAGCCCTTCGACTATTTCAAATGTATTTGAGGCTGCCATGACAACGTTTCATTCATTAACAGTGGCAAAAGTGGAACCCGAAACCCGCGACGCGGTGACCATCACTTTCGCGGTGCCGCAGGCGCTGCAGGAGGCCTACCGATTCCGTCCCGGCCAGCACCTGACGTTAAAAACGACCCTTGGCGGGGACGAGCTGCGCCGCTGCTACTCCATCTGCCGGAGTACCGCCCCGGGCGAGATCAGCGTGGCGGTCAAAGCCATCGACGGCGGGCGCTTTTCCCGCTATGCCCGGGATGAGATCAAAGCGGGTATGGCCCTGGAGGTGATGGTTCCTCAGGGGCAGTTTGGCTACCAGCCGCAGGCCGAACGCGAAGGCCACTACCTGGCGATTGCGGCAGGCTCCGGGATCACCCCGATGCTGGCGATTATCTCCGCTACGCTAACGACCGAGCCCAACAGCCATTTCACCCTGATCTACGGCAACCGCAGCAGCCAGAGCATGATGTTCCGCCAGGCGCTGGCGGACCTGAAGGACAAATACCCGCAGCGGCTGCAGCTGGTCTCCATCTTCAGCCAGGAGCGGCTGGACAGCGATTTGCTCTATGGCCGCATCGACGGGGAAAAACTGCAGGCGCTGGCGAAAACCCTGATCAACTTCCGCCAGTACGACGAGGCCTTTATCTGCGGCCCGTCGGCGATGATGGACGACGCCGAAGCCACGCTGAAGGCGCTGGGGATGCCGGACAAATCCATTCACCTTGAGCGCTTTAACACCCCGGGGATCTCCGTTAAACGCGCGGTGCACGTGCAGGCGGAAGGCCAGAAAGTGACCGTTCGCCAGGACGGGCGCGACCGTGAAATCACCCTGACGGCGGACGATGAAAGCATCCTGGATGCCGCCCTGCGTCAGGGGGCGGATCTGCCGTATGCCTGCAAGGGCGGCGTCTGCGCCACCTGCAAATGCAAAGTGCTGCGCGGGAAGGTGGACATGGCGACCAACTACAGCCTGGAGCCGGACGAGCTGGCCGCCGGGTATGTGCTGAGCTGCCAGTCGCTGCCGTTAACCGCCGACGTGATTGTCGACTTCGATGCGAAGGGGATGGCATGAGCGAACTGATTGCTACCCGTCATGGCCGCGTGCTGCAGCTGACGCTCAACCGTCCGGCGGCGCGCAACGCCCTCAACAACGCGCTGTTAACCCAGCTTGCGGTACAGCTTGAGGCCGCCGCCGTGGATGCCGACATTGCCGTCTGCGTGATTTACGGCAGCGAGCGCTGCTTTGCCGCCGGGGCCGATCTCAACGAAATGGCGGAAAAAGACCTGCCTGCCACCCTGAATGATATTCGCCCACAGCTGTGGGCACGCATTAACGCGTTCAGCAAACCGCTGATCGCCGCCGTGAACGGCTTCGCGCTGGGCGCGGGCTGCGAGCTGGCGCTGCTGTGCGACATGGTGATTGCCGGTGACAACGCCCGTTTCGGCCTGCCGGAAATCACGCTCGGCATTATGCCCGGCGCGGGCGGCACCCAGCGTCTGATTCGCAGCGTCGGGAAATCCCTGGCCAGCAAAATGGTGCTGACGGGCGAGAGCATAACTGCACAGCAGGCGCTGAGCGCCGGGCTGGTGAGCGATGTTTTCCCGGCAGCGCTGACGCTGGAGTATGCCCTGAAGCAGGCGGCCCTGATGGCGCGCCACTCGCCGCTGGCGCTGCAGGCGGCGAAACAGGCGCTGCGCCAGTCTCAGGAGGTACCGCTCCAGGCCGGGCTCGCGCAGGAGCGCCAGCTGTTTACGCTGCTTTCCGCCACCGAAGACCGCCGGGAGGGCATCGACGCCTTCTTACAAAAACGCACCCCCGACTTTAAAGGACGCTAATTGTGGAATTTATTCTCAGTCATGTAGAACAGGGCGTGATGACCATTACGCTGAACCGTCCGGAGCGTCTGAACAGCTTTAACGACGTGATGCACCAGCAGCTGGCCGAGTGCCTGAAACAGGCCGAGCGTGATGACACCGTGCGCTGTCTGCTGATCACCGGGGCAGGACGGGGCTTCTGTGCCGGTCAGGATCTGAACGACCGCAACGTCGACCCCAACGGCCCGGCGCCGGATCTGGGGATGTCCGTTGAAACCTTCTACAACCCGCTGGTGCGCCGCCTGGCAAAGCTGCCGAAGCCGGTCATCTGTGCCGTTAACGGCGTGGCGGCAGGTGCGGGGGCCACGCTGGCGCTCGGGTGCGACATGGTGATTGCGGCCCGTTCCGCCAACTTCGTGATGGCTTTCAGCAAGCTCGGCCTGGTGCCGGACTGCGGCGGTACCTGGCTGCTGCCGCGCGTGGCGGGACGCGCCCGCGCCATGGGGCTAGCGCTGCTCGGGGACAAACTCAGCGCCGAACAGGCGCAGGCGTGGGGGATGATCTGGCAGGTAGTGGATGACGAGCAGCTCTCCACCACGGCGCAGCAGATGGCGCTGCATTTTGCGTCGCAGCCGACCTTCGGCCTGGGGCTGATCAAGCAGGCCATCAACGCTGCAGAAACCAACACCCTGGACGCCCAGCTCGATCTGGAGCGCGACTATCAGCGTCTGGCCGGACGCAGCGACGATTACCGCGAGGGCGTCAGCGCCTTCCTGGCGAAGCGCGCGCCGAACTTTACGGGGAAATAAGATGCTGAATATACGGACTGTCGCCGTGATCGGCAGCGGCACGATGGGCGCAGGGATTGCCGAAGTCGCCGCCAGCCACGGTCATCAGGTGCTGATCTACGACATTTCCAGCGATGCGATATCGCGCGCCATCGACGGGATCCGCCAGCGTCTGGCCTCCCGGGTGACGCGCGGAAAGCTCTCCGCCGATGCCGGGAGCCAGATCCTGGCCCGGCTGGTTCCCGTCACGGATATCGACGCGCTTTGTGCGGCCGATCTGGTCATAGAAGCGGCCTCAGAGCGTCTGGAGGTGAAAAAGGCGCTGTTTGCTCAACTGGCTGAGATCTGCCCGCCGCAGACGGTGCTAACCAGCAATACCTCTTCCATCTCCGTCACGGCGATTGCGGCGGACGTCCACCACCCGGAGCGGGTCGCAGGGCTGCACTTCTTTAACCCGGCGCCGGTGATGAAGCTGGTGGAGGTGGTCAGCGGGCTGGCGACCTCTCCGGAAGTGGCCGACGCGCTGTGCGAGCTGGCGCTGAACTGGGGCAAACAGCCCGTTCGCTGCCAGTCAACGCCGGGGTTCATCGTCAACCGCGTCGCCCGTCCGTTCTATTCCGAAGCCTGGCGCGCGCTGGAAGAGCAGGTTGCCCCGCCGGAGGTGATTGACGCCGCCCTGCGGGAAGGCGGCGGCTTCCCGATGGGGCCGCTGGAGTTGACCGACATGATTGGTCAGGACGTGAACTTTGCGGTGACCTGCTCGGTATTTAACGCCTTCTGGCAGGAGCGTCGTTTTCTGCCTTCGCTGGTGCAGCAGGAGCTGGTGCTGGCAGGAAGGCTGGGCAAAAAGAGCGGGAAAGGCGTTTACGACTGGCAGGGTGACAAACCTGACGTGCAGTGGGTTGAGTCGGTGAACGACAGCTATAGCCCGATGCGCGTGGAAAAAAGACGTGACGGTGTCACCGAAATTGATGACGTGTATCTGGTTGAAACGCAGGGAGAGACCGCGCAGGCGCTGGCGCTGCGGCTCAACGGCCCGGTGGTGGTGGTGGACCGCATTGAGCGTGACGTGGCGGTCATTGCCGCCGCGGCCAGCAACCCGCACACCGCGACGCAAAAAGCCATCCGCTACCTGCAACAGCAGGGGCATCGGGTGGTGCAAATTGCCGATTATCCCGGCCTGCTGATCTGGCGGACGCTGGCGATGATTGCCAACGAGGCGCTGGATGCCCTGCAAAAAGGGGTCGCCAGCGAGAAGGACATCGATACCGCTATGCGCCTCGGCGTGAACTACCCGAGCGGGCCGATCGCCTGGGGCGAGCGCCTGGGCTGGCAGCGCCTGCTGACGCTGCTCGAGAACCTGCAGCGTCATTACGGCGAAGAGCGCTATCGCCCCTGTTCACTGCTGCGCCAGCGCGCGCTTCTGGAGAGTAGCTATGAGTCATAACGCCTGGCATAACGCCCGCGCGATGTACGAACGGGACGCCTGCGCGCAGGCGATGGGGATGGACATTGTCGAGATGGACGAGGGCTACGCGGTGGTGACCATGACCATCACCCCGCAGATGCTGAATGGCCATAAAACCTGCCACGGCGGCCAGCTTTTTTCGCTGGCGGACACCGCCTTTGCCTACGCCTGCAACAGCCAGGGGCTGGCGGCGGTAGCCTCCGGCTGCTCGATTGATTTTCTGCGTCCGGGCTTTGCCGGGGACACGCTCACCGCCACCGCGCGGGTGAAGCACCAGGGCAAGCTGACCGGCGTGTACGACATTGAAATCCAGAACCAACAACAGAAAACCGTCGCCCTTTTTCGCGGAAAATCTCACCGCATCGGCGGCAGCGTGACAGGAGAGGCAGATGCGTGACGCATTTATTTGTGATGGCGTTCGAACCCCGGTGGGGCGCTACGGTGGCGCGCTTGCCGCAGTCCGAACCGACGATCTCGGCGCCGTGCCGCTGCGCGCGCTGCTGGCCCGCTATCCCCAGCTCGACCTCGAGCGGATTGACGACGTGATTTTCGGCTGCGCCAACCAGGCGGGGGAAGATAACCGCAACGTGGCGCGCATGTCGTCCCTGCTGGCCGGGCTGCCGCAGACGGTGTCCGGGACCACCCTTAACCGCCTGTGCGGGTCCGGGCTGGACGCGATTGGTTTTGCCGCGCGCACCATTAAGGCGGGCGACGGCGACCTGCTGATCGCGGGCGGCGTGGAGTCGATGTCCCGCGCGCCGTTTGTGATGGGCAAAGCCACCGCCGCGTTTCAGCGTCAGGCGGAGATCTTCGATACCACCATCGGCTGGCGATTTGTGAATCCGCTCATGCATCAGCAATTCGGAACTGACAGTATGCCGGAAACGGCAGAGAATGTAGCTGAATTGTTAAATATCAGCCGTGCCGATCAGGACGCGTTCGCGCTGCGCAGCCAGCAGCGTACCGCGCAGGCGCAGCAGAACGGCATTCTGGCGCAGGAGATTGTGCCGGTGCTGGTGCCGGGTAAAAAAGGGGCAGTCACAGCGTTCAGCGTGGATGAACATCCGCGCGCGGACACCACGCTCGAGCAGCTTGCCGGTCTGAAAACGCCGTTCCGTAAGAACGGAGTGGTTACGGCGGGAAATGCCTCCGGCGTCAACGACGGCGCTGCGGCGCTGATCGTCGCCAGCGAGAAGATGGCGCTGGCTCAGGGGTTAATCCCGCGCACGCGGATCGTGGCGATGGCGACGGCGGGCGTGGAGCCACGTCTGATGGGGCTCGGCCCGGTACCGGCCACTCGCAGGGTGCTGGAGCGCGCCGGACTCAGTATTAACGATATGGACGTGATCGAGCTTAACGAAGCTTTCGCCGCGCAGGCGCTGGGCGTGCTGCGTCAGCTGGGCCTGCCGGATGATGCCGCGCACGTCAACCCGAACGGTGGCGCGATTGCGCTGGGCCACCCGCTGGGCATGAGCGGCGCCAGGCTGGCGCTGGCCGCGAGTAACGAACTGCACCGACGCGGCGGGCGCTACGCGCTGTGTACGATGTGCATCGGTGTGGGTCAGGGCATTGCCATGATCCTTGAGCGTGTTTGAGCATAAAAACAATGTGAGTACCCTACAATGACAAATACAACAAAGCTTGATCCGATTGAAACGGCCTCCCTTGACGAGTTACAGGCGCTGCAGACCGAACGTCTGAAGTGGACGCTGCATCACGCCTACAGCAACGTGCCGATGTACAAACGCAAGTTTGACGCCGCGGGCGTTCATCCTGACGATTTCAAAGAGCTGGCGGATATCCGTAAGTTCCCGTGCACCACCAAGCAGGACCTGCGGGATAATTATCCGTTCGATACCTTCGCCGTGCCGATGGAGCAGGTGGTGCGCATTCACGCCTCATCCGGCACCACCGGCAAACCGACGGTTGTCGGCTACACCCAGGGTGACATCGACAACTGGGCCAACCTGGTGGCGCGCTCCCTGCGCGCCGCGGGCGGCAGCGCGAAGGACAAAATTCACGTGGCGTATGGCTATGGCCTGTTTACCGGCGGGCTGGGGGCACACTACGGCGCCGAGCGTTTAGGCGCGACGGTGATCCCGATGTCCGGCGGCCAGACGGAGAAGCAGGCGCAGCTGATCCGCGATTTCCAGCCGGACATGATCATGGTGACGCCATCCTACTGCCTCAACCTGATTGAAGAGCTGGAGCGTCAGATGGGCGGCGATGCCAGCACCTGTTCCCTGCGCGTGGGCGTCTTCGGTGCCGAGCCGTGGACGCAGGCCATGCGCCGTGAAATTGAAAAACGCTTAGGTATTACCGCCCTGGACATCTATGGCCTCTCCGAAGTGATGGGGCCGGGCGTGGCGATGGAATGTATCGAAACCGTCGACGGCCCGACCATCTGGGAAGACCACTTTTACCCGGAGATCGTCAACCCGAACGACGGCACGCCGCTGGATGACGGCCAGCAGGGCGAACTGCTGTTCACCACGCTGACCAAAGAGGCGCTGCCGGTGATCCGCTACCGCACCCGCGACCTGACGCGTCTGCTCCCGGCAACCGCGCGCAGCATGCGCCGTATGGACCGCATCAGCGGCCGCAGCGACGATATGCTGATCATTCGCGGCGTCAACGTCTTCCCGTCGCAGCTGGAAGAGGAGATTGTGAAGTTCGAACATCTTTCGCCGCACTACCAGCTGGAGGTGAACCGTCGCGGGCATCTTGATTCACTTTCCGTGAAGGTGGAGCTGAAAGAGAGCAGCCTCACGCTGACGCACGAGCAGCGTTGCCAGGTGTGTCACCAGCTGCGCCACCGCATTAAGTCGATGGTGGGGATTTCCACCGACGTGACGATCGTGAACTGCGGCAGCATCCCGCGCTCAGAGGGGAAAGCCTGCCGGGTGTTTGACCTGCGTAAAGCGGCGGCCAACGGTTAAAACACCTTACCCCTCATCCTGGCCTTCTCCCCAGAGGGGAGAAGGGACTGTACGGTGCGGTCTTTTCCCCTCTCCCTTTGGGAGAGGGTTAGGGTGAGGGTCCTGTGCTATGATTCATCCAGGACAAAAATAACAACAGAATGAATCACATGAATAAACTCGACGCCTTTATCCAGCACGCGGTCAGTTCCGTTCCCGTCAGCGGGACCTCGCTTATCTCCTCGTTATACGGTGACGCGCTTTCCCATCGCGGCGGAGAGATTTGGCTCGGCAGCCTGGCCGCGTTACTGGAAGGGATGGGATTTGGAGAGCGCTTTGTACGCACCGCGCTGTTTCGCCTTAACAAAGAGGGCTGGCTGGATGTTTCCCGCATCGGGCGTCGCAGTTTTTACCGCCTGAGCGATAAGGGGCTGCGCCTGACGCGCCGTGCGGAGAATAAGATCTACCGTGCGGAACTGCCCGCCTGGGACGGAAAATGGCTATTGCTGCTCTCAGAGGGGCTGGACAAAACCACCCTCGCCGACGTCAAAAAACAGCTAATCTGGCAGGGGTTTGGCACGCTGGCACCGAGCCTGATGGCCTCGCCGTCGCAGCATCTGGCGGACGTGCAGTCTCTGCTTCACGATGCCGGGGTGGCGGAAAACGTGATTTTCTTTGAAGCCCACTCGCCGCTGGCGCTCTCCCGCGCCGCGCTGCGTTCACGCGTAGAAGAGTGCTGGCAGTTAACCGAGCAAAACGCGATGTACGAGTCGTTTATCAGCTCGTTCCGGCCGCTGCTGCCGCTGCTGAAAGAGGCCGCGCCGGAGGAGCTGACGCCGGAGCGCTGCTTCCAGATCCAGCTGCTGCTGATTCATTTTTATCGTCGCGTGGTGCTGAAAGACCCGCTGCTGCCGGAAGAGTTGCTGCCCGCGCACTGGGCGGGACAAAGCGCCCGACAGCTCTGCATTAATATCTATCAGCGTGTCGCGCCGGGGGCGCTGGCGTTTGTCAGCGAGAAGGGCGAAACCTCCGTGGGCGAACTGCCCGTGCCCGGCACGCTCTACTATCAACGCTTTGGTGGTCTTACAAGCGCATAAGGAGTGAAGATGCCTGTTTATCAAATTGATGGTCTGACGCCGGTGGTACCTGACGAGAGCTACGTTCACCCAACGGCAGTGCTGATTGGCGACGTGATTCTGGGCAAAGGCGTCTATGTTGGTCCTAACGCCAGCCTGCGCGGTGATTTTGGCCGTATCGTGGTGAAAGACGGTGCAAACATTCAGGATAACTGCGTGATGCACGGCTTCCCGGGGCAGGACACGGTGGTGGAAGAGGATGGGCATATCGGCCACAGCGCTATTCTTCACGGCTGTGTGATCCGCCGCAATGCGCTGGTGGGCATGAACGCGGTGGTGATGGACGGGGCGGTCATCGGCGAAAACAGCATCGTCGGCGCGGCGGCGTTCGTGAAGGCGAAAGCGGAGATGCCCGCCAACCATTTGATTATCGGCAGCCCGGCCAAAGCGATTCGCGCGCTGAGCGAGCAGGAGCTGGCATGGAAGCAGCAGGGGACGCGGGAGTATCAGGTTTTGGTGGAACGCTGCAAGCTCACTATGCACCAGGTGGAGCCGCTGCGCGAGGTTGAGCCTGAACGGAAACGGCTGACGTTTGATGAGAATTTAAGGCCGAAGTCGACGGTGTAGGGGTAAGACCGTCTTTTTTCGCCATATCCATCAATAGCGCGATGCCAATGTAATTACTCCAGTTAAAGGTATTTTGCAGCACCACCACCGCATTGCCTTTTTCTTTGTCATAGCCGATAAAGCTGGAGTAGCCGCCGATATAACCGACCTGATAGGTGATTTTTTCCAGACCGATAAAGTCGGTGGTCCAGGCAATACCCTGTACCCCGTCGGGACGTTGAATATCGGTATTTCTCACTTCGGCAAAGACGCTGTCCAGCAGGGGATTGTGGGTCGTTGAGACGTGATAGCGGGCATAGGTCGCCAGATCTTCGGCGTTACTGTATAAGCTCGCTGCCGCCACCATGTTGTTGGAAAAATGCCAGTCCGGGGTGAGCTGCCCGCGCGGGATAAACTTCGGCTGATCGCCCGCGTGGCCAAGCGCCCGCTGTGGATACCCTTTTAGCTGCCGGGGCGTAAAGCTGCTGTTAGCCATTTGCAGCGGATGGAAAATATAGCGCGAGGCTAAACTCTGGATATCTTCGCCGGTTTTGTGTTTCAGGATATAGCCGATCAGGGCGTAGCCGGTATTGGAGTATTGCGGCACTTTATTCTTTGGCGCTCGCCAGTCGGCGAGGTAGCGCAGCACGTTATCGCTATCCAGCTCACCGTAGAAATTATCGCCCGTGCTTAAGTAGCTGATGAATTTACCAAGCATCGGAACATCCATATTCTGACGCGGCAGGCCGGAGGTGTGGGTTACCAGTTCAAGCAGGGTGATTTTTTGTGCATCCGAGCTAAGCGGCGTCCCCGGCGGAAGCAATGTCGCCAGGTTATCGTTCCAGTTCAGTTGCCCTTCATTCACCAGACAAGCCACCACTTCCGCCGTGATCCCTTTGCTGAGCGAGCCAAGCGCAAACAGGGTATCGGGCCTGACCGGATAGCGATTGACCGCATCGGTTACGCCCCAGGTGTAAAACTGCGGTGAGCCGTGATTATGGATCACCGCGACCGTCATCCCGGGAACGGATTTTTGCGCCATGTAGTGACGCACCACGCTGTCAACGTCGCCATCCAGTGAATCATGGGTGAGAAGTTCCTGAGTACCTTCCGGGGAGGACATTTGCGAGAGCGTGCCACAACCGCTGAGGAGTGGGAGAGTAAGCAGAAGCCAGATAATATTTTTTGTTATGTTCTGCATACCTGGTAGCGAGTGTGGTGGTCATTGGCGCGCCAGGAATGTATCACAAATAGCCTGCGTGAATGTAAACTTTCTACACGGTGGCGGCTCGTTGATGGTTACCGTGACTTTTCGGCCTGCTTTGAGGATTTCAGTATGACTCGCTTTTATCAACTTACCGCCACCCGTCTGGATGGGCAGCTTATCTCTATGGCCGACTATGCAGGAAAGGTGGTTTTGGTCGTTAATACCGCCAGCCAGTGCGGCTTCACGCCACAGTGCGGTGGCCTTGAAGCGCTATACAAGAAATACGCCGATGAAGGATTAGTCGTGCTGGGCTTCCCCTGCAACCAGTTCGGCAAACAGGAACCCGGCGGCGCCGACGAAATCTCGAAAACCTGTTACATCAACTACGGCGTGAGCTTCCCGATGTTTGAGAAAGTCGAGGTTAATGGTAACGCAGCGCATCCGCTGTTTCGTTATCTGAAAAACGAACTGCCCGGCGTGCTGGGCGAGCGGATTAAGTGGAACTTTACTAAGTTTCTAATCGGACGCGACGGTAAACCGCTCAAGCGTTTTGCTCCGATGACTACGCCCGAAAAAATGGAGGGGGCAATTGTTGAGGCACTGAGGAGGTGAGTGTTTTTGCCGCTAGAGCCATCCATTTGTTGGGGATTGCCGATATTCTGATATCCGCTCTGTGCCAGAAGCAGACGTTGATAACGTTGATAACGTTGAGATATGTTAATTTATGGAGAGCAGGTCAACGAACAAAAGGAGAAGAAGATGCAAATCAAGTTCGGGGTGTTGTTACTCGCAGCGCTTGTGCCATTGACATCGACGGCAGCAAAAGGGAGTTTGTTTTTTTCGGTCGGTAATGAGAAAACTTCTTTTTCCCCTGGATGTGTAAAGTCAATTGATTATGTAGAGAAGGATGAGACAGGTGCAGAGAATTTAATCTTTAGATTTTCCGATGAATGTGGCAAAAGGTTGTCGGAAATGACCCGACAGAATATAGGAAAGCATATGTCCATCGCCTACGATCATAATAAAATTACTTCCGCTATAATTTCCTCGCGTCTGAGTACCAGTTTCAGAGTATCCACAAAAGACATACCAAGAATACTGTTGATGCAAATACTTAATGATTATGATGGTGTTCGTGATTAACCAGAAAAAAGCGGCAAATAATAATTTACTTGGCAATGAAAAGTCATTCATAAATACAATGTCCGCTTTTCGCTCACAGCAGACCTTCAGCTTCGTTAACACGTCCGCTCCGTGCCAGGAGCAGACGCTGCAGTATATTCCACTTTCGGCTCGAATCGGACTGAGGTAACGTAGCAGAAATATTTATCCGGACTCAACCAAGATGCCTTCCATCGAAACGTTTATCACTTTTCTTCTCGCGCTAACGCTTCTGGAGATTTCTCCGGGACCAGACATGATGCTAACTATCGCAAGAGGAGTCGGTCAGGGAAGACGTATTGCACTGCTTACGGTACTGGGTAATGTATTTGTAGCTGGTTTTGTGCAAGTTTCTTTTCTTGTCCTGGGGCTGGTAGCCGTTGTTCATGCCTGGCCGGTTGCGCTAGATCTGTTAAGGTGGGCTGGTGCGGCTTATCTGATGTGGCTGGGCATAAAAATGATTGCGACTTCAGGCACAGATACGCGGCTGCGAAAAACTGCCAAAATTTCTGACTGGAGTGCCGTTAAAGAAGGCGCCTTGAACAGCCTGACTAACCCCAAATCCCTACTGTTCATGTTCGCTTTTCTTCCTCAGTTTGTCGATCCCGCCGCGGGTCCTGTCTGGCTGCAATTGCTTGTTCTGGGGAGTATCCAGAAGCTGGCAGGAATTATTTCCCTGGGATCAGTCGCAATGGCATCAGGGACATTTGGAAACTGGCTAAGTAAACACCCAGGCTTTATCAAATGGCAGGAACGATTTACAGGCGTTGTCATGATAGGCCTCGGCATCCGCATGTTGTTTAGCGGGTCTGGTGTCGTATCGAAATCTTCCAGTTAAGTTTTACCGAAAGGGTAAACCCAGTGTCCGCTCCTCGCTCAAAGCGGACCATACTGTAAAATTTTATTAGTGAAGTGACTCTTCTTCTCCTGAGAGCGTATCTGCATCAGGTGAATAATTCCGGTAAACGCATGCCAGTTTATGCCCGTCATGATCGCGCAGATAGGCAACATAAAAATCGGGGCCGTAGGCGGTTCGTGTACCGGGCACGCCTTCATTTTTCCCACCCGTACGGAGGCCCGCTGCATGGAAGCGTCTGACAATTTCCGCGTTATCGGCTCTGAATGCGAACATTGTCCCGTTTCCCGCTGTCGCGGGTTGCTGGTCAAAAGGAGGACAAATGCAGAAGCTAAATTCGTCATCCGGATGATTTTCGTTTCCCGACATTGCCCAGCTATCAGTCCAGGCGGGCAGACGTGAATAGCCCAGCACGTTAAAAATAGCGTCATAAAAGTTCACGGCGCGCTGAAAGTCATTTGTCCCTATCGTGATATAAGCCAGCACCTTATAACATCCTCTATCCACGCAACCGCGGCGTAATCGTCAGCCCGGTAAGCAAGCCTTCCGGGCTGAGCAGGCGAGTGACGGTTTGCCCCCACGGTTCCATACGGTTAGCCACCAGTAACCGATAGCCTTTTTCACTCAGAATACGGGTAGCAGAATCGAGATCCTGTACTTCGTATTCAACCCATCCCTGCGGTATCGGGTGCTCTGCGGGCCACTGTTCTTCGCCAAAACATGACATAGCCGCCTGTGCGAGCGGCCAGACGGCAAAATGCTTCACGCCTGCCAGCTGGCCCTCTTCAGTGAGCAGATAATCGGTATTCCCCTCCATCGGCTTCAGAGGAAGGCCGAGTGTCTGGACATAAAACGCGGTGCTGGACTCCGTATCCCGAGAAATGGGCCCGAACCCGGCGACAAACAAGACATCTATTCCCGCTAACGTCTGAGACATATCTACTCCTGCGTGAGGTGTAATTCACCCTGAATTTATATTACGACTGGCAGAAATACGACTCTCAATTCTGGTATCGCATTCATCGTGCCTGCACGCCCACGACGGGTTTAAAATTCAACGCGATGACGATCAGCAGCACGACTCCCGCACTCATGATCAGCCATGCGCTGGTCAGCGAGACCGAACTGTCGCGAACGATCCCCGCAATTAACGGCATAAGCGCGGCGATCATGTATCCACCTCCCTGAACTTTTGACAGTAACTTCCCGGCCTGCGCGGGCGTTCGCGCATGATCGAATGTGACGATGAGCGACAGCGGGAAGAGGGCGCCGATCCCGATGCCAAGCAGTAGCGTAGATAATACCGGCGTTGTACCCGGCGAAAAGACCAGACACAGGAGTCCCGCCAGCAGCAGCAACAATACGGCGATCAGCGGCACGCGACGGTCGGGGAATTTACCGATCAGCGCGGAGACGGCAAACCCTGCGACAACCTCGGTTAACGTCAGCCAGGCCAGCATGTAGCCGCTGCTGCGTGCGGACCATCCCACCTGAATATAAAGCGGGGGCAGCCAGGCCAATACCAGCGTATAGGCTCCCGTTCCCACGCCGAAAAAGAGCAACAGCAGTGCCGTACGGGAGGAGGAGAGCGTAACGGTTTCGGGGGCTGTTTTTTCCCCCTGAGGATGCTTAACCAGGGTTAACCACAGTACCAGCGCCAGCAGCGCTAACAGCCCGGCCATTGCCAGCGTGGGCTTCAGCGTCAGCCATGAAAACAACGGCTCGGCGCTGGCGGCGGCGACTGCCGCACCGGCCATAATGCCCGTGCTGAATAGCGACATTATCGTGCTGGCCGTTTGCGTATATTCCTTTTTTATCAGGGCAGGCATTAAGGCCTGGATCGTGCCGATACTGGCCCCGCCCAGTAACGCGGTGCCCATAAGACTCTCCGGTGAGGCGCTAAAACCGCGTAATAAACAGGCCATAAGCAGAATGAAGAGCCCGAGCATAATTCCCCGTACGGCACCAACTCTGGCTAAAAGGCTGGGTCCACACAGGGCGGCCAGTCCCATCATCGCGACCGGCAGGGTGGTAAGCAGGCTAAATTGCGTAGCCGTTAGCCCCGCTTCGCGCTGCAGCACGGAAAACAACGGTCCGACAGAGGCCAGAATGGGGCGCAGGTTCAACCCGACGATAAAAGCGATAACGGCGAAGAGTAAAGGCGATGTGCGTTTCAACAGGAGATCCTTTTCGGTTGTGAATGGCCGGGCAAATTGCCACAAGCATTTATCTTAACGTTAAGATAAAATGTGTTTTTGCGTAAGATGTACCGCACAACAGGATAAATACCCACGCCATCAGGGGTGAAAATGAAAGACCATGTAGACTTCGTTGTCGGCCAGTGGAGCCGTGCCATGCCGGAACTGGACGCCTCATCGATGAAAATTTTTGGCCGAATGCTCCGGCTGATGAAGCATCTGGGAAAAGAATGGGCGGAGGCGATGGCGCAGTTTGGTTTTCGCGAGGGCGAGTTTGACGTGCTCGCCACGCTGCGCCGCGCCGGTGAGCCGTACTGCCTTTCCCCCACACAGCTGTATAAATCGCTGTTGATCACCTCAGGGGCGATGACGAACCGGCTCAGCCATCTCGAAAAGCAAGGTCTTATCAGGCGAATTGCCGATCCGGATGACAAGCGCAGCACGCTCGTAAGCCTGACACCGCACGGGCAGGAGCGTATCGAACAGGCGCTGATCGTGCACACACAGACGCAAAATGCGCTGCTGAGCAACTTGTCTGATGCGCAGCACGCGCAGCTTGAGTCCCTGCTGAGGGAATTGCTGCTGGCGTTTCCGGCTGAGGAATGGGATGAAACGTCACCGTGTGCCGATAATACATAAACTGCATGATTACACCTTACAAAAAGGGAATGTATGTCTTTACCGCCACTGTATGCGCTGCGCGCGTTCGAAGTTGCCGCACGGCTGAACTCCTTCAGCAAAGCGGCTGAAACACTCCATATCACGCCGGGGGCGGTCAGCAGGCATGTCCAGACGCTGGAAATGTGGTTCGATTGCGAATTGTTTAAACGACAGGGGCCGAGAGTGGAGGTCAGCGATGCCGGACGTATTCTGGCCGGGCAGCTTAGCGAAAGTTTCTCGAATATTGAGTGGGCCTGTCGTGCATTCAAAAGTGAAAACCACCTTCTGCGCCTTAAAGCGCCCAGCTCGCTGACGATGCGATGGCTTCTGGATGTGCTTAAATCCTTCCGCGAGAACCACGCGAAGCCGAAAATCGAAATTGCCAGCGTCTGGATGGACTTCGACACGGTTGATTTCAGTCGTGAGCCTTACGATTGTGCGATCCTCCTCGGTAACGGCTATTTCGGCGAGTCAACAGAAAGCAGGCTGCTCTTCAGCGAATGGCTTATTCCCGTTTGTACTCCGTCTTTGCTGGAGTCTGCCCGGCATACGCTTCCAGATTGCGATCTTATTCATCCGTCACCGGACAGACGGGACTGGAAGCGCTGGCTGAGAAGGACGGGCTTATTCCCCGGCCTCGACATGAGCGGTGGAATCGTGTTCGACACCCTGGAGCAGGGAAGCCTTGCGGCCATGCACGGACACGGCGTGGCGATGGCCGATCTCCGGCTCACGCTCGACGCGCTGAAAAGCGGCCTGCTCGCGCTGCCTTTCAGGGAGGCGATAGCAACAGGGGACGGTTACTACCTTGTCTGGCCCAAAAATTCGCTCAGAGGACAGAGTATTGAACGGCTGCTGGCGTGGCTTAACCTTAACGCGCCGGTGGTGCCTTCTTTGGATATCGTCTGTCTTAATTACAATGAAAAGCGGGTTTAATAAATAGCGGAATATTTATTATGGAATATCCCGCATATTGAACGTATTTATGCGTAGGGAATATTCGCCATCTTTTTATATCTTTCAGGCAGGGCGCTGTTCAGGTTAAGTAATTTTTCGAGAATATAAAGCGCAGGCGTCCCTTTTGCGCGTTCAGCATCGATCAGCGCAGTGCGTAGCAGATTGGCAGCCGAGGTCATGGCACGGAAATACTCCTCGGATTCACGCGTCTGAGCTTCGCCTGACGCGGCGTAACGCACCTTTGGCCACTGCGCAAAGTCAAGCAGCGGAAGGATCCCATCCTCTTTTGGTAAATGCGCTGAGAGCAACTCTTCGGCGTTGCCCGGATTGCTTTGGGCGAAAGAGAGGAGGTGCAGTCGGTGGATGAAAGGTGAAAGCGCTTCTGAGCTTTCTTTTTCTGTTGAAAGTAACGTTATCAACTCATGCACATTTGCTTGGGCGCTAAATTTATGAGGCGAGATAATGTTCATTACATGGAATAAAACATCGAGTGTCATAGGTGCTCCATACAGGCTTGGTATTATTTATTTTTTCTATCCCAGGGATGAATGGATGGTATTTCAGGGGCGTCACTTTTGAAAAACGATAAATAGTGGGAATCAATGTGAGTTTTACTCAATCTCGGATGATGATCCATTATCCATCACACTACCTCATGGGTACGCATGAAGAACCAGATTCATTCATTAACTCATTGTTAATTATGAAGAATAAAGAAATGTTGTTTGCATTGCTTTTCTACTGTTTTTCAGCGTTGTAGCTAAGTGTGTATTGCAATGTGTATTGCAGAATGAGGTTTTATGGCGGGCGAGAACAAGTTAAGCGATAAGGCGCTAAAAGCCTTACATGGTAAACCGCAGAAGCGTCAAAAGATGGTTGCCGATGGTCGGGGGCTGTCTGTCAGGGTTAGCACGAGTGGCACAGTAAGCTTTGTTTTTTTCTTTAGGCATTCAGGCCGACAAAGTGCCCCCGTCTGGATGACGTTAGGCAAGTATCCAGATATGACCCTTAAACAGGCCAGGGAGAAAAGGGACGAGTGTCGGGGATGGCTGTCACAGGGACTTGATCCAAGGATAGAGAACAAACTCACCAAAGAGAGCCTGTTCACTCCTGTGACTGTTAAGAACGCTATCGATTACTGGTTTGATAACTATGCCAGGGAAAAACGCAAAGAGACTGTGCGCCTCTATAGCTGTTATGAGAGATACATCTTTCCCTGCATCGGCGGGTTTCCTGTCGATAAATGCGACCTGTCTGACTGGATCAAGTGCTTTGACCGTATAAAGAAAATCGCGCCGGTTCAGTCTGCCGCGATGCTGATTGAGTTAAAGCACATCTTCAAATACTGCCGGGTGCGCCAGTATGTGCGATGTAATGTGCTGGATGATTTGAGCCCTGGTGATATCGGTAAATATCAGAACAAGAGAGAGCGGGTGCTTGAGGAAAGCTATGTTGCCGATCTATTGGGCGTGTACTTTCATGGCAGGGGAAAAACCGTGTGATGAATTACAAAAAAACGGATGGCGATTTTGTGCCTTGTGTTTGGATGCATGCGCAGTGAGGCTCGTCTATCCACATGGGATGAATGGGACTTCGAAAAATGGCTTTGGACGGTGCCGAAAGAGCACAGTAAAAACGGTGAAGAGATTCTCCGCCCGGTGCCTCAGAAAATGCGGCAGTGGATCGTAAACCTGCACGAAGAGACTAAAAGGCGTAGGTACATACTCGGTGAACTAAAAATCTGATTCAAACGTCAGCACCATGGGATGCACAAATTTTATATCTCTGAAACATGAAAAACGCTGGTCATTACATGACCTGAGACGAACCTTCTCAACAAGTCTCAACGATATGGGCGTCGATTTTATGTAGTGGAGCAGCTGCGGGGACACACTATAAAGGGCGTGGCCTGAATCTATAACCGCAGCAAGTATATCCCCCAGAAACAAGAAGCACTGGACCGATGGGTTGACTACCTTGATGGGCTGGTGGGTGAAGAAAATACAGTAAAAGTAATTAAGAAAAGGAGTGCCTGATATGGCTATGTTATCCGTTGTGAAAAAAGAAGATCTCCAGTACATGCCTGAGCTTGACCGAATGATTCGGGAACCTGAATGCCGGGCAATGACTACGTTGTCTAACTCAACGCGCTGGCGCATGGAACAGGAAGGAAAATTTCCGAAGCGCATCAAAATTGGGCCATCAGCCGTTGCATATCGGCTTTCTGAGGTACAAGCTTGGATTCGTGGGGAATGGGAATCTTTGTGAAAAAAGGGGCATATATACGCCCCCTGTTTCTTCAAAATCTTTTCATGCCAAGAATGAATTGACCAACGTGTGGATCATAATAATCATAATGATCTTTATCATAATGATCACTATGCTCTAAATAAGTTGTTGTCTTGAAGTCATAATTTTCATTCCATTCTTCGGAGAAGAAGAAATCAAAATCTCCTGTTGGTGGTTTTACAGGTGGAGTTCCATGTGGATGCATGTAATCAATGTACCAAGTATATGTTCCATGTTTATCATCAAAGTAAACGCTTCTTAATCTGAAAAAGTGTTTATCTGGTAATGTGTTTGATGAATTTATAATTTCTTCAACCTTTTCCTCTATATATTCTAGTTGATACATGTGATCCGAACCAATGCGATTGCTAATATGGAAGTAGAACCCTTTATAGTTAGCTATCCAATGGTTCGGACGTTCTGTCGCATAAATTTTCCAACCTTGTGTGCTGATTGGGAAGAAACGCTGTGCAATCACCCATAAGTCCGGTGTTGATAATATTTGTTCAATTTTTACAGAGTCCCAATAGGTAGCGGTAATACGATTATTTGGAGAATTAGTAATATCCTCCAGTCGACCCGCAACAGTTGATGAAGGGTACGTTGATGTCACGAGCAAGTATCCTTCACATTCATGTTGAGCGCAACTGTCTAAAATCCCATCTAACTCACCAGTACCTACAGCATTAGAACTCTCAGCTTTATGTTTGCACTGAACTAACCATTTTTTTGTTGATGGGGCAAAAATGCTTTTATATTCTTCTATAAAAACTAAGTCCTTCCCACTGTCAGGGCCTCTTCCACTCCAATAAACTCTGTGACCTAGACTAAACAATATTTCTCGGGTAAGTAACTCTAAATCTTGGCCGTCTTTAGATAGTTCTTTAAAATCTAACACATCATACCCTCTATTTAAAAAGTGGTTTTAAACGATTTTGAATTGATACGGAATAATTGAATGACCTTACTTTACCTTGACCTGATGATAAGGTGACTTCATTCTCTGAATCAATCATTTCTTGAAAGGATACTGTTGCAAAACTTTCTTCCTGAGAGTTTAAAGGTATTACAAAAAATTCAAAATTAATGTCTGCATACTTACAGTTCAAAACCGACATCAGATGTTCGTGGAGTCTTACATATTGCACTATTTCATCGTTATGTAGAGTGAAATTAAAACTCTCATCTAAAGCATGCATTTTAACATCCATGATCTTGCAAATGTTGAATTTATTTAGCAAGAAAAAGTCTGGTCTTTTAGCACCAAGTTTTTCCATTGCAGGAGGATAAGACCATGAATCTTGGTTTACATGAATAAAAGCTTGTCCTGTGATTTCGAAATGATGAATTGCAATCATTTCTCCGAGATTCCCTTTATGAGTGGAATTATTCTGCCAATAAGAAGCTATTAATTTCTCGCTTATCGAGTTTATTTTATTATTCGTCACTTGATTCACCATTGGGATTTATCGATAGCTTGCGTCTTTCAATCTCAGAGATAATTGAGGTAGTTATAAATTGCGATGTTGATTCATCTGGATGTTTAAGTGCATTCATCATATTTACAATTTCGTGCGGAACACGTGCTTTCAGTAACTGTGATTTGGCATTTTTATCTGCTGTAGCCATGTATTTATCTCCCACCTAAGTGTGACACACAATACAGCATAATCAGGGAAAGTAAATATTGACGTGTGACACACCTGGGGTATGTGGTGTGTCACACCAATACTATTGACGATGTTCCTAGGTGCTTGCAACCACCTAGGAACATCTAACCACCAACCGTTAACAGGAGTAACGACTATGGCTGTAACACAGCATACCCAAACTCACCCTAAATTTACATGGCTATTCCTTGGCACGCCGCGAGGTAATTCCTGTCTACCGGTAGTTCTGCGCACAGTTGCAGACACTGAAGATACTGCCCGTGCAAAGTTCTGTGGCTGGGACTTAACCTTTGCCGCCAAAATCCGGACCGAAAGCCCGCTCTCAGTATCGTTTATGGATCCTGAGAATCGTACCCTATGGAGCATTCTGGGTAGCGATCCTTGCAGCAATGAAGCTGTGGCAATGGAGGTGCGCCATGGATAAGTCCGACTTACCCGCTGATTACGAGATCCGCGTACTGGTGACGGTTAAAAACGGTCAGGTTACAGAGCGCCGCCTTCGTCCGGATGAAATCGTGGCCACACCGGAAGGTTTTATCCGGGCAGTTCGTCAGGCTGCTGATGCATATGGTTTAACGGTTACCGACAAGGAATAACTTCATGATTAAAAAATTCAATCAGGTTCAGCCTGAGGGTAGCGCTCAACCAAAAATCGAGCTTAACAGTCGCTGGAAAGATTCTCGCGGGGAAAAAATTACTGTCACATGCGTAACGGATAGCCGTATTACGTATGTCCGGGATGGGTATTCACATGAGTGTATTTTTTCTGAATATCGGTTCCGAAAAGAATTTATTAATCTCCCAGAGGAAAGCCGGGAGTGGCAGGAGACCGTAAAAGAAAACGGGCGTAAAAAAATCGCGGCTCTGCGCTCTTCTTTGCCGCTGAGTGTTGGATCTGACGGATGGGATAAGGGGCTGAAATGAAAAACGCACCGAATCTGAAACACCTGCCAAAAGAAAAATTCACGGAGGCAGTTATTTTTGCCGGGTCAGAAGCATACGCCCATGCGAAGGGTTGGGAAGAGGGGCTTGGTAAACAGATTGCCGAAGATACCACTCCTCCAGTTTACCTTGGGCCAAAACAACTGGCAGAGCTGGATAACCTGCGCATTGTGGATGATGGCCGTCGTGCCGTGCGGATTTACCTGGCCGGGAATATAAAGCCTATCCAGATTAATAACATTGCTGAAAAGCTGGCGGTGGCTGGCGTGCAGGATGCCAGATTGTATAAAGGCATTCCCGACCATGAGCCTGAGGACTGGAGGGAATATCTTTCCCGTTTGCGCGAGCAGGTTGAAGTATCTATAGGGGAGGAGTCATTGCGGCACAGTCTTCCTTTAAGCGTGGGCTCTGATGGGTACGATCAGGAGCAGGATTACACGTTAAAGAGTTACCTTCCCGCTAACAGCCTGAGCAGTATCTACGGCCCGAGCGGTTCGTATAAAAGTTTTCTGGCGGTGTCCTGGGCTTGCCACGTTGCAGCCGGGATGAAGTGGGCTGGGAAGTCGGTATCAGCCGGCGCTGTGATGTACGTAGTGGGTGAAGGTGGCATTGGCGTCCCGCGGCGAATAAAGGCGTGGGAGAAAAGACATGGTGTGAAACTGAATAATCTGTATCTGGTAAACCGTCCGGTTTTCCCGGTTCGCCGTGAGGAAATGCAGGAGATGATCAAAGCTGCGCGTGATGTTAAGTCCAGAACGGGACAGCCGGTTCGCCTGATTGTCGTAGATACGTTAGCGCGGTGCTTCGGTGGTAACGATGAAAACGATGCTCGTGATATGGGGGCGTTTATCGAAGGCTGCGACGTCATCAAGCGTGAGACTGGCACCACGTTGCTGGTGGTGCATCATTCAGGAAAAGACGATACAAAAGGCGCTCGTGGTTCCAGTGCTTTCAGGGCTGCGCTCGATGCTGAGTTCAATGTCCGGCGCGAGGGGGATGGTGGGGCGATAATCCTGACCTGCACGAAGATGAAAGATGCGGAGGAGCCAAAACAGGCAGCATTCGATTTGCGCACGGTGGAACTGTTTACCGATCGCGATGGCGAACTGATATCTTCGCTGGTGGTTAATGATGTTCCACGAGAGGCAAAAGGTGTAGATCCAGAGTTGGTAGGGATAGCTAAATTAACAGGTAACCATATGGCTCTGTGGCAGGCGATTCGAAGCAGAACGGCACAAGGTGAACCTTGTACCAGGGCTCTTATCCGCGATGATTTGAAAGCAACAGGTACAGATACTAAGCACTTTAGCCGCTGGGTTCAAAAGTTAGTAGACGATGGATTGATTATTCAGAATTGTGATCTGTTAACTATACAGTCATTAAGGGAAGTGGGCATGTAAGTGGGTAGTAAGCGGGGAGGTGTGGGGGAGACCCTCCGTTTTCCCCACTTTGCGCTTATATACTTGGACAAAGTGGGTAAAAACGCTCTAACCCTCGTCAATACGGAGATTGTGGTTGTTCAACAAAAATACTGGTGGGTAATAAGTGGGAAGCTAACAAAATGGGGAGGATGTGGGGAATTATCCCCACATGGTTTAAATGTGGTGCTGTGATGGTCTAAGAAAAAAAAGTGATTTTTTCGTTATTTTTTTATCGAAATTCCCGAGTTGGGTCCCGGAGGGACACCAATCGCCGTATCAACGCCAGGGTTTGAGCGTAAATCTTGAATAATATCCTGTGGGATAAATTTATGACCGATTATACGTTCTGACTCTGGTCGGGGATTTTCTGAATGTCTCGCTCGGTATGCCTCTACAGTATGTCCCCCTTCAGAGATAACTCTGGCACACAAGCCCCTTGCATACAGCCTGTTAAACTCACCTTCCGCTAGTGTTTGTGCTGCTGTGCGAGGGACTCTTGCTTGTGTCATCTCCATGCTGTTGGGTTTTCTTTTTGGGTAAAACTCAGCAAGTAATCGCCGATTAATTATTTCTCTTTCTAACCAATGATCATCGTGCTGCACAGACTCTTCTAGTAACGCAGGCCACTGCGCCTTTCCCTCAGGAGATAGGTAATTACTCAAATAAAAGTTGTTGTGATCCTTATCAAACTGAATTTCTTCAGCCATATGAATACGTGTCTGTTGGTCTAAATCCAAATAATTTAAAGCCATTTTTGACCTCTTTTAAGGATTATACAGCGATGTTTTTTACATTGTGTTACACATGGGTTGTTATCTCATTTCCCAGTGTTTTTTATAAACCTGTTTTTCTGATAAAAATGATTTTACTTACCACTTTTAGTGATCAATGATTGTATATGTACCATCAATCACGATAAGGGTAAGAGGATGGAAGAACGAAACAATAAGCAGCACGATAAAGGCGGTACGGTTCATATCGATGCTGAAACCATGAAGAAAATCGAGGAGTATCAGTCATTCATACGTAAAAACCACCCGGAAATGCCTGTCCCTACCAAAGGGCAGATTGTCCGTAGCAGCGTGAATTACTGGCATCACCAGACGCTGGGGGGATGGGTATGAAAGGCTGGTACACCATTAAAGCCGCTAGCAGCGGTAACAGTGCTGAAATCAGCATTTACGAGGAGATCGGCGGCTGGGGTATCACTGCCCAGCAGTTCTCTGAAGACCTGAAAGCCCTAGGCGATATTTCCAATATCAACCTGCACATTCACTCACCCGGTGGTGATGTTTTCGACGGCATCGCTATCTATAACCTCCTGAATAAACACCCGGCAAAAGTCACCGTGCAGATCGACGGTCTGGCCGCTTCTATGGCGTCAGTTATTGCAATGGCTGGCGACCGTATCGTTATGCCCGAAAACGCGCTCATGATGATTCACAAACCGTGGGGAATCTCTGGTGGGAACGCCAACGACATGCGCGACTATGCCGAACTGCTGGATAAAGTCGAAAGTGTCTTGATCCCGGCATATGCACGCAAAACGGGTAAATCAGCCGAATCACTGGCGGAAATGCTGGAGGATGAAACATGGATGGATGGCCGTGAATGTGTGGCGCAGGGTTTTGCTGACGAATTGTTACCCGCCGTCAGTGCAATGGCCAGTATTGAGTCAAAACGAATTGAGGATTTTGAGCATATGCCAAAAGATATTAAAGGGATGATCACCACTCCCAAAGGCTCCACAAATAACGCGGTACCGGAACAAAATCGCATCAATGGAATTAAAGACTTGTTTGCTATGTTCGGCGGAAAACATGATGCCCTGAAAATGCAGTGTCTGGAGGATGTGGACTGCACACCGGAAAAAGCGAAAGACATGCTCCTGGCATCTTTGGGTAAGATTGCGACACCGTCGAACAAAACCACGGATGCGCACATTTATGCAGGTAATGGCAACATTACCGGTGATGCTATCCGCCAGGGACTTTTTGCCCGTCTGGGTCACGAACGCGCCGAACGGGGAAACCCTTATGCCATGATGAGCCTGTTTGAAATGGCGCAGGCATCGCTGGTGGATCGAGGTATCAGCGTCAGTGGTTTCGGTAACCGCTCGCAGATTGTGAATCTGGCCTTCACGCACAGCACCAGTGATTTCTCTCATATCCTTGCTGGTGGCGCTGAAAAATCTGTGCTGACTGGCTGGCAGAACAGCGGTGAAACTTTCCAGCAGTGGACGAAAACCGGTTCTCTATCCAACTTCCATGAAGCCAAGCGTGTGGGACTGAACGGCTTCTCTGAACTTGCTAAGGTTCCGGAAGGTGCAGAGTATAAATACGTCACAACCAGCGACAGTGGTGTGCCGATCGCCCTGGCTACCTATGGCAATATCTTCTCCATTACTCGTCAGGCAATCATCAACGATGATTTGAGCCAACTTTCAACTATCCCACAGGCGATGGGGCGTGCTGCCGCGCGTACGGTCGGCAATCTGGTCTATCTGCAGCTGACTGCCAACAGTAAATTCACAGATGGCAAAGCGCTGTTCCATGCCGATCATAAAAACCTCATCGCGAAAGGGATGGATACAGACGGACTCAATGAAGCCCGTAAGGCCATGCGCCTGCAGCAGGATGCGAACGGCGATCCTATCAACGTCATTCCTGCCTATATTCTTGTACCGGCCGCGCTGGAAGGGCTGGCAAATCGCGCCGTGCTGTCTTCCTCCTCACTGTTCCCTGTAGACCAGAGTGGCACGCTGAATCAAAACCCCGGCATTATTAACGTCGTGAAGGATATGGCGCAGGTAGTGGTTGAGCCGCGTCTGGACAAGGCCAACAACAAGGAGTGGTACGTCACTGCAGCGCAAGGAACCGACACCATCGAGGTGGCTTATCTGGATGGAATGGACGTGCCATATCTGGAGCAGCTGGAGGGCTTCACCGTGGACGGTATTGCATGGAAGGTGCGTATCGATGCTGGCGTGGCGGCGCTGGATTATCGGGGCATGGTGAAGTCGATCGGGGCGGCATGACGACAGGAGGGCGGCAGATGCTGCCCTTTTTTAAAAGGTACTCCCGGCGGGGATGCCTGCCACGGGGCGGCGGCATCGCGGGAAACGACTCGTTTTTAAATTCTATGGTCATCATCATCATGTGCTAACTGTATGATTTTACAGTCATGAAAATGATGAAAAATAGAAAAGATGATGGATTGTGTTTTTTTTGTTCATCATCTTTGGGGGGAATGATGAAACAAATACGGTTAACGATTACCGAACTGGCTGATGTTACGGGGGTACACAGGCAGACAGTTTCAAAGCGCCTGCGGGATATTCCACCCGCGCCGGGCAGTAGTTGTAAACGAAAATTATACGATCTCAAATCAGCTTTATCAGCGATCTACACTTGCGGGGGAAGACAGAATGCATAGCACTGAGGTAATGACGACGATTAAACTGAGCGGTTCATTAGCCAAAATATTTGGAAGGGAACATAAGCGCCTGATCACTACGACGCAGGAAGCTATCCGGGCTTTGTGTGCAACGCTGCCCGGATTCGAGAAGTATCTGAATACGAGTAAATCCCGCGGGCTGACATTCAGTATTTTTCGTGGAAACAAAATATTGGGGAAGACGAACTTGTGTTCCCAGCTGGTGGTCGGGAAATCCGCATTGTGCCAGTTATTATGGGAAGTAAAAGGTCTGGTCTACTACAAACTATTTTGGGTGCGGTATTAGTCGTTGCATCTATCTGGATGCCTGGAGTTGGTTTTGCTGCCAGTAACATGATGTTTGCTGCAGGGGCTGCAATGACAATGGGTGGGGTTGCACAAATGCTTTCTCCGCAGCCGGGAGGGCTATCTAGTAAGCAGGATCCCGATAATAAGGCTTCAAATGCTTTTGGTGGTGTAACGAACACTACCGCCCAAGGGAATCCTGTACCGTTGTGTTACGGTAAACGCCGCATAGGCGGCGCTATAATTTCGGCAGGCATATATGTTGAAGACAAACTATAGCTAAAGCCTGTTCAATTTAGGCAAGGTTGTCGATGAAATTTTGAGTATAGTCGAACTTGTTATTCCACTCGGCAACCTCTTCGCAAGTCATTTTTTTTGCTCTTCCTGTTTTTATGTTGTGAGTTTTGCCGGATATTATTTGAATTTCATTATTGTCATTTAATGCTGAATCAAATGATAAAAAATCGATCTGCTCTCCAAACGATCTGTTGTCGTTCAAGGCTTTTATTGTTCGCTCTTTGAAGTCAATATCACAGCGCGAGCCAAAAATAATCCCTTTAATCAAAGATACTTCATGATGAAGTATTTCTCCTGCAGACCTTGCATGAGAGAAGATTACAAGTCGGCTTTCTCTCTCATATTCCCAGTGTTTATTCTTAGCGATAAAGCATGAAGTGTCTGTAAAGACATTGTTGAATATTAATGACCATAAATCCACTTGACTTATTCTGTCTAAATAAGTCACATCTTGCATTTCTACTATTAATGCCTCCCCGCCATGAATGTGTTTTTTTAGTTCTGTATTCCCATGCTCAAAATCATAAATCAATACACATCCCTTAAAACCATTGGCATAATGTGACCACATTAGATAATTAAAAGGGTCTTTACTAAAGGAAACAGATAAAAAATTAATTTCATCTTTAAGTCTGCAAAATTTATCAATCAAAAATGATGCGGCAGAATCAATGTCTTGCCCAGATGCTATATTATGATTTTCGATTATTTCAGCAATCTTCTTTTGGATTTTTGATTTATCTTCAACTATTTTTGTTAAATTTTTATTGCAGAATAAATTGTTTATATCCTTATAGAAATTATCATTTTGAGGTTTTCTAATATAATCCGAAAAATATATGCCAAAATAATTTAGATGTTCTAGAAGTTTTTTCCATTTTTCGATGTCATCCCAAAGCACAGGATTGAACCACAAATCCATTGGATCGTTTAGTGTGCTGTTGGAAGCAAAAAAAAGTTCGTTGTATCTTATTGATTTTTCGAAGTAAGAGTCATTCCTAAAATATTTGAAATAATACATATTTGAGAGTTCTCTCTACATTTTCAATGTGTATTGCAATGTGTATTGCTGCTCTTAAAACGACAGATATGATATAGGGAAAAACGCTTAAAAACCAGTAGGTTGTTTTCAACGTATTGCATGATGATCCATCACACTATACTTACGTCTTGAAACCGAACGTGCGGCATGAGGATGGTATGGCTGGCGAAAACTTGTCCAAGATGGGCGCAGCAAAAGTCCATCTGATTGTGGATCACCATGGCAATCAGGTGATAGAAAAATGCCCTGTTAGTGATGTTGAATACGGCTTTTATGAACATGCGGCGGAACCACTCAGTGGCGTTGTTGAATCCCCACGGCTGTTTCATGCCGATCTACACCGACGCAGCCTGACGCTTGAATATGTTCCTCAAAAGATCTCCCAGAATGAGGTTGCAGGAGACGACATACTGAAACGACTTTCATGTCTTCACGGTTATCCTGCTGGCCCCGCATGGATTTATCACACTCACTCCTGGTCTGAGTCAGCGCTTGAAAAGTCCTTGTCTCTTTTGGAATTACCCGTCCGTACTGAGCGGCAGATGCGATGTTTTCAGCAAGCGAGCAGCGTTTTGTTTAGTCAGGAATGTTTAATTTCTGGTGATACCAATGTGGGTAACTGGGGCAGAAGAGAAAACGGCGATATGATCCTTTTCGACTGGGAAAGATTCGGTATTGGCAGTCCGGCAATCGACCTTGCTCCGCTGGTTCAGGGGATGGGCTCAAAACAAAGCATTTTACAACTTGCTGAGCGCTACTGTGTTTTTGCCACGCATTCGGTCGCAGGCAGGTTAGCCAGAGAAATCGTTCTCGCTAAAGCATGGATTGTCACTGAAGTCATGTTACTTCTGCACGAACGGAAAAAGAATGATTTTAATCTCTACCTGAGTTGGTACAGAGAACATCTACCCGGCTGGCTGGATGAGTCCATCTCACTGCTTTGAGCTCGTTGTAACAGAGCATGCGAAATCCATGCAGCGATTTGTTTCACAAATGCCATCGCCCATCAACCGTTCAGGATGGTATAACGTCTTGCGGCAATCGGGTTGCCGTCAGATGACCCCATTCACAAAGGTGTATATGAAACAAATTACTTTCAGTGACCTGCAGCAACAAAGCGAGCAGGCTGCAAATTCTCCTCGCTTACGCGCCCATCGCAATTTACACCCTGAGCTGAGCGACCCGGTGCAGCGCCTGGCCATCGCGATGGAACCCGGTACCTATGTTCGCCCCCATCGCCACCCGCACACGTTTGAACTGCTGACGGCGCTGAGCGGTCGCTTTCTGGTGTTGAATTTTGATGACAGCGGTAACGTGACCCAGCGTGTGGTGTTAGGTGAAGACTGCAAAGTGCTGGAGATGGATGCCGGTACCTGGCATGCCGTGCTGTCGCTGGATAAAGGCGGCGTTATTTTTGAGGTAAAACACGGTGGCTACCAGCCCGTTCCTGAGCACGATACCGCCCCATGGTCACCGGCTGAGAACGCACCCGGTAGCGCGGAGTTGATGAAATGGTACGCTCAGGCGCAGGTGGGTGACGGTGGTTTTACCCTGTAATTGTGCACTCATGTCCCCGGCGCGCAAAGGCGCACCGGGGAAGAGAGAGAGACGAACCCGCCAACTCAACTCGCCCTATTAAAATGCCAGTCGCGGGCAGTCGACAGCGTCACGAACGGACCTGCCAGGGTGCTGTTGTGATGGGCAATAATGTCGCTGGCGGATAAATAGTCAGTATCCATTGTGGTATGCGCATCAGAAATCAATACCGTCCTGAAACCCAGCTCCGGTGCGGCCCGACAGGTCGTATCAACGCAAAACTCAGTTTTCATCCCGGCAATGACCAGCTGTTTGACACCTCGCTGATTAAGTTCTCGTAGCAATACCGTATCCCTAAAACAGCTGGGATAGCGCTTGGTGAAAACAACATCCTGCTCCTTCACGCCCAGCTCGGGTATCAGCTGTGTTAACGGACCCTTCTCTGAGAGCGGGGAGTCGTCTGGTCCAATATGGCGGGCAAAAAAGATGGGCACCTGCGCGCGTCGCGCGTGGGTGATTAACAAACGGATATTTTCCAGAACGGCATCGGCGGAACAGGGGGAAACCGGGCCCCGGAAGAGGCCCTGCTGCATGTCGATAACCAGGAGTGCATTGTCAGACGAAACCATTTTATTTCTCCATTCAGAGGGTGGTGAACGGAGAGATATTTCCCCGTCCAGAGTGGCGGGGATTGAGGTTCTGTTTGTCAGTCGTTTGCTACAGATACACTCACGCCGCCGAAGGTTCCGGTGGTGGTGAGCGTGGTTGTTGGCTGAACTGACTGATACATGCAATGACCTTTGTTTATTTCGCTGTTAGCGTAACTATCGCGTACAGTTATAGCTCTGGTGAGAGATTCTCTTCAATACACCAACATCAGTAGGTGCAACGTTAGCGTTGCGCCGGGATGATATTATTGAATACTGCCGAGCCCTTTCAGGAATTCCTCAACCTGCTCAGGCGTCGCCGTATCTGCCTGGTAAAGGATATCGAGCTTAACGTTCTTCAACCCGCAGAAGCCAAATACGCCTTCGATAATCTGCGTCTGAATCGCCGTCGAATAGCCGTGTTTATCAAATCCGGTGAGATCGCTGCCGCCAGTGGCAATCAGGCGGACGGGAACATCCCGTAAGTTGCCCACAATCCGTCCGTCGTCGGCCACCTTATACGCCCAGTTCAGGGTTAATACGCGATCGAACCAGCCTTTCAACAGCGCGGGGACCGACCACCAGTACACGGGGAAGACAAACACCAGCATATCCGCTCGCTCGACGCGCTGCTGCTCGCGCAGAATATCGTCGGGAAGGGCGCTCGGATCGCCGTGATACAAATCAAGGTCGGCGCGAGACATGGCCGGATTAAACCCTTCAGCATGCAGATCGGCGATCTCAACCTGCGTACCTTGCTCGCGTAATTTTCCGGCAATACGGGTTGCCAGCGAATGGGATAATGAATTGTCGACAGGGTGAGCCGTCACGATCAGTGCGTTATTAAAGGCATGTGTAGCAGACATAGCGACCTCAAAATGGGGGAGTAGTGACACCTATATTACTAATGGTAACTTAAGTGTCAATCCGCCCCTGACGATCATTTTGTGCTATGCGCGTAGGTCTCCAGCACGCCGGTCATGGCGCCGCTGAGCATATCTTCTGCAACATTTCGGGCGAGTACGCCGTTGCCCGCCGCGGTGCTGAGCGCGTCCGCCGCGCCAATGATGGCCGTCAGTACCGCTTCCCCCTGAACGCCTTTTAAGACGATAAAAGGGGAAAGCGCGGTACGCAGGCAGTCGGCACATTCGGCCACGCATGCCTCACGAAACGTCTGCAACGCGTGGGAACCGGACAGCGCAGCCGCGATTGGCCCGGTTTCGGGCCCGGCAGTAATGGCGCAGTCGATATAGGCGGCGCTGAAAAAGCGGATCGTCTTTTCCAGCGTTTTGCTGTCGACCGCCAGCGTCTCACGGAATTTCGCCAGCTGCCGATCGCTATAATCCTGGTACAGCGCCATCAGCAACCCTTCACGATCGCCAAAGTGGTCATAGGGGATAGGCTTGGTGACGTTGGCCCGCTCGGCCAGGTAGCCAAGCGTCAATGCCTCCGTGCCTTGCTGGCGAACGATTCCGCGTGCAACCTCGAGCAGCTGCACGCGGCGGTCCTCTTTTCTTAAGCGCTTAACAACCATATTTTCCTCAAAACCGTTATCTACTCATGGTAGTTTACACGCTTTCTGCGGGGCGCTGCACGCGTTGTTCCACAGGGCGGATCCGGAACCATATCGCATACATCGCGGGCAGGAAGACGAGCGTGATGATCGTCCCGCCCAGCGTTCCGCCGATTAGCGTCCAGGCCAGCGTGCCCCAGAACACCGAATGCGTCAGGGGAATGAACGCCAGCACGGCGGCCATGGCGGTCAGCAGGACCGGGCGTGCGCGCTGGACCGTCGCTTCAACCACAGCCTGGAACGGCTCGAGACCGTCCTTCTGGTTATGATCGATTTGACCGATCAGGATCAGTGTATTGCGCATTAGAATGCCGGAAAGGGCGATCAAACCGACCAGCGCGTTGATGCCAAACGGCTGATTGAAAATCAACAGTACAGGCACCACGCCAATCAGCCCCAGCGGAGCGGTTAAGAACACCATCACCATCGCTGAGATTGAGCGCACCTGCAAAATGATGATCAGCAGCGTCAGGGCAATCATGATCGGGAACAGCGGCAACATGGCCTGCGTGGCTTTGCCCGATTCCTCAATCGAACCCGCCATGTCGATACGGTATCCGGCCGGCAGCGCATTAACAATCGGCTGGAGCTGCTTCATGATGGCGACCGACACATCCGGTGGTTGAAGATTGTTAGCGATATCTCCCCGCACGGTTATCGTCGGGGTGCGATCGCGACGACGCAGGATCGGATCTTCCATACCAATCTCAATCTTGCCGATTTGAGACAGCGGAACGCGCTGTCCCGCATTGCCGACAAGGGTAAAGCCCTCGATTTTTGCCGGGTCAAGACGGATATCTCCCGCCGCGCGGCCAATCACCTCTACCGAGCGAATATCTTCCCGCACGGAGGTGACGGGCACGCCTGAGAGCAGGAACTGAAGCTGCTCGGCAACGGCACTGGAGGTTAAGCCGGTCGCCTGCAGGCGGTTTTGATCGAGGGTGAAATGCAATACGGGAACGCGTGACCCCCAGTCGGTGTTGACGGTTCTCATCATCGGGCTTGCCTGGAGCACGGCTTTCACCTTATCAGCAATGTCATGCACCTGTTCGACATCCGGACCCGTCACGCGCCAGGCAACCGGGAAGGGCGAGTAAGGGCCAAACACCAGCTGGGTCACCCGCACGCGCGCTTCAGGCGCCAGGCCGTTGGCGACCGCTTCTCTCAGCCGGAGCTTGAGCGCCTCGCGTGACGTCTCGCTGTCTGTCAGGATCACGATTTTCGCAAAAGACGGATCGGGCAGTTCAGGCGCCATCGCCAGATAAAAGCGGGGCGAACCCTGACCAATATAGGCGGTAACAATTTTGGCTTCAGGCTGCTGGCCCAGCCACGCTTCTATTTTTGCCGTTGCGGCGCTGGTTTGCGCTATCGAGGTGCCGTAGGGCATCTGCACTTCAACCAGCACTTCCGGGCGGTCGGAGGTCGGGAAAAATTGTTTTTTTACCAGCCCCATGCCGAGCACGGCCAGGATGAATATGGCGACCACAGCGCCGGCCACCCGCCATTTCCTGGCGATAACGCGGCCAAGCAGCTGGCGAAAACGGTTATAGCGAGGCGTGTTATAGATGGCGGCATGACCTCCTTCTACTTTGGGGATCGCCGGCAGGATCTTCACCCCAAGATAGGGCGTGAACACCACCGCGACAAACCACGATGCAATCAGGGCGAGGCCGACAATCCAGAACATATTGCTGGTGTATTCCCCGGCGGTCGACTGGGCAAAACCATTCGGCATAAAGCCAATGGCCGTCACCAGGGTTCCGGCCAGCATGGGCGCGGCGGTATGGCTCCAGGCGAAGGCCGAGGCTTTGATTCTGTCGTAACCTTCCTCCATTTTTACCACCATCATTTCGATAGCGATAATCGCATCGTCAACCAGCAGGCCGAGGGCGAGGATCAGGGAGCCCAATGTCACGCGGTCAAAGTTTATTCCCGCGGCTTCCATCACCACGAAGACGACCGCCAGCGTCAGCGGGACCGCCGCCGCAACCACCACCCCCACGCGCCAGCCCATGCTGACAAAACACACCACCATGACCACAAGCAGGGCGACGAAGAATTTGAACATAAACTCATCGACCGACGAGCGAATATTCACGGACTGGTCGGTGACTTTGGTCAGGGACATGCCAAGCGGCAGGCTATCATTGATTTTTGCCGTTTCCGCATCCAGCGCTTTACCCAGCGCCAGACCGTTCCAGCCTTCGCGCATCACGATGCCCAGCAGAAGGGCGGGTTCATGCTGATTACGTATCAGCATCGTCGGGGGATCTTCGTAGCCTCGCTCAACCGTTGCCACGTCGGACAGCTTGAGCGTTTTGCCCTGAGCAACAAAAGGCGTATCGCGGATTTTCTGCAGTTCATCGAACGCGCCGTCCAGGCGGATAAAAATTTGCGCGCCTCGGGTCTCAATGGAACCCGCCGCGGTCAACGCGTTCTGGCTGTTGAGCGCATTGAAAATATCCTGGGGTGAGAGCCCTATCGTCGCCAGACGGTCATGGGAGAAGGAGATATAAATCCGCTCGGCCTGTTCGCCGATAATGTTCACTTTTTTCACGCCGGGAACGTGCAGAAGCTGCTGGCGCAGGCCTTCGGCATCACGTACCAGCTGCCGCTGCGGTTCGCCTTTCGCTTTCAGGGCAAAGAGGGCAAAGGTGACATCCGAGAATTCGTCATTGATCATCGGGCCGATGACGCCCGCCGGAAGACGTTGAGATTCATCTCCAAGCTTCTTACGCGCCTGATAGAACTCCTCCTGCACTTCGGCGGGCGGGGTCTTGTCCTGCAATGACAACGTGATAAACGCCATGCCGGGACGGGTATAGGTTTCGGTACGGTCGTACCACTTGAGCTCCTGCAGGCGCTTTTCCAGCGGTTCGGCGACCTGATCCTGGATCTCCTGCGCGGTGGCGCCAGGCCAGACGGTTATCACCGTCATTTGCTTTACCGTGAAGGGTGGGTCTTCCGCGCGTCCGAGCCCAAAGAAGGCGTAAATTCCGGCAATGGTGACCAGAACGATCAGAAACAGCGTGATGGAACGTTCGCGGACGGCCAGCGCTGACAGGTTGAAGCGGCTTCCGCTCATGGCGTGTTCTCCGTCAGGGCGGCATTGCGTTGTTTAGCAAGCCTGACGACCTCACCTTCGTGCAGAAGATGGGCGCCTAACGCAACAATTTTCTCACCGGGCTTCACGCCGCCCGTAACCTGCACCGCGTCTTCACCCACGCTCAGCACCTTGACGGGCGTCCATGCGACTTTTGCCGGCTGGGCGGAAATACGCCAGACGCCGGGACCTTTTCCTGCATCATAGAGTGAAGCCAGCGGAACCTGCATGACCTGACCTTCCGCTTTATTGTCCTGAATGTTCAGCGTGACGGTCGCCCCCAGCGGCGCGTTTGCCAGCAGGCCATCCAGCACGTAGCGGGCTTCATACGTGCGGGTCGCGGCATCGGCAGAGTCAGACAGCAGGCGCAGCGTTGCGGTGACCGGGTTTTCTTCTTTGCCATAAAGGGTGGCCTGCGCCTCGCTGCCGACGGCAGGGCGCAGCGTTTCCGGAAGCTGCACGAGCGCTTCGCGCTGTCCCGCTCTGGCGAGCCTGATCACTACCTGTCCGGCACTGACGACCTGACCCGGCTCGGCGAGCGTCTCCATGACCACACCGTCTGAATCCGCCAGCAGTACGGCATAGCCCGTGGCGTTTTGCGCCACGTTGGCCTGTGCCCGGGCGGCGCTGAGATCGGCTCTGGCCGTATCGGCCGCCGCTTTGATCTGGTCATACTCCGAGGCAGATACGGCGCCGGATGCCACAAGGCCGCGATAGCGCGCTTCATCGCTGGAGGCTTTTCGCGCGCGCGCCTGGGCAGCATCTACCGCTCGCTGCTGCGCCTGAGCCTGTAATTTCAGGTCAACGGGATCCAGGCGCAGTAAGGGCTGGCCCTGTTTGACGGTCTGCCCCGTATCAACCAGTCGCTCGAGGATTTTTCCCTGAACCCTGAAACCCAAATCGCTTTGCGTTCTTGCGACCACAACGCCCGTGAAGGCGCGGGCGGTATTGTTCGCAAGCTCGACGGAAGCGGATCTGACGAGCGGTGGCTTTGTGCGCGGATCGTCACTCGCGGAAATATCGCCGCATGCCACCAGGGCAAACGGCAGAAGACAAACGGCAACGCGGGCTGAAGTGAGCCTGAGCATGGGAAACCTTTTTGACGTAACAGAACGGTATCCGCATTCTCTGACTAGTGACCAAAAATGTCAATGGTCACAATTTAGGGGGCCAGGCTTCTTAAAATCAGTGAAGAGAGAAGCACCGCCGCGGTGGGGGCCATTTCGAGGTTGTACTGTAGCTGGATGGGATTGATAAAAGGACACATCACCATGTGGATAGCCTGTGTGACCTCGTCCAGCGGCGTTTTTCTCTCAAACTCTCCGGCCTGCCTGCCTTCGATAATGATGCTCTCAATCAGCTTCATCAGGCTTTCTGCATACCGTTCTGTCGACGGCCACTGCTCGCGTGCGGCGACGGCAGCAATGTCGTACAGCTTACGGTCGTGGAAAAACAGCTCGCTTCCCGCTTCGGTTAGCGCTTTGAAAAGACGGCGTAATTTTTCGCTTGCTGACGGCGCATCCTTGATGGCGGAAAGCACCGCCGCCATGATCAACTCCAGGCGGTTAGCGCAGATCACCTCGCCGATAGCCTGTTTGGAATCGAAAAACTTATAAATGTAGGACTTAGAAAAACCGATGGATTTAGCCAGCTCGGCGACGGTGGTTTTTTCATAGCCGTAGTGACCGAAGTGCTCAAAAGCGGCTTCGACGATTTGCTCTCTGACAGCGTGGTCAAGTGGACCACGTGCTGATGGGGGGTTCATATTTTTAGTCATTATTTAAGCTTAGCGTGACAGGCTACGATTAACAACGAGTGACCATTTCGTACTTTGGTTACCGTCATTCATCATGCGCCCTTCAGACGGGACGATCAACCAGGTGGGGTAAGTGTATCACTGTTTTTCGTGCACTATGGCATCTATCTGTCTGCGATAAGCGAGGATTTCAGCGCAACTCCCTTGCACTGAACAGAGCCGTTTTTGCTTAAGCCGAGCGTGGACGCAATATTTTTTCAACGATGAGCACCAGACGCTTTCGCGTCACGAACCGGTGTAGCTGCCCCAGAAGCCAGTTACCGCATCCGGTAATCAGGGTGCTACGGTTACTCTCCACGGCCTTTAGCGCCAGGGCGACCACCTTGTCTGCGGGCATTCTTTTACCTACCGAGGCTTCCTCCGCATTCACCACATCAAAAAAGGCCGTATCCGTTGCGCCGGGGCAAAGCGCCAGAACGCGGATGCCCTTTGAGCGATACTCACCCCACAGCGCATTCGAAAACGAGAGCAGGAAGGCTTTGGTTGCGCCATAAATCGCCATATAGGGATCCGGCTGCATCGCGGCCGTTGAGGCCACGTTAATAATCATCCCCGAGCCTTTCTGGAGCATTCCCGGCAGCATGGCGTGCGTCAGCTCCACAGGGGCCAGGCAGTTCACGTTTATCTCATCACGCTGCCTGTCGATAGACAGCTTTTCGAATGGCCCATAGGTGGCGAACCCGGCGCAGTTGATCAGAATGTCGGGGAAACGCCTTAAGGTTTCAAGCCGTTCCACAATGTGGGGAATGGCTTCCGGTTTCACTAAATCCTGCACAATAATCGTGATGGATACGCCATGCTTTCTGACTAACTCTGCGGCAAGCGCCTGCAGCTTTGGTTCGGAGCGGGCGATCAGGATCAAGGCCACGCCGCGGGCCGCGAGCTGCCTGGCGAAATCACGACCTATGCCCGAAGACGCTCCGGTAACCAGCGCTGTTTTTCCTGTATAATCAAAAGAATTCATATTATTAATCCCGTTTCCCTAATGTATGTCGCACAGGATAAACCGTGCACTTAGGTACACGGTCAAGCGTGATTTTTACAAGGTGAGGGCGGCGCGATGCGAATTGGTGAACTGTGTGCGAAAACGGGATTATCGAAAGAGACGGTGCGTTACTATGAGCGGCAAGGGCTATTAGAGAATATCCCGCAACCTAATCGCAGCAATAACTACAAAGTCTATTCCGCCGTTGATTTACAGCGTTTAAACATGATCAAGCATGCCAAAATGCTGGGTTTTACCTTAGCCGAAATCTCAGAGGTTTTAGCTGTCTGGATTGACGACAAATTTACCGCTGAGCAAAAACAAGCGTCCCTGCGCCGCAAGCTGCAGCAGCTGGAAGAGAAAGAAGCGGCGTTAATTGAACTCAGAGCCAGGATAATCAATGCGATTAATAAGGTTGGTCAACCTTGTATCGATGAGTTTTGAGCGGAGGCCGCAAAACCGATGCGGCCTTATCTATCACGCAGCCAGTTCAGGCATCTGTTCCTTCACGAAATTCAACACCCTCTTCGCGTCCAGGGACGCATAGGGCAGGCTCTCAATAATGGCGATTGAACGCGTATTACCCACCGTCTCTTTTATCTCATCGAGTTTGTACTGAATGTGCGGTGCGACGAGGAAACCATCGAAAGCGGGAGCGACACTGGCGAAGTTATCCAGCCCAACAGCGCTAATCATCAGCGGATAGCCTTCACGTTCTGCCAGAGACTGCATCTTTTTGGCGAGAGAGTTTGCGGTATTACCAAACAAACAACATATCAGAAGCTTTTTCATGTTTTGTACCTCCTGAAAACCGCTCCCAGAGTAGTCCTGAGGTTGTCACCGAAATGCGCGCTATCTCTTATTTTGATGTTTTATTAATATGTCATGGCGGGGTCAGGCCATCTCTTTCCACTGATAAAATTTTTTCGAGGCAAGCGAGAGCATGTCTAAATCTTCCTTCGTATCGCCATAGGCATAGATGACGTTGTAGGAAGATAAATCATAATGATCAATGATCTTCGTTTTTTTTAAGCGGGCGCTGCAATCACCCTTTTTGTATTTTCCGGTTGCTTTTCCACCTGAAAATGCCACTTCACTGCATAAGAGTTCCAGACCATTCTGCTCGCACCACGGCTTAAGGTATAAATCAAGCGAGGCTGAGACCACTACCACCGTATCTCCTTGAGACTTATGCCAGCTGATTTTCTTCATGGCATCCTCCCGCAACAGGGCAGGAATTTCGGTTTTACTGTAGAAAAGCCCGGCCTTTTTTAATTCAGCTTCTGATTTGCCAGCTAACGCTATTCTTACCACTTTTTTTCGTAAAACCGACCCCGACAACGCACCGATTTTATAGGCGAGGATGTAGGGAAGAAGGCGCAGCTTTCCACGCCGTAGCGTTTTTTCATCAACAGAGCGATAAATAAACGGGGTGAAGGTGTCGGAAAACGTTATCGTTCCATCGAAGTCGAAAAAAGCAATATTTGTAGTCATAAGCCGTTAAGACGGGATAATGAGTTGTATCGGGCGAGTGTATCACTGTTTATTGCGTTATTGTTTTTTTAGCCAGTCGAGAAAAAACTGGCTAAACGCAGTGACCTGAAGCGGCTGCAGCTTACGCTGCGGGTAAACAAACTGCAGCCCGACATCTTTGCGATCGTACCGACTAAAACCGGTGAAGCTGTCGGCAAACAGTACCGTGAGTCTGCCTGTATCAACATCGTCTTTTACATCCCACCACGATTTCCCCGCGATGCCAGCTCCGCTGAGCGCCCACTGGCGAAGCAATGCTCCGTCGTCGCACACCATGGCAGGCTCTACGCGTACAATGCTTTCTTCGCCATTGGTTTCAAAGCGCCATTCGTTCATCACCACACCCTGAGACTCAAGTGCCAGGCACCGATGCTGAGCCAAATCTGCAAACGTGGCGGGGATGCCGCGTTCGTTAAGGTACTCCCCGGAGGCGACCAGTACCCGATGGTTCGGGCGGATGTTTCTGACGACAAGGGTGCTGTCCGGCAGGTTGCCGAAACGCACGCTCATATCCAACCGGTTAGCGACCAGGTCCTCAACGTGTTCTTTTAGCGAGATGAAAAATTTAACGTCAGGATGGCGTCGGGAGAATTCCACGACGGCGGGGCTAAGATACTGTCTGCCAAAGTCCGAAGGGGCAGAAAGGCGAATGTTGCCGCTGAGCACGCCTTCTTTTTGCGTCAGTAACGACTCGGCGTGATGCGCCTCCTCCAGCACGCGCAGCGCGGCATGGTAAAACTCTTCCCCGGCGCGGGTCAGCGTGATGGACCGCGTTGAGCGGTGAAACAGACGGGTCTGGTAACGCTCCTCAATCGCCTTCAGCCTGGCCGTCATGGTGGCGGGGGAAAGCGACAGGCGTCGTCCGGCGGCAGAAAGACCGCCAGCCTCGGCCACTTCAACCAGTAATGCCATGTCTTCGAGTTTGCCCATTATTCATATTTTCCGAAAAGTGCATCTGCTTTTAGCGTAATTATCAAAACAAGATGCCGTCTGTAAAGTGATTTCATCCAAACCATAAGGGATGAAAACATGCAACGTACCTCACTTTTTGAACGCTACAGGCTGGGGCAGCAAGACCTGAAAAACCGTATCGTTATGGCGCCGATGACCCGCGCACGCTCCCTTCAACCGGGCAATATTCCCTCCACGCTGATGGCAGAGTATTACCGGCAGCGGGCCAGCGCCGGATTAATCATCACGGAAGCTACGCAGATCTCGCCCCAGGGCCAGGGATACTCATGGACACCCGGCATCCATTCGCCGGAGCAGGTTTCAGGATGGCAGCTCACGACGGGTGCCGTGCATCAGGCGGGCGGGGTTATTTTCTCTCAGCTCTGGCACGTGGGGCGAATGTCGCACGCCCGTTTTCATCAGGATGGTCAGCCCGTTGCGCCGTCAGCACTGGCGCCGGACGCGCAGGTGTGGGTGGTGAATGAACAGGCGGAAGGCCAGATGGTTGACTGCCCGCAGCCGAGAACGCTCTCGCGCAAGGAGATTCACAGCATCGTCGCGGACTATCGTCAGGCGGCACTGAATGCCGTCCAGGCCGGGTTTGATGGCGTGGAGATCCACGGCGGAAACGGCTATCTGATCGACCAGTTTCTGCGTCAGACATCCAATAAACGCACGGATGAGTACGGCGGCACGCTGGAGAACCGGATCCGCTTTGCTCAGGAGGTGTTAAGCGCCATTGCTGAGGCCATTGGCCGCGAGCGTACGGGCATTCGCCTTTCCCCGTTTATTACCCAGCGCGGGATGAACGATCCGCAGGTGACGGAAGCCATACTCGCGCTCGCGGCCTGGTGTGAGCAAAAAGGCATTGCTTTCATCCACCTGGCGGAAGCCGACTGGGACGATGCGCCGCAGGTACCTGAACAGTTCCGTCGATCGCTTCGCGAGACGTTTAGCGGAACCCTTATCGTTGCGGGTAACTATGACCTTGAAAAAGCGGAAAAGATCCTTGCTGCCGGCTATGCCGATTTGATTGCCTTCGGACGACCGTTTATTGCCAACCCGGATTTACCCCACCGGCTGGCGCACCAGCTGCCTATGGCCCAGGTGCGCGACCCCGCCACGCTGTTTGGCGGCACCGCGACGGGCTATACCGATTACCCCATTTACATCCTGCAGGAGGAAACGTTATGACCCGTAAAACCTTAATTATCGGCGGCGCGTCCGGCATCGGTTTCGCCGTGGGCAGCCTGCTTGCCGGGCGAGGCGAGGAAATTATTCTTGCGGGCCGCGACGGCGCGAAGCTGAACGCTGCGCGGCAGCGGCTGAGCACCCACGCCGCGTCTGTTCACACCCTCGTGCTGGATATCAGCCGTGAGGCAGAGCTTGTCGCGCTCGGTGAAACGCTGGGTGAGGTCAATAATATCGTCGTTACCGCAGGTTCACAGGCTCCGGGAGGGCTTCTTTCCGGGCTTGATCTCCGCGCTGCAAGGCTGGCCTTTGATACAAAATTCTGGGGAAGCATCAATGTCGCCCGCTATCTCAGCGGGAACATCGCTCCCCGCGGTACGCTGACGTTCACCAGCGGGTTCGTGGCGCGTCGCACCGTGGCGGGTGCCATTGTTAAAACGACGATGAATGCCGCGATTGAGGCCGCGACAAAAGCGCTGGCGAAAGAGCTTTCACCGCTACGCGTCAACGTCGTGAGTCCGGGGCTGACCGACACGGAAGCGTACGCGGGCATGGACTCCGCCGCGCGGGAAAAAATGCTCGCCGGTGCGGCGGAAACCCTGCCAGCCAAAGCCTGGGGAAGGGCGGAGGACATCGCGCAAGGGTATCTTTTCGCTATTGATAATCCCTTTGTCACGGGGTCGGTCATTGATATTGAGGGCGGGGCGTTAATTAACTGACCCTCGCGGATTTGAACCGCAGGAAATCGACTGCGGGTAATGTAATACTCTATTGAGAGATATCATGAAATATACGACGTGTTTTCGTCCAGCTGTGGTGATGCTTATTCTTGCCGGTCTGTCCGGCACCGCATTTTCGGCGCAGCTGGAATGGCTTCCACCGAAACAGCTTATTGTTGATAAGAGCCTGCCCCAGGCGCAATTACGGGCGAATGAAGCCGTTGCCAGAGAATATGCAACGTTCTGGAATACGGGAGAAGAGTCCCTGGCGCGTGATGCGCTGGCAGTGAATTTCATCGATAAAACGCCTCCGGAAGGTCGTAAGCAAGGTCCCGAAGGCGCTATTTTAGCCTCCCGTGCGTTTCGTACAGCCGTGCCTGATTTACGCTGCGACGTTGAGCAAATGATTATTTCAGGCAATCGCGTGGTCTCGCATTTACATTTTCACGGCACATTCACCGGGACATTTGGCAAGCTGAAGGGAAAGGGGCAGAAAATAGATTTTATCGCCACGGATATCTATGAGATCGCTGACGGCAAGATTGCGACTAACTGGCATATTGAGGACAACCTGACGCTGATGAAACAGCTGGGCGCATTGTAAATTCACCACTCCGGGGCGGCCCGGAGTGATGCGAAAATCCTATAAGCCAAGATCGCTCAGCGAAGGGTGATCGTCCGGGCGTCTGCCCAGCGGCCAGTGGAACAGCCGCTCGGATTCTTTTATCGGCATATCGTTTACGCAGGCAAAGCGTCGCTTCATCAACCCGTCCGGCTCAAACTCCCAGTTTTCATTGCCATACGAGCGGAACCAGTTGCCGGAATCATCATGCCATTCATAGGCATAGCGCACCGCGATGCGGTTATCCGTAAATGCCCAGAGCTCTTTAATCAGACGATAGTCCAGCTCTTTTTTCCATTTCCGCTCCAGAAACGCCCGGGCTTCTTCACGGTTAGTGGCGAACTCCGCGCGGTTGCGCCATTGGGTATCCAGCGTATAGGCCAGCGCGACCTTCGCCGGGTCGCGGCTGTTCCAGCCATCTTCTGCCAGCCTGACTTTTTCGATGGCGCTTTCACGCGTGAAGGGCGGTAAAGGAGGACGTGTGTTCATGGCGATTACCTCAGTGTTATATTATGTAGACAGGTCTGTCTACATGCGGTAATCTATGCCTGTAAAATAACGCTGTCAACATCCGTTTTGAGGCTACCAAAAAGTGAAAACAGAATCTGCAGGCAACGATACCAAAATCAGCGTCAGAAATAAGATATTACTTACGGCGCACGATCTGTTTTATTCCACAGGCTTCAGGGCGACAGGCGTGGATACGCTTATTAAAGAGGCTAAAGTGACGAAGGTGACGTTTTATCGTCATTTTCCGAGTAAAAGTTTACTTATTCTCGCCTATTTGCACTATCGGCACGAAATATGGATTGGCTGGTTTGAATCCACGCTGCGTCGACATCTTGATGAAGGTGAAATACCTTCTGATGCTATATCGGCAACGCTTTACGAATGGTTTATTTCGCCTGAGTTCCACGGCTGCGCATTTATTAATGCCAGCGCTGAGGCAAAATCGGAAGATATTGAAAGCGAAATAAAAGAGATATGCCGCGATCATAAAATCGAAACAAAGAATATTATTGCGTCGCTGACGAAGATCGCGGATGAGCGCGTCGTCAATGAAATCATGCTGCTCATTGACGGTGCCATTATTCATGCGCAAATGGGCATGGAGACGGATGATGTCATCACTCCGTTGAAGCGGGCATTAGCCGGGTTAACGGGATTTCCCCTTAACCCTCGTCGCGATGGCTGATAAACGTTTTAAGCATTTCTCCGGCACTAAGAATATGTCGCACGACTTCAGCTCGTGCATTCCCGGCATCCCGTTCCCTGCAGGCTGTAAGGATACCTGCATGGTCATCCTGAAAAACCGGTGTTGCTGAAAGGAGCTTTCGCTGAAGGTATTCATACCGCTCTATCTGATTGCGGGTATCATTAATCAGCCTCAGCAGGCGTTGGTTTTTGCACCCACTGTAGACAAGATCGTGGAACTCCCGGTTAAGTGTGCCCTGCATGTCAAATTCAGTCGTTCTGGCGAGAAGCGTATGCGTCAGTTCGGCCCTCGCCAGCGTATCAGAGCTCAGGTTTTTCACGCTTTGAAAGACGGCTTCCCCTTCCAGTAAGGCACGCAGGGAGTAAATCTCATCCAGATCATCAACAGAAAGCGTTCTGACAACAGCGCCGCGGTTCCTGAAAATTTCCACCAGCCCATCGCGTTCAAGCTGCCTGATTGCTTCTCTCATTGGGATTCGGCTGACAGAAAAATGACTGGCAAGATCCCTTTCAACAAGCCTCTCTCCATCACGCAGACGACCGCTGTTTATCATCTTTCTTAATTCACTGGCGAGCACGTCCGGGGTCGAAAGGGCGTTAAGTTGCATACTGTTTCTCCTGAAAAGATGGAATAATGGTATACCATCTGATAGCTTACGTCGAGACAGGTGATTGCGAACAAATATCGCCAGCAAAATCCATCGGATATCATTATCGGGAGCATCAAGATGAGCCATCGTGAGCATCATTATCAGGTTAAGGTCGAGTGGAAAGGGAACAAAGGTCGGGGGACGGAATCCTATAAAGCCTACGATCGTCTTTATGACATCACGGCGGGTGATAAATCTCCGATTTCAGGTTCATCAGACCCTGCATTTCTGGGGGATGCATCATGCTGGAATCCTGAAGATCTTCTTGTCGCGTCAGCCTCTGCCTGTCACAAATTATGGTATTTGCATCTTTGCGCGGAAGCGGGGATAAGCGTTTATACCTATATTGACCGGGCGGAAGGAACGATGCGCGAAGGAGAAAAGGGGTGTTTCACCTCTATTGTCCTGAAGCCTCAAATCACGCTTCGCCCAGGGGATGATATCGATCGCGCTGTGGCACTTCATCACCGCGCGCATGAGCTCTGCTTTATTGCTAACTCACTGAATTTCCCGGTGACCTGCCAGCCAACCATACTGCATAGCGCCCGTTCATCCGTCGATGAACAATAACGCTAAGCGTTGCATAACCTTCAACCGGGAATGAGTAAATGGCTTCTAACCGTACTTTCGCTCTCGATATAAGCTGGAAAACGCTGCTGAAAGACGCGGGGCTTGAGCCAGAACGCATTCTCCGCAGGGCAGGATTACCTGACGATCTCTTTTTGCAAAAAGCGCGCGGACTCGATACGAGTGAATACATTCGCTTCTGGAACGCGCTGGAGGCTGAAACGAACGATCCTGCCTTTCCCGTCCCGCTCATTGAGTTGATCTCTGCGGATGTGTTTGATCCGCCCCTTTTTGCCGCACTGTGTAGCAGCAATATGATGCAGGCTGTCCAGCGTCTGGCCAGATATAAACAGCTTATTGCTCCCATGGTTCTGGAGACAACGGTCGACCAAAACGGCAACCTTACCGTCTCACCGTGTTGGCTTTTTGCGACAACTATTCCGCCGTTTCTCCAGGTGGCAGAGCTGGGCTTCCTGCTCAAGCTTCTGCGTCTGGGAACTCGCGAGCCGGTTAACCCCTTACGGATCTGCGTTTCTGCGCTACCGTCATCGGTTCAGAACAGCCACTTTTCGCGTTTCTTTGGTACTGACGTGCAATACGGAGAACAGCCCGCCATCAGCTTTTCCGCAGCCGATGCGCTTCGACCCTTTTTAACGGTCAATGAGGGGATGTGGCAGGTGTTTGAACCGGAACTGCAGCGTCGTCTCGGTCAGTTAAATGAACGGGCTTCAACCGCCGATCGTGTACGAGCGGTACTCCTGGAGCTTATTCCCGGTAACGAAGCGACTATTGAAAAAGCGGCGGAGCGTCTGGGAATGAGCAAACGCACGCTGCAGCGCAGGCTTGAGCAGGAAGGGGAAAACTTTCGCAACCTTGTCAACGCGTGTCGTGAACACCTGGCCCGCCATTATCTTCGCAATACGCGTCTTTCCGGGTATGAGATCGCGTTTTTGCTGGGTTTCGAAGATCCTAACTCATTCTATCGCGCATTTATGACCTGGACGGGCCAGACTCCTGAAGCGGCCAGGACAGCCATGCGTCTTGAGTAAACACGTGCGTATGTATCGCTCTGATGGCGCAGTTTGCGAGTCACATGGCGCGATACGCTAGTTAACATGAGGTCGAAGGAGAGCAAACTAGCCACAGTCTACTCACCGAGGTATCTATGTTTACTCAGGACAAAAAAACTGCGCTGGTCACCGGTGCATCGTCAGGTATGGGCAAAGCCATCGCCCGTCGTCTCATTCAGGATGGCTATCAGGTTTACGCTGCTGCCCGTAGCGTTGAGAAAATGCACGATCTCGCCCAGCTTGGCGCGTACCCTCTGCGGATGGATATCTCACGTGATGAAGACATTTTGGCTGCAGTGAATACCATCATGTCGCAGACAGGTGGGGTTGACGTACTGGTCAACAACGCGGGTTTTGGGCTCTATGGACCGGTAGAAGAGATCGGTATTGAAGAAGCTCGCTATCAGTTTGAAGTTAACGTGTTTGGTGCGGCCCGCCTTACGCAACTGCTGATCCCGGCCATGCGTGCCAGACGCAGCGGTTACATTATTAATATCACCTCTATGGGGGGTAAGATTTACACCCTTCTGGGAGCCTGGTATCACGCAACGAAACATGCGCTTGAGGGATGGTCTGACTGTCTGCGTCTTGAAGTGGCTGAATTTGGCATTAAGGTTGTGATTGTTGAACCGGGTTTAATCGAGACAGGCTTTGGTGATGTGGTCAGCGGCAATATAGTTAAACGTTCAGCAAATGGCCCTTACGCTCGCCTCGTGGAGAAGGTGGCTAAATCGGTCAAAAATGCATATGGGAATGGCAGAGGCAGCGACCCGAAGGTGATTGCGGACGTGGTTGCCCGCGCCGTTAAAAGCCCTCATCCGCATACACGCTATGCAGCCGGCAAGTATGCAAAGATGCTCATCCGCATGCGTCTCTGGCTGGGAGACCGTCTGTTCGATCGCGTTATTCTTGGCCAGACGCTATGACCCAGGCACCGAGGATGAAAAAATCCTCGGTGTCAGTATGTGCCCTTACGCAAGGCTGTAAACCCCCGCTCCCCAGTAACCGGTACCCGGGGAAGTCTGTTCTTTCCAGCCTGATGCGATCAGTTCCTTCGCAATAAACCGATTGATCATTCCGTGCCCCATGAGCAAGACGGGGCCGTCAGAGTCCTTCGCGACATTCACCAGGATTTCTGCCGCCTTAACGGCACGTTCTTTTGCGACGCTCACGCACTCTGCCTCGCCAGACAGGCCGCAGAGCCAAAGAACGCGAAACAGCGCTGCCCAGTAAAAAGGCGATAGTCGTAACCCTGGAATACGGAACACCGGCAGCTCTGCTTCCCGAAAAACCTCATCAATTAAGCCCGGTTCACACCCCAGCGTTTTCAACGATGAAAGGGCTCGCGGGAGAGGGCTGCTGAGAAACGTGAGCGCGCGGTACGCCTGAATTTGAGCCCTTTCAGGCGGCCTGTCGCTGCCCGTCGAAGAGAGGTTATAGCTGTCGATCCATTCGGTCATTTCCCTGCACGAGACCCTTGGCGCCCCCCTATAATGGGGTTCTCCATGCCGCATCAAAATAATTTCCATACGTTCTAATCGCTAGTCCTGGTCATCCATTCAACACTGGCAGACTAGCGCGATCTGGTGAGGGTTTTCACCCACCCGTTTTGGTGTGTCGGGCGAGATCCATAACACGCGGGCTGTACTTAACGTCGTTCACCGCAATAATATATGCGGCAAGAATGTAACTGTTTTTGTCTTTCTCGTTTCGCACGGCATCACACCTAAAGCGGTTAGTAAGGATACCCTCCATGTCTCTTCGAATTCGACAGGCCACCGGGGCCGATTCAACGCTGTTAAGCGAGCTGGGATATCGCATCTATCCCGCCCATTTTCAGCATCTGTGGGTGTCAGAGGCAGAGATGAAGGATTTTCTGCACGGAGAGTACGCGCGTTCTGTAGTTGAACAGAGCCTGAAAGATAACGCTGTTTCCTGGTATGTTGCAGAGACCGATCGGCCAGTGGGATTCATGAAAGTGACCTGGGAAGCCATGCTTCCAGAAACGGACAAGAAGGGTGTTCTCCTCAATAAGCTCTACCTTGATCCCGCCGCAACCGGCAAGAACTATGGTCAGGTGATGTTCAACAACATCACAGACATGGCCCGGAGCAGGGGGAAAGACTATCTCTGGCTGGAGGTGCTTGAGCAGAACGCGGGAGCGTACCGGTTCTACCAGAAGCAGGGCATGCTCTGCGTTAAGAACGTCCTTTTCGAAACCGCCTCACAGCAGAGCATACTCAGGATTATGGGGATGCCTCTTTAGAAAGCGAGTCATGCTGTGCCAGCGACAGCGCGCTGGCGCTGGCGGGATCGAACAGCGAGATGCTCTCAATCTGATTGAGTAAAATCACCTTGCGGAATGACATGGCGCTGCGGGGTTCCGAGTCGAGCGTAATGTCATGCTCGGCGTACCACCGGCTGTAATTATTCTCGATGCGCAGGTTCATCGTCTTCTCGTCCCGGTACCCGCTCAACATCGGGATCAGCACGATATTGGCCGTTTTTTCATATTCCAGCGTCGCGGTGTGGATCATACCCACGTATATCCGCCTCGAGCGGAGCGTGACCTGCGCCAGCTCGCCTTGCTCCATACATTGATAGAGCAGTTGCTCGATCCCGCTCGCCTGCGCAAGCCGTTTGTAGAGCTTTTTCCGACTCTCGCCATCCAGCCTGGCACTGCCTGCCCAGTTAGACCGGTAGAGACAAAACAGGATGGCAAACGCCAGCATTACCACCACCGGCGCCTGAATGCCTAAAAAACTCCAGTTCATAAAGTCGATTTGCCAGTCGGTGTATTTCGGTGAGGCAAAGTGGAAAGCGTTGTTGGCGGCGGAAAGGCTAAGCAGCAGCAGCCAGAGCAACCCCGTGGCAATCACCCCCTGCAGAACGAAAATACAGCCGTAAAGCGCAACGAGAAAATAGACATCCCAGCCGAAGGAACGCTTGATTTTAAAGCGGGTCGACAGGTCGCGGCTGGTGTACCAGTACCCGCAGACCATCAGCACCATAAATATCGCCGTTCCCATATCAGGCCCTCTTCAGCGTGTTGACGTGACGCAGAAAATCCTGCCTCACCTCGTTGCTCTTGTAGTTCACCGAGGCGTTCCCGTCCTGGTCGATAATGATGCGATCGCCATCTTCCACGGCTTCAATAATTTCCTGCTGACTCATCACCTGCAGTAAGGATTCCGGGCTTGAGAAAAGGGAGAGGAAGAAACGTTTCATACGGGCATCCTTTTGAATAAAAAGGATAAGCCTGGAAGAAGACCGACGAATTTGCCTTAAGGATATCCTGAAAGTGAAAGCCGGGTGGCGGCTACGCCTTACCCGGCCTACAAAACCATCAAACGATTGAGTTATCAAGTTGTTGATATTGATAGGTAATAAAAAATAAATCTGCACAAACTTGGACAAATAACGTTAATTGTGTAAGTTTTAATTATGCGATTACGCCACGTTGTTTACAGCCAGGATGTGACCCATGAGCACTTTGCCCTCTGTCGTGAGTCGGTTTGTCGAGTACTACGCCGCACTGGATAGCCAGCCGCCGTCCGCGCTGGCGGGGCTTTATCATTCGAATGCCACGCTTATCGATCCCTTCGGCGAGCACAACGGTATCTTTGCGCTTCAGCGCTACTTCACCCATCTGCTGGCCAACGTCGAGAACTGCCGTTTTTCTATCGATGCGCCGCTGTGCAGCGGGAACCGGTTTGTTGTCACCTGGCTGATGCACTGGTCGCATCCACGCATTGCCGGAGGCGAACCGCTCGACCTGCCCGGATGTTCAGTGGTGCAGACGGAAAACGATCTCATCACGCACCAGCGCGACTACTACGATGCGGGAGAGATGATCTACGAACATCTTCCTCTGCTTGGCTGGGCGGTTCGCGGCGTGAAGCGGAGGGTCAAATCATGAAGACGGTGCTGATTACCGGCGCAAGCTCGGGGATTGGCGCCGGGCTGGCAAAATCCTTTTCCGCTGACGGCTACCATGTGATTGCCTGCGGGCGAGATCCGGCGCGTCTGGAAGCGCTGCATCAGACCTGTCCTAATCTCACCGTTCGCCTCTTCGACATGACGGACAGGGACGCCTGTCGCCAGGCGCTGACCGGCAGCTACGCCGACCTGATTATTCTCTGCGCCGGGACCTGCGAATACCTCGACGGTGGAGTGGTGGATGCGGCGCTGGTGGAGCGGGTCATGAGCACTAATTTCCTTGGCCCGGTGAACTGCCTCGAGGCGCTCCAGCCGCAGCTGGTTGCCGGTAACCGCGTGGTGCTGGTGAGCTCGATGGCCCACTGGCTGCCTTTCCCACGGGCAGAGGCCTACGGCGCGTCCAAAGCGGCGCTGAGCTGGTTTGCCGAGAGCCTGCGCCTGGACTGGGAGCCAAAAGGGATTGCCGTCACGGTTGTCTCTCCGGGCTTTGTCGATACGCCCCTGACGCGGAAAAACGATTTTGCCATGCCGGGCAGGGTGACCGTCGACGAGGCGGTGAAGGCGATCCGTATCGGACTGGCGGCTGGGAAAATGCACATTGCGTTTCCTGACGGGTTTGGCTTCATTTTGCGGCTGCTCTCCGGGCTGCCTGCGTTTCTTCAGCGCGCGCTGCTGCGCAGGATGGTGCGTTCATGAACATTGCGATTATCGGCAGCGGCATCGCCGGGCTGACCTGCGCCTGGCGGCTGGCCGGACACCATCAGGTGACCCTGTTTGAAGCGGGATCCACGCCGGGCGGCCATACCGCAACGGTTGACGTGACGACGCCACAGGGTACATACGCGATCGATACCGGGTTTATCGTCTATAACGATCGCACCTATCCGCGTTTTATGGGCCTGCTCAGCGAGCTGGGCATCAGCGGGCAAAAAACGCAGATGAGCTTTTCGGTGCACAATCCCGCTACGGGGTTTGAGTACAACGGACACACCCTGACATCGCTGTTTGCCCAGCGTCGAAACCTGGTGAATCCGGCATTCTGGCGGCTGCTGGGCGAGATCGTTCGCTTTAATCGCCTGGCGAAAGCGGCGCTGGACGGGGAGGTGGACCCGAACGCCACGCTGCAGACGTTTTTGCAGCAGCACGGCTTCACGCCGTTTTTTGCGCGACACTACATTCTGCCGATGGGAGCCGCCATCTGGTCCTCGTCGCTGCAGGAGATGACGCGTTTCCCGCTGCCGCTCTTCCTGCGTTTCTTTCACCACCACGGCCTGCTGGATATCACCCATCGTCCGCAGTGGTACGTAGTGCCGGGCGGCTCGCGGGAGTATATCCGCGCCATGCTGGATAAGCTGGGCGACCGGCTGACGCTGCACCTGAACGCGCCGGTGCAGCGTGTGAAACGCCATGCGGATGGCGTCACCCTCCAGCTCGACGACGCCAGCCATACCTTCGACCAGGTGATCTTTGCCTGCCACTCCGCCAGTGCTCTGGCGATGCTTGATGACCCGACGCCCGCCGAGCGCGAAGTGCTGGGTGATATCGGCTGGCAGCGCAACGAGGTCGTTTTACACAGCGATCCGCGCTGGCTGCCTGTGCGGCCGCGCGTCTGGGCCAGCTGGAACTACCGCCTGAGCGAGCAGGCGCAGGCCAGCGCCTGCGTCACCTACAACATGAACATCCTGCAGGGGCTGCCTGCGGGCAGTCCGCTGTTCTGCGTCACCCTGAACCCGGACGCACCGGTGGATGAACGCTTCGTTCTGCAACGCTTCGTCTATGAACATCCGCTGTTTAACCCTCAAAGCTGGCGGGCGCAGGCACGGCGCGGCGAGATCAACGGCCACCGGCGGAGCTGGTTCTGCGGGGCCTACTGGTACAACGGTTTTCATGAGGACGGGGTGCGCAGCGCGCTGGACGTGGTCAATGCGATAGCGGTCGGGGAGGGGAACTGAGATGAACAGCTGCCTTTACCACGGCGTATTACGCCACCGCCGCCTGCAGCCGAAAACCCATGAGTTTCGCTACAGCGTGTTTATGGCCTGGCTGGATCTCGATGAGCTGCCGCTGCTGACGTCCGTCGGCGTGCGGCGCAATCGCTTTGCCGCCGCCTCATTTCATGATGCGGACTATCCGCTTGGCACGCCGCTTAAAGAGAACGTGCTGAGCAGGCTGGAGAGCCTGACCGGGGAACGTCCGGACGGGCGGGTCATGCTCCTGACGCAGTTGCGCTATTTCGGGTTCCATTTCAATCCGGTCAACTTTTACTACTGCTATGACGGGAAGGGTACCCTGCGCTGGGTGCTGGCGGAGGTCCGCAACACGCCGTGGAACGAGCGTCATTATTACGCGGTCGACGGGCAACATGCCCAGCCCACGGAAAAAGCGTTTCACGTTTCTCCCTTCAACCCGATGGACATGATCTACCACTGGCGCTTCAACGACCCGGATAACACGCTGCATATGCACATTGAAAATCATCAGGAAGCGAAGGTGTTCGACGCCACGCTGGCGCTGCGCCGGGAGCCTCTGACGCACCCCGCGCTGCGTTCGCTGCTCCTGCGTATCCCGCTTATGACCCTGAAAACCGTTTTCGCCATTTACTGGCAGGCGCTGCGCCTGTGGCTCAAGCGCGTGCCGCTGTATAACCATCCCGTCAGCAGGAGTGAACGCTCATGACCGATCCCGTCTTTGCGTTAGAACCCGATATCCCGCGCAGCGTGCGCCTTGCGCGCTGGCTGCTTTTTCGTCTGTTAAGCGGCATTCGCGGCGGCTCGCTCACGCTGCGTGAAGGGGCACAGACCTTTCATTTTGGCGAGACATCCTCCGCGCTGCATGCTGACGTGCAGATCCTTACGCCCGGCGTTTACTGGCGCGTCTTAACGGGCGGGAGCCTTGCCGCGGCAGAAGCCTGGATGGACGGCGAATGGGAAACCGCGCACCTCACGCCGCTACTGGAACTTCTGGCGCTCAACGGCGAGGTGCTTGGTCGTCTCGAAAACGGGTTCCGTCTGTTCGGCAGGCCGCTGGAGCGGCTACGCCACTGGACGCGGCGGAACTCCCGCGCGCAGGCGCGTGAAAATATTGCCGCCCATTACGATCTGGGTAACACCTTCTATGCCCATTTTCTGGATAAGGAGCTGCTCTATTCCAGCGCGCTGTTTACCGCTGACGAGCAGGATCTCACTGCGGCTCAGCAGGCCAAAATGGCGCGCCTGTGTGAACAGCTGGTGCTAAACCCGGGTGACCATCTGCTGGAAATTGGCACCGGCTGGGGCGCGATGGCGGAATACGCGGCCCGTCATTATGGCTGTCGGGTGACCACCACCACGCTATCGCAGGAGCAATACGTCTGGGCGACCGAGCGGATCGCCCGCGCCGGGCTGCAGGATCGGGTCGAGGTGCTGCTCTGCGACTATCGCGACCTCACCGGACAGTACGACAAGCTGGTCTCGATAGAGATGATCGAAGCCGTCGGGCAGCGCTATCTGCCCACGTTCTTCCGTACCTGCCAGGCGCGGCTGCGCCCGGGAGGTCGCATGGCGATTCAGGCCATCACTATTCAGGATCAGCGCTATCGCGACTACAGCAAAAGCGTCGATTTTATCCAGCGCTATATTTTCCCCGGCGGCTTCCTGCCGAGCATTACGGCGATGAACGAGTTGATGACGCGCCACACCGATTTCGTGGTACGCAATCTGTTCGACATGGGTCCCGACTACGCCCGCACGCTGGCCCACTGGCGGCAGCGCTTTGTCCACGCCTGGCAGGAGATTGAAAAGCTCGGCTTTGATGAGCGGTTTCGCCGCATGTGGCTGTACTACTTTGGCTACTGCGAAGCCGGGTTTAACGCCCGCACCATCAGCGTGGTGCAGCTGACCGCCGAGCGCGTATGAAACGATATCTTCAGGTCTTTCTGCTGGCCGTCGCGTTCGATCTTTACTGGGCGCTGGTGGTGCTCTTTCGCGAACAAGGCCTGATTATCTGGCTCGCGCTGGCGATCCTGGCATGCCTGCTCTTGCCGTCTGTATACCGTTTTTACGCCATTGGGCTGGCCGCGGCGGGCAGTTTGCTGGATACGCTCTGGGCGCTGACGGGACTGATAGCCTTCACGGGCGACTCCCTGATGCCGCTATGGATGGTGGCACTGTGGCTGATGTTCGCCACCGTCTGGACGCAGCTTACGCGCACCACCACGTTGCCCGGCTGGCTGCTGACCCTGCTGGCGGCCGTAGGAGGCCCGGTGGCGTACCTTATTGGCGAGCGGCTGGATGCCATCACATTTCTGGAGCCGACCTTTATCGTCGTCAGCTGGATGGCGCCGGGCTGGCTGGTTTTGATGCTGTTTTTCCACCTGCTGATGGGGAGACAAAAATGAGAGCTGCGATTTTGCTGCTTTGGCTCATCGCCATGCCCGCGGCACAGGCCGCCGACTGGCTGGCATGGCGTAAGGTGGGCGATGCCACGCTTACCTGGGGGCCGTTCACCGTCTATACCTCCCAGCTGCGCACGCCGGACGGGCGTTACGGTCGGGAGAACCAGGATCAGGCGCTGATAATTACCTATGCGCGCGACATCGATCGCGATGAGCTGGTCGAGGCGACCCGCGACCAGTGGCAGGCGCAGGGGATCCTGGCGCAGGAACCGCAAAGCGAAGCCTGGCTGCGGATGCTCCGGACGCTGTGGCCGGATGTTCGACCGGGCTCACAGCTGGCGTTTGTCCTTGATGACCAGCAGGGGCAGTTCTGGTACCGCGATCCGGCCCTTCAGAAAACCTTTATTCCCCTGGGACCACGCCAGTCAGAAGCGTTCAGTACCCGCTTTCTGGCCATCTGGCTGGCTCCCCGTACGCAATATCCTGAGCTGCGTCAGCAGTTAATCGGAGGCCAAAAATGAAACGTTTTCTGATGATGGTGCTGGCATTAACGATGCTGCTGGCGGGCTGTAGCACAGAGGTGACCGAATACCGCCAGCAGCAGCCGCGGCTTGATATTTTCCATTACTTCCAGGGAAAAACCGAAGCGTGGGGGATGGTGCAGGATCGCAGCGGCAAGCAGATCCGACGTTTTCACGTGGAGATTGCCGGAGACGTTATCGGCGATACGCTGACGCTCAACGAACATTTTGTTTACGACGACGGTGAGAAGCAGCAGCGGGTCTGGCATATCCGGCGCCTGGGGACCGATCGCTATGAGGGCACGGCGGGGGATATCGAAGGGGTAGCGACGGGGCAGGCCGCAGGCAACGCGTTCAACTGGCATTACAGCATGAGCGTGAAGGCCAACGGCAGCACCTGGCTACTGAACTTTGACGACTGGATGTACCTGCAGGATGAGAACCATCTGTTTAATAAAACCGAGATGAAGAAACTGGGCGTCACCGTCGCCACGGTGACGCTGTTTTTCACCAAGGGATAAGGGATCCCCACTCAATTTGTAACCAGAAGCGATTCGGATTTTTTAAATGACATGATTATTTTGCAGCGATGACCTGGTCCGGCTGTAAATCGCTGAGGCGTTTCCTGCAGGCCGGGGCGAGGCGCAGGGATGCGCCGAGAGGGCGGGCTTTACAGGGATGTTACCTCCGCCCGTCCCCGATAAGCCGGAAGGAATAAGCCGAAGGGACCGCGAAGCGGCGATTTACCGCCGGGAGCCCGGGTCGCCAGGGTGGTGGCGATTGAGCCACCCTGGCACGTTCACAGGTCATGTCGTTACAGAGTAGCAAGGAACATAAAGTGAACGGAATGACCACTACAGCCGTATGTTCCCCCTCACCCTAACCCTCTCCCCAAAGGGGCGAGGGAACTGTTTCGTGTCTACGCTGTGTCCGCAAGGTGTGATGTCATGCCCCGGCAGAACGGGTTTTACTACCCGAGTAAATAAAGACAAGCGCAATCCCCAGGCAGACTACCGCCCCCAGACGACTCGTTGAAAAGGAAATGGCGGGATTACCCAGCCAGCCAAAGTGATCAATCAGCATGCTCATGGCGAGTTGGCCAAAGATCACCGCCACCGTGGCGACGGCAGTGCCGATGCGCTGTACGGCGAGTACCATAATCACGATATAGGGCACGCCGAATATCGCCCCGAGAAGCTGCCATTTCGGCACGTCCAGCAGCGTGACCACCTGCTTAGGCTCAAAGAAGAAAATGAGCAGGGCGGTCACCAGTGCGCCGACGGAAAACGTCAGAAACGCGCTTTTAAATACCCCCACGCTGCTGCCGAGCTGTCCGTTAATGGCGGCCTGAATGCTCAGCGTTGCGCCGCCGCAGACGGCCAGAAGGATCATAATCAGTGTCATACGTTACCCCTGTGCGACCAGAACCAGTGCCGCAATGATGAAAACCAGTGCAATAATGCGCTTCGCGTTTATCTTCCTGTGCGGCGAACCCAGCAGACCAAAGTGATCGATGATCAGGCTTTTAAAGACCTGCCCGGCCAGAATGCCAATCATGGTCATGGCGATGCCGATGGTGGGTGTCGCCACGGTCAGGATGACCACGTACACCGGCCCGAGCACGCCACCGAGCAGCTGCCAGCCGGGCTGTGCGAAAAATGACGGGCTGTTGCGCGGGCTGAAAAACAGCATCAGCAGAAACGTTAGCGCGGCGCCGACGCCAAAAATGCTGAACGTCGCCCACAAATCCCCGACCTTTCCCCCCAGCGGTCCCAGCAGTCCCGCTTCGACGGAGAGGCCCATCCCGCCGGCAATCACCAGTAAAATCAAAACAAACTGCATTCTTCTTCCTCCGTTTTCAGGCGAAGAAGATTACGTGGGTTGTTCAATGAGAAAAATGCCATAATGCTGGAAACACCTTTGCGAGAAATGCATTAATGGTTGACGCCAGCAACATCAACATCCGCGCGCTGCTGATCTTTATCGACGTGTATGAAGCGCAGAACTTCTCCGTCGTGGCGCGGCGGCAGGGGATATCGGCCTCGCAGATATCGCGCGTGATCCACCAGCTTGAGGACGCGCTCGGGCAGCAGCTTTTCTATCGCAATACGCGGGCCGTCATTCCCACGGAAAGCGGTCATCTGTTTGTTCGCTACGCCCGGTCGATGGCGGAAAATCTGGAAGAGGCGCGCCGGGAGCTGGACGCGCGTGCGGTGGAACCGTCCGGTGCGATCCGCATTAACGGACCGGTGTTTTTCGGCCAGAAGCACATAGCCCCAAGACTTCCCGGCCTGTCGGAACGCTATCCTCGCCTGAGCGTAGAGCTGACGCTGACCGATGATTTTATCGATCCCCACCGGGATGCGGCGGATGTTATATTTCGGATTGGCGTGCTGACGGACTCCTCGTTTCATGCGCGAGTGTTCGGGCAGCAGGTTTATCATCTGGCCGCGTCGCCGGATTACGTGCGTAAACATGGTGCACCTGACGGACCGGACGATCTGAACCGTCATCACTGTCTTGTCTATCGCGGATCGTCAGGGCCAAACCGCTGGCTCTTTCGCAGGAAGGGCGAGGCGTGGATACACTATCCCGTGACGCCATTGATGACCTCCAATAATGCGGAGGCGTTACTCGCTGCGGCGCTGGGTGGAATGGGGATCGTGCTGTTCCCGGACTGGCTGGTGAGTGAACAGCTCCAGCGCGGTGAGCTGATTCCGCTCCTGCCCGCGCTGGAGTGTGCCATCAATACGGAACAGCAGGCTATTGCGGCGATCTATCCTGATGCCCGACATCCGCCCCTGAACGTCAGGGCGGTAATTGATTATTACGTCGAGCGCTTTGGTACGCCGCTTTACTGGCAAAGGTAAGGGGATTACGCGCCAAGCTCTTTGCGGATAATCTCTGCGCCAGCGCTAAGTGCTTTCAGCTTGCCGTTAGCGACCTCACGGGAGAGGGGAGCCATACCGCAGTTGGTTGACGGATACAGCTTGTCGGCATCGACAAACTGCAGCGCTTTACGCAGCGTATCGGCCACTTCCTCCGGCGTTTCAACCGTGTTGGTTGCCACGTCAATCGCGCCAACCATCACTTTCTTGCCGCGGATCAGCTCCAGCAGATCCATCGGCACGCGGGAGTTGTGGCACTCCAGAGAGATAATGTCGATGTTAGAGGTCTGCAGCTTAGGGAAGGCCTCTTCGTACTGGCGCCACTCGGATCCGAGCGTCTTTTTCCAGTCGGTATTGGCCTTGATGCCGTAGCCGTAGCAGATGTGTACCGCGGTCTCGCACTTCAGCCCTTCAATGGCGCGCTCCAGCGCGGCAATACCCCAGTCGTTGACCTCATCAAAAAAGACGTTAAACGCCGGTTCATCAAACTGGATAATATCCACGCCTGCGGCCTCTAGCTCTCGCGCTTCCTGATTGAGGATTTTGGCGAATTCCCAGGCCAGCTTTTCGCGGCTTTTATAGTGCGCGTCGTAAAGGGTATCGATCATGGTCATCGGCCCGGGCAGGGCCCATTTGATTGGCTTGTCCGTGAGCTGGCGCAGGTATTTTGCATCGTCGACGAAGACCGGTTTCTGGCGCGCGACGGCGGAGACCACGGTCGGCACGCTGGCGTCATAGCGGTTACGAATGCGCACCGTCTGGCGGTTCTCAAAATCGACGCCGCTCAGGTGTTCAATAAAGGTGGTGACGAAGTGCTGACGGGTCTGTTCCCCGTCGCTGACGATATCGATTCCCGCACGGATCTGCTCATCCAGAGACAGGCGCAGCGCATCCTGCTTGCCCGCCAGCAGTTCCTGATCCTGCAATTTCCAGGGTGACCACAGCGTTTCAGGTTGCGCAAGCCAGGTCGGCTTAGGCAGGCTGCCAGCCGTTGAAGTCGGGAGCAATGTTTTCATAATAAGAGACCTTTTTTGATGTATTAAAGCGTGTAGTTATCAGACCACTGCTCAAGAATGTGTTTGTAAGGCTTAATGAAGTACTCTTCGGTAAATCGACCCTGTTCAATCGCCAGACGGCTTCGCTCTTCCCGGTCATACACAATTTTGGTTAAGGAGTGATCCTGCTGGTTCAGATCCGGTCGGTAGCACAGTCCGGCCGCCGAGTTGGCGTTATAAATTTCCGGGCGATAGATCTTCTGGAACGTCTCCATCGTGCTGATGGTGGCAATCAGTTCCAGATCGGTGTAGTCGCTCAGCAAATCGCCGGTAAAGAAGAACGCGAAAGGCGCCACGCTGTGTTCCGGCATGAAGTAGCGCACGCTCAGGCCCATCTTCGCGAAGTACTGCTCCGTGAGCGATTCGCCATCCGGCTGATACTCAACGCCCAGCACGGGGTGCTGATTACCGGTGCGGCGATAGGTATCTTTGCTGGAGAGGCTCAGGCAGATCACCGGTCCCTTTCTAAAGTTCTCTTTGTATTCCGGTGAGTTCACAAAGTGGTGGAAGATATTGCCGTGCAGCTCGCCAAACTTTTCCGGAATGCTGAAGTGCTGCTGGTTCTTGTTATGCTCCAGCAGCAGGACGCTGAAATCATAATCCCGCACGTAAGACGAGAAGTTATTCCCGACGATGCCAGGGAGACGCTGGTTGTTTTTCTTGTCGACAATATACGTTTGCAATATCTCAATGGCCGGGAACGGTTTTTCCGCGCCAATGTTTAAATCGACAGAGATGATTTCAAGCTCAACCGCGTAGCGATCGGCATTTGGGTTATCCCAGCGCGCTAAGGCGTTGAAGCGGTTGTTGATCATCACCAGGGTATTGCGCAGGTTCTCCTGACGTTTTTCCCCGCGGGCCAGGTTGGCAAAGTTAGTGGTCGTACGCGTATTTTCTGACGGGTTGTAATTCTCATCGAAGCAACTGCGCTTAAGGTTATATGTGAAAGCTTTGCTCATTGTGGTTATGCATCCTAAGTTCATGTTGCTAAGAAGTTACCAATGCATAATTTATGCCTGAGCCCGCGGCGCAGGGGAAGTGACTTAATTTCACTGCAACATGAGCGAACTTCATGAAGTGTAATGCGCGAGGTGTCGCTGCGCTTACCCGGCCTACGATTCTGCTAATGTCGCACTCTTTCCTCAATTCCCGCTATAATCCCCAAAATTTCCAACCGGTTTAGAAACAATCATGACAAAACTCACCTTACAAGAGCAGATGCTGAAAGCGGGCCTCGTCAGCAGCAAGAAAGCGGCGAAAGTGCAGCGTACGGCAAAGAAATCACGCGTGCAGGCGCGTGAGGCCCGTGAAGCGGTCGAAGAGAACAAGAAGGCGCAGATCGAGCGTGACAAGCTGCTGAGCGAGCAGCAGAAGCAGGCCGTGCTGGCGAAAGAGTTTAAGGCGCAGGTGAAGCAGCTAATTGAGATGAACCGCATCACCGTGGCAAAAGGCAACATCACCTTTAACTTTACCGACGGTACGCTGATTAAAAAGATTGAAGTCGATAAGCAAACGCAGACCCAGCTGATCAATGGCCGTCTGGCGATTGCGCGCCTGGTGCTCAATGCTAACGGTGACTGCGACTACGCGATCATTCCGGCAGTGGTGGCCGATAAAATTGCCCAGCGCGATGCCGACAGCATCGTGTTAAACAGCGCGCTCAGCCAGGAAGAGCAGGACGAAGACGATCCGTACGCGGACTTCAAAATCCCTGACGATTTGATGTGGTAAACCGCATTCAGAACGGGGCGGCGTGACGGGCGTTAACCGGCTCGCCGCTCACGGGATGAATAAAATTCAGCTCGCTGGCATGCAGCATCAGCCGGGGCGTTTCTTCAGCGCCCGGCACGTCAAGACCGCCATACAGATCGCAGCCTAGAATAGGGTGCCCCAGCTGCTGGCAGTGAATACGCAGCTGATGGGTTCGCCCGGTCTCCGGGATCAGTTTCACCCGCGTTAACGGTAATCCCGCCCCCTGATAAAACCGTTCCACAACCTGGTAGCGGGAGCGGGCGGGTTTACCGGTAATGGCGCAGATCGACATCAGCGGGAACAGCGCCGGGTCTTTGGCAATCGGCGCATCGATTACACCTTCGTCATTTTCCACATGTCCGCAAAGCAGGGCGCTGTAGGCTTTCTCCACGCTGCGCTGGCTGAACTGCTGGCACAGCGCCGCGTTGATGGCTTTATTGCGCGCAACCACCATCAGTCCGGACGTGCCAAAATCCAGACGGTGCACCAGCGTGCAGCCGGGGAACGTCTGAACCAGACGATAATGGACGGAATCAAGGTTTTGCGGATTTTTGCCCGAGAGGCTGAGCAGGCCGGAAGGCTTATCGATCAGCAGCAGATGCTCGTCCTGCCAGAGAATTTCGATCTCATCGAGACAAGGTGGGGCAATAAAGTTATCGACGATTACAGACATCAGGCCGCCCGGCTGGAGAGTGGGAGCGGATGATAACGAAAAGCGGGGAAAAGAAAAACCCTCCCACCGGGCGGTGAGAGGGTGAAGTCTTACGCTGCAACCAGGCTGTCGATTGCGGCTTTCGCGTCGGTTTGCGCTTTGGTCGCCACTTCCGGACCGTAAGCGATACCTTCCGCGAACACGAAGTTCACGTCAGTGATGCCGATGAAGCCGAGGAACAGGCTCAGGTATGGCGCAACCAGGTCGGTTGGGGTGTCTTTATGGATACCGCCACGGCTGGTCAGGACGATCGCACGTTTACCTTTCACCAGACCTTCCGGGCCGTTCTCGGTGTAACGGAAGGTTACGCCAGCGCGCGCTACCAGGTCGAAGTAGTTCTTCAGCTGGGTTGGGATGTTGAAGTTGTACATTGGGGCGTTGATGACGATAACGTCGTGCGCCTGCAGCTCAGCAATCAGTTCGTCGGACAGGGCCAGCGCTTCCTGCTGACGCGGAGACAGCGGTGCATCGCTTGGGCGCAGCGCGCCAACCAGCTCACCGTCCAGCACAGGAATTGGGTTTGCAGCCAGGTCACGCACGGTGATTTCGTCAGCAGAATGCTGTTCACGCCACTGTTCAACGAAGTAATCAGACAGCTGACCAGACTGAGAGTACCCTGCCAGAATGCTGGATTTCAAAACTAATACTTTGCTCATGGGTGATTCCTGTTGTTGCATTTGATTGAAGGGGGTTGCCCCGTTGCTTGTTGACACTCTATTCACAATCCTGCCACAGAGATAGCGCAATATATCGAAGCCTATGTTCGAATTTTTTGAATAAGGCGCGAAAGGCGTCAGTGTGGTACTCTATAGCAATCATTAAAAAGAGAGTTTATCAGGGCGTGTACTGCCCTTTAACGCTATGACAGAACAACAAAAATTCACCTTCCCGATGCTCCTGCAACAGCTTGATTCTCTGACGCTGCGCGACAAACAGCGCTTCGCCCGCCGTCTGCACGGCGTGAAGAAGGTTAAAAATCCTGATGCACAACAGGCCATTTACCAGGAGATGGCGAAAGAGATTGAACAGGCGGCAGGGAAAGTTGTGCTGCGCAAAGCCGCACGTCCGGCGATTACCTACCCGGAAAACCTGCCCGTCAGCCAGAAGAAACAGGACATTCTCGAGGCCGTACGCGACCACCAGGTGGTGATTGTGGCGGGGGAAACCGGTTCGGGGAAAACCACCCAGCTGCCGAAAATCTGTATGGAGCTCGGGCGCGGGCTAAAAGGCCTGATTGGCCACACCCAGCCGCGTCGTCTGGCGGCGCGCACCGTTGCCAACCGTATTGCCGAAGAGCTGCAGACGGAGCCGGGCGGCTGCATCGGCTACAAGGTGCGCTTCAGCGACCACGTTAGCGATAACACCATGGTCAAGCTGATGACCGACGGTATTCTGCTGGCGGAAATCCAGCAGGATCGCCTGCTGATGCAGTACGACACCATCATCATTGACGAAGCGCACGAGCGTAGCCTGAACATTGATTTCCTGCTCGGCTACCTGAAAGAGCTGCTGCCGCGTCGCCCGGATCTGAAAGTTATCATCACCTCCGCGACCATCGACCCGGAGCGCTTCTCGAAGCACTTCAACAATGCGCCGATTATCGAAGTCTCTGGTCGTACCTATCCGGTCGAGGTGCGCTATCGCCCGATTGTTGAAGAGGCGGATGATACCGAGCGCGACCAACTGCAGGCCATCTTCGATGCCGTCGACGAGCTGGGTAACGAAAGCGCGGGCGACATTCTGATCTTCATGAGCGGCGAGCGCGAAATTCGCGATACCGCCGATGCGCTCAGCAAGCGCGACCTGCGCCACACCGAGATCCTGCCGCTGTATGCCCGCCTGTCAAACAGCGAGCAGAACCGCGTCTTCCAGCCGCACAGCGGACGCCGCATCGTCCTGGCGACCAACGTGGCGGAAACCTCGCTCACCGTGCCGGGCATTAAATACGTGATCGATCCGGGTACGGCGCGCATCAGCCGCTACAGCTACCGCACCAAGGTCCAGCGCCTGCCGATTGAGCCCGTTTCGCAGGCGTCCGCCAACCAGCGTAAGGGCCGCTGCGGGCGCGTGTCGGAAGGGATCTGTATTCGTCTCTATTCCGAAGACGATTTCCTGTCGCGTCCGGAATTCACCGACCCGGAAATTCTGCGCACCAACCTGGCGTCCGTTATCCTGCAGATGACCGCCCTGGGGCTGGGCGACATCGCGGCGTTTCCGTTCGTCGAAGCACCGGATAAACGCAACATTCAGGACGGCGTGCGTCTGCTGGAAGAACTCGGGGCGATTACCACCGACGAGCAGGCGACGGTCTACAAGCTGACGCCGCTGGGCCGCCAGCTTAGCCAGCTGCCGGTCGACCCGCGCCTGGCCCGTATGGTGCTGGAAGCGCAAAAGCACGGCTGCGTGCGCGAGGCGATGATCATTACCTCGGCGCTCTCCATTCAGGACCCGCGCGAGCGTCCGATGGACAAACAGCAGGCGTCGGACGAAAAGCACCGTCGCTTCCACGACAAAGAGTCCGATTTCCTCGCCTTCGTGAACCTGTGGAACTATCTCGGCGAGCAGCAGAAAGCGCTCTCCTCGAACCAGTTCCGCCGCCAGTGCCGCGTGGATTTCCTCAACTACCTGCGCGTGCGCGAGTGGCAGGATATCTACACCCAGCTTCGCCAGGTGGTGAAAGAGCTGGGCATTCCGGTCAACAGCGAACCGGCGGAGTACCGCGAAATTCATATCGCGCTGCTGACCGGCCTGCTGTCCCACATTGGGATGAAGGACGCCGAAAAGCAGGAGTATACCGGCGCGCGTAACGCCCGTTTCTCCATCTTCCCCGGTTCCGGCTTGTTCAGGAAGCCGCCGAAATGGACCATGGTCGCTGAGCTGGTGGAAACCAGCCGCCTGTGGGGGCGCATTGCCGCACGTATCGATCCGGAATGGGTGGAGCCGGTGGCTCAGCACCTGCTGAAACGCTCGTACAGTGAACCGCACTGGGAGCGCGCGCAGGGCGCGGTGATGGCGACCGAGAAAGTGACCGTTTACGGCCTGCCGGTGGTCGCCGCGCGTAAGGTCAACTACAGCCAGATTGACCCTGCGCTCAGTCGCGAGCTGTTTATCCGCCACGCGCTGGTGGAGGGCGACTGGCAGACGCGCCACGCCTTCCTCCGTGAAAACCTGAAGCTGCGCGCCGAAGTGGAGGAGCTGGAGCACAAGTCCCGCCGCCGCGACATTCTGGTGGATGATGAGGCGCTGTTTGAGTTTTACGACCAGCGCATCAGTCACGATGTGATTTCCGCCCGCCACTTCGACAGCTGGTGGAAGAAGGCCAGCAAAGAGACGCCGGACCTGCTCAACTTCGAAAAGAGCATGCTGATTAAAGAGGGGGCGGAGTCGGTCAGCAAACTCGACTACCCGAACTTCTGGCATCAGGGCAACCTCAAGCTGCGTCTGACCTATCAGTTTGAGCCGGGGGCAGACGCGGACGGCGTGACCGTCCACATTCCGTTGCCGCTGTTAAACCAGGTGGACGAGAGCGGGTTCGAGTGGCAAATCCCCGGCCTGCGCCGCGAGCTGGTGATTGCGCTGATCAAATCCCTGCCGAAACCGGTGCGCCGCAACTTTGTGCCTGCGCCAAACTACGCGGAAGCGTTTTTAGGCCGCGTCACGCCGCTGGAGCTGCCGCTGCTGGACGCGCTGGAACGTGAATTCCGCCGCATGACCGGGACGACCATCGACCGCGACGACTGGAACTGGGATCAGGTGCCCGATCACCTGAAAATCAGCTTCCGCGTGGTGGACGATAAAAACAAAAAGCTGCTGGAAGGGCGTTCCCTGAGCGAGCTGAAAGAGGCGCTGAAAGGCAAAGTCCAGGAGACGCTCTCTGCGGTGGCGGACGACGGCATCGAGCAGAGCGGGCTGCACATCTGGAGCTTTGGTCAGCTTCCGGAAAGCTACGAGCAGAAGCGCGGCAACTATAAGGTTAAAGCCTGGCCTGCGCTGGTGGACGAGCGCGACAGCGTGGCGATCAGGCTGTTTGATAACCCGCAGGAGCAGCAGCAGATGATGTGGCGCGGGCTGCGTCGCCTGCTGCTGCTCAACATCCCGTCGCCGATCAAGTATCTGCACGAGAAGCTGCCGAACAAGGCCAAGCTGGGGCTCTACTTTAACCCGTACGGCAAGGTGCTGGATCTGATTGACGACTGCATCTCCTGCGGCGTGGACAAACTCATCCACGAGGCGGGCGGTCCGGTCTGGACGGAAGAGGGCTTTGCTCAGCTTCATGAAAAGGTGCGCGCGGAGCTGAACGACACCGTGGTGGAGATTGCCAAACAGGTCGAGCAGATCCTCACCGCCGTGTTCAACATCAACAAGCGCCTGAAGGGGCGCGTGGATATGACCATGGCGCTGGGGCTGTCTGACGTGAAGGCGCAGATGGCGGGACTTGTCTATCGCGGCTTTGTCACCGGCAACGGCTTCAACCGTCTGGGTGATACGCTGCGCTATCTGCAGGCGATTGAAAAACGTCTGGAGAAAATGGCGGTCGATCCGCACCGCGATCGCGCGCAGATGTTGAAAGTGGAGAGCGTGCAGCAGGCGTGGCAGCAGTGGCTCAACAAGCTGCCGCCAGCGCGCCGCGACGATGAAGACGTGCAGGCGATCCGCTGGATGATCGAAGAGCTGCGCGTCAGCTTCTTTGCCCAGCAGCTCGGTACGCCGTATCCGATTTCGGATAAACGTATTCTGCAGGCGATGGAGCAGATTTCCGTTTAAAACCCTTGCCCGGTTTTCTCCCTCTCCCTGTGGGAGAGGGCCGGGATGAGGGCATCAGCCCGCACAATTATCACCCGTTCACCATTGCCAGCGTAAACCCATCCCATCCCTTAACCCCCACCGTTTGCAGCGCGGTGGCGGTTAAGCGCGGGTTATCCCCAATCATCTCGATAAACCGCCGCACGCCCAGCACGCGCGCGTCGTCGCTTTGCCCGTTAATGACCTCGCCGTCGCGCACCACGTTATCGCCAATGATTACCGTGCCGGGACGGGAATAGTGCAGCGCCCACTCCAGATAGCCGGGATTGTTTGGCTTATCGGCATCGATAAAGATCAGGTCGAACGGTGGAACATCACCGAAATTTTCCAGCGAGCTAAGGGCCGGGCCTTCAATTAATTCAATACGTTCGTTTAGCCCCGCGAGATGAATATTCTGGCGGGCAACCCCGGCATGCGCGGGATCGGCCTCAAGCGTAATCAGCTTTCCGTCCGGCGGCAGGGCGCGCGCCATCCAGATTGAGCTGTAGGCACCCAGCGTCCCAATCTCAAGAATGCGCCTTGCCTGCGTCATGCGCACGAACAGCGCCAGCAGCTGCCCCTGATTGGCCGCGACATCGTGTTCAGGTAACCCGGCGCGTTTGTTGTTTTCCAGTACTTGATGAAGTACGTCATCGTCAGGAATAAGCGAAGAAATCATGTAATTATCTACTGCAGACCATTGTTGTTGCATAGATTGACTCCTTGGATTTTTCTCCCTCTCCCTGTGGGAGAGGGTCGGGGTGAGGGCATCAGCGCGCAAGCCGGGTTCATGCACTCTTCCAGCCGCCGCCCAGCGCTTTATACAAATCAATCTGCGCCAGCAGCAGGTTATTTTTCGCCTGCACCACGCTGGTCTGAACCGAGAACAGCGTGCGCTGCGCGTCCAGCACGTCCAGATAGGATGAATAACCGTTGCGATAGCGATTCTGCGCAATGCGCAGCGTATCCTGGGCCACATCCTGCTGGGCAAGCAGTTCCGTCAGCTGTTCCTGATAGCGACTTATCGCATCAAGGCTGTTGTTCACTTCGGCAAACGCGTTACGCACGGTTTTTTCATAGGCGTACAGCGCCTGGTTCCGCTGGGACTGAGAAATATCCACCTGCGCATTCAGCGCCTGGCGGTTCAGCAGCGGGGCGAGAATACTGCCCCCGACGCTCCAGAGCTGAAGCGGGTTGTCCAGCAGGCCTGAAAGGGTGCGATCCTGAACCGATCCGGTCGCGGTCAGGTTGATCGACGGCAGCAGGCTGGCGCGTGAGGCGGCAAGCGAGGCGTCTGCCGCCACCAGCTGGCGTTCGGCCTGAACGATATCCGGTCGACGATTCAGGAGCGTAGAAGGCAGCTGCGACGGCAGCTTCAGCGGCGTCAGCGCCGCAAAGCTTTCGCTGCGTGCCACCGCGCCGGGATTGCTTCCCAGCAGCAGGCTCAGGGCATTCTCCTGCTGTGCAATCTGGTGCTGCAGCACGGGCACCTGCGCCCGCGTTGAGCGAAGTTCGGAATCCGACTGCATCAGCTCCAGGCGCGAACTGTAGCCCGTCTCAAACTGACGTTTCGCAAGGTTAAATGCCTCTTCGCGCGATTTCAGCGTGGACTCCGTCACGCGCAGCTGTTCGTCAAGCGAGAGCAGGGTGACATAGCCGGATGCAACGGAAGACGCGACGGTCAAATCCGCGGCAGCGGCGGCGGCTTTTTGCGCCTCCAGCGAGGCTTCGGCGGCATTGGCCGTGCTGCGGTTGACGCCCCAGATATCAACGTCATAGCTCGCCGTCAGGCTCCCTCTGTACAGCGTGCCGTAGACCGGCAGCCCGGTCGCGGCGGATTGCGAACGGGCGCGCGTCCCCGCTACGCCCGCGTCAAGGGAAGGAAACAGGCTGCCGTCGGCCGCGAAGACCCGCGCCTGATACTCGTTAATTCGTTCGCGGGCGATCAGCACGTCGCTGTTATTCTTAAGCGCCCGATCCACATAGCGGTTGAGGTTGTTATCATGGAAATTGCGCCACCAGAGCTGCTCCGCCGGGCTGGCAGGGCCGGCGTCAGCACGCCACTGGGTGGGGATGTGCAGCGTCGGCTGCGCCGGTTTGACGTCGACGGACTGGCATCCAGCCAGCATCACCGCTGCCACCAGCGCGGCTATCGGGCGAAGGATCATTACTTCGCCTCCCGCGTATCAATGGTCACCTGTACCGACATACCCGGACGCAGCAGCGCGGAATCTTCTGGCTTGCCGAGCACCTCGATGCGCACCGGGATACGCTGGGCTATTTTGACAAAGTTGCCGGTGGCGTTGTCCGGCGTGATGGCGCTGAATTCAACCCCGGTTGCAGGTGAAATGCTCTCCACGCGGCCCTGATACGCTTTGTCGTTCAGGGCATCGACGGTGAATTTGACAGGCTGACCGACGCGTAGCTCCGCGAGCTGGGTCTCTTTAATATTGGCAATGACCCAGTGCTGAGGGGGCACAAGGGTGGTGAGATGGGTCCCGGCGGTCACATACGCCCCGAGACGCACGGCGATCTGGCCGAGCTGACCGTCGCGCGGAGCGATAATGCGGGTGTTTTGCAGGTCAATCTGCGCCAGCTCCAGCGCCGCTTTTGCGTTTTCGACATCCGCCTCCAGCGCACCGCGATTGACAATCACCGTCTGCAGATCCTGACGCGACATCTCAAGCGCCGCTTTAGCCTGGTCGATGTCGGCGCTACCCTGAGCGGCACTGGCCAGCGCCGCGTCGCGCTCGCGAATCGAGAGCGAGCCGTCTGACGTCAGCTCTTTCACCCGCTTTAAATCCGCCTGCGTTTTCAGGCTCTGGGCGCGGGCGTTTTTCAGCGCGGCGTCATTTTTTGCGATGACGGCTTCGGCGCTTTTACGCTGCTGCAGGTTGTTATTGAGGGCGGCAATTTTCATCGCCAGCTGTGCCTCGGCCTGATGCACGCGCTGACGATAAATGCGGTCATCAATCTGCAGCAGCAGGTCGCCTTTTTTGACCTGCACAAAGTCCTGAACCTTCACCTCGGTGATATAGCCATTCACCTGGGGGCTGATAAACGTCGTCTGGCCACGCACGTAGGCGTTATCGGTAAACTGCGCGTGGCGGGTGAACGGCGGCAGCTGCCACGCATAAAGGATTACCAGTACGCCGACAATACCGATGGCAGCGGCGGTGAAAACGGAAACAATGCGCACATTTTTGCGGGTGTTGGCCTGCTCTTTGGCGGCATCCTGCTGACTCATAAACTCTCCAGAAATATTTTAATTATTTGTTGCCGGTGGCGTTCTTCAGCGCCAGACGGGCAGTGATGCGCAGGCGCAGCAAGCGCCATAAAATCCAGACCAGCGTGGCGGCAGCGATGCTCGCCGTCAGCAGATAAGTATCGTTATAAGCCAGAATATTCGCCTCCAGCGCGGTGACCGTTTGCAGCTGCGTTATCGCCTGGGTTCCCAGCAGCGCGCTGTCGCCAATCAGGCTTTTGTACATCTGGGTATAAAGCTGGATTCGCTCGTTGACCAGCGGGTTGAGCGTGGTGAGCTGGTCCGCCAGCAGGCTGGAGTGGTACTTCTCGCGCCAGGTCTGGAAGGTGCCGAGGATCGCGGAACCCAGCAGGCCGCCGAGGTTCTGGCTCATGCCAAACATCACCGAGAAGCTGACCAGGTTACGCGGGTCGGCGATCACCCCGCCAATGGCGGCCAGCATGGCGGGCGCCAGGAAGAAGGCGCTGCCGAAGCCCAGCAGGAACTGGCTCAACATCAGCTGATCCGGCCGGGTCAGGTTGTTGGACTGGCTGTCCAGCAGCGAGGCAACAATCATCAGGGCCAGAGAGGTGATGATTGGCCACGCCAGTTTCGTCGGCTTGATGGTGAGACAGCTGGTGACGATCCCGCAGACGATCCCGGCGAAAATGGACCACGCCAGGTGGGTCATCTGCTCATTCTGTAATCCCACGTACTGCAGCCAGCCGATGACGCCGGTGTTTTGCTCTGCCAGCACGATACGGATCAGCAGCATGATCAGCCCCAGACGGACGATGCTGCCGCTCGACAGCCAGCGGGTGTTCAGCAGCGGGTTGGCACGGTTATGTTCAAAGACGATGGCAGCCACAATCAGCACCAGCGACAGCGCCAACGACCAGCCGATCCACGGCGCCTCGAACCACCAGTCAAGACGGCCTAAGGAGAGCACGGCGCAGAGCAGGGCCATACCGGGGGCCATTAAAAAGAAGGTGATGAAGTCTTTTTTCTCAAAGACCTTGCGCCGGTCGCCCGGCGGTAGTTTTAAGGCGATGACGCAGGCCAGGGAGATCAGCGCCAGCCCCAGCTCGAAGAAATAGAGCCCGCGCCACTCGTCCAGCTGCAGCAGTTCGGTCGAAAACAGGCGGGCCAGCGGGATGGCGAGTGACGATCCGGTGATGCCGATGGTCAGCGCCTTGAGGCGGTGCTTCGCCGGCCAGGCCTGGATCTGATAGTAAATCCCCAGCGAGCTGAGCGCGGCGGCCACCATCCCGTGCGCGGCGCGAACCATCAGCGCCGAGCTGAGGTCGTTCACGAACAGGTGGAAAAAGGTGACCAGCACGTACAGCACCAGAAAACCTTCCGTAAAGGCGCGCAGACCGTACTGCTGGCGGAATTTGACCAGCAGCAGGTTGATAGAGATGTTGGTCATGACGTAGACCGCGGGCAGCCAGGCGATTTCGGTCGACCAGGCCCCGAAGGTCCCCTGCAGATTTTGCAGGTTGGCGGTCACCACCGCATTCCCCAGCGCCCCCGTCAGGCAGACCAGCAGGCCCACGACGCCGTAGGCAATGCGTTTTGGCGTACTGTGTTCGGGCGTGGAGGGCGAACCCAACAGGGCGGGTTTCTCATGTGGCTGCCACTCGCGAGGAGCATAAGGGTCGCGTTCGGGCAGGCGCATAACGTCGTTTACCTTAGAAATGATTGAATAATTAGCGGGCTAGCGATTCTACGTCTGCCGCAAATGATAATTCAAGTGAATATGATTTACGCATGTTAATCAAATGGTGAAGGGGATTTTAAGGAAAAAGAGCGGCCCGATGTCGCCGTTGTGTTGAGAACCTGAAGTCGCTACCCTGAAGGGATACAGAGAAGGAGTTCATCATGGAACAGACCCATTTTCCCATCCTGCCGGATGCCACGCTGGCGGCCTTTAATACTGTCGGTGAATGGCTGGCGCAGGACGACCTGAGCGGCAGCCGCCAGCACCTGGACGTCGATGTGGTGATCCTGGCAGGGAACGCGGTGATCCCGACCATTGAGGCGGCCTGTCGAATTGCCGCGCAGAGAAACATCCCGCTTCTGATTAGCGGCGGTATTGGTCATTCAACCGCGTTTTTATATTCAGCTATCGGCAGTCATCCGCGTTATCACACCTTACAAGTCGAAGGGCGGGCGGAAGCCAGCATTCTCGCCGACATTGCGCGGGCGTTCTGGCAGATCCCCGAGGCAAATCTGTGGGTTGAGGATCAATCCACCAACTGCGGTGAAAACGCGCGCTTTAGCTGGAACATGCTGAAGCAGCACCATCGAACGACCGGGCGGGTGCTGGTGGTGCAGGATCCCACGATGCAGCGCCGCACGATGGCGACGTTTGCCCGCGTTTGTCGGGATGAGCCCGTTTCGCCGCAGTGGGTCAGCCATCCCGGGTTTACGCCGACGCTGCAAAACGGTAAAGAGGGCGTGGAGTTCAGTGAGAGCAACACCGGACTGTGGCCCGTTGACCGCTATCTTTCACTGGTTATGGGGGAACTGCCGCGCCTGTATGATGACGCCAACGGCTATGGCCCGGCCGGGCGGGATTTTATCGCCCACGTTGAATTCCCCGAGGCCGTCACCGCCGCATGGAGACAGCTGCAGCAGGATCCAGTCCTGAAGGTGGCGCGAAAAATCAGCTGAGCACGGAACAATTCCCTCGCCCCATTGGGGAGAGGGTTAGGGTGAGGGGAAAAATCACAGCGCCGCAAACTTATCCAGCGTCCGCACCAGCTGCGTCACAAAACCATATTCGTTGTCATACCACGCGACGGCTTTCACCAGCTGCAGTTCTCCCGCTTCTGACACCTCCGTCTGCGTGGCGTCAAACACCGAACCATAATGTGAGCCAATCACATCTGATGAGACAATCTCTTCATCGGTATACCCGAACGATTTATTGCCCTGCGTCGCCTTTTTCAGCGCGGCGTTGATCTCCTCAACGGTCACTCTCTTGCCCAGAATGGCCACCAGCTCGGTTACCGAACCCGTTTTAACCGGCACGCGCTGCGCGTGGCCTTTCAGTTTGCCGCTGAGAGCAGGGATAACCAGACCAATGGCTTTGGCGGCACCGGTGGTGTGGGGAATGATATTCTCTGCCGCCGCCCGCGAGGCGCGAAGATCTTTCCCGCGCGGGCCATCCACCAGCGCCTGCGTACCGGTATAGGCGTGAATGGTGGTCATGGTGCCCACTTTTATTTCAAACGCATCGTTCAGGGCTTTGGCCAGCGGGGCGAGGCAGTTGGTGGTGCAGGAGGCGACGGAGATGATGGTATCACTGGCGTCAATGGTGTCGTCATTCACGCTGTAGACGATGGTTTTCATGTCACCCGCAGGCGCGGAGATCAGCACTTTCTTCGCGCCGGCGTCCAGGTGCGCCCGTGATTTCTCTTCAGAGGTATAAAAGCCGGTGCACTCCACGACGATATCCACACCGGCGGATTTCCACGGAATGTGCTTCGCCTCTTTTTCGGCGTACACCGCAATGGTTTTACCGTCAACAATCAGCGCATCCTCGGTGAAATCCACGCTCCACGGGAAGCCACCGTAGTTGGAATCATGCCTGAGCAGGTAGGCCAGCACTTTCGGGGAGGTGAGGTCGTTGATGGCGACGACGGTATTACTGTCCTGGGTTTCAAGAAGGCGACGCAGGACAAGGCGCCCAATGCGTCCAAAGCCGTTAATGCCAATTTTACTCATGGTGTTCTCCTGTAAACGTGTCGATGCGACAGTTTGAACTCATCCAGGCTTAGACCATCACGGGCAGGGCGGCAATTGAAGATGCTTCATGCGGGGGGAAGTATTTGAAAATCCATACAGAAAAGTTAATGAATTTTTAAGGAAAGGGGATTATGTTGGAGCGGTAACTGTTTTTAATCGAGAAATCACATGCGCACTAAATATACAAGCCTGCAAATCGGCATCCACTGGCTGGTGTTTCTGTTAATCATCGTCGCCTACTGCGCCATGGAGTTCAAAGGTTTCTTCCCGCGCACCGCGCGTCCCGCGATCAACATGATCCACGTCTCATGCGGGATCGGTATTCTGGTGCTGATGGTGACGCGTCTGATGGTTCGCCTGAAGTTCCGCGCGCCCCCGATTCAGCCGAAGCCAAAAGCGATGGTGACGGGGATGTCTCATCTGGGGCATCTGGTGGTGTATCTGCTGTTTATTGCGCTGCCGCTGATTGGGATTGTGATGATGTACAACCGGGGCAGCGACTGGTTTGCCTTTGGCCTGGCGATGCCGCATGCGGCGGAGTCCAATTTTGATCTGGTGGATACGCTGAAGGCGTGGCACGAGACGCTGGCAAACCTGGGCTATTTTGTGATTGGCCTGCACGCGGCTGCGGCGCTGATGCATCACTATTTCTGGAAAGATAATACTCTTCTGCGCATGATGCCGAAAAAGCGTCAGTAGCCCTCTTGCCCGGCGGCGCTTCGCTTACGCGGCCCTACGCTCTGAATCGTAGGCCGGATAAGCGCAGCGCCACCCGGCTTGTTTTTAACCCAGCAGAGCACGCTCTTCAGCCGTTAACGCCAGCGCCTGCGTTGACCCCGTCTCCGACGACTTCACCGCCGCTTCCAGCACGGCCATGACCGCCAGTGCCTCAACAGGGTGGACAGGGTTGGTGATTTTCCCGCGTAACGCATCACGTACGTTGATGTAATACTGGCGCTGATCGCCTTTCGGGGTAGGGATCGTCTGTGGTGCACCGTCAGCCCCAAAGAACACCATACTGTCGCTGTCTTCGCCCCAGGTTTCACTGCCTGGGATCACCCCTGAGAGCAGCTGCGCTTCCTGCTGATCGATTCTGGCCTTCACCACGCTGCCTTTGTCCCCGTGGGCGGTAAAGCGCGCCGTACCGCCAGCCACCAGCATGCTGGCGTGCAGAATCACCTTATGCTCCGGGTAGTTTAAGACCACGTGCGCCCAGTCGTTAATTTCTGCGCCGTCGCGCAGCGTCGCGATATTCCCCTGAACCGACTGCGGCAGGCCAAAGAGCTGTAGCGTCTGGTCGATAAGATGTGGGCCCAGGTCAAACCACAAGCCGCTCCCGGGGACGTTCTGCTCGCGCCAGCGCACGCGCACTTCCGGGCGGAAGCGGTCAATATGCGACTCCAGGTGTTTAACCTTGCCGAGCGTGCCTTGCTCAATAATCTGCTTAATGCCGAGGAAATCGCTGTCCCAGCGGCGGTTATGGAAGACGGAGAGCAGCAGCTGCTTTTCGTCCGCCAGCGCAATCAGGTCGCGGGCTTCCTGCATGTCGAGGGTGAAAGGCTTATCCACGACCACGTGTTTACCCGAGTTCAGGGCCAGCGTCGCCAGCGGGGCGTGCGTGGCATTGGGGGAGGCAATCACCACCAGATCGATATCAGGATGCTGAATGGCCTCTTCCGGTGTCGCCACCACCTGTACGTCCGGCAGATCGCGTTTAACCTTCTCTTCATCACGAGAAGAGACCACTGCCAGCTTAATCCCGTCCACAGACTGGATCAGCGGGGCATGGAAGGTTTTACCGACAAATCCATACCCGATCAGCGCAATGTTGATTGTTTGAACGTTACTCATGACCTTCTCCACGTTAATTCGCGCACACCGTGACCTGCAGTGCGCTATGGTCCCCAAGCTCAGGCCAGGGACGATCTAAAAAGAGTTGTTGAATGCTGGATAACCCGGATACCAGATACGGCTCGCAGCGGTTAATTTTCAGGTGATCCGCGACAATCCAGTGCGCATGGCTGGCGTCGAGCATCGCGCGTTTCACCTCGGCATCCGCTTCTTTACCGGCGCTCAACCCCAGTTCGGCATGAATGGCGCATGCCCCGAGGATGGCGATATCTGCCCGATAGCGGGACAGTAAAGACAGCGTGGCGCTGCCGGCAAACAGGCGCTGCTTGTGGTCCCATTTTCCACCGAGCAGGATCAGCTCAACGTCTTCCCGGTCGCTAAAGTGCTGGGCGATATCCAGCGATGTGGTAATGACGGTGAGCGGCCCCTGAAGAAAGGTGGCGACGGCCATCACCGTGCTTCCGGCATCCAGAAACAGGGTGGAACCCGGTGGAACCCGCTGTGCGACCTGTTTACCCAGGCGCTGTTTGGTCTCTGGCAGCAGCGTATTGCGGCCCTGACGGTTCATGGCGGAGAGGTTGAGCGCGATGGCTCCGCCGTGGTTTTTCTGCGCAAGGCCCTGGTTTTCCAGGTCGGTCAGATCCCGACGGATAGTATCGGCTGAAACCTGCAGCTTTTCGGCCAGGTCGGTGATGCTGGCCTGGCCATGCTCGCTGAGGATATCCAGGACGTAGCGTTGACGAGCGGTTTTGTGCATGTGAGTACATTCCTGCAAAATGTCGCAATAGTTTGCATAATACAGCATTTTGACGCAGAGAGAAGAGGATTGTGGTCATGACGATGTACAGCGGTGTGATGATTCAGATAGGTGATTATTAAAATTTTATTAAGCAGGTATAAGGAAGCCGTTTTGAATGTTAATCACAATGTTATTGTTATGTTTTATTTAACGATTTGGGCTATGTAACCAACGTATTGTCATTGTGTGGTTTTAAATGCTGTTAAATTAAAATAATGCAGTTTTTAATTGCTTTAATTAGTTTTTTAAAAGCTTTTAATTTTAAATATACCCCTTTGGTTACTTAAATTGACATTTCTTTGAAAATCTTTGTGTCTGACCCGCTATGAAATTAACGCAAAAATGTGCACAGAAAGAATTAAGAATTTTCCTTAGATAACAGGAGGTTTATATGTTTCATCTGAAAGGAGACTTTTAGAGTTTTGTCCAGAAACCCCATGTTTTTTCTTACTTGTAACACCACATTAACATTGTGGGTGTAGTGGGCTATACCACATTTTGTTATGCTGCTAACCAGTTTAAGAAATAAGTAAATTCTTAATTGAAATAAGACGCAGGCAGATCTCATCTCCAATGGAAATGGGTATGGGGATTATTACCTAAAATTCAGCATGGTAGCTTAATAAGATATTTGTCTAATTATCTGTACCTCTTTTTGGGTATTTGCTTGAGTATCACTCAGAGTCAGGGAGATAACATGACGATATTACGAAAGCCTATGTTACGCCGATTTACAGCAGCACTGGCATTCATTTCATTAGCCATAAATACGGCGTACGCCAATAGTAGTCAGGTGGGAATTGCCCCGGTGGCAACCACAACCTTAAAAGAAAGTATTCTTTTTGCTATCGATCGCGATCCATCAATTAGTCAGCAGGCCGCGCAATTAGGTATTGGCCAGGCACAAATAGATGAAGCGCGCAGCGGCTGGATGCCACAAATATCGCTGAACGGGAGTACAGGGCATAGCCAGACCACCGATTCCAGCGGGTCACTGAAGAATTCAGCCGCCTGGGGGCTGAGCCTGACGCAGTTACTGTACGATTTTGGCAAGACCAACAACAGCATTAGCCAGTCTTCCGCCCAGCGCGATAGCTACCGCTATCAGCTGATGGGAACGCTTTCGGACGTGGCGGAAAAAACGGCGCTGAGCTATGTCGAGGTCAAACGCTATTCCGATCTGCTGCAGGCGGCAAAGGAGAACGTTCTGGCGCTTAAAAACGTTGAGCAACTGGCGAAGCTGCGCGCTGACGCGGGCGTGAGTTCGACCTCCGATGAGCTCCAGACCCGCACGCGTATTGCCGGCATGCAGGCGACGGTCGCGCAGTATCACGCCGCCTTAAACAGCGCCCGCGCAAGGCTCGCGGTATTAACCGGAATGCAGGCCGATAACTTTTCGCCTGTACCCGCAAATCTCGCGGTTGAGCCTGATTCGCTCAACCGCATTGATTATTCGCTGATACCGGCGGTTATGGCCGCGCAAAACATGGAGCGCTCTGCCCAGTATGGCGTGGAAACGGCGAAGTCCCAGCACTGGCCGACCCTAAGCCTGAAGGGCGGACGTACCCGTTATGAATCGGACAACCGTTCATACTGGGACGACCAGATACAGCTCAATATCGATGCTCCGCTGTATCAGGGGGGCGCGGTTTCCGCTCGCGTTCGGCAGGCGGAAGGCGCACGGGCCATGGCCTCCTCTCAGGTCGATCAGGCGCGTTTCGATGTTCTGCAAAAAGCCTCTGTCGCGCAGGCGGACTGGACCGGCGCACGGGGAAGAATGGAGGCCGGGAAGCAACAGCTGGAAAATGCGCTGCGCGCCCGCGATGTTTATAAAAATGAATACACCCTGAGCAAGCGGAGCATTAACGATCTGCTCAGCGTTGAGCAGGATGTCTGGCAGGCCACATCAGCGAAAATAATCGCTGAGTATGATGGCTGGAGTTCGGCAATTAATTATGCTTCCGCGGTTGATAATTTAATGCCGCTTATTGGAATAGAGAAAAACGCTACCGCAAAATTACCTGACTTGAGTTAAAAAAAGACGCACAGTGTTGCGCAAAAATAAGTCTGAAAATAATGGGTGTTTTTTCCCAGGGATAGCTACATCCGTCTGGTGGACATATCCACAGGAATCCGCACACCTGCAAGGAGAAGAAATGAGTAACGTAAAGGTTGTTGATGTCATCATTCGCAAAACGGCGGAGAAAACGAAATTAACCGGCGAAGGAAATCTGTCGGTCTCTATTTCATCGCCGAGCGTGATTGAAATCCAAGGTTCTGCTCAGGATGTGGCGCGTTATGTCCGCCAGGGGAAAGACCTCCTCATTTATATGAAAGATGGCAGCGTTATTCGCTGCAATAACTATTTTGTCGAAGATCCAGAGACGCATAACCAGTCAGAACTGGTATTCAACGACCGTCAGGAACTGACACATATTTCTTTTGCCGATGCCGGGGAAGCGTCAGGCGTTGCGGTGACCGAGTTAACCGCGCAGGCCACACCGATTAGCAGCATTCAACCTTTCCTCGAGCAGGAAAGTGTTTTAAGCGACGCGCCGTGGGGCTGGATTGCGGGAGCTGCGTTAGGCGGCGGTGCCATCGGGGCGCTGCTGGCAAACGGCGGTGACGGCGAGACTAAAACAAAAGTCATTGATAATACCAAAGAAGTTGAAAGCGCCACGCCGACCTTCCTGCTGTCGGATAAAGCGGGTGACAAGCAGGGCGTGCTGAGTGCAAATGAGATCACGGACGACAGCAACCCAACCTTTAGCGGTACCGGTCAGCCGGGCGCGACCATTCAGATCAAAGACAGCAGCGGCAGCACCATTGCCAGCACCATGGTCGGTAAAGACGGCACGTGGACGGTAATATTACCGACCCAGACGGACGGGGAGCACACCTGGTCGGTCGTGCAGATCGACGGCAGTAAAACCACCGATGCGGGCAACATCACCGTAACGGTCTCGACCGCCGAGGCCGCCATTACGCTGGCCACCACGGCGGGCGATAACGTGCTGAACGCCAGCGAGCAATCTGCGGGCTTTACGCTCTCCGGCGCCAGCAAAAATCTGGCGCAGGGTACCGAACTCACCGTGACGCTGAACGGCAAAACCTACGCGGCTGAAGTCGGGGCAGACGGCGCGTGGAGTGTTAACGTACCTGCGGCAGACGCGCAGGCGCTGGGCGATGGCACCTGGACCGTCAACGTCAGCGGTAAAGACGCGGCGGGTAATACCGTCAGCGGAAGCCAGACGATTGGCGTGGATACCACCGCGCCAACCCTCTCTGTCGATACCCTCGCACAGGACAACATCATTAATGCGGCTGAGCATAATCAGCCGCTGACGCTAACCGGTAAAACGAATGCGGAAGCCGGTCAGATCGTCACGGTCACCCTGAACGGTAAAAATTATAACGCCACGGTGGGCAGCGACGGCACCTGGTCCGTCACGCTGGAGGCGGGCGACGTGCAGGCGCTCAGCGAGGGCAATCACACCCTGACGGTTAACGTGAGCGACAAAGCGGGCAACGGCTCGTCCGTGACGGCAGATTTCACGGTGGATACCGTCGCGCCGGTCATCACCATCCATACCGTGGCGGGCGACGATATCCTTAATATCAGCGAGCAGGGCCAGGCGCACATTATTTCCGGCCAGGCGAGCGGTGCCGCCGCGGGCGATGTGGTCACCGTAACCCTTGGCGGTCAGACCTTCACCGGCGTGGTGCTGGCGGACGGCAGCTGGAGCGTGGGCGTGCCGGCGTCCGTGCTGGGCGCGCTGGGCGAAGGCAACCATACGCTTTCGGTTTCCGTCACTGATGCGGCAGGCAACACCGGCAGCGCCACGCACGACATTACGCTGAGTGGACATCCGCCAGAATTTACGATTGACGCCATCAGCCAGGATAACGTCCTGAATGCCCAGGAGGCGATGCAGCCGCTGAGCCTGACCGGCACCAGCAACCTGCCGGACGGCACCACCGTCACCGTGACGCTGAACAACGTCAACTATCAGGCCACCGTCGAAAACGGTATCTGGGCGATCCAGGTGCCGGTGTCCGACGTCCTGAATCTGGCAAACACCCTTTACACCGTCAGCGTCAGCGGTACCGACAGCGTGGGTAACAGCGGTTCTGCCGAAGCGAATCTGCTGGTGGATACCGTCCTTCCGCAGGTCATCATCAATACGTTTGCGGGCGACAACCTGGTCAATAACGCCGAAGCGGGCGTCGATCAAACCCTCAGCGGTCGCGTTACCGGCGCGGCGGCGGGCGATACCGTCTCCATCACCGCAGGCGGCAAGAGCTACACCGCAACGGTTGGCAGCGATCTGACCTGGAGCGTGAAGATCCCATCAGCGGATCTTCAGGCGTTCGGCGACGGCGATTTAACCTTCACCGCGTCGGTGACCAACGGGCACGGCAATACCGGCACCGGCGAGCGTGATATCAATATCAACGCGGAGCTGCCGGGTCTGCGCGTGAACACCATTTCCGGCGATGACGTGATCAACGCCATTGAGCAGCAGCAGGATCTGAGCGTCACCGGCTCCAGTAGCCATCTGGCCGCGGGCACGCAGATTATCGTCACCATCAACAACGTTGAGTACGTTACCGCGGTTAACGCCAGCGGCAACTGGCAGATCGGCGTTCCGGCGGCGGACCTGCAGGCCTGGACGGCGGGCGGCATGACGGTGAGCGTCAGCGCGGTAGATGACTGGGGCAATCCCGTTGCGGCTGAACACCCGATTGAACTCGATCTGAACGCCGTGGCGGTCACCATTGATACCGTCTCCGGCGACGACCTGCTGAATGCGGCAGAAAAAGGCGGTGATTTAACCCTTTCCGGCCAGACGCAGGGCGTGGAAGCGGGGCAGACCGTGGTGGTGAAATTCGCTGACCAGACCTTTACCGCGCAGGTGCAGCAGGATGGCTCCTGGAGCCTGACCGTACCCGCCAGCGCCATGGAAACCCTGACCGACGGGCGCGCGCAGGTGAGCGTCAACGTCACTAACGTCAGCGGCAACAGCGCGGACGCCTCGCGCGTTGTCACGGTGGATACGCAGCCACCGGCGATTACGCTCGATAACCTGACCGCCGACAACATCATTAATGCGGCAGAAGCGCAGCAGGATTTACTGTTAAGCGGCAGCAGCAGTGCGGAACCCGGCCAGACTGTCACCGTGACGCTGAACGGCAAAACGTATCAGACCACGGTCCAGACGGACGGTAGCTGGCAGCTGAGCGTCCCGGCGGCTGACGTCGGCGCCCTGACGGACGGCATCGTTACCGTGACGGCAACCGTGAGCGACGTGGCGGGCAACAGCAGCAGCGCCGATCGCGTGGGTCTGGTGGATGCGACCGTACCGCAGGTGACCATTAATGACTTTGTCACCGACACTAACACCGTTAACCAGCTCGCCCATTCACAGGCGCAGATCCTGAGCGGCTCCGTCACCGGTGCGGCAGCGGGCGACCTTGTGACCATTACCATTAACAGCGTGGATTACACCACCGTGGTGGATGCGGCGGGCAACTGGAGCCTCGGCCTGCCGGCGTCTGTCGTTCAGGGGCTGACGGACGGCACATGGACCATTGACGTCTCCGTGACCGACCGATCCGGCAACACCGGAAGCAGTTCGCTGGATGTGGTGGTGAATACCGTGACGCCTGTTATCGGTATCAACACCCTGGCGGCGGACGACGTAATCAATGCGACCGAGAAGGGCGAAGATCTGCTGCTCTCCGGCACCAGCAACCAGCCGGAAGGCACGCGCGTCACCGTTAACCTGAACGGCATCAACTACACCGCCACCACTGACGCCAGCGGCAACTGGAGCGTGACCGTACCGGCCTCGGCCGTAAGCGTCCTGGGAGAAGCTCATTACACCGTGACGGCGAGCGTCACGGATAGCGTAGGCAACAGCGCCTCAACCTCACACGATGTGCTGGTGGACAGCTCGCTGCCGGTGGTGACGATCGGCACGCTGGCGGGCGACAATATCGTTAACGCGGCGGAAGTGGCGGCAGGGCAAACCCTGTCCGGTAAGGTGACGAACGCGGCGGCAGGTGACACTGTCACGATTATCCTCGGCGGTCAGACTTACACGGCTACCGTGCAGGACGATCTCACCTGGAGCCTGCCGTTAAGCGAAAGCCAGTTCACCGCGCTCGGCAACGGCGACCTCACCGTATCCGCCAGCGTGACCAACGGCCACGGTAATACCGGCTCTTCTTCTCTCGACTTCACCATCGACGCCCAGCTTCCGGGACTGCGTATTGATACGGTCGCAGGTGACGATGTGATTAACGTCATCGAACACGCCCAGAATCTGATTGTCTCCGGCACCAGCACCGATCTGGCGGCGGGCAGCACCGTGACCGTGACCATTAACGGCAAAGCGTATTCCGCAACGGTGCTGGCCGACGGCACCTGGCAGACAGCGGTACCGGCGGCGGACGTGTCCCAGTGGGCGGATGGCTCGCTGGATATCAAGGCAAGCGCGCAGGATGCCTCCGGCAACCCGGTGACCATCGGCACCGTCGTGGACGTCGATCTCGCGCCTGTCGCCATCACCATCAGCAGCGTGACCGACGACAACGTGCTCAACGCGGCGGAAAAAGGCCAGGACCTCGTGCTGTCCGGCACCACGTCCAACGTGGAAGCGGGTCAGACCGTCACCATCACCTTTGCGGGTATAACCTATACCACGACGGTGGATGGCAACGGCGACTGGACCTGGACCGTTCCGGCTGCCGATCTGAGAGCCCTGAAGGACGGTGACGCCAGCGTGCAGGTCAGCGTCACCAACGTGAACGGCAACGCGGCGTCTTCGGCGCAGGAATTCAGCGTCGATACCACCGCGCCGACGGTGACCATCAACACCATCAGCAATGACAATATGCTGAACGCGGCAGAGGCGGCGCAGGATCTGACCCTGAGCGGGACGTCTACTGCCGAAGCGGGCCAGACGGTCACCGTGACCTTCAACGGCAATCAGTACACCGCGCAGGTGCAGGCGGACGGCAGCTGGACGCTCGACGTTCCGGCGGCGGATCTGGCGGGCATCACCGACGGCAGCGCGGCGGTCACGGCGACCGTGTCCGACAAAGCAGGTAACCCGGCCAGCGCAGGTTCCTCGGTGCTGGTCGACACCACCGTGCCGCAGATTTCGTTCAACATCGTTGCGGGCGACGACATCGTGAATATTGCCGAGCACGGCCAGGCGCTGATCGTCTCCGGTAAGGTCACGGGCGCGCAGGCGGGCGACGTGATCACCGTGACCCTGAACGGCAAAGACTACACCGCCATGCTGGACGTGTCCGGCAGCTGGAGCGTGGGCGTTCCTGCGGCGGACGTGGGCGCGCTGGCAAACGGCGAGCAGACGATCTCTGCGACCCTCACCGACAAAGCCGGTAACAGCACCACCGCGACGCACGAGTTTGACGTCTCCCTGACCGCGCCGGTAATTGCCATTAATACCCTGGCGGTTGACGACGTGATCAACGCGACTGAGAAAGGCCAGGATCTGCAGGTGTCCGGCACCAGTAACCAGCCGGACGGCACGACCATTACGGTGACCCTGAACGGCATCAGCTATACGGCCACCGCCGACGCGAGCGGGAACTGGAGCGTGACCGTTCCGGCGGCAAACGTCTCTGCGCTGGGCGAAGCGAGCTACGCCGTGACGGCGAGCGTGACCGACAGCGCGGGGAACAACGCGAGCACCGGGCACAGCGTGCTGGTCGACAGCGCGCTGCCGCAGGTCACCATCAACCCTGTCGCCACTGACGATGTCATTAACGCGGCGGAAGTGGCTAGCGGGCAGACCCTGAGCGGGAAAGTGAGCGGCGCGGCGAGCGGTGACACTGTCACTGTTTCAGTCGGTGGCAATACCTGGACCGCGACGGTTCAGGACGACCTGAGCTGGTCGGTCAACGTGCCGTCCACGGCCTTAACCGCTATCGGTAACGGCGATCTGACGGTGTCAGCCAGCGTCACCAACGGCCACGGCAACACCGGAACGGGCGAGCGCGAAATCGTTATAGATGCCAACCTGCCGGGCCTGCGCGTCGATACCGTGGCGGGCGACGATGTGATCAATAGCATCGAACACGCTCAGAACCTGATTATCACCGGCTCAAGCGAAGGCCTGGCAGCGGGCGCGGCGCTGACGGTGACCGTCAACGGCAAAACCTACGCGGCAACCGTGCTAGCGGACGGCACCTGGACGGCGGCCATTCCGGCGGCAGACGTCAGCGCGCTGAATGCGGGCACGGTTACCGTGACCGTGGAAGGCCAGAGCGCGGCGGGCAACCCGGTTTCCATCAGCCATGACGTGAAGGTGGATCTGGCGGCAGTCGCCATCAGCATTAACCCGATTGCCTCTGACGACGTGATTAACGCGGCAGAGAAAGGCGCGGACCTGGTGCTGTCTGGCTCCACCACCAACGTGGAAGAAAACCAGACCGTTACCATCACCTTCGGCGGCAAGTCGTACACCGCGAAGGTCGATGCCGACGGCAACTGGACAGCTACCGTACCGTCTGCCGACGTGGGCAGCCTGAAGGACGGTGACGCCAGCGTGCAGGTGAACGTGACCAACGTGAACGGCAACAGCGCGTCGGCGGGCCGCGAGTACAGCGTGGACGCGACCGCGCCGACGGTGTCTATTGAAATCATCAGCGACAACAACATCATCAATGCGGCTGAAGCGCAGCAGGATCTGGTGATTAACGGCGTCACCAACGCCGAAGCGGGCCAGACCGTCACCGTGACCCTGAACGGTGTGGACTATACCACCACCGTGCAGGCCAACGGCAGCTGGAGCGTGACCGTGCCATCCGCGGATGTGAGCGGTATTACCGACGGGAACTACACCGTCAGCGCCGCCGTATCGGACAAAGCGGGCAACCCGGCCTCCGCGGATCGCGACGTGCTGGTGGATACCACCGTTCCACAGTTGACCATTCACACCGTATCCGACGACGACGTGATCAACAGCGCCGAGCATGCGCAGGCCCTGATTGTCACCGGTTCCGTGACCGGCGCGGCGGCGGGCGACGTGGTCACGGTCACCCTCAACGGCAAATCGTACACCGCCACCCTGGACGCCTCCGGCAACTGGAGCGTGGGCGTGCCTGCGGCGGACGTCACCGCGCTGGCCGCCGGGGATTACACTATTACCGCGGCGCTGACCGATAAAGCAGGCAACAGCAACAGCGCCACGCACGGCGTGGAGGTGAACCTGACCGCGCCGGGGCTGACCATTGACACCGTTTCCGGTGACGATGTGATCAACCATACCGAGAAAACTCAGGATCTGACCCTCTCCGGTACGGCTTCCGGCCTGGCGGCAGGCGCGGTGGTAACCGTGATGCTGAACGGCAAAGCGTACAGCGCGCAGGTGGACGATAACGGAAAATGGACCACCACCGTTCCGGCGAACGAAGTCGGTCAGTTGGGCGAGGCGCTTTATACCGTCACCGCCTCGGCAACGGACAGCGTCGGTAACAGCACCAGCGCGTCGCATACCGTGAGCGTGGAATCCGTTCTGCCGGGCGTGATCGTCAACACCATTGCGGGCGACGACATTATTAACGCGGCGGAGCTGGCAGCCGGCCAGACCATCAGCGGTAAGGTGGTGAATGCCGAAGCGGGCAACACCGTGACCGTGACGATTGGCGGCAACAGCTACACCGCAACGGTGCAGAGCGATCTCACCTGGTCCGTTAACGTGCCGTCCGACGTGCTGACCGCGCTGGGCAACGGCGATTTGACCGTGTCAGCCAGCGTGACCAACGGCGTCGGCAACAGCGGATCCGCTGAGCGCGAAATCGTGATAGACGCTAACCTGCCGGGCCTGCGTGTGGATACCGTGGCGGGCGACGACGTGATCAACAGTATCGAACACGGGCAGAACCTGATTATTACCGGCACCAGCGACGGGCTGGCGGCGGGCGCGGCGCTGACCGTCACCGTCAACGGCAAAACCTACCCGGCCACCGTGCTGGCGGACGGCACCTGGCGCGCGGCGATCCCGGCTGCGGACGTGGGTGCCCTGGCGGCAGGCACGGTCACCGTGACCGTGGCAGGCCAGAGCAGCGCCGGTAATCCGGTCTCCATCAGCCATGATGTGACGGTGGACCTGGCGACCGTTGCCATCAGCATCGATGCGATTGCCGCCGACGACGTGATTAATGCCGCCGAGAAGGGCGCGGATCTGGTGCTCTCCGGGGCGACCTCAAACGTTGAGGAAAACCAGACCGTTACCATCATCTTCGGCGGCAAGAGCTACACCGCGACCGTAGGTGCCGACGGCAAATGGACGACCACGGTGCCAGCCGCCGACCTGGCGGGTCTGAAAGACGGCGACGCCAGCGTGCAGGTGAGCGTCACCAACGTGAACGGCAACAGCGCCTCGGCGGGCCGCGAGTACAGCGTGGATGCGACCGCGCCGAGCGTGACCATTAACACCCTGGCGACGGACGACATCCTTAATGCCGCCGAAGCGAAGAGCGATCTGACCGTGTCCGGTACCACCACCGCCGAAGCGGGCCAGACGGTCACCGTATCGCTGAACGGCAAAGACTACACCACAACCGTCGGCGCAGACGGCAACTGGACGCTGAACGTTCCGGCGGCCGATGTTGCGGCCCTGACGGACGGCAGCGTGACCGTCACCGCATCGGTCAGCGACAAGGCGGGCAACCCGGCATCGGTGGATCACAACCTGGCGGTAGATATCACCGTGCCTGCGGTGACCATCAATACCGTGGCGGGCGACGACGTGATTAACATCGCTGAGCACGGCCAGGCGCACATCATCAGCGGCACCGCCACCGGCGCGGCAGCGGGCGATAAGGTCACCGTCACCATCGGCGGCCAGACCTACACCACCGTGCTGGACGCGGCGGGCAACTGGAGCGTCGGCGTCCCGGCCAGCGTGATTTCCGGCCTCAGCGACGGCACCGTGACCGTCACGGCGTCGGTCACCGACGCGGCGGGCAATACTGGCACCGGCACGCATAACGTGACCGTCGATACCGGTCTGCCGTCCGTGGCCTTCAACGCCATCAGCGGCGACAACGTGCTGAACGCGGTGGAGAAAGGTCAGGATCTGAGCGTCAGCGGCACCAGCGCCAACCTGGCGGAAGGCACCGCGGTGACCGTGACCCTGAACGGCAAAAACTACACGGCGACGACCGCCGCAGACGGCACCTGGAGCCTGACGGTTCTGGCAGCAGATCTGGCCGGTCTCGGTCAGGCCAACTACACCCTGAACGCAACCGCCACCAACGACGTGGGCAACAGCGTGAGCAACACCGCGAACCTGCTGGTGGACACCGCGCTGCCAACGGTCAACATCAACACCGTGGCGGGCGATAACGTCATTAATGCGGCGGAAGTGGCCGCAGGCCAGACCCTGAGCGGCACCGTGGCGAATGCCGAAGCGGGCAATACCGTGACCGTGACCATTGGTGGCAACAGCTACACCGCAACGGTGCAGAACGACCTGACCTGGTCCGTCAACGTGCCGTCTGACGTGCTGACCGCGCTGGGCAACGGCAGCCTGAGCGTGACGGCGACCGTTACCAACGGCCACGGCAACACCGGCACCGTCGAGCGCGAGATCGCGATCGACGCTAACCTGCCGGGGCTGCGCGTCGATACCGTCGCGGGTGATGACGTGATCAACACCATCGAGCACGCGCAGAACCTGATCGTCAGCGGATCCAGCGACGGGCTGGCACCGGGCACGGCGCTGACCGTCACCGTCAACGGTAAAGACTATGCGGCCACGGTGCTGGCGGACGGCACCTGGAGCGCGGCTGTTCCGTCAGCGGACGTGAGCGCGTGGCCGGAAGGCACCGTCAAAATCAGCGTTACCGGCGACAGTTCAGCGGGTAACCCGATTACCATCAGCCACGATGTGACGGTGGATCTGGCGACCGTTGCCATCAGCATCAATTCCATCGCCATCGACGACGTGATTAACGCGGCGGAGAAGGGCGCGGATCTGGTGCTGTCCGGTGCGACCACCCACGTTGAGGCCGGGCAAACCGTGACCATCAGCCTGAACGGCAAAATCTACACCACCACGGTGGACGACAGCGGCAACTGGACCTGGACCGTACCGTCTGCAGATCTGGCACACCTCAAGGACGGCGACGCCAGCGTGCAGGTGAGCGTCACCAACGTGAACGGCAACAGCGCCTCAGCGGGGCGTGAGTACAGCGTGGATGCGACCGCGCCGTCCGTGACCATTCATACCCTGGCGGCTGACGATATTCTGAATGCCGCAGAAGCGCAGTCCGATCTGACCGTGTCCGGCACCACCACCGCCGAAGCGGGCCAGACGGTGACCGTGACGCTGAACGGCAAAGACTACACCACGACGGCAGGCGCGGACGGCAGCTGGACGCTGAGCGTTCCGGCGGCGGATCTGGCGGCGCTAGGCGACGGCAGCGTCATCGTGAAGGCGAGCGTCAGCGACAAAGCGGGCAACCCGGCGTCGGTCGATCACACTCTGACGGTGGACGTGACCGTGCCTGCGGTGACCATCAATACCGTGGCGGGCGATGATGTCATTAACCTCGCAGAACACAGCCAGGCGCACATCGTCAGCGGCACCGCCACCGGCGCGGCGGCGGGCGATAAGGTGACCGTGACCATCGGCGGCCAGACTTACACCACCGTTCTGGACGCGGCGGGTAACTGGAGCGTGGGCGTCCCGGCCAGCGTGATTTCCGGCCTCAGCGACGGCACCGTGATCGTGACTGCGTCCGTCACCGACGCGGCGGGCAACACCGGCACCGGCACGCATAACGTGACCGTCGATACCGGCCTGCCGTCCGTGGCCTTCAACGCCATCAGCGGCGACAACGTGCTGAATGCGGTGGAGAAAGGTCAGGATCTGAGCGTGAGCGGCACCAGCACCAACCTGGCGGAAGGCACCGTGGTGATCGTGACCCTCAACGGTAAAAGCTACACGGCGACGACCGCCGCAGACGGCACCTGGAGCCTGACGGTTCCGGCAGCGGATCTGGCGAGTCTCGGCCAGGCCAACTACACCCTGAACGCGACCGCCACTAACGGCGTGGGCAACAGCGTCAGCAACACCGCGAATCTGCTGGTCGATACCGCGCTGCCGACCGTCACCATCAATACCGTGGCGGGCGACAACGTCATCAACGCGGCGGAAGTGGCGGCAGGCCAGACCATCAGCGGCACCGTGGCGAATGCCGAAGCGGGCAATACCGTCACCGTGACCATTGGCGGTAACACGTACACCGCAACGGTGCAGAGCGATCTGACCTGGTCCGTTAACGTGCCGGAGTCCGTCCTGACGGCGCTGGGCAATGGCGATTTGACCGTATCGGCAACCGTCACCAACGGCCACGGCAACACGGGAGCGGGCGAGCGCGAAATCGTTATAGACGCCAGCCTGCCGGGCCTGCGCGTCGATACCGTGGCGGGCGACGATGTGATCAACAGCATCGAACATACTCAAAACCTGATCGTCTCCGGCTCCAGCGACGGGCTGGCGGCAGGTACAACGCTCACCGTGACCGTCAATGGCAAAACCTATGCGGCCTCCGTGCTGGCAGACGGTTCCTGGAGCGCGGCGATCCCGGCGGCAGACGTCGGGGCCTTCGCAGCAGGTACGGTCACCGTCACCGTTGCGGGCCAGAGCGCGGCGGGCAACCCGGTGACCATCAGCCATGACGTAACGGTCGATCTGTCTGTCGTTGCCGTCAGCATCGATGCGATTGCCACCGACGACGTGATTAACGCGGCGGAGAAAGGCGCGGATCTGGTGCTCTCCGGCAGCACCTCGAACGTGGAGGAAAACCAGACCGTTACCATTACCTTCGGCGGCAAGACGTATACCGCGAAGGTGGATGCTGACGGCCGCTGGACGGCCACCGTGCCGTCTGCGGATCTCGCGGGCCTGAAGGACGGTGACGCCAGCGTGCAAGTGAGCGTCACCAACGCGCACGGCAACAGCGCCTCGGCGGGCCGCGAGTACAGCGTGGACGCGACTGCGCCAACCGTGAGCATTGATACGGTCGCTGGCGATAACGTGATTAACGCCAGCGAAGCGTCTGCGGGCGTGGCCATTTCCGGCACCACCACGGCGGAAGTCGGGCAGACGGTCACCGTGACGCTGGGCGGTAAGAGCTATACCGCCCAGGTGCAGCAGGGCGGCGTCTGGAGCGTGAACGTGCCGGGCACCGACCTGTCCGCACTGGCGGATAACGGCTACACCGTGCAGGTCAGCGTGAGCGACGCCGCGGGTAACCCGGGCAGCGCGGGCAAAGCGATTACGCTTGATACCACGCCGCCGACCGTCAGCTTTAACGCTGTCGCGGGCGATAACGTCATTAACAGCGTGGAGCACGGGCAGGCGCAGATTGTCAGCGGCACGGCAACCGGCGCGAGCGTCGGCGATAAAGTGGTTATCACCATCGGTTCGAACCAGTACACCACTACCGTTGACGCCAGCGGCAACTGGAGCGTGGGCGTCCCGGCCAGCGTGATTTCCGCGCTGAACGACGGCACCGTGACCCTCAGCGCGACCATTACCGACAGCGCGGGCAACAGCAGCACCCAGACCCATGACGTGGTGGTCAACACCGCATCCGTGGCGCTGACGGTGAACACCGTTAGCGGTGACGACGTCATCAACGCGGCTGAAGCCGGTTCGTCCCTGGTGATTAACGGCTCCAGCGCCCAGCTTGCCAGCGGGACGCAGGTTACCGTGACGCTGAACGGCAAGAGCTATACGGCCACCATCCAGAGCGACGGCAGCTGGACGACCACCGTTCCGGCCGCAGACGTAGGTGCCCTGGCCGATGGCGCGCGCTATCAGGTGTCCGTGTCGGCGCAGGACAGCGCGGGCAACAGCGCGTCGGCGACCCACGGCATCAGCGTGGATACCACTGCGCCAGTGGTGAGCATTGCGGCGCTGTCGGTTGACGATATGCTGAACGCGGCGGAAGCGCAGCAGCCGCTGACCGTGCACGGATCTTCCAGCGCGGAGGCGGGTCAGACCGTTACCGTGACGCTGGGCGGCAAAACCTACACTGCGCTTGTCGGCAGCGACGGCACCTGGACGCTCGACGTTCCGGCAGCCGATCTGGCTGCGCTGAGCCAGGGCGCGCTGACGGTCACCGCCTCGGTCAACGATAAAGCGGGTAATAACGGCCAGACCACGCACACCTTAACGGTAGACACCGTCGCGCCAGCCGTAACCATCAGCACCGTGGCCGATGACGATATCGTCAACAACGCCGAGCAGCTGGCGGGCCAGACCATCCGTGGCACGACCACGGCGGAACAGGGCCAGACGGTGACCGTCTCCTTCAGCGGGCACAGCTATCAGGCGACCGTCGGGGCGGACGGATCGTGGTCGGTCTTCGTGCCGGGCCGTGATTTCCTCGGCCTGAGCGACGGGGATTACACCATTACGGCTACGGTAAGCGACAGGGCGGGCAACCCGGGCAGCGCAACGCACGACGTGACGCTGAACGGCGATGTCCCAACCATCACCATTAATATCTTTGCGCAGGACGATATCGTCAACGCCGCCGAGCACGGCACGCCGCTGGTCATCAGCGGCACCACCGACGCGCCTGTAGGCCAGACGGTGACCATCACGCTGAACGGTAAAACCTATACGGCGACCGTACAGAATGACGGTACCTGGAGCTACACGGTAGGAAGCGCTGACGTGACCGCGCTGGCAGACGGCGGCTCGTACGTGATTAACGCGCAGGTCAGCAATACCATCGGCAACAGCGCCAGCGATAACCATACCGTCACGGTCGATCTCACCGCGCCGTCGATGGGGATCGCTATTGATTCGCTGCAAAACGACACCGGCCTGAGCGCAACGGATTTCATCACCAACGACAGCCAGGTCGTCGTCAACGGCTCGCTGACCGCGCAGCTCGGCAATAACGAGAAGGCGCAGATCAGCCTCGACGGCGGCGTCACCTGGATCGACCTGACCGTGACCGGCACCACCTGGCGCTACGCCGATGGCCGCACCCTGACGGACGGTACGTATCAGTACCAGGTCCGCGTGATTGATAACGCGGGCAACGTGGGGGCCACGGACAGCCAGGACGTGGTGATTGACCTGACGAAGCCTGCGGCAACCACCATTACCGTGGATTCCATTACGCAGGATACCGGCCTGTCCGGCAGCGACTTTATCACCAGCGACAACCAGATCAGCCTGAAAGGGACGCTCGGCGCGGCGCTGGGCAGCGGCGACCACGCGCAGATCAGCCTTGACGGGGGCGTCACCTGGACCGACGTCAGCGTCAGCGGCCTGAGCTGGACGTATGTTGATGGCCGCACGCTGGCCGACGGGGATTACAACTACCAGCTGCGCGTGATTGACGACGCGGGCAATATCAGCGCCACCGCCAGCCAGGTGGTGACCATTGATACGGTTGCGCCGGACGCGAGCAAAACCATCGCCATCGACAGCATCAGTGACGATACCGGTCTGAGCAGCAGCGACTTTATCACCAACGATACGTCCCTGACGCTGCACGGCTCGCTCGGCGCGACGCTGGCCGACGGCGAGTATGCCCAAATCAGCATCGACGGCGGCGTGACCTGGCAGAACGTCATCGTCACCGGCAACAGCTGGTACTACGTCGATGGCCGCACGCTGGGTAACCAGACCTATGACTACTACGTTCGCGTGGTGGATGCGGCGGGCAACGTGGGTGCCAGCGCCCATCAGCAGGTGACCGTCGATACGGTCGCCCCGGATGCGGCGATTACGGTGACTGTGGATAACATCACCGTGGATACCGGATTCGACAATAACGACTTCCTGACCAGTTCGACCTCGTACACGCTGCACGGAACGCTTGGCGCAGCGTTAGGGGCGGGAGAGTACGTGCAGGTGAGCATGGACGGCGGCACGACCTGGGTATACGCCACCGTCAGCGGGACGCAGTGGAGCTATAGCGACACCCGTACCCTGACCGACGGCAGCCATAGCTACCAGGTGCGGGTCGTCGACCAGGCGGGGAACGTCGGGGCAACCACCTCGCAGGCGGTGACGGTGGATACGCAGGCGCCGCAGTACGGCGTCACCATCGACAGCATCAGCGAAGATACCGGCCAGTCCGGGAGTGATTTCATCACCATGGACACCACGCTGACCATCAACGGTTCGCTGGGCAGCGCGCTGGCAAGCGACGAGCGCGTACAGATAAGCCTGGACGGCGGGAACACCTGGCTCGATACCACGGTCACCAACCAGCGCTGGAGCTACACCGATACCCGCGATCTGCCTGACGGAGACTACACCTACCAGGTGCGGATTATCGACCAGGCGGGCAACGTCGGCTCCACCGCCTCTCAGGAGGTGACGGTGGACACCACGCCGCCAACCACGGTGGGTACGGTCGTGAGCTATACCGACGGTGAAGGCGAGCGTCAGGGCACCTTTGGCAGCGCGGTGGCAACGGACGATAACTCGCCGCTGATCAACGGGACGCTTAACCGCGCTCCGGACGACGGTGAAATTGTGCAGCTCTATCGTGACGGGGTCCTGCTCGGTCAGGTGACCATGAACGGCAGCGCAAGCTGGTCCTTCCAGGACAACGGCCTGAGCGACGGAAATCACACCTACATTGTGCGCGTCACCGACAGGGCCGGTAACTACACGGAGTCTGACGGCTTTGTGCTGAACGTTGATACCAGCATCCCGACCACCACGGCGGCGATTACCGCGCAGACCACGTCGGACACCACGCCGATTGTCGCCGGCACCGTCTCCGCTGACCTGGTGAACGGTGAATACCTGGTGGTGACGGTGAACGGCAAAATCTACACCTCCCAGACCGGCGGCGCGGTGGTGGTCGATCCGGATCACAACACCTGGTATCTGCAGATCCCGGACGGCGATGCGCTGAGCGTGGCGAGCTACAGCGTGACGGCGCAGGTGAAGAGCAGCGCGGGTAACGGCAATACCACCGGTACGGCAACCGGCAGCCTGGTGATTGACACCACTTCGGTGAATACCGACTGGGCGACCACGGCGGGGAACAGCAACAACTCCACCATGACCCTCGGCATGAACAGCAGCGGTCTGTGGAACATCATTGCTAACGGCCAGTCTTATTCCAGCAGCGATAGCTCGACCTATGCCGGGAATACCCTGACCAACACCCGCGGCTATTACGTGGTGAGCCAGACCGCCGCCGACTTTGACCGAAACGGCACGCAGGACATTTTCGCCACGGAGACCACCTACTCAGGATCCACGCAGGTGATGTGGACCTACGATGGCAGCACCTATAACGCCAGCCAGCTGGCGATGGGGACCACCATCTGGTACGGCGGCGTGATTGCGTACGACAAAACCGGGGATGGCTATCTGGATCTGGCGTACGGTGACTCCGGCGCGGACTCCATTACCTATCTGATCAACAACAACGGGGTACTCTCGCCTGACGGCACGTACGGCGGTGCGGGGTTCTGGGGACAGTTCACCACCATGCGTGAAATCTCCGGCGTCGATATTAACAATGACGGCACCGTGGATGTGGTTCAGCACACCAACCGCAGCGGCGCGTACTCGTTAACCGTGATCAACAACAACGGTAACGGCACGCTCTCTATCGGTCAGAACCTGACGAATGTGTTTGTGGCCAACGCCTCGAATACCACCACGGCGGCGTCCATGACGTGGGCGGACTTCAACGGCGATGGCTACATGGATCTGTACCTGGGCAGCAGCTACAACAACAACGGCGGGGTGATCTACTACAACGACGGTACCGGGAAGCTCTCAACCACCAAGAGCGCGGTCGAGGCCTCTAACGCCACGGCGGGGTATCTGTCGGTGGCGGTGGACTGGAACGGTGACGGGCAGATGGACATCGTCAAGCTCAGCACCTATGGCGGCTCGCAGACGGCAACGCTGTTCACCAACAACGGTTACGGCTCGACCTGGACTGCAAGCCAGCTGGCTTCCGGACTGGCGAACGTCACCGGCGTGGCGGCAGTGGACTACAACTGGGACGGTGCGCAGGATCTGCTGGTCTCTCAGCAGAACGGCAAGGTGGTGCTGGTACAAAACAGCAAAACCATTGCTGACGGCACCGCGATGCACCTGCACATTGTCGACAGCGAGGGCATCAACGCCTACTACGGCAATACGGTCAATCTGTACAACGCCGCGGGCGTACTGGTGGCCTCGCAGATCATCAACGCCCAGTCCGGTATCGGTTCGAACGATACCTCTGCGCTGGTGAGCTTCTACGGGCTGGATCCGAATGAAACCTACTCGGCCGAGATCCTGAAGATCACCAACGGCGTGTCGGATAACGTCACCTGGAGCGGCCTGGAGGCGGGCAACGGCAAAGAGGGCTACGTCCTGACGGCCGAAGCGGCCACCGGCGGCCACAGCGGAACCATTACCGGAACCGGGTATAACGACACCTTTATCGCAGAGGATGGCACCTATACCTACAACGGTTCCGGCGGCTGGACTACCCATTCCGACCATGACACCTGGAGCAACACCGGTGGGATGGACGTGGTGGATTACCGCAATGCGACCTCCGGCGTAACCGTGGATTTGCGCCTCTCAACCGCGCAGAACACCGGATTCGGTACGTCACGACTGCTCAACATTGAGGGAATTAACGGCTCGGACTTCGACGACGTCATTACCGGCAACAGCGGTGATAACCGGTTCGAAGGCCGCGGCGGGAACGACACCTTCAACATCGGCAGCGGCGGTCACGATACGTTGCTCTACAAGCTGATCAACGCCTCGGATGCCACGGGCGGTAACGGTCACGACGTGGTGAACGGCTTTACGGTCGGCACCTGGGAAGGGACCGCGGACACGGATCGTATTGACCTGCGCGATCTGCTCTCCGGCAGCGGCTATACCGGCACGGGTTCGGCGAGCTACGTGAACGGCGTGGCCACGCTGGACAGCAGCGCGGGCAATATCAGCGATTACATCCGCGTGGTGCAGAACGGCAGCAATACCGAGATCCAGGTTGACCTGGACGGTACAGGCGGCCAGTTCTCGCCAACCACTCTGGTGACCCTGAACGGCGTGCAGACGGATCTGGCGACGCTGCTGGCGAATCATCAGCTGTTAATTGCGTAAACCAACGCCGCGGGGAGCGCTCCTCGCGGCCTTTTGGCGTTTCTTTTACACGAATTGCGTTAACCCGGAGATTATGAAGACACATCCACAGTACGAACCCTGGCTGCAGGGCATGCTTATCATCGCGAAACATTATCGGCTGGATTTCTCAGCGGAGCATGTTCGGGTCACGATTAACCATGAAAGCCAGTCTCCGCGCCAGCTGGTGCTGGAGGAGATGGCGCGCCAGCTTGGGCTGGGGATGCGTATGGTGGCGGCTGAAGCGGTATCCCTCGATCCGTGGCGCCTGCCGCTGCTGGCGGAATTCACCGGCGGGCAGATTGCGGTGATCAACCGCATGGACAACGAAGGCAACGTCAGCCTGCAGTTCAGCGGCGACGCGGGGCTGGAGACGACGCTGACGCGTGACGAGCTCGGGGCACGGCTAAAGGGGCTGATGGTGTTGCGCCCGCTTGAGTCCACGCCGGATGCCCGCGTGGATGACTACATTAAACCGTATGAGAAAAACTGGTTCTGGCAGCTGGCGCTGAAGGACTGGCGACGCTACAGCGACATTATGCTGGTGGCGCTGGTGGCCAACGTGCTGGCGCTTTCCGGCATGGTCTTCTCCATGCAGGTCTACGACAGAGTGGTGCCGTCGCAGTCGGAAGCCACGCTGTGGGTGCTGTTTGGCGGCGTGATGATTGCCATCGTGTTCGAATTCATCATGCGCATGCTGCGCGTGCATATTTCTGACGTGGCGGGCAAACGCGCCGACCTGCGTATCTCTGAACGCGTGTTTGCCCACGCGCTGCGGATTAAAAACGGCGCGCGATCCAAATCAACCGGATCGTTTATCGCGCAGATCCGAGAGCTGGAGTCGGTGCGGGAGCTCATCACCTCCACCACCATTGCGGCTATCTCCGATCTGCCGTTCTTCCTGCTGTTCGTCTTTATTCTGTGGATGATTGGCGGCCCGCTGGTGCTGGTGGTGCTGCTCGCGGTGCCGCTGCTGCTCATCCCCGGCCTGCTGGTGCAGCGCCCGCTGGGGAAACTCTCCAGCGAAGGGATGCGTGAATCCGCCATCCGTAACGCCACGCTGGTGGAAGCGGTGCAGGGCATTGAAGACATCAAGCTGATGCGCGCCGAGCAGCGTTTCCAGAACCAGTGGAATAACACCAACGACGTCGCCGCCAGCGTCGGCATGAAGCAGCGCTGGCTGACGGGCCTGCTGCTCACCTGGACGCAGGAGGTGCAGTCTATCGTCTATGCGGTGGTACTGCTGGTGGGCTGTTACCTGGTCATCAGCGGTGACATGACCACCGGTGCGCTGGTGGGTACCTCGATTCTGGCGTCACGGACCATTGCGCCGCTGTCGCAGATCTCAGGCGTGCTCTCGCGCTGGCAGTCGGCAAAAGTGGCCCGCAAGGGGCTGGACGATCTGATGCAGCGGCCGATTGACGATCCGCAGCACGGCAAGAAGGTGCACAAGGCCCACCTGCGCGGCGACTACGCGCTTGAGGACGTTGGGTTTTATTACGACGAGGAAGAGAAACTCACCGTACTTAACATCAGCAAGCTGCAGATCCGCGCCGGAGAGCGCGTGGCGGTGCTCGGACGTAATGGCTCCGGTAAAAGCACGCTGTTACAGCTTCTGGCGGGCATGCAGGAGCCGCAGCAGGGCAGCATTCTGCTGGACGATATTGCCCTCAATCACCTCGACCCGGCCGACGTGCGTCGCGACATGCAGCTGCTGAGCCAGCAGGCCCGTCTGTTCTTTGGCTCCGTGCGGGACAACATCCTGATGGGGAACCCGCTGGCGACCGATGACGAAATTCATCAGGCGCTGGTTAACAGCGGCGCGCTGGAGTTTGTGCGCAAACAGAAAATGGGGCTGAACACTATCATCAACGAGGGCGGAACGGGACTCTCGGGCGGACAGCGTCAGGCGCTGCTGCTGGCGCGTGCCCTGATCACCTCGCCGAATATCCTGTTGCTGGACGAGCCAACGGCCTGGCTGGACGAAATGAGCGAGAAGCAGTTTATTCAGCATCTTCACACATGGCTGGGTAAACGCCGGACGCTGGTGGTGGCGACGCATCGCCTGCCGATCCTGGACCTGGTCGACCGCATCATCGTGCTGGAAAACGGCAAGGTGGTGATGGACGGCCCGCGCGACGCCATCCTGCACCAGCACGGAATGGCGCCGCAAAAGACAGCGCAGCGCACCGTGACCATGAAGCCGGCGGCGGTTGCCGAGGAGGGCGCGGCATGAATGATTTCTCCCGTTTCAATAGCCGACTGAAGGAGCCACGCCTGCCGCGCTCAACCCTGGTGGCATGGTCGCTGTTCGCCCTGCTGGCGGCGTTTATCGCCTGGGCGAGCCTGTTCCATCTTGATGAGGTGACGACCGGCAGCGGCAAGGTGATACCGTCTTCGCATGAGCAGGTCATCCAGTCCCTGGAAGGCGGCATTATCCACAGCCTGATGGTGCGCGAAGGCGACATTGTGGAACGCGGCCAGCAGCTTGCGCAGCTTGATCGGACAAAAACCGAGTCGAGCGTGCTGGAGAGTGAGTCTCGTCTGAATGCGGCGATGGCCACGGCGGCGCGCCTGAAGGCCGAAGTCAACGACACGGAACTGGCGTTTCCGGGTGAGCTGGATGACGACGTTGAGCTGGTCAAACAGGAAACGGCACTCTACCAGTCCCGTCGTGAAAGCCTCGAAAAAGGGCTGGCCGGGTTGCGTGAGGGGGCCGAGCTGGTGCAGCGCGAGCTGTCGTTAACCCGGCCGCTGGTGACCCAGGGGGCGGCCAGCAAGGTTGAGGTGTTGCGTCTTGAGCGTCAAAAAAATGAGCTTGAGAACAAAATTACCGAGATGAAAAACCAGTATTACGTTCGCGCCCGTGAAGAGCTGGCGAAAGCCAACGCGGAGATTGAAGCCCAGCGTTCGGTGATGAAAGGGCGTGAGGACTCCCTGACCCGGCTGACCTTCAATGCGCCGGTTCGTGGGATCGTGAAGGACATTGACGTCACGACCGTGGGAGGCGTTATCCCGCCGAACGGCAAGCTGATGAGCCTGGTCCCGCTTGACGATCAGATGGTGGTCGAAGCGAAAATATCGCCGCGCGATGTGGCGTTTATCCATCCCGGTCAGAAGGCGCTGGTGAAAGTGACGGCCTATGACTACTCCATTTACGGCGGGCTGGAAGGGGAAGTGACCATGATTTCCCCGGACACCCTGCAGGATGAGGTGAAAAGAGATGTCTACTACTATCGCGTCTATATTCGTACCGACAGTAATCATCTGACCAATAAGCAAGGGCAGGAATTTCCGGTCTTTCCGGGCATGATTGCTACCGTTGATATTAAAACCGGCAGCAAAACCATTCTGGATTATCTGTTGAAACCGCTGAATAAGGCAAAAGAGGCGCTGCGGGAACGATAGGTGAAGGGCGTTCGGGAGACCGAACGCCTGGAGGATTATACGGTTGACGTCGCGTTGTTAGCGTGGCGTCGCTCTTTGGGTACTACGTTGATGTAATGCGTAACATAGGCAAAATATAACCCGGCATAATTTTCGACGAGTTCGATAAACGCCGGGTATATCGATAGCCGACCATCACCCCGATCTTTCAGGTAGCCTGCCTCCTGAGCCGATTTGATAATCCGGTTGACGTGGATACGCGAAACGAAAAATTCTTTTGCGAGCGTGCTGGCTGAATAGTCGATGATGGCACCATGGGCAGATTTATTTTTCATAGCCTGCAGGTAAAGATAAAGCATAATCATACGTCCGCCATCTTTATCGATAAATAATCCCACTTCAGGCAACACCTTCCTGAACGTTAATCCCCGAAAAAGATATTCTGCCGCGCGGCGGAAGAAGTTATTTCTCAAAATATCATTGTCCAGCAGGTTCACGTTAATATTGAATGTCGGGTAAAGAATACTGACGGGCAAAAATGCGCCGGACATATAACGCTTAAGTTCATTCAGGCCTTTTTCAGTTGGCGCGATTCTCGTTTTGCGTCGGTCTTCCGTGCAGCGCCAGGTCTTGATACGCCCGGTGGTTCTCAGTATCGTAATGATTGCAATAACGCTGTTGGGGCTGGCTATCTTATAGCGAGAACATAAATCTTTAATCTCTGAAACTGACTCCGCCTGATTTCCAAAAATAAAACAACACATAGAGAGGATAATGTTAAATCGTGATTCCTGCAGCATTGTCTTGTAGAAAAGAGGTTGTTTTTTATAGATGGTGTCATTAATTGTGTAGTGCTCTAATATTGCCTCACCGAATCGCGGATTGTTCTTTATAACATCCCTTCGATGTAGCAAGGCCCTGGATGAGATGTGATTATCCATAGCATTTTTCTCGTATTTTAATGAGCCGATAGATGAAGTGTTCAGTCTTCTTTTTCGGAATTCTCATTATACCCTGAGAATGAGATATTTGCCGTTGTTATTTGCAAAGAAAAGTATATTTGCGAACTGGTGATTAACGCAAAGATGTTCCAGTGAATCAGGCTGATAACTGTATCTTACCCTGAGGCTCCAGGATAAAATTACTGTTCTCAACGTGTGCAATAAATTTAATTTATTCACAAATGGAAACGGCGCTTTTGGTGCCCAGGAGCTGGTTATGATCCACAAAGTTTCTCTCAGAAATGGGGCGTGCGATGAACAAAAATTTGTCGTTTCAGCCTGCGCGTTCACATTCCAGGGATATCGTGAGATCCTTAGCAGGTACGGAGTACAGGCCACGCATATTCACTTTGAGGGGGATGAGGTCTCTCAACAGGAACTGCAAAATATCCTTATAAATCAGAATGCTCATATTGTGGCTTTTCTCGGAAAAGGTATTGTCGATCTTCTGGAGAGCCTGAAGCGACTGGCATCCGTGCTCAATGCACTCCCCGTTATTCGACGCGTCACCCTGTATGGTGACATACCGGATGGCTGGTTGTATCGCACCCTTAGCAGTCTTTTAAATAACCGCTATCAATTGTCATTAATTCGTATAGCCCATGTTTCAGATGTAATAACCTGTTTTCACACCCACCATAACGGGTTTAAGGACCGCTCACGTTTATTACGCGAACGCAGTGCGGATATTTCTCCGCATGAAAATATTAAATGGCTTACTAAAAGAGAGATTGATGTATTGTTAAATTTCTACCGCGGCATGTCCGTAAAAGAAATGTGCGACAGAATGGGGCTCTCTAATAAAACGGTTTACACCCACCGCAAGGAAGGTGTGCTTAAATTAAGATTAATTAAGCGATGGCTACACGATCCGCACAATTTAAAAGCGGAGGGAAGCATTAATCGGCGAAGTCAAAAAACGGAATTTACGGATAAGGAAGCAGAAATCTTCAATGCGTTGCATAACAAAGAGATATTTCCTGCCTATCAGATCATTACCGATCGTGATAAAAAAGGTGTAGGGTTTGAGATACTCATTCGCTGGAATAAGAATGGTAAGATTGTCAAACCAACCGGTTTTCTTACGGATATTTCCAGTTATGAGATATGGCTAAAAATAACGGCGCTAGTCATTCATGCCGCCGTATCAGGAATTAATAAGTATAACGGGAAATACTATTTTTCAGTGAATATCCCGCCTCGTCTGGCTTCCGGCAATGCCTTGCCAGATATGGCGAGAAAAGCCATTGGCATGCTGCTCAAACCGCAGTGGGCCGAAAAGCTGGTCTTTGAATTTGCAGAAGATATTGACGTGACGAAGGACAAAAGGATCCCTGAAACCATGCGGCATTTACGCAATACGGGGTGTCGATTGTTTCTGGATGACTGTTTCTCTAACCACCAAACCATGTTCCCGGTGCGCCAGGTGCATTTTGACGGACTCAAACTGGATCGGGACATCGTCGAGCATTTTGTGGCAAACGACAATGACTATAACTTGATTAAAGCGATACAGATTTATAGCGACATGACTGGGGCAGACTGCATTGCAGAGGGGGTTGATAGTGAAGAGAAATTCGAAAAATTAGTCGCGCTGGGCGTCAAAAACTTTCAGGGTTATTATTTATCGCGTGCTGTGAAAGAGGAAGAGTTAGACCGCATGGTCAGGTTGTTCAGTTAACAAAAAAAATAAAGCCCCGAAGGGCCTTTTATTATTTTCGACCCAGCAACAGGCCGAGAACAATACCGACCGCACCCGCTGCGACGAGGCCGGTGAGGGGATTATTTCTGACCGCTTCAGTAACATCGGAAACAGCATCGCTGGCCTGCGCGGCATATTTTTTTGCCGCACCTTTTACCTGATGCTTTGGTGAATCAACGAACTCACCAAACTGCTGCTGCGCCGAACCTGCAAGTTCATCAAGTTTATTTTTTGCTTTGTCTTCAGCAAACTGGGTGTTTTTATCAGTACCGATATCAGACATTTTTGCCTCCTTTTGTTGATAATTAAAGGATAGCCGTTCTTTGCGGATGTGAGAGACGAAAGGTTAATTTCAGCACCCAACAGGGTGGTTTTCGGATATATCTCTGTGCGGGGGACTCCCACAGAGAGTGGGGGTTGGCGCGTCATTCCGGGCTGTCCGGCTCCCAGGAGAGGATATCGCCCGGTTGACACTGCAGTGCCTCGCATATTTTCGCCAGCGTATCAAAACGTATCCCTTTCACCTTGCCGGACTTGAGCAGCGACAGGTTTTGCTCAGTGATCCCCACAAAGGCTGCCAGTGCTCTGGACGTCATTTTCTTCTCTACCAGCATTTTGTCCAGATGAACCACGACAGCCATAATTAGATGAACTCCTTATTTTCTTCTTCCGCTTTGATCCCTTCGACCAGGGAGTGAAAGGTTACCAGCAGCAAACCGCCTGTTAATAGCAGAACAAAATCCCCAAGCAAAAGGGTGACCTGGTAGTAATGTCCCGGCCACGCGATCGTCAGCGGGATCAAAAAGCGACAGACCGGCAGTGCGATCCCAAGGCTTAACATCGCGATGGCAATCTTGCGAACGCTGTTTGCCAGAGCCCGGGAGAGGATCTGTTTTTGACGAACCTGACGCGTGACGCTCATTCCCTGCCAGACGGCAAAGGCAAACAGCCCCGCCGGAAGATAAAGGATCGCCAGCAGGAGTATCTGGTGCAGCGACGAAACCGTTGCAACAGCCAGATCGTCTTTCTGAACCTCGGCGAGCTTTAGCAGAGTGGAAATAAAAAACGACTCGCCGGTGAAATAAATCCACAAAGGGGTGATTAATGCCAGGATGAGAAATAGCGGCAGCACCCCTGCGATGAACACCAGACTGAGTTTACCCCTCGCACCATTCACATCGAACCTTCCTGAGTGTTTCATATTATTTTAAGACCAGCACGCACAAGCATGACATAAGCATTAGCGCGATGGCAATCTTACCGCCGTTCAGCCAGTTAGCGGCGCGTTTCATCCAGGGTTTTGGCCACACATGATAGACGCAAAAGGCGAGATAAGACGCCTGAATCACCCAGGTGAGCATTCTGAACAGGTAGCCTGAACTGCTCAGATGGGTGATGGTCTGCATCATTTCCATGCAATAAAGAATGAGCCCAACGGTCAGCATTGTGTTCATCAGCCGAAGTTTATACTGCGCGGCCCACGTTCCGCACCCAAACAGCAGGGCCGAGACGAAGGTCAGTATCGCCCAGAGAATATCAATCCAGTTCATGATGCGCCTCTGCTGTATGAGATGGCGGGGTTAATAGCAGCCGCATGGCCGGGACAACCACCGGCCACGCGGTGTCGGAGAGGATCACCACGGCGCTTTTACGCTGTCGGTCGAAGGCGATAGCGGAAGCGAACCCCGACGATTCACCATCATGCCAGGTGATATCGCGCCCCTGAATGCGTGTGGTGAACCAGCCATAGCCCACGCGTGAATCGGGATCGTCAGTTGCAAACTGCGGCGTCATTGCGTCGCGCCATGCGAGCGGTCCTGCCAGCAGCGACTGAGCGTAATGGGCCATGTCGACAATGGTTGAACGCACGCCTCCGGCGGGGGTAAATGCGTGCATTTTCCACGGCGCTTCGCTCAGGCCGGAAGCGGATCGACCCCGGCTGAACGTGGAAGAGGCGGGCGTTGTATCACTGGCGACGACAGAACCTGTCATGTGCGCCTGAGCGAATACGCGCGTTTGCAGGAGGTCAGCAAAAGATTGATGCGATGCACGCGCCAGCGCCAGTCCCAGCAGCGCATAGCCGGTGTTGGAATAGTCAAATCCGGTCGGGCGTTCGACGCTGGCTTTATTCACCATGTCTATTAATGTCTCCTCATCGAAGTCCCAGAAATTGTCTCGCAGGATGATGGACTTAATAACCTGAACTTTCTCGGGTAACGACGTCGCCAGCGGCGGCAGGCCGGAGCGATGCGAAGCCAGCTGCGCCAGGGTAATATCGCTCGCCGGGCCTGCGATCTCCGGAATAAGTTCACCGACGCGGGTTTGCGGAGTCGCCTCGCCGCGTCGCTGCGCCTCAATCAACAGGCTGCTGGTCATGGTTTTGGTCAGGCTGGCGATTTCATACTGTTTTGTAAAATCGCTGTCCCACAGGGCGTACTGCACGCCTTTTGGCGTGATAAGTGCGACGGCAACGCTGCCACGCGCCCCGCTGAGGAGTGGCGTCAGGAACGAGACGATGGTTGCATCACCCGTCTGGCGCGGGGACGGCGTGCTGACGCCCGGCTGCAGGTAGATGCCTGCGGCAATCAGCGACACAAAAACCACCCCTGCGGCTAACACTCGCCTGCGGCTGTATACATACTGTTTATTCATGGTCTGCGCCTCAGAACTCGTACTGGATCATTGATGACAGGGTGTACTGCATGCGGCTGTTAACCAGCGGGCTTTTACCCGCTTCATCAAGCAGGCAGGCTGCGCGACCGGTCACCCCAGCCGCCAGATTTTCACTGATGTGCCAGACCAGTTCGCTATCGACTCCAGCTTCCTGTAAACCCGAAGATGGGGAATACGCCTCAAACCCGGTGCGCTGAGACTGGTTCGCGGTGACGCCATAATGGCGCTGCTGATAGCCGCTGTTGGCCCAGGTGATGTCACCTGCGACCGAAAATTCGACGTCCTGCCCGCGCCAGAGGGTGGACTTTACGCCGCTGTTCACGGTCCTCGCCAGCTGCTGCGTCTCGCCACCGTACCGGTGTTTTTGCGTTGCACTTAACGCGCGCAGCCATATCGTCCAGTCCTCGCGTTGATAACGCATTTCCGCGCCCGCCATCAGCATGTCGGCCATATCACCCATTCCCTGGAGATCACGGTTTTTTCGAGCGGAAAAGGGATAGTTAACCGTCTCTTTTCGCCCCTCATCAGAGGCCAGCAGCAGGCTCACGGCAAACGGGGCGTCGGGGTGAAATGTCCATGCCAGCCCCTCCGTGGAGAGATCCCATTGCCCCCAGTCTTTACTCTTCAGACTCAGGCCGCCCTTCAGTAGCGGTCCGGGGGCGTAATGCCGCGATCCCGAATAAACGGGACTGACCGCGACGCCCAGACCCGCATAACCGGACAGCTCCGCACCGTGTAAGGGGGCGCAAAGCACGATCCCCGCGAGCAAAACGCCATACAGCAGACTTCTTTTCATTCGATGCTTCTCCAGGCAAAAAGTAAGTTGAAGTGCGTGCAGGCTAGCCTGGAGTTTATCGTTTAACAATAAACATTTATTGTTTTACACTAAAATTGGTAGGGCGCTATAGCCCTCCCTATAAAAAGAGATACGGCCGGGGAGGAAAGTACGATATCGTAACTCTATGATTGAATGAGGAGTTCGCAGGAACGCCGTCGCAACAGGACGATAAATGATTGATGACATCCGTTATCTGATAGTGTTTGCAAAGATTGCTGAAGCTGGATCCATTTCAGGTGGGGCAGAAGCGTTAGGGCTTACAACCGCAACGGCAAGCACGCATTTATCAAAGCTGGAAAAAAATCTTGGCTGCGCGCTGCTCTACAGAAACACCCGCAAACTTTCTCTGACTCACGATGGCGCAAATTTGCTGGAAACGGCTAAATCGATGCTGGCGCTGTATGAGCAGGGGGTCATTGAATTCAAGCAGCGTTCGATATCAACGGCGAATAAGCTTACTGTTTCACTTCCTGCCGTTTTTTTAAAGAGTGCGTTTACCCGGCATCTGGCCGATTTTATAAAGCGACATCCGGGCATTTTACTGAATATCTCTTACAGTGATACGCGCAGAGATATTATTGCTGACGGTATTGATGTTGCATTTCGAATCGGCGAACTTCCGGACAGTTCACTGAAAGCACGCCATCTTTTTGTGCTGCCGCGCCAGGTCGTTGCTTCCCGTGATTTGCTCAGCCATTACCCGACGATTACGCATCCTGATGACCTGGCGCAACTGCCATGGATTGGACTCAATATGCGGCAGAATAGCCGGGAATTTCGCTATAAAAATGGGGAAGTGGCGGTCGTAACGTATACTCCTGCCGTGTATGTAGATAATGTCGAAGCCGCTTATGCGCTTGCCAGGCAACAAATTGGTCTCGCAGCACCTCCCCGTTATTTAAGCGAAGAGGACGTTAAGCGTGGAGACATGCAGGAAATACTCCCTGACTGGTCATTAGAACCGCTGAAAGTCTATGCCGTATGGCCTTCTAATATGTCGACCAGCAGTATTGCCTACAAATTGATTAATGATATTTATAACGCGATTGAGTCCCATACGTTATAACGAGTTTAAAATGCTAAAGAGAGCATGTAACACGCCGTAATAAGCAACAGTCCGCCCATCAACACGTTAAACGTACGGATCTGCTGTGTGCTCCTGAGCAGCACCGACACCTTTGCTCCCATTAATGCCCATGCGGATAGCGACAGGTAACAGACTAAAAAATAGACCGTTACAAAGACGAATGCTGTCGCAGGGTTTGAGGGTTCGGAAAACATCGCTGCCCCTGAGGCGCACGCGGTCCATGCCTTAGGGTTGATCCATTGCATGACAAAACCCTGAGCAAAACCAGGAGAATCTGTTTTTGTTAATGATATATCGGGACGGGATGACGCTATCTTATAGCCCAGATACATTATAAATAAAGAACCGACAATATTAAGGTACCGGAAAAACAAAGGGTGTTTTTCGATTGCAGCGTAAAAACCGAAACAAATAAAGATAAGTAATAACGTAAACCCTATTGTTGCACCGGAGACAAATGAGAAGGTCTTTCTAAAACCGTGAGCGGCCCCAGACGATATAATTACCATATTAACGGGGCCAGGAGAAAATGAAAGCGTCAGTGAAAATATAAACATTGTGAAAATGAACAGCATTTTATCTCCGCGTGTTGGCTTATCTGCATTAGAGGTGCTGCGACGATTAAGTCGCGACTTTAATTCGTCATGTTTCTGAATACTAGCTGGGAACATACGTCAGAGTAAGTGGCATTTATCTAAAGGTGTGTTTGATTTTTTGCACAGATCGCGCAGCGGCGGGGTAGCGCCTGCCGCAAGCAATCGGCAGGCGCGGGTGGCCCATAAGTAACAGATCCTAATATAATTTATATAATGCGTGCGGTTCCTGTGTCAGGCATATAACAGCGCTTGTGAGAAAACGGAAATAAGGTGGTAAACAAGGGATAGTCAATTTAACGGCAGGTAGATATCCGTTTGCAGCGCATGTTCAGGCATCTCGTGAATAAAGTTGAGGTAGTGGAAAAATACCGGGGCATCGCGCAGCGTTTCGCCGCTGGCCGGCAGCCAGTCACGAAACATCGCCCACACCGTGGCGGAAATGGTATCCAGAGAACCTGTGTGACGCCCGACGGCGTAACGTCCGCCGTCGATTTCACCATTGGAAACCCCAAATTCATTTTCTGGTATCGCTTCAGCGATACTGCCGCAGATATCGAAGCGAAAGGCGTCTGCTGGCGTAGTTGCCGGGTCATCCCAGGCAATGCCAAACGTGCTGCTTTCGTGTACTGGCGATAAGCCCGTGGTTTTACGCCAGGCAATAAATTTCGCCGCGCTGTCATTAACCCGATCCGGGCTGCCACGGTGCTGCAGCATTGCCACTCGGGTCTGTGGGAAATCGACAATCTTAACTTCCATCGTTTTTTGCTCCTGAAAGGTCATTTTCGGTACGCGCTGGTGCCAGTTCAGCCAGTCCGGCTGTTGCCGAAACTGACGCGGGCTTTTTCCAAACGCATTTCTGAAGGCGCGACTGAACGATTCAGGGCTCTGGAAGCCGGCATCGAGCGCAATATCAATCACCTTATCCTGAGGGTTAAACGCCAGCCGCCAGGAAGCATGACGCAGGCGTAGCCACTGGATATAGCGATACAGAGGCTGACCGCTAAATGCCAGAAACTGCCGGTGAAAATGATAAGGCGAACAGCAGGCTAACGCGCTGAGCTTCTCCAGCGTGAGCGGTTCATCGAGATGGCGGGCGATATAGTCGCACACCATCGTGAAGCGCTCGCGGTAAGCCGTTTTGATTGCATCGTTCATTGCATCCTCCTGATGACCCACTTTGCCTCAGCGAACGGCCAGAATCCTGACCGATCTTGCTAATTATGGAGAAGTTATACTGGCCGCATACCGTTGTGCGGCAGCAATCGCCCTGTCGTCAAAAATATACTGTTCGAAATGATGGCTTGCATCGGTGACGCGATAAATTTTCCATTTACCGTCTTCTATGCGCAGATACACTTTTAGCTGCAGTTTCCGCTCATTACCCACACCCAACTGAACGTTAACAACTTTCCCGGACGCAGAGTTAATCGCATTGCTTACGCTTAGGTCAGGGATCCACTCAGCCGCATAGTCCTGCGTATAGGTAAAATAGTCGGAACCGATAATTTCTTGTTCATAGAGAGAGGAAATTTTCTGCAGTCGGGAGAGTGTGTCTTGCGCAATATAGTCACGCATTTTTGGTGAATCGAGATTATCTTCTTTGCTGTCTGTAACGAAAGCAGTGAGGTAAAACTTGTAAAAGTCATGAGTGCGTTTTTCCGGCGCATCCATTTGTGTTGAACATCCCGTAAGAAACAGGCACATCAAGAGAACGTAACGCATCAGCTTTTCCTGTAAATTTTGTAAGCGGGGCGTGCGGAGCGATATCCGGGGCCACCCCACATATCTCTTTGTCTGAAGTCAGAGTACCAGGTAGTGCCGTCATAAATTGCCATGTGACCCGCAGGATTACCGCCATCATAGGGCTGAATAACAACCACATCGCCTTCCTGTAATGTTTCACCTTGCCCTAAAACTCGAAAACCTGCTCGTTCAAGGTTACTGCCATAGTCCTTTGCGTTAGGTGCATTGCCAATATCCACGCCACCTGCACGTATTGCCTTACGCGTAAATTCTCCACAGCGTCTTTGCGATGAAGTTCCCGCATTCTGGCGTGCGTGCAGGGCTGCTGCGTGTTTGTTCCATGCCATGTGTTAACTCCTGTTGTATATGAAATCGTCACTAAACAACGGAAGCTACAATCCGGTTAGGCAAATAATGTCATTAAAAAATTATATATTTCAGTGACTTGTGTCTTTTTGATGTTTCATTTGCCTGGTTGATGATATGCAGTAGATACGCTGCTGTTGCAACGAAAACAGAAGGTTTACATCGACAGGAAAGTTAAATACCATACCCCCCTATAGTATCAGGAGGGCGTATGCCGCATTCACCCGAAGATAAAAAACGTATTCTTACCCGCGTCCGTCGCATTCGGGGCCAGGTTGATGCCCTTGAACGCGCGCTGGAGTCGGGCGACCCCTGCCTGGCCATCCTGCAGCAAATCGCTGCCGTGCGCGGGGCTGCCAATGGCCTGATGGGCGAAATGGTTGAAATTCACCTCAAAGACGAGCTGGTAGCGGGGGAAACTACGCCGGATCAGCGAGCCGTACGCATGGCGGAAGTCGGCCATTTGCTGCGCTCTTATCTAAAATAAACCCACACACCTGACAAAAAGGGAAGACATGATGAAATCTCGCGCTGCAGTTGCATTTGGTCCCGGCCAGCCGCTGAAAATCGTTGAAATCGACGTGGCACCGCCGAAGAAAGGCGAAGTGCTGATCAAAATCACCCATACCGGCGTGTGCCATACCGATGCGTTTACGCTGTCGGGGGACGATCCTGAAGGCGTCTTCCCGGCGGTACTCGGCCATGAAGGCGGCGGGATTGTGGTGGAAGTGGGTGAGGGCGTGACCAGCCTGAAGCCGGGGGATCACGTGATCCCGCTGTACACGGCGGAATGCGGCGAGTGTAAGTTCTGTAAATCCGGCAAGACCAACCTCTGCCAGGCGGTGCGCGCCACCCAGGGGAAAGGGCTGATGCCGGACGGCACTACCCGTTTCTCTTATAACGGCGAGCCTGTTTATCACTACATGGGCACCAGCACCTTCAGCGAATACACCGTTTGCGCGGAGATCTCGCTGGCGAAGGTAAACCCGCAGGCGCCGCTGGATAAAGTCTGCCTGCTGGGCTGCGGCGTGACCACCGGTATTGGCGCGGTGCATAACACGGCAAAAGTCAAAGAGGGCGATACCGTGGCGGTGTTCGGTCTCGGCGGCATTGGTCTGGCGGTGATTCAGGGCGCGGTGCAGGCGAAGGCCGGTCGTATCATCGCGGTCGACACCAACCCGGAGAAATTCAGGCTGGCGGGTGAAATGGGCGCGACCGATTTCGTGAACCCGAAAGATCACGAAAAACCGATTCAGGACGTCATCGTCGAGATGACCGACGGCGGCGTGGACTTCAGCTTCGAGTGTATCGGCAACGTCAACGTGATGCGTTCCGCGCTGGAGTGCTGCCACAAAGGCTGGGGCGAGAGCATCATCATTGGCGTGGCCGGAGCGGGTCAGGAGATTAAAACCCGTCCATTCCAGCTGGTCACCGGGCGCGTATGGCGCGGTTCCGCGTTTGGCGGCGTGAAGGGGCGTACCCAGCTTCCGGGTATGGTTGAAGATGCCATGGTCGGCAAGATTCAGCTCGATCCGTTCATTACCCATCGCTTACCGCTGGAGCAGATCAACGAGGCGTTCGATCTGATGCACGAAGGAAAATCCATCCGTACCGTTATCCATTTCGGCGACAAGTAACTCTTCTGCCAGCGGTTTTTAGCCGCTGGCGTTTCTTTGATAATCTTCTCTAAAGTGTGACCAGTGCGGCGTTTTTAGCCGTAATCTAAATCCCAACCGTGCCGATGACTATCTGACAGGCGTGTTTTTACGCATCTTACCTACAAGAGAGTCGACGGTCATGGACAACACTACTTCGATGCTGGCGCAGCGTAAGCTGAGCTTCTTGCATCACATCAGGCTGGTTCCGCTGTTTTCCTCCATTCTCGGTGGCATTATTCTTCTGTTTGCCTTGAGCTCGGGTCTGGCGGGTTATTTCCTGCTGCAGGCCGATCGCGATCAGCAGGATGTCACATCCGAAATTCAGGTGCGTATGGGGCTGTCGAACAGCTCAAACCATCTGCGAACCGCGCGTATCAACCTGATCCACGCCGGTGCGGCAAGCCGTATCGCGGAGATGGATGCCATGAAGCAGAACATCAGCGAGGCGGAAACGCGCATTAAGCAGTCCCAGGAGAGCTTTACCGCCTATATGAATCGTGCCGTGCGCACCGCTGAGGGTGAAGCGCTGGAAGCGGATCTCAAGGCGCGGTACGACGCCTATATCGCTGGCATGCAGCCGATGGTGAAATTCGCCAAAAACGGCATGTTCGAAGCGATCATCAACCACGAAAACGAAACGGCGCGCCCGCTGGATGACGCTTACAACGCCGTTCTGCTGAAGGCGATTAAGATCCGTACCGACCGTGCCAATGCGCTGACGGCGCAGGCGCACAGCCGCACGCAGCTGGGCCTGATGTTTATGGTAGGCGCGTTTGCGCTGGCGCTGGTGCTGACGGCGATGACCTTTGTCGTGCTGCGCCGCACGGTAATCAATCCGCTGCAGCGTGCAGCGAAACGTATCGAGAATATCGCTAAGGGCGACCTGACGATGCCGGACGACGTGGCGGGGCGCAGCGAAATTGGACGCCTGACGCGCGATCTGCAAACCATGCAGCACTCGCTTGAAAACACCGTGGGCACCGTACGTCAGGGGGCGGAGGAGATCTACCGCGGCACCAGCGAGATTTCAGCCGGTAACACCGATCTCTCTTCGCGCACTGAGCAGCAGGCTGCGGCCATTGAGCAGACCGCCGCGAGCATGGAACAGCTGACCGCGACGGTGAAACAGAACGCCGATAACGCCCATCATGCCAGCAAGCTGGCGGAAGATGCCTCCGGTAAAGCCAGCCGCGGCGGCCAGATGGTCTCCGGCGTGGTGAAAACCATGGGCAATATCTCCAGCAGCTCGAAGAAGATCTCTGAGATTACCGCCGTGATTAACAGCATTGCGTTCCAGACCAATATCCTGGCGCTTAACGCGGCGGTAGAAGCGGCACGTGCGGGTGAACAGGGGCGCGGATTTGCCGTGGTGGCAAGTGAAGTGCGCACTCTGGCAAGCCGCAGTGCGAATGCCGCAAAAGAGATTGAAAGCCTGATTAACGAATCGGTTTCGCTGATTGACCAGGGCTCCGGCGAGGTTGTCGCCGCCGGTAACACCATGAATGAAATCGTCGACGCGGTGAAACGCGTCACCGACATCATGCTGGAGATCGCCGCGGCGTCCGATGAGCAGAGTCGCGGTATTGTGCAGGTGAGCCAGGCGATTTCTGAGATGGATAAAGTGACCCAGCAGAACGCCTCGCTGGTGGAAGAAGCCTCCGCGGCGGCGGCGTCTCTGGAAGAACAGGGCGCGCGTCTGACCGAGGCGGTTGGCGCGTTTCGGTTGAACGGTGCAAAGTCGGGCCGCGCGGTGATCTCTGCGCCAGTGGCGAAGAATGCACCGTTGCGCCCGGCGGCGGTAGTTTCCGGGGATAACTGGGAGACGTTCTGAGTTGCCAGCCGTGTCGGGTGGCGCTTCGCTTACCCGACCTACAAAATCTGACCTACAAAAAAGGGACCTTTCGGTCCCTTTTTCACATCTTATTTCTTATCGGGTAACGCGTACGCGATAACGTAATCACCGCGATCCGGCGACTGGCGGGCGCCACCGGCGTTAATGATGATGTACTGCTTACCGGTTTTCGGCGACACGTAGGTCATCGGGCCAGACTGGCTGCCGACAGGCAGACGGTCTTTCCAGATCTCTTTCCCGGTGGCGGTATCAAACGCGCGCAGGTAGAAATCCTGGGTACCGGCGAAGAACAGCAGGCCGGACTGGGTAGAGAGCGATGCGCCCAGCGTCGGCATACCGATTGGGATTGGCATGTGCATGCGAATGCCCAGCGGGCCGGTATCTTCCACCGTGCCGACAGGTACCTGCCACACCAGCTTGCCGGTTTTCAGGTCAACGGCTGACATGGTGCCAAACGGCGGCTTCTGGCATGGAATGCCCAGCGGTGACAGGAAGCGTTCACGCATCGCGCCGAACGGCGTGCCGTCCATTGGAACAATCCCCATCTCGATGCCGCTAGCATTTTTCGCCACGTTCGCGCGCGGCACCATATAGTTCGCCAGACCCAGGCGCATATCGTTGACGAACATCAGGCTGTTGTTCGGGTCAACGGAGACGCTGCCCCAGTTCATCCCACCGAGTGAGCCAGGGAACTGCAGGGAACGATCGAGACCAGGCGGGGTAAAGACGCCCTGATGACGCATCTCTTTAAACTGAATGCGGCACAGCAGCAGGTCGACTGGCGTCGCGCCCCACATGTCGGACTCGGTCAGCGTCTGGTTGCCAATCATCGGCATGCCAACGGAGTACGGCTGGGTTGGGGAGTAGCGTTCACCCTCAACGTTACCCGCCGGAACGGGGCGTTCCTCTACCTTCGCCACCGGCTTACCGGTTTCGCGGTTAAGCATGAAGATCATGCCCTGCTTGCTGGTCTGCACCAGCACCGGCGTGGTGCCGCCTTTACCGTCTGGCAGATCGTACAGCAGCGGCTGGGAAGGCAGGTCGAAATCCCACAGATCGTGGTGGGTGGTCTGGAAATGCCAGCGCACCTGACCGGTGGCCGCGTCGACGGCGACGATGGAGGAACTGTACTTATCGTCCAGCGCGGTACGCTCGCCTGCCCAGAAGTCTGGCGTGGCGTTGCCGGTTGGCAGGTAGATCAGGTTCAGTTTGGCGTCGTAAGACATCGCTGACCAGACGTTCGGCGTGCCGCGGGTGTAGGTCTGGCCTTCCGGCGGCAGGCCGGTCAGGTTCGGATTACCCGGATCCCACGCCCAGGCCAGTTTACCGGTGTGAACGTCGTAGGCGCGCACCACGCCCGGCGGTTCGCCGGTAGAGTAGTTATCCGCGACGCGACCGCCGACGACGACAACGTTCCCGGCAACCAGCGGCGTGGAGGTTTGCTGATAATATCCGGGCTTGATCTCGCCCATGCCGACGCTCAGATCCACGGTGCCATGCTCGCCAAAGTCTTCGCAGACCTTGCCGTTATCCGCGTTGATGGCAATCAGACGGGCATCGGTGGTGGGCAGGAACAGACGGCGAGGGCATGCCGCTGGTGATGTCCCTGTTTGTGACACCGTCACGTTTGCATGATCTTCAAAGTAGCCCAGACCGCGGCAGCGCTGCCAGTTCGGTGCGGTGGCTTTGGAATCATAACGCCATTTTTCTTTACCGGAATCCACGTCCAGCGCCAGCACTTTGCTGTATGGGGTACAGACATACAGCGTGTCGCCAATCTGCAGAGGCGTGTTCTGATCTTCCGCGCCCGAGCCGTTGCTCTGCGGAATATCGCCGGTGTGCGCAACCCACGCGACCTTCAGCGAGCTGACGTTTTGCTTGTTAATCTGGTCCAGCGCGGCGAAACGGTCGCCGTGGGTTGTGTTGCCCCAGTGCTCCCAGTTCTTTTGCTGCTCGCCGGGTGCGACGGGTTTCACCGGCACGGGTTCGTTCGCTGCCACGAGGGTTTGCGGCTTAAACATCCAGCCCAGGCTGATCAGCATGGCCACCGCGAGCACGGCCGCGACGCCAAAAGCGGGCGCCTTGTTCGCGGCGCTGCGGTTCGCAGCACGCAGGAAAGGCCAGACGATGGCGCAGAGGAAGGCCAGAACGGCAAAGGTAAACAGGCGAGTGAACAGCGGCCAGAAATCCCAGCCCGCATCGCTTACCGCCCAGAACAGCGAGGCAATAAATGCGATGCTGTAAAGCACGATCCCGCTGGTGCGGTTGAGGAAAATCAGGATCGCGGCAATCACCATCACCACGCCCATGATCAGGAAGTATCCACTTCCGCCTACGGTGGCGAGCTTAAAGCCCAACCCGCCGACCGCCAGACCGATGAGCATCATCAGTCCGGCAAGAAGCCACTGCAGAATACGAGGTATCCCGCGCGGCGCGCTGCCAAATGCCATGTCTTTCTCCTTTCGATCCCCCGCAGCGTCGGGTATGTACCAGTTGGGTAATAATTGCGGGAGGAATAATGATTAATACGAGTGAATTCGGTTTTATAAAATGATTTGCGAACCATTTGGTGAATTCACCGTTATGATAAAACTGTTAAATTGTTTTACGCAATTGTTAATGAATTATTCCGCATTAATTGATTAACGCACGGGCTAGTCCCCTCTCCCCTAAGGGGAGAGGGTTAGGGTGAGGGGTGAAAAAGGTGTTATACCGGCATTGATTTACGGATAGCGCTCAGCAGCGTCTGTGCGCCCGTGGAAAGGGGGGTATCCACCCGGGTTAAAATGCCGATGGGTTCGCCGGCTCCTGGGGAGGTAATCGGCAGGGCGATCAACGTCCCCTGGCGTAGATCATCTTTTACCGCGCCGGAGGGGACGAACCAGACGTAGTCATAATCCAGGGTGAGCTGGCGTGAAAGCGAGGCCGACAGCGTTTCGATACACCCTGAAGGGAGCGTACATCCCTGCATCTGCAGCAAGGATTCGGCGGTCTGGCGGGGGACGGTCCCTTTCGGGCACACCACTACCGGCCACTCCATAACGCGGCTTAGCGTCACCGTGTCCTGCAGCAGGGGATGATTGGGACGAACCACCAGCTTCAGGGACTCCAGGAACAGCAGCTCGTAATTGAGACCGCCCATCAGTTCAGGGTCGGACATGCGACCGATACCGATATCCAGCTCGCCCGATTTCAGCCCCGCGAGCAGCATGGTGTTATTCATTGTGGCTACCTGAATTGTGGTATGCCGCTGCTGCTTGTGGAACTGGCCGATAACCGGCGGAAGAATACCCAGCGCTGCGGTAGGCAAGGCGCCCACGCGCACCACCTCACTGGATTGCGCTTCTTTTCGATGCAGGGACTGGCCCGCGGTATTGAGCGCATCCAGCACCTTAACGGCGTGCGTAAGGAACTGTTCGCCAACGATGGTAAGCTGTGCGCCCAGCCGCCCGCGGTCAAAAAGACGGGCACCGGTCAGCTGTTCCAGCTCGTTGAGGGTTTTCGAGAGCGCAGGCTGGCTCAGGTTAAGAGTTTCAGCCGCACGCCCCAGCGTTCCCTGTTGAGCGACGGCCACAAATGTATGCAAATGGCGCAAGCGTATGCGCTGACTGAACAGACCATTTTTTTCCATAGGCGATGTTAAAAACAGAGCGATGCGGGTGACAAGTTAAGTTGTTTAATTTTGATAACCTGATAGCAAAATATTTTTAACATTTGATCTGTTTGAGTTACAACATGTTTTTCGGCAGGGGAATAAGAGCGAACGTCCTTGTTCATTTATTGCTCATTACTGAGGGGAAAGGGTTAAGCGGTTAGATCACGCCGTCACCGCCGTCAGAACACCACACCTGGCCGGACGTAAATGAACATTCATCCGAGGCCAGCGTGACGTACAGCGGGGCAATCTCGACGGGCTGACCCGGACGCCCCAGCGGTGTATCTCCGCCAAACTCCTTCACTTTTTCCATCGGCTGCCCGCCGCTGGACTGCAGTACCGTCCAGTAAGGCCCAGGGGCAACCGCGTTGACGCGAATGCCTTTTGGACCCAGCTGTTTGGCTAAGGATTTGGTAAATACCGCCAGACAGGCTTTCGTCTGGGCGTAGTCCAGCAAAACGGGGCTGGGCTTCACCGCCTGAACGGAGGAGGTATTAATGATAACGGAGGAGGCTTTCAGGTGACGCAGGGCCGCTTTGGTGATCCAGAAAGGGGCATAGACGTTGGTTTTAAACGTCGCGTCAAAATCCTCGGTGGTCAGGTCTTCAAGCGACTCACGGAACTGCTGACGCCCCGCGTTATTGACCAGAATGTCCAGCCCGCCCAGTTTCGACACGGCTTCTTCGACCAGATTCTGACAGAAGGTTTCGTCCCGGACATCCCCCGGCAGCGCGACGGCCTTTCGACCTTCCGCTTCGATCAGGTCGATGACCTCAGAGGCATCTTTTTCTTCTTCAGGCAGATAGTTGATGGCAACGTCAGCACCTTCACGGGCATAGGCGATAGCCACCGCGCGACCAATACCGGAGTCTCCGCCGGTAATCAGCGCTTTTTTGCCGGCAAGGCGGCCATGTCCTTTATAGCTGGTTTCCCCGTGGTCGGGTACAGGCTGCATTTCGGATGCCAGTCCCGGCGGCGTTTGCGGCTGTTCCGGGAACGGGGGCTGCGGGTAAGCGTTCGTACGTTGTTTTGTATCACTCATAGCTGACTCCTTAAGCCAAGGGGTGAGATTTGATGGATAACTGCAGCGTTAACGCTTCGCTGAATTATTTCTGCAAACGATCAACACGGACGACGGCAGGAGATGATTTTTTATCAAGCGAACCGTTGATACTGATCATCTGGTCGGGTTTTACCGTTCTGCCGTCGAAAACTGCCTGGGGAATAATAACGTCGATTTTTCCGGTTTTATCCTGAAATACAAACTTATCGCCGCTACTATCAATAAGATTACCGCGTAATGAAATTGTCGCACCGTCGTGCATTTGTTTTGCCTGAACGATGGTCATAATACGCGCATCGTCGGTTCCGCGATATCCGCTATCAAGCGCGTGCGGTGGCGGCGGGGCTTCACCTTTTTGTAACCCGCCGTTATTATCAGCCCATGCGGTTGGAACCAGAAATATCAATAAAGCGGAAATAAGTGATAATTTCATCCGATATCCTTCATTTTGGGTGTCTTGACTTATTAAGTATTGTTGCTATTCCTTTATGTGGCAAATGTGATAAGTCCTAAAAACATTCGCGTGAAAAATCAAACTTATCGGATAATAAGCGAAACGGTGACGATGACCATGAAGCGTGAAAATGAAAAGTTACCCGGGATAGATGAGCGTTATCGTTTGCTGACGTTTGAATATGCGTTTCGTCAGATCGGTTTTATTGTTCTGTTGGCTATTATCGTCGCGGCGATTGCCGGTCTGTTTTCCAGTGGAATGGTCAGCGACACAGTCAAAATGAATTCCGCTAAATCACTGACCATAAACTATGAACGCTTTGGACGGCGGGAGACAGAAACGCGAATGGAGCTGGCGTTCCCGGTGCAGACAGAGGGAAAGTATGTCCTCAGTATGACCAGCGAGAGCAGCGAGGTTTACGAGCCTGGCAGCGTCTGGCCGCAGCCTGACAGCATGTTCAGCCGAGGGAAGACCCTCTATTTTGTCTATAACAATCTGAAAAAGTCAGACAGCTTTTCTGTGTTACTCTTCACCACGCCTTCCAGAGCCGGTAAATGGAACACAGTCATCCGCGTCAACAGCGAGCCGGAGATTAACATCTGGCAATTCATTTACCCGTAGGAGGCTGATATGGATATGGTCTTTCGCGCGCTGGCGATTTATCTGTTCCTCATGGTGGTATTTAAAGTGGCCGGGCGTCGCGCGCTGTTGCAGATGACCAGCTTTGATCTCATTCTGCTCCTGATAATTAGTGAAGCGACTCAGCAGGCGCTTCTCGGACAAGATTTCTCCGTCACCGGCGCGATGATTACCATTACCACGCTGGTGGTGGTAGATATTATATTCGGACTGATGAAGAAATATTTTTCCCCGGTTGAGAATATTCTGGATGGCACTCCCGTGATTCTGGTTGAGAACGGCGTGCCGTTAGCCGACAAACTGAAAAAAGTGGATGTCTCCTGCGATGATATTCTGGTGTCAGCCCGGCAAAATAATGGCATCACGGAAATAAGCGATATTAAATATGCCATACTTGAACGCAATGGACATATTTCGGTCATTCCTTTCGAGAAATAAGAGGCGGAAAGATGAGCAATCTTTTTCACGACAACAATTATACCGTGGGTGAACTAACAAAAAAGCTGGCAAGCAAATTAACCGATCTCGGACTTCGCTTAACCACTGCGGAATCCTGCACGGGCGGCAAGCTCTCGGTGGCGCTTTGCGCAGAGGAAAACACCGCCGAATTTTATGACGTCGGCCTGGTCGTGTTCAGCGATGAAGCCAAAACGCGGATCCTCGGCGTGCGCCCTGAAACGCTTGCGCGGTATACCGCCGTCAGTGAACAGACGGTGACCGAGATGGCTGCCAGTATTCGCGACATCGCCCAGGCGGATATCAGCATCGCCATCAGCGGCTACGCAGGCCCGGAAGGGGGCGACGACGGCACGGCGGCGGGGACGGTCTGTTTTGCGTGGAACATCCGCGGCGAGACAAAGACTCGCACCGTGCTTTTCTCCGGTGACTGTCAGGACGTGGTGGAAAAAGCGGTGCATTTCTCGCTGGCCGAGCTGCTGGCAGCATTGTCGGACGGGCATAACGGTTGATTTCACGAGGAGGTTCTATGGCGGTCGTAGTGATTACCGGTGGGACGGCGGGCGTGGGAAAAGCCACGGCGCTGCACTTTGCAAAGGCAGGTTACGATGTTGGCCTCATCGCCCGCGATGAGGCAAGCCTGCACTCCACCCAGGAAGAGTTGCGCCGCTTCGGCGTGAATGCGCACGCCGTGCAGGCTGACGTCGCCGACAATCAGGCGGTGGTGGATGCGGCTAACGAAATTGAGTATCGCCTCGGCGCGATTGATGTCTGGGTCAACAACGCCATGGGGGCCGTGCTGGCACCGTTTCGCACCCTTACGCCGGACGAGTTTCGTCGCGTGACTGAGGTGACGTACCTCGGCTACGTGAACGGCACCCGCGCCGCTCTCGAACTGATGGTTCCGCGCGACAGGGGCGTGATTATCCAGGTGGGGTCCGCGCTGGCCTACCGTTCCATTCCATTGCAGTCAGCCTATTGTGGTGCCAAAGCGGCGATCCGCGGGTTTACCGATGCGGTGCGTACGGAACTGATGCATGAGAACAGCCGGGTTCAGCTTTCGATGGTGCAGATGCCGGGGCTCAATACCCCGCAGTTCGAATGGGCGAGGAATAAGTTCGCCTGGGCGATGCGGCCAGTGCCGCCGGTCTTTGAGCCTGAGGTGGCCGCGAGCGCTATCTTCAGGGTGGCGCAAAAACCGGTTCGCGAGCTGTGGGTAGGCAGCAGCACCATCCAGTCGATTGTCGGGCAGTTTCTCTTCCCGGGTTTTCTGGACCGGCTGATGGTCAGGAAAGCCTGGGAAGGCCAGATGACCGACGATCTGAACGCGCCGGAGCGCCGGGACTACCTCGACCAGCCGGTTAACGATCTGCATAAAATCCATGGCCGCTTTACTGACGAGGCGAAAACCCGCGCGCCGTCCGTCACCTCCGGCATGCCGGGTAAAGTGGCGCTGGGCGCCCTCGCGGTGGCAGGGATAGTGCTGACGCGTCTGATAACCCGCCGGAAACCGTAATCAGCGCAGCGCGCTACGGTGCGTCCAGAACCAGCGATAGCCGTAGCCGCCAAGGCTGAGCTCAACGGTTTTGCCGCAAATCAGCGCGTCATCGTAGCGCTTGTCCTCGAGACAGGCGGTCCAGGTGGCGTTGCGGATCCCTTTTGCGGTGAACTGCACCGGCTGGTCGCTAAAGTTGACGAAGGTCAGGATGCTGCGCTCGTCGGTCTCGTAATAGATCCCCAGCACTGCGTCATCATCGATTGTGATAAGTCGAAAAGGCGCAACGGCAATTTCGGGGAACTCCGAGCGGGTATTGGCAATATCGATTATCCGGTGCAGGAGCGAGTTGTGGTGAAGCAGCGAATCGGCGACGTTGACTTTCTGATAGCGGTAAGGGCCATGGTCGATAATCGGGGCGATAAATTTTTCAGGGTCGGCCGCGGAGAAACCGCCCCCTTGTGACCCCGCCCACTGCATCGGGGTGCGAACGGCGTAGCGCTCCTCCAGCTCCAGGTCGTCACCCATACCTATCTCGTCGCCGTAGCGCATCACCGGGACACCCGGCAGGGAAAACAGCACCGCGTGACAGAACGCCAGCCGCTTCCGATCGCCATTAAGCATCGGCGCCAGGCGGCGGCGGATCCCGCGCTGATAGACGTTCATCTCCTCATCAGGGGCGAAGGTATCGAGTACAAACTGTTTGTCTTTCTGGCTGATGCCTTCCAGATCCAGCTCGTCGTGGTTGCGCAGCCAGTTGGCAAAACAGCAGGCGTCAGGCGGGACGATCATCTTCTTCACCGCGTTGCGCAGCGGGCGGGCGCTTTTGCGGGCCAGGCTGACGTAGAAATACTTGTTGAGCCAGAAATTCAGCACCAGATTCAGGCGGTCATTATTGCCAAAGTAGTCCTGATAGGCCTCTACCTCGACGTCCACCTCACCCAGCAGGATCGCGTCCGGATTCCGCTGTTCGATAAGACGGCGCATATGCTCGAGGATCCACAGGCCCTTTTTTTCATCACCGTTTCCCGCCTGCGTGGTCAGGTGGGAGGCGGCATCGAGACGAAATCCCGACACGCCCAGCTTGAGCCAGAAGAGGATGATATTCTCAATCTCTTTCAGCACCGCGGGCGAGGTGAGGTTCAGATCCGGCTCGTGGTGATAAAACATGTGCCGGTAATACTGCCCCGCCTCGTCGTCCCAGCTCCAGATGCTCTTCTCCACGCCGGGGAACATGGGGGGCGTATCGTCCTCGTCGTTATCCGACCAGAGGTAATAATCACGATAGGGTGACGCCGGGTTGCGGCGCGCCTGCTGGAACCAGGGATGTGCGTCCGACGTGTGCTGGATCAGCAGCTCGATAATGACCTGCATGCCCAGCTCGCGGGCCTGTTCGATAAAGGCGATGATATCGGCCAGCTTTCCGAAGCGGGGGTCCACCTGAAGATGGTCGCTGACGTCATAGCCTTCATCGAGAAAAGGGGTCAGGTAAAACGGGGTGATCCAGATGACCGTCGCCCCCATCCGGCGAATGTAGCGCAGCTTGGCCGCGATCCCGGCGATGTCCCCGCAGCCATCGCCGTTCAAATCATAAAATAGCGCGGTATCAATCTGATAAATAATGGCTCGTGTATGCCAGTCCGTCATAGCGTTCCTCAGTGATAGCCTTCAGTATCCGAAACTTTTCCCCGAAAGACGTAGTAGCTCCAGGCGGTGTACACCAGGATCACCGGAATAATCAGTAATGTTCCTACCAGCATAAACAGCTGGCTGGCAGGCGGGGCCGCGGCTTCCCACAGGGTGATGCGCGGCGGAATAATGTTCGGCCAGAGGCTGATGCCCAGCCCGCTAAACCCGAGGAAAATAAGCCCCAGCGTCAGCAGGAAAGGGCGAGAGTGGCTGTCCGGATTGCGGGTCAGGCGCCAGATCAGCACGCTGAAAAGCCCGACCAGCAGAGGAACCGGCAGGAACCAGAAGAAGTTAGGCAAGGTAAACCAGCGGTCGGCCACGTACTGCCAGCCGAGCGGCGTCCAGATGCTGACTACCGCGATAACCACCATCAGGGCCAGCAGCACGTGGCGGGTCAGCTCGCGCATGCGGACCTGCAGCGCGCCTTCGCTTTTCATAATGAGCCAGGTGGTGCCCAGCAGCGTGTAGGCGACGACCAGTCCGATGCCGCAGAAGAGGTTGAAGGGGGTGAGCCAGTCCAGCGCAGAGCCGACAAAACGTCGGCCCTCCACGTCAAAGCCGTTGATCACGGCCCCCACCACCACGCCCTGGCTGAAGGTGGCAAGCAGGGAGCCGCCGGCAAAGGAGTAGTCCCAGAATTTGCGGTGCGACGGCGTGGCTTTGAAGCGGAACTCGAAGGCGACGCCGCGAAAGATGAGACCGATCAGCATCGCGGTGAGGGGGATCGTCAGCGCATCAATAATGACCGCATAGGCCAGCGGAAACGCGCCGAACAGCCCCGCGCCGCCGAGTACCAGCCAGGTCTCGTTGCCGTCCCAGACGGGCGCGACGCTGTTGACCATCACATCGCGCTCTTTCGCATCGCCCACGAAGTTAAACAGCAGACCGATGCCCAAATCAAAGCCATCCATGATGATGTACATCAGCGTGGCAAAGACGATGATGGCAAACCAGATAACAGAGATATCGACGCCCATCAGATTCTCTCCTCTTCCGGAACAGACTCAGCGGCAGACAGCGGACGGGCAGGCGTGCCCGAGGTGTTTGACGTCAGCGTATCGACAGGCTGTGGACCTTTCTTAATCAGCCTGATGAGGTAAACATAGCCCACGCCAAACACGGAAGAATAGACAACAAAGAACGCCAGCAGGCTGATGCTCATCTGTAGGGTGCTGTGCAGCGATACCGCGTCGATGGTGCGCAGATAACCATAGACCACCCACGGCTGTCGGCCCACTTCGGTGGTCACCCAGCCGGCGAGCAGCGCCAGCAGCCCGGCAGGCCCCATGCAGAGGGCAAACCAGTGGAACGGGCGCGAATGGTATAGCCGATGACGATAGCGTAGCCAGACGCTAAACAGGCCGAGAGTTATCATCAGCAGCCCCATTCCGACCATCACGCGGAATGACCAGAAAACGATGGTTGAATTTGGCCGATCCTCTTTCGGAAAGTCTTTCAGCGCCGGGACCTGCTTGTCCAGACTGTGCGTCAGGATCAGGCTGCCGAGCGCGGGGATTTCCAGGCCGTATTTGGTGCGCTCTTCCTCCATATCCGGCAGACCAAACAGCAGCAGCGGGGTGGCTTCACCGGGGGGATTTTCCCAGTGACCCTCAATCGCGGCAATTTTTGCCGGCTGATGTTCAAGCGTGTTAAGGCCGTGCATATCGCCCACTACCGCCTGAATGGGCGCGACCAGCAGCGCCATCCACATCGCCATCGAAAACATGGTGCGAACGGCGGGCGTATCGTTACCGCGCAGCAGATGCCATGCCCCCGATGCCCCGACAAACAGCGCGCTGCTCAGAAACGCGGCGATAGCCATATGGATAAGACGGTAAGGGAAGGAGGGGTTAAAGACGATGGCCAGCCAGTCCTGCGGGATCACCTGGCCGTTCTCGATAGTAAAACCCTGCGGCGTGTGCATCCAGCTGTTAGAGGCGAGTATCCAGAAGGTCGACATCAGCGTGCCGAGCGCCACCATGCAGGTCGAAAAGAAGTGCAGCCCCGGGCCGACTTTGTTCCAGCCGAACATCATGACGCCAAGGAATCCGGCCTCCAGGAAGAAGGCGGTTAAGACCTCATAGGTCAGGAGTGGGCCGGTAATACTGCCCGCGAACTGCGAGAACCCGCTCCAGTTGGTGCCAAACTGGTACGCCATCACCAGCCCGGAAACGACGCCCATGCCGAAGTTAACGGCAAATATCTTAAGCCAGAAATGGTATAGCGAACGCCAGACGTCGTTTTTGGTGCGCAGCCACATGCCCTCCAGCACCACCAGATAGCTGGCGAGACCGATGGTGATCGCGGGAAACAGGATGTGGAACGAGACGGTAAAAGCGAACTGAATTCTGGCCAGATGAAACGCATCGAGTTCGAACATGGTCCGTACCTCTGAGACGATGGGGCACGCGAATTGCCGGGCAGTTCAGGGCTGCCCGGCAAACCGATTACGGTTTAGTCTTACCGGCACCCAGCTCGGCACCGGTCAGCGGGTCGGAATGTGGATCGGATTTCGTGCGGGCAGACATCGCCTTGACCAGGGTTGCCTGCTCGGTTGTGAGCGTGACGCTGGCACTGCCATCGCCGCCATCCACCGCAGGCTGGGGGGACTCAACGTAATCGAAGTGTTTATCGCTGTTCCAGCTTCCGCGAACCTCTCCACCTTCTGACATATTGTAGTACTTGTTGGTGAATTCCTCGATTGGCGGCAGTTTCCCCGGCGGGAAGTTATTACGGATGGACTGCAGCGCCTTCTCAAAGGAGAGCTGATGCGCCGCCTCACGCGTCATTAGAAACGCCAGCGCGTCCTTTACGCCGGGATCGTCGGTCACGTTGATCAGCCGTTCATAGATGATTTTCGCTCTGGCTTCCGCTGCCACGTTTGAGCGCAGGTCCGCCGTCGGCTCCCCGATGGTATCGACGTAGGCCGCGGTCCAGGGTACGCCCGCAGAGTTAGTGAGCGGGGTACCGCCGCCATAGAGCAGGGAGGTGATGTGGCTGTCATTCCCGTTTTCGGTCATGGAGCGATACAGTTCAGCCTCATTTTCGACCCCTTCCGCCAGCGCGCCTTTGGCACCTTTATTCAGCATGCCGACCAGGGTACCGATGATTTCGAGGTGGCTTAACTCCTCGGTAGCGATATCCATCAGCATGTCCTTGCGGCCCGGATCGTCATCGCTCAACCCTTGTGTAAAGTAGCGGCAGGCGGCGGCCAGTTCGCCCTGCGGCCCGCCAAACTGTTCCAGTAAAAGGTTGGCAAGGCCGGGGTTAGGTTCGGCGACGCGAACCGTATATTGCAGCTGTTTGACGTGTCGAAACATAGGCACTCTCCTGTGGATTATTTTTTCGCTTCGACACCCGATGCGTCTGAACGCAGCAGGAACTGTTCCGTCGTTTGCGGGATATGGCGAATCAGCCAGTCGGCCATTGCACGTTCTTCTGCGAGGATCGTCTCAATAGCGGGTATCGAAGCAGTGTCCCCGGCTTTTTTGGCCGCTGCCAGCAGGGAGGTATAGCAGGCGATTTCAAACTGTTCGAAAACATAGCCGCTGATCGAGCCCTTCACGATTTCGTCTGAAGGGAACATCCCGCCGATAGATTGCCCCAGAGCCGCCATTTTGCTCATCGAGTCTTTTAAGACCGAACGAGAAATATCATTACGGTCGAGGATTTCCTCCAGCAATGTGATTTGCCGTTTTGTCTCATTAATATGCTGTTCAATTCTGGCGCGAACATCAGGATAATTATCGATACGGCTGGCCATGGATTCCAGCATAGATTCGGCTTGCTTTTCCATCGCATGGGCATCGCGTAGCCAGTCATGGTAGTGTTCTACGTGATTCATCATTGTATCCTCATTAGGGTTCGCTTATTTGGTCTCACTTTCAGCAGCCTGATCGGCACGCGCGGCACTGTAGCCAGATAAATGGCCGACAATATTGGCGTAAATACTGATGATAATGACCCACAGCACGCTGTTCTTCCACCATATTACAGAAGGGATGGCGAGAATGAACCATATTATGGCTGCCGTTAAATGGCACCGTTTAATTGTCCTGGGACTGATGCTCATTTTATTTAACCTGTATTATTGCGTCATTTCTGCGCTTTTTGGTTAATATTTCCAACGGCCAGGTCGGTGAGTTTAAGGTCGGTCTCTTTTTCTTCTTCCAGGGTTTCGGCAAGAAGTTTAACGGCTTTTTTATAGCCCAGTTGTTCTGCTAATGTGGCAAGGGTACCGTAGCTGGCTATTTCGTAATGCTCAACTTTTTGTGCAGCAGCAATTAACGCGGCATCACGCACCTCATTTTTTTCCGTGCTTTCGATGACTTCGTTGGCTTCTTCAATTAAGCCTTCCATCGCCACGCACTTCATGCGTTTGATCTTAATACCGTCTTCCTGCTCGACGATCTGGTCAATACGTTCAATCTGACCCTGCGTTTCCTCAAGGTGTGCGGTAAAAGCGGCGCTCAGCTTCTCGCTGGACGCGGCGCGGGCGAGCTTGCTCAGCGCGCGGGTAAGCTGCTTTTCTGCGCTGTAGGTATCCGACAGAAGATGAATAAATACATCCTCAACACTTTTCATATTCATAATAATTACGCTCCGGTAAAATAATGAAAGGGTACTGCGAGCTTTTCAGCCCGCAGCATGCTCTCTGGTTTTATTAAAAGAGTTTTAAATAAGATCAGGAGTTATCAGATTTACGGCCTCCGCCGTGACTGTTCTGTCCCCCTTTCTTACCCGCTTCAGATGCGCGTTGCGGATCGTTTTTAAAATTACCACCGCTGTGCTGGCCACCTTTACGTCCAGCTTCTGATGCTTTTTCACGGTCTTCAGCGAAATTACCGGAACCACCACGATGCTCTGCCATATTAAACCTCATAGTCATATATTGGTTATGTCAGTACGATACGAAAATATTTCCGTATCACTCGTCGTTCGAGTAATAACTCTAGTCGCTGTGCGTCATCCGTCAAATGCGTTTTGCTATTTGCGGTTGCGTTATTTTTAAGTATTTGTAAATTTGCGCTTCGCTTAAAATGGAAATATGGATAGGCAGGAAGGACTTGTAAACAACCATTCGGATTAATCCTAACTTCGAGCTAAAAATTTGAAAGGTGAGGATAAAAATAATGGCGTACTCAAATTGATTAATTTGCAGTCAGGAGAAAAAGAAAAAATACTCCTTTATAGCTAGAAAGCGGAACCCTAAATAATTATAAGGAAAATCCTGGATAAAAGCGTTCAGGTCGAAAGGGCGGTTCCGTTCGGATCCGTTCGGGGGCCAGTAGCACACGGTTTGACCACTGTCGTCTTAAGATCACAAATCAGAAATTCTTCCCCCCGGAAGGAACGGGTTTCTCTACACTCCAGGTAATATTCACTGGAGGCATGACATCATGGCGAACACCATCACGGCTGATGACATTCGGGAACACTTTTCGCAGGCTATGTCGGCGATGTACCAGCAGGAAGTTCCGCAGTACGGCACTTTGCTCGAACTGGTTGCAGACGTAAACCTGGCGGTTCTGGAAAATAATCCACTATTACATGAACAACTCGCTAACGCCGATGAGCTTGCGCGCCTGAACGTTGAGCGTCACGGGGCGATTCGCGTCGGCACGGCACAGGAACTTTCAACCCTGCGTCGTATGTTTGCCATTATGGGGATGTACCCGGTCAGCTATTACGATCTCTCTCAGGCGGGGGTACCGGTCCACTCAACGGCGTTTCGCCCGATCGATGATGCGGCGCTGTGTCGAAATCCGTTTCGTATCTTTACCTCGCTGCTGCGCCTTGAGCTGATTGAAAACGTCGCGCTGCGCGAACGTGCCGCAGAGATCCTCTCTCACCGGAACATCTTTACCCCCCGCTGTCTGGAACTGATCGACCTCCACGAGTCGGAAGGGCACTTTACTGACGCACAGGCCCACGAGTTTGTACAGGAAGCGTTGGAAACCTTCCGCTGGCACCGCCATGCGACGGTCGATCAGGAGACCTATCTGGCCCTGAGCAACGAGCATCGCCTGATTGCCGACGTGGTCTGCTTCCCGGGCTGCCATATTAACCACCTCACGCCGCGCACGCTGGATATTGACCGGGTGCAGGAGCTGATGCCGAAGTACGGTATCGAGCCAAAAATTCTGATTGAAGGCCCGCCGCGTCGCGAGGTGCCCGTCTTACTGCGTCAAACCAGCTTTAAGGCACTGGAAGAGCCGGTGCTGTTTGCCGGGGAACATAAGGGCACCCACACCGCGCGCTTCGGTGAGATTGAGCAGCGCGGCGTGGCGCTGACGCCGAAAGGCCGGGAACTGTACGATAGCCTTCTCGCCCAGGCCGGTACCGGCAAAGATAACCTCACGCACCAGCTGCATTTGCGGGAGATCTTTGGCGCTTTCCCGGACAGCGAGCTGTTAATGCGCCGTCAGGAGCTGGCGTATTTCCGCTACCGTCTGACGCCTGCGGGTGAAGCGCATCGCCACGCGTTCCGGCCGGGAGACGATCCGCAGCCGCTGATTGAGCGCGGATGGGTGGTTGCCCAGCCGATCACCTACGAAGATTTCCTCCCGGTCAGCGCTGCGGGGATTTTCCAGTCCAATCTCGGGAATGAAACCCAGGCCCGCAGCCACGGTAACGCCAGCCGCGATGCGTTTGAAGACGCGCTGGGCTGTCCGGTGTATGACGAGTTTGCGCTCTATCAGGAGGCTGAAACCCGCAGCAAACAGCGTTGCGGTTTGCTCTGAAATCGTTACTCTGCTGGGGTGTGATGGAAAAAATAAGGTCGTTATGCAAAATCCTTCCGCCCCTGTGGTTGAAACGCGCCAGGGCGCACTCTCTGGTTTAACCGATGAAAATGTCCACGTCTGGTGCGGTATTCCTTACGCCGCACCGCCCGTGGGGGAGTGGCGCTGGCGCTCACCTCGGCCCCCTGAACGCTGGGATGGCCTGCGCGAGGCTACGGCTTTCTCGCCCTCAAGCTGGCAAAGCAGCGAGTATTGTCAGGAGTTAGGCGGCGGCGATCCGGGCCAGTTTTCCGAAGATTGTCTCTACCTTAACGTCTGGTCCCCCAAAGAACGCACCGGGGCGCTTCCGGTTATGGTCTGGCTGCACGGGGGCGGGTTTACGATTGGTGCCGGAGGCCTGCCGCCGTATAACGGCAAAGCGCTGGCCACGCGCGGCGTGGTTGTCGTGACGATCAACTACCGTCTCGGTCATCTCGGCTTTTTCGCCCATCCCGCGCTGGAAGGCGAGGAAGGGCGCGTGGTGCATAATTTTGCCCTGCTGGATCAAATCGCCGCCCTCGAATGGGTGCGGGAGAGCATCGCCGGGTTTGGAGGCGACCCAGACAATGTGACCCTGTTTGGCGAATCCGCCGGCGCGCGCAGCGTGCTCTCTCTGCTGGCATCGCCGCTGGCAGCAGGATTATTCCACAAGGCGATTGTGCAAAGCGGGTACACCTTGCCGGACACGCCGCGCGAGCAGGCGCTGCAAAAAGGGGAGGCGCTGGCCAACCATTTTGGGCTGGAAAAGGCGACCGCCGATCAACTGCGCGCCATTCCGCCGGAGGCGTTCTGGCCGCTCACCGCACCGCTGAACGTCGCCCCGGCGCCCATCGTCGGGGACTGCGTTCTGCCCGAAGCGATGCTGGACGTCTTTTTTGCCGCCCGTCAGCATCCCGTGCCGGTGATGATTGGCTCCAACAGCGATGAAGCCAGCGTGATGGCGGTGTTTGGCATCGATCTCGCCGGGCAAATCCAGAAGCTCCGCCGGGAGCGACGCTTCGGGCTGGGGCTGATTAAGCTGCTCTATCCGGGCGTCAAAGGCGATGAGGAGTTGGGCAGGCAGGTGTGCCGCGACATGGCGTTCACCACGATGGGCTACGTCGTGATGCAGGCGCAGCAGCGCGTCGGCGGACTGTGCTGGCGATACTGGTTTGACTATGTCGCGGAAGCGGAACATGCCACCTATATCAACGGCGCCTGGCACGGCAATGAAGTGCCCTATGTCTTCGATACCCTCGGCCAGGTGGAGCCTTCACGCCAGTATGTCAACGAACGGGATTTACAGTTTGCTGCCCACGTGGCCGATTACTGGGTGAGCTTTGCGCGAGACGCAGGGCCTCGTGAGATCCTGCCAGGGCCGACGCACTGGCCCGCATGCCGTAAAGGGCGGGATGTTTTGTTACGCATTGGCGTGAATAAACATGCAGGTTTCCGGCTTGAAAACCGCTTTATGCGCGCCCGCATGAGCCTCTTCAAACGGGTGATGAAGCACCACGTCAGCCTCGATTAAGCAAACAGGCGCGAAACGCCGCCAGTCCATTTTCCTCCCCTGGCGTTTCGCGCAGCACCAGCCGGTAGCTCGCGCCGGTTTTTATGCTGGTTTCATAAGGCCGCATCAGTCTTCCCGCGCGGACATCTTCGGCCACCAGCGTTTCGTCGGCAATGGCCACGCCCAGCCCCTGAATGGCGGCCGTGATGGCGAGATCCATCGTGTCGAAGTGTTGATTTTTGTGCATGGCAAAGCCCGGACCTTCCTGTTTCGTCAGCCACAGCGACCAGTCTGTCTTATCCCTTGTGGGGTGCAGGAACGTCAGCGATCCCAGCGTTGCACCCGCCCGCACCGGGCTTATCACCGGGGTGAGCGCCTCTTCGAACAGCAGATCGCCTGCGCTCATGTGCGTGCCGAACACGATGGCCGCGTCGTAAGATTCGGTTTTGAAATTGACGTTGTGATCGGTGGTGGTGGTCAGGGCGATCTGCAGATCCGGCTGCTCACGCTCCACCTCCAGCAGGCGCGGCACCAGCCAGCGCATGGCACAGGTGGGCGCCTTGAGCCGGATTACGGTCTGCTGGCTGCGGGCCTGGTCGGCCACGGTCAGCAATTGTTCGAAAGCAGACTGCAGTTCCGGGAGCAGGGCGCTGCCTTGCGAAGAGAGGCGCAGGCCGCGTGCGTGGCGTTCAAAAAGCGGAAAGCCAAACCACGCTTCGAGGGAGGCTATCTTGCGGCTCACGGCCCCCTGCGTCAGGCAAAGTTCTGCGGCAGCATGGGTCAGATTCAGGTGACGCGCGGTGACTAAAAATGCGTCGATGGCATTAAGCGGGAGCGAACGGCGCGACATGGAAACACCTCAGCTATGCATTTTTCTCATGGCTATTATGACAACAATTCGATTGTCCCGACAACAGAGATGTTGTTTGAATAGTTATGCAATGTCCATGAGAAGGGAAAGAGGATGACTTTACGAACGCCAGTGCAAACGCGCTCTAAACTGCCCGATGTGGGCACCACCATTTTTACCGTTATCGGCCAGCTCTCGGCGCAGCATAACGCGATTAACCTTTCTCAGGGCGCACCGAATTTTTCCTGCGACCCGAAGCTTGTTGCGGGCGTTACCCGCGCAATGGAGGCGGGGCATAACCAGTATGCGTCGATGACCGGTCTGCAGCCGCTCAAAGAGCGTATTGCCGATAAAATTGCCACCCTATACGGCACGCGATATGACCCGGCCAGCGAGGTGCTGGTGACCGCCAGCGCCAGCGAAGGGCTCTATTCGGCAATCAGCGGGCTGGTGCACCCGGGTGATGAGGTGATCTACTTTGAACCGTCATTTGACAGCTACGCGCCGATTGTCCGTCTGCAGGGGGCAACGCCGATTGCCATCAAGCTCACCGTGCCGGATTTTGCCGTCAACTGGGATGAGGTTCGCGCCGCGATCACCCCGCGCACGCGCATGATTATCATCAATACGCCGCACAACCCGAGCGGTCAGGTCTTCTCCGCCAGTGACCTGCAGCAGCTGGCGGCCCTGACGCGCAATACCGACATCATTATTTTGTCTGACGAAGTGTACGAACACGTCGTTTTTGATGGTGAACCGCACCACGGGATGGCCACGCACCCGCAGCTGGCGGAGCGTAGCGTGATTATTTCCTCTTTCGGAAAAACCTATCACGTCACCGGGTGGCGCGTGGGTTACTGTGTTGCCCCGGCGGTACTGATGGACGAGATTTGTAAAGTCCATCAATTTTTAATGTTTTCTGCCGATACGCCAATGCAGCACGCGTTTGCTGAGCATATGGTCGATCCGCAAACCTGGCTTGCGCTGTCGGCGTTTTACCAGCGCAAGCGCGATCTGCTGCACAGCCTGCTGGCCGATTCGCCGTTTACGCTGCTGCCGAGCGCCGGATCGTTCTTCATGCTGGCGGACTACAGCCAGTTCAGCGACGAGCGCGACAGCGAGCTGGTGAAACGGCTGATCGTCGAGTACGGTGTTGCTACCATTCCGCTGTCGGCGTTTTATGCGGACGGTACGGATAATAAATTGATTCGTCTCTCTTTTGCGAAAGATGAGGCGACGTTACGGGCAGGTGCCCAGGCCCTGTGTCGGGTTAAACCACGCTAAGGAGTTTGAGATGAAATTACGCGCGCTAGTTGTCGGCATGGGATTGCTGTGTACCTTTTCCTCCTTCGCGGCGTCCGAGTTGCGTTACGGTCTGGAAGCAGAGTATCCGCCGTTTGAAAGCCGCAATGCGGCAGGCGAGCTGGAAGGGTTTGACGTTGAGCTGGGGAATGCCATCTGCAAAGCGGCAGCGCTGAAGTGCAGCTGGGTGGAAACCTCGTTTGATGCGCTGATCCCGGGGCTGGTGGCGAAGAAATTCGACGCCATCAACTCGGCGATGAACATTACCGAGCAGCGCCGCAAGAGCATTGATTTTACCCAGCCAATTTACCGTATTCCGTCACAGCTGGTCGGCAAGGCCGGTACGGCAGTTGAGGCGACGCCTGAAGGGCTGAAGGGCAAAACCATCGGCGTGCTGCAGGGCTCCATTCAGGAAACCTATGCCAAAGAGCACTGGGAAAAGCAGGGTGTCACCGTGGTGTCTTATAAAGATCAGAATATGGCCTGGGGCGATCTGCTGAATGGCCGTATCGACGCCTCGCTGGTCATGTCCGCGGCCGGGCAGGCAGGTTTCCTCAGCAAGCCGCAGGGGAAAGGGTTTGGCTTCATCGGCAAGCCGGTGTCTGACGACACTATCCTCGGCAGTGGGATCGGTTTTGGGTTGCGTAAGGGTGACGAGGCCACCAAAAAGCAGCTTGATGCCGCAATTGATAAAGTACGTGCCGACGGCACGATCGCTAAACTCGCTGATAAGTACTTCCCGGGTATCGATGTCAGCGTAAAATAACCGCCTCATTGGCCCCGGCGAACGATGTCGCGCCGGGGCATTTTTATACACATTTTCCAGGCTTTCTTTACACCACTTTCGGGCCGTTCTGGTCGACAGAAAATATTTCTCACTTTGTTCAGATAATCACCGGCCAACAATTGGATTCTTAACCATTTTTGTTTAGGCTGTGCGTTCTTTCTTGCCGTCATTTCGCCGAGCGCGGAATACATTCACACGACCATAAGGACGTTTTTCCAGGCATGAATCGCAGACGTTTTCTAAAAGGCTCGCTGGCAGTGGCAGCCCTGAGCGGCACATCCGGCCTTGCTTCCCTGTTTTCCAAAGCGGCATACGCTGCCGACTCTGACATTGCTGACGGCCAGAGCCGTCGTTTTGACTTCTCCGTACTGCAATCCATGGCGCATGACCTGGCGAAAACCCCGTGGGGTGGCGCACCGCGTCCGCTGCCGGAGACGCTGGCGACGATGACGCCGCAGGCGTACAACGCCATCCGCTACGATGAAAAACAGTCACTGTGGAACAACATTGAAGGGCGTCAGCTGGACGTGCAGTTCTTCCATATGGGAATGGGGTTCCGCCGTCGCGTGCGGATGTTCTCGCTGGACCAGTCCACCTCTATGGCGCGCGAGATCCACTTCCGTCCGGAGCTGTTCAGCTACGGCGAAACGGGTGTGGATACCAAACAGCTGGAAGGGCAAAGCGATCTCGGCTTTGCGGGCTTCCGCGCGTTTAAGGCGCCGGAGCTGGCGCGTCGCGATATCGTCTCTTTCCTGGGCGCGAGCTATTTCCGCGCAGTGGATGACACCTACCAGTACGGCCTTTCCGCCCGCGGTCTGGCGGTAGATACCTTTACCGACACGCCGGAAGAGTTCCCGGACTTTACCTCCTTCTGGTTTGAAACCGTCAAACCCGGCGACACGACCTTCACCGTCTATACGCTGCTGGACAGCCCGAGCGTCACGGGTGCCTATAAATTCGTGATCCACTGCGAGAAGAGCCAGGTGATCATGGAGGTGGAAAACCATCTCTATGCGCGTAAGGACATCAAGCAGCTCGGCATCGCACCGATGACCAGCATGTTCAGCTGCGGCAATAACGAACGCCGCATGTGTGATACCATTCACCCGCAAATTCATGACTCCGACCGCCTGGCAATGTGGCGCGGCAACGGGGAGTGGATCTGTCGTCCGCTGAACAACCCGCAGAAGCTGCAGTTCAATGCCTATATGGACAAAAACCCGAAAGGGTTCGGCCTGCTGCAGCTCGATCGCGATTTCTCGCACTATCAGGACGTGATGGGCTGGTATAACAAACGCCCGAGCCTGTGGGTTGAACCGCGTAACGACTGGGGTAAAGGCGCGGTTGGCCTGATGGAGATCCCGACCACCGGCGAAACGCTGGATAACGTGGTCTGCTTCTGGCAGCCGGAAAAAGCTGTCAAAGCGGGCGATGAGCTGGACTTCAAATATCGCCTTTACTGGAGCGCGATGCCGCCGGTGCGCTCCCCGCTGGCCAACGTCTATGCCACCCGTACCGGCATGGGCGGCTTCCCGGAAGGCTGGGCACCGGGCGAAAACTACCCGAAAGTGTGGGCCCGTCGCTTTGCCATCGACTTCGTCGGCGGCGACCTGAAGGCCGCTGCGCCAAAAGGCATCGAGCCGGTGATCACGCTCTCCAGCGGTGAAGCGAAGCAGGTGGAGATCCTCTACGTTGAGCCGTTTGACGGCTACCGCATTCTGTTTGACTGGTACCCAACGTCGGATTCGACGGAGCCGGTGGATATGCGCCTGTTCCTGCGCTGCCAGGGCGACGCCATCAGCGAAACCTGGCTGTACCAGTATTTCCCACCGGCGCCGGATAAACGTCAGTATGTTGATGATAGGGTGATGCGTTAACCCTTGTGCCGGGTGGCGGCTTCGCCTTACCCGGCCTGTGTTTCGATACTGTAGGCCGGGTAAGCGCTAGCGCCACCCGGCAATTGAGAGGCACCATGTCTTCAGAAATCATTCCCGTTTCACAACACATCGAACTGCGTTCCGTCGAAGAACATTACGCCACCGACCTGCACAATCTCGTCGTCAAAAACAAAACCTTTCTGCAAACCGCCTTTGACTGGGCGCAGCACGTGGGCAGCGAAGAGGATACCCGCCGTAACGTGCAGAGTAATCAGATGCTGCACCAGCGCGGCTACGCCAAAATGTTTATGATCTTCAAGGATGGCGCGCTGGTTGGCGTGCTGTCGTTCAACACGATTGAACCGACCAACAAAGCCGGCTACATCGGCTACTGGCTGGATGAAGACCACCAGGGGCAGGGCATTCTCTCCCGGTCTCTGCAGGCTTTTATGCGCTACTACGTCGAACGCGGTGAGATCCGCCGTTTTGTGATCAAGTGTCGGGTGGCGAATCAGCACAGTAACAGCGTTGCCGTGCGCAACGGTTTTACGCTGGAAGGGTGCCTGCGGGAAGCGGAATACCTGAACGGTCGCTTTGACGATGTGAATATCTACGGCAGGATCTATACCCTATAACGCACCCAGCAGCGGCGTGCGGGTGATGCGCTGGTCGCCGTTAATCACTTTTTCGCCGCGCAGGTGAATGCTCTCGCCGGCAAACGCTTCAATGACCGCGTTATCGGTGATTTCAACCCGGTGCTCGATGAGCACATCGCCGCTGATGCGCGCGCGTCCCTGGATCACCACTTTGTCATCCAGCATGATCGGCCCGCCGCGCAGCCAGGCCTGACCGCCAATCAGGACGTGGTGCTTGATGATGCAGTTTCCTTCCACCACGGCATTCTCCGCAATCTGCGAGCTGTAGCGCACCGTCGGAATGGCATCGTCGTCAAAACCGGCAATCACGCGGGCGTTACCATAGACCTTTGCGCAGTCGCACACCCAGACGTTGTTCAGATCGTTACCCTCCAGGATCGCGTTGTCGAAGACTTCGGCCCGGTGCTCAACAAAGGCAAAATTAACCATTGCCTCACCGTAGATTTGCGCCTGGTGCACAATCCGCGACTGGCTGACCGTCGCCTTATCGTAGATTTGTAGGATCTGTTCATGGTCCGGCGTTAACCCTTTGGCAGCAATCACCACGCTGTGATGCAGCACGCGCGCTTCGCCGTAGATATGACACTCTCCCCGTACGCAGGACTGCTGAATGGTGACGTTGTCACTTATACGCGCCCCGTGGCTGACCTCCGCGCCGTCCAGCCAGCAGCTGTCGCCGATATGCGCGTCATGGCTGATGATGCATGGAAGGGTAAGGCGCGCGTTGCCGGACACGGTTGCACCCGCGAACACCACGCTGTTTTCGTCGTAGATCCAGCAGTCGCCGTCCTGCGCGAGGGCGTGCTCATCGTCAATCCAGCCGCCTTTCGTGCCGGCCGTCACGTCGTTAAAGTCCGCCGTCGCGACGATCTGCCGCAACGTCGCAGAGTGGGTGGTTTCGCCGTTTTTCCATTGCCAGAGGCGGGTTTCATCGCTGAGCCGGTATTTTTTCATCGTTTGATCTCTGGTATGCGTCTTCACTAAACGTAGCAAATTTTTCGGTTTTAGAACGGCTGGCAACCAGACGGTAAACGCCTTAAAATGGCATGTAAAATGCACTTTAACTTTATGCGAACGCAGGAAAAACAATGACCGTCGATGAGAATTACTTCACAGAGAAATATGGCTTAACCCGTACCCATTCAGAGGTGCTGTACAGCGCGGAGATTGTGAAGCCCGGTAAAACGCTCGATCTGGGCTGCGGCAACGGCCGTAACAGCCTGTACCTTGCGGCCAACGGGTACGACGTGACCGCATGGGACAAAAACCCGATGAGCATCGATACTATCGAGCGCATCAAGGCGGAAGAAGGGATCGCTAATCTGCATACCGCGATTAAGGATCTGAACAACCTGAGCTTTGACGGCCAGTACGATTTTATTCTCTCCACCGTGGTGCTGATGTTCCTTGAGTCAAAAACCATCCCGGGCCTTATTGCCAACATGCAGCGCTGCACGACGCCGGGCGGTTACAACCTGATCGTTGCCGCCATGGATACGGCGGATTACCCGTGCACCGTCGGCTTCCCGTTTGCGTTTAAAAGCGGTGAGCTGAGCAACTACTACGAAGGCTGGAAGTTGCTCAAATACAACGAAGACGTTGGCGAACTGCACCGTACCGATGAAAACGGCAACCGCATCAAGCTGCGCTTTGCCACAATGCTGGCGCGCAAGCCCGCTTAACGGGCGGCCAGCAGGCAGAGCTGGAGAGCAGTCTTGTAAGACGCCTCGAACGACGACAGCGGCAGGAATTCAAACTTCGAGTGGAAGTTATGCGCCCCGGTGAAGAAGTTCGGGGTGAGTAGCCCTTTAGCCGAGAGCGCCGCGCCGTCGGTGCCGCCGCGCATCGGCGTCGGTTTCGGCGTGATGCCGAGCGATTCCATCGCCTGGAACATCAGATCGATGGCGCGCCGGTCTTCGCCAATCGCATTGCTGATATTGCTGTAGGTATCTTCAATGCGATAGTCCACTCTGGCCGTTGGATGTTGGGCGGCAATCAGCGCGGCAACGTCGGCAATCTGCTGCTTGCGGGCGGCAAAGCTGTCCTTGTCAAAGTCGCGGATATTGGCCTTAAGCACGGCCTCGTTCTGTCCGGCCTGAATGCCGTTAAACCAGATATAGCCTTCACGCCCCTCGGTGCACTCCGGCGTTTGCTGGCGGTCAAAATGGTTGATGTAGTCAGTCGCCATCAGCAGGGGATTCACCAGCACGCCTTTGGCGGACATCGGGTGCGCCGTCACGCCGGTAAAACGGATCTCCGCGGCCGCCGCGTTAAAATTCTCGTAGACAATTTCCCCCAGCTCGCAGCAGTCGATGGTCCAGGCAAAGTCGACGTCAAAGCGCGTAAGATCCAGCGCCTTGGCACCGTTCAGGCCGATCTCTTCGTCAGGCACAAACGCCACGACGATATCCCCATGCCGATGTTCTGCCGACAGGTTTTCCAGCACCGTCATGACCACCGTGACCGCCGATTTATTGTCCGCGCCCAATACGCTGGTACCGTCGCTGAAAATAATCTCCTCATTTGGATAAGCCAGAATTTCCGGATGCTCTTTAACCCGCAGCCAGATGTCTTTCTCTTTATTCAGACAGAGATCTTCACCGGTAAAGGTTAATATTTGTGGATGAATATCCGGTGACAGTCCCACGTCGACGGTATCAATATGGGTAATAAAGCCGATGCGCGGCGCACCGGGCACGTTGCCTTTTTTTACCGCCGTTACCGTGGCGAATTCATCAATCACAATATCGTCTAACCCCAGCTGTGCCAGCTCCTGCGCCAGCTCCCGCGCCATGTCGTGCTGGCCCGGCGTTGAGGGCAGGGTTTTGACTTTAGGGTCGCTCTGGCTGGTGATAGCGAGATAGCGGAAAAAACGGTGCGTTAATTGTCTGGAAAGCGGCGAGCCCATAGTGATTTATTCCTTATTTATTTTTCAGGTGTTTGCCACATCACTTTAATGTTATTTATGAAATGGCAAAAGAATTAATTAGCCGTCGAATTAAAAAGACAGGAATAAATGATGAAAAGCAAACTCACAACTATAGCGCTGGCACTCGCTGCACTCACGGTCAGTTCCGCCGTCGCCGCGAAAACGCTGGTGTATTGCTCCGAAGGATCGCCGGAAAACTTTAATCCTCAATTATACACCTCGGGAACCAGCGTGGACGCCAGCGCCGTGCCGGTCTATAACCGGCTGGTCGATTTCAAACCCGGTACCACGGAGCTGGTGCCGAGCCTGGCAGAGCGCTGGGAGGTGAGCGACGACGGCAAGGTTTATACCTTCCATCTGCGTAAAGGCGTTAAGTTCCAGAGCAATAAATCCTTTACGCCGACCCGCGACTTTAACGCCGACGACGTGATTTTCTCGTTTATGCGGCAGAAAGACGTGAACCATCCCTACCACAACGTCTCTAACGGCAGCTACTCCAACTTCGAAAGCCTGGAGTTTGGCAGCCTGATAACCAGCATTGATAAAGTCGATGACCATACCGTGCGTTTTACCCTGGCGCACCCGGAAGCGCCGTTTGTCGCCGATCTGGCCTGGTATTTTGCCTCAATCCTTTCAGCGGAGTATGCCGACGCGATGCTGAAAGCGGGCACGCCGGAGAAGGTGGATATGGAGCCCATCGGCACCGGGCCGTTTAAGCTGGCGCAGTATCAGAAGGATTCCCGGATCCTGTACACGGCGTTTGCCGACTACTGGCAGGGGAAATCGAAGCTGGACAGGCTGGTGTTCAGCATCACCCCGGATGCCTCCGTGCGTTTTGCCAAAATTGAGAAGAACGAATGTCAGGTGATGCCGTTCCCGAATCCGGCCGATCTGCCGCGCATGAAGGCCAACAAAGACATTAATCTGATGAGTAAGGCGGGGCTGAATACCGGCTTCCTGGCGTTCAACACGCAGAAGCCGCCGCTGGATAACGTGAAGGTCCGTCAGGCGCTGGCGATGGCCATCAACAAACCGGCGATTATTGATGCGGTATTCCACGGTACCGGAACCGTGGCGAAGAATCTGCTGCCGCCGGGCGTCTGGAGCGCCGACAGCGAGCTTAAGGATTACGACTACGATCCTGAAAAGGCGAAAGCGCTGCTGAAAGAGGCCGGTTTTGCCAGTGGCGTGAGCGTCGACCTGTGGGCGATGCCGGTGCAGCGTCCGTACAATCCGAATGCGAAACGCATGGCGGAGATGATTCAGGCGGACTGGGCGAAAATTGGCGTACAGACCAAAATCGTCACCTACGAATGGGGTGAATACCTTAAGCGCGTGAAGGGCGGAGAACATCAGGCCGCGCTGATGGGCTGGACGACCGCAACGGGCGATCCCGATAACTTCTTTGGTCCGCTGTTTACCTGTACCTCGGCAAACGGCGGCTCAAATTCGGCGAAATGGTGCTATAAGCCCTTTGATAAAATTATTGCGGAAGCAAAATCAACGACCGATCGCGATAAACGCGTGGCGCTGTATAAAGAGGCTCAGCAGATTATGCATGACCAGATGCCCGCGGTGATGATTGCGCATTCAACCATTTTCGAACCGGTGCGCAAGGAGGTGACGGGCTATGAAATCGACCCGTTTGGCAAACATCTGTTCTGGCAACTGGATATAAATCAGTAATTTTTCACTGCCCGGTGCGCCTTCGGGCAGTCTTTTTGCAATTTGTGCTCACCGCATCATTTTTTGTCACAACAAACCCGCCAGTCTTTTGCTATAACTTCAAATGCATACTTGCAGATAACATGGAAAACTATCATGCGTACTCAAACTTTTTTTAAAGTTGCAGTGCTTACTGGTCTGTTGGCGTTAGCGGGCTGTTCTTCAAAAGTCGCCGCCCCGGAACAATACTCAGGCTATTTAAAAAACTATTCTGGCTTGAAGGAAACCACGTCAGCAACGGGCAAACCAACATTGCGTTGGGTTGACCCGTCATATAACGAAGCCAATTATGACAGTATCGTCTGGAATCCGATTACGTATTATCCCGTTCCAAAACCAACTACGCAGATTGGTCAAAAAACGCTGGATGAGTTGCTGAGTTATACCAATAACAAAATGAAAACCGCGGTTGGCCAGCGTAAACCTATCGTCACTACGCCAGGGCCGCGCAGCCTGATCTTCCGCGGTGCGATTACCGGGGTAAGCTCGAAGAAAGAAGGTCTGCAATTCTATGAAGTGGTGCCTGTTGCGCTGGTTGTAGCGGGTACGCAAATGGCGACGGGTCACCGTACAATGGATACCCACCTGTACTTTGAAGGTGAGTTAATTGATGCGAAAACCGGCAAGCCGGTCATTAAAGTGGTTCGTAAAGGCGAAGGTAAAGAGCTGAATAACGAAAACACACCAATGACCTTTGCGACGTTGAAGCAGGTTGTTGATGACATGGCGACGGACGCCACCATGTTTGATGTGAAAAAGACCGCAAAATAAAATAAAACGGCCTGCGTAACGCAGGCCTTTTTATTTATGCCATCCGTAAGCGCCTGAACCAGGTTTCCGGTTTGGTAAACATCACCATATTTCCTCCCAGAATCAGCACTAACCCCACGATACCGTTGATATGCCAGACGTACCCTTCATACACCGTGGAGATGGAGAGCGCCACCAGCGGGAAGAGCAGCGTGCTATAGGCCGCTTTGCCTGGACCAATGCGTCCCACCAGCGTGAAGTAGGCACCAAAAGCAATCACCGAGCCAAACAGAGCCAGATACACCAGCGCACCGAGATAGCTCACCGTCCATTCCGGCACAAAGCTATCGCCTCTGAACAGGGCAATGCAGCCCATCACCAGCGTGCCATAGAGCATCGCCCAGGCGTTGGTGGTCATGGTTTCCAGTCCTCTGCGCTGATGGCGCATGCTGATCATATTGCCCAGCGAGAAGCCGTAGGTACCGAGTGCGGAAAGCCCAATCCCGGTCAGGAGTGACGCGCTCCAGCCGCTGGCCAGCAGATCGTCCCAGAAGAGGGTGATGATCCCAACCAGCCCCAGTGCCGCCGCCGTCCAGAAACGCGCGGGCGGGCGCTGCCCGAAGAAAATAAAACTGTTAATGGCGTTATAGAGCACGGCCATAGAGAAGATCACCGATTCCAGCCCGGTGTTGATATGCGAGGCTGCGGTGTAAAAACACCAGAAGTTAAAGCAGAAAACGCAGCATCCCTGGAGTATGCAATATAGGTGATCCCGCAGCGCCAGCGTGCGCAGGCGGCGCAGGGCGATTAACACCATCATCATCGTGAGGCTGGCGACGGCGAAACGCCAGAAAATAGAGACGGGTGCCGCCACGGGACCCTGCTGCAGGAAAATGGCAATCCAGGTGGTTCCCCAGATGACCACCACCAGTCCATAGAGTAATGCGTTCATATTTTTCTCTTCTCAAACCCCGAAAGCACGCAGTATGGCGCTGAGATGCGTAACGGGCTTTCACCGGCTTGCGGGTGACTTGCAAAATCTTGCGCTTTTTTCTTCCGAGGGGACTGGCAACGAGAGACAACTCTTCTTAGACTGAGATTCCGGTCAATCACGCGCTAACGGTTATGTCTCACGCTTACGATACCTTTGAAACGCTTTGCCAACAGAATGCGGTCCTGCGGGAAACCGTCTCGCTGAATTCGGGTATTCAGCTGGCAGCGTGGTACAACAAGCACGATACGATAACGGTAAAAAGCAACCATCATACCCTCAGCCTGTACGTAGCTGACGGCTACGAAAGCTATCAAAAAACGCCGGGCGGCTGGAAGAACGGCGGGGGTCCGGACCGTTTCTGTTTGATGCCCAAAGAGAGCGAATCGACGTGGGATATCCGTGATGACCTGTCGTTTGTGCATCTCTACTGCACCGATGAACACCTGCGCGACGTTGGGGAAAAAATCTGGGACAAGCGCCCGCTATCGCTGACCCTGGACGAGCGCATTTTTGGTAGCGATCCGAAGATTACCACGCTGTATCGCCAGTTTTTACTGGGCTGCGACTGGCAGCAGCACGCCAACCAGCTCACTCTGAGCACGGCCTCTACGCTGCTCCTGACCCATCTGCTGCAAAACTACGCTAACGTGCAGTGGAAGCTGCCGGTTGTCACGGGAGGGTTGTCGCCGTTTGTGCTGCGCAACGTCCTCGCCTTTATCGAAGAGAATCTCGGGCAGCCCCTGACGCTGGCCGAACTGGCGGCGCAGGCTGCCCTCAGCGAATACCATTTTGCACGCATGTTCCGCCAGTCGACGGGGTTGGCGCCGCATCAGTACGTGATGCAGAGGCGAATGGACAAAGCGAAATCCCTCGTCCAGCACACGGCGACGCCGCTGACGGAGATCGCACTTGCCTGCGGGTTTAACTCCGCCAGCCACTTCAGCAACCGCTTTCGCAGCGCAACGGGCATGACGCCTTCGCAGCTACGCGCGGCGAGCGCGTGAAAACAGGGCGTAGCACACCCCGCCCAAGACCAGCCCCCAGAATGCCGAACCGATGCCCAGGATCGTGACGCCGCTCGCGGTCATCAGGAATGTAACGATGGCCGCATCGCGCTCCGCTTCGTGGCTTAATGCCTGATATAAACTCCCGCTGATGGTGCCCAGCAGCGCCAGACCGGCGAGCGTCTGGATCCAGCTAAGCGGCAGCGCGGCCATCAGCCCGGTAATGGAGCCGCCGAAAATCCCCGCCAGCAGATAAAACCCTCCGGCAGCGATGGCCGCCAGCCAGCGTTTATCGGCATCCGGGTGCGCATCCGGGCTTTGACAAATAGCGGCAGTAATGGCCGCAATGCAGATAGAAAAGACGCCAAACGGAGAAAACAGCAGCGCCAGTCCACCCGTGACGATGATGAGCGGTGAGACCGCCAGCGGATAACCGGAGGCCTTCATCGTGGCGAAACCCGGCGCATTTTGCGAGGCCATGGTCACCAGGAAGAAGGGCACGCCAATACTCACCAGGCTTGTGAAGGTGAAGGCGGGCGCAATAAACTCAGGCATCACCAGAGAAAGCGTGAGCCTATCGGTGACAACGTCACCTCCCGCCCAGGCCACAATACCGCCGACCAGCAGCGTAACGACGATGGCATAGCGCGGCGCCAGCGCTTTTGCGACCAGCCACGCCGCAATCATGCTGCCGCACAGCAGAAAGTGCCCTTCGAGATGCGCAAACGCGTGCAGGCCAAACTGCAGCAATACCCCCGCCAGCATGGCGGCAGCAAGCGAATGGGGGATCAGCTTCATCAGACGGGCGAAGAGCCCGGTAATGCCGCAGAGCAAAATAAGCGCGTTCGCAAAGATGAACACGCCGATGGTTTCCGCCAGCGTGACGCCGTGCAGGCTGGTGGCGAGCAGCGCCGCGCCGGGCGTCGACCAGGCGGTCAGGACCGGCGCCTTGTACCACCAGGAAAGCGCCAGCGTGCTGACGCCCATCCCAATTCCCAGCGCGGTCATCCAGCCCGCAATCTGCTGTGCGCTTGCGCCTGCCGCTGCGGCAGCCTGCCAGATGATGGCGGCCGAGCTGGCGTAACCGACCAGCACGGCGACAAATCCAGCCAGTGCGACTGGAACAAGGTGAGAGGAAGGGCGCATGAAAACTCCGTTGTGCGTTATAGCGTCCGGGATAAGGTAGCACTGTGCGCTATAGCGTACAAGTGGTATGCTGGTCGTCACCAGGAGGGAACATGGACATCACACGACATCTTGCAACCACATTGAAAACGCTGCGCCAGGCGCGCGGCTGGAGTTTGTCGAAGCTCGCAGACGAGACCGGCGTGTCAAAGGCCATGCTTGGGCAAATCGAGCGCAATGAATCCAGCCCGACGGTGTCGACGCTGTGGAAAATTGCCACGGGACTGAACGTGCCGTTTTCCGCCTTCATCACGCCGGAGGCGGACCAGCAGGCGGTATTTGACCCCCAGCAGCAGGCGATGGTCGTCAAGCCGCTCTTTCCGTGGGACGAGACGCTCAGGTTTGATTATTTCTCCATTACCCTGGCACCCGGCGCGCTGAGTGAATCCACGCCGCATGAGGCCGGAGTGATTGAACATGTGGTGGTGGTCAGCGGCGAGCTGGAGATGAAGCTTGACGGCAAGTGGCAGACGATTTCTGCCGATTCGGGCGTCCGTTTTGCCGGCGATAAACCGCACGCCTACCGCAACAGCAGCGACCGGACGGTGCATTTTCACTCCCTGGTTCATTATCCCCGCTGAGGCTACGCAAAACTGTTTCGCTGACGCATACTTCTGACTACAATAGCCGCCATTTTGACCATAACGGATAACGACGAAGTATGCGCCTGCAATCCCATCATCTTGAACTTTTAAGCCCGGCCCGCGACGCCGCCATAGCCCGTGAAGCGATCCTTCATGGCGCTGACGCCGTCTACATTGGCGGCCCTGGCTTCGGTGCCCGACATAACGCCAGCAACAGCCTGAGCGATATTGCTGAACTGGTGCCGTTCGCCCACCGTTTCGGGGCGAAAGTGTTCGTGACCCTGAACACCATTCTTCATGATGATGAGCTGGAGCCTGCGCAACGTCTGATTACCGATCTCTACCAGACCGGCGTGGATGCCCTGATTGTTCAGGATATGGGCGTGCTTGAGCTGGATATTCCGCCCATTGAACTGCATGCCAGTACCCAGTGTGATATCCGTACGGTCGAGAAGGCGAAATTTCTCTCCGACGTCGGCTTTTCGCAGATCGTCCTCGCGCGCGAGCTGAACCTGAATCAGATCCGCGATATTCATCAGGCGACAGACGCGACGATCGAGTTCTTTATCCACGGCGCGCTGTGCGTGGCCTATTCCGGTCAGTGCAATATTTCCCACGCCCAGACGGGCCGCAGCGCCAACCGCGGCGACTGCTCTCAGGCCTGCCGTCTGCCGTATACCCTGAAAGACGATCAGGGCCGCGTAGTGGCGTTCGAAAAACACCTGCTCTCCATGAAGGATAACGATCAGACTGCCAACCTGGGCGCGCTGATCGACGCGGGCGTGCGTTCCTTCAAGATTGAAGGGCGCTATAAAGATATGAGCTACGTGAAGAACATCACCGCGCACTATCGCCAGATGCTGGACGCCATTATTGAGGATCGCGGCGACCTGGCGCGCGCGTCGGCCGGCCGCACCGAGCATTTCTTTATTCCGTCGACGGACAAAACGTTCCACCGCGGCAGCACGGACTATTTCGTGAATGCCCGTAAAGGGGATATCGGCGCGTTTGACTCACCGAAGTTTATCGGTTTACCGGTCGGCGAAGTGCTGAAAGTGGCGAAAGATCACCTTGATGTTGCAGTGACGGAGCCGCTGGCGAACGGCGATGGCCTTAACGTGATGATTAAGCGCGAAGTCGTGGGCTTCCGTGCGAATACGGTCGAGAAAACCGGCGAGAACCGCTACCGCGTATGGCCGAATGAAATGCCGGCCGATCTCTACAAGGCGCGACCGAACGCGGCGCTTAACCGTAACCTCGATCATAACTGGCAGCAGGCGCTGCTGAAAACCTCCAGCGAACGCCGTATCGCCGTGGATATTGAGCTGGGCGGCTGGGAAGAGCAGCTGATCCTGACCATGACCTGTGAAGACGGTATCAGCGTGACGCACACGCTCGATGGTCTTTTCGAGGTGGCAAACAACGCGGAAAAAGCGCTTAGCAGCCTGAAGGATGGCGTGGCGAAGCTGGGCCAGACGATTTACTACGCGCGCGCTATCGACGTGAATCTGCCGGACGCGCTGTTCGTGCCGAACAGCCTGCTGAACCAGTTCCGCCGCGAAACGGCAGAGATGCTGGATGCCGCGCGCCTGGCTCAGTATCCGCGCGGTAGCCGTAAAGCCGAAGCCGTCCCTGCGCCAGTATACCCGGACACCCATTTGTCCTTCCTCGCCAACGTTTACAACCATAAAGCACGTGAATTCTATCATCGCCACGGCGTGCAGCTGATCGACGCGGCCTATGAAGCGCATGAAGAGAAGGGCGATGTGCCGGTGATGATCACCAAGCACTGCCTCCGCTTTGCGTTTAACCTGTGTCCTAAGCAGGCTAAAGGTAACATTAAGAGCTGGAAGGCCACCCCAATGCAGCTGGTAAACGGTGACGAAGTTCTGACCCTTAAGTTCGACTGCCGTCCTTGCGAAATGCATGTGATTGGCAAGATGAAAAACCACATCTTCAAAATGCCGCAGCCCGGCAGTATTGTGGCATCCGTCAGTCCGGACGACCTGATGAAAACCCTGCCAAAACGCAAGGGCAGTTAATTACCTGACGTGCGTGTCCGGTTTGCGCGACTTCTGCCACAGGTGGTGTTCGCGCAAACCCTCCGCCGACTCTTCCGCAGCGCTTCGCAACTCATCGCTGTCGGCTTCATGACGAAGCTGATGCGCCACGTTCTTTACCCATAAATATTCATGTCCTTTGTGCCCGGCCATAAGCTGGCCTGAAAACAGCGCACAAATAAGCATTATGAAAGATAACCCTTTTTTAATCATGGATTCCCCGCTGAAAAACAATGCCGGATAATCATGTCGATTATTTCCTGGTGTTATTATTTAAAAATTAAAATTAGCGAAAAGAAAATGTCAAATAATGTGGGTTCGGAATAGTGGTTAGGATATTTCCTAAAAGTCATCCTAATCTTTGTAAAGCTCCATTTCTGGACCACAATTGGATGTTTGCATTAAGGATTAATCTTATATAATAGTTATCTTGGGCTAAGGAACAGGTCATTTATAAATGAAAAAAATAGTAGCGCTTGCGCTTCTGGCGGCGGCTGTTGTAGCCGTTGCAGGGGTTCGTTATGCAGGTAATGACGAACCAGAATATATTCAATCTGCAGAAATTCGCGTGGGTTCCTATTTAACCAGCGACTATGGTGGCGTTGCCTGCACCAGCAAAAAAGTGAACGATCAGCGTTGGGAATTAGATTGCACTCATCAGGCAAGAGGAAAAACATTCCAGTTCGCGGTGTATCCCTCTGAAAAAGCACCTTATGGTGTCGCACGCTCCTTTTATCTTGAAGCCATTAACGATGACGCAAAACAGAGCGCTGAACAGGGGCTTATGCGTTATTTGCAGATCAATACCCATGCAGGTTAATAAGACTGTTTAACCTTCGTTAAGACAACGGGTGTTAGGTTGTATGGGATCCGCAGCCCGGCCATGGAGTGTCGGGACGTAGAGACCAAAATACAAATCTATCCATGCAAGCATTTACCGCCATTTTTGGCGGTTTTTTTTGCTCAGTGTTTACCCTGGTTTTATGGCTTCAGTCGATAATGTGACTGCACCAGGCCAGAAGGGAAGCTGCGGCTTGATACCAGCGTCAAATCGATATCTCCGGGCAGGGCGCCGAACAGCGATTTTCCCGATCCGAGCAGAACAGGAACGGTCGTGATCACCATATCCGCTACCAGTCCTTCGCGCAGGAACGACTGGATCACCTGTCCACCATCGAGATAGACGCGATGGACGTTCTGCATCGCCAGATCGTCAAGCACCTCCTTTGGCGTGCGGCTGGAAAACTGTACTTTGCCCCTCAGCGCGTCGGGTACGGGCGTGTCGGCCAGCTGTCGGGAAAGCACCAGCACGGGCCGATCATACGGCCATGTGTCAAAAGTCAGCACCTTCTCATAGCTCCCCCGGCCCATCACGATCCACTCTTTATCCGCGATGAACGCCGCATAGCCATGATCCTCAGTCGGGTCATCGCGCTGCAGCAGCCACTCGATATCGTCATTGTGTCGGGCGATGTAGCCATCAAGACTGGTTGCGATAAAAACGTGTGTGGTGACCATCAGGTGCTCCGTATTAACCATAAAACTAACGCCTCAGCGGGCGGTACCAGTACGTGAAAATTGTTTGCGATACTGAGCCGGGGAGAGCGCGAACTGCTGGCGAAAATGATGACGTAATGTCGACGCCTGACCAAATCCGGTCTGTTCCGCGATGCTGTCGATGCTTAACCGGCTGCTTTCCAGATAATCTTTCGCTCGCAGCAGGCGCTCATTGATCAACCAGCGTGCGGGCGTCATTCCCGTTGCCGCCTCGAAGCGGCGAAGAAAGGTGCGCTGGCTCATTCCGACCCGACGCGCCAGCGAGTCGACGCTATGCGCTTCGATAAGATGCGTGTGCAGAAAATCAAACAGCTGGCCGAGACGTTGACTCTCCCGCAGCTGCGCCACCGGGCGGCTCAGCTGCTGCGGCTGAGATCCATCCCTGTGAGGGGGAATGACCAGCCGACGCGCCACGCTGTTGGCGGTTTCCATGCCATAATCCCGACGCACAACGTGCAGGCAGAGATCGATCCCCGCCGCGCTGCCCGCGGAGGTCAGTATATCGCCCTCATCCTGGTAGAGCACATCCTCAACCACGTCGATGTCAGGGTAACGGGCTTTTAGCGTATCAATGTAGCGCCAGTGCGTCGTGGCTTTACGTCCATTCAACAGCCCCGTAGCGGCCAGGACAAACACACCCGAGCAGATGGAGAGTAGCTGACACCCGCGCGCACTGGCCTGACGCAATGCGCCGCAGAGCGCATCCGGAACCGGTGAGTCCAGCCCCCGCCAGCCCGGAACCACAATCAGATCGGCGGACTCAAGCAGAGAGATATCGCCATCGGTAATGATGCGGATCCCGCCCGTCGCCCGAAGTTCACCGCTGTCCACGCCCGCCACGGCAAAACGATACCATTCGTCGCCCAGCTCGGGGCGAGGCAGGCCGAATATTTCCACCGCCACCCCAAACTCAAAGGTACACAGACCGTCATACGCCAGCACGACCACCTTCGGGCGGGCAAGTTGTCTTAAGTTTGTCATCTTTTTGCTGTTTTCTGGCATAAGCGAGCGCATTCACGGGCTGAATTTGTGGATAGAGTAGTGTTAACACAAACGCCAAAGATGAGGAAGGATCATGAGCTATGTTACTGAATTTCCGGCTGCCGAGCCGCAGGAAGCTGTTACCCATTTTCTGCGTCGCCTGAGCGTCGAAACCGACTGTGCCGATGTGCATCATGCCATCGCCAATAATGAGCAGGACTTTGTTTTGCTGCATGTGGTGGGGAGCCCGGAGCAGTTTGCCCGTCGTCACGTACCTGGCGCATTGCATCTGCCGCGGAGCCAGATTACCGCTGAGCGCATGGCTCAATGGCCTGAAGGCACGCTGTTCGTTGTCTACTGCGCAGGGCCGCACTGTAACGGCGCGGACAGAGCCGCGCTCAAGCTGGCGCGCCTCGGGCTGCCGGTCAAAATCATGCTCGGGGGGATCGCCGGCTGGGAAGATGAAAAGTTCGCCTTTGCCAGCAGCGAAACCTCCGCCGCGCTGTGAAGATGAATTTTTTTCAATGCCCGTGAAATTTTCTCGTTTGCCGACGCCGGTGAGGTATGACATTGTTTTTGGACATTTAGACATCCAGAAGTCTGAAGCTTCAAATAATGAATTATCACTGCTGGCAATTACCGTCGGCAGACTGAGGAGATTTCCATGCAACGACACCACGCCCCGTACCGCGCCGATGTAGTCGGCAGTTTTTTACGCCCGGATGCCATCAAACAGGCGCGCCTGAAGTTCGCCAGCGGCGAAATCGATGCCGGACAGCTTCGCGCGGTAGAGGATGAGGCCATTCGCCACGTCGTTGAGCAGCAGTGTGCGTGCGGCCTGCACGTGGTCACCGACGGCGAGTTTCGTCGTGCCTGGTGGCACTTCGACTTCTTCGACGGACTGCAGGGCGTTGAACGTTACGATTCGCAGCAGGGCATCCAGTTTAACGGGGTGCAAACCAAAGCCCACGGCGTGCGCGTCACCGGCAAGCTGGGCTTCGGTGACCATCCAATGCTCGAAGATTTTCGCTATCTGAAAAGCATCAGCGGGAACGCCCAGCCGAAAATGACCATTCCCAGCCCGAGCGTGCTCCATTTCCGCGGCGGTCGCAAAGACATTGATGCGACAGTGTATCCGGACCTGAACGTCTATTTCGACGATTTGGCCACCACCTGGCGTGATGCCATCCGCGCTTTCTATGACGCGGGCTGCCGTTATCTGCAGCTGGATGACACCGTCTGGGCCTATCTCTGTTCGGACGATCAGCGCCGTCAGATCCGCGAGCGAGGCGATGATGCCGATGAGCTGGCGCGCATCTATGCCCGCGTTCTGAACAAGGCGCTGGAAGGCAAGCCGGACGATCTGACCATCGGGCTGCACGTTTGTCGCGGCAATTTCCGCTCCACCTGGATTTCCGAGGGCGGCTACGAGCCGGTAGCGGAAGTGCTGTTCGGGACGGTCAACGTTGACGCGTTCTTCCTTGAATATGATAACGACCGCAGCGGGGATTTCGCGCCATTGCGCTTTGTTCGACCGGGCAAGCAGCAGGTGGTGCTGGGTCTGATTACCACGAAAAACGGCGAGCTGGAAAACCCGGAGGGGATTAAAGCCCGTCTGGAAGAGGCGGCGAGATACGTGGCAAAAGAGCAGATCTGCCTCAGCCCGCAGTGCGGCTTTGCCTCAACCGAAGAGGGCAACAGCCTGAGCGAAACCCAGCAGTGGGACAAAGTCCGTCTGGTCACGCAGATCGCCAGCGAAGTCTGGTAAAATCGTCCTCCTCAGCGCTGCATTATAAAAGTGCAGCGCTGTGCCATTCTGAGACGTTCTCTTTACATCCGGTGTTCCCCTCCCAGAAATAGCGCTATCTCCACTCTGGCATCCTTTTTGCTCCTGCTTCGCTGACACTTTTATTTCCGCGTCCACGCCGTAACGGACGTTTCCGCACAGCGTTCTTTTTCAGGAGTGAAAATATGCAGCGTCGTACCTTATTAAAAGCCTTTGCGTTATCCGCGTCCGTCGTGGCGATGGGCATGAGTTTTGGCGTGCAGGCGGCCGATACCATCAAAGTGGGGATCATGCATTCTCTTTCCGGCACGATGGCCATCTCCGAGACCCCGCTGAAGGATGTCGCCCTGATGACGATTGATGAAATCAACGCCAAAGGCGGCGTGCTGGGTAAGAAACTGGAGCCGGTGGTGGTGGACCCGGCCTCAAACTGGCCGCTGTTTGCCGAGAAGGCCCGTCAGCTGCTGAGCCAGGATAAAGTGGCGGTGGTATTCGGCTGCTGGACGTCTGTTTCGCGCAAATCCGTACTGCCGGTCTTTGAGGAGCTGAACGGCCTGCTGTTCTATCCGGTGCAGTATGAAGGCGAAGAGATGTCGCCAAACGTCTTCTATACCGGCGCGGCGCCGAACCAGCAGGCGATCCCGGCGGTGGAATACCTGATGAGCGAAGACGGCGGCGCGGCGAAACGCTTCTTCCTGCTGGGAACCGATTACGTCTATCCGCGCACCACCAACAAGATCCTGCGCGCGTTCCTGCATTCGAAAGGGGTGGAGGATAAGGACATCGAAGAGGTTTACACCCCGTTTGGCCATAGCGACTACCAGACCATCGTCGCCAATATCAAAAAATTCTCAGCGGGCGGCAAAACCGCCGTGGTGTCGACCATCAACGGCGATTCCAACGTGCCATTCTACAAAGAGCTGGCTAACCAGGGACTGAAGGCGACGGACGTGCCGGTGGTGGCGTTCTCCGTGGGTGAAGAAGAGCTGCGCGGGATCGACACCAAACCGCTGGTGGGCAACCTGGCGGCATGGAACTACTTTGAATCCGTGGATAATCCGACAAACCAGACCTTTGTGGCGGATTACAAAGCCTATGCCAAAGCGCATAAGCTGCCGAACGCCGATACCGTGGTGACCAACGATCCGATGGAAGCGACTTACGTAGGGATTCATATGTGGGCGCAGGCGGTGGAAAAAGCGGGCACTACCGACGTGGATAAAGTGCGTGCGGCGATGGCTGGTCAGTCCTTTAAGGCGCCGTCAGGCTTTACGCTCACCATGGATGCCACCAACCACCATCTGCATAAGCCGGTCATGATCGGTGAAATCGAAGGCAACGGTCAGTTCAACGTGGTGTGGCAGACGGAACAGCCGGTACGCGCCCAGCCGTGGAGCCCGTTCATCGCCGGGAATGACAAAAAGCCCGACCAGCCGATGAAAACCGCCAGCAACTAAGCCATCACCGCAGGGAGAAACGTCATGAACGCCATGCGCCTGTTCATCGCTCTTGTATGGCTTTCCGGACTGCTGCCAGGGATGGCGCAGGCATCGGATGCCGATCGTTTTGTTGCCGCCAGCCGCAGCCAGCAGGCGGATTTGTTGACGCAGTGGGCCGCCGCGCCGGACGTGGTTAGGCTGCCGCTGCTGCAGGCGCTGCAAAAGGAAAACTTGTATACCGACCGCCAAAAGCACGCCTTTGCGCAGCGCAATGGTCAAATGATCTCGCTCGGTGACGCAAAGGCGGCCGAAGGGCCAACCAAAGCCGTTCGTCTGACCAACCGGCTGCGCGTACTGGCCGCCACGGCCATCGCGACGCATCAGCTGGTGAGTGACAGCGTCACCGAAAGGCGATCGGCGGCACGTCAGCTTCAGCGGGATGCCCAGCCCGGGATGCTCGCTTTTCTGGAAAAGCGGGTAAACGATGAAACGGACGCGGTGGCGCGTCAGGCGCTGCTGCTGGCGGTGGCAAATCTCCAGCTAGCCAGCCCGCTGGCCGAGGTGCGCCGCAAGGCTGTTGAATTATTAGGGCAGTCTGACGATCCGGACGTGGAGTCCAGACTTACCCCGTTTACCCAGGCACAGACAGAGCCGGATGCCGGGGTTCGCGCCGCCGCGCAGGAGAGTCTTAGCCAGATCCAGCATCGGCTGATGTGGGGCGATCTGCTGGGCCAGGCGTTTATGGGGCTTTCTCTGGGGTCGGTGCTGCTGCTGGCGGCGCTGGGGCTTGCCATCACCTACGGCCTGCTGGGGGTCATCAATATGGCGCACGGCGAAATGCTGATGCTGGGCGCGTATGCCACGTGGATGGTGCAGCAGGCGATGGCCGGGCTTGCGCCCCAGTGGCTGGCGCTCTATCCCGTTATCGCGCTGCCGGTCGCGTTCTGCCTGACGGCTGGCATCGGGATGGTGCTGGAGCGCACCGTGATTCGCCATTTGTACGGTCGTCCGCTGGAAACGCTGCTGGCGACGTGGGGCATCAGCCTGATGCTTATCCAGTTGGTGCGCATGACCTTTGGCGCCCAGAACCTCGAGGTGGCAAACCCGGCATGGCTCTCCGGTGGGGTGCAGGTTTTTGCCAACCTGACGCTGCCATGGAACCGCATTGTGGTGCTGGGCTTCGTGCTGCTGGTGCTGTTCTTCACCTGGCTCATTCTGAACAAAACCCGTCTGGGGCTCAACGTGCGGGCGGTGACGCAAAACCGCAGCATGGCCGCCTGCTGTGGGGTACCGACAGGGCGCGTCGATATGCTGGCGTTTGGGCTTGGCTCCGGGATTGCGGGGTTAGGCGGCGTGGCGTTATCGCAGCTCGGTAACGTCGGGCCGGAGCTGGGCCAGGGCTATATTATTGACTCTTTCCTCGTGGTCGTTCTTGGTGGCGTAGGCCAGCTGGCAGGCAGCGTGGCCGCGGCGTTTGGTCTGGGGATCTTCAATAAAATCCTTGAACCACAGATGGGTGCGGTGCTGGGCAAGATCGTGATTCTGGTTGCGATCGTGCTGTTCATTCAGAAACGCCCCCAGGGGCTGTTTGCGCTGAAAGGGAGGATGATTGACTGATGAGCCAGCCGCTGACCTTAACGCTGGCGCGCAAAGCGCCACGCACAACGCAACTTGCAGGCAGCCTGCTGGTGGTGTGTCTGCTGATATTACCGTTTTTCGCCTTACTGCCTGCGACGCATCCGCTGGCGCTGTCGACCTGGATGCTGACCCTGATTGGCAAGATCCTCTGCTACGCCATCGTTGCGGTGGCGCTGGATCTGGTGTGGGGATATGCCGGGATGCTGTCGCTTGGGCACGGGATCTTCTTCGCGCTGGGCGGCTACGCGATGGGCATGTACCTGATGCGCCAGGCCGCGGGCGAAGGTCTGCCCGCCTTTATGTCGTTTCTCTCCTGGAGCGAGCTGCCGTGGTTCTGGTGGGGAACCCAGCATTTTGCCTGGGCGCTGGTGCTGATTGTGATGGTGCCGGGACTGCTGGCGCTGGTGTTTGGCTGGTTTGCCTTCCGCTCAAAGATCAAAGGGGTCTACTTCTCGATTATGACCCAGGCGCTGACCTATGCCGGGATGCTGCTGTTCTTTCGCAACGAAACCGGCTTTGGCGGCAATAACGGCTTTACCGGCTTCACCACGCTGCTCGGGTTTTCAGTAACGGAAACGACGACCCGTATCGCGCTGTTTCTTGCCACCGTGCTGTTGCTGCTCCTGGCCCTGAGCATAGGGTTTGCGCTGGCGAAGAGCAAGTTTGGCCGCATTCTGACCGCCGTTCGCGACGCCGAAAACCGGCTGACGTTTTGCGGCTACGATCCGCGCGGGTTCAAGCTGCTGGTGTGGACGCTCTCTGCCGTACTGTGCGGTCTGGCGGGGGCGCTCTATGTGCCGCAGGTGGGCATTATCAACCCGGGCGAAATGTCGCCGACAAACTCGATAGAGGCCGCCATCTGGGTGGCGCTGGGCGGGCGCGGCACGCTGGTGGGGCCGGTGATTGGCGCGGCGCTGGTGAATGGGGCGAAAAGTTTCTTCACCGTCGCGATGCCGGAATACTGGCAGCTGTTTCTGGGGTTGATTTTTATCGCCGTCACGCTGTTTTTACCGCGCGGCGTCTATGGTCTGTTTCGAAAGGGAGATAAATAATGCAGCCAGCCGAAGGGTTATTTACCCGCCAGTTGCCCGGCGATCGTTACCGCCAGCAGACCGACCCGGTGCTTCAGCTTGAGGCCATTAACGTCAATTTTGATGGCTTTCAGGCCCTGACCGATCTCTCGCTGAATATCGGCGTGGGTGAACTGCGCTGCGTGATTGGCCCCAACGGAGCCGGTAAAACCACGCTGATGGACGTCATCACCGGCAAAACGCGTCCAAAGAGCGGCAGGGCGATTTACGATCAGTCCATCGATCTGACCGCGCTGGAGCCTGCGGCCATTGCCCGCCAGGGGATCGGGCGTAAATTCCAGAAACCCACCGTTTTTGAAGCGCTGACGGTGTGGGAAAACCTGGAGATCGCCATGAAAACCGATAAGTCCGTCTGGGCGAGCCTGCGGGCAACGCTCAACGGTGAACAGCGCGACCGAATCGATGAGATGCTGGTTTTGCTGCGCCTTAGCAGCGAGCGCGACCGCCGCGCCGGGCTGCTTTCCCACGGGCAAAAGCAGTTTCTGGAGATCGGCATGCTGCTGGTGCAGGACCCGCATCTGCTGCTGTTGGATGAACCCGCCGCCGGGATGACCGACGCAGAAACGGAATATACCGCCGAGCTGTTCAAAACGCTGGCGGGCAAGCACTCCCTGATGGTGGTGGAGCACGATATGGGCTTTGTTGAAACCATCGCCGACCATGTGACGGTGCTGCATCAGGGGCGGGTGCTGGCGGAAGGGTCGCTTCGCGAGGTGCAGGCTAACGAGCAGGTGATTGAGGTCTATCTGGGACGTTAAGGAGAGGGAATGTTACAGGTCAACGAACTGAATCAGTATTACGGCGGCAGCCATATCCTGCGCGGCGTGAGCTTTGAGGCTAACACTGGCGAAGTCACCTGCCTGCTGGGGCGCAACGGCGTCGGGAAAACCACGCTGCTGAAGTGTCTGATGGGGCTGATCCCGGCGAAAACCGGGGAGGTCATCTGGCAGGGTAAAAAGATCACCCACAGCAAGCCGCATCAGCGGGTGCAGACTGGCGTGGCGTACGTTCCGCAGGGTCGCGAGATTTTCCCGCGCCTGACCGTGGAGGAAAACCTCCAGCTGGGGCTGTCGCGATTTTCCGCCCGCGAGGCGAAGCAGGTGCCGGAGGAGATCTGGCAGCTGTTCCCGGTGCTCAAAGAGATGAAGCATCGTCGCGGGGGCGATCTCTCCGGGGGACAACAGCAGCAGCTGGCGATTGGGCGCGCGCTGGCGAGTCGTCCGCAGCTGCTGATTCTGGATGAGCCGACCGAAGGCATACAGCCGTCGGTGATTAAAGAGATTGGCCAGGTGATCCGCACTCTGGCGGACCGGGGGGATATGGCGATCCTGCTGGTTGAGCAATTTTACGACTTTGCCGCCGAGCTGGCAGACAGCTATCTGCTAATGTCGCGCGGCACCATTATTCAGCGCGGACGGGGTGAGAACATGGAGCAGGAGGGCGTGCGCGGCCTGGTTGCGATCTGAAATGTTATAATATAACATCCTCGTTCTTATCAAACGGAATGAGGGTGTTATGTTGACTGCACATATTGGAAAATTTGCTATGACTCTGGGGGCGCTGCTGGTCAGCGGCCAGCTGTTTGCTCACTCGCACGGCCATCAGATGACTGAAGCGGAACAGAAAGCGGCGAACGGTGTGTTTGAGGATAAAGACGTGAAGGACAGAACGCTGTCTGACTGGGACGGCACCTGGCAGTCGGTCTATCCGTTCCTGCTTGATGGTTCGCTCGATCCGGTCTTTAAACAGAAAGCGCAGAAAGACAAAAGTAAAACCTTTGACGAGGTGAAAGCCTACTACCGAACGGGTTATGCGACGGACGTGGATGCTATCGGCATCGAAAATAACGTGATGGAGTTCCATCAGGGTAAAGCGGTCAGCCGTTGTCAGTATGATTACAGCGGCTACAAAATTCTGACCTACGCGTCAGGTAAGAAAGGCGTTCGCTATCTGTTTGAGTGTAAGGATGCCGCTAGCAAGGCGCCGAAGTTCGTGCAGTTCAGCGACCATACCATCGGACCGAAGGCCTCGTCTCACTTCCATATTTTCATGGGCAATATCTCCCACGAGGCGCTGCTGAAAGAGATGGATAACTGGCCGACCTATTACCCGAACGAGATGTATAAAGAGCAGGTGGTGGAGGAGATGTTGCACCACTGATGCTTTATTGCCGGGTGGCGGCTGCGCCTTACCCGGCCTGCATTTGCTACGCCGCTTTGGGCGACTCGCACCACGCCTTCACGCTCATCCCGCGCAAAATCATCAGCCATGCGACAACAATGGCGACCATCATGATGACAAACAACGACCAGTGCGGCAGGTTGGTCAGTATGATACCGGTGATCATCGGGTTTGCCGCCGCGCCGAGCCAGCCCAGCGCCTGCGCGGAGAAATAGCTCGCCTTCATTCCCGGTGGCGCAATGTTGTCGATCAGCATGTATTCGCCAGGGGCATAGATAATCTCACCCAGGGTGAAGATGGCGGCAGCAATGCCCCAGTAAACCAGGTTCTCTCCGGAGAGCATAAAGCCGCCCAGCCCCACGATAAAAAACAGGGTAGCGAGGGTCATCAGCGGGCGTATATTGCTGGCTGAGATCTTGCGGCCCAGCGCATATTGCAGCGTCACCACCACGGCGGCGTTGACCGGGAGCACCACGGCCACCACCTTTTCGGCGAAATCACTGTCCGCATGCGCGGCCAGAACGTATTGCGAAATACAGCTCGCGAACGACCCGCCCACGTAGGACGCCAGCAGGCCAGAGAGCGTGTACCAGAACAGCGCGCGGTCTTTCAGTAATACCGACGGCTGCCAGGGCGTCTTCTCCTCGGTAGTATCGAGCGCCACGCTTTTTTGCACAAAGAAATGGATAAAGCCCAGCGGCAGCACGGCGCAGAAGGCCGCCAGCCAGAACGGCAGCTGCAGGCTGTACATCACCAGCAGGGTGCCAATTGGTGGTCCGATCGTCCAGCCAATGTTCAGGAAGCTGTAGTTCAGCGAGAAGACGCGCGCTTTCTGGCTCGCGGTGAGCACGTCGGAGAACCAGGCCTTCAGCACCGTCGAAAAGACGGAATAGGCGCAGTTGATCAGCGCAAAGAACAGCACCACCAGCGTGACGTTATCGACCAGCGGGATCGCGACAAAGCCGGCGATAAAGGCCACGATGGCGATCAGCATGTAGCGTTTTTTATCAAACTTATCGGCAAGAATGCCAAATCCCAGGCTGAACACCACGCCGATAGTCAGCGCAATCGTCAGGGCATAACCAATATTCTCGACGCTCATGCTGTAGACGCGCGTGAGATAGATGGTCATAAACGGCAGCGTTGCCCCTCGACCAATGGTTAACAACAATGACGATGCCAGCAGCGCTGCGGTTGAGCGCCTGAGAGATGGTTTCATATTCCTGCCCGACAGTTGCTTATGCTTTTATTAGATGTGTGTTAACAGGATTACCATGACATAAGGGGCTTGTATAGCACCTGATTTATCCCTAAGTGCTTCAGCTGCCTGCCAGAAATAATGATCTTCTCTCGGCGCACTTTTTTCTGTTACCTTGAAGTGTTAACAAATTATTAATAATTCAGGGGCTGGGTATGACGCGGAAAGACGGGCTGCTGGCGTTGCTGGTGGTCGTAGTATGGGGGCTCAACTTTGTGGTCATTAAGCTGGGGCTGCACAACATGCCGCCGCTGATGCTGGCCGGTTTACGCTTTATGTTGGTCGCTTTTCCGGCCATCTTCTTTGTCGCCCGCCCGAAGATCCCATTGAAACTGCTGCTGGGCTACGGTCTGACCATTAGCTTTGGCCAGTTCGCGTTTCTCTTCTGCGCCATCAAGTTCGGTATGCCGGCGGGTCTTGCCTCGCTGGTGTTACAGGCGCAGGCGTTCTTTACCATTATTCTCGGGGCGTTCGTGTTTGGCGAGCGTCTGCAGGGCAAACAGCTGGCGGGGATCACCCTGGCGGTGTTCGGCGTGCTGGTGCTGATCGAGGCCAGCCTGAATGGTCAGCATGTGGCGCTGCTCGGGTTTGTGTTGACGCTGGCGGCAGGGCTGAGCTGGGCCTGCGGGAATATCTTCAACAAGCTGATTATGCAGCACGAGGCGCGCCCGGCGGTGATGTCGCTGGTGGTGTGGAGCGCACTGATCCCGGTGATCCCGTTTCTGCTGGCGTCGAGTATTCTGGACGGTCCGGCGGTGATGCTGAACAGTCTGGTCGACATCGATATGACCACGATCCTGTCTCTCGTCTATCTGGCCTTTGTCGCCACCATTGTGGGCTACGGGATCTGGGGATCGCTGCTGGGACGGTATGAAACCTGGCGCGTCGCGCCGTTATCCCTTCTGGTACCGGTGGTAGGGCTTGCCAGTGCGGCACTCTTACTGGATGAAACGCTAAGCGCGCTGCAGCTGTTTGGCGCCGTGCTGATCATGGCCGGGCTGTACATTAACGTGTTTGGTCTGCGGGTTCGTCGGACGACGCGGGTAAGCGAAAAGGCATAAAAAAAGCCCCGCGTCTGCGGGGCAAAAACGAATCAGAGGCCGTGCTGATTATAATAAGGCACGCCTAATTCGTCGGATTTGTCGCTACCAGCACCCATATGGTTGAAATCATAAGGCGACTGGTCATGTGCTGACGGCAAAATCATCGTATCAGGATTATTTTGCTGCGTTGCACGAGGGGTTTGCTCCGCGAAGGTCTGGCTGGAGAACAGCACCAGCAAGGCGAGGGCGGCGGAGGCGATAACTTTCATGATTTCCTCGGTTACGTCTGTTACAGGCGATGATTAACTACAGTGTTTTAACGGATACAGGTATCGGGATTCGCCCGGCACGCTGGTGATTCGGTACTTATGAGGCGGCACGTCAAAATAGTTCTTGAACGTACGCGTCAGGGTTTGCTGCGATTCAAATCCGTAACGCTCCGCCAGATAAAGGATCGGCTCATTGCTTTCTTTCAGTTTCTGGGCAATTTCCGTCAGCTTGCGGCTGCGAATATATTGACCTAATGAATGACCGGTCTCTTTTTTGAACATCCGTTGCAGGTGCCATTTGGAGTAACCCGAACGCTCTGACACTTTTTCAAGGGAGAGCGGCGATTCCAGGTTATCTTCGATCCAGTCCAAAATGCTATGAATGGTAATAGCGTCAGTATTGCGTCTGGACATCGTCATACCTCTTTTTTCTGTTTACGGCAGGATTTTCTTCAGCAAAAGCTCAAGGGTTGCCACTTCATCTGCCGTTAAGTTTTTTGTTAGTTCCTGATGCAGTGTTTGTCCTACTAATTGATGACATTGCTCGCACATGTCCGCGCCATCGCTGGTTAGCTTCACCAGTACGCCGCGTTTGTCATTCGGGTTAGGGCTTCGTTCTATCCATCCTTTGCAGACGAGACGATCGAGCATGCGGGTTAACGCGCCCAGATCGACAGAGAGCACCTTTTTCAGCTCAACCGGCGTGATACACACTTCGCAGCGAATAGAACACAGCACTTTGAACTGTGTTGCGGTGATATCCAGCGGTGACAGGTAGTCATTGAGCAGGCGATCTTTTTTCTGATTGACCATATGAATAAGACGACCCAGCGGAACAACGTCGTTAAAGATATCACTGGTGCTTTTCACAATGGTTGCCCTGGCAAGTAATTAGTCACGGCAGATATTATTGCTCAGGCAAGTATAAGTCAACTGAATGAGTCAGCCGATGCCACGAATTGCTAAAACGTTTCATGAACTTTTTTTGAGGTCTTTCAAATCAGATAGATAACTGACAGTTATCTTTTCAGAAGGGAAATAATCGTTACGTTACACCCATGGCTGAATGTCACACTTTCACCCTATAATTGCTGTGTTAAATATGGATAAGGACAACAACGCACTATGTTGGATTTAATTAAAGCAATCAGCCTTGGGCTGGTGGTCTTGCTGCCGTTGGCTAACCCGTTAACGACGGTGGCGCTGTTCCTCGGGCTGGCAGGGAATATGAACAGCGCCGAGCGCAACCATCAGTCGATGATGGCCTCGGTGTATGTGTTTGCCATCATGATGGTGGCTTATTACGCCGGACAGGTGGTGATGAATACCTTCGGGATTTCCATCCCGGGCCTGCGTATCGCCGGGGGGCTGATTGTGGCCTTTATTGGTTTCCGCATGCTGTTCCCGGCGCAAAAAGCGCATGAGTCGCCGGAAGCGGCCAGCAAATCGGAAGAGCTGGAAACCGAACCGAGTGCCAATATCGCCTTTGTGCCGATTGCCATGCCGAGCACGGCGGGGCCGGGGACCATCGCGATGATCATCAGCTCCGCGTCGACGGTGCGTGACAGCGCAACCTTCCCGGACTGGGTGCTGACGGTAGCGCCACCGCTGATTTTTGCGATTATCGGTCTTATCGTATGGGTGTCGCTGCGCAGTTCTGGCGCCATTATGCGCTGGGTAGGTAAGGGCGGTATCGAGGCAATTTCCCGTCTGATGGGCTTCTTACTGGTCTGTATGGGCGTGCAGTTTATTATTAACGGCGTGCTGGAAATTATTAAGACCTATCATTGATGTCTATCATTGATGTGATTGCCGGGTAAGGCGTAGCCGCCACCCGGCAAGAAGGCTCACCCGTGCTGCCCCTGTTCCTCCAGCGCCACCGGCCATTTACGGAAGATGAGCACCGACCAGACAAGCGCCACCAGGGCCGGAATAGCCCCCAGATAGCCAATCGCCGACATCGACACGTGCAGTATGACCTGATTTCCCACCAGCGCGCCCGCGCCAATCCCCAGATTGAAAATCCCGGAGAATAGCGACATGGCAACGTCCGTTGCATCCGGCGCCAGGGCCAGAACTTTCACCTGCATGCCCAGACCAATAATCATGATCGCCACGCCCCAGAACAGGCTGAGGATCGCCAGATGGCTCTCACTGCCCGCGGCGGGCATCATCAGCAGCAGGCAGGCCAGCAGCAGGCCGATGGCGCTGCTCACCAGCAAGGAGGCGTGCCGGTTACCCAGCTTGCCAAACAGCACGCTGCCAATAATGCCCGCGCCGCCGAGGATCAACAGTAAGACGGTGGCAAAATTGGCGCTAAAGCCCGCTACCATCTGCACAAACGGTTCAATGTAGCTATACGCCGTGTAATGGGCCGTCACCACAATGACGGTCAGCAGGTAGATACTCAGCAGCGCCGGGCGACGCATCAGCAGCGGCAGGCTTTTCAGCGAGCCGGAATGTTCGCTCGGCAGCGCGGGCAGCAGTTTAATCAGACATACCAGCGTAACCAGCGCACCCATACCGATGGCGAAGAAGGTCGTACGCCAGCCGAAGTATTGCCCCACGATGCGGCCAATTGGCAGACCCAGCACCATCGCCAGTGCGGTACCGGTAGCAATCAGGCTCAGCGCCTGCGCGCGTTTCCCTGCCGGCGCCAGGCGAATCGCCAGCGACGCGGTGATAGACCAGAACACCGCATGGGCAAAGGCGATGCCGATGCGGCTCATGACCAGCACCGTAAAATTCCACGCCATAAATGACAGCACGTGGCTCGCAATGAACAAGACAAACAGACCGATCAGCAGCCTGCGCCGCTCCATCTGGCTGGTCAGCAGCATAAACGGCAGGGACATCAGCGCCACTACCCAGGCGTAGATGGTCAACATAATGCCCACCTGAGCCGTTTCCATCTGGAAACTTTCAGCGATGTCAGACAACAGCCCAACCGGAACAAATTCTGTGGTATTAAAAATAAACGCGGCAATGGCCAGCGTGACCACGCGTAGCCACGCAACCCTGCGGGAAACTGTGTTCGTTGTCATAGGGATGTCGGAGATTCGTTGCTGAAAAGAAGAGGAGACGATCTTAAAACGTCAAACGGCGAAAACTCAACCATTATGTGATGCAGATCTCAATATTTACCTTATAAAAGCGGTAGCCGGGAACGCTGTTTTCATTGAATATAAAAGAACAACATAATAAAAACAGGCGGTAAGACAATGCAGGAGATTGATTTTTATCTGGTCGATGCGTTCAGCGATACCTCGTTCGGCGGCAACCCGGCAGCCGTTTGCCCGCTGAAAGCGTGGTTGCCCGATGAGAACTTACTGAAAATGGCGCAGCAGCATAATCAGTCGGAAACGGCGTTTTTCGTCTGCAGTAAAGGGGGCATTGAGCTCCGCTGGTTTACCACGCTCACCGAAGTCAATCTCTGCGGCCACGCTACGCTGGCGGCCGCGCACGTGCTGTTTACCGAGCTGGATTACCCGGATTCGCGGATCCACTTTGAAACCGCCTCTGGCCGCCTGACGGTCAGCCGGGAGGGGGAGTGGATGACGCTGGACTTCCCGGCATGTCCAACCCATGAAGAGACGCCCCCGCCTGAGATGCTTTCGGCGCTGGGTATCAGCCGCTACGTTGAAGCCCGTAAAGGACGCGCCTGGCTGATCGTTCTGGATAATCGCCAGCAGGTTGAAGCGCTTGCGCCACGCTTCTCGGCGATGACGCCGGGCGAGCATAAGGTGAGCGTGACGGCGCGGGGTGAGGGGGAATACGATTTTGTCAGCCGCTTTTTCTCCCCCGGCGTTTCCGTCCCGGAGGACCCGGTCACCGGCTCCGCGCACACGATGCTGATCCCGTACTGGAGCGAAAAGCTGGGCAAAACGACGATGTTTGCCCGTCAGGTTTCAGCGCGCGGTGGCGATGTGCGCTGTGAGCTGAAAGGCTCGCGGGTGCTGATGAGCGGACAGGCCACACTTTATCTGAAAGGCACAGTTTTTCTGCGCTAAATAGCCATAACAAGAGAGGAAGAGACAATGCAGGAAATTGATTTTTATCTGGTGGATGCCTTCAGCGACAAAACCTTTGGTGGCAACGCCGCAGCGGTATGTCCTCTGGAAGAGTGGCTGCCGGACGAGACGCTGCTCAAAATGGCGCAGCAGCATAACCAGTCTGAGACCGCCTTTTTCGTGCGCACCGACGGTGGGTTTGAGCTGCGCTGGTTTACCACGCTGGATGAAATTAACCTCTGCGGACACGCTACGCTTGCCGCATCGCACGTCATTTTCGAATACCTTGATTACCCGCATACCGAAATCACCTTCACCACCCGCTTCGTGGGCGAGCTGACGGTAAAACGCAGCGGCGACTGGCTGACGCTGAACTTCCCCGCGTGGTCGACGGAGGTTGTGGATAATCCTCCCGAGGTGCTGTTTAGCGCCCTGGGCATCACGGCGGCAAAAGAGGTGCGCGAGGGTCGGGATTACATGGTGGTGCTGGAGAGCCAGCAGCAGGTGGAGGCGTTAACGCCGGATATCGGTGCCATGCTTCCGCTGGATAAGATGGTCTGCGTGACGGCGCCGGGCGAAGAATATGACTTCGTCAGCCGCTTCTTCTGCCCGGGCGAAGGGGTGCCGGAAGATCCGGTTACCGGATCTGCCCACAGCATGCTGATCCCGTACTGGAGTGAAAAGCTGGGCAAAACGTCGCTCAATGCCCGCCAGGTGTCGCACCGTGGCGGGGATCTGCGCTGTGAGCTTAAGGGCGACCGCGTGCTGATCGGCGGTCAGGCCACCCTGTATCTGAAAGGGCGTGTCTTTTTGCGCTAACAGGGCGGAGCGATAAGTTAATACTATGTAGCACCCTGGCAGGCCTGCGCTATGTTGAAATTTAGCCTCATAAAAAAAGCAAGGAGCCTGCCATGTATTCCATTACCTCTGAATCTGCACGTCATCCGGACATTCTCGCTCTGATCGCGGCGCTTGACCGCTATCAGAGCGAACTCTATCCCGCAGAAAGCAATCATCTGCTCGATCTGGCTGCGCTGCCGGAAGCCTCGCTGATCCTGATGATCATTCGCGACCAGCAGCTGCACGCCGTGGGCTGTGGCGCTATCGTGCTCAACGGTGACGGAACGGGGGAGATGAAGCGGGTCTATATCGATCCGGCCCATCGCGGGCAGCATCTCGGTGAAACGCTGCTGGCCGCCCTGGAAGATGAGGCCCTGAGCCGTCATTGTCATACCGTAAGGCTGGAAACGGGTATCAAGCAGCATGCCGCGGTGCGTCTTTATGAACAGTGCGGATACGATTTGCGCCCGGCGTTTGCCCCGTACGTTGGCGACCCGCTCAGCCTGTTTATGGAGAAGGCGCTGGTTGAAGACGTTCGTTTAGCAGCGCTATAAAAGCTTCCAGCTGGCGGGTCATCGCCCCGCGTCGCCACACCAGCCAGGTGGTGAGCCAGCGCCAGTTTTCCGCCAGCGGCCAGGCTTCCACCTGTTGATGCCCAGGCATACTCTCCAGCATCGAGCGCGGCATCAGTGCGATGCCCGCGCCCGCAATGACGCAGGCGAGCATGCCGTGATAGGACTCCATCTCATGAATGCGGCCGGGCGTGGCGCGGTCAGCGTGAAACCAGCTCTCCAGGTGTCGGCGATACGAGCAGTTGGCGCGAAAGGCATAGACGTCGCTGCCGCTGACCTGCGAGGCGCGCGTCACCTCCACATGCCCGGCAGGCGTGACCAGCATCATCTCTTCCCGGTAGACCGGCATGCCTTCCAGCTCCGGGTGCGAAAGCGGACCGTCGACGAAGGCGGCGCTTAGGGTTCCCTCCAGTACGCCATCAATCATCGTCCCGGAAGGCCCGGTAGAAAGGGCAAACTGAATACGCGGATAGCGCTGGTTAAACTGCGCCAGCGTTTCAGGAATGCGCACGGCGGCGGTGCTTTCCAGCGCGCCGAGGGCAAATAACCCCTGCGGCTCATCCCCCGCGACAACCATGCGCGCTTCATCCACCAGGGCGAGGATCTGCCTGCTGTAGCGCAGGAAGTTATGGCCAGCTGGGGATAAGCGCAAACGCTGATTCTCACGAATAAACAGCTCAACGCCCAGATCGGCTTCCAGCTGGCGGATGCGGGTCGTCAGGTTAGACGGCACGCGATGCACCTTCTGCGCCGCCTGGGTGATGCTGCCCGTCAGCGCGACGGCGTTAAACATTTCAAGCTGGGTTAAGTCCATGGCATTCTCGTTTCGTGAATAAGGTGGTTAGTATTATTCATTTTTAAGAAATAGCAGAGTGAGCCACAATCAATCAACCGAAATGCGTGGAGAACATCATGAAATATTCATCTGCTACACATGCCCTCTCTGTTAACCCGGCAACGGGTGAAACCCTCGCTGCGTATCCCTGGGCGACGCCGGAAGAGGTTGAACGCGCGATTTCTCAGTCCGACGCGGGCTATCGCCAGTGGCGACGCGAAAGCGTGTCCCACCGGGCGCAGAAGCTGCGGGATCTCGGCGCCGCGCTGCGAAACCGCGCGGAAGAGATGGCGCAGATTATCTCCCGTGAAATGGGCAAGCCCATCCTGCAGGCGCGAGCGGAAGTGGCAAAGTCCGCCGGTCTGTGCGACTGGTATGCCGAGCACGGCCCGGCAATGCTGCGTGCGGAGCCGACGCTGGTGGAAAACCACAACGCGGTCATTGAATACCGTCCGCTGGGGCCGATTCTCGCGGTGATGCCATGGAACTTCCCGCTCTGGCAGGTGCTGCGCGGCGCGGTGCCGATTCTGCTGGCCGGTAACAGCTATCTGCTCAAACATGCGCCCAACGTGCTCGGCTCTGCGGATCTTATAGGGCAGATCTTTGCGGATGCGGGTTTCCCTGAAGGCGTGTTCGGCTGGGTGAACGCCACCAATGACGGCGTCAGCCAGGCGATTAACGATCGTCGTGTTGCTGCGGTGACCGTCACCGGCAGCGTGCGTGCCGGGGCCGCCATTGGTGCTCAGGCAGGAGCCGCGCTGAAAAAATGCGTTCTTGAACTGGGCGGCTCAGACCCGTTCATCGTTCTCAACGATGCCGACCTGGATCTTGCCGTGAAGGCGGCGGTAGCGGGGCGCTACCAGAATACCGGGCAGGTGTGCGCGGCGGCAAAACGCTTCATTGTGGAAGAGGGTATTGCGGATACCTTTACCCAACGCTTTGTTGATGCGGTTGCTGCCCTGAAGCTGGGCGCTCCGGACCAGGAAGAAAACTACCTGGGCCCGATGGCGCGTTTCGATCTGCGCGATGAACTGCATCAGCAGGTGCAGGCGACGCTGGCAGAAGGTGCAACGCTGCTGCTGGGCGGTGAGAAAATCAGCGGCGAGGGGAATTACTATGCGCCAACCGTGCTGGCGAATGTCACCCCGTCGATGACGGCGTTCCGCCAGGAGCTGTTTGGTCCGGTCGCGGCCATTACCGTCGCGAAAGACGCGGAGCATGCCCTGATGCTTGCCAACGACAGCGACTTTGGCCTGTCCGCCACCGTCTTTACCGCTGACGCAGCGCTTGCGGATAAATTCTCCCGCGAGCTGGAGTGCGGCGGCGTGTTTATCAACGGCTTTAGCGCCAGCGATGCGCGCGTGGCTTTTGGCGGCGTGAAGAAAAGCGGTTTCGGCCGCGAGCTTTCCCACTTTGGCTTGCACGAGTTCTGTAACGTGCAGACGGTGTGGAAGGATCGCGTGTAATCCTTAATTTCGGCCCTCGTCGTGAGGGCCGTTGTCATTATTCTGCCATGGTTCTGTCATTTTCATTTCGTAGACTCGCACGCGTCTAACGCCTTGTAAATGAAGCTAATTATGAACCTAACGCAAATTTTCCGCCGTATTGCGCAGCGTCTCACACCTCGTCACTTTGGCCTGCTGACGGGTATCTTTTGCATTATTGGCCTTTTCTCCGCGCTGCAGCTCTCCTCGTCACTCCTGCTTAACGCCTCCCTGAACAACGCCCAGCGTAACGAGCAGCAAAACCTGCTGGCCTGGCAGCAGCAGAGCAAGCTGGATCTGGCCCGTGTTTCCCTGCTGGCGGCAAGCGATCTGCTTAACCGGTCCGGCGTCTGGTTTATGCAGGATAAAGAGACCGGCTCCGACGGAAGCTGGCATAGCCTGATGGACGATGCGCAAAAGGCGCTGACGGTTTCTCAGCAGGCGTGGAAGGCCTGGCTGGCGCTGAATCCGCCGAAAGATGACGCGCTGGTGAACAGCTATCAGCTTTTCTACGGCGCGATCAACGAGCAGGCTGAAGGTCTGGTAAAAGACAACACCATCGACGCTTTTTTTGCCGTCCCGGCGCAGGCGTTTCAGACGGATTTTAACGACAACTATGCGCGCTATCAGCAGGCAAGCGAGAAGCAGGCCATGCAGGGGCGTCAGAGCTTAATGGCACAGCTCTCCGGTCTGCAAACGTTATTCCTGTTTGCGCCGGTGCTGTTGCTCGCCATCGCCGCTGTCGTCTGGTTCGGCATGTCCAGATGGGTGATCACGCCGCTGCGTCGGTTGATTGCGCATATCAACCGGCTGGCGGCAGGGGATCTCTCCGGCACGCCGCCGGACGTCATGCGCTTCAACCGGGAGATAGGGCAGCTTAGCGACAGTATTGCTACGATGCAGCACGGTCTGCAGCAGCTGGTCACGCAGGTCAGCCATGCCACGGTGACCATGGTGGAGAACATTGGCTCACTGGCGCAGGGTAACCAGAAGCTGTATCAGCAGTCGGCGCGTCAGGCGAAAGAGCTTGAGGATGTGACGGCGCATATCGCGGCGCTGGAAAACCATGTGGAAGGGAATACCGGCTATGCCAGACTCGCCAGCTCGCGGGCGGATGAAGCGCGTCAGGCCGCCGCGGGGGGAGACCAGATGATGTCGACCGTAAACGCGTCCATGCAGGCGATCGTCGACCGATCGTCCGAGATGCGCGGGATCGTGGCGATGATCGACAGCGTGGCGTTTCAGACCAATATCCTGGCGCTGAATGCGGCCATCGAGGCGGCCCATGCCGGAAACCAGGGGCGCGGCTTTGCCGTCGTCGCCCGGGAGGTTGGATTGCTGGCCAGAAAGAGCAGCCACTCGACGCAGACCATTCAGGAGCTGATCAACCGCTCGGTTCAGGGCATTGAAGACGGTTCCCGTGCCGTCACCCTGATGGAAGAGAATCTGCAGCAGGTCACCGGTCTGGTGGGCAATTTAAGCAGTTTGCTGAATGAGATCTCCACCGCCACCCTCAGCCAGGGAGAGAGTATTCACCAGATGACCCGCCAGCTTCAGGCGCTGAACCAGGTCTCCCGTCAGACGGACCTGCTGGTCTCTGACGCCTCAGATGCTTCTGAACGTCTGCAAAAGCAATCCGATCTTTTATTGCAGGCCGTTTCGCGTTTTCGTCTAAGCGCCTGACGCAATACATAAGCCTCTGTTATACTCGCAGCCCGTTTTAGCCTGAGGGCAAGGAGCAAAGTGTGGCTGCGGTCATCCATAATGAGATGTTGGACGAGATTCTGGCGCAGGTTCGTCCGTTAATTGGAAAGGGGAAGGTTGCCGACTATATTCCGGCCCTTGCCTCGGTCAGCGGGAATAAGCTGGGCATTGCTATCTGTACTATCGACGGACAGCGATACCAGGCAGGGGATGCAACAGAACGTTTTTCCATTCAGTCCATTTCGAAAGTGCTCAGTCTGGTTGCGGCGATGCGCCAGTATGAAGAAGACGAGATCTGGCAGCGGGTGGGCAAAGATCCGTCCGGCCAGCCTTTTAACTCGCTGCTTCAGCTTGAGATAGAACAGGGTAAACCGCGAAATCCCTTTATCAACGCCGGGGCGCTGGTGGTCTGCGATATGCTGCAAAGCCGCCTGAGCGCACCACGTCAGCGAATGCTTGAGATTGTGCGTCAGCTCTCGGGCGTTGACGACATTACCTATGATACGGTTGTGGCACGCTCGGAGTTTGAACACTCTGCCCGTAACGCGGCTATCGCCTGGCTGATGAAATCCTTCGGTAATTTCCACAACGACGTGGCGACCGTCCTGCAAAACTACTTCCATTACTGCGCCCTGAAAATGAGCTGCGTTGAGCTGGCTCAGACGTTCCTGTTCCTTGCGCACCAGGGGCACGCACCGCATCTCGATCAGGAAGTCGTTTCGCCGCTTCAGGCTCGTCAGGTTAACGCGCTAATGGCCACCAGCGGGATGTATCAAAACGCCGGCGAGTTTGCCTGGCGCGTTGGGCTTCCGGCTAAATCGGGCGTTGGCGGCGGGGTCGTGGCGATTGTGCCGCATGAAATGGCGATAGCCGTCTGGAGCCCGGAGCTGGATGAAACGGGAAATTCGCTTGCCGGCGTGGCGGTTCTGGAGAAACTGACCCAGCGTCTGGGACGTTCAGTATACTGATGCCCGATCTGGATCCTCTCTTTTCCCGTCTGGCGCGATCGACATTTCGCTCGCGCTTTCGTTTAGGCGATAAAGAACGACAGTACTGCTGGGACAAAGGCCCCGAAACCATTGACCAGCATGCCGCGGATTTTGTCGAAAAGCGCCTTGCGCCTGCACAACCCGCAAATGACGGTAAACAGACGCCTATGCGCGGTCACCCGGTGTTTATCGCCCAGCATGCCACCGCCACCTGTTGTCGGGGCTGCCTGGCAAAATGGCATAACATTCCACAGGGTGTAACGCTCACCGCGCCGCAAAAAAATTATATCGTCAGCGTTATCCATCACTGGCTGGTGCTGCAGATGAACGCCTAAATTTGACGAGTTATGCTCCAGTGGTATTTGTGTTATAGATGCATCCTAAGTTAGTCCCGATCATGCTGACGACCGCAATAATTGCCATAAGCTTTCATATGGAATGATATTTAATGCGTTCTGCTCTTACCGCTTTCAGGCCGTTCCAGCCTGACACGCCGCTGCGAAATGCATCGACGATCTTCATCCTCACCACCTTGTTCTACTTTGTGGGCGCGGAATTACGGCTCGTTGAGGCCCTGTCGCTGTTCTGGCCGCTGAATGGCGTCATGGCAGGGATCTTCGCCCGCTATGTCTACCTGAATCGCCTGCATTACTATGCGGTATGCTATGTCGCGATGCTGTTGTACGACGCGGTGACGACCAACTGGGGTATAGCCTCAGCGGTAATCAACCTGTCTAACATGATCTTTATTGTTGTCGTCGCCGTACTGGTTCAGCGCGACAAGCGGCTGATGAAGAAAACCCCCGATCCGCTTAACGCGCTACGCCTGTTTAACTACTGTCTGATTGCCGCGCTGCTTTGTGCCTTGCTCGGCGCGGCGGGGTCGGTCGGGATTGACAGTCACACCTTCTGGCCGCTGTTTGCCGACTGGTTTAGCGAGCAGTTCTCAACCGGCGTGCTTGTTGTGCCCTGTATGCTCACGATACGTATGCCCGGGCGTGATCTCAGGTTACGTCTGGAGCAGCTGCTGCCGGTGATGGCGCTGATCGTCTCGGTGGTCGCGTCGGTGGTGATTGGCGGAGCAGGGAGCCTCTCGTTTCCTCTGCCAGCGCTTATCTGGTGTGCGGTTCGTTACTCATTGCCTGCGACCTGTCTGCTGACGTTTATCACGGGTGCCACTGAAATCATTTTGGTCGCCAACTCGATTATTAACATTGCCGTGGCGACGCCGTTTACGACGCCAATGATGTTTTCAGCCCGGCTGGGTATCGCCACGATGGCGATCTGCCCGGTGATGGTCTCCGTCAGTATGGCGGCGATTAATTCCCTGATCCGCCAGGTTTCACTGAGGGCGGATTATGACTTTTTAACACACGTCTACTCGCGTTCCGGGCTTTATGAGGCGTTAAAGCATGAAGAGACGTACCGGCATACCCGTTTTTTGACCGTCATGCTGCTGGATATTGATTATTTCAAAAGCATTAATGATAACTACGGCCACGAGTGCGGAGATCGCGTGCTGGCGTCGTTTGCCCGACAGGTTCAGCAGGTCGTTGGCGAAGACGGCATGGTGGCGCGCATGGGCGGGGAAGAGTTCGCTGTGGTGGTTCATTCAGGCGATGCGCAGCACGGTTTTGAACTGGCTGAGCGTATCCGTTCCACCGTTGCCAGCCATCCTTTTACATGGCGTCACCAGACGCTCTTTCTGACGGTCAGTATTGGCCTCGGCAGTGGAAAGGCTGAGTCATGGCAGTTGACCGAGGTCTTCAACAAGCTCATGGCCGAAGCGGACGATCATCTCTATCGTTCAAAAAAAGCGGGTCGAAACCGTACCAGCGCCCGGGTGGCGGACGAGCAAATTGCCGCGCCCACCGGGAGTGAAACATAGCTGCGTTAATCGTCATAAGGCATTGACGTGAATAGTAAGCGACTTAACAGGCTGTCAGAACGCTGACAATGCCTCTGTTTAAGCTACGCTTTTAGTAACGCTTTACGTCAGGAGACATTATGAAAGCACCTGCAACCCCTGAAAATGAAACAGACAGACTCAACTCGCTACGAGAATCCGGTCTGCTTGAGATCGACAGTTCCCCGGCGTTTGACCGGTTAACGCGTCTGGCAAAACGCTTCTTCCAGGTGCCGCTGGCGATGGTCAATCTCATTGATGAGCATTCGCTAATCGTTAAGTCCGCTGATGGTCAGGCACCTGGCTCCGTTCCGCGTAACATCTCATTTTGTGGGCATACGATCCTCACCGAAGCGCCGCTGGTGGTAGGGGATATGCTTCAGGACGATCGTTTTGCGGATAACCCGCTGGTGGCCGGTGAACCTCGCGTGCGGTTTTACGCGGGCTTCCCGCTGCGCCTGCGTGACGGCGCAAGCGTTGGCTCGCTGTGCCTGATTGATTACGCTCCCCGGGAGTTTTCTGCCGCCGACCTCGCCGTCCTGGGAGATCTTGGCGCGCTGGCGGAAGATGAATTTGCTGCCATCAGCGCGGCGACCACGGATGAATTAACCGGGCTATTCAACCGTCGGGGTTTTAATCAACTCGTGCGCTTCACGCTTTCCGTTGCCCGGCGCCGGGCAGAGCCGCTGACGCTCGGCTGGCTGGATTTGGATCGCTTTAAGGAAATTAACGATCGCTTCGGGCATGAAGAGGGGGATAAGGCGCTGAATGCCATGGCGCAACTGATGCGTGCCTCTTTCCGCGAAGCGGATCTGTTGGTTCGTTTTGGCGGGGACGAGTTCGCCGTGTTGTTCGCGGATACGGATGAGCAGGGCGCCTGGATTGCCATGCAGTATCTCGTCGAGCAGGTAGAAAACTATAACGCCCGCAGGTTACACCCCTGGTCGCTTCACTTCTCATGGGGGCTAAGTGAATTCGATCATAACGGCAACGACCTGCAGCAGTGGTTAAAAGATGCCGATGAAAAGATGTATGCCATGAAGCAGCAGCGCCAGCGCGCCCGGTGACATAACAAAAGCCTATGTCCGATCCGTTTGCGTTAAGAAGATGTTAAATGCACAGTGATGGTATTCAACGTAAGGAAAAACAATGAATACCTCACTGCAAATCAAAAACCTCACCCGAGACGAAATTCTCACCCACCTTGATGCGCTGGCCGGGATCCTCGAAAACTGTGTGAACGGCGGGGCATCCGTCAGCTTTATGCTTCCCTTTAGCCTGGAGAAGGCCCGCTCTTTCTGGCGCGGAATTGCTGAAAGCGTAGGGCGCAATGAGCGCCTCGTGCTGGCCTGTGTCGACCCGCAGGACGGCGTCATCGGAACGGTGCAGTTAATCACAGACCAGCCGGAAAACCAGCCGCATCGCGCCGATGTGGCGAAGCTGCTGGTTCACGAGAAAGCGCGCCGGAAAGGTGCCGCGATGGCATTGATGGAAGCGCTTGAAGCTGAGGCTCGGGCCAGGAACATTTCGGTTCTGGTACTTGATACCTCCACCGGCAGCGGCGCCGAGACGTTCTACCAGCGCGCCGGATGGCAAAAGGTGGGGGAGATCCCGCGCTATGCCCTTATGCCGGACGGCGCCATGACGGCCACGTCCGTGTTCTATAAGTTCTTATGATTATTTTGTACAACTACGCGACGTATTGATCAAAACAGGGTTCCCGGTCGTTAAGTTTTGATAAGTTATCGTACCAATCTTATCAGGCTGTATGACTAATCATAAAAGGAACCCCCTTGTGAACACGCTCAACCGTCGTGATTTTCCCGGTGCTCAATACCCAGAACGCATCATTCAGTTTGGTGAAGGCAATTTCCTGCGTGCGTTCGTCGACTGGCAAATTGACCTGTTAAATGAACATACCGATCTTAATGCCGGAGTGGTTATCGTCCGTCCTATTCAGAGTGACTTCCCTCCGTCGCTGAGCACTCAGGATGGTTTGTATACCACTATCATTCGCGGCCTGAACGAGCAGGGTGAAGCGGTGAGTGAGAGCCGTCTTATCCGCTCGGTTAACCGTGAAATCAGCGTCTACGACGACTATGACGCCTTTCTGAAACTGGCACACAACCCGGATATGCGCTTTGTTTTCTCGAACACCACCGAAGCGGGTATTAGCTACCACGCGGGTGACAGATTCGACGATGCCCCTGCGGTGAGCTACCCGGCGAAGCTGACGCGACTGCTGTTTGAGCGCTTTAACCATTTCAACGGTGCACCGGATAAAGGCTGGATCATCATTCCGTGCGAACTGATTGACTACAACGGTGATGCAATGCGTGAACTCGTCCTGCGCTATGCCCAGGAGTGGTCGCTGCCTGCGGCCTTTATCCGGTGGCTAAACGACGCAAACAGCTTCTGCTCGACGCTGGTTGACCGTATCGTGACCGGTTACCCGCGCGACGAAGCGGCTGTACTTGAAGCTGAGCTGGGTTATCACGATGGGTTTCTTGACACGGCTGAACATTTCTATCTGTTCGTTATCCAGGGGCCGGCATCCCTTGCTCAGGAACTCCGTCTGGATAAGTACCCGTTAAATGTACTGATTGTCGACGACATCAGGCCCTACAAAGAACGCAAGGTTGCCATTCTGAACGGGGCGCATACGGCGCTGGTGCCGGTCGCCTTCCAGGCCGGGCTGGATACGGTGGGCGAGGCGATGAATGATGCGGAGATCTGCGCGTTCGTCGAAAAAGCAATTTATCAGGAGATCGTTCCGGTCCTCGATTTGCCGCGTAACGAGCTGGAATCTTTCGCCAGTGCGGTAACAGGGCGTTTTCGCAATCCCTATATCCGACACCAGTTGCTTTCCATTGCGCTCAACGGCATGACCAAATACCGCACCCGCATCCTGCCACAGCTGCTGGCAGGGCAGAAGGCAACAGGGCAATTACCGGCACGTCTGACGTTTGCCTTAGCCGCGTTAATCGCGTTCTACCGCGCAGAGCGTAACGGGGAGAGCTATCCGGTGCAGGATGATGCATGCTGGCTGCAACGTTATCAGCAGCTCTGGGCGCAGCACCGCGATCGGCAGTTGAGCACCCGTGAGCTGGTGCAGTCGGTGCTCAGCGCACGCGAACACTGGGAACAGGACTTGACGCAGGTAAGCGGTCTTGTCGACCAGGTCACGCTGGACCTTGATGCCATTCTGCTGAAGGGAATGCGCGCTGCGGTTAAACCGCTTTGCTAACGTTCACCCGGCTGCGGCCGGGTTTAAACATACTTCATTTTAGTTACAACATACTATGTGCTTTGTTTTTAAAAAACACATGCAGCACTGTGCCGATTTCGCTAATCAGGGGAGAAAATGCAATGTCCAGTTAACAAACTTGCAACGGTGACGGGGATCACGTTTAATAGCCTCGCTCTTTTCTTTCCTGAAACTCACTATGATCGTTCGTCCTAAACAGCACTGGCTACAACTGATTTTTGTCTGGCACGGTTCGGTACTGCCTAAGATCTATACCCGACTGCTGCTCAACTTCCTGCTTTCTATTGCCGTTATCCTGATGCTGCCGTGGTATACCTCACTGGGCATCAAATTTACCGTGGCGCCATTCAGCATTCTCGGCGTGGCGATCGCAATCTTTCTCGGTTTCAGAAACAACGCCTGTTATTCACGCTACGTTGAGGCTCGCCTGCTCTGGGGGCAGTTGATGATAGCGGCGCGCTCGCTGTTTCGCGAGGTAAAAAACACCTTGCCTGACGATAAGCATCTGGGCGAATTTGTCCGTCTGCAGATTGCTTTTGCTAACTGCCTGCGCATGACCCTGCGCCGGGAGCTGAACGCTGAGCAACTCTCTCGCTATCTTGCTCCGGATGATTTACGTCAGGTGATGAAAGCCAACTCACCGGCGAACCGTATTTTACTGATCATGGGGGAGTGGCTGGCCGTGCGGCGGCGTAACGGGCAACTCTCAGACATTCTGTTCCACAGCCTGAACAACCGTCTGAACGATATGTCCATCGTTCTTTCCGGATGTGAACGCATTGCGACCACGCCGGTACCGTTTGCCTATACGCTGATTTTGCACCGCACGGTGTATCTGTTCTGCATCATGCTGCCGTTCGCACTGGTCGTGGACCTGCACTACATGACGCCCTTTGTCTCAGCGCTGATCTCATACACCTTTATCTCGCTGGACACCCTGGCGGAAGAGCTGGAAGACCCGTTCGGCACTGAGAATAACGATCTGCCGCTGGACGCCATCTGCAACATGATGGAACGCGATCTGCTGCAGATGAACGATGAAGAGAAGATTCCGGAAAGGCTGATGCCGGATAAGCACTATCAGCTCACCTGACGGGCGTTCCACTCGTCGCGGGTGATCTCCCACAGCTCGGAGTCCAGCATCCCGCTAACGTAGGCTTTCTTCTCCGTCCTGATAAGCCGCATGCCGCTACTGTCCGAAATACGCCGGGAGCGGCTGTTGGCAGCGGCTTTCGGGGCGCGTAATACAGGTTTGTTTAGCGTATTGAACCAGTAATCCGTCGCGGCAATGCTGGCCTCGCGCATGTATCCCTGGCCCTGAAACTCCGGCGCGAGCCAGAACCCGCGGTTGTTATCCTCGACGTCGTACAGGCAAATAATGCCCATCAATTCATCCGGCACCTCACGTCGCCGGATGCTCCAGAACCAGGCAATCCCTTTCGCCACATCCGGCAGCGCCACGTTATTGACATAGTTTTCCGCGCCGTTATCCGGGTAGGGCCATGGCACGGAAGAGACCATATAGCGGACAATCTCCCAGCGCGGATAAAGCTTTTGTATCTGGGCCGCATCTTCGGCAACCAGCGGTTTTAGCAGTAAGCGTTCTGTCATGAGCGTCGGTATGGTCATCCGCGGATCTCCCTTTTTAGGCGTTATGCTTTTGTTTGCGTTCTGGTATTTTCATCTCTATCACATTTAGTTGAGGCGTGCTGGGTTCATTCCCTACCAGAAATGGGCATCATTTCTTTAATGGCGAAATTTTGATGAGCTTTTTGTCTCTTTTAACCGGACGGGTTTTCCAGGATCTCCTGCAGCATGGCAAAGAGATAGAGGAGGCTATTGCTCATCGTGATATCCGTCTCTTGAATCATTCCACGCCCGAGCTAGAACGGTATTTTTCGCGTCCACTCAGCGAGCTTCCGCGTCAAAATCCTTATCCGGTAGCTATGCTGTTACCTCTGTTTTTAGTGGCGTTTGCGTTAAACCTTCTGCCTTTTCTCAGCACGTTGCAGGGTTTGTCACCTTTGCATCATGCATTGAGCTTTTTCTTACCATCATTGACGATGACAGGCGCGCTCATTGTGACAAGCGTACTCCTGGCACGTGGTAAGACGTCGGGATTGTCGGGCTTTATGGCGTTGTTCATCATCCTGCTGATAACAACCCTCATTCAGGTTTTACATTTCCTGCTTTCGCATGACGGAGGTCTTTGGCCGCTGGTCATCGCATCATTCGCGCTATTACTTTGTCGGGTGGTGATGAACAGCAGCGGCTTTGTGCTGTTTACGCTCTATTGTCGTACTCAGCGTCTTGCCAGGTCGGCACGGGAAATGTGGCTAAAAAGCCGTTAAAGGAGGAGGTTATGACATTACGAAAAGCCAGGCCACAGGAAGCCGAAACGCTCTGGAATATTCGCAATCAGGCGATTCGTCACGGCTGTAAAACCAGTTACGACGCAGAGGTCATTGCGCGCTGGACGCCAGATCTCATGCCCGAACGCTTTCGGAAGATGATCATTGAATACCCTTTTTATGTGGTGGAAGATGAAAAGGGCGATGTTGCGGCAACCGGCTATCTGGATCTTGACACACATTGCCTGGAGGCGATTTTCACCTTGCCTGCAGCCTTCGGTAAAGGCATGGCGACCCGGATTATTGAGGCGCTAAAACAGGAAGCCCGTAGCCGGGGGATAACCCGCCTGACGCTCGATGCGACGCCTAACGCCCAGTCGTTTTATCAGAAGCTGGGGTTTGTTACGCTGAGCGAAAGCTATCATCACTAGCGTATGGCAGGTGTCGATTTACGCTGTTTCGAAATGGCGATCAATTTGTAATGTGAGGAACACATGGCTGTCACGGTAAGACCTCTACGCGCAGACGATTATTCCCAATGGCGACCGCTGTGGGATGGTTACACCCATTTTTATGATTGCTACCTCGAGGAATCCGTCACCGCAGCGACGTGGGAAAGGGCGCTATCAGCGCATTCCCAGATGTTCTGCCGGGTGGTAGAGAAGGACCAAAAGGTCATCGGTTTCGCGATGTGCATTCTGCATGAAGGAACCTGGTCAACGGCTCCCATCTGCTACCTGGAAGATCTGTTTGTTGATGCCGACGAACGCGGAGCGGGTGCAGGTAAGGCGCTTATTGATGCTCTGATTGAGGAAGGCAAGCGCGAAGGGTGGTCGAAACTGTACTGGGTCACCCGGGAGAACAACCCGGCGCGTAAACTCTATGACAAATATGGCGAAGCTGACGATTACGTCCGCTACCGACTCTCCCTTTAAGGCGACAACGCCTGTGTTTGTATCACACTGTATCAGCGTCCCGGATACATACACAGGCTTGCAATAAACCCGCTTTCGCACATATCCGCTATACATTGCAGTGTTGTTATATCCCCGTGAATTGTACTCAACCGGAGATACCAACATGTTCAGCAAACTTGCTTACTCAACCCTCGCACTGACCGTTTCACTTGGCACCGTGATGTCCTGTCAGGCCGAAGTCACCGGCACAACCGTCGCCGCAGCCTTTGACCATCCCCAGCAAATCAATGCCGGCGATCTGAATGTCGGCTATGTCGACATTGGCCCGAAAGACGGTCAGCCGGTTATTTTACTGCACGGCTGGCCGTACGATATTCACAGCTATGCCGAGGTTGCACCCGCACTGGCGGCAAAAGGGTACCGGGTCATTGTGCCGTCTCTGCGCGGTTACGGCACCACGCGCTTCCTTTCAGCAAAAACGCCGCGCAACGGCCAGCCTTCGGCGATGGCGAAAGACATCGTCAACCTGATGGATGCCCTGAATATCCGGCAGGCGGTGTTTGCAGGATATGACTGGGGCGCCCGGACGGCGGATATCGTTGCGGCGCTGTGGCCCGAGCGCGTGAAGTCACTCGTTTCAGTGAGCGGGTATCTCATCAGCAGCCAGCAGATTGGCAAACAGCCGCTGCCGCCAAAAGCGGAGCAACAGTGGTGGTATCAGTTCTATTTCTCTACCGCGCGCGGTGCTGAAGGCTATGCCAAAAACACGCATGACTTCGCCCGTCTAATCTGGTCGCAGGCCTCGCCTGACTGGAAATTTAGCGATGCGGTCTTTAACGCCAGCGCCAAATCCCTCGATAACCCGGACCACGTCGCGGTGACGCTCAGTAATTATCGCTGGCGTTTAGGGCTGGAAAAAGGCGAGCGCAGATACGACCGCTACGAGCAAAAACTGGCCACGCTGCCGAATATCACCGTACCAACGATCACCATCGAAGGCGGCAACAACGGCGCGCCGCATCCGGCACCGCAGGCCTATGCGGCTAAATTTACCGGCAAATATGAGCACCGCACCTTCGGCGCAACCGTGGGGCACAATCCGCCTCAGGAAGATCCGCAGGATTTCGTCAAGGCAGTTATCGACGCGGATAAGCTGTGAAATGTGCTATTTTCAGTACGTTACCCTTCGGTCTGGAGAGTTCGGTGGAACATATTGACCACATCCTTGTCGTCGATGACGACAGGGATATTCGTGAACTGATTGTCGATTATCTCGGTAAATCTGGCTATCGCGCGACGGGCGCGGCCAACGGCAAAGAGATGCGTAGCGTACTGGACAAACAGCATATCGACCTGGTGGTGCTGGACGTTATGATGCCCGGCGATGACGGTCTCACGTTATGCCGGCAGCTACGCAGCGGCAAACATAAAGATCTGCCCATCCTGATGCTGACGGCCCGCAATGAGGAGACGGACAGGATCCTGGGTCTGGAGATGGGTGCGGATGACTACGTGGTGAAGCCGTTTGTCGCGCGTGAGCTTCTGGCACGCATTAAAGCGATTTTACGGCGTTTTCGCACGATGCCGCCCAATCTACAGGTGACAGAAGCAGGGCGGCTGGTGATGTTCGGTGAATGGCAGCTCGATACCGTCGCCCGCCACTTAATCGACCCGGAAGGGGTGATTGTGGCGCTCAGCGGGGCGGAGTATCGTCTGCTGCGCGTTTTCCTGGACCATCCGCAGCGCGTGCTGACCCGTGACCAATTGCTCAATCTGACGCAGGGGCGTGACGCCGAGCTGTTTGAACGTTCTGTCGACCTGCTGGTTAGCCGGGTCCGTCAGCGCCTGAATGAAGATGCCCGCACGCCCGCCTATATCAAAACCGTGCGCAGCGAAGGCTATGTCTTTACGATGCCGGTGACCATCAAAGAGGTTAACGAATGACGCTCTGGCCACGCTCGCTGCTGGCCCGTTTGCTGATCGTCGTGCTGCCCGGTTTGCTGCTGGCTAACGCCCTGAGCCTTACGCTGGTCATGATTGAACGCATGCACAGCGCCCGCACGGTGATGCTCGGTAATCTGGAAAACGACGTCGCAACCAGCGTCGCCATTTTAGACCGCTTACCGGCCAGCGAACGCGCCGCCTGGCTGCCGCGGCTTGAACGGGGTAACTATCGCTATATTCTGGGCACAGGGGAACCCGGCGCAGCGCCGACGGATAAGCGTTCGCAGGATGCTATCCGAACCTTAAAAGCGACGCTCGCGGCACAATATCCTGTCAGCTTCACCGCCGTTCCCGGCGCCATTTCACATATCCAGGCGCATCTCACGTTACGCGATGGCTCGCCGCTGACCATTGACCTCATCCCGCGCATGCCACCCGTCGCCAGCTGGTTACCCGTTGTGCTCATCCTTCAGCTGCTGCTCCTGGCGGCCTGCTCCTGGATCGCCGTGCGGCAGGTGGTTCGGCCTTTTTCACAATTTACCCGCGCGGTGGATTCACTTGATCCGGCGGCCAGCACGCCAATGACGGAGAAAGGGCCGCTGGAGCTGCAGCACGCAGCCCATGCCTTCAACGCCATGCAGGCGCGCATTCAGTCTTATCTCAGGGAGCGCGCACAGATCCTGGCCTCTATTTCTCACGATCTCCAGACGCCCATTACCCGCATGAAGCTTCGTGTAGAAATGACGGAGCAGCCTGAACTGCGGGACAAGCTCTTAAACGACCTTGATAACATGTCGCGTCTGGTGCGGGAGGGTATTGCGTATGCCCGGTCATCAGAATCACTGGAAGAGACGTCGCTGAAGCTGGAATTGAACGCCTGGGTCAACAGCATCGCCAGCGATTATCAGGACATTGGTAAAAACGTGCAGTTTCAGGCAAACGAAGTCCGTTTGCCGATCGTCACGCGTCCGCAGGCGCTTCGTAGAGTAATGACTAATCTGCTGGATAATGCCCTGAAGTTCGGCGACTGTGCCGTCATTGCCATTGATGATTCGTCTGCCGAAGAGGTGGTGATTCACATTGTGGACGACGGACCGGGAATACCCGAAGCCGAGCTGGAGGCGGTTCTGCAGCCGTTTTATCGTGTTGAAACCTCGCGTAACCGCGATACCGGCGGGACAGGACTCGGCCTGGCGATTGCCGCGCAGCTGACCGCACAGCTGGAAGGAAAGCTCAAACTGGCGAACCGAGCCGGTGGCGGACTGGACGTCTCCATTACGCTACCGCGTCGTTAATTGTACGGCTTTGTATCTCCTGGCCCGGATGATACAGAGCCAGACAAAAACCGCGCGTTTACACATATCCTGAACACATCAGGACGATGAAATAGCCTCACTGCAGTGTCGCAGGACATGTAATGTGAGGTCATTATGTTTCTGGTAATCGCTTTTCTGGGCGGGATGATAAGCCTGCTAAGCCCATGTACGCTCCCGGTTATTCCACTCCTGTTCGCCGGTTTCCAGGGGCAACGACGACATATTCTGGCCCTGCTCGCCGGGATGGTCGTGATGTTCACCCTGGTGGCGATGGTCATCACCGTCGCCAGCGAGTGGATAACAGCGGCAACCATTGTTGGGCGCTGGATCGCGCTCGTCATTCTGGCCATAGCCGCGCTGGCCTTAATTTTTCCGTCTTTCGCCCAGCGTATCGCGGGACCGGCCGTCAGCGCAGGAAATGTTCTCAACACCCGAAGCGGGCAAACGCGCGGAATGGCATCGGCTTTTCTGGCCGGGCTTGCGGTCGGGCTACTCTGGTCTCCCTGCGCGGGCCCCATCCTGGGCGCTATTTTCAGCATTAATATCGCGGGCCACTCGGCCATCGCCACGGGCGCACTGCTCGCTGCCTATGGCAGCGGATGCGCGCTAATGCTGGGCCTGCTCGTTATCGGCAGCCGCACGCTGATGACACCGTTAAGGGCAAAGTCTGCGCTGATGGCGAAGCTCCGGCAGGGGGCAGGAGTTGCAATGTTAGCGGCAGTTGTCCTGAACGCGACGGGGATGACCTCGCTGCTGAAAGGGGCTAACGGCGTCGCAGACCGTCTTGAGACCGCGCTCTTAAATCTGGCAAAACCCACAACCGCGCCGGTGAAGCTCCAGCCGGTGGCGATCGCTGAGCCCAGCAGCCAGCTGCCTTCGTTAAGCGGTGGAACAGGATGGATTAACGGTGACCCTGTCACGTCTGAATCCTTGCGAGGGAAGGTGGTGTTGATTGATTTCTGGACGTGGGATTGCATTAACTGCCAGCACACGCTCCCGCATGTGCGAGACTGGGCCACGAAGTATCAGTCGCAGGGCCTGGTGGTGATTGGGGTTCACACCCCAGAATACCCCTGGGAAAAACCGCTTTCGTCGGTACAAAAGGCAGTAACGAAATGGCAGTTGCCGTATCGGGTTGTGACGGATAACAACTATCAAATCTGGAATGCGTTCGGCAACCAGTACTGGCCAGCGCATTACTACTTTGATGCCAAAGGGCAGCTGCGCTATACCGCCTTTGGCGAGGGTGATTATGCGCAGCAGGAAAAGGTTATCCAGCAGTTGCTCAAAGAAGCCCGCTTATAATCGGATCAGGGCTGGCGTTGAGCCACGATAAACAACCGAGGAAAAGCCAGCAGTATCTGCCCGTTTTCCTGAAGCGGATACTGCTCTTCCAGCAGTTCATGGTAGCGTTTCAGGAAACGTTTCTGCTCGCTCTCGTTCAGTTCCTGGAGCCAGGGGCGCAGGCCGGTGGCGCTTACCCAGTCAATAATGGCCTGATGAGAGCTCATTTTGTGATAATAGGTTGTCCGCCAGATATCCACGTCACAGCCAGCCTCCGACAGAATATCGTAATAAGCATGTATACCCGGCAGAGGTTCGCGGCCACGGTCCGGGTAGTCTTGCTCCAGCGCCACTTCACGCATCGCCACATGGGTGGGTTCCAGCCAGTTATCAGGCATCTGGATCGCCAGCACGCCATTTAACTTAAGCAGGGAGACAAGATGAGGCAGGAGATCGTAATGGTCCGGAACCCATTGCAGCGACGCGTTAGCATAAATCAGGCTCAGCGGCTGGCCAGGCTTGTACTGACGGATATCGGCCTCAACAAAGTGGCAGTCAGGTAAGGCGGCGCGTGCTTCCTCGAGCATAGCAGGGGAGTTATCGACCCCGGTGATGTGCGCAGAAGGCCAGCGATGCTTCAACAGCGCCGTGCTGTTACCTGGCCCACAGCCCAGATCGGCGATAGTAGCGGCTTCATCAAGAGGAATTCTGGCGAGCAACTCGGCGGCTGGACGCGTTCTTTCTGCGCCAAATTGCAGGTAAAGAGAAGGGTTCCAGTCGGCCATCATCAATTCTCCGTCTTACATGATTCAGCAAGAATAGCACAGGCAGATACCTGCAAAGCGGTACCGGCCAGGGTTTTGGGCAGATGAAGTCAGTAGATTCTGTAAAATGAAGGGGAGGGTGGGAAAAATAAGCAATCGGAAATATTACCCCTTAAAAGATTAAGGGGCAATGTTTTTATTGTAATTACTTTATGAGTATTGTTTTTTATTATTTTATCGGCAAAGTGCTTCTTATGCTCTGTACCCGAAACTTTAAATATTAGATAATCATCGATGGGTATATCCCTGGTGTTTCGTAGGTCTTTGACCTCCTGACCGCTTAGTTGTGCGAGAACTTCGTGGTCAGGTACTTTTTAAGTATAGGGAATATGCGGCACAATGAAAGCTGTCCTAAAAGACAGGTGATGATAGTTTCAGGTGTTATTATCAGGAACAAGAGCATGATTTCTGTCATTGAATTTTTTTTACACGACTACGATGATTTACCCCCAGCACTAGCGCACGAACTCTACCGACTCAGAAGAAAAACCTTTCGGGACCGACTCGACTGGAAAGTGGAATGCATCGAAGGGATGGAAAAGGATCAATTTGATTCCCATAACACGACATACTTACTGGGTATGTATGATGGACAGCTGTTATGCGGCGCGCGATTTATTAACTCAACGCAGCCGACAATGATAAGCGAAATCTTTCATAATTATTTCGATAATCCCATTGTTTTTCCAGCCGATGTTCCCTGCTGTGAAGTGAGTCGTTTATTTTTAGATAAAGAAACACGAGACTCTGCAAGTTTGCAGGGCGTGCCCGCCAGTAAAGCATTGTTTCTTGCAATGAATATTTATTGCATTAAGAATAAATATCACGGAATGTACGCAGTAGCCAGTCGCGGTATGTATGCCATATTTCGGCATGCGAACTGGAAAGTTGAAGTTATTCAGCGCGGTGTTTCTGAAAAAGGGGAGGTTATTTACTATATTTATATGCCTGCCAGCACCCGCATTATTGAAGATATTATTAGTAAAGACAAATCCAGCCACTGGCTTCGCGAAATGCTCGGGCATTTACGCTATCTATAACCAGTGTCTGAGGGTCAGTCGTCCAGTAACCGGAGTTCTGTTCCAAGCTTTATTGCATGTCTGGCATTATTCACACCGAGTTTTTTCATTATATTGCCCATATGGAATTTAACGGTGCGTTCAGCAATAGATAAAATAACAGAAATTTCTGCATAGGTTTTTCCGGCGCTGACCCATTTGAGGATTTGTCGCTCACGTGGCGACAAGAACACATTCTTTTTCTGCTGATGCTGACTATACAGATTGAGTGTCTTCTGATGTAACTGAACAAGGAAGCGTAGAAATTGCGGCCGATATTTCTCTATGTCAATACCAGAATGCTTAGGACTGATGACCGATAAGACAACAAGATTATTCAGATAGTCATGCAGAGGAAAAGTCTGCCCCTGGTATATATCATACTGAACGCTTTCGTCGAAAATGCGTGTCAGGTTATAACCATCCGACAGGACGACATCGCTTTCCCAGAAAAAGTCTTCAACACAGCGCAAAGCCCGAATAATGACAGGGTCAATGAACTGATATTTTCTTTCAAGGTAGATATTAAACCACTCAGGACTGTTATTGAGTATCCTCATCTGTGAAGGATCTTTCTTGTTCATAATAGCGTAGGCAAAGACGATCCCTTTGAAGTCCTCAAAAAACGCGTCCAGCTCACTCTGAATTAGCGTATTGATCGTTATGTCGTTGTAATATGTATCCTTCACGTGAGTTGCTGCCTCCTGTTCGAGTGGAGGAGCAAGTATAATATGCTTCGTTATCTGTAGCGAGTCGCATTTTAATCCAGTCAACAGATAAGACAGGCTACCTCTGCAGGCAGCCTTGTGAACGTTTGGCATTTTTGAATGGTAAATGCAGATGACTCAGGGAAATGTTTATGATTTTATCGAATTTCGAAATCGTTCACTAAATATAGTAGGCTGCAAAATTTAGGAGGTTTCCCGCATTCCATCCGCGTAACGGACAAGCGTACCAACTCATGCACCTTCAAATCAGGATTTAAACCAGTAGGTTACAGAATACCTTTAAGGGCCACATGATAAAGCAGCATGATGGTTTTCCCGTCGACGATTTTACCCGTCTCAATGCCGCGTAATGCCTCTTCAAGCGTCATTTCCAGCACGTCGATATCTTCTCCTTCCGCCTTGATCCCACCGCCAGCGCCGGTTCTGTCTCTCGGCTGGTACTCGGCAAGGTAAAAATAGAGCTTTTCCGTAACGGAGCCCGGGCTCATATAGGCTTCGAAAATTTTCTGCACGCGTGAAACGTGAAATCCGGTCTCTTCTTCCGCTTCTGCTTTGATGCGGCTCTCGGGATCCATGTTGTCCAGCAACCCTGCAGCGGCTTCAATTAGATTGTCCTCATGGCCGTTGATAAAGACGGGGAAGCGGAACTGGCGAGTCAGGATCACCGTCTTTTTATCACGGTTGTAGAGCAAAATCGTCGCACCGTTGCCACGGTCATAGACTTCCCGCTGCTGCCGCTGCCATTCGCCATCACGTCGCTGCAGGTCGAAGGTGTATTTTTTAAGGACGTACCAGTTATCTGACAGTGTTTCACTGTTAATGATGCGCACATCTGCACGTTTTGATTGCACGTTTGTTCCTCCTTACGTAGAGTAATTATCATAAACAGCATTATCGTGCATTTACAAGATAAAACATGCAACATCAGGAATTCATGATGCTCACCAGTCAACGAAAACAATTGATCCTCGAAAAGCTCGGCGCCGAAGGTCAGGTCCAGTCAAAAGCGCTCAGCATTCTCTTTGACGTCTCTGAAGACACCATCCGGCGCGATCTGCGCGAGCTGGCGGCAGAAGGGCGCTTGCAGCGGGTTCACGGTGGCGCGCTTCCAGCATCTTCCGCGATTGCTCCGTTTGCTGAACGGCAATCCGTGAAAATGGATGCGAAAAAAAGGGTGGCCCGCAAAGGCGCGAAGCTTATTTCATCAGGCCAGGTGGTGATCGTCGATGGTGGCACGACAACGTCGGAGCTGATTACGTTTCTCCCTCCCGAGCTTCGTATCACTGTGGTGACGCACAGCCCGAGCATTGCCCTGGGGCTTGTCGATCATCCGTACATTGAGGTGATTCTGATCGGCGGTCGCTTGTATAAACACTCTATCGTTGCGGTCGGCGCTGCGGCCATCGAAGGCATCGAAAATATTCATGCAGACCTGTTCTTTATGGGCGTGACCGGGATCCATCCTGAAGCTGGATTAACGACCGGTGATTTCGAAGAGGCGTGCATCAAACGTGCATTTTCCGGCAGAGCCGCGGAGACTGTTGTTCTGGCTTCTCCGGAAAAGATCAACACAGCGTCTTCGTTTGTGATTGGTAATGTGTCATCGGTGAATACCATCGTCGTGGAAGACAATACCGATAAGGACTGGGTCCGCGCAGTATCAGAAAAGGGGGTATCCGTCGTGTTAACCTCAGATCGTGATACTGTCTGACAGCCAGCCTGAGAGCACAGCCTGGCTGTCGGTTTTCCTTAAGCCTCAGGAATGTCCTCAAGCGCGGTATAAACCCTGAGGCCGTATTTTCTGGCGACCTCAATGTCCATATCGGCACCTTTAGATACACCGGCGATACGATAAATTGCATCGCATTTAGCTATGAGCCGGTGAGCAACGGGGTAGAGCATCGCTTCGCTGATTTCATCACCAACGGTTTTCGAGCCCGCGGCCTTTGCCAACGGCAAAGCAAGCCATTCACCTATGATCGGAATGTGACCACGCTGGTAAACGGCTAATGCTGCGCTTTCGAGACGCGCCAGATTCTCATCAATGCGCGCCTGAACGTCGCCGGTTCCGCTGCGGTAGGGGCCGGCAATTAGAATCAACTGTTGTGTCATAAATACCTCTGTCAGTGTTATTGCATGAAGTTGCACGTTAACAGGCCATACCTTACGGGATTAACGTGGCTTAATGAAGCACTTTCGTGCATAATCGTGCAAATAGACGCATGACAGATATTTAATGACATCTGACGCTACAGACTCTGCGGCGCATGGCACACCGCCTCGATATTATGACCATCAGGCGAGATGACAAACGCGGCATAGTAATTTTCACCGTATGACCTCAACCCCGGCCCGCCGTTATCACGTCCGCCGGCGCGCAGTGCAGCATGGTAAAAATCATCAACCTGCTGGCGCGTATTGGCCACAAACGCCAGATGCAGAGGCGCGGGTTTGTCATTTGTATGGAAAAGGCAAAGTGAAACATCGCCGGAACTCATTTCTACACCATACTCCGGCGTGCCTTCATCGATGAGTTCTACACCAAGCGGGCGAAGCGCCTCGAGGAAGAAGGTTTTACTTTTTTCATAATCGCTGACGCCGAATTTCACATGATCAAACATTATCGACTCCTGAAAAGAGATAGAGAAATGAAGAGTATAGGAGGTGAGTGGAGTCGAAGATGATCAAAGGCGTGTCAATGTGACTGATATCTCGCTACATAACAGACCGTTTACGTCCAACAAACGTCCAGCGCAGATAGTCGTAAAGCCAGTTAAACAGCATCGTGTATGGCAGGAAAAACAGTACAAGACCAATCTCAACAAAAAATGCCTCAGTCATTGTAAGATTCAGCATAATCATCGCGACAGGCATTAAGGTTATGATGAGTCCCGCTTCAAAACCTACCGCATGGATCGCACGAATGAGAAATGTTCTTTCAAACTGGTATTTTTTCTGCAGGGAATCAAAGAGCTTATTAAAAATAAAATTCCAGACCGTTGCGGTAAGTGCGGATATGACGGACAACGTGCCTGACTGAAGTACAGACACATTCATCAGCCAGGCAAGTGACAGGGCGATAATAACGTTGGCCGTCACCTCAAAAATGACAGCATGGAAGATTCTCTCTTTAACACTTTTATTTAATTCAATTTCCATTTGATTAGGGCTGCGTTTTTCAAAAGCTTAAGTATATCAGACATCTTTCAACTCTTTCTAAACAGCAGGTTATGTTAAATACAGCCCAAACCAACTAATGTGGAATGTACGGCCTCATTAAGAGGGGTCTGCGGTTCGTGACCTAAAAAGGCAATCAGTTTTGAATTATCCATCTCTATTGTCTGCTTCCAAAGATAGCGCATCTCCCGCATTTCATGCAGCGTAGCGTTAAAGGGACTCATCGCAGAGATAAGCCACCAGGGAAAAGATTTCACTTTCGCCTTTATACCGGCACGCTCCACGACGAGCTTTATGGCGGCGGTCATCGCTGTCCCATCAGGATCCCAATGCCCGCGCATATGGAAACTGGCAAACGGTTCGAGCTCATCCCGACGCGCCAACAGTGCTGCGAGCGTTTCGGCGACATCCGGCAGATAAGCCCACTGGTGGCCTGCGCCGGTTTTGCCGGGGTTTTTAATGACCCGCGGTGGATGCCCCGGTTTGACCAGTCCCTGTGAAAACCAGTTGTTGCCAGCATGGGGACCAAAAAAGTCTCCAGCCCGCAAAATCAGCACCTTTCCGCCACGCTGTGCATAGGCTGCGAGTTCCTGCTCCATTTGCACGCGTATGGCGCCTTTTCGGGTAACCGGATTCTGAGGGGAATCCTCGCGTAAGAGGGGAAAAGCATCCGGACCGTAGTTATAAATCGTGCCCGGCAGAACGATTAATGCACCGTTTTTCTCCGCTGCGCTGATGGTGTTATGCAGCATGGGCAAAACGAGCTGTTCCCAGTTTCGATAACCCGGCGGGTTAACGGCATGGACAATCACGCTGCATTCTGACGCCGCCGCCTCAACCTGTTCAGCATTCAGCGCATCTCCGCTTATCCACGAAATGCTATTGTTGCGATCGGCATTTTGCGGAGTGCAGCGGCGCAATGCACGCACATCCCATTCGTCCCGGATCAATTTACGGGCTATTTCGCCACCGATCCCACCCGTTGCGCCCAGTATTAGTACCTTATTTGTGCTTTTCATCATCTGACCCTTATTGGATATCTGCTTGACATCTTAATGACCGCACGGGCTAAATGTAATTGCATAATATAAGCCAGCAGGTATGCATTTTTGTATGAAGCTAAATATCCCGTGGGAATGGTATCGCACATTTTTGGCCGTGATGAGGGAAGGGTCTCTGTCAGGGGCCGCACGCAGGCTTGCCATTACCCAGCCAACCGCCGGACGTCATATTGCAGCACTGGAATCAGCCCTCGGCCTTGTTTTATTTACACGTTCACAAACAGGATTGCAGGCTACGGACGCAGCCGTCGAGCTGAAGGGCCATGCACAAGCGATGGAAAATACGGCCATGATGATTGAGCGGTCGGCTGCCAGCTTCAGCTCCGGCGCAGCCGGATTACGAGGCGTGGTGCGCGTTGCCGCAAGTGAAATCATCGGCACTGAGGTTCTGCCTCCAGTGATCGCACAAATAAAGGAGGCATACCCGCAAATAACCGTTGAACTGGTTCTGTCTAACCGCGTTCAGGATTTACTGAACCGGGAAGCGGATATTGCTGTACGCATGACCACACCGGTGCAGGAGCAACTGATTGCTCGTCGGATGGGCAGGATTGAAATAGGTCTGCATGCCGCGCCAGCCTATGTGTCACGACATGGAGCACCGGAAAGTATTGATGCGTTATTCACCCATACGCTTGTGGGTTTCGATAATATGACGCCCTTTATTTTACAAGCACTTAAACAGTACCCACAGCTAAACCGCGAGCTGTTTACCGTGCGAACCGACAGCGATATTGCACAATTAAACCTCATACGTGCCGGAGCAGGTATCGGTATGTGCCAGGTGCATCTGGCCGATTTTTCTCCGCCGTTACAGAGGATAATGCCTGATTTCTTTGCATTTCATCTCGACACCTGGCTGGTGATGCATGAAGATTTACGCCACAGCCAGGCCTGTAAAACGCTGTTTGATTTTCTTGCAGAGGGTTTACAGGCTTATATCAACAGGGAAAAACGGTAAGTAAACCTGGGAAGAATAACACCGTTAAGCTGGCATGCGCTGGACGCGCTGTGAGATAGCCGGCGAAGACGCTTTCAGAAGCCAGGCCAACGATGTCCGCAAAACGCCAGATTTTCCCTGATTCCATATCGGTGCGCATAATGTATATTATGTTAAATCATGTTGATTATTAACTTACGCTGTTTTGTACCACTCACCTTCAGCCAACAGCGCTGACGCTATACCTGTTCTAAAAAGCCTCTCTGCCCGGCGGTTGCCGGGCAGCAGCAGCCAAATATTAATCTTCGCCTTTCATGCACTAGACTTCAGTTCATTTGCGGGAACAGTATTAAAAGGCAGCGGTCCTAACTGCATCACGCTTCCCGCCTGCTCGCCTAGCTGTTGCCACTGGCGTTTCATCGCGCTCAGCCTCAGTGCCAGATACCCTTTTGAACTCTGCTGCAGGTCGGCCAGCGTTTGCTGGTAGCTATCAGCAACGGTCTGCCATCCGTTGACCAGCAGCTTAGCGGCATCAATGGCAGACTGAGAAAGTCTTTCACTGGCCGTCAACTGGTTATAAACCGTGTCAAAAACAGCCACTTCCAATTCAAGCCCGACGAGATTGGTCAACGTTGTGCTGTACTCTTTTTGCGCTTTGACGATATCGGCAGAGCTTATGGTCATCGCCAGCGTTCCGCCCGCGACCAGGGTAATACCTGCAGCCAGAAGCGTTTGCGTTGCCCCACCGGTTTCGATAATTGTTGTGGCCGCAATGACAATCATGCCGATCCCTATAATGTCGCTCACCGCTCCCGCCGAAATCTGCACAATATCTGCATCCATCTGTTTATTCAGATCGTTTAGCTTCTGCCGAAGTGCCGATATTTCCCCTTTATCACCGGTAATTTGCGTCTGCACGGTTTCTTTAGCAGCTTTAAATGTGCTCTGACTGCTGTTGATCCCATTCACATAAACCTGGACGTTATCGACAAACACCCCCGTGGAAGTGACGTTTTTCTGAGCAAGAAAAAGCAACTGCTGGATGCCCTGCTGGATATAAGGAAGCTGGCTTTTATCCCCCATGTCATATTTTTGTGCCGCCGGAAGAAGTGCATCGACATAAGCCCCCACCTGATTCGAAAAATTACGCACATTCACCAGAGAAGAGATGGCCGCCGGATTAATCGAGGACAACCATTCCTGCGCCTGTTCGCGCGCAATAGCCTGCTGTGCAGGAAGATCAGGTAAAATATCTAAATGAATGTTGGGTTGACATAATACAGTGCTCGCATAAGTCTGTTGAGCAATCGATGAAGCACCAATGCCCTGAATACCTGTCATTAAGGTATTGGTTGATGATGATTCAGTATCATTTTTCACAGCTGCAATGGCTTGCATGATCATAATGAAAACCTCAAAGTCGTTAATTGGTTTTTGCCTTACTGCAATTGCTCAACGGTGCGCATCACTTCCTGCCAGTTCGCCTGCACGGTATTAACCGAGACGATAAGAAAATCCGCAGTCACCTGTTGTTGGGTGACCTCCGACAGCTCGGCCGTCACGGTTTGCCAACCATATTGAAGAGATTGTGTCAGGCCACACAAAATAGCGGTTCCTTTGGTCAATGCGTTCAGTGCATCACTGGTGGCGCCGAGCTGTCCTATTTCCTGATAAAGCCTCTCCGTTTCCTGTTGCGCCTGTCCAATCGCCCGCTCTGTGCTTTGCACATAGCCTGTTAATTCCATAATGGCGGCGCCAATCCCAAGAGTAAAAATGCCGATGATAATTTCCATCCTCTTTTTACTTTCAAGCTCAGCATTCAGCGCATTCAGCTGAGCGTTAAGAGCCTCTAATCTTGCCCGATCGGCAGCTAATAACTGTTGCGCCTTTTGCTGATCGGCTAGCAAGTTCCTTGAGTCCGACGTAATGTCATTATTAAAGGAAATAACAACTTCATTGAAATTATTCAGAGAGGCGGATAGCGGCGCGCTGTCGGAGAGTAATTGCTTAATCTGCCCCTGAGCTTTTATGAGATATCCCTGTCCGTCAGGACCATTTAATTCAGAACGGATGTTAGAAACCGTAGAATCCAGCTCGTCTCCAAACCTGATAACCTCGGAATACAACGAATCCATTTTCACCACAATGTCAGACAGATAATAATTCGCATGATTGTGGACGGAGACAATATTTTCATTCAGGTCGGAGATCTGCGGATCGTTAATGGGCGGAAGCTGTTCTAATTGTTGTGCGACCTGCTTCATCTGTTGACGCACATTTTGTTGAGCCGCTAATGCCTGAGTAAAGCTGACTTTTAATGCTGGCATACTCTGAACCTTAGACATGGGTCTTTTATTGGCATCATCGTGAAACGATGCGTCCGGTTTTCTGTTAAAACAATCAGACCCTCACGGGCCTGATTGATGAACGCTATGCAGCAGCCAGCCGTGCAAACGTCGCCGTTGGATTAGGTAACAGGATCCCACCGCTGGTAACCGAAGCGTTGCTGACCGGTAAAGAACCATAATCCAGGAGTTTACGGGCATGATTGCCAACGTCATCCCAGTCCGCTTTCGCCGCATTGAGTTGCGCGATCAGGAAATAACCTAAATCGGGGGTCGCGCTGGTCAGCGCCGACTGGAAGACAATAAAGTCCTGTTCTAGCGTCTGCCAACCTGCCAGTAAAGAACCCGCGGCCTGAACCGCAGCGGATGCCTGGCCTGAAAGATTCTGAACAATCGTATTCACGTTTTTGGTGGCAGAATACTGTTGTTGTAGTTTTGTTCTGGTCGTAATGGCCGTGCTGAGCGCACTGGTTTGCTTGGCATAGTCAACTCCCCCGGCAATGGCAACACCAGCACCGGCTCCAACGACCACCAATCCACCGACAATCAGTGCGGTACTGACGCCTGCGGTCGCAATTTCCGCCAGTGCCCCCACGGCAATCATTAATCCCCCTACCACTGCGGCGGTTGAACCCGCTGCAATCATAGTCAAGTCTTTACTCATGGCGGAATTAATAGCGTCGATTTGTTTCCCCAGTGCGGCAATTTGCCCGTCTTTACCGGCTAATGCAGCCTCTGCCGTCGAAAAATCACTGGCGAAATTGCGGGCATCTTCGGCAAGCGTGGTCTGGAACCCCCCCACTGAATTAACCACGGTATGCGTAGCGGTTTGTTTTTGAGCGACCAACGCCTGAAGTTGCTGAACACCCAGTTTAAAAGTATTAATTGATGCTGTGTCCGAAGGGTTTTGCTGTATTTTTACCGCCAGCTTAACCAAAGGATCATAATAGGAATCAAAATTGTTAGAGAAGCTCACAATATCCGTATTGGTTGAGATCATTTGCGGCTGTATGACATCACGCCAGGATGTGGCATGGTCTCTGGCCTTTGCCTGATGTTCCGGTAGATCGGGTAATATATCAGGCAGAGAGAGATCGGCCTGTGTTAAAATGGTGCCGACATAGTTTTGAATAATCACAGCTGCCGTGGTTGAGGCATCAGCACTCGCTTTCATGTTATTACTGTTAATCGACGGATTAGTGCCGGCCTGTAGAATATGATTTAGCATTATTAAATACCCTTTCTGTTACTAAGATCGGAGTGAACTCTTAGAACTCAGTTAAATATAAAACATATTGACCGTGGCTAATCAGGTCATTTCATACCAAGGAAATCGTGTTTTAAGCTCACGACTTCTTTCAATAAGTGGATTAAAGCAAAATCAACTTAATAAAAATCACTTATTTACGAAAAGACCGTCAAAGCCTGGAATGTTTTCCTAAATCACGCATTGAAACAGTATTGATTGAAAGTTCAGATTCGGGTGATCCCGACAATATGCGGAGCCCCCTGCAAAGGCTGGAAGATTTCAACAATAGACTCCCACACCACTAAAGCAGGCGGAATTGAAGCAAGGCACTTGAAGCGATAATTTGTCCCGGCCACTAACTGCGTTGAGACGGCCTGCGGCTCATACGTTACACCAACAAATCCCGCCATGGCTTCTTTAAATACCTGCCAATCTTTTTCGGTCAACGTATGATAAGCCGTCCAGCCACCAACAATAGTCTCTTGATTCGACATGATATTGCCTCGATATTAGTCATCCTACTCATTTGGCTTTTCGGAGTTCGCCCCATCTATTTTGAAATGGTTTCTGGAATCCATTTATTTCCATACATATTTGTAAAGAAAAAAACCACCAACTTCAATCTGGCAGAAGCTGCTTGTGATATATTTTATATTTTATCCAGTGCAATAACTGGCAATCAGAACGTTCTTAAATATGAGTGGTGCAATCATTTCCCGCAACTGACTTTAATAATACGAAATTTCATTTTGCTGCACCATGGGTTACATGGTGTAACGTGCCACTTTATAACATAAGTAAAGTATCAATGATGGCTTTTTTATCTTAATCCAGAGTAATGCCTCAAGTGATTAATTATTATCAGAATAAACACCCCTCCCCCAGAAAAAGGCAAAGAAAAATCGCTTTTGTTTTAAATTAACAATTAAGCAATTGTTAATGGTTAGTTTATTTATTAATCAAAGCTTAATTATATAAATATTTTAACTTTTGATTTGTAGGCCTTTTTTTTCGGCTGAAATAAAAAACCCGCAAAGTCACCTGCGGGTTTTCAAATTGCCGTGCCGCCCATTTTCGCGACCACATGCAGACGGTACACTTCAGCAGGATCGATGGAGGGTTTACGGCCTCGAGAGGCTTCGCAGCGGATTAATTCTCTGTCATCTGGCGACGATGTTGTTGCGCCTGCTGCTGATGGCTGACCGAAGACTGGCCGTTATTCGCCGTCTCGTGTGCAATCGCCGCTTTCTCGTGTTCATTCATCCCGGAAAACGACGTCGCTGTTTCGTTAGTACCGCATGGACGGGTTTTGATCATCTCCTTATGCATTTCCGCCATGCTCTGGCTCGAATCCGATGTGTTGCTTTGCATCATGTCATGGGGCAGTGCTGCCTGTTTGTTGCTGTTTGTCTCTGCCGCCCAGCTGGATGCAGAAACCGCCAGGAGGGCAATAACAGATAAAAGGGTCTTTTTCATAACGGTATCTCCGAAGTTAAAGCGCCCAACAGTTGGAGGCCTTCTTTATAATGAATTATAAAAACCGGCTACTGTTTATCGCATGACTGGCGAGTGACATTTCTGTCACTCTATGAGCTTATTCCCTATCCTATTCCGGCACTCAAGGAACGAGAGATACAAAACGTTGATTATTCAAATAATTAGAAATTTATCCCGTCGCCTGCAACACTGTAACGAGGTGGCTACCAGCATAAGCAATGCCTCCCCGACACAGCTGCAACAGCTAAAGACTCAGTTGGCTGAAGAAATGGGCAAACCTGTGGGTTTACACACCATGGGTATTCCGGCGGCAATCAGTACTCTCGGGGTGATTGTCAGTTTCGCTATTCCTCAGCTGTGGCTGGGGTATGGCGTACTCGCCGAACTCGACCAGCCAGCGGGACACGTATTCGTCTGGGTTGTCCTGATCGCCCTTCTGTTCGCCGGCCTTAACGGCGTGACGATGTTTATGATTGGCAAAGGCAGCATGCGCGCCGTGAGGTTACACTTTACGCTGGCGGTGATAAGCCTGGTATTAACGGCAGCCTATCTGCTGGTCGCGCTGAGCGGTAGCGCTGCTCCGGGCGTCAGTCTGACCGCGGCGCTAGTGAGTACCGTCATGCTACTGCTTAGCGGCAGCTGTATCCTTTCCACCGCCTTCTATAAGATGCTGCTGTTTACTCTGCATAATCGTGCCTGGCGCAAGCTTCTCAGCCAGACGCGTGCTAAAACAGCGCGCTAAGCGTTCATCCCATAAAAAAAACCGCCATCACTGGCGGTTTTTTTTATGGCTTTTTATGCCTGCGCAACCAAATTAACTTATACGCCGCAGGAATAATAAACAGCGATAGTAGCGGAGCCGTGATCATGCCGCCAATCATGGGCGCCGCTATCCGGCTCATGACTTCTGACCCGGCACCGGTACCCCACAGAATGGGCAGCAGACCGGCAATAATCACCGCGACGGTCATCGCCTTTGGCCGCACGCGCAGCACCGCGCCATGATAAAGAGCGTCATCTAGCCCCTGTTCGGTGAACGTTTCCCGATGGGATAACGCCGGGTGTGCTTCAATGGCATGACGCAAATACATCAGCATGACCACCCCAAATTCTGCCGCTACCCCGGCCAGAGCGATAAAACCGGTGCCGGTTGCCACAGACATATGGAAGCCCTGCCAGTAGAGGAACCATATTCCTCCGACCAGGGCGAACGGCAAGCTCATCAGGATCAGCAACGCTTCATCCACGCGACGGAACGCCAGATACAGCAGAATGAAGATGATCATCACCGTCATCGGCACCATCAGCTTCAGTTTCTTGTTGGCGTGTTCGAGCAGTTCAAACTGTCCGGAGAATGAGACGCTGGTACCCGGTCTCAGCTTTACGTTCTGACTGATAGCCATTTTAATGTCGTTCACCACCGACACCATATCCCTGCCGCGGGCATCGATATAAATCCAGCTCGCAGGTCGGGCATTCTCCGTTTTTAGCATCGTGGGGCCGGAAACCACGTTGATATCCGCCACATCGCCCAGCGTGATCTGCTGTTTCATCGGCGTGAGGACAGGCATCTGCTTCAACGCGCTCGGGCTGTTCCGGTAATCCTGAGGATAGCGAATATTAATCGGGTATCGGGCGACGCCTTCCACCGTTTCACCCACCGTCGCCCCGCCGATGGCCGAGGAGACAAAGAGCTGCACATCACCCACCGTCATCCCGTAGCGGGAGGCTTTTTCCCGGTTGATATCGACATCAATGTAGCGCCCGCCCTCCAGACGTTCAGCCAGGGCAGACACCACGCCCGGCACCGTTTTGGCTACCGCCTCGATGCTCTGCGCCGTGGCGTCAATATCCGACAGAACGGTACCTGACACTTTGATACCGATGGGGCTTTTGATCCCGGTCGAAAGCATGTCTATCCGGTTACGAATGGGCGGAACCCAGAGGTTCGCCAGGCCAGGCAAACGAACGGTCTTGTCTAGCTCGTCAACGATCTTGTCAATCGTCATGCCGGGCCGCCACTGATCCTCAGGCTTGAGCTGAATGGTGGTCTCCACCATTTCGAGCGGCGCGGAATCCGTTGCCGTTTCGGCCTTGCCGGTTTTGCCAAACACCGAGGCCACTTCAGGCACGGTTTTGATGAGCTTGTCCGTTGTCTGTAACAGCGCGGCAGCTTCAGCCGGAGAGACGCCCGGCAATGTTGACGGCATATACAGCAGGTCACCTTCATTTATCTTTGGCAGGAACTCGCCGCCCACCTGGCTCAGGGGCCAGATCACCGTGAAGATGGATAAGGCCGCAGCCAGCAGGGTTGTTTTAGGCCAGTGGAGCACACGAATCAGTAGCGGATGATAGGCTTTAATCAGTAGCCTGTTCAACGGGTTACTGGTCTCTGCAGGGATTTTACCCCGGATCCAGAATCCCATCAGGATGGGGATAACAATGATGGCCAGCGCGGCCGCGCCCGCCATGGAGTACGTTTTTGTGAAGGCCAGCGGACCAAACAGCCGCCCTTCCTGCCCCTCAAGGGTAAAGATAGGAATGAAGGATAAGGTGATAATCAGCAGGCTGATAAACAGCGCGGGGCCAACCTCGACAGAGGCATTGGTGATCACCTTCCAGCGCGTGGCGTTATCAATCTGCTCTCCCGGATGCAGGTGATCCCACTCTTCCAGCCGTTTGTGCGCGTTTTCAATCATGACGATAGCGGCATCCACCATCGCGCCGACGGCAATGGCAATGCCTCCCAGCGACATGATATTGGCGTTCAGTCCCTGGAAATGCATGACGATAAAGGCAATACACAGGCCAAGCGGCAGAGAGATAATCGCCACCAGCGCAGAGCGAACGTGCCACAGGAACAGGGCGCAGACGATGGCCACCACGATAAACTCTTCGAGCAGCTTGGAACTCAGGTTGTCGATTGCCCGATCGATGAGCTGGCTGCGATCGTAGGTAGTCACAATCTCAACCCCTTCCGGCAGGCTGGCCTTCAGCGTCTCCAGTTTATCTTTTACCGCCGTGATGACCTCGCGCGCATTTTTGCCCGAACGCAGGATCACCACGCCGCCCGCCACTTCACCCTGCCCGTTCAGCTCGGCAATACCGCGCCGCATTTCCGGCCCCGTTTGTACGCGGGCAACATCACGAAGGTAAATCGGTACCCCGTTCTCGCCGGTTTTCAGGACGATGTTATTGAAATCGTCCATCGTCTGCAGATAGCCGCTGGCCCGGACCATATACTCCGCTTCCGCCATTTCAACTGACGATCCCCCTGCCTCCTGGTTAGACGACTCAAGGGCCTGCTTAACCTCCGGCAGACTAATGCCGTACTGAGCCAGTTTTAACGGATTGACCTGGATCTGATACTGCTTCACCACGCCGCCGACGGAGGCCACTTCAGCCACGTTCGGGATCGTTTTCAGTTCAAATTTCAGGAACCAGTCCTGCAACGAGCGTAACTCGGCGAGATCGTGTTTTCCGCTGCGATCCACCAGCGCATACTCAAATATCCAGCCCACGCCCGTGGCATCAGGGCCTATTTCTGAGCTCACACCGGCAGGCAGTTTGCCCTGAACCTGGTTCAGATACTCCAGCACGCGCGAACGGGCCCAGTACAAATCGGTACCGTCTTCAAAAATGACATAGACATACGAATCACCAAACTGCGAAAAACCGCGCACGGTCTTTGCGCCGGGAACCGACAGCATGGTGGTGGTGAGTGGATAGGTGACCTGGTTTTCAACAATCTGCGGAGCCTGGCCGGGATAGCTGGTTTTGATAATCACCTGAACGTCAGACAGATCGGGCAAGGCATCGACCGGGGTGTTGATGATGGTCCATGTCCCCCAGACGCTGAGGAAGAGCGCCCCCATCATGACCAGGAAACGGTTGGCGACTGACCGCCGGATAATCCATTCAATCATCATCGTCTCCTTAATGGCCAGAATGCGCGCCGTCAGCCGTTTCAGCGTGACGCATGCGCTCCAGCGCGCCGGTAATATTGGCCTCCGAGTCAATCAGGAACAGACCGCTGACCACTACCGACTCTCCCTCTTCCAGTCCGCTACCAATGCCGGACTGCTGCTGAGCTTCATGCAGAACGTGGATCCTTTTCGGCACAAAATTCCCGTCCGCATCAACCGTAATAACGCGCTGTTCTTTGCCGGTATCGATTACGGCCTGGGAGGGGATTAGCAGCATTTCCTGGCTTTGGGTATTTAGCTTCAGGTACGCATTCATGCCCGGTTTCAGCAGTTCATCCTTATTGGAGACCTGCAGGCGCACCTGCAGCGTACGGGTGGTTTGATCCACGCTCGGCAGAAGACTCCACTTTTCAACCGGGAAGGATTTATCCGGATAAGCCGGTATGGAAACAGCAAACTGCGAGGTATCTTTCAGCAGATAAGCGATGGATTCAGGTACTGCCGCGCTGATCCAGACCGGATCCATTCCCTGAATTTGCGCCACCACCTTATCTTTGGAAATATTCATCCCGGTACGCAGGTCAAAGGCCGTTATCACCCCGTCGATAGGCGCCTTGATGGTAAACCGGGTCTGGATCGTTCGGGTCGCACGCAGCCTCTGAATATCGTCATCCGGCATTCCGGCCAGGCGAAGACGCTCCAGCACACCTTTTATTTGCGTTGGCGTTCCACCGGTGCCGGATAGCAGCAGAAACTCGCTCTGCGCTTCGACCCAGTCCGGAATGGTAATATCAATCAGCGGCGTGCCTTTCTTCACCTTATCGCCCGTCGTCAGCGGATACACTTTCTCCACGAACCCTTCCGCGCGCGCCTGCACAATGACAAACTGATAGTCGTTATAGCTGACGTTGGCCGGGATCGTCTGGGCATAATTCAGCGTTCCGCGCGTCACCTTTTGCGTTTTTAATCCCAGGTTCTGAACCTGTGTCGGGTCGATACGTATTCCGGTGCTGCTTTTATCGTCATTTTCGTCCGCATATTTAGGCACCAGATCCATATCCATAAACGGCGATTTACCGGGCTTATCGAATTTAACGTCGGGCTTCATCGGGTCATACCAGAAAAGCACCTTTCTTTCAGAGACGCTGTTTTCTGTTTTTTCATACGAATGAAAAGCCTGCCATGCCGTTACCGATATCAGCCCTCCCGCAATCAGGCTGCTGACTATCATGGCAGCATATTTTATTTTTAATGAGGCCATGCCGTATCTCGCTATTTAATGCTCTTCAGTAAAGAAATATTGCCCTGCTGAACAAATGAAAAATCAACGTGACTGCCGACTTTTAAGGCGTTGATGCTCTCATCGGCCTGAATAAAGGTGAAGCGCATGGTCATCGCGGGCCAGCCAATCGCCGGGATGGCCTCATGAGAAATCGTGACTTTTTTATTCGTGAGATCAATGTCCTTCACGATACCGGTCCCGGTGATGAGCTGCTCTGAGCTCCCTTCGCTGGCAGCACTCATCCCCTCGTGCTGATGAACTTCAGCCTGGAGGCCAGCAGAAAACACAATAGAGATCGCACCGAATACAACAGCCTTAAGTGAATTGCGCATGTTTATTTTCCTGTTTAATTAAATAACGTTATTCGACCCAACCGCCGCCGAGCGCGGTGAAAAGATTAATTTCATTAACCTGCCGGGCATAAATAAGGTCGAGAATATTTTGCTGCGTGGAGAAAAGAGAACGTTCCGCATCAAGCACTTCGATATAGCTGACCGCCCCGCTGGAATATAACCCTCTGGCCCGCTGCAGGGTTATGCGTAGCGAATCAAGATACCGCTGTTGCGCAGCAAGCTGCTGGTTAATGCTGTCCCGCAGCGCGAGCGCGTCGGCAACCTGTTTGAAGGCGGACTGAATTTTTTGTTCGTAATTAACAACCGACTGCTGCTGGCGAATTTCAGCCAGCTTCAGGTTGGCCTTATTCCTGCCCGCATTGAAAATGGGAATTTCGATTTTAGGAATAAAATTCCACATCCCGCTCCCTGACGTGAACAGGCTGGATAATTCCGTGCTGCCAGTTGAAAGCCCGCTGGTTAGTGATATGGACGGGAAAAAGGCTGCACGCGCGGCGCCGATATTCGCATCGGCCGCTTTAAGCTGGTACTCCGCCTCCATAATATCCGGGCGCTGTAACAGTATCGCTGAGGAAAGATGGGGAGGCAGTTTTACCGGCGCAACGTCGCCGGCATTCATTCCGCTGTCGCCCGGGAGCGCGCGATACGTGCCGAGGACCAGCTGCAGGGCATTATTGGCCTGCGCCAGCTCTCCCTCTCGTTTGGCAATATCTGCCTGCGTGCTTTCGATCTGTCCCCGGGCCTGTTCCAGCGCCAGGACGTTCGTACTGCCCGTCACCAACTGCTGCTCAACGAACGCATAGGACTGCTGGTAATTTGTCAGCGTTTCCCGCGCAATACGCAGCTGTTTATACGCCAGCTGCTGGTTGAAATAGCTTTGAGAAACGTTAGAGACGAGCAGGATATGCACCGCGCGCCGGGCCTCTTCGCTGGCGAAATAGTTTTGTCGGTCAGCCTCGCTCATGTTCCTCAGCTTGCCGAAGAAGTCGAGTTCATAGCTAAGCGCAAGGCCCGCGTCGTACTGCTGCGTGGTGGGTTTGTCACTTTTAAGCCCGCCGCTGTACGTGATACCCGAAGACGCATTCAGCTGAGGATAACGGTCTGCATCCGTCACGTTGAACTGCGCCCGCGCCTCTTCAACCTTCAGGGCGGCCATTTTTACATCGCGATTGTTATTCAGGGCTTCCGTAATCAGCCCCGCTACCTGCGGGTCGACAAAAAAGGTGCGCCAGCCGGTGTCCTGATAACCCGCCACCGCGGGCGTCAGGCCGTTGCGCGAGAGTGAAAATTGCTGGGGTACCGGTGACGCCGGGCGCTGGTACTCAGGGGCCAGCGAGACGCAGCCTGCCAGGATAAATACCGTACTGATGCTTAGTCGTTTTAACAGGAACATAACGGTCCAGATGAAGTCCAGAGTATTTTTAGGGCTACTCTACGGAACACATCCTGTTTGACGGGTGACAGGATAATGACAATGTTGTCATTTTTAACGTAAGTCATTGTGAACGGTCGCGGGCGCCATAGAATGTCATCAGCAGCCATTCTGGGGAGCACGATGAAAATACTGATCGTCGAAGACGAAATGAAAACCGGTGAGTACCTGAGTAAGGGGCTGACTGAAGCGGGGTTTGTCGTAGACCACGCGGATAATGGCCTGAACGGCTACCATCTCGCCATGACCGCTGAATATGATCTGCTGATTCTGGATATCATGCTGCCCGATGTGAACGGCTGGGACATTGTCCGTATGCTCCGCTCTGCCGGCAAAGGGATGCCCATTCTGTTACTTACGGCTCTCGGTACGATTGAACATCGGGTTAAGGGGCTGGAGCTGGGCGCGGATGATTATCTGATTAAGCCTTTCGCCTTTGCCGAGCTGCTCGCCCGGGTAAGGACGCTGTTAAGACGCGGAAATACGGTGATCGCGGAAAGCCAGCTTCAGGTGGCTGACCTGACGGTTGACCTCGTGTCGAGAAAGGTCAGCCGGGCCGGAAGTCGCATCCTGTTAACCAGCAAAGAGTTCAGCCTGCTGGAGTTTTTCATGCGCCATCAGGGGGAAGTGCTTCCCCGCTCCCTGATTGCCTCCCAGGTGTGGGACATGAATTTTGACAGCGACACAAACGCGATTGACGTGGCGGTAAAGCGGCTGCGCGCGAAAATCGATAACGATTTTGAACCGAAGCTGATCCAGACGGTGCGCGGCGTGGGCTATATGCTGGAGGTGCCGGATGCACGTTAAGCTTCCCCGGCGCCCCTTTTCTCTTGCACTGCGGCTGACCTTTCTTATCAGTCTCTCCACTATACTGGCCTTTTTCGCCTTTACCTGGTTTATGCTCCATTCCGTTGAAAAGCATTTCGCCGAGCAGGATATCAGCGATCTGCAGCAAATCAGTACTGCGATGCACCGCATACTGCAATCACCGGCCGATCCCGATCAAAAGAAAATCAGCAAGATTAAAGAGTCGATCGCCAGCTACCGCAACGTGGCCGTCCTGCTTCTGGATCCGCAGGGCAATACCCTGTTCACCTCGGCGCAAGGGGCGGCTTTGCGCCCGGCAATGAACACGGCGAACTTTAGCGAACACCGTCGCGTACAGGATGTGTTTCTCTGGACGGTAGAAGACCCGGCCAACCCCATGCACGCCGGGTCCGACATGAAAATGGAAACCTACCGGATTATCGCCTCTTCAGGCACGGCGACGCTGCAGGGAAAAACCCAGGACTACGTCATGCTGATCGGGCTCTCCATTAATTTTCATCTCCACTATCTTGAGGCGCTGAAAAAGAATCTCCTGGCGATTGCGGCGGTTATCAGCCTGCTGATTATCCTTGTCATTCGCATCGCGGTGCGCCAGGGACATTTGCCTCTGCGTAACGTCAGCAACGCCATAAAAAACATCACCTCTGAAAATCTGGATGCACGACTGGAGCCGTCCCGCGTACCCGTTGAGCTGGAGCAGCTGGTCATCTCCTTCAACCAGATGATCGAAAAGATTGAAGATGTCTTTACCCGTCAGGCTAACTTTTCCGCCGACATCGCGCACGAAATCAGAACCCCCATCACCAACCTGGTGACGCAAACGGAAATCGCGCTGAGTCAGAACCGCACTCCGAAGGAGCTGGAGGATGTGTTGTACTCCAGCCTGGAAGAGTACAACCGGATGACCCGCATGGTCAGCGACATGCTTTTCCTGGCGCAGGCGGATAACAATCAGCTCATCCCTGACCGGGTGATGTTTGATTTAAGCGCCGAGGTCATGAAAGTCTTCGATTTCTTCGAAGCCTGGGCGGAAGAACGCCACATCGCGCTGAAGTTTAACGGGATGCCCTGCCTGATAGAAGGCGATCCGCAGATGTTCAGAAGGGCCATCAATAATCTGTTATCTAACGCCCTGCGCTATACGCCAGCGGGCAAAACGGTGACGGTCTCACTGCGAAAACAGGATAACGACGTTGAGCTGGTGACAGAAAACCCCGGCACGCCGATCCCGCCGGCGCATCTGCCGAAGCTGTTTGACCGTTTTTATCGCGTCGATCCGTCCAGGCAGCGTAAAGGCGAAGGCAGCGGCATTGGGCTTGCCATCGTGAAGTCCATCGTCACCGCACATCAGGGAAAAGTCCGCGTGGAATCGGATGCGGTGTCGACGCGCTTCATCCTCACCGTGCCGGGGAAAGTGCTCTGAGCGTCAGCAAACAGCACGGCACACCTCAAGGACCTTTTCCCTGAGCCACCGGTGCGCCGGATCCCTCTCCATGCGCGGATGCCACATCTGTGAAACCGTTATGGTCCGGGTCTTAAAGGGCAGTTCAAAGACGTGCACGCGCTCGGTCATCGCCTGATTGAGCAGATATAACGCCGGCACCATGGCAATTAGATCGGAGGCCAGCGCCACGGATAACGCCGTCGGAAAGCCGGGCACCACGCTGGCGACCTTGCGCTTCATCCCGCGCTCCGCCAGCGCCTCATCGGCAAACCCGTGCAGCGATCCGTCCGGCGAGGCCACCACATGGCCCCAGGAAACATAGTCACTCAGGCTGACCTCCGGCTGCTCTGACAGCGGATGCCCCTTACGCACCGCGCCAACAAACCGATCCTGAAAGAGCCTTTGCAGCCGTATTTCAGGCCCCATGTTACCCTGCACGCCGATCTCCAGGTCGACCAGCCCCTCACGCAAGTAGCGCGACGTTTTTTCCGGTTTCGGTGAGAAGCGGATGCACACCCCGGGCGCGACGCTCGCCACTGCGGCAATGAGCAGAGGCCCAAACGCCACCACAAAACCGTCGTTGGCCCGGATGGTGAACAGTCGTTCAAGGCTTTCCACCTTCAGCGTGTCGGTGGAGGGCTGCAGCACCGCCCTCGCCTCGTGCACGGCGCTTCTGGCGCGGTCCCGGGTGGCTTCGGCCCAGGGCGTCAACACCATATGACGACCGGCCCGTACCAGAATAGGATCGCCGGTCACCTCCCGCAGCCGGCTCAGGGTGCGGCTCATGGCGGAGGTGCTCAGGCTCAAACGTCGCGCCGCGCCCGCCACGCTGGCTTCTGCCAGCAGAACGTCGAGCGCAACCAGAAGGTTAAAGTCAGGATCGGACACGATGCCTCCTCAGATGTGGCGTTACGTGCAATGATTAAGTGCAAATGCTGCGTCTTCCGCCCTGTATACCGCATGATTATAGTTTCGTCATCACGATTCTTATCCGGAGTAACGACGATGACGCTATTTACCAACCTGCCCGGCGATGAAGGTTTACCCGGGCATGAACGCGCCAGGGTCCTGGCCGCCGTTATGACCACCACGCTGATGGGCGTTTTTGACGGTACCATGATCAACATCGCGCTCCCCTCCATGGCAAGAGCGATGCAGGTCCCTGCGAACGTTGCGGTCTGGTTCGCCAACGGTTATCTGCTGTCAGCGGCGATGACGTTGGCCATCTTCGCGGCGCTGGCAGCCCGCGTGGGCTATCGCCCAATCTTTCTGGCCGGGCTTGCCACCTTTACGCTCACCTCGCTCGGCTGCGCGATGGCAACAACGCCGGAAATGTTAACCGGGATGCGAATTCTGCAGGGCATCGGCGGCGCGGCGACCCTGAGTATTGCTCCGGCTATCCTGCGCTCCGTTTTTCCGGGCCGACTGCTGGGCCGCATTCTGGGGCTGCACGCCCTGCTTATCGCCTCCAGCACGGCGATCGCCCCGGTGCTCGGCGGAACAATACTGGACGCCCTGAGCTGGCAATGGCTGTTCGCCATTAACCTTATTCCAGGCAGTATCGCCCTGCTGCTGGCATGGCGGGCCTTGCCGCGGGAATCGGCCGCTGACCGCACTCCCTTTGACGCGCCGGGCGCCGTGCTCTCCGCCGTCCTGTTAGGTTCAGCGATCATGCTGGCCGACAGCCTTCAGCACGTGACGGAGCACATTATTCAGGAGGCCGTCTGCTGGGGCGTTCTCGCGCTGGTCGGCGCCTTCGCCTTTACCTGGCGGATTCGGCGCGCACAACATCCGTTACTGCCGCCGGTGATGTTCAGAAACGGGCGCTTCACCCTTGCCGCGCTGACCTCGCTGGCCTCGTTTGTGAGCCAGGGGATCACGTTCGTCGCGCTGCCGTTCCTGTTTCAGAGCGTGTATGGCTACAGCCCGGTGGTGTCGGCGCTGCTGTTCACCCCGTGGCCGATTGGCATCGTGCTGATCGCGCCGCACGCGGGTCGCTGGGCGGATACGATCTCCGCGCCGCTGATCTCGACCCTCGGGCTGATCGTCTTTGTCGGTGGGTTGGTCCTGCTGGCCACGTTGCCGGAGAATCCTTCCGTGTGGAATATCTGTCTGCGCAGTCTGGTATGCGGTATTGGATTTGGCTGCTTCCAGAGCCCCAATAACCGGGAAATGCTCGCTAACGTCGCGCGGGAATATGCCAGCTATGCCTCCGGCGTGTTGTCGATTGTGAGGACATTCGGCCAGTGTCTCGGCGCCGCCGTGGTGGGGGTGCTGCTGGCTGTGACTACAGGGTCAGATCATCAAACGCTTGATGACCGGGCCGTGCATCTGGCGCTGTGGATTGCGGTGATTGCCTCAACGGGATCGGTCTTATTTAGCCTGAGCAGGCTGCGCCCTGCTGTTTGGGCATCAGCGTAAACTATTGCAGCGCCGAGAGGCGCTGCTCGTTTTTACGCATAGGCTGTAGGGCGTTCGTTCCAGGCATCAGTGTACTGAATATTTCCGTCCAGAATTTTCCAGGTGATTTTTGCATATCGCAAAGATACATTTTCCATGTGACCTGTACCGGGACAATCTCTTGTATCATGCATTATTGGAGTTATTGAAATGACTTTCACACCTTCCATAAGGATGTTGAAGTATTCCACTTCCTGACCAGCATCATTGATGTGGTAGAACTTTAATTCAGCACTATGAAGCGTCTGACCTGTAGCGACTGCTTTATATAGATAGGGTGAAGATGAATCAATTGCTTTTGTTAAACTGAAAGCTGAGTGTTGCCTTGTACCTGTAAGTTTACCCGTTGCATCATCTGTTGGAATGCTCAGGTTATGAATCAGATCCCTGAGCTCTATACTTCCTTCACGCTCTGCAACATCAGAACCGCCACGGATCATTGCTCCGCCATCGTCTTTCAAAAAGAGGTGTACTGGTACAGCCATTTCTATAACTCCTTATTTTGATTAATCTCTTATTCCATTGGCTATGAGGTTAATTACAGGCATGATCGCTACACCATCTGCATAGAACAGATCAGAATTAGTGAATGAATAAACCTTGCCAGTGATTTTTACATTTACCGTGCTCCCATAAGCTGAAGCAGTAACATTGCTTGTGTTGGCTTCAAGGAATGGTGATCGATCTTCAAGGGCTTTCATAATGTTCCCGCTGTTGTCTTTATCTAAGTAGAAGCGGTAAACACCCGACACCGTAGCGCCCCCATCATCATACTTTGTTATGTACAGTGTGACGGTATCAGAGAGTTTCTGTTTGCTGACAAAACTATCGTGAGGAGGTGCATTAAAATAGTATTGATATGTCAGAAACCCACAAACAACGAGCAATAGAATCGTTGTGAGTAAGAAATGAAGCCGTTTAATAACCGTATTTCTTTGCATATTCTATACCTTGCCTTATCCAAAACTGATCGTGAGGATCATCCCCATAAGGCGGTTTTTGATACCAGTGCCCCCATTTCTTTTTGGAGGTTTTAGCTCTTTCCTGCGCCCATCCAGCCCCCATCAATAGCGTTTTTGATGGTATCCCGGCGGCATAACCAGCCGAACCATAATTGAAGTTCCCAAAATTTGCTAACTCAGGGTGTCCCTGCTTGTAATCCCACGGCCCCTTATTTCTTACTTTTTGATAAAACCAAAGATAGGTTGTCGGGATAGCCATGTTTCTACTCATACCATGCGCTCTTGCAATCCTCATGTTTGCCAACACAAGTGCGATTCCTTCTTTAGGCAACAAAGGTATAACAGCCATATTAACCATCCATCCACTGTGGGTATGTGGCCGAGTATCGTACACTTTTGCGATGGTAAAAAAGATATCTGTTTCCAGAGAAATGACGGAAAAATATCCGACTAAGGTATTAATCGCATTAAAAATCAAAGAAATTTAGGCTGCGCCCTGCGCGGTCTACAGGCAAGCGTTGCACAATGTAGGCCGGGTAAGCGCAGCGCCACCCGGCAAGAAAGACGACTCGTTTGTTTACTCCAGCGCCAGCAGCGCAAAGCTCGCCAGCCAGTGTCCGCCGCTATAGTGGCTGCCGACGACATGCCCGACGCTGGCGGCCAGGTGTTTCGTCACCGCCTCGCGCAACGCCGGTTGCGCCGGGTGGCTGGCAGGAAGCGCTTTCGCAATGTGCTTCATACACCACGCGCGGCTGAGGTTTAACCCGTCCAGATGGGCAATTTTCGGATCGGTACGGTCGCTCACCTCCGCCGGGTTCATCAGTGCCGTAACGGCGCCCACCTCCGGCAGAAACGCGTCAAACCAGGCCGGGAAGTCTTCAGCCGCCTTGCTCATCAGCAGCGCCTCCGTCAGCGCGCCGGAAATATACTCGTCTCCGCCGGGTTCATAGTGTGCCGGATAGCGCGTGTCGGCGAGATAAAACCGCTCCGCTGCCGCCAGAATCGCCTGCTCAAGCGCCTTGTCTCCCACTGCGCGACCGTAATCGAGCGCCAGCGCAAGGGCAAACGCGGTGTTGTAGTGCGTCCCGACGCGGATCGGATAGGTCAGCTTAGCAAGATAATCCATCAGCCGGTTGCGAATATCCTGGGTGAGCGGCTCCAGCGTCCGGTACCAGCCCGCGGCCTGGGGCAGCGACGACTGTTTCAGCTCCTGAGCCAGCGCCAGCAGCCAGCCGTAACCATACGGGCGCTCAAACGAGGCGCGGAACGGCGCGGTGAAATAGGCCAGCTCCTTCGCCACGTTCTCTTCGGTCATGTGCTCGTCAAAAAGCGCGACGATCGCGTCCCGGCACGGTAGTTCCGGATAGAGGCGCACGCAGCGCAGCAGCAGCCAGTAGCCGTGCACCGCCGAATGCCAGTCGAAACAGCCGTAGAAAATCGGGTGCAGTTCGCGGGGCGGCAGAACGTCACCATCATCATTCAGCAGGTGCATGATGTGGTTCGGGTATTCCTGGCGCAAATAGGTCAAAGGCATGCGGGCAAACGCGTCAGCCTGATGTTGCGTTAATTCCATAACAGCTCCTTAGCGAAACACGAGGAAATACATGAGGAACACGTTCACCACCAGCAGGGTTAACGCGGTCGGGATCTGGATCTTGATCACCTGATATTTGTCTTTCAGCTCCAGCAGCGCGGCGGGAACGATATTGAAGTTCGCGGCCATCGGCGTCATCAGCGTGCCGCAGTAGCCTGCGTACATGCCAATCGCCAGCAGCGGCGCAGGGTTGCCGTGATGCACGTTGATCAGAAACGGCAAGGCGATACCGGCACTTAATACCGGGAAGGCCGCAAAGGCATTACCCATAATCATGGTAAACAGCGCCATACCCACGCAGTAAATCACCACCAGCATGAAGCGGCTATCCGGGTTCACAAACAGGCTCACCACCTTCTGTACCGAGTCGCCCGTGTTGGCCACCACGAACACGCCGCCGAGCATGGCCAGCATCTGCGGCAGGATCACCGCCCAGCCGATAGTATCGACAAGACGACGAGACTGACGTACGGCATGCAGCGGCGTGCCTTTGGTCAGCCACCAGCCGGTGAGGATCGCCGCGACGCAGGCCACGCAAAGCGCCGCCAGGGTGAGCTGCTTCTGATCGAGCAGAAACACGCCGCCGACCGAAACGCCCTTCAGGAATAACGTGCCCAGCACCGTCACCACCGGGATCATCAGCGCGGGCAGGAACAGCCAGTTTTTGAGCCGGTTCGATGAGGCAACGCGCTCCTCCTCGGTCGACATTTTATAGTGCCCTTTCCCGACCAGACCAAAACCCGCCAGCAGCGCGATGGCGATAACGCCACCGCCGATAATCCGGTACGCCAGCGATTTCCCCAGCTCCTGCACCATCAGATCGCCAAACAGGAATATCCCGCCAAACAAGAACCAGAACAGCGCGGTGGTAAAACGCTTCGGATTGGCGCGATCGCGCAGGGTCATCACAACCAGCAGCATCACGACAAAGCCAATCAGGTAGTACACGCGGTTAATGGTGATAAGCGTCATCATTGCGCGGCCTCCTGCGTACCCTGCTCTGCACGCCAGGCCATCACGTCGCGACGGATACTTGCATCGAGGCGCAGCAGGCGCGTCATATGAATAATCAATGCCGCAATGGCGGTTGGGATAGCCCACAGGCCGATATGCAGCGGTTCAATGCCCTGAATGCCATTCTCTTTCAGAAACGCGTCGATCAGCAGCACCGCCCCAAAGGCAATAAAGATATCTTCCCCAAAGAAAACCGCGATGTTGTCGCACGCGGCTGCATGGGCTTTGATTTTGTCGCGAATGTGCTGCGGCAGCTCGCCATATTCGTTCAGCGCCGCTCCTTCAGCCATCGGCGCCAGCAGCGGGCGCACCGTCTGGGCGTGACCGCCCAGCGACATCAGACCCAGCGCGGCTGTACCTTCACGGGCGACAAAATAGAGCATCAGAATACGCGCCGAGGTGGCACTGGCGATCTTCGCCACCCAGGCCTGGGCGCGCTCTTTAAGCCCGTAATATTCCAGCAGACCAATCACCGGCAGGATCAGAATGAAGGTGGCCAGCGATCGGCTATTGACGAACTTCTCGCCGAAGGTCTCCAGCAGCATGCCGAAATCCATACCGACCAGCAGACCCGTCGCCAGCCCCGCCACCACGACCACCAGCAGCGGGTTGAAGCGCAGTGCAAAACCAATAACCACGATCGGTATCCCGATCAGCGGCAGCAGCGTAGTACCGTCCATAACGTTTACCCTATCGAAAGTGAGCGTTGCGCGCCGACGGCTATTTTTTTAATTTGCGGCGAGCGATGTTGTGTTTTGTTGGCAGGCTTCGCAAAACCTGCGCTAAAAAGCTATATCTGAACCTCAAAAACATGTAAACAAATTATCAATAAAATGTTCTTATTTTATCGATGAGTTTACATTTCTGGCTAAGGAACGTTATGACCTCAGAAAAGAGTGCTTCACCCGATCGCGACGATATCAACGATGGCCGGATCGTCTCTTCCCGCCACCTGGTATCCGAGCGCTGCGCGGAGTTATCAGAGCTGGAATATGCGCTGATCATGACCAGCAACGCGTTTAACAAATGGATGGTGCGCTGCATGACGGCTGCCGGCGAGCCCGATATGGGCGCCTTTGACGTTTCGCTGCTGCATCACGTGAACCACCGCGACCGCAAGAAAAAGCTGGCCGATATCTGCTTCGTGCTTAACGTGGAAGATACCCACGTGGTGACCTATGCCCTGAAAAAGCTGGTCAAAGCGGGCTACGTGACGAGCGAGAAAGCGGGTAAAGAGCTCTTTTTCTCTACCACGGAGGAAGGGAAAGCGCTGTGCATGAAGTATCGGGACGTGCGGGAAGCGTGTCTGATTGCGATCCACGCGGAGAGCGGCATTGCCGGGAAGTCGATTGGCGAGACCGCGCAGCTGTTACGCACGATCTCCTCCCTGTATGACACCGCCGCCCGGGCGGCGGCGTCACTGTAACTAAGGTCGTCGGAACAGTGTAATGCTGCGACCGGCCAGTTCATATTCTACGGTTTCGGTGATCGCTGTCCCGGTGGCAGCATCATCCGCCGTAGACAGCTCCAGCACCCATCCCCCTTCGCCAAACTGCGGGATCTGGAACGGCACGGTGCCTTCAAACGGGTTGAACAGCATCAGCACGTCGTGCCAGATACCGTCCTCCTGCCGCAGATCCGGCCTGCTGATGGAGACCCCAAGCGTCGAGCCTTCATCCCACTGCTCGGCCTGCTGTGGACCGCCTCCGGCATTGAACCAGCGGATCTCCAGCCCGTCGCGCCAGCTCTCACGACGCAGCAGCGGCTGCTGCGCGCGCAGGGCAATCAACCGCCGGGTGAACTCGCGCAGCGCGGCGTCATTTTCTGACAGCCCCTTCCAGTCGATCCATGAGATCTCACTGTCCTGGCAGTACCCGTTGTTGTTCCCCTTCTGCGTACGGCCAAACTCGTCCCCCGCCAGCAGCATCGGCGTGCCGTGGGAGAACAGCAGCGTGGTCAGGAAATTACGCTTCTGCCGCTCCCGGGTAGCAATAATATCCGGGTTCTCCGTCGGCCCTTCTTCGCCATAGTTGTACGAGCGATTATCGTTATGCCCGTCGTTATTGTCCTCGCCGTTGTCGGCGTTATGCTTTTCGTTGTACGACACCAGGTCATTCAGCGTAAAGCCGTCATGGGCGGTGATGAAGTTGACGCTGGCCCACGGACGACGGCCGCGCAGATCGTACAGATCGCCGGAGCCGAGCAGCCGCGCTGCAAAGTCCGTGGAGACGTTATCCCCCTTCCAGTACTCGCGAACGGTGTCGCGGTATTTGTCGTTCCACTCCCCCCAGCCCGGCGGGAATCCGCCCACCTGATAGCCGCCGGGACCGATATCCCAGGGTTCACCAATCAGCTTGAGTCGGGATAAGACCGGATCCTGAGTCATGGCATCGAAGAAACCGCCGCGCGGGTCAAACCCTTCAGGCTCGCGGCCCAGAATCGTCCCCAGATCGAAACGAAAACCGTCAATGTGCATCGACTCCGCCCAGTAGCGCAGGGAGTCCATCACCATCTGCAGCACGCGCGGATGCGAGGTGTTGACCGTATTTCCCGTCCCGGTGTCGTTGATGTAATACCGGTGCTGGTCCGGGAGCGTGCGGTAATAGCTGTAGTTATCAATCCCCTTAAACGAGAGCGTCGGGCCAAGCTCGTTCCCTTCCGCCGTGTGGTTGTACACCACGTCCAGAATCACCTCGATGCCTGCGTCATGATAGGCGCGCACCATATCGCGAAAGCCCTGAATCCCCGCCGGGCCGTAGTAGCGCGACGCCGGAGCAAAAAAGCCCAGCGTGTTATAGCCCCAGAAGTTCTTCAGGCCACGATCGAGCAGATGCTGATCGTCCGGGAACCAGTGAACCGGCAGCAGCTCCACCGAGGTGATGCCCAGGCTTTTGATATAATCGACCGAGGCTTTATGCCCCATCCCTTCAAACGTGCCGCGCAGCTCGGGCGGAATGGCCGGGTTCATCTGGGTAAAGCCCTTCACGTGGCTCTCATAGACAACGGTATGCGGCCAGGGCACGTTGGGCCGGTTGCTGTCATGCCAGTCAAAGGCATCCGGGTCAATGACCCTGCATTTCGGCGTGAACGGCGCGCTGTCCCGCGTGTCAAAGCTCAAATCCAGCTCGTCATGCCCCAGCTCATAGCCGAAATGGGCGTCGTTCCAGTCGATGTCACCCACCAGTTCGCGGGCGTAGGGGTCGATAAGCAGCTTATGCGGGTTGAAGCGATGACCGTTTTCCGGGTCGTAGGGGCCGTAGACGCGATAGCCATACAGCGCCCCAGGCTTCAGGTCTGGCACATAGCCGTGCCAGACCTCATGGGTATATTCCGGCAGTTCCAGCCGGGCGATTTCGGTTTTCCCGGACGGGTCAAACAGACAGAGTTCCACCCGCTCAGCGTGAGCGGAGAACAGCGCGAAGTTGACCCCCTTCCCATCATAATTCGCACCCAACTGCTGGCCATTACCGGCCCGAATTTCAAACGTTGTATCCTTTGCCATTTTCGTTCTCCACGATTATTCGCAGGTAAGCAGAACCAGTACACATCCCTTTTCTGACGTTAAATCCAGCGTTTCTTGCAGCATGCGGCTTTCGCCGCTGAACAGATCCCGATAGCGCTTCCCGGCCAGTTCGTCGGGTAACGCGACCGTGGTATTGACCCACAGCTGATGATCATCGGTGACGTCAAAAACCAGACGCGGCACGGCAACAATCAGCGCCTCGCCGTCCTTAACGCGCGCATAGACAATCAGGTTATCCTCACGATCGCCGGTGACCTTAAGCGGCAGCCAGTCGCCGTAGCGGAAAAGCGCGTCGTAGTGCGGTCTAAGCCGCAGCAGCGTGGCGGTAACGAACTGTTTGACCCTGCCGTCACGCCAGCATATCGGGTTGTCAAACACCCCGGCATCCGCCGCGCTGAGGTGCTGCACCAGGGCCGGAAAGTCCGGCTCCCGTCGGTTATCCGGGTCGACAAGGCTAAAATTAAGCGCCTCGCTGCCCTGATAGATATCCGGGACGCCGGGCGCCGTCAGCTTGATCACCGTCTGGCTGAGGCTGTTCATCAGCCCGGCGCGGATAAAGGGCTGCATCGCCTCGCTGAAATCGTGCAGGAACAGGGTGTTGTCCGGTGAAAGCAGGTGCCGTGCATAGCTCAGCACCACGCTCTCATAGCTCTCGTTGCTGTCGATCCAGTCGGTGCGCTGCTTTGCCTCGCGCAGCGCTTTCTCAAGGAAGCCAAGGAAACGTTCTTCCAGTGATTTCAGCCCGTCGGCGTCGTCCGGTGACAGCGTGGCGGGCCAGACGCCCGCCAGCGCCTGGTAGATCATCCAGGTATCGGCGGCGTTCGGCGCGGTACCGTCATTGAGAAAACGCACCTGGGTCTGGTTCATCTGCCGCCAGCGGGCCAGGTTTTCACCCCACCGTTCCGGGGCTTCCGTCAGGGTGTAGAGACGCGCCCGGGCATCTTCCCCGCGCTTGGTATCGTGCGTGGAGGTGCCCAGCAGCGCGTCGGGCTGACGGGCCTGGCGAATACGCATCTCCTGGTGGAAGCGGGATAATGAAAACGCGCGCGGCGTCGGGTCGGCCCCCACTTCATTGAGCGCCAGCTCCAGGTTGTGGCGGAAGAACAGCGTGTCTTCAACGGATTTCGCCATCAGCGGCCCGGTGAGCTGCTGGAAGCGGGTCCTGAACAGCGCGGCGGTGTCGCAGCACGCTTCCGGCAGGTCGCCGGTAAGAATGCGCACGATCAGGCTGAGCGCCGCTTCCGACGTCTCCACGCTGGCAACCACGCGGTTGAGCAGCGCCACGTCCGGAGGGGTTAATCCTTCCCGGGTGCCGTAGGTGCGGTAGACCGGAAAGGCAATAAGCAGCTCACGCAGCGCGTGGCGGATTTCCTCGCGCGGCAGCGCAACCTCATTGCGGCGGGCCAGATCGTCAGCAAGGTTTAGCAGCGCGGTGAATTCACCCTCAAAATTACGATCGGCCATCAGACCTTTGGCATCGCGCAGTTCCGCGTGGCGATCGACCGTGATGCCCAGCGTCTCGTCGTGGATGGTCTCCAGACGCCCCAGGCTATCGTCGTCGACCAGCACTTCCGCCAGCGAGGCGATAAACTCGTAGCCGGTGGTACCGGATACCGGCCAGTCAGAGGGGAGCTGTTCCCCTTTGGCGAGAATCTTTTCGACCGTAATGTAGCAGTCGGGCCCGGTGGCCTGCCGCAGGTTCTGCAGATAGCCCAGCGGATCCGCCAGGCCGTCGACATGGTCAATGCGCAGGCCGTCCACCACGCCCGCGTGGACCAGCTCAAGGATCAGCCGGTGCGTGTCGTCGAAGACCGCATCATCTTCAACCCGAACGCCGACCAGCCCGGTGATCTCAAAGAAGCGCCGCCACGAGAGCTGCTTCGGCGCTTCCCGCCAGGACATCAGCCGCCAGCTTTGCGCGTCGTGCAGCTCGGCAATGCTTTTCTCCTCGCTGTACGTGCCGGGGTTGAGCGGATACTCGGCGTCGTAGTAGACCAGTGCGGCCCTTTTCGTGACAGGGTCACGTTTTAGCGTGATAGCTCCCTTCTCCAGCTCCGCCTCAAAGGTGTCGCCGAGGAACGGCAGCGTAAGCGGGCGCGAGCCGTTGATATCGAAATAGCGGAAATAGCGGCTCTGCTGGCCATATTCAATTACGTCGCGCCACCAGAGGTTTTCCAGCGAGGTGGACATATGGTTCGGGACAATGTCCAGAATCAACCCCATGCCGGCCTGCTTAAGCGCGGCGGCCATGCGGTCAAATCCTTCCCGCCCGCCGATGGCGGGGTCGATTTCATTCGGGTTGGTTACGTCATAGCCGTGGGTGGACCCCGTCGTGGCAGTGAACACGGGCGACGCGTAAAGGTGGCTGATGCCGAGGTCCTTCAGATACGGCACCAGCGCCACAACGCGGTCAAACGTCATGCCGTTACGGAACTGAATTCGGTACGTGGCGGAAGGGATCATAACGATGCTTCTCCATCAGCAAAGCGAACGACAATACCGTTCGGGGGTAAAACGTCGGTGACTTCCGACGAGGCAAAACGCGTCTCCCCCGCCAGAGCGGGCAGCGCGGCGGGCTTAATGCCGATATTCAGCGCCAGAGAGAGCGTCCCCGACGGGAAGCGCCAGCTCACCGCCACCATGCCGGGCGCGGTCTTGAGCACATGGCCCTCAACGGCGCCGCCCGAATGCAGAAGCGGAACGATATAGCGATGGCGCAGCGTCAGCAGATGGCACGTATAGCGCAGCCACGTCTTGCCCTCGTCGGTGGCGACTTTATGCCAGTCGAGCTTTGAGCGGATAAACGTGTTCACGTCGTTCGGGTCCGGGACGGTTTCATCGTGTCCGGCATGACCGGTAAACTCTTTCGCGCGCCCTTCCCGCACCGCCTTTGCCAGTCCGCCGTGAAAGTCGGTGAAGAACAGGAACGGATGCGTTTCCCCAAACTCCTCGCCCATAAACAGCAGCGGGATATGCGGGGAGAGCAGCAGCGCGGCAAGCAGCACCCGCGTCTTGTCGGCACCCGCGAGGGAGATAAGCCGCTCGCCCTGGGCGCGATTGCCGGTCTGATCGTGGTTTTGGATAAAATCGACGAAGAACTGCGGTGGCTGCGTGCGGCATTCAACCCCGCGAGACTCGCCGGTTTGCAGAGATACCTCGCCCTGGTAGACAAAGCCTTCCGCCAGCGCCCGGGCGAACTTTTTCTCCGGCTCAAAGGCAAAGTCCTGGTAGTAGGCATGCGTCTCGCCGGTGGCAAACACGTGGGCGGCGTTGTGGAAGTCATCGTTCCACTCGCCGGTAAACAGCGGCGCGTTGCCTTGTTCATCGCGCGGATGCAGGAAAATCACATTGCGGCTGTCTTCCGTGGTCAGGTGAACGTGACGGTGCGGAATGACCTCGCGGATCCTGGTGGCAATCTCCTCGAGAATATGCGTGTCGGAGCCGTCTTTTATCTGGTCGATGGCATCAAACCGCAGGCCGTCAAGGCGGTATTCCGTCAGCCAGTAGAGCGGCGCGTCGGTCATGTACTGCCTCACCGGCTCGCGCTCGTAGGCGATGCCGTTGCCCCACGGCGTCATCCGCTGTGCATCGAAAAACGCGGGCGACAGCAAAGGCAGATAGTTCCCCTCCGGCCCGAAGTGGTTAAGCACGATATCCAGCACCACCGAAAGCCCCAGCCCGTGCGCGGCGTCGATAAACGCGTGGAAATCCTCCGGCGTACCGTAGGCTGAGTGTGGGGCATATAGCAGCACACCGTCGTACCCCCAGCCGCGGGAACCGCCAAACTGAGAGACGGGCATCACTTCAAGCTGGGTAATCCCGAGTTCTGCCAGATACGGCAGCTTGTCGATGGCCGCCCGGAAGGTGCCCTCCGGGGTAAAGGTGCCCATGTGCAGTTCGTAAATGACCGTCTCTTCCCACGGACGCCCCGCCCAGTCGCGGTTGACCGGCTGGTAGCGTCGGGGATCGATCACCACCGAGGGGCCGTTAACGTCGCCCTTTTGCGCCCGCGAGGCGGGATCGGGCACCGCCATGCCGTCCTGAAGAACAAACTGATATTCTGCACCGTGCGTGACGCCGGGGACGTCTGCCTGGAACCAGCCGTCGCCCGTTGCCGTCATCGGCACGTCGGCGGCGGCCAGACGTAGCGTAAGTTCTTTCTGTCCTTCTGCCCAGACGCGAAAACGTACAACGTCATCGGAAATAAACTCAGCACCCCACCGCTTTTGAAATGTCCTGAATTCCATTCATTGTCCTCGAATGACCCACATTTTACGCGGAACGAAGTACAAGCTTAGTTCAGGATTAAAAGTGTGTTAGCCCAGCGGATTTAACCGCTTCGTCTATTCTTTATGAAATAACTCACTACCGGGAAAATTATGCAGATTCGAAAAGGATTAAATACGGACCTCGTCCGTCTTGAATGTTGTGACTTTTCTTTCACCATTAGCCACATTGCGCGAGAGCCCTTTATCCATTGTGATTTGCATATCGAAGCCGTTGCCGAGCCCTGGATTAAAACCTACGAGCTCGACATCCAAACCCTTGAAAATCACTGCGTTAATCCGGACGCCATATTTCTTATCGCCGAAACGGATGACGGTGAAATAGCCGGATTTATTACCGCTTCAATTGGCTGGAATAAATTTATCTCAGTGGATTATATCGCCGTTGAGCGTACAAAACGCAGAACCGGCGCCGCACAAAAATTGATGGCCGCCGCCCACGTCTGGGCCCGCAGCGTAAACGCGCCGGGATTACGGCTTGAAACACAAAACGTGAACGTCTCTGCCTGTCTGTTTTACCGTAACTACGGGTTCACCCTGGGCGGATACGATCGTTATCTGTATAACGCCTTGCCGGAAAAAGACGAGGTCGCCCTATTCTGGTATTACATGCTGGTCTAGCAACGCAGCCTTCATATTTCTGTCATTGAATTTCATTACGCTTTCGGGATTTTAACCAGGGTGTTGAGGAAAAAAGCGTGAATTCAATGGCTAAGGCATTACTGCTGGCATTACCTGTTATGAGTGCAGCGGCAACCGCGACGGCTGCCGGGCGCGACCTGTGTGAACCGAAAGCGTACGAAATGGCGCTGCGCTATCAGCAGAAATCGGCAGAGATTATGGCCCTTCAGCTGCAAACCTATCGGTTTGCCACCGAGCGTTTCAACGAGAAGTTAAAGGATCTGAAAACGCCCGAAAATTACGCCGTGGTGATGGACCTCGACGAAACGGTGCTGGATAACACCCCTCTGCTGGTGCGCGATGCGGAGCAGTGTCACGACTATACACAATGGGACACCTGGAGCGACTGGGAGAAGCAGGGAAAACCCGGCTTAATCCCAGGGGCGAAAGCGTTTCTTGACCACGTGAATCAGAGCAAGGTCCGGATCTACTACGTTTCGGATCGTATGCAGGAAAATAAAGCCGACACGCTGAAGACGTTAAACGCTCTCGGCCTGCCGCAGGTGTCTGACGAAAGCGTGCTGCTGGATACGGTCAGCAAGGAAGAGCGTCGCCAGAGCATCCTCAAAAAACAGCAGATCGTGATGCTGTTCGGCGACAGCCTGCCGGATTTCGCCGTGCAGTTTAAAAACAAAAAGCCGAGCGAGCAGCAGCGTGAGCTGGTTGAGGCCAGCGCCGAACACTTCGGCAACGACTGGATTGTGCTCCCTAATGCCGCTTATGGCGCCTGGTCCAAAGCCACGCTCGATAGCTGGAACGCACCGCTGAAAAAATAAGGTCTTACGGGCTGGAAAAGGCATTGCCCGCCTTCCCGGCCCTTCGGTTGGCTATCCATCCCGTTTATAGGTCCTATCATTTCTGGGCAGGTTCTTATAATTTTACGGAGCAGTAAGATGAGCACTTTCAAAGGAGACTCGTATGCTGACCGTGAAAAAACTTGCTCTTTCCACGCTGATTTGCAGTTCACTGCTTTTCTACCCTGCGCTCCAGGCTTCGGCAGAGACGCCCCAGCACGTCGTTAAACAACCGGCGGGCGGATACAGCGTTCAGGTTGGGGACGTTCTGGTCACCTCGTTTACCGACGGGACCGTCGCGCAGGATCTGCACAAGCTGCTGCGCCGGACTACGCCGCAAAACATTGATGCGCTGCTCGCGAAAAATTTCCAGACCAACCCGCCTGAGGTCTCCATCAACGCGTTCCTGATTGCGATGCCCGGACATAAAATTCTGGTGGATACCGGCTCGGGCCAGCTCTTTGGCCCCGGTAACGGCGGCCGTCTGATTGAGAGCCTCGCCACGCAGGGGATTAAACCCGAGGACATTACTGAAGTCCTGCTAACCCACGCCCACTCCGATCATGCCGGTGGCCTGGTGAAAGATGGCAAGGTGGTGTTCAGCAACGCGCGCGTTTTTGTTGGTAAACCGGATATCGACTTTTTCTTTAACGACGACAATCAGAAGAAAACCGGCTACGGCAAGAACTACTTTGACGTCGCGCAGAAGACCTTAAAGCCCTATCTTGACGCGGGGAAAGTGGTGCCGTTTAGCGGCACATCGGAGATTATCCCGGGGCTGACCGGCACGGTTCATCCCGGACACACGCCGGGCTCAGCCTTCTACACGCTGACAAGCAAAGGCGAGAAGATCACCTTTGTCGGCGACATCATTCACGCCGCGGCGGTCCAGTTCCCGCAGCCTGCGGTGACCATCACCTACGATGAAGATCAGAACAAAGCGGCAAGCGTTCGCGAGCATGCGTTCGCTGACTTTGTGAAAAATAAAGATCTCATTGCCGCCCCGCACCTGCCTTTCCCGGGCATCGGCTATGTAACGAAAGGCGAGAACGGCGGCTATGCCTGGGTCCCTGTCACCTATACCAACCGGGACGCCAGCGGCGCGAAATAGAGCGATGACGCGGATATCTGACATGGACATAGACCTGCTCCTGACGCTGGACGCCCTGCTTCAGGACAGGAACATCACCCATGCTGCCGCGCGGCTGGGCATCAGCCAGCCCGCGCTGTCTGCCCGTCTCGCGCGTCTGCGCTCGCTGTTTGGCGAACCACTGTTCATTCCCTCCCCGCATGGACGCGGGGTATTACCCACGCCGCGAGCGGAAGCGCTCAAGCCGCAGGTGGCGAACGTACTGCGCGGCATCAGCGCGATGTTTGCCCCCACGGCATTTGATGCGCAAACCAGCAGCCGGACCTTTGTTATCGCGCTGCATGAGAACCCGGCGCTGATGCTCGGCACCGGACTGCTTAACCAGGTGGGAACCGACGCCCCCGGCATCCGCCTGCGCTTCGCCCTGCCGGAGATGGCTGACCTGCCGCAGCAGCTGGAAAACGGGGATGTGGACATCTACATCGGCGTGAGCGCGGGCGCTCATGACGGCTGGGTGAGGCGCAAACTCCTCGACGACGCGTTTGCCACCGCCCAGCGTAAAGGCCATCCGCGCGGAACAGGTCCGTTAGATCTGGAAAGCTACTGCGCGCTTTCCCATCTGGTGGTGTCGTCGGCGGGAGATCCGTTTACCGGCTTTATCGACCAAACCCTTGCCGGGCTGGGCTATCAGCGACACGTCGCCATGTCCACCCAGAGCTACGCCATGGCGCCACCGCTGGTTGCCGGTACCGACCTGGTCTGTACCCTGCCGGAACGGATGCTGCGACGGTTCGCCAGCACGCTGGATATTTTTCCACCGCCGCTGCCGCTCCAGCCGATTACCATCAACATGTACTGGCACCCGAAAAACAGCCAGGATCCGGCGAATGCCTGGCTGCGCGAGCAGCTGCTGCGGGCCGCCGGACGTCAGGTGTGATCGAGGGTAACCAGAAACTTTTTAAGCACTTCTGAGCGAATAATCCGGTGGCAAACCAGGGTGAGTTCGCTCTCCCGCAGCCGGTCGAGAATGTCCACGTAAACCACATTCTCGACGCTCACCGCCTTTGCCGACGCGGGCAACAGCGCCAGCCCAAACCCTGCCGAAACCAGGCTTATCACTGTGGGCACATCGGTTGCGTTTTGCACCACGTCCGGCTGAAAGCCCGCCCCGCTGCAGGCGTCATAGAAATACTGTTCCAGCCCCATTCCCTCCGGGTCGCGCAGGGAGATCCATTTTTCGTCTTTCACCGACGAAAGCGTCAGCGCGGCGGACCCGGCCAGGGGATGCTGACGATATAGCGCCAGCACCGTTTTCTCCGAGGTGAACGGACGACTTTGCAGATCGTCCGGCAGCGACGGCAGCGGCGCGCGGATGATGGCCACATCGAGCTGATTGCTCTGCACGGCAGCATAGAGCGTCTGCACGTTTCCCGTCATCAGCGACATGGTAATGGCCGGCCAGCGGCTGTGCATCTGGCGAAGCGCGGCGGGCAGCCTGCCGTCGAACATCGCGCTCGACACGCACCCGAGGTTTAACACCCCCTGCTCGCCCCGTGCCGTTTGTCTGGCGTCCAGCACCGCCTGTTCGGTCAGCGAGATGGCGAGCCTGGCTTTTACCAGGAATGCTTCGCCCGCGGGCGTCAGGGTTAAGCGGCGATTCGCACGGCTGAAAAGCGTGACGCCTAAACGTTCTTCCAGGGCCTTTATCTGCTGGCTCAGCGCCGGTTGCGCCATGTTCAGACGCTCGGCGGCCCGGTGCATGTGGAGCTCTTCGGCAACGACGATGAAGTGGCGCATCTGACGAAACTGCACGAGACGCCTCCTTATATTGATATTAATTTACTTATCAATTTAACATTAATGATGCAATTGATGCTATTGGTCATTGCCATAAAAATGGAGGTATTCAACCAAGGGAGGAAAATATGGAAAACAAGATTAACGATCTCCGCAGCGCCATCGCCTTACTGCAGCGCCACGAAGGGCAGTATCATGAAACCGATCGTCCGGTCGATCCCAACGCGGAGCTGGCGGGTGTCTATCGCCATATCGGCGCAGGCGGCACGGTTAAACGCCCAACCCGCACTGGCCCGGCCATGATGTTCAACAGCATTAAGGGCTATCCGCACTCCCGCATCCTGGTGGGCATGCACGCCAGCCGCGAGCGCGCGGCGCTGCTGTTGGGCTGTGAGCCTTCGGAACTGGCAAAGCACGTCGGCCAGGCGGTGAAAAAGCCGGTTGCGCCGGTTGTCGTTCCGGCCACACAGGCCCCCTGTCAGGAGCAGGTCTTCTACGCTGACGATCCTGACTTCGATCTGCGCAAGCTGCTTCCGGCCCCGACCAACACGCCGATTGATGCTGGCCCGTTCTTCTGTCTGGGGCTGGTGCTGGCAAGCGATCCGGAAGACAGCTCGCTGACGGATGTCACCATTCACCGCCTCTGCGTGCAGGAGCGCGACGAGCTTTCCATGTTCCTTGCCGCCGGGCGCCACATCGAAGTGTTCCGCAAAAAAGCGGAGGATGCCGGAAAACCGCTGCCGGTGACGATCAACATGGGACTCGATCCCGCCATCTATATCGGCGCGTGCTTTGAGGCCCCCACCACGCCGTTTGGTTATAACGAGCTGGGCGTCGCCGGGGCGCTGCGTCAGCAGCCGGTCGAGCTGGTGCAGGGCGTGGCGGTCAAAGAGAAAGCCATCGCGCGGGCGGAGATCATCATCGAGGGCGAACTGCTTCCGGGCGTGCGCGTGAGAGAGGATCAGCACACCAACACCGGCCACGCGATGCCGGAGTTCCCGGGCTACTGCGGCGAGGCGAATCCCTCCCTGCCGGTGATCAAAGTGAAAGCCGTGACTATGCGAAACCACGCAATCCTGCAAACGCTGGTGGGGCCGGGGGAAGAACATACCACGCTGGCCGGATTGCCGACCGAGGCCAGCATCCGTAATGCCGTTGAAGAGGCGATTCCGGGCTTCCTGCAAAACGTCTATGCCCATACCGCGGGCGGCGGCAAGTTCCTCGGAATATTGCAGGTGAAAAAACGCCAGCCGTCAGACGAAGGACGCCAGGGCCAGGCGGCGCTTATCGCCCTGGCCACCTATTCGGAGCTGAAAAACATTATTCTTGTCGACGAAGACGTGGATATTTTCGACAGCGACGACATCCTGTGGGCAATGACGACGCGCATGCAGGGTGATGTGAGCATCACCAATATTCCGGGGATCCGCGGCCACCAGCTGGATCCGTCCCAGTCGCCGGATTACAGCACCTCGATTCGCGGCAACGGCATTTCCTGCAAGACGATCTTCGACTGCACGGTGCCGTGGGCGCTGAAGGACCGCTTCGAGCGCGCGCCGTTTATGGAGGTGGATCCGCGTCCGTGGGCGCCGGAGCTGTTTGCCGCTAAAAAATAGAGAAAATCACGCGCGTATGGCCCACAGGTCATACGCTTATTTTCTTTTCAAGCGTGGCGATATTTTCACCCGCCACGCGTTTCACAGTGAAACGATCGACGCTCAGCAAAATGAGCATCAGCCCCCTGCCGCTCTCCAGCAGCGGCGACATTTCGCAGAAACGGTCTCGCCTGGCGGCCTCAAGCCGCTCCTGCGGGAACGCGTCACCCGCGTCGCTGAAAACAACGCAGACGTCATTGCCGCGGACGTCGAACTGGACGCGAAAGACGCGCGAGTTATCCTCGTGAAGCGCGTAGCGGATGATGTTCGTCGCCACTTCACAGGCGGCGAGATCGAAGGCGAAACGCCACTCATCATCGACGGGAAGCGCGCTCAACCTGTCGCCAAGCCAGCCGGACAGCGGCGTCAGGGACGCGATCGCCGCCGGAAATTCAGCCTGATCCGGCCTCTGCATCTACTGCCCCAGTTGCGCAAGCGCGCTATGTTTATCCGGATAGATGCGGAAGATGCGATCCATTCGGGTCAGGGTGAACATGTTCATGATCCCGGGGTTCAGGGAGCACAGCGCCATTTCGCCTTTTCCATTCATCAGCTTGAACAACGACACCAGCATCCCCAGCCCGCTGCTGTCGATAAAATCCACTTTGCTAAAGTCGACGATTAAGGCTTTACGATCGCTGCCAATTTCCTCCGTCACGGACGCTTTAAACGTCGCGGCAACGGAGGCATCCAGCCGCCGGACTGCGGGCGTGAGAATGTTGGCATGCGGTAGTCGTTCGGTGTTAATAATCATTCTGTTCTCCCTGACGCTCAATCACGAGCAGTGACACGTCATCGGTTAAGGCGATGGGTTCATCACGATTTGCATTGCGCCAGTCGGTCAGGTGGTCACCAAACCGCGGCAGGAGCTGGTCAACCGGGAGCCGGGCATGCTCATGAAGCCAGCGTTCGAGACGCTGCGGGCCAAACTGCTCGCCGCTGACGTTCTCACACTCCGTAATACCGTCACTGAATAAGCATAAGCGATCCCCCGGATTGAGGGTAAACGCGACGTCCTCCCAGCTCAGGTCTGGGATCAGCCCGACCGGCGGGCCGCCATCGCCCACGGACGTGACTTCGCTGTCTGCGTTCACAATGACGGGAGTGGGATGCCCGGCCTGACACAGCAACCCCTCACCACTCTCTGGATCGATCACGCCGTAAATGAGCGTGAAATAACTGGTGATGTCGCTCTCTTCACTGCAAAAGCGGCTGTTCAACATCCTGACGACCTCCGCAGGTGACTGAATACCGCCCTCATCGGTAAACAGAAAGCGATCCACCACACGGCCATGTAAAAACTGGCGAGCCACCGCGAGGGACATCATCGCGGCCCCCACGCCGTGACCCGAGACATCAACGCAATAGAATCCCAGATGGGAATCCAGCGGAAAGATATTGAACACATCGCCCGAGACCCAGGCTGACGGTAGGAAAAGCCAGTCGGAGAAGTAGTCACCATAGCGTAAGCGGTGTGAAGGCAGCACCGAGTGCTGAACGCGCGCCGCCAGTTCAAGATCTTTTTCAATCTGATGTAACGCTTCACTCAGGCGCTTGTTATGCGCCGCGAGAGTCGCCTCCAGCGTCAAAATACGTACCCCGGCGTGGAGCCGCGCCCGAAGTTCAGCCTGTTCAACGGGCTTGCTTAAAAAATCATCCGCCCCGGCATCAAACCCCTGCGTCAAGTCCCCGGCATTCTCGCGGGCCGTCAACAGGATGATATACACATAGTGGCCAAACTGACGGTTACGGATCGTCTGACAGAGCGTAAGTCCGTCCATTTCCGGCATTTCCCAGTCGCTTATCACCATGCTAACCGGCTGACTGGACAAGATTTCCAGCGCGGCGACGCCATTTTCCGCCTCGCTCACGAGATACCCCCACTGGGTGAGCATCCGGGAGAGTAGACGACGATAAATCAGCGAATCCTCAACAATTAACACGTGCAGAGCCGACATGTATCCCTCCTATAGCGGTAAGAACCAGATGAGGCTCACGGTCCCTTCCCTGAATTTTGCGTTACCGTTGCCGTGCCCCGGATAGCGCGTCCCCGCATAGTTAGCGTACTGAACAGAGAACGATCCCGGCGTATAGCCCGCGTAGCCAAAGCTGTAGCTGTAATCGCCGTTCCAGGGCTGCTGCTGGCTGCTGTCCGGAAACCAGAATGCCGTCGCACGAACGAAGAAATGTTGTTTGAAGGTGTAGCCGCAGCCGCCCAGCATGACGTTTTTATTTTTGCGGATGTCATCGCTGCTGAGATCGTAGTAGCGCGGGACCCAGCTGTACCCGACCTGGCAAATAATGGAATCCCCTTTGTTTATCAGCAGCGAATTTTCTATCGGTTTGGGCAAGGAAAACTTATAGGCCAGCGTAAATGCACCCTGTTCGAAATAGGTATGTCTCCTGCTACCCGACGTCCAGAAGTGGTTATCGCCGTAGTTTCCGTAAACCAGGCTAAACGTATTTGCATGCCAGTCGTCATAGCCGAAACTATAGCGAAAGTCCGCGGTGTAGCGGTTGGTATCCCTGACGGGCAACCGGGAGGTAATGTTGGCAAACCAGAAGCTGTACGGGGAATACTGAAGACTCAGATTCAGCGTCTGGTTAATTTTTTTCTCCTGCGCGGCGCTGTCCGAGCTATTGGGCACGCTCACCATCTGCTCTTTCAGCCCTGAACTGAAGCTCAGAGCCCCTGAAAATTTCTTGTCATTTCCCGAGAACAAACGCCCCCACCGGCTGGTAAACACGCCTGCCTGAACGGGTTCACCGTTCTTATCGCGCAGGGTTTCTTTATCACTGCTTTGTGCCGCCTCTGCGGCGGGGATCGCGGCGAGCAGCACGCCCGCCAGAAGCCATTTTTCGCGCATAACCGCCATCCTTAGTTAGGTATCCAGCGTGCGCCGACGTCGTATTTTGCCATCAGCCACAAAATACCCAGTGCCGCCGCATGCACTAACGTGTTCTCTATCCAGGCGTGACGCCATAAGTCGAAGGTGATGAACTGGCTCACCAGCAGCACTACGTACACATGCAAAATAAAGGTATAAAGCGAGTGCTGGCCTAGCGGGATCAGGAACCATCCCAGCAGGCGGTTGAGCGGCGTCCAGCAATATGTCAGCACCAGGTAGACGGTAACCATCAGGGCGATATCGTTTAGCACCCGCACCGGGCCCAGCCCATTCTTCGCCGCCCAGGTGTGATAAAAGGTATTGAAGCTATCAGGCGGAATCACATGCATCAGCAGCGCGGGGGGCATAAACGGGTTGGTATGGTTCTGTGCAACGAACCCCAGAATGAGCGCCACCATCACCAGCGCAACCACCACCACTTTACCTGCTGACGTGCGTGCGAAAGAGATCAGTTCGGCTTTATACCAGCCGCTGACCATGCCCAGCACAAAGATGAACTGCCAGGCCAGCAGCGGAAAGGCAAATTCGAACTCCGACGGGGTCAGCCGAAGCGGCCACCTCTGCCACAGGCCGTACACCAGCAGCGACAGCCCTAACAGCCACCAGACTTTCCCTTTCTGCAACATCCCTAAAAAAAGGGGGCTAAAGAGCAGCAAAAAGATATACAGTCCCAGAATTTGCGTCTGATGGGGGCCGATCTGCAAATAGAGAATAATGTTGAACCAGGTCTCTTTAATCTGCGGCGTAACAGGATAAAGCGACCAGCTTTGCCCCGAAAAACGGTCGGTAAAATGGGTAACCTCGAAAATATTAATATGTGGGATATAGGCCAGAAGAATAAATGACACTATGACAATGATATTTACGCGATATATTTTCCACGCCCTGAGATAAAGCCCCCAGGAAACCGTGAGTAAAACCACTTTTTGCAGACGCGCGCGATTCAGCATTCCCAGCATAAACCCCGAGAGAATAACAAACCCTTCAGCACCTGTGGTCAACCCGAAGCGCTCCCAGGAGAATATATTAAATACCGACATTACCTCCGTATGCGCCACGACCATCATGACGAGGGCAATGCCGCGCATAAAGTCAATTCTCAGATCCCGGGCACCTGCAACAGCATAACGCCATGCTATTGATTTATCGGCATCTTCTTGCGCGATGGACGGCGCAACATGGCTCATAGGGTGTCCTTTGCCTGAAAACGAACATTAAGGTCTAAATAAAGTAGATAGCCTAAAGGAATAGTAACTGCAATTTATCGGCGACAGATGAAACATATTAAGCAGAATTAAAGCTGAATTAACCCCTGCTACATATTAATAAAAACGCGGCTGGACACTTTTATTCGGCGTTCTACACTTATCTTAAATCTTGTTTAATCGCTATTTTCTTTCTCTTTTGGGCAACTGTCTGCGCAGCAGAATGGGTCTGCATTTTCACGGAATCAGGAACGCCGGAACTATGGATTTTTATTTTTCCCGTTTTGAACATCGTCGTCCTCCGGAGCCGTTAACAACACCGCGTTGGGTAATGATGACCTGGCAGGTGTTAGCGGTCGCGGCGCTTATTCTGGGCGCCAATTATATTTACTGGCGCTGGACCTCCTCCCTGAATACGGACGCGTTATGGTACGCCATACCGCTGGTTCTCGCCGAAACGCTGGCGTGGATCGGCACAGTGCTGTTTACCATCAATTTATGGAAAGAACAGGATCCTCCCCAGTGCCCGCCGCCTGGCGAAATTAACGAATGCCTGTCGCCAGAAGAGACCGTAGAACCTCGTCCTGTAAAAGTGGATCTGTTCATTGCCACCTACTCGGAAGATACCGAACTGGTCAGGCTATCCATTCGCGACGCCCTGAAGATGGCGTACCCGTTCCCGATTGACTACCGGATCCACGTGCTTGATGACGGCCGTCGCCCGGAGATGAAAGCCGTTTGCGATGAGGAAGGCGTCAATTACATCAGTCGACAGACCAACATCGGCTTTAAGGCCGGTAATCTGCGTAATGGCCTTGAGCAAACTGACGGCGATTTTATTGTCATCTGCGACGCCGACACCCGGGTATTTCCCACCCTACTCAGCCATACGCTGGGCTATTTCCGCGATCCGGACGTAGCCTGGGTGCAGACACCGCAGTGGTTCTTCGATCTTCCGGAAGGTGAAAATTTGTCACGCTGGGGCCAGCGGAAAGCGGGAAAAGTGGGCTACGGTCTGGGCTGGCTGATTCAAAAGTGTGTTGGCCCGGTCACGATAGGCCGCGACCCGTTTTTTAACGATCCACGCATGTTCTATGACGTGATCCTGCGGCGGCGAAACTGGGCGAACGCGGCTTTCTGCTGCGGCGCGGCCTCCATCCACCGTCGCGAAGCGGTCATGCAGGCCGCGCTGCGCAGCTATGTCTGGTCCGTCGAAGAGGAGATCCATCGCCATACGCGCGATATTCGCGATGACGAAACGCGGGAAGCGCTGCAGGAGGCAATGCGCCCGCACGTAGCGTTTGACACTGAGCTAACGCCCTACAAATTCCACGTCTCGGAAGATATTTACACCTCGGTGCTGCTGCACGGTGACGCCGCACGACGCTGGCGCTCGGTCATGCACCCGCGGGTGGAGTCGAAGATGCTCTCTCCGCAGGATATGCTGACCTGGATGATCCAGCGCTTTAAGTACGCCGCCGGCTCGCTGGATATTTTGTTCCATGACAACATCTTCAGCCGTCGCCGCTTCAGGCTTTCCCTACCCCAGACGCTGATGTATGCCACCACCTTCTGGTCGTACATGGCCTGCGTGTGGAACACGGTGTTTTTGATTTCACCCATAATTTATCTGTTCACAGGCATTCCGCCGGTATCCGCCTGGTCGACGCCGTTTTATCTCCACTTTCTCCCGTTTTTTATTTTCTCTGAACTGGCCTTTATGTTCGGGACATGGGGGATTTCGGCCTGGGACGGCAGGGCCTCCTACCTCTCCTTCTTTTCCATGAACCTGCGCGCGCTCAATACGGTGCTGCGGGGCGAGCAGATCAAATTTCACGTTACGCCAAAAGAGCGGCAGACGGGCCGCTTTCTCTACCTGGTGAAGCCGCAGATAGCCATCGTGGTGCTGACCCTGACAGGACTCGTCTGGGGCGGTATCCAGGTGGCGCGTGGACAGGTGGACGACCCCTCCGGCTACGTCATCAATATTTTCTGGGGAGGGGTGAACATCGCCGCCATGCTGCCGCTAATTTTCGCGGCCATGTGGACGCCCGCTGAAGAGGACGAGGTCACCCAATGAGGATACGTGATGCCCTGCTGCCCGCTCGCAGCTACCTCACCATTTTGCTCGGGTTCCTGCTCGGCTTTGCCATTGTGGTCTGGGTGGAGAAACAGATGCCCACGCGTGTGGAAAGCAGCGGCGGCATCGCGCTCAGTAAAGACTTCCCACCGCTGCCTGCGAAACGGGCGCTGACCTATGACGAAGCCATCTGGGCGCGGGTCGCCTGGCAATACTACGTGAATAATACCCAGCCAAACGGCCTGGCGAACGCCAGCGACGGTGAACCGTGGCTGAGTCTATGGAGCGTGGGGAGCTATCTGTTTGCGACTGCCGCCGCACAGCAGCTCAACATCATTTCCACCGATGAGTTTGACGAAAGGGTCAGCACGGCCCTGTTTACGCTGGGGCAGCTGCCGCTCAACGAGCGAGGCCTCCCTGCCGCGTATTACCATGCTGACACACTCAAGATTCTGGGCAAACCTGACGCCTCCGCAATCGGTCTGAGCCGGCTGCTGACGGCATTACAGACCCTGCTGTGGCGCTATCCGCAGCACGCGGCGGCCATCCGCGATTTGTTGAGCGTGTGGCGCACCGCGGCGCTGATTGAAAATAACACCCAAAGCCAAGCTGCGGTGCCGCTCCATCACTGGACGCTGACCGATGACGAACAGCGGGACAGCTTTGGCTATAGGCTCTATGCCAGCCATACGCTGCGCTTAATTGACAGCGCGGCAGGCCTCGCGGTGACCAATCCGCCTGAAGGGCAAAAGATGATCGATCTGGACGGCGTGATGGTGCCGGATGAAGGGCTACGCACGCCCTGGGGCAAGCAAACCTCCCTGATCAGTCTCCCCTATCTGTTAACCGGCCTTGAGCTGGGCTTTGACGCGCAGAGCGCTGAAATCGCGTGGCGGATTATGCAGATCCAACAGCGGCGTCATAGCCTGCGTACCCCAAAACCGCCGGTCAGCACGGATTATGCCGAACCGGCGCCGGATTATGTTAACGATCTGCCTGACAGGCAGCCGGTTCAGGCGCGCAACCTGCGCGACGAAGTGCCGGAGAAGGTGGCGATTACCTCCACACGCACCGCGTTTGCCTGGTACGCCCTGTTCCGCAACAGCTGGAGCGAAGCGCTGCGCCAGCAGGTTCTGCCGCTTCAGGTGCCGGGTAAAGGCTGGCAGCGCGGGTTAAATCTCAACAACAGCGTCAATGCCGTCGTAGACGCCGATACCAATGCCATTGTGCTGGAAAGTCTGTCTTACATCGCGCATGGCCAGATGCTCTGTCTGGCCTGCCTCTCCACTTCCCCCTCAGCAGGAGCAACGCCATGAAGCCACGATCCCCGATCCTTTTCCACCTGCTCACGGGAATAACGATCTGCTGGCTGGCCTTATCGACCGTGCGTGCGGACACCGAGCTTCCTGCATCAGGTTACTCCCCGCGTAGCGGCGAGCTGACCGCCCGAGAGATGACCATCGCGAAAAACGCCTGGCAGTATTTCGTCTCCAACTATCAGCCCACGACGGGCCTGGTGAATGCGGTCAACAAATACCCCTCCACCACCATGTGGGACAGCGCCTCCTATCTGGCCGCCCTGACGGCGGCGCGCGAGCTGGGGATCATTGATAAAGCGGAATTTGACCGCCGGATGCTAAAATTCCTCGCCACGTTAAACACCCTGGTACTGTTCCGCAACGAGCTGCCCAACAAGGCATATAACACCATCAGCGGCCAGAAAGTGGACTACACCAACAAGCCCGGTGAAATTGGCTTCTCGGCGCTGGATATCGGGCGAATGCTGGTCTGGCTGAAAATCATCAAAGAGCGTTATCCGGAGTACGGCAACAGCATTGATAACGTGGTGCTCGGCTGGGATTTCAGCCACGCGATCGACCCCTGCGGCACGCTGTACGGCGCCTATCTGGAGAACGGCCAGCCGAAATATGTTCAGGAAGGTCGGCTGGGCTATGAAGAGTACGGCGCGGCCGGTTTCCAGCTGTGGGGGTTTAATACCTGTAAAGCCAGCCGTCCGCAGCCTTACGAGCTTGCCGAAATCTACTGCGTGCTGGTCCCGTACGATACACGCGACCCGCGCAACACGTCGCAGCATAACTACGTGGTGACGGAATCCTACCTGCTCTACGGGCTGGAGTTCGGCTTTGATAAACCGACCGACCGGGATAACGCCCCGCGCGACTACTCCCTGACGTGGATGAAAAACTTTGCTGACCGCGTTTATCAGGCTCAGGAGAACCGCTATACCATTACCGGCGTCCTCACCGCGCGATCTGAGCACCAGCTCGATAAAGCCCCTTACTTCGTCTATGACACCGTCTTCAGCGACGGGTACAACTGGAACACCATTACCGATAAGGGCCAGTTCGTCCCTAACGCTGCCGCGATATCGCTTAAGGCGGCGCTGGGCATGTGGGTGCTGTGGAACTCCCCCTATACCGACCGCCTGCTGAACACCATTGAGAATGCCAACGAAGAGGGAAAAGGCTACTACGAAGGGCTGTATGAAAACGGTGACGGGCCGATCAAGGAGTTCACCGCGAACAATAACGGCATCATGCTGGAGGCACTGCTGTTCAAAAAAGAGGGAAAACTGCTGGCCTTCAACACCGACAACCCGAAGAGCAAGGATTTTGCCCCATCGCTGTGGGATCAAAAGCTGCTCGATCAGTTTGAAGAGAACAACGCGCTGCGCAGTCGCCCGTTCCTGAGCAGCACGCCGGCCGTAAAAAGCTGGTGCGACCGGACCGGCGTCACGCAGCGTACCAAACCCGCCTGTCTGGCCTGTCAGTGCGCGTCATGCAACGTGGACGAGCCCGTTAAACTGCCACCGGTGACTGCGCAATGCTTAAAACCATAGCCAGAGGGCTCGCGGGATTACTCCTCGCAGGCGCGATCATCTTTGCTCTGTTTGGCCATCAGGGAGCAGGCTGGCGCTGGCTCATCAACGGCGGCTGGCACTCCAGCGCGCGTATCTCTGCCCTGACGCCGGAAGAACAGAAATGGGCGGCAACCGCCTGGCGCTATTTCGTCAATAATACCCAGCCGCAAACGGGGCTGGTCAACGGGAGCGACAAACAGCCCCGCGTCACGCTCTGGCAAATGGGCGATACGCTTATCGCCCTGCTGGCGGCAAAAGAGCTGGGGCTAATTGATGACGCCCAGTATGACGCTCGTTTAACCCGTCTAATGGGCACCCTTAACCGCCTGACGCTGACCGAGGTCCGGACGCCGGGCCGGCTCTATTCCAGCCAGACGGCGGCGCCGATCGATTTTAGCGGCAACCCCGTCAAAAATGGCTGGTCCGCGCGCGACATGGCGCGTCTGATGCTCGCCCTGCGCCTCACCGCTGAGCGGGAGCCACAGTACAGTGAATACCTCGATAAAATTATCCTGCGCTGGAATTTCTGCCCGGTCATCGACGGTGAAGGCGAACTGTGGTCATCTTCGCTGCAAAATGGCCAGCCGGTGGTCCGGGAAGAGCTACGTCTGGGCGAGAGCGAATACGCCGCGACGGCGTTTCATCTATGGGGTTTTTCCCCGGATAAAGCGTTTACGCCGCCGATGAACCACGTCATCATCTCTCAACGGCGGCAGGCCGTGGATGCCCGGGATCCGCGCACCACGTGGCAGCCCTCCCTGATTACCACCCTTCCCTATATGCTGCCGGGCCTGGAGTTTGGCTGGGAGCCCGAAGGCGTTGCGGCCGATCTGCAAAAACGTCTGCGCAAGCAGGCAGAAAACGTCTGGCTAAGCCAGAAGACCCGCTGGGAGACCGATAAGATCCTGACGGCCAGGGCGGATTTCTCGCTCTCTCAGGCGCCCTGGCATATTCAGGATACCGTCTGGGGAAATGGCTATGCCTGGAACTCTGTCGGCGACGATGGCCGGGACTACACCCGTTTCGCGCAGGTATCGACCAAGGCAGTCTTTGCCCTGTGGGCCCTGTGGGACACCCCGTACACCGACGTGCTGATGACGGTTACAAAACACCTTAACGATCCGCAGAAAGGCTGGTACGAGGGCCGTCAGGAAGCCACGGGTGATACCAACGCTGCCTTAACCCTCTCAACCAATGCCACGGTTCTGGAAGCCCTTTTCTTTAAACACAACGCCGGGCCGCTGTTTGACGTGCGTCGATCGAAGAAAGAGAGCTATTTTTCACGCCGTCTGGCAGAGGAATACACGCCCATCGGGCACTGTCTACCGGGCGAAAGCACCCTAAGGAGGACGCCGTGAAGTTTTATCGCGATCTGTTTGAATCCAGCCTGAACCGCGTCTTTCCGAATAATGAAAAAACCGCGTTTTTTCAGACGTTCTATGACGCCTTCGTCCACATGTCACCCGAAACTGAAGCGCATTTTTCTCGTCTGCCGGATCGGGAAGGTCAGCAGACCCTGTTTAAAAGCTTCTTCGCCATGCTTGCGGTAGACGGCGCATTAATCGTGCCTGATTTTCTCGAACGCCTGGCGCGGGAGCAAAGCGACGACGGTCTCCACCTCCCCCCGCGATTTTTTGCCCTGTGGCGCGAAGCGATGTTGAACGCGGTGAGCCTGCGCGATCCGCAGTGCGACGATGAGATCCTGACGGCCTGGGCCATGGCGATCGCGCCCGGGCTGGAATACCTTCGCCGACAGGCAGAACTGCACTACCGCGCGTAGGGAGGATCACGATGAGCACATTCACGTACGATCTTAACGCGCTGCCGGCCGCCGTCATGATTTATGACCGCGGGGAACGCCTGCAGGCCTGGAATCACAACGTGGCCCTGTTTTATCCGGTCATAACCCCGTGGCTGAAGGTGGGGACGACCCTTGAGGCGCTGGCGGAACGCTTTATCGATGCCGTTTACAACGTCGACCCCGGCCTGCGTCAGACGCTGAGGGAGTCAGTGGTACGCAACTGTCGACAGGATAAACACTGCGAAGTGCGGCAGGCAGGCCAGCGGCGGATCTTCGTTCAGCATCAGCGGCTTTCGGACGGCGGTATTGTCAGCCTGCACAGCGATATTACGGAGCTGGATGAAGCGCAGCGCGCGCGCCACCAGCTGCATGACGACTTTCTGCTGACGGCGGAATCCATTCATATCGGGATCTGGGACTGGCAGGTTTCCGGCGACACGCTCCAGGTGAACGACACTCTGCTTGCTATGCTGGGCCAGTCGCGCACACAGTGGCGATATCCGGTGCGGTTTTTGCTGAATCAGGTCCACGAGAACGATCGCGCAGCGCTGCGCAAGGCGCTGCACGCTTCGAAGCAGGATCACCGTCCGGTCTTTGAATGTGAAATTCGCGTACATCATCCTACCGAAGGACTGCGCTGGATGCTGCTGTCAGGCCAGGTGGTCACGCTCTCCATTGAGGGAAACGCCGAGCGCGTTATTGGCACGCTGCAGGATATTACGCGGCGCAAAGAGGCTGAAATTCAGGCGTTCGCCTCGGCCCTTGAGGCACAAAAAGCCAATGAGGCAAAAAGCGCGTTCCTGGCGAATATGAGCCATGAAATTCGTACCCCGATGAACGGCATTATTGGCATGACCCAGCTGTGCCTGGATACGTCTCTCAGTGCCGATCAGCGCGATTACCTGACGCTGGTGATGAGTTCTGCCCAGTCTCTGCTGCATATCATCAACGATATTCTCGACTTTTCCCGTATCGAAGCCGGCAAAGTAGAGCTGGAGACGGACCCTGTGCCTGTCCGCCCCTTTATTCAGTCGCTTATTCGTCCGCACATGCCGGGGGCGAGCGAAAAAGGCATCGAGCTGCTGGTTGATATTGCGCCCGACGTTCCCGACGTGCTGCTGGTCGACGGCGCGCGACTGCGCCAAATCCTGACCAATCTGCTGGGCAACGCGCTGAAATTTACGCATCAGGGAGAAGTGATCCTGGTTGTTGAGCCCGACGATAGCGCGGATCGATGGCGTTTTCGCGTGCGCGACAGCGGCATTGGCATACCGACAGATAAGCAGAAGGCCATTTTTGAAGCCTTTAGCCAGGCGGATAACTCAACCACACGCCGTTATGGCGGTACGGGGCTCGGTCTAACCATCTCTGCGCGACTGGTTGCGGCGATGGGGGGCGAATTAACGGTCTCCAGCGAGCCGGGAAAAGGCAGCGAATTTTCGTTCTCGCTGCCGCTGGTGGCACAGACCCTGGCGCCTGGCGAGCGCCCACATAGCCATCGCTTTAACGGTGACTCCGTGCTGGTAGTTGATGATAACGAGACCAATCTGCGGCTGCTGGCAGCAATGCTCAGCCAGATGGGGCTGAAACCCACCTGCGTCAACAACGCCAGCGAGGCCATCACCCGGGTTAAAGCTGGAACAGTATGGCCGCTGATCCTGCTGGACGCACAGATGCCGGATATGGACGGCGTGTCTCTGGCCCTTGAGCTTTCAGTTCTGCCGCAGGTTGCTGAGAGCCATATCATCATGCTGAGCTCCATGAGCCGACATTTTGATATCAATATGCTGAAGCGGATCGGGATCAAGAACTATCTGCATAAGCCTATCGCCCAGGATGAATTACATCAGGCGATTGCCGCCGCGTTTGAACGTTCGCCGGCGCCCGTGGGTGAAAGCACGCCCGCGCCTGTCGCCTCGCCAGGGGCTACGGGACTGCGGATCCTGCTGGCAGAAGATAATCTGGTTAACCAGAAGGTCGCCGCGCGCCTGCTTGAGCGGCTCGGGCACACCTGTCAGATCGTCGATAATGGCGTCTCGCTGCTGGAACGCTGGCGCGCGGGCGCGTGGGACGTTCTGCTGATCGACCTTCAGATGCCAGAGATGGACGGTGAGACCGCCATTCGCCTGCTGCGTGAAGAAGAACGGTCCCGGCCTGGCCCGGCTCAGCCCACCGTCGCCATGACCGCACACGCCATGCAGGGGGACAAAGAGCGCTGTCTTAACATGGGTTTCGACGGCTACATTGCCAAACCCATCAGCCAGGAGCGTCTCGCTGAAGAGATTGCTCGCGTGCTTCAGCGCCACGAAGATTCCTCCGGTCTTCCGGATGAAGCTCGCCTGCTGAAGCAGTGCGCTGACGATCCCGCCCTGGTGCAGGAGCTGCTGGCCCTGTTTGGCGAAGGGCTGGAGGAGGCCATGAAGGCCATCACCCGGGCTATCGACAGCGACGACCGCGACGCGCTGCGCCGCGCGGCCCACAAGCTACGGGGAGAAGCCGTCACCCTGGACTTCAGCACGCTCGCACAGCAGCTACAGGTGCTGGAAAGCGACGCGCATGCGCTGGATGGGCAACAGCTTGCGGCCCTGAATGAAAACCTTCGCCAGGAATCACGGCGCCTGACGGCATGGCTCACCGCGCGCGGGGTAAACGCATGATGACTCGCAACTGCGCGCTGCTTTTTGCCCTGTTGGCCACCCACACGGTGGCGAACTCTGCGCCGGTCAGCTGGTCTCTGGCTGGAGAATGGCAGGTTCAGGACGCAAATGACAGTGCGCATCCTGCTGCATCAGGCTGGCTCCCGCTTCAGGTTCCTGCCAACTGGTACAGCGCCGGGCACGATCACCAGGGCGCGCTGTGGTATAAGCACGCGTTTTCCCTGCCCGTGCAGCCCCCCGACGTAATGAGTACCCTGGTGTTTGACGGCGTCGATTATCTAGCAGAGGTGACGCTAAACGACCAGCCGCTGGGCAAGCATGAGGGCTATTTTCAGCGCTTTTCGCTGGATGCCCGTTCAGCGTTACAACGTCACAACCAGCTCGTGGTCAGGGTCGACAGCCCTTACGAAGATCCCACTAAGGTCTGGCCGCTGCATAAAACGCTCATGAAGGGGATCCTTAACCAGCATGACACGCGTCCCGGTGGGGCCTGGTCGCCGCAAGGACAGGACGCTAACTCAGGCGGCATCTGGGCGCCGGTGAGGCTGCATCTTAGCCGGGGCGCTACCCTTGATGAGACCATCCTGCGGCCCGACTGGACGCAGGGGCTGACTCGCCCGGCGTTAAAGGCGGAGATTCGCTATCGCGCGCTCGGTCAGGGCCCGGCGACCGTACGGCTCACCGCCACGCCCGCCAATTTCAGCGGCAAGCGCTATCAGGCTGATTTTCCGGTTACCCTCGAAAGCGGCGCCCATTTCGTGCAGGTGACGCTGCCCATGCCGAAGGCAAAACTGTGGTGGCCCGTCGGCACGGGGAAACCGCACCTGTATACCATTCGCGTGGCATTACGCGATGAAAACGGCCTGATGGATACGGCGGTCACCCGCACCGGGCTGCGTAAGATCGTCGAGCAGCCCGACAATAAGGGCTGGCTCATTAACGACAAACGCCTTTTCATTAAGGGAAGTAATTACATCGGTTCCCCCTGGCTCAGCACCATGACGCGAGAAAAATACCGTCGCGATCTTCGTCTGGTGGAAACCATGAACGCCAACGCCATACGCGTGCACGGACACGTTGCCGGACGTGCGCTGTATGACGTTGCCGATGAGATGGGCATGATGATCTGGCAGGATGTTCCGCTGCAGTGGGGCTACAACAACAGTGCGGCTTTCACGGAAAATGCGGTTCGCCAGACGCGGGAGATGATCGAACAGTTTGGCAATTCGCCCGCCATCATCGTCTGGGGCGGGCATAACGAACCGCCGTGGAATTCGCCGTGGATGGAAAAACGCTTCCCGGACTGGAATAAAGATTTGAATCGCGAGCTCACGCAGCAGGTAGCGGATACGCTTGCCGAAGATACCTCCCGCATCGTGCATCGCTTTTCCGCCGTTGAGGAGCATTACTGGGCGGGCTGGTACTTCGGCACCGTGAGCGACCTGCTGACGCCGGCCAAAACGGGGATCATCACCGAGTTTGGCGCGCAGGCGCTTCCCCGCTTATCGACGCTAAAAACCATCATCCCGGCGGCGTCGCTCTGGCCAAAAACGACCGCCGCTGACGATCCCGGCTGGACCGTCTGGAAATACCATAATTTTCAGCCTTTCCAGACCTTTAAGTTTGCCGGTATCCCGCGTGGAAACAACATTCAGGAAATGATCCGCAATACTCAGGCGTATCAGGCGCGGCTGGTGGCCACTGCGGCCGAGAGTTATCGCCGACAACGCTACCAGCCGGTGACGGCCCTGTTCCACTTCATGTTTGTGGAAACCTGGCCCTCCATCAACTGGGGCGTGGTGGACTACCTGCGTAAACCTAAGGCCGGGTTTTACGCGCTACAACGTGCGTACCAGCCTGTTCTGCCGTCCATTGAACCGGTCACTGCGCAGTGGAAATCCGGCACGGCGGCGACCGTGCGTCTGTGGGCCATCAACGACACCTGGAAACCGTGCAGCGAGTGTCGTCTGACCTGGCGCATCACCCAGCGCGATAAGGTGCTGGCAAAGGGCAAGATGACGATGACGATCGCAGCAGACTCGGGAACGATGGTTAAAACGCTGACGGCCACGCCCGCAGGCCAGGATGACGTGTCGATTGGGTTTACGATTAAAAACAGTGCGGGAAAAATTGTCGGCGAAAATCAGCGCACGGAGTCCGTCATAAAGTGAGCGAGGGGAAAAGGAAAATTGCCGCTTCCCCTGCTTTCTTGTACCCTTTCAGCGTTTACCCCAATCCCCTAAAAATCGAGACATCCGGACGCCTATGACTGCACATATTTCCAAAGATCCTTTGCATGGCGTAACGCTGGAGATGATGGTCAACGCCCTGGTGGCGAAATATGGCTGGAGCGAGTTGGGCGACCGCATCAAAATTAACTGTTTCAGAAAAGACCCCAGCGTTAAATCGAGCCTGAAATTTCTGCGCCGCACCCCGTGGGCGCGCGCGGAAGTGGAAGCCCTGTATCTGGACTCCCTCAACGATGAGGTAAGCACAGAACAGGCAGAGCCCGCCTTTAATCCCTGGGCCAACAGTCGGATTATCAAGAGCTAATACGCAAATGACGCGACACGTAAAACGGATTGGTGCGCTGGCTGCCTGCGCGCTTTTACTTGTGAGCTGCTCCTCAAAACCACCGAAATCGCTGGTTACCCCGCTCCCCACCGCGAGCAAACCGACGCCGCAGGCAAACGAGCCGATGCGCGGCATCTGGCTGGCGACCGTCTCGCGTCTCGACTGGCCGCCGGTCGCGTCGGTGAATGGCCGCAGCGCGGACCAGCGCATCGCGATGCAAAAGCAGGCGCTGATCGCAAAGCTCGACAACCTTAAGCACCTCGGCATCAACACGGTGTTTTTCCAGGTGAAGCCGGACAGCACGGCGCTCTGGTCATCAAAGATTCTACCGTGGTCGGATATGCTGACGGGCAACGTCGGCGAATATCCGGGATACGACCCGCTGCAGTTTATGCTCGATGAAGCGCACAAGCGCGGCATGAAGGTCCATGCCTGGTTCAACCCCTATCGCGTGTCGACCAACACGAAGCCGTCCACCATCGCCGCGCTAAACCGGACCGCCTATCAGACCCCGTCCAGCGTCTATGTTCAGCATCCGGAGTGGGTGCGCATCTCAGGCGACCGCTTTGTGCTCGACCCGGGCATTCCCGAGGTGCGGGACTGGATAACCAAAGTGGTGACCGAAGTGGTGGCGAACTACCCGGTAGACGGCGTGCAGTTTGATGATTACTTCTATGCCGAATCGCCGGGCTCCGCGCTGAATGATTCGCAGACCTGGCGGCAGTACGGCCAGGGATTTGCCTCAAAAGCCGACTGGCGAAGGCACAACACGCAGCAGCTGATCGTCCAGGTCTCCCGCGCGATCAAGCAGACAAAGCCCGACGTTGAGTTTGGCGTCAGCCCGGCGGGCGTGTGGCGTAACCGCTCCTTTGACCCGGCAGGCTCCGACACACGCGGCGCCGCGGCCTACGATGAATCCTTCGCCGATACGCGTCAGTGGGTGCAGCAGGGCCTGCTGGACTACATCGCGCCGCAGATTTACTGGCCCTTCGCGCGTGATGCCGCGCGCTACGACGTGCTGACCAAATGGTGGGCCGACGTCGTGAAGCCGACCCACACGCGCCTGTATATCGGCATTGCGTTCTACAAGGTAGGCGAGCCGTCGAGAAACGAGCCGGACTGGACGGTTCAGGGCGGCGTGCCGGAGCTGAAAAAGCAGCTCGATCTCAACGATTCGCTGCCCAACGTCAACGGCACCATCCTGTTCCGGGAAGATTACCTGAACCAGCCGCAGACCCAGCAGGCGGTAAACTACCTCCGTGGACGCTGGGGTAGCTAAGTAACGATCAGGCAGAAACGCCCGTTTCTGCCTGTTTTTTTACGGCTTCGGCCCGAACATCGCCTCGAGCTGCTGCGCATCCGGCATCCCCACCACCTGCTGCAGCTCGTTTTCCGCATTCAGATAATAAATAGCCGGTGTGGCGTTAGCGCCCAGGCTGTCCATCAGCGCCTGATGTTTCTGTAGGATCTCAACCGTTTCGCGGGAAGCCTCGCCTTCAGGCTTGGGCAGTTTTTTGCCGCCGGAGAGCTCGTATTCGCGCCAGGCCGCAACCGGATCTTTCGCATTCAGAATGGCGGCGGCGTTGCGTCCGCTGTTGGGGTTGAGGAACGCCACCAGCAGCGTATTGAGCTGCACCTTACCGGCCTTCACCCACGGCTGCGCCTCGGACCAGAACTGCTTGCAGTACGGACAGAACGGATCGGCAAAGACAAAGACCTTACGCGGGGCGTTATCCGCCCCTTCTTTCAGGGGATGCGCCGCGTTGAGGTTCTTCCACATTTCGCGTCCCATTGGGGCGTAGATCTCTTTCTGGAAATAGCCTTCGCTGAGGTTCTTCCCTTTGTCATCATAAAGATATCCCGAGATCACGTGCTTGCCGTCCGGCGTGAGAAAGAGCGTCACGCCCATATCCTGATACTGCCCAAGCCAGGCTGGCGCCCCGCCAGGCGCATCCAGCTTCTTGATGATTTTGATATTCTGCTGCTCGCTGAAGTGCTTCACCACATCCGGTATGGCTTCAGCCGCCTGTACCAGCCCTGACGTCGCCAGCGCCGAAAGTAACAGTAATTTTTTCATTTCCCTCTCCGGTTTGTCGGGGGCATTTCGCCCCCTTCAGGTTAGCGGTTTTTCAGTGCTTCACTGACCATTTCGTCGAACTGTTCGAACGGCACCCAGCCGGGCAGCAGCCCCTCGCCGATTAGCGTGGCGGGCGTGCCCTGGATCCCCATTTTTTCCGCCACAATGAGGCTGCGCCTGATCGTCAGAAAACTCTCCTCGTCCGGCGTCGTCACGCTCACGCCCGCCCGCCTCTGCGCCTCCTGAATGCTGGCGTCATCGTGGTACCCCTTTTTCGCCATCAGGGCATGGTTCAGCTTCATAAACTGCCCGGGATCTTTTCGCCAGAGCGTTAAGGCGTCTCGCGCGGCGGTCAGCGAACTTTCCGAGCGGAAAGGTAAAAACTTAAAGATCACCGCCACGTCCGGGTATTTTTCAACAATCTTCTCCAGATACGGATCGAATTTTTTACAGTACGGGCAGTTGTAGTCGGTAAACACCACCAGGGTGAGCTTTGGGTTTTTCGCGCCGATGCGCGGGGAGTTCGGATCGTTAAACAGGAAGTCAGCGATCATCTTCTGCGCACGCTGCTCCTGGTCCGCCGTCAGCGGCTGGGCAGCAAACACCTGAAGCGGGGTCAGCAGAAGCAGAAGCGTAATAAAGAGTTTTTTCATCATACCGTTAGCCTTTTGCATTGTTCAGGGTGGTGACCAGGGTGCGCTTGTCCAGCAGCGGCGAGAGGACTTCCCCTTCAGGCAGGCCGGGACCATACACCGCGTTAAACGGAATGGCGTAACGGTTTCGCTTCGCCAGAAAATCCGCGATAAACGCGGACGGCTGGCTCCAGTCTCCGCGCAGGGCCACCACGTCCGGCTGGCGCAGCGCGGCAATAACGTCCGGCTGACTGAGTACGCGGTGCTCGTTCACCTTACACGTCACGCACCAGTCCGCCGAGATATCTACAAACACCCGTTTCCCCTGCGCCAGCCCCTGCTCAATGGCCTCTTCACTGAGCGGCTGCCACGAGATGGTTTGCGCAACGTTTTGTGCCGGTGCGTCAGGCGGCGCGTTAAGCAGACCGCGCAGCTGATACCCGCCGAACGCCGACAGCGCGATGACCACCAGCCAGAACAAGGGTGAGGATTTTTGCCCCTTCAGCGCGAACAGCAACAGCGCAGCGGCAGTCAGCGCCAGCATCACGATCTGGCTGACCGCCTCGCCCAGATGCACGCTCAACAGCGTCGCCAGCCAGAGGCTGGAGGCCAGCATCATCATGCCGAGGATGACCTTGAGCGTGTTCATCCAGCGGCCGGGTTTCGGCAGCAGCATGGCCGTTTTCGGTACCAGGGCAACGAACAGCCACGGCAGACTCATGCCCACGCCGAGCATCAGGAAGATCAGCCACAGGGTGTGCAGCGGCGCGCCAAGGGCAAAGGCAACCGCCGTACCGAGGAACGGCGCGGAGCACGGCGTCGCCAGCAGCGTGGCGAACATTCCTTCGCAGAAGCTGCCACCGATCCCCGATCCCCCTGCCGTCGCCAGCCGTCCTGCGGCAGAAGAAGGGAGAAGCATTTCAAACGTCCCAAACAGGTTCAGCGCAAACAGGAAGGTCACGGCGACCATCAGGCCGATAAACCACGGGTTCTGGAACTGGATGCCCCACCCCAGCGACGCCCCGGCCAGCTTCAGCGCGGTGACCATCCCAGCCAGCAGCATAAAGGAGGTGAGGATCCCGGCGCTGGTGGCCAGAAAGCGCAGCCGGATGGCGCGGCTGTCCGATCCCGCCAGCAGGATGCTGTTAAGCTTCATGCCCATCACCGGCAGCACGCAGGGCATCAGGTTCAGGATCAGCCCGCCCAGCAGCGCAAAGAGCACCATTTTTCCCGTCCCGTCCGGCACGGAGGTCTCTTCGGGCGTTGTCCCAACGGTCATGGTGGTTTGCTGCGCCCGTTCGCCGTTGGTCAGCACAAACGACAGCCTTTTGCCTGCCAGCGAGGCAGGTTTATCGCCCCACTCGTCGGTCACGGGTACCGTCACCCGAAGGGTATTGCCGTCGTGTTTAATGACAGGCTCGCCGGGCAGAATATCGCCCTCCAGCGGGTCAAAATAGATCCCTGGATTGTCCCATTTCCCTTCCGTGGTGCCGGTAATCACCAGCTTGTCGCCGGAGAGCCAGGCGGAAAGATCCGACGACACGCCTGATGAGTCCGGCACGGCGCGCATCGCTTGCTCGAAGGCGCTGTGGAAGCCCTCATCCACCGGCTGGGTAAAATTGAGATGCAGCGGGTAGTCCGTCAGCAGACAGACGTTGCTGCAGGTAGAGAGCGTCAGCGTCCCGTCGAGCGTGTCGCCCTTCGCTCCGTCGAGCGTAATCGGGATCGTCACCTTATCGTGATAGCCCTGCGTGGTCATGCCGGAGATATCGAAGCGCGACGGCACCGGCCAGGACCAGCTGTCCGTTACGCCTTCCGGCCAGCTGATTTTCGGCGCGACGCCGCCCTCGCCCGGCGATCTCCAGTAGGTTTTCCAGCCGGGCTTTAGCTCAACGGTGAGCAGGCCTTTAACATGCGTTTGTTCCCTCTCCGCCTGAAAGCGGATGCGGGCGTGATCGTTTTGGGGGGAAACCAGCCAGCCGGTGTCCGCCGCATGGACAATGCCGATGCAGGACAGCCACAGGAAGACGAATCCCCTGAAGAGGTTAACCATGTTGTACTCCGTGAACAGTGAAAAATTATCGTGTGATGACGATGTTTTTCATTCACGGAAAACGCAGTTTTTAAGGTGTATTCGGGGAGGCGGCGCCTGAACGGGCTGTTCCACGGGAGCCAATGCCCGCCCTTGCGTCAACAGCTGCAGCAGCGCGAAGAAGATAATAATGGCCGGTAATGCACCGTCGAAGAACAGCGGCTGGGCGCAAAGCAGCGAGTGCGCGCCGAGCTGACACGGCGACGGGCCGGGTTGTTCAGTGCTGCTGGTTTGAGCCGGGGCATCTGCACTCAGTGAAATCTGCGGATCCAGTCCCTGTAAAAAATGGTTGAGCATCACCGCACGCTGCACGAGGCAAAGCGCCATCGCGAGACAGGTGATAATCAAAAGCCATTTTCCGAGGAGCTGACGGTTGCGCATAACATTCCAGAGTGACAAGACGCCCCGATCATAAACGATAGTGATGAATCTACAAGTGCCGGAAGTGTAAGGTTTTGTCTGTCGCCGCTATTCGCCCGTCAGCGCGTCATAGACGTCCCGCAGCCGCGTGCGCAGAAACAGCACCGCCTTGTGCTTGCGGGATAACAGCGCCTGTTCGCTGGCGCCGGTCTCCTCTGCCAGCATTTTAATGCTGTAGCCGTGGAGCTCGGTCTTTTCAAACGCCTCCCGCTGCGGCGGAGGAAGTTCAGACAGCGCCTGCCCCAGCTCTTCCCATAGCAGCGTCTTGAGGTACTCCTCCTCCGGCGTGTGCGGTACGCCGAACAGGGTTTCGGCCAGCTCGTCTTCCGGAAAACCGTCGTCATCTTCGCCCGTAAAATAGCCGGAGAGCGACACCTCGCGCTTTTTACGCGCCCGGTCGGTCATCTCGTTACGCGCCGCGCGGAACAGCCAGGCGGCGACGTTTTCGACCGGCTGCTCCACTTTCATCAGCTGATACGTCACTTCCTGCAAAATGTCGTCGGCATCATCGCGGACGGACGTCCGCCCGCGAATGAAGGCTTTCAGCCGGGCGCGACAGGCGTTGAGCGCCGACATCAGCATGGATCCGCCCGCCTCCCCGGCTTTCATCTCGCTCACTCTGCGTCCGGCGCTTTTGGCGTGGCGTCATCGCGTTTTTCGTCACGATGACCATGCCAGCCGCAGTGGCCGCGGCCGTGGCGACCGAACCCTTCGCGGCGCTGCTGAATAAACGCCTCGCGCTGCTCGGGCGTCATGTTCATCCAGCGTTCGTGCATCCGGCGGTGCGCGCCAAACATCCCCGGGCGGAACCCCAGCCCACCGAACAGAATGCGGCTCAGCACCAGAATGCCCAGCGCCTGCCAGAATCCGATGGCCTTAACGCCGAGGATGGCCGGGAGCAAGGCGTTCCACAGGGTCATCACCAGCAGGCCGAGCACGATGAAAATCACCGCGCCGATGACTAACCCCTTGCCCATACGGTGGCGACCAAATCCGCGTCCGTGACCTCTGCCGTGCAGTTCAAAATCTCTCATGGTGTTTACCTCGTTTACAGTAACTGATTATGGCTTGTGATGAGGTAGACGGATGAGGAAGGGAAATATTGCTGGGATGAATATAAATTTTTTTGTGATGCCGAATTTGGACTCATAGCGGTAACGGCTGGCGGATGCTATGAGTCGCTTGCAGGCAAATCACCGCGTATGAAGAATTCGCTTAACCAATGCGATAGCAATGACGGCCAGTATGATTGAAAACAATGCCAGGAAGATGAGCAAGGATAATAGTGGATTTAACAAGCCACCTAAACTAGTGAAGTCGCTGATACGGCCGAGTTGCTCGGACGTGCATACACGCAGAATGATCTCAGGGATAATAAGCAAAAATATAATTACGGTCAGGACATAAATCAGAGCACTCTTGCGCTTTCCCATTTTCGATGTTGCCCCTCAATTCATGTTGAGAATTAATTCTTCCAATGCGCGGTTCCGATTTCTGATTGCGCTGCGGTTTACGTTGCCGGTAAAAAACGAAGCTTTTTATTTCCTGAAGCCAATTATGCTGAATTCAGGCGAATCCTCAAAGCAGTTAAGCCATTGCAGGCGCTTGTCCATCGTTTAAGACCAGTTAAGCGCAATCTTATGCCTTATTTCCAGGATTTTATCTGCACACTCTGCCGCTGATAACACAGCGGTGTCCAATATGAGATGTTCTCTCTCCCAGGGTTCGTACTCACGGTTTTTTACCTGTCCCCAGTCAGGAGGCGTGAGCCCTGGGATATCAGAGACTCTGTTCTCTACGCGATAACGATGTTCTTTTTCGTCTGAGCAGACAATTTCAACTTCCAGGAAAGGGACATTCAACGACAGAGCAATATTGCGGAAAGCATCTCGCACAAGGTTAATATCATTAACGGAATCGGTCACAACGGTGGAGCCCAGCTTAAGGTTCTCACTCGCTAAACCATAGAGGGCAAAATATCCCTCCGGTCCAATTTTTTGACCAGGTTCCGAGACCGACCGAATGGCCTGCTCAACGGTATCAACCCGCAGATAAACAGCCCCCAGCCTTTGAGTAACGATTTTTGCAACAGTGCTTTTACCACTGCCGGGTAGCCCACTAAAAATAATTAACATAATTTTCCCTGGCGATAATTACTAGTAGATTCGTGCTGCCTGTAGAGACGTCCTGAATTATACAGAAAGGGTTACACCAGATACAAAAAAGGCTCCCCCAGGAGCCTCCTTCATACCATCAAGCCTGCACCGGCAAACTAAAACTCGAAATACTCCGCGATAGCTGCTGCGCCTGCTCTTCCAGCGAGGCCGCTGCCGCGGCGGACTGCTGCACCAGCGCGGCATTCTGCTGCGTCACGCCGTCCATCTCGGTCACCGCCTGCCCGACCTGGCTGATCCCGCGGCTCTGCTCTTCGGAGGCGACGGAGATCTGCTCCATCAGCGTATTTACTTTATTCACCGATGAAATAATCGAGTCAATCACCTCGCCGGAGCGGCTCACCAGCTCCGCACCATTTTTCACGCTGGATACCGACTGGGCAATCAGGCTTTCGATGTCCTTGGCCGCCACCGCGCTTTTCTGCGCCAGGGTGCGCACTTCACTGGCCACGACCGCAAAGCCGCGGCCCTGCGTGCCGGCGCGCGCCGCTTCAACCGCCGCGTTCAGCGCCAGGATGTTGGTCTGGAAGGCGATGCTGTTAATCACGCTGGTGATGTCTTCAATGCGCTTAGAGTTCGCCGCGATGGTATTCATCGTGTCGATCACTTCACGGGTTACCGCTTCACCGGTATGGGCATTTTTCACCGCGTCCTGAACCAGTTTCCCGGCCTGATACACATTATCGGTATTGTTCGCCACCGTCGCGCTCAGCTCTTCCATGCTGGCCGCCGTCTGGGTTAACGCCGAAGCCTGCTGCTCGGTGCGTGACGCCAGGTCGATATTCCCGGAGGCAATCTCCTGGGCTGCGTGCGTTACGGTATGGCTCGCATCGCGCACCTGGGCGATGGTCGCCAGCAGCGCCTGACGCATCTGCTCCATCGAGCCCATCAGATGGTCGATTTCGTTGCCTGTACTCCCCTTCACCGGCACTGGAATGTCCAGCTTGCCTGCCGCAATCTGGCTGCAGTGCTCGCGCGCCAGGTTGACCGGCGCAAAGACAAAGCGCTTCATCAGCAGGCTGACGGCGACAATCACCACCACAAACAGGCTGGCGATAGCGGCAATGATCGCCAGGCCAGAGACGAAGTTACTGCTCGCATCCTCGTTCAGGCTTTTGGCGTATTTCTGGTGGACGGAAAGCACCTGGTCGAGAACGATCTCGTACTGGCGGTCGAGGCGGGAGACTTCCGGGATCAGCGCGTTGAATTTGGCAACATCGTGCGCCTCGGCGGCGTCGATCAGCGGCGACAGCCCCTGGTTGCGGTAGTTTTGCCAGGCATCCTGATAGGCAGTCACCAGAGGCGCTTCATCACTCAGGCGCGGCGACGCCATAAAGGCCGCAAAGGCGTGGTCCGCTTTGGTCAGCGCCTCTTTCACGGCGGTAAGCTTTGCAGCGCCGTCCGCCGCGTTGCCCGCTTCCACCATCTTCACATACTCCATCACCCGCACGCGCAGCGTACGGCTGTGGTTGATGGGGTCAATAATGGACAGCACAACCTGGATCTCTTTGTTGACGTTATCCAGCGAATTATTACTTTTAATGATGAGGCCAACGCTGGTGACGGTGCTGACAACAAAGAAGAAAAGCAGCGAGAACAGGACAATCAGGGACGACTTTTTCAACGACATAAACCAATACCTCAAGGAGAATTATTCCTTATGGTTATCGGCCATTCCAAAACTTAAATTAATTAAAGTTATTGAAGTATCGAACCGGGCTATTTCGCTGACTTATAGCGTCGCTGCAGGGTGGCATTGAGCTTGCGCTGCAACGGCTGCGGCGTCTCCCCCTCGATTAATTTGCTAATCAAATCAAAGCAGTGCCACGCCAGCTGGCGGTTATCCTGACGAATGGTATCCACCGGGATCGTCAGCGAATCGTAGAGATAGTGATCGTCAAAACTGGCTAACCTGATATCGCTTTGCAGCAGGTTATGCTGGCCCATATAGCGCAGCACCCCTTCCAGCAGCCCGCAGGCGGCAGCGAAGAGCGCTTTCGGCGGACGCCCCAGGCGGGCGCAGAGTTCAGCAAACATCTCGTATCCGGAGCTCGGGTGATAGTTGCCGTGAATGATCCACTCGGGCCGCAGCGCCACACCGGCCTCACACAGCCCTTGCTTAAAGCCTTCCAGGCGGTCGCGCGTGGGCGACAGGCGGGGCTGGCCGCCGAGAAAGTAGAACTCATCAGGATGCTGGCGCGCAATGTCGGCCACCAGTTCGGTCGTCGGGGTAATGGAATCGGTGATCACCAGCGGCAGCGCGCTGTCGTTGATGTGGCGGTCAAACAGAACCACCGGCAGCTGCTCGCTCAGCTTATGGTAGTCCGCGTCGTTGAGCATGCTGGAGGCCACAATCAGCCCGTCCACCTGGCGCGCCACCATGTTGTTCACCACCACCGTCTCCTGCCCCGGGTTTTCATCGCTGCAGGAGATCAGCAGCTGAACGCCCGCCTCGCGGCACAGCGTTTCCAGCTCGTGAGAAAAGACGGCAAAACCGTAGTTGGTGATCTCCGGGACCACCAGACCAATGGTGTGGCTGCGGTTATCGCGCAGCGAGCGGGCGTGAATGCTGGGCTGATAGTGGTGCTCTTTTGCAATTGCCAGCACGCGCTCGCGCGTCTCTTCCGCCACGCGAAGCTCTTTGCTGCGACCGTTCAGGACCAGGCTGGCGGTGGCTTTTGACACACCCGCCAGCTCCGCGATGTCTTTAATGGTGACGCGTTTTGTTTTTCTCACAACGACTTAGATCCGGCTGCCAAAACCCTCATTCTATCATGCAGGCGCGCAGCGACCAGTAGCGTAATGTGATATCGGACGCACCTTCGAATCGCACCCGGGTCGGATGGTCAGGAAAATAGCGGCTGCTCATCACCCCTTCACCGTGATTGATGAAAATTTCAACGCTGGAACGGTCGCACAGGACGCGCAAATGACGGACGTCGCCCTGCCAGTAGCGGGTCAGCGTTTCACCGGTTTTCAGGCTCGCGCGTTCCAGGCGTATACCCTGCTCATCGAGCGTGAGACGCAGCGCACCGCCAAAATCGACATTCACATGCGATGCGCCCAGCTCAAACTCCAGGCGCGTCGCGTCCAGGTCTGGCGCGTCGCTGACGTGCCCCTGCCAGCGCTGCTCATCTTCACGCAGCGCCGTCAGCTCGCGCGCCGGGGTCTGCCAGAGCCTGCCGTCGCGATAGCGTAATTCGCGCGGGCAGGTCATCTGGTGCATCCAGCCGTGCGCCCGGGTTGGCTGAAGCATCTCTTCCCCGTCCGGTACGCCCATCCAGCCGATCAGAATGCGGCGTCCATCTTCCGCCAGCGCAGTTTGCGGCGCGTAAAACTCAAACCCCGCGTCCAGCTCGTGCAGCTCGCCGTGATCGAATGCGGCGCTGGCGTAATCAAACGCCCCGCTCATCCAGGTGGCCGGATAGGTATTGAGGTAGCGATGCGGCTCGCGCGCCAGCCCTTGCGGGCAGCAGATCAGGACGTGCGTCCCGTCGAGAGCAAACAGGTCCGGACACTCCCACATATACCCCGCGTCCGTCAGGCCGTTAACCCCGTGACCGGCGATCTCCCCGCAGGATGTCCAGCCGTGCAAATCGGCTGATTTAAACAGCAGCACCTTGCCGCGCTTTTGCACATCCTGCGCGCCGAGCACCATGTACCACTCCCCGTCGTGTTGCCACACCTTCGGGTCGCGCACGTGGCCGGTGTAGCCTTCCGGCAGCGCCAACACCGGCCCCAGCTTCGTAAAAGTTCCGTCCGGCTGTTCCACGGCCAGGCACTGCCAGGCCGTGCGGCTGCCGTCATCGAACTTAACGTTTCCGGTGTAGCACAGGGTCAGAACACCCTGGTTATCCACGGCGCTACCGGAGTAGCAGCCGTTGCGGTCATACGCTTCGTCAGGCATCAGCGCCAGCGGCTCATGCCGCCAGTGCACCAGGTCCGCAGAGCTCCAGTGCCCCCAGCATTTAAAGCGATGCTCGCAGTCCAGCGGGTTCCACTGATAGAACAGATGGTAGCGGCCGGCAAACCAGATAAACCCGTTCGGGTCGTTCATCAGCCCCGTCACCGGCGCGGGGTGCCACTGCGGATAGTGGCTATCCGCCAGCGCCCGTGGCTGACCTTTCATAACGGCCTGCAGGATCGCAGGCCAGCGGGAAGGCAACGTCATTATTCAGAGTCCGTTTTATATTTCAGCAGCAGTGAGACGGTAAACGCCACGCCGAAGGCAATCACCATGCCGATAATATAGTTGAGCAGCGAGCTGGCCTGCACGATGGCCATGCCCGGAATGGCGGTCAACCCAACGGCGGTCATGTAGACATGAACCGAGACCACCCAGGCCCCGCCCACCGCGCCGCCAATCAACGCGGCGATAAACGGCTTAACGAAGCGCAGGTTGATACCAAAAATGGCCGCTTCGGTGATGCCCAGCATCGCAGAAAACGCCGACGGTAAGGTAATGGCTTTGATTTTGGCATCTTTGGTTTTGAACCACACTGCCAGACAGGCGCCGCCCTGCGCCACGTTCGCCATGGCCCAGATAGGCAGCAGGAAGTTAACGCCAATCGACGGGTTACCCAGCAGCCCGGCTTCAATCGCGTGGAAACTGTGGTGAATACCGGTGATCACAATCACCGAGTAAAGCCCGCCGAACAGCAGCCCGGCCAGCCAGCCCGCGTGGGCGATCAGCGTGCTCAGAACGAAGGAGATGCCATCCCCTAAGGCGCGCCCCGCCGGACCGATAATCAGCAAGGCGATAAATCCGGAGATAACGACGGTGAGGAACGGCGTCAGGATCAGGTCTAACGCATCCGGGATCGCGCGGCGCAGGTTTTTCTCCACGATGCTCATAAACCAGACGGCCAGCAGCACCGGGAATACCGTACCCTGATAGCCAATCATCGCGATCTCAAGGCCGAAGAAGTTCATGGTGTGGAAGCCAGAGGCCACGCCCCAGGCGTTGGTCAGCGCCGGGTGGGTCAGAATCCCGCCCAGCGTCGCGCCGAGGTACGGGTTACCGCCAAATTCGCGCGCGGCGGTAAAGCCAATCAGAATAGGCAGAATGATAAACGCCGCCGAGCTGCACATGTCCAGCATGATGTAGATGGCGTTATCCGCATTGACCCAGCCGTAGGTTTTCACCATGCCGAGCAGACCCATCAGCAGACCGGATGCCACAATCGCGGGAATGATCGGCACAAAGATGTTGGAGAGCAGACGGGCAATGCGCTGGAACGGGTTGAGCTTGCGCGCCGCCAGGTCCGCGGCTTCCGATTTACTGGATTCGCTGATCCCCGCCGCCTGAATAAACGCGGCGTACACCTTGTTAACCACGCCCGTGCCAAAAATCACCTGCATCTGCCCGGCGTTACGGAAGCAGCCTTTCACGCCGTCGACCTTGCCGATAGCCTGCTGATCCGCCAGCGCGTCATCGACCAGCACCAGACGAAGACGCGTTGCGCAGTGCGCCGCGCTGGCGATATTTTCCTTGCCACCGAGCAGTGGAATAAGCTCGCGGGCGATTTGATTAAAATCCATAGATACCTCTGCCTGACTTCTTTTTATGATGTGCGAAACGCTCCCGCCAGGCGGGAGCGTGATGGGTTAAAACCAGGTTTCCATCTGGACCCCAAAGTTCCATTCCCCGCCGGCGTTGAAGCCGCTGCTGCCAAAGGCATCATCGCTGGCGTAATGATCCAGTTTGCTGCTCCAGTCCATCCAGGTGGCAAACAGGCGCAGCTCCGGACGGCTGAAGAAATCGCCGATTTTGCTCGCTTTTAACGTTGGCGCAAAGGTCAGCTTGTAGAAACTGCCGTTCACGGCGTTGCGGTCCTTATAACCTTCCGGATTTAAATCCATGTACTGATAGCTTCCCTCAAACGCCAGCGCGAAGTTCTGCGTCACCTCTTTAATCAGGCGAGTGTTGAGCGTTACCCACTCATAGCTATCGCCCTTGACGTAGCGATCTTTACTGCTCTGTGCCAGTACGGCTGGCGCAACGCTCCAGCCACCGCCGATCGGCGTGACGCCGTAACTTGCGAAGCGCCAGGTATCCGCCTCAGACAGCAGTGCGCCGTCGGAGCCGATGCTTTTCACCTCCGCACCCAGCCCGTGACCATAAAGCAGCGCCGTTTTGGCGGTCCCTTCGCGCAGGCCGTAGAAGCTGTCATTATGCAAGCCCACCAGGGCATGAACGCCGGTATTGGCGGCATCCGTTTTGATGAGATCGCCATTGGTATCTTTACGGTCGTCGTTATCTTTCGCCCGCAGGCCGCTCACCATCAGCTGGAACGGGCCGGCGAAGTGGTTCATGCTGAGGATATAGTTCTGAACGTTGTTGTCGGTCTGCTCCACGCTGCCGAAGTTGCGGCCATAAATCGAGAAGTTGCTGCGCAGCGAATCGTTCCATTTCACGTCATAGACGCCGCCGCCGGTACCGGCGAGGAACACCACGTCGGAATCCAGCCAGTGAATGTCAAAGTTGTCGCGGTCAAAGCGTTTACCCGCCCAGAAGGTGCTGCCCTTCAGCGCGCCGGTAAAATCAGGCAGGTTGCCCAGCTCCGCGAAAGCCTGGCGAATATTGAGATCGCTGGTATCGGCTGACCAGTCGTTATAGGTTCTCTGACCGTCGGCCAGCATCGCTTTAAAGCGTGTGGTTGCCCCGTTGTCCAGGGTTTGCTTGTGCTCCAGATTCAGCTCCACGTAGGTATCGGCTTCGTTACCCAGACGCCCTACCGCACCGCCGGTTTCACCGGCCGGGGTCAGATAAGGACCGCTTTTGCTGCTGGAGGCCGCATCGTTCATCAGCAGGCCAGAACGGGCATAGCCGTGGAACTCAAACCCGCCGGTCTGATCCGCCTTCTTCTCCAGCGCGGTGGTGCGCTGCGCCACCTCCTGGGTTGTCGTTTGCGCCTGCTGCTGGGCGGCAACCAGCTGCTGCGTTTTTTGTTCTGCATCGGTGGCGCGCTTCTCAGCCACCTGCGCACGCGTTTCCGCCGCCTGGAGGCGCTGCTCCATTGCGGCAAGACGCGCTTCGATACTTGTCATATCCGTTTGGGCAAAAACAGAGGTACTTCCGGCCAGCATGCCTATCATCACGGCAAGTCTGCGTTTTTTATACATTTTGTCGCATCCCTAAAAGAAGTCATTAAACGTGCTAAATTGCTAAACCGGTTTAGGTTGCTGATACTAAACCTCTGGATTTTGGATCGGCAATCTTTTTTGCTAAACCGATTTAGTAAGTGTGATCGAGGCGACAATTCAGGCCGCCGGATGGCGGCCAGGAGAGGAGAAATTACAGGTCGTGCTGCCAGGGCAACGCGGTCATCGCCCCTTTGGCCGTGGTGGCCAGCGCGCCGCAGCGCTGGGCGAGCGCGATAACCGGTGGCAGCGCCTGACCGTCGGCCAGGCCGTAGAGTAGCCCCGCGACGAAGGCGTCGCCCGCGCCGGTTGTATCGACACACTGAACGGGGGTGGCCGGATAATGTTTCACAGTGCCCTCATGCCAGGCGATCACCCCCTCTTTACCCTGGGTGACCAGCACCAGACGCGCCGGGCAGCGCGCCATCAGCGTGTCCAGACCGACGTTTACCTGCACATCTCCGGTTAAAAACGCCAGCTCTTCGACAGAGAGTTTCACCACGTCTGCACTCTGCAGGGCCTGCTCCAGGCAGCGACGCAGTTCGTTCTCATCCTGCCAGAGGTCCGGGCGAATATTGGGGTCGAAACTGACGTAACCGCCCGCCTCCCGGATGGCGGCCATCGCCTGAAAGGTCGCAGAACGGCTCGGCTCGGCGCTTAAGGCGATGGAGCAGACGTGCAGCCACTCTCCGGCGCTGAACGTCGGCAGATCGGCAGATTCCAGAAACAGATCGGCGCTCGGGCGCACCATAAAGGTAAACGAGCGTTCGCCGTGGTCATCCAGATCGACCACCACCGTTGAGGTGCGGTGCGCCGGGTCAAGGCGCATATACTTCACGTCGACCCGCTCGTCGGCTAATGTCTTAGACATAAAACGCCCAAAAGGATCGTCGCCAACCCTGCCGATAAAGGCGCTCTGGCCGCCCAGCCGGGCAATGCCGACCGCGACGTTTGCCGGTGCGCCGCCGGGACACTGCAGTAATCTGCCTTCTCCATCGGGCAGCAAATCCACTACCGCATCGCCAAGTACCCAGATTTTTTTCATGTAACCCTCTCAGCTAAACTATGTTAAACCGTTTTAGCTATTTAAGCACAGGCTGGGCAAAGGGGAAATAACGGGAGGGAAAATTGACTTAACGCACCATGTGCGGCCAGTGGATATCACCGACGCCATTAATCTGCGGACGGGCAAACAGAAAGCCCTGGAAGCGGCGGATCCCGGCAGATTCAAGCCAGCACCACTCTTCTATTTTCTCGATGCCTTCGGCTACCAGGGTAATTTCAAGATCGGAGCAACAGCTGACGATGGAGCGCACAATCGCCTGCTTCGGACCGCTGAGGTGAATGTTGCTGACAATTTCCCGGTCGATTTTAATTTTATCCGGCTGGAACCGGGTCAGCAGCGAAAGTCCGGCATAGCCCGAGCCAAAATCATCGATCGCCAGGCCAATCCCCTCACCGCGAAGCTGCTTAATGGCGCTATTAAACTGGTTGAACCCGGAGATCATCTCGTTTTCCGTGACTTCAATGACCACCTGCTCCGGCTGAAGCCCATGTTGTTTAATCTGATCGACCAGAAATTCCACTGCGCCGGGGACATTCACCAGCGACATGGGCAGCAGGTTTACCGCGATTTTATGGCTGCCAATGCCCAGCTTTTCCGCCAGCGCAAAGGCATACGCTTTCGTCTGGAGATCAACTTCGTAGACGTTGTCCGGGTCGACAGTGCTGAAGAAATGCTCCGGGCTGCCGCCGTCGTTGCCGCGGATAAGGGCCTCAAGGGAGCTGATCTTCCCTTCCGAGGGCTCGACAATAGGCTGCAGCGCAAACTGGCAGGTTTGTCCGGTAAACAGGCCCAGATGTTCGCCAAAGGGTAACGCCTCAGGTGAAAGCGTCCATTTTTCAGGGGTGTAGCGCGCGCCCGACGGGGCCGGACGTTTGCCCATGATAAACGTCTGAATAAATTTGAACACCCGATCGTCAGAGGTGAGATAGCTGTCCAGCTTGCTGTAATGCAGGACCGACTGCAGCACCTCTTTCGGCGACTGCGTCTGCAGATCGAACAGCAGCATCCCGACGTTTTCGAATCGTCTGCGCGGGCCATAATCCCGCATCAGTTCAACCACCCCGCTGTGCCGCTTGTCCTCACGGATGGTGTGGAACAGTTTGACCACACTCTCTTCCGACCCTTCGAGGATTTGCAGAACGTCATTCCCTTTTGCCAGGAGGACACCTGTGATATCCAGTTTTGTGTTGCGGCCCCTGGCGCGATCCACCAGCTCCCGCAGTTCGGTGGACGGGCGGGATAAATTCAACTGGCTTCGGTAAATCAGAGTCGTCAGCACAAAAGTGGGTTCCGATGAGAGAGAGGTGCCTTGAAGCTATTATTTAACATACTTAATCAGTGCGACCTAACATATTCACGCCACAAGAGAACGTTACTTTTTCGCGTCCCCGATCCGGCTGTTAATCCTCTCCTGCATGTAGTCGTAAAACGGGTTCGAGGTGACCCGCATCAGCGCCTCTTTTCCAACGCTCAATACAGACGTTTCGCCCCAGAGCGCAATCGTCCCCAGGCTGATGCCATAGCGGTTTTTCACCCCAGGCTCGCGACCATAGAGATCGTCATCCGGCGGGAACGGCACGGCAACGTGCGACAGGGAATAGACATCCTGCGGCCAGGCCTGCGTAAGCGGCACGACCGTCTCGCGGGTGCTGCCTGCCGGAGTTGTTTTCGCTACCGCCGAGAAACTGTGCTCGTCCGCATTGGTGATAACCGTGACACCGTAACGTCTCTGCGCAACCGGCAGCAGCGCCGTGGTGGCCGTCCATGATGACGGTTTAAAGAGCGGACGGAAGCTCGCCGCCTGGTTGATATCGAACATCACCAGCTCGCTGCCGTTTGCCGGAAGCTGGTCAAACAGGCCACTGACCACCGCGCGGGTACTGACCGTGGAGTCCATCACCGACTGGAACGCCAGCACCGGCGGCAAATTTGCCAGCCTGTTTTCCCGCGCCGCGCGGCCAATCTGCTCCTGCAGGGCCTTCGTCAGCAGCCACGACTGGCGGGCGGCGTTTACCGGGAACGAATTGTATTTATACGGATTATATTCCGGGGAGATATTCAGCCAGGCCGCTTTGGCAAACGGCGGCAGCAGCGCCGGTAGCCCGGCGAAACCGGCGAACCGCGCAAAGGACGTCACGCCAATCATCGGTGAGAGCAGGATCACCTGCTGCGGTTTACGCAGCGCAGGCGCGTCCAGCGCATCGAGGGCATATTTCATCGCCAGCGCCCCGCCGTTGGAGTAGCCCACCAGATGCAGAGGCACAGCCTCACCCGCCAGGCGCGTGGCTTCCCGTACGGCAAGGCGCGTGGCCGCCAGCCACATTTCCCAGTCCACGTCCGTCAGCGCACCGGGCGCGGTGCCGTGTCCGGGAAGACGCGGGACCACGGCCACAAAGCCGTGCTGCTGATAGTTCACGGCAAGGCGCCTGACGCTGTAGGGCGAATCCGTCAGCCCGTGCAGCAGCACCACCGCGCCGCGGGGCTTTCCGGCTGGCATCAGCACAAAGGAGCGGTTGGCATCGGGGGCAAACTGACCGGGCCACACCAGGCTCTGGCGGTAATAGCGGTTTAACGGGGTTTGTTCCTCGCCCGCTGTTTTCGCCGTCACCGCGTTATCCAGATCGGTGAAAATCGCCCTTTCCCGGGCGAGGTACCCGGCGAAATCGGCGTTATCCAGCTCGCGAACGGACATCTCATCTGCCCGCCAGGTGTGCCACAGGTGCAGTTCCGGCCCCTGCTGCGAAAGATACACCCGCACCGCCAGCAGGACGACCAGGACGATCCCCACGACCATTCCTGTTTTCTTTGCAAGCGCGATCAGGCGCACGCTGACTCGCCAGGGCAAATTCGCCATGAGGGATCCCTTTTATGTTCTCAGTGCTTCTATCTTATCAAAAATGTGAACAGGCTGACGTATTCACCAAATTCATACCTGTCCGGTCAGCCAGTGCACCAAAAGTGAACTACGCTGCACAAATGTTGATCATTGGTTAACCAAATATTGCATGAAGTTTACTGCGCAGCGGGTTTTCACCCGCCTGTGAACATGGCACGCGTCATGCATTGTTAACCAGGTAACACATTTTCGGCCATTGACAGCCTGTTATCAGCGAGGCGGTATGACGACGAAACCTGAGATGTTGAGCCGTATCGAAGCGACGTTCAGCCAGCTGACCCCCAGCGAAAAGCGGGTCGGGAGCTGGCTGCTGGCGCACGCCGCGCAAATCCCGTTTGAAACGGCGGAGAGCGTCGGGCTGGCAAGCGGGACCAGCGGAATTACCGTCGGACGCTTCCTGCGCAAGCTGGGGTATCGCAACCTGGAGGATGCCAAAAAGAGCCTGCGCGATCCGTACCAGCCCTGGGGCATGAACGAGCGCCTCGACTCCTGGCAGCAGCAGCGCCCCCTGCCCAACCGCCTTCAGCATGCTCTGTCGCTGGAGGTGGATGCCATCACGCAGGTGTACCAGCTGGCACAAACGGATGCCTTTCGTCAGGTGGTGCACAACCTCGCCCACGCGGACGCGGTTTTTGTGCTGGGGATCCAGTCCACGCGCGGGATCGCCAATGCCTTCTTCAGCCACCTTGAATACCTCCGCCCGCGCGTGAGCTATTCGGAGGGCGCTTCCGGCAGCTGGGTTGAATCGCTGAACTCGGGGTTTTCACACCCTTATGTCGTGCTGACCGACACGCGCACCTACTCCACGATGGCCCGACAGTACTGCCGCGTCGCGAGCGAGAAAGGCATTCCGCTGGCCTTAATCACCGACATCTGGTGCCCGTGGGCGCGGGATTACCCGATTGATTTACTGCAGGTGAAAACCGATACCGGTCATTTCTGGGATTCACTTGCCCCCGTGAGCTGTCTGTTCAACCTGCTGCTGTCGGGCGTGGTGGAAGCGCTGGGTGAGGCGCTCCCGGCGCGTCTGGCGGTAAACCGACAATTACAACAAGAGTTTGGTCAATTCGAACGCTAAAGGAGCGGAGCTATGCCCGAAGAGAGTGAACTGATTGATGTGGCGAAGACGTTTCCCACGCTGCATATCGATCTGAAGTACGCCACCGCCGACAACATCACCGGCCGCCCGATCTATCAGGAGGCGCTGTGCCTGCTGCATACCGACGCGGCCACCGCCCTGGCAAAAGCCATCAGCATTGCCTCTCTGGCCGGTCTGAAGCTGGTGGTCTACGACGCCTATCGGCCGCAGCAGGCGCAGGCTCAGCTGTGGGATGCCTGTCCGAACCCGGAATACGTGGTCGACGTGGCGATTGGCTCCAATCACAGCCGCGGCACGGCCATCGACGTGACCCTGATGGATGAACATAACGCCGTGCTGGATATGGGGGCCGGTTTTGATGAAATGCATGACCGATCGCATCCGTATCACCCCTCCGTGCCGCCGCACGCCCAGCGCAACCGTCTGCTGTTGAACGCCATCATGTTTGGCGGCGGTTTTGTGGGTATCAGCAGCGAATGGTGGCACTTTGAACTGCCGAATGCCGCCAGCTACCCGCTGCTTGACGACCGTTTTGCCTGTTTTCCACTGACGCACACCCCTCTTTAAACCTGGAGCACTGCCATGAAAACATCGCTTATCTCGACGCTGATCGCCGCCACGCTGGCCCTGAGTGCCCCGCTGGCGCTGGCTGCCGTCCCGAAAGACATGCTGGCGATCGGCAAAGCCGCTGACCCACAAACGCTCGATCCGGCCATCACCATTGATAACAACGACTGGACCGTCACCTATCCGTCCTACCAGCGTCTGGTCAAGTACAAGCCAGGCTCTACCGAAGTGGAAGGCGATCTGTCGACGGGCTGGAAAGCCTCCGACGACCAGAAAGAGTGGACCTTTACCCTGGCGGATAACGCCAAATTCTCCGACGGCACACCGGTCACCGCCGAGGCGGTCAAACTCTCCTTTGAGCGCCTGCTGAAGCTCAGCCAGGGGCCGTCCGAAGCCTTCCCGAAAGATCTGAAAATTGATGCCGTTGATGAGCATACGGTGAAGTTCACCCTCAGCCAGCCGTTCGCGCCTTTCCTCTACACCCTGGCGAACGACGGCGCCTCCATCATTAACCCGACGGTGCTGAAGGCCAATGCCGCGGACGATGCGCGCGGCTATCTGGCGCAAAACACCGCCGGCTCCGGACCGTTTATGCTGAAGAGCTGGCAGAAAGGCCAGCAACTGGTGCTGGTGCCAAACCCCCACTGGCAGGGTGAGAAGCCACACTTCAAGCGCGTCTCGGTAAAAATTATCGGTGAGAGCGCATCGCGTCGTCTGCAGCTTTCCCGCGGTGACCTGGACATTGCCGACTCACTTCCAGTCGATCAGCTTGCGGCCCTGAAGCAGGAAGGGAAAGTGGCCGTCGCCGAATACCCGTCCCTGCGCGTGACTTACCTCTATCTCAACAACAGCAAAGCGCCGCTCAATCAGGTCGATTTACGCCGCGCGGTCTCCTGGGCGACGGACTATCAGGGGATGGTGAAAGGCATTCTGAGCGGCAACGGCAAGCAGATGCGCGGCCCGATCCCGGAAGGCATGTGGGGCTTTGACGCCACGGCCATGCAGTACAGCTTTGACGAGGCCAAAGCCAAAGCGGCGCTGGAGAAGGTTAAAGACAAGCCCGCCAGCCTGACCTTCCTCTACTCTGACAACGATCCGAACTGGGAGCCTATCGCCCTCTCGACGCAGGCCAGCCTTGGCAAGATCGGCATTAACGTCAAGCTGGAAAAACTGGCCAACGCCACCATGCGCGACCGCGTCGGAAAAGGCGATTACGACATTGCCATCGGCAACTGGAGCCCGGACTTTGCCGACCCGTACATGTTCATGAACTACTGGTTCGAATCGGACAAAAAAGGGCTGCCGGGCAACCGGTCGTTCTATGAGAACAAAGAGGTCGATTCCCTGCTGCAGGCGGCGCTGAAAACCACCGACCAGGCGGAACGCACCAAAGATTATCAGCAGGCGCAAAAGGTGGTCATCGACGAGGCGGCCTACGTTTATCTGTTCCAGAAGAACTACCAGCTGGCGATGAACAAAGAGGTCAAAGGCTTCACCTTTAATCCAATGCTCGAGCAGGTGTTCAACATCGCCACCATGAGTAAATAACGGTTCTCGCCGGGGGAAAGTGTATGACGTTCTGGAGCATCGTGCGCCAGCGCTGCTGGGGGTTACTCCTGGTGGTGGCCGGTGTCTGTATTATCACTTTTATTATTTCACACCTGATCCCCGGCGATCCGGCCCGTCTGCTGGCCGGCGATCGCGCCAGCGACGAAATCGTGCAGAACATCCGCCAGCAGTTAGGGCTGGATCAGCCGCTGTATATACAGTTTGGCCGCTACGTGGACGCCCTGGCCCACGGTGATTTAGGCACCTCCATCCGTACCGGGCGTCCGGTCGCTGAAGACCTGAAGGCCTTTTTCCCCGCCACGCTGGAGCTGGCCTTTTGTTCTCTGGTACTGGCGCTGGTCATCGGCGTGCCGCTGGGGATTTTGTCGGCGGTTTACCGCAACCGCTGGCTGGATCACCTGGTGCGTTTAATGGCGATGACCGGGATCTCCACCCCGGCCTTCTGGCTCGGTCTGGGCGTCATTGTGCTGTTCTACGGGCACCTGCAGATCCTGCCGGGCGGCGGCAGGCTGGACGACTGGCTCGACCCGCCTGCCCACGTCACCGGCTTTTATCTGCTGGACGCGCTGCTGGAAGGTAACGGAGAGGTCTTTTTCAATGCGCTGCAGCACCTGATTTTGCCCTCGCTGACGCTGGCGTTTGTTCACCTGGGCATCGTGGCGCGTCAGGTCCGTTCCGCGATGCTGGAGCAGCTTAGCGAGGACTATATCCGCACCGCGCGCGCCAGCGGCCTGCCCGGCTGGTATATCGTCCTGCGCTACGCCCTGCCAAATGCGATGATCCCGTCCATTACCGTGCTCGGGCTGGCGCTGGGCGATCTGCTGTACGGCGCCGTGCTGACCGAAACCGTCTTTGCCTGGCCGGGCATGGGCGCCTGGGTGGTGACCTCCATTCAGGCGCTCGATTTCCCTGCCGTGATGGGCTTTGCCGTCGTGGTTTCGCTAGCCTACGTGCTGGTTAATCTGGTGGTCGATCTGCTTTACCTGTGGATTGACCCGCGAATCGGGCGCGGAGGTGCCGAATGATGTTAACGCAGGAAACGCCCGTCCCGGTTAAAACCGCCAGACAACGCATCAACTGGGCAAAGCTGTTCTGGATGCTGCGTCAAAGCCCGCTCACGATCGTTGGCGGCGTCATTATGATGGCGATGCTCTTCCTGATGGTGACCTCACCCTGGATAGTCCCGCATGACCCGAACGCGCTGGATCTGACCGCCCGCCTGCAGGCGCCTTCTGCGCAGCACTGGTTTGGTACCGACGAGGTGGGCCGCGATCTGTTCAGCCGCGTGCTGACGGGCAGCCAGCAGTCGATTACCGCCGGGCTGGCGGTCGTGGTGATTGCGGGCGGCATTGGCTCGCTGCTGGGCTGTTTGTCCGGCGTACTGGGCGGGCGCGGCGACGCCATCATCATGCGGGTGATGGACATTATGCTCTCCATTCCCTCCCTGGTGCTGACCATGGCGCTGGCCGCAGCGCTCGGTCCGAGCCTGTTTAACGCCATGCTGGCGATTGCGATTGTCCGCATCCCGTTTTACGTTCGCCTGGCGCGCGGGCAAACCCTGGTGGTGCGCCAGTTTACCTACGTTCAGGCCGCCCGCACGTTTGGCGCGTCCCGCTGGCATTTGATCCGCTGGCATATCCTGCGCAACGCCCTGCCGCCGCTTATCGTGCAGGCGTCGCTGGACATCGGCAGCGCCATCCTGATGGCCGCCACGCTGGGGTTTATTGGCCTGGGGGCGCAGCAGCCGACCGCCGAATGGGGGGCGATGGTGGCCGTTGGCCGTAACTACGTTCTGGACCAGTGGTGGTACTGCGCGTTTCCCGGTGCGGCGATTTTGATAACCGCCGTGGGCTTTAACCTGTTTGGCGACGGTATCCGCGATCTGCTGGATCCGAAATCGGGAGGGAAACAGTGATGACCGACCCGGTACTCAAGATTGAAGACCTGCACCTGAGCTTCCCGATTTTTCGCGGCGAGGTCCACGCGCTGAACCACGTCTCGCTGGAGATCGGCAGGGGTGAAATTGTCGGCGTGGTGGGCGAATCCGGTTCGGGTAAGTCGGTGACCGCCATGCTCGCCATGCGCCTGCTGCCGGAGGGCAGCTACCGCATTCATCATGGTCAGGTGAAGTTACTCGGCGAAAACGTCCTGACGGCGTCCGAGAAGCAGCTTCGCCAGTGGCGCGGCGCAAAGGTCGCGATGATTTTTCAGGAGCCGATGACTGCCCTCAACCCGACGCGGCGAATTGGCAAACAGATGGTGGAGGTGATCCGCCAGCATCAGCCGCTTTCCCGGCATGAGGCACAGCAGAAGGCGATTACCCTGCTGGAAGAGATGCAAATCCCGGACGCGAAACAGGTCATGGCGCGCTATCCATTTGAGCTGTCCGGCGGGATGCGCCAGCGGGTGATGATCGCCCTTGCCTTCTCCTGCGAGCCGGAGCTGATTATCGCCGACGAACCGACCACCGCACTGGACGTCACCGTCCAGCTGCAGGTGTTGCGCCTGCTGAAGCACAAGGCGCGGGCCAGCGGCACCTCGGTGCTGTTTATCAGCCACGATATGGCCGTGGTGTCCCAGCTCTGCGACAGAATGTACGTGATGTATGCGGGCAGCGTGATCGAGAGCGGTGCCACGCAAACGCTGATCCATCAGCCTGTTCATCCCTATTCCATCGGCCTGCTGCAGTGCGCGCCGGAAAACGGCCAGCCGCGCGCCCCGCTTCCCGCCATCCCCGGCACGGTCCCCAACCTCAGCCAGCTTCCGCAGGGATGCGCGTTCCGCGAACGTTGCTTTGCCGCCGGGGCGAAATGCAGCGAAACGCCGCGCCTGCAGCCCCATGGCGCAGAAGGCCAACAGGCTGCCTGCTGGTATCCACAACGGGAGAAACACCATGTCTGATGTACTGCTGGAACTGGATAGCGTGCACGTGAATTTTGCGGCACGTAAAAACTGGCTGGGCCGCGTGACGGAACAGGTCCATGCGCTCAACGGGCTCGACCTTGAGATCCGTCGGGGAGAAACGCTTGGCATTGTCGGAGAATCCGGCTGCGGGAAAAGCACCCTGGCCCAGCTGCTGATGGGCATGCTTAAGCCCAGCACCGGCGCCTGCCAGCGGGCGCACCACGCGGGCGGCATGCAGATGGTGTTTCAGGATCCGCTCTCCTCGCTCGACCCGCGCCTGCCGGTCTGGCGCATCATCACCGAGCCGGTATGGGTGCAAAAGCGCAGCAGCGAGCGCGAGCGCCGTCAGCTGGCTGAAAACCTGGCGCTGCAGGTGGGCATTCGCCCGGAATATCTCGACCGGCTTCCGCACGCCTTCTCCGGCGGGCAGCGCCAGCGCATTGCCATCGCCCGGGCGCTCTCGTCCGATCCGGATATTATCGTGCTCGATGAACCCACCAGCGCGCTGGATATCTCCGTGCAGGCGCAAATCCTCAACCTGCTGGTGACCCTGCAACAGCAGCGTAATCTGACCTACGTGTTGATCTCACATAACGTCTCGGTGGTCAGGCACATGAGCGACCGCGTGGCGGTGATGTACCTTGGGCAGATTGTGGAGCTGGGTAGCGCCGCGCAGGTGCTTGGCGAGCCGCGCCATCCTTACACCCGTCTGCTGCTCGACTCTGTTCCCCGCACCGGTGAACCGCTGGATGAAAATCTGGCGTTACGCAAAACGGAGCTTCCCGGCAACCGTCATCTGCCCGAAGGCTGTTTTTTCCGCGACCGTTGTCCGATGGCAACGCAGGGGTGTGAGCGCCCCCAGCCGTTACAGCCCTCACGCGAGGGTCGTAACGTCCGCTGCTGGCGCAGTCTGGATTAGATTTGGGCCATCCCGCCGTCCACGAACAGCTCGGTGGCGTTAATAAAGCTGGCCGCGTCGGAGGCCAGAAACGCCACCGCTTTACCCACCTCACCCGGCGCGCCTAAACGGCCGAGCGGCATCTGAGCGGCCAGCGCGTCGTACAGCCCCTGACGATGTTCTTCCGGCACCAGATCGCCGAGACCAGGGGTTTTGATCGGGCCCGGGCTTACCACGTTGACGCGGATCCCACGGCCCTGCAAATCCAGCGCCCAGGAGCGGGCAAAGTTGCGCACGGCGGCTTTGCTGGCACTGTAGACGCTGAAGTTGGCCGTCCCCTTAATGGACACCGTCGAGCCGGTCAGAATAATCGAGGATCCGGCGGACAGCAGCGGCAGCGCCTTCTGTACCGTAAACAGCACCCCGCGGACGTTGGTGCCGAAAATCCGGTCAAACTGCTCTTCGGTTATCGCGCCCAGCGGCAGCATATCGCCGCCACCCGCATTGGCGAAAAGAATATCGAGGCGGCCTTCTTCTTTGGCTATCCGGGCATAGACCTCGTCCAGGTCCGCCAGTTTTGACACGTCAGCGCGAATGCCCACTGCTGTTGAAGCGATTTCAGCCACCGCCGCGTCCAGCTCGGCCTGACGTCGTCCGGTGATGTACACCTTCGCGCCCTGGGCCGCCAGCTCCTGCGCCGTGGCAAGACCGATGCCGGTGCTGCCGCCGGTGACCAGTGCGATTTTTCCTGAGAGAGTCGTGTTCATGTCATTTACCTTTTATTGGGTTTGCGTTGGACAAACTTTAGCCCTTGCGGGATTAGTGAAAAACCGGCAAAAATGAAAATGACTATTCACACACAGAAATAATCAGGGGAGCCTAATGGACCAGCTCATGGCGATGCGCGCTTTTACCCGGGTGGTGGAAACCGGCAGCTTTACCCGCGCGGCGGACTCGCTGAACATGCCCATCGCCACCCTGAGCAAGCTGGTGAAATCGCTTGAGGCGCATCTGGAGATACGACTCCTGCACCGGACGACTCGTCGGGTGGTCGCGACGCCGGAAGGGATGGAATACTATGAAAAAGCGCTCAGGGTGCTGATTGATATCGAAGATATCGACACCGCGTTTCGCGTTTCCCGCGCGACGCCCAAAGGGCATTTGCGGGTTGACGTGGGCGGCTCCACCGCCCGGGACGTTCTTATCCCTCGGCTTCCGGATTTTATGCAGCGTTATCCGGAAATCCGCATCGATCTTGGGGTAGCCGATCGTCCGGTGGATCTTATCAGCGGTAACGTAGACTGCGTCATCCGCGGCGGCCCGCTGAACGACTCGACCCTCATCGCCCGCCATATTGGCAACGCCGAAATGGTCACCTGCGCGACGCCGGGTTACCTGAAAAACCATGGCGTTCCGGCCTATCCGCAGGAGCTGTGCAACGGCCACAAGCTTATCAGCTACCTTTCGCCCGTCACCGGGCGGGCATTTCCGTTTCGCTTCAGAAAAAACGGCGAGGCGCTGGAAATCAATATTCCGCATTATCTCGGCGTAAACGAAAGTAATGCTCACCTGGCGGCGGCTGCGGCGGGGCTGGGCATTGTGCAGACATTTGAGTATTCGGCAAACGCGTATTTACAGGCGGGTACGCTGACGGCGATCCTGAGCGACTGGCGCCCTGCCGCCTATCCGTTTCATGTGGTTTACCCTCAGAACCGGCATCTGACGCACCGTCTTAAGGTGTTTATTGCGTGGCTGGCGGAGGTGTTTCCCGCCGCGCTGAAGGGTAGCCGGGCGTAAACCCGGCTGTGGCTTAGTTAAGTTTATAGTCCAGCGTAATCTCAGCCTTCAGGAGCTGCGATACCGGACAGCCCGCTTTGGCTTTCTGAATAATACCGTCGAACTGCTGCGGGGCGATGCCGGGAACGGTCACCTTGCTTTTCAGGGCAACCTTCGTAATAGCAAAGCCGCCGTCGGTCTTATCCAGAGAGACGTCCGCAGTGGTATCAATAGAGTCAGCGGTATAACCCGCTTCGCCGAGCATCAGCGACAGCGCCATCGAAAAACAGGCCGCATGTGCCGCGCCGATCAGCTCTTCCGGGTTGGTCCCCTTTTCACCCTCAAAGCGGGTGTTAAAGCCATAAGGCTGCTGATTGAGAACGCCGCTCTCGGTGGAAACCGTTCCTTTTCCGCGCTTAATGTCGCCAGACCAGTGTGCCGAACCGTGCTTATGAATAGTCATTCTTGCTCTCCTTTTGGCTTACAAAGGGTTAAGTATAGAAGGCTGTCCGGATTCTGCGGGCAAGACAGACGAGTCTTAGTCACTGAGTAAATGGTGCGCCAGTGCGTCGAGGAACACCCGCAGCGCGGCAGGCTGGTATTCCCGGGACTGATAAATGCCATGGATGGCCAGCGGTTTCGGCTCCAGCGTCTCCAGTACCGGCACCAGTATTCCCTGCGCCAGCGCGGTTCGCGCCTCACGCTCCGGCAGCATGGCGATACCGCAGTGCTTAACCGCCGCGTCCATCAGCAGCGAAGAGATGCTGGCGCTCAGGTTGCCGCTGACGGCCACGCTCAGGCTTTCGCCTTCCGGCGTCAGGAAGTGCCAGGACTGCCCGGCAAAAAAGCTGTAGTGCAGGCAGTTATGCTGGGCTAACTCTTCGGGACTGACGGGAATACCGTGTTGTGCCAGATACTCCGGCGAAGCGCAGAGCACCGAGCGACACTCCCCCAGCCTGCGGGCAATCATGCCGGGTTCGGGGTTGTCGGTAATGCGCACGGCGACATCAATGCGCTCTCCCACCAGGCTCACCGGATGGTTGTTCACATCCAGTTCGATGCGCAGCTGCGGGTAGCGCGAGAGCAGACCGGGCAGCACCGGCGCAATCAGGTGCATCGCGGTAAAGTGCGCGCAGGCCACCCGCAGGGTACCTGACGGGAGATCTTTCTCTGACTGGCCTTCAATTTCCTGCGAGATCTGCGAAAGCGTCCGCGTTTTTTGCAGCACCTTTTCCCCTGCTGCGGTCAGCGTCAGCTTGCGCGTGGAGCGGTTTACCAGACGCGTCCCCGCCCACTTTTCCATCTGTTCAAGGTAGCGGCTCACCATCGGTCGGGAAATACCCAGCGCGCGGGCCGCCGCGCTCAAACTTCCCAGCTCGCATATCCGGTTGTAAACCTGAGCGGCAATAACGCGATCCATATCAACTCCATCTGCTCGATTTATGAAACTAAGCATGTCCTGTTTCAGGAATTCTGGCAAATGCGAATATCCGTACAATAGAGACATTCCTGAACAACAGAGACAACAGCATGAAATTCACCCACATAGCCCTGCTTTCCACGCTTTTCACTCCGGCTGTTTTTGCCGCGCCGTTGAGCATTGATACCTATAACCCGCAGGAGAAAGGCATTTTCGCGGTCTCCTCCACGCTGGTTTCCGGCCCGAAAGAGGCTGTGCTGTTTGACGCGCAGTTCAGCGTGAAGGATGGCGAAGCGCTGGTAGAGAAAATTCGTCAAAGCGGTAAGACCCTGAACAAGATTGTGATCACCTCCGGCGATCCGGATTTCTATTTTGGCCTGCAGCCGCTGGTCAAAGCCTTCCCGAACGCCAAAGTGGTGGCCACGCAGCACGTGGTTGACCACATCAAGGCCACCAAAGACGCCAAGCTCGCCTTCTGGGGTCCGCAGATGAAAGACGGCGCGCCAACGGAGCTGGTCGTCCCGCAGGTGCTCGCCTCCACCACGTTTATGGTGGACGGGGAAAAGATCGATATCGAAGAGCCTGACAGCTACGCGGCCTATGTGTGGATCCCGTCAGCGAAAACCATCCTCGGCGGCACCGGGGTAGCCTGGGGGATCCACGTCTGGACGGCTGACACCCAGACGGCGGCAAGCCGTAAGCAGTGGCAGGAAACGCTGGTAAATATGGCGGCGCACAAACCCGAGCGCGTGATCCCGGGTCACTATCTGGGTACCCCGCCAGCCGGCGCGGGTGCGATTGATTTTACCCGTGACTATCTGCAGCGCTTTGAAAAGGCCTTATCCGTTCATAAAGATTCTGCAGTCGTCATCAGCACCCTGAAAAAACAGTATCCGAACCTGGCTGAAGAGAGCTCGCTGGAATTAAGCGCCAAGGTGAATACCGGCGAAATGAAGTGGTAATGTAAACTCTGCTCCTGCTATATTTTCGTGATAGCAGGAGCACCGTTATAATATCCTCTCAACGCCACTTCAATTTACCCCCCCACATTTCAAAAGCACACAAAAGCATACACTTATGTCATTTTTATTTCTAAGATGAATCTGAGCCACAACCGGGAAAATATTTGCCATTCTGTTTATGAATTAAATTTTTTGCGAGCCGTACCATTAAACAGACAACGACACGGAGGCAGCATGTTTACTTATTACCCGGCTAATACCGCAGCAGCACAACCTGAACTCGTTAACGCGATTGCGCAGGGTCTTCACGCCGAGCACGGTGCTGTGACTGAAGATGACATTTTGATGGAACTGACCAGGTGGGTGGAATCCACAGATAATGACATCCTCAGTGACATCTACCAGCAAACTATTAACTACGTTGTCAGCGGGCAAAACGCACCTTTGTAAAAACCTGCTAAGCTGGATCAGCAACCTAAGGGGTTACATTTCGTTTGCGTAAGCAAACTGGTCCTTAAAACTATCAACAGGATTGAGGAGTTAACATGAAATCGAACCGTCAGGCACGCCATATTCTGGGACTGAACTACAAGCTTTCTAATCAGCGTAAAGTGGTGATTGAAGGCGACCATGAAACGCAGGTCACTCACGCCACCGGCAGAAAACGCCACGCGGGCAAGTAAGTTCCAGACTGAGATCCAGAACACCATCGGTAATCCCGGTGGTGTTTTTGTTTATGTGTTGCGGTAATTAATATTTAGCTCCTTTATAATACCGCCTGACCGCCTCCCAGCGCACAGGCCAGAAAGATGACAAACAGCAGTGTCAGGGACGGATCTTCATAAAAAGAGTGAGTGACATGGACAACAAACTGAAAAAACATCGTTCCTTATACATCCCATACGCCGGACCGGTTTTACTCGAATTCCCCCTGCTCAACAAAGGCAGCGCCTTCAGCATGGAAGAGCGCAGCAGCTTTAACCTGCTTGGCCTGCTGCCGGAAGTGGTTGAGACCATTGAAGAACAGGCGGAGCGCGCGTGGATCCAGTATCAGGGTTTCAAAACTGAAATCGACAAACACATCTACCTGCGTAACATTCAGGACACCAATGAAACCCTCTTCTATCGCCTGGTGCAGAACCATCTCGAAGAGATGATGCCGGTGATCTACACCCCGACGGTGGGTGCGGCGTGCGAGCGTTTCTCAGAGATCTACCGACGCTCCCGCGGGGTATTCATCTCTTATCAGAACCGTCACAACATGGACGATATTCTGCAGAACGTGCCGAACCACAATATCAAAGTGATTGTGGTGACCGACGGCGAACGTATTCTCGGCCTCGGCGACCAGGGCATTGGCGGGATGGGGATCCCAATCGGTAAGCTCTCTCTCTACACCGCCTGCGGCGGCATCAGCCCGGCGTATACCCTGCCGGTGGTGCTGGACGTTGGCACCAACAACCAGCAGTTGCTCAACGATCCGCTCTATATGGGCTGGCGCCACCCGCGCATTACCGACGATGAGTACTATCAGTTTGTCGACGATTTCATTCAGGCCGTGAAGCACCGCTGGCCGGACGTTCTGCTGCAGTTTGAAGACTTCGCGCAGAAAAACGCGATGCCGCTGCTGAACCGCTATCGCGATGAGATCTGCTCTTTTAACGATGACATCCAGGGCACCGCATCGGTGACCGTGGGTACGCTTATCGCCGCCAGTCGTGCAGCCGGCAGCCAGCTGAGCTACCAGAAAATCGTCTTCCTGGGCGCAGGCTCTGCGGGCTGCGGTATTGCCGAGCAGATTATCGCCCAGACGCAGCGCGAAGGGTTAAGCGAAGAGCTGGCCCGCTCCCGCGTCTTTATGGTTGACCGTTTCGGCCTGCTGACCGACGGTATGCCAAACCTGCTGCCGTTCCAGACCAAGCTGGTGCAGAAACGCGAAAACCTGAAAAACTGGGATACCGACAACGAAGTCCTTTCCCTGCTGGACGTGGTGCGCAACGTGAAGCCGGATATTCTGATCGGCGTTTCCGGGCAAACCGGTCTCTTTACCGAAGAGATCATTCGCGAGATGCACAAGCACTGTGAGCGCCCTATCGTGATGCCGCTGTCTAACCCGACTTCCCGCGTGGAAGCGACGCCGCAGGACATCATCGCGTGGACCGAAGGTAACGCGCTGGTCGCGACCGGCAGCCCGTTCGATCCGGTGGTGTGGAAGGATAAAACCTATCCGATTGCCCAGTGCAACAACTCGTACATCTTCCCGGGTATTGGTCTGGGGGTGATCGCCTCCGGCGCGTCCCGCATTACCGACGAAATGCTGATGTCGGCGAGCGAAACCCTTGCGGGTTACTCTCCGCTGGTCAATGACGGAGAAGGGCTGGTGCTGCCGGAGCTGAAGGACATTCACAAGGTGTCGCGCGCCATCGCGTTTGCGGTAGGTAAAATGGCGCAGCAGCAGGGCGTGGCGGTGAAAACCTCTGCCGACGCGCTGCAGCAGGCCATCGACGACAACTTCTGGAAGCCTGAATACCGTAGCTATCGCCGTACGTCGATTTAATTCGCTCCGCCCGGTGGCGCTTCGCTTACCGGGCCTACGGGCTGGCTGTTTTCCCTCTCCCTGTGGGAGAGGGTCAGGGTGAGGGCACCAGACCGCACCATCGAATACCCACTAGCCAAACCCCTTTTCCCCCGCTACACTCCCTTCATCCATTAACCCACTGAATATATAAGGAGGCCAATTATGCTGTACTGTGAAATTTTCAATGTTTCACATACATTTGGTGATCGCACCAGCTCAAGCGTTATCGGTATCGTGCTGCGATAACTTCTGCTTGAGCGAAGACACCAACCCCTGAAATCCCTTCTCTCGGGCTTACTGAGTTATCGTCAGCGATGTTTGACGAGGCATGAACATGCCTGTAACTCTTGGGTAAGCAACAATGAGCACTTTACTCACTGCACAATCTTTACGCGTTGATACGGCGTTTGGCACGCTCTTCGACTCACTCTCCTTTACGCTGAAAAAAGGCGACCGCATTGGCCTGCTGGGCGACAACGGCTGCGGCAAAAGTACGCTGCTGAAGGTGCTGGACGGCACGGACTCCCCTGCCGCCGGAACGGTGGCACTGGCCGGGCACTGCCTGATGGCGCGCGTGGAGCAACATCTCCCGGACGCTATTTTTCCGCTGACCATGCTGGATGCCGTCCTGGCCCAGTTGCCCTCAACTGAACGGGACAGTCTGCGCTGGAAAGCCGAAACGCTGCTGGCAAGCATGGGCTTCACGCCGCAGGATATGATGCTGCAATCCGCCACGCTGAGCGGTGGACAGCACACCCGCCTGCTGCTGGCGCGGGCGCTGATTCACGAGCCGGATCTGCTCCTGCTGGATGAACCCAGCAACCACCTGGACCTGCCGACCATGCTCTGGCTGGAACACTTCCTACAGAACTGGTCGGGCAGCTTTGTGCTGGTCTCACATGACAGACAGCTGCTGGATGCCGTCACCAACGGCAGCTGGATCCTGCGCGATAAAACGCTGCACTACTTCGCCCTTCCCTGCACGGCCGCCCGCAAGGCGCTTGAAGCAAAGGATGAAAGCGATGCCCAGCGCCACAAGGCGGAGCAAAAGGAGATTGACCGCGTGACCGCCAGCGCGAAGCGGCTGGCGACCTGGGGCAAGGTTTACGACAACGAAGACCTGGCCCGCAAAGCCAAACAGATGGAAAAACAGGTCGAACGGCTGAAGGAGAGCCAGACGGCGCTCACGGCAGGCAGCCAGTGGACGTTAACCCTGCGCGGCGACGCGCTGCGGGCTGACCGTCTGCTGGAGATGGAAAACCTCAGCGTCCCGCCTGCGCCCGGGCTACCGCCGCTGTTTAACATCGACATGGCGCGGCTGAAAAGCGGCGATCGCGTAGCGATTGTCGGGCGTAACGGCTGCGGCAAATCGTCGCTGATGAGGCTTATCTGGCAACAATTTGCTGATGAGTCCGCAGACAGCGGGTTGAAAATCCATCCGCGCGTGTCGCCAGGTTATTACGACCAGACGCTTCATCAGCTGCCGGATGACGCCACGCTGCTCGACGCGCTGGAGCCTTTCGCGCCGGATCCGCAGAACCGCAAAATGGCCCTGATAAGCGCCGGTTTCCCGTGGGCGCGTCACGGGCAAACGGTCAGCACGCTCAGCGGCGGCGAACGCTCGCGCCTGCTGTTCGTAGGCCTGACGCTTGCCCGCTATAGCCTGCTGATGCTGGATGAGCCGACCAACCACCTCGACATGGAAGGCAAAGAGGCGCTGGCGCAAACCCTTCAGCAGTTTGAAGGCGGCGTGCTGCTGGTCAGCCACGATCGTCAGCTAATTAGCCAAAGCTGCAACCGTTTCTGGCTGATTGAAGAGGGAAAGCTGAGCGAGTGGCACGATGCAGAAGCGGTGTTTGAGCGTCTGCGTGAAAGCGCGGGGCTTATGACATCCGCTGCGCCCGCTGTCGCCGCGACGATTCAATCCTCGCCGTATGACGATCTGCTGGAGCGGCTGGTCGCGCTGGAAACGCTGCTGGAAGACGATCTGGCGCGTAAGCCGAAGCATCAAAAGCCGCAGCTACAGGCGCAATGGCGTAAAGAGATAGAGGAGATAGAAGCACAGCTGTAAGTCTGCGCCCGGCGAGCATCTCGCCGGGCCAGAATTTTCCCCCTTAATTATTAGAGGAACGCCGTATTCTTAATCTGAAATCGAATCAAATGATGACATTATGTTGCCGCAGCCTTGCATTACCAGGCTAATGTATTAATCCTTAAGAGGTACTACACCTGCTATGCAGATTCTTATCATGAACAAGGAGATACACATGAAGGCTGCTGTTGTCACTCAGGATCACCAGGTCAACGTTACCGAAAAAACCTTACGCCCGCTAAAGCACGGGGAAGCCCTGCTGAAGATGGAGTGCTGTGGCGTATGCCATACCGACCTCCACGTGAAGAACGGTGATTTCGGCGATAAAACCGGGGTTATCCTGGGCCATGAAGGGATTGGTATCGTAAAAGAAGTCGGCCCTGGCGTGAAGTCGCTGAAAGTCGGCGACCGCGCAAGCGTGGCCTGGTTCTTTGAAGGCTGTGGCCACTGCGAATACTGTAATACCGGCAACGAAACCCTGTGCCGTGACGTGAAAAACGCCGGTTACTCCGTTGACGGCGGGATGGCGGAAGAGTGCATCGTCACCGCAGATTACGCGGTAAAAGTACCGGACGGTCTGGATTCGGCGGCGGCCAGCAGCATCACCTGCGCTGGCGTCACCACCTATAAAGCAGTGAAGGTGTCGGGTATTAAACCGGGCCAGTGGATTGCGATTTACGGTCTGGGCGGGCTGGGCAACCTCGCGCTGCAGTACGCCAAAAACGTCTTTAACGCCAAAGTCATCGCCCTTGACGTTAACGACGAACAGCTGAAGCTGGCGGCCAGCATGGGTGCGGATCTCACCATCAACTCCCGCAGCGAAGATGCCGCTAAAATTGTGCAGGAGAAAACCGGAGGCGCGCATGCCGCAGTCGTCACTGCCGTCGCAAAAGCCGCCTTCAACTCAGCCGTTGATGCCGTGCGTGCCGGTGGCCGCGTGGTGGCCGTTGGCCTGCCGCCGGAAGCGATGAGCCTCGACATTCCGCGCCTGGTGCTGGACGGCATTCAGGTGGTGGGTTCGCTCGTCGGTACCCGTCAGGATCTGCAGGAAGCCTTCCAGTTCGCCGCTGAAGGCAAGGTCGTGCCGAAAGTCACGATGCGCCCGATCGAGGACATCAACGCCATCTTTAAAGAGATGGAACAGGGCCAGATCCGCGGCCGTATGGTGATTGACCTGCGTTCATAATCACCCACCGTTCAATTACCGCTCCTGACAGGGGCGGTTTTTTTATAGCCATTTTCCGGCAATCCTTATCTTAATTCCTTTGTTCCCTTGTTTTCCCCCGCGCCCGATGATGAATCCGACGCTAACAAGAAGATAACAAAGGAATTCACCATGCAAACCCCATTTCGTCTGCCGCTGCTGACGGCGCTGATTCTGACGACAACCGCAGCCTGGTCCGCGGATGCGCCCGTCAAAGGCGGCACGCTGATTTATCTGGAGCAACAGGCGCACACCAACCTCTATCCGCCTGCCGGTGGCTTTTACCCGAACGGCGGCATTCTGAACCAGATCACCGACAAACTGACGTGGCAGAACCCAAAGACGCTGCAGGTGGAACCGTGGGTAGCCGAAAGCTGGACCACCAACGCCGATAAAACCGAATACACCTTTAAAATTCGCCCCGGCATCACCTTCTCCGACGGCACGCCGCTGGACGCCAACGCCGTAGCAAAAAACTTTGATACCTACGGCTTAGGTAACAAGGCGCAGCGACTGCCGGTGTCAGAAGTGATCAATAACTACGATCGCAGCGAAGTGGTCGATCCGCTGACCGTGAAGTTCTACTTCAAAAAACCGTCGCCTGGGTTCCTGCAGGGCACCGCCACAATCGGGTCGGGCCTGGTCTCGCTCAGCACGCTGAAGCGCAACTTTGAAGAGCTGGGTGACGCCCGGCATATCATTGGCTCTGGCCCGTTTGTGGTGAAGGACGAGAAGCTGGGTCGCGAAGTGACGCTGGAAGCGCGTAAGGACTACCAGTGGGGGCCCAAAAATCTGGCGCAGCAGGGGCCAGCCAATCTTGACGGCATCAAGTTTATCGTGACTCAGGAAGACAGCGTGCGCGTCGGCGCCCTGCTGGCCGGTCAGGCCGACTTTATTCGCCAGGTGCAGGCGTATGACGAAAAGCAGGCGACAGACCAGGGCTATAAAATCTACGCCGCCCCGACGCGCGGGGTGAATGACAGCATCAGCTTCCGCCCGGATAACCCGCTGGTCTCTGATATTCGCGTACGCCAGGCGCTGCTGCATGCCACCAATGCAAAGCAGGTGGTCGAGACCCTCTTCTCGGCCAACTATCCGCAGGCGAAGTCGGTGATTGCCGATTCCGCCGCTGGCTTTGTCGATCTCAGCGATAAATTGACCTTTGACCCGGCTAAAGCCAACCAGCTGCTGGACGAGGCGGGCTGGAAAGCGGGTGGCGACGGGATCCGCGCTAAAGACGGCCAGCGGCTGGCACTGACGGTGTATGAATCCCTGCCGCAGCCACAAAATAAAGAGGTGCTGCAGCTGGTTGCCCAGCAGTGGCGACAGGTGGGCGTGGCGCTGAGCGTTAAAGCCGGTGACGCAGGCAGCCGCACGCTGGATAACCTTGATCCGCTGAAAACCCCGTTAACCGTCTCCGAAGTTGGCCGCGCCGATCCGGACGTGGTGAAAAGCATGTTCTACCCCGCTAACCGCGACGCGCTGCTGCAAAAAGGCGGCTCCAGCGACAAGGTCAAAAGCTTCCGTGACGACAAGCTGAATGAACTGCTGGTGAACATTTCTGCTGAAGTCGATCCGAAAAAACGCCTGCAGCTGACCGGCGATGCCCAGCGCTACCTGCTGGATAACGCCTACGTCATTCCAATTTTCGAAGAGCCGCAGGTCTTTGCCGGTGCGCCGTGGCTGAAAGGCGTCAATTTTGAAGCGGTCGGCCGCCCGTCGTTCTACGGCGCGTGGATTGAGAAACACTGAGGAGCTGACGATGCGCCACGCACTTCTTCAACGCTTTGGGCACGGGCTGCTGGTACTGTGGGCCGCCTTTACCCTCTCGTTCGTGTTGCTCCAGGTGCTGCCGGGCGACGCGGTGCTGATTAAATTTCAGAACCCGGACCTGGGCTTGAGCCCGGCGCAAATCGAGGAGATGCGCGTGGCCTATGGCGCGGACAGCCCGCTGTGGCAGCAATACGGCCATACGCTGCTGGCGATGCTGCGCGGGGATTTCGGCTATTCGTTACAGGCAGGGGTGCCGGTCAGCGAGCTGATTGCCAGCAATCTGCCGGAAACCCTGAGCCTCGCCCTGCCCGCGTTTGTACTCGCAGTCCTGCTGGCGTTTGCGCTGGCCTTTGCATCGCGCCTGCCGGGTTTGCGCTGGCTGAGTAATACCCTGCAGTCGCTGCCGGTCCTGTTTATCTCTTTACCGACGTTCTGGCTGGGGATTGCCCTCATCCAGCTCTTTTCTTTCCAGCTGCGGCTGATTCCGGTGATTAACCCGACGCCGCTGCAGGGGCTGATCCTGCCGATTGTGACCGTCGCGATCCCGATTTCCGCCCCGCTGGCGCAAATTCTGATGCGCAGCCTGGACCAGGTGGCGACGCAGCCGTTTGTCGCCGTCGCCCGGGCCAAAGGGCTGAGTGAAACCGCCGTCCTGTGGCGTCACGTTACCGGCAACGCCCTGCTGCCGGTCCTGAATATTGCCGGATTGCTGCTGGGCGAGCTGATTGCCGGGGCGCTGATCACGGAAACCGTTTTTGGCCGCAGCGGGCTCGGGCAGCTGACCCAGCAGGCGGTGAATAACCAGGACATCGCCGTGCTTCAGGCGGTCGTGATGATTTCCGCCCTCGGTTTTGTCCTGATCAATCTGCTGGTGGATCTGCTGATGCCTCTGCTGGATCCCCGCCTGCAAACCGTTACCGGAGGTGCATCATGAGTCTGGTCGATTACGCTGCCGCCGCGCGAAAACGCGTTCCAGCGTGGCAGGGAGTGGAATGGCAGCCCGGACTGTGGCTGGCATGGGCGGTGATTATTCTCGCCGTTTTTGCCGCCGTGGCGCCCGGCCTGTTAACCCACTACAGCCCGATTGAGGGCATCGCCGGCGCACAGCGCCTGGCGCCTCAGGCGGGCCACTGGCTCGGCACCGATCAGCTTGGCCGCGATGTTTACACCCGTATTGTCTACGGTGCGTCCCACTCCCTGAGCGCGGCGCTCGCTGCCGTCACGATGGGGCTGGTGGTGGGCACCGGTCTGGGGGTCATCGCCGGGGCGTTCGCCGGACGCGTCGAGTCTCTGCTGATGCGTTTTGTCGACGTGCTGTTGTCCATCCCGTCTCTGCTGCTCTCGCTGACGGTCATTATTCTGCTCGGGTTTGGCACCGTTAACGCCGCGATTGCCGTGGGCGTTGCCTCCATTGCCAGCTTCGCCCGCCTCGCGCGCGGTGAAGTGGTGCGCATCCGGCACACGGATTATGTCGAGGCGGCGTTTGGCAGCGGCGGGACGTTTTTCGCCGTGCTGTGGCGACACATCCTGCCCAACGCGTTAACCGCCGTCCTCGCCTTTGCCACGCTGCAGTTTGGTCAGGCCATCCTGGCGCTCTCCACGCTGAGTTTTCTCGGTTACGGCACCCCGCCGCCCGTGCCGGAATGGGGCTTATTGATTGCCGAAGGCCGTAACTATCTCTCTACCGCCTGGTGGTTAACCACCTTCCCCGGCGTCGTCGTCATCGCCGTGGTGCTGGCCACCAATCGTATCAGCCAACAGTTCAGCGGAGGTCGCTAATGACCGTTCTCTCAGTGGAAAATTTGACGATCAGCTACCGCACCGCACGCCAGTGGAGAGAGGTGGTGCATAACGTCAGCTTCACGCTCGGGCGAGGGGAAATGCTGGCGTTTGTCGGTGAATCCGGATCCGGCAAAACGACCACGGCACAGGCAATCATTGGCCTGCTGGCGGATAACGCCCGGCGCGATGCGGGAAAAATCGTGCTCAACGGCGAGGAGATTAGCCGGTGGTCCGCTAAGCGTCTCGATACCCTTCGCGGGGCGCGAATTAGCCTGGTTCCGCAGGATCCGGGTAATTCGCTCAACCCGGTGAAGACCATCGGCGCGCAGGTCGGAGAGATTATTCAGCTACACCAGAAAGTGACCCGCGCCGAGCGCGACGAGCAGGTGCTCACCCTGCTGACAAAGGTCGGCCTGAGCCACCCCGAACAGCGCATGACGCAGTATCCCCATCAGCTCTCCGGCGGGATGAAACAGCGCGTGTTGATTGCCATCGCCATTGCCCTGCGCCCGGACGTAATCGTTGCCGATGAGCCCACCAGCGCGCTGGACGTGACGGTGCAAAAACGCATTCTCGATCTGCTGGATATCCTGCGGCGGGAATCGGGCACTGCCGTTCTGTTTGTCACCCACGATCTGGCCCTGGCCGCCCAGCGCGCGGACAGGCTGCTGGTTTTTCGCGATGGCGAAATTCAGGAGCAAGGCAGCACCGTCGATATTGTCCGTACGCCGCAGCACGCCTACACCCGTCAGCTGCTGAGCGATCTCCAGGGCCAGCGCCTGACCATTGCCCCGGTATCAGGTCTTCCGCTCGCGTCACCGGCCATTCGCGCCCGCGCCATCAGCAAACGATTCTCGCTGGGCAAAGGTCATCAGCTTCAGGCGCTGGATCGGGTGACGTTTGACGTCAGGCGCGGCAGTACGCATGCGCTGGTCGGTGAATCCGGCTCCGGGAAGACCACCCTCGCCCGTATTTTGCTGGGTTTTGAACAGGCCGACAGCGGACAGGTCATTATTGATGATATTGATGCCACCACGCTCAGCCGCGAGGCCCGTCGTCAGCTGCGCCAGAAGATCCAGTTTGTCTACCAGAACCCGTTTGCCTCTCTCGACCCGCGTCAGACGCTGTTTGACATCATCGAAGAGCCCCTGAAGAACTTTTCTCGCCTCGGTAAGGCGGAGCGAAAGGTTCGGGTGGAGACCGTGGCCCAGCGGGTTGCCCTGCCCGTCGAACTCCTGGGCCGCACCGCCAGGGAACTTTCAGGCGGACAGCGTCAGCGCGTGGCCATCGCCCGGGCGCTGATCCTCGAGCCGACCATTCTGGTGCTGGACGAAGCCACCTCGGCGCTGGACGTCACCGTGCAGGCGCAGATTCTGGCTCTGCTTCAGCAGTTGCAGCAGCAGCTGGGATTAACCTACCTGTTCATCACGCACGATCTGTCTACCGTCCGCCGGATCGCCCACAGCGTCACGGTGCTGCGCAGCGGTCAGGTGGTCGAACAGGGCGACGTCGGAACCTTATTCGCATCTCCGCAGAACGATTATACCCGCGAGCTGATTGACGCCATTCCCCATTTTTCACCCGCTACGGAGGAGTTCGCATGACGCGAAAACGCCTGGGATTTTTCACCCGCCTGCTTGACGACGCCACGCCGAAGGAGCGCTATCGTCTGGCAACTGAACAGATCCGCCACGCCGAACGCCACGGTTTTGACAGCGCCTGGATTGCGCAGCACCACTTTCACGAAACTGAAGGCGGACTGCCTTCGCCGCTGCTGTTTCTGGCGCACGTAGCGGCACATACCGAAACCATTCGGCTGGGGACGGCCATCATTACCCTGCCGATGGAAAACCCGCTGCGCGTGGCGGAAGACGCCGCGGTTCTGGATTTACTCGCCGATGGACGTCTCGAAGTCGGTTTTGGTTCGGGCGGCACGCCGACCTCTTTCCTGCCGTTCGGACTGACGTTTGAACAGCGCGGCGCGGCCTTTGCCGACCATCTGCATGTGATCCAGAGCGCCTGGCGCGGGGATTCGCTCACCCATCCGGATAACCACCTTTACCCGCCTGCGCCACAGCTTGCCGACCGTATCTGGATTGCCACCTTTTCGGTCGACGGTGCCGTTCGCGCCGCGCGGGCCGGACACGGTTTAATGCTCTCCCGCACGCAGCCGCGCCCGGCAGACCAGTTGGATTTAACGCTCGACGCGATCCAGAACCCTATTGTGGATGCCTACCTTGAGGCGCTGCCCGCGGGCATCGCACCGCGCATTCTGGCTTCCCGTACGGCATTCGTCGCCGACAGCGACGACTATGCGCTCAAGGTCGCCACACCGGGTCTGACGAAACAAGCCCAGCAGCATCGCGCCGCCGGGCACGCGGTTAAAGGTGACACCGTCACCGATTTTCGTCACCAGTTCGACGCCCATATCGGTTCGCCCGAGACGGTGCTGCGCTCGCTGCAGGCCGATTCCGTTCTCCGGCGCGCCACGGACATCTCATTCCAGGTCCATTCGGTCGAGCCCACCCATCGAGACACCCTGCGCTCCATCGAACTGATCGCTGAACATATTGCCCCCCATATACGTTGAGGAGATACCTATGTCATTAAGTCACGACATTCTCGCCGAGCTGGCGGAAATTAAACCCGGTTCCCCTCTGGCAGAGGCGCGCGCCACGCGGGACGCCGCCACGCGCCACGCACAGGGCAGCTACGAAATCTTATTTACCCAGCAGGATAGCGATTTTGCGCTGGACGAGCGCTTCGCCGTCGCGGCAAAAGTCGCCAGGTGGCACAACGCGGAGGCGCTGGCCGCGCACTATGCGGGGTTTGGTCTGGCCGACCCGACCTCTGAACGCCTGACCCCGGCGCTCAATTTCGCGCGCCTGCTGACCTTCTCCCCCGTCGAAGCCACGCCGACATCGTTAAGGGCGCTGACCCAGGCGGGATGGAGCAAGGAAGGTATCGTGACCCTGGCGCAGCTTATCGCGTTTGTCAGCTTCCAGAGCCGACTGATTGCCGGGCTGCGGCTGCTGAACGACAAACCCGTCGCCAAAAGCGAAGCGCCGGTGGCGGCAGGCGTCTGGCACACGACCGCAACCACGGCCACCGGGAAGGCGGCTCCCGTCGCGTTTACCCAGCAGGAACTGGGCTGGGAGCCGTGGATCGCCGCCAAACCGCTGGCGGATTTTCGTGATGACGAGGTTGCTATACTGGCGAAGTTTGGCCACACCGATTCCGACTATTTCCGCCTGCTGGGGCGCAACCTGCCGGTGCTTGAACAGCGCACGCTAACGGATAAAGGGATTTTTTATACGCCGGGGGGATTGCCGCGCGCCGAGCGCGAGCTGGCCGCAACGGTCGCCAGTAAAATTAACGGCTGCATCTACTGCGCATCTGTCCATGCGCGGAAAGCCAGCCAGCTGTCAAAGGATGACGCGGCGGTAGAGGCCCTGCTGGCCGTGCGTCCAGGACAATCCCTGAGCGAGGGACAATCTGCGCGCTGGCAGGCGGAGATTAATTTTGCGGCAGCGCTGTCGGTTACCCCGCCTGCGGCCACGCCGCTACACCTTGCCGCGCTGGAAAAAGAGGGGCTGGACACCTTAGCCCAGCTTGATCTGGTGCAGTCCGCCGCGTTCTTCGCCTGGGCCAACCGCCTGATGCTGACCCTGGGCGAGCCCTGGCTTGCCTGACTTCAATCAGGCTAGCGCGCGAGCGTTAGCCTGAGCCCGTCTGGCCCGCAGGTAACCGTAGATCAACAGTGCACTCATGGCCGAGAACGAGAGTATCGCCGCAGGCAGCGTGACGTAGCGCCAGCTAAAGCCGAGGGTAATCATCATCCCGCCAAAGTACGCCCCGATCGCGCTGCCGAGATTAAACGCCATCTGCCCCCCCGGCCGCCCCCAGCATCTCGCCGCCCTTCGCATTTTGCAGAAGCAGGATCTGCAGCGGCGCAGAGAGCGCGAACAGCCCGGCACAGCAGATAAAGCCCATGATCAGCGAGGCCGTTTTGAGTTCACCACAGGCGAAAAGCAGCAGCAGCGAGGCGACAATCACCATGTCGGTGGTCGCCGCAATGCGCAGCGGGCTAAAACGCCCCGAGAGTTTGCCGCTCAACAGGTTGCCCAGCACCATGCCAAGCCCCATCAGCATCATGATGATCGTCATCACGCCTTCGGTGAAGCCTGAAACGTTGACCATAAACGGTTTAACGAAGCTGAACCACGCGAACACCCCGGCGTTGCCAAACATGGTGGCGGCAAAAATCAGCCAGGGTTCTGGTTTTTTCAGAAAGTGGAACTGCTCGGTCAATTTGATTTCTGATGTGTCGTGGATGTCCGGCACCCAGAGCAGAACCGAGAGGATCACCAGCGCGTCGAACACCGCAATCAGGAAAAAGGTATAACGCCAGCTGAACTGGTGCCCCAGCCAGGTGCCGAGCGGGACGCCTACCAGGTTGGCCACGGTCATCCCGGCGATCATTCCCGCCACTGCGACCGTCACCTTCCCCGGCGGCGCAATTTTAGAGAGGATAATCGCCCCGACGCCGAAAATCGCGCCGTGCGGAAAACCGGAAATTAAGCGTCCCGTCGCCAGCCAGAAATATGATGTTGAAATGGTAAACAGGGCGTTCCCAACCGCGCACAGGGCAACCAGAAACAGCAGCGTCGTTTTTAACGAGAACTTGCCTGAGAACATCGCCATAATCGGGGCGCCAATCACCACGCCGAAGGCATAAAACGAGATCATATTCCCGGCGGAGGGAATCGAAATACCGGTGTCATGTGCCAGTTCAGTTAATACCCCCATGATGCCAAATTCAGCCATGCCCAGGCCAAATGTGCCAAGCGCCAACGATAATATTGTCTTTTTCATATCTCAACCACGGGTTAATCACTCGCAGCGGGCATTATTGAATAATCTTGTATGGTGAGCCAGTTCAAACTGGCAGACTGACACGTTAATCCATTTATACAGCGCAGGCTGTGAATATTGTCAGCCGATAATCGCGATGCCAAGGCGTTCCATAATTTGCGACACCTGATAGCTGTCCAGCTTAACGCCCTGTAGATCAGTGCCACGCACGTCCAGTTCACCCAGTTCCGAATTGGTTAAATCGCAGTGTGTGAAATTTGCTGCACGCCAGTCAAATGAAGAAAACTCGCCGCCTGACATATCCGAACCACTGAAAGTTGCCCCCAGGATCTGCGCGCCGTTCCAGCGGTTTTCCCACAACTCGCATTTTTCCAGAACCACCTTCGAAAAATTGGCATAGCTCAGGTTGCTTTTTGTTATATAAGCACTGCAAAACCAGGTACGCGTGGTGATCATGTTCATAAAACTGGCACCGCGAAAATCAGCCCCTTGCGCCCTGCATTCACGGATTTCGATGCCTAAGGCATTCGCATTTCTGAAATCAGCCATGGATAAATCGCAACTTTTGAAGATCGCGTCCTTAAGTTGCGCCCGGCTAAAATTTCCGCCGATCTGGCGTTCACGATCGTAAAACTGACAACCGATAAATGCTGTGCCGGTCAAATCTGTGCCAGAGAAATCGCAATGACGAAAAACAGCATTTTCAATCTTTTCACCGGTAAAACGGTTACGTCCAATTTTTTCGCCTTCAACAATCAATGTCATAACAATCCTGTATATTTATACAGTTATTTTTAATCATTTTAACCAGCGATTCGCGAAAGAGAAAGTCTTGACTGCGAAAAAAGTCCGCTGAGATTTCCACTCAGCATTACACTTCAAAGTGTTAGTTCCTTCTAAGCACATCACACGTTCCGGAGATGAGGATTATCATGGGAAACGCAAAACAGAATAAAACCAAAGCAGTGACCGTGACCAAAGCGAGTGTAGATAGCGTGGTTAAACCCGTGCTGAAGACCAAAGAGTACGAAAAAGAACTTCGTCGCCTGCACGTTGAACTGGTTAAGCTCCAGCAGTGGGTCGTCGCCAAAGGACTCAAAGTGTGTATTGTTTTTGAAGGACGCGACGGTGCCGGTAAAGGCGGCACCATCAAAGCGATCACCGAGCGCGTCAGCCCTCGCGTGTTTCGCGTTGTTGCGCTCCCTGCCCCAACTGAAAAAGAAAAAAGCCAGCTCTACTTCCAGCGCTATGTGCCGCACCTGCCTTCGGCAGGCGAGATCGTGATATTCGATCGCAGCTGGTATAACCGCGCGGGCGTTGAGCGGGTTATGGGGTTCTGCACGGAGGAACAGGTGGAGAAATTTTTGGATGGCGCACCGGTGATGGAAAAAGCGATGGTCGATGCCGGGATTATCCTGCTGAAGTACTGGCTGGAGGTGACGCCTAAAGAGCAAGAGCGTCGCCTGCGCGACCGTATTAACGATGGTCGTAAGATCTGGAAGCTATCGCCGATGGATATTAAATCCTTTAACCTGTGGGACGAGTATACCCTCGCGCGCGACGCTATGTTTGAAGCCACCGATACCGCCTGGGCGCCGTGGTTTGTGGCACGTTCAGAAGATAAAAAACGCGTGCGACTGAATATTATTTCGCACCTGCTTTCGCAGATCCCGTATAAAGAAATACACGTAGACAAGGTGGATTTACCGAAACGCAAAATCGGCAAAGTCAAACCCACAAAATATCCGTTCCGCTATGTGGAAGAGCGGTTTTGATTTGAAGAGTAGGCCCGCGCAAGCGCAGCGCCGCCGGGCAGAGCCGACGGCGCAGGGTTTACTTCAATCCTTCCGTACTTTCCTGTTTCGCTTCCAGACGCTCCACATCACGATACCAGCGCGGATGATGCTTCTGCGCCCAGCGGCGGCTCACCTTCCCTTCAATCATCCCTTTAATCGAGCCTTTCACCCAGAAGGCCATATACATATGGATCAGGATGGCGTGGATCAGGATGATGGCCGACGTGGCGTGGATAAGCAGCGCGTAACGCACCACCTGAATCGGGAAGTAGTGGGCAAAGTACGGACGCCAGATAATGACTCCGGTCACCAGCAGCACAAAAATCATGCTCATGATGGTCCAGAACATCATCTTCTGGCCGGCGTTGTATTTCCCCACCTTCGCCACTTTATGCTCGTGACCTTTCAGGACTTCAACAATCCCTTTAACCCACGGGATATCCTGCTTGTCCGGGATGTTGTGATGAACAAAACGCACGAACATAAACATCAGCACCACAAAGATCAGCACGCCGAAGAATGGGTGCAGAATGCGCCCCATTTGCGGCGTACCGAAGGTTTCGGTCAGCCACTGCAGCGTCGGAAAGAAGAACGAAATCCCCGACACCGCCACCAGGAAGAAGCAGATCACCACCGTCCAGTGACAGGCGCGATCGACAAACTTCGTGCGCACTATCATTTTCGACTTACTCATGATGCTCCTCCTCGTCGTCATCCACCTCTTTGTTTGGCCCAATACCGATGTAGTGATAAATCAGCCCCGCAAAGGTCGCGATAAAGCCCGCCGCTGAGAGCGGTTTAAGCGCCCCTTTCCACAGGTTAATGGAGGTGTCGATCGCCGGATCCTTCGGCAGATTGTGGTACAGCTCCGGCTGGTCGCTATGGTGCAGCACGTACATCACGTGGGTACCGCCCACGCCCTGCGGGTTGTAAATGCCCGCTTTGTCGTAGCCCCGCGCTTTGAGCTTATCGACGCGCTGCTGCGCCACGTCCAGCATCTCTTTTTTGGTGCCGAAGTGGATCGCCCCGGTGGGACATGTCTTCACGCACGCAGGCTCCTGCCCGACGCTGACGCGGTCCACGCACAGGGTGCATTTGTATACCCGGTTATCCTCTTTATTGAGGCGCGGGATATTGAACGGACAGCCCGCGATGCAGTACCCACAGCCGATGCAGTTGTCCTGCTGGAAGTCGACGATTCCGTTGGCGTACTGAATAATCGCACCCGCTGAAGGGCACGCCTTCAGACAGCCCGGATCTTCACAGTGCATGCAGCCGTCTTTGCGGATCAGCCACTCCAGCCTGCCGTTCTGGTCGGTTTCGCTAAAACGCATCACCGTCCAGGATTTGGCGCTCAGATCCGCCGGATTGTCGTAGACACCCACGCAGTGCCCCACCTCATCGCGGATATCGTTCCACTCCGAGCAGGCCACCTGGCAGGCCTTGCAGCCCACGCAGGAGGAGACGTCGATAAGCTTGGCGACTTCTGCCTTGTAGTCCCGCGCGCGAGGCGCGGGCGTTATCGGGTTAGTCGCGGAGCGTTTGATAATGTCTTGTGTTTCCATCGCCATTGAATCGCTCCTTACGCTTTCTCGATGTTGACCAGAAACGCTTTGTATTCCGGCGTTTGCGAATTGGAATCGCCGACGTTTGGCGTCAGGGTATTGGCGATGTAGCCTTTCTGCGCCACGCCTTCAAAGCCCCAGTGCAGCGGGATACCGACGGTTTCCACCTGCTGACCATGCACGTTCAGACTTTGCAAACGACGGGTCACCACCGCCACCGCGCGAATAAAGCCGCGCTTGCTGCTGACCTTCACGCGGTCGCCGTTGGCAATACCTTTCGCCTTCGCCAGCGTCTCGCTGATCTCCACAAACTGCTCCGGCTGCGCGATGGCGTTCAGCCGCGCGTGCTTGGTCCAGGTGTGGAAATGCTCGGTCAGGCGATAGGTCGTCCCCACGTACGGGAATTTGTCCTTTTTGCCCAGACGCAGCGCGTCGTCTTCGTAGATACGCACCACCGGGCTGGAGACCACGTTCGGGTGCAGCGGGTTGGTGCCCAGCGGTGTCTCCATCGGCTCGTAGTGCTCCGGGAACGGCCCTTCCGCCAGCTTGTTGAGCGCAAACAGGCGTCCCAGCCCTTCCGGCTGCATGATAAACGGCCCGGTGTTGCTGCCCGGCGCGGCGGTGTTGTAGTCCGGGATATCGTTCCCCGTCCATTTCTCCCCGTTCCACTGGATCAGCATGCGCTTCGGATCCCACGGCTTGCCGTTTACGTCTGCAGACGCGCGGTTGTACAGCACGCGACGGTTCAGCGGCCACGCCCATGCCCAGCACAGCGTATTGCCCAACCCGGAAGGGTCAGCGTTGTCACGGTTGGCCATCTGGTTACCCTGCTCCGTCCAGCTGCCGGTGTAGATCCAGCAGGACGACGCCGTCGTGCCGTCGTCGCGCAGCAGCGCGAAGCTGTTCAGCAGCTGGCCTTTCTTCGCCACCAGATTGCCGTTAGCATCATAGAGATCCGCCAGCGCCATGCCGTTGTTCTCTTTCGCGACTTCTTCAGACTCGGGACGATCCGGCTGCTTGTAGCTCCAGTTCATCTTCAGCAGCGGCTCAGCGCCTTTGCCTCCTTCGGTTCGGTACATCTCGCGCAGGCGATGGTAAATCCCGGCAAGGATTTCGCCGTCGTTGCGCGCTTCGCCCGGCGCGTCCTGGCCTTTCCAGTGCCACTGCAGCCAGCGGCCGGAGTTGGCTATCGAGCCGTCCTCTTCGGCAAAACAGGTGGACGGCAGGCGGAACACTTCGGTCTGAATCGATGCCGGGTCGACATCGTTCGATTCCCCGTGGTTCTGCCAGAAGGTGGAGGTCTCGGTCACCAGCGGATCGATCACCACCATGTACTTCAACTTGCTGAGGCTACGCACAACCTTGTTTTTGTCCGGGAAGGAGGCCACCGGGTTAAAGCCCTGGCAGATGTAGCCCGTGACGTTGCCCTTATCCATCATGTTGAAATACTTGATGACGTCGTAAGCCTGGTCCCACTTCGGCAGCCACTCAAAGCCCCAGTCGTTCTCTTTCTGCGCCGCGTCGCCGTAGAAGGATTTCATCAGGCTGACGTAGAACTTCGGATAGTTGCTCCAGTAGTTCACCTGGTCCGGCAGCGTCGCTTTTGGCGTATTCGCCGCCAGATAACTTTGCAGATCCGTCTGCTTTTCAGACGGCAGCGTCAGGTAGCCCGGCAGGCTGGTCGAGAGCAGACCGAGGTCGGTCAGCCCCTGGATGTTGGAGTGACCGCGCAGCGCGTTCACGCCGCCACCCGCCATGCCCATGTTGCCGAGCAGCAGCTGGATCATCGCCATGGTGCGGATGTTCTGCGCGCCAACGGTATGCTGCGTCCAGCCCAGCGCGTACAGGAACGTGGTGGTTCTGTCGGCGGCGCTGGTGGAGGCCAGCACTTCACATACCTTCAGGAAGTCCGCTTTCGGCGTGCCGCAGATGTTTTCCACCACGTCCGGCGTATAGCGGGAAACGTGCTGCTTCAGCAGGTTCCATACGCAGCGCGGGTGCGTCAGGGTTTCATCACGCATCGCATAGCCATTTTCATCGAACTGATAGTTCCAGGAGGACTTATCGTACTGCCGTTTTTCGGCGTCATAACCGCTAAACAGTCCGTCATCGAAGGCAAAGTCATCCCGCACCAGCAGGTTCGCGTTGGTATAGTGCTTAACGTATTCCGCGTTAATTTTGTTGTTTTCGATCAGGTACAGCAGCACGCCGGACAGGAACGTAATGTCCGTACCGGAGCGGATTGGCGCATAGATATCGGCCACCGATGCCGTACGCGTAAAGCGCGGATCGACGACGATAAGCGTCGCATCGTTGTTGTTTTTCGCCTCCATCGCCCAGCGGAACCCCACCGGATGGGCTTCAGCGGCGTTACCGCCCATCACCACCACGACGTTCGCGTTTTTGATATCAACCCAGTGGTTGGTCATCGCACCGCGACCAAATGTTGGAGCAAGACTTGCTACCGTTGGTCCGTGTCAGACGCGCGCCTGGTTGTCTACCGCCAGCATGCCGAGAGAGCGCACAAATTTTTGCGTCAGCATGCCGGTTTCATTACTCGCCGCAGACGCGCACAGCATCCCGGTGGAGAGCCAGCGGTTAACCGTTACGCCCTGCGCGTTCTTTTCAATAAAGTTGGCGTCGCGGTCGGCTTTCATTAATTTGGCAATACGGGAGAAGGCCTCATCCCAGGAGATTCGCTGCCATTTATCAGAACCCGGCGCGCGGTATTCCGGGTAGCGCAGGCGATTTTCACTGTGAACATAGTCCAGCAGCCCCGCCCCTTTCGGGCAAAGCGCCCCGCGGCTAACCGGATGATCCGGGTCCCCTTCAATGTGGTAAATCGCTTCTCTGGCGTTCTTTGCGCCATCGCCCAGGCTATACATCAAAAGCCCACAACCTACGGAGCAGTATGTGCAGGTGTTACGGATCTCTTTCGCGCGCAGCAGCTTATAGTTGCGTGCCTGAGCCAGCGCCATTTTGGGAGCAAATCCCAGCATGGCTGCCGTTGTTCCGGCCATACCGCCCGCGCAGATTTTAAAAAATTGTCTGCGGCTGACGTCCATCGTTGTCCTCGTTATCTGAAAACATTTCGCGCCGCAAACTAACAGCAAAGCCCCTGATTTTTTTGCGTCAAATCAAGGTCATCTGTCTTCCCCCCCTTAATAGTCACCCCCGGTACATTTCATTACCCCTTTTTGATTAACGGCTTAAGAGAATAATTCACGACAGCGACAGGCGTAATGCGATACATTTTTCCTTTGATTTTTATTGCAATGGCGAAGTAATGGACAGAAAAAAGGCAACGCTTATTGGGCTGGCGGCAATACTGTTATGGAGCACCATGGTCGGCCTTATTCGCAGCGTGAGTGAGGGACTGGGGCCGGTAGGCGGTGCGGCGATGATCTACACCCTCAGCGGATTACTGTGTCTGGTGACGGTAGGATTTCCTGATATCAGACGGTTCTCGCCGCGGTATCTTATTGCGGGCAGCGTTTTATTTGTCAGCTACGAAATATGCCTGGCGCTGTCGCTGGGCTATGCCGCAACGCGATCGCAGGCGATTGAAGTCGGTATGGTGAATTACCTTTGGCCAAGCCTGACCATTGTGTTTGCCATTTTGTTCAACGGACAGAAATCCACCCTGTGGGTGATCCCCGGCCTGGTCATATCGCTGCTGGGCGTCTGCTGGGTATTGGGCGGTGAACAGGGTTTATATCTTGATGAAATAACCCGCAATATCGTTTCCAGCCCGCTGAGCTACGCGCTGGCGTTTGCCGGGGCCTTTATCTGGGCCGCCTACTGCACGGTCACCAGCAAATTTGCGAAAGGACAAAACGGCATCACCCTGTTTGTTTTACTGACCGCGCTGAGTCTGTGGGTGAAATATGCCCTGAGCGATCAGCCAGAAATGGTGTTCACGCTTCCGGTAGTGGTGAAACTCGTCATGTGCGGCATTGCCCTTGGGTTTGGGTACGCCGCATGGAATATTGGCATCCTGCACGGTAACGTCACGGTTCTGGCTGCCGTATCCTATTTTACCCCAGTCCTTTCAGCCGCGCTTGCCGCCGCAGTGCTGAGTTCCCCCCTCTCATTCTCGTTCTGGCAAGGCGCCCTGATGGTCTGCGCCGGGTCGTTACTCTGCTGGTACGCAACAAGAAAATAATGCTTTCTCGCACGGCCGGGTAAATTTCAACCCGGCAACATAATTAACATAAATTTAAAGTGTGATCGCAGCTCAGAATATTTATCCTAATAATAGGATGTCTGTTTAATTTCGGTTTATATTTGGCACCTTCTGTAAACGTTCAACAAGATAATTGACACAAACTGACAACGACATGAAACTAGTCAACCATGAATATTAACACTATGGATAGCATTGAATGTAATAATTCAATTCTGACACATCCATGCAAATATTCGCAATATACGTTTAAACCCTTACCTAACTCACTGTTATTAAGCCCAAAAACTAATGACACCCCCCTCTACGCATCGGGAATACCGAAATCTAACTTAATATACTAAAACTCACAGAAATTATAGCGATGGCAATAGTCCCGCAGATAACATAATTAATAATCGTATAAAATTCGGGCGCTTTGTTTGAATAAGCGCCTTTTCACACGATCGAGATCACACTAATTGAAATTACCTTTAATAATTTGAAACTTATTATTGAAATAAGACTACGAGATTTTTAAAAATAGCATGCCATTGACGAGCAGCCTCGTTTAGAAATCGTTCACAGTGGTTCAGGAAATACTGAAAAAAAATTATAAGGAACATTTAAGATGAAACTTAAATTAGTTGCAGTGGCAGTCACTTCCATGCTGGCAGCAGGCGTTGTTAACGCTGCCGAAATTTACAACAAAGACGGTAACAAGCTGGATCTGTACGGTAAAGTAACAGGTCTGCACTATTTCTCTGATGACGCAGGCGCAGATGGCGATAAAACCTACATGCGTATCGGCTTCAAGGGTGAAACCCAGGTTAACGATCAGCTGTCCGGCTACGGCCAGTGGGAATACCAGATTCAGGGCAACCAGGAAGAAGGCGACAACAAGTCCTGGACCCGTGTTGCGTTTGCAGGTCTGAAGTTTGCTGAAGCAGGCTCCTTTGATTACGGTCGTAACTACGGCGTAATCTACGACGTAACTTCCTGGACAGACGTTCTGCCAGAATTTGGCGGCGATACCTACGGCGCTGACAACTTCCTGCAGCAACGTGCTAACGGCGTCGCGACCTACCGTAACCAGGACTTCTTTGGTCTGGTGGACGGCCTGAACTTTGCTCTGCAGTATCAGGGCAAAAACGGCAGCGTAGAGGGTGAAAACACCAGCGGTCGCAGCCTGCTGAACCAGAACGGTGACGGCTATGGCGCATCCCTGACTTACGATCTGGGCGAAGGCTTCAGCGTAGGTGGTGCAATGTCCTCTTCCCGTCGTACCGCTGACCAGAATGCGGCTGGCGTATACGGTGAAGGCGACCGCGCTGAAGTATACAGCGGTGGTGTGAAATACGACGCGAACAACGTTTACCTCGCGGCGCAGTACTCTCAGACCTATAACGCAACCCGCTTCGGTACCTCTAACAACAAGCGTACCGACATCTACGGCTTTGCAAACAAGGCGCAAAACTTCGAAGTTGTGGCTCAGTATCAGTTCGACTTTGGCCTGCGTCCATCCATCGCTTACCTGCAGTCTAAAGGCAAAGACATCGAAAACTTCGGCGACCAGGATCTGGTTAAATACATCGATGTTGGCACGACCTATTATTTTAACAAAAACATGTCCACCTACGTGGATTACAAAATCAACCTGCTCGACGACAACAAGTTCACTCGCCAGGCAGGCATCGGTACAGACAACATCGTGGCGCTGGGTCTGACCTACCAGTTCTAAATATTGTCACTACAAAAGCCAGCTGAACAAGCTGGCTTTTTTTATCTTCCTATCCGGCTGACGACTCTCCGTTCGCCGCCCAACGAAGCCAGGTTTGCAGCAGCTTGCCGTCCTCGGTCATCTCTGAATCTGAACGCACGCAGAGGTGATAGTCGCGCCCGTCATCAATGGGTAAGTCAAATATCTTCACCAGCTCGCCGCTCTCAAGATACGGCGCAATCAGCGGCTCACGCATTAGCGCACAGCCCAGACCAGCCTGTACGCCCGCCAGCGTCAACAGTCCGTCTTCAAACAGCGGGCCGCTGCGCCGGAGTGGACGTTTTACCCCCTGCAACAAAAACCACTGCGTCCAGCTCGTACGCTCTTCATCGTGCAACAGCGGCATTTGCAGCAGTTGCTCAGGCGTGTCGATGTGGCCATGAACACGCAAAAACGCACGGCTGCACACCGGCACCATCTGACCGGAAATCAGCTTTTCACTCTGATAGCCCGCCCACTGCCCGTTGCCAAAACGAATCGACATATCCGACGCGTCGCTCAGATAGTTACGGTGGTTGGCATACACCACGTTGATCTCGGTTTGGGGATTGGCGCGCATGAACGCAGGTAAACGTGGGATGAACCACCCCATGCCAAAAAGCGGGATCAGGCTGATGGTGACCTGACGCGTTTGCGCCTGCTCCGCCAGGTGCTCCGTTGCCTGGCGCAGCACGTTAAACGCCGCGCGGATCGAGCGGTAATATTCACGTCCGTGCTGGCTCAGCACCAGCCTGCGCCCCTGACGTTCCGTCAGCGGCATTTGCAGGTATCCTTCGAGCACCTTGAGCTGATGGCTTACCGCCGACGGAGAGATATCCAGCTCCTGCGCGGCCAGCGTGACGCTGCCCAGCCGGGCGATGGCCTCAAAGGCACGGACAGCCCGAAGCGGAGGATCGTTTGCCATGCGACTGTCTGCATACGCGGACAAATCTGCCGATTGTTCTGTTTTATTCATATATTGATTTCTTTAGGCTTTTTAGCCGGGAACGCTATTACATTATCTTTATACAAATCATTAAGATAAAGCAATGCCGGTTTATCATAAGAAATAATATATGTGTATTTTACAATTTAATTCATTTATTGGATGGTAGCCGCAGAAACAGCACTTTGCGGGTACAGACGTTGGATACACTCATACAACAACTGATCAACGGTGTGATGCTGGGAAGCATCTACGCGCTGATCGCGCTGGGCTATACCATGGTGTATGGCATCTTGCGCATTATTAATTTTGCTCACGGCGATATTCTGATGGTCGGTGCGCTCACCACGCTTTCCGCCATTAACGCCCTGAATACCACCTTTCCACACATGCCGCTGCTGTTGCAGCTTGGTGTTGCCCTGGTGATTGCCATGGCCGTTTGCGCCCTGCTGGCAATGGCCGTGGAGCGGTTTGCCTACCGTCGACTGCGCAACGCCCCGCGCCTGGCACCGCTGATCTCGGGTATCGGCGTCTCGGTCCTGCTGCAAACCGTGGCGATGATTATCTGGACGCGTAACCCGCTGATGTTCCCGCAGATCCTGCCCATGGATCCGATCGCCGTGACGGCAGGAAGTGAACTGCATCCCCCTGCGATTGTGACCGTCACCGGCATTGTTACCGTGGCGCTGGCGCTTACGGTGATGACCGGCCTGTGGCTGCTGGTGGAATACACCCGCCTGGGCCGCGGCATGCGCGCCGTGGCGGAAAACCCGCGCGTGGCCACGCTGATGGGGGTTAACCCCAATGCCATTATTACCCTGACGTTCGCCATTGGCGGCGTGTTTGCCGCGCTGGCAGGCGTCATGATGGCCAGCAACTACGGCAACGCCAGCTTCTCAATGGGCTTTTTGCCGGGGATCAAAGCCTTTACCGCCGCCGTGCTGGGAGGCATTGGTAACATTCGTGGCGCAATGATTGGCGGGATCCTGCTCGGCATTATCGAAGCGCTGGGCGCAGGTTATCTGGGGGAACTCACCCACGGCGTCTTTGGCAGCAACTATCAGGATGTCTTTGCCTTTATGGTCCTGATTCTGGTGCTGGTCTTCCGTCCGGCAGGCCTGCTGGGCGAGCGCGTGGCGCACAGGGCGTAAGGAATACCATGACAACACTTCAACTTCAGGCCCCGACGACGACGCGCAAATTCTGGTCAGGCATGGTCCTGTTCTGCCTCGCGCTGCTGGTTGCTCCCGTGGTGGCCACGCAGCTTGGCGGCAACTACTGGGTACGTGTGATCGACTTCGCCCTGCTCTACATCATGCTGGCACTCGGGCTCAATATTGTGGTGGGCTATACCGGCCTGCTGGACATGGGCTTTATCGCCTTTTACGCGGTCGGCGCCTACCTTGCGGCACTGATGGCCTCCCCACACCTGCTGGCGGTATTTCCTGTCCTCAGCGTCTGGTTCCCGGACGGGCTGCACACCTCATATCTGCTGATTATTCCGCTGGCAGCGCTCGTCGCGGCGGTCTGCGGCATTTTACTCGGTGCTCCTACGCTGAAGCTGCGCGGGGACTACCTGGCGATAGTAACCCTCGGCTTTGGCGAAATTATCCGCATTCTGATGCGCAACCTCGACCGACCGGTGAACATCACCAACGGTGCGAAGGGTATTACCGGGGTGGATACGCTCAACCTGTTCGGCCTGAAGTTCAGCGGCGTATACCACTGGTTTGGTTTCAAAGTGCCCGCGCTGTGGCTGTGGTACTACCTGCTGATGCTGGTGATTGTGGCGATTATTTTTGTCTGCCTGCGCCTGCAGCATTCCCGTATTGGTCGCGCCTGGCACGCCATCCGTGAAGATGAGGATGTGGCCCGCGCGATGGGCATCAACGTGCGTAACTATAAGCTGCTGGCCTTTGCGATGGGTGCCTCGTTTGGCGGCGTGGCGGGTGCCCTGTTCGGCGCGTTTCAGGGCTTTGTCTCCCCGGAATCCTTCACGTTACAGGAGTCCATTGCCGTGCTGGCGATGGTGGTGCTGGGCGGTATGGGACACATTCCTGGCGTGATCCTGGGCGCGATACTGCTCACCGCCCTGCCGGAACTGCTGCGCAGTCAGGCAGCGCCGGTTCAGCAGGCGCTGTTCGGTACGGTAATGATTGACCCGGAAGTGCTGCGTCAGCTGTTCTACGGCCTGGCGCTGGTGCTGGTGATGCTGGTGCGTCCTTCAGGCATCTGGCCGGTACGCCACAAGGAGGTGAAAGCATGAGCCTGTTAACCGTACGCAACATGTCAAAACGCTTCGGCGGGCTGACTGCCGTAGATGACGTTTCGATTACCGTGAACAAGGGTGAGATCTATGGCCTGATTGGTCCTAACGGGGCGGGAAAAACCACCTGTTTTAACCTGATCACCGGGCTTTATCCGGCGGACAGCGGTGAATTTTCGATTGCCGACAAGCCCTATTTCCCAAAGCACATTGAGAAAGTCACCGCCGCCGGGATTGCCCGCACGTTTCAGAACGTGCGCCTCTTTAACGACATGTCGGTGCTGGAAAACGTGATGGTGGGTCGCCACGTGCGCACCCGTAACGGCCTGTGGGCCGCGCTGAGCCGTCACAAACGCGCTCGCGAGGAAGAGAGGCAGACCCGGGAACTGGCCTGGCACTGGCTGGAGTACACCGGCATTGCCAGGTTCGCCCACTACCGCGCCTGCGATCTGGCCTATGGTCATCAACGCCGTCTGGAGATTGCCCGCGCGCTGGCAACGGATCCGCTGCTGCTGGCGCTGGACGAACCCGCCGCCGGGATGAACGCAGCGGAAAAAGTGGCGCTCGGCGAGCTGCTAATCCGCCTGCGCGATGACGGCAAAACCCTGCTGATGATTGAGCATGACGTCAAGCTGGTGATGGGCATCTGCGATCGCCTGACGGTGCTGGATTACGGCAAAACGCTTGCCAGCGGCACGCCGGAGAACGTACGTCGAGACCCGGCAGTGATCGCCGCCTGGCTTGGAGGCAACGCCCATGTCTGAATTACTGAAGGTGGAACGTGTGGATGTGCATTACGGCGGTATTCAGGCCGTCCGGGATGTCTCTTTTACCCTGCACGAGGGTGAACAGGCGACGCTGATCGGCGCTAACGGCGCGGGGAAAAGCTCCACCGTGCGCGCCATTACCGGGCTGGAAAGCTTTAGCGGCAGTATTGAATTCCGCGGTAAAGACGTCCGCAGACACAGGCCCGAGGCGCTACTGCGCGACGGACTGGTGATGGTCCCGGAGGGCCGCGGGATCTTCTCCCGCATGACGGTCCTGGAAAACCTGCAGATGGGCGCCTGGCTCAGACGTGACACCGTCACCGTTAATCGCGAAATGAACGAGATTTTCGAGCGCTTCCCGCGCCTGGGCGAACGCCAGCACCAGCTTGCCGGCCTGCTGTCCGGCGGTGAGCAACAGCTGCTGGCCCTAAACCGCGCCCTGCTCAGCCGCCCGCGTCTGCTGATCCTCGACGAGCCGTCGATGGGCCTCGCGCCGAAGATGGTTGAAAACATTTTTGCCGTCATTGCCGGCCTGCGCGAGCGCGGCGTTGCCCTGCTGCTCATCGAACAAAACGCCCGTCTCGCGCTGGAAGTCACCGACAGCGCGTGGGTGATGGACAGCGGCAGCATTGTTCATCATGGCGAATCGAAAGCGCTGCTCAATGACGACCAGATTGCACAGATTTATTTGGGCGAAATGCCCGTTTAACCACACCAGCCAACATCAGGGAAATACAATGAAAACAGTAAAAATCAGTGCGCTCAGCGCCGCTATCCTCCTCGGCAGCTTTGCCTCGACGGCCACGTGGGCCGCTGACAGCGAAACCGTGGTCATCGGTCTGGCGGGGCCGCTGACCGGCCCATCTGCCCGTATCGGTAAAGATCTGGAGAACGGCGCGCAGCTGGCCATTGACGACATTAACAAGCAGCACCCGACCATCGGCGGCAAAGCGGTGACCTTCAAACTGCAGTCCGAAGACGATCAGTCCGATCCGCGCACCGCCGTGGCCGTCGCGCAGCGTCTGGTGGATAGCGGCGTGGCGGGCGTCGTCGGTCACTGGAACACCGGTACCAGCATTCCTGCCGCACGTGTCTATCACGATGCGGGCATCGCCCAGGTCGCACCGGTCGCGACCGGTCACGCCTATACGCAACAAGGTTTTGATACCAGCTTCCGCGTGATGGGACACGACGATGACGGCGGTCAGTTTGCCGGTCAGTACGCGGTGAATACGCTGAAAGCCAAACGCATTGCGGTGATCGACGACCGTACCGCATTTGGTCAGGGGCTTGCAGACCAGTTTATTAAATCGCTGGAAGCCCAGGGCGTGAAAATTGTCGATCGTCAGTACGTGGATGACAAAACGGTCGATTTTAGCGCCGTACTGACCGCCATCCGCAGTAAAAACGCCGATCTGATCTTCTTCGGCGGCGTCGACAGCCAGGCCGCACCGCTGGCGCGTCGCATCAAACAGCTGGGCATGAATGCCACGCTGATGGGCGCAGGCGGATTCGTCAGCCAGACGTTCCTCAAGCTGGCGCAGAAAGAAGGCGAAGGTGTTGTGGCGCTGGAGCCGGGTCTGCCCGTTGACCAGATGCCGGGCGGCAAAGCGTTCGAGCAGGCGTACCAGTCCCGCTACCACACCCATATCGAACTGCACGCCCCGTTCGCCTATGACGCCACCCGCGTGTTGGTTGCGGCGATGGAAAAAGCAGACTCCGTTGAGCCTTCCACGTATCTGCCTGCCCTGCGCGCCATCAGCTATTCCGGCGTCACCGGGCAGATCGCGTTTGATAAAGAGGGCAACCTGAAATCGCCGTCGTTCACGGTCTACAAGGTGGTCGACGGCAAATGGCAGCCGCAGACCGTGCTGGGCGGCGCAAAAGCGAAGTAACGCAGCGAGGCAATGTGATGAGTGATAATAACGAGCTGGGCATTCTCGCCCGCCGCAAAATTGAAGCCGAAATTATTAAGCCAATTTATGAAATCCTGGTGCGCGAGATAGGGAAAGCCCGCGCCCAGGCGGTGATTGGCGAGGCCATTGAGCAGGCCGCGATTGACGCTGGTAAAGCGTTTGCCAGCAAAGAACCCAACGGCGCGAACATCAAGAGCTTTATCGCCCTGCAGTATCTGTGGGAGAAAGATAACGCGCTGGAGGTGAAGGTGATCGACGCCGACGACCAGCAGTACAACTACAACGTGACCCGCTGTCGCTACGCGGAGATGTACCACGAAATGGGGCTGGGCGAGATTGGTCATCTGCTCTCCTGCGCGCGGGATGAAAAATTCATCGTTGGCTATGCGCCGGACGTTGAGCTAACCCGCACCACCACCATCATGCAGGGCGGTGCGTGCTGTGATTTCCGCTACCGCAGCAGCAAGGACAAGCCATGATCCGCGTCAACGCCGAACGGCTGTGGTCAACGCTTGAGATGATGGCGCAGATCGGCGGCACGCCCGCCGGTGGCGTGACCCGTCTGGCATTGAGCGAGGAAGATCGTGTTGCGCGTAATCTGCTGCGCGACTGGGCACTGGACGCCGGTTTTACCTGCGATGTCGACAGCATGGGCAACATGTTTATCCGCCGCGCGGGGAAAAACCCGCAGCTTGCCCCGGTCATGACCGGTTCACACGTGGATACCCAGCCGCTGGGGGGGAACTACGACGGGGTTTACGGCGTGCTGGCCGGGCTTGAGCTGCTGCGTACCCTCAATGACCATCACGTTGAGACGGAGCGTGACATCGTGCTGGTTAACTGGACCAACGAAGAAGGCGCGCGCTTCGCGCCAGCCATGCTCGCTTCAGGGGTCTGGACGGGGCAGTTTAGCGAAGCGTACGCCCATGCCCGCGCGGATAACGATGGCATCACCGTGGGCGAAGCGCTGGATAAGATTGGCTACCGGGGTGAAACCCCTGCCCGCGCGTTTCCGGTTCACGCCTGCTACGAACTGCACATCGAGCAGGGCCCGATCCTGGAAGATGAAGCCATCGATATCGGCTTAGTCCGCGCGGCAATGGGCCAGCGCTGGTTTACCCTGACGCTGGACGGATTCGCCGCTCACGCGGGCACGACGCCGATGCACAGCCGCCGTGACGCGCTGACCGCCTTCGCCGAGCTGGCATTGAAAGTGGAAGAGATTGGCTATCGGCATGCGCCGGACGGACGCGCGACGATCGGTATGGCGAAGGTTACGCCAAACTCGCGCAACGTCGTGCCGTCTCGTGTTGAATGCAGCGTGGAGTTTCGCCATCCGGCGCAGGCGGCTCTGGAAGCCATGGAAGCGGCGCTGCATAAGGTGGCTGAAAGCCTGAGCCTGCGCGGCGTGTCGGCTCTCGTTGAGCGCATTTTTGACTACGCGCCCATCGCGTTTGATGCCGAATGCCTCGCTCGTACGGAGAAGGCCGTGACGGAGCTGGGCTATTCGTCGAAACAGATGGTCTCCGGTGCGGGACACGACGCCTGCTATGTGAGCAAAATTGCGCCCGCCAGCATGATCTTTATCCCCTGCGTGAAGGGCGTCAGCCATAACGAAGCGGAAAGGATCCTGCCGGAGTGGTCCGAGAAAGGGGCGAACGTGCTGTTGCACAGCGTCCTGTCCGCGGCCCAGGAGAGCTAGAACGGCGCGAAAGCAGCCCCCTGCTTTCGCGCGACGCTAGACGGCAACGCGCCGGCTGATTTCAACCACCCGATCGCTGGGAAGGTGGTAGTGGTTGATGACGTGCGTGCAGTTGCGCTTCATGAAGGCAAAAATGTGCCGTTGCCAGGCCGCCATACCGGCCCCGCCTTCGCCTGCCACAATGGTTTCATGCCCGACATACCAGGTGGCATCATCCGTGGCAAAAAGCGCGTTAATCTCGCTGACCCCCTGTAACAACCGCGGAATGTCCGGGTGTTCCATAAAGCCATATTGCGCCACGCCGTGCCAGTAGCCCGGCGCGCGCTGCTCCACCCTGATACGCTGCTCTTCCCCGACGTAGGGCACATTGAGTATATCAATGGTCAGCGACAACACATCCTGCTGTAGAGCCCGGTTTCGCGCGACATGCCAGCGCATGACCGGTGGGATATTGTTCTGTGTACGGGTCAAAAACACGGCCGAGCCTACCACTCTGGGCACCGTCTTTTGCTGAAGCTGGGCAAAGAACGCATCCACGCTGACGCCCTTCTCGCCCACCGATGCGGAGACCGCCTTAACGCCGCGGTGCCAGATTAGCATCACCGTACAAATGGCTGCGGCCATCAGCAGCGGGATATAGCCACCCTCCAGGACTTTAATCAGATTGGCAAACAAGAAGGTGGCATCAATCACCAGGAAACAGAGGGCAATAAGCGCGCTGCTGACCCGGCTCCAGCGCCACACTTCCCGCATCGCCACAAACAACAGCCCCGTGGTCATCAGCATGGTTAACGACACGGCGATGCCATACGCGGCGGCAAGCTTATCGGAGGATTTGAAGAACACCACCAGCCCGATGGTCACCACCATCAGCAGCCAGTTTATTATCCCGATATAAATCTGACCGTAGCTTTCTGCCGCCGTCTGTTTGATGCGTAACCGGGGTAACCAGCCAAGCTGAATGGCCTGGCGCGTCATGGAGAACGCGCCGGTAATAATCGCCTGACTGGCGATGATCGTCGCCAGCGCGGCAAGTATGATGAGCGGAACCTGGAGAACAGGCGGACAGAGCGTGTAGAAAAGGTTTTGCTTGCTGTCGGCACCGGCCAGAATCAGCGCTGACTGGCCAGCATAGTTGAGCAGCAGCGAAGGAAAGACGACGCCGTACCAGGCAAACCAGATGGGCTTTTTACCGAAATGCCCCATGTCGGCGTACAGGGCCTCGGCCCCCGTCACGCAGAGAAAAACGCCGCCCAGGACCAGGAAACTGGTGTACCCGTTCGAAAACAAAAATGCGATGCCGTAAGCAGGATTAAGGGCCAACAGTACCGAGGGGTGCTGAACGATCCCCCGCACGCCCAGCGCAGCAATCGCCAGGAACCACAGCGCCATCACCGGGCCAAATATTTTTCCTATGCGGGCGGTACCAAAAGGCTGGATAAGAAACAGCGCCAGCAACACTGCCACCGTCAGGGGTAATATGTACGGCTGGGACTCAGGGATCACCAGCTCCAGCCCTTCAAGGGCAGAAAGCACGGAGATGGCCGGGGTGATCGCGCCGTCGCCGTATATCAACGCGGCGCCAATCAGGGCGGCAAAAATGACCCAGCGCCCGCCTTTGCCTTTCTCCACCAGAAGCGACATTAAGGCCATGATGCCCCCCTCGCCATGATTATCAATTCGCATGGCGAAGGCGGCATATTTTATGGATGTCACCAGGATAAGTGTCCAGGTGATCAGGGAGAGCAGGCCCAGTATGACGCCGGGCGTAGGGTCATGCTCAGAGAGCGAAAGCACCGTGCGGAAGGTATAAAGTGGGCTGGTGCCGATATCACCAAAAACGACGCCCAGCGCCCCCCCTGCAAGCAGGGTTAACCGGGAGAGCGGTTGGGACGGTTCACTGCTGTGGCGAAGGCTCATATTTTCCAGCAAGAGTCAGATAATCCTGTAAAAAACATAGCCCATCTGCCCCGCCCGCGCCAACCGCGCGCCCTGTATTACTGCGGCTTGACCTTCGCCAGGCTGAACCAGATCCCCACTGCCAACAGCAGCAGCATTCCGCCCGCGCTGCCCAGCGCCACGCTGTGCGAGGTGATAAACGCGCTTTTCGCCGCCTCAATCACCGATTCCGCCAGCGTCGGGGTCAGATCCTGCGCCACCTTCATCGCCTCACCAATGGATGACGAGGCTTTATCGACGAGCGAGGCATTCAGCCCTTGCGGCAGGTCAATCGACGCCGAGAAGCTGCGGGTCAACAGCAGACCAAAAATGGCGATCCCCAGCCCGGCGCCCAGTTCATAGGACATGGTTTCAATTGCTCCCGCGGCGGCGGCTTTCTCCTTCGGCGCGGCCGCCATAATTGCCGAGGTCGAGGCCAGCAGCGCGCTGGCGGCACTGAAGCCGAGCAGCACCATCAGCCCCCACGCCTGCCACTGCTGTGTGCTGAAGTCGAGCATCGACAGCCCGATAAAGCTGACGGCGCTGAGCCCCATGCCGCCGGCCGCGACGATACGTAGCCCTAATCGCCCAACCAGCACGCCTGCGATCGGCCCGCTGAACCCGCTGGCGACCATCACCGGCAGCATGAACATGCCCGCTTCAAACGGCGTAAAGCCGTGAACAAACTGCAGCTCCTGGGCCATCAGCAGCTCAAACCCGACCAGGGCAATCATGGCGGTCATCGCCATCACCACGCCGCTCAAAATGATGCGATGGCAGAACAGACGCATGTCGATCATCGGTACGCGAGCGTGGAGCTGAATACGCACGAAGATAAACAGCAGTACCGAGCCGATAATCAGCGCGGACGCGACTATCCACGGTGACAGCGCGCCTTTCAGGGCTGTTTTCGCACTGTAGACCAGCAGTAAAATCGCCACAATCAGCATAATGGCATGGCTAATATTCAGCGGCTGCTCCGGGCGGCCGTGCTGAGGAGGCACAAAACGCGCGGCCAGCGAAACCACCACCAGCACAATCGGCACGTTAATTAAAAACACCGATCCCCAGTAAAAATGCTCAAGCAGCATACCGCCAATCAACGGGCCAAACGCCGCTCCACCGGAACCGACCGCCGCCCAGACGCCGAGCGCAATATTACGATCTCGTGCGTCGATAAACAGCGTACGGATCCCAGCCAGCGTAGCCGGAATAATCATCGCCGCACCAATTGCCAGCGAGGCGCGCGCCGCAATCAGCCACCCTGCTGACGGGGCAAACGCTGCCGCCAGCGACGACAGGCCAAACAGCGTGCTGCCAATCATGAGCAATCGTTTAAAACCGATACGGTCACCCAGGGCGCCCATCGGCAGCACCATACCCGCCATAACCAGCGAGTAAATATCGATGATCCACAGCAATTCATTGCCGCTGGCACCCAGCGTCATGCTCAATGTCGGCGCCGCCACGTGCAGCACCGTCGCGTCGATCGCCACCGGGATATACACCAGCACGATAATCACTAACGCTAACCACTGACGAAACATAAATTTCCTTTTCTTTTAAAACATGGACACATGTCCAGGATGCGATCCTACGTAAAGTTGAACGCATGTCCAGCTTTTTGTTACACTCGTTTCGTTCCCATTGAGAGTGAGTAAACATGCGATATCTGAGCAAGGATGAACGGCGGGAAGCCATCTTACAGGCCGCCATGCGCGTGGCGCTGGCTGAAGGACTGGCGGCAATGACGGTGCGCCGCGTTGCGGCTGAAGCCGGAGTCGCCACCGGACAGGTGCATCATCACTTTACGTCCGGCGGGGAGTTAAAATCGCTGGCCTTCGTACGGTTGATTCGCGAGCTGCTGGATGCAGATGTCGCGGGTAAACAGGCCGGATGGCGGGAGCAGCTTCATGCCATGCTCGGCAGCGATGACGGGAGGTTTGAGCCCTATATTCGCCTGTGGCGTGAAGCCCAGATCCTTGCCAGTCGTGATGCTGACATCAAGGGTGCCTATGTGATGACCATGGAGATGTGGCATCAGGAAACGGTGGCGCTAATCAAAGCAGGAACGAAGGCCGGGGCATTGCGTCCGGGCGATCGGGCAGAAAATATTGCCTGGCGCTTGATTGGTCTGGTGTGTGGTCTTGACGGGATGTATATCTTAAACATGCCCGAAATGGACGAGGCCGCGTTTAACAGGCATCTCGATACATTAATTACGCTCGAGTTGTTTACTACCCAGGCTGAGCAGTGATGCTGCCGGGTGGCGGCGACGCCTTACCCGGCCTGCGTTTCACCATCTCCTCATCCGTTAAGACTGCAGCATGCCGTGCTGCATCAGAAAGCCCCACCAGGGAATGCCGAGGAACATGTGGATTAAAAACGTGCACAACGCCACGAGCGTGCCGATAGTCCACCATGACCTGATGTCGTTGTACCCGGCGGCGAAGATAATCGGCCCCGCTGCGCCGCCATAATGCGTGATACAACCTCCATAGGAGTTGGAAAACAGAATGGCGAGAGCAAGCAGAACGGGTGCCGTTCCGGTAACCAGCCCCACGGTGGCAAAGACAGGCACCATCGCCGCAACGTACGCCCCACCTGAGGCAAAGAAATAGCGAACCAGCACGCTGAGAAACACGATAATAACGATGGTCATATTCCCCGCGCTGAGAAAATCGAGATGCGCTGACAGGAAATCCGCCAGCCAGCGGAAAAATCCCTCCTTGCTCAGGGTGGCGCTCAGACCGATGATGCCCCCGTACCACATCAGGGTATTCCAGCCGCCTTTGTTTTTCTGTACGTCGCTCCAGCCGATAATATTAAACAGCAGCGCCGCGCCCATTGCGATAATGGCGACGGCGGATTCATTGAGCCCAAGCTGACGAGAAAAGATCCAGCCCAATAAGGCAGCGATAAAAATAACGACCAGGCCCTTCTCTTTGAGGCTCATTGCCCCGAGACTTTGCAAGCCGCTGGTAGCAATAGCGACATTATCAATTTTTTTAATTTCCGGGGAGGCAACGCGATAGCAAATATAGGGAATGATACACAGCATCAATAACCCCAACGGTGCTCCCGCCAGCATCCAGCCTATCCAGCTAATATGAACATGGAAGATATCGGAAATTAGCTGTAGCGCTAACGCGTTTCCGGCAAAGCCCGTTAAAAACATATAGCTGGTCGTTTTAGTCACCATATAGACATTGACCATTAAATAACGGCCAGCCTTGCACGGCGTCTCTTTTGGCGTTGAGCCTAATACCGTCGCGATACTGTTAATAATAGGGAAAACCACGCCACCTGCCCGTGCGGTATTTGAGGGGGTCGCCGGCGCCAGCACCAAATCCAGCAAGGCGGTCACATACCCCAGCCTCAGCGTCGTGCTTCCAAACTTGAGGATAAACCAGTAGGCAAGGCGTTTCCCCAGACCGGTAGTAACAAACGCCGCGCTAAGCGTAAAGGCGCTAAACACCAGCCAGGTTGTACCTGAGGCGTATCCGCTCAGGACATCCATTGATTTGACAGGAGAATCCGGGAATTTTGTTACGGTAAAACAGGTTAATGCCACCGCGACCAGCATAATGACGGGTTCGGGATACGGTTTAATGACCAGCCCAACGATAGCGGACAGATATATGCCTGCCAGTATCCACGCCTCTTTGGTTAATCCATCAGGCGGAGGAATAAATATTGATAATAATATTATTGCGGCAAGTAAGATTGTTTTTAAAACATTGGAGTTAAGCATATCTCACCCATGAGAAAAGGGTCCCTGAATAGCGGAGGCCGCTCCTGAGAGAAGCCTCCACCGATTAAATACATTTATCAAATAAATAACTTAGAATTACACACTAACAATATTGATATTATCACCTTCCCTGGACTGATATTCGGTCAAAGCATCAAAACTGAGATGGCGATAGATATTTTCATGCGCATCGTGAAGTTTATCCGTATAGATAAAATATTCTTCCACGGTTGGCATTTTCCCGAGCATGGCCGCGACGGTGCTTAATTCAGCTGAGGCAAGGAACACTTTCGCATTCGTTCCCAAACGATGCGGGAAATTTCGGGTGGACGTCGATACTACGTTGCTCCCTTCACGCACCCTCGCCTGGTTCCCCATGCACAGGGAACAGCCCGCAGGCTCGATTCTCGCCCCCGCTTTAATAAACTGATTAAAATAGCCCTCGCGGGAGAGCTGTTGTGCATCCATTTTTGTCGGCGGTGCGAGCCACAAACGCGCCTGGCTTTCGCTGCCACCAGCCATGATTTCACCCGCAGCGCGGAAGTGACCGATATTTGTCATGCAGGAGCCTATGAAGACCTCTTCAACAGGAGTGCTGGCAACCTCCGAAAGTAGCCGGGCATCGTCCGGATCGTTCGGGGCGCAGACCACCGGCTCGGTGATGTCATTGAGATCGATCTCAATGACTGCCGCATATTCCGCGTCAGGATCGGCGCGGAGCAGCGACGGGTTAGCCAGCCACGCCTCGATTTCAGCAATGCGTCGTTCAAGCGTGGCGGCGTTCTGATACCCCTGCTTAACCATCCAGCGCAGAAGAGCCGCATTGGAGCGCAGATATTGCGCGACATTCTCTTCCGCCAGGCGCATAACGCACGCGGCAGCGGAGCGTTCGGCGGAGGCGTCAGCCAGTTCAAACGCCTGCTCTGCGCTTAATGTTTCCAGGCCTTCAATTTCGAGGATCCGGCCCGAGAAAACGTTGCGCTTATTCTTTTTCTCGACCGTCAGCAGCCCCTGCTTTCTGGCGTAGAGCGGAATGGCATGCACCAGGTCGCGCAGGGTGATCCCTTTCTGCATCTCGCCCTTAAAGCGCACAAGCACCGATTCAGGCATATCCAGCGGCATAATGCCGGTTGCGGCGGCGAACGCCACCAGCCCGGAGCCGCCCGGGAAGGAGATCCCCAGCGGGAAGCGGGTATGGGAGTCGGCACCCGTGCCTACCGTATCCGGCAGCAGCATGCGGTTAAGCCATGAGTGGATAATGCCGTCGCCCGGCTTAAGCGCCACCCCATTCCGGCGGGTGATAAACTGCGGCAGGGTTTCATGGAGCTGGACATCTACCGGCTTAGGGTACGCAGAGGTGTGGCAGAAAGACTGCATCACCAGGTCAGCTGAAAACGTGAGGCAGGCCAGGTCGGTCAGCTCGTCGCGCGTCATTCCGCCGGTGGTGTCCTGAGAACCGACGGTAGTGATTTTCGGCTCGCAGTATTGCCCTGGACGGATCCCCGCTACGCCGCAGGCTTTACCCACCATTTTCTGCGCCAGCGTAAAGCCGGTTTCGGATGGCGCAGGCAAAGCGGGCGTGCGGAATACCGCGGAAGGCCCAAGCTTCAGCGATTCCCGCGCTTTCGCGGTCAGGCTGCGTCCGATAATCAACGGGATCCGCCCGCCGGCGCGTACTTCGTCCAGCAGCACTTCGGTTTTAAGGGTAAAGGTCGTCACCAGCCGCTGGCTTTCTGTCTCACGAATTTCGCCCTTGTACGGGTAAAGATCGATCAGCATCCCGGTCGTCAGCGCGGAGACATCCATCTCTATTGGCAGCGCACCGGAATCTTCCAGCGTGTTGAAGAAAATGGGCGCGATTTTGCCGCCAAACACAAACCCGCCGTTACGTTTATTCGGCACGTACGGAATATTGTTCCCGATGTGCCAAAGGATGGAGTTGGTGGCGGATTTACGTGAGGATCCTGTCCCCACGACGTCACCGACGTACACCAGCGGCCAGCCCGACGCTTTGAGTTCTGCCAGCTGGTGCAAAGGGCCACGTACGCCGGGTTCATCAGGTGCTACCCCTTCCCTGACGTTACTGAGCATGGAGAGTGCGTGCAGCGGAATATCAGGACGTGACCACGCCTCCGGTGCCGGAGACAAATCGTCGGTATTGGTCTCACCGGGAACCTTAAACACCTTCAGGGTAATTTTTTCAGGCATGGCCGGGCGGTGCATGAACCACTCGGCATTTGCCCAGGAATGAAGCACTTCTTTTGCCCGGACGTTGCCGCTCTTCGCTTTGGCTTCCACCTGGCTGAATTTTTCAAAGATCAGGATGGTAGAAGAGAGCTGCTCAGCGGCCAGCGATGCCAGGTTCGGATGGTCAAGGAGCTCAATCAGCGGCTGGACGTTATAGCCCCCCTGCATGGACCCCAGCAGCGTCGTAGCCGCTTCAGGAGAAAGCCCGTTAACACGGTATTCCTGCAATGCCACCTTGAATAAAAAATCGGCTTTGAGCTTTGCCGCAGGATCGACGCCCGGCGGGACGCTGTGGGTTAATAAATCGATTAATAGCGAATGATGCGCGGGTGCATCATTTATTAAACGATAAATAAGTGCATCGGTTTGTTCCGCTGTTAACGGTTTCGCCGGAATACCCGATTCAGCGCGCGCTTTCTGGTGCTGATGATAATCATCTAACATAGGTTCTCCTGTTAAAGCTAAAGTTGTTCACAAAATTCGGTTAATCGTTCGAGTCCGTAAGGCCATTCGCCAAAACCGGACTCAGAATTAATATGTCCGGCCTCACCGATATCGATGAGATGGCCGCGCCAGCACGTTGCCCAGTAGTGAGCGCGAGCAAAAGGCATCAGAGGATCGTTTCGGCTGGCAAATATCATGCAGGGGACGGGTAATGGCGTTGGTTGAATGGCCTCTTCGAGGCCGAAAAAAGCGGGTTCAGCCGGTGCGACCATCACTACCCCGGCGACGTTTACCCGCCGCGTTTGCAGCAGCCGACATGACGCCAGCGCGCCAAAGCTGTGGCCGACGAGGATGGCGGGCAGCGGGCATATTGCCAGCTCGCGGGTAATGGCGGAGACCCAGTTTTCGATATCGGGCTCAAACCAGTTTTTCTGCTGGATCCGTTTCCAGAAGGGAAAACGCCGCCCCCAGCAGCTTTGCCAGTGATGTTCATCGCTGTCTCTGAGACCCGGGACCAGAACAAGGGTATAGCCCTTACTGAGCTGCTGCAGGCGTTGTTCAATCATGACGTTTTCCTGTTACGCTATTCGCGATTACTCGGGTGGAAATTGCGACAATAGCCAGCCAACGGAAATAAGATCGGCGCTACCGCCGGGGCTTAAATTGCGTTTGATAAATTCCGCATCCATTTTGAGCAGCGCGTTAACCAACTTATCCGCCGGGAGACGTCTTATTTTTAATAACCGCCTCGCATAGCGTCTGGCGTAGTTCAGCCCTTCTATTCCCCCACGGGAAACCAGATTGGTATCCGGATTCGCCGCCATCAAACCCAGCAGCATCCTTAAGAGTGCCACGTCTTCGGATTCGCCCTGACCTGACGCGGTGCGCAGGTGCGGGAGACCCGCCTGGCGAACGGTGATAAAACCGCTGGCCGCTTCCCCTCTCGCCCCGGTAAACCCGTATGTCTGGAACTGCTGCTCGCCCTTCGTTCTGGCGATGCCGGTCGTTTTCAGTTCCTGTTCAAGGATGCCGGTACAGATAATGCGGGTCTCACGGCATAAGCTGCGCTGCGTAAGCGTTTCATCCCTTTGCGTCAGACGTCCCGCCGCGGCACACAGCAGCCCCAGAGAGAAGATCCCGCCTTTATGGGTATTCACCCCGCCGGTGGCGTCAAACATCGCCTGCTCGCAGGCCAGACCGGTCGGTCTTATGGCCCGCAGCGTTTGCGGGCCAGTAAGATGAGCCGTCTCTCTGCCAACGTTAAAGAACGTCGAGAACCAGGGCGCAATCGCCGCGATACTCGTTATGAAAAGCGCAAAATCCATGTCGCAATGCGCCCCGCTGTTTACGCGATCCACCAGACCCGGCTTCGGGGTTAAGCGAATTTCCCGATACATGGCCTCGGTAGCCAGCTCAGCGAAAGTGCGCTGAACCCCTGGCGCATTACATCTGGCAAGCGAAGTAGTCATCGGTTAACGCCTCGATTACGCGCGTGAGTTCGGCCTGCAAATGACGCCGCGCACGCGAGCAAACATGGGCCGGTTCATGACAGATAAAGCATCGGCGCATCGGCTGCTGGATGGCGTTTCTTTTTAACAGTCCCGTCTTCGGACAAAACACGTCGATGTCCCACAGGCGTCCCAGAGGATGGTTATCTTCCAGATGCGCCGTGACGTGTTTTATCATCCACGCGGGTGCCGACACCGACCAGAGCGCTTCTGGCCCCGTGACCGGCTGCAGGATCTGATGCCGACAGACCGTCCACTGATGCGTGCGGAATACCTCGCCGAGGGCCTGATTCGCGACGGCCATCACCCGTCTGGTCAGGTCGGTATCCTTCACCTCCCCCGGCCAGACCAGCGTGACGGATACAACCGTATGTTCGGACTGAAACAGCCACGCCTGCTGGCGACGGGCTCGCTGTTCTCTCGCGCTCAACACCTGTTCCACAGTGACTTTCACGTTCGAGGCTTTATCCGTCATGAGGATTACTCCTTCACCTGGCGAACCACGTCTATCACGCTCCCGTCGCGGTAACGCACCACGCCGACGATCCGGTCAGTGAACTCGACAGGCTTGGGTTCACCCGAGATGAGCAGCGCCTTTTGATACAGAGCGTCGATGTCTACGACGGCCAGCCCGGCGTTAATCAGGCGTTCGCGAATTTCCGGGCGCGCCGGGTTCACGGCAATACCGTGATCGGTAACCAAAACGTCAATACTTTCACCCGGCGTCACCAGAGTCGTGACCTGTCTGACAACGGTAGGAATGCGGCTGCGGATCAGCGGGGCAACCACGATGGTGAGATTGGCCGCCGCGGCGACGTCGCAGTGTCCGCCCGACGCACCGCGCATCACGCCGTCGGAGCCGGTCAGGACATTGACGTTGAACTGGGTGTCCACCTCCAGCGCGCTGAGGATGACCACGTCCACCCTGTCGCAGCAGGCAGCTTTTGCAGCCGGGTTCGCATAGACGTTGGTGGAGATTTCCACGTGTTCGGGATTGACCGCCATAGAGGCTGCCGCCGCGCCGTCAAAGCTTTGCGTATCGAGGATCTTCTCAATTAATCCTTTCTGATGCAGATCGACAATGCTGCCGGTGATTCCGCCGAGCGCGAAGCGGGCAACGATATTGTATTTGCGCATCCGGGTTTCCATAAACCGTGTACAGGCGGTTGACGCCGCCCCTGAACCGGTCTGAATCGAAAAGCCGTTGCGGAAATAGCCGGAGTGTTCGATAACGTCGGCAGCAGAGCGGGCAATCATCAGCTCGCGCGGATTACTGGTGACCCTGGCGGCACCTACGCTGATTTTTGCCGGGTCACCGACGCTCTCAATCTGCACCACATAGTCAACCTGATCCTGAATAATACTGGCTGGCAGGTTGGGGAACGGCTTCAGGGTTTCGGTAAGCAAAACCACCTTTCTGGCATATTTTGCGTCGACCATCGCATAGCCGAGAGAGCCGCACTGCGATGTGCCGCCGTTGCCGCTGGCATTGCCATATTCGTCGCTGCACGAGACAGCCAGAAACGCGACATCAATGGCGATTTCGCCCTTCTGAATCAAATTTACCCGCCCGCCGTGGGAGTGGATTTGTACCGGCTCGTCCATCAGCCCGTGTGAAATCGCATCTGCCAGTTCGCCGCGCATCCCGGAGGTGTAGATTTTGCCGATCACGCCATTGCGTATGTGATCTATAAGCGGCGTATTGCAGGACATTAATGAGCTGGACGCGAGCGTGATACCTTTCAGGCCGCGCTGAGCCAGTTTGTCCATCACGTAATTGATAACCTTATCCCCTTCGCGGAAGGCGTGATGGAAAGACACGGTCATGCCGTCATGCAGATCGCAGCGGGCCAGCACCTCGTCCACGCTGGCAAACAGTTTGCGCTGTGACTTTTGCTGGCTGTCAGCAAGATAAGGCGTCGTCGCGTTAGCGCCGCTGAAGGCGACGTATTCACGGCGAGAGCCAGGAATGTGATGCAGGGTTTCAGTTAGGTTTTTCATTGTTCATCCTGTCGCTTGCAATAGGGGATTACTGACGAATGCCGGAGGCATTTTTGCGTTCGATCACCACGCGGGCATGGTTGATGATTGGCGCATCGATCATTTTGCCGTTCAGCGAAATCACCCCCAGTCCGTTGCGTTCCCCCTCCTCTGCGGCGGCAATCACGCGCTCGGCGTAGTCCACCTCTTCCTGCGTTGGCGCGTAGGCGTTATGAAGAATTTCAATTTGGCGCGGATTAATCAGTGATTTTCCGTTGAAGCCCATCCGGCGGATGAGATCCACTTCTTTCAGGAAACCGGCCTCATCATTCACATCGGCGTATACCACATCGAAGGCGTCAATACCGGCCCCGCGCGCGGCATGTAATACGGCGCACCGGGCATAGAAGAGCTCTGTCCCATCGCCCCGCTCGGTTTGCATATCCATCACGTAGTCAAAGGCGGCCAGCGCAATACCCATTAAGCGGCCGGAGGATTTCGCAATGGCGACAGCGTTAATCACGCCCACGGCAGATTCTATCGCCGCCATTAATTTGGTTGAGCCAACGGGACGTCCACAGGTTTCTTCGATGCGGACGATTTCACGTTCGAGCTGATGAATATCTTCCGGGGAGTCGGTTTTGGGTAAACGAATGACATCGACACCCGCCCTGACGGCGGCTTCGAGATCTTTTAATCCAAAAGGCGTATTCAAAGGATTAATTCTGACAACGGTTTCAATATCGTTGTACATAGGATGTTGCAGGGCATGAAATACCAGAAGGCGGGCGCTGTCTTTTTCTTTTAACGCGACGGCATCTTCCAGATCAAACATAATGGAGTCGGGTTTATAGATAAATGCCGTCGAAAGCATGGCGGCACTTGAACCGGGAATAAATAACATACTGCGGCGTAACTTTTTCATTATAACGTTTCCCATGTAATGTCTTCCCGGGCCATTCCTCTGAGCAGAGCAGCCTGCACGCGGGCGCGGATCACGCAATCCAGCGCGCCTTTATCATCAACGACGATCAGCCCCTGCTCGATGTTGAACGAAGCCAGGGTGTCATTGACAACCTCTGCAATACGTTCGCCAAATTGCTTATACACTTCGCTCTGGATGACCACATCCAGCCCGCTCTCGACGGGACTCACCTTCACCATCAGGTCGCTGGACTCCAGCGTCCCCGCCATTGCGGCTTGCACAATTTTCATATCAATTTTCCTGTGATCATGCGGTTAAACCGCTGCCGACATCGGTTCGGATAAACAAGGCTGATGCTGTACCTCTTTATTCAGAAACGCGTGCGTGGTGGCCGGCACCATACGGCTGGCGGCAGAGATTTTGTTTTCATTCAATAAACGACGAACGGCTGAAGCCGACACCGGAACATTATTGCCATCCGTTTTTCTTTCTATTTCGTGCACACTAATACGGGCCACCGTACTCGTTTCATCTTCCAGCCAGCGATGCATCGCCCGGTTATACTCCGCGGTTAACAGGCAAAACGGTTCGGTACCGACAAAACGATGGTTAATATTCAGCGCGGGGGCGATGTAATTTCTGAAAAGCATGAGATCAATGGCAGCGTAGGCTTTATCAATAACCTGCTTATCCTTCAGGAAATAGCCCGGGAATGTGCCGCGGGAAATAATATACGCAGACCCCGGATGAACCGTGACATTAGGGAGATGCTGCGATCCGTTCCTGACCATCGCAAACCGTTCTTTAAACGAAAAAGCGGAGACATCTTCCTGAACAACGAAAACATGCAGCCAGTCGCACTGGCGTGCCGCATGCTCGATCAGATATTGATGGCCCAGGGTGAAAGGATTGGCGTTCATCACGATCGCGCCAATGTTTTGCCCCGGCACGAAATGATGGCGACGCAGCTGGCTGCAGTAACGATGAATACCGACCGGCGTATTCTCCATTAATGCCGCACAATTCTCGACTGTCACCAGCGGGTAAAACCCGCATCCGCGAAACGATTTTACGTTATCCGGGCAGGTAAAAAGAAAGAGCTGATGTTCGCCGTTTTGTGCCGCCAGAAGCTCGGCCTCATGAATTAACGTCAGGCTTAACGACGTGCCCCGCCACACGGCATCCACGGCAATGCACTTTAGCGTGTTACCCGCAATGCCGGTACAGGCGACAAGCTGACGCCGATCGCGCGCAACGATAAATTGCTCGATATCGTTATCAATGCCTAAACCGTTGCGGGCCAGAAAACAGGCAACCTCCTCTCTGGCCTTCGCGTTACCGGCGTTAATCACCTCAAATTCTGGCGCTGTGGCGGTGTACATCGTCTCTCTCCTGAGCGTTTAAACGGTCAATTCTTGCTGCTGGGGTTGCGCTTCCACGATGGTGTTCATCAGTCGGCCAATGTTTTCGATTTCGACTTCGACGCAATCGCCATCGCGCATAAACAGAGGCGGATTACGTTTTTTCCCGACGCCACCAGGCGAGCCGGTGATAATGACGTCCCCGGCGCTGAGGGAGGTGAACGTACTGATATAGGCGATGAGATCCGCGACTTTGTGGATCATGCTGCCGGTGGAATCATTCTGAACCAGCATGCCGTTCAGCCAGGTGTGGATGGTCAACGCGTGAGGATCGGGGATCTCATCCGCCGTGGTCATATAGGGGCCGAAGGCGCCGGTCTGCTTCCAGTTTTTACCGGCGGTGAACCAGGCGTGCTGCCAGTCGCGGACGGAGCCGTCCATATAGCAGCTGTAGCCCGCGACATGGCCGAGCGCTTCTTTAGCGTCAATGCCGCTGCCAGACTTGCCGATAATGACAGCCAGCTCACCTTCGTAATCGAATTCACTTGAGAGAACCGGTTTCATGACTGGGCGCGCGTGGCCCGTTTGCGAGTCTGGAAAACGAATAAAGAGCGTCGGCGCATTATTCGTCTCAGCAAACTCTTTTCTTTTTTCAGCGTAATTCATTCCCACGCAGAAAATTTTTCCAGGCTCTTCTATAACGGGCAGGAAGGTAATGTCTTCAGGCATAATATCCACAGGGTAATCGTGATATTGTCTGGCAACCTCGACCGCATCCCATTGAAGGAGATCTTTCAATGTCGCATATTGATGGCCGATTTTATTACCCAAATCGATAATGCCGTGTTGCGTATAAATCCCGTAGCTTTTGCGGCCCTGATGAATATAACTTGCTAATTTCATAATGATACCTGATTGATATTCGTACTCGTTCTGTGTTCACACCCCAGGGCGTGAACACATTGTCATGCTATTTACTCTGCTGACTGCGCTGGAACCAGTACCTGCTTATTACCGGATGCCAGATACGTAGCCACGACTACGCCAACGCCAAGTAATGCCAGAATAAATCCAGTCATTCCTTGCCAGCCCATTGAATGGAAGACAAAACCGTTGATAAAACCAATCACCGAACCGCCCATGTAGTAGAAGAATAAATAGAGCGCGACGGCCTGGCCTCTTGCGTGCGTGGCATTTTTACTGACCCAGCTTAAACCGATAGAATGGCAGCCGAAGAAACAGCCGGTAAAAATCACAGCACCAACAATAAAGGTGACGACATTCGACGTCAGCGTCAGCAGCATCCCTAAGGCCATCACCAGGAACAGCACACGCAAGACTTTCATTGCGCCATATTTCGCCGATAAGCGACCAGCCTGTGGCGCCGTAAAGAAACTCAGGGCGAAGCTAAAGGAAAGCAGACCCGCGTTTGCCGGTGAAATATGGAACGGCTCGCCTTTCAGGAAGAAGGCCAGATAGTTATACAGTGATGTAAATGCGCCGAAAATAATGAAGCTGATGACAAACGCCAGGGCCAGATTTTTGTTTTTGAAATGCGATGCCGCCCCTTTCACCATACGCATAACGTTAAGGTTCTGCGTAGGCGTAAAGTTTTTCGATTCCGGCAGCAGGAACTTCACCAGAATGGCAACTGCAATCAGACTGACCGCAAACCCGTAGAAGATCACATTGATTGAAACGTGGTCGATCAGCTGGCTAGCCACAATACGCCCGGACATGCCGCCCATTGAGTTACCGAAAACAAAGTATCCCGTCACGATGCCTGCCGCCACCGGTGCGACCTCTTCGCTGATATAGGCCGTTGCTGCCGCAGCGATGCCGCTCAGTGCCAGACCAATCACCGCACGCAGCGCCACCAGCATTGCCCAGGATTGAACCAGCGGGCAGAGCAGCGTCAGAATGCCGCCCAACAGGAGAGAGACAATAATTAACCGCTTCCTGCCATAGTGATCGGATAATGTTCCGGTAAACAGCAGTCCAATTGCCAGCAATGCCGTTTCTGCGGATAAGATAATACTCACCTGGCTGACCGGGACATTATATTCCACAGCAAGCATCGGGAGCAGTGGTTGGATAAAAAACAACGAAGCCAGTTCCGCAAGCCCGGATAAAGCCAGGGCCAGAATCACGCGAATATTTGCGCTTGCTTTTGCCGGATCGGGTGCTTTCAGGGTATTGTTAGCATGCGTTAACGCCATAATAACCTCAGTATTATAGTTAAGGTACAGAATGTATTATTTAAGATGGTTAATTTTTTATTTGAGACTTTATTCAATCAACTTCAGAGAGCATTTTTTCAGGTACACAAACAACACCTTCAAATAACTTTCGTGAAGTTCGAATAACCGCTGCACGGGTATTTTCGATATTGTCATCCTCTCTTAGCAATGACACCGATATTTTTCCACTTGGGTGTTCAATATCGATAATGTTGGTAAAACGTTCCTTTGGACGATCGGCAACAATTTTCGCGGCGACGGAGCCTTCAATAAGCGTCGCGGTCGAAATACCAATCGAGCCGGTAATCGCCAGTGATTTATGGCAGGTATGCGGCATGAAATAACGCACCTGAAGCGTTCCGCCGTTACGCGCCCGGCTAAGAAGAACCGGTTTAGGGATCACTTTGTTGGATACATCCCCTAAGCCCATCGCCTCGCCAGCCTGACGGCGCAGGTTCTCCAGCCTTTCCTTAAACCCCCTATCGCCATCTAATTCTGCAGGTGACTCCCCACCTGTTTTGCCCAGCGCCGACGCGTCAATCAAAACCATCGGCATCGCCATATCAATGCAGGTGGCTTCAATACCGTCGAACACGTTTGTCACGCTACCGGTCGGCAGCAGTTTTCCCGTTTTGGAACCCGCAGAATTCAGGAAGGTTAAGCCTATCGGTGCCGCAGTACCCGGGACACCGTCGATTTGAGTTTCGCCTTCATAAACGACGCGATACTCAGGCGTTTGTACTTCGGCATCGACCAGCGTTCCGGTGTTCAGATTGCGGATACGCACCGTCGTCACCGGGCTTTGCGCCTTTACCAGTCCCTTTTCAATGGCAAAGGGGCCCACGGCACAGAGCATATTGCCGCAGTTCGGCGTGGTATCAACGCGACGTTCGTTCACCATCACTTGTGCGAACAGATAATCCACATCCGCGTCCGGACTGTCGGACGGACTGACGATCGCCACCTTACTGGTTTGCGGACTTCCCCCGCCAATACCGTCAATTTCGAGTTCATGCCCAGCGCCCATCAGGCTGAGTAAAACTGCATCACGCGCTTCGGTTTCCGCTGGCAGGTCGCTGGCCAGAATGAGCGGGCCTTTTGAGGTACCGCCACGCATTAATACGCAAGGGATCTTTAACATGTCTTTTTCTCATTTCGCGTTTATCAGGAACGCAATTAGGTTTTCACACTCCTGTTGATAACTCTAATGTCGAAAAAAGCAGGATTAATACGCTTTGCGTATTAATAGCCCTTACGTTATCGTGGATTTAGGAAAGCAATAATCAGGTGCGGATATGCAGCATGAATTACAGGGAATACAAGCGTTTGTAAAAATTGCAGAAATCGGATGCTTTACAAAAGCGTCTCAATTTCTTCACATTTCACAACCAGCTTTAACACGCAGAATTCAGAAGCTGGAAGAGAGCCTGGGGACCACGCTGTTTGAACGTTCCACGCGCAGCGTTAAGCTCACAACTGTGGGACGGGAATTTTTACCTAAGGCAAAGAATTTAATCGACTTTTATGAAAGCGCGATCCTGAGTATCAAAGAGATGGCGACGCATCAGGCAGGGGTTATTACCGTTTCCTGTATCCCGACTGCTGCGTTCTATTTTCTGCCTTCCGTGATACGAGATTATAACAATGACTACCCTAACATTCGTATCCGCATACTTGAGCACAGCGCCAGCGATTGTCTCGAAGCGGTATTAAATGGCGACGCAGATTTCGGCATAAATATGATAAACATCACACATCCCAATATCGATTTTGCGCCGCTGGTGAATGAACCCTTTGTCCTGGCATGCCGACGGGATAATCCGCTGGCAAAAAAACCGTTGGTTACCTGGGACGATCTGGCTGGCATGAAGCTGATTGGCGTCAGGCGCTCCAGCGGAAACCGTTCGCTTATCGATCAGGCTTTCGAAAAGATGGACTGGAAACCGAACTGGTTTTACGAGGTGCGTCATCTGTCAACGTCGCTGGGGATGGTAGAGGCGGGTCTCGGGGTGTCTGTTGTGCCGAGTCTGGCGATGCCAACCGATGAACATCATGTCCTTGTCAGCCGCCCGCTGATAGAACCGGTTATCCGACGAACGCTGGGGCTGGTACAGCGCCGGGAAACCCCTCTCAGCCCGGCGGCGGAAAAATTCAGAGAGCTGCTTGTTCAGCTGTGGTCAGCGGAAAACAACAGCCCGTGGATCGGCAAGTTTACTCAACTGTAAGCCATGATACGACAAAGGGGCTGAGGCCCCTTTCCGCATTATTTTCCCGCCTGAGGATGTGTATCGAAACCGGCCATCACCGCCGTCAACTCTGCAAGTGAAAAACCGTGCTTAGGATCGTCAACGCCCAGGCCAAACCGCTCCTGCATCAGCTTATACAGCGCCTCCGCATCCGACAAATGGATCTGCTCCTCCACATGACCGTTCTGCCAGTGGGTAAAGTTAAAGTTGGTCAGCGTCAGCTTGCCGCCGTCCGGCAGATGGCGGCACATCAGCAGATGATGGCGGAAGTGCGACTGCGGCCAGTGCGCTGACCAGAAATTCCCCATCACGTAATCACTGAAATACTGTGTCGTCAGGTCAAAATGGTACATCGACTGCCAGTGCTCGTGGTGACGGAACTGCAGCACCCAGTCGTTACCCTCGCTCAGCAGACGATACAGGCCGTGCGGCGTTTCCTGTTCCTCACTGGCGAGCAGACGAATTGGCGCCGTCAGCGTCTGGCCGCCAAACCCCACGTCCGCAATCCAGCGCTCGCCGTTAAGCTCAACCAGCAGCAGGCGGTGAGTGCGCGGCGGCATTTGCGGCGGGTTCGCTAATACCACCCGTCCCAGCAGGCTGCGCACCGTGAACCCGACCTCACGCAATACCCGCTCAAACAGGCCGTTTTGCTCAAAGCAATATCCTCCGCGACGGGCGGTGACCAGCTTGTCGACCAGGCACCGATCGTCAAGCTGGATTTCGCGTGGCAGAACGACATCCATATTCTCAAAAGGGATCGCACAGTTGTGATGTAAATGCAGCGCGCGCAGGGTATCAATATCAACAGCGGTCGGTTGCGTCCAGCCGATGCGGGCGAAATAGGCGGTCAGGAATGGGGACATTAATCAGTTTCCTTTGATTGTGATGTTCTGTTTATAAACTAATTTTACGCACTCACTTTGATTTACGTGCTTTTTCGTCATACTCATCGATGTAGATGAGGAGATCCTATGAGCCACTTTCGACCTGTTGAATTACGTCATGCCAGCCGTCTGCTGAACCACGGCCCTACTGTGCTTATCACCAGTCGGGATGAAAGCCTCGACAGACGCAACGTGATGGCCGCCGCATGGTCAATGCCCGTTGAGTTTGAGCCGCCGCGCATCGCAATCGTGGTGGACAAAAGTACCTGGTCGCGCGAGCTGATTGAACGCAGTGGGAAATTTGGCATCGTCATCCCCGGCGTGGCGGCGGCCAACTGGACTTACGCGGTCGGCAGCGTCAGCGGGCGCGATGAAGACAAATTCAACTGCTACGGGATCCCGGTCGTGAACGGTCCTGAACTTGGCCTGCCGGTGATTGAAGAAAAATGTCTGGCGTGGATGGAGTGTCGGTTATTACCTGTAACTTCTGCGGCAGAAAAATACGATACGCTGTTTGGAGAAGTGGTTTCAGCGGCAGCCGATGAACGCGCGTTTGTCGCCGGACGCTGGCAGTTTGACGAGGATAAGCTGAATACCCTGCATCATCTTGGAGCCGGGACATTTGTGGCGAGTGGGAAGATGGTGAAGGCGCTGGATTGATTTTCTAAATGATATCTTACTGAATTATATTAAATTTCTATGGCATTTTATGTTTACTATTGCGTGGTAAAACGGAGGATATTTCCGGAGTTGCTGCATTAGCATTCTCGCATTAAGGAAATATCAATGACATGGAATAAAGATGGCGCAATCTCATATGCCAAATCACACGCCCAACCTAAGAGCACGGGGTATTGTGCTCACTACGTCACCGAAGCGATCAGAACGGGGGGAAGATTAAAAATCCCCAATACGCGTCTGGCAAAAGACATGGGGCGTACATTGGTCAACGCTGGATTCCGCCTGGTATACGATCAACCTCATGCCGGTGACGTAGCCGTTATCCAAAATATTGTGGGTCACGATAGCGGGCACGTTTGCATATACGATGGTCAGCAATGGATAAGTGATTTTGTACAACGCACTCTGTATCCAGGACAGGCTTACCGAAACATACAGCCCCATTACGAACTGTTCAGGCATGACTAATGAAAACACTCTGCTTTTTTCTTTTAGCCCTGTCTCCCTTCGCGGTCGCAGATAGCATCTCTTCACCAGACCAGGCAGCACTTAAATTCAATCAATGGTATATCGCTCAGCTGAATCAGGACAAACCGCCGGTGCTGAAACCAGACATCATGAATGAATATGTTGCCTCAGGGACCATTGCAGCGATTAAAGAAATGTACTCTGGCGACAGTAACGAAAAAGACATGCCCGATGCTGATATGTTCATCAAATCGCAGGACTGGGATGAAGACTGGAATCAGATAACCGTCTTACACTCTGATTTTGATGCCGTTTGCACAAACGTCTATCTCGCATTTGGTAAGAAACAAGATCACGTTGTAGCAGATTGTCTCGTTCAGGAAGAAGGGAAATGGAAAGTTCGATCGGCCACGCTGATCAAGTAATAATCGGATATGAAAGCCCTCTGCTACAGCGGCAAAAGCACACGGTAACCCAGCGGCTACCGTGTGCAATTCATTAACTACTTCGCACGTCGTGAAATAATCTCATCCGCAACATTCCGCGGGGCTTCCGCAAAATGATGGAACTCCATCGTATACGTCGCGCGTCCCTGGGACATCGAGCGCAATGTCGTGGCATAGCCAAACATCTCTGCCAGCGGCACGTCAGCACGAATAATCTGGCTGCCGTACTGCTCCGCCATCCCCTGCACCATGCCGCGTCGTGAAGAGAGATCGCCCATAATGTTACCGGCGTACTCTTCCGGCGTTTCCACCTCCACATGCATGATCGGCTCAAGGATCACCGGATCCGCCCTGCGGGCGCCCTCTTTGAAAGCGAGGATCGCCGCCATGCGGAAGGCCATCTCCGAGGAGTCGACATCGTGATACGAGCCAAACGTCAGCGTCGCTTTGACATCGACGACCGGATAGCCCGCCAGTACCCCGCTGTTCATTGCTTCCCGCAGTCCTTTCTCAACGGACGGGATATACTCGCGCGGCACCACGCCGCCCTTAGTGGCATCTTCAAATTTAAAACCACTTCCGGGCTCCAGCGGCTCCAGGCTCAGCACCACATGACCGTACTGGCCTTTACCGCCGGACTGACGGACAAATTTGCCTTCGATATCCTTCACCGTTTTACGCAGGGTTTCACGGTAGGTCACCTGCGGACGACCGATATTTGCCTCGACGCCAAACTCACGTTTCATGCGGTCGACGATAATCTCGAGGTGTAGCTCACCCATCCCGGAGATAATGGTCTGGCCGGACTCTTCGTCAGTATGCAGGCGGAAAGACGGGTCTTCCGCTGCCAGACGCTGCAGCGCGATCCCCATTTTCTCCTGATCGCCTTTGGTTTTCGGCTCAATCGCCAGCGAGATCACCGGATCCGGGAACTCCATGCGCTCAAGCGTAATGACGGCGTTCGGATCGGTAAGCGTGTCGCCGGTGGTCACGTCTTTCAGCCCGACACAGGCCGCGATATCCCCGGCGCGCAGTTCGTCCACCTCGTGGCGATCGTTGGCATGCATCAGCACAATACGTCCGATACGCTCTTTCTTCCCTTTCACCGGGTTGTACACCGCGTCGCCTTTGCGCAGCACGCCAGAGTACACGCGGATAAAGGTCAGCTGCCCGACATACGGGTCGCTCATCAGCTTGAAGGCCAGGGCCGAGAACGGCTCATCATCGCTCGGATGACGCTCCGCATGCTGCCCTTTTTCATCCACGCCATCAATGGCCGGCACGTCCAGCGGCGACGGCATGAGCTCAATAACCGCATCGAGCATGCGCTGTACGCCTTTATTCTTGAACGCGCTGCCGCACAGCATCGGCTGGATTTCGCCCGAGATGGTGCGAATACGCAACCCTTTGATGATTTCCGCTTCCGTCAGGTCGCCCGTCTCCAGGTACTTATCCATCAGTTCATCGCTGGCTTCCGCCGCCGCAGAGACCATTTTTTCCCGCCATTCCTGGGCGGTGCTGACTAAATCATCCGGCACGGGCGCATAGGTAAACACCATGCCCTGCGTCGCATCGTCCCACAGAATGGTGCGCATCTTGATGAGATCCACCACGCCGGTGAAGTGATCTTCAGCACCCACCGGGATGACAATCGGCACCGGATTGGCCTTCAGGCGTTCCTGCATCATCCGCACGACGCGGAAGAAATCGGCACCCGGACGGTCCATTTTGTTGACGAAGGCCAGTCGCGGAACGTGATATTTATTGGCCTGACGCCAGACGGTTTCTGACTGCGGCTGCACGCCGCCCACGGAGTCATACACCATCACGGCACCGTCGAGTACGCGCATGGAACGTTCTACTTCAATGGTGAAATCCACGTGCCCCGGGGTGTCGATGATGTTGATCCGGTGCGGCTCATATCCTCTGTCCATACCCGGCCAGAAGCAGCTGACCGCCGCGGAGGTAATCGTAATCCCGCGCTCTTGCTCCTGCGCCATCCAGTCAGTGGTTGCCGCGCCATCGTGTACTTCACCCAGCTTGTGGCTCATCCCGGTATAAAACAGGATGCGCTCAGTGGTGGTGGTTTTACCGGCATCGATATGCGCGGAGATACCGATGTTGCGATAACGTTCGAGAGGGATGGGTCGGGGCATGATATTTCCTTAAGTCTTATGACTTGTCTGTGACGACCAGGATGGTCGTGCATTCGTTCGTTTGCTATAATAGTCCTATTGTACGAGTATTATCGAACTATTTTTTAACGGTTGACCTATTGTTGATATAGCTCAATCTGACGCCATACGCAGGAAAACGATGATCCCAAACCACCCTGAAACTGAACAAATACTGCTGGAAAATGTGCTGTTTGCCCTCGGCAACCCGCTCCGGCTGTCGATAATTCGCCGGCTGGCCGATGGCAGCGAACTCAGCTGTAACGCGCTGCGCCCGGAAGATGTGGTGAAGTCTACGATGACCCATCACTGGCGCGTATTGCGCGACAGCGGCGTGATCTGGCAGCGTCCGCAGGGACGAGAAAACATGATTTCATTGCGCAGAGAGGATCTGGATGCCCGCTTTCCGGGGCTGATGGCGATACTTTTACAGGCTAAATCATAAGAGCATATCGGGTTAAAGCCCCTTAATGATGTAAGGGGCATATCGTCAGCAAAGGGATTTACCTTACCTGCATACGATATTCAATCATTCCACTTTTTTTCGCAATCCAGTCATACAATCGTTGCCCGCGATAGTTGGCTTCATGCGTATGCCAGTAAAGATGACTGGCATGATGTTTTCTGGCTTCTCTCTGAACATATTCTATTAACTGTTTGCCAATATGTTTGCCCCTGACAGCTTCGCAGACATATAAATCTTCGAGGTAGCAGTAATCGCTCTCAGCCCAGGTCGAACGGTGAAAGAGATAATGCGCAAAACCCACTATTTCTCGATTACATCGTGCCACCACGCAGAATAGCGGCTCAACGGGGCTGAAAAATCGTTGCCAGGTTCGTTCTGTAATCGCCCCGGACAGATCGACGTGGTAAAACGCCTGATATTTTCCCCATAGTGGCATCCAGCTTTCAAAATCACGTTCTTTAACTGCCTCAATTGTCACGATCGTATTGTTCATATTGCCTCTTCTCTCACCCGTTTATTCGTTTCAGGAAGAGTGTATTCGCTGAATGGCACGTTTTGCCCCGCCAATTCTCGACATCAAAGCAGACCAATTTTTCATCCTGCTGCATGCAGTATTGCTTTAGAATCAAGAGACACAGAGGAAAAGTGGACAACGTAATGTTTAAGTACGCGCAGCTTGAAACGGTTAAGGCATGGATTATCGACCCCGCTAACGGATCGCTACCGCTTCATGAAAGGATCCAGAGAGCAATACGGACGCTGATACTGGAAGGGGTATTATCTCACGGTAAGGCCCTTCCTGCTTCACGCGCTCTGGCGGCTTCTCTCAGCGTTTCCCGGGATACCATAGAAGTGGCCTACTCCAGCCTGCATGCCGAAGGGTTTATTGAGAGACAAACAGGCAGAGGGAGCTTCGTCTCTTCCAGCGCGCGCTTTTTAAAATCCCGTCCTCGACAGCATCAGCCAACCGCTGAGATACGAAAAGCAAAACTCAGCGTCCGAGGTAAGATCGTTTATGAAAGCGGCGGGATCCGCGAATTTTCCTCCCCTCGTCCCCTTGCGCCCGGCATTCCAGAAACCCGCATGTTTCCCATTTCAACCTGGGAGCGTCTTCAGCGACAGGTCCTGAAGGAGTTTCAGCATCAGGCATTAGAGCAAAGTCCACCACAGGGTATAGAGCACCTGCGACGGGCCATTGCGGAATATGTCAACCTTGAGCGCGGGACGCGTGCGAGGGCAGAACAGATCATCGTTCTGACAAGTTCTCAACAGGCGCTTGCGCTCTGTTCCCACGTGCTGATGGATGCCGGAGACGGCATTGTCATTGAAGATCCCTCCTATCAAGGGGCACACAAAGCGTTCAACGCCGCAGGACTTCGCTGCATTCCGGTTCCTCTTGATGAAAAAGGCATCTCGGTTGACGGTCTTAATTCTCTGACCGAGCCAGCCAGGGCGATATACCTTACGCCTTCTCATCAGTACCCTACCGGGGTGACGCTCTCTCTTGACCGACGACTGTCAGTTGTCAAATGGGCAAACCGTTACGGGGCCTGGATCATTGAGGATGACTATGACAGTGAGTTTCACTACGAAGGTAAGCCTATGGCCAGTCTTCAGGGGCTTGATACGTACAACCGGACAATTTATATCGGCACGTTCACCAAGTCTCTGTTCCCTGGGCTGCGTATTGCCTACATGATCGTTCCCTCAGAATTGACAGAGCCCTTTACCATGGCGAGGACATTGATGGATGGTCACACCGCCTCAATAACCCAGCTGACGCTGGCTAAATTTCTGGAGGGAGGCCATTTTGGTGCCTATGTTCGTAAGATGCGGGGAATTTATGTTGCTCGTCGCGACACGCTGGCAAGCCTGATGGATGCGTATCTTTCTGAGTATGTTGCCTCTGAAACGCCTGCGGGGGGAATGCAAATGCCTTGTCACCTCAAGCACGGAATATCCGAGAAAGAGATAGCCACCGCCGCCCGCCGTGCGGGTGTTGATATACTTGGGCTTACCGATTTATATGCAGGTCCCCCCGCGTCCACCGGTTTTTTGATGGGATTTGCTGCTTACACGGAAAGGGAAATAGAAGACGCTGTAAAAAAACTGGCCGCCATTTTCCGTCATGTTTGATGCAGTCGACCGCTCAGCGGCGAATACTCATTCCGGGCGAGCAAGGCTATATACGGGGATCCGTCGGCTGGTCTTTGTCAGCGTATCAAAGACTTCGGTCTCCGACGTCACAATTCTCACGCCCATTTTCCTTAACCTCTGTACATCCGCCGCAATGCGCTGAATGCCAAACCAGAAAAGCCCGTCAAGTGCAGTCACAGACAGGCCGTTTTCCAGCGCCAGCTTGAGACGTTCCTTTGGGGCTTTGACCTGCTGGGCAATTTGCCTGTAAGGCACTTCATTACATCCTGTCGCGTCACTGCGCTGGATCCGCGTTTTCAGCTGATAGGTAAACTCGTCAGGTATTCCATCGAGATCCCTTTTCAGGCTATAGACGCAGCCAAAGCGCTTGCCGTTAAACAGAACATTTTTCTGACTGAGCTGAAGCTCTTTTCTGGCAACATCTATTAACTGGGGCGCACGGGTGAGAAGTAGCCTGAAGGGCAGCTCGAAGCTGGTGACGTAATCCACATTAAGCAACGCGAGACGCAACCGCTCCTCTGCCCCGGACTTTTGCTCACGACACTCTTCCATCACCTCCGCCCACTGGCGCGTCAGGCGCTCCGGCTCGGCGGCTTCGGTAAGGAGATATTTTTCAATCTGATAATCAACTCTTCCGGTCATCATGTGGTATCCCGTCGCTGTGGATGCGGTAATTCTATACAGTACGGTGATATTTATAAAGGACTGAACCGCAGCGACATCCTGAAAATGTCGTTGCGATTCAGTATCCTGACGTTTCGAATCAGTGCGCCATAATCCAGCCCATCAGCAGCGTGGCGAAAATCACCGTCGAAGCACCGCCGATGCGGGTGGCGATCTGCGCGAACGGCATGAGCGACATCCGATTAGACGCGGACAAAATGGCCACGTCCCCCGTTCCGCCCAGCCCGCTGTGGCAGCAGGTCACAATGGCCGCTTCCACAGGATACATATTCAGACGCGACGCGATAAAGTAGCCGCTCAGCGCCATCGCAATCACAACCGAACCGCATACCACCACGTATCCCACCGAGAAGACCGACACCACGCTCTCAAGCGGTACGTATAACATCCCGAGGCCGATCATCAGCGGCCAGACCAGCGCAGCCGAGACGAATTTATAGCAACTGTGCGCGCCCTGCTCCATTGAGGCCGGGATCACCCTGAAGTATTTACACAGAACAGCAATCAGGATCATCAGCACCGGTCCGGGAATGTGGACCAGTTTTTCAAACAATCCGCCGACGATGAAAAACGCGCACACCATCAGTAACCCGCCGCCCATCAGATGAAAATCCGTCTGCTGTGTGCTTTGCGCCCCGGCAAACAGGCTGGCGTCGTCTTTACTCCGCGTGAGCATGCCATTTCCCGAAAGCGCAGGACGTTTCGCGCCAAGACGCGCCAGCGAGCCCGCACAAATAATGGCGAAGATATTCCCGACGACCGCAGCGGGTGCCAGCTGTGCAACGTAGACGTCCGGCGTCTGCCCCAGTATTGCCGAATAGGCCAGGGACAGCGGCAAAATGCCCTCGCCAATTCCGCCGCCAATGATGGGCACAATGATGAAGAAGAAGGTGTGGTAAGGCGTATAACCAAACAGTGAGCCCACAATGAGGCCGCTCAGCACGGCCATGCATGTTCCCGCCACCAGCGGAACAAACATGCGCATCATCCCCTGGATCAGCAGCACCCGGTTCATCCCCAGAATGCTGCCGACCACCAGGCAGGCAATCACGAAATAGAGCAGGTTCGCCTCTTTCATCAGCAGATGCACGGTATCAAGGGTATGTTTCCCGAATACGCCAAAATAGACCAGCACGGAGGGCACCATCAGGCACAGGATAGCCGGGCCGCCGATATCTTTCAGCACCGGGATTTGACGCCCTACTTTCGCAAACGCGAAACCGAGGGTCATGATCACCGCGAGGCCACCTATCATATTTTTTGGCAGCAGCCCTGCCCAGGCGGATGTCGCCACAATCGCGGCAATCCCGACGAACAGCATCAGCGGGACCGTGCCCACCTCGGTATTGTTGAGCCCAAAGGCAAAACGCGAGGTAGACAGCTCAGAAGTCGGTACAGGATTATCTTTCATATAATCACCTGAAAATTGTGTTCGGATATACAGAGAAAGGAATAACTGAAACTATTCCTGATACGAAAAAATGTTCTTAAATATAAATAATGATTTAGATGGCCTTTTCTAAAAACAGGCTCAGGGTGAAATTATCACGGGCCTGCAGGGAGAAATGTGAACAATTCGGCTCTTTGCCTTTAAATAACTTAATTCAGCGTTTAGTAACTAAAGTTATTTATCGCAACTCATATCGCATTCTTGCGTCTTATCAATTTTTAACGCAAGCATTACTTATCCAACTAATGCAATCTTTTTGAAATTAATAAAACCAGAGAGAGTGTGACACTTGTCACTCCTGCCCTGCTATCTAAGCGCTAGATTAGCGCTGCAATAAAACACATAAAATACCCTACAGGAAATACTATGCCTTCATTACTATTACAGTCACTGTTTCCGCTCGTCTTTATTATGTTACTTGGATGGCTAAGTGGAAAGCTGGGATATTCCCGGCGTGAAGATGCAAACGTCATGGCAACCGTGGTGATTCGTTTCGCCCTTCCTTTTCATCTTTTCATTGGTGCATTGCATACCGATCCCAATAAAATTAAAAACCTGACCTTTATGGCCGTCCTGGTTGTCGGTTTAATGGGGTCGTATTTACTGACGCTGTTTATTTCACGCTATGTTTTTCGCCACGATATCAAAACCAGCGCCATTCAGTCTCTGGTTTGCGCCTTTCCTGATATGGCCTACTTTGGCGCGCCGGTCCTGGCGGTATTGATTGGGCCGGAAGGATTTATCGGTGTGCTGATAGGTAACATTATCACCAGCGTTATCATGATCCCTCTGACTATCGTCCTGATTCGTATGGGTGATAAAAACGGTCATGATGGCCTGGAGGCGCTGCACCCGGGGGCGATGATCGTACAAAACCTCATCAAAGCGGCTCGCAACCCTATCGTCTGGATCCCGGTCTCCGGCGTCTTGCTCAGTCTCGCCGGTGTGCAAATCCCTTCCATTCTCAGCATGCCTATTGAGATGGTTGGCAAGGTTTCCGGCGGACTGTCCCTGTTTGCCCTCGGCCTGCTGTTTTACGGTGAACGTCCAAAACTGAACGTGCAGACATTTACCAATATCAGTATTAAAAACCTGATTCAGCCGGCAATGATGGCCGCCGCAGGGATCGCCTTTGGCCTGAGTCATACCTTACTGCAGCAGGTCGTAATTATTGGCGCAACGCCTTCCGCTATTGCCGCGGGGATGTTTGCTTTACGCAGCGACACCTATATTGATACCGCATCCTCTTCCATATTAATTGGTACTGCCGTCGGGGTCGTGACCGAAGGCATTATGATCTATTTCATCTCTTAATCTGTTTTATATAAAAATTCAGGAGTTAACCATGTCCCGGAAAGAAGTTCTGTACACCCCTTACAATGGGGCCGTATTGCTGGAGAATCCGCTATTAAATAAAGGACTCGCTTTTATTAAAGAAGAGCGTGATAATTTTAATCTGCATGGGTTATTGCCGCACAACGTTGAAACTATTGAAGAACAAACCGAGCGCGCCTGGGTACAGTTCTGTCATTTTAAAAGCGATATCTCGCGTCATGTTTACCTGCGAAATATTCAGGACACCAATGAAACTCTCTTTTACAATCTCTTGCGTTCGCATCTGAAAGAGACGTTACCGATTATCTATACCCCGACGGTCGGTGAAGCCTGCGAGCATTTCTCTACGATTTATCGCCGCGCGCGCGGCTTGTTTATTTCATGGCCTAACCGTCATCGTATTGATGAGATGCTGCAAAGCTTTTCACGCAACGACGTTCGCGTGATTGTGGTGACGGACGGGGAACGTATTTTAGGGCTTGGCGACCAGGGTATCGGCGGTATGGGCATTCCGATTGGCAAGCTGTCGCTCTATACCGCCTGCGGAGGGATCCATCCGGCCTCCACCCTCCCGATTATGCTGGATGTCGGCACCAATAATCAGCAACACCTCGACGACCCGATGTACATGGGCTGGCGTCATCCGCGCATCAGCGACGACCAATACGCTGAGTTTATGGATATGTTTGTCAGCACCGTGAAAGCACGCTGGCCCAACGTTCTCCTGCAGTTTGAAGACTTTGCGCAGAAAAACGCCACCCGCCTGCTCCAGCGCTACCGCGACCAGCTGTGCTGCTTCAATGATGATATCCAGGGCACGGCAGCGGTCACCTCAGGTACGCTGATGGCGGCGGCCCATGCGGCAGGCACCCGCATTCGCGATCAGCGCGTTGTCTTCCTGGGCAGTGGTTCTGCCGGGTGCGGGATCGCTGAAAAAATTGTGGCGCTGATGGTGGATGACGGCCTGAGCGAGTCCGAAGCGCGCAGCCGGATCTTCATGGTCGATCGCTTCGGTCTGCTGACCGACGACATGACCAACCTGCTCGATTTCCAGAAAAACCTGCTTACCGCGCGCGACGCCGTTAGCCGCTGGCAGGTAGAGGCGAAGAATATTTCCCTGCTGGACGTGGTTAAGAACGCGCATCCTACGGTGATGATCGGCGTTTCAGGCCAGCCGGGGCTGTTCAGCGAAGAGATTGTCAAAGAGATGCATCGCCACTGCCCGCGTCCGATTATCATGCCGCTCTCAAACCCGACGTCGCGGGCGGAGGCCCAGCCTCAGGATCTTATCGCCTGGACCCAGGGAGCCGCGCTGGTGGCCACCGGCAGTCCGTTCGCGCCGGTATTCTGGGAGAATGCACACTACGAGATTGCCCAGTGTAACAACGCCTATATCTTCCCTGGTCTGGGGCTGGGCGTTCTGGCCTGTAACGCGCGCCGGGTCACGGAAGAGATGCTGATGGCAGCTAGCCGCAGCCTGGCCGCGCAGTCTCCTCTGGTCACCACGGAAAAAGGTGGATTGCTGCCGCCGGTAGATCAGATTGAAACGGTCTCACGCCAGATTGCCGTCGCCGTCGCCCGGGCTGCGATTGAACAGGGCGTGGCACCGGCGATAGATGATGAGACGTTGATGGCGCGTATCGAGAAGACCTGGTGGCAGGCGGACTATGCGCCGTACCGCCGATCCGCGCTGTAGCGACGGTCATGCCCTCACCGCAGGGTGAGGGCATCGCTGAGGCTTTAGTGCTGTATGCCTGATCGGTCAGAAAAATCGCTGGCGGAGATAATATCACCCCGTGGTGCCACGCTCTTGCGGCGGCCATACCGGTCAGGTACACCTTCAGGACGCGTTTTGAAGCGCCGGTGCAGCCACATATACTGTTCTGGCGCCATCCGTACAGCGTGTTCAATCGCCCTGTTCATCTGCGTCGCCACGGCTTCTTTATCGCCGCCCTGCAACGCCTCGCTGATATCGTCCAGAATGATCAGCTCGTAACCGGTGCCATCCGCCTTACGGCGCGGCACAAAGGGAATGACGGCAGGCTTAGCGCTTTTGACCAGCATATAGCTTCCAGCGGTCGTCGCAGCATCCGGCACCGCAAAGAACGGCACAAATACGCTATTGGTTTTGCCATAGTCATGGTCCGGGGCGTACCACAAAATTTCATTTTGCTTCAGCGAGCGGATCATGCCCTTTAAATCATGACGATCGAGCATGGTTTTATTGGAACGCAGGCGCCCGCGCGTCTGAAGCCAGTCCAGCAGGGCATTATTATTAGGACGATACACCCCGATACCCGGGTTAAGCATGCCAAATATCCGCGCGCCCAGCTCAAGCGTCAGAAAATGCATCCCCACCAGCACCACGCCCTTTCCCTGCGCCCTGGCCTTTTCCATGTGCTCATAACCCCGCACGGTAAAGTATTTCTTCACCCGCCACTCGGGCCAGAACCATGCCATCCCGGTCTCGATCACCCCCATTCCTACCGATTCAAAATTAAGCTGCAGCAATGACTCTCGCTCCGCCTTTTTCATCTCCGGGAAACAAAGCTCCAGGTTGCGGCGGGCAATTTCGACGCGGCGGGGAAGCAGGCGCATCGCCAGTCGACCAAGGCAATGACCGATTCTGAACAGAAGCGGATAAGGGAGCAGCATGATGAGCCACAGCGCGGCAATGCCGGCCCAGCTTAGCCAGTAACGGGGATGAAGAAAGGCGAATGAAAAACGGGGTAATTTTGTCATCAGAAAATTATCCTTTAACGTGTCTGTCCTTAATTGATTCTGTTGAAGATCTTTCCTAAGGATTAATAATATGTCAGCCAGAAACGTTAAGTGTAGCGGATAAGACAAAACGCATTTTTATCGATTTTTGCGAAAAACGGGAAAACAAGCCGGGGAGGACTTATTCGCTCCCCGGCAAAGATCTTACATCGAATACCCGGGCTTCTTAATAAGCTCCTCCAGCTTCGGTCCAATTTCGGTATCCCAGACCTGCGCCTTCCAGTCTTCAGGCGCGATCTGGTTCAACGCCACCGACACGGAACTGTCTTTGCTGTTGAAATGGCGAATAATCACGTCGGCAATATCCGCCGCCAGGGCCGTTTTTTGTTCGTCGTTCAAATCACGGGGAAAACATTTGATATCTACGTGTGGCATGTGCAGGCTTCCGGTTGTGAATGTGGGTTACACGTTATCAGATAATATTGTTTGCCTTTAACACCTTGTGCAGTTCCGGTAGCTGACATACGGTGTCCGCAATTGCCGTGAATTTAGGGGTGTTTTCGGCAAACCAGGCGTGACGAGGCCCCCAGGTGCGCGCCACCGCAATATACACATCCAGCAGCGTCAGCCTTTCCCCCAGCGCAAACGGGGCGGCCTTAAGCTGACTTTCGAACCACAAATAGAGGGATTTCCGGTATGCGATGCAGTTTTTCTGCAGCTGTTCCGGCGCATCCGGCACCCAGCGTTCCGGATAGTCTGCATACGTAAATGTTGGATAGACGTTGGCCACAAACCAGATCAGCAGACGCTGAAACTGCTGGCGTTCGGCCTGCCCCACGGGCGGAGCAAGGTCGGGACATCTGTCGAGCACCATCAGGGCAATCGCCGCCGTTTCGGTCATGATGGAGCCATTTTCCAGCGCCAGCGTCGGCACCTGACACAGCGGGTTGAGCTTTTGCAGGAGCTCACGCTGCGGGCCGGGCTGGTCAAACCCGTCCACGTTGATAAATTGATAAGGGATATCAGCCAGGGTAAGCATCACTTCACCGATCGCCGAGCCCCAGCCGGGTACGCCATAGAGTTTAATCATGTTGCCCCCTCAGGAGTGAAAATCCTAAGTGTAGAGCACCATTAGTAGGTTATCCCAGGCGGGTTGACCTCCGACTGTGCCACCGCTTCCCCCTGCTCGCCCCAGCGCGCCAGCACCTTCTGGTAATCTCCCCGCTTGATCGCGCCGTCCAGCGCCGCCTGTAACGCGTACACCAGCTCATTGCCTTTTTTGGTCGTGGTCGCGACATAGGCTTTTTTCGGCCCTAAACCGACCACGCGGGTTTTACCTGTGAGTGCCGCTTTATAGGCTGAAACCGACTGAGGGCCAAAGAACACATCCGCCCTGCCGGACTGGATATAGAGATTGCCCGAAGCATCATCGTGGAGATAAACCGGCAGCGCAGGCTCGCGCCCCGCCTTTTTATTCTCTTCGTTCCAGCCCAGCAGAATGCGTTCCTGATTCGTACCGGAGCCGACAATCACCCTTTTCCCGGCCAGATCTTCCGCGCTTTTGATTGACTGGATCTCACTGGTGGATTTCACCGAAAACGCCAGCGAGTCGACGCGGTAGGTCGCAAAATCAAACTTCTCTTTACGCTGTTCGGTCACCGCAATGTTCACCAGCGCCACGTCGTAGCGCCCGGAGGCGATCCCCAGCGGCCAGTCTTCCCACGCCGTCGGCACCAGCTTCAGCTTCAGCCCCAGGCTGCCCGCCAGCAGGCGGGCGATATCCGGGTCGCTGCCAATGCGCGTACGGTTATCGCTGGCCAGCAGCGCCAGCGGCGGGGAGTTCAGCATTGAGACGGCGACCGTCAGCGTACCCGGCTCCACGAATTTGTAACCGGCGGGGATCTTCGCCACGGCCTGCCGATCCACCGTCACCGGCAGCGGCTGTTCGTTAGCTTTCAAATCAATGCTGGCGTGGCTCACCGTCGTGAAGACCAGCCCCGCCAGAAGTCCATATTTCATCTGCGCTCCTTACAGCACTTTTGACAGGAACTGGCGCGTTCGCGCATGTGACGGACGGTTTAATACCTCGTCACTGCTTCCCTGCTCGACAATTTTTCCGTCTACCATAAACACCACCTGATCCGCCACTTCCCGGGCAAAGCCGATCTCGTGAGTGACCACCACCAGCGTAGTCCCGGACCGGGCCAGTTTTTTGATTACGTCCAGCACTTCCCCTACCAGCTCCGGATCCAGCGCCGAGGTGGGTTCATCAAACAGCATCACGCGAGGACGTAACGCCAGCGCACGGGCAATGGCAATACGCTGCTGTTGCCCGCCGGAGAGATGCCGCGACCAGGCATCGGCTTTATCCCGCAGCCCGACCACGTCCAGCAGGCTGTACGCCCTTTCTACCGCCTCTTTTTTGCTGAGCTTTTTATGCGCAATGGGCGCCTCAATCAGGTTTTCCAGCACCGTGAGATGCGGAAAGAGATTGAAGTTCTGGAACACATAGCCCACGTTGACGCGCTGTTTGAGGATCTCCTTCTCCTTCAGCTCGTAGAGCCTGTCTCCCTGACGACGGTAGCCAATGTAATCCCCGTCGATCTGAATAAAGCCTTCATCGACGCGCTCCAGGTGATTAATGGTGCGCAGCAAGGTTGATTTGCCTGACCCGGACGGCCCGAGAATGACCGTCACGGACCCGGGCGGGATCTCAAGCGAAACGTTGTCGAGCGCCTTATGGCGGCCAAAAAATTTGCTGACGCCGGTAATCGAAATATGTCCTTCAGGAGAGGCTTGCATGGATAGGCTCCTGTGCTGGCGTGGTGGTGACAGAACGGGTACGACGGGCGGCACGGTTCTGATTAACGGCAGAGCGGCGTTCGCTGCGGGCAAGTGCGCGTTCAACACCGTACTGGATAGCGGACAGGACGGTGGTGATCGCCAGGTACCAGGCGGCACCGACCATCAGCAGCGGGATCACCTCCTGCGTGCGGTTGTAGATCATCTGGATGGTATAGAACAGTTCCGGCATCGCCAGGACGTACACCATCGCCGTGCCCTTCGCGAGGCTGATGATTTCATTGAACCCCGACGGCAGAATGGTGCGCAGCGCCTGAGGCAAAATGATGCGCACCGTGCGACGCCAGGCCGGCAGGCCGAGCGCGGCGGCGGCCTCATACTGCCCGTGATCGACCCCGAGGAAGCCCCCGCGAATGATCTCAGCGGTATAGGCGCTCTGCACCAGGGTTAGCCCCACCACGGCGGTAGAAAATTGTCCCAGCACGTTGATGGTTTCAAAGCTGCCCCAGGTAATGCCGGTGAACGGCACGCCGAGCGAGAGCGTGTCGTAGAGATAGGAAAAGTTGTACAGAATGATCAGCACCACAATCAGCGGCAGCGACCGAAACAGCCAGATGTACGCCCACGCCAGGCTGCTCAGCAGCCAGGATGAAGAGAGTCTCGCCAGGGCCAGCATGCCGCCAAACACCACGCTCAGCGCGGTGCCGATCAGCGTCAGCAGCAGGGTCTGTCCGACACCTTCGAGGATCACCGGGTCGAAGAACCAGCGGGCGAACACCGCCCACTCCCAGCGCGGGTTAAAGGCCACGGACTGAATCACGACCGCCAGGACAAACAGCGCCACCGCGGCGCCGACGGCCCGCAGCGGATAACGCGCCGGGACCACCTTAATGGTTTCAACGTTGCTCATCGTCGTTCCTCATGCGGTTTTACTGAACGCTTCACGTACCAGCGTTTTGGTGAAACGCAGCCGACCGTCAAACGGCGGCTGGCTGTACTCTTCCGGATCGCGGTTCAGATCGAACTGCGGCTGATAGCCCTGGCTAAGATAGAGCCTGACCGCCTCCGGCTGACGAAAGCCGGTTGTCAGGTAGATCTGACTGTACCCTGCCAGCACCGCCCTGCGCTCCAGCTCCTGCACCACGCGCCCGGCAAGCCCCTGCTGACGCAGGGTTTTGTCCGTCCAGATGCGTTTGATTTCCGCGGTGCGTTCGTCGAACGGTTTGTACGCGCCGGTGGCGATAATCTTCCCGTCGCGCTCCAGGACGATAAACAACCCCTGCGGCGCTAAATACCACTCGGTGAGCTCCACTTCCGCGTCTTTAGAGAAGTAGTCCCCGTAGCGGGCGGCATATTCACCAAACAACCCCTCGATAATGGGCTGAAGTTCAGCATCTTCCGGTGATACATCACGAAATCGTTCGCTCATCACGCCTCCTTAATCACCCAGGCCAGCCGGGTTCACTTCGGACTGAGGAATGCGCTCGACCCCTTCTCCCCAGCGGTTCAGCACTTTGTCGTAATCGCCGTTTTTGATGACGCCGTTCAGCGCGGTTTGCACCGGCTCAACCAGTCCGCTGCCTTTTTTCAGCGTCACCGCGATGTGCGCCGCCTTCGGCCAGCCGCCGTCGACGCTGCCCACCAGTTTGGTTTTCCCGTTCAGCGCCGCTTTCCAGGCGCCAATCACGTTCGGACCAAAGTAGGCATCCGCGCGTCCTGACTGCAGCGCCAGCGTTTGTGCCGCATCGTCTTTGGTGTAGATCGGGGTAAAGGGCTTCAGCCCCTTCTTCAGGTTTTCGGCATTCCATGCGAGCAGAATGGCCTCCTGGTTGGTGCCGGAGCCGACGATAATCCGCAGCCCGGCGATGTCCTCAGCCTTCTCAAGCGACTTGATCGGGCTGGTTGATTTCACGTAGAACCCGAGGGAATCTTTTCGGTAGGTGGCAAAGTCAAACTTCTCTTTACGCTCTTTGGTGACGGTGATGTTGCTGATGGCGGCATCGTATTTCCCGGAGGCCACGCCCAGCGGCCAGTCTTCCCAGGAGGTGGGCACCACGTTCAGCTCCAGCCCGAGGCTGTCGGCGACCAGACGGGCGACGTCAACCTCGCTTCCCAGCAGCGTTTTGTTGTCGTCGGAGAAGACCGTCAGCGGCGGTTGATTGAGCCCCGCAACCGCCACGGTAAATTTCCCCGGCACGGCAAAGCGATAGTCTTTCGGCAGCTGTGCCACCGCATCATTGTTTTTGGCAGTGTTAACCGGCGTTTTATTGGCCTCGATGCTCACGCCGGTGCCGTTAATATTCACATTCTCTGCCCAGACGGCAGGGGTAAAGGCCAGCGCGAGCGCCAGAATAAGCGATGTTTTCTGCATAGCGGGGTTCTCTTTTATTGTTGTGTGTACTGGTTTTTCGGTTGGTCTAAACCCAGGCTTTCGCGCAGCGTAGTGCCCGGATAGTCGGTGCGGAACAGGCCGCGGGCCTGAAGAATGGGCACCACCTGGTCAACAAAGCGCGGGAAGGTATTCGGCGTACCGCCCTGAATGATGAAGCCGTCAGCGGCATAGCCTTCAAACCAGGCCTGCAGACCGTCAGCCACCTCTTCCGGCGTACCGGAAAAGCGCGGGCGCGGTGATGCAGCTTCAAGGGCTACCTGACGCAGGGTTAAGCTGCGCTCGCGGGCGTTACGCTTAATTTCATCGGTGGTACTGCGGAAGCTGTTTTTGCCTAAATCGCCGATATCCGGGAACGGCTCGTCGAGCGGATACTGGCTGAAATCATGATGTTCGAAATAGCGCCCGAGGTAATTGAGGGCATCGTTAATCGACACCAGCGCCGCCGTGGTCTGGTACTGGTTTTCCACGTCCTCGGCGTCTTTTCCCACAATCACGCTGACGCCCTGGAAAATATGGAGATCCGACGCGCGGCGGCCGTTTGTTTCCAGCTGCTGTTTTACGTCGCGGTAAAAGGCTTTTGCCTCGTCGAGGGTTTCGTGATGGGTAAAAATGGCGTCGGCATGTTTCGCCGCCAGCTTTTTCCCGTCGTCCGACGCCCCGGCCTGAAAGACAATCGGACGCCCCTGCGGGGTGCGGCCAATATTCAGCGGCCCGGCGACCTGGAAGAAATCACCGTGATGATCCAGGGTGTGAAGCTTTGACGCGTCAAAGAATTGCCCGCTCTCTTTATTACGTACGAACGCATCGCCTTCCCAGGAATCCCACAGCCCTTTCACCACGTCGAGATACTCATCGGCGATCCGGTAGCGCAGCGCATGCTCGGGGTGTTTTTCTCGGGAAAAGTTCTTCGCCGACCCTTCCAGCGGCGAGGTCACCACGTTCCAGCCCGCGCGTCCGTTGCTCAGATGGTCGAGGCTGGCGAACTGGCGCGCCGTGGTGAAGGGTTCGCTGTAGGAGGTGGATAAGGTTCCCACCAGCCCCAGGCGCGAGGTGATGCTGGCGAGAGCAGATAACACCGTCAGCGGTTCAAAGCGATTTAAAAAATGCGGGATGGATTTCTCGTTTATGTAGAGACCGTCGGCAACGAATAAAAAATCGAGTTTGCCCTCCTCCGCCTTTAACGCCGTCGATTTGACGAAATCAAAATTGATACTGGCATCGGCGACGGCCTCAGGGTGACGCCAGGCGGACATATTTCCGGATGCACCATGCAAAATGGTCCCCAGCCGCAGTTGACGATGTGCAGACATATTCACCTCTTAAGAATTAAACGTGTTGCAGGGCTTTTTCCGCAAGCTGTGCAAAATAGCGGGCAGCGGGCTCAATTAAGGCTTCATCCGGATTAAATGCCGGATGATGTAAACCGTACGGGCTGTTGCTGCCGATGCTGACAAACGCCCCCGGGATCTGCTGCAGATAGACCGCAAAATCTTCCCCGCCCATATGCAGCTCGGCGTGCCGGGTTTCGTATCCGGCGTCCCGGGCGACCGAGGTGGCGAAATCGGCCCAGCGTTCGTCATTCACCAGCGCGGTGGGCCCGGCATACCAGGTGATATCAATCTGCGCGCTGAAGGCGCTGGCAAAACCGGCAGCGATTTCGCCCACGCGGGATTTCACATTCTGCTGCACTTCCGTGCGATGGGTACGCAGCGTGCCTTCCAGCTCGACGCTTTCCGGCAGCACGTTCCAGGTGTTACCGCCCGCAATGCGCGTCACGCTCAGCACCACCGAATCCAGCGTATTGACGTTGCGGCTGGCGACGCTTTGCAACGCCGTCACCAGCTGGCTCGCCAGTACAATGGCGTCGTTGCCTTCGTGCGGACGCGCGGCGTGCGCGCCCTTGCCGGTAATGCGGATCACAAAGCGGTCGACGTTGGCATAGAACGGACCGCCGCGGGTAGCGAACTCACCGACCGGCAGGCCGGGCTCGTTGTGCATGCCGAAAATGGCACTGACATCGCGTAAGGCACCGGCGCGCACCATGCTCTTCGCACCGCCAAAGTTCTCTTCGGCAGGCTGAAACAGGATCCGCACCCGGCCGTTAAGCGAGGCCTCTCGCTCTTTCAGCTTTAACGCGGCGCCGAGGATGACGCTGGTGTGGATATCGTGTCCGCAGGCATGCATTACGCCTGCACGCTGCGAGCTAAACGGCACGCCGCTGCGCTCTTCAATCGGCAGGGCATCAATATCCGCCCGCAGCGCAATCAGCTTGCTGCCCGAGCCGATTTCCGCCACCAGCCCGGTAGACAGGTCGTAAGGCTGCGGGGTAATCCCGGCATTCGTCAGCCACTGGCGCAGGCGCGTCGTGGTCTCCACTTCCTGGCCGGAGAGCTCCGGGTTCTGGTGCAGTTCGCGACGCCAGGCAATCAGCTGTTCGCCAAAGCTCATACGGTGACCTCCTTGTTAAGACGCGCCTCGGCAAGCAGACGCAGCGACGCGACGCGCGTTGCTCCCTCCGCTACCGGCGTGTCGATGATAAATTCGTCAATGCCCCACTGCTGATGCAGCGCGTTGAGCTGTTCCACTACCGACTCCGCGGTGCCCGCCAGCAGCGACTGCGCCCGGCGTGCAATGCGCACCGGCTCACTGCCCGCCTGACGCGCAAAAGCGTAGGCCTGCTCTTCGCTGGCCACGGTGACGCGCTGCCCGTTTGCCAGCTCAACGCCCCACACTTCGACCTTCTGCGCCAGCGCGTCTGCCTCGGCCTGCGTCGGCGCGACAATCGCCTGTACTGCCACTATCACGTCCCGCGCGCTGTTCTCACGCCAGGTCGATACCACCTCGCGCAGCAGATCCGGGTCACCGTTCAGGTGTGCGGCAAACACAAAGTGCCAGTCGAGCCTGGCGGCCAGCAGCGCGCTTTCGGTACTCGCGCCCAGCAGGAAACCTTCAGCAGGCAGCGGCGGCAGCGGCGTGGCGCGGACGGCTTCTTCAGTAGCGTGATGCTCAGGACGGATCCAGCGGTCGAGCTGGGCCAGCTGTTCGGCAAAGCTGCCCTTTTCCTGTTGATTCAGGCCCTGCTGCAGCGCGCGGGTTGAGAGCGGTAATCCGCCGGGGGCTTTCCCCACGCCGAGATCCACGCGGCCAGGCGCCAGCGCGGCCAGCACGTTGAAGTTCTCGGCGACTTTATAGGGGCTGTAGTGCTGAAGCATTACGCCGCCAGACCCGACGCGAATGCGCGTGGTTTGCCCGAGGATCCAGGCAATCAGCAGCTCCGGGGAAGGGCTGGCAAGCTGTGGGGTGTTGTGGTGTTCGGCAATCCAGAAACGGTGATAGCCCAGATTTTCTGCCTGCTGCGCCAGCGCCAGGGTACGTGCCAGTGCATCGGCAGCCGTTTCGTTTTCAGCGATGGGGCTTTTATCCAGAATGCTGATTCGCCATGACATGTTGCGTTCTCGTTTGACTTAACATGTCGTCATTATTAAAGGCGCATTTCACCACTGAGAAACAATTAATTTACATTTAGTTTGCCGGAAAACAGATATATAAAACCATGCTAAGAATAAGACTTTAAGGAGGCAATCAGCGTTTCCACCTGCTCCCGACGGGTAATGCGGACGAAGCGAATATGGCTATATTGCGGGTTTTGCAGATCGGCTTCATAGCGCTTGCGGTTGTTACGCCAGGTTTTCATCGTCCAGATGATAATCGATTCTCTGCTGAAGAACGCGCGCCGGAAACTCTCTTTATTCCCCGTTCCCGGCCAGAGCTCGTGCTTATGCCAGGCCCGCTTTATTGCTCGCGTGACGGCCTGCCAGAGGGTGCGGATAAACCCATAATCCACCCACACCACCACATCTACATCGCGCCATTTCACAGGCCGCGTGCGGTTGTAGTTACCGTCCAGCACCCAGTCTGGCGACGCCTGTAGCGCCTGCTCCAGCTTTGCCTGAAACTCGTCGTCCGGCGTGCCCTGCCAGTCAGCCTGCCAGTAGAGTCTGTCCATCTCGATACAGGGAATAGCCAGTTCGGTCGCAATCCGCTTCGCCAGCGTGCTTTTTCCACTTCCGCTGGTTCCTATGACGTTAATTTTCACCTCAGCCTCCCTGTTTTTATGAAAATGAGACCAAATTATAGCGTTTTCATCCTGTTAACGAAACGCTATTTCAGCATGACAATTTTTCCCGGGAAGCGATCTCCCTCTTACAGTTTGGCTTATGTCATTTATTTAAAGCGCCTCCCAAAAACGCCTCTGAAAATATTTTCATTTTTATTACATTCGATAGCATTAACCGTTTAAAAATAATATGTAGCGAGTATTTCAGACAGCCAAAAATTCAGAGAGAATAAGCAGCAGACAGTTATAAAAATAATCTCATTAATCTTGCCGGAGTGCTTTCCGGACGTTTTTTTATTCTTGCACAACATCATGGAGTTACTCATGAGGCGTAACACACCCGTTACACAAAACGAGTATTTACTTAACGCTGGTTCGACGTTAATGTCCACCACCGATACAAAAAGTCATATTACCTATGCTAATTCCGCTTTTATTGAAGCCAGCGGATATAAAGAAGAACATCTTCTTGGTGAGCCGCATAACCTCATCCGCCATCCCGACATGCCTGCCGAAGCGTTTGGCGACATGTGGTTTACCCTGCAGCAGGGCGAGACCTGGACAGGGCTGGTGAAGAACCGTCGTCATAATGGCGATCACTACTGGGTGCGGGCCAACGTGACGCCGGTCTGGCAGGGTGGATCCCTGACGGGCTATATTTCGGTGCGAAATATCCCCGCACGGGAAGAGATCGCAGCCAGTGAAAAACTGTATGCAAAAGTGCGTAATAACGAATTAAAACATTACCGTTTTTATAAAGGACTGTTAGTTCGACGCGGTTTATTTTCCTTTATGTCGCTTTTTAAATGTCTCAGCACCTGTAAACGAATCCATCTTGGTATTGCGACGACAGCGTTACTCTCCTGCCTGGCGGTGTATTTCTTCCCTGATAAACTTGTGCAGTCGGGGAGTCTGGCGCTGCTCTTTTCTGCCCTTGCCTGTTATCTTCACGCGCAGATCGCACGGCCGGTAAAATCTATTGTTCAACAGATGCAGCGCGTGGTTTCAGGACGTAAAACGGACTATTACCATTTTGACAGGATCGATGACATCGGGCTGATGATGCGCCTGGTGAATCAATCAGGTTTGAACCTGAATTCGCTGGTTGACGATGTCGGGGCGCAAATCAGCGGGATTGGCACCATCAGCCAGCAGGTCGCGAAAGAAGGTGCGGCGCTGCAAACGCGCTCTGAAGAAACCGCAGACTTTCTGCAGCAAACCGCATCTGCGGTGGAAGAGATCGCCAGCGCGGTGAAGCAGACGGCAGAAACCGCGAATGAAGCGATCCAGATGGCGGATCGCACCAGCGACAGCGCCCACTGCGGTGAAGCGATGATGAAAGAGACCATCGGTATGATGCAGTCCGTGTCGCAGGATAACGGCCAGATCGTCGATATTATCAGCGTTATCGATCGCATTGCCTTCCAGACCAATATTCTTGCGCTGAATGCCGCCGTGGAAGCGGCGCGCGCGGGTGAAGCCGGGCGCGGCTTTGCCGTGGTGGCGGCTGAGGTGCGCAATCTTGCGCAGCACTCCGCGACGGCGGCGAAAGAGATCAAAGCGCTGATCGAGAAAAACGTTGCCAGCGTCAACGCTGGCGTGGAGAAGGTGGTACAAACCGAATCACAGCTGACGGTCATGATCGACCATGTTCTGCAGGTTTCCACCTTGATTAAGGAGATCGGCCACGCCACCCAGGAACAAACCCAGGCGCTGACGCTGATCAACGCCTCCCTCTCCCGTATCGGCGCAATGACCCAGAGCAATACGGGGATGGTGGATAACGTCACTCACGCTGCGAATCACCTGACGCAGCGGACGACGCGCCTGCAGCAGGCAATTTCCGTTTTTGGCGGTTAGCCGTTCGGGTACTGCTCGTCAGTCACTTTTTCCAGCCATGTTACCGGGCTGCCGTTTACCGCTTCGGCGATGGCAAGATGCGTCATCGCCGTTTGCGCATTTGCGCCGTGCCAGTGCTTCACGCCGGGTGGGATCCAGGCGATATCGCCCTGATTCAGGATTTCCGCCTCTTTGCCCCACTCCTGTAACCAGCCGCGCCCCTGCGTCACAATCAGCGTTTGTCCCAGGGGATGCGTATGCCAGGCCGTGCGCGCGCCCGGCTCAAAGGTTACGGTTGCCCCGCCGACGCTGGCAGGTTCGGTCGCCTGAAAGGGTGCGTCAATCCGAACAGTCCCGGTAAACCAGGCTTCCGGTCCTCGTACTGAAGGTATTGAACCGCTGCGGATAATTTTCATCTTTTGCTCCTCGTTGACTGTTGCGTTAACAGTAGCGCAAAGCACTCGGCAGCATTAGGGTGCATAATCAGATAGGACACATGACTGAAACTCATAAATAGAACCGCGATGCTAAAAGATAATTTCAACGATCTGCTCTCCTTTATGGTGGTGGCCCGCGAGCGCAGCTTTACGCGCGCAGCGGCGCAGCTGGGCGTCTCGCAATCGGCACTGAGCCATGCGATGCGCAAGCTTGAGGCGCGATTAGACGTTCGCCTGTTAACCCGCACAACCCGCAGCGTGGTTCCGACACCCGCGGGTGAGCAGCTTTTTTCGCGCCTCAGCCCGCATCTGCTGGAGATCGAACAGGAACTCACGGCGCTTCGCAGCACCCGCGACAAACCCGCAGGCGCTATCCGCATCGTCGCCGGCGAGCACGCGATGGATGCCGTGCTCTGGCCGGTCCTGAAGGCTTTTATGCTGCAATATCCTGACATTAACGTCGAAGTGATGGTCGACAATGGCCTGACAGATATCGTAGATGGCCGCTTCGACGCAGGGGTTCGCCTGGGTGAACAGGTGGCAAAAGACATGATTGCGGTGCGGATTGCGCCGGACATGCGCATGGCGGTCGTCGGCTCCCCGGATTACCTGGCTCGTTTTGGCGTGCCGCTCGTGCCGGAGCAGCTGGGTGAACACCGCTGTATCAATCTCCGCCTGCCCACCCGAGGGGGATTGTATAACTGGGAATTTGAGCGCGACGGGCGCGAGCTTCGCGTGCGGGTTGACGGACAGCTTACGCTGAATAACCTGTCGCAGCGCATCGACGCCGCGGAGAATGGTCTCGGATTAGCCTACGTGCCCGAGTCCTCGGTTCTGGACGCTCTGAATCAGGGACGGCTGGTCAGGGTCCTTGAATCGTGGTGCCCCACGTTTGAAGGATACCACCTCTATTATCCGAGCCGCCGGCAGCACACAACCGCGTTCAGGTTACTTCTCGATGCCCTGCAGCAGCAAAAATTTATACCATCTGGTAATAATTAAGAGAATCTGATGATTAAATAATCAACCTCGCCATTGTTTTGACTAAAAACTCATCACGATTCAGCGTGTTGTGATCCCCGTCGGCTCTGACCACACGATTTCCTTCGACGTGCATCACTTTCGGCACGGTTATATTTTGCGTCGCTTATGAATTGCAGGTAGGATGCCTCGCCATGTTTCGCCTTATCCATACGCAGAATGACTGGGAAGGCGACATGTGTTTGCGCAGAAGCAATCGTTTGTATTGCTTTCTGCCAGGCAGGACTATCACGATAATGGTTCAGACAGGCAAACAGGTAACTCAATGAAAACAAGCAATAAAAGCGCAGCCGATCATCATGCTGCTAAACGTCGCTGGTTGAACTCTCACGAAGAGGGCTACCACAAAGCGATGGGCAACCGTCAGGTTCAAATGATCGCCATCGGCGGCGCTATCGGAACGGGTCTGTTTTTAGGTGCTGGTGCACGCCTGCAGATGGCTGGCCCGGCTCTCGCCCTGGTCTATCTGGTGTGCGGGATCTTCTCTTTCTTCATTCTTCGTGCACTGGGCGAACTGGTACTGCATCGCCCTTCCAGCGGAAGCTTCGTCTCTTACGCCCGTGAATTCCTCGGTGAAAAAGCGGCCTACGTTGCGGGCTGGATGTACTTCGTCAACTGGGCGATGACGGGTATTGTCGATATCACCGCCGTTGCGCTGTATATGCACTACTGGGGCGCGTTTGGTGATGTGCCGCAGTGGGTCTTTGCGCTTGGCGCGCTGGCGATTGTCGGCACCATGAACATGATCGGCGTGAAGTGGTTCGCGGAGATGGAGTTCTGGTTTGCGCTGGTAAAAGTGCTGGCCATCGTGGTGTTCCTGGTCGTGGGTACCGTCTTCCTCGGCAGCGGTAAGCCGCTGGATGGCAATGCCACCGGCTTCCACCTGATAACCGATAACGGCGGATTCTTCCCGCACGGTCTGCTGCCTGCGCTGGTACTGGTTCAGGGCGTCGTGTTCGCCTTCGCCTCTATCGAACTGGTGGGCACCGCGGCAGGTGAATGTAAAGATCCGCAGACGATGGTGCCAAAAGCCATCAACAGCGTGATCTGGCGTATCGGTCTGTTCTACGTCGGTTCCGTGGTGCTGCTGGTTCTGCTGCTGCCATGGACTGCCTATCAGGCGGGCCAGAGTCCGTTCGTGACCTTCTTCTCTAAGCTGGGCGTGCCTTACGTGGGCAGCATCATGAACATCGTGGTCCTGACGGCGGCGCTCTCCAGCCTGAACTCCGGCCTTTACTCTACCGGTCGTATCCTGCGCTCCATGTCGATGGGCGGTTCCGCGCCGAAGTTCATGTCGAAGATGAGCAAGCAGCAGGTTCCCTATGCAGGGATTCTGGCCACGCTGGTGGTTTACGTCTTTGGCGTGTTCCTGAACTATCTGGTGCCGTCCCGCGTATTTGAGATCGTTCTGAACGTGGCTGCACTGGGGATTATCGCTTCCTGGGGCTTTATCGTGGTCTGCCAGATGCGTCTGCGCAAGGCGATTAAAGAAGGCAAAGCGGCTGATGTGAGCTTCAAGATGCCGGGCGCACCGGTGACCTCCTGGCTCACCCTGCTCTTCCTGTTCAGCGTGCTGGTGCTGATGGCGTTCGACTATCCGAACGGTACCTACACCATCGCGACGATTCCGCTGCTGGCGGTACTGCTGATTGCCGGCTGGTTCGGCGTGCGTAAGCGCGTTCACGAGATCCACAGCACCGCGCCGGTTCATCACGACGATGAAAAACACGACGCACCGCTGGTGGAAGAAACCTCGCGTTAAGCATCCAGAAAGCATTAAAAAGGGAAGGCAAATGCCTTCCCTTTTTTTATCTTACAGCGCGATACGAATGACATCGTCAGGCTGGGTGGCTTCCTGCTGGCGGGTGGATTTTTGTTTCACCGTCACATACAGCGTTTTACCATCGGCAGAAAGCGCCAGGCTGTTCGGGTAGACCGGCGTGTCGAACGTTTTAGTCACCTTATACGTTTTCGCATCAATCACGCTCACCTTGCCGGCTTCACGGTGGGTCACGTAGGCTTCGTTGCGGGCCGGGTTAAACAGGACCGCCAGGGATTCCGGCGCGGCGATTTTCTCGATCACGCTGCCGTCTTTCAGGCTCACTACCAGCACTTCCGGCTGTTTTGAATCAGTCAGGAACGCACGCTGACCGGCAGCGTCGAGGCTCAGGTTCAGATAGAAGTGCTCTTTCCCGTCGTCCTGCACTTTTTTACGGCTGATAATCTTGTTGCTGGCCGTATCAATCGTCACCAGTTCACCGTCCGCATTCGTGGTATAGAGACGTTTCGCCTGCGCATCCAGCGCCAGACCGGTGCTGTAGGTGCCAGTATTTGCAATGGTCTCTTTCAGCTTCAGCGTTGCGCCATCCACGACCCAAATCACGCTCTCTTTGCCGACACCAGTGATGTAAATCGTGTTGCTCGCGTCATCCGCCACCAGCTGGCGCGGCTGCAGCGGTTTGACGGTTTCGCTGCGTTGACGCCCGTCCAGCACCAGACGTCCTTTTACGTCGCCCGTTTTTGCATCAATCGCGGTTACCGCGCCGTTGATGGTGTTGCCAAACCACAGGGTTTGCGTCGCGCTGTCGAGAGTGGCACCAAAGGGTTTCAGATCGCTGTGAATCGCCTGCGTCACGTCCAGCGTGACCGGATCAAGACGGTAAACAACCCCGCCCTTATCGGTTTTGCGGCTTTGCGAGGTCGCCACCCACAGCGCATTCTCCTGCTGGCTCACGGCCATTTCATACGCCCCTTTGCCCACCGCTTTACGCAGCATCTCTTCGGCGGCATGCGCCTGGAACGTCCCGGCGAGCAGTAAAGTGGCAGACAGCAGTGACAGGCTCAGACGCGGCGAGCACAGATGACGTAAAGACATAACAATTCCTTTTCTGAAAAGAGGGGTTTGGGCTGACATCACTTCCTGCAGGCAACGTCATGGCATCGCCTTTTGATAATGAGAATAGTAATCATTAATCAACTGAATGTGGAGTTTTTCTTTCCCACACCACCTTTCATTAACGCAATGTGCGGTTATAGTTTTCAAAACATTTACAAAACCTTTAACATGTATGGACATGTTCCATTTGGTTCGTTTATACACCACAACCGGTTTTATTCATGAAAATCATTTCTGCCCGTAAGGCCTCTCTCCCGCTGCTGCTGGTTCCCGTTACTTTCGCGCCGCTTACCGCTATGAGCGCAGAAGAACAGACCATGATCGTCAGCGCCACGCCGCAAACCGTATCGGAGCTGGATACCCCGGCCGCGGTCAGCGTCGTCAATGGCGATGACATGCGCCACGCCTCGCCTCGCATCAACCTGTCTGAATCCCTCGGCAGCGTTCCGGGACTGCAAATTCAGAACCGCCAGAACTATGCTCAGGATCTCCAGCTTTCGATGCGTGGGTTTGGCGCCCGCTCAACGTTTGGCGTGCGCGGTATCCGTATGTACGTCGACGGTATCCCTGCCACCATGCCGGACGGACAGGGCCAGACCTCCAACATCGATCTCTCCAGCGTGGAGAGCGTTGAAGTGCTGCGCGGCCCCTTCTCTGCCCTGTATGGCAACGCCTCTGGCGGCGTGATTAACATCAACACCCAGACCGGGCAGCAGCCGCCAACCATTGAAGCCAGCAGCTATTACGGCAGTTACGGTACCTGGCGCTACGGCATGAAGGCCACCGGTGCGATGGGCGACGGCACCCACGCAGGCGATGTGGATTACACCGTTTCCACCACCCGTTTCACCACCCAGGGCTATCGCGATCACAGCGGCGCGCGGAAGAATCTGGCCAACGCCAGGCTGGGCGTGCGTATTGATGACGTCAGCAAGCTGACGCTAATCTTCAACAGCGTAGACATGAAGGCCAACGATCCGGGCGGTCTGAGCTATCAGGAGTGGCAGAATAATCCGCGTCAGTCTCCGCGTGGCGATCAGTACAATACCCGTAAGACCATCAAACAGACCCAGGCCGGCCTGCGCTATGATCGCCAGCTCAGCGCTCAGGACGACCTCAGCGTGATGATGTACGCCGGTGAGCGTGAAATGACGCAGTACCAGTCGATTCCGTATCAGCCGCAGCTGAAACCTTCCCACTCCGGTGGGGTGATTGACATGCAGCGCCACTATCAGGGCGTGGATACCCGCTGGACGCATCGTGGCGAGCTGCTGGTGCCGGTGACGTTTACCACCGGCCTGAACTACGAAAACCTGAGTGAAAATCGTCGCGGCTACGAGAACTTTGTGATGAGCAACGGCGTGCCGGACTACGGCGTCAAAGGCGATAAACGTCGTGACGAACGTAACCTGATGTGGAACGTCGATCCTTATCTGCAAAGCAGCTGGCAGCTGACGCAGAAACTCTCTGTCGATGCGGGTGTCCGCTACAGTTCGGTCTGGTTTGATTCCAACGACCATTACGTTACGCCGGGCAACGGCGACGACAGCGGTGACGCGAGCTATCACAAGTGGCTCCCGGCGGGTGCCGTGAAGTATGCGGTGACTGACGGGTGGAACCTCTACGCTGCCGCAGGGCGTGGATTTGAAACGCCAACCATCAACGAACTCTCCTATCGTGCGGATAATCAGGGCGGTCTGAATATTGGCCTGAAGCCATCCACGAACAACACCTATGAAGTGGGCAGCAAAACCCGCATCGGCAACGGCCTGCTGACGGCGGCGTTGTTCCGCACCGATACGGATGATGAGATCGTGGTGGACTCCAGTTCCGGCGGCCGCACAACCTATAAAAATGCCGGGAAAACCCGTCGTCAGGGTGTGGAAGTTTCCCTGGATCAGCAGTTCGCTGAGAACTGGAAGCTGAAGATGGCGTGGACGTACCTGGATGCCACCTACCGGACTAACGTCTGCAGCGACGCAGACTGTAACGGTAACCGTATGCCGGGGATTGCGCGCAACATGGGCTTCGCCTCGTTTGGCTGGCAGCCGGAGGAAGGCTGGTACGCGGGCACGGACGTGCGTTACATGAGCGACATCATGGCCGACGACGAAAACACCGCGAAAGCGCCGTCGTACACGGTAGTCGGGTTGAATACCGGGTATAAGTTTAACTACGGCAACTGGGGAATGGACGTCTTTGGCCGCGTCGATAACCTGTTCGATAAAGAGTACGCGGGCTCGGTTATTGTCAACGAGTCCAACGGCCGTTATTACGAACCTGCGCCAGGCCGTAACTATGGCGTCGGGCTGTCGGTCTCTTATCGCTTCGAGTAAGAAAAAGAAAAGTTTATTTTATATATGAAATAACCCTCCTGATGGCAATAAGCCATCAGGAGTTATTCACCAAATAAATAATTAGGCGCAGTATATAGTCGCTCTGTTAAATAATCTCTCAGTTAAAATATTGTCGCTGTAAAAGAAAATCCGCTTCATCAATCAACTTATCAATTGCCTTCTGGCTGGCCTCCACATCTCTCCGCTCAAGGGCTGAAAGAAGCTCATCATAGTGATACGTTGACGTTTTGATGTCGTTAAGTTCCTGATGCAGGTAGTTCATGCAGGGTCCGATGCGCACCCATAACTGTTCAATTAAGGCATTAAGCGTAGGCATTTCCGCATATTGATAAAGCGTAAACCGGAAGATGCGATTTGCATGCAATGCCTGCTGAACGTTTCCATTGCGCATAGCCTCATGGAAGGCCTCTGACATTTTGCGCAACGCCTCCAGCTTGCCGTCTGACATATTCTGGCATGCAGCGGCAACCGCCATCGGCTCAAGCTGTTTTCTGATGGCGTTAATCTCGTTATAACGCTCCAGCGTCACCTCAGGGACCAGAAATGCCTGCGCTGGCGTGGCGTGAAGCGCGCCCGAGGAGACCAGGCGCAGCAGCGCTTCGCGGACCGGCGTAATACTGGTGCCTAATTTATCAGCAATCTCTTTCGTAATCAGTCGTGCTCCTGGTTTGAGGGAGCCTGTAATTAACGCCCCTTTCAAACTGTGTTCAACCTGCATGGTAAGGCTAACCCTTTGGGCTTTTTCTAAGTGATCCAAATCAAGCATGTGGAATTCCTGTAGCTAAAACTTAATGCTATTTTTAAACGCCAGTTTTAATAAAACGGCGCCGGTACGATATATCCTGTATCGTCATGCCTGGTGGTGGGAAGTACGTAAAACAGCCAAAAAAAGCAAACATCATTTTTTTATCGTTTTCGGGCTCATCCGGGATGATGGCGCGAAAAACCCTGTCCAGTAATTAAAGACAATATATCGTATCTTCACAAATAAATATGGCGGGAAACCCCGCCATTGTGCTCTTTATTTATTGTCACTCGCGACGCGAATCACGACTTTGCCGAAGTTTCGTCCTTCCAGCAGGCCAATCAGCGCCTCGGGGGCGTTTTCCAGCCCGTCCGTCACCTGTTCGCAATAGTGGATTTTCCCCTCCTGCACCCAGCGCCCCATCGCCTCCTGGAACTCATGAATGCGATGCCCGTAGTCCTGGCCGATAATAAAGCCCTGCATACGAATGCGTTTCTTGAGAAGGGTCGCCATCAGGAGCGGCAGGCGGTCCGGCCCGTCAGGCAGGCCCGTCGCGTTATAGCCGCTCACCAGGCCACACACCGGCACGCGCGCGGAGGTGTTCAGCAGGGGCAGCACGGCATCAAACACTTTCCCGCCGACGTTTTCATAATAGACATCAATACCGTTCGGACAGGCGTGTTTCAGCTGGTCGGCAAAATCCGCCGCATGGTGATCCAGACACAGGTCAAAGCCGAGAACCTCAACGGCATGGCGGCATTTCTCTGCGCCACCGGCCACGCCGACCACCCGGCAACCTTTGATTTTGCCGATCTGCCCGACTGTCGCGCCAACCGGGCCGGTCGCCGCAGCCACCACCAGCGTTTCACCCGCTTTCGGTTGCCCGATATCCAGCAGCCCCATATAGGCGGTAAAGCCCGGCATACCCAGTACGCCCAGCGCCCAGGAAGGATGAGACGGATTTTCACCCAGCTTCACCAGGCCGCTGCCGTCCGAGAGTTCATACTCCTGCCAGCCGCTGTAGCCCAGTACCCATTCACCGGCTTTGAAGTCGGGATGGTTTGACTGCTCAACGCGGCTGACCGTTCCCCCCACCATCACCGCACCGATCTCAACCGGGGGTGAATAGGATGGCGCGTCGCTCATGCGACCCCGCATATAAGGGTCCAGCGACAGCCAGACGGTACGCAGCAAAAGCTGCCCCGCACCCGGTTCCGGAACAGGCTGCGTTTCCAGACGAAAATTGTCCGCGACCGGCGCACCCTGTGGACGAGAGGCCAGTACCCAGCGGCGATTTTGCGAAACAGGTTGGTTCATCAGGATCTCCTTCTGGTACAAATGTCATTACAGCCTGGCTCACGATCGGCGTTATCGCATTAGCATTACGAGCCAGACTGGTTGAGTCGTACAACCAGATAGATGCAGGTTTCATTCGTCTCGTTGATGAACCGGCAGTCATTCGGCGGCCCCAGCTCTAGACAGTCTCCGGCGTGCATCTCGTGGCGCGTATCGCCCTCCTGAAACACCAGCTCACCGGACTGGAGCCAGATAAGCTGACGTGCCAGCGCGTAAGAAGAGGCAGGCATAGGAACATCGCTGCCCGCAGGCAGTTCAACCTGAACCAGGTCGATGGGCAGATCGGTACGGGGAGAAACATGGCGGCGGAGGTAGTGCGTCTGCGGATCGCGCCAGACGGGCTGGTTTGCCAGGCGCAGCAGCTTGCCCTCCTGCATTTCGGCCCGGGCAATCAGCGTTGACATGCTGATGCCAAACGCGCCAGACAGGCGGGCAAGCAAGGTGGCCGTCGGGCTACTGTCTCCGCGCTCTATCTTGTGGATCATCGCGCGTGAGACCCCTGCCCGGTCCGCCAGCTCGCTGAGGGACCACCCGCGAGACTCGCGTTCAAGGCGAATTCTTGCGCTAATCCGTTGATTCATCGTGTCTGTTATGGTGTTCATGACGTCATACTATAGTGTATGAACGGCATTTCAATGGGCTTTTGATAACAAAAAAATATGGCTTATGCCGTAGCGATCGGGGGATACAGTTGTGTAATATCGTAGCGATAACGTAATACTATAGTGAACAACACACAGAGGCTTCATCATGATCGTTCGTCATGCCTGCAAAGAAGACTGCGCTGCGATAGGCGAGATTTACAACCACGCGGTGCTGCATACTGCCGCGATCTGGAACGATAAAACCGTCGATACCGATAACCGAATCGCGTGGTTTGAGGCGCGCACGCTGGCGGGTTATCCGGTTCTGGTGAGCGAAGAAGACGGTGTCATCACCGGTTACGCCTCTTTCGGCGACTGGCGCGCCTTCGACGGTTTTCGTCATACGGTTGAGCATTCGGTCTACGTCCACCCGGCCCATCAGGGCAAAGGGATTGGCCGCACGCTGATGAAGGCGCTGATTAACGAGGCCCGCGCCATCGGTAAACACGTGATGGTGGCCGGCATTGAAGCGCAAAACCTTGCCTCGATTCATCTCCATGAGACGCTCGGCTTTGTGACGACCGGACAAATGCCGCAGGTGGGAACCAAGTTTGGCCGCTGGCTGGACTTAACCTTTATGCAGCTGCAGCTGGACGAGCGCAGCGATCCGGACGCTATCCCATGAATCAGTCACTGACGCTGGCGTTTCTGGTGGCGGCGGGCATCGGTCTGGTGGTGCAAAACACCCTGATGGTGCGTATCACCCAGTCCTCCTCCACCATTCTCATCGCGATGCTGCTGAATTCGCTGGTCGGCATTGTGCTGTTTGTCAGTATTCTGCTGCTGAAACAGGGCGTGGCCGGATTCAGCGAGCTGGCCGCAACGGTGCGCTGGTGGACGCTCATCCCGGGGCTGCTGGGGTCGTTTTTCGTGTTTGCCAGCATCAGCGGTTATCAGAACGTTGGCGCGGCGACGACCATCGCCGTGCTGGTCGCAAGCCAGCTGATTGGCGGGCTGGTGCTGGACGTGCTGAGGAGCCATGGTATTCCGCTTCGCGCCCTGATTGGCCCAGTGTGCGGCGCGGTGATGCTGGTCGTGGGGGCCTGGCTGGTGGCGCGACGCCAGTTTTGATCGTTACAGTATGGTGCCGCCTTTCGTCAGCTGTTCCTCACGCGCGTCCATCTCTTCTTTATGCTGCTTAACGTGATGCGAAATCGCGGTGCGCAGACGCTGCTGCTGAGTGTAGCGATCTTCACGGCTCAGCTCTGCATCATCGCTTAATTCAATCAGCAGCTCGTTCATGTGGGTAATCACGCTCTCTTCGATGGCGGCATCGACGCGGGCAGTAACTTCGTTTAAATGTGACATTGTCACTCCTTGTTATGTGCCGGGTGGCGGCTACGCCTTACCCGGCCTACAGGGGGAACCGTAGGCCCGGTAAGCGCAGCGCCACCGGGCACACGATCAGTTCAGCTTCGCTTTCGAGAAATCGCTGCCCATCAGGCTTACGCTGTACCCGGTCACGTTGCTGCGGGTCGCGTAGAACGTTTTCCCGTTGGCCAGCGCGATCCACGGCGCCTGCTGATAGAAAATCTCCTGCGCCTGGCTATAGAGCTTCGCGCGCTCGGCCGGGCTGCTGGTCAGCTTCGCTTTTTGTACCAGGGCATCATACCCCTTATCGCACCAGCGCGCGGCGTTTGAGCCGGTTTTAATGCTGTTGCAGCCGAGCAGCACGTCGGCAAAGTTGTCCGGGTCGCCGTTGTCGGACATCCAGCCAAACAGCGCGGAGTCATGTTCGCCTTTACGCATTCCAGAGAGATATTCGCCCCACTCGTAGGAGACAATTTTGGCCTTCACGCCAACTTTGGCCCAGTCGCTCTGGATCATCTCCGCAATACGACGCGAGTTCGGGTTATACGGACGCTGAACCGGCATTGACCACAGCGTGACTTCCGCTCCCTTCTCCAGACCCGCCTGCTTCAGCAGGGCTTTCGCTTTTTCAGGATCGTAGCTGTAGTCCTTCAGGTCTTTATTGAAGCCCAGCATATTTGGCGGGATCGGCGATTTTGCCACCGTGCCCGATCCCATAAAGACCGCATTAACGATGGCCTTCTTGTCGGTCGCATAGTTAAGCGCCTGACGCACCAGCACGTTATCAAACGGCTTTTTCTCGGTGTTAAACGCCAGATAACCGACGTTCAGCGCATCGACCGAGTGCAGCGTCAGGTCTTTGTTGTTCTTGATGGCGTCAAACTGAACCGGGGACGGCGCAGGAATAATCTGGCACTCGTTGGTCTGCAGCTTCGCCAGGCGGGTTTCCACGTTTGGCGTAATGGAGAAGATGAGATGCTTCGTCGGCACTTCACCTTCCCAGTAGTTCGGGTTCGCGACGTAGCGGATCAGCGAATCCACTTTGTACTGCTGCAGCACGTAAGGCCCGGTACCAATCGGCCAGGTGTCCACGTTCTCAGGCGTGCCTTTTTTCAGCATTGCGTCGGCGTATTCAGCGGAGAGAATCGAGGCGAAATCCATCCCCCAGTCGGCCAGGAAAGCGGCGTTGGGCTCGCTCAGGGTGAACTGAACGTGGTAATCATCGACCTTTTTAACGTCCTGGATCAGCTTATCGAGACCCACATCGTTAAAGTATTCGTAGTTGCCCTGCGACACGTTGTGGTACGGGTGTTTAGGGTCTTTCTGACGCATGACCGAGAAAATAACGTCATCGGCATTAAAGTCGCGCGTCGGTTTGAAGAACTTGTTGCTGTTGAACTTCACTCCTTTACGCAGGGTAAAGGTATAGGTCTTGCCGTCCGGTGAAATCGTCCAGGATTCCGCCAGCGACGGCACCGGGGTGTTTTTCACCGGGTCGAAATTGATCAGACGGTTATACAGCACCTGGGAGCTGGCCACAAAAGACGGGCCTGAGCTGGCAATTTGTGGGTTGAAGGACTCGGGGGACGCTTCTGAACAGTAAATAAGCGTGTCGTTGTTTGCCGCCCATGCGGCACCGGCTGGTAACAGCGCGCTCAGCGCAAGGGCGAGCAGTGTTTTCCCTGTAGACATGGTTATAACCCTGACAGTTTTATTATATAAGACAGTAATAACAGCACAGGCGGTATGACCTGGCAAATAACGAAACACTATCAGGTTATTCTAAAGCCGCCTTTTTCGCTGTTTTAACCGCCAGCGTCCAAAAAGGTGATTTGCCTTAAGGGCCATTATTCGTCAAGCACAACCGTCACTTTCTATGCCGCAAGAAATCGGCCCTTTTAGCGTCTCTTCCCCCGTTTGGTTGCTTCCTCGTTTCGTTAAAGTAATGGTGTGAAGAAGTATATGGGATCAAATCGTGGCAAAAACTCTTTTACGCAGCGGTAATCTGGATGACTTTCAGGCCGTTGGCGGCGGCGGACAAGCCGTTTTCGAATCAGCGTTACAAATCCGGGAAGCGCTCCGGTTGCGCAAACAACAGGCCATCGTCGACTGTCTGGCGATTCCTCAGGTCAACGACAGCGGTGACCGCGTGGACTGGTATTCCCCGGTTGAAGGGAGCGTAACCAGCTGGAAAGCGGCCGATGAAGATGACCGTTATCGCGCCCTGCGCTATCTGGAAAACACGCTCGCCAGCGTCGAGTCGTTAAGCAAGAAATGCCTGCAGTCGCCCAAAACCGCGCAGCAGCTTTTTGGTTCTCTGCTGTCGAAGGCGTTTCAGTTCCCGGGTGAAAACTTCCTCTTCCTGGTAGACGGAAAGCCGGTCATCAGCTTCTGGGGGTTTGTAAACCTGAACGAGAGTGCGCGCGACGATGTCCTCGACTGCCTGCGTGAATCGCTGGTCCCTGAGCCTGCTCCCGTTGTCATTGAAGATCCTGAACCGGAACCTGAGCCAGAACCGCTGGTGACCTTTGAACAGGCTGACGAGCCGCTGATCGCCCCTTCCACGGTGGTGCGCATTACGCCGGAAGATCTGTATGAGCCAGAACCGGCCCCGGTCGTGGCGCAAGCCGTTAAGGAAACGCCCCCGGCGATTGTCGCGAAAAAGCGCCGCGTCCCCCTGTGGACGCTGCCGGTTGCCGCCGTGATCGTCGCCGCCATTGCCGCTCCACTGCTGTGGCCAAAACAGTCGCCTTCCGCTGAGCCCGCTCCGGCGCCTGCACCAGAGCCCGTCGAGATTGCGCCAAAACCGATCAAAGCGGTTGAACCACTGGCGATGAAATTACCGCTGCATCAGGCGGAGGTCGTGGCCAGCAAAGAAAAAGAAGTAGTTCCGGCGCCTGCACAAACAGCCGCTCCGGTGGTGATTGTCGCCATCCCGAAAGACGCCATGGTGATGGAAGCGAATCAGGTAAAAGCGGGATCGACACGTTTCCTGAACGGCACCTGGCGTGCGGTTCTCGACGTGAAAGATCCGGTCACCGGCAAGCCGCCATCAATGCGCTATCAAATCCAGAACAATAAAGGCTTCGCCCGGGTTGTTCATGGCGATAACGTGGTCTGCCGTGCGGAGGTCTTCTCCGGGCTGCACAGCAATGGCGAGCTGATGATTAAAAGTCGCGGTACCGCCCGCTGCACCGACGGTTCCCGCTACCCGATGCCGGAGGTTGCCTGTAAAGCCGGCACCAGCGATATTGCGGAATGTCGTGCCCGTTATGATGCCAATACCGTCGTCCCACTGACGTTCAAGAAAGCAGGTGCCTGATCCTATGCTGGTTAATCTTTGCGACTATAAACAAAGCGTCACGCTTATTGCCAACAGCGGCGTGCAGTTCCTTGATTTCGGTCTGACGCCGCAGGACACCGCCAGCAACGGGCGCTTCGTACGTAAAACCGCGAACGGCCCGCTGTTGCGCCTCGATTTCGACCTGGTCAACGGTCGCTATACCCTGCCGGGAATGAACGGCGGGCAGCCTGAAGTGGTCAAACCGGAAACCACCATCCCGCTGCATCAGTCTCTGACGGTGCTGGATGGCGTCTGGCTTCCGGTTCCGTTCCTGCGCTTCAACCCGCCGCGGACCTTTGTTGAAGGGCCGGATAACTGGGCCCGCGTTCAGGTGCGCAGGCTTGATACGCCCGATACGGCAGGCAATACGCACCGCGTCACTCTCGCCCTTGACAGCCAGATTGCCGATCATGCCACGTCCGCGCTCTCTCCGGTGGAAAACGATATTCTGAACGGGACCCGCTTCGCGCTGGCGTGGCGCGATAACGAGGTAGACAGTTTCCTCGATCAGACCTGGATTGACGGCTGGCTGCGCGAGGCGTTTACCCAGTATGCCGACGGCGTTGAGAACCGCTCTGAACGCGACCTGCAGCAGGCGATGCGCAGTTTTGAATATCAGGCCCACTGGCTTAACCTGCTGACCATGCTCGGTGAACAGCTCACCGTGCCGGAAGTGAAATTTGTTACCCATACGCTCAGCACGCCAGCCATTCCGGTTGACCTGATCCTCGACGTGGGTAATACCCACACCTGCGGCGTCATTATTGAAGACCACGGCGATGCGAACGATGGGCTGCGCCAGACCGCCGAGCTGCAGGTTCGCTCGCTCAGCGAGCCGCAATTCCTGAACGAGCCGCTGTTCACCAGCCGTCTCGAGTTTTCGGAAGCGCGTTTTGGCAAGCAGCACTTCTCGGTTGAAAGCGGTCGCGAAGATGCCTTTGTCTGGCCGTCGATTGTGCGCGTCGGTGATGAAGCCCGCAAACTGGCGATGCAGCGTCTGGGAACCGAAGGCAACAGCGGTATCTCCAGCCCGCGTCGCTACCTGTGGGATGAAACCCCGGTCGTGCAGGACTGGCGCTTTAGCCAGATGAACAGCAAAACCCAGCGTGAACCGCTTGCCACCGCATTCCCGCTGATGAACCTGATGAACGATGACGGCGAGCCGCTCTTCACGCTGCCGCAGGACGAGCGCCTGCCGGTCTTCTCGCCGCAGTACAGCCGCAGCACCCTGATGACGCACATGCTGTGCGAGCTGCTGGCGCAGGCGCTGGGACAGATCAATAGCGTCGCCACACGCTTGCGTCTGGGCTTCCCGGCGTCGCCGCGCCAGCTGCGCACCCTGATCCTGACTCTGCCCTCGGCCATGCCAAAGCAGGAGCGCGAGATTTTCCGTCGCCGCATGTTTGAAGCCATCGCCATCGTCTGGAAAGCGATGGGCTGGCACCCGCAGGATGAGGATTTTGTCACCCGCAAACAGCAGGAAAAAAGCGTGGTGCCGGTACCTGAAATCCAGATGGAGTGGGATGAAGCCAGCTGCGGTCAGCTGGTCTGGCTGTATAACGAAGCCATCTCCCGCTTTGGCGGTCAGACCGAAGCCTTCTTCGCCTCCCTGGCCCGCCCGGACCGTGAGCCTGAGCCGGGTAGCCAGCCGGGACGCGCGCTGCGCGTCGCGTCCATCGACATTGGCGGCGGGACAACGGATATGGCGATCACCCATTACCAGCTGGACGACGGTTCCGGCAATAACGTCAAAATCACCCCGCAGCTGCTGTTCCGTGAAGGCTTTAAGGTCGCGGGTGACGATACGCTTCTGGACGTGATTCAGCGCTACGTGTTGCCCGCTCTGCAAACGCAGCTGCAGAAATCCGGTATCGCGGATGCCTCGCTGCTGATGGCCTCGCTGTTCGGTGACTCCGGGCGCATTGATACCCAGGCCGTGCTGCGTCAGCAAACGGCGCTGCAGCTCTTTATGCCAATTGGCCATGCCATTCTTGCCGGATGGGAATCCAGCGACGTTGACGATCCGCTGGCCGGTCTGCATGCCACCTTTGGCGATCTGCTGCCTCAGAAGCCGACCCGCAACGTGATGAATTACCTGCAGCAGGCGATCGATCATGCCCTGCCTGCGGGTTCAGACGCTTTCGATCTGTTCGCGGTGCCGCTGCATGTGAACTTCCGCGAAATGCAGGATGCGATGCTGGCTGGGCAGTTTACGCTGGCCTCCCCGCTCCACGCGGTGTGTGAGGCGATTTCCCATTACAGCTGCGATATTCTGCTGATCACCGGACGCCCCGGCTGCCTGCCTGGGGTTCAGGCGCTCATTCGCCACCTGCAGCCGGTGCCGGTCAATCGCATCGTCTGGCTGGATAAATACCAGGTGCACGAGTGGTATCCGTTCAGCCAGCAGGGGCGCATTGGCAACCCTAAATCGACAGCCGCGGTGGGCGCCATGCTCTGCAGCCTGGCGCTCGATCTGCGTCTGCCGCGCTTCAACTTTAAAGCCGCGGACATTGGCGCGTATTCCACCGTGCGCTATCTCGGCGTGCTGGATAACACCGTCAATACCCTGCGCGAGGAAAACGTCTGGTATCAGGATATCGATCTCGATAAGCCCGGCGCTAAGCTTGACGCGCGTCTGCACTTCCCGCTGCGCGGTAACGTCACCCTCGGCTTCCGCCAACTGGCGAACGCGCGCTGGCCTGCCACGCCGCTCTACACGCTCAGCATTAACTCGGCTGAACTGGCCAAAGCCATTGCCGGTGACGGCGTGCTGAACGTGCGGCTGAAACTCTGCGGCGGCAGCAAGCAGGAAGGCCCGGAGGCCTTCGAGCTGAGCGATGCCTGGCTGCAGGACGGCACGCCGGTTGCGCCTGACGCACTAACCTTCAAACTGAATACTTTGGCCGACCGCCGACACAGCGGCAGCCACTACTGGATCGACAGCGGGAGCGTATACCTGAAATGACAGCGACCACGACCACCACTCAGGCCTTAATCGGGTGGATTAATGAGACGCGCCTGAACGCCCCAGTGCTGGATAACGATGCTGACGCCCTGCTTGCTCGCATCAACGCGGTGCAGGCGCGGGAGCAGGCCATTGAACGCGCCATGACTCGCCAGAGCAGCATTGGGCTTTACGGTCATTCGCAGAGCGCGAAAGCGCACCTGCTGCTGTCTCTGTGCGGCAGCGGCAATGGACGCCTTAACGTAACGCCAGGCCAGCGCACCTTTGACTATTTTTCGCATATCAATCCGGGACATGCCCTGACCAACATGGCCGTCCGCTTCACCCGGGAAACCCCGGAGGTGGCTGATGAGGCGTTCCCGCTGCGTCTGCGTCTGGTCACCGAGGCCGAGCTGGTACAGCTGTTTATTGCCCGCACGACCCTGCACCCGCAGATGCGCGCGGTGGATAAGGCGGTCATTGAGACACGTCTGGAGAAATGGCGCGGGCTGCGCCAGCCGCAGGGCGTGCCCGGTATCACTGCTCAGGAGGTGGGAGCGATTGCCCGCTTCTGGCAAAGCACCGTACCCGCAGCGAAACAGCAAATTGATGATGCCCTCTGGTATGAGTTTGCCCAGCTGGTGCCATCGCTCGATCTCAGCACGCGGGCCAGCGTCTGGTCCCTGCTGTGGGGCGAGCAGCAGGAGTTGACCCAGCAGTGGTTAAAACTGGCCCACGTGCTGCACCAGACCAGCCATGTCAGCGATCTTGCTGCCCCGCTTAGCCTGCTGGTGGACAGCTTTGGGCTGCCGGGTGAAGGATTCCTGACGCACGACGGCACGTTAGACCTTCAGGACGCGCAGGAGACGCTGCTTCATCCGCTGAATGGCGGTGAAATGCTTAACGCCATCAGTATCCCCGTCGATGTGCTGGCCTTCCTGACCCGCGAGCTGGTGTTGCCGGTTGAGAACGGCGCGCTGGACAACGTCGATATTATTGATATTCCGGTTTTTGAAGATAACCGTGCCGACCCGCTACGCCAGGCGAAATCCCAGTGGCTGCTCGAGCATTACCGTCAACAGCTTCAACCTGATGTGCTGGTGATTTGTAACGCGACGGCGCAGCACGAACAGACGGCCAAAAAAGCAAAAGTGTTGATGAACTGGGTGAAGGAGACGCAGCCTGCTGAAGAGTCTGCCCTTCCAGGTCTGGTGTGGGCGATCACCCCGCATGACGCCCGCTTTACCACCCGGCAGAACCTCGACGAAGCCGTACAGCATCTGCTCGGTAAGCCGGGCTTACGCTGGGGCACGCTGCAGGCCCTGGACAGCCACAGCATGCAGCGCGTCATTGAGTGGCTGTCTCAGGCCACGTTGCCCGCGCAGCGACAGAAACGTCTCGGCACGCTGAAAAATGCGCTGCATCAGGAGCTCTCGGCGCTGATGCAAAGCTACCTGGCACCGCTGGTTGAGGAACCAGGTACCCGACGAGCTCAGGCAGAAAACATGGTGCGCATGCTGCAAAGCAGTGCCGCCCGCCACGGCGAGCTGCTTGAAGGCCTGCTGCCGCCGCTGAAGGCCTTTGAAACGCTGCTGGCCGTTCAGCAGCCGCGCGAGGAGCAGGTTAACGGGCTGTTTACGGATACCATTGACCTGTTTGCCGATAATGCCCAGGAAAGCGCAGGCCTGTTCCAGACCAAAGACAAAGCGCGTCTGGCGCACAGAGTATGGATAAATCATCTGCGCCAGTGGAGCCGCAACGAGGCGACCGCCGCCCGTCTTGGGCTGGATTCTGAGGTGTTACAGCAAATCGCGGATGTGCTGGTCGTCACCAGCTACCGGCTGAATCTGCCTCAACAGCTGCAGCGAATTGTCGAAGCAGATAAAAGTAGCGCTGCGCAACTGCATGCTGTGATGGGCAATTTCGTTGGCTGGCTGGGTTATGACCAGACGCCCGTGGCGACGCGTCCGGCAAGCCGCATCCGTAAGGGCCAGGCCATCTTCGTCACGCCGGTGGTCAGCAGCGCCGAACCTCGCCTGACGCGCCTGGGAGAACAGCCTGTGCATGCGGCCACCACGTACGTTTACGACTGGCTGGTCGCCCTCTATAGCCGCGCGATAGAGAACATTGATTACCAGCATCCGCATGATGTTCAGCCTGACGCACGTCAGGCACTGCGGGCTTTAATAAAGTAGCCGCCCTTCTTGCCGGGTGGCGCTGCGCTTACCCGGCCTACATTTTGCAACGATAATAAATTGCACAACGATCACACCGTCATACACTCAGCTAACGTCTGTGCCAGCGCAGACGGGTTTTCCCACGACATTGAATGCCCCGCCGCAGGGATGATTTTTACCTCAACACCCTTTTGCTGCAGATTATCTACATCGTCATCCGGCAGAGAGAGCTCGCCGAAAATCAGCGTCACCGGGCAAGGGAGAGACAGGAACTGCGCTTCCCATTCCGGTTCAACGCCCGCCACCAAGCCAGATGCACCGCGCCAGACGGCATAAGCGGCATTGCTCTGCAGGCATCCCGCCCACGCTGTTTTTTCTGCGCTGAGCATGGCGTCATATCCGTGCTCCAGAAACTGTTGCTCGGTTTGCGCCGCTATAGACCGGCTGAACATGCCCCCACCCGCATGAAAATTGGGCTCTGACACCATCAGTCCCTTCACGCGCGTTGCCAGCAGCCCCGACGTTTCGATAGCAATACTGCCGCCCATGCTGTGGCCATATAACCAGAAAGAATCCAGCTCAAGATGGTCAATCAGTTCCGCGACAACGTGCGCCTGGTCAGTGGTTTTATAGCTGTAGTGCTCAGGCTTATCGCTGTAGCCGCTGCCGGGCAAGTCGATGAGAATCGCTCTGCGCCCGCCAAACAGCGGGTCACAAACGACGCGGGGATATTCATAGGAAGAGGCGCAGCCCAGCCCGTGAATGAACACCACGGGATCGCCGGTACCAGGCAAGTCGTGCCAGCGCACGGTGCAACCGGCCTGCTGCGAGTAAAAACTGTTCATAAGCACTCCTTTTATGATGCACTGTGTATTTATACAGTCATCACATCAGGAATGCTATGCTCATCTTTTAAAACTGGAAGCGTGCTTCAGAAAAGCGAGACCAGCAGCGCAACGGGAAAGCTCATTGGCCAGGTTGACCCCACCAGGAAAGCGCTGAGCAAGCGGATACGTTTGCGGTCTTTGGAGAGGAACCAGGTGATTAATGCGCAGATGGAAGCCATGATTGCGTAAAAAACCAACATCTTTTGATACAACGTCATTCTGTATACCAGAGCCGAAAAAATAACCGCACGCAATATGCGTCATATGTTGACACAGATCAAGTTTTTTCGTTACAGAATAACCACTTAAAAATTATGGCTAATAACAATTGAGCATCTTACGTAACACAAGTGGCGGGCAAGGAGAGCGCCTGGCCGCAAATGCGACCAGGCTGAGCGGATTAGTGTTTGATCATCACATGCCGCACGACCGTATAATCCTCAAGCCCGTAGACCGACATATCTTTGCCGTAGCCGGATAATTTCATGCCGCCGTGCGGCATTTCGCTCACCAGCATAAAATGGGTATTCACCCAGGTGCAGCCGTACTGCAGGCGCGCGCTCAGGCGATGGGCGCGCCCCACGTCTTTGGTCCAGACCGATGACGCCAGGCCGTATTGCGAATCGTTCGCCCAGGCCAGCACCTGCGCCTCATCGTCAAACTCGGTGACGCTCACCACCGGGCCAAACACCTCGCGCTGAACGATGGCATCGTCCTGTTTTGCCCCCGCCAGCAGGGTTGGCAGGAAGTAGTAGCCTGCCCCCTCTTTTTTGCTGCCGCCGGTGACAACGCGGATATGGCCGAGCGCTTTCGCGTCATCGACGGCCTGACAGACGCGAGAAAGATGGGCGGCCGAGCTGAGCGGTCCTAGTTCGGTAGAGGCATCCTCCGGTGCACCCATTTTAAGGCTGGCGACCGCTGCGCCCAGCTTTTCCACCAGCGCGGCATAAATGCCTTTCTGGGCATAAATACGACAGGCCGCCGTACAGTCCTGTCCGGCATTGTAGAAACCAAACGTCCGCACCCCTTCGACAACCGCATCCAGGTCGGCATCATCAAAGACAATAACCGGCGCTTTACCGCCCAGCTCCATGTGGGTGCGTTTAATGGAGGACGCCGTATGGCCGATGATATGTTCCCCGGTCGCAATCGAACCGGTCAGCGAAACCATGCGGACTTTTTCATGCCCGGTCAGCGGATCGCCGACCGTTTTCCCCCGCCCAAACAGCACGTTCAGAACGCCTGCGGGGAAGATATCTTTTGCCAGTTCTCCCAGCTTCAGCGCGGTCAGCGGGGTGATCTCTGAGGGCTTAATCACCACGCAGTTTCCTGCCGCCAGCGCGGGCGCGAGCTTCCACGCCGCCATCATCAGCGGATAGTTCCATGGTGCAATAGAGGCAACCACGCCCACCGGGTCACGGCGAATCATCGAGGTGTGTCCTTCAAGGTATTCCCCCGCAGCCAGGCCGTTCAGGCAGCGGGCCGCCCCGGCAAAGAAGCGGAAAACGTCCACCACCGCCGGAATTTCATCACCCAGAGCGCAATGCAGCGGCTTGCCGCAGTTGAGGGATTCCAGCTTCGCGAAAGTGTCGGCATGTTCTTCGATGGCGTCGGCCAGTTTCAGTAAGCACTCTGCACGGGCTTTCGGGGTGGTTTGCCCCCACTCGATAAAGGCACGATCGGCAGCCCGAACGGCAGCATCGACCTGCGCGGCAGAGGCTTCAGCGATGTCCAGCAGCACTTCTCCGGTGGCGGGATTGTAAACCGGCTGCTTTTCCCCTTCGCCAGTAATCAGTTCACCATTAATCAGCAGTTGGTTTTGCATAGCGTTGTCCTGTTTAAATCGAAGTTATTTCCCGCCACCAGCGATGTTCTCGCCGTCGCGGGTGAGCCACCAGGCTCCCAGAATGGGGAGAGTTGTCACCAGCATCACCAGCAGAGCAACGACGTTGGTGACCGGCACGTCGCGTGGACGCCCGAGCTGATTGAGCAACCACAGCGGTAACGTGCGCTCGTGTCCCGCGGTAAATGTCGTGACGATGATCTCGTCAAACGACAGGGCAAACGCCAACATTCCCCCGGCCAGCAGCGCGGAACCCAGATTGGGCAGCACCACATAGCGGAAGGTTTGCCATCCGTCGGCCCCGAGATCCATCGACGCTTCCACCAGGCTCCAGGAGGTGCGTCTGAATCGGGCAATCACGTTGTTAAACACCACTACCACGCAAAAGGTGGCGTGTCCGACCACGATGGTGAAAAACCCCGGCTCAAGGTTGATGGTTTTGAAGGCCGTCAGCAGCGCCAGACCGGTGATGATCCCCGGTAATGCAATCGGCAGCAGCAGCAGCAGCGAAATCGCATTCTTGCCAAAAAACTCGCTTCGCCACAGCGCCGCTGCAGCAAGCGTGCCAAGCACAAGGGCAATGGCGGTAGATAGCGCCGCAATTTGAAGTGACAACGTCACGGATTCAATAATATCGCCGCGCCCCGCCGCCACGCTAAACCACTTCAGCGTCAGCCCCTGCGGCGGAAAGCTGAAGGCGGCGTCTTCGGTGTTGAAGGCGTAGGTCGCGATAATCAGCAGCGGGAAGTGCAGGAAGATCACGCCTCCCCACGCTGCCACTTTCAGGAACAGCGGTGCGCGTTCAGAGTGCATCGAATGCTCCCAGACGTTTCACGAACGCCAGATAAAGAGAAATCAGCACGATGGGAACCAGCGTGAACGCGGCGGCCATGGGCATATTGCCAATGGCACCCTGCTGCGAGTAGACCATATTACCGATGAAGTAGCCCGGCGGGCCGACCAGCTGCGGAACGATGAAATCCCCCAGCGTCAGAGAAAAGGTGAAAATTGAGCCCGCCGCTATGCCCGGAATGGCCAGCGGCAGAACGACATAGCGAAAAGTCTGGCGAGGACGCGCGCCGAGGTCGGCTGAGGCCTGCAGCAGCGAGGCCGGCAGGCGTTCCAGCGCCGCCTGGATCGGCAGGATCATAAACGGCAGCCAGATATAGACGAAGACCAGAAACCGTCCCAGCCCGGAGGTGGACAAGGTGTTGCCGCCAATTGACGGGAGCGTAAGGAGTGAGGTCAGGATCGGCTCCAGCCCCATATGACTAAGAAACCACTGCGCCACCCCGTCCTTCGCCAGCAGCAGCGTCCAGGCGTAGGCTTTGACGATGTAGCTCGCCCACATTGGCAGCATCACGGCGATATAGAAGAAGGCCTTCCACTTGCCGTGAGTATAACGCGCCATGTACCAGGCCATCGGGAATGCCAGGATGGCGCTGGCAATGGTCACCGCAATCGCCATCGTTAACGTGCGCAGGATGATGTCGTAGTTTGCCGGGTTGAAGAGCGCCAGAATGTTCGCCAGGGTCAGGTCCGGCGTGACGGCCATGGTGAAATCGTCGAAGGTGTAAAACCCCTGCCACAGCAGCGTCAGCAGCGATCCTAAATAGACGATGCCAAACCACATCAGCGGCGCAAGCAGAAGCAGGAACAGGCCGAGCGACGGTTTACGCCAGAACAGTGCGGTCATGCGGCTTAAGCGGCCGCGCGGGGCGGGAGGATGCGCGACACTCATATCCATTTCACCTCTCCTCGTGCAGGCGAATCATCGCCTCGCGTGACCATGACGCCATGACAGACTGCCCCGGCGCAATGCCGCTCAGCGGCGAGGTTTCACTGAGATTAGCCTGGCTCACCAGCAGTTTGGCACCATTGGCGAGCTTCAGCTCCAGACGCGTGGCCGCCCCCTGATACTGAACGGCCTGCACGACGCCCTGAACCTGAACGTCTCCGCCCTCATTAAGGCGAATATGTTCCGGGCGCAGGGAATAGCTGCCTTCCATGCCGCATATTTTCTGCGCAAAGCCCGCATCGAAGACGTTAGAGGTGCCGACAAAACCGGCAACAAACGGCGTGCGCGGACGCATGTAGAGATCGCGCGGGGTATCCACCTGCTCGATGCGCCCGTTATTGAACACCGCTACCCGATCTGACATGGAAAGGGCTTCGCCCTGATCGTGGGTGACAAAAATAAAGGTGATACCGAGTTCCTGCTGAAGCTTCTTCAGCTCGAACTGCATCTGTTCCCGCAGCTTGAGATCGAGCGCTCCTAAAGGCTCGTCCAGCAGCAGGACGCGCGGTTCATTCACCAGCGCGCGGGCAATGGCGACACGCTGACGCTGGCCGCCGGAAAGTTGCGAAGGTTTGCGGGCAACGGCAAAGCTCAGGCCCACTTTTTCCAGGGCATCACGGGCCTGGGCATGGCGTTTTTTCTTGTCGACGCCTTTGACCATTAGCCCGTAGGCGACATTGTCGAGGATCGACATATGCGGGAACAGCGCGTAGTCCTGAAACACGGTGTTCACATCCCGCTCCCAGGGGGGCAGCTCGCTCGCCTCTTTGCCGAAGATAGAGATCGTGCCGCCTGACAGCTGTTCAAAACCGGCGATCAGACGCAGGCAGGTGGTTTTGCCGGAGCCCGAAGGCCCCAGCATGGAGAAAAACTCTCCGTCACGAATCGCAATGGTGACCCCATCCACCGCCCGGACGTCGCCGTACAGGCGGGAAACATTGTTAAACTCTACCGCGTACGTCATGTTCTGCTCCCGGGCAATTAACGACCGCCCATGATGGCGATGTAATCCTGCGTCCAGCGGCTGTAAGGGACAAATTTGCCGCCTTCTGCGATGGGGGTTTTCCAGAACATGATTTTGTCGAACTCGTTATAACCATTTGTTTCACAGCCTTTATCGCCCAGCAGCGTGCTGGCTTTACACCCTTCAGGAACCACGGGCAGGGAACCAAACCATGCTGCCAGATCGCCCTGCACTTTCGGCGTCAGCGACCAGTTCATCCATTTGTAGGCGCACATCGGGTGTTTAGCCTGCGCGTGGAGCATGGTGGTGTCCGCCCAGCCTGTCACCCCCTCTTTCGGGAAGACGGTGGCAATGGGCTGGTTCTCGGCCTTCAGAGCATTCGCCTGATACGGCCAGGCGCTGGAGGCCACGACGCCTTCGTTTTTGAAGTCGCTCATCTGGACGGTGGTGTCGTGCCAGTAGCGGTGGATCAGGGCATGCTGGTCGCGAAGCACCTTAAGCACGGCGGCATACTGTGCTTCGGTGAGCTGGTACGGGTCTTTGATACCCAGCTGCGGCTGCGTGGCTTTGACGAACAGCGCCGCATCGGCGATATAAATCGGGCCGTCATACGCCTGTACGCGTCCCTGATTGGTTTTACCGTCCGGCAGATCCTGTTTAGTAAAGACCACGCTCCAGCTGTCCGGCGGCGTCGGGAAGGTTTTGGTGTTGTACATCAGCAGGTTTGGCCCCCACTGGTACGGCGTACCGTAGACCTTGCCTCCGACGTTAAACCATTCCCCTTTAACAATCCGTTCGTCGAGGGTTTTCCAGTTGGGGATGAGGTCGGGGTTAATCGGCTGGACGCGTTTGCCCATGATCAGCCGCAGGGAGGCGTCACCCGAGGCGGTGACCAGATCGTATCCCCCCTTCGCCATCAGGCTGACCATTTCATCCGACGTGGCCGCCGTTTTGACGTTGACCGCACACCCGGTCTCTTTTTCAAACTGGGTGACCCAGTCGTAGTTTTTATCCGTCTGTCCCCGCTCGATGTATCCCGGCCAGGCGATAATATCCAGTCGACCTTCCCCGTCTCCAATGGCCTTGGGGGGTTCTGCGGCTTGCGCTGTCATGATAGTCATGCCGAGCGCACACAGGCTGCTGCGGGCAAAATTTTTGCTCATAAGAGTTACTCCTGTCGCAATGAAATTTAGCGGCAGCCGTGCCGTAAAAATATCTCCCTTATTAAACGTAGACCGCGTAAATGCGCCGCACCGTACGGCTTCAGGAAATTTCATCAAGGTGTGACCGAGGGCGCATTCCCCGTTAACTGGATTATAGACAAGGAGTTAGGCGCGAGAGACGGTATGCAGATTTCCTATGACAGGTCACCGCGAAATATTCGCAGTGCCGTCATCAGGATAAGAATTGATTATTTAAATAACGGAGAAAGGATTATTCCAGCATCGTGCTAATTAATTTCCCTAACTGAATGACCGCCTGCTCTTCCCGCTCTCCCCAGGCCCAGGAGGTATTAAAACGAAAGAACGGCGTCCACGCGTCAGAGGTGGAAAACATCTTTCCGGGAGCAATGCTGATGTGGTGCGTTAAGGCCTTTTCGCTCAGCAGCCCCGCATCTAGCTGTGCCGGAAGCTCCAGCCACAAAAAATAGCCGCTGTCGTTATGGTGAATTTTGACGCCGGCAGGCATATGGCGCAGAAGTGACTGCCAGGCCTGCTGCTTTCGCTCGGCCAGCGTACGCCGCAGGCGGCGCAGGTGAGCGTCGTAGCGTTTGGTCGCCAGGTAATCCACCAGCGCCAGCTGCATGGGAGAACTGGTTGAGAGCGTGCTCATCAGCTGTAGCTGCTGAATGCGCCGCGCGTGTTTTCCTGCTGCCACCCAGCCGATGCGAAAACCGGCCACCAGACATTTTGAAAAGGACGAGCAGTGAAGCGTCATGTCCTGACGATCCCACGCTTTCGCCGGGAGCGGCTTGTCGCGGCCAAAATAGAGTTCGCTGTAGACGTCATCTTCAATCAGCGGGACGTTGTGCTGCGTTAACAGCGCGACAAGCTGCGCTTTTTTCTCCGCGCTCAGCGTGAAACCGAGCGGGTTTTGGCTGTTGGTCATGATCCAGCAGGCTTTAACCGGGTACTCATTCAGCGCCTGTTCAAGGGCGTTGAGATCGATCCCCTCGCGGACGTCTGTCGCAATCGACAACGCTTTAAGCTTCAGGCGTTCCAGCGCCTGCAGCGCGCCGTAGAAACAGGGGTTTTCGACAATCACCCAGTCACCCGGCTCGGTCACCGCCTGCAGGCTAAGATTCAGCGCCTCAAGGGCGCCTGCGGTGATCACGATCTCTTCCGGGGAGATGTTCATCCCCTGCTGCGCGTAGCGACGGGCAATGGCGTGGCGAAGATCGACGTTACCCGGCGGCAGGTTCTCAATCACGCTCATCGCCGTCGCGGTTTTACTGACGTTCGCCAGCGAGCGGTTGAGCTGCTGAAGCGGGAAAAGACGGGGATCGGGAAACGCGGAGGCAAAAGGAACAACGGACGGGTCGCGGCTGGCCTGTAAGACGTCGAAGATGTAGGTATTGATATCCACCGCTTCGTCACGCATCACCTGAGCGGGTGGCGCAGGCTGGTGTGCGGTCGGGCGCGAGGCAACGTAATAGCCCGACTGCGGTCTGGCGACAATGCGCCCCTGACTTTCCAGCATCTGATACGCGTGGCCAACGGTCATAAAACTCATGCCGCTGCTTGCCACCTGCTCTCGCAGGGAAGGCAGCTTATCACCCGGCAGCCATACGCCAAGCTCAATCTGCGAGATAATTTGTTGCGCCAGACGCTGGTATTTTTTCATCAGATTCTCCTTATGACCGACAGTGTATATCAGCAGGAGAAAAAGAGAAGATTTAGCTAACTGTTATAGTCTGGAAGATGAATTACTTACGGTATTCGGTCACGTGGCTCTGAGCGGAATGCGCGGCGGCCAGGTGGTCGAGCGTGATCATCGGCGATTTGCAAAAAATGCATTTCGCGCCAAACGGGTTTTTCTCAGACACATCAAAGGCTGAGGTACGGTACTGCGAACCATGGCAGCATGGGCAGCGAAAATGGATATAAGAAGTCATAGGATTCTCCTGAAACGTTAAAACGTAAATTACTAATGGGCCGATTGGGCATAATGGTTTTAAACAAAACGAATCGGAATGTAGATAAAGACCCAAGAGAGGCTGCGGAGAGGCACAACGTGATGAGAACTGCTTTATAAAACTACGTCAGATATTTATTTGGACTCAAAACCAGAAGACCATTAACGCACGGCGCTGACGACAAAGCAAGCGGTTTAATGCGGAAAATTCATAAAAAGAATGTTTTTATTCCACAGCCTCAAGGTATATCAGATGGCCAAAGCGTGAAATTTACGCCAACTGTTATGGTTAAAATTCGCTTTTCTGCGTCTGCTCGTCCGATCTCCGCCCCTATACCATAACAGCACACCGTTTGACATTGAGGCTGTGCATGTTTGGTTTAGATGCTTTTCACCTTGCACGGATACAGTTTGCCTTTACCGTATCCTTTCACATTATTTTCCCGGCCATCACCATTGGTCTCGCAAGCTACCTTGCCGTACTCGAAGGGCTGTGGCTGAAAACAAAAAATCCGGTCTGGCGCTCCCTGTACCATTTCTGGTCGAAGATTTTTGCCGTCAACTTTGGCATGGGCGTGGTCTCCGGGCTGGTGATGGCCTACCAGTTTGGCACCAACTGGAGCGGCTTTTCGCAGTTTGCGGGGAGTATTACCGGCCCGCTGCTGACTTATGAAGTGCTTACCGCCTTCTTCCTCGAAGCCGGATTCCTCGGCGTAATGCTGTTCGGCTGGAACAAAGTCGGGCCGGGACTGCACTTCTTCGCTACCTGCATGGTAGCGCTGGGGACCATCATCTCCACCTTCTGGATCCTCTCCTCGAACAGCTGGATGCAGACCCCGCAGGGCTATGAGATCGTCAACGGTCAGGTGGTACCGGTAGACTGGTTCGCGGTGGTGTTTAACCCCTCCTTCCCTTACCGCCTGCTGCACATGTCGATAGCCGCGTTCCTGAGCAGCGCCCTGTTTGTGGGCGCATCGGCGGCATGGCATCTGCTGCGCGGCAATAATACCCCTGCCATCCGCGCGATGTTTTCGATGGCGCTGTGGATGACGCTGATTGTCGCCCCCATCCAGGCCATGGTTGGCGATATGCACGGGTTGAACACCTTAAAGCACCAGCCCGCCAAGATTGCCGCCATTGAAGGCCACTGGGAAAACCCGCCGGGTGAGCCGACCCCGCTGCTGCTGCTTGGCTGGCCGGATATGGAGCAGGAGCGCACCCGCTTTGGGCTGGAGATCCCCGCGCTCGGCAGCCTTATTCTGACGCACAGCCTGGATAAACAGGTACCGGCGCTGAAAGAGTTTCCAAAGGAAGACCGCCCGAACTCCACCATCGTCTTCTGGTCGTTCCGCATTATGGCGGGTCTGGGCATGCTGATGCTGCTGCTTGGGGTGACGGCTCTCTGGCTGCGCTATAAAAAGCGCGTTTATTCTTCCCGACCTTTCCTGTGGTTTGCGCTGTTGATGGGACCATCCGGGCTGATTGCTATTCTGGCCGGGTGGATCACCACCGAAGTGGGCCGCCAGCCGTGGGTGGTCTACGGACTCCAGCGAACGAAGGATGCGGTGTCTGCCCATGGCGATCTGCACATGAGCGTGAGCCTGCTGGCCTTCTTCATCGTCTATACCTCGGTATTCGGCGTGGGTTACAGCTATATGGTGCGCCTCATCCGAAAAGGCCCGCAGCCGCATGAATCTTTCGCCACCGAGTCCGACGGACGTCCGGCGCGCCCGCTTTCTGCCGTCACAACTGAACACAAGGAGCAGCCATAATGGGTATCGATCTTTCCATTATCTGGTTTGTCATCATCGTCTTTGCCACGCTGATGTATATCGTCATGGACGGTTTTGATCTGGGGATCGGCATTCTGTTCCCGGCAACGCGAAACGCCGACGATCGCGACGTGATGGTCAACAGCGTCGCGCCGGTCTGGGACGGAAATGAGACCTGGCTGGTGCTCGGCGGCGCCGCCCTGTTCGGCGCGTTTCCGCTGGCCTATGCGGTCATCGTTGATGCCCTGACCATTCCGCTGACGTTAATGCTGATCGGACTTATTTTCCGCGGGGTGGCATTTGAGTTTCGCTTTAAAGCCACCCCGGCTCACCGTCCCTTCTGGGATAAGGCGTTTATAGGCGGTTCCATTCTGGCGACGTTTACCCAGGGCGTGACGGTAGGAGCCGTCATTAACGGCTTTACCGTCACCAGTCGGGCCTATACCGGCGGTCCCTTTGACTGGTTTACCGCGTTTAACCTGTTTTGCGGCGCGGGGCTGGTGGTAGCCTATGCACTGTTAGGCTCTACCTGGCTGGTGATGAAAAGCGAAAACGCATTGCAGCAGCGGATGCGTGAGGTGTCGAAAACGCTGTTAATCGTGCTGCTGGCGTTTATTGCGGCGATCAGCCTCTGGACGCCGCTGGCGCAACCGGCCATCGCTGCGCGCTGGTTTACGCTGCCGAATCTGTTTTATCTGCTGCCCGTCCCGGCGCTGGTCGTGATGTTTAGCCTGTACCAGTGGCGCTGCCTGAATAATCCCGACAGCCATAGCCGTCCGTTTATTCTGACGCTGGGGCTGATCTTCCTCGGCTTTAGCGGGCTTGGGATCAGCATCTGGCCGCATATTATTCCACCGTCGATCACCCTGTGGCAGGCGGCCGCACCGACGCAAAGCCAGGGCTTTATGCTGGTCGGCGCGCTGTTGATCATTCCCGTTATTCTGGTCTACACCTTCTGGAGCTACTACGTATTTCGCGGCAAAGTTCAGCATGGGGAGGGTTATCACTGATGCAACAACCGGTCTGGAAAAGATTGCTGTGGCTGGCCATTATCTGGGGCGGCAGCGTACTGGCGCTGGCTGCTGTCAGTATGCTCTTCCGTATGCTGATGACGGCGGCAGGGTTTAAATCGCATTAACGTCATTCCGGGCAACCGCTGCGTTGCCCGGTACCTCCCCCCGCACTTTCAGATAAACCCCATTAACGCACGGCAGAGTATCGTTACACTGGAAAAAGATTCACAGTATTTATAGTTTGAGAAGAAAAATGAAAAAGCTCATTGCGTTAAGCGTTATTAGTCTTGTCCTTACCGGGTGCGTTAATCCGGGTAAAGCCTCCGTTCAGCCGGAGCAACTTCAGAACCACCGCTTTGTGCTGGAAAATGTAAACGGTAAGGCAGTGAAGAGTGCGACAACGCAACCTGAGATCGGTTTTAGCGCGCTGCCAGATATCAGCCTGGTTAATAACATCAGCGTTTCTGGCCAGATGTGTAACCGCTTCAACGGACAGGGGAAATTGTCCGAAGGCGAGCTTAAGGTTAAAACGCTGGCCATGACGCGCAAGCTATGTACTGAACCGCAGCTGAATGAGCTGGATCAGGCCATCGGCGACATGCTGCGCAAAGGGGCGCAGGTCGACCTGACTGAAGACCAGTTAACGCTGGCCACGGCCGATAAAACGCTGATGTTTAAGCGTGCAGAATAATCAGTAGTTACCGCAGCTTCCAACGGCAAGCGACTGTTCGCTACAGCGTTTGCCATTTGGTAAGGCGCACATCCCAATAGCAGAACCATCCAGCTGACGGGCGACGGACAGCGAACCGCCAATCATTGCGCAGTTAGCCTGACCCGAGCTGGACATCGCCGCCTTCATTCCCGGCGCCACGTGGGCTGCCGTTGCCTGCTGAACGGGTTCACTGCTACATGCCGACAACAATAATGCGGCACACCCTAACCAAAATGCTGAGCGCATGCTCTCTCCCCCATGAATAAAGCGAAACCTATGCATAATAGGCATCACATCCCGTGTCGTCGAGAGCGAAAGTGCGTATTTATGCGCTTCAGAAACAATTTCTCGCAATTTTTTCGCCAAAAGTTTGATCTACTCATTGATGGCGAGAATACCGAGGACACAAAAGCGAAAATCGTAAAATCACCCATTTGCTAGAATACACAGATAATATTCAGGGTTTGTTGCCGTAATACAGACCCCTATTTTTTGCGCAATGTAAGGGTGTTGTCCTATGCAAACTATTGACGGTAATGGTGCAGTTGCCTCAGTCGCGTTTCGCACCAGTGAAGTTATCGCCATCTACCCAATTACGCCAAGTTCTACCATGGCTGAGCAGGCGGATGCCTGGGCGGGTAACGGGTTAAAAAACGTCTGGGGCGATGTCCCGCGAGTGGTTGAAATGCAGTCGGAAGCCGGTGCGATTGCCACGGTGCACGGCGCGCTTCAGACCGGCGCGCTTTCCACGTCGTTTACCTCTTCTCAGGGATTGTTGTTAATGATCCCGACGCTGTACAAACTCGCCGGGCAACTGACCCCCTTCGTTCTGCACGTCGCGGCGCGTACCGTTGCCACCCACGCGCTCTCTATCTTTGGCGATCACTCTGACGTGATGGCCGTACGCCAGACCGGCTGCGCGATGCTGTGCGCCAGCAGCGTTCAGGAAGCTCAGGACTTTGCCTTAATTTCGCATATTGCCACGCTCAAAAGCCGCGTGCCGTTTATTCACTTCTTTGATGGTTTCCGCACCTCTCACGAAATCAACAAAATCGTCCCGCTGGCCGACGATACTATCCTGAATCTGCTTCCGCAGACGGACATCGACGCGCATCGCGCCCGGGCCCTTAACCCTGAACACCCGGTTATTCGCGGCACATCGGCGAACCCCGATACCTATTTCCAGTCCCGCGAGGCCACGAACCCGTGGTACAACGCGGTTTACGACCATGTTGAACAGGCGATGAATGACTTTGCCGCCGCGACCGGCCGGGAATACAAACCCTTTGAGTACTACGGCCATCCACAGGCGGAACGGGTCATTGTGTTGATGGGCTCGGCCATCGGCACCTGCGAGGAAGTTGTTGATGAGCTGCTGACGCGCGGCGAAAAAGTTGGCGTGCTTAAAGTACGTCTCTATCGTCCGTTCTCGGCGAAACATCTGCTCTCTGCGCTGCCGGAGACCGCGCGTACCGTTGCGGTGCTCGATCGCACCAAGGAGCCGGGCGCCCAGGCGGAACCGCTGTATCTGGATGTGATGACTGCTCTGGCCGAGGCCTTTAATCACGGCGAACGTGAAACACTGCCGCGCGTGATCGGGGGTCGCTATGGGTTATCGTCCAAGGAGTTTGGTCCGGACTGCGTGCTGGCGGTATTCAACGAGCTCAGCGAAGCGAAGCCCAAGCCGCGCTTTACCGTCGGCATTTATGATGATGTGACGAATCTGTCCCTGTCGCTGCCGGAAAACACCCTGCCCTCAACCGCCAAACTTGAGGCGCTGTTCTATGGTCTGGGCAGTGACGGCAGCGTCTCTGCGACCAAAAACAACATTAAAATCATCGGTAACTCCACGCCGTGGTACGCCCAGGGGTATTTTGTCTATGACTCCAAGAAAGCCGGCGGTCTGACTGTTTCCCATCTGCGGGTGAGCGAACAGCCCATCCGCTCTGCGTATCTTATTTCTCAGGCTGATTTTGTTGGCTGTCACCAGCTGCAGTTTATCGATAAATACCAGATGGCCGAGCGCCTGAAGCCCGGCGGTATTTTCCTCCTGAATACGCCATACAGCGCGGACGAAGTCTGGGCGCGCCTGCCGCAGGAAGTGCAGGCGGTGCTAAACCAGAAAAAAGCCCGTTTCTATGTGGTTAACGCCGCAAAAATTGCCCGCGAATGTGGCCTTGCTGCACGTATTAATACCGTAATGCAGATGGCCTTCTTCCATCTGACCAATATCCTCCCGGGCGACAGCGCGCTGGTAGAACTGCAGGGTGCGATTGCTAAAAGCTATAGTAGCAAGGGCCAGGAGCTGGTCGAACGTAACTGGCAGGCGCTGGCGCTGGCGCGCGAGTCGCTGTTCGAAGTCCCGCTGCAGCCGGTCAATGCCGCAAGTCCGAACCGCCCTCCGGTCGTGTCCGATGCGGCGCCTGATTTCGTGAAGACCGTGACGGCGGCGATGCTGGCCGGGCTGGGTGATGCCCTGCCCGTCTCTGCGCTGCCGCCAGATGGCACCTGGCCGATGGGCACCACCCGCTGGGAAAAACGAAACATCGCCGAAGCGATCCCCATCTGGAAGGAAGAGCTGTGTACCCAGTGCAACCACTGCGTGGCAGCCTGCCCGCACTCTGCCATACGTGCCAAGGTGGTTGCACCGGAAGAGATGGAAACTGCACCAGCCAGCCTGCATTCGCTGGATGTGAAATCCCGCGATATGCGCGGACAGAAATACGTTCTGCAGGTCGCGCCGGAAGATTGCACCGGCTGTAACCTCTGCGTCGAGGTCTGTCCGGCGAAAGACAGGCAGAACCCGGAGATCAAAGCCATCAATATGATGTCGCGTCTGGAGCATGTTGAAGAGGAGAAGGTCAATTATGACTTCTTCCTGAATCTGCCGGAAATCGATCGTAGCAAACTGGAACGCATTGATATTCGCACTTCACAGCTGATCACGCCGCTGTTTGAGTATTCCGGAGCCTGTTCCGGCTGTGGTGAGACGCCGTATATCAAGCTGCTTACCCAGCTGTACGGCGACAGGATGCTGATTGCCAACGCTACCGGCTGTTCGTCTATCTATGGCGGTAACCTGCCCTCCACACCGTACACTACTGACGCCAACGGTCGCGGTCCGGCGTGGGCAAACTCGCTGTTCGAGGATAACGCCGAATTCGGTCTGGGCTTCCGCCTGACCGTTGACCAGCACCGCGCACGCGTGATGCGCCTGCTGGAGCAGTTTGCCGGGCAGCTCCCTGCTGAGCTTAATGACGCGCTTCACGCGGACGCATCGCCTGAAGAACGGCGTGAGCAGGTTGCTGAGCTGCGTCGCGCGCTTCAGGGCGTGGCGGGCGCTGAACAGCTGCTGACCGACGCTGACGCCCTGGTCGAAAAATCGATCTGGCTGATTGGTGGTGACGGCTGGGCTTACGATATCGGCTTTGGCGGGCTGGATCACGTGTTGAGCCTGACCGAAAACGTCAATATCCTGGTTCTGGATACACAGTGTTATTCCAATACCGGTGGCCAGGCGTCAAAAGCCACACCGTTAGGCGCTGTGACGAAATTCGGTGAACACGGTAAACGCAAGGCGCGCAAAGATCTCGGTGTGAGCATGATGATGTACGGTCACGTTTACGTCGCGCAAATCTCGCTGGGTGCCCAGCTTAACCAGACGGTAAAAGCCATCCAGGAAGCGGAAGCGTATCCTGGCCCGTCGCTGATCATTGCCTACAGCCCGTGCGAAGAGCACGGCTACGATCTGGCACTCAGCCACGATCAAATGCGACAGCTGACCGCGACCGGCTTCTGGCCGCTGTACCGGTTCGACCCGCGCCGTGCGGACGAGGGTAAGTTACCGCTGGCGCTGGATTCACGTCCGCCTTCAGATGCCCTGGCCGAGACGTTGATGCAGGAACAACGCTTCCGTCGCCTTAACGCGCAGCAGCCGGAAGTGGCCGAACAGCTCTGGAAAGACGCCGCGGCCGATCTGCAAAAACGTTATGATTTCCTGGCGCAGCTGGCGGGTAAAGCCGAAAAATCGACCAGCGACTAGTTTCTCAGCCCGGCGTGTCCGGGCTTTTTTTTGCCATAAAAAAACCCGGTGTATTCACACCGGGCGGATCCAGATAATCAATAAATATCTATTTAGTTTCCTAAATATTATTCACGCGAATTATGGATAAATAATCTTAAAGGCATATAACGCCGCCAAGAATAGCTTAACTAATGCCTGATTAATAATTTTAATTTATTATGTTTTGCATTAATACATTCATCAAACAGATGACCATTACCATTGATTTATTCGGTTTAGATTTTACTTAGTTCGTAACAATTATAATTTATTACTCTTACACAGGAGTGATTTAGCATGAGACAACTTTCTCACTTGGGAAGTTCAACAGGTAATTAAATAAAAACAACTGCAAAGGAATATCACAATGCAAAGAAAAGTACTGGCCCTGATGATTCCGGCTCTGTTAATGGCTGGCGCAACTCATGCAGCAGAGATTTATAATAAAGACGGCAACAAATTAGATCTGTACGGAAAAGTAGATGGTCTGCACTATTTCTCCGATGATAAAGGCGCTGACGGGGATCAAACCTATATGCGTCTGGGCTTCAAAGGCGAAACCCAGATCAACGACATGATGACCGGCTACGCACAGTGGGAATACAACATTCAGGCCAATAACACCGAAGGGTCTGATAACCAGTCCTGGACGCGTCTGGCCTTCGCTGGTGTGAAGGTGGGCGACTACGGTTCCTTCGATTACGGACGTAACTATGGCGTGCTGTACGACGTGGAAGGCTGGACCGATATGCTGCCTGAGTTCGGCGGTGACTCCTACACCAAAGCCGACAACTTCATGACCGGCCGTGCCAACGGTGTGGCCACCTACCGTAACACCGACTTCTATGGTCTGGTGCAGGGTCTGAATTTTGCGCTGCAGTATCAGGGCAAAAATGAAGACGCCAGCAACAATCAGGAAGGTACCAACAACGGTCGCGACACGCGTCACGAGAACGGCGACGGCTTCGGTATCTCTACTACCTATGACTTCGGCATGGGCATTACCGCAGGTGCAGCCTACACCTCTTCTGACCGTACCAACGAGCAGGTGATGCATACCACAGCGGGCGGCGACAAAGCGGATGCATGGACTGCGGGCCTGAAATATGACGCCAATAACATCTACCTGGCGGCAATGTATTCTGAAACCCGCAATATGACGCCGTACGGTGATAACACCGACGCCGTGGCGAACAAAACCCAGAACTTCGAAGTGACCGCGCAGTACCAGTTCGACTTCGGCCTGCGTCCGACCCTTTCATACCTCCAGTCTAAAGGTAAGGATCTGGGCAACGGTCAGGGCGATCAGGATCTGGTTAAATACGCTGACGTAGGCGCGACCTACTACTTCAATAAAAACATGTCCACCTACGTTGATTACAAAATTAACCTGCTGGATGAAGATGACAGCTTCTACAAAAACAACGGCATCGGCACGGATGATGTCGTCGCGTTAGGTCTGGTTTACCAGTTCTGATTGCCAGAGCCCGCATTATGATGCGGGCTCAATTTTTTTTGAAGTACGTCACAAAAGACAGTTTCAGAAAAGGGTTGGTTGAAGGTAAGTTGAAAGAAAACGGGTTAAACTCAGGTGATAGCCCTTTCGTCACTAAGGATAACAGCGTTGTTTGGTCGTGTATCCCTTGCCGTACTTGCCCTTTTAGCCTTGCTGTGGATGGCGTTAATTTTTGATTTTGCTGATATTGTCGGGCATCTCGGCGCTGTGTTAACCCACCTGGATGGCGGTTAACAGGTTTTCCTGGAAAATAAAAAGCCACCAGCAGTGCCGGTGGCGGATAAACGCACAGGTCGCGTTATTTTTTCACCGGTTGAGGCTTTTTATCCCCTGATTCAGGTGCCTCTCGCGGATCGTCTTTTTCAACACAAAGCATAGTCTCTCCTGTTTCAGATAACCACCCTCCACTATAGCCAGGCTGATTAAAGAATGGCCAGGCGGCAATTACGCCTCAACTGTCCCTTTCTTGCGAAAAGAGAGATAGCCAAACACCCCGCTGTCTCCATCCGAGGGATGGTTTACCCCGTCCATTACCTTCACCTCAGAGAAATCGAACGGTGAGACGTTTTCAAAGCAGGCAACATTCACGCCGTATTCGTTTGGATTGGAACGCCGCTGATGGAACGTGTAGATCCCGCACACCGAGCAGAAGAAGTGCCGTGCCGTTCCCGTGTTAAAACGGTACTCCGTGAGCTTATCCTCACCTTTTGTCACGGTAATCCCTGACAGCGGCGCAGAGACGACGACCGCACCCCGCATGCGACAAAAAGAACAGCTGCAGCGCCGCGCGGTATTCAGGCCATCCGTGAGCGCAACGGTAAAGGCCACCGCACCGCAATGGCACTGCGCATTACGACATTCAGCCATAGGCTATACCCCTTTTCTCACCAGCTCGGCGGCTTTCACGAAAACCTCGTCTTCTACACCATCGCCTTTTTGCCTGCCCAGCCTGACCAGCTCATCGACAATACTGTTGCGATGGATCGGTTTCTGCGCTGAAACCAGCCCAATGACGGCGGCCCCAATCGCCAGCCCCACTAATCCGGTTTGTTCATCTTTGTTTTTCATATTCATGCTCCTGGTACAAGAGACAAGCGTAGCAGGAATACGGTAAAACGGAATGCCGGGCACATGCTCTGTGAATATTATTTAAACAGTTCAGGCAGGTACGACTTCTAAAATCGACAGATACGAACGGGTGTCTATTATTTTGTTCAACTTCAGATTGGTCTGTTCAAACAAGGCCTGATACTCAGACTCTGTTCGTGCCCGCCCTCCATCAAAACTTGTTAACAGAAGAAGGTCAATTTCAAATCGTCCCTGTTCATTATTTTCTTTTTTAATAAGCGGCTCAAAAATTAATAGCCGGGAGTTTTCTTTCATAGCCTTTCTGCAGCATTGAAGGATCTGAATGGCCTTCTCATCAGGCCAGTCCATCAAAATATATTTAAGCAGGTAAATGTCCGCTACAGGACAGGATTCAAAAAAGCTGCCCTCAACGGTCTTCCATCGACGATTATCCTTTAACAGGTGCAGTCGATTCCGCTCAAGCACGTCTTTTTGATCGAAGAGGATCCCCGTTAAGGTCGGATTTCGACGTAAAACGGCCAACAATAAGTTACCCAGCCCACCGGCGATATCGGCAACGACTGCGTTTTGAGGGAACGAATAGCTATCTGCGATGACTTCATTCTCTACGGATGACATAGAGGCCATACCCGCATGAAAAATGTTGCTGTCAGTCATCGTGTCATCATGCTGCCAGTAGTCGTAAAAAGGCTTGCCAAACAAATCATTAAAAACAGGTTTGCCTTGCAATATTTCATCCATTTTAGCCGCTGGCTGCCAGAATGTTGGGTCTGTCAGCATGAGCACCGCCGCACGCAAGGAAAATTCATGCTCAGAACAGAGGAATTGTGCTGAATGGCTAAGACTGTATTCAGCTTCAGATAATTCGTTGAACACCCCGCGAGAGGACAATAAGCGCATGATCCGATGAAGATAGTCGCCATCGACATTCAGCTCCTCCGCCAGTTGCGTAACGGATTTTTTTCCTTCAACCAGACGATCTGCGACCCCTAATACCGCGACCGCCCGAAGTGCTGCCTGCCAGACAAAACCCATGCTTTGCTCTAACAGACACATTCCCTCTTTACGGCTTAGTAAATCCAGACTATTACGTTGCGACATTTTCTGCTCCTTACCAGTAAAGATGTGCTGAACAACTAAAACGCCGCTAGCAAGCGTAAGTCTGGTAGTGAGCTTTATCCATAATGTCAGAAAGGATTATTTGTGCGGTTTCGTACCGTTTAGCATACAGTCCATTTCAATACGTAAAAAAACAGGGCCACTTACTCCTTATTTTGATTAATAACACCACGACACTATTATTTCATAAATGATTACCATGATAGAAATAATACCTGTCGCGAGACAGACATTTCATCGTTAGAATCTCGGCGTCAGCCCGTATTTTGGCGTTTTGATATTTGCCGCCCAAATTTTGATATCGTTTTGCAGGAGGATAGTGAAATCAGATTTCAAATGCGTCACCATGCCATTGACGCTGTCCGCATCCACCACTGAAAAATGTTCAATTCTGTTCTGCCCTATCTGAACACAATCATATTTGGCGGGCAGGACTTTACCATTCACATTTAGCGGAAGGTTATTATCACCACAACGGCCTTCAGTAATATATGACACCAGCAAGTTAGCGGATTTTCGCCCTGGCTGAGAAACACTCACCATGACGGGAAAGCCTTCCGAGGTTTGTGTGATATCATAAAGGACCGCATTTTTGATATACCAGGTATTATATTCCCGTTCCTGAAAAGCAGACCAGGAAGGCGCAGAAAAGACAGACAGCACTGCCAGTATAATAGAATTTATTTTCATGGGATGTTGTCTTCCTTGTTGTTGCACGTATTATTCAGATTGTGCAAAAAACAGCAACCACTTAAGAATAGTCCTACTACTATTGGCAGTGATGGAGGATTCATTAACGACGTGCGATGCGCCCCATTTCTTCGTTCCGGACGTTTACCCGCGTTATTTATCCCGATTCATCGTTCGAATCGCTTCCAGACCGACGCGCTGTCCAAATGACAGCTCTAACGTATTTCCATCGGGATCGGCAAAAAAGACATAGTAGCCAACGGGATCGCCTACGTTCTCAGGCGCTTTCCTTAGCACGCCTTCAGCGGTGGCCATCGCGGTTTTTCTGTCAATTTCTTCGCGGGTCGCGCAGGCAATACCCAGATGCCCGAAGCTACCCAGCGGCGTATCGGTCACGGTATCGGCCTGTACAAGAACCAGTGCAAAAGGACGAGTATGGTCGCTAAGCCATGCCACTTTTCTTGCATCAGGCATATCGGGTTCACGCAAATGAATGACCTCCATACCTGCATAGCGACGATAGAAGGCAATACTCTTTTCCAGGTCTCTGACCATAAACGCGACATGAGTGAAACCTACATCAATCTCTTTCATTTTAAGATGTTACTCCCTTATCAATGTGGTGCTGGCATCTTAAAAGCTCAAGTTAACTTGATGTCAATACGTTCATAAAGAAGAAACAGGAGAGAAATGGTAAAGCACCGCCATCATGCCGATGCTGACCACGACGCTTAAGAAAAAGTAGGTTTTGAAGGGCTGCTTTTGGGTTTTATGGCGAAAAAGCTGCTGGCCCACAATGGCGCCAGGCCAACCTCCTGTCACGCCAAATACCAGCAATGTAGCTTCTGGTACCCTGCGCATCCCTTTACGCGCCGCCATTTTATCAGCGCCATACAGAGCCAACGTCAGCACATTGATCAGCAGAAACCACATCACCACAGGATTCGAGGCCAGAAAGCTACCGATTGCAGCAAAGATCAGGAGTAAGTAACAAAAGCGATTGAGGGTCATAGCACAAGCCACCGGGTTGTTGAGCGGTTTTGGAAGAGGGAGTATACGCTATCTTAGAAATGTTTCAGGCTGAAACGCTGATTGCGGGTTAAACCTCATTCCACCCTCACTTTAACTTTTGGCTTCGACAAGAGAATTTTGAGCAGCTCCTTGAAAGGAAGAGGTTTATAGAAGAAAAAACCCTGTAAAAAACGGATATGATTGCGCGTGAGGTAATCAAGCTGCTCTTCTGTTTCAACACCTTCCGCCACGATACTAATTGAAAGTTTTTTTGCCAACTCCAGCACCGAATCCAGGATCAACGTTGAATCCTCATTCGCGTTAACCCTGGCAACAAAGCTTTGGTCGATTTTAATGTAATCAATATGCAGCGCTTGCAGATAGGATAGACCTGAGTATCCCGTACCAAAGTCATCCAGGGCAATAGCAAATCCGTTGTTATGCAGCTCATTCAGCGTCTTAACGAGATGTTCATCGATGTGGAGCGGTTCGCGCTCGGTCACCTCAACGACAAGATTAAGATCCTGTTGAATAAAACTGTGTTTGTAGTGGAGGCACTCTTCAACAAAGGTGGACGCAACGATATGAGAAGCGCTGAAGTTCATTCCTACGTGAAACCCTTCTGGCAGCAACGTTGAAATAGAATTCATCTGCTTTGCAACCTGTCTCATTAAACTTTGAGTTAACGGAATAATTAACCCTGATTTTTCAGCGAGAGGAATAAAGGACGCGGGAGAAATAAACCCCGATTGCGGATGCTTCCATCTGGCCAGCACTTCTACGCCACGCAAGGTGCCCTCTTTTCCGCTCACGACGGGTTGGTAATAGGGAATAATTTCATTTCTGTAGATGGCAGTACGCAGAGATTCCTCAGGCGAAATATCCTTAGAGAGATAACGCTGCAAAAGATAAGCAGGAAGAGAGGAAATGAGCAACAGAAATAACAACACCCCACCGGCCTGGTCGAATAATCTCGTCAGGCTAAACAGAGGCGGAGCGTTAAATTGAATCGCGAAAGGAAAATCAGCATCTTTTACAGTTAGTACATCTTTGTTCGAATGGGCTGCCGTCAACACATCGCCTGATTGGCCTAAGATACGATCGCCGACGTTCAGTGAATATCCCACGCCGCGTAATGGCATATTCAATGCATCGCGGATATGGCTGTCACTGATGCTCACCATGATTCGGCTTCCGGCATGATTTGTCTGGTATAAGAGAACCGGCAGGCCGTTGACCGTACTTTTCGCTGGAACGAGTAGCAATGATGCCTGAGGCAGCGCTGAGCCGTTAACCAACAACACGCGATTTCCCGGTAAAGAGGAGCACCATACCGCATCTTGTTTCAGAATAACGATCGTTCTCAGATGTGGTTGTAATGCCGCCTCAGTACCGAGCCGATACTGCCCTTCAGCATCACACTCATTCTCAGCAAGCTGCATTGCTATCTGGGTCGCATGACGGGCTTCTTTAAGAATGACGTTCATGTTCCGCACAACATAGTACGCCCCTGCAAGGCTGTCAGCCCGTGCAGAATACCAAACCTGTAAATTGATGATAAAAACGCCCAGCAAAAATATTGCCGTGGCTGCAGCTACTGGGATAGATGCATGGCGCATTTAGGGTTCTCGATTAGAGTGAGGTAACCGCTTCAGCGATGCTGAAGTGATTGAATTGTCATCGTCTTAATCATGGTAGATAACATAATAATTACCATGTCAGGCGTCGAAAATTTTCATTCAGACCCGAATATTTGGTCTGCTCCCATGGCGCAATAAACAACATCATCGAGGGGAAAGATATAAGGCCACCGAATGGCAGCCCTGCTGATACGTTTTCATTAATTTCAGGTAGACTGAGAGCCAGATCAAAACGACACCCTGACACTTCATCGCAAGCCGCTTAAAGCGAGGCCACTTCCGTTTCTGGTAAATCAATGATAACCAGTGTGCCAAAACTGCCTGTTTCGACAGTATGGGGAGTGCCAGCTTTGGCTACATAAAGTTGTCCAGACGTCACAGAGATTTTTTTACCCTTCACGCTCAGCTCCAGACGCCCATCAATGACCAGTAACCCCTCGTCATACTCATGAACCTCTTCAATCACTGAGCGTTCATCCATTCGTAAAACTTTGAGATTCGCAGTTCCAATGCGGCCTAATACATGAGAGTGCCAGGCCTCCGGTAATGCAAGTGCTTCGGTTTTGAGGTCATAAAGCGACATAACGTCATTCCTTTTGATGTTCGTTTAACGCTCTTATGCCATACAAGTTTCCTCCCGTCATAGAACAAATATGGAAAACCAGGACGAGTAATGTGCTATAGGAGGCCTTGAAACCACAGCGCACGCTGACAGTGTTGCAACGCCAGATATAACCTCGCTGCAAAACGTGCTGGCATTCGCCGCCGGAATCCGTACCATACGCGGCATACAATTTTTGCCCCTGCTGGCTCCGAAGGTAGTACTCAATGCAAGAGAATCAAGAGATTAACAAAAAAGAGCAATACAACCTGAACAAACTGCAAAAGCGACTGCGCCGTAACGTGGGCGAAGCCATTGCAGACTTCAACATGATTGAAGAAGGCGACCGCATCATGGTTTGCCTGTCAGGGGGTAAAGACAGCTACACCATGCTGGAGATCCTGCGTAATCTTCAGCAAAGTGCGCCGGTGAAATTTTCCCTGGTGGCGGTCAACCTTGATCAGAAGCAGCCGGGTTTCCCGGAACACATTCTGCCGGAATACCTCGAGAAGCTGGGCGTTGAGTACAAAATCGTCGAAGAAAATACCTACGGTATTGTGAAAGAGAAAATCCCGGAAGGGAAAACCACCTGCTCTCTGTGCTCTCGCCTGCGCCGCGGCATTCTGTATCGTACCGCGACGGAGCTGGGCGCGACCAAAATTGCGCTGGGCCATCACCGCGACGATATCCTGCAAACGCTGTTCCTCAATATGTTCTACGGCGGCAAAATGAAAGGCATGCCGCCTAAACTGATGAGCGATGACGGTAAACACATTGTGATCCGCCCGCTTGCCTACTGTCGTGAAAAAGACATTGAGCGTTTTTCTCAGGCTAAAGGGTTCCCGATCATTCCATGTAACCTTTGCGGCTCTCAGCCGAACCTGCAGCGTCAGGTGATTGGCGACATGCTGCGCGACTGGGATAAGCGTTATCCGGGTCGTATCGAAACCATGTTTAGCGCGATGCAGAACGTTGTCCCTTCCCATCTCGCGGATGTAGAACTGTTCGACTTCAAAGGTATTAACCATGACTCAGACGTGGTGAATGGCGGCGATCTGGCGTTTGACCGGGAAGATATTCCCATGCAGCCAGCCGGCTGGCAGCCGGAAGAAGATGACAATCAGTTTGAAGAGTTGCGTCTGAACGTGCTTGAAGTGAAGTAAGCGATTAGCGTCTCAGAAACATCTTCTGAGACGCTTGATGCTTTATTTCAGCAGACGTACGCGACAGGTTTTACCCTTAATTTTCCCGTTCTGCAGCTGCTTCCATGCCTTATGGGCCACCGCCTGGCGAACCGCTACGTAAACATGCGCCGGATGAACCGCAATCTTACCGATATCCGCTCCGTCCAGTCCCACATCTCCGGTCAGCGCGCCTAATACGTCACCTGGACGCATCTTGGCTTTTTTACCGCCATCAATGCAAAGCGTCGCCATTTCGGCTTCCAGCGGCACCAGGCTGACGCCAGCAGGGGCATTCATCCAGTTCAGCTTCATCTGCAGCATCTCAGAGAGAATATTGGCGCGCTGCGCCTCTTCCGGTGCGCAGAGGCTGATCGCCAGACCGCTGTTTCCTGCACGTGCGGTACGGCCAATACGGTGCACGTGCACTTCGGGATCCCACGCCAGCTCAAAGTTCACCACCAGCTCAAGGGATTTAATATCCAGACCGCGCGCAGCGACGTCGGTTGCGACAAGAACACGGGCGCTGCCGTTAGCGAATCGAACCAGCGTCTGATCGCGATCGCGCTGTTCCAGATCGCCATGCAGCGACAGTGCGCTCTGCCCGGCGGCATTGAGGGTATCACAGACCGACTGACAGTCTTTTTTGGTATTACAGAACACCACGCAGGAGGCCGGCTGATGCTGGCTTAGCAACTTCTGCAGGAGCGGAATTTTCCCCTGCTGCGAGGTTTCAAAGAACTGCTGCTCGATAGCGGGCAGCGCATCTACGCTGTCGATTTCAATGGTGAGTGGATTTTTCTGCACGCGGCCACTGATGGCGGCGATAGCGTCCGGCCAGGTTGCGGAGAACAGCAGCGTCTGGCGATCGGCAGGTGCGAAACGGATCACCTCGTCAATCGCATCGCTGAAGCCCATATCCAGCATCCTGTCTGCCTCATCCATCACCAGCGTTTGTAACGCATCCAGCGAGACGGTGCCTTTTTGCAGATGATCGAGCAGGCGGCCAGGCGTGGCGACAATAATGTGCGGCGCATGCTGGAGTGAATCACGCTGCGCGCCGAACGGCTGTCCGCCGCAGAGGGTTAAAATCTTGGTATTGGGCAGGAAACGCGCCAGGCGACGCAGTTCACCCGCAACCTGGTCTGCCAGTTCGCGGGTCGGGCACAGCACCAGAGACTGGGTCTGAAAAAGCGCCGCATCGATATGCTGCAACAGGCCGAGGCCGAATGCCGCCGTTTTCCCGCTGCCCGTTTTCGCCTGTACGCGCACGTCACGGCCCTCGAGGATGGCAGGCAACGCGGCCGCCTGAACAGGCGTCATCGTGAGGTATCCCAGCTCGTTGAGGTTATCGAGCTGGGCAGCGGGCAGAACATTCAGGGTAGAAAAAGCGGTCACAATAGTCTCTCGTGGTCATCTTTGCAGTCAGATGGCGCGTATCCTCGCAGATCTCGCGGTTCGATGCGACAATTTAATCGGTTCTTCATCGGGCGGCGGGTCGGGCATCGGCTGCGGGCGCGGGATGGGATCGGGCATGGGCACCGGATCGCTGGGGATAGGATCGGATTGACGCGATTGTTGCAGTAGCAGAGCGTTCAGGATGCTCATCATTCCCTCCAGAATTTACTGTCGTCCCTTTTAGGGTAGACGTTGAGAATCAGGAGGCAAAAAAAAGCCGACTATGAAGTCGGCGTCGTACGAATCAATTGTGCTATGCAGTAATTCAAAAAAGGAAGTAAGACAATATGGAGCGCAACGCCCATCGCTTGACGTTGCATTCACCTGCGGGAGTAATATTGCACCTTACGGGGTAGATGTTTATTGACTTCGCTCAATTAAAAGAGCGTTTTGATCCCGGGAAAAGCTGGAAAAAACGTAAATTTACAGCCATTTACTACGATGCAACCACCATGCAACACCGCCTATCAAAACAACTAACATGACGCAAAACGCGGTAAAACCATAGCGATAGGCATTGCCCGGGATACCGCCCAGGTTTACGCCAAACAGCCCGGTAAGAAACGTGCTGGGCAAAAAGACCATCGCCATCAGGGACATCGTGTAGGTTCTTCTCGCCAGCGACTCCTGCATCACCTGCGCGATCTCGTCCGCCATCACCGCCGTTCTGGCAATACAGGAATCAATCTCGTCCAGCCCGCGCCCCAGCCTGTCGGCAATATCCTGCATTCTGCGTCGCTGATCGTCATTCATCCAGGCAAGTCTTTCGCTGGCCAGACGCGCGTACACGTCGCGCTGCGGCGTCATATAGCGGCGCATCACAATTAGCTGCTTACGCAACAGGGCCAGAAAACCGCGCGGCGGGATCTGCTGATCGAGCAGGTTATCTTCCAGGTCGATGATTTTGTCGTGCAGTTCTTCGATAAATTCGCTCGCGTGATCGGTAAGCGCGTCACAGACGTCCACCAGCCAACTGCCGCAGTCGATCGGCCCGGTGCCCTCTTTCAGATCGTTTACGATGTCATCCAGCGCCAGGACTTTACGCTGTCGGGTGGAGACAATCAGTCCATCGTCCATATATACCCGCATCGCAACCAGCTGGTCCGGACGTTCATCCGTGCTGCCGTTAATGCAGCGCAGGGTGATCAGCGTACCGTCCCCCATTCGGCTCACGCGCGGCCGCAGGCTTTCACCCGCCAGCGCATCGCGCACGTTATTTGGCAAGAGCGGGGTCGAAGCGAGCCAGTCAGCGCTGTCCGGGTGGGTATAGTTCAGATGTAGCCAGCAGGGATGCGCACTGTCGATCACATCATTATCTTCCAGCGGTCGCGCACCGCCGCGGCCGTCCAGCACCCACGCAAAAACTGCGTCAGGAACGTTAAGTTCAGATCCTTTAATGCTTTCCACAGCGCCTCCACCTTTTAAGCTCTTTTGGTGTCAGTCTAGCGTCCATCGGGGGTTAAGCAACAACTATGTCTCCCATCGCGCTGATATCGTTCAGGAAATGTACATGCTGGCCAGAGGCGTAAAAAAAAGCCTGGCATGCCAGGCTTTGAGATTCAGTCAGAGTGAGTGCTCTGGCCGCTGGAAGAAGGATGCCGAGCCGCCTGGTAATGAGGAAGAAGAGCCCTGGTCAAGTCTGAAATTACGCGTGCGGGCCTGCAGCTCAATGACCTGATTGCGCAGGACATCAGAGGATCCGTTGAGTTCCTCAGCCATCGCCACGTTGCTTTGCGTGACCCGCTCCAGCTCCGAAAGCGCCAGCGTGATCTGAGAAATGCCTTTTTCCTGCTCTGACGTCGACGCGGAAATGTCGTCCATCAAGCGACTGACATTCCCAGAGCCCGTCACGATTTCATGCATATTCTTCTCTGCCTGCGACACAACGGTAGCGCCCTGCGTGACGTTACTGCTGGTGACTTCAATCAGCGCTTTGATATTCTTCGCGGCCTCTGCGCTGCGGTGTGCCAGATTTCTTACCTCTTCCGCAACGACAGAAAAACCTTTTCCATGATCGCCTGCCCTTGCCGCCTCAACGGCCGCGTTGAGCGCCAGAATATTGGTCTGGAACGCAATGCCGTCAATCAACGAAATAATCTCCGTCATCTGCTGGGCGCATTCGGTAATGGACTGCATATTGTTGGCGACCTGCCCCATCAGCTCCCCGCCCTTGCGCGCCTGCAGCGTCGCCACATTAGCCTGTTCGCTCGCCAGGCGGGTGTTATCGGCATTGTTTTTAGTACTCGCCGCCATTTGCTCCATGCTGGCTGCGGTTTGCACTAAAGACGCAGACTGCTGCTCGGTTTTCACCGAAAGCTGAGCGCTACGTGCCGAGAGTTGATCCGATAAGGTCATCGCGGTCTGCGACGACGCCCTGATCTCGCGCACCAGCGTCGCAATGTTGCCGGAGAGGCTGTTTATCCCCGGGATGAGTCGGCCGGCACAGTTATTGCCAAATTCAGGGATAGAGACACCAAGATTACCTGCTGTCACCTCTTCAATACTCTTCTTCACCGTATTGATCGGCGTCACAAGATACTTCGTCATATAGACCCAGAGCAAAAATAGCGCAATGAAGTTGATGACATTAAGCGAAATAAAGAGAGAAGGATTGCTGGAAAATAGAACAACGACACCTGCATTCACCAAAAAAAGAGATAAAAGGAACCCAATAATAGAGGTCCTGACACTAATATTTTTTAGCATGATAATACCCACGTTTTATATTTTGGTCGGCATTAAGACTTATAGCATTGGCTCAGACGTTTTTCCTCGCAAACTTCACGGGTTTGTTTTTTCGCCGTTAGCATCCTGAGATTTGTCTTAAGTCAGACAAAAAGAGTGTATTAGTGAAAATGTTCTGCGCAGGATGCTGTGATACTGGTCTCTCGCCATCTTAAGCGATAGTATCGCCCGCGGTGAGACGATACGATCGCCCTCATATTTAAGGAGCTTTGCTACTTTTATTCGTTTTTGTTTAGCAATGCTTAATACATTAACAATGGAATATATTTTATATTCTTAATAAGTTTTAGAGTATTAATATGACTGGTCATTTTTCACGATAAATAACTAATATGGTTTGAATGCGCATGTTCGTTGCCCGATAAAGATGTACCCGGCAGGCGAAATCGGTAACCCTCTCAGGCGTGGGATTGCATAATGCTCAATATATCGTGGGACCCTGTGTTAATCGCTATCTCTTATCTGGTGGCGTTTATCGCCTCCTTTGTGGCGCTGGACAGCGCCGGAAAGATCCCCCTTTCCAGCCGAAAGGCTGCCCTGTTCTGGCGTATTGCCGGTGGGGTTACGCTGGGCATTGGCATTTGGTCGATGCACTTTATCGGCATGCTGTCGATGCAAATGCCCATGATGATGAGCTACGACCTCTGGTTAACCCTTGCTTCACTGGGCGCCGCGGTGGTTGCATCGACCACGTCTCTGAACATTGCCGTCGTGGGCAAAAAACGTTCTTCCTTTCGACTGATCCTCGCCACCGCAATCCTGAGCGCTGGCGTGGTGTCTATGCACTACATCGGTATGGCGGCCCTGATGCTGGATGGCCGTATCATCTGGGATCGCCGCATTGTGGGGTTGTCCGTGGTCATTGCCGTGGTGGCTTCCGGCACGGCGCTGTGGCTGGCTTTCCGTCTGCGAGATAAACACAAAGGCGTCTTTATCGATCGTCTTCTCGCGGCCCTGGTCATGGCCGCAGCCATTTTTGCGATGCACTATACCGGCATGAGTGCCGCGCATTACCCGGAAATGTCGCATACCCTCCCCGGCGGGATCGGCGAACTGGGGTTATCCATCTGGGTTTCGGTCACCACGCTCTGCCTGCTTGGCGTGATGTTAATTATTTCCCTTGTCGATTCTCACCGACGCACCGGCCGGCTGACGGACAATCTGCGGCAGCTCAATCGGCAGCTTGAGCTGCAGGCGCGCTTTGATGCGCTCACCGGACTCGCGAACCGCCACCAGATGGATCTCCGTATGCAGGACTGCCTGCGCAGCGCGTTGCTGAGTAACAGGCAATTTGCCGTCATATTCCTGAACGTCGATCATTTCAAACGCGTCAACGATACCTGGGGTCACAGCGTCGGCGATGAGTTATTGATCACCGTCGCACAGCGCATCACGGCCCGACTCACGCGTGAGATGACCCTGGCAAGACTGGGAGGAGACGCCTTTATCCTGCTGGTGCCGGAATGTGATGATGAAAAGCTCAACGCCCTGCTCACTTCACTGCTCGGGGATGTACGACGCCCTCTGTCTGTTTGCGGACATACGTTGAGCACGACGATCAGCGCGGGCGTCAGCCTCTATCCTCAGGATGGCGAAACGCTGCACGAGCTCAAACTTAAGGCGGATGCAGCCTTACATCATGTCAAAGACGATGGGCGCAACGGCTGGGCGATTTATCAGTCCGAGATGTCAACAGCGATCCCGGCGAAACCCGGATTCCTGCAGGAACTTTCTCAGGCGCTTGAACGCGATCAGTTTGAACTGTGGTACCAGCCCACCTGGCATGCGGGAGAGAAAACCATTCATGGTTTTGAAGCCCTTCTGCGCTGGCGGCATCCTGAGCAAGGCGTTGTACTGCCTGGTCTGTTTATCCCCTCGCTCGAGCAAACAGGCTTAATTATCCCGGTGGGCAACTGGGCCATTGAAGCGGCATGCCGGCAGCTGCATTTCTGGACTGAACAAGGGTTCAGCCAGTGGACGTTGTCGCTCAACCTATCCCCCGTACAGTTCGAACAGCCGGACATTTTCCCTATCATCTCGTCGATGCTGGAAAAATATAACCTGTCTCCGTCCCGGCTGATCCTTGAGGTAACGGAAAGCACCGCACTTAAAAATCTCGACCGCAGTATTGAGTTGCTCAATACGTTTAATCACGCAGGGATCACCGTCTCGATTGATGATTTCGGTACGGGCTATTCCAACCTGCTGATGCTGAGCGTGCTTCCGGCTAAAGAACTTAAGATCGACAGAAGCTTCGTAACCTCGATGCTGGAAAATGAAAAAAGCTACAAGCTGGTTGAAACCATCATCAGTATCGCCCGGACCATGGAAATGAATGTGGTGGCAGAAGGGATCGAAACGGAAGAACAGGAGGCGGTCCTCACCCGTCTCGGCTGCGATTATCTGCAGGGGTACCTTTTCTCCCGCCCCTTACCTGCCGAACAGGTACCGTGGCTGCTGCTGCAAATAAACTCCGACAAACAAATTATACCAATTGGTAAAATTCATTCGGAAAACGCATTTGCTTCACAAAAAAATCATGCCTGACGGGATGAAGTGGAGTATGTTTCAAAGCAGTACACGCGAGTCAATTCTGTCATACATGTCAGCCACAGTGTGCCAATGAACAGGAAATGCCTATGTCGCAACCTTGTTTTGATGCGTTGAATGTAATTAAAACACCCGTGTGGCTCATTTCACCCGTGTCGGAACAGATCATTTTTGCGAATGTGGCCGCAACGCAGGTCATGGGGGATAAAACGCTCGATGACCTTCGCAAAGGTACCTATTCTGCGAATGCGCAACTCCTCCTGTCGATGTATGTACCTGAACTGAAAACAGAGCAGGAGATCGTCGAAATCTGGACAATCAGCTGGGATGGCCAGGATACGCCGTTAAGCTGTCGTCTCTCGCTTGCCCACTACGACCCCTGGGGTGACGTGATTGTTTTCGAGGGGACCTCACCACAATTACTCTCAGGATTGAAGGCCAGCCGTTCCGCCACCTACCGGCGGAAAAAACAGGGATTTTACGCGCGCTTTTTTCTGACCAACAGCGCCCCGATGCTGCTGATCGATCCTGCCCGCGATGGTCAAATCGTCGATGCGAATCTGGCCGCACTCAATTTTTATGGCTATTCACACGACGACATGTGCAGTAAGCATACCTGGGAAATTAATACCCTGGGGCGGGATGTGATGCCCATTATGACGGCGATTGCCGCGCTGCCCGGTGGTCATAAGCCGCTCAATTTTGTTCACCGCCTGGCCGATGGATCCACCCGCCACGTTCAGACGTATGCCGGGCCCATTGAGATCTACGGCGACAAGCTGATGCTGTGCATCATTCACGATATCACCGAGCAGAAAAGGCTGGAGCAGGAACTGGAGCATGCGGCGTTACGTGACTCCATGACCGGGCTACTCAACCGGCGCCAGTTCTATGCCATTACCGACCAAAACAGCCTCAATTATCTTCCTGCGCAACAGCAATTTAGCCTGCTGCTGGTGGATACCGACCATTTCAAAAATATTAACGATCTGTTCGGTCATCTGAAAGGTGATGAGGTGCTTATCGCCCTCTCACGAACGCTCGAAGCCTGTAGTCGGGAGGGCGACATGGTGTTCCGCTGGGGTGGCGAAGAGTTCGTAATTCTGCTGCCGCGCACTTCTCTCGACACCGCGTTGCAGATTGCCGAGTCGATCCGTGCAGCCGTAGCCCGCATTACGATTCCGCGCTTACCGCGGTTTACCGTCAGCATCGGCGTGGCGCGGCACGATCAGGGGGAGAGTATTGATGAGCTGTTTAAGCGTGTGGACGATGCCCTGTATCGCGCTAAAAATGACGGACGCAATAAAGTCCTTGCTGCATGAAACTGGAGTATCCAGTAAAGCCCCGCTACAATGCCCACCTCGAATCAATTAGCTTCAGGTGGGTTAAAGCTGCAATGGAAAAAACAGAAATAATACTCACCTTAATTATTTTACTCCTTATTATATTTGGTTTCTGGTTTATTTTTAGCGGCGAGATCTGGTATCTCGTCGAATTTCTTGAAAATATTCTTTACCCGACCTTCGACGCACCGTAACGCACGTTTAATCGCTTGTTTCACCTACCGAATATGTCAGGTATCTGCTTCCCTTACAGCCGCGTAAAATACGCGGCGTTATCCTCCAACAACGTTGATAACGAATCACTTATTCATTTGCTTATGTTGCCCGTGCTCTGACGGGCTTTTTTATTTCCAGCAATTCAGCCACGCCAGGCTATATCTTAATCATCTTTATTGAAAAAGGTGAGGAATGATGAGCAAGAAGATCCTGATGCTGGTTGGCGACTACGCCGAAGATTACGAGACCATGGTGCCTTTTCAGGCTTTGCAGATGATTGGCCATCAGGTGGATGCGGTCTGTCCCGATAAACCAAAGGGCGACTACATCATGACGGCAATCCATGATTTCGACGGCGCCCAGACCTATAGCGAAAAACCCGGTCACCGCTTTACCCTCAACGCCGACTTTTCCACTGTCAAGGAACAGGATTACGACGCGCTGCTCATCCCCGGCGGGAGAGCGCCCGAGTATCTGCGGCTAAATGAGGACGTGTTAAAGCTGGTGCAGGCATTTGACGCCGCGCGTAAGCCGATTGCGGCAGTGTGCCATGGCCCGCAGCTGCTCGCTGCCGCGGGCATCCTGAAAGGACGAACCTGTAGCGCCTACCCGGCCTGCGCGCCTGAGGTGCGCCTCGCCGGAGGACACTACGCCACTATCGGCATCGATCAGGCCCACGTAGACGGCAACCTGGTGACGGCTCCCGCCTGGCCCGCGCATCCGCAGTGGCTGGCGAAGTTTAGTGCGTTATTAGCACAATAGCGCGCCGGTATCAGCCCGGGCGAATACCGTGCGGGTGGAGCGGAGCCATGTTTTCAGGACTGGCGCGAGGATGCGTCAGTTCTCGTTTTAACCGTTGGCACATCCCGCTTTCTCCCCTAAAAGCAATGTGATATTAGCCCATCAGCACCTGCAGGGCATCCTGCCGATTGGCCTTAATAGAAAAAATACGATCCATCCTGGTCAGCTTAAAGAGATCGTGTGTATTGCTGTTAAGCGAACACAGCACCAGCTCACCCTTGCCGTTTAAACTCTTGAGTATGGATACCAGCGCGCCGAGACAGCTGCTGTCAATAAAATCTACGTGGCTGAAATCCAGCAATATCTTTTTATTACTTTTTTCAATCACCTCCAGCACCTGCTGCTTAAAGGTCTGCTCGACAGAAGCATCCAGCCTGCGAACCAGCGGAACAACAATCTGTACGTCATTTTCACTCTGTATTTCAAAGTTCATAATCACCCTCACATCAGGCGTAACGTGTTCCCGAATGCAGATCTTAGTGCACCGGCATCGCTCCCGGAAGGCAACCGGAAGCATGACCCTCAGCAATTTATTCCCCAAATATCCCTTGCATATCCCTGAATGGTTCTGTCACTCGAAAACTCCCCCATTCGGCTAATATTTAGCAACGCTTTTCGATGCCACTGGCGGGGATGTTCAAAATCCGCCATTGCCTGACGTTGGGTTTGACTGTAGCTGTCAAAATCCAGCAGATGACAATAATGATCGGCTGTTGTCAACATATGGTGTAGCTGTGCAAAAATTTCACGATCCGCGGTAAATTCGCCAGAAATAAGCGTATCCACTATACGCATCATTCGAGGATCGCTCTGACGATAGAAACGATTATTATCGCCATTTGAACGCATTTCATTGATTTCTTCAGCCGTCGCGCCGAAAAGATAGAAGTTTTCTACCCCAACAGCATTAAGAATTTCAATGTTGGCACCATCATACGTACCCATTGTTAACGCACCATTCAGCGCGAACTTCATATTACTGGTTCCAGATGCCTCCGTACCTGCTGTGGATATTTGTTCAGACAGGTCTGTTGCCGGTATTATGCTTTCGGCTAAGGAGACTTTGTAATCCTCAAGAAAAATGACTTTCAGCTGTCCGGCAATACGCGCATCGCTGTTGATTTTATTCGCAACAGCATTAATTAACTGAATAATAAGCTTTGCCATTCGATAACCGGGTGCCGCTTTACCTGCAAAAAGATGCACCTTAGGCGCTATGGTTCTCCCATTCTCTTTAATATCAATATAGAGAGAAATGACGTGAAGAATATTCAGAAGCTGGCGCTTGTATTCGTGAATGCGTTTTACCTGACAATCAAACATTGCCATAGGGTCCAACATAATCCCATAACGTTGAGAAACAATCTGGCTCAGCGCGGATTTATTTTTGAATTTAATGCCGCGGATATGATCGATCACCCCCGTATCATCCGCATGCTTCTCCAGCTGTCGAAGCATATGTAAATCCGTCGGCCATCGGGTACCCAATTGCTGATTCAGAAACGCGGCAAGATTTGGGTTAGCCTGCTGCAACCATCTGCGCGGCGTAATGCCGTTGGTCTGATTAATGAATTTATCTGGCGTAATAAAATAAAAATCGGGAACCAGGTGCGTTTTGATAAGCTCGGAATGGAGCATCGCCACCCCATTTACACAATGACTCCCGACGATGGCCAAATTTGCCATCCTGATACTTTTCTCGTTGTCCCCCGAAAACAGAGACAAGGAGGTCAACAAATGCGGTTTGTCGGGCCAACGGGAGGCGACATCCGCAAGAAAACGGTGGTTAATCTCAAAAATAATCTGCAAGTGCCGCGGCAACAGTTTTTCAAACAACGCCACTGGCCAGGTTTCCAGGGCCTCAGGCATCAGCGTGTGGTTCGTGTATGCACAGGTTCTTTGGGTGATATCCCAGGCCTGGTGCCAGGGAAGGTTATGTTCATCTACTAGTATTCGCATCAACTCGACAACAGCCAGCGCGGGATGCGTATCATTAAGCTGGATAGCAACATGCTTCGGCAATAAAGAAATGTCCGTTTCAATTTCAGTATATTCACGAAAAATATCACGCAAAGTACATGCCACAAGAAAATACTCCTGAGTAAGTCTGAGCTCCTTACCTGAGAGAATTTCATCAGAAGGATAGAGTATTTTTGAGATATTTTCAGAAGCTATTTTTTCACTAACTGCTTTTATATAATCACCATGATTGAAAATATGAATATTGAAAGAGTTAGAAGCTACGGCACTGTATAAACGAAGTTTATTAGTGGTGTTACCTCTGTAACCAGAAACGAAATAATCATTAGGAATGCCTACGATGGTATTCCATCCCATCCACATTGGATTGTAATTACCATTAACATCATCTGAATGTTCAATGAAACCACCAATGGGGATCAGCATAGCCTGGCTATGGTGTTCAACTAGCCAGGGGGAGTGCATGGAATGCCAGTCATCTGGATGTTCGACTTGCTGACCATTCTCAAACGTCTGCCTGAATAAACCATACTCGTATTTGATACCATGCCCTGAAGCAGCAATATCTAACGTAGCCATAGAATCGATGAAGCAGGCGGCCAGGCGCCCTAACCCCCCATTCCCAAGTGCCGCATCGGGTTCTTCATCAAAAATATTATCAAAATCAAATCCGAGCTCATTGACAACCTGACGCATATCATCTAGCAAATTCATATTCATCAGGTTGTTACGCAATGACTGCCCGAGTAAAAATTCCATTGAGAGATAATAAACGCGTTTTTTCTTTTCAGCGCGCTGCCGGGCCTGACTATCGAGAAAGCGATCTTGCTGAAAATACCGCACTGCCAGCGCCACAGCATTGAATATATCGCCGTTGGTAGCCTTGTCCAGGCTAACGCATAACGTATATTTTAATTGTGTTTCGACAAGTTCACGCAACTCTCTGTTAGTGAAAGACATATTGACCTCACTGGAGTTACTGCATGTTTTTAATATGCAGAACACAAGATATTATTTTGTTCAAGTGTAGATGGCGATTTTCAACACATGCAATTTTTACCCACAATTACGTATTGTGTTTTTTGAATCGCCTGATAAATATCAGCGCGAGTATCGTCAGGAAAGCGTTATTTTCTGCTGTGGCGGGAGAGGATCAGAAGGAGCAACTGGCGCTGTACTCCGCGCCAGTTCTGGATTTTGTAGTAGTTACCCCCTGGGCGTCAGTGTTTCTCAATATACATTGTCCGGCTATACGCCACGTCTTCCGGGTTATTGATGGGGTAACCTTTCACCCAGGGCTTAATCAAACGACCATTGGTGTACTGATAAATTGGCGCGATGGGTGCTTTCTCCATGAGGATTTTCTCCGCCATGTTGTAATCCGTATTACGCGCTTTCGCTGTGGTTTCCAGCGTTGCCTGATGGATAATTTTATCGTAAGCCGGGTCATTGAAACGCGAGATATTGCCGCTGTGGGTTGAGGTCAGCAGGGACAGGAAGGTCGATGGCTCGTTGTAATCGCCTACCCATGACGCGCGGATCACATCAAAATTGCCGGTATTACGGCTGTCGATATAGGTTTTCCACTCCTGGTTTTGCAGCTTGACGTCCACACCGAGATTTTTCTTCCACATTGACGCCACCGCAATGGCGATTTTCTGGTGGTTTTCCGAGGTGTTGTACAGCAGGGTCAACTTCAGCGGACGCTGAGGACCGTAGCCTGCGGCCTGAAGCAAGGTTTTCGCCTGCGCATTCAGCTCCTGCTGCGACATCTGCTCGAACGGTGAAGGTTCAGGCGTGAAGCCCGCCGTCACGTCAGGAGTGAAATGCCAGGCCGGCTTCTCACCGGTTCCTAATACCTTCTCCGCCATAATGCGGCGATCGATGGTCATGCTCAGGGCAAGACGAACCCGGGCATCGGCCGTCGGGCCCTTTTGCGTGTTAAACGCGTAGTAATAGGTTCCGAGCTGAGGCGGCGTATACACCTGTCCCGGAATGTCCTTCAGGAGCTTCTGATACATGTTTTTCGGGAACGATTCGGTGATATCAATATCCCCCGCCAGATAGCGTTTGGTGGCGGATGATTCCTGATTGATCGGAATGAAGGTCACTTTTTGCAGGACTGTTTTCGCATTGTCCCAGTAGTGAGTATTCGGAACGACAACCAGTTTTTCATTCACCACGCGGTCGTTCAGGACGTATGCGCCATTGCCCACCAGGGCACCCGGACGCGTCCACTCTTTACCGCTTTCAACGTTCGCTTTTTGTACCGGATAGAAGGCAAAGTTTGCCGTCAGGTTGCTGAACCACGGTAGCGGTTTGTCCAGCTGGACGCGTAAGGTTCTGGCATCCACCGCCGTCACGCCCAGGGTGTCAGGCGCCGCTTTACCATCGATAATGGCCTGCGCGTTGTTGATACCCGCCAGCGCCGCAAACCAGGCAAACGGAGACGTGGTTTTCGGGTCAACCAGACGCTGCCAGCTGTAGACAAAATCCTGCGCGGTGACGGGCGTACCGTCAGACCATTTCGCGTTGTCACGCAGGGTGAACGTCCAGATACGGTTATCGTTGCTCTGCCAGCGCGTCGCCACGCCCGGAGTGAGTTCCCCCTTCTCGTTCTGATTCACCAGCCCTTCGAAAAGATCGCGAATCACCTGAATCTCGGGCAACCCCACCGCTTTTGCCGGGTCGAGCGAGGCAGGTTCGTCTTTAATATGCCTGACCAGCTCCTGTTTTTGCGCCAGTACCGTGCCCTGCGGCACATCAGCAGCGTATGAGAGTGTAGAGAGCCCGCACAGACACAGTGCGGTAAAAAGACGCGAAACAGGATGCTTCATAAGATCCCCTTTAATAAATTCAGGTAACAAGCAGATGCGTAATTATTTGTTTCGACAATAAGAAATGCAAATAACTTACGCCTGAATAGTGATTTAAGGCAATTCTCAGCCGTTACGGAAACTATTTGATTAACAGCGGCTTTTGCACAACACTGCCAGTAGAGACTTTTTTATCAGGATTTCGTATGGCAACCACCCGACCACGCGCGGAACGCGGCGCCTTTCCTCCGGGAGCGGAACAATATGGCCGCTCATTTTTAGGCGCATCGCTGATCTGGTTCCCGGCACCCGATGCCGATCGCGACAGCGGTTTGATCATTGCCGGCACGCACGGTGATGAGAACTCGTCTGTCGTCACGCTCTCGTGCGCGCTGCGGACGCTGACGCCGTCATTACGACGCCATCACGTGATTCTTGCCGTGAATCCGGATGGCTGCCAGCTTGGATTACGGGCAAATGCGAGGGGGGTCGACCTGAACCGTAATTTCCCGGCGGCAAACTGGCGCGCCGGAGAAACGGTGTATCGCTGGAACAGCTCAGCCGAGGAGCGGGACGTGGTGCTGCTGACGGGAGACAAGCCCGGTTCCGAGCCGGAAACGCAGGCGCTGTGCCAGCTTATCCATAAGATCCACCCCGCGTGGGTGGTCTCCTTCCACGATCCGCTGGCCTGCATTGAAGATCCGCGTCACTCCGACCTGGGCGCGTGGCTGGCACAGGCTTTCGCCCTGCCGCTCGTCACCAGCGTGGGGTATGAAACACCCGGATCATTCGGAAGCTGGTGTGCCGATTTGAGCCTGCCCTGCATCACCGCTGAATTCCCGCCGATATCCTCCGACGAAGCCAGCGAAATTTACCTAAAAGCGATGATGGAGCTTCTGCGCTGGCAGCCTCAGAGATGAAGCACGCCGCTGGTAAATTTAAGGGCCGGTGAAACGTCAACCGCCAGCCACGTCGGGCCATCCAGATCGGCGAAACGAACCTGGTTGACCAGCGGCAGCGCCGCGCCGATCGCCCGGGAGGTGCAGAGCATGCATCCCAGCATCAGGGCGAACCCCTGCGCCCGGGCTTCCGCTGCAAGGGCCAGGGCTTCTGTCAGTCCGCCTGCCTTGTCGAGCTTGATATTGACCATCTCATAGCAGCCCTTAAGCTCGCTCAAATTTTCGCGGGTGTGGCAGCTTTCATCCGCGCACACGGGCAACGGATGGATAAAATTCTTCAGCGCTGCATCCTCTTTTACCGGCAGAGGCTGCTCCAGCATCGCTACGCCCAGATCGGCCAGCAGCTGGCATCGCGCGGCCAGCCCCTCGGGATGCCACGACTCGTTGGCATCCACAATCAGCGTGGCTGAGGGCACCGCCGAGCGAATAGCGACCATCCGCTCGCTGATCAGACGATCGTCGAGCTTCACTTTTAACAGCGTGGCCCCGGCGTCATAGAGCGCTTTTGCGCTGGCGGCCATTTGCTCCGGCTCACCAATCACGACCGTCTGCGCCGTCACGACGGTCTCCGGCAGCACCACACCCAGCAAGGACGTCAGCGATTTTTGCTGCTTAGCGGCTTCAAGGCTCCAGAGCGCACAGTCGATGGCGTTGCGCGCCGCCCCGGCGGGTAAACGCTGCTGTAACGCCTCGCGCGTGAGCCCTTTTTGCAGGTCAGGCACCAGGGTCATGATCTGCGCCATCACCGACGCAGGACTTTCTCCGTAGCGCGGGTAAGGCGTACATTCCCCGACGCCTTTCATACCCTCTTCTTCGATTTCAACTACGACCACGCTGGCTTCACTTCGGCTGCCGCGGGAGATCACAAACGGGGTATGCAATGGCCAGGCTTCTTCATAGACCTTAACGCTTCTCATCACTGACTCCTTGCGGCCCGGTAAGGCGAAAAATTTGGTTTGCCGTGTTATCCGCTGATGGCATACACTAGCCCCGACGTTAACTATATGTAAACAGGAAGATATCTATGTCACAACTCGTTCATTTCCAGGGCAACCCGGTTGCTGTAGCAGGTTCCATTCCGCAGGCTGGCAGCAAAGCGCAGGCTTTTACTCTGGTGGCTAAAGATCTGTCTGACGTCACACTGGCTCAGTTTGCGGGCAAACGCAAAGTACTGAACATTTTCCCAAGCATTGATACCGGCGTTTGTGCCGCATCCGTGCGTAAATTCAACCAGCTGGCGACTGAAATGGACAACACCGTTGTGCTGTGTATTTCCGCTGACCTGCCGTTTGCCCAGTCCCGTTTCTGCGGTGCCGAAGGCCTGAGCAACGTTATTACCCTCTCCACCCTGCGCAGCGCAGATTTCCTCGAGAAATATGGCGTCAGCATTGCTGAAGGCCCACTGAAGGGTCTGGCAGCACGTGCTGTACTGGTTCTGGATGAAAACGACACCGTCGTCTTCAGCGAACTGGTTAACGAAATCACCACCGAGCCGGACTACACTGCCGCGCTGGACGTGCTGAAAGCATAATAAGTCCTTAGCATTCTATACAACTTATTCTCAACCTCGCTGCGGCGGGGTTTTTTATTACTTCAAAGCTGAATCGTTAAAGCTTAAATGCTCGTAAGTCACATTAATCATGCAATAACTTAGGCAATATGTAACATGAGCGTGATCAATAACGCATAATAATCGTTAAAATTCCCTATTTTCATCCCCAGTGAAGCACATCACATTTCCCTTTTTGTCTAAACATTAGATTTGCTTACGAAAGAAAATAATCGTTTCAGCAAAAAGGATAATATATGAAGATTAAATTCGCTTTTACGCTCCTTGCGGTCCTGATTTCTGGTCATGCTGCGGCTAAAACCTGGGTGCTGACAAGCGCTGAAAGCAGCGTAGAGAAAGGAAACTGGAAGATTTCCAGTGACGAGCTGAAAGTTAAGGATCAAACGTTCAGCATTGAGCAAAAAGTCTTACATGGCGGTAAGCAGGAAGGCAGCAAAGTCATCATTATTAGCAGCAAAGATGGCCTCACCATCACCCTGAGCCCGACCCGCGGGATGAACCTTCTGCACGTAGAAGGCTTTGGCACCAGACTGGGTTGGAATTCCCCCGTCAAAGAGGTCGTTAATCCGGCTTATATCAATCTTGAAAGCCGCAACGGTCTCGGCTGGCTGGATGGTTTCAACGAGATGATGGTGCGCTGTGGCTATGAGTGGACAGGGCACCCGGTCACCGCGGACGGGCAAATTTATACCCTGCATGGCAGAGCCGGTAATACACCGGTATCGCAGGTAGAGGTCGAGGTTGCGGATGCCGCTCCGCATGAGATCCGCGTTCGGGGTTTAATCAAAGAGAGCACCTTTAAAAAAGCGGATCTGCAAACCATGACAGAACTGCGCTACGTCCCCGGAACCAACCAGTTCAGCCTGCATGATGTTCTGACCAACCATGCAGATTACCCTCATGATTACCAAATCATCTATCACAGCAACTTCGGCACGCCAATCCTCGAAGAAGGCGCCCGATTCCTTGCGCCTGCGGTGAGCGTGAGCCCATTCAATGACTACGCCAAAGCGGGCGTTAACGACTGGCAAACCTATGCCGGGCCGACAAAAGGCTTTGATGAGATGGTCTTTAACATTAAACCGCTCGCAGACAATAACCACGAAACGCTCGCGGCAGTGGTCAATAAAGCCGGAGATAAAGGCGCATCAATTCAGTTTGATACGCGCCAGCTGCCCGTGCTGACCTTATGGAAAAATACCGACACGCTGAAGCAGGGTTATGTCACGGGCATCGAACCGGGTACCAGCTACGCCTACCCCGTGACGATTGAACGCGAGCAGAAGCGGGTTAAGCAGCTGGAGCCAGGCGCCAGCGCGCAGTTCGATCTGACCTATACCCTGCTGCACAGCCCGCAGCAGGTGAAAGACGTCGAAAGCAGGATTGCGTCGATACAGGGAGAGACAAAAACAGAAATCGTTAACACGCCGATGGCGAAGGAATAAACGTAAAGTAAAAAGCCTCTTTGCAGAGGCTTTTTTGTTATTCGTCACCTTTCTTATGATTCAAACCGTACTCACGCAGCTTATTCGCGATTGCGGTGTGCGAGACGCCAAGACGTTTTGCCAGCTTGCGGGTGCTGGGATAGCTGCGGTACAGCTGCGTCAGCACAGAACGCTCGAAACGGCTGGTGATGTCGTCCAGCGACCCTTCCATCGCCTCTTCGCCTACCGATACCGTTCCGGCGTCGTAATCCGGCAGCAGGATATCCTGCGGACGCAGCTCATACCCTTCAAGCTGGGTCAGCGCGCGATATACGGCGTTTTTGAGCTGACGAATGTTGCCCGGCCAGCCGTAGCGCATTAGCACCGTGCCAAGATCGGCAGACAGCTTCGGACGCGGCACCCCCTGCTCGTCGGCAAAGCGGGCGACGAACAGCTCCGTAAGCGGCATGATGTCCTGGGGGCAATCGCGCAGCGGCGGAATATTCAGCGTCAGGACGTTGAGGCGGTAATAGAGATCTTCGCGGAAGATCCCCTTTTGCACCAGTTCAACCAGGTTTTTCTGGGTGGCGCAAATGACGCGCACGTCCACATGCACTTCGTGATCCTCACCGACGCGGCGGAACGTTCCGTCGTTCAGGAAACGCAGCAGCTTAGCCTGCATACGCGGCGACATTTCGCCGATTTCGTCCAGCAGCACCGAGCCGCCGTTAGCCTGCTCGAAGAACCCTTTCTTGCCTTCCGGCGCGTGACCAAACAGCTCGCTTTCAACGGCATCTTCCGGAATAGAGGCGCAGTTGAGTGCCAGATAGGGCTTAGCCGCACGCGGACTCGCCAGATGCACAGCATGAGCCAGCAGGTCTTTCCCGGTGCCGGTATCCCCGGTAATCAGCAGCGGCGCGGTCAGGCTTGCGAGCTTGCGCGCCTGATCAACCACATGGCGCATTTTCGGGCTGACGGCGATAATCTGGCTGAATGCGCCAACGTCCTGACTGGAGAGGTTTTGCAGCTGGCGACCCATGCGTAACGTCGAGCGCAGCATGATCACTGCCCCGGTCAACACGCGAGTATTCCCTTCCCCTTTCAGATAGACCGGCGTGATCTCCATCAGGAAATTCTGTCCGTTAATCACCACATGCTCGCTAAGCGTGTTCTGCGGATTGCTGTCCAGCCAGCGCTGGAAGTTAAAGCCGGGGATCAGCTGCGCGGCGTTATGATTGCTGAGCTTCTCCTGACTCTGCGCGAAAAGCTGGCAGCTCGCGTGGTTAACGCGCTCAACTTTGCTTTTCAAATCCAGGGAGAGGAACGGCTCTGGCATGGCTTCCAGCAGCGCGCTCAGGGCCAGATGCTCACGCTCAGAGGGCATCCAGGGAATGGTGCGTACATCCGTAACGCCAGCGATACGGCGGATTTCCGCCATCAGGCTGCTGAAGGTATTAAATTCAATTTCGGCAAAATTGAGGTAAATTCGCCCGACAGGATCGATCTCAATGCCACGTAAATCAATGCTACGTAAAACAAGAAGATCGAGTAATTCGCGGGTCAGACCGAGACGGTCTTCACAGAAGACTTCAAGACGCATGGGAAATTCACCGTTTTAAGCCAATAACAGTAAAATGATATGTCAGAACACGGTGATCCGGAAGATGGCTGTCAACAAATATTGACAGCCAGCACGATTAGTGAACAAAACCTCACGGAGTCGGTTTTTTATTGAGCGTCTCTTTGAGCTGGCCGATCAGCTCACGCCTGAAATCCCCCAGCCGGGGCTTATCGCCATCAATCCACGGCAGCGGACGGCAGACCTCCATCGCTTTAATCCCCAAACGCGCCGTTAATAATCCCGCGCCGATACCCTGAGCGGCACGGGCAGAAAGACGCGCCGCCAGATCCTGTGACATCCAGTCCATGCCCACTTCGCGCACCAGCTCACTCGCCCCGGCAAACGCGATATTGAGCAGGACCAGTTTGAACAGTCTGAGCCGACTGTAGTAACCCAGCTCTATGCCGTAAAGGTTCGCGATACGGTTGATCAGGCGCAGGTTACGCCAGGCGATAAAGGCCATATCGACCAGCGCCAGCGGGCTCACGGCAATCATCAGGGTGGATTCCGCCGCAGAACGACTGATCTCGCGTCGCGCCTGGGCATCCAGCACCGGCTGAACCATATGGGAGTAGAGCGTCACCACTTCCCGGTCATTCTGGGTTTCATGGATGGCGGCATACCAGCGCTGAAGCGCCGGATGCGACTGATCGATGCCGGCCTGGCTGGCCAGCTTTTCACAGAATGCACGACCTTTCCCGGTGCCGTGGCTGTGGAGCAGATCCCGCGCTTCATCACGCTCGTGCGCGCGCTGGCGCAAACGCCAGAGCCGACGCCACTCGGTGGCAACCGACCCGATGCCCGCCCCCACAATCAGCGCGCCCGCGGCACATCCGCCCAGCGCGACCCAGTCCTGAGTATGCCAGGCATTCATCGTCCACTGCACGCCCTGCCCAACCACGCTTACGCCAAACAGCGCCAGACCGGCGGTGACCATCTTACGCCACAGACTGCGTTTTGGACGCAGAGCGGCTTCCACAACCGCCTCCGCCGGCCCTTCTTCGACGCCAGGCTCCTCAGTCAGGGCCGGGGCAAAGTTATCCGCCTGCGTGCCGCTGAACGTCTGCGCGGTTTTGAACGCCTCCTGAGGATCCTGCTCAAGCGTTCCGGTAAAGTCTATGCGCGGTTTTAACGGTTCCGTCATCGCAATTTATCTCCAATCAAAAACTCAAGCGCCGCATCCAGACGGATATGTGGTAATGGCCTGTCGACGCTCATTGCCTGCGGGCGGAAGGCTTCAAACTGGAAGCCCTGGTTCTGCCAGAAGGCCTGACCCGGCAGCCGCGCAGGCACTTCGCCCGGATACACGGTAAGCGGTTCACCGTCGCTGAGCCGGTTCCCGCGTAATGCCGGTATTTTCTCACCGTTAAGGTCAATCAGCCCGCTTTGCGTCGCCTGCACGGACGCGAGCCCAAGGCAATCCATGCCGATCCCTTCGAAGGCGGCGTTTTGCCAGGCGTCCTGCACCAGCTGCTGCAGCAGCGACACCATATTGGCATGCTGGTCGACCGTGACGTGATCGGCCTTCGTGGCCGCAAAGAGCAGTTTATCGATTACCGGTGAGAACAGACGGCGAAACAGCGTCCGCTGCCCGTAGTGAAAACTTTGCATCAGCTGCGTCAGCGCAAGGCGCATATCGTTGAAGGCCTGTGGCCCGCTGTTAAGCGGCTGCAGACAATCCACCAGCACAATCTGGCGGTCAAATCGCAAAAAGTGGTTTTTATAGAATCCCTTGACCACTTTTTCACAGTAGTAATGGTAACGCTCACGCAGCATCCCTGCGTTAGTGTGCTTATCCGCCTGCGCCAGCGTCGACTCGCCCACCCCGTCCACATCCGGCCAGGGGAAGAACTGAAGCGCAGGCGCGCCCGCTAAATCACCCGGCAGAACAAATCGCCCCGGCTGAATGAAGTGTAACCCTTCCTGCTTGCACTGGTGCAAATACGCCGTCCAGGCGTCGGCAATGGCCGCCAGACGGTTCTCATCTGCCGTCGCAAGCGGGTCCAGACCTTCGCACAGCTGTCGCCATTTGGCCGACCACCCGGCGCGCTGCCCCTGCAACAGGCCCGTCATCTGGCGGGACCAGCTAAGGTAATCCTGCGCCAGCATCGGCAGGTCGAGCAGCCATTCGCCGGGGTAATCGACGATTTCCAGGTACAGCGTGGAGGTATCCTTGAAGTGGCGCATCAGGGATTCATTCGAGCGAAAACGCAGCGCGAGGCGAATTTCACTGACCCCTCGCGTCGGCGTCGGCCAGGTGGGCGGATCGCCATAGAGCTGCGCCAGCCCTTCGTCATAGGTAAAACGTGGAATACCAAAATCCCGCTGTGGGACGCGCTTCACGCCCAGCAGGCGTTCTTCCCGCACCGCGCTAAGCAACGGCAGACGCGCCCCGGCGTGCAGGTTCAGGAGCTGGTTTACCATCGCGGTGATAAACGCCGTCTTACCGCTGCGGCTCAGCCCCGTCACGGCCAGACGCAGATGACGGTCAACGCCACGGTTCACCAGTGAATTGATTTCGTTCTTAAGTCGCTTCATCGCCGTCCTTCGTTGCCTGGAAGCCTTGAATGCATGGCTTCAGAATACAATAAATGGGGGCAGATCGTTGATTATCAATTCTTATTTATTGCTATTGCCGTTTTCTCTCCAGTAAGATGAACGGCATTGCTGTCAGTCCGGAGTGAGTAAGGTGTATGTCACCCACCATCTATGATATCGCACGGGTTGCGGGCGTATCGAAATCAACCGTTTCCCGCGTTCTGAATAAACAAACGAATATTTCTCCCGAAGCACGTGACAAAGTGCTGAAGGCGATTGACGAATTAAATTATCAACCCAACAAACTGGCTCGCGCCCTGACCTCTTCAGGCTTCGATGCCATAATGGTTATTTCGACCCGTTCAACCAAAACCACTGCCGGTAATCCCTTTTTCTCCGATGTCCTTCATGCCATTACGGCTAAAGCGGAAGAAGAAGGGTTTGATGTTATTTTGCAAACCTCAAAAAGCAGCGAAGACGATCTGCTGAAATGTGTAAGTAAAATAAAACAGAAAATGATCAAAGGGATCATTATGCTGAGTTCACCCGCAAATGAATCCTTTTTCACCACGCTGGATGCATATGGCGTACCGGTAGTGGTTATCGGCAAAGTGGAAGGTGAGTATCAGAATATTTATTCCGTCGACACGGATAATTTTCATGACAGCGCCACGCTGACCGAAACTTTTATAAAAAACGGTCGGCAAAAAATTGCCTGTCTGCATGCGCCGCTTGATTATCATGTTTCGATCGATCGTCTGGCGGGTTATAAAGCCAGTCTGGAAAAGCACCATATTGCCATTAACCCGGACTGGATCAGGGATGGCGGTTATACCCATGAGAGCGCGCTCACAGCGGCTCTGGAACTGTTGTCGTCACCCACGCCGCCTGATGCGGTATTTGCGACCGACAGCATGAAGTTGCTCAGCCTTTATCGTGCGGCGGATGAGTTAAATCTGATGATCCCGGAGCAGGTGGTGATAGCCGGATACAGTGACCCGATGCTGTCTCTCATTTTAACACCCGCACCTGGCGGCTTTGATATCCCAACCCGAAAATTGGGGGAAGAGAGCTGCAATCTTCTTTTCAGGTGTATTGCGGGTCAGCCCGCCCCGCAAAAAGTGCTGGTTGATACCCACTTTTTGTTGGCTGCTTCCCTTCGCTAGAACCAGGGGCATACTGCCCCTGGCGTGTCGTCGGTCAGAACGCGTAGTTTACGCCAACCCCCGCATAGTGGAAGCGGTCGTTTTCACCCTCGTCATGATTTTCCCACTCATAGGCGTATTCCAGCGTCATGGATAAACCGTTGTTGAAGTCATAGGCGTACTGCATACCCAGTCGGTTGAAATTATGCCCTTCACGCTCAGGATCGTCCTGCCAGTCCCAGTTCGTCCAGCGATCAAGTCCCAGTCGAGTGTAAGGCGTTAGGGTCGTCTGGCCCAATGAAATAGGCAGATAGGCGCGAATTTCCTGGGTGGAGAATTCACCGTTATTACGGGTACTGTCCATATTGAAGCCGCGCTCTAAATAGTAATTCACTTTAGCCGCAAAGGTTTCGTTAATGGTCCATGTAAAGCCCGTTTCGGTTTCGACGCGGCTGTCAGCATAGCCGGTTTTTTCCAGATCGTTGGCAAACTGATACATGGCAAACCAGCCGCTAAACCGCCAGTCATCGGTTAATTTAATGTCCCAGTCAGGCTGAATTTTGTAGCGCTGCATATTCGCGCTACCGTCTTTGGCACCGTGTTCATCTTTAAAATGATAACTATAATTTCGGAAACCACCGGTCAGACCGAAAGTAAAATCATCGGTTCCGATAAAGCGATAGCGTAATTCAAATTCAGGACGGTCAAAATAGGTTCCACGGGTCATACTGCTGTAATCAACCGGCCCCTCCTGATACATCGCCAGAGAAATAGTCCACGCATCCCAGGTTGCATTAAACCACACGGAGGGTTCATATAATCCATCTTTATCGTCGGCCTGACCTTCAACGTTTTCTATTTCATACATCGCGCCAATATTAAATTCCCACTGTTTAGCTGTTTCTGATGCTTGTGCGCAGCTAACCCCTGCGCACAGAACGAGCGCAGCACTTCTTAGTAGAGTACCCATTAAATATTCCCTTTATAATTTACAAACAAAAAAACCGGAAATTTGCATTTCCGGCGAACACCTTTCTTATCTAATAGCCGCTTCGGTTTCAGCGTCGAAGAAATGGCACTTATTCATATCGAACTGGATGTCGATATTATCCCCTGCAGCATAATCATTCGCGGCGCCTGCGCGAACCACCAGTTCATGGCCGCCAACGGTGGCGTAGAGCATGAACTCCGCGCCGGTCAGTTCGGCGACGCTGACTTTCGCCGCGATGTTTTCACCGCTGCTCTGCAGAGTGAGAATATCTTCCGGGCGGATGCCAAAGACTACGGCTTTGCGCTGATACCCTGCGGCATTCAGTGAAGCGAGCGTGTCTTCCGGGATCGCCAGACGCAGCGTTTCCGTGACGAAATAGCGGTCATCGATAGCGCCGCGAATGAAGTTCATGGCTGGGGAGCCAATAAACCCTGCGACAAACATGTTCTCCGGTTCGTTGTACACCTGCTTCGGGGCACCGACCTGCTGAATAATGCCGTCTTTTAAGATCACGATGCGGGTTGCCATCGTCATGGCTTCCGTCTGATCGTGGGTTACATAAATCATGGTGGTATTAAGCTTCTGGTGCAGCTTGCTGATTTCAGCCCGCATCTGCACGCGAAGCTTGGCATCGAGGTTGGAGAGCGGTTCATCCATCAGGAACACGCCCGCTTCGCGCACGATCGCCCTGCCCAACGCCACGCGCTGACGCTGTCCGCCGGACAGCGCGCCGGGTTTACGCTTGAGGTACTCGCGCAAGCCGAGGATCTGTGCCGCCCAGTGAACGCGCTCTTCGATAACCGCCGGGGCGATTTTCTGCATCTTCAGGCCAAACGCCATGTTGTCGTAGACCGTCATATGCGGGTAAAGCGCATAGTTCTGGAACACCATCGCGATATCGCGAGACTTGGCGGGCACGTCGTTCATGCAAACGCCGTCAATGACCAGTTCACCCGCGCTGATCTCCTCCAGACCGGCAATCATACGCAGCGTCGTGGATTTACCGCAGCCCGAAGGCCCGACGAAGACGATGAACTCCTTATCTTCGATTTCGAGATTGAAATCCTTAACCACGTGGACCTGGTTATCGTAGATTTTCTGAATGTGTTTCAGAGACAGTTGAGCCATTGTTAATTCCTTATCAATACGTCCGGGATGCCCAAAACTCGGTCAGACATTTCCAGGTCAGTTCCCGCGTTGAATGAAGTTGTAATCCCGCATGGTCCAGGCCAGATCCAATCCCAACCGATAGCATTCCCGCCGCGTTGATCGCCTCAACGCCTGCAGGTGCATCTTCGATACCCATGGCCTCTTCAGGACGCACATTCAGGCCAGCACAGGCGGCGAGGAAGATCTCCGGGTCAGGCTTCGAACAGATAATGAGGGAAGCATCAGCGCAAAAATCAAAAGCGTGCTGAATGCCCAGGGCGCGCAAGATGCCAGGGGCATTCAGGGAAACGGAGGCGAGCCCAATTTTGACGTTCGCCGCACGGATATCCGCCAGCACGTCGCGAATACCGGGAAGCAGTGAATCTTCCGTCAGTGACGCCAGAGACTGGACATAGAACGCGTTTTTCTTCGTCGCCAGCGCCAGGCACTGCTCATCGCTAAACGTTCCCTCTTTCCCGCCATGCTTCAGGATGCGCTGAAGGGAATCCATGCGGCTAATACCCTTCAGCTGTTCGTTAAACACTTCATCGATGGTGATGCCGATTTCCTCCGCCACTGCACGCCAGGCCAAAAAATGGAGGTGTGCGGTATCGGTGATCACACCGTCCAGATCGAATACAACAGCCTTAAGCGTCATGGTGCACCTCCGTGGTAGCGGTCCCATTCACAGATGCAAGAAAGTCCTTACAGGCACAAACTTTATGCCCCGATACGTGTAGCGTTTTGCCCCACAGCGTCAGCGTGACAGGTGCCGAAGCTTCAATGGTTAAAACCTCGTTTTCGTACGTAAAGCGCAGCGTGGTGTTCCGCCAGCGCAGGGGGAAAGCAAGTCTTCGCCAGTGGGCTGGCACCCTGGGCGCAAGGTGCAGCTCCCCTTCCACTATCTGCATGCCGGCAAAGCCCTGAATGACGCCGGACCAGATAGCCCCCGTGGCCGCGGCATGAATGCCGTCGTCGCTGCTGTGCGGATCGTCGCCCAGATCGATAGCCACGCCGGCGCGCCAGAAGGCGTAGGCCCCTTCCGTATCGCCACAGCGGGCGGTCACAATGCCGTGGATGGCCTTGCTCAGCGAAGAGTCATGGATTGTGCGGGGTTCGTAGAACGCCAGATTGGCGGCACACTGCTGCGGGGTAAACCGCTCCGGTAGTAGATAATTAAGCATCACCACATCGGCCTGCTTAAGAATCTGCATCTCGTTCACTTCCGCGCGGGAATAATCGAGCAGAATGGTCTGCTTACCCGCTTTGGCTTTGTAGCGGCTCAGATCGATGGCAGGTTTTGCCATGAAGGTATCATCCTGGGGGATCACACCGTCCGCGTCAGCCTCTGGTAGCCATAAGCGCGCCAGGAACCGTGAAGCATTCTGCGTAAAACCTTCATCCTCGCGCCCAAACATCGCCATAAAATGGCGTGCGCAGGCAACGTTATGCCAGGCCAGATAGTTGGTATAAGCGTTGTTGTTCACATGCTCGGTGTATTCGTCCGGTCCGATGACGTCGTGGATTTCGAGACGGCCATTAATTTCCGTTGCGCGGCCCATCCAGAACGCAGCGGTTTCCATCAGCAGCGTCAGACCTTCATTCCGCATAAAGGCATCATCGTGTGTCGCCTGCCAGTAAGCGACGACGGCCCAGGCAATGTCCGCCACGATGTGGTGTTCCGCCAGCGCAGAGGCCACCTTCTGGCGCGTGCCGGTTCGGATGTTGATAGCCGCGAACTCCGGCGTCTCCTCTTTGCCGCTCGCGGCGCTCTCCCATGGGAACAGCGCGCCTGGCCAGCCGTTGCGACGGGCTTTTTCCCGCGCCCCGGCCAGGTTCAGCCAACGATAGCGCAACAGGCTGCGGGCGGCTCGGGGCCGCGTGAAGAGATGGAAAGGCAGCAGGAAAATTTCGGTATCCCAGAAGACGTGGCCTTTATACCCCTCGCCCGTCAGCCCCTTGGCGGCGATACTGCTCCGCTCATCATGAGCAGGTGTCATGGTGGTCAAATGCCAGACGGCGTAATCCAGCGCCATCTGATCCTGATACTCCGCAGAGTCCACTTCCACCCGAGCGTCACGCCAGACCTCTTCCCAGGCATACGACGAACTCTCAAGCAATGCGTCGTAACCTCTTGCCGCACAGACCTTAAGATCGGCCAGCGCGTTGCGAGCGAAAGAGGCCTGCGACAGTGCTTTATCACTGCGATGCGTCACCCAGACGATCTTCTCTAACGTGACAGTGTCACCCTTCGCGATCGTCAGCGAATGATGAACGCTGAGACGACGATTTTTGGCGGTGAAACAGCTGTCGCTCTTCGCTGAGAGCTGACAATATGCCGAAACAACAACTTCTGACGCACGGTCCTGCGTTTCATACACGCCCTGCATGTATTGCTGGTCAAACACTCTGACCGACATTTCATCCAGATGCTGTCTGCCGCTGTTCGTTTGCGTTGCATCAATGCCGGTTTTCAGCACGGCCTGCGTGACATCATCAAGCGGTGTGATCGAAAGCTGCATGGCCACAAGCGGCAGCTGATCCAGAGAGACAAAACGACGACTCTCCAGGCGATAGCGCTTTCCGTTGGGGGAGCGCCAGACGACGCGGCGATGAAGTTCGCCGTTGGCAAACGCCAGCTCGCGCTGCCACTCGAGAATTTCGCCTGACAGGAGCGTGAAATTGACGCCATCCAGCTCAACGTCAATACCGGTGATATCCGGCAGATTGATCAGCTCAGTGGTCTCGTTACGACCCGCCTGATGATAGAGACCCGCAAGATACATGCCTCGGGTTTGCTGGGTGTAATCTTCTTCATGCGCAGCGCGGATCCCCATGTAGCCATTACCGCAGGCCATGATAGAGGCGTATTTATTCAGGCTGTGTGGACAAAAGCCCGGGTCGGTTAATACAGACACGTTTAGCATAAGGTCACGCTTTCCCCTGTTTCTGCTGATTCATACAGCGCGGCGACAAGCTGCTGGATAACCAGCCCCTGCTCCGCATCAGCTATCGTGACGGGCTCTCCCAGCACATGCCGTACGAAGGCATCCATACTGCGCTTATGACGCTGGTCGTCAGCTTCTTCACGCTGCGTGAGGGTGACTAAAACACCGCCTTCATCGTTGTAGATGTGCGCCGGGAACAGCGTAGCGCCCGCCTTTTCACCGCAGAATGCGACGTTCATGATCGATTGCTCACGGATATTGAGCGCAAACGACGTGTCGAGGCGCAGAATGCCACCATTGCAGAACTCAATCGTGCCAAACAGGGCATCCTCAACGGTAAACTGCGTGGGATCCCACTCGCCAAACTGGCCGCTGCTTTTACGGTTTCCCAGCTTCTGGAAGCCGTGTGCCGTCACCTTTTTTACCGCCGGGAACCCCAACACGTACATTGCGGCATCGAGCATATGGATACCGATATCAATCAGAGGCCCACCGCCCTGTAGCGCTTTGTTGGTAAAGACGCCCCAGCCTGGAACCCCGCAGCGGCGTAGCGCCTGGGCCGTGGTGTAATAAACTTCTCCCAGCGCCCCCTTCATCACAGCCTCACGCAGCAGCTGCGTATCGAGAGCAAAACGATGGTGAAAATCATACGCCAGCACTTTCCCCGCCTTGCGCGCGGCCATGCGCATCCTATCGGCCTCCTGCGGCGTCATAGCCGGCGGTTTTTCACACATTACGTGGCAGCCCGCTTCCAGCGCGGCCATGACGTGCTCGAAATGGAACCGGTTAGGCGAACAGACGCTCACCGCATCCGGCTTAACCGCCTCGAGCATCTCTCGCGTATCCTGCCACACCGAGGGAATACCATGACGTTCCGCAAACGCCCGAGCCTGTTCAGGGTGGCTGTCCATGACAGCCACCATCTGAACATCACTGCGCGTGGCGTAATACGAGGCATGCACTTTGTCCGCGACCTGCCCGGCGCCAATGATGGCGACGCGCAGAGGCGAAGGTGTAGAAGCACTCATCACGCTCGTCATCCTTAGCATTCACGCAAATAAGTGAGGGAGTCCTGATAAGCCTGCGCCGGATCCTCGGCGCGGACACGGCACTCATACACCACGTAACCCTGGTAATCATCCGCACGCAGCTGATCGAACAGGCTGGCAAAATCGAGGCTGCCGCTGCCCGGCTGATAGCGGTGGTTATCTGCGATGTGCACATGGCCCAGCAGATTGCGGTGCTGATGCAGCGCATCCGTCAGCGAGTCTTCTTCGATGTTCATATGATAGAAATCGCCGATGATCTGCACGTGCTTCAGGCCGTTCTCTTCGATATAGCGACGCGCGTCAGCAAGGGTGTTGATCATATGATCCTGATAGCGGTTCAGCGGCTCCAGGTAGATGGTCGTCCCGGTACGCGCCGCGACCTCATCCAGCCAGCGCAGGGAGGCGCTTACCGTGTTGCGGTCTCCTTCCAGGCTGCGTGGGGAGGTCATTGGCGGGAGGCGGAAGGTAAACATTCCCCAGGCAGCAGGCACGATAATGCCCTTGCCGCCCACCTCAGCCAGCGCTTCCAGAATGCGTTCAATCTGCTTTAACCCGTTCAGACGACGTTCTTCGATGAAGTCGCCAATCCAGCCATCGTATCCACCGCAGGCCGTCGTCACCGGCAGACCGGTGGCTTTGATGGCCGCTTTTACCTCGGCGAGGTTTTCTACCAGCAGTCGGCCATCAATTTCATAGCCATCAAAACCCATCGCTTTGATGTACTCGAATTTTTCCATGATATTGGTCGGGAAAAAGGCCTGGTTTTGCGTTGCGATTTTCATGATGTGCTCTCCTTAGCTTAAAAAGTGACGCCCATTTTGATACTGAGTTCCGGGTGCTGATCGACATACGTCATGTAGCTTTCCGGGCTGGTGGTGAAGGTCACGACCGGGTCAATCAGATCCTCACAATTCAGATAGCCGTTCATCAGCAGTTCCCAGCATGTCTCTTCAATACGTTTACGGCTCCAGCGCGGGTAGTCCGGGTTGGGTTCGCTGCAGGCGCGGGAGAAGACAATCTTCGCGTTATTGAAATGCGCTTCGCGGCCGAGGTTAAAGCCTTCCGCGAACGGTTTTGCGAAGGCTACGTAGGAGATGGTGCCGCCATAGGCAAGTCCGCGCAGCGCGGACTGCAGTGCATCTGCATAGCCGCTGGTTTCGATGATCACGTCCGCGCCCTGCTTCCCGGTCAGCTTTTTAATTTCCAGACCGACATCAGTGCCGATTGGGTTCAGACAGTGGTCTGCCCCATGACGACGGGCGATCTCGCAGCGGTGTTCGATTGGGTCGACACCGATCACGACGGACGCCCCGGCTTTTTTGGCCAGCTGGACAGCAATCTGCCCAATCGCTCCCAGCCCCACCACGACTACAAAATCGCCGACCCGCACGTTGGCATCACGCACGCCGCTCATGGCGAACTGCGCCGGATCGTAGCAAACGGCGTTTTTCCAGGAGGCACCCTGCGGCATTTTGCGCAGCTTGTAGTTATTTACCGCGTTAACGATCACCGTTTCCTGCAGCGGTGCATAGCAGCAGACGCTGTCGCCGATTTGATATTCAGTGACGTCATCACCGCATTCGATAATGTCGCCAACAATCATGTTGCCCAACTGGAACTTACCGAATTCGATCCCGCGGGCCGTACCCTCTTCACGCGGCGTGAACATCTGCCACTCCGCGTTGAACTCTTCATCGATAAACGGACTGGCGGCGCGGAAATCCACCACTTCGGTACCGTGTTTCGGCGCGCCAAAGCGGGCGCGAATTTTCACTTCATGAACCGCAACCGGACGATCTTCATATTCCACCAGCGCCGCCACACGAGGCGCTGTCGCAACTAATTTTTTCATGACTGACTCCTTGTTAAAATTGGCCGCCTCAGCCCTTCACGCCACCGGCGGTCAAACCACTTTTAATAAAACGTTCAGACAGGGCGTACATGATGACCACCGGAAGCGCCGTCACCAGCGATGCCGCCATCATGCGACCCCAGATATAATCTGGCGTGCTAAAGAGCGTGTTCAGCCCGACCGGCAAGGTGAAATTGCTGGCGCTGGACAGGAAAATGGACGCAAACAGGTAGTCGTTCCACGCCACCATGAAGCAGTAGACAAACACCGACACGAGCCCGGAAATCGCCAGCGGCACGGTGATGCGGAAGATGATTTGCAGGCGGTTCAGGCCGTCCATCATCGCGGCTTCTTCGATCTCGTCCGGGATGGTGTCGAAATAGCTGCGGAGCATGAACACCGCGGTCGGTAACGTTTGGGTCACCATGGTGATAATCAGCGCCAGCTCGGTGTCGTAGATCCCAAGGGCAGTGATGATTTTGAACAGCGGCACCACCAGCAATATTCCGGAGAACATATAGACGGTGTAAAAACTCGCATTGATCGTCGTGCGGCCCTTAAAACGCAGTTTGGACAGGGCGTAGGCCCCCAGCGTGCCGAGAAATACGGCAATCACCGATGAGGTCAGCGACACCACCATGCTGTTTTTGAAGTAGTCCACAAACGGGAAAATCAGCGGGTTAAAGATGTCGACGTAATGCTGCAGCGTCCACGCCTGCGGCAATATGGTCGGGTTAAGCGATATTGCCTCTTTCGCACTCTTAAATGACGTCATTAGCATCACGAAGAACGGGAACAGCGTGATGACCAGAAACACCGCCAGCCCCAGATAAAAACCAATGCGGCTCAGTACGCGTTTATTTGTTGCCATTGAGGTTTACCCTTTTTCTGGTCAGCAGAATCACCGCGAAGATGATCACGAACAGCACGACGGAGATCGCCGCTGCTTTCCCCAAATCATTGAAAGCGAATGCCGTTTTGTAGAGGTAGACGCCCAAAATATCGACCTTGGTCGTCAACAGGTACACATCCGCAAACATGTAGAACATCCAGATAGTGCGCAGCGTCACCACCGTTGCCAGCACCGGCATAATCGCGGGTAGCGTAACGATTCGAAAACGCTGCCAGGCATTCGCGCCGTCCATTTCCGCCGCTTCATACAGCGACTTATCAATGGTCTGCAAAATCGCCAGGAACGAAATGAACGCGTACGGGAAGTAACGCCAGATGGCGAACAGCACCACCAGTACAAAACTGCTGCCAGGATTGTCGAACCACAGCGGCGCCTGGTCATACAGATGCAGCAGGTCAACGCCCAGATAGTTCACAATGCCGTAGCCGTTGTTGAACATGTATTTCCATGCAAACACCAGCGAAATGGACGGCGTAACGTAGGACAGAATTACCAGTGAACGCGCCGTTTTCCGCATACGGAATTCACGGTTAAAGAAGATCGCAACAGCCAGCCCTAGCCCCGTGCTGCCAATCACCACCAGCGCGGTGTACCAGAAGGTCATCCACAGCGAGTGCCAGAAAGCAGCATCCCCGAGAATGCGGATGTAGTTATCGAGCCCGACGAACACCGCATCTATACGCGGGTTCAGTGGCAGACGTAAGAAACTGATTTCAATATTGGAAATCATTGGCCAGGCCACCAGGCCCCCCAGCAAAATCAGGCTGGGGGCCAACAGCAGCATGGCGAAAGGCATATCTGAACGACCAGAAAACAACGTCTTCATAATTTCCTTCCGCAGAGCGCTCCTATCGTTGTGAAATCAGATCAGTCAGTCGCTTCTGGCTGTCACTAAGCGTGTTGCTGAGATCTTGTTTACCTACCGTGACGTTATGCACCATGGAACTGATGATGCCGGACCCGGTTACATCGCCCATGCGGGTGAAGTTTTTGTCGCCCACGGCACCAAACACCTGCACATTTGGGAACTGCGCAATTAGTTCGTAAGGCAGTTGCCCAAACGCTTTAATCACATCGTTGTTTTTCCAGGTATCAGTGCCCACCACCAGCTTGTTCACCGGCAGTGCCGCGCCAGGCGACATCATGACCCAGTCGGTTGCGTTTTGAGCCTGCTCCATCCAGGTCACAAACTTTTCAGCCGCCTGAGTTTCATCTTCGGTTTGACCGGTGGTAATCGTCAGCGACGTGACCATGCCGTAAACTGCAGAAGATGTTTCTGTTGGGACGACGAAGCCCAGGTTGGCAGGGTTTCCATCCTGGAATACCGCCGGCAGGATGTAGGTGGAGTAAACCGCCATCGGCGCAGAACCGTTCATGAAGGCATCTTTGATCTCCATGACGTCGTTTGAACCCGGCATGGTGGTCGCGGCCAGGGCTTTATAAAACGCCAGGGCCTTTGCCATTTCAGGGGTATCGATGTCGACGTTCCCTTTGGCATCAAAAACGTTCGCGCCGCCGGAAAGCGCAAACTGGGAGAATGCCTGCTCTGTCATCACGCTTTCCGCGGTGGGCAGCGCAATGCCGTAATGTTTTTTGGCCGGGTCGTTAAGGCTCTGGCTGGCTTTCAGCAGCTGTTCCCAGTTATGCGGCTCCTGGATACCCGCTGCAGCAAGCACATCTTTGTGATACCAGACGCCGGATAGCCAGGCACTGACTGGCACCCCCGTCCAGGCAGAACCATCTTCCGTACGCACAACACGCAAGATGCCGTCATAGAAGGTGTTCTCGCCTACCGCTTTAATGGCTTCACCAATAGCTTTGCGATCCAGCAGCTGTTCCTTGTCCATGACTTTCGCGTAGTCATGACTGACTTCAATTACCTCAGGCAGTGCGCCCGTTCTGGCGAGCGTAATAACCTTGGTGTTGTAGGCATCCTCTTCTACCGGCACCTGTTTCACCGTGATGCCGGGGTTCTCTTTCTCAAATTTTTCGATCAGCTTCGTGATAACCGCCTGACGCTCCTGCTCGACAGATGAGTGCATAAACTCAATGGTGACAGCAGACTTTTTGTCATCCTTGCAGCCTGATAACAGGGCGCACGAAACCAGTGCTGATATCAGCACAATTCTGGGCATTTTCATTTTTAAGGTCCTTTTTAGTTTTCTTTAATCCACAACACCTGCCATGGATATAGGGTCAGCGTTTTATCTGTAATATCTTTTCCGGCAATCAACTCCGTTCCGGATTGAATATCGGACTCCACCGTTTGAATGCCATCGCTGAAATTAAACAGCGCCGTTATTTTTTCGCCACAATCCGCCACGCGAACGATTTTTAATACATGCTCACCTGACGCACTAAAATAAGCTTCACTGTCAGGATGGAATGCTTTTTCCGCCCGACGCAGCGCGATTAACTGGCTTAATGCGCAATAGACCTGAGAGCGCAGGCTATTTTTATCTTCAAGCACGCTATCAATTTGTCCTGCAATGTATTTTTCACGATTTATCGCGCGGTTGTATCCCAGACGTTCAACACCTGCATAATCATTACGCGAGCCGAGAATACTCTGGATATAAACCGCGGGCACGCCGGGGAAACTTAAGAGGACGGCATGCGCCAGAATAAACCGGGCAATCCGATGGCTATCAAGACTGTCACGTGTACTTAATGCATCCAGATAGGTCACATTAATTTCATAAGGACTGCGTGTACCGTCCGGGTTATTTTTCCAGTTAACCAACGCCCCTTCAGCCTGAAGTTTCTCCACAAGAGAGAGGATTTCCGACTCAGGTAAAATTCCGCGCAACGGATTCAGACCAATCCCATCATGCGAGGCCAGGAAGTTAAACCAGGTGGTTTTCGTCGAAGGCAGCCTCAGCGACGCTGCCCACTGGCTCAGCGTCCGGACGTCCTGACAATGCACCGCATGCAATACCAGCGGCGGCAAAGAGAACTGATAAACCATCTGCGCTTCATTTTCACCGTCACCGAAGTAAGCGACGTTATCTTTATGCGGAACGTTCGTCTCGGTGATAATCACCGTCCCCGGGGCGACAGCTTCAGTGATAGCGCGGAAAAGCTGGATAAGCTGGTGGGTTTGCTCAAGGTGGATGCAGTTTGTTCCGGGTATTTTCCACATGAAGCCCACAGCATCCAGACGAATGTATCGCGCCCCTTCAATCAGGTAATGCAGCAACACGTCCACCATCGCGATCAGCACCTGCGGAGAGGCAAAGTTAAGATCAACCTGGTCCTCGCTGAAGGTGGTCCACAGGTGTCGCACGCTGCCATCATGCAGCGTGAAAGGTGTAAGAAGCGGTAAGGCACGCGGACGCGTCACCGCGGATAAATCTGTTTCAGGATCGACAGAAATAAAGAAATCATCATAGCCAGGCGTTTGCTTCAGATAATTAGAGAACCATTTACTTTTGGATGACATGTGGTTGCAGACGAAATCGAACATTAAGCTGGTGGACTGTTTTAATTCAGCTACATCTCGCCACGTACCCGTTTCAGGCGCAACCTCATGATAATCAATAACAGAAAATCCGTCGTCCGAAGACCATGGATAAAAAGGCAAAAGATGGACATGAGAAAAAGATTGGGAAAGCCATTTGTTATAAAAACGTGTAAAAACCGGCAGCGCCTTCTCCCCTTTCGCTGAAAACTGATCGGCATAGGTAATCAGAACAACATCTTTTTCATCCCATCCCGTTTTACGCTTCTCTGTAATAACAGAAGCGGCCTTTCCAATATTTTCCATCAGCACCTTAAACTGGGCTTCAGAAAACGTTACCCCATAAACAAGATTAATGAGTTCTTTAATTTTTGCCTTCATTTCATTTTCCATGGTAGCGGTCCCACGAAGTGGCAATCTACTCCCATGAAAAATATCTGTCAACGGACCGGGAAGAGGAAAAAGGTGATTGCAAAGCAGCTCAGCGTAATATTGTGAGCTGCCGCAAAGAAAGCACGGGAAAAAGAGAAAATGCGGTTAACCGTCGTCAGTCCCTCTCCCGGAAGGGAAAGGGCTAACGCCAGCGGGGGTTATTGGGATAAGTAGCGGCGAGAAAGCCGTTTTGCCACCTTTTGCAACAGCGGTTCGAGCGCCACGGCCAGCACCATTCTGACCGGCTTGCGGGCAACGGATTTTATTGCCCACCCCGCCACACCTGCCGGTCCGAACCGTAACGCGGTCAGCAGGACCAGTTTACCTGCGATTTTCAGGCCGGGTTTTACCTTCTGACCGGCCTGTTGCCAGTGTTGTTTCATCTCATCTCTCTCTTAAAGCTGACGAAAACGACTTCTCAGCGTAAAGGTATCCGACGTGACATAGCGTTCCATTTCCCGTAGCCGCTTCTCACCGGCGGCGAGTTGCGCATCAACCGCATTGAGAAGATCGCTGCTGGTGGGGGCACCTTCCGCAGCCAGTTCTCCTTCCGGCATCGGGTCAAGGACAAACGACAGGACGATATATGCCACCAGGGTAATAAACGCCAGTCCGAAGAAGATCGATAGCACCGTGACCACGCGCACCAGTTTTACCGGGACATCAAGATAATGAGCCAGCCCGGCACAAACGCCGCGCACCATGCCCTGCTGCGGAATACGCCACAACTTTTTGTTCAGATTCAGTCCAGACATTAACGGTCCCTCCAGTTTGGATGTTCAGCATCCAGGATGGCTTCCAGCGCCTGAATGCGTTCGCGCATTTTGTTCGCCTCATCGGAGAGCTGAACCAGACGCTGTTGTTCACTCTGGGAAAGTTCGCCCCGTGAAGAACGGTTGCTGTAGTGCAGCCATAGCCAAATCGGCAAAACGAACAGCACGAAAATTGTCAGGGGAATGGCCAGAAAAAGCGCGCTCATGTGTACTCCTTGTCTTACGATGCGGCACGCTCAGGTGCCGCAGGAATTATTATTGGTTGTCTTGCTTCATTTTGGCTTTCAGTGCCGCCAGCTGCTCGCTGATTTCATCATCGGCCTTCAGGTCGGCGAACTGTTGATCCAGCGACTTCTGCTTACCGATGCCGTGGCTTTCGGCTTCCGCTTCCATCTGGTCGATACGACGTTCAAACGATTCAAAACGCGCCATCGCTTCATCAAGCTTACCGCTGTCCAGCTGGCGACGCACGTCGCGGGAAGAGCTTGCCGCCTGGTGACGCAGGGTCAGCGCCTGCTGACGCGCGCGGGTCTCACTCAGTTTGTTTTCAAGCTCACCAATCTCTTTCTTCATACGGGTGAGCGTGTCATCCACCAGCGTCACTTCATGCTCGAGCGTCGCGACCAGCTCTGCCAGCTTCTGTTTTTCGATCAGCGCCGCACGAGCCAGATCCTCTTTATCTTTACGCAGCGCGAGTTCCGCTTTTTCCTGCCATTCGTTCAGCTGAGCGGTAGCTTGTTCAATACGACGCGTAAGCTGTTTTTTCTCCGCCAGCGCACGGGCGGAGGTAGAACGCACTTCAACCAGCGTGTCTTCCATCTCCTGAATCATCAGGCGAACCAGCTTCTGCGGATCTTCCGCCTTCTCAAGCAGTGAGTTGATGTTGGCGTTCACGATGTCGGCAAAACGAGAAAAAATACCCATAATTAAATCCTCATAGTTCTGTTATCGGGCTATGCCCTGCTGTACAGATAATACAAACATCATGCCAACTTTTTATCTTATTGATTTCACTGAGACTGATTGATTTTCATGCAGTAAAGAACTATTCTTGCCTGGTGAATATCGCTAAGGAGTGGTTAATTTCATCATGCCTGGATACAAAGACAATTTACTCGGCGAAGCAAATAGTTTTCTGGAAGTGCTGGAACAGGTTTCTCGCCTGGCGCCGCTCAACAAACCGGTACTGATCATCGGTGAACGTGGAACGGGAAAGGAATTGATAGCTAACCGTCTGCACTATTTATCCGGGCGCTGGGACGGCCCCTTCATTTCCCTTAACTGCGCGGCGCTGAATGAAAACCTGCTCGATACCGAGCTTTTCGGGCATGAAGCGGGCGCGTTTACCGGTGCCCAGAAGCGTCATCCCGGACGCTTTGAGCGCGCCGACGGCGGTACGCTGTTTCTTGATGAACTGGCCACCGCGCCCATGCTGGTACAGGAGAAACTGCTGCGCGTGATTGAATACGGCGAGCTGGAGCGCGTCGGCGGTAGCCAGCCGCTGCAGGTCAACGTGCGCCTGGTGTGCGCCACGAACGCCAACCTGCCGGAGATGGTGGCGGAGGAGAAATTCCGTGCCGACCTGCTTGACCGCCTGGCCTTTGACGTCGTTCAGCTTCCTCCGCTGCGCGAGCGCAAAAGCGACATCATGCTGCTGGCAGACCAGTTTGCGATTCAGATGTGCCGCGAGCTCGGACTGCCGCTGTTCCCCGGCTTCAGCGATTATGCACAGGAGACGCTGCTTGCTTACCACTGGCCGGGAAATATCCGCGAACTGAAAAACGTCGTGGAGCGTTCCGTCTATCGCCACGGCAGCAGCGAGACGGAGCTGGACAACATCATTATCGATCCTTTTCAGCGCAGCGTACCGTCTCTGACCGTGCCAACGTCTTCAGGCGATCACCCTACTCTCCCCCTTGATTTACGCCAGTTCCAGCACGACCAGGAGAAACAGCTGCTGGAGCAAAGCCTGAAGATGGCGAAATACAACCAGAAACGGGCGGCTGAACTGCTGGGTCTGACCTACCATCAGTTAAGGGCATTGCTTAAAAAGCATCAAATGCGCTGACAATATCAGCACTTAACCGCAGAGATTTTTACGGAGCATGGTCTGATTGATATTCTTCATAAGGTTTACAGCACTCTGCTGGCATCCTCACCCCGTTACTACCAAACATGCTTAATCACTAACCTGCCTGTAATGAAAATTTAGTAGGTTAACCAGCCATTTATTATCGATTATCATTTCTGCAAAATGACAATCGCAACGGGAGTATGAGCTTGCAGATTTGCATGATGGATTATGGTCGGCTGTCGCCAGATGGGAAAACGCTCAAGCTGGATTGTTACGGTATTGGATCGTTTGACGTACTGTCAGGAATTGAACGGTATATAAACAATCCAAACTGTTCAGATATCGAAAAAGCCGCTATACCGCCGGGTACTTACTGGATTGTTGACCGCCCCGCTGGCAGTTTTGTTAACCAGGTCAGAGCAGAATTTATCGATATGGTACACCTGTACAAAAACCATCACTCTGAATGGTTCGGTTTGTATAGCGCACAAACCATGAGCGATTACGTCTATGTTAATGGGGCGAGACGCGGGAGTTTCAGACTTCATCCTCTCAACACCGATGGTTCTGGTGTGTCGTGGGGCTGTATCACCCTTTACAGAGCGGCCGACTTCCAGATTTTACGGAATGCGTTACTCAACCGGAAAAAAGTGATTGTACCCGGCGGTAAAGGATTGATGGCTTACGGACGTATTGATGTTCGTGGTGTACCTGACTTCAGTAAATGTGGTGTGAGATGAAAATCATAATATTCGTTGTTTTACTTATTGCCTGTTTTATCCTCTTACCGGACAGCTGGATTAATGATGTTTTCATGCAACATATCCAGATTTCAGGCGATGGTGAAGAAGCCATGAATAACTATGATTTCACAGCAATTCTGATCAAGTTTGGCCTGTCTGCAATGATAGCGTTTGTACTGATGATGCTTATGAAAGTGCTAAAAAAATGAACCAGGGTGGCAGGTACGCACGTAACAACAAAGTGAGTATTTTTACTCTATGCTATTTAGACTGTGCGTATGCCATTGCCTTACCCGTACTTGATCTGCTCTCAGATCTGGTGATAAACGGCCGCATTTTACCAGCTATTTTTCTTCAGAAAGTATGATCCCAGATCTGATAGCGACAACATGTCTTCCTGTCATTCGCGGCATACATTCACAAGCTTGATGCTATTCGCCGGAGCGAATCCTTCGTTTATAGCGAGTCAGATGCGCCACGAAAATGCTAAGATAGTCCATGAGGTATATTCAAAGTGGATTGCAGGTATGAACGTGCATCTGGTTGTGACGCTGAGTGACCGACTGCAAACGTTACTGCCCCCATTATGCCCTCAGGCTTAAACGACACTGGATAATGTCGTTTAAAATTAGTAGGATAGCCACTTCATATATAATACCTTAAAAATTATGCGTCTGGTTTTATCGTCCTTTTTTGCACTTGGTCTGTTTAGCAGCCTGGCCTTTGCCGCGCCCGGGCTAACGCCGCAGCCTGACATTCGTGACAGCGGCTTCGTCTATTGCGTAAGCGGCCAGGTGGATACCTTCAACCCGCAAAAAGCGGGCAGCGGCCTGATTGTGGATACCCTTGCCGCGCAGCTTTACGATCGTCTGCTTGATGTTGACCCGTACACCTACCGTCTGGTGCCTGAGCTTGCGGAAAGCTGGGAAGTGCTGGATAACGGCGCTACCTACCGTTTTCACCTGCGCGATGACGTCGCGTTTCAACGCACACCGTGGTTTACCCCCACGCGCAAGCTGAACGCAGATGACGTGGTCTTCACCTTCCAGCGTATCTTTAACCGCAGCCATCCGTGGCATAACGTTAACGGCAGCAACTTCCCCTATTTCGACAGCCTGCAGTTTGCCGACACCGTGAAAAGCGTGCGCAAACTGGACAACCGCACGGTTGAATTCACGCTGACGCGCCCGGATGCCTCCTTCCTCTGGCACCTGGCAACCCACTATGCGTCCGTCATGTCGGCCGAATACGCGGCTCAGTTGACGAAAAAGGATCGTCAGGAACTGCTCGATCGCCAGCCGGTTGGCACCGGTCCGTTCCAGCTGGCCGAATATCGCGCCGGTCAATATATTCGTCTGCAGCGCCATGAACACTTCTGGCGCGGTACGCCGCTGATGCCGCAGGTGGTGGTGGATCTCGGCTCTGGCGGAACGGGACGTCTGTCGAAATTGCTCACCGGGGAATGTGACGTCCTTGCCTGGCCCGCGGCCAGCCAGCTCACCATTCTGCGCGACGATCCGCGCCTGCGTCTGACGTTACGCCCCGGGATGAATATCGCGTATCTGGCCTTTAACACAGATAAACCGCCGTTGAATAACCCTGCCGTTCGGCACGCTCTGGCGCTGGCGATTAACAACCAGCGTTTGATGCAGTCGATCTACTACGGCACGGCGGAAACCGCCGCCTCAATTTTACCGCGCGCCTCGTGGGCCTATGACGGTGAAGCTAAAATTACGGAATACAATCCGGCAAAAGCGCGTGAGCAGCTGAAAGCGCTGGGGGCGGAAAATCTGACGCTGCAGCTTTGGGTGCCCACCAGTTCCCAGGCGTGGAACCCCAGCCCGCTCAAGACCGCCGAACTGCTGCAGGCAGATATGGCGCAGGTGGGTGTCAAAGTGATCATCGTACCGGTTGAGGGCCGTTTCCAGGAGGCGCGCCTGATGGACATGAATCATGATTTAACCCTGACCGGCTGGGCGACCGACAGTAACGATCCGGACAGCTTCTTCCGGCCGCTACTGAGCTGTGCGGCGATAAACTCGCAGACCAACTACGCCCACTGGTGTAACCGGGAGTTTGACGCCGTGCTGCAAAAAGCGCTGGCTTCCCAGCAGTTGGCCTCACGTATTGACGCCTATGATGAAGCGCAGAAGATCCTCGCCCAGGAACTGCCGGTGCTGCCGCTGGCCTCTTCCCTGCGTCTTCAGGCCTATCGTTATGATATTAAAGGCCTGGTACTGAGCCCGTTCGGAAACGCCTCGTTCGCTGGCGTGTCGCGTGAAAAAGAACAAGAGGTGAAAAAACCATGATTATTTTTACCTTACGTCGGCTCCTTTTGCTGCTGGTGACGCTCTTTTTCCTGAACTTTGTCGGCTTCAGTCTGAGCTATTTCACGCCCCATGCCCCGCTTCAGGGGTCGTCGCTGTGGGATGCCTGGCTCTTCTGGTTTAACGGGCTCCTGCACTGGGATTTCGGCGTGTCCAGCATTAACGGGCAGCTGATTTCCCAGCAGCTGAAAGAGGTGTTCCCGGCCACGATGGAGCTGTGCATTCTGGCCTTCGGCTTTGCCCTGATGGTTGGCATTCCCGTGGGCATGCTGGCCGGGATCTATCGCAACAAATGGCAGGATAAGTTTATCAGCGCCCTCGCCCTGTTCGGCTTCTCTATCCCGGTATTCTGGCTGGCGCTGCTGCTGACGCTGTTCTTCTCGCTGACGATGGGCTGGCTGCCGGTTTCGGGGCGTTTTGACCTGCTCTATACGGTTAAAACGGTGACGGGTTTTGCCATTATTGACGCGTGGCTGTCCGATTCGGTGTGGCGCCACGAGATGATCGTCAGCGCCCTGCGCCATATGGTACTGCCGGTGCTGACCCTGGCGGTTGCGCCGACAACCGAAGTGATCCGCCTGATGCGCCTGAGCACCATCGAGGTATTTGACCAGAACTACGTCAAAGCCGCCGCCACGCGCGGGTTGTCACGCCTGACCATACTGCGTCGCAACGTCCTGCACAACGCGCTACCGCCGGTTATTCCGCGTCTGGGATTACAGTTTTCCACCATGCTGACGCTGGCCATGATCACCGAGATGGTCTTTAGCTGGCCAGGACTTGGGCGATGGCTGATTAACGCCATCCGCCAGCAGGACTACGCCGCTATTTCTGCGGGTGTGATGGTGATTGGTTCGCTGGTAATTATTGTCAACGTGTTGTCCGATATTCTGGGTGCTATGGCTAACCCATTGAAGCATAAGGAATGGTATGCCTTACGATAGCGTATACAGTGAAAAGCGCACGCCCGGTGTGCTGCGCACCGTGTGGCGTAAATTCTATGGTGACACCACGGCAATGATCGGCCTTTATGGCTGTGCCGGTCTGGTGTTGCTGTGCGTCTTTGGCGCGTGGTTTGCACCGTACGGCATTGACCAGCAGTTCCTTGGCTATCAGCTGCTGCCACCGTCCTGGTCGCGCTACGGTGAAGTCTCTTTCTTCCTAGGAACGGACGACCTCGGACGTGACGTGTTGAGCCGCCTGCTGAGCGGTGCAGCCCCGACGGTTGGCGGCGCATTTGTGGTGACGCTCGCGGCAACGATCTGCGGGCTGGCGCTCGGTATTTTTGCAGGATCCACACATGGCCTGCGCTCGGCGGTGCTTAACCACATTCTGGATACGCTGCTGTCGATTCCGTCCCTGCTGCTGGCGATCATTGTGGTTGCCTTTGCCGGTCCCCATCTGTCGCATGCCATGTTCGCCGTCTGGCTGGCTATCCTGCCCCGCATCGTGCGCTCGGTTTACAGCATGGTGCATGATGAACTGGAAAAAGAGTATGTCGTCGCAGCCCGTCTGGACGGCGCGACGACCTTCAACATTCTGTGGTTTGCCGTGCTGCCTAACATCGCCGCCGGGCTGGTCACTGAGATCACCCGCGCCCTGTCGATGGCGATCCTGGACATTGCGGCGCTCGGCTTCCTCGACCTCGGCGCGCAGCTGCCGTCGCCCGAATGGGGTGCGATGCTCGGTGACGCGCTGGAATTAATTTACGTGGCACCGTGGACGGTTATGCTGCCGGGTGCGGCCATTATGGTGAGCGTGCTGCTCATCAACCTGCTGGGCGACGGTATTCGCCGTGCAATTAATGCGGGGGTGCAATAATGCCGCTTCTTGATATTCGCAACCTCACCATCGAATTCAAAACCGGTGAAGGCTGGGTTAAAGCCGTCGATCGCATCAGCATTACCCTCGCCGAGGGTGAAATTCGTGGGCTGGTGGGTGAATCCGGCTCAGGCAAAAGCCTGATCGCCAAAGCCATCTGCGGCGTAGCGAAAGACAACTGGCGCGTCACCGCAGACCGTATGCGTTTTGATGATATCGATCTGCTGCGCCTCTCCCCCCGCGAGCGGCGTAAGCTGGTCGGGCATAACGTCTCGATGATTTTCCAGGAGCCGCAGTCCTGTCTCGACCCGTCCGAACGCGTGGGCAAACAGCTGATGCAGAACATCCCCGGCTGGACCTATAAAGGCCGCTGGTGGCAGCGCGTTGGCTGGCGCAAGCGTCGCGCCATCGAGCTTTTACACCGCGTTGGGATAAAAGATCACAAAGATGCGATGCGCAGCTTCCCTTATGAGCTGACCGACGGCGAATGTCAGAAAGTGATGATTGCCATCGCGCTGGCTAATCAGCCGCGTTTGCTGATTGCGGATGAGCCCACCAACGCGATGGAACCCACCACGCAGGCGCAAATCTTCCGCCTGCTGTCGCGTCTCAACCAGAATAACAACACCACCATTTTGCTGATCAGCCATGACCTGCAAATGCTCAGCAAATGGGCGGATAAAATTGACGTGATGTACTGCGGGCAAACGGTCGAAACCGCGCCGAGTGAAGACCTGATCACCGCGCCGCATCATCCGTATACGCAGGCGCTTATCCGTGCGATTCCGGATTTTGGCAGCGCAATGCCGCATAAAAGCCGCCTGAATACCCTGCCGGGGGCGATTCCGCTGCTGGAATCCCTCCCGATAGGCTGTCGTCTGGGGCCGCGGTGTCCCTATGCTCAGCGTAAATGTATCGAGACGCCACGCCTGACCGGGGCGAAAAATCATCTTTACGCCTGTCATTTCCCGCTGAACATGGAGAGAGAGTGAAATGGTCGAAACCTTACTGGAAGTCCGCAACCTGAGTAAGACCTTTCGCTACCGCACGGGGCTGTTTCATCGCCAAACTGTCGACGCGGTGAAGCCGCTGAGCTTTACGCTGCGTGAAAAACAGACGCTGGCGATCATTGGCGAAAACGGTTCCGGGAAATCCACCCTGGCAAAAATGCTCGCCGGCATGGTTGAACCGACGGCAGGCGAAGTGTTGATTGACGATCATCCTCTGACGTTCGGGGATTACTCTTTCCGCAGCCAGCGCATCCGCATGATCTTCCAGGATCCGTCTACCTCGCTTAATCCACGCCAGCGCATTTCGCAGATCCTCGATTTTCCGCTGCGTCTGAACACCGACCTGGAGCCAGAGGCGCGCCGTAAGCGCGTATTTGAAACTCTGCGCATGGTTGGGCTGTTACCGGATCACGAAAGCTACTACCCGCATATGCTGGCCCCCGGCCAGAAACAGCGTCTGGGTCTGGCGCGTGCGTTGATATTGCGGCCAAAAGTGATCATTGCTGATGAAGCGCTTGCCTCGCTGGATATGTCGATGCGCTCTCAGCTGATTAACCTGATGCTGGAATTGCAGGAAAAACAGGGGATCTCGTATATCTATGTCACCCAACATCTGGGAATGATGAAGCATATCAGCGATCAGGTGATGGTCATGCACCAGGGAGAGGTTGTCGAGCGCGGCAGCACGGCGGATGTGATGGCCTCCCCGCTTCATGAGCTGACAAAACGACTGATAGCCGGTCATTTCGGTGAAGCATTAACCGCCGATGCATGGCGCAAAGACCGGTAAACAAACGTAGCACCGCTCAATAAGGATTAAATAGCCTTTACACGCTATTTAATCCTTTAAATTTTCGTCTCCATCCCTGCTCCATATTTTAAGCAATATCAATCAACAGTTCTTCTCCAGAATATCCGGACATTACGGAGGAGAAGAAATGAACAACGCCACTTACGTTCTCAAATATACCGAGTATCTCATCAGAAAATGCCGTTCATTCTTAATGACGGACCTGTACTTTCATACTGTGAGGCTCGAGAAAACATCCGGGACAAAACCTGACATTCAATCACCCACGACGTTGAGTGAAAAAATATGTCATCGTCTGGTCTATGACCATAATAACCTCTACACGATGCTTGCCGATAAACTCGCCGTTCGGGCATACGTTTCCTCCAGAACAACGCGCGTGAAAACGGTGCCATTAATTGGCGTTTATACCAGGGCGTCGCAGATTGATTTTTCCGTGCTCCCTGACAAATTCGTCCTTAAGTGCAACCATGACAGTGGCAGCACTATAATATGTACAAACAAAGCGCAATTTAACGACAAGAAAGCGCGTAAAAAACTGAGCCTCGCGTTAAAGAAAAATTTGTACTACACCACGCGTGAGTGGCAGTACAAAAACATTACGCCGAGTATACTTTGCGAGCCATTCGTCGATCTCTTCGATGATGCTGACAGGAATACGACGCCCGAAATGCTGAGGATCCATTGTTTTCATGGCGTCGCCCACTATGTTGAAGCGGATTTTACGGATGATAACGGCAACGGTTTTATCAACGTTTACGACAGGCACTGGAACTTACAACCCTTCCAGATGGAGTATCCGAATACTTCAGTAAATCCAGACGAACCGGTCTTGTTTCGACAAGCGTTGCTGGCATCCCAGGAGCTGGCGGATGGCATTGACTACTGCCGCGTTGACCTCATGCTAAAAAAAGATGACATCTATTTCAGTGAAATAACCTTAAGCCCGAGACGCGGTAAACTGACGATTACCCCGCAGGAATGGGATGCTAAGTTAGGGAAAATATGGCATTTATCGCCGGCAGGTGCATTTGACCTGCCGCTGAAACTCACGAGTCGGGCCAGGTAAGTTTAAATATCGAGTGGCTTTGCGTCGATAAGGTATAGGTAACATCGCCACCATGCGCCAGCATGATGGCTTTTACTACCGACAAGCCCAAACCACAGCCTTCCGGGTTCAACTGCCTGGCGCCATTATCGCGCTGAAACGGCTGAAATAAGAAATCATGAAACTCCCTGGGGATGCCCGGCCCCCCGTCCTGAATAAGGATATAATTGCCTTTATCAGAAACGCCATTTTTCACGATGAGTTTGCGCGAGGTTGAATAGTGTAAGGCATTGTCAAATAAAACGGTCAGACACTGATTGATGCGTAACGGATCGAATACGCATTGCTGATCCCTCAGTTCTGTATTGACGGTAAATGCCTTACGGCTGAACTCGGGCATGAAGGTATCGAGCGCGTCCTGTATTGTCCCTTTTAAATCCGTTCTGGACTGGTATAGCGTATATCCCGCCCCGCCATCCGAACTGACAACCCGGAGATCTTCAATCAGGCGGGTTAACCCTTCCGTCTGTTTGAGAAGATTATTAAACAGCACCGGGTCCGGGGTAAAAACACCGTCAACCAACCCCTGAAGCCGTCCGCGCAAGATCGTGACCGGGGTTCTCAGCTCATGCGCAATAGCCGCATTCCAGGATTTCCTCTGAATATCCAGCGTCTGTAATTTTTCCGCCATTTCATTGAAATCCGTCACAAGGTGATTGATCTCACCCAGCCGGGAACTGGCACAGAATGCCCGGGCATCCAGATCGCCCTGAGAAATCTTTTTCAGGCTGGACGCGACTGCGTTTAGCGGGGTGAGTATTCGCGATGACAGTTTGACCGTGAAAAAGAGGGCAATAATCATACTGATCGTAGTCGCGGTCCCAATCCATGCCCAGTCCCACATCGTCATCTGCTCATCATCGCCCGCAGCAGGGCCGCCCGGGAGGTGATCCAGAATAAAGGAGTAAAAAAACCAGGAGCCCAGAATGGCGATGGCAATTATCGTAAACGTCAGCAACAGCATATACGTTAAGATCTGACGACTCAGGACAGACTCTTTGTTCATTTCTTTTCCCCAAGCCGGTATCCCATGCCTCTGATGCTCTCGGGAACACCGTAAAGGCCTGCAAGCTCCAGTTTTTTACGCAACTTGCTCATATGGCTATCGACCGTTCTGTCGAGCGTATCGCCTTCCGGCAGACACGCGTTGAGTAACTCTTCACGGGAACAGACCTTTCGCGGATAACGCACCAGCCAGGTAAGTAATTTAAATTCGGTCGTCGTTAATACCGGGGAGATAACCTCTTCGCCCACGGTGACTTCCACGTAGAAATCATCCGGATAGACCGTAATAAAGGGCGTTCTGAGCGGCAGGGAACCCGCCTGCTGAAGCGCAGGTTTTGTCCTGCGCAGCACCGCCTCAACCCGTGCGACAACCTCAGAGGGGTTAAAGGGTTTGATTACGTAATCATCCGCCCCGAGCCTCAGACCCATAAGCTTATCGACGTCCTGATCGAGAGCGGAAACCATAATGACGGGGACAGCACTTTCGTGGCGAAGCGTAGTAAGCACGCTCCAGCCGTCACACACGGGCAGGTGAATGTCCAGCAAGATGAGATCCGGTTTATGGAGGCGATTGAGCGTTATCGCCTGCTCGCCCTGCCTGGCCCTCAGCGTTTTCATTCCCGAACGCTCTAAGTAGCTCATCAGTATATCGGCGATTTCGTCTTCATCTTCAACAACAAGGATCAGCGTATTTTTGTTCATATTATCTCCGCGGGTGAAATCCCTTTAAGCACGCTATCAGATATCTTTAGCACAATAAGACACAGCCTCCGGGAAAAAGTGCCGTAGTTACGAAAATTTCCCGGTTGATTTAAATGCCCGGTTATTTCTCCACACAGCCTACACATTCAGTCAATAAAGACTCGACAATGTCCGTTCAAAATCGCTATTGAGGCATAACGCGTTGTGCATTGCGCGCTGCAAATTACCACTGTTTCTTAAAGATTTTATGAAGTTGGCTGAAATAATGAACATGGAACTTTCAAAATATTTCTCTCCTAAAAAACTGGGCATATATTCCCTGTTTCTGCTGCTATCGTGGGGATTACTTTATACCTGGCTGGTGCTGGTACACAGAGTGGATGAAAAAGTCGCCTCGACGCTGCTCTCATCACCCATCATCTATGGCTGTATCGCATTGTCGGTGGTCTCACTGATCATCCAAAATAAAGCTGGTGCGCTAACTGAGCTATTTGTCGTCGCCTTCTGGCTGATGGTGATTTTTGTTTATCTCATTATTACGTTCACCGTGCTGTTAAACGCGATGCCCGATATCGAGGATCTGGTCTTTTATTACGAGTGTTATTTGATCATTTTTTTTGGTGGATCACCGCTGTACCTCATTATGAGAATGATTTGAGCCCTTGATCCACACGGCCTCCATAAACCGCCCACTTCCGCTAAACAGGTGCGCGGTAGAGTCTCTACCTCACTCTTTTGCACAAAAATAACTCAATGCCTCATTTTTTTATCGAACGTCCCATTTTCGCCTGGGTAGTGGCGCTGTTTATCGTCCTGACGGGTCTCCTGTCTATTCCTCGTTTGCCGGTTGCGCAGTATCCGGCGGTGGCGCCGCCAGGCATCATCATTTCCGTCAGTTACCCGGGGGCCAGCCCCGATATCATGAATACGTCGGTGGTGTCGTTAATCGAGCGAGAAATCTCTGGAGTCGATAACTTGCTCTATTTCGAATCATCCAGTGACACAACCGGCTCGGCATCGATTACCGTCACGTTTAAACCCGGCACGGACATCAAGCTGGCACAGATGGATCTACAGAATCAGATTAAGATCGTCGAGCCTCGTCTTCCTCAGGCGGTAAGACAAAATGGCATTAACGTCGAGGCCGCTAATTCTGGATTTTTAATGATGGTGGGGCTGAAGTCCACCAACGGTCAATTAGAGGAAGCCGACTTAAGCGACTATTTTGCCCGAAGCGTTAGTGACGAGCTTCGTCGCGTGCCCGGCGTAGGGAAAGTTCAGCTGTTTGGCGGCGAAAAAGCGCTGCGTATCTGGCTGGATCCAATGAAGCTCCACAGCTACGGCCTTTCGGTGAGCGATGTGCTTACTGCTGTTGGCCAGCAAAATGCCCTGGTTTCGCCCGGCAAAACGGGAGATGAGCCCGCATCTGAAGGACAAGGGGTAACGTATCCCATCACCGTAAAGGGACAGCTCTCCTCGGTCGAGGCGTTCAGGAATATCACCCTGAAATCTGACGCATCCGGCGCCCGCCTGAAATTATCCGACATTGCGCGGATTGAATCCGGCCTGCAAAGCTACGCTTTTGGTATCCGTGAAAATGGCGTGCCCTCGACGGCGGCGGCAATCCAGCTGTCGCCAGGCGCCAATGCAATGAGTACGGCTTCAGGCGTGCGTGCGCGCATCGACGAGCTTTCCCGGGTGTTACCCGACGGAATGGTGTTTACGGTTCCTTTCGATACCGCGCCGTTTGTGAAACTTTCTATCGTGAAGGTTGTTCAGACATTTGTGGAAGCGATGGTCCTCGTCTTTCTGGTTATGCTGCTGTTTCTGCACAAGATACGCTGTACGCTTATCCCGGCGATTGTTGCTCCCGTCGCACTTCTTGGCACCTTCACGGTGATGTTATTGAGCGGATACTCCATCAATATTCTGACGATGTTCGGCATGGTGCTGGCGATAGGGATTATCGTTGATGATGCCATTGTGGTTGTGGAGAACGTTGAACGACTGATGGAGGAAAAAAGTCTGTCCCCACGGGACGCTACCCGGCAAGCCATGCAGGAGATCACCCCGGCGATTATCGGGATCACGCTGGTGCTCACCGCCGTCTTTATCCCCATGGGGTTTGCTGAAGGGTCCGTCGGGATTATCTACCGGCAATTTTGTATTTCTATGGCAGTCTCCATACTGCTGTCCGCGTTTCTTGCCCTGACGCTGACCCCTGCCCTGTGCGCAACGTTACTCAAGCCGCACAAGGCAGGAAAGAGCGGAAGTGGACGGTTCGCGGCAGGGTTTAATGCGCGCTTCCGTTCGCTCACCGTCTGTTACGAAGCCGGGCTGGGTGCCGTTCTGAAGCGAACCGGGCGTATGCTGCTCCTGTACGTTGCGCTTTGTGCTGCGCTGTTTTTGGGATTGTCTTCGTTACCGTCGTCCTTTCTGCCGGACGAAGATCAGGGCTACTTTATGTCCTCAATCCAGCTGCCTTCTGATGCCACGATGCAGCGCACCCTTAACGTGGTTAAAAAGTTTGAAGAGGAAATTACGGCCCGACCGGATATTGAAAGCAACATTATGATCCTGGGTTTTGGATTTTCAGGTTCAGGACCGAATTCGGCTATGGCCTTCACCACGCTGAAGGACTGGAAAAACCGGCAGGGCTCGACGGCCCAGGATGAAGCCGAACATATACAGGACAGCATGGCGAACGTCTCTGATGCCGTCACGATGAGCCTGCTCCCGCCGGCCATTTCAGATATGGGCACCTCCTCGGGCTTCACCTGGTACGTGCAGGACAGAGCAGGACTGGGCTACGAGGCGTTAAAGCGCGCTGCCGACGCGCTGGTCCTGCAAGCCAATCAGCGTCCTGAACTGAGTGACGTCTATATAGACGGTCTGCCGGAAGGAACCAGCCTTGCGCTCCAGGTTGACCGGGAAAAAGCGGAAGCGATGGCCGTCTCATTTGATGAAATCAACCAGACGCTCTCCGTCACCCTGGGCTCAAATTACGTCAATGACTATACGAACAACGGCCGCGTTCAACAGGTGATTATTCAGGCCGATGCGCCCTACCGAATGCAGCCTGAGCAGATACTGAAACTATCAGTGAAAAACCGGATGGGTGAGATGGTGCCGTTATCAACGTTCGTGACGATCTCCTGGAACGTTGCGCCGCAGCAGTTGACGCGCTATCAGGGTTATTCTGCTCTTCGCATTACCGGAAATACGGCGTCAGGAGTATCCAGCGGCACCGCAATGAAGGTTATGGAGAGTTTGTCCAGAGAGTTACCTCAGGGCATGGCGGGCGAGTGGGCCGGGAGTGCATTGCAGGAGAGAAAATCGGAATCTCAGCTTCCGGGCCTTATTGTCCTGTCGATACTGGTCGTGTTTATGGTGCTCGCCGCCCTGTATGAGAGCTGGTCTGTTCCTTTTGCGGTCATGCTGGTCGTTCCGTTGGGTCTTATCGGCGCGGTGATAGCGGTGTTTGTTGCCGGCATGACGAATGATGTTTTCTTTAAGGTCGGCCTGATTACGCTTATCGGCCTGTCGGCCAAGAACGCCATTCTGATTGTTGAATTTGCCAGGCAGCTCCATCGCCAGGGGCAGCCCCTGCTGGCGGCAACCATTCATGCCGCCAGCCAGCGCCTGCGTCCGATTCTGATGACATCGTTAGCCTTCAGCTTAGGGGTTGTTCCGTTGATGCTGGCCAGGGGGGCGAGCGACAGTACGCAGCATGCCATCGGTACCGGCGTATTTGGCGGCATGATTAGCGGTACGCTTCTCGCGATCTTCTTCGTACCGGTTTTCTTTATCGTCATTGCGCGTTTCGTCGACAACATCAGGAAAGCGTGAATACCCTGGTGGAATCACGCTGCCTCTCTGGTTGGATGAGGCGAAGCTGTTGCCGGGTGATATACTGGACGAATGCTGAAATTTTGAGCCCCCGCGAGTCCGCGGTGCATTCTTCGGGGCAGGCGTCTTCGGAGAAGTGCGAGAAATATCGTGACACAAGGGGCTGTGAGTGGGCTATAATTTCGAGCTAATTTCGAATGATTTTGAAATACTGCCTGTAACGCTATGAATTACAAGGCAAAATTAGCAATGAATATAAGGATTAAAGCTATGGGTTTTCTTTCCGGTAAGCGCATTCTGGTGACTGGCGTTGCCAGCAAACTGTCCATCGCATACGGCATCGCACAGGCAATGCATCGCGAAGGCGCTGAGCTGGCGTTCACCTACCAGAACGACAAGCTGAAAGGCCGTGTTGAAGAGTTTGCCGCGCAGCTGGGTTCCAGCATTGTTCTGGAATGTGACGTTGCACAAGACGAAAGCATCGACGGCATGTTTGCTGAACTGGCAAAAGCATGGCCTAAATTCGACGGTTTCGTTCACTCCATCGGCTTCGCTCCTGGCGACCAGCTGGACGGCGACTACGTGAACGCGGTTACCCGTGATGGCTTCAAAATCGCGCACGACATCAGCTCCTACAGCTTCGTTGCGATGGCGAAATCCTGCCGCGCGATGCTGAACCCGGGCGCAGCCCTGCTGACCCTGTCCTACCTTGGCGCTGAACGTGCTATCCCTAACTACAACGTTATGGGTCTGGCTAAAGCGTCTCTGGAAGCGAACGTACGCTACATGGCGAACGCAATGGGTCCTGAAGGCGTGCGCGTTAACGCCATCTCTGCAGGTCCTATCCGCACCCTGGCCGCTTCCGGTATTAAAGATTTCCGTAAAATGCTGGCACACTGCGAAGCGGTTACCCCGATTCGTCGTACCGTTACCATTGAAGATGTGGGTAACTCTGCAGCATTCCTGTGCTCTGACCTTTCCGCGGGTATCTCCGGCGAAGTGGTTCACGTTGACGGCGGCTTCAACATCGCTGCAATGAACGAGCTGGAAATTAAATAAGCTGTGACTCTCTTCCCGCCCGGGAAGAGAGTATTTCCCCCCGCGTCACCCCTTCGTTATTCCGTTCTGCTATTTGTTATCACCTAACAATATTTTTCCCTTTATCTGCCTTACGCCAGGATATTGATCGCCATTTTGAGATCAAGGAACGCACATGGAACAACGCCGTTTTTCCGGCAAAGGCCACTGGTATCACGAAACCCAGTCAAACCACGCGCAGACGGATGTTCTGCCCTTGGTGCCCGAAGCCGCTAACGTCGACGATCGTTTTTTGCTCGATTTAGCCTTGCCTGATGAGATTGTCGCCGCCTGTTCTGGCTGGCTTACCCCTGCCAGAGCCTTATGCCACCAGCTGTTTCCGCTCTCGATCCCCGTGAACCGCCTGCATACGCTCAGCGCTTACGATCGGCTCAGTACCGCGCTAACGGTCGCACAGGCCTGTGGCGTTCAGCGGCTCTGTAACCATTACGCCGCCCTCCTCGCCCCGCTTCCCGGCCCGGACTCCTCGCGCGAAAGCAACCGCCGCCTGGCACAGATCACCCAGTATGCCCGCCAGCTCGCCAGCTCTCCTGATGTCATTGATGATAAAGCGCAGAACCAGCTTGATGAGGTGGGTCTGTCCACGTACGACATCGTGGTGATTAACCAGATTATCGGGTTTATCGGTTTTCAGGCGCGCGTGGTCGCGATTTTTCAGGCGCTGTTGGGACATCCTGTTCGCTGGTTGCCGGGCCATCATATTCAGCCGCACACGCTTCCCGCGAGCCACGATGCATGGGTGCCGCTTTTGCCCGTCGTGGAGCTGCGCTATGCGAGTGCGCATCAGCTTGAGTCGCTGTCTCGCTGGCAGGCCGAACCCGCGCTGGAGGCGCTGACGCCGGTGCTTTGCCATGAGCCGTCGCTGCTCGACCTGACCGGAGAGATCCTGTTAAACAGCCGCGCAGAGATCCCGCAGACGTCACCCGCACTTTCGGCGGCGGTCGAACTGCTGACCCGCTCTCCGGACCGCTTCAGCGCCGCGCAGTTTACCCCGCTCACGGATCAAGGACTCCAGGGCGAATATGCCATCACGCTGCTTACCCAAAGTGCGTTTGATGGCTGGCTCAATCGTCTGAAAGTAGCGTTTGGTAAAGAGGAATAACCACACTCATTACCCAAAGACCGCTTGCTGAGACAGTGAGAATCGCGTAAAACTGTCAGCCGCTCAATGGCTACGAAAATAGAACATTATGTTTCAGGACAACCCGCTGCTAGCGCAGCTTAAACAGCAACTGCATTCCCAGACGCCGCGTGCAGAAGGGGTCGTAAAAGCCACGGAAAAGGGCTTTGGCTTCCTTGAAGTTGACGCGCAGAAAAGCTACTTCATTCCGCCACCGCAGATGAAGAAAGTGATGCATGGCGATCGCGTCATGGCCGTCATTCATACCGAGAAGGATCGCGAGTCCGCTGAACCAGAAGAACTGATCGAACCGTTCCTGACCCGTTTTGTGGGTAAGGTGCAGAGAAAAGACGATCGGCTTTCTATCGTGCCGGATCATCCCCTGCTGAAAGATGCCATTCCCTGCCGCGCCGCCCGTGGCGTTGAGCATGATTTTAAAGAAGGTGACTGGGCCGTAGCAGAAATGCGCCGTCATCCTCTGAAAGGCGATCGCGGTTTTTATGCTGAGTTGACTCAATTCATCACCTTTGGCGCCGACCATTTCGTGCCATGGTGGGTCACGCTGGCACGCCACAATCTTGAAAAAGAAGCGCCGAACGGCGTAGCGACCGAGATGCAGGACGAAGGTCTGACGCGTCGCGATCTCACCGCGCTGGAGTTTGTCACCATCGACAGCGCCAGCACCGAAGATATGGACGATGCGCTCTACGCTGAAGAGAGCGACGATGGCAAACTGCACCTGACCGTTGCCATTGCCGATCCCACCGCCTGGATTGCCGAAGGTAGCAAGCTGGATGACGCGGCGAAAATCCGCGCCTTCACAAACTACCTGCCGGGCTTCAACATTCCGATGCTGCCGCGCGAATTGTCAGACGATCTTTGCTCGCTGCGTCCAAATGAAGTGCGCCCGGTCCTTGCCTGCCGCATGACCATTGCTGCGGATGGCGCGATTGAAGACGATATCGAGTTCTTTGCTGCCACTATCGAATCGAAAGCCAAGCTGGCCTACGATAACGTGTCCGACTGGCTTGAAAATACCGGTAGCTGGAAACCTGAATCAGACGCCATTGCCGCGCAGATCCGTCTGCTGCATCGCATCTGTCTCAACCGCAGCGAGTGGCGTCAAACCCATGCGCTGGTGTTCAAAGATCGTCCGGATTATCGCTTTGTTCTGGGTGAGAAAGGCGAAGTGCTGGATATCGTGGCCGAACCGCGACGCATTGCGAACCGCATTGTTGAAGAAGCGATGATTTCCGCCAACATCTGCGCCGCACGCGTGTTGCGCGACAAGCTGGGCTTTGGCATTTACAACGTCCACACCGGGTTTGATCCGGCGAACACCGAAGCGCTGGCGGCCCTGCTGAAGAATCACGATGTGCATGTTGATCCGGAAGAAGTGCTGACCCTGCCAGGCTTCTGCAAGCTTCGCCGCGAACTGGACGCGCAGCCGTCGGGCTTCCTGGACAGCCGCATTCGTCGCTTCCAGTCATTCGCGGAAATCAGTACCGAGCCGGGCCCGCACTTTGGTCTTGGCCTCGAAGCATACGCCACCTGGACATCGCCAATCCGTAAGTATGGCGATATGGTTAACCACCGTCTGCTGAAAGCGATTATCAAAGGCGAAACCGTTGCTCGTCCTCAGGAGGACACCACGCTGCAGATGGCCGATCGCCGCCGTCTGAATCGCATGGCGGAACGTGACGTTGGAGACTGGCTGTACGCTCGCTTCCTGCAGGATAAAGCCGGGACGGATACCCGTTTCGCCGCGGAGATCATCGATATCAGCCGCGGGGGAATGCGCGTCCGCCTGGTCGATAACGGTGCTGTCGCGTTTATTCCTGCGCCGTTCCTGCATGCGGTTCGTGACGAAATGGTCTGTAGTCAGGAAAACGGTACCGTGCAAATTAAGGGTGAAACAGTTTACAAGGTCACCGACGTGATTGACGTCACTATCGCCGAAGTTCGCATGGAAACCCGCAGTATTATCGCGCGCCCTGTCGCCTGATAACCGGTTCAATTGTCGGTCCTTTCCTTCGCGGAAAGGCCGACAATTTTTCTTTTTATCCCCGCCACAAAATCATTATTTTTCCTTACTATTTTCAGTCTCCCTTCGCCCAAATTCGCCATAATTATCTACAGTAAAAGAGTGTTGTTATATTCGGTTACGTGAATTTTTATACGCTCCGTATCCTTTTTTGCCTGACTCGTTTTATTATAAGAAATTAGGGAAAAACAATAAGTTCACTTCGGTTTTGCCGCTGTTTCTCAACGGAAAAGTCGACTGCAAATGAATAATTTGTGCGCTAATGAAAGCTGCGGGAGAAAACATGATGGACGATCTGGAGCCGAATTTGCTGTTTCGCTACATGGGGACTTACAGCCCGTGGTGGCGCTTGTCAGCTGACAGCAACGCTCTGCACCTTTCCACCAGCGAAAATGCCGATGTCACGCAGGTCGTGGCGCTGGACGATGAACAGGCCGATCTCATCCGTCATTTAACCGTTATTACCTCCAGTATTTCAATGTCGCTCTCCCTCTACGGTGAAGATGTTCCGGTTCATCTTGTGGGCCGTAAAATTACCCGTAACGAGTGGGCCGGAACCGCTTCTGCCTGGAACGATACCCCCTCCGTGGCACGCGATCTGGCTCAGGGGCTCTCTTTCGCGGAACAGGTTGTCTCAGAGGCTAACTCCGTCATTGTTATTCTCGATCGGCACGGCAATATCCAGCGTTTTAATCGGCTTAGCGAAGAGTACACCGGCCTGAAAGAACATGAAGTCATTGGCCAGAACGTCTTTAAGCTGTTTATGAGCCGCAGCGAAGCGGCAGCTTCAAAGCGCAATATTACCGGTTTTTTTCGCAACGGCAGCTCCTACGAAGTCGAACGCTGGATCAAAACGCGTAAAGGGCAACGGCTGTTTCTGTTCAGAAACAAATTCGTACACAGCGGCAGCGGTAAAAATGAAATTTTCCTTATCTGTTCCGGTACCGATATTACCGAGGAGCGCCGCGCTCAGGAGCGGCTGCGCGTGCTGGCCAATACCGATACCATCACCGGCTTGCCAAACCGTAATGCGATCCACGACCTGATTTCTGACGCCATCGCCAACCGCGGGGACACGCAGGTGGGCGTGGTGTATCTCGATCTGGATAATTTTAAAAAGGTCAACGACGCTTACGGGCATATGTTTGGCGATCAGCTGTTACAGGCCGTTGCCCTCGCCATTTTGAGCTGCCTGGATGAGGAACAGGTGCTGGCGCGACTTGGCGGTGATGAGTTTATCGTCATGGCCACCAATACCTCTCAGGGCTCTCTGGAGGCGATGGCATCGCGCATTTTAACCCGTCTGCGCCAGCCGTTCCGCATCGGTTTGATTGAGATTTATACCGGCTGCTCCCTGGGCATCGCCCTCGCCCCTCAGCATGGCAACGACCGGGAAAGCGTCATTCGTAACGCCGATACCGCCATGTACACCGCCAAAGAGAACGGCCGGGGCAAGTTCTGCGTCTTCTCGCCCGAGATGAACCAGCGCGTGTTTGAGTATCTCTGGCTGGATACCAACCTGCGTAAGGCGCTGGATAACGATCAGCTCCTGATTCACTATCAGCCGAAAATCACCTGGCGCGGGGAAGTCAGAAGCCTTGAAGCGCTGGTCCGCTGGCAATCACCAGAACGGGGTTTGATCCCGCCGCTGGAGTTTATCTCTTATGCCGAGGAGTCGGGGTTGATTGTGCCGCTGGGCCGCTGGGTGATGCTCGATGTGGTTCGCCAGGTGGCGAAATGGCGTGATAAGGGAATAAACCTGCGCGTGGCGGTGAACGTCTCTGCACGCCAGCTGGCCGACCAGACTATTTTCAGTGACTTAAAGCAGGCGCTGAAGGATCTGAATTTTGAATACTGCCCTGTCGATGTCGAATTAACCGAAAGCTGTCTTATCGAGAACGAAGAGCTGGCGCTGTCCGTGATCCAGCAGTTCAGCCGACTCGGGGCGCAAATTCATCTGGATGATTTTGGCACCGGCTACTCTTCCCTTTCTCAACTGGCCCGCTTCCCTATCGATGCCATTAAACTCGATCAATCGTTTGTCAGGGATATTCATAAGCAGTCCATCTCCCAGTCTCTGGTGCGCGCTATCGTCGCGGTGGCGCAGGCATTAAATCTGCAGGTGATTGCCGAAGGTGTGGAAAGCGCAAAAGAAGACGCCTTTCTGACCAAGAACGGCGTCAACGAACGGCAGGGTTTTCTGTTTGCTAAGCCGATGCCCGCTGCCGCATTCGAGCGATGGCTAAAACGATATCAAGCGCGAAATCAACGTTAACTGGCTTTACGCAACCCCGCCGCGTGATGGCGGTTTTGCAGCGTGACCAGACGCTCCATGTAGGCGATATCTTTCGGCTCAAGGCAGAAAGCGGCATCAACCCAGTCTTCCGTGATATCCATCAGTTCACTGCGGGGCAATTGCAGAACGCGCGTACGCGCGCGCAGCATCGCCCTTACGCCATTCAGTTTTGGCCGCAGCGTATCGATGAAGGTTCGGGTGGAGACATAGCTTTGTCCGGGTTCAAACAGGACATCCACCAGCCCGTGCTGTTCATACCATTCAGCCGTATGGGATTCCCCCTTATAGATGAGTTCCTCCGCCAGCTTCATGCCAGAACGGCGTGCAACCAGGGAATATCCCCCCATACCCGGAAACAGGTTGAAGGCAATCTCCGGAAAACCCAGACGGGCATCGCGCTGAGCCAGGACAAAATGGTGCGCCAGAGCGGCCTCAAACCCGCCCCCTAAAGCACTGCCTTCGACCATCGCCAGAGAGATGGCCCCTGTATCAAACCCCCGTGAGGCCGCATGGACGCAATCAACGCAGGCGCGAGCGTACGCCCGTAACGCCTCCCGACGTCCGTTCTGAATGCACTCGACGAAGAACTGTAAATCACCGCCCACATTGTACATATCGGGAACCAGCGAACCGGTTACCCAAAAATCAACCGCAAAGCCAGACTGGCGAACCAGCCATGAGAAGTTCATGATCTCCTCAATTAACGCATGGTTAAAACAAGGCCGTGGCTGGGCCCGCAACATCATCCAGACGGTGTGACGCTCCGCTTCATAATACCCTGACAGCTGCGTGAACCGTTCAGTATCGGTAAACAGTGTGCAGGTAGGCTGATTGATAACTGTCATAGTCTAATTCCTCTTATAAAAAAGCGCCTTGCGCGCCGTTTTAGACTAATCCACTCAATAAGCCCACTGCATGAGGGGGAATAAATTTATCACTTACGTTTATGTAATTTAGTTATTGCATTTTTTCCCTTCTCTTTTGATCCTAATTTCTGCATCATTGAAAATATTAACTTTTCGCGCCTGGGGTGAGATTATGTCTACTATTGACGCACAAGCTGTAGCACAACGAATTGATACCGTGCTGGATATCCTGGTGGCGGGCGATTATCACTCTGCTATCCGTAATCTCGAGATCCTGAAGTCTGAACTTCTTGCTCAGAATGGTGCTGACAACGCGCCTGAAAACAGACAGCCAAAAGCGCCGTGGGAAGTTTAACCCCACCGTCTCCGACCTCGTTTCGCTTTATTAAATGGATGCTATGAATTCCCGACAACAACTCATTTTGCAGATGGTCATCGATCAGGGACGCGTAAGCGTAGTCGATCTCGCTAAAACCACCGGCGTGTCTGAAGTCACAATCCGTCAGGATCTTAATCTGCTGGAAAAACAGAGCTACCTGCGTCGCGCGCACGGATATGCTGTCCCGCTGGACAGTGATGACGTTGAGACGCGCATGATGAATAACTACGCACTCAAACGTGAACTGGCGGAATTTGCCGCGTCCCTGGTGAACAACGGCGAGACCGTTTTTATTGAAAACGGCAGCAGTAATGCCCTTCTGGCACGCACGCTTGCCGATCAAAAGGACGTTACTATCATCACCGTCAGCAGCTATATCGCGCATTTGCTCAAAGAGACGCGCTGCGAGGTGATTCTGCTCGGGGGTATTTACCAGAAAAAAAGCGAAAGTATGGTAGGCCCGCTGACCCGTCAGTATGTCCAGCAGGTTCATTTCAGCAAGGCCTTTATCGGGATTGACGGCTGGCAACCGGAGACAGGTTTCACCGGTCGGGATATGATGCGCTCTGACGTTGTGAATGCTGTGCTGGAAAAAGAGTGTGAAGCCATTGTGCTCACCGACAGCTCTAAATTTGGCGCCGTTCACCCGTATACGATGGGCCCCGCTTCACGCTTTAGCCGCGTGATTACCGACGAAAGATTGAGCGACGCGCACCGAAATAAACTGGAAGATGACGGACTGATCGTCAATATTATTAAAACGACCGCCTGAGTTCCCTCCGCGCCCGAATTTCGGGCGCATACGCCCTTCTTTCTCTGAGATGATTCTTAACCCTGCTTTAAGAGTTTTTACCTGTTTAACCCGCCTTAAAGTCGTAAAATTAATGTTAGCGATATAACAGGAAGTGACTATCACCTGCGTGATTACGTAACGCCTGCGCGACCAGCTTTCACGGAGAACAGAATTAAGTATTCGATTCGTCTATACTTAACGTGTACATCTTTCCGTGAATCGATAATTCAGGAGAAAGTATTATGACCTTAACCAGCAAAAAATTAGCCGCCGCTGTTCTGGCAATCACTGTAGCAATGTCCCTGAGCGCATGCTCTAACTGGTCTAAACGTGACCGCAACACCGCTATTGGTGCCGGTGCCGGTGCTCTCGGTGGTGCAGTATTAACGGATGGTAGTACGCTGGGTACATTAGGTGGCGCTGCTGTCGGTGGTATTATCGGTCACCAGGTTGGCAAATAATTATTATCTAAGCCTTCCTCGATATTGCGGTATTTAAACGCATTTCAGGTCTGACATACGCACGTATATAACACGAGCCACAGCATCTGCCGTGGCTCATTTATTTTAGCCGCCTGCCAGTTTGACTTTCATGCCTTTGGCTTCCAGCAGCGATTTTATTAAATCGCGTTTATCACCCTGGATTTCAATAATGCCATCTTTCACGGCACCGCCGCAGCCACATTTCTTTTTCAACTCGGCCGCCAGCGTTGTCAGTTCAGCATCATCCAGGTCAATGCCGGAGATCAGGCAAACGCCTTTCCCTTTTCGTCCGCTGGTCTGGCGCTGGATCCGAACGATGCCGTCCCCCTTAGGACGTTCCACTTTCGCTTTCGGTTCGTCTATACGCCCACTCTCGGTTGAATAGACCAGACGACTGTTGGAATCGGTCATTACGCCCCCTTTTTCAGCGATGCGTTGATAGCCTTAAGCGTCTCAGCAGGGTTTGCAGACTGCGTCACCGGACGACCGATGACCATGTAGTCAACGCCTGCAGCCAGCGCCTGCTCAGGCGTCATAATGCGGCGCTGATCGCCCACGTCGCTGCCTGCAGGGCGGATCCCCGGCGTGACCAGTTTAAAATCCCGGCCCAGCGCTGATTTGAAACGAACCGCTTCCTGCGCGGAGCAGACGACGCCATCCAGGCCACACTGCTGCGTCAGACGCGCGAGACGTTCGGCATGTTCCGCAGGTGACAACGTCACGCCAAGGTCGCGTAAATCACTTTCGTCCATACTGGTCAGCACGGTGACTGCGATCAACAGCGGCGCATCTTTACCGAACGGCAGGAGCGCCTCACGGGCGGCGGTCATCATTCTTGCCCCACCCGACGCATGGACGTTGACCATCCATACGCCCAGCTCTGCGGCTGCGGCAACGGCGTGGGCCGTAGTATTCGGAATATCATGGAATTTGAGGTCGAGGAAAACGTCAAAGCCGCGCTGTTGCAGATCGCGAACGATTTGCGGTCCAAACAGCGTGAACATCTCTTTGCCAACTTTCAAACGGCAGTCGCGAGGGTCGATACCGTCGACAAACGCCAGTGCAGCGTCACGCTTATTGTAATCAAGCGCAACAACAACAGGAGAATCCGTAATTACGCGGGAAGTGGAGGATGTAACAGACGTCATGACCAGCCCTTTTCGTCTATGGGCGCGCAGCGGCGCGGAACAGATAAACGGCCAGCATTCTACCTGCCGACGCCGCAAATTGACAGGATCCATTTACGCGCCTGCCAGGCCGGCAAACCGCACGGAGTAAAGGATACGGTAAAAACCATTAGTATGTTGTAACTAAAATGGAGCGTTTTAAAAAATCACTGCCCGTCCAGACCACGAATGGGCTTGATGGTGGACCAGGCGCGGCAGGAAGGACAGTGCCAGTAGAGCGTATACGCGGTAAAACCACACTTTTGGCAACGATAGCGCGGCTTGCTGCGCACCTGCTCGCCAACCATGTCGCGCAGGACCATCAGGCTCTCTTTGGCGCGCCCTTCTTCAGCATCGTTCAGGTGGTAATCCATCAGCTTATGGAACACCCGCATGGTCGGATGACGCTGCAGCTGGCGCGTAATATACACCTGCGCGGTGTCGCTTCCCTCATACTGCTCAACAACGTCTGAGAGCATCAGTTCAGCGGTGGCGCCGGTATTTTCTTCCACGCAGCGACGCAGGAATGCTACCCACTCCTCCTGCTTGTCCAGCTGTTGATAGCAGGTTTGCAGCATTTCCAGCGTTTCACTGACCAGCTCTTTATCCTGGTCGATAACCCGCAGCAGGCTTTCAACGGCTTTGGCATAGTCGCCATTCGCCATAAAGACGCGCCCCATCATGATGGAGATTCGCGCGCTGTTGCGGTCCGCGGCGGCGCCTTTCTTCAGCAGCGCCATGGCTTTATCCATGTCGTCGTTACCCATCTGCTGAAGCGCAAGCTCACAGTAGAAATGGGCTATCTCAACGCGCTGCTTATCTTTACCCAGCTTCACCAGACGTTCAGCCGTATCAATGGCTTTTTGCCAGTCGCTGGTGGCCTGATAAATCTGCAGGAGCTGCTGCAGCGCGCCGATGCGGAAATCTGTTTCATCCACCAGCTGCGCGAACATATCTTCTGCGCGATCGTACAATCCCGCGGCCATGTAATCACGCCCCAGCTGTTGCACCGCAAGGAGACGTTGATCGTAGGTCAGCGAGGCGCTTTCCATCAGGGTCTGGTGAATACGAATGGCGCGATCGACCTCACCGCGCGAGCGGAACAGGTTACCCAGGGTAAGATGCGCTTCAACCGTCCCCGTATCCTCTTTCAGCATATCGAGGAACAGATCTACCGCTTTGTCTTGCTGATTGCTCAGGAGGAAGTTCACCCCCGCAACGTAGTCGCGGGAGAGCCGGTTGGCCTCATCCTGTTTTGTTTGTTGCGCACTTCTGCGGCCCATATACCAGCCATAGGCTGCGGCTACAGGCAAAAGCAGAAACAACAACTCCAGCATAGTCGATTATTCCTTCACGACCGGCACACCAGAGCTTTCCGGGATGTCAGACGCAGGGGCAATGTTATTTTCGAGTCGCTTAATTTTACGTTCAGCGCGCGCAAGAGAAACACGGACTTTCAACCAGAACAGACCGCAAACCAGCCAGCCAATGGCAAAGCCAGCAGCAAATAAGACCGCCAGCAGGCTCGAGACGCGATACTCACCCTGAGCCAGCAGATAGTTAAACGTCACCTGCTGATCGTTTTGTGCACCCAACGTGACTGAAATGACAAAAATCGCCAATACCAGTAAGAAAATGAGTAAATATTTCACATTACTTCCCGTTATGTGGTTCAAGCGAATAAAGTGTGTTCAACTCACCGCAATCAGCCTTATAAACTACCATTTTAGCGACGGGCGCGAAACGGAAAAAGTGACGCGCCAGTCATGTATCTATGGGCATAATACGGTTTATCAACCGTCAGGCGTCCGTTTGGTCCCTTTCGGCTATTTCTTCTTTCTCTTCTGGCGGTGGCGTAAGCGGGCCGCAGAATCGTTCAGCGAGCCAGGTCGCCAGCGTCACCAGCAGCCATGAGATCAGCGTGGCAACGACCAGGTCCCGCGGCCAGTGCATCCCCAGCAGTAAGCGGCTGCCCATAACCCCTGTCGCCCAGACCAGTAAAATCACCAGCGTGACCGTTCGACGCCTTGGCCACAGCAGCCCCACCCCCAGTAACGCCCAGCTGGCCGCAAACATGGTGTGACCGGAAGGAAACGCGAATCCCGTCTCTTTCTGCCAGTGTTTACGCAAGAATTTCGGGATATCCTGCTGTTCCGCAAGCTGTTCTTTCACCAGGGTTCCGCGATCTTTACGCTTTAAATTGTAGAACTCATCCACCGGAACATGATGCGTTTTTTCCAGCCAGACGACAAAAGGACGCGGTTCCTGAACGCGATCTTTTACCCAGGACTTCACGCCCTGACCAACAAGGATAGCGCCTCCGAGGATCGCAAAAAGCATCAGCGCCGCACGCAAACGAAAGCGCAGGCACCACAGAAACCAGGCGCAGAGGAGGACATGGGTAATAATTCCCCACGGCTGGGTGACCGTTTCCGTTATCCAGTATAACGTTTTCAGCCACATGGCATTCTGCCCCGGCTGCCACATCCAGCCTGAAAGCCATACGGCCAGGGGCATAATCAGTAAAATGGCCGCGCCTGCTGCCGTACGTCTGGCGATTGAAAGCATGTCTTCTCCTTTTTCGCTAAGCCTCACAATCATAACTGAAATTCATTCGATGGGTGGATATGTCGGATCGTGCGTTTAACGTTCATATAGCATGGTGCCTATTAGGCGAACCTGCTGAGCTTGTGGCAAAATGAACTGATACAGAAAGCAAAACAGGGCAAAGGCACGAAACGTGTCAGCCTACTCTGGAGAATCACATGCAGCTTAAACGTGTGGCAGAAGCCAAACTGCCAACCCCATGGGGCGATTTCCTGATGGTGGGTTTTGAAGAACTGGCAACCGGACAGGATCATGTCGCGCTGGTGTATGGCGATATTTCAGGGCAGACGCCGGTGCTGTCCCGCGTCCATTCAGAGTGTCTTACCGGCGACGCGCTGTTCAGCCTGCGCTGTGATTGTGGTTTCCAGCTGGAAGCCGCCCTGTCTCATATTGCAGAAGAAGGCCGCGGTGTGCTGCTTTATCACCGTCAGGAAGGTCGTAATATTGGTCTGCTGAATAAAATCCGCGCTTACGCGCTTCAGGACCAGGGCTACGATACGGTGGAAGCAAACCATCAGCTCGGCTTCGCCGCTGACGAACGCGACTTCACCTTGTGCGCCGATATGTTCAAGCTGCTGGGCGTGGACGAAGTTCGTCTGCTGACCAATAACCCGAAAAAAGTGGAGATCCTGACCGAAGCGGGGATCAACATCGTCGAGCGTGTACCGCTGATTGTCGGCCGTAACCCGAAAAACGCCCACTACCTGGATACTAAAGCTGCCAAAATGGGCCATTTGCTGAAAGAGTGATATAAAAAGCCCGGCACGCGTGCCGGGCTCGTTCATCAATCCAGCATCTTACGAATCACGTAATGTAAAATGCCGTCGTTCTGGTAGTAGGTCAGCTCGGTTGCCGTATCAATACGGCATCGGCAATCCAGCACCTCGGTTTTGCCGTCTGCCCGCGTTAACGTTACCGGCACCGTTTTACCCGGCTGCAGGTTTTGCAGGCCGCTAATGTCAATCTGCTCTTCCCCGGTCAGGCCCAGCGTTTTACGCGTCACACCCTGCGGGAACTCAAGCGGCAGGATCCCCATACCAATCAGATTCGAGCGGTGAATACGTTCGAACGATTCGGCGATGACCACGCGAACGCCAAGCAGACGCGGACCTTTCGCCGCCCAGTCACGGCTGGAGCCGGAACCGTACTCTTTCCCGGCAATCACCGCCAGCGGCGTACCTGCCTGTTGATATTTGACCGCCGCATCATAAATCGACACCACTTCCGTCCCCGGCAGATAGCGCGTCATGCCCCCTTCCACGCCCGGTACCATTTCGTTACGAATGCGGATGTTGGCAAACGTTCCGCGCATCATGACTTCATGATTCCCGCGGCGCGATCCGTAGGAGTTAAAATCACGGCGTTCGACGCCCCGGCTTTGCAGATAACGACCCGCCGGGCTATCGGCTTTGATACTCCCCGCCGGAGAGATGTGGTCAGTTGTGACAGAATCCCCCAGCATCGCCAGGATACGCGCGCCGTGGATATCCTTAAGCGGCGCCGGCTCGGCCAGCATCTCATCAAAGAACGGCGACAGACGAATATAGGTCGAGTCATCCTGCCAGTCATAGGTATCAGAGCCAATGACGTTGATGGCTTTCCATTCCGGCGTGCCTTCAAAGACCTCCGCATACTCTTTGCGGAACATCTCGGTTGAGACTTTTTCAACGGCCAGCGCGATTTCCCGCGAGGATGGCCAGATATCTTTCAGGTAGACAGGGTCGTTCTTGCGATCGTGGCCAATCGGATCGGTCACCAGGTTGATATTCATGTTCCCTGCCAGGGCATAAGCAACCACCAGCGGCGGTGAGGCCAGCCAGTTGGTTTTTACCAGCGGGTGAATACGCCCTTCAAAGTTTCGGTTGCCGGACAGGACCGCACCTACCGTCAGGTCACCCTGCTTAATCGCCGTTTCAATGGGTTCAGGCAGTGGACCAGAGTTACCAATACAGGTCGTACAGCCGTAGCCCACGAGGTTAAAGCCCAGCTCGTCAAGGTACGGCGTCAGTTTGGCCTGCGCCAGGTAATCCGACACCACTTTGGATCCCGGTGCCAGCGAGGCCTTGACCCATGGCTGAGGTTTTAGCCCAAGCTCTACCGCCTTTTTAGCCAGCAGACCGGCTGCCATCAATACGCTGGGGTTGGACGTGTTGGTGCAGGAGGTAATGGCGGCAATCACCACCGCACCATCCGGAAGCTGATACTGATGTCCGTTCAGAACATAGTCGACGGGACGATGGTCCTTCTGCGCCACGTTTACTTCCAGCGCATTGCTGGCGGCAAAGGCTTTTGGCACGTCACTCAGCGCAACCCTGTCCTGCGGGCGTTTCGGCCCTGCGAGGCTCGCTTCGACGCTTCCCATATCGAGTGCAAGCGTGCTGGTGAAAACAGGCTCATCGCCCGGATTGCGCCACATGCCCTGCGCTTTGGTGTACGCTTCCACCAGCGCGACCTGCTCTTCGCTACGTCCGCTAAGACGCATGTATTCCAGCGTCACATCATCAATAGGGAAAAAGCCGCAGGTTGCACCGTATTCCGGCGCCATATTGGCAATGGTGGCGCGGTCGGCCAGCGGCAGTGAATCCAGTCCGTCCCCGTAGAATTCGACAAACTTGCCTACCACACCATGCTTACGCAGCATCTGGGTGACGGTAAGCACCAGATCGGTGGCGGTAATGCCTTCAGACAGCCTGCCAGTAAGCTTGAAGCCCACCACATCCGGGATAAGCATGGACACCGGCTGGCCGAGCATGGCCGCTTCCGCTTCGATACCCCCGACGCCCCAGCCCAGCACGCCCAGACCGTTGATCATGGTGGTATGGGAGTCCGTGCCCACCAGCGTGTCCGGATAGGCGACCCACTCTTTATCCTGCAATTCGCTCCAGACGGCTTTACCCAGATATTCAAGGTTAACCTGGTGACAAATACCGGTACCTGGCGGGACCACGCTAAACCGGCTGAACGCCTGCTGCCCCCACTTCAGGAACACGTAGCGCTCGTGGTTACGCTCCATCTCCAGACGCACGTTCTCGCCAAAGGCGTCGTCATCACCAAAGCGATCGACGGTTACGGAGTGGTCAATAACGAGGTCAACGGGGGAAAGCGGATTAACTTTTGCCGTATCTCCGCCCAGACGCTTAACAGCCTCGCGCATCGCGGCCAAATCAACGACGGCAGGGACGCCGGTAAAGTCCTGCATCAGCACCCTTGCCGGGCGGTAGGCGATTTCTCTGTCGGCATGGGCTTTTTCAAGCCACCCTGCCAGCGCCTGGATATCATCGAGGGTGACAGAGTCACCGTCCTGCCAGCGCAATAGATTTTCCAGTAAAACTTTCAATGACTTGGGTAAACGCGAAATGTCCCCAAGCGTTCTGGCAGCCAGCGGCAGGCTGTAGTAATGCCAGGTTTTGTTTTCTGCCTGTAATGTGTCCTTACTGGCTTCGCGTAGGGTTAACGACATAAGCTCCTCCTTAATCACAGAGATGCCCTGACAATCATCAGGGCCGTAATTAAAGATAACACAAAGATGTCGTAACGTTTTGATAACAACCCAAATTGATAAATTTAGGATTGGTCCAGAACAGGAAAACAAAAAACCCCGCCGTAGCGAGGTTTTACAATTTAGTGGAGGGCCAACCAGATGAGCTGACTCCAGAACAGAATCGACACGGTAAAAACGCCGATCCATGACCAGTATTTGTGAGACGTCATGTTATTCATCATAGGGACACCAGGCATTATTTATAAAACGTTCCGAGGTTTGACCTCAGTGCTATATTGCTGATGTGTATTTATTAAAGAGTACAAAAGTGCAGAGTCGATATTCAGACTATTTGCATCATTACGCAATTAACTAAATTATTGTTTTTTGGGTTCGTCTTCTGCGAACACATCAATAAACGCTTGCTGCTGCGGCGTCAGTTTCCAGGACGCGGGTACAACAGTCGCAGGTGCTTTACGCCCTCTGTGGCCATTGTCACGATGCTGACACATCTGTTTTACCGAAGCTGTACGTACCGTCACTGCCATATTTAACCCCAATATTTCCAGGCCAGGAGAGCAACCACCACCCAAAACAGGGTAGAGACGAGAAAGACCGCCAGCCAGGCTTTACGCTTGAGCGCAGGATCCCTTTGCGGTTCTTCACTTCCTGAAGGCATTGCTAACCTCATACAATCGACATCGCTTATCATTTAGGACCAAACAATTGGTACAATTAATCATCTGTTGAGATAAATCCTAAAGAAACTTTAGCCGAAAAGCCAGTGAATTTACGCACCGGGAGGTATGAAATATTCAATCTTTTGACCAGAAATAAATAATTGAAAAGAAAAATTTGCGAAGGCGTAAATTAGTTTCTACTTTTGTCGCCAATTCACGACATTATAACCTTACGGACTAAATGGATAATGACATTATATGACAGGGGATACGTAGATGATGATAATTCTAATTTAGCTTTGAGGCGTTATTTCGGTATCTTTCCCTAAGGGAAAGATACCGGGTGTGATTATTTTTCGGGGAGTTTGATGTCTTTAAACATCTCTTCAATATCTTCATTTGAGCGTAATGCAACGGCGGTATCAACCACATCACGCGTTAAATGAGGGGCAAAGCGCTGAATAAAATCATACATATAGCTGCGCAGGAAGGTGCTGCGACGGAATCCAATCTTTGTGGTGCTATGACTGAAAACATCGTGCGCATCAAGACGCACCAGGTCAGGGTCTGACACCGGATCCACCGCCATGCTGGCAATGACGCCCACCCCCAGACCAAGCCGCACATAGGTCTTAATCACGTCTGCATCCGTCGCGGTAAAGACAATGCGCGGCGTTAGCCCTGCCCGGTTAAAGGCCGTATCAAGCTCGGAGCGGCCGGTAAAGCCAAACGTATACGTCACCAATGGATACTGCGCCAGTTCTTCAATAGAGACCGACCCTTTACCCGCCAGGGGGTGATCCGGGGTCACCACGATGGAACGGTTCCAGTGATAGCATGGAAGCATGACCAGATCGTCGTAGAGGTGAAGCGCTTCGGTGGCGATGGCAAAGTCTGCATTACCCTTGGAAACGGCTTCAGCAATTTGCGTTGGCGAGCCCTGGTGCATATGCAAAGAGACGCGGGGATAACGCTCGATAAAGCCTTTGATGACACCGGGAAGCGCATAGCGCGCCTGGGTATGCGTCGTGGCAATATACAGCGAACCTTTATCCGGCCAGGTGTGTTCCCCTGCCACTGACTTAATCGCATCGACTTTAGAGAGGACTTCCCGCGCAATGCGGATGATTTCCTGACCCGCGGGCGTCACCTGAGTGAGATGCTTACCGCTGCGGGCAAATATCTGGATACCTAACTCATCCTCCAGCATACGAACTTGTTTGCTGATGCCCGGTTGCGAGGTATACAACCCCTCGGCGGTAGAAGAGACGTTAAGGTTATGATTCACCACCTCAACGATATAACGAAGCTGCTGTAATTTCATGCCAGACCATCCGATTTAGCGCATGCGGTCAATCGCTTAAGACGATTTAATAATAAGAAACAGGTTAACTATAACCACTATATCATTTATAGCCTGACTGTATAGTACGGAACAAAAAATAATAACAAGGCAATAAAAAAGGGCCGGAAATCCGGCCCTTTTACAGGTAAGTTACGGTAAGGGAAGATTATTTCTTGCCTTCAACCCATTTGCCATCGACAAAGAAAGCTGACCATCCGGTCGCTTTACCCTCTTTCTCGGCCGCAACATACTGCTGCTTGGTTTTACGGCTAAACCGTACCACGGTTTTGTTGCCTTCCGGATCCTGCTGTGGCGCATCGGCCAGATAACGCAGTTTCTCAGGCAGACGATCGCGGAAGCGATGCAGCTCTTCCACCAGCGGCGCGCGCGTTTCACGCGATTTCGGGAAGGTGTTGGCGGCCAGGAAGACACCCGCAGCGCCGTCACGCAGCACAAAGTACGCGTCGGATTTCTCGCACGGCAGTTCTGGCAGCGGAACCGGATCTTCCTTCGGCGGAGCCACTTCACCATTACGCAGAATTTTGCGCGTGTTTTTACACTCGTCGTTGGTACAGGCCATGTACTTACCGAAACGCCCCATTTTCAGGTGCATTTCAGAGCCACACTTCTCGCACTCTACAATCGGGCCGTCATAGCCTTTAATGCGGAACTCGCCCTCTTCGATCTCATATCCGTCACACGTTGGGTTGTTACCGCAGACGTGCAGCTTACGTTTTGGATCGATCAGGTAGCTGTCCATTGCCGTGCCGCATTTTTTGCAGCGGCGTTTGGCACGCAGAGCGTTAGTTTCCGCATCGTCACCTTCCAGCACGTTGAGAACTTCGTTCTCAGGCACCAGGTTGATGGTGGTTTTACAGCGCTCTTTTGGCGACAGCGCGTAGCCGGAGCAGCCAAGGAACACGCCCGTCGTGGCAGTACGGATCCCCATCTTGCGACCACAGGTTGGGCAGTCGATGCTGGTCAGAACCATCTGGTTAGGCAGCATGCCACCCTCTTCAGGATCCTTCTCCGCTTTCTCAAGCTGGTCGGTAAAGTCGCTGAAGAAGCTGTCGAGGACCTTTTTCCATTCCGCCTGATGGCTGGCAACCTGGTCGAGGCTGTCTTCCATTTGCGCGGTGAAATCGTAGTTCATCAACTCGCGGAAGTTAGCTTCCAGACGGTCGGTGACGATCTCACCCATTTTTTCAGCATAGAAACGACGGTTTTCAGCGCGTACGTAACCACGGTCCTGAATCGTAGAGATGATCGACGCGTAGGTCGACGGACGGCCAATACCGCGTTTTTCCAGCTCTTTTACCAGAGATGCTTCACTGAAGCGTGCAGGCGGCTTGGTGAAGTGCTGGGCTGGCACGAGATCAACCAGCGAGAGCTCATCCCCTTTGTTCACTGCCGGCAGCGTTCGGTCTTCATCACCTTTACGCAGCGCAGGCATCACTTTCGTCCAGCCGTCGAAACGCAGGATACGTCCACGCGCTTTGAGACGGAAATCACCCGCACCAACGGTCAGCGTGGTGGAGTCATACTGTGCCGGGGTCATCTGGCACGCCACGAACTGGCGCCAGATCAGCTGATACAGCTTCTGCGCGTCGGCTTCCATATCTTTCAGCGATTCAGCGAGCACAGAGACATCAGAAGGACGAATCGCTTCGTGTGCTTCCTGAGAGTTCTCTTTGCTGGCGAACTGGTTAGCGCTTTCCGGCAGGTATTTCTTACCGAAATTGTCGCTGATGTAACCGCGCACCATGTTGACCGCGTCCTGGCTCAGGTTGGTTGAGTCGGTACGCATGTAGGTGATGTAGCCCGCTTCATACAGGCGCTGAGCCATCATCATGGTCTTCTTCACGCCGTAACCCAGACGCGTGCTTGCAGCCTGTTGCAGCGTTGAGGTAATAAACGGCGCACCCGGCTTGCTGCTGGTCGGTTTGTCTTCACGTTCCAGCACCTGGTAGCGTGCTTTTTCCAGCAGCGCTACGGCGGCCATGGTCTGGTCGCGGTTTTCTGGACGGAAAGGCTTATCGTTCTGATGGCTGACCTGCAGCGGCAGAGCGTCACCGCCCGGCGTGGTCACATTGGCGTCAACTTCCCAGAACTCTTCCGGCACGAAGGCTTTAATCTCGCGCTCACGCTCAACGACCAGACGCACGGCGACGGATTGCACACGCCCTGCTGACAGGCCACGGGCAATCTTCTTCCACAGCAGTGGAGAAACCATGTAGCCCACAACGCGGTCCATAAAGCGACGTGCCTGCTGCGCGTTTACACGGTCAATATTCAGTTCGCCCGGCTTCTCAAACGCCTGACGAATCGCATTCTTCGTAATTTCGTTAAACACTACACGACTGTAGCGTTTGTCATCACCACCAATCACTTCCCGCAGGTGCCATGCAATGGCTTCCCCTTCGCGGTCAAGGTCGGTTGCGAGATAGATGTGGTCTGCTTTTTCAGCCAGCTGCTTCAGCTCGTTAACGACTTTTTCTTTCCCGGGCAGCACTTCATATTGTGCGTCCCAGTTATGCCATGGGTTAACACCCATGCGGTTGACAAGCGCGCTACGTTCATCCTTTTTAGGCTTTTTAGCCCCTTTGGTGGAGGTAGAGTCTGCGCTCTTTTTGCTGGCTGAGCCACTGGTCGGCAAATCGCGGATATGACCCACGCTGGACTTAACCACGTAGTCATTACCCAGATACTTATTGATCGTTTTGGCTTTTGCCGGGGACTCAACGATGACGAGAGCTTTACCCATATTCACCTTTACCTAATTTAATTCTTCCAGGAATACGCCGCACGTTGATTTCCCTTCCGCTGACGACGAGCCAATGATATTGCGACTGCGTCAGGAGATATCAACCCCTTTGTCTTACCGGGCGTTGAAGAAAAGACGCCCAGGTGATTGAGTTCTCGGGTATTTTTCTCACATCTCGTGTAATTCGTGACGAATTCCCGGTTGAATGTCAAGCAATTCTGTTGCCAGAATGACGAAAGCGCACACTCTACCTGATAAAATTCGTTACGCAACTTTATTAGCATGCAAAAGCAAATCCCGCCAGCCAGGTCCCTGTACCTTATCCCCTCACATTACAGGGAAAATTTGCCCCCAAAGCGCCCTCGGCGTAGACTATTGTCACTGTTTAAGGAGTGGATTATGCAGAATACGACCCAACCTATTGACCGAGCCTCTCTGCTTATCGAAGCAAACAAGCTTATCCGTGACCACGAAGATACGCTGGCGGGCATTGAAGCCACCGGCGTAGAGCAGCGTAATGGCGTGCTGATTTTCAGCGGCGAATACTTCCTTGATGAACAGGGCTTGCCGACCCCGAAAAGCACCGCCGTGTTTAACATGTTTAAATACCTGGCGCATACGCTTTCCGAGAAATATCACCTGGTCGATTAACGCAAAACGCGAGGCATGTGCCTCGCGTTTTTGTTTACAGCAGCGGTTTTTGTCCGCGCTGTAGCCAGCGCAGCAGCAGGCGGTCCGCGCTTTCTGCCGCACTGTTGGTAAAGCGGTCAAGAAGCCGCTTACGCTGGGTAAAGCGCACGCCCACCAGTTCCCGGCCTTCCATCAGGTTGAGCAGCAGATCGTCGCTGGTTCCGACTTCATCCACCAGCCCTTTCTCCTGCGCCTGGACGCCGTACCAGTGCTCGCCTGTCGCAACTTGTTCAATATCGAGCGTCGGGCGCATACGATGCACAAAGTCTTTAAAGAGGTGATGCGTTTCGTTGAGATCTTCACGGAACTTTTGACGCCCTTCTTCCGTGTTTTCTCCCAGCAGCGTCAGGGTACGTTTATACTGACCCGCCGTGTGAAGTTCGATATCAATCTCTTTATTTTTCAGGAAGCGGTTAAAGTTCGGAATTTGCGCGACCACGCCGATCGAGCCAATGATAGAGAACGGTGCGGCCACAATTTTGTCCGCCACGCAGGCCATCATGTAGCCTCCGCTGGCCGCCACTTTATCCACGGCCACGGTCAGCGGGATCTGTTTTTCACGCAGACGCTGCAGCTGTGAGGCGGCCAGTCCGTAACCGTGAACCACCCCGCCCGGGCTTTCAAGACGCACGACAACCTGATCCTGCGGTGTCGCCACGGCCAGAACGGCAGTCACTTCCTCCCGCAGAGAAGAAACCTCATGCGCATCCATACTGCCTTTAAAATCGAGCACATAGACACGTGGCGTGGCCTTATCCTGCGGCGCATTGAGCTTCGCTTTTGCCTTTGCCGCTTTGGCTTCCTGTTTATGCTTTTTCTTCTGCGCTTTCAGCCAGAGTTTCTGTTGATGACTATCAAGCAGCGCCAGAGACATCTCTTCCTGCATCTCTTTATACTGCTCACTCAGGCGGGTGATGCGTAACTCCCCTCGCTGACGCTTGCGCTGCGTCAGGTTGACAATCAGAACGGCAACCACCGCAATGGCAATCACCACCGTCGCGATTTTGGCCAAAAACAACCCATATTGAGAAAGTAATTCCACACGTTCCACCTTGATTTAACCACGAATCTTTCACGGCAGTGTACATCAGCCCTGCCCATGCGTCTCGCTCGTGACATTACCTCTGCGAGCCGCCTTCAGGAATCCCCGCACTGACGTTTAAATATTTGCAAATTGTTAATTTTACAGTAATGCGTCCTGTAGACTGATTGAATTATTAGGCTAATTCGGGCATAAAGCCGAAAAGTCATCATAAAGGCGCCATTGCATCACCGGTCGCCTGAGGAGTCACCGTGCATTATCAACCGCAAAAAAATCTGCTGCAAAACCGGATTATTCTTGTCACCGGTGCCAGCGACGGGATTGGCCGCGAGGCGGCCCTGACCTACGCCGATTACGGCGCGAACGTCATTCTGATCGGGCGCAACGAAGAAAAACTGAAAAACGTCGCGCAGGAGATTGAGGCTGTATGCGGCACACCGGCCCCGTGGTATACACTCGATTTACTGACCTGCACGCCCGAAGTATGCCAGGAATTAGCCCAGCGCATCAGCGCCCACTATCCGAGACTCGACGGCGTACTGCATAACGCCGGTTTGTTAGGCGAAGTGCGTCCGATGGATGAACAGGATCCTGATATCTGGCTGCAGGTGATGCAGGTCAACGTCAACGGCACGTTTTTCCTTACGCAGGCATTGCTTCCTTTATTACTCAAATCCGAGTCAGGGTCACTGGTCTTTACCTCTTCCAGCGTTGGCCGTGAGGGACGCGCAAACTGGGGAGCCTATGCCGTATCAAAATTCGCGACCGAAGGCATGATGCAGGTGCTGGCAGAGGAGTACCAGAGCCGCCATCTGCGCGTAAACTGCATCAACCCGGGCGGTACGCGCACCAAAATGCGCGCCAGTGCGTTCCCGAGCGAAGATCCGCAGAAGCTGAAAACCCCGGCAGACATTATGCCGCTCTATCTCTGGCTGATGGGCGACGACAGCCGCCGCAAAACCGGGATGACCTTTGACGCCCAGCCGGGCCGTAAACCAGGAATTTCGCAATGAGTGAAGAACGTCATCAGCAGCGCCAGCAGCGTCTGAAAGAACAGGTCGATGCGCGCGTCGCGGCGGCACAGGACGAGCGTGGGATCGTCATTGTCTTTACCGGCAACGGCAAGGGGAAAACCACCGCCGCATTCGGTACGGCGACACGCGCCGTCGGACACGGGCAAAAAGTGGGCGTGATCCAGTTTATTAAAGGCACATGGCCCAACGGCGAGCGCAATTTGCTGGAGCCTCACGGCGTCGAGTTTCAGGTAATGGCAACCGGGTTTACGTGGAATACCCAGAACCGGGAAACGGATACCGCCGCCTGTCTCGCCGTCTGGGAGCATGCAAAGAGAATGCTGGCCGATCCTTCGCTGAATATGGTTCTGCTGGATGAGATAACCTATATGGTCGCCTACGACTACCTGCCGCTGGAAGCCGTGCTGGATGCTCTGAAGAACCGTCCTGTACACCAGACGGTTATCGTCACGGGGCGCGGATGTCATCGGGATATTCTGGAGATGGCCGATACCGTCAGCGAGCTGCGTCCGGTCAAACATGCGTTTGATGCGGGTATCAAAGCGCAAATTGGCGTTGATTACTAAAGAAAAAAGCCCGGTGAGTTCACCGGGCTTTTACATTAACCGTTGTTATTACGGCTGCCGGAGCGGCGACTGCTGCTCACCTGGCTGTGGCGCTTCACCGCGCGACGGATCTGATTCGCCTTCATGCGACGACGATCTTTTTCCACCGCCACTTTTGAGGTGGTTTCCGGCGTCAGGCCGACCAGCTCGCGCAGGTAGTTGGTTTGGGTCAGATCCAGTTCGGTATAACCACCGCGTGGCAGACCTTTCGGCAGTAGTATATCGCCGTAACGGACACGGATAAGACGGCTAACCTGTACGCCTACCGCTTCCCAGAGACGACGCACCTCGCGGTTGCGGCCTTCGGTCAGGGTCACGTTGTACCACTGGTTGATGCCTTCCCCACCGGTAAATTTGATGGTTTTGAACGCCGCAGGACCGTCTTCCAGCTGAACGCCACGCGACAGATCGCGCAGTTTATTCTCATCAACCTGGCCAAATACGCGCACCGCGTATTCACGTTCTACTTCACGGCTTGGGTGCATCAGACGGTTTGCCAGTTCACCATCGGTGGTAAACAGCAGCAGGCCGCAGGTGTTCACGTCCAGACGACCAACGGCAATCCAGCGAGCGCCGCGCAGTTTAGGCAGACGGTCAAACACCGTCGGACGACCTTCCGGGTCGTTGCGGGTGCACAGCTCGCCTTCCGGCTTGTAGTAAGCCAGCACGCGACAGATTTGTTCAGCGGACTCTTTCACGGAGATAAGATGACCGTCGATGCGGATCTTCAGCCCCGGTACGATTTCAACGCGGTCACCCAGCGTGGCGATTTTACCGTCCACACTCACGCGACCCGCTTCAATAATGGCTTCGATTTCACGGCGTGAGCCGTGGCCGGCACGCGCCAGCACTTTCTGTAACTTCTCGCTCATTGAGCTTCCTCAGGTGTCGCCTTCACAGGCGTCGAATCAGGTCAAAAGAGGGCTGAGCCCTGCTTTGATGGCCGCGTAGTATATCTGCTTATACCTTTACAAGAAAGGCTTTACATCACCCACGCCTTCACGAATCACTTCCGGTGCATCTTCGGTTAAGTCGACCACGGTGGTCGGCTGCTGGCCGAGATAGCCGCCGTGAATAATCAGCTCGACCACCTTCTCCAGACGATCTTTGATCTCTTCCGGATCGGACTCGGTAAATTCACTTCCCGGCAGCATCAGCGAGGTAGACAGCATCGGTTCGCCGAGGGTTTCCAGCAGAGCCTGCGCAATCGGGTTCGACGGCACGCGCATGCCGATAGTCTTACGCTTTTCCTGCAGCAGGCGGCGCGGCACCTCTTTCGTCCCTTTCAGGATGAAGGTGTAGTTGCCCGGCGTGTTGTTCTTAATCAGGCGAAACGCCACGTTATCGACATACGCGTAGGTCGACAGCTCAGAGAGATCGCGGCACATCAGGGTAAAGTTATGGCCGTCCGGCAGCTGGCGAATACGGCAAATGCGTTCCATTGCCCCTTTGTCTTCAATTTTGCAGCCCAGCGCGTAGCCTGAATCGGTCGGGTAGACAATCACGCCGCCTTTGCGGACGATCTCCACGGCCTGGTTGATCAGACGTGGCTGCGGGTTATCCGGATGGATATAGAAAAACTGACTCATACTTCCCTCTCTTCAATTTGCTGCGGCTGTTCCCAGAGCTGCCAGACCGGCTCAACGCCAGCGGGCAGCCAGAGCTTGCGCCCCAGTTCAATCCAGGCGCAGGGCTGATGGAAATCAGACCCCTGTGACCCAAGCAGGCCGAACTGGCGGGCATAGGTCGCGAGCTGCGCGCGCTCGTTGGGCGCCTGCTGACACTGGGCGACTTCCATCGCCTCGCCACCGCATTCGGCAAAGTGTGCCAGCAGTCTTTTCAGCCATTTAGCAGAAAGATTATACCGCCCCGGATGGGCCAGTATGGCCTTACCGCCAGAATGATGAATCACATCAATAGCTTGTTTTATTGTACACCACTGTGGCGGAACGTATCCGGTTTTCCCGCGCGCCAGATACTTTTTAAAAACATCCGCCATGGTCGTCGCTTTGCCTGCTTCAACCAGAAAACGGGCGAAATGACCGCGGGTGACTGCCCCGCCGTTCGCCAGCTTTTGCGCACCTTCCAGCGCGCCCGGAATATGCGCCTTTTCCAGACGCTCGCCGATCATCTCTGCGCGCTGGTTGCGGCGCGTTTTTTGTTCTTGCAAAAAGGCAATAAGTGCCGGATGGTCTATATCGATGTTCAGGCCAACGATATGAATCTCATGGTTTTCCCAGACGGTCGAAATCTCAACGCCGGACACCAGATTCAGCGCCAGCCCGCTGCGGGCGATCTCAGCGCGCGCCGCCGGAATGGCATCTGTCGTATCGTGATCGGTTATCGCCAGCGTACCGACGCGCATTTCAACGGCACGATGAACCAGGGCTTCGGGTGTCAGCAGGCCATCAGAGGCCTGAGTATGGCTGTGTAAATCATAAATAATGGCGTAGGTGGTATCGCTCAAAGCACTTCCCATAACAGGTTGGAGACATCCGAAAACCCCATGATACCGACTTCACGCGAAATTCTGAAATCAAGGGTTGACAACACGCCATCGAACTAGTTAACTAGTACGCAAGTTCACACGAGAAAGGTATCTGAAAATGACAGCACATTTCACTCTGCACGGTTGGTGGCGTACTTCCTGATCATCGGGCAGTGTCACGCGTCTGCGAAATGCAAACAGATACCCGCCCGCTACTCAGCGGGCTTTTTTTTGAACAGAATAAATGAGAACACCAACATGCAAACAGCCAAACCTCATCTCGAATTGCTGACCTGCGAGGCGGCCTATCGCCACAACCCCACCGCGCTGTTTCATCAGGTGTGCGGGGCACGTCCGGCAACGCTGCTACTGGAATCTGCAGACATCGACAGCAAAGACGATCTCAAGAGCCTGCTGCTGGTCGACAGCGCGCTGCGCATTACCGCTTTAGGTGACACTGTCACAATTAAGGCGCTGTCAGACAACGGCGCATCGCTGCTGCCGCTGCTGGATGCCGCCCTGCCTTCAGGCATTGAAAACGAACGTCATCCAGAAATGCGCATTCTGCATTTCCCGCCGGTGAGCCAGCTGCTGGACGAAGACGCGCGCCTCTGCTCCCTGTCCGTTTTCGATGCCTTCCGCCTGCTGCAGAACCTGGTTACCGTGCCGGAAGACGAGCGTGAGGCGATGTTCTTTGGTGGGCTGTTTGCTTATGACCTGGTCGCCGGATTTGAAGATTTGCCAGAAACCGAACAGGGTAATCGCTGCCCGGACTATTGTTTCTATCTGGCTGAAACCCTGCTGGTGATCGACCATCAGAAACAATACACCCGTATCCAGGCCAGCCTGTTCACGCCTTCGGCAGCTGAGAAAAACCGTCTTGAGCACCGCATCGCGCAGCTCCAGCAGCAGATGACGGAAGCGCCTCCTGCACTTCCGGTGCAGCGGGTGGAAAAAATGACCTGCGATGTGAACCAGACTGACGATCAGTACGGTGCCGTGGTTCGCCAGATGCAAAAGGCGATTCGCGCCGGGGAAATTTTCCAGGTGGTACCGTCCCGTCGCTTCTCACTGCCCTGCCCGTCGCCGCTCGCCGCCTACGACGTGCTGAAAAAAAGCAACCCGAGCCCGTACATGTTCTTTATGCAGGACAACGACTTCACGCTGTTCGGCGCCTCGCCGGAAAGCTCGCTGAAGTACGACGCCACCAGCCGTCAGATTGAGATCTACCCGATTGCCGGGACCCGTCCGCGCGGACGTCGCGCCGATGGCTCTCTGGATCGCGATTTGGACAGCCGTATCGAACTGGAAATGCGTACCGATCATAAAGAGCTCTCCGAGCACCTTATGCTGGTCGATCTGGCGCGTAACGATCTGGCCCGTATTTGTACCCCGGGCAGCCGCTACGTGGCGGACCTGACTAAAGTCGACCGCTATTCGTTCGTGATGCACCTGGTCTCTCGCGTAGTGGGCGAGCTGCGCCACGACCTCGACGTGCTGCACGCCTATCGCGCCTGCATGAACATGGGCACCCTGAGCGGTGCGCCGAAAGTGCGCGCCATGCAGCTGATTGCCGCGGCCGAAGGACGCCGTCGCGGCAGCTACGGCGGCGCGGTAGGCTACTTCACGGCCCACGGTGACCTCGATACCTGCATCGTGATCCGCTCCGCCTATGTCGAAGACGGCATTGCTACCGTCCAGGCGGGTGCCGGAATTGTTCTTGATTCTGTTCCGCAGTCTGAAGCTGACGAAACGCGCAGCAAAGCCCGTGCGGTCCTTCGCGCCATTGCTACCGCACACCATGCACAGGAGATTTTCTGATGGCTGACATTCTGCTGCTCGATAATATCGACTCCTTTACCTATAACCTGGCAGATCAGCTGCGTGCGAATGGCCACAACGTTGTTATCTACCGCAACCACGTCCCGGCGCAGACCCTGATTGACCGTCTGGCAACTATGCAAAACCCGGTGCTGATGCTCTCCCCGGGGCCAGGCGCACCGAGCGAAGCAGGCTGTATGCCGGAGCTGCTGACCCGCATGCGCGGCAAGCTGCCGATTATCGGCATCTGCCTCGGCCATCAGGCAATTGTTGAAGCCTACGGCGGCTACGTCGGCCAGGCGGGTGAGATCCTGCACGGTAAAGCGTCCAGCATTGAACATGACGGCCAGGCAATGTTTGCCGGGCTGCCGAACCCGCTTCCGGTCGCGCGCTATCACTCGCTGGTTGGCAGCAATATTCCCGCCGGGCTGACCATTAACGCCTCGTTTGAAGGGATGGTGATGGCGGTACGTCACGATGCGGATCGCGTCTGCGGCCTGCAGTTCCACCCGGAATCGATCCTGACCTCCCACGGCGCCCGCCTGCTGGAGCAGACGCTCGACTGGGCGTTACAGAAGCTGGAGCAGACCAATACCCTGCAGCCGATTCTGGAAAAACTGTACCAGGCGCAGACCCTGAGCCAACAGGAGAGCCACCAGCTCTTCTCCGCCGTGGTTCGCGGCGAGCTGAAGCCTGAGCAGCTGGCGGCCGCGCTGGTGAGCATGAAAGTGCGCGGCGAAAGCCCGCAGGAGATCGCCGGTGCCGCTACGGCCCTGCTGGAAAATGCCGCCCCGTTCCCGCGCCCGGACTATCAGTTTGCCGATATTGTTGGCACCGGGGGAGACGGCAGTAACAGCATCAATATCTCCACCGCCAGCGCCTTCGTGGCGGCGGCGTGTGGTTTAAAGGTCGCAAAACACGGTAACCGCAGCGTTTCCAGCCGGTCTGGTTCTTCCGATTTGCTCGCCGCATTCGGTATTAATCTCGATATGAACGCCGAGCGTTCCCGTGAAGCGCTGGATGACCTGGGCGTCTGCTTCCTGTTTGCGCCGAAGTATCACACCGGTTTCCGCCACGCGATGCCGGTTCGTCAGCAGCTTAAAACCCGCACGCTGTTTAACGTGCTCGGCCCGCTGATCAACCCGGCGCACCCGCCGCTGGCGCTGATTGGCGTCTACAGTCCGGAACTGGTACTGCCGATTGCCGAGACGCTGCGCGTGCTGGGTTACCAGCGTGCCGCCGTGGTGCACAGCGGTGGTATGGACGAAGTGTCACTGCATGCGCCAACGCTGGTAGCCGAACTGCGCGACGGTGAAATCCTGAGCTACCAGCTGGAAGCCGCTGACTTTGGTTTAACCCCGTATCACCAGGAAGCGCTGGCCGGCGGTACGCCGGAAGAAAACCGTGACATTCTGACGCGCTTATTACAAGGTAAGGGAGAGGTCGCTCATGAGGCCGCCGTTGCTGCCAACGTCGCCATGCTGATGCGTTTGCACGGTGAGGAAGACCTGAAGGCCAACGTTCAAAAAGTTCTGGATGTACTGCGCTCCGGTGCAGCTTACGATCGCGTTACCGCACTTGCGGCAAGAGGGTAAAGAATGCAGACCGTTTTAGCGAAAATCGTTGCCGATAAGGCCATCTGGGTGGAAGCCCGCAAGCAACAGCAGCCGCTTGCCAGTTTCCAGAACGACGTCGTACCAAGCCAACGTCGTTTCTATGATGCCCTGCAGGGTGCGCGCACCGCGTTTATTCTTGAGTGCAAAAAAGCCTCCCCGTCAAAAGGCGTTATTCGTGACGATTTTGACCCGGCACGTATTGCCGGCATTTATAAGCATCATGCGTCAGCCATCTCCGTGCTGACGGATGAGAAATATTTCCAGGGCAGCTTCGATTTTCTGCCGATCGTCAGCGGCATCGCGCCGCAGCCGATCCTGTGCAAAGACTTTATTATCGATCCGTATCAGATCTGGCTGGCACGCTTTTACCAGGCCGACGCCTGCCTGCTAATGCTCTCGGTACTTGACGACGAGCAGTATCGCCAGCTTTCCGCCGTGGCGCACAGCCTGAACATGGGCGTGCTGACCGAAGTGAGTAATGAAGAAGAGCTGGAACGCGCGATTGCGCTGGAAGCCAAAGTGGTTGGCATTAACAACCGCGATCTGCGTGACCTGTCCATTGACCTGAACCGCACGCGCCAGCTGGCACCGCGTCTGGGCGCTGGCGTCACGGTGATCAGCGAATCCGGCATTAACAGCTACGCCCAGGTGCGCGAGCTGAGCCACTTCGCCAACGGTTTCCTGATTGGCTCCGCCATGATGGAACATGACGATCTCAATGCGGCAGTACGTCGCGTGCTGCTGGGTGAAAACAAAGTCTGCGGCTTAACCCGCGAACAGGACGCCCAGGCCGCGTATGAAGCCGGGGCGATTTATGGCGGGCTGATTTTTGTGGATTCCTCTCCTCGCGCGGTCAGCGAAGAGCAAGCGCGTAAGATCATCGCCGCGGCTCCGCTCAGCTATGTTGGCGTGTTCCGCAACGCAGACATCGCAGAGGTGGTTGAAAAAGCCGACGCGTTATCCCTGAGCGCGGTGCAGCTCCACGGCGAAGAAGATCAGGCCTATATCGATGCCCTGCGCGCCACGCTGGCACCGCAGGTACAGATCTGGAAAGCGCAACGCGTTGACGATACGTTGCCCCCGCGTAACCTGAACCACGTGGATAAATACGTCCTCGATAACGGCCAGGGCGGAACCGGCCAGCGTTTTGACTGGTCTCTGCTGAACGGCGAAAAGCTGGACAACGTTCTGCTGGCGGGCGGATTAAGCCCGGACAACTGTGTAGAAGCCGCGAAAACCGGCTGCGCAGGCCTCGATTTCAATTCAGGCGTAGAGTCCCAGCCGGGTATTAAAGATGCCAGCAAACTGGCCTCGGTTTTTAAAACTCTGCGTGCATATTAAGGAAGAAAAGATGACGACATTACTTAACCCGTATTTTGGTGAGTTCGGTGGGATGTACGTCCCGCAAATCCTGATGCCCGCGCTGCGCCAGCTGGAAGACGCGTTTGTGAGTGCGCAGAAGGATCCGGCGTTTCAGGCGGAATTTACCGACCTGCTGAAAAACTATGCAGGCCGCCCAACGGCCCTGACCAAATGCCGCAACCTGACAGAAGGCACCAAAACCACGCTGTATCTGAAGCGTGAAGACCTGCTGCACGGCGGCGCACATAAGACTAACCAGGTGCTGGGCCAGGCGCTGCTCGCGAAGCGTATGGGTAAAACCGAAATCATCGCCGAAACAGGTGCAGGCCAGCACGGCGTGGCCTCGGCGCTCGCCAGCGCCCTGCTCGGCCTGAAATGCCGCATCTATATGGGGGCGAAAGACGTTGAGCGTCAGTCTCCGAACGTTTTCCGTATGCGTCTGATGGGTGCGGAAGTGATCCCGGTGCACAGCGGCTCCGCGACGCTGAAGGATGCCTGTAACGAAGCGCTGCGCGACTGGTCTGGCAGCTACGAAACCGCGCACTATATGCTCGGTACCGCGGCGGGCCCGCACCCGTTCCCGACCATCGTGCGTGAATTCCAGCGTATGATCGGGGAAGAGACCAAAGCACAGATCCTCGAAAAAGAAGGTCGTCTGCCGGATGCGGTCATCGCCTGCGTCGGCGGCGGATCTAACGCCATCGGTATGTTCGCAGACTTTATCGACGACACCAGCGTGGGTCTGATTGGCGTCGAGCCTGCGGGTCACGGCATTGAATCGGGTGAACACGGCGCGCCGCTGAAGCATGGCCGCGTGGGGATCTACTTCGGCATGAAATCCCCGATGATGCAGACCGATGAAGGCCAGATTGAAGAGTCTTACTCTATTTCTGCCGGCCTCGATTTCCCGTCCGTAGGACCGCAGCACGCCTATCTGAACAGCACCGGTCGTGCGGACTATGTCTCCATTACCGATGACGAAGCGCTGGAGGCGTTTAAAACGCTGTGCCGCAGCGAAGGGATCATCCCGGCGCTGGAGTCTTCACACGCTCTGGCCCATGCGCTGAAAATGATGAAAGACAATCCGGAAAAAGAACAGCTGCTGGTGGTGAACCTTTCCGGTCGCGGTGACAAAGATATCTTCACCGTTCACGATATTCTGAAAGCACGAGGGGAAATCTGATGGAACGCTACGATAACGTATTTGCAGAACTGAAATCCCGCCAGGAAGGCGCGTTCGTTCCCTTCGTCACCCTGGGCGACCCTGGCCCTGAACAGTCGCTGAAGATCATCGACACCCTGATTGAAGCCGGTGCCGATGCGCTGGAGCTGGGGATCCCGTTCTCTGACCCGTTGGCGGATGGCCCGACCATTCAGAATGCGACGCTGCGCGCGTTTGCCTCGGGCGTCACGCCGACCCAGTGCTTCGAGATGCTGGCGGCGATCCGTCAGAAGCACCCCACTATCCCGATTGGCCTGCTGATGTACGCCAACCTGGTATTCAACCGCGGTATCGATGAGTTTTACGCCGAGTGCGCGCGCGTGGGCGTCGACTCCGTTCTGGTCGCCGACGTGCCGGTTGAGGAGTCTGCGCCATTCCGCCAGGCGGCAATGCGCCATAACGTTGCCCCGATTTTCATCTGTCCACCGAACGCTGATGACGAACTGCTGCGCCAGATAGCCTCTTACGGGCGCGGTTACACCTACCTGCTCTCCCGCGCAGGTGTGACCGGTGCCGAGAATAAAGCCGCATTGCCGCTGCATCACCTGGTGGAGAAGCTGGCCGAGTACCATGCCGCACCTCCGCTGCAGGGTTTCGGGATTTCATCCCCGGATCAGGTCACCGCAGCGATTGAGGCGAAAGCAGCAGGTGCCATCTCCGGCTCTGCGATTGTGAAGATCATCGAAAAGAACGTGGACAAGCCAGAGCAGATGCTGGTCGAGCTGAAAGCGTTTGTGACTGCAATGAAAGCGGCGACGCGTAAAGCCTAACCCTTCGACCGTCTGGCATCCCAGCCAGACGGTCCTTTTTTTTACACACTCTCTTCATTTCCAGCGCTCATATCAGTTGCAATAAATAGCACGCTAATACTTAATTCATCCCTTCACTAAACAAGTAGTCAACAATATCTCTTTGTCGATTTACATACTGCAAAGAATGTATAAAGTATGCGTATATCTGTTATTGCGAAAAATATTTGGTCAAAATGTTAAGAAGTTTAATTTGTGGATGGGAAGAGTGTGACCTGAGTATTTACCGTCAGGCTTATTCTGTTTATGGCGGAAGTGTATGCACACACCCGGATGTGCTAACTTACCTGGCAAACAAACGAAAAAAAGACATTCGTTTTTTCTGTAGAAAAAAAGATGGTATTATTGTTTCATCAACTTACTCCATCAGTGGATCCCTGAATCTCTATTCAAAATCGCACCCGTTTGTTTTTGAGGATATAATATTACCCAGCGCCCCTCATTCAAAATTTTTCCTTCCCGTCAGGACAAAAAAACTTTCGCCATTACAGAAAAATGCGTTCATCAATTCATTCAGCAGTAAAATGCTGAATGATGAGATATGTCATATGAAATCTGTATTTTCTCCAAAAACGATTAAGAAAAGAAATGGCGAAAGGAATCGTTTCCTCAAGCTTGGAGGGGAAATACTGGATGTGAATACTCTTTCTGCTGAGGAAATTTGCGACAGTTACATAAACTTATTTAATGCTCGCTGGCGCGGTAAGATATCACCCTATCCAAGAGATAACCTGCTGGATGCTATTGAAAATCTGAGGCATATGGTTTTTGGCTCCGCGCTCGCATTCAATAAAAAAATCATAGCAATTGATTTAATATTCAAAACTGAATGCCCCGAATGGATCTATTTCGATGACATCAATGGTGGATATGATCCCCAATATAATGACATTGGTGCGGGGAGCGTCTTGCTCTGGGAAAATTATAATCGCGCCCGAGAGCTGTGTGAGCGGGATGAGAAACAAATCATATTCTCATTGGGAAAAAACTTCTCCGGAATGGAGTATAAAAAACAGTGGTGTAATATCATTCCTCTGAGACGTGTATTTTGATGCAATTTTATGACGTACCTTAGCTGTACGTCTTATAAAAAATAAGACTACGGCCACTCGGATCTTTGCAAACTTCTTAATCCATTATCTGCTGAGCACTTTTCATGGTGACATTTTTGTTTGCAATTTCTCTTGCGGCCTCTTTAAGGGCTATATTCATCGCCACCGTTGTTACTGGCTTTGCAACGCCTTTTACGCGATTTGATTTACTCTGAAAAACATAGATATCCAGGGGGTTAGCTAGCTTTCTTTTATTAAATAATTGCCGCAGTATCTTGCACAGTCTCACTGTCCGCGACTCAAATTTTGGTGTTGCCGCGAGATACAACAGATCATCGTTAATATCACTGTATTTTATGTTTACAACCCGGCAGCTTTCAGTACGTAAAAAAAATAACGTCAACCATAAATCACCCCACGTCTTTGAAATTCGGTACAACTTCTGATGAATGACCATGAATTCACCAGTGGTTATAGAATCAGTTTTCGCCATTGAAAACGCCTGCATCGAGCTTTAGCATGCCTTAACATAACATTAACTATTTAAATATTTATTCAACGCCTGTGCTGTCGCCTCCTGAAGCCAGGCGAGGCTGAATAAGCCGCTCGGTTTAGTGATAAAAGTCATGAAAAAGGGATGTATTTTAGAGAAAGGCATCAGCGAGGTTTTAGAGTAAGGAAAAAAGTTATATATTCCAGTCCGTTAATTTCACATATTCCTTCTGAGTTCAGAGGCTTATTCATGTCATGGCAATCCTTCAAACTGGCTTACCTGGTTAAGTTCTGGTCACCTGTTCCGGCCGTTATCGCGGCAGGCATTCTCTCTACTTATTATTTCGGCATTACCGGCACCTTCTGGGCCGTGACCGGCGAGTTCACCCGCTGGGGTGGTCAATTGTTGCAACTCGCAGGCGTGCATACCGAAGAGTGGGGATACTTTAAGCTCATTCATCTGGACGGCACCCCGCTCACCCGCATCGACGGGATGATGATCATCGGCATGTTCGGCGGCTGTTTCGCGGCGGCGCTGTGGGCAAACAACGTTAAGTTGCGTATGCCCAAAAGCCGGATCCGCATTCTGCAGGCGATTATCGGCGGCATAATTGCCGGATTCGGCGCGCGCCTGGCGATGGGGTGCAACCTTGCCGCCTTCTTTACCGGGATCCCTCAGTTTTCTCTTCACGCCTGGTTCTTTGCTGTCGCCACGGCTATTGGCTCTTACTTTGGCGCAAAATTCACTCTACTGCCGCTGTTTCGCATTCCAGTGAAAATGGTAAAAGTCAGCGCAGCGTCTCCGTTAACCCAGAAGCCCTCGCAGGCACGCCACCGTTTCCGCCTCGGAATGCTGGTCTTTTTCGCCATGGTGGCATGGGCGCTCTGCACCGCCCTGAACCAGCCTAAGCTCGGTCTGGCGATGCTGTTCGGTGTGGGGTTTGGTCTGCTCATTGAACGCGCGCAGATCTGCTTCACCTCCGCGTTTCGCGATATGTGGATCACCGGGCGCACGATGATGGCGAAGGCGATTATCGCCGGGATGGCGGTCAGCGCCATCGGCATCTTCAGCTATGTTCAACTGGGCGTCGAACCAAAAATCATGTGGGCCGGTCCTAACGCGGTCATTGGCGGCCTGCTGTTCGGCTTCGGGATCGTGCTGGCTGGCGGGTGTGAAACCGGCTGGATGTATCGCGCCGTCGAAGGCCAGGTGCATTACTGGTGGGTGGGTCTGGGAAATGTGATTGGTTCTACGATCCTGGCGTATTACTGGGATAACTTGTCTCCCGTCCTGGCCACCAGCTGGGACAAGGTCAACCTGCTGAATACCTTCGGGCCTCTCGGCGGCCTGTTGGTCACCTACGCCCTGCTGCTGGTCGCTTTTTTACTGGTCGTCGCACAGGAGAAACGCTTCTTCCGCCGTGCCACTGTCAAACCTGAAACGCAGGAGAACGCCGCATGAAAGAGATCGTGCCTGATTACCGTCTGGATATGGTCGGTGAGCCCTGTCCTTATCCGGCGGTTGCTACGCTTGAAGCACTACCGCAGCTTAAGAAAGGTGAAATTCTGGAGGTGGTCAGCGACTGCCCGCAGTCCATCAACAACATACCGCTGGATGCGAAAAACCACGGTTATACGGTGCTGGATATCCAGCAGGATGGCCCCACCATTCGCTATCTGATTCAAAAATGATCGCTAAGGGCCTCGTAAGGGGCCTTTATCGTATTGAATTATAAGACATCTTGATCCACGGCAAAAACGCAGTTTTCGACTTAAGTAAAATCTCATTTCCCTTTTGAAGGAGGTTTTCGCGGTTTGATGTATTTACGAGCTTTACTGGTTTTCGCCTTATTGATTCCCTTCCATGCACTGTCCCTGAATTTCTCTTCTACCTTCCTGCGCCTTAATTGTCCGCAAAGAGGACTTGTCGAAGTTATTCTTCACGTTTATGACCACACCCAGGAACGATGGCACGGTCATTTTGAAACCGGCGCGGGGCACAAACGTGCGGGTGATACCGAAATTATCCCGTTTGCCAACGGCGATATTCTCTTCCATTCCCTGTCGAGCGACGCTTTCAGCTATTTATATGATGGGGAAACGATCCTGAGGCATTGCGTAAAGCTTGATGAGCGGCCGGTTTATCCGTCGTTTTGAAGTGAGCAAATCAAACTGGCCACCCTGTGGCCAGTTTGACGGCGGATCAGAAACGATAACCCGCAGAGAACATGAACACCCACGGATCCAGCCGAGTATTGATACTTTGCTGCTGACCGCCCGCCTTGAAGCGTACGTCCGTATCAATATCCATGTACCAGACCGAGGCGTTGATCAGCCAGTCGCGGTTAATCAGGTAATCCAGACCGACCTGTCCCGCCATGCCCCACGAATCTTTCAGGCTGAGATCCGTCAGACCCGCCTCTTTACCGGTATCGTTGAATTTCTCATCAAAGAAGGTGGTGTAGTTCACACCGGCGCCAATATAAGGGCGCACCTTGCTGCTTGAGTCACCAAAGTACCATTGCGCCATCAGCGTTGGCGGTAAATGGTGAACCGTGGCGATATCACCGGTCGGCCCGAGACCCACGCGATGACGGAACGGCGTTGCTGCCAGAAGCTCAACACCAACATTATCCGTCGCCATATAGGTGAACGTTAAACCTAACTGGGTGTTATTACTGACGCTAAAACCGCCCATACCCAGCACGTTATCCGATCCTTCAGTTGGGCGAACCGTAGCCGAACCGGCACGAATAAAGAATTCGCCTGCTTCATGCGCATACGCGCCGCCAGAGAGACTGCTTAATACAAGGGCTGCCACCGCTAATTTTTTCATATCCGCTCCATCGTTGTGGTTTTAATCGCGGGTGAGAATATACTCACAAAAGGGTAATAAGTGATCTGCCACAGATCACATTAAAACCAGTAACTTAACATTCATTGATCTGGATTAATTTTTTGTTACGCATCCAAAACCAATAAGTTGTTTCCATGTCAATTTTTGGCATTTCACGGTTACAAAATTTTCCCTTTTCCCCCTCTTGCTCTTCCTCTGGCGGCTGGATAATTTATCGCTTCACAAGTTGATTTGATGCGTTCTTCTTTTGCAGGTGTGCCATGAGTGATATTAACCCGTGCATGACGTGCGGAGCCTGTTGTGCGTATTTTCGAGTCTCTTTCTACTGGGCCGAAGCCAGCGATGGCGGCGGTGCCGTTCCGGTTCATCTTACTGAGCCGTTAACCCCCTTTCTGCGCTGCATGAGCGGCACAAACCAAAAGCAGGCTCGCTGTGTTGCGCTACAGGGCGAGCCTGGGGTCTCTACCCGGTGTTCTATCTATGAGGATCGCCCCAGCCCGTGCCGGGAATTTGCCATGTCGGGGGAAGATGGGCAGGTCAACGAAGCCTGTAACCGCGCCCGCGCGCGCGTTGGATTACCGCCGCTTTACAAAGATATGCTTTTCCATACAAGCCTTGATGCTGCCACAGCAGGTGCATCCGGTGTACAATTGCCGGCTAATTAACACCTGCAATACTCAAGGAGAGTGCATGTCTATCACGGCGAAGTCTGTCTACCGTGACACGGGAAACTTTTTCCGCAATCAGTTCATAACCTTTTTACTGATCGCGTTGCTATGTGCCTTTATCACGGTGGTGCTGGGCCATGCCTTCTCACCGAGTGAAGAACAGATTGCCAGCCTGAGCCAGGGCGACCACCTTGCGGGTAGCGTGGGGTTGTTTGAACTGGTGCAAAACATGACGCCGGAGCAGCAGCAAATTCTGCTGCGCGCTTCTGCCGCGTCCACGTTCTCAGGCCTGATTGGTAATGCAATTCTGGCGGGCGGCGTTTTGCTGATGATTCAGCTGGTATCGGCGGGTCATCGGGTCAGCGCCTTGCGGGCGATTGGTGCCAGTGCGCCAGTTTTACCCAAGCTGTTTATCCTGATCTTTTTAACCACCCTGCTGGTGCAGATGGGGATTATGCTGGTCGTGGTGCCGGGTGTGTTACTGGCTATCGTGCTCTCATTTGCGCCGGTGATGGTCGTGCAGGATAAAATGGGGATTTTTACCGCGATGCGCAGCAGCATCCGACTGGCATGGGCTAATATGCGTCTGGTGGCGCCCGCCGTGATCGGCTGGCTGCTCGCCAAAACGCTGCTGTTACTGTTTGCGCCGAATTTTGCGGTATTAACGCCCAATGTTGGCGCGGTAGTGGCGAATACGCTGAGCAATCTGATTTCAGCGGTACTGCTGGTCTATCTGTTCCGCCTGTATATGTTAATTCGTCAGTAATCCCGAGGCGGGGGGCATCGCTGTCTCCCGCCCCGCTCAGAAGATGGAATCACAGAATGAAGCAGTTTCTTGATTTTTTACCGCTCGTGGTCTTTTTTGCTTTTTATAAGCTGTACGATATTTATGCCGCCACCACTGCGCTGATCGTTGCGACCGCCGTCGTACTGATTTACAGCTGGGTTCGCTATCGTAAAGTCGAAAAAATGGCGCTGGTTACCTTCGTCCTGGTCGCCGTTTTCGGCGGGCTTACCCTGTTCTTCCACAATGATGAATTTATTAAGTGGAAAGTGACCGTCATTTACGCGCTGTTTGCGGGCGCATTGTTAATCAGCCAGTGGGTGATGAAAAAGCCGCTGATCCAGCGCATGCTGGGCAAAGAGCTGACGCTGCCTCAACACGTCTGGTCCCGTCTGAATATCGCCTGGGCGGTCTTCTTTATTCTCTGCGGTCTCGCTAACATCTATATTGCTTTCTGGCTGCCGCAGAATATCTGGGTCAATTTTAAGGTCTTTGGCCTGACCGCGCTGACGCTTATCTTCACGCTGTTAAGCGGCGTATATATCTATCGCCACATGCCGCAGGACGACAAGCACTGATTAATGACTGACCAGAACGTCAACGACAGGTGTTCTGGTCTATTCTCTCCGCTGTGAAATCATAGTAGCATCCCGCCTGAAGTCTTCCGTTACGAGTTAAAACAATGACAACAACTAACGCCCCTCAGGGCGAACTGGTTTTACGCACACTGGCAATGCCCGCTGACACCAATGCCAATGGCGATATTTTTGGCGGCTGGCTGATGTCGCAGATGGATATGGGCGGCGCAATTCTGGCAAAAGAGATCGCCCACGGGCGCGTGGTGACGGTGCGGGTGGACGGCATGACCTTCCTGCGCCCGGTTGCGGTAGGGGATGTGGTTTGCTGCTACGCGCGCTGCGTGAAACGCGGCAATACCTCCATTTCCATCAACATCGAAGTCTGGGTGAAGAAAGTCTCTTCTGAGCCGATTGGGCAGCGTTATAAGGCCACTGAAGCGCTGTTTATTTATGTCGCAGTGGACAGCGAGGGTAAACCTCGTCAACTTCCACAAGCCTGATCGACAGGCAAAAAAAAGCCTCCTTTCGGAGGCTTTTTTTATTCCATCTGCGCCCCGCCGTTCAGGCGGAAAACGATATTAACAATCAATCCGCTGCCCGGCTTGCCTGGCTCATAGCGCCATCTGCGCATCGCCGATTTCACTTCGCGCTCAAACATATTAGAAGGCTGAGCAGATAAAATTTCCACGTTATCCACGCGTCCATCCGCGGTCACGTCAAATTTCACCCGTACGCGGCCTTCAATACGTAAGGCCTGAGCTCGCGCCGGATATTGGGGCTGGTTGCGGCTTACGGCACGCGGGCCCGCCGGTGCGGTAACCGTTGGCTTTGAAGTCGTTGCCGTATTGTTCATCACCGGACGTGAAGGCGCTGCATTTTCTACCGGCTGGGTTGCGCGCGGTTCAACCGGACGTTCCTCGCGTTTTGGACGCTCCTCGACCTTCTTCACCGGCTTTGGCTTCGGCTTAGGTTTTGGCTTCGGTTCAGGCTTGTGGATCACCACCGGGGCTTCCTTCGGTGGCGCCGGAACAGGCTCGGGTTCTGGCTCCGGTTCAGCCACCGGCTGTGGCGGCGGAGGGGCAACCTGCGGCGGTTCAAGATCCGCTGGCGAGACCATCGTCACCGAAATCGGCTGCGCGGGCGCGGGCATTTCAATAACCTGATGAACCGAGGTATACAGCAGACCCGCCACAACGGCACCGTGAATCACGACAGAAAGCAGCGTCGGCCAGGGAAAGCGGCGAGGTAAATCAAGGGTCATCGAAGTCATAGTCATCAACGTTAAAAAACCGAGCACTGATTTTAAATGCAAATAGCAATCATATTCAATAAGACACTTTGTTCTGACGCAACTTTAGCGCATGAGAGGCCAAAAAAGGCGCATTCAGATCAGGGTATTAACATTGTTTTTATTTTACATTGCAGTCGTTTGCCCTTTCACATAACGTAACTGACACTTTTACCGGTTAAGGAGCTTCGCCGTGTTTTACGTGATTTACTCTGAAGATGTTGCTGATTCGCTCGAAAAACGCCAGGCTGTGCGCCCTGCGCATCTGGCACGTTTGCAGTTGCTTCAGGATGAAGGTCGATTACTGACCGCCGGCCCTATGCCTGCAGTAGACAGCAACGATCCGGGTGCCGCCGGTTTTGCCGGCTCCACGGTTATTGCTGAGTTTGAATCCCAGGAAGCCGCTCAGGCCTGGGCTGACGCAGATCCGTATGTTGCGGCAGGTGTATATGCGAAGGTGACGGTTCGACCGTATAAGAAAGTGTTCTGATACCAAAGCGGCTCCGCAAGGAGCCTTTTTTATAGCGCCGGTTGTGCGTCTTTATACCGGGTAAACTGCTGCTCTGTAATCAGGCTTCCCCACTGGTCGCCTTCCCACTCTTTTACCAGCGTAAACCCAAACGACTCGTACAGACGCCGGGCGGCGGTAAGCTTATTGAATGTCCAGAGGTGCACGGCTGAAAAACCGGCGCTATCGCAAAAACGCATCGCTTCATTCAGCAGTTTTTTCCCCACGCCGTGTCCCCGGCAGCCATCATCAAGAATAAACCAGCGAAGATGGGCTTCACCCGGTGCCAGATCCTCGCCATCGATCGCCACTGACCCCACTATCCTGCCGTTCATCATCGCCAGCCAGATCTGGTTGCACGGCTTATCCAACCGTTCACTAAATTCTGCGAGTCCTGTCGCCACTTTGGCCTCAAAAAAGCGGCCAAAATGATGTTCACGAGCGTAATAACTCCCGTGCATTTCCGCTATACGGCCAATCATGCCGGGGATATACCCCTGCACTATCGTAAGCTCGTCAGGGTGCGTCTCGTTGCCCGACTCACGGCATGCCTGCAGCGCATTGGCATAAAGGGTGAGCCCCTCCGAAATGGTCTGCTGCTGGGCAGGAGCAAGACATTTTATTGCTGAGACCACGCGCTCATTGCTGAAGGCATTAATTTTGCTGACCGTCTCGTGACCTTTCGCGGTCAGCCTGAGGCTCTTTGCTCTCGCGTCCTCAGTAGAAATAACTTCCTCGAGTTCGCCCGCGGCAATCAGGCGAGCAAGCATCCGGCTGACGCTGGACTTTTCCAGGCCCAGCAGTTGCACCAGCTGACTCGCCGTCATCTGTTTGCGTAAGGCGATTTCGACCAGGGTATGGACGGCCGAAGGTGAGTAGCTCGTTGAAGCCAGGGTAGAACCCATAAAACCTAACTCTCGCACCATGAGGCGCGAGGAACGTCGAATAACGCTGACTACCGGGGTTTCGCTGTGCATGTTCTGTCCTCACCATTTAGTTGTACTATACAACTAAATGGTGAGGGATTGTCAAACAGAATAAAAAAGGCTCCCGCAGGAGCCTTTCATCAATCAATGCAGCGACGCTAACCTCGCCGCAAACCCAACAAACAGCAGCCCTATCAGCCCGTTCCCCAGCTTTGCCAGTTTCTTTTTCGTTTTGAGATAACGCGTGACAAACGCACCGGAGAAGATCAGGAAGCTCATGTACATGAAGCTTATCAACTCAAGCGTCGTCGCGAGGATAAGGAAAGAGGTGCCGGTGCTCTGTGCGTTCACGTCAATAAACTGAACGAAGAACGATACGTAGAACAGAATCGCTTTGGGATTCGTCATGCTCAATACCAGCGAACGTTTCATGATCATACTGGCAGGTTCGGGGCCGCTCTCATGCGCGTTTTTCTGACGGTTCACCACCGACCAGAGCATTTTGCCCCCCAGCCACAGCAGATAGAAGGCGCCCAGGTAGCGCACGATATTAAACAGTACCGGTGTGGTCTGGATTAATGCCGCGACGCCCGCCCAGGCCAGAAACATCAGTACCGCATCACCGATAAACACGCCTGTGGCGGCAAGATACCCTTTTTTAACCCCGTGACCAATCCCGGTTTTCAGCACAAACAGGGTATTCGGCCCCGGTACCAGCACGATAAAAAATGCGCCAACAACATACGTCCAGAAATTCAGTACGCCAAACTCCGCAAACACTTCTCCCTCCTTTTGCTCAATACAGCAGGAATAGCGCTGCAAATACGCTACTCCTAAAAATCAGACGCTACAAAATCAGCGGGCACCATTACGGTGCCCTCATGGTACTCAGATATCCTGGACTGCGAACAGCAACGCGTTGCGATGCCGGGTCATTCCACATTTTCTGATGGCGTGAATACGCATATTGCGGCGGGATTGTGCTTCCAGCCAACGAGCCTTGCGACGACTCACCTGTCGCAACATGCGCCAGCGCCCTACTTCTGTTCTACTGCGCTTCATGTCTACAACTCTTTCTCTAACACTTTTTCTCTAAAAGAAAGGCCATTATAAACCCAACCCTGCGGCAAACCAGCGCTTTTACCTGGCGTTTTTATTTGCCAGATGAATCCTGATGCGTACACTCATAACAATACGCTTTCAAAAGGATTTTTTTACCTATGACAACCTTCTACACCGTGGTGAGTTGGCTGGTCATTTTGGGATACTGGCTGTTAATCGCAGGTGTGACATTACGCATCCTGATGAAGCGCAGAGCCGTTCCCTCTGCCATGGCCTGGCTTCTGATAATCTACATCCTCCCGCTGGTGGGAATTATAGCCTATCTCTCTTTCGGTGAGCTTCACTTGGGTAAACGCCGCGCAGAGCGGGCCCGTGCCATGTGGCCCTCCACCGCAAAGTGGCTGAACGATCTTAAAGCCTGCAAACATATCTTTGCCGAGGAGAACAGTAGCGTCGCATCGTCACTGTTTAAGCTGTGCGAGCGCCGTCAGGGGATTGGTGGCGTTAAGGGCAATCAGCTCCAGCTGCTGACCTCGTCCGACGACGTCATGCAGGCATTAATTCGCGATATCCAGCTGGCGCGTCATAATATCGAGATGGTTTTTTATATCTGGCAGCCCGGCGGGATGGCTGACCAGGTCGCTGAATCGCTGATGGCCGCGGCGCGACGCGGCATTCACTGCCGTCTGATGCTTGACTCCGCAGGCAGCGTGGCATTTTTCCGTAGCCCCTGGGCGGGCATGATGCGTAATGCTGGGATCGAGGTGGTCGAGGCGCTGAAGGTCAATCTCCTGCGCGTGTTTCTGCGCCGGATGGATCTCCGTCAGCATCGCAAAATGATCATGATCGATAACTATATTGCCTACACCGGCAGCATGAACATGGTTGATCCGCGCTTCTTCAAGCAGGACTCGGGCGTGGGCCAGTGGGTGGATTTGATGGCGCGAATGGAGGGGCCGATTGCCACCTCGATGGGCATCGTTTACTCCTGCGACTGGGAGATAGAAACCGGCAAACGCATTCTGCCGCCACCGCCGGACGGCAATATTATGCCGTTTGAAGAGGCCAGCGGTCACACCATTCATACCATTGCTTCCGGGCCGGGCTTCCCGGAGGATTTGATTCATCAGGCGCTGCTGACGGCAACGTACTCGGCGCGTGAATACCTGATCATGACGACGCCCTACTTTGTTCCCAGCGATGACCTCCTTCACGCGATCTGTACCGCGGCGCAGCGCGGCGTCGATGTGAGCATTATATTGCCGCGCAAAAATGACTCCCTTCTGGTGGGCTGGGCCAGCCGGGCCTTCTTTAGCGAACTGCTGGCCGCAGGGGTGAAGATCTACCAGTTTGAAGGTGGATTGCTCCACACCAAAAGCGTGCTTGTCGACGGCGAGTTAAGCCTGGTGGGAACGGTCAATCTGGATATGCGCAGCCTGTGGCTCAACTTTGAAATCACGCTGGTTATTGATGATGCTGGCTTTGGTGGCGATCTCGCCGCGGTGCAGGATGATTATATCTCCCGCTCGCGGCTGCTGGATGCCAGACTGTGGGTAAAACGTCCGCTGTGGCAGAGAATTGCCGAACGACTGTTTTACTTCTTTAGTCCGTTGCTGTAAAACGTGCCCAACGATGTTTAACAGGTAGTCATCATGGAAATGGATCTGAACAATCGCCTGACCGAAGACGAAACGCTCGAGCAGGCCTATGACATTTTTCTCGAACTGGCGGTTGATAACCTCGATCCCGCAGACGTGATCCTCTTTAATCTGCAGTTCGAAGAGCGCGGCGGTGCCGAACTGTTCGACCCTTCAGAAGACTGGGCTGAGCATGTGGATTTCGACCTGAATCCTGACTTTTTTGCCGAAGTGGTGATTGGGCTGGCCGATGAAGACGGTGGCGAAATTAACGATATCTTCGCCCGCGTCCTGCTCTGTCGAGAGAAAGACCACAAGCTGTGCCATATCCTCTGGCGCGAATAATAAAAAAGGCTGCGATTGCAGCCTTTTTTATTTACTCCGGCAACGCACTTCCGCAGCGGTGACAAAACCGCGCGTTAAGGTCATGGTCACCCTGGTGACATGCCGGACATTTGCGCTGCTGCTTGCGGCTCTGAAATGCGCTGCTCATGTGCGTGGTAATAAGCCCGGTTGGAATGGCAATGACCGAATAGCCAATCAAAATCAGCACTGAGGCCACAATGCGGCCCAGCGGCGTATGGGGCGTGATATCACCGTACCCCACGGTCGTCACGGTTACTATCGCCCAATAAACGGACGCATTGAGCGTCGTAAAGCCATATTTGGGCCCTTCTATTAAATACATCAGCGCGCCAAAAACAATCATGACGATGGCAATAAACGAGTAGAACAAAATAAGCTGATGCCGTGCGCTGACGATCGCACTCCAGAACACGCGTAATGACGGCATAAAACGCAGTAATTTCAGAATACGTAATACCCGAATCACGCGCATCGCCCGCCAGGCAAAAACATAGCTCAGGCTGATTTCCGGCCACAGCCACATGACGTAGAGCGGCAGAATAGTGGCTAAATCAATATATCCCCAGAAGCTGAAAACATATCGGGCCGGGTTGGGCCACGCAATTACTCTGAGCAGATATTCAGCGGTAAAAACCAGGGTAATCGCCAGCTCAAGCCAGACAAAGACATGCCATTCGTCAAACGTCAGGTGGTATTGCGTCCCGGCACCCGATTCAATAAAAATGACCACCACGCTGAGGAGCGCAAATAACCCACAAAGACCTTCGAATCGCCGTCCGGATACCGTTTCAGGATCGAATAAAACATGATAAAGCCGCCGACGGGCTGACGTGAATAAACGCGACACAGTAACCTCGCAAAAAATAAGGGCTGACATCATGTCAGCCCTTGCGATTATAACGGGTCTACTTTCAGGCAGGAAACCGCATGTCGGAAACTGCCTTCGAGAACCGGTCGCGTTTTCGCACATTCCGGCCCGGCCATTGGGCAGCGCGTGCGGAAGACGCAGCCCGACGGCGGGTTAATTGGTGAGGGTAATTCCCCTTCCAGAAGCTGGATAGTCTTATTCTTTTCCAGATCGGGATCGGGGATCGGTACCGCGGACATCAGCGCTCTGGTGTATGGGTGCAATGGATTGTGGTACACCTCGTCATAGGTGCCCAGCTCCACGGCGTGACCCAGGTACATCACCAGCACGCGGTCGGAAATGTGTTTCACCACGGCCAGGTCATGCGCGATGAAGATCAGCGACAGCCCCATTTCGCGCTGCAGCTTCTGCAGCAGGTTAACCACCTGCGCCTGAATGGACACGTCCAGTGCGGAAACCGGCTCATCACAGATAATCAGCTTCGGTTCGAGGATCAGGGCGCGCGCAATACCAATACGCTGACACTGACCGCCTGAGAACTCGTGCGGATAGCGGTTGATGAGGTTAGGCAACAGCCCGACTTTCAGCATCATCGCCTTAACGCGATCGCGCACTTCCTGACGGGACATCTTCGGATGATAGGTCCGCAGCGGCTCGGCAATAATCTCACCGATGGTCATACGCGGGTTAAGTGACGCCAGCGGATCCTGGAAAATCATCTGGATATCGCTGCGCACCTCGCGCCACTCGTCGGGTTTCATGCCCAGCAGATCTTTACCCAGCCAGGCCACTTTACCGTCGGTGGCTTTCACCAGACCGATAATGGCGCGCGCAAAGGTCGATTTACCGCAGCCGGACTCGCCCACCACGCCCAGGGTTTCCCCTTCATACAGGCGCAGCGTGACGCCGTCCACCGCTTTCAGGGTCTTCGACGGCTGCCAGAACCACTGTTTGCCGTCTTTGATGTCGAAATGCACCTTAAGGTCAGCAATCTCGAGCAGCACATTGCGTTTTTCATCTAATGCGTTCATACCAGCTCCTCCTGCGGCTTAAAGCAGGCGCGCAGACGGCCTGGTGCAAACTCTTCCAGCGGCGGAGCGCTGTTGCAGATTTCCATCGCGTGCGGACAGCGCGGCTGGAACGGACAGCCTTTCGGCAGGCGCAGCAGGTTTGGCGGGTTGCCCGGAATGGTGAGCAGGGATTCCCCTTCCGCATCAAGACGTGGCACCGCATTCAGCAGCCCAATGGAGTAAGGATGAGCAGGCTGATAGAACACGTCACGCGCTTTTCCGTATTCCATGGTACGACCGGCATACATCACCAGCACTTTGTCACAGATGCCCGCCACCACGCCCAGGTCGTGGGTGATCATAATAATCGCCGTGTTAAACTCACGCTTCAGCTCGTTCAGCAGGGTCATGATTTGTGCCTGAACGGTAACGTCCAGCGCGGTGGTCGGTTCGTCGGCAATCAGCAGTTTTGGCCGGCACAGCAGCGCCATCGCAATCATCACGCGCTGACGCATACCGCCAGAAAACTCGTGCGGGAACATGCGCATGCGCTTGCGCGCCTCCGGCATTTTCACCGCATCGAGCATTTTGACCGACTCTTCGAAGGCTTCCGCTTTACCCAGGCCTTTGTGCAGCATCAGGACTTCCATCAGCTGCTCGCCGACGCGCATGTACGGGTTCAGCGAGGTCATCGGATCCTGGAAAATCATCGAGATCTGCTCGGCGCGCAGCTTGTTCAGCTCTTGCTCCGGCAGGTTGAGGATTTCGCGACCGTTGAATTTCGCGGAACCGCCAATCACACCGTTAGCGGCCAGCAGGCCCATTAGCGCAAAGGCAGTCTGGGATTTCCCGGATCCGGATTCACCCACGATGCCGAGCGTTTCGCCCGCGCGCAGGTTGAAGTTGAGATCGTTCACGGCGGTCACATCCCCGTCCGGGGTCTTAAAGGTGACGCGAAGATCTTTTACGTCCAGCAGAAGGTCGCTCCGCTGCTGCGCCTGTGGCGCGGTTGCCGTTTCAATAATTGTCATGACGGCGCTCCTTAACGGTCTTTCGGGTCGAGGGCATCACGCAGGCCATCGCCGATAAAGTTAAAACAAAACAGGGTAACGACCAGGAAACCCGCCGGGTATAACAGCAGCCACGGAGACACTTCCATTGAGTTTGCACCGTCACTCAGCAGCGCGCCCCAGCTGCTGAGCGGCTCTTGCGTACCCAGACCGAGGAAGCTCAGGAAAGATTCAAACAGGATCATGCTTGGCACCAGCAGTGAGGCATAGACCACCACCACGCCCAGCACGTTAGGAACGATATGGCGAACCACGATATTCCCGGTAGAGACACCGCCGACCTGCGCGGCTTCGATAAACTCTTTGCGTTTGAGGCTCAGGGTCTGGCCGCGGACAATACGCGCCATATCCAGCCAGGAAACCATCCCGATGGCCACGAAGATCAGCAAAATATTCTGACCGAAGAAGGTCACCAGCAGGATGACGAAGAACATAAACGGGAAGGAGTTCAGGATTTCCAGCAGACGCATCATTACCGAGTCTATTTTGCCGCCAAGGTAGCCGGACAGTGAGCCGTAGAGCGTACCCACGATCACCGCCACCAGCGCGGCAGCAATACCGACCATCAGTGAGATACGGCCACCGATAGCGACACGCACCAGCAGATCGCGTCCTGAGGAGTCCGTGCCAAAATAGTGGCCTGATTCCATATCCGGCGCGCTGGACATCATGCCCCAGTCGGTGTCGAAATAGGTAAATTGCGACAGCATCGGCGCCAGGGTCACAAACAGCGCGATGATTACCAGAACAACCAGACTGGCAACCGCCGCTCGGTTGTGCATAAAGCGACGGCGCGCGTCCTGCCAGAGGCTACGACCTTCTACTTCCAGTTTTTCACTGAAGTTTTCCAGCGCCTCGCTGTTTTTCTTACTCAACATCATGGCGTGCTCCAGTTAGTAACGGATTTTCGGGTCGATGACGGCGTACAGCACATCGACGATAGCGTTAAAGAGAATGGTCAGCGCACCGACGAGAATGGTCAGGCTCAGTACCAGCGAATAATCGCGGTTGAGCGCACCGTTTACGAACAGCTGACCAATGCCCGGCAGACCATAGATTGTTTCGATAACCATAGAGCCGGTAATGATCCCGACAAATGCCGGTCCCATGTAGGAGAGCACGGGCAACAGCGCCGGTTTAAGCGCGTGGCGGAAGATAATGCGACGCATCGGCAGCCCTTTAGCGCGCGCGGTACGAATGAAGTTCGAGTGCAGCACTTCGATCATTGAACCACGGGTGATACGCGCGATACTGGCGATGTACGCCAGAGATAATGCCACCATTGGCAAAATCATGAACTTCAATGCCCCGCCGTTCCAGCCGCCGCCCGGCAGCCACTTCAACGTGATGGCGAATATCATCACCAGTAATGGCGCGACAACGAAGCTGGGTATCACTACCCCGGTCATTGCCACCCCCATTACGGCATAATCCCATTTGGTATTTTGTCTGAGCGCGGCGATAACGCCTGCGGTGACCCCGAAAACGATGGCCAGAATAAATGCCGCAGCACCCAACTTAGCCGAAACCGGGAAGCTGGACGCCACAAGGTCGTTAACGGAATAGTCTTTATATTTAAATGACGGTCCAAAATCACCGTGAGCCAGCTGCTTCAGATAATTGAAGTACTGGGTGGAGATGGGATCGTTTAAGTGGTATTTCGCTTCGATATTCGCCATGACTTCTGGCGGCAGCGTACGTTCACCGGTAAATGGACTTCCCGGCGCAAGGCGCATCATGAAGAAGGAAATCGTGATGAGAATAAATAGCGTTGGAATCGCTTCAAGACAGCGACGTAGGATAAATTTCAACATTGCCCGTACCTTCTGGCGTGTGCCTATATTATGTGACGTTGGTTAGACACCGTGGGGCGAGCACGCCCGCCCCACTCATTGCCATTAATGCTTGATAATATACAAGTTTTTAACGTAGATATTATCCATCGGGTCTTTACCGGTATACCCACCTACCCATGGTTTCACCAGACGGGCGTTAACGTAGTAGTAAACCGGAACGATCGCGGAATCTTTATCCAGCTGCTGCTCGGCCTTAGAGTACAGTTCTGTACGCTGTGCTTCGTCAGTGGTTTTCAGCGTGTCGCCAATCAGCTTGTCGAACGCCGGGCTCTTATAGTGCGCGGTGTTGTTCGAGCTGTCGCTCAGCATGGTATTCAGGAAGGAGGTCGGTTCGTTATAGTCCGCACACCAGCCAGCACGTGCCACATCAAAGGTGCCCTGATGACGGCTGTCGAGGAAGGTTTTCCACTCCTGGTTCTCCAGCTTCACGTTCGCGCCCAGGTTTTTCTTCCAGATCGAAGCGACGGCGATAGCCAGTTTTTTGTGCAGATCGGAGGTGTTGTACAACAGGCTGAAGGTCAGCGGCTTATCTGCGGTATAGCCCGCTTCGGCCAGCAGTTTCTTCGCTTCTGCGTTACGCTGTTCCTGCGTCTGTTTGAACCAGTCTGGCTCGGTCAGTTTTGCACCATCGGTGTATGGAGGGGTATAGCTGTATGCCGGCAGATCGCCCTGGTTTTTCACTTTGTTTACGATGATATCGCGATCCAGAGCCAGCTTCAGCGCGGTACGTACACGTACGTCGGTGAACGGTGCTTTCTGGTTGTTGATTTCATAGTAGTAGGTGCACAGGTACGGATCGACGTGAACTTCTTTAGGGATCTCTTTCTTCAGTTTCTGGAACAATTCAATCGGCATGTTGTTATAGGTCATGTCGATTTCACCGCTGCGGTAGCGGTTAACGTCAGTCACTTCGGACGAAATTGGCAGGTAGGTCACCTGATTAATGACGGTTTTCGCGTTGTCCCAGTATTGCGGATTACGCTCAAGCACCATACGCTCGTTGACCACCCAGTCTTTCAGCTTATAGGCACCGTTGGTCACGATATTGGCAGGCTGCGTCCATTTTTCACCAAATTTTTCCACGGCGGATTTTGGTACCGGGGAGACGGACGGGTGAACCAGCAGCTTATAGAAGTACGGAACAGGTTCGCTCAACGTCACTTCAAAGGTATTCGCATCAATCGCTTTTACGCCCAGGTCGGTAACAGGTTTTTTACCCGCGATGATGTCATCAATATTGGCGATGTGGCCATATTGCAGGTAGCTCGCATACGGAGAAGCGGTTGTTGGGTTCGCCAGACGCTGCCAGCTATAAACGAAATCTTCGGCCGTGACCGGTGTACCGTCGGACCATTTCGCATCTTTACGCAGATGGAAGGTCCAGACTTTGAAATCTTTGTTTTCCCATTTTTCGGCTACACCCGGCGCCGGGTGGCCGTCTACGTCTGTCACCAGCAGGCCTTCGAACAGGTCGCGGTTAACGTTAGACTCAGGAACACCTTCAATTTTGTGCGGGTCAAGAGACTGAACTTCCGCACCGTTGTTACGCACCAGCGTTTGCTTCTCAGCCAGTTGAACACCTGCAGGAACGTCCGCAGCCATTGCAGCGTTGCCCGCGATTAGCGCAGTTAAAATCCCCGCCGCTACCAGATTTTTTTTTGTGATGATGGACATTGTGTTGGTACTCCACTCATTATAATGACTGGCCTTCGCCAGCTGTGTAATCCCCTGTTGGGGCCTGTACAGCGCAGGAGTTTTTTTTTGCTGCTGTCAGGTTCTTCTTTTACTGCTTGCTATCACCGACTTTTTTATTACTGACCGCTCGTATGGCCGTCTTGCGTCGATTCTTTACAGGCCACCCTGTTTGAGACCTGCGTTGGATATCTGAGAAGAGAACCATATGAAAATAATTCTCATCTGCTTGTTTTATGCTGCAAAATATTAGGCCGGAAAGTATCAAATGGCGTAAACGTGCGCCAATACATTTTGCAAATTTGTTAAGCAATTCTCTTTTACGGTGAGTACCGCATCGTTGAGGGCAGCCCTGCCGGACATCGAACATCAATTAAAAAACATGATATTCAACAAGATAGAGAAATTTTTCTCTACAAGCGCGTCGCTGCGCTATCATCGAGTGACTTTGTACAAAAATTTAACAACTGGTTATTATTTAGCACATTCATCTAGGGGAATGTTGAAATTACTAATATCATTTCGGTTATCTCTCAGCAAGCCCCAGAGTATCATGTGAGTAAAATAACAGAGCGATCGAAGATTTTCTGCGCAGGCGGGTTTGAGGGGAATTAATAACTTGTTGAAATACAAGCAATGAACATTATTAGTAGAATTTATTATGATATGTGAGCATTTCAACTTTAGTTATAGGATTTACTGATAATGATGTAAAAAAACGGAGCCGTGGCTCCGTTCTTTCATATGCAATATCAGTGCAGCAAACCGGGGAAAATGCTTTTAATACCCGTAACGATAAATTCAATCCCTAACGCCATCAACAGCAGGCCCATGATACGCGTTATGACGTTAATGCCCGTCTGACCCAGTAAGCGCACCAGCCAGGGTGCCATGCGGAACACGCCCCAACAGCAGAGCGCGAAAATGGCAATCGCCACTGAAAAACCAATCAGGTGCATCAGGCTATGATAGCGCGTCCCCCAGACAATGGTTGAACTGATGGCACCAGGACCGGCCATCAGCGGTAAGGCCAACGGCACTACGCCAATGCTTTCGCGGATAGCGGTTTCTGACTTCTCTTGTTTATTCTGCTTATCCTCGCCCAGCTTACCGCTGATCATGGACATGGCGATGGTCACCACCAGGATCCCACCCGCAATGCGGAAAGAGTCGATCGAAATCCCGAAGAGCTGGAGAATGGCGTCACCCAGAAAAAGAGAGGTGAGCAATATGATCGCCACTGACAGGTTAGCGGTCAGGTTGGTCTTGTTCCTGGCCGCCGCCGTCTGGTAACTCGTCATACTAATGAAGACAGGAATGATCCCCACCGGGTTGACCAGGGCAAACAAACCAATAAAAAATTTAAAGTACGTTGGAAAATCAAAGAGCGTTTGGATCACGTTTTGCTCCGCTTATACACATGCCCTGGACTGACAATTCGTCATGAGAAATCGCGCTGAAGATACCCTTTTTATTAGCATACTTCACTCGAAATCTGTGCCAAAACGTTATCATTTCAGGATGTTAAACATATGTATAATCAATGATAGCGCCACTTCCAATACTTACGTAATTATTTAACACTGGAAAAATCAGCACGAAATAACCCTGCTGAAAGGTATCAGCTTGGGGGAAAATTGACACAGATCATGATTTCCGTACTCAGAAGTGAGTAATCTTGGTTACACCCCCAGGGAGGTCACCTGACAAAAGGGATGATGCCAAGGTAAGGCTCTTTTAGTAAATTAGTGTGCTGACGCAGAAAGTAACTCTTTGTTTTACTTTGTGTTACGCAAGTCGTATCGGCTCTGTCTATACTGTGTGACGTATCGAGCGCTGGTTTACTAAAAGAGTTTAAACATTATCAGGAGAGCATTATGGCTGTTACTAATATCGCTGAACTGAACGCCCTCGTCGAGCGCGTTAAAAAAGCCCAGCGTGAATATGCCAATTTCACCCAAGAACAGGTTGATAAAATCTTCCGCGCGGCCGCACTGGCTGCTGCAGATGCTCGAATCCCTCTCGCTAAAATGGCCGTTGCCGAATCCGGCATGGGTATCGTGGAAGATAAAGTGATTAAAAACCACTTCGCTTCCGAGTATATCTATAACGCCTATAAAGATGAGAAAACCTGTGGCGTGCTGTCCGAAGACGACACCTTCGGTACTATCACCATCGCTGAACCTATCGGCATCATCTGCGGTATTGTTCCGACCACTAACCCAACGTCTACCGCTATCTTCAAATCGCTGATTAGCCTGAAGACCCGTAACGCAATCATTTTCTCTCCACACCCACGTGCGAAAGACGCGACCAACAAAGCTGCGGATATTGTCCTGCAGGCGGCAATCGCTGCTGGCGCACCAAAAGATCTGATCGGCTGGATCGACCAACCTTCCGTTGAGCTCTCCAACGCCCTGATGCATCACCCGGACATTAACCTGATCCTGGCGACCGGTGGTCCTGGCATGGTTAAAGCGGCATACAGCTCCGGTAAACCAGCCATCGGTGTGGGCGCCGGTAACACCCCTGTTGTTATCGACGAAACCGCTGACATCAAACGTGCCGTTGCGTCTGTACTGATGTCTAAAACCTTCGATAACGGCGTGATCTGTGCATCTGAACAGTCTGTTGTTGTTGTTGACTCCGTGTACGACGCCGTTCGCGAACGTTTCGCCAGCCACGGCGGCTACCTGCTGCAGGGGAAAGAGTTGAAAGCAGTTCAGGACATCATCCTGAAAAATGGCGCGCTGAACGCCGCTATCGTAGGTCAGCCAGCATACAAGATTGCTGAACTCGCAGGCTTTACCGTTCCGGCAACAACTAAAATCCTGATCGGTGAAGTGAAAGTTGTCGACGAAAGCGAGCCGTTTGCACATGAAAAACTGTCTCCAACGCTTGCAATGTACCGTGCGAAAGATTTCGAAGACGCGGTAGAAAAAGCCGAGAAGCTGGTTGCCATGGGTGGTATCGGTCACACCTCTTGTCTGTACACTGACCAGGATAACCAGCCAGAGCGTGTTGCTCACTTCGGTCAGATGATGAAAACTGCCCGTATTCTGATTAACACCCCTGCTTCTCAGGGTGGTATCGGTGATCTGTACAACTTCAAACTCGCACCTTCCCTGACTCTGGGTTGTGGTTCCTGGGGTGGTAACTCCATCTCTGAAAACGTTGGTCCAAAACACCTGATCAACAAGAAAACCGTTGCTAAGCGAGCTGAAAACATGTTGTGGCACAAACTTCCGAAATCTATCTACTTCCGCCGTGGCTCACTGCCAATCGCGCTGGATGAAGTGATTACTGATGGCCACAAACGTGCGCTCATCGTGACTGACCGTTTCCTGTTTAACAACGGCTACGCTGACCAGATCACCTCTGTGCTGAAAGCGGCTGGCGTTGAAACTGAAGTGTTCTTTGAAGTTGAAGCTGACCCTACCCTGAGCGTTGTGCGTAAAGGTGCTGAGCTGGCTAACTCCTTCAAACCAGATGTGATTATCGCACTGGGTGGTGGTTCCCCAATGGACGCCGCGAAGATCATGTGGGTCATGTACGAACATCCTGAAACCCACTTCGAAGAACTGGCGCTGCGCTTTATGGACATCCGTAAACGTATCTACAAGTTCCCGAAAATGGGCGTAAAAGCGAAGATGATCGCGGTCACCACCACTTCCGGTACCGGTTCAGAAGTCACGCCATTCGCGGTAGTAACGGACGATGCGACAGGTCAGAAATACCCGCTGGCAGACTATGCCCTGACCCCAGACATGGCTATCGTCGATGCGAACCTGGTCATGGATATGCCGAAGTCACTGTGTGCGTTCGGTGGTCTGGATGCGGTAACTCACGCCCTGGAAGCTTACGTTTCTGTACTGGCGTCTGAGTTCTCTGACGGTCAGGCTCTGCAGGCTCTGAAACTGCTGAAGGAAAACCTGCCAGCGTCCTATAACGAAGGGTCTAAAAACCCGGTAGCACGTGAACGCGTTCACAGTGCAGCAACCATCGCCGGTATCGCGTTTGCGAACGCCTTCCTGGGTGTTTGCCACTCTATGGCGCACAAACTGGGTTCACAGTTCCACATTCCTCACGGTCTGGCGAACGCCCTGTTGATCAGCAACGTTATTCGTTATAACGCTAACGACAACCCAACCAAGCAGACTGCTTTCAGCCAGTACGACCGTCCGCAAGCACGTCGTCGTTATGCTGAAATCGCAGACCACCTTGGTCTGAGCGCACCGGGCGACCGTACTGCTGCGAAGATTGAAAAACTGCTGGCATGGCTGGAAAGTCTGAAAGCTGAGCTGGGTATTCCTAAATCTATCCGTGAAGCGGGCGTACAGGAAGCTGACTTCCTCGCTCATGTAGATAAGCTGTCTGAAGATGCATTCGATGACCAGTGTACAGGTGCTAACCCGCGCTACCCACTGATCTCCGAGCTGAAACAGATTCTGCTGGATACCTTCTACGGTCGTGAGTTCAAAGAAGGTGACGTTGCCGCTGTGAAAACAGAAGTTCCGGTCATCAAAGCTGACAAGAAAGCGAAGAAAAGCGCTTAATTGACAGCAAATGAAAAACCCGCCTTTATGGCGGGTTTTTTTATGTCTGAATAACAAAGCTGACGTTATTTTCTGTTGTCGTGCTGAATCGCCGTCAGCGAGCCTACAGACAGCGCTTCTTTATAATGCTTACGACAGACCGATACATAGCGTTCATTACCGCCTATAACCACCTGCTCACCATCTGCATAAGGTTTTCCTGCCTGGTCGAGACGAAGCACCATACTGGCTTTGCGACCGCAGAAGCAGATCGTTTTTAATTCGACGAGTTTATCCGACCAGGCGAGCAAATACTGACTCCCGGCAAAGAGCTCGCCGCGGAAATCCGTACGCAGCCCATAGCACAGCACGGGGATATCAAGCTCATCAACCACCTCGGAAAGTGCGTGAACCTGTTCACGCGTCAGAAACTGGCTCTCATCGACCAGGACACAGTGAATAGGCCGCTCAGCATGTTCCGTGCGAATGTCCTCAAACAGATCGGTTTTCGGGTTAAACAGCCTGGCAGGTGACGAGAGTCCTATTCTGGAGCTCACCTTCCCTGCGCCAAAGCGATCGTCAATCTCAGCCGTATAAACAACGGTACGCATCCCGCGCTCCTGGTAATTGTACGAGGATTGCAGCAGCGCGGTGGATTTACCGGCATTCATCGCCGAATAGTAGAAATACAGTTGTGCCATTGGCCGTAAAACCCTAATCAATGTGTAATATTCCCGATGAGTCATTGTACCATATTTTGTCAGGTCATCAGCGATACAGCGCACAGAGGATGTAGTTCAGCGCGGCGTTCAGAACCTTCTGTTTTCGAAAATAATCCGTTAAAACATGAAGTAAACGCATGCAGCCAGGCCAATATGTTATATGTTAAGCCCAACATAACACTTGTTTTTATAGTGGAATCACCGTTCATTAAAATTCACCATTTATTAACTATTTCAGCCTTAACATCACGGGAGGGAACTAATACAAAAGGCTGATATTTATCCGCCGCAACTATAATTCCTGCGGTAAATGTCACAAAAAAAAGAGGCAATCAACCGGACAAAGCAGGTTGATGTGATAACAAGCGAGACTGTCGGGTGATGAAATTTAAGTTAGCGTAATTAATAATAGTGAGACGATTTAGTATTTTTTGAATTCCTTACATTCCTGGCTATTGCACATATGAATTTATGGCTCTATTATTAGGTCAACAAACCACCCCCCCATTATAAGTTTGAGATTACTACAATGAGCGAAGCACTTAAAATTCTGAACAACATCCGTACTCTTCGTGCGCAGGCAAGAGAATGCACCCTCGAAACGCTTGAAGAAATGCTGGAAAAATTAGAAGTTGTAGTTAATGAACGTCGCGAAGAAGAAAGCGCTGCTGCTGCTGAAATCGAAGAGCGTACTCGTAAACTGCAGCAATATCGTGAAATGCTGATTGCTGATGGTATCGATCCAAATGAATTGCTGAACAGCATGGCTGCGGCTAAAACCGGTACCAAAGCCAAGCGTGCTGCTCGTCCTGCTAAATATAGCTACGTTGACGAGAACGGCGAAACTAAAACCTGGACTGGCCAGGGTCGTACTCCTGCTGTTATCAAGAAAGCCATGGATGAGCAAGGTAAACAGCTGGATGACTTCCTGATCAAGGATTAATCACGGCACATTCAGAGAAATCCCGCATATTGCGGGATTTTTTTTAACCTAAATTTGTCCCAAACATCCTCTTACACTCTGTCATAAAGCATTATTTAACAACTTTATCGACTGTACTTTCAGACAGGTTTTCGGGAGTGTATAGGCATAAAAAAACCGGTGGGCAGCGCCTCACCGGTTTCGAACATTTACAACCGTGGCTTATTTCTTAATACCTACGCTCTCTTTGAGCCAGGTTTTAAATTCTTCGCCAAGGGTATTGTGGCGGATACCATATTCAACAAACGCCTGCATATAACCGAGCTTATTACCGCAGTCATGGCTCTTACCTTTCATATGGTAGGCCTCAACGGTCTCTTTCTCGATCAGCATATCGATGGCATCCGTCAGTTGGATCTCATCACCCGCTCCTGGAGGCGTTTTAGCCAGCAGAGGCCAGATTTCAGCACTCAGGACATAGCGACCTACAACAGCAAGGTTTGAAGGGGCTACATCGGCTTTAGGCTTCTCTACGACGCCAACCATTGGCACACTTTCACCCGGCTCAAGGTTAACGCCTTTGCAGTCAACCACACCGTATGCCGTTACGTCTTCAACAGGCTCAACCATAATCTGGCTGCTGCCGGTTTCGTCGAAACGTTTGATCATTTCAGCCAGGTTATCCTGAGAAAGATCGGATTCGTATTCGTCCAGAATAACGTCAGGCAGAATTACCGCTACAGGCTCATCACCGACAACAGGATGCGCGCACATAACAGCGTGACCCAGACCTTTAGCCAGCCCCTGACGAACCTGCATAATGGTGACGTGTGGAGGGCAAATAGACTGAACCTCTTCTAACAGCTGACGCTTAACACGCTTTTCCAGCATGGCTTCAAGTTCAAAGCTTGTATCGAAATGGTTTTCGATAGAGTTTTTAGATGAATGCGTAACCAGCACAATTTCAGTGATGCCGGCTGCAATGCATTCATTAACGACATACTGGATTAATGGCTTATCAACCAGAGGCAACATCTCTTTAGGAATCGCCTTAGTTGCTGGTAACATCCTGGTCCCCAATCCCGCTACCGGGATAACGGCCTTTCTGACTTTCGAATTTAGGGCAGCCATTCAAATTCTCCTGAGCTGTTCAAGTTTTGAACTTTTATGCAATAAATAACGCGTTGAGTATATCAGCCTCGCCCCGCAGTCCGGGTCTGAAAAGAACGCGTTGCCGATCAATTAGGATAAATACGCATGAAACCGGGCAGCGATAGTAGCACTCCCCGCAAAACACAGGTAAAGCAATCTTAAAATTACGATCCAATTGCTTATTCCGTGGACAACATTAAGCGTAGCCGTCCCCCGGCGCCCCAAATTTGGCACTGCCAGGAGGAACAGCGGTGGCTAATTTGATTAAGATACGCCGTTCCCAATGTCCCAAGCGGCACACCGTTACTCACCTGAATATGGTGTTCACCGGTATTCAGTGATGCATTGAGACCGGCTGAAACGAGGATCAGATTCTTTAAACCGCTGTGGTAATAGCCGACCAGCAGCGGGAACTGTCCTGGCAAATTGGCCTGACGAAAAAGCTGGTTTACCTGTTTGAGTAAACTGCCTAACTCCGGCAACCGTTGTCCCTGATGGGATAACTGTTCCTGCAACAAGCCATTAAATAGCGCACGAAGAAGTAACGCGGCTAATACACCGTTATCCCCCGCCCGGGTGACATCCAGAGAATAAAACGCAAGGTCGGAATCTGACAGTGGTGCAATATCCAGCACCAGTCCAGGCTGATCAGCGGCCACCAGCTGGCGATAATTTACACGGCAGTGTGAAATAGTTTGCTGGACGGGCGGCTGGAGTTCTTGCAACAGCTTCGCCGCAGCAGGCGGATTACTCACCAGAGCGTCCCAGTCCTGGAAAAGACGCTCCTCTTCCTCTACCCGGGAATTAAACATATTCGGATAAAGGCACGCTAAGACCGTTTCCCGCAATCTATGCAAATCCTTGACTGGTTTGAGCAGAATATCCTGTACCCCAAGACGTAATGCTTTGGCGATATCCGCCATGTTCTCGGTGGCAGAGATCACCAGAATCGGCGTCTGATTACCTTCGTTACGCAGATGTTCAACCAGCTTCAGTCCATTCATGCGCGGCATCGCAATGTCGCAAATCATCAAATCGGGCGTAATGCTAATCATTTTTTCCAGGGCGTCGATGCCATCTTCAGCCAGTGACGTCATTGCGCCCAGCGAGGATAACCACGAATCCAGTAGCGATCGGAAAACGGGCTCGTCTTCAACAATCAAAATGTGTTTTCCGGCCAATGGCTGCGTCATGGTTCCTCCCCTGGCTGACAGTAACTAAATAGTGGCATGCGATCGGCACTATCGCCTGTCAGATTTTGCTGAAGTAGTCAAAAAAAGGTGCTTAACGTGCGGTCTGCACAAAAGGCAACAATTCGTCCATTTTCTTTTCGACGGCTAACGAGCCCGCTGCGATGGCGGCCTCAGCCCGATGGAAATCAAGGGTAGAGATTTGCGGACAGTACGGCTGAATAAGAATATCCGGAGGATCGCCTGCCATACGGTTACGTTTAAGGCGGTTCTCAAGTACCTGAATTGACGTGGTCATGATTTCTATCGCCGTCGGTGCGGTAACCGAGCGACGTGCGGCCATACGCCCGATTCTTCCGCGCAGGCGTTCATGCCAGGCCAGTTTCTCGCCCTCAACATCTTCGCTCTGGAGATTGACCGGCATGAGATCCTGCTGCATCAGGTGGGCGTCGTGCTGCAGGTCGACGGCAATCACGATATCCGCCCCCATTGCGCGCGTCAGAGAGATGGGAACCGGGTTAACGACGCCACCGTCGACAAGCCAGTAACCGTTGTGTGGGACAGGCGCCATGAGCCCCGGCATACTGCAGGAGGCACGCACGGCAAGATGGATATCCCCTTCGGTGAGCCAGAGCTCGCGTCCTGTACTGAGGTTCGTCGCGACGGCGCCGAAAGGCATCTGACAATCGGTGAAGTCTTCGAGAGGCATAACCTGGCGGAACTGGTTAAACACGCGCTCGCCGCGCAGCAGCCCACCACGCTGCCAGGAGAGGTCCATCAGACGCAGCACGTCCCAGTAGCTGAAGGAGCGCACCCACGTCTCGAGTTCAGGAAGCTTCCCGCACGCGTAAGCGGAGCCGACAAGCGATCCTATTGAACACCCTGCGACAATATCAATGTCAATGCCCATCTTGTTTAAGGCATTAATTACGCCGATGTGTGACCACCCCCGGGCTGCACCTGAGCCCAGCGCCAGTCCAATTTTAACCTTTCTCATTAGCCCTGTTTTACTTCCCCTGGATTCCTGACATAGCGTCAACGCAACAGCTCAGTTAACATAGTGCTACCCGAAGCGTTTAACGCCTTTATTTTTTGTTCCAGGAAGAGAATCGTGTCTCAACTCTGCCCCTGTGGTAGCGCTCTGGAGTATAGCCTATGTTGCCAGCGATATCTGTCTGACGATCAGGTTGCACCAGACCCGTCACACCTCATGCGTTCACGGTACACTGCTTTTGTGATCAAGGACGCAGACTACCTGATTAAAACCTGGCATCCATCCTGCCGCGCAGCCGATTTCAAACAGGACATCGAAGCCGGGTTCGCGAACACGCAGTGGCTCGGCCTTACCGTCTATGAATCCGCAACAGGCAGTCATGTTGACGAAGGTTACGTCAGCTTTGTTGCCCGTTTTAGCGAGAATAATAAACCGGGTGCCATTATCGAGCGTTCCCGGTTCTTAAAGGAAAGCGGGCAATGGTATTATATTGACGGAACGCGCCCACAGTTTGGTCGTAACGATCCCTGCCCGTGTGGTTCAGGTAAAAAATTTAAAAAGTGTTGCGGGCAGTAATGCCTGACAACCCAGACTTCGCAAATACAAACAGGATTTCCCGGCGATGCAATCATTACAACGTAAAGTTCTGCGCACCATCTGTCCCGATCAAAAAGGACTGATCGCACGAATTACCAACATTTGCTACAAGCATGAACTGAATATCGTGCAGAACAACGAGTTCGTTGACCACCGTACCGGTCGCTTCTTTATGCGTACCGAGCTGGAAGGTATTTTCAACGACACCACCCTGCTTGCCGATCTGGACAGCGCGCTTCCGGAAGGTTCCGTGCGCGAACTGACCCCAGCGGGTCGACGCCGCATCGTGATCCTGGTGACCAAAGAAGCACATTGTCTGGGCGACCTGCTGATGAAAGCCAACTACGGCGGTCTGGACGTTGAAATTGCTGCCGTTATTGGTAACCATGAGACGCTGCGCACGCTGGTCGAGCGTTTTGATATTCCGTTCGAGCTGGTGAGCCACGAAGGCCATACCCGTGAAGAACACGACGATCTGATGGCACAGGCCATTGAAGCGCATAACCCGGACTACGTGGTGCTGGCAAAATACATGCGCGTGTTAACGCCATCCTTCGTAGCGCGTTTCCCGAACAAGATCATCAACATTCACCACTCGTTCCTGCCAGCCTTTATTGGTGCGCGTCCTTACCACCAGGCGTACGAGCGCGGCGTGAAGATCATCGGTGCGACCGCGCACTACGTGAATGACAACCTGGATGAAGGTCCAATCATCATGCAGGACGTCATTCATGTGGATCACACTTACACTGCTGAGGACATGATGCGTGCGGGTCGTGACGTTGAGAAGAATGTGTTGAGTCGTGCGCTGTATCAGGTGCTGGCGCAGCGGGTCTTCGTGTACGGCAACAGGACCATCATTCTTTAATCTTTCGGAAAATGAATTGATTAGCTTTGCGTCTTTACGGATAAAAAGCAGGCAAACGACTTCATTTCCCTAAAGGAATGCTTTACAGGGGCGTCTCATTTGATATGATGCGCCCCGCTTCCAGCAGGAAGCAGGCCAGTAAAAAAGCATTACCCCGTGGTGGGGTTCCCGAGCGGCCAAAGGGAGCAGACTGTAAATCTGCCGTCATCGACTTCGAAGGTTCGAATCCTTCCCCCACCACCATCTCTCAGCACGACCTCAAAATTTGAATTACCCCTGGTGGGGTTCCCGAGCGGCCAAAGGGAGCAGACTGTAAATCTGCCGTCATCGACTTCGAAGGTTCGAATCCTTCCCCCACCACCATCACTTCCAAACGACGCTAAACCTTCTGTTCGCACCAGGCATCATGTATTTCCGTAACGGGGAAGGATGAGAAGCTTCGACTAAGGTTCGATTCGAGCGTAGCGAGAAAGCGTTGCCGCAGGCAACGACCCGAAGGGCGAGGCGCATCGCGCCGAGTCATCCTTCCCCCACCACCATCACTTTCCCGACATAAAAAACCGAGTCCGCCTTTGTAGACCGGGTAAGGCGCAGCCGCCACCCGGCGACAGAAACCTACATCGGCGGCAAACGACGCTTCACCGGCGAGCTCTTCACAATCGACGTATTACACTGGGCATGTTCTGCCAGGCCGTCCAGCAGCGCATCAAGCTGTTCGATTGACCGCACCACCAGCCTAATCACAAAGCAATCTTCCCCGGTGACTTTGTCGCTCTCAATACACTCCGGCATCGCCTGAATGTACTTATCCACCTTATGCAACAGCCCCGGCAAAGGCCGCACGCGCACCAGCGCCTGCAGCGTATACCCCAGCGCCGCCAGATTCACCCGCGCACCATAACCCTGAATCACACCCCGTTCTTCCAGCCTCTTCAGGCGTTCTGCCGTGCTGGGGGACGTCAGACCGATGCGGCCGCTGAGCACCTTCAACGACATGCGCGCATCCTCAACCAGACAGGCTAAAATTTGTCGATCGATATCATCGATAAGGCATTCCATTCTTTTCACCTAATTTTAAAAAGTGATTTACCTATTCAACCTTATATCACCCCTGTAAAACCCGATAGCGATTTTCGACAATAGCGTCATTAATCAGGAGGTGGATGATGCGTGATTTACATAAAGGCGTCTGGCAAATGAGTCTGGCAATGTTAATTTCCGGCTCTATCGGCGCGTTTGTTTTGCTCTCCGGTCTGCCGGTGACGGAAGTGGTGTTCTGGCGCTGTCTTATCGGGGCTATGGCGCTTTTTATTTTTATCCGGGTAAGTCAAAAGCCCTTCAGTCCCCTCACCCGCACCACGCTGCTGCTGGCTATTCTCGGCGGCGTGGCATTAGTGGTGAACTGGCTGCTGCTCTTCGCCGCCTATGAGCGGATCTCTATTGGTCTTTCTACCGTGGTGTATAACACCCAGCCGTTTATGCTGGTACTGATGGGGATGTTTTTAGGTGAACGCGTCAGCCTGGTGAAATGGGGCTGGCTGTTCCTCGCCTTTGGCGGCGTGGTGATACTGCTCTCCAGCGAGCTGACCGGCGCGCATGGCGGTGAATGGCTCGCCGGAATCGGTCTGGCGATGGCCGCGGCCTTCTTCTATGCAGTCACGGCCATGATTGCCCGCAAACTCAGATCCGTTGCGCCGCAGCATATTGCCTTTATCCAGGTACTGACGGGCGTCGTGATGCTTTTGCCGTTTGCCAGCCTGCCGTCATTTTCCGGTGATTTCCCCTGGCCGATCCTGCTCACGCTGGGCATTGTCCATACCGGCATTATGTACCAGCTGCTCTACAGCGCGATTCAGAAGCTGCCTACGCCTATAACCGGCTCCCTGTCATTTATCTATCCGGTGGTGGCTATTGTTGTTGATAATCTGGTGTTCGGACACGCGCTGAACCTGACGCAGCTGGCGGGCGGCGCGCTGATCCTGTTTGCTGCCGCGGGGAACAACCTGGGCTGGGGCGAAAAAAAACCCCGCGAGTGCGGGGTTGGTATCAAAACGGCAAATTAGCGACGGGCGCGTACTATCTGGTATTTGCGCGTCAGGTACTCCACCGGCGCGCTCCAGATATGCACCAGGCGGGAGAACGGGAACAGCACAAACAGCGTCATCCCCAGCACCAGGTGAACGCGGAAGATAAACGCCACGCCGTCCAGGTGCGCGGAGGCTCCGCCGTGGAAGGTCACCACGGACTGCGCCCAGCCCACCAGCTTCATCATTTCGCTCCCGTCCATATGCTGCGCCGAGAATGGAATGGTCAACAGACCCAGCGCACACTGCACCATCAGCAGGGAGAGGATCAGGATGTCCGCTGCAGTCGTGGTCGCACGCACGCGCGGGCTGAACAGACGACGTTTCAGCAGCAGCAGGCCACCGACCAGAGTCATCACCCCGCAGGCACCGCCCGCGATCATCGCCATCTTCTGCTTCACCTCAATCGGTAGCCACGCTTCATACATCCAGTGCGGCGTCAGCATTCCCAGGAAGTGACCGGCAAAAATCCCCAGAATACCGATGTGGAACAGGTTAGAGCCCACATGCATTCCCTTACGATCCAGCATCTGGCTGGAGGCAGCACGCCAGGTGTACTGACCGTAGTCATAACGCAGCCAGCTTCCCACCAGGAACACGGTGCCCGCGATATACGGGTAAATGTCAAAGAAGAACATATTCAGGAAGTGCATTAGTGCCGTCCTCCGTTAGAGATATTCAAATATTGCGGGGCAACCGCGCCGGCAAAACGACGCTGGTGAGCGGAGATTTCAGACTCGCCGCAGTTCTGGTCAGCAAAGAATTTCACCTGCTCTTCTTCCCAGACCGCATCCAGCGCCTGTGGCGTATCATCGCGGGCTTCATCCGCAATTTTCTCCGCCACTTTTTCACGGTCGACCGCGGCGTTGGCCAGCTTCACCAGCAGATCGAACAGAACCGCATAGCGGCTCTCGCGCTGCTGAAGACGCGCGCCGAGCAGCGCCAGGATCGGCGCGATGTCCTGCAGACCGCCCAGCGCCTCTTCTTTCGGCAGCTGCGCCAGATACTCCAGATACAGCGGCAGATGATCCGGCAGCTCGCGGCTGTCGAGCTGCAGGCCGTGCTGTTCATACTGTGCCATCAGATCCACCATCGCCTGACCGCGGTCGCGGGACTCACCATGCACGTGTTCAAACAGCAGCAGGGACGTTGCACGACCACGGTCAAACAGCTGGCTGTAGTCCGACTGGGCATCCAGAAGGTCGCGCGCCAGCAGGTCGCGGAGGAAAACACCCAGCTTCTGGGCATCGTCCTTATCCAGGTTTTCAGATGACGCGAGTGCATCAAAGAGTTCCTGCTGATGCTGCGCAAGCGCAGCATCCGGATACTCGAGCAGACGCGAAACAATGACGAGTTCAATCATTGGTGCGGCTCCGTTTTGCTGGTCACATCCATGGCATCAATGCGGCGGCTGTTGAACAGATTGAATTTGCTGTCTGACCCGTGGCAACCGTCGCCAAAGGTAAAGCCGCAGCCATTTTTTTCCGGGAAGGCTTCGCGGGCCAGCTCACGGTGGCTGCTCGGCACCACGAAACGGTCTTCGTAGTTAGCGATCGCCAGATAGCGGTACATCTCCTGCGCCTGCGCTTCGGTCAGACCGACCTCTTCCAGCGCGCGGGTATCGGTTACGCCATCCACAGTTTCGGCACGCTTGAAGTGGCGCATCGCCAGCATACGCTTCAGCGCCAGCAGTACCGGCTGGGTATCACCTGCGGTCAGCAGGTTTGCCAGGTACTGCACCGGGATACGCAGGCTCTCCACGTCCGGCAGAATGCCGTTGCTGCCCAGCTCACCCGCGTCAGCCGCAGACTGAATCGGCGACAGCGGCGGCACGTACCAGACCATCGGCAGAGTGCGGTATTCCGGGTGCAGCGGCAGCGCCAGCTTCCAGTCCATCGCCATTTTGTACACCGGCGACTGCTGCGCGGCGTCAATCACGCTCTGCGGAATGCCGTCCTTCAGCGCCTGCTCAATCACCTTCGGATCGTTCGGATCGAGGAACACGTCCAGCTGACGCTGATAGAGATCTTTCTCGTTCTCGGTGCTCGCTGCGTTTTCAATCGCGTCCGCGTCGTACAGCAGCACGCCGAGGTAGCGAATACGGCCTACGCAGCTTTCGGAGCAGACGGTTGGCATCCCGGCTTCAATACGCGGATAGCAGAAGATGCACTTCTCGGATTTGCCGCTCTTCCAGTTGAAGTAGATCTTTTTGTACGGGCAGCCGGTGATGCACATACGCCAGCCGCGGCACTTGTCCTGGTCGATCAGCACGATGCCGTCTTCTTCACGCTTGTAGATGGCGCCGCTCGGGCAGGTCGCCACGCACGCCGGGTTGAGGCAGTGCTCGCACAGGCGCGGCAGATACATCATGAAGGTGTTTTCGAATTGGCCGTACATCGCCTTCTGCATGTTCTCGAAGTTCTGGTCTTTGGCGCGTTTCTCGAACTCGCCGCCCAGAATCTCTTCCCAGTTTGGACCGCTGGTAATTTTGTCCATGCGCTGGCCGGTGATCAGCGAGCGAGGACGGGCGATCGGCTGGTGTTTACCTTCCGGCGCGTTGTGCAGGTTCTGGTAGTCGTAATCAAACGGCTCGTAGTAATCATCGATGCCCGGCAGATGCGGGTTAGCGAAGATTTTTCCCAGAAGCCAAGCGCGGTTACCCATGCGCGGCTGCAGCTTGCCGTTGATTTTGCGGATCCAGCCGCCCTTCCACTTCTCCTGGTTTTCCCAGTCAGTCGGGAAGCCTGTGCCCGGCTTGCTTTCCACGTTGTTGAACCAGGCGTATTCCATACCTTCACGGCTGGTCCAGACGTTTTTACAGGTGACCGAGCAGGTATGGCAGCCGATGCATTTATCCAGATTCAGCACCATGCCGACTTGTGAACGAATTTTCATTTTACGCTCTCCTGTACCTGGTCATTACCTTCGCCGTCTAACCAGTTAATATTCTTCATCTTACGTACCACCACGAACTCATCGCGGTTCGATCCTACGGTGCCGTAGTAGTTAAATCCGTAGGCCAGCTGCGCATAGCCACCGATCATATGGGTCGGCTTCGGCGTAATGCGGGTCACGGAGTTGTGGATCCCGCCGCGCTGCTCGGTAATTTCTGACCCCGGCAGGTTAACGATACGTTCCTGCGCGTGGTACATCATGGTCATCCCGGCCGGTACGCGCTGGCTCACCACCGCACGCGCCGTCAGGGCACCGTTGCTGTTGAACACTTCGATCCAGTCGTTATCTTCAATACCCAGATCTTTGGCATCCGTTTCGCTCATCCAGACAATCGGACCGCCGCGCGACAGGGTCAGCATCAGCAGGTTGTCGCTGTAGGTGGAGTGAATACCCCACTTCTGGTGCGGCGTCAGGAAGTTCAGCGCCTTCTCAGGGTTACCGTTCGATTTCACCCCCATCACGGCTTTCACGGAGCGGGTGTCGATTGGCGGACGGTAAACCAGCAGGCTTTCACCGAAGTCGCGCATCCACTGGTGATCCTGATACAGCGACTGGCGGCCTGACAGGGTGCGCCATGGGATCAGCTCGTGAACGTTGGTGTAGCCCGCGTTATAGGACACATGCTCATCTTCCAGGCCTGACCAGGTCGGGCTGGAGATAATTTTGCGCGGCTGGGCCTGAATATCGCGGAAGCGGATTTTCTCTTCCTCTTTATTTGTCGCCAGGTGGGTATGGTCGCGACCGGTGAACTCGCTCAGGGCCGCCCAGGCCTTCACCGCGACGTGGCCGTTGGTTTCCGGGGCCAGGGTCAGGATCATCTCTGCGGCATCAATCGCCGTGTTGAGCATTGGCTGGCCTTTGGCCGGACCGTCCGCTTTGGTGTAGTTAAGCTTGCGCAGCAGATCCATTTCGCTCTGGGTGTTCCAGGCGATCCCTTTCCCGCCGTTACCGATTTTCTCCATCAGCGGGCCGATAGAGGTAAAGCGTTCGTAGGTTGCCGGATAATCACGTTCAACCGGAATAATGTGCGGCGCGGTCACGCCCGGGATCAGGTCGCACTCGCCTTTTTTCCAGTCCTTCACGTCCAGCGGCTGCGCCAGTTCGGCGGCGGAGTCGTGCTGGATGGGCAGCGTCACCACGTCGGTCTCTTTGCCCAGGTGCCCCACGCAGACTTCTGAGAATGTCTTCGCGATGTCTTTGTAGATTTCCCAGTCGCTTTTCGATTCCCACGCCGGGTCAACGGCCGCAGACAGCGGATGAATAAACGGATGCATATCCGAGGTATTCATGTCGTCTTTTTCGTACCAGGTGGCGGTAGGCAGCACGATGTCGGAGTACAGGCAGGTGCTGGACAGGCGGAAGTCGAGGGTGACCACCAGATCCAGCTTGCCGTCGAGACCGTTGTCTTTCCACTCCACCTCTTCCGGCTTCACGCCGCCCTGCTTGCCGAGATCTTTCCCCTGGATACCGTTTTCGGTACCGAGCAGGTATTTCAGCATGTACTCGTGGCCTTTACCGGACGAGCCCAGCAGGTTGGAGCGCCAGATAAACAGGTTACGCGGATGGTTTTTACCGTTCTCCGGCTGTTCCGCCGCGAAGCGAATTGAGCCATCCTTCAGGGATTTCACGGTGTAATCCACCGGTGACATGCCTGCCTGCTTTGCCGCTTCCGCAATGCGCAGCGGGTTAGTACCCAGCTGCGGCGCAGACGGCAGCCAGCCCATGCGCTCGGCGCGCACGTTGAAGTCAATCAGATGGCCGCTGTAGCGGGATTTATCCGCCATCGGCGACAGCAGCTCCTGCGCGGTGACCGTCTCGTAGCGCCACTGGCTGGAGTGGTTATAGAAGTAGGAAGTGCTGTTCATGTGGCGTGCCGGGCGCTGCCAGTCGAGGGCAAACGCCAGCGGCTGCCAGCCGGTCTGCGGACGCAGTTTTTCCTGGCCCACGTAGTGCGCCCAGCCGCCGCCGCTCTGACCTACGCAGCCGCAGAAGATCAGCATGTTGATCAGGCCACGGTAGTTCATATCGAGGTGATACCAGTGGTTCAGACCCGCACCGACGATGATCATGGAGCGACCGTGGGTCTTGTCGGCGTTATCCGCAAACTCGCGGGCGATACGCACGATCTGCGCGCGTGGAACGCCGGTGATTTGCTCTGCCCATGCCGGGGTGTAGGCTTTCACATCGTCATAGCCGGTGGCGCAGTTTTCATCGCCCAGGCCGCGTTCCAGGCCGTAGTTCGCCATGGTCAGGTCATAGACGGTGGTGACCAGCGCGGTAGACCCGTCCGCCAGCTGCAGGCGTTTCACCGGCAGCTTGTGCATCAGTACGTTTTTCAGTTCAACCTTGTTGAAGTGCTCGGAACCTTCACCGCCGAAGTACGGGAAGCCCACCTCGGCGATCTCGTCCTGGCTACCCAGCATGCTCAGGCGCAGCTCCGTCTCTTCGCCGGTCGTGCCGTTACGCTGCTCAAGGTTCCACTTGCCCTTCTCGCCCCAGCGGAAGCCGATAGAGCCGTTTGGCGCCACCAGCTCGCCGTTGCTGTTATAGGCAACGGTTTTCCACTCTGGGTTATTTTCCTGGCCCAGCGCGTCCACCAGATCGGCGGCGCGCAGCGTACGGCCTGCTGCGTAGTAGCCGTCACGCTCTTCCAGCATCACCAGCATCGGCATGTCGGTGTAGCGACGGACGTAGTCGGTGAAGTACTGGCTTGGTTTATCCAGGTGGAACTCGCGCAGCATGACGTGGCCCATCGCCATCGCCATCGCCGCATCGGTACCCTGCTTCGGTGCCAGCCACAGATCGCACAACTTGGCGATTTCGGCGTAGTCCGGGGTCACCGCCACGGTTTTGGTGCCTTTATAACGGACTTCGGTAAAGAAGTGCGCGTCCGGCGTACGGGTCTGCGGCACGTTAGAGCCCCAGGCAATGATGTAGCTGGAGTTGTACCAGTCCGCGGATTCCGGCACGTCGGTCTGCTCGCCCCAGGTCTGCGGAGACGCCGGCGGCAGGTCGCAGTACCAGTCGTAGAAGCTCAGGCAGGTACCGCCGATTAAGGAGAGATAGCGCGCGCCGGAGGCATAAGAGACCATCGACATCGCCGGGATCGGCGAGAAGCCCGCCACGCGGTCAGGACCGTAGGTTTTCACGGTGTAGACGTTGGAGGCGGCAATCAGCTCGTTCACCTCTTTCCAGGAGGAACGTACAAAGCCGCCGCGGCCGCGAGCCTGCTTGAAGCTTTTCGCTTTATCCGCGTCTTCAATGATAGAGGCCCAGGCATCCACCGGATCGCTGTGTTGCACTTTCGCTTCACGCCACATTTTCATCAGGCGCTTGCGCATCAGGGGGTATTTCAGACGGTTCGCGCTGTAGAGATACCAGGAGTAGCTGGCGCCACGCGGGCAGCCGCGCGGTTCGTGGTTCGGCATATCCGGGCGGGTGCGCGGGTAGTCGGTCTGCTGCATTTCCCAGGTCACCAGACCGTTCTTAACGAAAATCTTCCAGCTACATGAGCCGGTGCAGTTCACGCCGTGGGTCGAACGGACGACTTTGTCATGTTGCCAGCGCTGGCGGTAACCGTCTTCCCAGTCCCGGTTGGTATCCAGAACCTGGCCGTGCCCATCGGCAAACGTTTCGCCCTTCTGCTTGAAGTAGCGAAACCGGTCCAAAAATTTGCTCATCGGGTATCTCCTGTATGGAGCCTGTGGCTCTCTAAATCGACATTGCTGATTTGCAGCGAAGGTAACGCCCTGAAAGAGGGGGAGAATTGATAACGATCAAGACGACGAGGGACTTTCAGGCGAGGGGTTACACCGAATACCACCAAAGCGGTATCATTTAAAATTTCATATCCATATGAAATATATCGTTATTTTTAATTTATCGTACAAACCACCAGGCAAAATTTAACCTCGCAGGTATTAAGGGGTAGAGCGCCCTGTAAAGCGATGGCGATCACAATGCTGCCTGCGGATTTCCTCTGCATGGCAACCAGTATGTTGTAACTATTTTGACGCCAAAAAAAACGCGGCCCGAAGGCCGCGTAAACGGATAATCATACTTACTTATTTTTCTTGGTATTACGGCCATATACCAGCCACGTAATCACGACGCAGGCGATATAGAAGACGAGGAAGACTTTCATGGCACCGGCCGGAGAGCCGGTCAGGTCCAGAGAGATACCGAACGCTTTCGGGATAAAGAAGCCGCCAATCGCGCCGATGGCAGAGATAAAGCCCAGCGCCGCAGCCGTATCCGTCGCCGCTTCGCGCATGGCCTGCTCTTCGCTCCCGCCCTGTGCTTTTACGCGGTCCATGGTCAGCTTACGGAAGATCACGGAGATCATCTGGAAGGTTGACGCGCTCCCCAGCCCGGCCGTCAGGAACAGCACCATAAACACGCCGAAGAAGGCGATGAAGTTACCGCTCTGTCCGTCGGCTGGCAGCGTGAGGAACAGCAGCGCACAGAAGACAGCCATCACGACAAAGTTAACCAGCGTCACGCGGGTACCGCCCAGGCGGTCAGACACCATGCCGCCCAGCGAACGTGCCAGGGCACCAATAAACGGCCCGAAGAAGGCAAAGTGCAGGATCTGAATCTCCGGGAACTGCGTTTTCGACAGCATCGCGAAGCCCGCTGAGAAGCCGATAAACGAACCGAAGGTGGCCAGATACAGCAGCGCCATCACCCAGAGGTGTCCACGCTTCAGCACCGGCAGCTGTTCGCTCAGCGACGCCTTCGACGCGGACAGGTCATTCATAAAGAACCAGGCTGCGAGGGTGAAGACCACGAGGAACGGTACCCAGATCCAGGCTGCATTTTGCAGATAGAGGGAAGAACCATCCGCCTGCTCAACGCCACCGCCGCCAAAGGCTGCAAAAATGGAGACCGAGATCGCCAGCGGGGCAATGAGCTGCATCACGCTCACGCCCATATTCCCCAGACCGCCGTTAATCCCCAGCGCGCCGCCCTGCTTCGCTTTCGGGAAGAAGAAGCTGATGTTCGCCATGCTGGAGGCGAAGTTTGCACCCGCAAAACCGCACAGCAGGGAGATAATCACGAATACGCTAAATGGCGTAGAGGTATCCTGCACCGCGAAGCCGAGCCAGACGCAAGGGACGATCATGATGCCTGTACTGAACGCCGTCCAGCGACGACCGCCAAACACCGGCACCATAAACGCGTAAGGCACACGCAGCAGCGCGCCTGACAGCGACGGCAGCGCGGTCAGCATGAATAGCTGATCGGTGGTAAACGTAAAACCCACTTTCGGCAGGTTGACCGCCACCGCGCTAAACAACATCCATACGCAAAACGCTAATAACAGACACGGCACGGAAATCCACAGATTCCGGCTTGCTACACGATGGCCGCGCTGTTGCCAGAACGCCGGATCCTCTGGACGCCAGTCTGTAATAACGGCACCATTTTCCCTTTCGGGAGCGGATGAGTGACTCATAGACACCTCTGATTCTCGAATGATGCTGCAAACATTAGGGTTTTAGGGCGGCGGTAAGTTGATATAAATCAAAGGAAAAGTGGGAGGATTTGCGGCGAAAAATAAGGCCTCACCCTAAGTGAGTAGGCTAATTCGGTAAAAAAGACGTGGTTTTTCACGGTGCTGACGGTTCCTGGCTACCCCCACCTCCTTCCCCCTACTCCGTTGGCAATTTAGGGGTAATCCTTTATTGGTATGGGTATACTCCAGGGTATGCACCAGAATAGCGCCATTCCTGCAAGCAGGCCACGTCAGGAGCACGCCACCTCTATGTTAAAAAGATGTTTATCTCCGCTGACGCTCGTGAATCAGCTCGCCCTGATCGTTTTGCTGTCCACCGCCATCGGTGTGACCGGCATGGCGATCTCCGGCTGGCTGGTACAGGGAGTACAGGGTAATGCGCATGCCATCAACGAGGCAGGCTCGCTACGCATGCAGAGCTATCGCCTGCTGGCATCGGTTCCCCTGACGCAGGACGATCGTCCCCTGATTGATGAAATGGAGCGCACGGTCTTCAGCCCCGAGCTGGAAAACGCCGCTATCCGCGCCGGTCAGCAGTCCCAGCTTAACGCTCTTCAGGGCTACTGGCACACCCAGCTGCAGCCCGGGCTGAAACAGGCGCGCAGCACAGAAACCGTCGCAAAGGACGTGGCGGGGTTTGTCTCCCGCATTGATGCGCTGGTCTCCGCTTTCGACCAGACCACCGAATTACGCATCGACCGGGTGGTGATGGTACACCGGGCCATGGCGCTGTTTATGGGGCTGCTGCTGATCTTCACCATCGTCTGGCTCCGCGCGCGGCTGCTGAACCCGTGGAAACAGCTGCTGGCCATGGCCCGCGCGGTCACCGCACGCGACTTTACCCAGCGCACGCACATCAGCGGGCGCAACGAGATGGCCATGCTCGGCCAGGCGCTTAATACCATGTCGGCAGAGCTCTCAGAGAGCTACGCGGTGCTTGAACAGCGCGTTCAGGAAAAAACGGCCGGGCTGGAGCAGAAAAACGAGATACTCTCCTTCCTGTGGCAGGCCAACCGTCGGCTGCACATGCAGGTACCGCTATGTGAACGTCTCTCGCCGGTACTGAACGGCCTGCAAAATCTGACTCTGCTTCACGACCTTGAGCTGCGGGTCTACGATGTGGAAGACGAAGATAACCACCAGGAATTCACCTGCCAGTCCGATATGTCCTGCGATGACAAAGGCTGCCATCTTTGCCCTCGCGGCCTGCCGCCGCTGACGACCGGCGGCACCACCCTGAAGTGGCGCCTGACCGACAGCCACACTCAGTACGGTATTCTGCTGGCAACGCTGCCAGCCGGGCGTCACCTGAGCCACGACCAGCAGCAGCTGGTGGATACGCTGGTTGAACAGCTGACGGCCACGCTGGCGCTCGACAGGCATCAGGAAAAGCAGCAGCAGCTGATCGTCATGGAAGAGCGCGCGACCATCGCCCGCGAGCTTCACGACTCTATCGCTCAGTCGCTCTCCTGTATGAAAATGCAGGTGAGCTGCCTGCAGATGCAGGATGCGGAGATGCCCGAAAGCAACAAGCAGCTGCTCAGCCAGATCCGCAACGAGCTGAACACCTCCTGGGTGCAGCTGCGCGAGCTGCTGACCACCTTCCGCCTGCAGCTGACCGAGCCGGGCCTGCGCCCGGCGCTGGAATCCAGCTGTCACGAATTTAGCGCCCGGCTGGGGTTCCCGGTGAAGCTGGATTACCAGCTGCCGCCGCGGTTTGTCCCCTCCCATCAGGCCATACATTTACTGCAGATCGCCCGCGAAGCGCTGAGCAACGTGCTTAAACACGCTGACGCGACGGCGGTCACGGTCACCGTCAGCCAGCACGATAATCAGGTCAAACTGACGGTTCACGATAACGGCCGCGGCGTGCCGGAAAATGCCGAACGCACTAACCATTATGGTTTAATCATTATGCGAGACCGCGCCCAAAGCCTGCGCGGTGATTGCCAGGTTCGCCGGAGAGAGACGGGCGGCACGGAAGTTGTCGTCACCTTTATTCCCGAGAAACCGCTCACAACTGTTCAAGGAGAAACCCATGACTAATCAGGAACCGGCATCCATCCTGTTGATCGACGACCATCCGATGCTGCGTACTGGCGTGAAACAGCTGGTCAGCATGGCACCCGATATCACCGTGGTGGGCGAAGCCAGCAACGGTGAACAGGGCATTGAGCTTGCCGAATCTCTCGATCCCGATCTGATCCTGCTCGATCTGAATATGCCCGGCATGAACGGTCTGGAGACCCTCGACAAGCTGCGGGAAAAATCGCTTTCCGGGCGCATCGTCGTCTTTAGCGTGTCGAACCATGAGGAGGACGTAGTCACGGCGCTGAAGCGAGGGGCAGATGGCTATCTGCTGAAGGATATGGAGCCGGAAGACTTGCTTAAGGCGCTACAGCAGGCGGCGGCGGGCGAAATGGTGCTCAGCGAAGCCTTAACGCCGGTTCTGGCCGCCAGCCTGCGCGCCAACCGCGCCACCTCTGACCGTGACGTCAGCCAGTTAACCCCGCGCGAGCGCGATATTCTCAAACTCATTGCCCAGGGGCTGCCGAACAAGATGATCGCCCGCCGTCTGGATATCACCGAAAGCACGGTCAAAGTACACGTGAAGCATATGCTGAAGAAAATGAAGCTAAAATCCCGCGTTGAAGCCGCCGTGTGGGTGCATCAGGAACGCATTTTTTAAGGACTACTCATCCGGCAGCAGCTTCCAGCGCGGATCGTCGTCAGGCAGTGCGACCAGCGGCTGCACCACGGCAAGCGTGATCTCATTGGACGAGACGCGCTGGCCTTTCTCATCTTCCACCACCGCCGACAGGTGCCAGCGGTTTGTCGCCCCTTCCCGGTCATCCCAGGCAGGGATAATCACGCTCCAGCCGTCGATGCTGTTGCTTTTCGCCGGTGACGTCAGGCTCAGTGCCTGCGTGTCCCCCTGCCAGTGGATCTGACGAATACCGTTCGTGCTGCGAACCTGTAGCTTCAGCATCACGGTCTCGCCTCCTTTCAGATCCCACGGCGGCGTGGCCAGCCACACGGACAGCGTTTTCCGCTGGCGGAACTCCATAACCGGCAGGCTGGTGCGCTCCGGCGAGTCATAGCGGCTTCCGCGCAGGGAACGCGTGGCGGCGACCTCATCGGCGGAAAGCTGCTTAGCCAGCGGCACGCCAAAGCGATAGTTGAGCTTCAGCCCGAGGTTATTCTGGCTCTCGCCGCTTTCGCCCTGCTTGTGCCCGGCGGTCAGCGTCACCAACGGAACGGGGGTATAGTTAAGCCCCAGATTCACCGCCACAGGATTGTGATAGCCGGTTCCGCTGTTGAAGAGGTCAACGTTATCGCCAAAATATTGCTCGAAGCTAACGCTGGTGTTCAGATGATGGAACCAGGGCAGCCAGGCTTTAGCGGTGACGTCATATCCGCGCGCCATGCGCTGCTCCTGGACGTCGGAGCGCTCGCGCCATCCGGCAAAGGGCTGATAATAGTTCGCTGACAGGCGCAGATTTTCCCCCCACGCTTCCGCCCCCAACCCGGCACGCTGCAGATTTTCATCCAGAAGATTATCGTAAAAAGTGTTGTAACCCAGCAGCCATTTCCCGGCGACCCAGCGCTGACCGATTCCAGCGTTACTGACCAGGCCATCCGTCTGCTGGGTCAGGCCAAGCTGGCTCCAGCTCAGGTAGCGGTTAGTATCGTTCCACGGGATAAACCAGCTCCCGCTGCTGCCGTTAAATTTGCCATCGTTATCCACCAGCAGGTTCACGCTGGCGTTTCCCCAGGGCGACAGCCAGGACTCAATCTGCTGGTTCACTTCCCCGCTTACCGCGTCGCGCACCTGACCAAAGGCAAACTGACGCGCCTGCTCGCCGGTCGTCAGGCCATTGTCGGTCATGCTGGCTTCACCAAAGGCTTTCGCCATTTCGGCCAGATGCTTCTCCCCTTCGCCCGTAGGCGCCGCCAGGCCGAGGTCGGGCAGACTGTCCCCGTTATTATCAAAGGGGTGCTGTGCCTGATGCATAAAGGAATTCGGCGCACCGTGAACGGCTCCGACCGACAAAAGGGAGAGTAATAGCAGAGAACGAATGCGAGACGATACAGCCATCAACGTCGGGTTTAGCGCCTGGATTTTTGTAAAAGACGTCTTACCTTAACGCTATTAAGAAAGAATTGCAGCCTTACGGGAAATTTCAGGAATATCCTGAAGTTTATTGACGGCTGCAGGCAGCGTAAACTCGGTAAACCCTATATTATTCGTGCCTTTATAAGAACAGGAGTCAACATGCAAAAGATTGTTATCGTCGCCAACGGTGCGGCCTACGGGAGTGAATCCCTTTTTAACAGCCTGCGCCTGGCCATTGCGCTGCGTGAAAAAGAGAGCGACCTGGCGTTACGCCTCTTTTTAATGTCCGACGCGGTCACCGCCGGGCTGAAGGGACAAAAACCGGCCGAGGGTTATAACATTCAGCAGATGCTGGAGATCCTGACCGCGCAAAACGTGCCGGTGAAATTGTGCAAGACCTGCACCGACGGGCGCGGCATTACCGGACTGCCGCTGATTGATGGCGTAGAAATTGGTACGCTGGTTGAGCTGGCCGAGTGGACGCTGTCCGCAGATAAAGTATTAACTTTTTAATAATAAACCCGTAAAAATATTATTTTCTTATGGACGCGGTTTCAGCATCAAGTTTACCTGCTGGGTTGCCGATAGGCATGGAAACAACACAGCAGGTATTTCACTTATGTTCAGATCGATTCGTGCACGCATCATCGCGGCGACGGCAGGCTGTCTGGTCGTCGCCCTTCTCCTCAACACCGTTATTAACTTCCAGGTCACACGCCAGGATAACCAGCAGTCACAGCGCGATATCCTGACCAGCACCAGCGCCAGCCATAACATGGCGATTGCCGACTGGGTCAAAAGCAAGATGACGGTGATCGCCTCCGCGCAGACCGTCGCACTGAATGACGATCCGGTTCCGGTGTTTAAACAGCTTGCACAGGCGGGTGGATTCACCAACGTTTATGTCGGCTACGCCAGCAAAACGGCGAAATTCTCTGAACCGGCGGGCGTTCCGGCGGATTATGACCCGACCATTCGCCCGTGGTATCAGCAGGTGGTCAGTACGGACGGTCCGGTTGTCACCGCGCCCTACGTTGACGCGGGGACCGGTAAACTGGTGGTGACCTTCGCCGTGCCGGTGAAAGAGAATGGCGCACTGAAAGCGGTAGTGGCGGGCGATGTGGCCATGGACAGCGTGGTGGCGAACGTACGCGGGATCCATCCAACCCCGGCCAGCAGCGGGTTGCTTCTGAACAGTGACGGCAGCGTGATTGCCGCTAACGATCCGGCTCTGACGCTTAAACCGTTTGCTGAGACCATCAAAGGCATCGATTTTGCTGCGCTGAAAAGCGGTAATCCGGTCGACGGAACGCTGAACGATGCTGAAAAAACCTTCGTGGCGACAGCCGTGCCGGGCACAAACTGGCTGCTAGTCGTCGCCCTCGACAACGGTGACGCCACCTCCGGCATGCGTTCCCTGCTTAAAGCATCGGCGATTTCGCTGGTGATCCTGGCGCTGCTGAGCGCGGCCATTGTTCACCTCCTGATTGCCCGCCTGCTGAAGCGTCTGTCCGACATTCGCGACGCGATGCACAACATTGCCAACGGGACTAACGATCTGTCCCAGCGTCTGCCGGACAGCGGCGAGGACGAAGTCGCGCAGATTGCGCAGGCCTTTAACGCCTTCAGCGATAAGCTGTCGGTGGTGATGGTGCAGCTCCGGGATGCCAGTGAATCGGTGAAAAACGCCGCCCAGGAGATTGCTGCAGGTAACCAGGATCTCTCCGGACGTACCGAGCAGGCGGCGTCCAGCCTGCGCGAGACGGCCAGCGCCGTGGAGCAGATCACCGCCTCCGTGACGCAGTCGAACGAGTCGGCGGCAGAAGCGAACGATCAGGCGAGCAAGGCCTCAGCGGCCGCGGCGCGCGGCGGCGAGGTGGTATCCCAGGCGATCAGCACCATGCAGTCCATCGAAGTCGCGTCGGCTAAAATTGGCGACATCACCAGCGTGATTGACGGCATTGCTTTCCAGACCAACATTCTGGCGCTGAACGCCTCCGTCGAGGCGGCCCGTGCCGGGGAGCAGGGTCGCGGGTTTGCCGTGGTGGCAGGCGAAGTGCGTAACCTGGCAAGCCGCAGCGCCCAGGCGGCGAAAGAGATCAAATCGCTGATCGATTCTACCACCGACAGCGTGGCCACCGGCTCCCGCTACGTGCATCTGGCCGGGGAAAGCATGGACGAGATCCGCTCCAGCATCGGCAGCGTCTCCGGCATCATGCGCGAAATCTCCATCGCCACCAGCGAGCAGATGAAAGGCATTCATGAGATCAATCATGCGGTGACCCATCTCGACAGGATGGTCCAGCAGAACGCCGAGCTGGTGGTGGAATCCGCCGCCGCCGCGGGTGCCCTGCAGAGCCAGGCTGGGGACCTTGCTGAAACCGCCGGCCATTTCCGCATTTAATTTTATTCCGGCGCGGGTTTACCGGGTAAAACCCGCGCCAGCTGAATGCTTTCAGGAATTTTGTCATTTTTGTTTAAACGTTATGCCATTTTTTGATCAAAATCATCATCCCTCGCCCCCCGCTTTGGTGTTATGCAATGAGTAATTTGTGAACAATATCACGCTCGGGATGGGCAAAATCGACGGGGTAAAAAAATGGCACTGGTAAAAACAAGTTTGAAACTGTTTGGCGGGGATACGGTAGTGGTGCGTTGCTCAGAGCGCTGTCGTATTCACCTGATGAGTGCGAAAGCACATAAACAATCCCAGGCGGATATTCTCACCGTGCAGGATGATAAAGCGTGGCTTACCGTACCGTATACCGGCACGTGGGATGTGCTGATCGACAGCCACAGTCAGTCGCTGGAGCATTCCGTCAGCTACGTGGCTGCATAATAATAAACGCCCGGCGAGCCGGGCGTATCATCAGGCAAAGCCCGGTCGCAGCGTGCCGTTGAGCGGGTTCCCTTCCAGCAGAGCCTTCACCTTTACCACCAGCTCATTCAGACAATCGTCTTTCATGCCGAGGCGGGTCAGCTCCTGATCCAGGGAGAAGAGATATTGTGCATTGGTCCCCAGCGGTCCGCTGGCGGCAGCAATCAACGGGGCTATGACCTGCGTGCGGGTGTCCGCTTCATACAGCGGATGACGCGGGTCCATAATAAACACCAGCGCATTGACGGTGCGTCCGTCGTCCAGCTCCAGCTTGCACCAGCTCGGCATATAGCAGCCGGTGATCATCTCACGCTTCCAGAGCAGCGTAAGCTCCTCTTCCAGCGAGGCATCAGGAAGGCGATACGCCACGCCCGTGGTGCGCCCGCCCTCTTTCAGTGCAAGCATACGTCCCGGCTGGCACGCGCTGCCGCGTCCGGCCGTCAGACGCAGGCAAAATGCGCGATGCCAGCCAGGCAGCGTTCCCGTTGCCGATTCGACAAATTCCAGAGCCGGGTTCCACATCAGGGAACCGTAGCCAAAAATCCATACCGGGCCATCATCCGGGCGGCAGGCAAGCGTGGCAGCAAGTGACGCCGCACGTTGTTCAGCTGACCAGAGAAGCGATTCCTCAATAGCACCAAATGCCGTCTTACAATCTGCCTTCATTAAGAAATCACGCGTTAACATTTTACACCTCCGCCACTGCATGCTTCCTTGCGACATCTGTAATTCGCCTTCCCGGCATTATGTGCTGGTCATTTTGCCAGCAGTTAAATAACGATAAGCAATTAGCGGACCAGTTGCAATACAACGGCAGTTCAACCGCCTGAAAAGTCAAAATGAAGGCAGCGAATTATTTCACGGCTATTTCTTTTTATGCCATTTATCGTCGCCTCCTTTTTCATATTCATGTTTTACGGCGGACCAGGCGACTTTGTGTGCCGTCTCTTCACGGCTGGCATCATCCCGGCGATCGTCCTTATCTTTGTATTGATCCCAGGCGCTGTTAAACGCCTCTTTGTAGATATCCTGCGCGTGAGCGGGCAGCACGTTTTGCACGTTGTCTGGTAATTCGCGTTTCGTTTTATATGGCATCACTCACCTCTCTTTTGCTTAAAGAGATAAGTGTGGACGACGATATGGCAGCGTGCCACCCGGCCTTAATTTATGGTTTCAAACCAAATGTAATTTATTGTTATTTAATAAGTATTATATGAAAACAGTCAATTACAGGAGTCAGGCATTAAATTTATGAAAAATGGTAAAATTAAGTAAAAAATAAAGGGTATTTAACAGAGATCTGTTAGTTTAATGACCTCAAAAATCTATCTATAATTACAAGCACCTGCATTGATGGAGAAGCACATGACAGCAACACACGAGGCGGTAAAGACCCGCCACAAGGAGACGTCACTCATTTTCCCGGTTCTGGCACTGGCTGTGCTGCTCTTCTGGGGAAGCAGTCAGTCACTGCCAGTGGTGGTTGGTATCAATATTCTTGCCCTGGTCGGCATCTTAACCAGCGCATTTAGCGTCGTTCGCCATGCGGACGTCCTGGCCCACCGTCTGGGCGAGCCGTACGGATCGTTAATTCTCAGCCTTTCCGTCGTTATTCTCGAAGTCAGCCTGATTTCCGCGCTCATGGCGACCGGCGATGCCGCGCCGACGCTGATGCGCGACACGCTCTACTCTATCATTATGATTGTGACGGGCGGCCTGGTGGGCTTCTCTCTGCTGCTGGGCGGGCGCAAGTTCGCGACCCAGTATATGAACCTGTTCGGCATTAAACAGTATCTGATTGCCCTCTTCCCGCTGGCCATTATCGTGCTGGTCTTCCCGATGGCGCTGCCGGGCGCGAATTTCTCTACCGGTCAGGCACTGCTGGTCGCACTGATTTCCGCCGCCATGTACGGCGTGTTCCTGCTGATTCAGACCAAAACGCACCAGAGCCTGTTTGTGTATGAGCATGAAGACGACAGCGACGACGATGACCCGCACCACGGTAAGCCGTCGGCCCACAGCAGCGCGTGGCATACGGTTTGGCTGATCGTACATCTGATTGCGGTAATTGCCGTCACCAAGATGAACGCCAACCCGCTGGAAACGCTGTTAACCGAGCTGAACGCGCCGGTAGCGTTTACCGGCTTCCTGGTGGCGCTGCTGATCCTGTCTCCTGAAGGGCTGGGTGCGCTGAAAGCTGTCTTAAACAATCAGGTACAGCGCGCAATGAACCTCTTCTTCGGCTCCGTGCTGGCGACCATTTCACTCACCGTGCCGGTGGTGACGCTGATTGCCTTTATGACGGGCAACGAGCTGCAGTTTGCGCTGGGTGCGCCGGAAATGATTGTGATGGTGGCCTCGTTGCTGCTGTGCCAGATTTCGTTCTCCACCGGGCGTACCAACGTGCTGAACGGCGCGGCGCATATGGCGTTGTTTATTGCGTACTTAATGACGATTTTTGCGTAAGATTGATCCGGTGCGGCCTGATGCCCTCACCCCAACCCTCTCCCACAGGGAGAGGGAGAAAACATAAAAAAACCCGCCGAAGCGGGTTTTTTTATTAGTTGCTGGTATCCAGCTCGTCGAAGCTCTTCACCAGATCGTCAATCGCTTTGATCTGTTTCAGGAACGGCTCCAGCTTATCCAGCGGCAGCGCAGATGGGCCGTCGCATTTCGCATTAGCCGGATCAGGGTGCGCTTCAATAAACAGACCTGCCAGACCGGTCGCCATACCGGCACGCGCCAGCTCGGTCACCTGGGCACGACGGCCACCGGATGCGGCACCGAACGGGTCGCGGCACTGCAGGGCGTGCGTCACGTCGAAAATCACTGGAGACTGGCCGGAGACATTTTTCATCACGCTGAAGCCCAGCATGTCGACAACCAGGTTGTCGTAACCGAAGTTAGCGCCACGGTCACACAGGATCACCTGATCGTTACCGCCTTCGATAAACTTATCAACGATGTTACCCATCTGACCCGGGCTGACGAACTGCGGTTTTTTCACGTTAATCACGGCACCGGTTTTCGCCATCGCCGCCACCAGGTCAGTCTGGCGAGCCAGGAACGCCGGGAGCTGGATCACATCCACCACGTCTGCCACCGGCTGCGCCTGAGAGGCTTCATGCACGTCGGTGATCACTTTCACGCCAAAGGTCTGCTTCAGCTCCTGGAAAATCTTCATCCCTTCTTCCAGGCCCGGGCCACGGTAAGAGTTGATGGAGGAGCGGTTGGCTTTGTCAAAAGAGGCTTTAAACACGTACGGGATGCCCAGCTTCTGGGTCACGGTCACGTAGTGTTCGCAGATACGCATGGCGAGATCGCGGGATTCCAGCACGTTCATGCCGCCAAACAGGACGAACGGCAGGTCGTTTGCTACCTTGATATCACCAATGCTAACCACTTTTTGTTTCATAGGATCGCCTTATTCAGGTGTGAATCGGAATTAAGATTAATGCAGTGTAATTTGCTTGTGCGAGATCGCGTTGATCTGCGCACGAATCATTTCGCTAATAGGATCTTCCGGACACTGCTCGACGAAATAATTCAAATCATTCAGCGCCACGTGCTCACAGTCGAGCTGGGCATAGATCAGCCCGCGATCGCGAATTTCGTACGGATCTTCCGGGTTGAACTGCAGCAGCACTTCGCTGGCGCGCAGGGCCAGCTCCATCTGACGCTCTTCCATTAATGCAGACTTCAGCGTATCCAGCAGCTTGCGAATGACCTCTGCGTTGTCCGCCTCGTCGAGATCTTCGTTGAAGAGTTCGGCCACCGGGCTGATATTGCCTTTCAGCCACACGTCCAGCGTATGTTCATCCAGCGTGTCGCCGTTGAAGGGATTAATGAGCCACATTTCGCCGTCCAGCCACTCTGCACGCAGGATCATCTGCGTCGGGAAAATGACCGGCACCAGCGGAATATCCAGACGCTGTGCGACCCATAGTAAAATAGACCCCAGTGCCACGGCGCTGCCCTGACGATTTTTTAAGACCTGGTCCAGCCATAATGCGTCAGACAGGCGATATACGCCCCGCGTGTCGCAGAAACCCCATTCGCCGTAGAAAAGCTCCAGCAGCTTCTCTAGTTGCCAGTCTTGCGGGCGAGCCTGATTAATCTCTTCACGCGCCAGGCTGACCAGATTCTCCAACTCATCATAGACAAACTGCGACGTAAAATCGTCGCGAATCATCTCTGAAATCAGGATCATGCCATCGCAAAGCGGCACTTTATTAAATTCGAAATCGGCTAAGGACCTCATGACTTACCCCAGTAACGCCTGAGCGAACAATGACGCTCAGGCGCGATAAAACTCAAAACGATGTAGATGATAACGCCAAACTGCCTTTCAGTCAGCCTTACGCCTTTATCAGTAAATGGCAGATACCCGGAACTCAAGACCACCGCCCCAGCGTCAGGCGTTCGTTGCCGCCGTAGTCGCGGCAGGTTTCGACAGCGTCATAACCTGCTTGCGTAAACAGTGCCCGCACGGCTTCTCCCTGCGTCCAGCCATGCTCCACGAGCAGCCAGCCGCCGGGAAGTAAATGTTCCCGTGACGTTGTCACAATGTGATCAAGATCGGCTAATCCCGCGTTGGCGGCCACGAGCGCCGTCAGCGGTTCGAAGCGAACATCTCCCTGCGCAAGGTGCGGGTCGTGTTCGTCGATGTAAGGAGGATTGCTGACAATCATCGCAAATGTGCGATTCTCCAGCGCGGAAAACCAGCTGCTTTGCAGCACCGTCACGTTGCGGACCCCGAGACGTTCCACGTTACGCTGCGCCAGCGCCACCGCGTCGGGCATGACATCCACCGCCGTCACCGTACAGTCGGGCCGCTCGGTGGCGAGCGCCAGCGCGATAGCACCTGTTCCCGTCCCGAGATCGAGAATACTGCAGGCCGCCGCCGGTAAACGCGCCAGCGCCTGCTCCACCAGACATTCGGTGTCCGGACGCGGGATCAGCGTCGCCGCCGAGACGAACAGGGGTAACGACCAGAACTCACGTTCACCGACCAGATGCGCCACCGGCTCGCCGGTTTTACGACGGGCAAGCAGCGCGGCGAGCTGCGCTTCCTGCTCCGCGGTCAGTTCGGTTTCGCCAAAAGCCAGCAGATACGTCCGGGCTTTACCCGTCACATGCTCAAGCAAAATTTCGGCATCGCGTTTCGGGCTTTCGCTTTCGGAAAGCTCACCTGCCGCCTCACGTAACCAGCGCTGAAAATCCATTATTCCTGCTCGGACAGCGCCGCCAGCTGGTCGGCCTGGTATTCCTGCACGATAGGCTCAATCAGCATGTCCAGCTTCCCTTCCATCACCTCGTCCAGACGGTACAGCGTCAGGTTGATGCGGTGGTCGGTTACACGGCCCTGCGGGAAGTTGTAGGTGCGGTTACGGTCGCTGCGATCGCCGCTCCCCAGCAGGTTACGACGCGTAGACGCTTCCGCCTGCTGGCGTTTCGCCATTTCGGCCGCGTGGATACGCGCGCCCAGCACGGACAGCGCTTTGGCTTTGTTTTTGTGCTGTGAACGCTCGTCCTGACATTCGACGACAATGCCGGTTGGCAGGTGGGTAATACGGATGGCGGAGTCGGTGGTGTTAACGTGCTGACCACCCGCGCCAGAGGAGCGGAAAGTATCAATACGCAGGTCCGCCGGATTGATGTCCGGCAGTTCCGCTTCCGGCAGCTCCGGCATCACCGCCACCGTACAGGCGGAAGTGTGGATACGGCCCTGGGATTCGGTGGCCGGTACGCGCTGCACGCGGTGACCGCCGGATTCAAACTTGAGACGACCGTACACGCCGTCGCCGCTAATCTTGGCGATAACCTCTTTGTAGCCACCGTGTTCGCCTTCGTTGGCGCTCATGATCTCCACGCGCCAGCGACGCGACTCGGCGTAGCGGCTGTACATGCGGAACAGATCCCCGGCAAACAGTGCCGCTTCGTCACCGCCGGTCCCGGCGCGGACTTCCACGAACGCGTTACGCTCGTCGTCCGGATCTTTTGGCAGCAGAAGCACCTGAAGCTGCTGCTCCATCTCTTCAGAACGCGCTTTCGCATCCTGCAACTCTTCCTGCGCCATCTCGCGCATTTCAGGATCGTCGAGCATCATCTGCGCGGTTTCGATATCTTCCTGAACCTGTCGCCAGTCGGTAAAGCATTTAGAAACATCACTTAACTGCGCGTATTCACGTGAGAGCGCGCGAAAACGCTCCTGGTCCGCAATGGTCCCGGCATCGCCGAGCAGCGCCTGGACTTCTTCATGGCGCTCGTGCAGAGCTTCCAGTTTAGCGACGATAGAAGGCTTCATAGGCGTAAGTGCACCTTGTCTTAGAAAATGGGTATAGGGCGCTATTCCAGCCCGAGGCTGTTGCGCAGAATAGTCAGGCGTTCATCATCCCCGTCACGGGCGGCCTGCTGAAGAGATTTGGTTGGTGCATGGATCAGGCGGTTGGTCAGTTTCCATGCCAGATCCTGCATAATTGCATGTGCGTCGCCGCCCTGTTCAAGGGCCGCTAACGCTTTGGCAGTCAGGTCATCACGCACCTGCTCCGCCTGTCCGCGGTACTCGCGGATGGTCTCGCTGACGCTTTGCGCGCGCAGCCAGGCCATAAACTCACTGGTTTCCTGCTCAACGATGGTTTCCGCCTGCACCGCCGCCGCTTTACGCTGGGCGAGGTTGTGCGAAATGATGCTTTGCAGGTCATCCACGCTGTAGAGGTAGGCGTTAGGCAGCTTGCCCACTTCCGGCTCAACATCGCGCGGGACGGCAATATCCACCAGCAGCATCGGCTGATTACGACGGGACTTCAGCGCACGCTCCACCATCCCTTTTCCGATAATCGGCAGCGGGCTGGCGGTCGAGCTGATAATAATGTCCGCCTCTTTCAGACGTTCATCGATGTCGCTCAGGGCAACCACCTCTGCGCCCACTTCATCCGCCAGCACCTGCGCGCGTTCGCGGGTGCGGTTAGCGATAATCATCTTTTTCACTTTATGCTCGCGCAGATGGCGCGCCACAAGTTCGATGGTTTCGCCCGCGCCCACCAGCATCACGGTGACGGTGGAGAGGGATTCAAAGATTTGGCGTGCAAGGGTGCAGGCCGCGAAAGCAACGGAAACCGCACTGGCACCAATGTCGGTTTCGGTTCGCACACGCTTCGCCACGGAGAACGACTTCTGGAACATGCGCTCCAGCTCGCTGGCCTTCAGATGCCCTTTTTGCGAATCCGCAAACGCTTTTTTCACCTGCCCCAGGATCTGCGGTTCGCCGAGCACCAGCGAATCCAGCCCGCTGGCGACGCGCATCAGATGGCTGACGGCATCGTTGTCCTGATGCCAGTACAGACTATTGCGCAGTTCGTCTTCGTTGAGATTGTGGTAATCGCATAGCCAGCGGATAAGCGCTTCATGCAGGTTGTCCTGCTCTTCCACGCTTAAATAGAGCTCGGTACGGTTGCACGTCGAGAGCACCACGCCACCCTGCACCATCGGCTGTGCAAGCAGGCTGTCCAGCGCCAGGTCGAGCGTATCTGGCGAAAACGTTACGCGTTCTCGCAGCGAAACCGGGGCTGTTTTGTGGTTGATTCCGAGTGCTAATAGGGTCATGTTGAGCGGGAGTAGTACCAGCGTTAATAAGGTTAGCAGAACGCATCATACAGGATGCGCGAGATCAATAAAAGAGACAGCCCCCTTTCGGAGTAATAGCTTATACCCGTCATACTTCAAGCTGCATGCGCGTTGGCTGCGCTCTTTCACCCCAATCACATAGTTATCTATGCTCATGGGGATTCACTCTCTTGCCGCCTTCATGCAGCTTGAATTATTTAGGGTAGATACAACGCTTTGAGATAATTTGAACGTAGACGGTAGCCCCCTTCGACGCTAGCATTAACAGTTATAACTGCAACGTATCTCAAGGATTTGTCCTTATTATGACCCGACTGATTCGCCTGCTGCCGCTGGCAGCACTGGTTCTGACCGCGTGTACCGTCACCCAGCCAAAAGGCCCGGGCAAAAGCCCTGATTCACCGCAGTGGCGTCAGCACCAGCAGGACGTCCGTAATTTGAACCAGTATCAGACCCGCGGCGCGTTCGCTTATCTCTCTGACGAACAAAAAGTTTATGCCCGCTTCTTCTGGCAGCAGACGGGTCAGGACCACTATCGCCTGCTGCTGCTGAACCCGCTGGGCAGCACCGAGCTGGAGCTTATCGCTAAACCGGGCGAAGCGCAGATCACCGATAACAAAGGCCAGCACTACACCGCGACCGATGCCGAAGAGATGATTGGCAAGCTGACCGGGATGCCTATCCCGCTCAACAGCCTGCGCCAGTGGATCCTCGGCCTGCCGGGTGACGCCACCGACTACACCCTGGACGATCAGTATCGTCTGAGCCAGGTGAACTACACCCAAAATGGCAAAACCTGGAAAGTGGTGTACAGCGCCTATGACAGTAAGAGTAAACCGTCGCTGCCATCGAATATGGAGCTGACCCAGGGCAGCCAGCGTATCAAGCTGAAAATGGACAACTGGATCGTTAAATGATGACCCAATGGCCCTCTCCGGCAAAGCTGAACCTGTTCTTATATATCACCGGCCAGCGCGCTGACGGTTATCACACCCTGCAGACGCTGTTTCAGTTTATTGACTATGGCGACACGATCTCCATTGAACTGCGCCAGGACGGGCAGATTTGCCTGCTAACGCCGGTCGAGGGCGTGGCACATGAGGACAACCTGATCGTGCGCGCCGCGCGTCTGCTGATGAAAGCCGCAGCGGAATCGGGCCGCCTGCCTGCGGGAAGCGGTGCGGATATCCGTATCGAGAAGCGCCTGCCGATGGGCGGCGGTCTGGGCGGCGGCTCATCTAACGCCGCGACCGTGCTGGTTGCGCTGAACCACCTCTGGGGCTGCGGGCTGTCGACGGACGAACTGGCAGCCCTGGGCTTGACGCTGGGGGCGGATGTCCCGGTGTTTGTGCGCGGTCATGCGGCCTTTGCTGAGGGCGTGGGTGAAATCCTCTCCCCGGCTGAACCGCCTGAGAAGTGGTATCTGGTTGCTCACCCTGGCGTGAGCATTCCGACCCCGGTCATCTTTAAAGATCCTGACCTGAAAAGGAATACCCCGGTTCGGTCAATAGAAACGTTATTAAATTGTGAATTCAGCAACGATTGCGAGGATATCGCAAGAAAACGTTTTCGCGAGGTTGATGCGGTGCTTTCCTGGCTGTTAGAATACGCGCCGTCGCGCCTGACTGGTACAGGGGCCTGTGTCTTTGCTGAATTTGACACCGAATCCGCCGCTCGTCAGGTGCTTGAGCAAGCGCCGGTTTGGCTGCATGGTTTTGTAGCGCGTGGGATGAACATTTCCCCCCTACAGCAGGCCATTCTGGCGCAGACTGAGTTTCGGTGACAACGTCACCCTGTTCCAGACGTTGCATCGCGCTCTTTAATACACCGCCTGGATAGCCTTCGCCTGGCCCGCACAGTTTGCGGCGAACGCTATCCACCACTGGACGCATGCCTGAGGTTCTTCTCGTGCCTGATATGAAGCTTTTTGCTGGTAACGCCACCCCGGAACTAGCACAACGTATTGCCAACCGCCTGTACACTTCCCTCGGCGACGCCGCCGTAGGTCGCTTTAGCGACGGCGAAGTCAGCGTACAAATTAACGAAAATGTACGCGGTGGTGATATTTTCATCATCCAGTCCACCTGTGCTCCAACGAACGACAACCTGATGGAACTGGTTGTTATGGTCGACGCCCTGCGTCGCGCTTCCGCAGGCCGTATCACTGCTGTAATCCCTTACTTCGGTTATGCCCGCCAGGACCGTCGCGTCCGTTCCGCGCGTGTGCCAATTACCGCTAAAGTTGTCGCTGACTTCCTGTCCAGCGTCGGCGTTGACCGCGTACTGACCGTTGACCTGCACGCAGAGCAGATCCAGGGCTTCTTCGACGTCCCGGTTGATAACGTATTCGGCAGCCCAATTCTGCTGGAAGACATGCTGCAGCTGAACCTGGATAACCCAATCGTGGTTTCTCCGGACATCGGCGGCGTGGTACGTGCCCGTGCTATCGCTAAGTTGCTGAACGATACCGACATGGCGATCATCGACAAACGTCGTCCGCGCGCTAACGTTTCTCAGGTGATGCACATCATCGGTGACGTGGCTGGCCGCGACTGCGTGCTGGTCGACGACATGATCGATACCGGCGGTACGCTGTGTAAAGCGGCTGAAGCGCTGAAAGAGCGTGGTGCTAAGCGCGTATTCGCTTACGCGACCCACCCGATCTTCTCCGGCAATGCCGTAAACAACCTGCGCAACTCCGTTATTGACGAAGTTGTGGTATGCGATACCATCCCACTGAGCGACGAGATCAAGGCATTGCCAAACGTGCGTACCCTGACCCTGTCCGGGATGCTGGCCGAAGCGATTCGTCGTATCAGCAACGAAGAATCTATCTCAGCAATGTTCGAACACTAATCGAACACGGCCGAAAAACCCGCTGCGGCGGGTTTTTTTGTCTCTGGGTTTTATTTGTATGATTAATGCCTCCTTCACCTGCCATTCACATGACAGATGATGCGCATACGGATGATAGATAATTGTGAAAAACGTAACCTCCTCACATGTTCTGCCCTTTCGCGCCCTCATCGACGCCTGCTGGAAAGAGAAGTACACCTCCTCACGCTTTGTGCGTGACTTGATTGCCGGGATCACCGTAGGCATTATTGCCATCCCGCTGGCGATGGCGCTGGCGATTGGCAGCGGCGTTGCGCCGCAGTACGGTCTGTACACCTCGGCCGTTGCCGGGATAGTCATTGCCCTGACGGGCGGCTCTCGCTTTAGCGTCTCCGGCCCGACCGCCGCCTTTGTGGTGATCCTCTACCCCGTTTCGCAACAGTTTGGTCTGGCAGGCCTGCTGGTCGCCACCCTGATGTCCGGGGTCTTTTTAATTCTGTTTGGCCTGGCCCGCTTTGGGCGGCTGATCGAGTACATCCCCCTTTCCGTGACGCTGGGGTTCACTTCGGGGATTGGGATCACCATCGGAACCATGCAGATTAAGGATTTCCTCGGCCTGCAGATGCCCCACGTACCGGAACACTACCTGCAAAAAGTGGGGGCCCTGTTTATGGCGCTGCCGACGGCCAACCTGGGCGATGCCGCCATTGGGATTGTGACGCTGGGCACGCTGATCGTCTGGCCCCGTCTGGGGATCCGTCTGCCGGGCCACCTGCCCGCGCTGCTGCTGGGCTGCGCGGTGATGGCCATCGTCAATATGTTCGGTGGTCACGTCGCGACTATCGGCTCGCAGTTCCACTATGTTCTGGCGGACGGTTCACAGGGTAGCGGCATTCCGCAGCTGTTGCCGCAGCTGGTGCTGCCGTGGGACATGCCCGGCTCCAGCTTTACCCTAAGCTGGGATTCCCTGCGCGCCCTGCTTCCCGCCGCGTTCTCTATGGCGATGCTGGGGGCGATTGAATCCCTGCTCTGCGCCGTCGTTCTGGACGGCATGACCGGCACCAAGCACAAAGCCAACAGCGAGCTGGTCGGCCAGGGATTAGGCAACCTTGTCGCGCCGTTCTTCGGCGGAATTACCGCAACGGCAGCCATCGCCCGTTCAGCTGCAAACGTGCGCGCGGGGGCAACCTCACCCGTTTCGGCGGTTATCCACTCCGTGCTGGTGATCCTCGCCCTGCTGATCCTCGCCCCGCTGCTCTCCTGGCTACCGCTTTCCGCAATGGCCGCCTTGCTGCTGATGGTGGCCTGGAACATGAGTGAGGCGCATAAGGTGGTGAACCTGCTGCGTCGCGCGCCGAAAGACGACATCATCGTGATGCTGATCTGCATGTCGCTGACCGTGCTGTTCGATATGGTTATCGCCATCAGCGTCGGGATCGTGCTGGCTTCTTTGCTGTTTATGCGCCGCATTGCGCAAATGACGCGCCTCTCCCCGGTCAACGTAGAGGTGCCTGATGATGTGCTGGTGCTGCGCGTGATTGGCCCGCTGTTCTTCGCCGCGGCGGAAGGTCTGTTCAGCGATCTGGAGTCCCGCATCGCGGGCAAACGGGTTGTGGTGCTGAAATGGGATGCCGTACCGGTGCTGGATGCAGGCGGCCTGGATGCCTTCCAGCGCTTTGTTGCACGTCTGCCGGAAGGCTGTGAACTGCGGGTGAGTAACCTGGAGTTTCAGCCACTGCGCACCATGGCGCGGGCGGGCGTGCAGCCGATCCCTGGCCGCCTTGCCTTTTATCCTAACCGTGAAGCCGCATTAGCGGATCTGTGAGCCACCTGGTGCAGAGAAACGTCTTTGCATCATCACCCCGATCGCCTGCTGGAGCCAAGCAAGCACGGCAGGCGTCATCCAGGTTCCCTTCATCAGATGCGGCTCCTGCTGCATGGCCGTGCGAAACTTATGCTGAGTCTCCGGGCTGGTGCCCGCGTAAGACTGGAACAATGTCAGCCAGTTTTCAGCCATCTTTTGCGCATCGTCAGAGGCGGGGTCGATATTTTCCCGCTGCGCCTGATGCAGTTTTGCCACCAGCGGCGGCCACTCCATCATGCGGTCAAAGTAGTGTGCCCGGGTAAAGGCCATCTCTTCGGCAGTGAGATACTTCTCCCATATGTTGAGCTTTGATTCCGCAAACGCGCGCGTGATGTAATCCGTCATCTCCGGCGTGATACCGGTCTGCACCTGCATCTGCGGTTCAACGCTATGCATTTCATTCAGCCGGGTGAGAAATTCCGGCTTGCCCGCCGTATCCTGCTCCAGGCGTTCCATCCAGCGCGTCGCCAGGTCCATGGCCCGCGGGTCCGTAACGGGTATGTGCTGTTTCAACAGCGTGTTTGCCTCTGCAACCAGCCCTGACCAGATAGCCGCCAGCGCATCCTTCTGCACCGCAAACGGGAGCTGCTGTAACTCTTCTTTGCTAAACCAGCGATCGTACATATTCATTAACTCCAGAGTCTGTAGCCAGGATTCCAGATCCGGCGTCGCATCGTCGAGAAGCCCGGTCCGCAGCTCCACCAGCCGGTCGCGCAGCGTATGTATGCTGCGCAGCTGTTTATCCAGCAGCGTGATTTGCGCATCGAGTAACTCGGTCAACGACAGCGACTCCTGTTCCAGGAAATCCCTGATTTCAGCAAGTTCCAGCCCCGCTTTTGCCAGCGCCTGAATCATGTGCAGACGCTGGACATCAGCCAGGTTGTAAAGCCGATAACCTGCCGCGCTTCTGGCAGAAGGCAGCAACAACCCTGTTTGCTCATAGTGGTGCAATGTCCGCACGGTGATCCCGGCACGTTTCGCCAGCTCACCCACCTGAATCAACATAACTGCTCCTTTTCTTTGCCAGTGGCATCACTCTGGAGCCTTACGTTACGTGAGGGTCAACCTTTGATGCAAAAAAAAACGACTCCCTCAGGAGCCGTTTCGGTGTTCTTTATCATAGCACTAGCTGTGCTTATGCTGGTCGCGACGACAGCGTTTATCGTAGTGGCGCACCCACCAGTATTTGTCACACACTTCCTCATGGCCACTCACGCGTGCTCCCGCCAGCCACAACACTGCACCAATGAAGATGCTCAATATCGCGCCATGCGCAAAGTATTGCGGAAGATCAAGCTGCGGCAGCTGGTTTAAAATTGAATAACCCACGCCGGCTACCATCACGAACAGCCCCAACCCCATCAGCACGTTACCGAGTAACGAAGCGTTTTTGCGTTTCATGTGTCACCTCCGGAACTTTGGGTTGTCAGGGGAAAAGCCCCTAATCCTTGTGTGTAAAGTATAGACAACGCCCCTTTTATGAGTTGCGTGAATGATCACAATTACAGATAACTCCCAAACAAAAGTTTACAAATAACACTTTGAACAGCTTGAAATTCTAATTGTTCAAATCAGAAATTATTCGTATTTCGCTTCGACGATCGCAGAATTTTGTCAAGCGGCGCGCCAGACAGTAAACTACGCGCCAGATCTGGAACCTATTAGGAATTGAATCGTGACGATTAAACTGATTGTCGGCCTCGCCAACCCGGGCGCAGAATATGCGGCTACCCGCCACAATGCCGGGGCATGGTATGTCGATCTGCTGGCCGAGCGGTTACGTGCTCCCCTGCGTGAAGAACCTAAATTCTTCGGATATACCTCACGTATCAACCTTGCTGGCGCGGATGTTCGTTTACTGGTGCCTACCACCTTTATGAACCTGAGCGGTAAAGCCGTGGCGGCAATGGCAACGTTTTATCGCATCAACCCGGATGAAATTCTGGTGGCTCACGATGAGCTGGATCTCCCGCCTGGCGTAGCAAAATTCAAACTGGGCGGCGGGCACGGCGGCCACAACGGTCTTAAAGACATCATCAGCAAGCTGGGCAATAACCCGAATTTCCACCGTTTGCGCGTCGGAATCGGCCATCCGGGCGATAAAAACAAAGTTGTCGGTTTCGTACTTGGTAAGCCCCCGGTTTCTGAGCAGAAACTGATTGACGAAGCGGTAGACGAAGCGGCGCGCTGCACCGAAATCTGGCTAAAAGACGGGTTAACCAAAGCGACAAACCGCTTACACGCTTTCAAAGCGCAATAATCTGCCCGATCCGGCTTTTTTACCGCGCGTCATGCGGGTTACGTGTATAATAGGCGTAGTTATTTACTTTTCATCAATCGGTTATCGTTAACGGATTGATTATCAAGATATTAAGGTGATTTAGAAATGGGATTCAAATGCGGTATCGTCGGTCTGCCAAACGTGGGCAAATCCACCCTGTTTAACGCGCTTACCAAAGCGGGTATCGAAGCGGCGAACTTCCCGTTCTGTACCATCGAACCTAACACTGGCGTGGTGCCAATGCCTGACCCGCGACTGGATCAGCTCGCGGAAATCGTGAAGCCGCAGCGTATTCTGCCGACCACCATGGAGTTCGTGGACATCGCGGGCCTGGTAAAAGGGGCATCCAAAGGCGAAGGTCTGGGTAACCAGTTCCTGACCAACATTCGTGAAACCGAAGCGATCGGACACGTTGTACGCTGCTTCGAGAACGACAACATCATTCACGTAGCGGGTAAAGTAAACCCGGCTGAAGATATTGATGTCATCAACACCGAGCTGGCGCTGTCGGATCTTGATACCTGCGAGCGTGCGATCCACCGTATCTCCAAGAAAGCCAAAGGTGGCGATAAAGATGCCAAAGCCGAGTTGGCGGTGCTGGAAAAATGTCTGCCACAGCTGGAAAACGCGGGCATGCTGCGTTCTCTGGATCTGAGCAAAGACGAGAAAGAGCTCATCCGCTACCTGAGCTTCCTGACGCTGAAGCCAACCATGTACATTGCCAACGTGAACGAAGACGGTTTTGAAAATAACCCGTACCTCGATCAGGTGCGTGCTATCGCCGAGAAAGAAGGTTCTGTCGTGGTTCCGGTTTGTGCCGCAGTAGAAGCCGATATCGCCGAACTGGATGACGAAGAGCGTGATGAGTTTATGGCAGAACTGGGCCTGGAAGAGCCCGGGCTGAATCGCGTTATCCGTGCTGGTTATGCCCTGCTCAACCTGCAGACCTACTTCACCGCTGGCGTGAAAGAAGTGCGTGCCTGGACCATTCCAGTGGGTGCAACTGCGCCTCAGGCTGCGGGTAAAATCCACACCGACTTCGAGAAAGGCTTTATTCGTGCGCAGACCATCGCGTTTGAAGATTTCATCACCTACAAGGGTGAGCAAGGCGCGAAGGAAGCCGGCAAGATGCGTGCGGAAGGGAAAGAATACATCGTTAAAGATGGCGATGTGATGAACTTCCTGTTCAACGTCTGAGTCGTCTTGAATGAAAAAAAACCACGCCCTGGCGTGGTTTTTTTATTGCGGGGTCAAAAGACATTGTCTAAGAGTTCTGTTTTCATGCTGGGTTCAAAAGGAATGATTTCAGCCGTCGCGAGCTTTAACCTCTGAAAAGGATCCTCGCGTAATCGCTCTTCAAGAGAGGCAAGACTCTCACATTTCGCGAGAATGACCCCACCGATTCTCGGCACCCGTTTTCCGGATGCGAGGAAAATTCCCTCTGCATACCCTTTTTTTAGCCACTCGACATGCGCAGGTATTGCTGCGTCAATCTCTTCGAGTGGTTTGATATAGGTTAAAATGACAATATAAACCGTGCTCATCCTTTGCCTCTCAGCTGTGTTTTTAGCCGTTTGTTGGAATTGCTTATGCAGTTCCTCTGTTGCCATCGGGTATCGTTATCATTTGGGGCACATTTGATCTTAATATGCAGGGCCCGATCGAGACAACGCGTTATTCTTCCTATTCCACGAATAGAACCAGTCATGCCAGCCGTTTTGCTTTACCACATAGCTACAGGCCACAATTACTTCCTTTGACTGGTTGAAAGTTAAGTAATAGAAAATAGCGCCTTCAGGAGGTGCAGACCAAAATAGTTTTTCGCCCTGAGCACTGAAGATGGTCAAAATAGTTGGTAATGGCTTTGGTTCGCTTAACGCAAAGACTAACTGGCGTGTTGAGTCGACCATTGCAGAGTCTAAAAATGGCATCCTAACCCGTATGTTACGTTCAGCACACGCCCACTGAAGCAGGTCATTTTCTTTAATACAAATGAGATTTTCAATCATCGGTAAACCTCAACTTTTAAAGTTTGATCTGTTTCAAATCACCTTCAAAAAGCCCCACAAGATATACCCGGTATCGTGCTGGCTGCACTTCTTTATACGTTAATACAGTAGAAAATTCCTTTACACACTTTGAACAAGTGTTTTTCGAAACATATAATTGGCTTTCATCGTAGATATACTTCTTATGTTCACTAACAAACTTCACACCTCTCATTTTCTTAACAAAAAAGTCTTTCACATCTTCAGAGAGCGAGTCAAATTCATATGAGTTTACGATAGAATAGATTATTACTCCCTCGCATTCAGGGCATGCTATTTCTGCGCCAGAATCTAAAAAGTCATTATCTATGCCATCCAGGACTAGTACCTTCTTTTTCAGTCGATTAGTTATTCTCATTTTCTATAACCTTTTAATTTTATTAATCAATAATGTCATTCAGTCAAACATTCCATTCGATATAAATTCCACAGTCGAAGCTTTTCTCATTAGACTGTACAATAATGCTTCCCCACTCATGATGCCACTGAGTTCCGTATGGAGGCGTACTAATTTTAAGTTTAGGGCGTGAGGTTATTTCACTATCAACCCATGCTGTCAAGCGCTGTTCTTCTTCAGATAAATTACGCAAATTGGCTCTTTTATCCCAATCCCATAAAGTTTTATAAAAATTCCCATTCTTACTGGTAAGGAATATGCAAGGAGAAAAAGAAAACACAGAAGGCCTCAGTTCTAATATGAAAGTTTGATCTTTCCAATCGATATTATCAATAGAGAAATAATAAGAGCCTATTGTATTCAACGGAGAGAATAATATGTAAAATTCGGAGTTTTTAAAAGTCTCAACATCCATTAACTCGAGGGGGTAATTGTTAATAGCCACAAAGCCACTATTAACATCAAAATTCATTTCTAACATATCTAAACCACCTTGTCTGGAAGTGACTACATTATATTCCAGGTTAAATATATCCCGTGATTAAATGATTTTATCTCATATGAGACAGAAACCCGCCCCCATTCAAAGCGCCACCTAATCATGTCTGTTTCCGTGGTATCAGGCGTGTCCAGATTGAGTGATTCTTTTAGCCAATCAGATAAGCTTTTCACTGATTCATTTAGCATGTGAATATTAGCTCGCGCATTCCAGTCATTTAATGCGTTATAATACTGACTGTTTTTATCAACAAGATGAAGCATAAAAGGAAAACCATAGCACAACGGGCGTATAGTAACTTGAAATTCTTTGTCGAAAAACGCTACTGAGTCAACAAGGTAGTGATTCGGCATGGTTTTATTTACAGCTTTTCGCCTGTTTAATTCGTGGTATAATCCACTCTTACAAAATCCTTCTTCAGTATCAATTCCCAAAGGAAGATCATCAAATGTCAGATCACCGGTAATCGGATTTAAATTGAATTCAATCATGTTCCCCTGCTTTACTTTTGACTGTCTAACAAGATCTTAATGATATAGTCGACTTAACATGATAACAACTATATGACGATAACTTTCCGTGTAAAATCACATTTGTTATAACATTTACAATAATATCCACATAGCAATAAAGTCTTATTGCCAATGGTGCAATAAGTCAATCCACATTTCTTTTTCCCCAGCGATAACTTTTATGCCATCTTTATTTTGTTTTACATACTGCATGTATGTTTCATAAATAGCTCTTATCATCACCGTTTTTTCAGAGCGAGATCCTTCAATCAAAGTCATTATTTTTTCTAAATAAATTGATGAATTCACTCTTTCGTTGAAAAAAACAATGAGGTAATCGAGTACTTCGTTATATGAATCGTAATTCATGACAGGCTTCTCTGAACTCTTATTTCGATTTATTTTAGTACATCCAACTTTTGGTTGCGCCTAAAACAGTGTTTCCATTTAACAAAGGAGTCATGTATGCAAGCGTTAATTGATACTGGAACGCTACGCATGGAGATTCTGGTTGGTTTGTACACCAGTTTAAGCAATAAAAACTAATCATTTTCTATGTCAGGAGGAGGAGTCGTAATGCCAAGAACATCTCGCCCAAATCGAATTTCTTCGTTGGTTTTCTTTTTTAATTTTAGGATTATAACACCCAGTAGAGCATTGTTTTTATCTGAATAAATTTTAAAGGAAAATGACTTAGTTAGGATATTAATTACTAAGACAGTTTCTTCATCATAGTTTTCAAGAGCAATAATTAATTCATCAAGACCTTCTACCTTCAACCCTGTAAGTTTTGTATTATTTTTATGCGCTTTCATTATTCGCAACTCATCTTGAGTATTGTTTATAAATGATGCACATTGAAGATTATTCTTTTTATTTAGAGAAGAACTATATTCATCCGGAATTTTTTCTCGCGCATACTCAATAAGGTCATCATCATTTATCATGGTAAATTCGCCTCAACGTAGCCTCTTAGAAGTCCTTTCAGAATGATTTCATGTTCCTTCATGCGTCAAAAGAAGACTCCCACGACCACGAGTCACCTTGTAAAGGAGTCTATTGAAAGTGCAGTGTCTATATCTGATCCACGCGACCGCGCTGTCATCTCTCTTCATTTCTGTACCTCAGAGTAATCGGCCAGTTCAAAAAATACCGAAACTGATTGTCGTGCAACCCTGCCGGTGCATCATCGCCGTCAATACGCGGCAATGAGCGATCGAGACGGTAGAATTCATCGCATGCGCTCAACAGCCCTGCGTGCGGAAGGGAAAAATTGCATCGTTAAAGATGGCGACATAATGATCGCCTTCTTTACGTCTGATTCTTTATAAATTACTCTTCTTTGGTTAGCTTTAAATTTAAAAAACACCTTCTTTAAGAGGATGATTTTTTATTCCACCCCAGGGATCGTCTAGCAAAAACTTAGCTGCAACAGTTTCTTTTGTCGGTACGAGCGTGAAATTATAATAAATTTCATCTCCTTCACAAACTTCATAAAACAGTGAATAAGTTTTATCATTTAATCCTAAGCTTAAATCAAATTTTTCAGTTGCTGAAGCGACTTGTAATTTATGTTGTTCCGTAACAAAAAATGGCACAACGATGCAGCGCTGAGAATTATCATCTAAATTGAAAGATTGTTCTACTTTAATATTCACGTTTGCGCCAAATGCATCATCTGGCAATGGATCAAATATGACATAATCCTTATGAAGTACAGCACCTTGTGAAATATTTCCTTTCCCCCACTGACTCAGTTTCTCATCATAGTCTCGGGATCGTAACAATATTTGACTATGCGAAATCAGTAGATTAACTATTTGTATGTTTTTATTGTTCATTACCTTACCTCGATTTTTATTCTCGTTACACCTGACTGCTCTGATAAAAATGTTACCAATATTACAACATGCACCACAATTACTGCTCTTTGATATCCGTCATCTCTTGCCAGTTTTGATTATAAAAATTTATTGCCATATATTGAACAACTGCCTCCATATCTCCTGTTCCTCATGAGCAATGACTCTATAATCTTGAGTCTTTCGTCTATATACCATAAAGCATGAGTCTATAGATCGAATAGAAACCGTTTTTTCTTTTCGACAACCCTCTAAAATAGATTGCATATCCTGGAGGCAATTATAATCAAGAATATATTTTTGAAAAAATAATTCCAGAAAATCCAATGCTTCATTATAAGATTGCAAATTTATCATAGTTCCTCTGAGAAAATATCAATCTTGTCGTAATTAATAACTCTATTTTCAGCATGCAGCTGTTGAACACGACCCTGGTCGTATTCAGGGTATGAACTGTGAAGCTACAGACAACATTTACTTCCTTTGACTTTTTCAATTTTAAGTAAAAAAACGCCTTCAGCCGGTAAAACAAAAGTATTTTTTCTTCCTGTACTTTGAAGATTATCTGAATGGTTGATTAGTGCTCTTCAGAATTTATTTTATGAGGGATTATCTCTCCTCTATATGGTATGTATTTCTATTACTCCAGTAAATAATTTTATATTTACCAAATTTGATGTTTTGTTCTTTATAATACTCTATTACTTCAGATGGATACCAACCATGTCCAAATAAAAAAAGAGCACCTTCGTCAACTAACAGTCTTATTATTCTTTGTTTATTCTGTTCGTCAATTACAGGTATAACCATAAACTCATCTTTTAATGAAAAACCTATCGCCTGCATTTTTTTAATTAAACCACTTCCCAAAACACGTATTTTTATACTAGTCCCAGCCACATCAATAACAACAATTGAATTATCTGGCATCTTATTCAATTTACATTTACCCTTATTAATTGTAGTGAATATATTGCTAACATTCAATGGCTTCTTATGGAAGATCTTCTTCTGTTACCAATCCATTAACAAAGATGGAAAATGAATTTGTCAGATATCTTTGAAGTTTTATATGATTCTCTTGCATAGTCAAATACTCATCAAAAGAATCTGTAGCAAAGTATACAATTGAGTAATTATCTAAATCCAGACAGAAGAAATTCCCTCCCCAATCATTTGCGAAGGGAAAAAGGTTTTTTGGGATCACTTGCCTATCCAACATGCTGACATAGCAACCATCAATTAAAGATCTAGGGTCATCATTTGTCTGACTATTATAAATAAACGGTTTAAACCCAGCCACCTCTACTGGTTCAAAATCTTCATCATCGTCCCACCAACTTTTCTCAGGAGTGCCACCATTAAATTGCAGATAATGTGAAATGAAATCATCAGGAAGAATAATAGATAATTCTTCTTCATTTTTAGCAATATCTGCACGTCCAATCTTTTTTTCACAGTTACTGAAATGATTCATATATTATTTGGCCAGATGATCAAAAAAATCGCGAATTTATTTAAGGTGTTTATGAGCTGTTGCTGTATGAAAATTAGCTTAGGAAGCCCGCCTCCCCTGATGATCAAATATTTATCAGAACATTGTCGACAAGCTCAAAGCCTGAAACCCCCATTGTTGTGTAATTTGGATATTCAGCAACAGATAAACGCCTGATTTCGTCCTCCCCATCATATAAGCCGCCAGCATAATTAAATATTTTTAATTCTTTTTTTTCTTCAGTAAGATTAGCGTGGCCAATAATTTTCCAAATGCCTTTGCTAATATTCTGATTGCCAGTGAAAACAACCTTCATCTCTTTGCCAAACTTTTCAAAAGATAAAGGTCTCAGTGAACTGTTATCTTCAAGCTCCTCCGTATTCTGTATTGATAAAATGCAGAAACCTATTGCTTGCTTAAACTTTTCTTTTGGAGCAAATACAATCTGGCAAATCGCAAATTTCCCATTACTCATCGGAATGACAAAGATGTCACCCTCTTTGTATTTTACTTTCATAAGCTATTACCTTTCAGAATTGATAACGCATCTTTCAATACTTTTCCACCCCAATCACTGTTATGACCCGCAATATCCTATGTGCTAGCATTTAGGTTATAAGGACTAAATGATCTGATTTTATTTATGAGATTTTTTAAGGAGATCACTGACTTAGCTCCACCATTAAGAACCATAATCCTTTGTACCAGGAATTTAATTTCCGCTTTGGTCAAATTATTATCAAATATAATCAACTGTTGCAAATGTGATTTACCCGGTGTATTCGCATGGCTATTCAAACGAGCTGGAGCTTCCCCACGTCCTCCATAGATAATATTCTTTTCATCGTGAAGGGTTATCGTCCCGCTCTTCCCACACCAGGTTATTGCGGCAATCGTAATCCAGGCAGAGAGACCAGCGGTGGATCGCGGGTGTGGAAGGGGAAGATTATATCATTAAAAATTGCGATTTGATAAACTACTTTTTACTATTTGATTTGTTTTGAAAAAAAATTCACGATTTGACGAGGATTTTTCAATGTTCTGAACTAGATGATTAATAAATCAAACATTATAGCCTAAATATGCTATTACTTTCTTTATCCATGTCCAGACTTCCTAACGCTCCAAGATCTAAAGAATAAATCTCATCAGTACCTTTACGCAAATTCAAAAAGTATCCCAAATCACCATCTTGACCAATCAATAAAACGTCAGGTTCCACCGATTGAATTGTGTATGTATTATTTCTTTCAAGCAAGTCAAAACAATTGAAAACATAAAGCTGGCCACCATTTGCTCGTTGAATTTCATAAGAGTAGCTATCTTTGACGTTCTCAATCATAAAGCGCTTATATTCAGAAGGTAAAAACGTGTGTATAATCTTTTCAACTTCATTTAACTGATCAATTAAATCTTGCTTTTCCATATCGGCTTACCTATAAATGCATAAATCCTATATTAAGATAAATATTATCTCCATTAGGTTCGCATTTATTGAGGAATTAGTTGTAATTATTAATAAGGGCAATTGTTGTTTCTTTCCTGAAACTAACCAGCCATTAATTGCATAATAAAAAATGGAATAAAAAAACCAATTTTTCTTATCAATGTTCTATATATTCAGCGCAATGGTTAAAGATTGATAGAATCTTTATTTATAAACACCAAGCTCTTCAGATCTTGAAATTAATTCATCTTGTAAGGAGCCTTGTATTTCATCGCCGTCATATTCAAGTTTAAAATCCCCATCAATATTTGGAGGGAAACGTGAACCATCGATTGTTCCGAGAACAGTAGAAGTTGTATCTACAATGACCAACCTAAGGAAATTGAAAATTTTCTCCTGTTCTTCTGGGGATAGTTTATGAATTACACTTCTTGCCCGCGAATAAGGATCTTCATCACCATTTGACTTGGATAAATCAGATAGATTATCAATATAATAATTTAGCGTATCGCCTAAAAGCTCGGCAAGTAATGATCTCACAACTAACTCATCTTTATTCACATTATCTCCTAGAATTACTTTTACCTTTAGGTTTTGATTTTCTCATTTCAGGATACATTGCTTTATTTTTTGCGATTAATTCCTGAAGAACGCTGTTTGCAATGTCTTGATAAACTCGCCTTAATTCTAAGATGTCTCTAGCAAGCAGTTCCCTCGCATTAGCAAATGGTTAGCCAGTTGAAGGATTAATTTTCTTCGTGAAACAATACCGACACCTTCTTTTGATATAGTATGGCTTTCTTAAGGTACTAAAATTGACGGGCCAGTTTTAGGGTCATAACCTTCTACAAGATCTTTCATAGTAGCTTTTTGCCCCGCTTGATGAGCATCAAGTCCTGTGTTACCTCGCAAAACTATATCTCTCAAATCAGTGTATACGTAGGTCAGCGTCACGTCTCCATGCAGTTCCTTCAGCAGGCTGAACCCTTCCCGGACAAACCAGGTGGTCACCAGCTTACCGGCGGGCTGTCCGCCCAGCACCTGGCGGCTCGTTGGCGGGTAAAACATCCCGGCGATGCAGAAGCCCGAGGAGGTCGTACTCGCTGCGGGTGGTCAGCAACTACGGGGGCTATCCTGAGGTTGGGGTTATTCGTCACGAGTATAATGACCGATTATGGAGGTTAAGAGTAAGCAAAGTGCAAAAAAGCAAGCAAGGTGCGTGCAGAAGGAAAAAGAAAATTGTTAAAAATGACTATGTGATGAACTACTTGTATTATTCTATTTTTTCATTCAAAGATAAACTCCCTCTTCTAATGAGTTTTCAGTAATCGTTGCTTTTGCAAAGGAAATTAGAATATTTGAATCTTGCTTTTTATATTTAACTTCGTAACTACCAGGTTCTAAAGTAATAAACTCACCTGAAATGGCATCTGAGTCGTCAGGCTCAAGATCTCCGCCAGTGACATCTTCTCCCGCCCCAATGAAAACCTTTCCAGAAGGTACGTTTAAAAATAGCGACCCGGTACATTCATCAACATCTCTTTTAATATGGACTTTATAGGTTCCATCATCTCCAAGATTGAGAAATAACACATTACCTTTATTTATTTCTTCAACTTCATCTTCTGGAAGGCTCCACCAATCTACATCATCGTTAAGTCTATGTTTTAGTGACATTAAATCATAAATCACAATTGTTGCTGTATTTGTTTGGAAATGTATTATTGCATGCATAATTTTCAATACTTAATCTTTTATGAAATAATTAAAAACACTATTATGTCAAGTTATAATCTGTAGTATCAATCCCAACTCACATTTCAGCGTTATATTTTTTGAGGATTCCAGTCAGAGTAATCAGCTACACGGATTTCATTAAGAACGAGATCCAGTGGAACATGTGCAATGCTATCTGCGATTTCATCATAAGGCGCTGGCAACTCAAATGAAAAACCAAAGTCGTCATTTATAATAATGAAACCATTAAAAATGCGTTGTTTATTAGTCAAGTCGATTATTTGCCTCATCGTTTGACCTGGTTGTAATATGTTATTATACCTCCCCTTATAGCTTACATTACAACCAATCGAAATGATCGTTCCATCTTCAAAGGTAGCGATTGTGATAGTGTCATCTACAATATATGCAAGCCTTTTCTCATCATCAGGCAAAAAATAATCAAAGTAATTTACCTTAAACCCGGTATATAACTCATTCATATATTTACTTATATTTTCACCCAAAAACACGTTACCTAGCGCTCTCCCTGATAAAATATCAGCATTAAAATCAATCATTTATACCCATCCATTCGGAAAAAGAATTAAATTATAGTAAATTCCATTTCCTTCACAATTCAGCGCAATGGTTAAAGATTAACATGATGCATCTACCATTGCACACTCAAAAAAAATGGTATGTTGGAAATATATTTTTACCCTTTAGTGATTACAATGCTCCTATGATCTGTCTCATTTTTTATCCATAACATTTCATCTTGAGGTAACGATCCATCACTGCAGAAATCTACAAGTTCACCTTGCCAATCATCAGGAACATATTTGTGATAATGCATACTTTCGACATATTGGGAATATAGTCTTTTATTATCAAAGTCTATAAACAAATCTGGCATTAGATCATATATATCCCACCAGGTGGTTTTTTGCGAAAGCCTATTATAAAACTCCTCAGCTATATCATCCTTATTATATAAATAAGCATCTTTAATTAAACCATCAATGAATATCTTTGCGTTTTCTTCATTTACAACTGGTATGTTATATCTTTCCTTATGAATATCCTGTAGGTTTATTTCCATCCCACTTCTCACAAAATCTTCTACCCATTTTGCTCTGTCTAAAACCCACATTTCTTTAAAGGCCACGAACCAATAAAATCTTCCTTCGTTCTTTATTATCACAAGGAGTTCTTCATCTTTATTAATATTCATATAATAACCTATTTTACACTCCCCGAGACTGGAATCGCTACTTCGTCAAGCCATTCTGCCCATATTGATGGTAATTCATACGATCTAACTGGCGTTGTCGGATCCACACGCTTAGGAATTAATCCCTCTTGATGTAACGGATTAGTACGATAACCAACCTGAGGTATTGCACTTTCTTCTTTTAAATCCGCCATCCGCTTAGGGACTTTAAAGGAGAATACATTTGCCTCGCTCATGTAGATATTTTTAAAAGTTACAAAATGACCCTTTTCCCACATGAATTATCCGTAATACTTGGCGGAAATAACAAATTATTTTTTCCAATAAAGAATCCTCTGGTTAAGAAAATAATCCGCACAATTAATAGAGGCATCCGCCAAGGCACGGTATGAGAGATACCAAGTTTTCAACTTACAACGAGCAAACCGTAAATCTATTGTCCTGCCATGGTTTGGCCTTCAAGAATCGAGGGCTCTACAGCGGTTTGAACATTCAAAACCTAATGCCCCCCGACAGTGATCTAACATTAATGCCTTAAATCGAATATATTAAATTAAAAAGCATTCGACCTTCATTTTTTTCAAGGCTGATGTCATATTCATTGCCAACCACCTTAAATATCTCGTCTTCATTCACAAAAAAAACTCTGTACATTATTGAGGAAATTATTTGTCTAAACATATCTGAAGAAACATGTCTTCTTAAAGTTTTGAGATCAGCCAAATTATTTCTAACAATATAATACGAATAATTCATTATAATGAAATTTGATATTAGTAAATTCTTCGTGGATTGATACTTGTCAAAACAATGTTCCAAGGCTCTATAAATTGTTTTTTTAGATTTCTCATAAGTATTAATAAAACTATCAGGATCGCAAAGGTAGCAGTTTTTATCATTAAAAGACAGGGAACTTCTATCGTTGTTCGCAACAAACAAAAAATTCAGCACTGATAATTGATAATGTTTTATAGACTTAATATCTTCAAAGTTTTTCTTTTTTTCAAATTGTACATAAAATTGCTCAAGCAAAGACAATATTGAGACATTACCATGCTGAGAAGTATTTATACAAATCCCATCTTTAGTAATGCATAGCAAATTATAAGAGTCATCATCCATGCCCATTTCAAAACACAAAAATCTTAAAAAAAAGCTTTTTGCTTTTATAGCGTAATCTTCTTCGTTATCTTTTAAAGAAAACAGTTGATAGATATAAAACAAGATAAAGATATCTTTATCTATACGCTGTCGGTTATCTATTTGAAAAAGATAACCTAATCGAGAAAGGAAAACTTCAAATGCATACTTACCATCTTCACTTAGGCCTAACTTGTTTAACGCACGCTGAAACATAACTTTAGGAAAGCAAGTTTGCCAACGACTCAACTCTACATGCTTCCCATTTTCTTTTTTAAAACAAACGGGGAATAGGTCCGGTTCATCCTGAACATAGATATATTTTCCAAAACTTTCAATCTCTGCTCTCGCATTAGTGAAGTGTTCAATTTTATGTATAAACATTTCAAAAATCATTACGTAATCCTCTTACCACATTTCTTCCAATTACCTTTAGCATCTTTCTTTTCAATCTGGAATGAAGTGATTTTATCATTAAAACGAGGAAGGATATTTTTATCCAGGGTTAAATCCTGGTCGGCTATCATGATTAACCCATATGGCTTTATCACCTCGATTATTTGGGACCAATCCACCTTTACCACCACGCTCAGAAGCTGATGCAATCGCTTCATCTTTACTCGTATAGCGTATAACTTCCTCTTGTTTTAATCCCAGAAGGTCTATTCGCGTAAGACTATTTGCACCATACAGGTAAAGATTTATCTCCCCCGCCAGCCCTATCGGGTCCTTCTGCGTAAACCGTCCGCAGTCCGGGTCGTAATACCGGAACAGATTGTCGTGCAACCATCTCACAATGCAGGTGTTGACCCTGCATCCGCAGGTTCTGGGAATATCCTGATCCCTGCGTCTCGCTTTCCCGCAACAGCTTGCCCCAGGCGCTGTTCACCCCTTCCCAGCGCACCTGCCCTTCGCTATCCGTCATCCGCTCTGGCGTGCCGTTGGACTGGCAGTGGAACCAGAAGATCCCCGGCGCTTCCACGCCGTCAATTCGCGCCAGCGGGTCGTTGCTGTCCTGGTCGCTGTAGACATAGGTCAGAGGCACGTCTCCGTGCAGCTCCTGCAGCAGACGGAACCCTTCCCAGACAAACCGGCTTGCCGGTTAGCTGTCCGCCTTGCATTTGGCGTCGCATTTTGCTGATGCGTGGTCCGAGCGGGTCGTAGCGGAAGCTGACCTGCATCTGCGGCCTGTTGCGATCCCGCGGCTGGCTGATAACCTCCGTCAGGCGGTGTTCGCCGTCGTACCGGTAGTGCCAGCGGATCTGGCCGTTATCCTTCTCTACGGTACGGCCGTGGATGTCATAACGCCACTGAATACCGTTCAGTTGCGTGACCCGGTTATGGGCAATCTTCTTTCCAGCGCCCTCTAACGGATTACCAGCCGCATCCCAGCGCCACTGCTCCTGACCGGGCAGCGAGCCGTCCTGAGCGAGCAGGCCCCGGCGCTGTCGTACTGCCAGCGGTTCCAGTTAAACGGGTTATCGTCCCGTTCTTCCCGCACCAGGTTATTGCGATAATCGTACTCCAGGCGGCGGGACCAGCGGCGCGGCGACGGGCGCTGGGCATTGCCGGTAAAGTTGTCCCATCGATAAAGATTACATCGTTAAAGATGGCGACGTAATGAACTTCTTGTTTAACGTTTGATTTGTTTTGAATGAAAAAAAACCAAGCTTTGGGATGGTTTTTTTCAATATGGGGGACTCATTGCGCCCCCCGAATACTACTTATAATTGAAGTGGTTTATAACTTATAATTTTATCCGCAATTTCTTCTGCGCTAAGTTCTTCATAATAAATATAATTAGCTGCCTGAGGATCTGCGACACTTCTACAAAGGAGGTCGATGTCATTATCAGCTTCTTCTTCTGTCCCTTCGCTGTGTTGGATTTTCCTTATTAGTTCGATAAGCACTTGTCTTTGCATATTATACCTCAAAAATGATAAGCACGATCTAGAATGTCAAGGTGATATTTTGTTGTAACGATTACTTGATTATCAATCATCATAAATACCGCCTCCATGTTGGATAGGGGTTCTCTGGTGTAGGACATAAGATCTATTTTTCCCGCTCCACTGTGTATCATGCACTATTGGAGCTTTTCCGCCCCGCATTCCAGAAACGACAGAGCGTGGGCTTTTGTCAAGGCATTTCGAATTGGTTGCTTAATTAAGCGAACTGCTCATCATTATTAAAATCATGTTCTATATGTGTCATTTTCCCTATAATAATTCACCTCATCGATAAACCATTTATTCCCATGACCTCCACTCTTTTTATTCTTCACCATATAGTTCAAAGAACTGACTAACATCCATCCTTTCAAAGAAAAAGTTTCTACTGCTAAGGGCATTTCCAGACCCTCTTCATCAAGGTATATTTCGTCATCCTCCAAACTTTGGATATAACCCCAAGAAATATAAAAGAAGTGAGTATCTTCAGGCCGTGCTTCCCATGTGTTTATATTAGTATAAATCCATTCACCAGGCTCTAACTGAGAAAGTCTTGCTATTAATTCATCTATAGATGTATATGTATTCATTATACCCTCACAATTATCTGCATCGAGCCCCCCCCAAGTTTTTCTTCCACCATATCCTTTCGGGTCATAATCCAGATGCCTTGAGTTATGATCTGGCCAATCAACCAATTGTAACAACCCACCAACTCGCTCATGATGATGCCAAGTTGTTTCCCAACCAGAACCTGTTGGAGCTGTTCTTAGGAGCGCGCCACGCTTACCTGGTGAAACCTTTTCAAATATGCCCGGGAATTTTTCCTCAAGGGAAGCTCTATATGATGGGTCATTATTCATTTTATAATATAATTGTCTGTTCGCTTTCTGGAAGTGTTTTCCGTCACTCATTCTAAACATGTTTTTAGGTAAGTTTTTTTAATATTGACTTTATAGGCGCCATCATCCCCAAGATTGAGAAATAATACATTCCCTTTATTTACCTCTTCTACTTCATCTTCTGGAAGACTCCACCAATCTACGCCTCCATTTATTCTATGCTTTAATGATATCAAATCATAAATAACTAAAGTGGTAGTATCTGTTTGTATGCTTATGATTTTTCTCATTGCGTAAGCAAAGGCCGGAAATACCTTCCCGGTCTAGCCTATTAGTTAACAAAGCTTTCTATAGATTTTATAATGCTTTTATAGAATTGAATCGACTCTTCACCGACTGGTATATTCTCAGTCGGCGATTCAATTGACACTCCATGCTGATCATATATTTTATTTCTGACAGGATTTTTAAAATAATGCTGTGGTAAAATATCCACTTCGCTCGTTTCGATAGTTTTAAACGTTACGAAAGAACCGTTTTTCCAACATGAATTATCAGTAATAATTGGTGGCAATAGCAAATTATCTTTTGCCAATACAGCATCTTCTTGAAGCGAAGATGTAAAATAGTCATATATATATATAACTATAGTATTTTTGAATGGGCCGACATCTATTTTACCCAGGGCGACCATACCATAGCCTAATCGATCATCATTTAACTGGAAGTAAAAAACATCGCCTTCTTTTGGCCACTTTTTTTGCTTTTCATTTCCTGACACTACTGTAAGTCTGTCGGCCATTTTACATTAACCCCATTGTTTTTAAGCCAGTTTCCACCCCACAAAACAGCATCCGAGTATAACTTTCTTGTAGGACTTATGCTATTGATAGAATTTTCAAAATGGGAATTATTGTGAATAACTGCTTATTCTATGCTCCGTGCATGACCGCGATTTAGCCTTCTTCAGTGATTCTAAATCCTAAATACACATGGGTATTATTCCCACCTTTTGCCTTTCTTTTAATCCAGTCAGCAAATGACATGTTTCTCACTGACCGTTTAGGGCTTCCATTTTTGCAAGCGGTTAAACCTATAGGATCCCCCCAGCGCATTCGGCGCATACTGGTAAAGATTTATCCCTCCGCCAGCCCTATCGGGTCCTGATGCGTAAACCGTCCGCAGTCCGGGTCGTAATACCTGAACAGATTGTCGTGCAACTCTCTCACAATGCAGGTGTTGCCCCTGCATCCGCTCGTTCTGGGAATATCCTGATCCCTGCGTCTCGCTCTCCCGCAGCAGCTTGCCCCAGGCGGTGTTCGCCGTCGTACCGGTAGTGCCAGCGGATCTGGCCGTTATCCTTCTCTACGGTACGGCCGTGGATGTCATAACGCCACTGAATACCGTTCAGTTGCGTGACCCGGTTATGGGCAATCTTCTTTCCAGCGCCCTCTAACGGATTACCAGTCGCATCCCAGCGCCACTGCTCCTGACCGGGCAGCGAGCCGTCCTGAGCGAGCAGGCCCCGGCGCTGTCGTACTGCCAGCGGTTCCAGTTAAACGGGTTATCGTCCCGTTCTTCCCGCACCAGGTTATTGCGATAATCGTACTCCAGGCGGCGGGACCAGCGGCGCGGCGACGGGCGCTGGGCATTGCCGGTAAAGTTGTCCCATCGATAAAGATTACATCGTTAAAGATGGCGACGTAATGAACTTCTTGTTTAACGTTTGATTTGTTTTGAATGGTATAAATTACTGTTCTTACGCCTTCTTACGCCTTCTTACGCAGATAGAACTCAAGATATTTTTTAGGTCTATCCTGAAAAGCACGCTCTTTGCCGTAGTTATAAGCATCGTTAAAATATTTATACGCTTCATTGAATTGATTCAACTCGTAACAGACCATACCCAAGTCGATTAACGGTGCAGTGTCTATATCCGATCCACGTGTCCGTAAAGCCGTCTCTCCCCATTTCTTTGCCTCAACGTAATCCGCAAGATCAAAATATGCGCTGTACATGCATGCAGAGATCCAGTTGGCAAATTCTGATTCGGACTTTGGTTCAGGAAGAGCTTGCCAGGCCTTTTGGTATTGTTCTAAAGCCTCGGCGTATTTTTGGCTGTCGTGTAACTCGTTTCCTTTTTCAATAGTATTTGTTATAGATATTTTCATACTCAAGCGCCTGTCCTTTTAATTAAAAATCCTTTTCTAAGCAACAATCGAATTCAATAAAATGCATTATTAAATTATCATTTTATATTATAAAATTATTACATTGCAATCGATCATCTTATAGCAAATCTTTTTAAGTATCAATGACTCTATAACATCCCAATCACCTCCACCGAGGCCAGCGCCTATTCTTGGCATTTGTACTGAAAGGCGATTTACTAAAGCAAAGTCAGATAACTTTTCAAGACAAACTTCCAGGGATGCATAACATACGTATTGATTTTTGTCATTGACATTTTTCTTAATACCATCTTGTGCATACATATTAGCAATAAATATCTGTTCTTTAGCATCAACCAAGACAAAATCAACCGTACCTAATTCTGGGGTGTTATTTCCATTGAAGCTATTGAGATAGTATTCCTTTGCAGAAGGATATTTATTTGAAAGAGACAGAACAAAGCCTTTACCCCATTTCCCTTTATTATTCACAATGTGAGCAATAACTATGGATTTTTTCAAAGGTTCCACAGCATTTCCAGACAAGAGCTTTATTTGTTTTTTTTCTTGCAATGAACTCGTTGATGTTTTCCAGAAAGTTTCAAATTCCTCATTCGAAATTTCTTCAGTATCACTTAAGTCCAGATCGCTTTTTTTACCATCATACAGCAGAAAACCAACTTTCTCGTTTTTATCTAGCAAAGAGGAAGATGCATAACAATCGCCATCTATAATATTTATTTGTCGTGTGGCCACCTCCCCTATGAATTCATTGAGAATAATTCCTTCACCTGCAATAAAATCAACGTTACCTTTATAGTATTTTTTCACATCAACCACAACTCCTCGCACTTTTAACAATTCTTCCGGAGACATCAAGATCTTTTGTGTTTAAGATAAAGAATGTATTTTTCCGGGGTTCAATTACATCCAGGCCAGTAACATCTATGTCAAAAAAATGGCTTATACCTTTTTATTTTCTCGTTTAGGATGGCAACTGTCCAATTTATATTGGAAACACTATGATATAGTCATATAAGTAACTTCAATTGAATCATATATTTTACCAGTTCTCCACTTACAATTCATGAGGGTCTAAGCAATAGTGGCAGAGAATTGTTCCTGTTAGGTTATGAGGGTCATAAGCAGCATCAACATGTCCCCACTCCCTTGATACAGGAAGAACAATAGTAGATTTAGTTTTGAACCATTCCCTTAAACATCGGGTGACTTTCCCTTCGGGTCTATTCTGTTTTCCCATCAATAATTTTTCTGGGGCGAAGCGCCAACTACGAATTATTGAGTTAGGATCATTGGGAACCAAGAAGTCAATTATTAGATATATATCTCCGAACTCATGGTCACCTTTAAGGATAGTTCTGTATGAGACTGTTTTATTGTCTTTTTTTTCAGGCCACCCCTCCCACCTTACATTTGTATTATTAAACAACTCTGTCTTAGTAACTCTTGGTCCTAATAGAACCCTTTTATTAAATTTAAGAACACCAGTTTCTGCGTCAAAATTCATTTTCACATCCCAATATCAAATGGAAGACCAATAGGTTCCAGAACTTTTTTATAATTCGAAAGGAAGAATTGGGTACCGCCACCGCTTCCTAACATTTCAGTATCTGGTGACAAAGCTTGTCCCGTACCAGCAATAGCATCTCGTTTGACTCTATACATCTGAATCTTACTTCTAAACCCATATTTTTCATGAGGTAGAACTTGTAAACTTTCCCATAATTTTTGTCGACTACCACTAGCAGCTTCTAAAGTGGCTTTGTCGAAATAAAATCCTGACTGCCCAGGTGCTCCACCATAAACAATATCGCCTTCTTTAAGCATTGTGTTTGACCAAGAATAACGGCCTTGATAAATCCCTCTTCCTTGCCACTGCCTACCAAATGCCGCCTGGTTATGGTCATTTTATCGAGTCGGTGCACACTTCGCTTTCAATCCTAATGGATCAACCCAATTCAACGGATTAGTGGCGTAAACGTAAGTATTTATACCGCCATTAAAACCTATCGGGTCATCGGAACGATTCGGACGCCATCATACTTTTTAACACGTTAAATAATAAAACGCCGGGAAGATTTGATGCTCTTCCCGGCCAATTATTATTGAATATTATTCATAAACTCTTGCAGCCATTAAAATATCTGCAATAAATGTCCAGTTAACATTTTCTGGAACAGGTAATTTTTGATTTAAATAATATCCATCCATATCTTCAACCCAAGATGCCATCGATTCAAAATATGAGGGTAAGTCTTTGCTCTCCCACTCACTTAGATTATTTCTGGCATTTGAAGATAAATTCTCAAGAAATTTAATAAAATCGTCTCTAGTATTTTTCCCTTTAGTATTCATAACAATATTACTCCAGTACTTTTTTATTCCATCACCCAATTTGAAAATAATCGACTTACCATCTGTTTTTGTTGTCATTTTCCACATCTGATCAGCAACTTCACTAGGTGAGGCCCATTTAAATGGAACTCGTTTCCTTTTTCTACAAGAGATGTAACTTTTTCATCAAATTTATCGAAACCGTTTTTCATATGCTTATTCATTATCAATCGAAAAGAGACCTCCTTGCCTATATAAAAGTGGTTTTAAGCGAAAAATGTTGTCAGAAGTAAGGAGGGTTCTAAAAGTGTTAGTTTTTATTATTAACCTAGCCAAAAAAGAATTGCTTAAAACCTTCCGCCTCAACATCCTTAAGCTTGCTTTTTAGCATTAAATCGATATCTTCCAGAAAGTCCTCTCTGAAATTAAAATCATCATCTGTAGCATCACCATCATATTTACTTTGTTCGATCTCAATGGCAGAACAAAAAGCATCCAAAAAGTCGGCTAACGAATTGGAAATAATGAAATTTCTTTTTTGAATACTACCATAAACAGGAGATGTGATATTTTGGGTATCACAAAAAAGAACATCTCCATTTCGTTCAGCAAAGATTATATATTCATCGCGCCAGGTCGTGTCATTTTGAACTCGCCAGCCTGATAACATTTTATTAAGCTCTTGGGGCTCAACAATCTGTATAATGAATGCACCATCAAATGTTGGGTGGTCATTTAAAATCAAATGGCTATAAAAAAATCGAATTTCACCATTTAAATTTACAGGAAAAGAAGTTTCATTTTCATCGTCTGCATAGTCTATCTCTCCCATATTTAAATCATTCATTTTGAATTTCTTGACAAAGTCTTGGATAGTATTTTTTATATGCATTATTCCTCTTTAAGAGTTATCATTATTGGCTACGCTTAAAATTACCATATCCATAGTTGAAAAATGTACTCATAATCCAAAGAACTTCTTCGCGCCATTAAAAAAGAAAAACAAAGAATCAATAATGGCACGACACCCTTCAATATTAAGGTAGTTTATTGCCCTTTCTTTTACGATTTGAGTGTATTTCGTAGAAATAATCTTCACAAAAAACGTCTAAAGCATTTTCCAGTGGAACAAGTTTCAACCCCCGGAATCCTTTACTGTCTATAACTTCCTTGACCTCTTGTTTAACAATGATAAAACCACCTAACAATGTGTCGTTCAACGAAAGTATATCATTTTCTAGCGCATCATCCTTGAATTCAATTTTAAAAGGTATGGTATCTCCGAACTTATCCTCTTCGAGAATAGATTTATCCTTATCTATAACATCGCCGCCTGGAAAATATGCATATTTAAAATCATCCCGAAGAACTTGACCATTCCCAATCGAAACTGGTGTAATATCTCGGCCAAAAAAAACATTGTGCTTATAATTTTCAAAAATCGAAAATAAAGACTTATCCATCAAGTGTCCAAAGTCTTTTTTATAATAGTCAAATTTCAAAGCCCCAACATTTTTATTGCACAACAAATAAATATGGTCTGGGCATGCATCGTCTGTTATTCGATAAGGGAAGGGAAAGGCAGAGCCTTCTATTTCCCAGTTTTCATTAACCTGTAATCTTTCATCAACCATGCCCTGTAAATTTCTTGGCATGCGTGATGATTCAAAGTCATTCATGATCACATAATAGGACATTAATTCATTCCCCTGATTTTTTTGTGGGAACATGACCCATCCAAATTTTATTCTTCATATCAATCTGGATCCGCCTTATAGCTATCCTCGCCCCTTTAGCATCTAATCTTCCAGAAATATATCGTTACTCAACACGAGCAATGCGCCGACGGAGAATGTCACTATAGTTATGATAATTACTGCTATGGAAGATATCCATACCTTTCCCTGCATCTTGTTTCATCGCTGATGCGCTACCTGGAAAATTAATACCATTAAACGCAGAGTTCATGTCTTTTCCGATGCCAATATTATTGAAGAATGATTGCTCCTCTTTCCACACCTCAACGGGTATAACATGGTGAGCAGAATTCGCTCCGGCGTGCCGTTCGGCTGGAAGTGGAACCAGAAAATCTCCGGGGCATCAACGCCGTCAATACGCGCCAGCGGGTCGTAGCTGTCATGATCGCTGTAAACGTAGGTCAGCGGCACATCCCCGTGCACTTCCTGCAGCAGCCGGAACCCTTCCCAGACAAACCGGTTGGTAACCGGCTTACCGGTTGGCTGTCCGCCCAGCATCTGGCGGCGCGTTTTGCTGATGCGGCGACCGAGCGGATCGTAGCGGAAGCTGACCTGCGTCTGCGGTTTGTTGCGATCCCGCGGCTGGCTGATGACTTCCGTCAGGCGGTGTTCGCCGTCGTAGCGGTAGTGCCAGCGGGTCTGGCCGTTATCCTTCTCCACGGTGCGGCCGTGGATGTCATAACGCCAGCGAATGCCGTTCAGCTGCGTCAGGCGGTTGTGCGTGACCTTATCAGCGGAACCTTCAAGCGGGTTATCAGCACAATATGACAACCTTATTTAATAGTTAATTCCACGTTAAATAAATACCGCAATTAAATGATTTAATATCATAGCAAATAGTTATATCACCCCATTCCAAGCGCCACATTATACTATGTTTTTCTTTTTCATCTGGTTTGCCAAGATCATATTCACCCGACACCCATTGATATAAAAATTCGACTTCTTTATTTAGCATATCAATGTTAGAAACCTTATTCCAATCATTTATTGCCTTATAATACCCTCCCTCTTTATAAATTAATTGCACCGTAAATGGCAAATTACTGAAGCATAATGGTTGTATTATAATCTCGAATTCCTTTCCCGACCAAAGAACGGTATTAACTGTATAATGATGGGGAATTAATTTCTGCATTTTATTTTCTGATTCAAGATATTTGTAAAGATCAGAAGTTATAAATTCCTCCTCCCTTTGTATTAAAAGACATTTATTGTCTAACTCAACCTTACCATTTACCACGTTAATTTTAAAATTAATCATATGCTAATGACCTTCCCTGGTATCAAAAGATTTCTAAATTCCTCAGGGATAAAGAATTGCCCCCCCCCTCGACCATATATCTCATTAGCCAATGCTCTTCCATATGCTACATCAATATCCTCACTTACATAATAAGCTCTAACTTGCGTTCTTAATGTACGATGAGGATCTATTTTAACCTGAAGTGCTTCATGGTAGCCTATAGCATTTCCTTTATTTTGCCTAACGGTTGGATAAGTCACTGCATATGATGGAGGAGTATCACCGTTTGGATATAATGCATACAGAATCGTGCCTTTTTTCAGTTTCCTGTTTTTGTAGACATCTATACTTTGTAATTACCTTGACCTTGCCATCTCGTAGCTTCTTTAGATGGATCCTTACATTTACGGCTCAACCCCCACGGATCCACCCACCCCAGCGCATTCGGCGCATACTGGTAAAGGTTTATCCCCCCCGCCAGCCCTATCGGGTCCTGCTGCGTAAACCGTCCGCAGTCCGGGTCGTAATACCGGAACAGATTGTCGTGCAGTCCTGTCTCACGGTCCAGGTATTGCCCCTGCATCCGCAGGTTCTGAGAATATCCTGATCCCTGCGTCTCGCTCTCCCGCAACAGCTTGCCCCAGGCGGTGTTCGCCATCGTACCGGTAGTGCCGGATCTGGCCGTTATCCTTCTCTACGGTACGGCCGTGGATGTCATAGCGCCAGCGAATACCGTTCAGTTGCGTGACCCGGGCTTTGATTTTAATATATTAAGCCAGCCAATAGTGTTCTTTTATTAAAAATTATCTGTTTTTTGTTGTTTGAGTGAGCACTTCAAAAACAGACGCTGCTTAATTATAACCTCGCAAAAATCAATCCTTCTCTTTGCTTAATATCAGGGCATCATTTTTTTAATATCAAGTGCGTAATTAACAACATCATCTAAAAGTTTTTCTTCCCTGAGGGAAAAGTTTGCGTATTGAGCCATAGCTCTGCATGTTGACAGACTTTCAATTATTTCAAATGGAATTTTGTCTCCAAAAATTATTATCTGTTCATAACGAGTTTGAAAAAAATTTACCGATTCATGTTTACCATTGGCATTAAGTTCAAAAATTATTTTTTCAAGTGCATTTTTTAAGTTATTCAATTTCATTACCAGGGAACCCTTAAAGTTTTAACCACCCATGCTCTTGGAAGATTTGATACCACAGCCTGGTATCCCATCCCAGGATATCCTGCCCCTTGAGCTGCAGCAGGACCTTCACTCACCCACGTTCCTTTAGGAACTCTAAACTCTGATACATTAGTAATATTAACACCCCAATCATGGCGAATAGCTAGCTTTTCTCGCAAAACCTCCTCGGAATTGTATTTTTCATTTGTCAGCCAAGAAATTTTTCTTCCTGTTCTATTATTTACACCATGATATTTATAAAAAGTCTCGTCTCTTTTCAGCTGCCTGTTTTTATAAACGCTTTTATCAAATGTTTCTGCAATTCCTCCAGGAAGTTGCGGCCCTGGTTTTTTCCCTGTATTGCATCGGCTTAACCCCCACGGATCCACCCACCCCAGCGCATTCGGCGCATACTGGTAAAGGTTTATCCCCCCCGCCAGCCCTATCGGGTCCTGCTGCGTAAACCGTCCGCAGTCCGGGTCATAATAACGGAACAGATTGTAGTGTAGCCCTGTCTCACGGTCCAGGTATTGCCCCTGCATGCGCAGGTTCTGAGAATATCCTGATATCTGCGTCTCGCTTTCCCGCAGCAGCTTGCCCCAGGCGCTGTTCACCCCTTCCCAGCGCACCTGCCCTTCGATATCCGTCATCCGCTCCGGCGTGCCGTTGGGCTGGCAGTGGAACCAGAAGATCTCAGGGGCATCAACGCCGTCAATGCGCGCCAGCGGGTCGTAACTGTCCTGATCGCTGTAAATGTAGGTCAGCGGCACATCCCCGTGCACCTCCTGCAGCAGCCGAAATCCTTCCCAGACAAACCGGGTGGTGACCGGCTTGCCGGTTGGCTGTCCGCCCAGCATCTGGCGTCGCGTTTTGCTGATGCGGCGACCGAGCGGATCGTAGCGGAAGCTGACCTGCGTCTGAGGTTTATTGCGGTCCCGCGGCTGGCTGATGACTTCCGTCAGGCGATGTTCGCCATCGTAGCGGTAGTGCCAGCGGGTCTGGCCGTTATCCTTCTCCACGGTGCGGCCGTGGATGTCATAACGCCAGCGAATGCCGTTCAGCTGCGTCAGGCGGTTGTGCGTGACCTTCTCAGCAGATCCTTCGAGCGGGTTACCGGCAGCATCCCAGCGCCACTGCTCCTGGCCGGGCAGCGTGCCGTCCTGAACCAGCAGGCGCCCGGCGCTGTCGTACTGCCAGCGGTACCAGCTGAACGGATTATCGTCCCGCTCTTCCCGCACCAGATTATTACGGTAGTCGTAATCCCAGCGGCGGGACCAGCGGCGCGGCGACGGGCGCTGCGCATTGCCGGTAAAAACGTCCCGGCGGTGCAGTCGGCCGAGGCGGTCGTATTCGCTGCGGGTGGTCAACAGCCCCTGCGTTCGGCTGGTCTCGCGGTGGAGTTCGTCACGGGTAAAATCGGAGACCGACAGCTTGTCGAGAGCAATGCTGAGCAGATGTCCGCTGCCGTAGTAGAACTGCTTCAGCTCGCGGCCATCGGGCAGCGTGACGGAGGTGCGGTTGCCCAGTGCGTCATACTCCCACGCCAGCTCGCCGTGCTCGCCCGCCTCGCGCGTCACGCGACCGAGCGCATCATACTCAAAGACGAGCTCCTGCTCTGCCTCGGTGCTCCACGCGTCGGCTGAAAGCGCAGGATGCAGCCCAATCCGGCTTAACAGCCCGGACGGCGTGTAGTGGTAGCGTGTCTGCCCTTCCGGCGTGGTGCGGGCGACCAGCTGACCGCTCGCGCTCCAGGCGAAGGCGTGGGTGATAGCCTCCGGATGACCGGCGGCAAAGGTGCGCGCAATCGTGCGCCCGCAGGCATCATAGCGATACTGCGAGGCTACGCCATCGAGCCCCACCTCTTCCAGCAGCAGCGAGTCTGGCCCCCAGCGGAACTGATACGCTTCGCCGTTCTCGTTTTCCAGGGCAATCAGACGCCCGCGGCTGTCCCAGCGGCGGCGCACCTCTTCACCCTGCGTATTACGGGTGGCGGTTAAGCGCCCCGCCTCGTCATATCTGAACTCGCTCTCTTTCCCGTCGGCGCCCGCATGCTTCACCGGCAGGCCACGTTCGTTCCATGTGAGCGATTCCGTCCAGCCTTCCGGGCGATCGAGCTGCACCGGACGCCCTGCGGCGTCGTAGCGGTAGCGCGTCTCTTCACCGTCGGCGCCAGTCTCGGCCACCAGCCAGCCCAGCGGATGATAGCGATAGCGGGTAATTCGCCCGGAACAGTCCGTCGCACGAACGATCTGCCCGGCCTCGTTGTACTCCTGGTAGCGGCTGTTGCCTGCGGCATCGACCTCTTCCACGACCAGGCCGAACGCGTCCCGGCGCAGCTGCGTAGTCTGCCCCATCGGATCCACCACGCGCTTCAGCCCGTGGTGTTCGTCGTACCAGAACCGGGTGGCGCTGCCGTCGGCTTCGATAATAGCCGCGGGAAGCGCGCGGTGCTCCAGCCAGGTGGTGATGCGGGTATTGCCGTCGGCATCGGTCTCCTGCACCCGGTTGCCCATCTCGTCGTAGACGAAGGTGACGGCGTTGCCGAGCGGATCGATGCGACGCGTGAGAAGCTCGTTATCATCCCACTCGTAGCGCCAGTTTTCACCGCGCTCGTCAACGTAGCGGACAATCAGATTCTGCGCGTTCCAGTAGTGGCGGCGCGTCTGACCATCGTAGTGCTCGACGGTCGTCAGCCCGGCGGCTAAATCATAGCTAAAGCGGCAGCCGTCGCCGGTGCTGGTGCGGTTTTCCACCACGCGCCAGTGGTCGAATTTTTGCCAGCGGTATTCGCTCTCCAGACCGCCCGGCAGGCAGTGCCAGACCATCAGCCCGTGCTCGTTATAACGGTATTCACGCGTCACCACGCCGGAGGCATCCGTCGCGCTCGCCAGCTGGCCGCGCGCGTCGTAGCCCCACTGCATCAGCGGCCAGGTTTGGTTACCGTCGAAATGGCTGGCCGAGGTCACGCGCAGCGGGAAGCGCTCATCTTCATAGCGCAGGGTGACGTCTATCGCCCGCGGCTCATCATGGATACCAACCAGCCTGCCGTGCTCGTCCCACGCCGTCAGCAGCGCGTTGCCGTATTCATCGCTAAGGGAGGCCAGACGCAGGATAGAAGGATTGATGCGGGTCGGTTTGTACAGACGCCACACTGCACCGTCATCGTCGGCAATCGCCACGTCGCCGTTCTCATTGCGGCGGATAATGATGCCTTCGCTGATGCTGTAAAACGCACGGTCGACAGGCGGCAGTTCAAAGCTCAGCTCGCGCCCGGTTTCATCGAACCAGGTCGCATTGTTATCTTCCAGCGTCAGATAGCTGTCAAAAGTCGTTGCCCAGCCCAGACCAAACAGCCCTTCGCGGGTCGTCAGGCTGTTGTAGCTGCGCTGCCAGCGAAGCGGGAAGCGCCCCGGCAGCGAGAAGTCGAGCTCATCGTCGTCGTTCAGCACCTTCACGCCGGTGGCGGCGTGGACCGGGTGCGAGGAGCCAAATACGGCGTTGACGGCCATATCCGCCAGCATCCCGCCGCCGGCCGCCGCCAGCGCGCAGGGCATGTTTTTCAGGAGCTTGCCCGGACGCCCGCGCAGCAGGGAGAGCGCAATCATCCCCAGCGCCAGACCCGGCGTTTTACCGCTTTTGATATCGCGAACCGTGAGCGTGTCCCCGCCGATGATCACGTTCGGGGAGACGTCGTCGGACACGGTGCCTTCGCAGGTGGTGCGATCTTTCGCGCGCACCGCGGGCTGTCCGTTGATGAAGACGCTTTTAGAACCTTCCGCCAGATACTGCGGCCCGGAGTGCTTTTCACACGCCACCTTGTCTTCTTCCAGCGGCGAGGTCCCCGCCGCGGCAGAGGCCACGCTCGGCTGCCACATTTCGCTGCCAAACTGTCCGGCAGCGGAAAGCAGCATGCCCGCGTAATCGGCAAAGCTGCCCGGCGACTGCGGCTCAGGGGACGGTGTATCGGCGGGCGTCAGCGTGCCTGCCGCGCGGGCGGCGGGGATTGCGTTGGTCAGAACGTTGTTCGAGCCGGTGGTAATTTTACCCGCAGGCGACGGCGGGAAGAGCGCATTGCCTAACCCTTCCGCGGCGTTGCTGATATCGTCGGTGATCCCCGCCACGTTCGCCAGCACGCCGCCAATAATCCCGCTTAACAGACAGCTGGATCCGACTGCCGCCACGCCTGCTGCGGCGGCTCCAGCACCGAGGAGTGGCGCGGCGGCCGTAGCCGCCAGCCCCACCGCCGCGCCAATCACCGCATAGGCGGCACCTTCCGCCACAATGCTGGTGATGTCAGCAAAAATGCTAGAGTGAATAATCTCGTCGCCCTTACGGGCCGCGTTGTTATCGCTCATGCCTTACACATTCCGGTTGTCGTTTAGCGTCAGGCTCTGCTTAAGCGCGCTCCAGCGCACCTCGTCCTCTTCGGTAAAGGCTCTGAGTGCCGAGAGGGTAAAAATCATCAATACCGGTTTGCCCGGCGTCTGCACGGCCAGCTGTTTTTGCCACAGGCGTTGCCCGTTACGGTCAAACGTGGTTTCAACTTCCAGCCCGTTAATGTTTCCGTCAGGCCCGGCTTTTACGTCCCGGAATTCGCTCTGGGCGATCTCACCCATCTGAGGACGCAACACATCCCACTGGCGGTGAAACTCTTGTTTGTAGTCGCTGCCATCGGGAATCACACCGCGGGTGACCACTACGGACAGCCCGCTTTCGTCATCGCGAATAATGTTCATACTGTTATCCTGCCAGGCAGCAGGAAAAAGGGAAAACGAGCCTTCCTGGAGGGTGTATTTCATAAGTGAACTCGGGATGCTTAATATTGAGAGAAACAAGAAGGCCAATCGATGCTGGCCTTTTGGCTGGCTATAGTTATTTAAGCCACTGGCCTGACTGTTCGACTAAAACATGGCTGCCTTTGCTGACAACCAATTTCACGGGTACATACGTGACGGTATAAGCGATCTCGCCGTTCTTGTACGTTGAGCCGATTATTTTACCTGCAGGGTCGTGTAACGTTTTTCCCTTTAAGGAGATCGTACTGTTATCGCTTTTGCGCACACCGAGATAAACCATCTGGTCACATTCACCCTCGAAACGCCCGCACTTGTTTATCAGAGAGATAGTGAACTTTTCGGTGTCCAGTTTTCTGGTTTCCGCGTTTTGAACCGAAGCGGCTTTACGTAACGTATAACGCAGCGGAGCAAAATCATTTCCTTTTTGAGGAGGAGTAACTAAACGCCATTCCATTTCACTCCCCTTTAGTTCCAGAACAGCCCGTCCGCCTGCGCCGCCAAACGATGAGTTGAACTCAACGTTCGCACGGTTTCCCGCGATCGTACCGCTAAGATTATGCTCATCATCTTCCGGGCAATCGATGCGATTTCCTCTCCGGGAGACATAGCAATAAGACCCGGTGATACGGTTGCCAGATTCAGCTAGCCGCAGGGTTAACGTCGAGTCGTTCTCGAATTCACCAGCCCACTCCCCGTCAAACGCGAGTCCTGATTGGCTGCTTTTTGCAAACTGCATCGTATTGAATCTGGCGGCCCATTGCTGAATATCGGCATTAATGGCCTGACTATTATCAGATGACTGGTAATGGATAACGTTTGATTCTGGAACCACCCAGGCCGCAAAGATTTTGCCGTCAGGATTGATGACCAGCGCGGATGCGTTCTCCAGATAAAGATCTTTTAGCCAGCCCTCAACAAACAATCCGCCACCTGGGGTGGTATGCGGTTCGCCGAAGACATCAAAGTTATCAATAAAGGTCTGGTAATGATCTCCCAACGTCTTCCTGAGATTGTCTGTCACTTCGCTGTCGTTAACGATGCGTCTGACCGTATTGAGGTTATTGTATTGCGATAACTCTAACGCAGATGACGTTTCAACTGCGCCTGTCAATAAAGCCGTGAACAATACGGTTGCAACATATTTTTTGGTCATAAATTATTCTTGAGAATCATTGTTGTAATTCATCGTTATTTTTATAACGTTGTCGCCTTTTATCTCAAAAGAGAGCAGTTTTTTATCCAATTCGTAGGTAATCCACTGCTCCCCGGCATCATTTTCGACCTGACCGGTACCGTATGCGCTGTTCAGTTCCTTTCTCGTTGAACCCACATGGACACCGCGCGGCGTTGCGAAGTCTTCGGCAGTCAGCGTAATTTGAGACACGATATAATCATCAACGCTTCTTTCCGCTTTATCCCACCAGAGGTTGGAAGTGAATATTTCTACTCCAGCGTTTTGATGCTGAAAGAATTTATAGTGGACTCCATCAAAAGGAACTTCACCGGTAAAACTGCCTTCCACCGGCACGCCAATTTTACGGGCAATATCAGGCGTCCATCTGTCGCCCAGGGCGACAGGCTGGTCTTTGATCTGCACAGAAAAATCCCGTTTTGTCAGAACGGGAGGCATCACCTGAGCCAAAACCACATTGCTGCCGAGACAGGTAAACATCAGGACGGAACAAAGAAATATCGGCGTGTGTTTTTTCACGTTAATCGTCATTTATTGAATGTGTATGGCCATTATCACCCTGAAGAAACCGTCAGGACATGAGTGCAGTATTTCTTAGTCGGCGCTAATGACGACTGAACCCAGACAGTGAGGATTTTTCACGCTGAAACTGAAGCTCACTTTTTGTCCATTCATATCTTTTCGGGCTGTATAGCTGGTCACTTCGTTCTCCGAACGGCCGCGCGGATAATCAGTTAACCTCAGCTGCGGATAGCGCTTTTTAACGGTATCAAGCGTTATGCATTGACCTGAGGAAGGTGAAAAATTCAGTAAAGGCGCCATGCCGTCGTTTTGTTTGCTTAAACGTAACCCAATTGCGGTTATGTTCGTTCCATCAGCGAGTTTGATATCGTCGGCATTGTAGAAATTGATATATTCATTTTGCCTGGTCATCTTAAACGATAACGGCGCGTTACTAAGGGTTGTAACGGATAACGTCTTAAGCGATGCACTCATCCCGGAAATAAACATCCAAAGATCCTTTTTCTGCGCATCTCCTCCAGCCATTCCCGTCGTTAGTAACGCGATAAGCACCGCACCTGCTTTACTCATCTTTGGCCGTAAATTTCGCCTGCACCGCCGCATCAATATCCCCTTTATGCCCCGATCCCGGCGCCGTGGTGCCCGGTTTTGTACCAGAGGTATTCAGATGCAGCTTACCGCCCGTGGTGATATACCCATCCCCTTCCACGAAGAAGTTAAACTCTTTGCCGATGAGGTTAATCTTGCCGTTAGCATTCAGCTCAATGGCACTCTCACCGGAGACCAGCCGCAGCTTCGTCCCGGAAGCAATGACGTACTGCTCCACCGCCGCATCCAGCTTGCCTTTCCCCGTCAGGATCTCGGTGCCACCTTTCACGGCCTGAGTCTGATTCGCTTCCACGCGATGCAGTTCATTTTTCTTCACGTAATGGCTGCGCTCGCCGCCGACGCTGTGCGTTTCATCATTTTTAACGCTGGTGTCCATGTTACGCTCGGCCTGGATCCACACCTGCTCTGCACCCGCTTTATCCTCAAACCGCAGGGCGTTGGCGTTGTCCACGGAACCGTCTTTCGTGCGGCTCATAAAACCCATCTGCGTCGCCGCAGCCGGCAGCGCCCACGGCGGCATGCTCGCGTCGTTGTACACGCGCCCGGTAATGATCGGACGGTCCGGGTCGCCGTTGATAAAGTCCACCACCACCTCATCGCCGACGCGCGGGATTTGCACCCCGCCGTAGCCCTGGCCCGCCCACGCGCTCGACACGCGCACCCAGCAGGAGCTGGTGTCATCGCCCTTCGCCAGACGGTCCCAGTGGAACTTCACCTTCACCCGACCGTATTTGTCCGTCCAGATACTCTCCCCGTTCGGCCCCACCACTTTCGCCGTCTGCGGGCCGTAGGTGCGCGGCCACGCCGTGCTCTGCGCCGGACGGTACACCACCGCCGACGGGATGACCGTGAAATCGGTCCGGTGAATGGTCTCCCCCTCGCCGCTGGCATAGCGGTTCTCTTCGAGGTGGTAACCCGCCGCCGTCACCAGATACTCACCGTTGTCGCTGAAGAACGGCGCGTTGGTTAAGGTGAAGGTGTGCCCCGGCGCAATCCCCGCCGCCGTCGCGGTGGCCTGAATCTGCTGGTGCTCCACCTGCCAGCGCTCCTGACGGATGCGGGCATAGAACTCCCCGTGCCCCTTGTCCACAAAGCGACCCGGCCAGTCGTACACGTCGATGCTGCCCGGCTTCGGCGACGCCGGGTTCTGCTGGGCCTGGAACAGCCACGCGTTCGGCTTGCGGAAGTCATAGTCGTCGAGGCTGTAAATCCCCGGCGTCACGCTGTCCTCCAGCGCCCACTGGCTGATGCCCTCTTCATCCGTACTGCCGCCTGACGGCGTCTGGTGGTAAGGAATGACCTCATAGCCGCTGAATGGCTGGTACTGCGTGGCGGCGTCGGTGAGCACCAGGGTGTGCTTGTCCGCCTCATGGCGGAAGTGATACGCAATCCCCTCCAGCTCCATCAGGCGGCTGATGAAGTCCAGGCTCGACTCCTGATACTGCACGCAGTAGTCCCACACCCGGTAGCTGCCGGTGAGTTTGTCCTCAACGTTAACCTGATGCTCGCCGAGCAGGGTTTTCACAATCTGCGGCACCGTCTGCCCCTGGAAAATACGCAGGTTACGGTCGCGCTTCATCGGCCACAGGTCCGGCTCCACCGTCAGCTGGTACACCGCATAGCGGGTGCCCGTCAGCTCAACGGCGCTGACCGCCACGCGGGTAATCTTGCCGTTAATATAGCGGGACGTCAGCAGGCTCTGCGTCGGGATGGTCACCGTGACCGGCTGGCCCAGCAGCTTACTGCGGTCGATGCGCGCGTCCGTGCCGAGCACGGTCAGCGTCAGCGCGAACGACTCGGACATCGCCTCGCGGCCCGTCAGTTTCCAGAACAGAAGCCCCTCCACCGGGAGCTGAACGGTAATTCGGTTGAGCATAATCTTTATTCCACTATGGACTAATCTCAGTGCCAGAAGTTAACTCATTTCAATACGCAAAGCGTAAACGCTGCTGGTTTGATAATGAGTAGCTGTAAGATTGACTTCTCATGCCACAAAAAAAACAACTTTTCCTGAATTTTCATCGAGATAAACAGTTACAAGAAAGTGTCTTCAGGGGCTCTATCGAACAATTCACCAGCCATTTTGGCGATACGTTCATGTTGTACGAGTTTATTTTTCCACTCCTGCGGAATAGCGGAATAACCATATAATGCTCCCGCTATTTGTCCCGCCGTCGCCGCAACGCTGTCAGCATCATCGGCAAGGTTGGCTGCCAGCAGAATGGCATCACGGAAATTATCCGTTTTCCATACGGACCACATCGCGGCCTCAAGCGTATCGATAACGTAACCGCTTGAACGAATCTGATCGCGAGTTTTTTGCTTATACTCACCCGCGTTAATGATCATTACACGTGGCTGAAGCGGCATAACGTGTGGTGTAAAAACAAAATCTTTATTGCTACCGTTAATCATATGCACAAGCAAAAAACTTAAATACTGCGTGCTATTTATTGCTTCCGCGGCACCGTGTGTTGCGATACATTGTTTTTTAGCTTCATAAAACGCTTTGCTTAATGATTTTCTAAAAAAAATAGAGACAGGTGCTTGTCTGATCATGGAAGCATTACCGGCAGTTTCTGGCGAAGTATTACCGTTCCACCCAGGACCAACTATTAAATATTGTTCTAAAGCAAACCGAGTTGTATTGCCTATATCAAAACAGACGCCATTTGAACTGTTATAACCATGCTGATACCATTCCAGAAGCTTATTCCTGAAGCATATAGTATCAGCATCACCCTTCTCAAGGAGCGTTTCCGCAAGACATAACGCCATGGATGTATCATCCGTCCATTCGCCGGCACGAAGTCGAAATGGCCCACCACCTGTCATATCTTTGACGTGTGCTTTGTCACGAGGTAAAAATTCGAGCGTCGTACCTACAGCATCTCCAACAGCAAGACCAATAAGCGTACCTACCGCACGATCCCGTGATTGCGCTAGTGAGATATTACATGGTGGTGTTAAATCCCATTGTTTTTGTACATCACTATTTGAGGATGATTCTAATGGCTTATTATCATACGTATACTGCATCCTTCGCTGGACTGAAGGTCTGCTAATGGGTAAGTATTTACGATATCTATCAACATATTTTAACAAGGCATTTAAATCAGCATGTAAGTCAATCACCTTTCACCCATAATAAAAAATATTATTCATATGAAATACTAAAATTCATCAGGGAATTTCTTCATGAGGTTTTGTTTCTTTTTATTATAGTTGGTATCGACCTCATGCGGCAGCCTAACCTTTAACCCTCGGCGGATTTGATCCACAATAAACCAGGCATCTGACAACCTTTCAAAAAACAACTCATCAGAATGATCAAACTCCTTCCCTGCATACATACCGAACGTCATATCCCATAATTTCGCTCTATCCTTTTCCTTGCCTTCGATTAAATCCCGTAGAAATAATAATTGTTGTACAATAGAGTCGTACATTTGCAAAAGCGGGGATTGGGGATCACGATTCTTGACGTCTGCATATCTTTTCTGTGCTAAAGTTAATGCTCTATCAACGTAACCAAACATTGTCATTTCATTCATTGCAGTAGATTCAGTTAACTAAAAATTCCATACCTGATCGCAAGTCATCATATGCCCTCGCTTACCCTTGGTAATTCTAACTATAAAAAATTATCCTCAGGCGCTCTATCGAATAGTTTACCCGCCATTGTGGCAATACGTTCGTGTTGTACGAGTTTATCTTTCCAGTCCTGCGGGATAGCGGAATAACCATACAACGCCCCCGCTATTTGTCCCGCCGTCGCCGCGACGCTGTCAGCATCATCGGCAAGATTGGCAGCCAGCAGAATCGCATCACGGAAATTGTCAGTATTCCATACGGACCACATCGCGGCCTCAAGCGTATCGATAACATAACCACTTGAACGAATCTGATCGCGAGTTTTCTGCTTATACTCACCCGCGTTTATGATCATTACACGCGCGCATAATGGGAAAACATGAGGCGAAAAAGCTTCGTCTTTTTGATAACCGTTAATTAAATAGTGCAATACTAATCCGAGGAATTGGCATGCATTAATTGACTCTACTGCACCATGAGTTGCTCGACTCTGAGCCTGGGATTCGAAGTAAATCGCACGCAGCGATTTTCGACGGAAGATAGACACCGGAGCTTGACGAATAACCCCAGCATTACCAGCCGTGTGCTTTTCTGTATTACCATACCAGGAAGGTCCGACAAGCATATACTGTTCAAGCGCGAATCGCGTCGTTTTACCGATATCAAAACAACGACCATTACTGCTGTTCTCCCCATTGAGATACCATTTCAGGAGATATTTTCTAAGTACATCGGTATGCATTCTGTTTTCTGAAAGATAAGTTTCTGCCAGACATAATGCCATAGACGTATCATCTGTCCATTCACCGGGTTTTAATTCAAAGGGCCCGCCACCAATCATATCCACTACATGTTCACTATCTCTGCGTTTAAATTCAAGAGTAGTGCCAACTGCATCGCCAACAGCCAAACCCACTAACGCCCCAAGTGCTTTATCGCGTGAAACATCTTCATTTGTGATTAAAGGTAATGTTTCATCCCATACATGAGAGGAATTTGAATCATCAATGCTGCTTCTTATTACCTTACGAACATTAACAGGCATGTAGTTATTATAACGATCGGCATAATGATTAATTACTGAGTCTTCACTGTAAAGATCTATCATCCCGCACCCTTTAATCAAACGTTGTTTACCACTTGCGATACCGTCTTTGCCTTTTCAAATACTCAACGTCTTGCTCATGAGGGAGAATAAACTTCAATCCTTTTCCCATTTGCGAAGCTATATAATTAACATTGGACAAATGCTGAGCAAGTTCTGCATCGGTTGTATCAAACTCTTTTGACGCAAGCACTCCAAGATTTAATTTGTGCAATTTACTTTTATCTTTCTCAGACCCCGTTAGAATAGACTTAATATAGTCCAACTGATTCTTTGCCATAACATATAAAGAAAATGTAGGATTTTCTTCTAATCGATGATTAATTGCATCAATAGCATCATTGATATAATCCAGCGCGGTGTAATTTTCTTTACTCATGAGTCACCTCAAATACTGCCCTGGCGGCGGCCTGAACCTGCGGATACTCCACTTCTACCTGTTACACAGCATAGTGCGTGCCCGTTCTCTCAACGGCACCGTTCGCCACGTGGATAATCTTGCCGTTAACATAGCGGGATGTCAGTTTTCAGAACAGAATATCCACTCCCGCGAGCTGAACGATAGTTCAGCTGAGCATGATTTTTTATTCCACGATGATCTGTTCTCAGTGCCTGAAGTTAACTAATTCTCAGAACGAAGGCGGTTATGATATTGTTTCTGTGAAACAAAAATAAAACCACATTTCTGTGGTTTTATTTAGATGGTCATGAATTAACTTTGTCAGCTCATCGTTTTTCTATGCGAAACGTAGAAAGAATGATTTCCATGCATCGTTTATTGGCTTCGTAATAATAATCCTGATGATTACGATGAGGCCCAACCACCTCAACGTAACACCACAAATCATTAATTTTAAAGATACGCATATCGTAATAAGCCCTGATATTCTCAGCAGCACTGACTACCTCTCCCGTACAGCTATAAAGATCGCCTGTAAACGTGGGATTGATATCATTTGGGATGCTGGCAATGTCCGATGTCGTAAGAGAGACCGCACTATCGTGGCGGTTAAAGCGCGCAGTTGCTTCATCGAAAATAGCCTGCGCAGCGGGATAATCAGCCTGACGGAAAAGACAGAAATTAATCACTCCATGGTTGACGTTACCTATTGTGTGTTCAATTACCAGACGATTATCATCCAGCGTATTCACCAGCCATGAATCCGGAATTTTAAATCCACTGTCATTTTTGTTGCTAAGGCTGACTGTTTTCAACAGTTCTGAAAGCATCAAATTGCTGCGATGCAGTAAATCCCAGTTGATAGCAATCAGGAAAATAGTATCGGCAATCGTGTTGTAATCCTTCGACGCACAAGCCGTTTTCAAAAGGAAGTAATTTCCTCCACCATTTACAGGATTATAATCCTTCTGCACCGTATATCGTGAAACGACCTCATCACCCGATGGCATCATTTTAATGGACAGGATATCCGCAAACTTCCCGCTTCCTGAAGGATGAGTAATTATCCTTTGGCTCAGTACTTTCTCACCCATTAAATCGAGCTTATTGATAAGCCAGTCTGACGCATTCATCTCCCACTGACAGTGTTCATATGCAGCCCAGACTTCAATATAGGGGCCGGTGTCATCGGCGATGTATCGTCCGATATTCGTCAGCCCAACCTCCTGAAACGTGATCGGCTTTAACTCTGCTGGCTTAACATTCTGGGGTAACAATAGCCAGTAATGAAGCATCTCTTTTTCTGCAGAGGTATAGAGACATTTCCAGAAATTTTCCCGAATCTCTTTTTCCTGATCCTTTATCTCAAGAGGAAAAAAATATTGTTTTTCAGTAACCATAATGCAACCTCACTCGTCGCGCTTACTTAAGCCATAAACCCGAAAACATAAGGAAGCTTCCGAGGGTAATTAAGCTTTTAGCAAAGATAAGTAAGCCAGGCGCCACGGCACGTGTCATAGACGATAATTTTTCATAATTTTCCGCGTTGTATCTTTTGTGCCCCCCCATAATGCCGGAAAATAACGTGCAGAGCAGCACTACTGTGATCTTTAATCCCCAAACACACAGGAAAGACATGGATAAGATGATCGAATAATGCTTGGCCGTTGCGACGGAAAATAATGACATTGACTGAGCAAGCCATTTCAACGTAAAGCCAATGACGACCGTAGCCACTAACACCAGAACGAACATTAACCCCGCAAGGAGCCACTGCTTTTTGTTAAATAAATCTTTTCCATTCCAGATAAGCGCTAGCGTCCAAATCATAAAGAGAATAAAGAAAAACCAATGCATCACAACGTTCCCCATTTACACATTTTAATCTCCTATCAGGACTGTAACACAGCCAGTCTTAATCACACCATCGCCACTGCCCGCCGCTGGGGACGGCTTACTTTCATCATCGTCATAAATCCAGTCAAGGATCGGTTTGAGAGCAAATTTGATACTGGCATCTCCTCCCAGACCGAGCGCCGCTGCAAGCTCACCGGACACCTTAAGGTTAAATGAATAATCAGTGCTATCAATCCAGGTTCCCACGCCTGCAGAAGCGCCAGCGCTCCCTGCACTCCCTGAAAGTTTGCCATCGGCAACGACTACGCCATAAAAATCGGCTTTAGCCGTCGCCTCTCCTTTGACCGCCGCGGCTTCTGCGCCAAGTTCAACATTAAAACCATAACGCCCTTTATTTCCGTCATATAGTTCACTGACGGCCTTCGCTTCAGCGGTTGCCAGGTATACATCCCCACCGACGCCGCCGTATTGTTGCCCTTCTTTTCCAATGCTTCCCGAGGCGCCATATTGTATCGCGGTGGCGTTTGCATTGAGATTAATCGCCCCGTAATCAGCTCGATCGGTCACTAACGTGCCACTGGCAGTCGCCACCCCTACTTTAGTACGTACCTCGCCTTTATATTTATCCTGGCTTTTTGTATTCCCGACCGTGATATCGGCAAGTGCGAATCCGGCTGAAGCCGTATCAGGTTTTCCAAAGCCGGATTTATCTTCAAGGCTTGCATAGGCGCCAAGCACACGGGCGTCGTAAACATCACCATGTATAGCACCATCTTTACCCGCATCCTTCGCCGCCGTACCGCCCCAGTATTGCGGAGGTGCGGGTTGAGTGGATGCGACCGCAGGGGTCGCTGAGGTATTGCAACCCGTCTTGTCACCTTCCCTGGCGAGAGGCAAACCGTTCACAAATACCGTTGTTGAACCACTGAGAATACTTCCCTGACCATGTTGGGAGCATGAAAGCGGGTCGCCTTTTCGTGCTGCCGGAAATCCGCCAATAATTACGTTGGGACTTCCGCTTTGAATTGGGCCAGTATGTGCGCTGGAATCAATGCGCGCTCTGGCGGCTGGTTTTCCCATAATAGCGTTCTCTGTACGCAGATTAACTGTTAACTTTTACAATCGCGCCCTTAATATCGGTAAGGTTAGTTCCCGTTATACTCACCGTATCATTTGCCTTGAGCTCGGTATTGATCCCATCACCTAGTTTTGTAAGCTCATCACCTTTGAAGATGGCTTGTTCCACAGCCTCTGCTTTGAGGTTGCCCTGGCCTACGTGAATCTCAATGGTATCCGGGGCGATCAGAATATAGTTGTCTTTAACTTTGAGTTTAATCGTGGTCACAGATTCCAGCAGCGCGTTACCTTCTTTATCCATGGTCAAGACGGTTTGATCTTTCCCAACGTTTATAACGTGCTTGTTACCAATATTATGCGTTTCATTATTACCTACATCTGATTTCAGGTTCCGCTTAATCGTAATATTCTCATCCTGTCCGATGGTTTTTCTACGATTGACACCGACATCATGAGTTTCAGAATTTTCAATATCCGTATCCATATTTTTTTCTGCATGGATCCAGATCTGCTCGTGCCCGGCTTTATCTTCAAAACGGAGAATATTGGCATTGTCTTTATGGCCATCTTTGCTGCGGCTATAAAAGCCCATCTGCGTCGCCGCAGCCGGCAGCGCCCACGGCGGCATGCTCGCGTCGTTGTACACGCGCCCGGTAATGATCGGACGGTCCGGGTCGCCGTTGATAAAGTCCACCACCACCTCATCGCCGACGCGCGGGATCTGCACCCCGCCATAGCCCTGGCCCGCCCACGCACTCGACACGCGCACCCAGCAGGAGCTGGTGTCATCGCCCTTCGCCAGACGGTCCCAGTGGAACTTCACCTTCACCCGACCGTATTTGTCCGTCCAGATACTCTCCCCGTTCGGCCCCACCACTTTCGCCGTCTGCGGGCCGTAGGTGCGCGGCCACGCCGTGCTCTGCGCCGGACGGTACACCACCGCCGACGGGATGACCGTGAAATCGGTCCGGTGAATGGTCTCCCCCTCGCCGCTGGCATAGCGGTTCTCTTCGAGGTGGTAACCCGCCGCCGTCACCAGATACTCACCGTTGTCGCTGAAGAACGGCGCGTTGGTTAAGGTGAAGGTGTGCCCCGGCGCAATCCCCGCCGCCGTCGCGGTGGCCTGAATCTGCTGGTGCTCCACCTGCCAGCGCTCCTGACGGATGCGGGCATAGAACTCCCCGTGCCCCTTGTCCACAAAGCGACCCGGCCAGTCGTACACGTCGATGCTGCCCGGCTTCGGCGACGCCGGGTTCTGCTGGGCCTGGAACAGCCACGCGTTCGGCTTGCGGAAGTCATAGTCGTCGAGGCTGTAAATCCCCGGCGTCACGCTGTCCTCCAGCGCCCACTGGCTGATGCCCTCTTCATCCGTACTGCCGCCTGACGGCGTCTGGTGGTAAGGAATGACCTCATAGCCGCTGAATGGCTGGTACTGCGTGGCGGCGTCGGTGAGCACCAGGGTGTGCTTGTCCGCCTCATGGCGGAAGTGATACGCAATCCCCTCCAGCTCCATCAGGCGGCTGATGAAGTCCAGGCTCGACTCCTGATACTGCACGCAGTAGTCCCACACCCGGTAGCTGCCGGTGAGTTTGTCCTCAACGTTAACCTGATGCTCGCCGAGAAGGGTTTTCACAATCTGCGGCACCGTCTGCCCCTGGAAAATACGCAGGTTACGGTCGCGCTTCATCGGCCACAGGTCCGGCTCCACCGTCAGCTGGTACACCGCATAGCGGGTGCCCGTCAGCTCAACGGCGCTGACCGCCACGCGGGTAATCTTGCCGTTAACATAGCGGGACGTCAGCAGGCTCTGCGTCGGGATGGTCACCGTGACCGGCTGGCCCAGCAGCTTACTGCGGTCGATGCGCGCGTCCGTGCCGAGCACGGTCAGCGTCAGCGCGAACGACTCGGACATCGCCTCGCGGCCCGTCAGTTTCCAGAACAGAAGCCCCTCCACCGGGAGCTGAACGGTAATTCGGTTGAGCATAATCTTTATTCCATCTAGCTTATGCGATGCAGAAAAGGGGTTCGCATCTGTGATAAAGCGTCATTCAAGAAAGGGGCTTTTCCCTCTTGATCATCCAAAAAACAAGAGAGTAGATTTTCAGTAACTCTGAAGTGACAAATAAGCCTACATTCAACCAGATGTTTGAAATATCAAACATACTTACCAAAAGAGGGAAAAATGAGACCGAACATCTGAATGAAATCAAGCGAAATAATTCCTGAGCAAGGGCAAATTTAATCGCTCCGATCTTTCGCTTGAAGAATAACCAGGCCGAAGTAAACAAAGAGAGTAATAAAAGTAAGTCAAGCACAAAAAAAAGCATGACCAAAATGCTGAAACCATCACCTGCATAATAATGCAACGAATCACTAACTGCTTTTGCGTCAGAAATGAATGGAATTCTGTCGTGGCGAACTGAATTCACGCAATAAAGCAATATTGCGAGAAGATCCATGCTTCCCCAGAAATACCATAATTTGCTATTTAAATGAGCGAGGTTATTTTGCGTACGCCCGATATTGTTATTTACAAAAATGGGGAGGCACATATTGGCTTCAACTCAACTCTCCGGGTTAGGATTAAATTCAAAACGCATAAACAGGAGAGACAATCTTCTCGAATTCCCTGGATGAAGCCTCTGGCTTCGAAGATCGTACACTTCCATAGTCTCTCCTGTTTAAATTCCTACGGATTCACCAGCCAGGTGCCCGGCTTGGCAATATCCAGCGTCTGGCCACGCGTTCTTCCGTTGCCCTGCAGTTCAATCTTCGCCTCTCCGGCCGGCAGCTTGAGCGATGCATAGCCGTTGGTTCCCGGGCGCAGCGCTTTTGGCTCGCCGTTCACTTTCAGCGTTTCGCCGTCGAGGATGCGGATATAGACCAACGCAACAGGGCTCGCGACAGGCGGTGGCGTCTGTTGCGCCGTCGCCTGCTCGCTCACCTTCGCCGTTTCTGGCTTCACGTCTGGGGCGTTCGCGGCGGTTTCGGTCGAACGCGCCTCTGCCGGTGCCTGCGCAGCCTGCTCAGGCGCATCTGTGCCGCCGCTAAACAGCATCGCCCCGGCGACAATACCCACCAGCACCCCTGCGGCAACCATGCCCGGGATCTTGTAGCGGCGCCAGTCGAGCAGCGAAGCAGGTTGTTCCTCCTCCACCGGTACCAGCATCGTGCCGGGCTTTTTCGCCGTCAGCACATCGTTGATACCGGCGACCGGCATCTCTATCAGCGCGGCGAACTCGTCGATGGACTGCGGACGGTCCTCCATGTGCAGCGCCAGCGCGCGGTCAATGGCCTGCAGCAGCGGAATGGAATAGCCCTGCGGCATGATTTCCACCAGCGGTTTGCAGGTATCCTGAATAGAGCGCACCACGCTGACCGGCGGCGGAGAACCCACAATCAGGGTACGCAGCACCGCGCCGAGGGCGTAAATATCCGTCCACGGGCCCTGCTCGCTTTCGTTGTCGTCGGTGTACTGCTCAATCGGCGCAAATCCCGGACGCAGCATGGTTTCCGTTTCGTCGGAGAGATTACCGATGGTGCGTCGCGCGGAGCCGAAATCGAGCAGCACCGGCAGGCCGTTATCCTGGATCTGAATGTTATCCAGAGAGATGTCGCGGTGCAGGTAGCCTTCGTCGTGGATGGTCTTGATCGCACCGAACAGCATCGGCAGCGTGCGGCGGATCCAGGCTTCGTTGATCAGCTCCGGCTTTTCTTCCCGCAGGCGCGACAGCGTGGTGCCGCTGTAAAACAGCGTCCCCATATAGGCCGTGTCGTTTTGCACCCAGAAACGCAGGACGTGCAGCAGGTTCGGGTGGTTAAAGCGCGCCAGCAGACGCGCTTCCTGAATAAAGCTGTTCAGGCCCGCGGAGAACGCTTTGCCAAAGCGCTCGCTGCGCAGCACCAGGGTCATGTCGTCGCCGCGCACGGCGAGCGAGGAAGGCATAAATTCTTTGATAGCGATAGTGCGTTCGAGCTGGTGATCCCACGCGCGATAGACAATGCCAAAACCGCCGCCGCCGATCACCTCTTTGATTTCAAACTCGTTGAAGCGGTACCCGACCGGGAGCGCGTTTGGGACAGTCCGATTGTTATCATTATCCGTCATCTTTTACAGTTCTCTTGATGATTATTACGCGGCAAACTGACAGTGAAACTCGCCCTGCTCGCAGGTGACGTGCAGACGTCGGTACTGCTCGTCGCTGCGGCTGGCGGTAAGTAAGATCTGGCTCATCTGAGGCAGCAGAGTGTTGGTCAGAATAGCGTCCACCATGCGGCCGCCGGACTCCACCTCGGTACAGCGCTGAACAATTTGTTCCACCACGCTGTCGTCAAACTCAGAAATAATGCTGTGATTCTCTTCCAGACGACGCTGAATGCGCTTGAGCTGCAGGCGAACAATCTGCCCCAGCATCTCGTCGCTGAGCGGGTAATACGGCACCACCAGCAGACGGCCCAGCAGCGCGGGCGGGAAGACCTCCAGCAGCGGCTGGCGCAGCGCGCCGCTCAAGGCGTCCGGCTCCGGCACCAGCTCCGGATCGGCGCACATGGCGCTAATCAGGTCGGTGCCGACGTTAGACGTCAGAATAATGATGGTGTTACGGAAATCAATGTGGCGCCCCTCTCCGTCTTCCATCCAGCCTTTATCAAAGACCTGGAAGAAGATTTCGTGGACGTCCGGGTGCGCTTTTTCAATTTCGTCCAGCAGCACCACGCTGTACGGGCGGCGGCGCACGGCCTCGGTCAACACGCCGCCTTCACCATACCCTACGTATCCCGGAGGCGCACCTTTTAAGGTGGACACGGTGTGCGCTTCCTGGAACTCACTCATGTTGATGGTGATAACGTTCTGCTCGCCGCCGTACAGCGACTCCGCGAGCGCCAGCGCGGTTTCGGTTTTACCGACGCCGGACGGGCCGCACAGCATAAAGACGCCCACCGGTTTGTTGGGATCGTCGAGCTTCGCCCGCGAGGTTTTCACGCGGCGGGCAATCAGATCCAGACCGTGACGCTGGCCGATAACGCGCTGGTTCAGCGTGTCGGCAAGGTTTAGCACCGCGTCGATCTCGTTTTTCACCATCCGGCCCAGCGGGATCCCGGTCCAGTCAGAGACCACCGCGGCAACCACGTTTTCATCCACCGCCGCAAACAGCAGCGGTTCATCACCCTGTAAGGCGTTCAGCGCCTGCTGCTGTTCCGTCAGCTTGCCGCGCAGCTCAGCGGTATCTTCCTCGCCCGCCGCGAACAGCGCGGCGCGCAGACGGATAATCTCCTGCACCAGACTGCGCTCTTCTTCCCAGCGCCGGGACAGGGCTTCGCGTTTTGTCTCATACGCGTCACGTTCGGCGCGTAACGTTGCTACGCGCTCAGCGTCTCCGGCACCGACGCGCGCCTCGCGTTCTGCGATCTCAATTTCCACGTCCAGCGCGGCAAGATGGCGCAGGCAGTCTTCCAGCTGCGCAGGCGGCGCGCTCTGGCTGACCGCGACGCGGGCGCAGGCGGTGTCGAGCAGGGCAACGGCTTTGTCCGGCAGCTGACGCGCCGGAATGTAGCGATGCGACAGCTTCACCGCCGCGCTGACCGCTTCGTCAAGCAGCAGAACCTGGTGGTGCGTCTCCAGCGGCGACACGGTGCTGCGCAGCATCAGAATGGCTTTCGCTTCGTCCGGCTCGTGAACCTGCACCGTCTGGAAACGACGGGTCAGCGCCGGGTCTTTCTCGATGTACTTTTTGTATTCCGCCCAGGTGGTGGCGCCAATGGTGCGCAGCTGACCGCGCGCCAGCGCGGGCTTCAGCAGGTTTGCCGCATCGCCGGTCCCCTGCTGGCCGCCTGCGCCAATCAGGGTGTGGATCTCATCGATAAACAGAATAATCGGCGTGGCGCTGGACTGGACTTCATTAATGAGTGCCTGCAGCCGGGCCTCGAACTCGCCTTTCATGCCTGCGCCAGCCTGCAGCATGCCGATATCCAGCAGCCACAGCTGAATGTTCTGCAGCGGCTCCGGCACGTCGCCGTCGGCGATACGCAGCGCCAGACCTTCCACCACCGCCGTTTTCCCGACCCCGGCTTCCCCGGTCAGCAGCGGGTTGTTCTGGCGACGACGCATCAGGATATCCACCATCTGGCGGATCTCCTCGTCGCGCCCGACAACCGGGTCAATCTTCCCGTCGCGGGCGCGGGCGGTCAGATCCTGGCCATACTGGGCCAGCGTCCCCTGCGCAGCCGGTACCGCACCCGCCGGCGCATCGACGGCAGCAGCGGCCTGCTGCGTCTCTTTGCTGTTGGCGCAAATAGCGTCGAACTGCTCAATCAACACCTCGACGTTAAGGCGGGTGAACTGCGACGAGATGCTTTTCAGCACGTTGGCCAGATTCCAGGTTTTCAGCATGCCGATCAGCAAATGGCCGCCGCGAATGCGGCTGACGCCAAACTTCAGCGAGCCGAAGACCCAGGCGCGCTCCACGGCGCTGTCGATGTGTTCGGAGAGATCGGAAACGGAACTCGCCCCGCGCGGAAGGACATCCAGCGCGGCAACGATATCGCGCGTCAGCTGCTGTTCATCAAGGGCAAAGTGGCGGATGACCTGCTGCAGATCGCCATCCTGCTGCTGCATCAGCTGATGCAGCCAGTGCACCAGCTCAACATAGGGGTTGCCGCGCAGCTTGCAGAACGCAGTGGCGCTTTCCAGAGAGGTAAATAACAGCGTATCCAGTTTGCCGAAAAGCACGGCACGGCTTATTTCTGACATGTTCGGTTCCATTGATAACAATGCGTTAGAAAAATTATCGCTCTGCGCAATACACCAGATCGCCACGCGGGACAGGCCGCGGCTGAAGGCCCAGCCAGGTGTTGTAGCCTAATCGCCCGGCACCGCCGAGCGTGGTGCCCTGCACCGCGTCTTCACGCAGGATCACCCGTGTTTCCCATTCAAACTCCACCCCGACGTACTGACGCACCCAGTCACGCAGCTCGGTGACCCACGCTTCCCCCGGCAGAAAACGGTTGTACTCCTCCGCGCTCAGCGGGCCAATGTCGATGCGAAACTTATGCTGCACGTCGCGGACGGCGACGCCGAGAAAAGCGGACTCACCCATGCGCGGCATGCGGCGTCCTGCTCCCAGCTGCGCCTGCTCGCGCGTGGAAAGCGGCATCCACTGCGGCACGTTGCTCACCAGCTTAACCGGCGCCTTAAAATAGCTGCGCAGGATCTTCTCCAGCCCCTCCGGATCCCGCCCGTGACGGGTCAGGTGTCCGGCGTGGGTAAAGCGGGCATGCGAGCTCAGGCTGCCTTTGTTCATCTGACCCGGCTGCCCCATGCCAATCAGCGACGCCAGGTAGCCTTCAAAGCGCCTGTTATCCGCGCGATCCAGCGAGACGGTGGGCTGCGCATCCGCCCAGGCGCGGTAAAACAGCAGCGCAAGGCGGTGATGGAACAGATCGGCAAACGCGCTGAGGCTGGTGTCCTGATGATGATAAATACGCTCGCGGGCGTATTCGGTCATGTGGACCGGCAGCGGGCCGTTCGGGCCAAACAGGCCGAAGCTGAGGATAGACACCTCATGCAGCCCGCTTTCCTCCCGCTGACGTACCTGGGCCAGCGTCGACGGGGCAAAACTCATCGACGGCTGCTGGCCGATGCGCAGCGGTTCAAATTTTGGCAGCGGCGCGCGGCCCAGCGGGTAGCGCTCGCCGCCCTGGGCATCAATGCGCCTTAACAGCTGAAACAGATCGTAGCGCCAGGGCGTCTCGCGGACCCCGTGCCAGAACGCATCCGGCAGCTTCGTCAGGCGATGCACGCGCAGCGGTGCAGCGGTGTCACTCATATCAGCGCCCTTTTACCCATGCGCGGCGCCCAGTAACCAATCTCGCCGCGCTGCTGACTTTTCAGGGTGAACTCCGTAAAGCTGTTGATCGACACCAGACGGGCAAAGAGACGCTCCATCACGCTGCCGAAGAGCCACGGACTGGCGCCGGAAAAGGCTCGCTCATCCACCGTCAGGGTAATGCCGATCCCGCGGGCGAAAACGACCGGGCCGGGTTCAGGCACGCGGCGGTGAACCGGCTCCAGCACGCAGTGACGAACGCCTTCCACCTGACGCGCCACGGGCGTTTCTGCCAGGTTGGCGTACAGCCCTAGCAGCTGTCGCAGCGCGGCTGCGCCCTCTTCGTTTTCGCTGTCCATCAGGCTGAGGTAGTTCATCTGCAGCTGGCTGATGAGCCGCCAGGTGCTGAACCCTTCGGCCAGCGCCGGACGCGGCGGCGTCGGGCCTTTACGCAGCGTGAGGGATTTCACCGGCATGGAATCGGCCATAATGAACTGCCCGAGCTCCTGCTGCAGCATCAGCGGCAGATCGCGGCTGGTGCAGAGCACCTCGGCAGAGATATAGCGCAGGTTTTCCTGCCAGGGGGCGTGCTGTTCATCCACCAGCGAGACAAAGACCTCCGAGCCGATATAGCCGGTACGGGTGCCGTAGCGCAGGGCGTGTTCGGACAGCACGCGCTGTTCGCGGCGCAGGGAAAAATAGGCCCCGTAGTTGCCCGCATCGCCGCTCCAGGTGCTCCAGAACGGACGAAACGTCTGGTCATCACGCTGGCCGTCCGCGCTGCCATAGATTTTTTTGACCGCGTAAATTTCATAATCCAGCGGACGAATGTTATCGACCACCAGATGGTATTCATGCTGGCCTTCATTCAGCTTCTGACGCGCCGCGACCTTTGGGAACAGGTTGATGACCGGCGTGCAGTGCAGCGCCAGGTGGCTGGCATCGACCACGCGCTCCAGCTGTTCATCCGACTTATCCAACAGAATAAAGATATCGAAGGCTTTTTCGTCTTCACAGCGCTGGATGAGCTTGCTCAGGCCGCTGAGGCTAATGAAGCGGAAACGGGCCGGAAAGGCGAAATACTCCTGCAGCAGGCGATAGCCGTCAAAGTTGCGCAGATCGTCCGGAAGCAGCGCCTGGTCAGGCTCAAAACCCTCCTGGCGCAGCGCATCCGACGCCAGCAGCTGTCGCTGCGGCTGCGGGCCGACCGTCTGACAGACGATCCCAACGTGGTGCTCCATCACCAGCTCCAGCAGCTTCAGCGCTTCAATGTCCGGACCGCCGAGGAAAAATTCCAGACGGTCGAAATCCAGGTGCCCGAGGTTTTGCGGGCCGTCGCAGGCGATGCGGATCCGCAGAGCGCTGCCGATCCCCCGCTGGCTCAGCCCCAGCTGCGCGAGCGGCAGATCGGCGGGCACGCCGCCCAGCTCGACCTTGTCGATTTTCAGCGGCAGCAGGTTGACCTCGTGCGCCGTGGTATAGCTGCAGGTCACGCCGGTTTTTTTCAGCGCCAGGCTGTCCATCATGGTACCGCGCGGCACAATGAAGCCCTTGCTCAGGTCACCCCTGCTGCTGTCGGGCTCAATCTCCGCGATCGCCATCGACGGCGTGGGCGCAAGATAGTTCGGCGCAATCATCTCCAGCAGACGCTGAGAGAAGCGCGGAAACTCCGCGTCCATTTTCATCTGCACGCGGGAGGTCAGGAAGGCGAAGCCCTCCATCAGACGTTCGGTATACGGGTCCGCCACCTCGATGCCGCGCATGCCCAGCCGCCCGGCGACTTTAGGATAGCGTTCGGCAAACTCGGCCCCCATTTCGCGCAGGTAGGCCAGCTCACGGTTGTAGTATTCGAGCAGTTTACTTTCCATGATTACCCCGCATCTTTCAGTTCAAAATGGCCGTTTTCCAGATCGACATCGGTACGAAACAGAAACTCCAGCGGGTAAGGCACACACCATAAACGCCCTTTGATCTCGATGGAGAGCACGTTGTGCAGATCCAGCGAGGAGGTATCCGACACGCAGCGGACCTGCAGGCCCTGCGGCAAAATGCGCGGCTCAAAATTGATGATGGCCTCGGTGAGCTTGCGCTGAATGTCGTGCCATTCGATGTCCGACATTCTTTTCCCGGCCAGCGGCGCGACGCCGAAGTTAACCACCGAGCGGCTCACGTGCGGTAACGCGCTCAAATCACCGGAGGCATCGTGGTTGATGGTATTAAACAGCCACTGCAGATCGCGCAGGACATTGCGGCGCAGGGCGGCGTGGGTGATCAGATTGCTGTTGGCCGACTCGCGCTTTTTTTCCGGGTCGTTATCGGTGAGGCGATCCAGCAGCGAGGGCTGCATTTTGTCGCGCGCCCCCACCTTCTCCTGCTTGCTGCGGGCTTGCCAGCCGCTGCGCAGCAGATCGCCTTCGCCAGCGGGATTACTCATCGGCTCCATCCGTTGCAAACGTCACGAGGCTGAGCGACAGCAGCGGACTTTCGCTTAGCTCGCTCAGCCAGGCCTTCTGGCCCTGGCCTTCATACAGCGTGCCGTCAGTATCGAGCGGGTGCCAGTCGGTGGTGCGCCCCAGTTTGACCGCATCAGAGGCATCGGCTGCAAACGGATAACGCGCCGGGATCTGACACACCTGCTCCGTACCGTCGGTCAGGCGCACCAGGGCGTGACGCCAGACTAGATCGGTCACGCTGGCGGGCGCCTGGAAACGGATCTCCGCGATAGCGCTAAAGGGCAGCCAGAAATAGCGGCCGTTCACGATGGTTTCGCAGACCGGGCCGAGACGGGCGTCGCCGTCCATCAGCCAGTCAAAAGCCTGCGTCTCCTCATTTTCGAGGGCGATGTGACCAGGGTTTGCCTGAGCCTGTTCAAGCGCTTCAAGACGCAGCGCCCGGGCGCGCTCGCCCTCCTCGCTCAGCGCCGCGGCAAGGGTGGTCAGCCACGGCCACTGGGTTTCAGGCATGGCCGGACGCGCCTGTCCCGCCATCACCTGCGCGCGCTGCAGCTCGCCCTGGATGGACTGCTCCAGCAGCGTGACGGTGGGCTTCGCCTGCGGCTTCAGCGCCAGCCAGCTTTTCAGCTGGGTCAGGGCGCGCGTCCAGTTGCCGCTGAGGGTTAAAAACTGTACGAACGCGGCGCGGAGATCGGCATCCGCCGGACGGGCTTTGATTTCAGCTTCAAGGCGCGCGAGCGCATCGTTGAGCGACTCGCCCGCCAGGTGTTGATAGAGCGTATTCATAGCCATTCCTTAATTCGCCGCGCGCCATGCGCCGACGGCCGGATCGCGCAGCTGAGGACGCAGGGTGTCAATCAGAACGATATTCAGCGGCGTGCCGGGTGCGACCCAGGCGCTCCAGGTTTTTTTCACCGCCGCGATACGCGCCTGCAGCTTTGCATCATCGCTGGCGGTTTCACGGGAGATCTCCACCGCGACCGTGCCGTTGCTCTTCCAGCTGTTCAGGGCGTTGTCGTAAGGCAGGATCATCCAGCTCTGGTCGCTGTTTGGGGTGCTGAATACCATGCGCTCTTTGTTGACGGAAGTGATCAGCGCGTTTTCCGGATCGGCGCTTTGATTCAGTCCGGTCACCGGGAAGCCATGAATGTAGGTCACCGCCATCTCTTTCTGCCCGCCGTTGCGGGACTGCGACACAACGGTGTGTCCGCTCAGCCAGCTGCCGTTCCCGCAGCGGGTGGTGTCAGAATCCGGAATAAAGAGCGCCGGAGCGGAAGCGCCACCTTCCCAGAAGGTGCGCAGGTGGCAGCCGTCCTGCAGGGTGAATTCCTGCCACGGCGTGCGGTCGGCCGCGACGGTGCGGGATGCAGCGTTCTGGTCTGGCGGCAGTAACGCGCCGCTGGCTGGGGTTGCGGTGACGGTCGCAGCAGGCGCGGCCTGCTCCTGTTTCACCACCAGCGCCCAGTCCTGCGCTTTGCCAGCCGTGCCCTGCGCCAGCGTGGTACCCGCCGGATCGTTGAGCGTCCAGCTAAGTCTATTCACTTTGCTGCACTGGTGTTCCAGCAGTGAGCCAAGACGCGGCACAAAGTTCTCCAGCACGGAGACGTCTTTCTTGCCGTTTGCCACAATGCGCAGCGCCACCTCAGGCTTACACCAGCTCTGCGGCGTGTTGTCTTTGATGTTGTCGATCCAGATATCCAGCTTCTGCGCAGGAGACTGCACGATGCGGAAATTTTCAGCCTGAGCGGTGGAGGTCGCCGCCAGAAGTGCCAAACCCGATAGCCAAAGTTTCATATCGTTCCTTGTGTGTCTAATCAGTTCCGCAGGGAAGAAATTGTGCTGCGTCAGAGAGGGTATGCAGCAAAGTGGTGTCCTGAGGGTTGCCCATCCATACCGCCAGGGCAGTATAGTTATCCTGAGCATTCCCCTCCTGTTCGCCATTCTTTTGAATGATTTGGTTCATTAAGGTCAGCCACTCCTGCGGCGTATTGACCATATGCAGCGACTGCTTCATTTGCTCTTCGCTGACGCCGTGCCAGAACCCGTCGGTGCACAGTAAAAAGGCATCGCCGTCCTCAACCTGCACCACGTCGCTGTAGCTCGCTTCCGGCCCGCCGTTTTCAATCCCCAGCGCCAGATAGAGCAGGTTGCTGTTCAGGTTGTCGGTCTGGTGCCCGGCATCTTTCATCTGCTGCACCAGGCTGTGGTCGGTAGTCACATGCCACAGCCATCCCCGGCGAAACAGGTACAGGCGGCTATCTCCGGCGTGCGCCCAGTAGGCCAGCCCGTAATCACGGTCAATGAACAGGCTGACCAGCGTCGTGCCCATCCGGCGATAGTCCTGTACGGCCTGCTGTTCGCTGAGAATGGTGCGGTTCGCCGTCTGCACGTAGTCGCGGATGTGCTGCGCATTAAGATGTTTGTCGCCATCGAAGCGGGAGATAATGCTGTTGCGGGCCAGCGCTGCGGCCACCTCGCCGCCCGGCAGCCCCGCGATGCCGTCGCAGACGACAAAGCAGGCTGAACGTTCCCCTATGGTTTCTCCCGTCTGATCCTGGTTGCTGGCGCGCGTCCCCTGGCGGGAGAGAGAAGCCGTTGCGATATTCATTTGTCTTCCGATCCGCTCTGTGAGTCTTTGTACTGATTGACCTCCATGTCATACGCATGAAGGAAGGCCTCGCCGAACAGGGTGTGGAAGTCATCCTCAATCTCGCCCGCCGTCTCGCCATAGCTGCGAACAAAGTAGTCCCACAGGGCGGCTTTGCGGCTGCCCGGCAGCGCCAGACGAGAGGTCATCCCGTTCTGCTTCGCCTGCTCTTCCAGCTGCTCCGGGTTAAAGGACTGCAGCATCGCGGCGATAATGGCGCGGATGCCGGAGATCATGCCCAGCTGGTGCGCCTGCAGATCGATCAGCGCGTCGCGCACCGATTTGGTCGGCGGCATAAAGCCCGGCATTGGGGTGCCGAACATCTGGATCAGCACGGTTTTGCCGGTCGGCAACAGCTTGAACGGGTTGTTGGCATCGTCCAGCACCATGGTCATATCGGCTTTCACGCCGCGCTTGAGGATTGAGCGCGAGGAAAGCAGCGCCACGGTCCCCTGAGAGAACATGCCGAGGATCTGCCCCAGCTGACGCATATTTTCACGGTCAAACTGCGGGACGGGCTGCATTTCGCTCAGCCCCATCCCCTCCAGCAGCGCTTCCAGCAGTTCGCCCTGCAGCACTTCGCCCTTCTCACCGCTGTTTGCCGTGGTGGTTGGTGAGGCGGCGTTATTGACCGGGTCGATGCGCAGGCGGCCCTTCGGGGCCTGAGCGCTGCTGCGCGCAACGGCCTGTGGCGTAGGCATGGTGAAGCCTGCGTAATCCGGTCGCGCGGGCTCTTCTTCAGCACGCGGTTCTTCCTGCGGCTCTGGGGCGAACAGCGGAGAATCGGCCAGCACGTCCTCTTCCTGTTCAGGTTCAGGTTCAGGTTCCGGCACTGGCGCAGGCTTCTCGGCAATAATGTCATCCGGATGGGTTAGTGGCGCGCCGCCCATCAGCCCGAGCGGGTCGTCATTACGCGCGGCTGGTGCGCTGGCCTTACCGCCAAACAGGGCCAGCGGATCGAGCTCATCCGTCGCCTCTTCTTCTGGCTTCACGGGGCTCCTCTCGCCCGGCGGCACCAGCGTTGACGGGGTGACGTCGTCAAAAATACTCTCTTTTTTGAACAACGCTTCGTCGCTGAACAGCGTGTCCGGATCGACATGCTTACGCTCGAGTTTTGGATCGCTGTCGTTGAACATCGCCAGCGGATCTTCGGCGTTACGCTCCGGGGCCGCAGGCTGGGAGAACGGATCGTGCGATGCAGCAGGCTGCGGTTTTGTACGGTTGCTGGAGATGCTGTCGGAGATGGAGAACTCCTGCATCAGGCTATCCCAGATCTCCGTTGGCACGGCGGTCGGCTCGGCTTTCCCGCGCGGTGCGGCACTTGCCGGTTTCGGTTGAGGCGCTGGCGCGGTCGCGGGTGCGGCTGTCGGACGCGCCTGCTGGTGCAGGCTGGCCGCCATACGGCTCACGGGCTGGGTATCGTGGATCAATTCGGTCACTTCGATACGGTAGTCATCAATACCGAGAATGTCGCCATCCTGCAGTTCAACCTGACGCCCTCGCTCCAGCGGAATGTCATTTAATACCACGCGGGTGACGCTGCCGCGGTTGGTCACGCGGCATTCGCCCTGGGCGTCCACGTGAACAATGGCCTGCAGACGAGAGATGGTGCGGTCATTATCCGGCAATACCAGATTGTTATCCGTACCGCGCCCAATGGTGCCGCCCGGGGCGTAAAAATCACAGCTGCTTTGCGGCGGCTGATGACCGGGTTTCGTAGAAATAATCGTGAATCGCATGGCGTATTCCTGCTGGTATGATTAGCGCTCAAACGCTGCCGCTCTCGGGGCGAGAACGGCGGCGTTTGGGGCCGGATTCCATTGATTCTATTTTGCGGTTTTGAGCGGACGAATCGCGTCGCTGTTGGCGATTAAGCTGCACTTTAAAACCTGATATTGACCCGGTTCGGTACCGCCTACTTTCTCTTTCAGTAAAGAAACAATCACCTTGTCAGCTTTTTCAAAATTCTCTGCAGGGAGATTGCTTGCTTCCAGCCATGCGGCCGCGCTGGCCTCTGCATCGTCTTTCAGACTTTTACTGTCCGCAATCTTACTGATGCATCGATTTTGCACCCAGTTTTCAAAGATTTGTTGCTGAGAAAAAGCGCTGACATCAGGCAGGGTTTGGGCATAAACAGCAGAGGCATTTATAGCCAATACCAGCAGTAATAAACGTTTCATTTCAGGCTCCAGAATGTTGCGTTGGTCGGAATAAACGAACCATTACCCGGTGAGCCCAGAAAATGGCAATCATCAGAGCAAATATTACCATTCCAGAGTGTGACATGCCCGGTTGCGTCGCTCCAGCCGTGCCCGGTAAAGATGATAATGCCTTGTTTGCCTGCAAATTGCGCAGGAGTGGGAGAAGAGACAGACATATCGGCATTGCCCAGTACCGTGGGTAGAAATGCAATCATATCTTTAACGCGGAACATATAGCGCTTTTTGTCGTTTCCGGTCACTGTCGCATATTTACTGTTAGAAGGAATAGGAATGCCACAGTAATTTAAAACGTAGCTCATACGAATTGGGCAGGCATTTTTAAAAATACCGGCGTCGATATTATGCTGAACTTTTCCACCCAACAATTTGCCAACCTGTTCTACGCTTACGTTCACTTCTCTGAATCTGTTCCAGGCGGCACCAAAAGCAGGACGCATTTGAGACATCTTGTTTCTCCTTGATAAGAAGCTCCGGATAAAGTGAGCCCTTTCGGGCCCACTATTATTACGCTTCTTTGTTCTCTTTGATGTTCCAGCCAGCGCTGCTTTCAGCACCTTTACCACCCGACGTGGTCTGCTCCCAGTACTGCTGTTTCACTTTCGCAGCCTGGAATGCATAGGTCACACCAACGGTGTCGCCGTTGTCAGCACCGGTGTACTGAACAGAGGTCACCAGCACATCTTCCAGCGTGATGCGGGAGTATTCCACCTGCTGGCCGCCCGCTTTACAAACGGACAGTTCAACTTTAGTCAGGTGTTTACCGCTGGCGCAGTGTTTCAGGATAGCGGTGGTGGATTTGTCGATCAGCGCGTTAACGTGCAGGTCGTTAAAGTTAACTTTACCGGCACCGCCGCCACCGCCAACGCTCATATTACCTGGCTGGGAAGCGCCCCAGGAGAAGGAGGTAATATCAGTCCAGCCGGTGTGGTTAGAATCTTTCGATTCGCCCGTAACACCCTCGACCTTCAGAAACATATCAATAGCCATAATATCTACTCTTCGTGGATGAACAATATTGCTTTCGAAAAAGCACTTATATGGCAAACAGGAAAGCATGGGGCTGAATAAAACCGTCCATATTTTACCTCTGCCTCATATCAAATGACCCGTGTCATTTGACAGTCTTACATTCTCCCGGAATAAATGGAAGGAATGTGAAGTCTTTTACTACTCTGGGTTATCCTGGATCCAGCTACGGTCAGGATCGCCAATGATGACTTGCGGAACCAGTTTGTTCAGTTCGTCGCTATGATAAAGACGTATACAGTTTAAGGTTACGCCTTTGACATCGGGTTTTCGCTCTGAATGAAAACCATTAATTTGATTTTTATATTTTTGGATGAGGGCATTCACTTTATCCGTGCCATTTTCAGCATCAAAAGGTATCCACTCAATAAATGCGCTCGCACTTCTGGCCGCATCAGCAGAAAACTGACTGCCTTTATCTGCCACCTGAGCAAGACAGCGCGCCAGAACTAAATCTTTTAAAACCTGCCGGTATGTTTGCTGATGATAAAAATCAGGATAGTTATTTCCGGCACACACATAAAAGGTCATAAATACGAGGAAAAAACAGAAATGTTTCACCTTATATCCTTTGCCATCGGCCCCACAGCGCATCAGCTATCCAATTCCAACCGGTTCAGCAGTGGAGCGTTCTATAAGCCAGTCCGATGTTGACAGGGGCTTAATTCTCCCATTGCATCGGAAATGATTTCAGAAGCCCGCCGTTTGCTCTCCTGCTCAGATAAATGGGCAAAGCGAGAGTAAAGAAATTCATGAACCGTATTGGGCAAAACCGGATGACCTTTACACCAGGCCTTCCCCTCTGATGCATCAACCACGCCTAATAGATACATATCCGCCTTAATGCGCTCGCGTTCATTCGTTTTTGAAAGCCAGGCACTGGCGAAGCGCGCTGCGCTGAGATTGAAATCGTACCCCGTTAATAAGCCCGGGTCGCGAAGCAAATTTGACGTATCATCCTGCGGTAATGCTGTTGCGTCAGGATAAGAATAATTTCCCGTTTGTGCTTCTGCCAGAGACGCGATAAACAACAAAGCGATTGCAAACAGGTTTATTTTATTCATTGTAATATCGCGTTAGTGGAATACCTTAATTAAATATAAGCCAGCACGAGGTATTAACGTTTCTCTTTCCATTTCTCTGCAACAACGTAGATACCTATCGCTAATGCATTAAGTCCAGCACATAAGAATCCATGCATTGCGATTTGCGGGACATCTTCTGGCCAGTCAAAGATAAACAGATAGTAGCCGGATACCGTCACAAACAGCATGAATGAAATAATTAACAACGCATAAACCATTAAATAGATGATGAATTTTCTTGTTATCGCTTTCACAGGTAAATTCATTAGCTATCTCGTACTCACAATAAGGCTGCCGGCCCCAGGAGGCCGGCTATCTGCATCACGCGTCTTTCGTCTTCAGCGACGGCAGTTTAGATACCAGACGCAGAGAAACGGTCAGACCTTCCAGCTGGTAGTGTGGACGCAGGAAGAACTTCGCGGCGTAGTAGCCCGGGTTGTCCTCAATCTCCTGCACCTGCACTTCCGCAGCTGCCAGCGGTTTACGGGACTTGGTCTCCTGAGAGGAGTTAGCCGGGTCACCGTCGACGTAGTTCATGACCCAGTCGTTCAGCCAGCGTTCCATCTCTTCGCGCTCGCGGAAGGAGCCGATTTTGTCGCGCACGATGCACTTCAGGTAGTGGGCAAAGCGGCAGCAGGCGAACAGGTACGGCAGGCGTGATGCCAGGCGCGCGTTAGCGGTCGCATCCGGATCGTGGTACTCCGCCGGTTTCTGCAGGGACTGCGCGCCGATGAAGGCGGCAAAGTCGGAGTTTTTGCGGTGAACCAGCGGCATAAAGCCGTTTTTCGCCAGCTCGGCTTCACGACGATCGCTGATGGCGATCTCGGTCGGGCACTTCATGTCCACACCGCCGTCATCGCTCGGGAAGGTGTGGCACGGCAGGTTTTCCACCGCCCCGCCGGACTCCACGCCGCGAATCGAGGTGCACCAGCCGTACTCTTTAAAGGAGCGGTTGATGTTGGCGGCCATCGCGTACGCGGCGTTCGCCCACGAGTAGCTGTTGTGGTTCGCGCCGTCGGTCTGCTCCTCAAAGTCAAAGCTGTCGACCGGGTTGGTGCGAATACCGTACGGCAGGCGCGACAGGAAGCGCGGCATCACCAGGCCCAGATAGCGGGCATCTTCCGATTCACGCAGCGAACGCCAGGCGGCGTATTCGGTGTTCTGGAAGATCTTGGTCAGGTCGCGCGGGTTGGCCAGCTCCTGCCAGGACTCCATCTGCATCACGCCCGGCGCGGTACCGGTAATGAACGGACAGTGCGCCGCAGAGCCGATGCGCGCCATTTCACCCAGCAGCTCAACGTCCTGCGGGCTGTGGTCGAAGTAGTAGTCGCCCACGATGCAGCCAAACGGCTCGCCGCCGAACTGACCGTACTCCTGCTCGTAGATTTTCTTGAAGATCGGGCTCTGGTCCCAGCCCACGCCCTTGAAGCGCTTCAGGGTACGGCCCAGTTCCTGCTTGGAGATGCTCATAAAGCGGATCTTCAGCATCTCGTCCGTTTCAGTGTTGTTCACCAGGTAGCTCAGACCGCGCCAGGCGCTCTCCAGCTTCTGAAACTCTTCGTGGTGAATGATCTGGTTCACCTGCTGCGACAGCTGCTCGTCGATACCGGCAATCAGGTTCTGAATGGTACGGTAGGTATCGTTCGAGAAGGTGACGGTATTTTCCAGCGCCTGCTGCGCCAGGGTTTTGACCGCGCTTTCGACGGCGGAGCGGGCCTGATCGGTTTTCGGGCGGAATTCTTTGTTCAGCAGCGCGCTGAATTCATCCTGGCTGAACGCCTGACCCGCCTGCTGCTCGTGTTGTTGAGTCTGGTTGCTCATCGATTATTCCTCGCTACCTTTCGCGCTTTCGTCATTTTTCGGCAACTGGCTCAGGGATTTGAGCAGCGTCGGATCCTGCAGAATTTTAGCGATCAGCTCTTCCGCACCGTTTTTGCCGTCCATGTAGGTCAGCAGGTTAGAGAGCTGGGTACGCGCTTCAAGCAGCTTGTTCAGCGGCTCAACCTTGCGGGCCACCGCATCCGGCAGGAAGTCGTCCATGCTGTCGAAGGTCAGATCCACGTTGAGCTTACCTTCGCCGGTCAGCGTGTTATCCACCTGGAACGCTACGCGCGGCTTCAGCGCCTTCATGCGTTCGTCAAAGTTGTCGATGTCGATTTCGAGGAATTTACGCTCGTCTACGGCCGGCAGGTTTTCCACCGGTTTGCCGACCAGATCGGCCATGACGCCCATCACAAACGGCAGCTGAATTTTACGTTCTGCACCGTAGATCTCTACGTCGTACTCGATCTGCACGCGGGGAGCACGGTTACGTGCGATGAATTTCTGCCCACTATTACTCATTGCCATGATGTTCTCCATCAAAGATGCGCGGTGAAGGTGAAACGGCAGGCTCCATGCCTGTCGTCATAATGCCTGGACGCGCTATTCGCGGCGCCCAAAGATGTTTTCCAGTTGGTTAACGCCGTCTGGCGCCAGGTCGCGAATAATGTCCATAAAGTTAAGTTCTGACAGCCGCTGCACCCGTTCAATCATCAGCGGTGCGGGGTGGCTCGGTTCGTACTGCGCAAAATACTGCTTCGCTTTTTCCAGCATCAGCTGCGCGTCGGCGCGGCTGGTGACCTGTACGCTTCGCCAGTCGGTGACCGGCTGAGCGGGCTGCGTTGCCGCCGATTGCTGCCCGGCCTGTGGTTCTGCCTGCGCCTCACGGTTCGGCAGCAGCTTGCTGATGTCGGTCACCTGACACGCGCTGGCTACCAGTCCGACGGTTTTCAGCAGCTGCTCCATCTCGGGCACGCCGCTTTCACCGAGATGCCCGGTGAGCAGCTCGCGAATCGCCAGCAGCCGTTCGTTAATGACGATAACCGCTGCGGTTCCCGGCTGGTCGCCGCGGGCCAGCTCGTCAATCAGCCGTGGGCGGCCGCCGGGATAGTCCGGACATTCCGTCTTACTGCCGTCCAGCAGGGCCTGGGCATCCCGGAGCGAAATTTCATCGCCGTTTGAACGCAGAAGCGAGGCGTTTCGCACGGCGACGGTGAGGTCGGATTTATCGCTGAGCCCCGCCAGGGCGTTAATGCGATAGAACGGATCGGTTTCGCCATACTCTTCCAGCAGCGGATAGAGCGGTTCCCAGTAACGGGCGATCGCCTCCTGCACCAGCAATAATCCGTCCGCGTAGCCCGCCAGCCCGCGGCGGCGCGTCCAGGCATGGGTTAACGCCAGCAGGACGCGAAGATCTTTGGTGCGGGTCAGCAGGCTAGTGGCGTATTTTTCTACCGTATTCCAGTCTGCGGGCTCTGCCGGGATAATGGTGTCGCCAAACTGCTGTTCCGCTTTCCCAAGACTTGCCTGATTCATGATCTGGAAGTCGGCGTCGTACTCCAGGTTTTCGCCGCAGGGCTTGTCGGGGCTTATTGGCGCGAGAAATTCTTCGATATTCATAAGATCCCTGCTTATTCAAACATGGGCGGATAGAGACCGTGACGCCCCGGACGGGCGCCCCCTGCCGGGTCGAACAGCAGGGTGAAAAGCTGCCCGGTAAAGTTACCGCTGTGCACGTGGGTGTATAGCGGGTAACCGTCGCAGCGGTTGGTCCACCAGTAGCTGGTCTGACGCAGCGGATCAAAACACTCCGCCGCCTGAGGCCAGCCCAGCGTGCTCTGGCCGTCCTCGTCATAGCCAATCACATCCAGGATGTCGGAGCGCTTTTGCGGCTCGACGGGCTGCGGCGCCGGAATGGTCATCAGCATCTCATCCAGCTGCGAGGCGGAAAAACTGTTGCGCACCGCGTGCAGCCCCAGGCGCCCAATCTGCTGGTACCAGCTTTCGGCCTGGCTGAGCAGGCTGGTCGACCACTCTGACGGGGCGAAGCTCAGCTGAAGGCAAACCGGGTACTGTCGGCCAACGCTGTCGCGGCCGGGCAGCAGACAGCCCATCTGGATCATCTGGCTGCCCAGCATGGGCGGTACCACATAATTCCAGACTGGCGCTTTCTGGAACTGGCGCTCGCCGCTGCGCTGCTCTTCCTGCTGCCAGGCCAGCAGACCGACCTGAAACCAGTGTGACCACTGGCGCTGTAAAGTGTCAGGAAAGCGACGCTGCAAAAAATCTCCGGCGCTGGGTAATTTGCCATACCAGCTGTAGCGGTTCATCGCAGGGGTATTCGTCATACGGCTGTCCTTGCGGTTATGGGCATGAGAAACGGGGAAGCTGGAACGGGTTGCGAATGCTGTTTGGCGCAAACTCCAGCGTGACCTGATGTCCGTCGACGTTGAAGGTAGCCTGACGGCTCAGGCTACCCGCGCCCGGGCTGGTGCTCGCTTTATCGAAGAAGCGGTTGAGCGCCCAGGCGCCGTTGGTGACCAGCGTCGCCGTGCTGCCGTTCGCCAGCCCCAGCTGCATGCGTACCTGGTTGGTGCCGCCCGGCCCCGGCCAGTTCATGATCTGCACGGCCTGCGGACCGTGGCTGTAGCGCAGCAGCTGGCCGTCAACGTCCAGGGTCAGGTTCAGAATGGTGTTATCCATTCGCACGGTGCGAACCGTCACCTTGAAGGACGGCGTCGTTGCGCCATTAGCAAAGAAGGCGTCGCGAATCGACTGGGCCTGCTGGAACGGTCTCAGCAGCCCTTCACTTCCCGGCAGCGTTTTCCCGTCGATGCCCGGCATAAAGCGCCAGTTGGCCTGCGTGGTGTCCACCTTATTGGTCAGATTGTCGCGGAAGAAAGCGTCCATCAGCCCGGTTCCCGGCGCAAACATGCGCGCGAGATCGTCAGGGGTGACCTCGGTGCCGGCGCTGCGTACCAGCGGGTAGCGACCGGCAATCGCCTGACGGCAGAAACCGCCCACTTCAACGTTAATTCGCTTACGTACGTTTTCCAGATCACGACGCTGGGTATCGCTGCTGGCACCCACCGCCATGTTGCTAAACATGGTTTGCAGCCCGCCCGGCAGACGACCGGCGCTGGCCTGCAGACGGCTGATCGCCTCGCCGCCCGGTGCCGGCATCCCGCTGTTGGCCGCGTCCTGAACGGCGGTCAGGTAGCGATAGAGTTCATCCACCTGCTTGAGAAAATCATCAAACACGATGGTCTTCCCCCCCTTCTCCAGCGGCTGCGCCAGCTCAATCATCGGCGCATAGTGGTCGGTGACCAGCTGTTCCGGCGCCTGGGTGACCACGGCGGCCTGGGTCGGCGCTGCGTCATTGTTGCTGAACAGGGCTTCCAGCGTACGGGTGGCGCGGTTGCTTTGATCCTGCGCTTTGCCTGTATCTTCTGGCGCTGGCGCATTGCGTGACAGCGTCAGGACCTGGCTCAGGTTCTGCACCAGACGGCGCAGCGGCGAATTGCCGCCGGAGAGCAGGCGCGCGGTGTTGATGCGCTGGGAAAGGTCGGCGCTGTTATTGAGCTGGATGTCGGCGAGGAAGCGATCCCAGTTGGCGATAAAGTCGCGCATGTAGAGCTGGCGCACGGCGTTATCGATCTGCTGTTTATCCTCCTGCGCCGTCGCGGCCCCCAGCACCCAGGCGTCATCCTCGTGCAGAGCGGTGGTCACGCTGTCAATCTGGCCGTTAAAGCTTTTCCAGTAGCCGTCCGGCGTATAAAGACCCGGTACGCCTTCGCTCACCGGCTTGCCGCTTTTGCGGGAAAATACCAGCTCGCTCTGCGGTCCGCCGAGGTCGGAAAGTGAGACCGGCTTCAGGTTGTCATCATGTTCCAGCAGGCGCTTGAGGCGACCGTAGACGCGGGTTGAAAGCGGCTGCTGGTTGATCATCGCTCTTTCGCGGGCAACCAGGGATTCGTCCTGCGCGTACGGCGAGGCCTGAATTTTCGGCTCCAGCAGCTGCGTCAGGTGCCATTCAAGCTGCTGCAGCTGCGCCTTCGTGACGTTCTGCGGCAGGTTACGCTGCAGGTTGAGCATCACCCATGAATGCAGGAATTTTCCATCATAGTGTTTCGGCTGATACAGCATCTGATAGGCTTTCAGCGCTTCATAGCTGTATTCCACATCGCTGCCGTTGTCGTTGCGAAGCCAGGTGGTGATGTGCATGGCGACGGCAGGCAGCAGCATCTGATCCAGCGCTTTCTGGTACAGAGACTGCGCGGCATCGCTGACGTCATCCCCGCGATAGAGCCCCATACGGCGGGATACGGGCGGATCGTTTACATCAAACGCGTCGCTTTTCGGCAGGTCAACCAGCCCATTCAGCAGCGGCAGCAGATCGAACAGATCGCGCTGCGGCTGGTTCTGTAACGCTTTGCTCTGCTGGTCGAGCAGCGGAACCTTCGCATCCACCTCTGCCAGATAGGTTTTGTTCTTGGCATAGCTGGTGAGCCACAGACCGCCGAGGATAACCAGCAGAGCCAGCAGCGCCGCGTAACCGGACCAGATCACCGCCCGGTTGCGCAGCTCCCACCAGCGGTTTTCACCTGCGATCCCGGCTTCCTGGAAGATGACATTTTGCAGCAGATTCTTAATGAAGAAACTCTGGCCTTTAGCACCCGGGATAGGCGCTTCTTTGCTGACCGAATCCCAGTTATCCGCCTCGCCCCCTTCCGGCAGCGACAGGGCGCGGTTCAGTTCGCCCATCACGCGGTCAAACGGCATGCCTTCCTGCGTCCCGCTGGCGAAGTAGATCCCGCGCGGAGAGAACTCGGTTTCGAAGTTGGAGCGGGCAAAGACCGTGCTCAGGTAGTCTGCCAGCAGCGGACGCAGCGCGGCGAACTCCTGCGGGAAGAGATACGCTTCTGCGCGGGTTTTCGCGTCATGCTCTTTGAGCATGGTTTCCGGCAGCCCGGCATCAAGGCGCTGCTGTAGCAGAGAAAACTCCTGCTGGAAGTTGCCCATCAGGTCGTAATCAGCGTGTTTGGTTTGCTCCCACGGCAGCGTAAAGCCCCAGATCTGGTCACGCTGGGCTTTATCGTAGTCGGCAAACCACGCGCGGAAGCCTTTAAGCAGGTCGGCCTTGGTCACCATCACGTACACCGGGAAGCGGATACCCAGCTGTTCATGCAGCTCGGACAGACGCTGGCGCAGGTTCACCGCCTGCTGGCGGGACGCCTCGGCGGACTGGGTGAGCAGGTCAGAAATGCTGATGGTGATGATGACGCCGTTGATCGGCTGGCGGCGGCGATACTTACGCAGTAACCCCATGAACTCCAGCCATTCGCCGGCGTCCTGCACCTGCTCGCTCTCCTGGGTGGTATAGCGGCCCGCCGTGTCCAGCAGCACCGCCTCATTGGTGAACCACCAGTCGCAGTTGCGCGTGCCGCCAATGCCCCGCAGCGCGGTCTTACCGAACCGATCGGCCAGCGGGAACTGCAGCCCGGAATTGACCAGCGCCGTGGTTTTACCGGAGCCCGGCGCGCCGATAATGACGTACCACGGCAGCTGATAGAGATATTGCGTGCTGAAGCGCTGCGTCCACTGGGCGCCCTGGCCCGCTTTGCTGAAGTGCGCTTTTTTCAGCATCTGCGCGGCTTCATCAAAACGGCTGGCGAGGATCTGCTCCTCGCTGTTCAGCCGCTTCTGCGGATCCGCCGCTTCCGGGCTGGCGGTATTCTCCTTGAGCTTGTCCATCAGCTTGCGGTTCAGCCAGGCGTTGTACAGGCGCGGCAGAATGTGGCCCTGCGCCCAGAGCAGATAGACCACGGCAATGCTGATAATACGGTTTTGCTCAGACTCAAGCGGTCGGGTGTCCACGATGGACAACAGGGGACCAATCATCCAGATCACCGCCGCCAGCGCCGTGACGCCGAGGAAGCTCCACAGAATGCGGTTGGTCAAAATGGAAAGAAGTGTAGTCAGCATTCCTTAGTTTCCTTGCGGCAATCCGTTCAGCTCAGCCTGAGTGTTTTCAGGCGACACCAGCAGAGTAATTTCCACACGGCGGTTACGGGCGCGATTTTCAGGCGTCGTGTTCGGCGCCACCGGGTTAATCTCGCCCCGCCCTTCCGCTTTCACGCGGCCAGGCTGAGAGAGGCTTCCCTGCAGCATTTTCTGTACCGAGCGGGCGCGTTCCAGAGAGAGTTCATAGTTAGAGGCAAAGCGCGCGCTGCGGATCGGTACGTTGTCGCTGTAGCCCACCACCAGAATTTTGCCGCTGACGTTATTCATCGCCTGCGCAATGCGGTGGATGACCGGTTCATAGCGGTCACGCACGACGGTAGAGGCAGAAGCAAACAGTCCGTCGCCCTTCAGGATAACGACGCTGCGATCCGCTTCGTCTTTCACCGCGACCAGGCCAGCCTCGATTTCAGGCTTCAGGAAGCCGCGCAGGTTCAGCACAGCCGGAAGCTGACGCGCTGGTTGCTGAATAGTGGTTTCCGGCAGCTGGGACTGATAAATCTTCGCCAGTACCGGGTTGGTGTTATCGCCAAGACGCCAGTTAAGCACGATATAAAACAGACAGGCGATAAACCCGGCCAGCGCCACGCAGGCCCACAGGGGAACCATCGGCCGCCAGAGCTTGCGCAGCACGGGACGATCTTCCGGATGAGGAGAAAGCGGCGGCGGATAGCTGCCGCGCACGCCGCGGATCATCTGCCACAGCCGCTGCTTGATGGTTTCAAGCTGGGTGCGGCCGTTATCCAGCACCCGATAGCGTCCTTCGAAGCCCAGCAGCAGGCAGTAGTTGATCATCTCCAGCAGCAGAATGTGCTCGCGCGGGTTTTGCGACAGGCGCGCCAGCAGCTGGAAGAACTTCTCGCCGCCCCAGGTTTCGTTATGGAACGTCACCAGCAGACCATTGCTTGACCAGACGCCGCTGCTGCCCCAGGGGGTGAGCGCGGCGGCCTCATCGAGCGCCGTACACAGGCAGTAACGAGCCCCGACGATCACTTCGTAGGGCAGCCCCGCCTGCTGGCAGCGGACTTCGAAACGGCGAATCTCATCAATCAGGCGCTGGCGTAACGCCACCTGATCGTCATGGGAGATCGAGTGACGGATCTGCGGAATCGCATTGAGCAGCGGATTGGCGGCCGCCACCAGCTGATTGTTGCTACTGGCTCCGGTAAAGGCGGCATCACTGCCGGTGTCCTGTCGTTCCTGCATATTAAGCGCTCGCTTTATTATTCTGTCGGGCTACGGATGGCCCAAAACTCCATATCCAGCCCCGGGAATTCCCCTGCAAGATGCAGGGCGAATGCACCGGACTTATCCATCTCGTGCCACAGCTCGCTGCCCTTCTCCAGTTCAAAGTAGCTATAGCCGGCATGCCACGGGATCTGCGGCGGCGCGACCGGCATGGCGCGCAGCATAATGCCCGGCAGCTGAAGCTGAACCAGATCGCGGATTTTCGAGACCGGCGCGACCTTCATCTGCGCCGGGAAATGGGTTTGCAGGTGTTCGCCTGGCACGTTGGCTTTAACCGCCAGCACGAAGCCGAACTCACGCACCATGCTGGTTTCAGGCACCGTGGCAATGTTCAGGCCGTGAGAGCGTTCGTTAAGCGGCAGCTGAATCGCGTGGTCCTCCATCACCAGCGACAGCCCCTGACGCAGCATCAGCATCAGCTTGCTGAAGCAGTTTGCCAGATCGTCATGATCGTAAATCGGCAGCACGCTTTCAGCGGTACGCTGGGACGTCCAGGTGGCAAGCTCGGTCGCAAACGGCAGCCAGCTGCGCCAGAGCGTTTCCGGATGCAGCAGCGGGAGGGTTTTTAAATGAGAAACCTCGCCCAGATGACGGTTAACCAGCGACAGCAGCGTGAACTCAATCAGCTCGGAGGTATTAAAGCGACCGGGCTGGCGCAAACGACCGCCAATTTGCTGGCTGCGCTGCACCAGCAGACCGTGCAGATCGTTGATCATGCTGTAGATCTGCGGGCTGTTGTTGGCGTTGAGCATCGGCGGGATGTAGCTGTTGTCGAGCCGCACGTGGTTGTCGTTACGCTTCTCGGTCACAAACGCCACGCCGATGGCGGTCCACTCTGCCGTGAGGTCTTTTTCCAGCATCAGGGTCAGACGCAGGCGACCAAACTGGACGGTGGCATCCCCGACCGACATGGCGTTATCGTCTTCCACCTCTTGCTCGAAAGCGATGAAGCGCGCCAGCGAGGCCGGTTCTTCGCTAAAAATCACCTCTTCTCTCTCGCCACGACGTACCGGCAGCGCAAGCACCACCTTTTCGTTAGTGAGATTGTCAGGAATTTTCAGCGGTGCAGGGCCGTTGCGCCCGTTACGTACCTGGAAAAAGGTGCCGTCCGGCAGCAAACCGCTGCAGTAGCTCAGGGCAATGCATCCCTGACGAAGCATCGCTTCATCCAGTTCAACGTCGAGAAAGCCCCAGAGATACGACCGCTGTAGTGCGCCCCATTCACGAACATGGTTGAGCAGATAGCTTTCAGTCCGCTGAAAATGGTGTGGACGCAGGAACATGCCTTCGGTCCAGACGACCTTTTCTGCTTTCGTCATGATGATGTGTTTCCTGTTTTGAAGCGCGTTACTGGCTGATGACACGAATGCCGTTCACGTCGAGAAAAACGTTGGCCTGAAGTTCATCTGCGGACCATTTCCAGAACTGGTAGATATGATTTTCGCCAGGCACAGGCAGAGGGAGTGAAACGCGCCATTTTTTGCCATCCAGCACCTGATACTCCGCCATCACGCCGATGTAGCGGGCCTCCGGAGAGCTTTGCCCGCTGAGGGTTTTGGACAGCTGTCCCGGCATCAGGAAGAACACGTCGCTGTTCAGCAGATTCGCACCAAGCGTGGCCGACGCGTTGTTCTGCAGGGAGTAGAAGTCGCTGGACATGAAATCCGCATCGGATTTCAGCAACAGCACCCGGACCTTAAGCGGCGCAGATTCATTGATTTGTGGATGAGCCTGAAACTGCAGATTGTAGCGGGAGGGGTCGCTGTGTGAAGACGACGTACAACCACTGACCAGGGCGAAAATCGCCGCGTAAAAGAATAACCACAGCTTATGAAAATTTTTATTATTCATAAAAATGCGCTCATGAAAGCCGTTTAGTTCAGGATCCAGGTACCGTTAGCGCTGTCTTTGCAGGCTTTGCTGTTGCCATCGACATCGACACAGGTCGCTTTTTTACGCACCTTTGGACGAATCGCCTGTTTACGCACGGCGGCGTCGTACTGGTCGGCCTTGATCACGGCGCGCATCGGGACGTAACCAATCAGCTGATCGTTGCCTTCGTCGGCAAGCGCCATCCAGTAGTGTTCAACCTGCCCCAGCACCACGTACGTTTTTCCGGTCTCGAGATTACGGATAACTTTGCCGCCGAAGTCAGGTCGGCTCATCAGGGAAGCCGGATACATGGCGCGATACGGCTCGTTGACCGGCGTGAACTCCGTCGGCGGCGTCACAGCGTGACGGTGGGTTAAGGTAACGCCGTTGACCTGGCTGGTCTCGATCGTATCGTCGTTGATCACAGGTTTTTGCGGCGCTTTACAGCCCGCCACCGCCATTACAAACAGAAGTGAAAACAGTACGCGCATTTTCATATGCTTTTCCGTAGCGATATTTCGATGATGGAGATAAGGGGATGAAGTTTGACTTAAGTGCTATTGTTAAAATAGCCAGAATATTTTCGGGGCGTTACTATGTTAAGGGCATAGCTACCGCACGAGCCCTTCAGAATAAGGCCCAGCATCTTCCTGACATATTTTGACAAACGGTAAGCAAGTTTACATGAGCTTCGCATCAATTCAATATTTACCGCCGCGTAACTGTTGGTAAATGAAGCAGTCGGAAAATTATAGGATTAATCCTATGAAAAAAAACGATTTGCCCCACCCTTTCTTATTTCCTCACTGTAAAACCACATAACATGATGTTTTATCTATTAAAAACACAAAAGAGAACCACTTTCATTAACGCAATAACGCTATTATCGCCACTACCATAATTAGTAGAATTCGCGTTTTTTTGATGTCAAAGGAATATATCTCCGATGAATTATTTGTTGCACTAACAAAGTATCTTTAATATTGAACACGCTTCATCGCTTGGGTGATAATATTTCACTTAATGCAGCCCGACGTTAATTTCATGCCGCAAAAAAACTGTATATTTTATGTCGTGATAATTCCACAGTAAGGTATACCTTATATCTATTATTCATTAAGCCTGAGTAAACCTTCCTGTCATTTCCTCAAACCCAAAATGCCTCCAGCAGCCCGCCAGACGTGAATCGTGGCGATATCTCCAGCGCATCAGCTTCATTCGAAGTTTTACTGGTACTACATCCTTCCTTGCTCACCGCCATCTATCTCGCCTACCGACCGATAGATAAGATTTATTATTAAAATGATAAAATTTCGTTATAATTTCTTTAAATATTTAAACATCAATCCCCATAAGTCGCTGTAATAAAGAGAATTTAAGATAAAGCACCTTCCCGCACCGCATGCGCGTAGCCATACGGTCGTCATTGCTTTTGCTTATTGTCCTGTGCAGCGCTTTTATGGGTTCAGATGTTGTTGACCGAACAAATCAGGAGTGGGTATGAACAAGAAAAGACGCTCGGTGCCAGGCATCAGACACTATGACGGCCCTGCCGGCGGCTGGGGGGCACTAAAAGCGACGGCCATCGCGGTACGTACCCAAATGGATACCCTTGACGCTCCCGCGACGCTGCTGCGCACCAACCAGCCTGACGGCTTCGACTGCCCGGGCTGCGCGTGGCCTGATAAAGAACACAAATCGACGTTCCAGTTCTGCGAGAACGGCGCCAAAGCGGTGACCTGGGAAGCGACCAGCAAACGCGTCACCCCCGCGTTTCTGGCTGAAAACAGCGTCTCCTCGCTGCTGGCAAAATCGGACTTTGAGCTGGAAGGCTACGGTCGACTCACGCACCCACTGCGCTATGATCGGGCGAGCGACACCTTCCGCCCCGTCGACTGGGACGAGGCGTTTCAACGCATCGGCGAAGTATTGCGCGGGCTCGAGCCGGATCAGGTCGAGTTCTATACCTCAGGACGCGCCTCTAACGAAGCGGCGTATCTTTTCCAGCTGTTTGCTCGCGAATACGGCACCAACAACTTCCCCGACTGCTCGAATATGTGTCACGAGGCCACCAGCGTCGGTTTACCGCGTTCAATTGGCATCGGAAAAGGCACCGTTTCGCTGGACGACTTCGATAAGACCGAGCTGGTGATCTCAATTGGTCACAACCCCGGCACCAACCATCCGCGAATGATGGGGACCCTCCACGAGCTGGCCCGCCGGAACGTGCCGATTATCGTCTTTAACCCGCTGCGCGAACGTGCCCTGGAACGTTTCGCCGACCCGCAAAGCGTGATTGAAATGGCAACCTACAGCTCCACGGATATCGCTTCGACCTATTTCCAGGTGAAGGCCGGGGGCGATGCCGCCGCGCTGAAAGGCATTGCCAAACACCTGCTGGAAATGGAGGCCGAACGCGGTGACGTGCTGGACCACGCATTTATTGCCGAACACACCCAGGGCATTGAGGCGTTCACCGCCGATATCGCGCAAACCCGCTGGGACGACATCGAACGCGAGTCGGGTCTGAGCCTGGCGGCGCTCAAAAAGGTCGCCGAAGCCTATGCAAAATCGAAGGCCACCATCATTACCTACGGGATGGGGATTACGCAGCACAATAAAGGGACGGCCAACGTCCGCCTGATTGCCGACGTGCTGCTGCTGCGGGGGAATATCGGCAAGCCCGGCGCGGGAATATGCCCGCTGCGCGGCCACTCAAACGTGCAGGGGAACCGTACCGTCGGGATTAGCGAGAAACCCACGCCGGCATTCCTTAATCGCCTGACGGACGTGTTCGGCTTTGAGCCACCGTCGCACCACGGACACGACGCGGTGCAGGCCACGCAGGCGATGATCGACGGCCGCGCGAAAGCGCTCATCTGCCTCGGCGGCAATTTTGCCGTCGCGATGCCCGATCACGAGCGGGGTTTTCCGGCGATGGGTAACCTGGATTTGAGCGTGCACGTCGGCACCAAGCTCAACCGTACCCATCTGCTGGTGGGCAAAGAAACCTTTATTTTCCCGTGTCTTGGCCGTACCGAGCTGGATGTTCAGGCCACCGGCCGCCAGTCCATTACCGTCGAAGACTCCATGTCGATGGTGCATGCTTCATCCGGCAAGCTGAAGCCTGCATCGCCGTTGCTTCGGTCAGAACCCGCTATCGTCGCGGGCATGGCGAAAGCCACCCTGCCGGATACCCGCGTGGACTGGCTGACGCTGGTTGAGGATTACGACCGCATCCGCGAACTGATCGAGCAGACCATTCCGGGGTTTGAGAACTATAACGCGCGGATCCGCGTTCCCGGTGGTTTCCGTATGCCGCTGCCACCGACGCAACGTATCTGGCCAACGGTGACGGGAAAAGCGATGTTCTCGGTGTTCGACGGGGTTCACGAGAACGCCAGCGGTGAAGGTGAGCATGTTCTGCGCCTGATCACGCTGCGCAGCCACGACCAGTACAACACCACCATTTACGCCCTGGACGACCGCTACCGTGGCGTATTTGGCCGTCGCGACGTGCTGTTTATGAACGAAGACGATATGGCGCAGTCAGGGCTGGAACACGGCGACCGCGTGGATATCGAAACCGCCCTGCCCGGCAGCGTTCAGCGTCTGAAAGACATTACCGTGGTGGCGTACAACATCGCGCCGGGGACCGTCGGCGCCTATTATCCGGAAGCCAACGTGCTGGTACCGCTTGATTATCTGGATAAGGACAGCGGTACGCCGTCGTATAAATCCGTTCCAGTTCGCATCACCCTGCGCTCAAAAGAGATCCGCATGCTGTAAGGCTGTTCGCGCAGAGAAAAAGATGGATATTAAACAGTTAAAATATTTAATCGCGCTCGACGAGACCCGCCATTTTGGCAAGGCTGCCTCGCAGTGCAACATTACCCAGCCGACCCTCTCCATGCGCATCCGCAGCCTGGAGGAGGAGCTCGGGCTGGTATTGATTGTGCGCGGGCAGCGCTTTGAAGGGTTTACGCCGGAGGGTGAACGCATCCTCGCGTGGGCCCGCTCGCTGCTGGCCGCACATGACGGGCTACAGGCGGAAGCCGCGCTGTGCAAAGGCCAGGTGGTGGGCGAACTCCGTCTGGGGATGGTGCCGCTGGCGAGCGTGGATCCGATGATTTTTATTCGCCATTTGACGCAAAAATACCCGGAGCTGACCTACAGCCTCTATTCTATGTCCTCCGCGCAGATTGCCGACGGCGTCAGCCGCAATCAGCTTGAGCTGGGAATTTGCTACCTCAACAGCATTGACACCAGCCAGTTCGATATTATCCAGCTTCCCAAAACGAAGATGGGCCTGCTGCACGACGTCCGTCATTTCCAGCTCGGCCAGGAGACATTGACCTGGCGCGATCTGACGGATTTTCCGCTGGGGTTCCTGACCAAAGGGATGCACTACCGGGCGCATATGGAGGCCGGCTTTAAGTCTGTCGGCATTGAACCGACGGCCGTTTTCGAGAGCGACTCCACGTTCCAGATCATTCAGGCGGTGCAGAGCGGCGTATGCTGCGCCGTCATGCCGCTGAACAACGGGCTGGAAGCACTGAACAGCAATTTCAGGATTGTCCCCATCGCTGACGCGAACATTCAGGCCCCTGTCGGCCTGATTATGCGCAGGCAAAAGCCAATCTCCTCGCTGGCGCTGCGCTGTTTTACCGACGCGCAGGAGATTTATCACGCCAACAATGAGGCGTAGGCCTCGCGCGTCACCACGCTAAAACCGCCGATCAGCACTGCGTCACAAATCGCCCGATGTTCCGGTGAACTGACCAGCGCATGGAGCGCATCGCGAATGGCGTTAAGCGTTTCAGGTGAGGTGTTATGCGAAGCGATCAGCGGCAGTCCCGGCGTCAGCGGGGTATGGTCAATGATCGCCAGCCCCGCAAGCCGTTCCGGCTCATGGCGCTGCAGCAGTGCCCAGGTTACGCAGTCGATGGCCGCGATATCCCCTGCCCCGCGTTTCACATCAATCAGCGACTGGCGATGGCTGCCGCTAAAGGACGTTTGCGCGAAAAATGGACCGCCACTCAACAGGGGAGCCACTTTTTTTCGCAGCGCATTATAGCCAGACTGAGAATCCGCAGAGTTACAGACCGCCCGTCGTCCGCGAAACTCCGCCAGCGTCAGGTGCCGATCCTCCTCGCGCACCACCAGAAAGCTGCGGTACTGGATCCCTTCGCAGCCCGGTGCCGTGTAGTGAAAACAGCCGACCACCTGCACGTCCGGGAGCTGCGTGACCAGCGGGTAACCGCAGGTCTGGCTAAGGATAAGCCCGGGCTGTTGCCAGTGCGTGAGCAGATCGGACTCCGGACAGTCGGGGACATCATCGACGGGCACACCGCGTGCAGCCAGCAATCCCTTAACCGCCAGCCAGAGCGCGCGCGTGTCGGCGCGATCCACCGCATACATGGGAAACGCCAGCAGGTTACTCATACCCTTCTCCCTGTTGTTTTCCGGGGTGAACGGTGACGTCGACGGGTCTGAACCAGAACCGGCGCAGCCATTCACCGTAGCCCCTGACGAGAAAACCGCGGTTTCGCTGCTGGTACGCCTCCCGATTTTGCTGGTAGATCGTCTTCAGCCCGTACCAGGGAACGCCCGGCAGATCGTGATGTACTGAATGGTAGTTGAGATTCAAAAACAGCACCCGCCAGAACAGCCCGGCCTCGTTAATGACGGAGCGCGCCAGCGGATCGTCCGCCGCACGATGTTCGAAAAACGATCGCACCTTGGTCAGCGCGAGCGCGGGATAACTGACCGCAAGCACGAACCAGACGGGTGAAAAACCGATATGCGTCATCCACGCGAAGAGTACCGCCAGCAGCGTAATGTGAACCAGCCACATCGTCATCGCCCTCAGGTGAAGATGACGAAACGCCGCCGCGGCACTGCCCAGCGTCTGGACGATATCCAGCAGCGGCGCCAGCAGAAGCCGACCGGCAAAGGTATTTCGGGCCCGGATCAGGCGCTTCTGCCTGGGAGAAAAGCGCCCCCAACTCTCGTCGGTAAAATAGTACGACTCCGGGTCATCCACCGGATGGGTCAGGCTATGGTGCCGATGATGGGCAAGATGGGAGTCCCGGTACAGGCCGTACGGATACCAGACCGCCAGCGGGAGCGTGCCAAACAGCTGGTTAAGCCAGGCAAAACGCGTGGGGTGTCCGTGGATCAGCTCATGCTGCAGGGACATGTACCAGGCGCTAAACCAGACGAGCAGCAGCGTGGCGGGCAGCAGGCCGAGCGTTTGCCAGAACGTCAGCGTGCCAAACCAGCCTGCATAAACAGTGATAATCAAAAGCCAGGTGGGCAGTTCGCTTCGCCATATAAAACCCGATGCGAGATGGCGGATTTGTTCGTGTTGTTGCGGATGTAAATAGAGGGAGCTTCGTTGACTCATTCCTTCGGACGCCGTTTCGCCAGAGACAGTGCCCTGACGATCGGGGATAACGCCGGAAATAACAAAGAACTTAAATCGATTTGCTTTGCCAGAAACGTGGGGCGCACGCGTTGCTTGACTTATTCTGTGATAAAGGTACTTTTCAGGACATGAAGAAGATCCTGATTATCGTTCCCGACGGCGGCATGCTGTTTGAAGCCGCCGGCATCGCCGACATTCTGATGCAGGCCAACCGGCTGCACCCGGAAGGGCTTGCGCAGCCCCGCTACCGGATTATCATCGCCACCACGCAGCCTCACCAGGTGATCCACGGCCAGTCCGGCCTGAACCTGCTGGCGGACTATCGTCTGCCTGAGCTGGATCCGCGTGAACCGCTGGACACCATTATCATCACCGGACGCGGTATGAACGAGCAGGAGAGCATAGCCGTAGTCGACTGGCTGCACCTCGCTGCGCCGCATGCCCGGCGGGTAGCCTCTATCTGCGGCGGCGCGATGCTGCTGGCCCAGACCGGCTTGCTGGACGGTCGTCGCGCCACCACCCACTGGCGGCTGCTGGAGACGATGCAAACCCAGTATCCGGCTATCCACGTCGAAAGCGGTCCGCTGTATATTCAGGACGGTCCCATCTGGACCTCCGGCGGCGTAAGCTCCGGGTTCGATCTGACCCTGGCGCTGGTGGAGGACGACTACGGATTTACCCTCGCCCGCGACGTGGCGCAGGATATGGTGATGTATCTGCGTCGTCCCGGCGGCCAGCTGCAGTTCAGTCGTTACAGCCTGCAGCCGCCTGGCGCGTCGGGCCCGATAAGCGAACTGCAAGCCTGGATCCTGCAGAACCTCACCGCCGATCTGTGCGTGGAAAATCTGGCCGAGAAAGCGGCGATGAGCCCGCGTAACTTCACCCGCGTGTTTACCCGCGAGGCAGGGGTCTCTCCGGCCCGCTACGTGACCGAAGCGCGTCTGGCCGCCGCCCGCCAGCTGCTTGAGCAGACCCATGACTCCCTGGAGCGCGTTGCTGAGCAAAGCGGGTTTGGCACCAGCATTAATTTGCGCCGCATCTTTGAGAAACAGCTTCACCTTACCCCCGGCGAGTACCGCCAGCGATTCCATTGCCGCAAGATGGCGTAATCTGATCCTTTTTTGTCGTTTACGCCAACCGGCCCGACGCCTACAGTGACTCCAGACAACAGAGATAAGGAGTGCACCATGGTTAAGGTCGGTATTAACGGTTTCGGCCGTATCGGACGTAATTTCCTGCGCGCGGCGCTGGGTAACCCGGATCTGCAGATTGTGGCCATTAACGATCTGACGGACAGTAAAACCCTCGCCCACCTGCTGAAACATGATTCCCTTCTGGGCAAGCTGCCCGCACCCGTTGAAGCGGCTGACGGCGCGCTGCAGGTAGACGGGCAGCGGATCACGGTGTTTAGCGAACGCGATCCGGCGAATATTCCGTGGCGTGATGTCGGCGCCGACGTGGTGATTGAGGCCACGGGCTTCTTTACCGAGCGGGAGAAAGCGGCGGTACATATCACCCACGGTGGCGCTAAGCGCGTCATCATTTCCGCCCCCGGGAAGAACGACGACCTGACGATTGTGATGGGCGTTAACCATGACCAGTACGATCCCGCCCTGCACGCGGTAGTAAGCAACGGGAGTTGCACCACCAACGGTCTGGCACCGGCCGCTCAGGTGCTGCACCAGCAGTTCGGGATTGAGCATGGCCTGATGAACACGACGCACGCCTACACCAACAGTCAGGCGCTGCACGATCAGCCGGAGAAAGATCTGCGCGGCGCACGCGCGGCGGCGCTGTCGATTGTGCCCTACTCCAGCGGCGCAGCGAAAGCGCTGGGGAAAGTCATCCCCTCCCTGGACGGCAAGCTGACCGGGTATTCCCTGCGCGTGCCGGTGCCGGTGGTGTCGATTGTGGATTTAACCGTGACGCTGAGCCGCAACGTGACCGCCGAAGAGGTGAATAACGCGTTCCGCAACGCGGCCGCCAGCGGGACCCTGAAAGGCATTCTGGGGTATAGCGATGAGCCGCTGGTCTCCAGCGATTACCAGGGCGACCCGCGATCGTCGATTATCGACGGGCTTTCCACGCTGGTCATCGGCGGGAACATGGTGAAGATCCTGGCGTGGTATGACAATGAGTGGGGCTTCTCCAACCGCCTGGTGGATCTGGCGGTGCTGATGGATAAGAAAGGGCTGTAAGCCTGAGGCCGGGTGGCGCTAACGCTCACCCGGCAAAAAATCATTCCGCTTTCACTTTCACACCCATAAACACAATCACCATCGCCATCACCAGCAGGAAACCGCTTCCCGCGAATACGCCGCTGGCGCCGTTGAGGTCAAATACTGCCCCGCCTCCGGCCGCACCGGCGCTTATCGCCAGCTGGATTGAGGCCACCAGCAGCCCCCCCGCACTTTCGGCTTCATCCGGGACAGTGGTAGCAAGCCAGGTTGACCAGCCCACCGGAACCAGGCCAAATGCAAAGCCCCACAGCGCGACCAGCAGCCCGTCCAGCATGGCCAGATGACCAAAGGCGACCATCATGAGCGCGAGTACGCCCATCGCAAACGGCACCAGCGCCAGCGTCAGGCGCAGATTGCGTGCCAGCAGATGCCCGGCAACGGAGGTGCCCACAAAGTTGGCAATACCAAAGCCCAGCAGGATCAGTGAAATGGTCTCCACGCTCGCCTGGCCCACCGTCTCCAGGAACGGACGCAGATAGGTAAAGAAGGCGAAATGGCCGCTGAAGATCAGAATAGTTGCCAGCATGCCCCCGATCATCCCCGGACGACGCAGCACGCGGAACAGCGTACTCAGGCTGCCGCTGCTCTCCGGCTTCATGGACGGCAGGACCCAGAGCTGCCACAGCAGCGCCAGCATGCTTGGCAGAATGCAGAGGATAAAGACGTTGCGCCAGCCGATCAGGCTGCCCAGATAGCTGCCGAGCGGCGCCGCGACTACCGTGGCAATCGATACGCTGGAGAAGATCACCGCCAGTGCTTTCGGCACTTTATCCGCCGGAACCAGACGCATCGTCGTGGCCGTCGACATCGCCCAGAATCCCCCGATGGCTATCCCCAGAAGCAGGCGCCCCATCAGCAGGACGTGCAGATTGGGCGCAAAGGCCACCAGCAGGCTGGAGATAATTTGCAGCACCGAGAAAAACATCAGCACCCAGCGACGGTCGATACTTTTGGTTGCCGGGGTGATCAGCAGCCCGGTCACCAGCGCCACCAGCGCGGTGGCGGTGACGGCCTGTCCGGCCATCCCCTCGGTCACGCCCAGGCTCGCGGCCATTGGCGTTAACAAACTGGCCGGCAGAAATTCTGCCGTAATCAAACCAAATACCCCAAGCCCCAGTGAATAAACGGCCCGCCAGGCGGGTTTTGCAGGCGCTACCGCCTCGCTCGCCGCGACACATGAACTCATCTGTTGATCTCCCGTTATAAAAATGTGACTACAGTCGCAAAAGAATAGAAGGTTCACCCTGGACGATCTATGACATATAATCTCCACTTATTGATTATTCGTCCGGAGTTGCGCCATGACCGTACAGTCACCCGATCTGATCAGCGAACTTTTACGCGGCATGCGCCTGTCAGGCGTGAAATACCGGCGCATTGAAGCCAGTGCGCCATTTGGCGTCGCGTTTCATCAGGCTCCCGGCCGGGCGCAGTTTCATTTTGTGAGCCACGGTAGCGCCCTGTTGCGCATGGAGAGCGGAGCAACGTTCGAACTGAGCGGTGGCGACGCCCTCTTTATTCCCGGCGGGAATTCCCATGCCCTGCTCTCTGACGAGCAGGCCCCTCTTACCCCTGTCAACGCCTTTCCGAGCGAGCCTATCTGCAGCTCGGTCTGCGCCATCACCTGCGAGCCCTGCCCGGAGAGCGAGAACACCCTCATCTTTAGCGGGTGCATGGATTTTGAGCTGGGCGGAATGCAGCCGCTGATCAAGGCAATGCCGGAAGTGATGATGGTCAGCCGGTTAATGTCCACCTGGCCGGAGATCCACCCGCTGCTGGCGGCGATGGAGCGGGAGTCCGTGGCGCGTCAGGCCGGGTTTGCCGGGATCCTTGCGCGACTGGCCGACGTGGTCGCGGCGTTAATTGTGCGCGGCTGGGTTGAAGGCGGCTGTGGTAAAGCCACCGGCTGGGTGCAGGTTTTGCGCGACCCGCGCCTGAGCCGCGCCATTTACGCCATGCACCAGCAGCCGGGCCTGAACTGGAGCGTGGCGGATCTGGCAAAAGAAGCGGGCACGTCCCGCTCCGTGTTCGCCGAACGGTTTCTGGCCGCGACGGGAACCACTCCGGCAAAATATCTCAGCGAGCTGAGGATGCGCCTGGCCATTCAGTACATTCGCCATGAAAATCAGCCGATAGAAACCGTCGCGCTGCGGCTGGGGTACGGCTCTCTGGCGGCATTTAGCCGGGCATTTAAGCGCATTATTGGACATGCGCCGGGCACGCTGCGGGAAGCCAGCCAGACGCCGGAAGAGGTCTGACTGGCCAGCAATATTTAACGCGAAGCGGGCAATATTCGTCTAAGGTTTTCAGGTGATTGACAACAGCGGTCACGCTGTTTAGTAGAAGACAGGAGACGAACTGATGATAAGACCTCGTACACTACGCCCCGCGTTCTTGCCCCTTGCGTTAGGCGGCGCGCTGCTCGGCGTAACGACATTCGGTTATGCCGACGATAGCCCCGCAGCCCAGACAGCCTCACCCGATATTTTGCTGGGCCCGCTGTTTAATGATGTGCAGAGCGCCAAACTGTTTCCCGATCAGAAAACCTTTGCGGATGCCGTCCCCAAAAGCGACCCGCTGATGATTCTGGCGGACTATCGGATGCAGCACACGCAGTCCAGCTTTGACTTACGCCACTTTGTCGAGATGAACTTTACGCTCCCTGCGGAAGGGGAAAAATATGTTCCGCCTGCTGGACAAAGTCTACGTGAGCATATTGACGATCTCTGGCCCGTACTGACGCGCACCACGGATAAAGCCAGCAACAAATGGGATTCCCTGCTGCCGTTACCCAAACCTTACGTTGTGCCCGGCGGACGTTTCCGCGAGGTCTACTACTGGGACAGCTATTTCACCATGCTGGGCCTGGCAGAGAGCGATCATTGGGACAAAATCAGCGACATGGTGGATAACTTTGCCTATGAAATTGACACCTTCGGCCACATTCCCAACGGCAACCGCAGCTATTACCTGAGCCGATCCCAGCCGCCGTTCTTCTCGCTGATGGTGGAACTGCTGGCAACGCACGACAGCGATGCGCTGAAGAAGTATCGTCCGCAGATGGAGAAAGAGTATGCCTACTGGATGGACGGCGTCGACGCCCTTCAGCCGGGTCAGGCCAACAAGCGCGTGGTGAAGCTGGATGACGGCGCTGTCCTCAACCGCTACTGGGATGACCGCGACACTCCGCGCCCGGAGTCCTGGCTTGACGATGTAAATACTGCCAAAAGTAACCCTAACCGACCGGCAACCGAAATCTACCGTGATTTGCGTTCCGCCGCGGCCTCGGGATGGGACTTTAGCTCCCGCTGGATGGACGATCCGCAAAAACTCGGCACCATCCGGACCACCAGCATTGTCCCCGTGGACCTGAATGCCCTGATGTTCAAGATGGAAAAACTGCTGGCGCGGGCAGGCCAGGAGAGTGGCGACGCCGCCAGCGCAAGCAAATACGAGGCGCTGGCAACGGCGCGTCAGAAAGCCATCGAGAGCCACCTGTGGAATGATAAAGAGGGCTGGTACGCGGATTACGATCTGAAGAGCAAGAAGGTACGCAATCAGCTCACGGCTGCGGCCCTGTTCCCGCTTTACGTGAAGGCGGCGGCGCAGGATCGGGCCGATAAAGTCGCCGCGGCAACCTCATCGCGCCTGTTGAAACCAGGCGGTATTGCGACCACCACCGTCAACAGTGGCCAGCAGTGGGATGCGCCAAACGGCTGGGCCCCGCTGCAATGGGTGGCGGCGGAAGGGTTGCAGAATTACGGGCAAGAAAAGGTCTCAATGGATGTGACCTGGCGCTTCCTGAAAAACGTTCAGCATACTTATGACCGGGAAAAGAAACTGGTCGAGAAATACGACGTGTCGACAACCGGTACGGGCGGCGGCGGCGGCGAATATCCGCTGCAGGACGGCTTTGGCTGGAGCAACGGCGTGACGCTGAAGATGCTGGATCGGGTCTGCCCGAAAGAGAAACCGTGCGACAGCGTGCCGGAGAATCGGCCTGCGGCGAATGATGAGGTGGCGCCGGTAAAAGCGACGGCGCAGTAAGTGAGTATTGCCGGGTGGCGGCTACGCCTTACCCGGCCTACTTTTTAAACTCACAGGGCTTTGCTTAGAAGCTGTAACTCGCCCCTAGCTGATACGTTCTGTCGCGCCCAATCCAGCAGTTGGTCGCGTCGTAGCAGGTCAGCGTCTCTTTGTTGGTGATGTTCTGCGCGCTGGCCTTAAGCGTTAGCCCTGCCAGCGAGGGCAGGATCTCGCCCATCCGGTACGAGGCCGCCAGATCGTACTGGGTAGTGCCGCCCAGTTTACCCGCATCGTTAGCCGGAGAGATTTCCATCGGGCCGGTATAGCGCGCGCCCGCCCCCAGCATCAACCCTTTCAGCGGCGTGTTTTCAAAGGTGTAATCCCCCCAGAGGTTGAAGGCATTCTCCGGCACCTGCGTTGGACGTTTCCCTTTGTATTTATCATCTTCCGTATTGATCGCGTGGGTGTAGGCATAGTTAGCAATCAGCGTCAGGTTGTCCGCCGGGCGGCTGATGGCAGACAGCTCTGCCCCTTTGGATTCCACCTCCCCGGTCTGACGATAGTTCAGGAAGCCCGGATCGGAGGTGACGACATTTTTCTGACGGATGTTGAACACCGAAGCGGTAAAGGTGGTGGCGTAGTCGGCCAGCAGATATTTCACTCCACCCTCCACCTGCTTGCTGGTGGTCGGCTTGACGTCTTTCGCCGCGAGCGTTCCCTTCGGCGACACCGGTGCAAAGCCTTCGGAATAGCTGATAAACGGTGACAGACCATTATCAAAGGCGTAAAGCGCGCCCAGGCGTTTGGTGACGCGATCCTGAGAGACCCAGTCCTTATCACCGTTTTGCAGATAATTGGTGGTCACGGAGCGATAATCGTCGTAGCGCAGGCTACCCAGGAGATTTAAGCCCCCCCACTCCACCTGATCCTGCAGGTAGTAGCCGTTCTGCTGATAGCTCAGACGGTTTTTCTGGGCGGTATACAGCCCTAATGCGCTTTCACTGATTTGCGAATAGTCAGGATGACGCATATCCATGCCCGGCGTGGTCGACGCGTAACGGTAGTGGAAATGGGAGTTCAGCTTCTGGTAGTCAAACCCGGCCAGCAGATGGTGTTTCCAGTCGCCCAGCGCCACGGTTTTAGTCACCTGGTTATCGATGTTGAAGCTCTGCAGATCTTCATCGGTGGTGTAGGCAAAGCGGTTAAGCTGATAGACCTCGCTTCCCGTGCCCGTCGCATAGACGCTGCGCTGATGCGTATCGACGTCGAAATAGCGCGCCTTCTGGTTAAAGCCCCAGCCGCTGTCGAACGCATGTTCAAAGCTGTAGCCCAGCATCCACTGGCGCTGCTTAAATCCGTTCCACTCATCACCGGCATAGTCGCGCTTGCCCGCGTATTTCGAGCGCAGGTAGGCGAGCGGCAGCGGGTTCGACGGCGTCAGGCTCGGGGAGTTCTGCGCCAGCGCATCCAGAGTCAGGCGGGTTTTGCTGTCGGGTTGCCAGGTGACGGATGGGGCAACCAGGTAATTTTCATACCGGGTGGTGTGCGGCTGATCGTCATTTTCCGTCGCTTTCCCCAGCAAACGGTAGTTCCAGTCGCTATCGGCGATCTGCCCGGTTGAGTCGAGATACCCCTCTTTCAGGTTGCGGTTGCCGGTGTTAAATCCGAATTCAGTTCGCGCTTCTCGCTGCGGCTTTTTACTCTGGATATTCACCAGCCCGCCCGGCGAGCCGCCGCCGTAGAGAACCGATGAGGGGCCTTTCAGGATATCAACGCTGTCAATCAACAGTGGATCGATGCGGGCTTTGGTATTGCCGGTGACGTTATAGGGCAGCTGCAGCCCGTTGTAGAACTCCTGGTCGACGGTAAAGCCACGAATTTTATATTCGCTCATGTAGGAGGTATTTCCCCGCACCTCGGTTGAGACCCCTGGCGCATAGCGCAGGATTTCATTCACGGAATTCGCATGGCGCTTGTCAATTTCCGGCGCAGAGACGGTCGTGATGACTTGCGGCGTTTTACTTTCAGCAACGGCCGACTTCGTGGCGCTGTTCGTCCAGGCCGGCAGCGCGCTGCCCTGCTCTGCGCCGGTGACGACGATAGTGGATTCTTCGGCGAATGCCGGAACGTGCAGTGCGAGCGTGACGGCGCCTGCCAGGGCGCACAGCGTAAAATGAGAGGTATTCATAATGTCGTCTTGTTGTTAGATGCGATACGGAACGACAATTATTATCATTTAGATTAACAAATCAATACACAGGCAAAAAAACGGCCCTCCGCAGAGAGCCGTTTACGTTATGTTATGCTCGTCGCAGTAACCTGAATATGCCCAGCACCACAATGGCGCCCACGACAGCGACCAGAAAACTGTGCAGGTCAAAACCACTTATGTTGCCTCCGAAGCCAAACATCGTCGCCAGCCAGCCGCCCACAACCGCACCAACGACCCCGAGTACACAGGTCAAAATAAAGCCGCCGCCATCGTTTCCCGGCATGATCAATTTCGCGATAGCGCCAGCAATAAGACCAAAGATAATCCAGGCGATGATACCCATAGCGATGCCCTCTTGCAGGTTTAACGCGTGCGCAGAAAACCTTCTGCACAGCTAACTTAAGTATAGGTCATCGCCGGAAAACCATTTTCATCTCACCGACTTATCTTTGCGTAAACAGGCAAAAAAAACTCACCGGTTTGTATTAAGTTTCATTGCAGATTGCCGATAACGCTAAGACAGTCTGTCATCAATCAAGGAGCCATCCGGCGTGAGTCATTACAGTGAGCAGTTCCTCAAGCAAAATCCGCTGGCTGTATTAGGGGTATTACGCGACCTGCAAAAAGGTGAAGTGCCGCTGCGCATCAGCTGGTCGAATAATCAGTTCATCAGCAAGATCCTTGACGCCTCACAGGAGCGGCTGGTGATTGATTTAGGCAGTCAGGAGTATGAAAACCGCGCGGCGCTGAAGGCGGAGAATATCGCGGTGATGGCCGAAACGCAGGGCGCCAAAGTGGAGTTTGTCCTGTCGCGACTGGAACTGAGCGAGTACCAGGGACTCCCTGCTTTTGCTACCCCACTTCCCACCAATCTCTGGTTTGTTCAGCGTCGTGAATATTTCCGCATTAGCGCTCCGCTTCACCCCGCCTATTTTTGTAAGGCCAAAATGCCGGATAAAAAAGAGATCCGCTTCCGCCTCTTCGATCTGTCACTGGGCGGCATGGGTGCGCTGATGGATACGCCGAAACCCGACGGACTGGTAGAAGGCATGCGGTTTACGCAAATTGAACTGGATATGGGGGGCTGGGGTCGCTTTTATTTCGATGCACAGCTGATTGCCATCAGCGACCGTACCGTCGTGGACAGCAAAAATGAAACCATCACCACCCCGCGTCTGAGCTTCCGCTTCCTGAACGTGGGGCCCGGTGCAGAGCGTGAGCTTCAGCGCATCATCTATTCGCTGGAGCGGGAGGCGCGGGAACGCGCAAATAAAGTTCTGTAAGAAAATCGGGCAGCGTGACCGCCGCCCGTCTGCGGCATTACATGGCATCCATCGCTTTCTGTACTTTCCAGATATAACGAGGCGCCTGTGGTGCCGGGTGATTTTTCGCCACATGCTCAAAGAATTCGTCTTTGTCCATGCCGTTAATCTCTTCTATCGCCTCTTTGCGGTCAGAGGAGAAGGTTCTGAGCAACGCGCCGGCACCGTTAACGTAAGAGACCACCAGCGCGTACTGCATCACCTCCGGATCCTTAATACCCTTCAGCACGCCGTGCTCCATGATGCTCAGATAGGCCGTGCCCATTGAAATGTTACGTTCCGGGTTCTTCAGCTCGCTGGTTGACGGCTGACCGCTCCAGCCCATATAGCGGTAAACTTCTTTACCCGCCGTTGACGCTTTAAGCTGCATCAGCCCCACCGCGTTGGATTTGCTGACAAGCGTGGGGTTACCGCCGGACTCCACCGCAATGATCGCCGTGATAAGACGCGGACTGACGCCCCAGGCCTTCCCGGCTTGTTCACTGATCGGCATCCACTGCATGGCCCGTTTCACCGGCACTTCCGGGTTCCAGGGTGGGTTTTGATAATCATGTTTTGAACTACAGCCAGCAAGCAACACAATCAAAAAAGCAAACCATCTCAATTTCACGTCATCTATCCTTATAGCCGGTCATCGCGGTGCGCCGCCTCTTGAAGCAGGCGTCGTATACGCGGCATGATATAGACAATTAGTTTCTCATTCAGCAAGGAATTGCCATGTCTCAGTTTCATCTCATCGCGCCGTCGGGCTACTGCATTAACCAGGACGCGGCGCAGCGGGGCGTTCAGCGTTTGCTGGAATCGGGTCATCAGGTAGAAAATCAGACGATTATCCCCCGCCGCCAGCAGCGTTTTGCCGGTACAGAAGCGCAGCGGCTGAATGATATCAACAGCCTGGTGAACCTGAAGGGTGAAAACCGGATTGTGCTGGCGGTGCGCGGCGGATATGGCGCGAGCCGGCTGCTGGAGAGCATTGACTGGCAGGGTCTGGCGCAGCGCCAGCAGCAGGATCCGCTACTTATATGCGGCCACAGCGATTTCACCGTCATCCAGCTCGGGCTGCTGGCGCTACATAACGTTACCACCTTCAGCGGCCCGATGCTGGCCGGTAACTTCGGCGCCCCGGAGCTGAATGCGTTTACCATGGAACACTTCTGGCGCGCGCTGCGCAATTCCACCTACAGCGTGGAGTGGCAAGGCAATGGGCCGCACTGGGAATGCGAAGGTCAGCTCTGGGGCGGCAACCTGGCGATGCTGGTTTCACTTATCGGCACGCCGTGGATGCCGCACATCGAGGACGGCATTCTGGTGCTGGAAGATATCAACGAACATCCGTTCCGCGTCGAACGCATGCTGTTGCAGCTCTATCATGCCGGTATTCTTGAACGCCAGTCCGCGATTGTGCTGGGCAGCTTCAGCGGTTCTGCGCCGAATGACTATGACGCGGGTTACTCCCTGGAGAGCATGGTTGAGTTCATTCGCTCGCGGCTGGATATTCCGGTCATCACCGGTCTGGATTTCGGCCATGAGCAGCGCACCGTGACCCTGGCACTGGGGGCACACGCCTCGCTGATCCACAATGATTCCGGCAGTCGGCTGACCATCAGCGGCCATCCTGTCATAAAGGCATAAAAAAGCCGTTATACCCCCTTAATAAAACGCTGTTGCCGTCGTTAATATGTTAGGGTTTTAGTAACAGCGTTAACATTGAGGTGGGAGTAAGAGAACATTGGATGCCGCAGCGATAATCAGCCTTTTCATTTTGGGTTCGGTCCTTGTAACCAGCAGTATTTTATTAAGTTCATTTTCATCGCGTCTCGGCATACCTATTCTTGTCATTTTCCTCGCCATCGGCATGCTGGCCGGCATTGATGGCATTGGCGGTATCCCTTTCGATAACTACCCTTTCGCCTACATGGTGAGTAACCTCGCGCTGGCGGTGATCCTACTGGACGGCGGGATGCGCACCCAGGCGAGCTCCTTCCGTGTGGCCCTGGGGCCCGCGCTGTCGCTCGCCACGGTCGGCGTGCTGATTACCTCCGGCCTCACCGGAATGATGGCCGCGTGGCTTTTCCATCTCAATATCATGGAAGGTTTGCTGATTGGCGCGATTGTTGGCTCAACCGATGCGGCAGCAGTATTTTCCCTGCTTGGCGGAAAAGGGCTTAACGAACGCGTGGGCTCCACGCTTGAGATTGAATCCGGCAGTAACGATCCGATGGCGGTGTTTCTCACAATCACGCTTATCGAGATGATCCAGCAGCACGAAAGCGGGCTGAGCTGGACGTTTGCGTTACATATTCTGCAGCAGTTTGGCCTGGGGATTGTCATCGGCCTGACAGGGGGATATCTGCTCCAGCAGACGATCAACCGTATATCGCTTCCTCTGGGGCTTTACCCGCTGCTGGCGCTGAGCGGCGGCATTCTCATTTTTGCCGTCACTACCGCAGTGGACGGCAGCGGCATCCTCGCCGTCTACCTCTGCGGGTTCCTGATGGGCAACCGCCCTATTCGTAACCGGCATGCCATTTTGCAGAACTTCGACGGTCTGGCCTGGCTGGCGCAGATCGGCATGTTTCTGGTGCTGGGTCTTCTGGTTACGCCATCGGACCTGCTGCCGATCGCCGTTCCGGCGCTGCTGCTCTCTGCATGGATGATCTTCTTTGCCCGTCCGCTGTCGGTATTTGCAGGCCTGCTGCCGTTTCGTGGCTTCAACCTGCGCGAGCGGATCTTCATCAGCTGGGTGGGCCTGCGCGGCGCGGTGCCGATTATCCTTGCGGTGTTCCCGATGATGGCCGGTCTGGATAACGCGCGGCTGTTCTTTAACGTGGCGTTCTTCGTGGTGCTGATTTCGCTGCTGTTCCAGGGAACCTCGCTCGGGTGGGCGGCTAAAAAAGCCAAAGTGGTGGTCCCTCCCGTGGGCTGGCCGGTCTCCCGCGTGGGGCTCGACATTCATCCGGAGAACCCGTGGGAACAGTTCGTCTATCAGCTGAGCGCCGACAAATGGTGCGTGGGGGCTTCACTGCGCGATTTGCACATGCCGGCCGAAACGCGCATTGCCGCTCTGTTCCGCGACAACGTTCTGCTGCACCCTACCGGCAGCACCCGCCTGCGCGAAGGGGATATTCTGTGCGTGATTGGCCGCGAGCGCGACCTGCCCGCGCTGGGCAAACTGTTCAGCCAGTCGCCTCCGGTGGCGCTGGATCAGCGTTTCTTTGGCGATTTTATTCTGGAAGCCAGCGCCAGGTTTGCCGATGTCGCGCTGATCTACGGCCTGGATGAAGGTGCTGAAGACGGAGATAACCAGCAAACGCTGGGCGAAATCATCCAGCAGCGGCTTGGCGCTGCCCCGGTCGTGGGAGACCAGGTGGAGTTTGCCGGGATGATCTGGACCGTTGCCGAAAAAGAAGATAACGCGGTGCGGAAAGTCGGTTTGAGGCCGATGGAAGAGGAAGCGGAGTAGCGGTTTTTTTGCCGGGTAAGCGTTAGCGCCACCCGGCGAACAAAGGTTACACCGTCACAACCGGCACTCTCGGCGCCAGGGCGCACATCAATTCATACCCCACCGTGCCCGCCGCGGCAGCAACGTCATCAATCTTAATTTCGTTACCCCACAGCTCGACCGGTGAACCGATGCCCGCCTGCGGGCAGGGCGTCAGGTCAACGGCCAGCATATCCATTGAGACGGTGCCCACCGTTCCCGTGCGAACCCCATCGACCCAGACCGGCGTACCGGTCGGCGCGATGCGCGGGTAGCCGTCGGCATAGCCGCCCGCCACGATGCCAATCCGCTGCTCGCCCTTTGCCCGGTAGCGGCTGCCGTAGCCCACCGTGTCGCCGGCCTTCAGGGTTTGCACACCAATGATTTCGCTGCGCAGAGTCATGACCGGCTTCAGGCCGCTGTTGGCGATATCCTGCCACTGGCCTGAGGGAGACGCACCGTACAGAACGATCCCCGGACGCACCCAGTTATAGTGCGCCTCGGGATGCCACAGCGTGGCCGCCGAGTTCGACAGCGAGCGCGGGCAGTCCAGCCCTTCTGCCGCCTGCTCAATGCGGACCATGGCATCGGCAATGCCGTCCGGTCTTTCCGCGTCGGCAAAATGCGCCATCAGCGTCATTTCACCCACGTTCTTCAGCGCGCGCAGCTGCTGCCAGACCGTATGCACCCGCTCAGGCTGGAAGCCCAGGCGGTTCATGCCGCTGTTCACCTTAAGATAGATATCCAGCGGAGCATGGAGCTTCGCATCCTGAATCGCTTTGATCTGCCAGTTGCTGTGCACGCTGGTGGTCAGCCGATACTTATCCAGCAGCGGCAGATCGTCGGCGTGGAAGAAGCCCTCCAGCAGCAGTATCGGCCCTTTCCAGCCGCGCTCGCGCAGCAGAATGGCCTCTTCCAGATTAAGTAACGCAAAACCATCGGTGGCGCTCAGGGCGCTCCAGATACGATCGATACCGTGGCCGTAGGCATTCGCTTTCACCACCGACCAGACGCGCGAACCAGGTGCCGCCCGACGAACAATTTGCAGATTATCCTTCAGGGCCTGCAGGTTCAGCTGGGCCAGAACAGGACGGGACATGACAACTCCTTAGTTATGCGCGCCGTGCAGATGCTGTGGACGCGAAGGCGTAAACCCCGATTGATAGCGTGCAGCGCTTAAATCGTCAAACGGAATTGCCGGCGTGCGCCCGGAAATCAGGTCGCTCAGCAGTTGGCCCGATCCGCAGGCCATCGTCCAGCCAAGCGTGCCGTGGCCGGTATTGGTCCACAGGTTTTTAAACGGCGTGCGGCCCACGATCGGCGTGCCGTCCGGGGTCATCGGACGCAGGCCGGTCCAGAACGTCGCCTGCTCCACAAAGCCACCGCGCGGGAAGAGATCGCCCACCACCATCTCCAGCGTTTCACGACGCGGCTGTAGCAGTTCGGTGTTGAAGCCGACAATCTCCGCCATGCCGCCTACGCGAATGCGGTTATCGAAGCGGGTAATGGCTATTTTGTAGGTTTCATCCAGAATGGTCGATACCGGAGCGCCGCTCTCTTCTTTCACCGGAATGGTCAGCGAGTAGCCCTTGAGTGGGTAGACCGGAATGTCGAGAATACCTTTCAGCATGGCGGTGGAGTACGAACCAAACGCCATCACGTAGGCATCGGCTTTGATCACCTCGTCGCCGCACTTCACGCCGTAAATTTTTTCCCCTTCCGACAGCAGCTTGTCGACAGAGGTGTTAAAGCGGAACTTCACCCCTGCCTGCTCGCACATTTGCGCCAGACGTTGCGTAAAGAGCTGGCAGTCGCCGGTTTCGTCATTCGGCAGGCGCAGGCCGCCCGTCAGCTTATGCGCCACTTCCGCCAGCGCCGGTTCAACCTGGCCAAGCTGGCTGGCTTCCAGCAGCTGGTACGGTACGCCGGCATCTTCCAGCACGGCGATATCGCGGGTGGCATTTTCGTACTGTTGCTCGGTGCGGAACAGCTGCAGCGTTCCGCCCTGACGGCCTTCGTACTCAATCCCCGTCGACGCGCGCAGCGCTTTCAGGCAGTCGCGGCTGTATTCCGCCAGGCGCACCATGCGCCCTTTGTTCTCCATGTAGTGGCGGGTGTCGCAGTTGCGCAGCATCTGCCACATCCACTTCAGCTGGAACTGCGTGCCGTCAAGGCTGATGGCCAGCGGCGCGTGGCGCTGGAACATCCATTTAATCGCTTTCAGCGGAACGCCCGGCGCAGCCCACGGAGCGGCATAGCCGGGAGAGATTTGCCCGGCGTTCGCCGCGCTGGTTTCGAGCGCCGGACCGGATTCACGATCGATAACGGTTACGTCATGTCCCGCCTGACTTAAATACCAGGCGCTGGTTACCCCAACGACACCACTTCCCAGTATGACAACACGCATAGCCACTCCATTATGTGCAAAAGAACAATCTTCTAATTACAGATTGATAACCTAGTTGAAAATATTATTCAACATATGACTTTTTTATGGTGACTTACCTCACACATCCCCCAGCATCAGGGGATAGCGCTAATTTGGGATCTCCTGCTGCGCGTTATTTTCAACCAGCATAATATGCTGAGACATACCGTTTTTTTGCCGCATCAAAAACGCGAAATCGCAAAGAAAAAATTTCTGCCCCAGCACGCTTTTTAACACGTTGATCTATGCTTGAAAGGAGGCTCTCCAGACAGAGAGAGCACCCACAACGAGGGCGCGCTAATGGCTACTATTGATTCCCTGAACAAGGACAACACACGTCTGAGCGATGGACCCGACTGGACCTTCGAGCTGCTGGATCTTTACCTCGCCGAAATCGACCGGGTCGCAAAACTGTATCGTCTGGATACCTATCCCCATCAGATTGAAGTCATTACGTCCGAACAGATGATGGACGCCTACTCCAGCGTCGGGATGCCGATTAACTATCCACACTGGTCGTTTGGTAAAAAATTTATTGAAACGGAGCGGCTGTATAAGCACGGCCAGCAGGGGCTGGCGTATGAGATTGTCATTAACTCCAATCCGTGTATCGCCTATTTAATGGAAGAGAACACCATTACCATGCAGGCGCTGGTGATGGCGCACGCCTGCTACGGGCACAACTCCTTTTTCAAGAATAACTACCTGTTCCGCAGCTGGACGGATGCCAGCTCCATCGTCGATTACCTGATCTTCGCCCGTAAATATATTACCGACTGCGAAGAGCGCTACGGCGTGGACGAAGTGGAAAAACTGCTCGACTCCTGCCACGCGCTGATGAACTACGGCGTGGACCGCTACAAACGCCCGCAGAAAATCTCACTGCAGGAGGAGAAAGCCCGGCAGAAAAGCCGCGAAGAGTATCTGCAGAGCCAGGTGAACATGCTGTGGCGTACCCTGCCGAAACGTGAGGAAGAAAAAGCGGTCGCCGAAGCGCGTCGTTATCCGTCCGAGCCACAGGAAAACCTGCTCTATTTTATGGAGAAGAACGCCCCGCTGCTGGAGCCGTGGCAGCGTGAGATCCTGCGCATCGTGCGCAAGGTGAGCCAATATTTCTATCCGCAAAAGCAGACGCAGGTGATGAACGAAGGCTGGGCGACCTTCTGGCACTACACCATCCTCAACCACCTGTATGACGAGGGTAAAGTTACCGAGCGGTTCATGATGGAATTCCTCCACAGCCATACCAACGTGGTGTTCCAGCCGCCCTACAACAGCCCGTGGTACAGCGGCATTAACCCGTATGCGCTTGGCTTTGCCATGTTCCAGGACATTAAGCGTATCTGCCAGTCGCCAACGGAAGAAGACAAGTACTGGTTCCCGGATATCGCCGGCTCTGACTGGCTGGAAACGCTGCACTTTGCGATGCGCGACTTCAAGGATGAGAGCTTCATCAGCCAGTTTATGTCGCCGAAGATCATGCGTGACTTCCGCTTCTTCACCGTGCTGGACGACGACCGCAACAACTATCTGGAGATCTCCGCAATCCACAACGAGGAGGGTTACCGTGAGATCCGCTCTCGCCTCTCTTCCCAGTACAACCTGAGCAACCTTGAGCCGAATATTCAGGTGTGGAACGTCGATTTGCGCGGTGACCGCTCCCTGACGCTGCGCTATATCCCGCACAATCGCGCGCCGCTGGATAAAGGGCGCAAAGAGGTGCTGAAGCATGTGCATCGCCTGTGGGGCTTTGACGTGCAGCTGGAGCAACAGAATGAAGACGGGAGCGTCGAGCTGCTGGAACGCTGCCCGGCGCGGTTGAATACGCTGTAGTGCAGCCTTTTTTGCCCGGTGGCGCTACGCTTACCGGGCCTACAAGACCCGCAGGTCGGGTAAGGCGTAGCCGCCACCCGACGAAAAAAAAACCTCTCATACGAGAGGTTTTTTATTTCAGCGGCTCTGAATCGCCAAATCGCCCGGCAACGTTTTCTGCATGCGGTGCCAGATTTCACCGGAATCATGACCGTAGCGGCGCACCGTCTCATAAACCTGATCGTGCAGGCCTTCGGTACAGAGCTTGCTCAGCTTATGGTAGAAGCCCAGCGCCAGGCTACGCGCTTCCGGATTGGCAAAGTAGTGGCGGCCGATGCGGGTATAAAGCCCTTTCATACCGTTGAGGATCAGGCCATACACCGGGTTGCCGGAGGCAAACGCCAGGCCGCGAAACACGTTGTAATCGAGGGTGGCAAAAGCATCGGCGTGATCTTCCACCTCGTTCGCTGTGGCCAGCACCGCAAGGGCGTCTTCCGGATGCTGACGGAAAGCGGTACGAATAAAGATCGTCGCGATGTTGGTGCGAACGGAGAGCAGATTATCAATGAGCTGCGGCACGCTTTCATGGTCGAGACGCGCCAGCGTTTCAAGAATGTTCAGCCCGGACGTTTCCCAGAAGTTGTTTACTTTCGTCGGCTTGCCGTGCTGGATAGTCAACCAGCCATCGCGCGCCAGCCGCTGGAGCACTTCACGCAGCGTGGTGCGAGTGACGCCAATCAGTTCAGAGAGTTCGCGTTCAGCCGGAAGAATGGACCCCGCAGGGAAACGATTATTCCAGATGCTTTCAATGATGTACTCTTCCGCGAAACCCGCCGGGCTCTGCGCCTTAATGACCATAGTGAGATTTCCATTACACAGCTTTAGCAAATTGGACTCATCATACCAGAGGCAGCCAGTGGCAGGTAGCACGGCAAAGAGAGAAAAGAGGGATCGCCGTTTCATTTTTGTGAAATTTACAATGCAGCCTTATCCGCCTCCAGGCCGCGATTTTTGCGTATACTGATGTTTTGTCTTACTTGACGGGGATGGACGTCTGTCGTGGAAATTTCTTTTGGGCGCGCACTGTGGCGCAACTTTTTAGGCCAGTCTCCGGACTGGTACAAACTTATACTTCTGGTGTTCCTGGTCGTTAACCCCCTCCTCTTTAGCGTAAACCCGTTCATTGCCGGGTGGCTGCTGGTGGCGGAGTTTATCTTCACCCTGGCCATGGCGCTGAAATGTTATCCGCTTTTGCCGGGCGGACTGCTGGCGTTTGAGGCCGTCGTCATCGGCATGACCCGCGCCGAGCACGTCAAAGCCGAGCTGGCATCCAATCTCGAAGTGCTTCTGCTGCTGATGTTTATGGTGGCGGGCATCTACTTTATGAAACAGCTGCTGCTGTTTATCTTCACGCGCCTGCTGCTCAGCATTCCGTCGAAAATGTTGCTCTCGCTGGCGTTTTGCCTTGCGGCCGCCTTCCTGTCGGCCTTCCTGGATGCGCTGACGGTCGTCGCGGTGGTGATAAGCGTAGCGGTGGGGTTTTACGGTATTTATCACCGCGTGGCCTCCTCTCGTCCGGGCGAGGATTTGCAGGATGACAGCCACGTCGATGCGCATAATCGTGAGGTACTGGAACAGTTTCGCGCCTTCCTGCGCAGCCTGATGATGCATGCTGGCGTCGGTACCGCGCTGGGCGGCGTGATGACCATGGTGGGCGAACCGCAAAACCTGATCATTGCCAAAGCGGCGGGCTGGCACTTCGGTGAGTTCTTCCTGAGAATGGCGCCGGTGAGCGTACCGGTGCTTTTCTGCGGGCTGGCGACCTGTCTGCTGGTGGAGAAGTTTCGCCTCTTTGGCTATGGGGCCCAGCTCCCGGAGCCGGTACGTCAGGAGCTGCATAAATTCGATCTGCAGAGCCGACGCCAGCGGACGCGCCAGGAGACGCTGCGTCTGATTGCCCAGGGGATCATCGGCGTCTGGCTGATCGCCGCGCTGGCGTTCCATCTTGCCGAAGTGGGGCTGATTGGCCTGTCGGTCATTATTCTCGCCACCACCTTTACCGGCGTGACGGACGAGCATGCCATCGGTAAGGCGTTTACCGAAGCCCTGCCATTTACCGCCCTGCTGGCGGTGTTCTTTGCCGTCGTGGCGGTGATAATCGACCAGCATCTGTTCGCGCCGATTATTGCCTTTGTCTTAAAGGCATCGCCGGATGCTCAGCTGTCGCTGTTTTACCTGTTCAACGGCCTGCTCTCGTCGATCTCAGATAACGTCTTCGTCGGGACGGTCTATATCAACGAGGCCAAAGCGGCTATGGAGCAAGGCGTTATCAGCGCCGGACAGTTTGAGCTGCTGGCCGTGGCGATCAATACCGGCACCAACCTGCCATCGGTGGCGACGCCAAACGGCCAGGCCGCCTTCCTGTTCCTCCTGACCTCCGCCCTCGCGCCGCTCATACGACTTTCTTATGGCAGGATGGTGTGGATGGCGCTGCCCTATACGCTGGTGCTCACGATCGTGGGATTGCTTTGCGTCAAAATTACCCTCATTCCCTGTACGCAATGGTTGATACAAGCGGGTATACTTGCGGCGCAATAAACACTGCATCTCGGGCAGTTCGCTGCCCGTTTGCCTTTTCGCACGATAAACATCCAATTACGTTTTATTTCGCCAGGTACAGGTGGCGCGAAAAACGAATTCGTTTACACTGCGATTTCTAAGCATGTTCCAGGGAAATGATTATGTTGAGATTTTTAAACCAGTGCTCCCGCGGTCGCGGAGCGTGGTTGTTAATGGCCCTGACCGCCTTTGCGCTGGAAATGGTCGCGCTGTGGTTCCAGCATGTAATGGGACTCAAACCTTGCGTGCTTTGTATTTATGAACGCTGCGCACTGTTCGGCATTATGGGTGCGGGCCTGGTGGGCGCGATTGCCCCAAAATCGCCGCTTCGCTATGCCGGTATTGCCATCTGGATATACAGCGCCTGGAAAGGAATTGAACTCTCCTGGCAGCACACCATGATGCAATTGCATCCGTCACCGTTTATGACCTGTGATTTTGCCGCCCGCTTCCCGAGCTGGCTGCCGCTGGACAAATGGCTGCCGCAGGTGTTTGTCGCATCCGGTGACTGCTCCGTTCGTCAGTGGGAATTCCTGACGCTGGAGATGCCGCAGTGGCTGGTGGGTATTTTTGCCGCCTACTTCGTCGTGGCGCTGCTGGTGCTGATTGCCCAGCCGTTCAAACCGAAGAAACGCGATTTGTTCGGAAGGTAAAAGCAAAACGGCAACCTCGGTTGCCGTTTTTAGTGTTTGCGCCCTCTCCCGTGGGAGAGGGTTGGGGTGAGGGCATCAGGCCGCACAAACACAATAAAAAACCCGCCTCGGCGGTTTTTTTAATCTCAACGGGTCGGGTGGTTCATGATGTGGTCTTCCCAGTCACGCACCTCGGACTCTTTCACCGCGATGTGGCGCACTGAAATGCGCTCGCCGTGCATCGCCGCTTTTGAACCGGTTAACAGCGGATGCCAGTCAGGCAGACCTTTCCCTTCCGCCAGCAGGCGATACGCGCAGGTATGCGGCAGCCATTCAAAGGTAGGCAGATTATCCCGGGTTAACTTGATGCAGTCCGGCTCAAACTCGAAGCGGCGCTCATAGTTGCGGCACTGGCAGGTTTTAATGTTTAACTGCTTGCAGGCAACGTTGGTGAAGTAAATCTCGTCCGTATCTTCATCCATCAGCTTGTGCAGGCAGCACTGACCGCAGCCGTCGCATAAGGATTCCCATTCCGCGTCCGTCATGTTGTCGAGAGTTTTGCTTTGCCAGAAAGGGATGTCGTTCATCAGGATGTCCACACGTCAAAAGAAAGCGCACCTTATAACGAGTCTGGCACGTCGATGCAAGTTTTGCCGCCCTTTTCAGGCGGCAAGAGGAGGTTACAGCACGCGGGTTTTCAGCGACAGGCCGTTAAAACCGACCTCAAGCTCGTCACCGCTGAGCAGCGGACCCACGCCTTCCGGCGTGCCGGTCAGGATCACATCGCCCGGTTTCAGGGTAAAGAAGCGGCTCATGTAGGCGATCAGCGGCACAATCTTATGGATCATGTCTGCCGTGGTGCCCTGCTGGCGGATTTCACCGTTAACCTTCAGGCTGAGCGGGGTGTCCTGCGGATCGCCGGTAAATTCGCTCACCGGAACAAACGCCGAGATCGGGCAGGAATTATCAAACCCTTTGGCTTTTTCCCAAGGCTGCCCGGCTTTCTTCATTTTGCCCTGCACGTCACGTAGCGTCAGATCCAGCGCCACGCCGTAACCGGCAATCGCTTTCTGAACATGCTCTTCGGAGGCCTGACGCAGCGTTGCGCCGATCAGCACGGCGAGTTCAACTTCGTGATGCACCGAGCCGAGCCCCTGCGGCAGGGCCAGCGGCTGGCGGATATCGCAAAGCGCCGTTTCAGGCTTAATGAACAGAACCGGCTCTTCTGGCGTCGCGCTGCCCATCTCCTGAATATGTTTTGCATAGTTGCTGCCCACGCAGACGACTTTGCTGACGGGATAATCCAGTAATGCACCTTGCCAGTTGTGATGTTGATACATGGTCGACCCCTAAACGGTTGATGTGTTGTGCCCAAAAACAGTTGAGACTATTTTTTACCGTTCGCCTCAAGATGCTGTTTTAATAAATTCTCGGGTGGCGGTGGAAGCTGTAAATAATAGCCTTGCTCGGCTAAGGCCGTTTTTACTTTATCCAGATCGGCATTAATCAGTTTCTTACGACCATCAAGCGGCAGCAGCATCGCCAGCTGTGGTCGGCCAAAGTTCTTCATTAATTCTTCAGGCACGCGTGAAAAATCGTCTTTCTTTTCGACATAAAGATAGGTCTGGTCACGGCTTGTACTTCTGTAGATCACACAAAACATGTTTTTACTCTGAATTAATGGGTGGTTGCTTGCCTCAATATACTCCTGACTATAACATGCCTGATACTCTTCGGAATATCGCAGCGAGTGGTTGCGGTTAATAGCAAATTGAGTAAGGCCAGGATGTCAAACACGCCCATCGAGCTTAAAGGCAGTAGCTTCACCTTATCAGTGGTACATTTGCATGATGCAAAACCCGAGGTTATTCGTCAGGCGTTAGAGGACAAAATCGCCCAGGCTCCCGCCTTTCTGAAGCACGCCCCTGTTGTGATCAACGTTAGCGGTCTTGAGGCTCCGGTTAACTGGAAACTTCTCCAGCAGGCCGTCTCCTCGACCGGACTGCGTATCGTGGGCATCAGCGGCTGCAAAGATACTGAGCTGAAAGCGGAAATTGAGCGTGCGGGGCTGCCTCTTCTGAATGAGGGCAAAGAAAAAGCCTCGCGTGCGGCACCCGTTGCCGTGCAAACGCCCCCTCCTGCGGTGCAAAACGTTACTACCGTCACAAAAACGCGAATGATTGATGTGCCGGTTCGTTCCGGTCAGCGCATTTATGCACCAAACTGTGATCTGATTGTTACAAGCCACGTCAGTGCTGGCGCTGAGCTGATTGCAGATGGCAACATTCACGTATACGGTATGATGCGTGGACGTGCGCTCGCGGGTGCAAGTGGCGATCGAGACGCGCAAATATTTTGTACTCACCTGACGGCGGAACTGGTGTCCATCGCAGGTGAATATTGGCTGAGCGACAAGATCCCAGCCGAATTTTATGGCAAAGCGGCTCGCCTGCTTCTGGCAGACGACGCGTTGACCGTTCAACCGTTGAATTGATCCCTTTTTAACAAGGAATTTCTATGGCACGCATTATTGTTGTTACTTCGGGTAAAGGAGGCGTTGGCAAGACCACCTCCAGCGCGGCCATCGCTACTGGTTTGGCCCAGAAGGGAAAGAAAACCATCGTTATCGACTTCGATATCGGTCTGCGTAACCTCGACCTCATCATGGGATGTGAGCGTCGCGTCGTGTATGACTTCGTGAACGTCATTCAGGGCGATGCCACGCTGAACCAGGCGATGATTAAAGACAAGCGCACCGAGAACCTCTACATTCTCCCGGCCTCTCAGACGCGTGACAAAGACGCCCTGACCCGTGAAGGAGTGGAAAAGGTGCTCGATGAGCTGAAAAAAATGGATTTCGACTTCATCGTCTGTGACTCCCCTGCCGGTATCGAAACCGGTGCCCTGATGGCACTGTACTTCGCTGATGAAGCGATCATCACCACTAACCCTGAAGTTTCATCCGTGCGAGACTCAGACCGCATTCTGGGGATCCTCGCCTCTAAATCCCGTCGTGCGGAAAATGGCGAAGACCCGATTAAAGAACACCTGCTGCTCACCCGCTACAATCCGGGCCGCGTGAACAAAGGTGACATGCTGAGCATGGAAGACGTGCTGGAGATCCTGCGCATTAAGCTGGTGGGCGTTATCCCGGAAGATCAGTCCGTGTTACGCGCTTCTAACCAGGGCGAGCCAGTGATCCTTGATACATTGGCAGATGCAGGTAAAGCTTACGCCGATACCGTTGACCGTCTGCTGGGAGAAGAACGTCCTTTCCGCTTCATTGAAGAAGAGAAGAAAGGTTTCCTCAAACGCCTGTTCGGAGGATAAGTTATGGCATTACTGGACTTTTTTCTCTCGCGGAAAAAGAACACCGCCAACATCGCAAAAGAACGTCTGCAAATTATCGTTGCGGAGCGTCGTCGTAGCGACGCCGAGCCTCACTACCTGCCGCAGCTGCGTAAGGACATCCTGGAAGTGATCTGTAAGTACGTGCAGATTGACCCGGAGATGGTGACGGTGCAGCTGGAACAAAAAGACGGGGATATTTCGATTCTGGAGCTGAACGTGACGCTTCCGGAAGCGGAAGAGTCGCGTCCGTAGTTTTGGATTTCGTAGCCCCGGTAAGCGCAGCGCCACCGGGGGAATATGCCGGGTTATCACCCGGCATATTTTTTATCGCGGATAACCTTCCAGCAGGGTATTCAGGCGATCGGCCATCAATTCCCCGCGCCATCCCGCCATCATTTCCGGTACGCCATTCTGCGGCTTCAGCTTCCAGTGCCAGTTCAGCAGCTGGTTAATCTGACGACGTGAGGCGAGCAGTTCAGCGCTTAGCTTGCTTTCCGTTGCAACGTTCTGCACCAGCGCTTTGATCTCCTTAAACGCTTTGCGATAGCCCGGCATATCCATCAGGTTCAGCAGCGGTTCCGGCAGCGCATCTTCCGGCAGCTCCTGCGCTTTTGCGACCAACGCCAGCAGGGTTTTGCCGTGGAAGCGGATCTCGCTGCCCGAAAGCCCAATGCTGTCCAGCTCGCCCAGGCTGCCCGGCATATAGCGCGCCACCGCCCAGAGATGTTCTTCGCGAACCACAAAGTTAACGGCCAGATCGCGCTCGCGCGCTTTACGCAAACGCCAGTCTGCCAGCAGCTGCAGGCACGCCAGCTGACGCGTACGCAGCTGCCAGGCGTTGCTGATGTCGCGCCAGGCCTCTTTCGGGTCAACGACTTCCTGACGACGCTGCTGGGTCATACGACACTCGTCGAGCGCCGCAGGCAGCCATCCGGAGGCTTCTGCCTCTTTCATTAACTGTCCGGCAATCGGCAGCAGGTAAAACACGTCTGCCGCCGCATACTCCAGCTGACGCTCGGTTAGCGGACGCGCCAGCCAGTCGGTACGGGATTCACTTTTATCCAGCGTCAGCCCCGTATACTCCTCTACCATGGCAGCAAAGCCCCATGAGAGCGGACGATTGCTGAATGCCGCAAGGATCTGCGTGTCAATCAGCGGCTGGGGCGTGATGCCAAAGGTGTTCAGAAAGACTTCCAGATCTTCACTGCCTGCGTGCAGGTATTTCGTCACGGCGGTATCGAGCAGCAGGTCACGCATCGGCGTCCAGTCGGTAATGCCGAGAGGGTCGATCAGCGACACGTGTTTACCGTCGTACATCTGAATCAAACCCAGCTGCGGATAATAGGTCCGGGTACGGACAAACTCGGTATCCAGGGCAATGGCAGGAAAGTCGCGCGTCACTTCGCACAGCGAAGCCAGCTCGTCGTTGGTCGTGATCATCTGGTAATTCAAAACGGGTTCTCTTTTGTTTGCGCCCATAAAAAACGCCGGCTTAACCGGCGTCTGGGCGATTAGCGTGAAGCTCAGGCCTTATTGTCTACTTTGCCACGGGCTTCGTCACGTAATTCTCGTCGTAATATCTTCCCGACGTTGGATTTCGGCAGCTCGTCGCGGAATTCCACCAGCTTCGGCACCTTGTAGCCCGTCAGCTGACGACGACAAAACGTTACCAGCGCTTCCTCGGTGAGAGAAGGATCTTTCTTGACCACAAATATCTTCACCGCTTCACCGCTGCTGCCGGAAGGCACGCCGACTGCCGCCACTTCGAGCACGCCGCTGTGCTGCATAACCACGTCTTCGATCTCATTCGGATAGACGTTGAAACCGGAGACCAGGATCATGTCTTTCTTACGATCGACGATGCGCAGGAAGCCCTCGTCATCCATCACCGCAATATCACCGGTGTGCAGCCAGCCGTCTTTGATGATTTCGTCGGTCGCATCGGGGCGCTGCCAGTAGCCCAGCATCACCTGCGGACCTTTGACGCACAGCTCCCCCGGCTCGCCCGGCGCGACTTCGTTATCGTTATCATCGACCAGTTTGGCCTCTGTGGAAGGAACCGGCAGACCAATGCTTCCACTGTGATAGTCGATATCATGCGGGTTAACGCTGACCAGCGGCGCGCACTCCGTCAGGCCATAGCCCTCCAGCAAATACTGACCGGTGAGCTTCACCCAGCGCTCGGCGACCGCCTGCTGAACCGGCATGCCTCCGCCCGCAGAGAGATGCAGCGTGGAGAAGTCCAGCTGCTGGAACTCTTTGTTATTCAGCAGCGCGTTAAACAGGGTATTTACCCCGGTCATGGCGGTGAACGGGTATTTCGCCAGCTCTTTCACCAGGCCCGGGATATCGCGCGGGTTGGTGATGAGGATGTTCTGACCACCCAGTTCAATAAACAGCAGGCAGTTCATGGTCAACGCAAAGATGTGATACAGCGGAAGCGCGGTGATCACCACCTCTTTGCCCGGATGCAGCAGCGGCCCGTAGGTGGCGTTTACCTGTTCAAGGTTTGCCAGCATATTGCGGTGGGTAAGCATGGCCCCTTTGGCGACGCCGGTGGTCCCGCCTGTGTATTGCAGAAACGCAAGATCTTCCGCGACCACTTCGGGTTTCACATACTGCATGCGGTAGCCCGCATGCAGCGCGCGGCGGAAGGAGATGGCGTCCGGCAGATGGTATTTTGGCACCAGACGTTTGACGTATTTGACGACAAAGTTAACCAGCGTGCCTTTAGCTGTGGAGAGCTGGTCCCCCATGCGCGTCAGGATGACGTGTTTCACCTGGGTTTTGTCGACCACCTTTTCCAGCGTATGGGCAAAGTTGGACACAATGACAATCGCAACCGCGCCGCTGTCGTTCAGCTGATGCTCCAGCTCGCGCGGGGTGTACAATGGGTTGACGTTGACGACAATCATCCCGGCTCGCAGGATACCGAACAACGCCACCGGGTATTGCAGCAGGTTCGGCATCATCAGCGCGACGCGGTCCCCTTTTTGCAGCCCAAGCCCTTCCTGAAGATATGCCGCGAACGCCCGGCTGCGCTCCTCCAGCTTACGGAACGTCATCACCTCGCCCATATTCACGAATGCGGGCTGGTCCGCGTAGCGCCTTACCGAGTGTTCAAATAATTCCACCAGGGATTGATAACGGTCAGGATTGATCTCAGCAGGAACATCTGCGGGATAACGGTTAAGCCAAACCTTCTTCAATGCATCACCTCTGAAATGAGTGTTCGTCGTCATCACAACCCCGATAATAAACAGTTTGTTAACATTATATTAACTCAGCGTACCAGTTTATTAATTGTTCAGATTTAAGGTTGCGAAGCGCGTCACTCTTTTTTTTTCGTATTATCCGTAAAAAAACAGAGACAGCGGCTGAGCCGCTGTCTCTTTTCTAACAATAACAGTAAGTTACTCAGTAACGATCGTCTGAACCTGTGCAGGGCCCGGGTTGTACCAACCCCAGCCCGGGTAGCCATAACGATAAGGATGTGGACCCCACATCCACGGATCCATCGGCTGAGGCGGCATGATCACCTGCTGTGCCAGCCGCCAGCGTTTATACCCGTTGACCTGCATGGTCATAAATTTGTACGGCGTGTTGCCGATTTTGCCCTGCACGGCGCCGGTAATCGGCCCGACGACGGTCACCAGCTGTCCGCGGAAATCGACCGGATCGAGGAAACCGCTGACGTCCGCGTAGATACGTCCCCGGGAGGCCTCGCCCAGTACAGGCCGCGCGCCGCTGTCCAGCGGAACGGTGGCGATCTCCAGACGGGTTTTCCCCTGCTGGTTTTGCACGTCTATGACCTTACCGCCAAAGCGTGCTTCCTGGCCGACGTACAGCTCAGGGGCATTCATCACCCGAACCAGATCCTGCTGTGGCGTCGGGCTGCTGCCCTTAATCGCATCAGGAACGGAAACGCATCCGCTCAGTGCTATGGCAACTGCGCCTGCCATAATAAGGCGTACTACTTTAGTCTGAACCGCCATGATGCGACTCCTTTTTCTCAGTTCCTGTTACTGAGATTCACTCGCGGCCCGGAAGTTTCTTCCACGCGACGGTGTTTCGCAAATAAACCGGCTCCGCCTGTTCAACGGCCACGGTTTTTCCTGCTGCGAGCAGCTGGCTGGCAATCGGAAGCATATCTTCAGCAGCCGGGAGCAGCATGTTGCCGTCCACCAGCGTCAATCCGGTGTCGTTCGCCATCTCAGGCCACGCTGGCCAGCCCGTGCCGACGGTCGCCCACTCGCCGGACAGCTGCTTCAGTCGTTCTGTGACCGCTTCTGGCTTAAGCACGGCTTCCGTCTCTTCGCCGTGCCACACGCCCTGCTCGTCGCGGGTGTATTCGGCCCAGTAGACTTCGCCCATGCGGGCATCAATCGCTGCCAGGACGCGCGTTGCCCCGGTCATGCGCCATGCGCCCTGCGCCATAGTGGCAAGGGTAGAGACGCCGATCATCGGCAGTTCGGCGCCCAGCGCCAGCCCCTGCGCAATGCCTATCCCGATACGTACGCCCGTAAAGCTGCCGGGGCCGCGGCCAAAGGCCAGCGCGTCGAGGTCGGTTAAGGAGGTGTTGCCCTGGGTTAAAATGGCTTTTACCAGGGGCAGAATGCGTTGGGTGTGTTCCCGGGGGCACTCTTCGAAATGGGCAGAAACAGCACCGTCGTTCAACAGAGCAACAGAGCAAGCCTCTGTCGCGGTATCAATAGCCAGAATTCGCATCAGTCGTCGCGCTCTCGCAAGGGTCAGTCACAAAATGGCGCGCATCTTAGCACACTCCGGGGTAAATTACTCCGCCGTTGGGTTTGCCAGGAAACGCACCGCGCGTTTTATGTCCCGCGTCCGCGGCGCGGGCGGCAGGCTTGCGAGGAAAGTCGCCCCGTAAGGACGCATCACCAGCCGGTTATCGCAGATGACCAGCACGCCGCGGTCGGTGACGTCACGGATTAAGCGCCCTACCCCTTGCTTAAGCGTGATGACCGCATCCGGCAGCTGTACCTCGTCAAACGGATCGCCGCCGCGCAGACGGCAGTCTTCCATCCGCGCCTTCAGCAGCGGATCGTCCGGGGAGGTAAACGGCAGCTTATCAATGATCACCAGCGAAAGCGTGTCGCCGCGCACGTCCACCCCTTCCCAGAAGCTGCTGGTTGCCACCAGCAGAGCATTACCGGCGCTGACAAACTGCTGCAGCAGCTGGCCTTTGCTGGTTTCGCCCTGCAGCAGCACCGGTAGCGTCATGGTGGCGCGGAACTGCTCGGCGAGATCGCGCATCATGGCGTGGGAGGTGCAGAGCATAAAGCAGCGGCCGTTGTTGGCCTCGATCATCGGTTTTAGCATTGCAGCCAGATGGCGCGCCGCACCCGGCTGGTTCGGCAGCGGCAGATTACGGGGAACGCAGAGCAGCGCCTGTTTTTCGTAGTCGAACGGGCTGGGCAGGAGCAGCGATTCCGCCTGCTCAATGCCGAGGCGCTCGGTGAAGTGGTGCAGATCGTCATTCACCGACAGGGTTGCCGAGGTAAAGATCCAGCTTCCCGGCTTTTGCGCCATCACCTCTTTAAATTTATCAGCCACCGTCAGCGGCGTGAGCGCCAGCGTGAAATGCCGCGAGGTGCACTCGTACCAGTAGCTGTACCCCGGCTGGTTGATCTCTTTCAGCCGTTTGAGCCGACCGCGATAGAGCGTAGCGCGCTCGAAGGCTGCATCCAGCAGCGCGGAGCGGCCGAGGGACAGTTTCGCTACGTCGTAGCAGAGCTCCAGAGCGTCATCGAGCAGCAGCAGCGCGCGCTGGATATTTTTGTCCGCCAGCAGCTCGCGCAGGTTACCGCGATAGCCCGGCTCGCCGAGCTGTAAGCGGAAATCCTGCGCGCTCTGCGCCAGGCGGTCGGCGCACTTCTGCAGCTGCTGGGTATCTTTGAGTTCGGTCCGGTACGCAATGGTGAAATCTTTCGCCAGATCCTGCAGCTGACGGCTGGAGAGCGACTGGCCGAAGTACTGGCTGGCGATATCCGGAAGCTGGTGCGCTTCATCAAAGATCATCACGTCCGCCTCGGGGATCAGCTCGCCGAAACCGCTGTCCTTGACCACCATATCCGCGAGAAACAGGTGATGGTTTACCACCACGACGTCGGCGTCCATCGCCGCTTTGCGCGCTTTCACCACGAAGCAGTCTTTATACAGCGGGCAGTCGCTGCCGAGGCAGTTGTCGTTGGTGCTGGTCACCAGCGGCCAGGCCGGGGAATCTTCCGGCACGCTCGCGCAGGTGCTGATATCGCCCTCTTCGGTCTGGTTCGCCCATGACCGAAGGATAATGACGTCGCTCAGCGTCTGTACCGGCAGATCGCCGCCCGCCAGCGCCTGCTGCTCAAGGCGCTCCAGGCAGAGATAGTTGGATCGCCCCTTCAGCAGGGCCAGACGTCCCTTGTATTTCAGCGCCTTAGCTACCGTGGGCAAATCGCGGCTGTAGAGCTGATCCTGCAGCGCTTTTGAACCGGTGGAAATAATCACCTTTTTTTTCGCCCGCAGCGCCGGCGCAAGGTAAGCATAGGTTTTACCCGTGCCGGTACCGGCTTCAACCACCAGCGGCTGAGCCTTATCGATGGCGCGTGCAACGGCGTGCGCCATCTGTCGCTGAGGCTCACGGGGTTTGAAGCCGGGGATAGCCAGCGCTAATTGACCTTCAGGGGAAAAATCGTCTGCCACGGTGCTCTCTCACTGTATTTTTGCACAGGGATTATGTCAGCCCATCCTCTCATGTGCCACCCCAAATAGTGACGACAGGAGAACAATATGGCAGTCTTGCCGCCTGATGACGAAAAATAACGAGGAAACGTTTATGACAATTGTGCGCATTGATGCCGAAGCCCGCTGGTCTGATGTGGTGATCCATAACCAGACGCTCTACTACACCGGCGTCCCGGCTAACCTGGACGCGGATGCGTTCGAGCAGACGGCAAATACCCTGGCGCAGATTGACGCGGTGCTGGAAAAACAGGGCAGCGACAAATCCCGCATTCTGGATGCGACGATTTTCCTGGCAAACAAAGATGACTTCGCGGCAATGAACAAAGCCTGGGATGCGTGGGTGGTGGCGGGTCACGCGCCTGTACGCTGCACCGTACAGGCCACGCTGATGAAGCCGGAATACAAGGTCGAGATTAAGATTATCGCGGCCGTTTAAGCCCGATTACTCTTCATCTTCATCCTCGAAACGCGCCACGATCCGCTCGCCGGTATGCGTGGCGCGCAGTTCTTCCGCCACCAGGGAAATCGCCTGTCCGCTGCTCATCCCCTGGGACATCAGTTCCTGAATTCGCTCAACCGCTTTCTGCTGCTGTTCATGGCTCAGAGAAGGTAAACCTGCAAACATCGTCAACTCCTGCTAAATTATTCGCGCTAATTATTTCACGCTGCCCGGTAGTATGCCATACATGAACATGCGCTTCCCCACTGTTATTACCCTGCCCTGGCGGACAGACGCCGCTGAATACTGGTTTGCCCGCCTGAGCCATCTTCCGTTTGCGATGCTGCTGCATTCCGGCCATGCGGATCATCCCTATAGCCGCTTTGATATTCTGGTCGCCGATCCGCTGAAGACGCTGACAACCGATGACCTTTCGCTGACGGACGATCCGCTGGTGCAGCTTCAGCACGACATTAACGCGCTGGGCTTATCTGCCACACCCAACCCGGACCTTCCTTTTCAGGGGGGCGCGCTGGGCCTGTTTGGCTACGATCTGGGTCGCCGTTTCGAAACGCTGCCGGAGCATGCGCAGGCTGATATTTCCCTGCCCGACATGGCCGTGGGGCTGTATGACTGGGCGTTAATTGTTGATCACCAGAAAAAAACGGTTTCCCTGCTGAGCCATCGTGACGTGCAGGCGCGTCTGGCCTGGCTTGAGGCGCAACAGGCTGCACCCGCAGAGATGTTCACGCTGACCTCCGACTGGCGCTCGAACATGAGCGCCGCAGAGTATGGCGAAAAATTCGCGCGCGTTCAGGCGTATCTGCAAAGCGGTGACTGCTACCAGGTTAACCTTGCCCAGCGCTTCCAGGCGACATACCGGGGAGATGAGTGGCAGGCGTTTACCCGTCTTAATGCCAGCAATAAGGCGCCGTTTAGCGCGTTTGTGCGTCTGGAACAGGGGGCGATCCTCAGCCTGTCGCCCGAGCGTTTTATTCATCTGGCCGAGGGCACGATTCAAACCCGTCCGATTAAAGGCACCTTGCCGCGTCTTGCCGATCCCGACGCCGACCGCAAGCAGGCGGAAAAACTCGCCGCCTCGCCGAAAGACCGCGCCGAAAACCTGATGATTGTCGATCTGATGCGTAACGACATTGGCCGGGTGGCCGTTCCGGGCAGCGTCCGCGTGCCGGAACTGTTTGTCGTCGAGCCTTTCCCGGCGGTGCATCATCTGGTCAGCACCATTACCGCGCGGCTGCCTGACTCGCGCACGGCCTGCGACCTGCTGCGCGCGGCGTTCCCGGGCGGCTCCATCACCGGCGCGCCAAAGGTGCGGGCGATGGAGATCATTGATGAGCTGGAGCCGCACCGCCGCAACGCCTGGTGCGGCAGCATTGGCTATATCAGTCTGTGCGGCACGCTGGATACCAGCATTACCATTCGTACGCTGACCGCCTGCAACGGAAACCTTTACTGTTCGGCCGGGGGCGGCATTGTTGCCGACAGTGAGGTCGATGCGGAATATCAGGAAACCTTTGATAAAGTTAACCGTATCCTGAAACAACTGGAGTAATCACGGGTGGAAAAAGAGAACCTGACGCTGGATGACTTTTTATCGCGTTTTCAGCTATTACGGCCGCAGGTTAACCGCGAAGCGCTGAATCAACGTCAGGCGGCCGTGCTGATCCCGGTCGTGCGTCGCGCGCAGCCGGGCCTGCTGCTCACCCAGCGTTCCGCCCATTTACGCAAGCACGCGGGTCAGGTCGCTTTTCCGGGGGGCGCGGTAGACAGCTCCGACGCCTCGCTGATTGCCGCCGCGCTGCGCGAAGCGCAGGAAGAGGTGGCCATTCCGCCGGAGGCCGTTGAGGTCATCGGCGTGCTGCCGCCCGTCGACAGCGTCACCGGTTTTCAGGTCACGCCGGTTGTCGGCATTATCCCGCCAGGCCTGCAGTATCACGCCAGCGTCGATGAAGTCTCCGCGGTGTTTGAAATGCCGCTGGAGGAAGCCCTCCGACTGAGTCGTTACCACCCGCTGGATATTCAGCGTCGTGGGCATGACCATCGGGTCTGGTTGTCCTGGTATCAGCATTATTTTGTCTGGGGCATGACGGCGGGCATTATTCGTGAGCTGGCGTTGCAAATCGGCCTGAAGCCTTGACTATACTTTACATTCCGCCCTCTTCTGCCAGGTTTGCGATCTGCGTCGCGCTATTAGCAAAACCCATCGTTAACCATTAGTTTAATTCATGTGAATAGTTAAGCCGAGGTCGGTGTTCCCTCTTACACTATGCGCAGTTATAACATCGTTACTGGAACCCCGGTAACCCTGTCAGGAGTGTGAAAGTGATTAGTATATTCGACATGTTCAAAGTGGGAATTGGCCCTTCGTCCTCCCATACTGTTGGCCCGATGAAGGCCGGTAAACAGTTCGTCGATGATCTGGTCGAAAAAGGATTACTGGAAAGCGTTACCCGTGTCGCCGTGGATGTTTACGGCTCGCTGTCATTAACGGGTAAAGGCCACCACACCGATATCGCCATTATTATGGGTCTGGCAGGCAACATGCCGGATACCGTTGATATTGATGCCATCCCGGCATTTATCCGCGACGTGGAAACACGCGGTCGCCTGCTGCTGGCAAACGGCCAGCAGGAAGTCGATTTTCCGCAGGATGACGGCATGCGTTTCCGTAGCGACAACCTGCCGCTGCATGAAAACGGCATGACCATTCACGCCTGGAGCGGTGAAAAAGAGATCTACAGCAAGACGTACTACTCCATCGGCGGTGGCTTCATCGTGGATGAAGAGCATTTTGGCAAAGACAGCGTCGGCGACGTCAACGTACCGTACCCGTTCAAATCGGCTACCGAGATGCTGGGCTACTGCAAAGAGACCGGTCTTTCACTGTCCGGTATGGTGATGCAGAACGAACTGGCCCTGCACAGCAAAAAAGAGATTGAAGACTATTTTGCGAACGTCTGGCAAACCATGCGCGCCTGTATCGATCGCGGGATGAACACCGAAGGCGTTCTGCCGGGTCCACTGCGCGTACCGCGTCGTGCCTCCGCCCTGCGCCGTATGCTGGTGACCACGGACAAGTTCTCCAACGACCCGATGAACGTGGTTGACTGGGTAAACATGTTTGCCCTGGCCGTTAACGAAGAGAACGCCGCCGGTGGTCGCGTCGTGACGGCGCCAACCAACGGCGCCTGCGGTATCGTCCCGGCAGTGCTGGCCTACTACGATCACTTTATTGAGCCCGTGACGCCGGACATCTACATTCGCTATTTCCTGGCGGCAGGTGCCATCGGCGCGCTGTACAAGATGAACGCCTCCATCTCCGGTGCGGAAGTGGGCTGTCAGGGTGAAGTCGGCGTGGCCTGTTCCATGGCGGCGGCAGGTCTGGCAGAGCTGCTGGGCGCAAGCCCTGAGCAGGTCTGCGTGGCGGCTGAAATCGGTATGGAACATAACCTCGGTCTGACCTGTGACCCGGTCGCGGGCCAGGTGCAGGTGCCGTGCATCGAGCGTAACGCGATTGCCTCGGTGAAAGCCATCAACGCCTCACGTATGGCGATGCGCCGTACCAGCGAACCTCGCGTATCGCTGGATAAGGTGATTGAAACCATGTACGAAACCGGCAAAGACATGAACGCGAAATACCGCGAGACGTCCCGTGGTGGCCTGGCCATTAAGGTGCAGTGCGACTAATACTGCCTTTCGCCCATCTGCAACGGATGGGCGAATTTCCCTCTTCTTCCTCGTCTCCCGCTGTTTTCCCCACTACACTTTCACTGTTGCGTCCGGCTTTTGTGGCTGGTGGCTTATCAGGCGACCGTTCATGCAAACTGCACAAACGATCATTAAAAACTATCGCCGAAAACGCGTTATCGTCTGTGTCACGGTTGCGCTCCTCACACTCATCCTGACGTTAGGCATTCGCTTTATTTCACAGCGCAATGTTAATCAACAGCGGATCCTCGATTTTACCAGCCACACCGTCCGCGCTCTTGATAACATACTGCTTTCTCTGGAGAACCGCCGCAGCGTGCTGCAGCCCCTGGTGGGACAGCCCTGTCCCCAGGCGCACCTGGCGCTGCGAAAGCAGGCCGCCATTTTGCAGACGGTACGCTCTATCGCCCTGATTAAAGACGGTATCCTGTACTGCTCGAGTATTTTCGGAAGCCGCGATGTGCCCGTTCGTGACTTCCTGAAAGAACTCCCCGCCAGCACGACGAAGCTGATTTTATCCACCGACCAGTGGTTGCTTAAGGACAGCCCGATATTGATTCAGTGGTATCCCGTTTCTCAGGACGGTGAAGCAGGCGTCATCGAGATCATCAATATCGATCTGATCGCCAAAATGATCCTCGAGCCCCAGCGCCCGCTTATCAATGACGTGGCGCTGACCGTGGGCGATCGCTTTCTGCGCTATGGTCAACGCGTCAGCGACAGCCTGACGTTTGATGATGAAGACTCTCTTTTCCAGCAGTCATCAACCCGAAATCCTTTCACCATTACGGTCAGCGGGCCAGGTCCTGGAGCATTAGCCTTAAAAAGCCTGCCAGCCCAGCTGCCGCTGGGGCTTATGCTGAGCCTGTTGCTGGGCTATCTCGCCTGGCTGGCGACGGCAAACCGGATGAGCTTTACGTGGGAGATTGATATGGGCATTGCGGGGCGGGAATTTGAGCTTTTCTGCCAGCCGCTGGTGAATGCCCGCACCCAGGCGTGTACTGGCGTGGAGATCCTGCTGCGCTGGAACAACCCCCGTCAGGGTTGGATCACCCCGGAGGTGTTTATTCCTCTGGCAGAAGAACATAACCAGATTGTCCCCCTGACCCGCTATGTCATCGCCGAAACGGTGCGCCAGATAGGCTACTTCCCTTCCAGCGCCGGTTTTCACATCGGCATTAACGTTGCCGCCAGCCATTTCCGTCACGCGGTGTTGATACAGGACCTGAACCGTCTCTGGTTCAGCGCCTTTCCGCGCCAGCAGCTGGTGATAGAACTCACGGAACGGGATGCGCTGCTGGATGCGGATTATCGCATCGTGCGCGAACTGCATCGCAAAGGGGTGAAGCTCGCCATCGACGATTTTGGCACCGGAAACAGCTCTCTCTCCTGGCTTGAGAAGCTGCACCCGGACGTACTGAAAATCGACCAGTCCTTTACCACCGCCATCGGCACCGACGCCGTGAACTCGACGGTGACGGATATGATTATTGCGCTGGGCCAGCGGCTTGATATTGAACTGGTTGCTGAGGGGGTCGAGACAGAGGAGCAGGCGCGCTATTTGCGCCGCCACGGCGTGCCTGTCCTGCAGGGCTTTTTCTATGCGCGGCCCATGCCGCTACGGGATTTTCCGAAGTGGCTGGCGGGGAGCGCGCCCCCGCCAGCGCATCATAACGGGCACATCGTGCCCTTAATGCCGCTGCGCTAAGCCGGCTTACTCATCTTCGTCGTGGGCTGATTGTTCTTTAACAATACGAACCATATCAACGCGATAGTCGTTGGCTTCAACGATCGTAATGTGCAGCGGCGAAAGCTCGATCACATCTCCGACGCGCGGGATTTGCCCGTTAACGGCGATCACCAGACCGGCAACGGTCGCGATGTCTTCTTCATCGTTAATCACGTTTTCCAGCCCCAGCGTGTGCGAGAGCGCGTGCAGGTCGGTGGTACCTTTAACCAGCCAGCCTTCACCGTCGGCAACAATCTCTGGCGTTTCGTCTGCATCCGGGAACTCACCGGCAATCGCTTCCAGCACGTCCAGCGGCGTGACCAGCCCCTGCACCACGCCAAACTCGTTGGTGACGATAACAAAGCTACCGCGAGCGCGACGCAGCACCCCGAGCAGGTTGATCGGATCCAGGGTTTCCGGCACGACAATCGCAGGCGACGCCGCAGCAACGGCTTCCACGTTGACGCCCTCTTCCAGGGCCACCAGCATCTCTTTCGCCCGCACGACGCCGATGATCTCATCCAGCTCACCACGACACACCGGGAACAGGCTGTGCGGTGAAGAGAGCAGCTGCTGGCGAATTTCATCCACGCTCAGGTTAGCATCGACCCAGCTGATTTCCCCGCGCGGCGTCATGATGCCGCGCAGCGAACGGGAGGCCAGGGAGAGCACGCCGTTAATCATGTAGCGTTCCTGTTCCACAAACGCCCCTTCCGGGACCGGAACCGGATTATGGTTTTCGGAATCAGACTGAACGTTCACCTGACGACGACCGCCCATCAGGCGCAGAATGGCATCTGCGGTACGGGCACGCAGCGGCTGATTCGACTGCTGCTTAATAAAGTTACGACGCGCAATCTGGTTGAACAGCTCGATCAGGATCGAGAAGCCAATCGCGGCGTACAGGTAGCCTTTCGGAATATGGAAGCCAAAGCCTTCCGCCACCAGGCTCAGACCAATCATCAGCAGGAAGCTCAGACACAGCACGACCACCGTTGGATGCTGGTTGACGAAGCGCGTCAGCGGCTTCGAGGCCAGCAGCATCACCGCCATTGCAATAACGACAGCCGCCATCATTACCGGTAGATGGTTCACCATGCCGACCGCCGTGATCACCGCATCCAGCGAGAAGACCGCATCAAGCACCACGATCTGCAGTACCACCACCCAGAAGCTGGCATAGCCTTTACCGTGCCCATCATCGTGCTGACGGTTTTCCAGCCGCTCGTGAAGCTCTGTCGTCGCTTTGAAGAGCAGGAATATCCCCCCAATCAGCATGATTAAATCACGCCCGGAGAAGGTGTAATCCATGACGGAGAACAGCGGTTTGGTCAGCGTGACCATCCAGGAGATGACGGAGAGCAGCCCCAGTCGCATGACCAGCGCCAGCGAGAGACCAATCAGACGCGCTTTATCACGCTGTTTTGGCGGCAGTTTGTCCGCAAGGATGGCGATAAACACCAGGTTATCAATGCCGAGAACAATCTCCAGCACCACCAGCGTGAGCAATCCCACCCAGATTGACGGGTCCATTAAGAATTCCATGACAAGCTCCTGCTAAAGGAATGACGAAACGGTGCCCCACTCAATGTGGGCAAAACAGAGGTAAACAGAGTCGATACGTGGCGAGGATCGCCGGTGAATAAGGCGCGAAATGGCCTGGTAGATGACTGACGTCGGTGACGGTCCATATAGTGGGCTGTAGCCCTATACTCCTGAACAATTAAACGGAGGCTAAACATATCAGAGAGACTGTGTTTTTAGCAAAGATTTACGTTCCTTTGCAAAGTTCTGTAACACAGCCGCTTTACGCTACAGATAAATCTGTAACGCGTGGCTAAATTACGGATCTTCATCACATAAATTATTTTTTCACTATCTAAAATAATTCGCGGAAGTCTTAGTTTTTTGAACTCTAACCCTTATCTGAATCGATTCGGTTCGCCAATACGATTCTCAGTACGACTGCCTGGCAGGCGTATTAATGATAATAAAAGGAGGTAGCAAGTGACCATTGCTATTGTCATAGGCACACATGGTTGGGCTGCTGAGCAGCTACTCAAAACGGCAGAGATGCTGTTGGGCGAGCAGGAAAACGTCGGCTGGATCGATTTCGTTCCCGGTGAAAACGCCGAGACGCTGATTGAGAAGTACAACGCTCAACTCGAGAAGCTGGATACCAGCAAAGGCGTGCTGTTTCTCGTTGATACATGGGGCGGCAGCCCGTTCAATGCTGCCAGCCGCATTGTCGTCGATAAAGAGCACTATGAAGTTGTCGCCGGGGTCAACATTCCCATGCTGGTGGAAACCTTCATGGCGCGCGACGACAATCCGGCGTTCGATGAGCTGGTGGCACTGGCCGTTGAAACTGGTCGCGAAGGGGTTAAGGCCCTGAAAGCGCAGCCGGTTGAAAAACCTGCCCCTGCGCCTGCAGCGGCACCGAAAGCGGTAGCACCGGCAAAACCGATGGGCCCGAACGATTACATGGTTATCGGCCTTGCGCGTATTGATGACCGTTTAATCCACGGCCAGGTCGCCACGCGCTGGACCAAAGAGACCAACGTTCGACGCATTATCGTGGTCAGCGACGAAGTGGCCGCCGATTCCGTTCGTAAAACCCTTCTGACTCAGGTTGCTCCTCCTGGCGTTACCGCGCACGTCGTGGATGTCGCCAAGATGATCCGCGTTTACAACAACCCGAAATACGCGGGTGAACGCGTGATGCTGCTGTTCACTAACCCGACAGACGTTGAGCGCATTGTTGAAGGCGGCGTGAAAATCACCTCCGTGAACATTGGTGGTATGGCATTCCGTCAGGGCAAAACGCAGGTCAACAACGCCATTTCAGTCGATGCGAAAGATATCGAGGCATTCAACAAGCTGAATGCGCGCGGTATTGAGCTGGAAGCCCGTAAGGTTTCCACGGATCAAAAACTGAAAATGATGGATTTGATCGGCAAAGTTGGGAAATAAGCCCGCGCCGGTTCTCATATAAAGTTTACGTAATAGGAGAAGTGCAATGGAGATTACCACTCTTCAGATTGTGCTGGTGTTCGTGGTCGCATGTATTGCGGGTATGGAATCCGTACTTGATGAATTTCAGTTCCACCGCCCGCTGGTGGCCTGTACCCTGATTGGGGCCGTTCTGGGTGACATGAAAACCGGTATCATCATCGGTGGTACCCTGGAAATGATCGCCCTGGGCTGGATGAACATCGGCGCGGCGGTTGCGCCCGATGCCGCGCTGGCCTCTATCATTTCGACCGTTCTGGTTATTGCCGGTCACCAGAGTATTGGTGCAGGTATCGCCCTGGCAATCCCGCTGGCAGCCGCAGGCCAGGTTCTGACCATCATCGTTCGTACTATTACCGTTGCCTTCCAGCACGCGGCGGATAAGGCGGCCGACAACGGCAACCTCACGGCCCTGTCATGGATCCACGTTTCATCCCTGTTCCTGCAGGCGATGCGTATCGCGATCCCGGCGGTTATCGTGGCGATCTCTGTGGGTACCAGTGAAGTCCAGAGCATGCTGAACGCCATTCCTGAAGTGGTCACCGGCGGCCTGAACATAGCGGGCGGTATGATCGTGGTCGTTGGTTATGCGATGGTCATCAACATGATGCGCGCAGGCTACCTGATGCCGTTCTTCTACCTCGGCTTCGTGACCGCGGCCTTCACCAACTTCAACCTGGTTGCACTGGGTGTGATCGGTGCGGTGATGGCGATTCTCTACATCCAGCTCAGCCCGAAATATAACCGCGTCGCGGGTGCCCCAGCGCAGGCTGCTGGTAACAACGATCTCGATAACGAACTGGACTAACAGGTGAGCGAAATGGTTGATATGACAAAAACTACCACCGAGAAAAAACTCACTCCGGGTGATATTCGTGGCGTGTTCATCCGTTCTAACCTGTTTCAGGGTTCATGGAACTTCGAACGTATGCAGGCGCTGGGCTTCTGCTTCTCCATGGTACCGGCGATCAAACGCCTGTACCCGGAAAACAACGAAGCGCGCCGTCAGGCCATCAAGCGTCACCTGGAATTCTTTAACACCCATCCTTACGTTGCGGCTCCCGTACTGGGCGTAACGCTGGCAATGGAAGAACAGCGTGCAAACGGCGCAGAGATTGACGATGGTGCTATCAACGGTATCAAAGTCGGTCTGATGGGTCCGCTGGCCGGTGTCGGTGACCCTATCTTCTGGGGTACCGTGCGTCCGGTCTTCGCGGCACTGGGTGCCGGTATCGCGATGAGCGGCAGCCTGCTTGGCCCGCTGCTGTTCTTCATCCTGTTCAACGCCGTGCGTCTGCTGACCCGTTACTACGGCGTGGCCTATGGCTACCGTAAAGGGGTGGACATCGTTAAGGACATGGGCGGCGGCTTCCTGCAGAAACTGACTGAGGGGGCGTCAATCCTCGGCCTGTTTGTCATGGGGGCACTGGTTAACAAGTGGACGCACGTGAACATCCCGCTGGTGGTATCAACCATCACCGGGCAGGATGGTCAGACGCGCGTCACCACCGTGCAGACGATTCTGGATCAGCTGATGCCGGGCCTGGTCCCGCTGCTGTTGACCTTCGCCTGCATGTGGCTGCTGCGTAAGAAAGTGAACCCGCTGTGGATTATCGTTGGCTTCTTCGTCATCGGTATCGCGGGCTACGCCGTCGGCCTGCTGGGTCTGTAAGTATCAATGCTATAGGCCGGGGGCTTGCCCCCGGTTTTTTTTATCTGGAGGATGAATGACTGTCACGGACATCGTACTGGTTTTATTTGTTGTTGCCCTTCTGGCTTACGCGATCTATGACGAGTTCATCATGCCCCGCCGTCACGGCGAGACGCTGCTCTCCCTTCCCCTTCTGCGACGCGGGCGCGTGGATGCCTTTATCTTCGTGGGTCTCATCGCCATTCTTATTTACAATAACGTTACCAGCCATGGTGCATTATTAACCACATGGTTATTATGTGCGCTGGCATTAATGGCGATTTATCTGTTCTGGATCCGCACGCCGAAAATCATTTTTAAATCCCACGGATTTTTCTTCGCCAATGTGTGGATAGAATATAACCGTATTAAAGAGATGAATTTATCCGAAGACGGCGTGCTGGTGATGCAATTAGAACAACGCCGCCTGCTTATTCGGGTGAAGAATATTGACGACCTGGAAAAGATATACAAGTTACTCGTTAAAACTCAATGAGTTAGATATATAGCAATGGCTATATACTGCGTTTATCTGGCGCAAGAAATATAGCCAAAGCTATATCTCCTTCGTTAATTTTATCTCTATTTGTTAACGATATTTTCACGCTTAAAGACAAATGAAAATCGTTATCAACAAGTGTTTTAAATAATGCCTCTTCAATGTTGTTTTATATTCTCAAAATATGTTAAGGTTGCGCCCGTCGTTGGGGAGTAGCCGATTTCCTGTTCGCAGGAAATGTACGTGTCAACATACTCGTTGAAAAACGTGGCACGTACGGATCGCTGACAGCACATCTTATGTGCAGCGCGATCAGGCGAGACCATAGATACATCAACTGCTGTTTACTGGGGGCAGTGATGTGTCATATGGATATCCCCGGTCTGGACGCTGTTATGAATATCTCCGCTACGATCCTTCTCGCTTTTGGCATGTCCATGGACGCATTCGCTGCTTCCATCGGAAAAGGCGCCACGCTCCACAAACCTAAGTTCTCAGAAGCCCTGCGTACCGGTCTGATTTTTGGCGCTATCGAAACGCTGACGCCGCTTATCGGCTGGGGTCTTGGCATGCTCGCCAGCCAGTTCGTGCTGGAGTGGAACCACTGGATTGCGTTCGTCCTGCTGGTATTTCTCGGTGGCCGAATGGTGATTGAAGGTTTTCGCGGCAGCGATGAAGAAGACGAGGAGCCTCAGCACCGCCACGGGTTCTGGCTGCTGGTCACCACGGCCATTGCCACCAGCCTTGATGCGATGGCCGTCGGTGTCGGTCTGGCATTCCTGCAGGTCAATATCATTGCCACCGCGCTGGCCATCGGCTGCGCAACCCTGATTATGTCCACGCTGGGCATGATGGTCGGACGGTTTATCGGCCCGCTGCTGGGTAAACGCGCTGAGATCCTGGGGGGGATTGTGTTGATTGGCATTGGTGCCCAAATCCTCTGGGCACACTTCGCCGGTTAATCTTCGCGCTGCCAGAGGTGGATACTGAAGTCCGTCTGGCAGCCAAATGTTGAGTGTGCCGCTAACGCTTCCCATACTTCCGGTTTTGCCCGCCACGCGAACGGCGTCATCTGCAATAACGCGACGGCCTCTTCCCCTTTCAGCGTCATTTCGTACGCCACCGATTCCGCTTGCTTCAGGGTAAAACCGGCCAGCTGCTCAGAATGCGGGGCATGCAGACGCACTTCGTCGTAGATCAGCCCTTTCAGCTCCATCAGATGACGCGGGCCCGGCGTCACGGTGACTACCCATCCGCCCGGTTTTACCACGCGAGCCAGCTCTTCCGCCTTGCAGGGCGCGTAAATGCGAATAACCGCGTCCATGCTGGCATCGTCAAACGGCAGCCGGTGGCTGGACGCCACGCAGAACGTCACGTCCGCGTAACGCTTTGCCGCTGCGCGAATCGCCACTTTCGACACGTCCAGACCGAACGTCTGTGCGCCCTTCTCACGAGCAACCTCCGCAAACCGTGCGGTGTAGTATCCTTCCCCACAGCCGATATCGAGCATGGCGGTGGCTGAATCCGGCAGAATGTCATCCAGCATCTGCGCGACGGTCTCCCGCAGCGGCAGATAGTGCCCGGCATCAAGAAATGCGCGTCGCGCCTGCATCATCTCTGCACTGTCGCCTGGATCGCGGGAGCGTTTATGCTGCACCGGCAGAAGATTCACGTAGCCTTCTTTTGCCCTATCAAACTGATGCCCCTGCGGACAAGTATAACTTTTATCTGAGTGCGTCAGGGGGGCGTGGCAAAGGGGACAGCTGAAGGACATGGTGACTCCGGAGCATAATCAAAGGGCGAAGTGTACCGCTATTCGCCCTGGTTATAAACGCCCGGTTAACGCATAACGATAAGGTGATCGGACCCTGCCGGTAACCCGTCAGGTTTCACATTTTCCAGACGCAGCACGTTGCCCATAATCTCACTGAAGACAGGGGCGGAGACGGCCCCGCCGTAGTAGGCACCATTTTGCGGATCGTTAATCACCACCACCAGGGCAAAACGCGGATTGCTGGCAGGTGCAACCCCTGCGGTGTAGGCGACGTATTTATCGACATACTTCCCGCTATCGTCAATTTTCTTCGCCGTACCGGTTTTCACCGCCACCCGGTAATCACGAACGGCGGCCTTAACCCCTCCGCCGCCCGGCAGCGCAACGCTCTCCATCATATGCTCCACCTCGTGCGCAATCTCTTCTGGCATGACGCGTTGCCCGATAACAGGGGGATCGATACGCGTAATCGAGAGAGGTCGCTCAAGCCCGAAGCCGCCAATCGTGGCGTAGACGTGCGCCAGCTGGAGCGGCGTCACCATCAGCCCGTAGCCGAAGGCAAATGTCGCGCGGTCGAGCTGGCTCCAGTATTTACGCTGGGGCAACAGCCCCGCGCTCTCACCCGTTAAGCCAAGCCCCGTATTCGTGCCGAATCCAAAATTTCGGTAGGTATCAATAAGATGCTGGACAGGCATTGCCAGGGACAGTCGGGACACGCCGGTGTCGCTCGATTTTTGCAGGATCCCGGTCATTGTCAGTTCAGGATAATAGCCCACATCGCGGATACGATGCCCGTCGAGGGTATACGGATGCGTGTCAATGACGCTGTCCGGCTGCACCAGCCCCTGCTGCAGGGCCGTCATCAGCACCAGCGGCTTGACCGTGGAACCCGGTTCGAACGTATCGCTGATCGCACGGTTGCGAAAATCGTTTATCGTTGCGCCTTCCCGGTTATTGGGGTTGAAATCCGGATAGCTCGCCATGGCGAGTATTTCCCCTGTGGGGATATTAATGAGCACCGAGGCCCCAGACTCGGCCTTGTTCCAGGCCACGGCATTATCGAGCGCATCCTCGGTGATGGTTTGCAGACGCTCGTCGATACTTAACTGGATGTTATGCGCCGGCGCGGGCGCAACTTCCGTCAGGTTTTCAACCACGCGTCCATAGCGATCTTCCCTTACCTGGCGCACACCCGCCTTGCCGGTCAGCTGCGCGTTGAAGCTTTTTTCCACGCCCTCAATGCCCTGCCCGTCAATATTGGTGAAGCCAATCAGGTTCGCTGCCACATGGCCGGCAGGATAAAAACGGCGGGATTCATCGCGTAAATTGATGCCGGGCAGATTGAGTTTATCTATCCACTTTGCCTGTGCCGGATCGACCTGACGGGCAAGATAAATAAAACGGCCCTGCGGGTTGGCGTTGATTCGCGCCGAGAGTGCGCCCAGGGAGAGATGTAGCGCGTTTGCCAACGCCTGCCAGCGTTCGTCGACGCCAACGCCTCCTTTTGCCAGCACCGTTTTAGGATCGGCCCAAACGGCCCGTACAGGCACGCTCACCGCCAGGGGACGACCTTCGCGATCCATTATCATGCCGCGCGGCGCATCAATCGCCAGCTGGCGGAGGGAGCGCATATCTTCCTGCTTCACCAGATTGTCAGGCTTGATGATTTGCAGCCAGGCTACGCGGCCAAGTAAAAAGGCCAGACTACAGAAAATAGCTAAACAGAGCAGCGCAAAACGCGCTGGCGTGAAATTGCCAGCGGTCATTATCAATTTCTTCTTCACCTGAACCCCAGGACTGTTAAACAACGCCCTGATTTAACGGGAAAAGATGCGCTTAGGGAGGCGAAACAGTGCTACTAACCTCGCAGCTTTGCAACAAGTTACTAACAAGACCGTGAATGGTAATATTTTGAAAGATTAAGGACATAAAAAAGCCCCGCGTTATGCGAGGCTTTATGTCTGAGAGTGAAGTGCTAAGCGCTTCAGTCAGCAGCGGTTCGATCAGATAGCAGTTACGTTAACTGCAGCTGGGCCTTTCTGGCCGTCCTGAATTTCGAACTCAACGTTCTGGCCTTCAGCCAGAGTTTTGAAGCCGTTACCCTGGATTGCAGAGAAGTGTACGAACACGTCTTTGCTGCCGTCAGCAGGAGTAATGAAACCAAAACCTTTAGACTCGTTGAACCACTTAACTTGACCTTTAATCTTTGCCATTTTGCAAAATTCCTTAGAGTGTTTTCTTAGCCCGCAGGCATTAACTGAGATAAAACTGAGACATTACTGCATGAGGCACTAATATAAGGTTCGGCAGAGAAGCGGTATTCAACGACAACGTGTTTACTCAGGACTTCTTTACTGAAAATGCCACACATAAACAGAACTGTACCTCGTTTGACCCAAAACGTGTTATCACACACTATGTTTAATATGGCAAGCCATTTTTAAACATGTCTCGATCCGCCGCACAAATTCGAACAGTGCCTGTCAGGTTTTGCACAATTATGCGCATCACGTCCAGACAGCCCTGCTGCGTAACAAAGACCCAGCGTTGCTTTCACAACCGCTGTAATCTAAGACTTTTTTAACATAGCTCAATCATTACGAACCGTCCAGCAAACAGGAAAAGAAATCTTACGTCTTGATTGAGTTAGAACAATTTGTGAAAACTTATGCTTAAATCATTGTAACGCGACCAAATTGTTTCAGAGAAAAAACAGTGTTAATAACCCGCGCCCAGCTGTATTAAAATGCACCAGCGAATAAACAGCGTTATGCACCAAAATAATGAAATTTTTATGACTCTGCATCAAAAGAAGGCAAGCAAAACGTTTCGATAAAAATAAAACATTCCTGCGCGCCTTTACATCAACAATATATGCAACAATTTATCGCTTCGTTTATAAGGATAAATATTCACCAATCTTCAGTATCCTGAAAGAATGGTTAACTGGTGCTAAATTATCGAGTGCGTGAGTTAACTCCTGCACAGGTTCATCTAAGGATTCATCTGCCAGTTCAAACACGCCCCAGTGAATGGGGAACGCCAGAGGAGAGCCCAGCTGCTGCCACAATGCCACCGCAGATTGCGGATCCATATGATGGACAGCCATGAACCATCGTGGGGCATAGGCACCAATCGGTAACGCGGCGGCATCAATATGGCCCAGGCGTTCAGGTATCAACAGCAGCTCGGGCGAATACCCCGTATCACCGCTGAACCAGAAACGATGATGTCGGCCTTCCATCACCCAGCCGCACCATAATGAGCGATTGCGGTTCCATGGCGTGCGCATACTCCAGTGCTGTGCCGGTACGGCGGTCAGCGTCATCCCTTGCCAGGTGAAACTCTGCCACCAGTCTAGCTCAACCACGCGTTTTGCTCCCCGACGCCGAAACCAGTCGGCCAGGCCCAACGGAACAAAAAAACTGACGTCGGGGAAGCGTTTGAGGATACGGCGAATGGTCGCGTCATCAAGATGATCGTAATGATTATGAGAGATGACGACCGCATCAAGCTGATGAAGCTGATCGACTGACAGCGCGGGAGGCGTTTTGCGCTGTGGTCCCAGGAAAGGGAGCGGAGAAGCGCGCCGTGAAAACACCGGGTCGGTAAGGATGATATTGCCGTCCAGCTGCAGCAACACGCTCGCGTGTCCGAGCCACCACACCCCATCTTCATGAGTTTGCGTAAGCTCAACCGGTTGCCACCACTGGCGGATAAAGTCTTCATAACCCAGCGCGGGCGGCTTCGGTAAACCGGCCTCTTTACGCGCTTTACGCCAGCGGTCAAGGTCGCCGGGTTGATGTCCAACAGGATCGGTATTACGAAAACCGTTCGGGGTGTGATGTTTCAGGGAGGGGTCATACCAGGGGTTTTTCCAGACCACAGCCACCTCCCAGGACAAAAAGATTAACGCTCAGCCACCAGGCGGATAAAGTCGTCTTCGTCTTTGTTATCTTCAGCGACTGCGTCTTTCGGCGCGTCTTTCTCTTCCGGTTCGTTAGCCTCACACAGACGGCGTAGCAGCGCATTCTGACGTTTTTGCTGATCGAGCAGCGCTTCCAGCAGTTCAATCTGCTCGTTAGTACGGGAACTGGCGCGATTCACAAAAAACCAAATGACCAGCCCGACAAGCAGAACAACCAAAGAAATCATCAGGGATGCTATATTCAGCAGCCCTGAATTCAGTAACTCACCCATTTCACCACCTCAATAAAAACGTCTATTTTACCACTGGCGCGAAGGAAGGAAATCACCTTGAGAAAAAATGCGTGTTACCACGGAATAAATTTATTGATTGCGCAAACGCCGCTAAAAAACTGTACATCCTGATCGCACATCACATTGATCGTCTGCGTCCATAACACCACGCACGCTATCAGCACGATAATCAGAATTACCCAGCGTATTTTTTTCACTCCACACTCCGTCTAATGACCTGATGTAACGAGGTTATCACGCTTATCTTAAACAAGGGCTAACTATGCCGCCATCGCGCTTTTTTCAGAATCCTGCACTTGTTTCGTTTCGTAAACCGTTTACGCTAGCATTATGATAACAACGATAAAAGAGGTAATGATGCGCTTAATCATTCGAACAATTATTGCACTGGCCATTGTCTGGATTGGCCTTCTGCTAACGGGTTATGGCGTACTTGTGGGAAGCACCGAAAATGCTGCCGGGTTAGGCATTCAGTGTAAATACTTAACAGCACAAGGAATGAGCACTGCGCAATATCTGCATACTGACAGCGGGATTGTTGGCTTAACCCACTGTCCGGTCCTGCGTAAGACTTCCGTCGTGATTGATAATGGCTAGTCAGCCGGGTAAATGACCGACAAAAAACGCCGCAACAGATGCGGCGTTTTTTATGTGAACAGAGATTAGAACGGGTAGTCGTGATACCCCATCTGTTCAGAAATCTTACGTGCGGCAGTGTGGAGAATAGCCACATACTCATGCAGACGCTCTTCGGAGAAACGTAAGGTTGGGAAAGAGATACTTAAGCCCGCGATCACCACGCCAAAACGGTCAAATACCGGAACGCCGATGCAGCGCAGTCCCTCTTCCTGCTCCTCGTTATCTTCGCCATACCCCTGCTCGCGTACGCGATCGAGCACCGTTAGCAGCGCGTCCGTGCTGGTAATGGTTCGTGAGGTACTTTGCTTGTATTCCACGCCTTCGAGGATCTGCTTCACTTCCTCACGATCGCGCCACGCCAGCAGAACTTTACCAATGGCGGTACTGTAGAGCGGGTTGCGACGACCAATGCGCGAATACATGCGCAGATTGTACATGGAGTCGATTTTATGGATGTAAACAATGCTGTCTTCATCCAGCGCGCCGAGATGGATGGTCTCTTTAGTGAGGCGAGAGATTTCACGCATCTGAATATCGGCGCTGCGGATCAGGTCAACATTTTGTAGCGCGCGGGCACCCAGCTCAAACAGCTTCAGCGTCAGGGAGTATTTTTCAGATTCGCCTTCCTGGGCAACGTAACCCAGCGATTTCATGGTCTGCAAAAAGCGATATACGGTGCTTTTTGACATCATCACGCGCTGTGACAACTCTGTAATACCTATTTCACGCTCCTCTCCCAGCGCCTGTAAGATGCCAAACACCTTCAGCACGGAAGAAACAGAATCTGGCTGTTTATCCAAATCCGCAATAGCCATTTACCACCTCATAGCGAGTGTTTTATAAAAATCAGAACCGGTTTTTATTATAAGTTCCCGTCATGTCACCTGCAATCAATCCCCGTTTACTTCGTTACAAATCTGCGACATATCGCGGCTGTAACAATGCTAAAATAGTTACCCTGAGAATAATTTCACGCTGAGCTTTTTTAACCCTAATGGAAAAGACCCTTTCCGATGGCCTGCCTTTACCCCAGCGGTATGGCGCGATAGCGACCATCATTATCGGTATATCAATGGCGGTCCTTGACGGCGCAATCGCAAACGTTGCCCTGCCAACCATCGCCAGCGACCTGCACGCCTCTCCCGCCAGTTCGATATGGATTGTTAACGCCTATCAGATTGCGATCGTGGTTTCCCTGCTCTCGTTTTCTTTCCTGGGCGATATGTTCGGTTACCGTCGGGTGTATCAGTGCGGTCTGGTGGTTTTCACCTTTACGTCTTTGTTCTGTGCTCTTTCAGATTCACTGCATACCCTGACGCTTGCCCGCATTGCGCAGGGTTTTGGCGGCGCGGCGCTCATGAGCGTAAACACGGCGTTGATCCGCTTAATTTATCCGCAGCGTCATCTGGGCCGAGGCATGGGGATAAACTCGTTTATTGTCGCCGTCTCTTCTGCCGCCGGGCCAACCATTGCGGCGGCGATCCTTTCCGTTGCGTCATGGCAGTGGCTGTTCGCCATCAACGTGCCGCTGGGTATTGTCGCCATCTTCTTTGCCCTGCGCTTTCTTCCCGCTAACGGTCCCAAAAGCACCATGCCGCGCTTCGACGTGGCGAGTGCGGTGATGAATGCCCTGACCTTTGGCCTGTTGATTACGGCGCTGAGCGGCTTTGCGCAGGGACAGTCTCTGATGCTTACCGGCGCGGAGCTTATCGCCCTGCTGGCGATCGGCTTCTTCTTTGTTCGCCGCCAGCTCACTCTCCCTGTGCCTCTACTGCCTGTTGATCTGCTGCGTATTCCCCTCTTTTCCCTCTCCATTTGCACGTCTGTCTGCTCGTTCTGCGCCCAGATGCTGGCTCTGGTCTCCCTACCCTTCTTTCTGCAAAGCGTGGTTGGACGTTCAGAGGTGGAGACCGGTTTGCTGCTTACCCCCTGGCCGCTGGCGACCATGGTGATGGCACCGCTGGCAGGTTATTTAATTGAACGCGTCCATGCCGGTTTATTGGGTGCTTTGGGGCTGGCGGTGATGGCGACAGGCCTTTTCGCGCTGGCATTGCTACCGTCATCGCCAACCGATCTGGACATCATCTGGCGCATGATCCTGTGCGGCGCGGGGTTTGGTCTGTTCCAGTCCCCTAACAACCACACCATTATCACCTCCGCGCCGCGTCATCGCAGCGGAGGAGCCAGCGGTATGCTGGGGACCGCGCGCCTTCTGGGACAAAGCAGCGGTGCGGCACTGGTCGCCCTGATGTTTAACCTTGCCGGGCAAAACGGTAACCACATTGCGCTTCTCACCGCAGGTGCCCTTGCTTCCCTCGCGGCGGTCGTCAGCGGCCTGCGGGTGACACAGCCCAGGGTTCAGGCATAAAAAAAGCCGGGCAGAGTGTTCTCCTGCCCGGCTTATTAGGGTTCCTGGCGTTACTTCAGGTATTCCCCACTGCGCAGCGCTTCAATACGTTTATCCAGTGGCGGGTGAGACATAAACAGCTCGCTCAGCGATTTGGATTTACCGTTAATGCAGAAGGCCATCATGCTGTTCGCTTCCTGCGGCTCGTAGCTGGTTTTCAGACGCTGCAGCGCGGCAATCATCTTCTCACGACCAACCAGCTTCGCAGAGCCGGCATCCGCGTGGAATTCACGGTGACGAGAGAACCACATGGTGATGATGCTGGCCAGAATACCGAATACCAGTTCCAGAACCATCGACACGGCGAAGTAGATCAGCGGGTTGCCGTTGCTCTCTTCACCTTCGTCGCGGTTGCCGCCCATGAAGCCTGCCGCAATCTGCGCCAGGATGCGGGAGATGAAGATCACGAAGGTGTTCACCACACCCTGAATCAGGGTCATGGTCACCATGTCACCGTTGGCGATATGGCTGATTTCGTGGGCGATAACCGCTTCAGCTTCGTCACGGCTCATGTTCTGCAGCAGACCGGTGCTGACGGCAACCAGTGACGCATCGCGACGGGCGCCCGTGGCAAACGCATTGATGTCCGGGGCATGGTAAATCGCCACCTGCGGCATGGCGATGCCGGCCTGACGGGATTGCTGAGCCACCGTATTCATCAGCCACTGTTCCATATCGTTACGCGGCTGTTCAATAACCTCACCACCCACCGATTTCAGTGCCATCCACTTCGACATCAGCAGGGAGATGAACGAGCCACCAAAACCAAACAGCAGCGCCATAATCAACAGACCCTGAACGCTGCTCGACTGAATTCCTGTCAGGCTTAGCACGAGCCCGAAAACCACCATGACCGCCAGGTTGGTGAGCAGGAAGAGCGCGATTCGCATCATAATTTTCTTTTTACCTCAGTTTAACAAAACGCACTATGCGATTACCCACATCGTATGGGTATTGCGGCTATTTTCAAGCATCCAACGGGCGTAAGTCACCAGAAAGACACAACTTTACACAATTGGAAATCTGGCTGACGGAAGGATGAAGAACAAAAAGAAACAGGCACAATTTCTTGTGCCTGTTGGGAGATTATTTTGCCGGAGCGGGCTGTACGGCAGGTTTCTCTTTTTCCTGATTCGCCAGGTCGAGAGCGATATGCACCGTCTCATCCAGATACGGATCCGGCTCCTGGTAATCTTTTGGCAGATCGTCCAGTTTTTTGAGCAGTGGCTTGCCTTCACGCTTGAAGCGATCGTTGATACGCGCCAGGCGGGTTGCATCGTCTTCGTTGTTCTCTTTCTCACGCTGTGCGTAGTTCAGAGAAACGATATTCCGCTTATCTTTCAGGGCATTGAAGCGTGCGATGTCCTTCATGATGTACTGGAATTCCGGATCTTTCGCGATGCGGTCGTTATGCGCTTTCAGCAGTTCAGGGCCAAATTGCGTCATATCACCCGCTTTCACGTAGGTCGCGGCATTGATGCTGTCCCACGGTAACGCGTTATCTTCAAACTTCTCACCGGTTTCCGTCTCTTCCGTGCCTGTCGGCATCATAATGTCCGGCGTTACGCCCTTACGCTGCGTACTGCCGCCATTCACGCGGTAGAATTTCTGAATGGTGTACTGAACCGAGCCCAGTGCAGGCCATTCCGGACGCAGCATTTGATCGTAGATACGATTAAGAGAACGATACTGCTGAACGGTGCCTTTCCCGAAGGTTGGCTCACCGACGATCAGCGCACGGCCATAATCCTGCATGGCAGCGGCAAAGATCTCAGACGCGGAAGCACTGAAGCGGTCAACCAGGACCACCAGCGGGCCTTTGTAGTAGACCACACCGTCGTTGTCGGCATCTTCACGCACTTTACCGTTGTTATCGCGCACCTGCACCACGGGACCCGATGGAATGAACAGACCAGAGAGTGAAACCGCTTCCGTTAGCGCTCCGCCGCCGTTACTGCGCAGGTCGATGATAATGCTGCTGACGTTCTGCTTTTCAAGCTTCTGCAACTGAACTTTCACATCGTCAGTCAGCCCAACGTAGAAGCCAGGAATATCCAGGACCCCCACCTTCTCTTTACCCACGGTTTTCACCGACATTTTCACCGCTCGGTCTTCCAGACGGATACGCTCGCGGGTCAGGGTAACGATACGGGTTTTGGTGCCTTTTCCGGCTGGCAGGACTTCCAGACGAACCTTACTGCCTTTCGGACCTTTGATCAGCGCAACCACGTCATCAAGACGCCAGCCGATCACGTCGACCATGTTCTGTCCGGTTTGTCCTACACCCACAATACGATCGCCTACGCTAATCGCTTTGCTTTTGGATGCCGGGCCACCCGCAACCATCGAATTGATCACCGTGTAATCATCGTCCATCTGCAGCACCGCGCCGATACCTTCAAGAGACAGGCTCATCTCGGTATTGAACTGTTCGGTGTTGCGTGGAGAGAGATAGTTGGTGTGCGGATCGATTTCGTGAGCAAAGGCCGTCATGGCCAGCGAGAAGACATCCTCACTGTTGGTCTGCGCCAGACGACGAATGGCGAATTTGTAACGACGCGTCAGCGTGTCACGGATCTCTTTTTCGTCTTTGCCGGTAAGCTTGAGGCTCAGTTCATCGTATTTAACTTTACCGTCCCACAGCGCATTCAACTCGGCTTCATCTTTCGGCCAGGGTGCTTTACTGCGATCCAGATTAAAGGTGTCGTTGCCGGTGAAGTCCATCGGACGTTCCAGCACTTTCAGCGCGTACTGATAGCGTTCGAAGCGGCGCTTTTGCGACAGGTTGTAGAGATCGTAGAACAGATCCAGCTTGCCTGAGCGCAACTCATCACCCACCTCGGATTTGCGCTTAGCGAACTGCTCGACATCGCTGGCGAGCAAAACGTTATGGCTGTAATCCAGCAAGTTCAGATAGCGGTCAAAGATTTTGGCCGAAAAGGCCTGATCGAGATCGAACTGACGATAGTGCGAGCGGGTAAAACGTGAGGTCACGCGCTCGCTCACCGTCGCGTGCTGCGTCTCTTCCTTGAGAACCGGAATTTGATCAACACGCGTGATATCGTCCACTGCAAAAGCGTGACCTGTTATGGCAAACAGGCCCGCCAGCGCGGTGAGCTTAAAAAAAGTGTTCATGCCAGGCTTGGCCTCCGTTTCAGAACAACAAGTGTTCTGCGCGTACAATCATTGACATACCAGAAGTCAGCTGTACACGAACGCCATCTTTGGTGATTTCCAGTACGGTGGCGTCCATAGCATTGTTACCCGCTTTTACCTTCAGCGCCTGACCTACGCTCAGGGCGTTAATGTCAGAAACCGGCGTATGGCGCGGCTCTTCACGAGGGGCACGCGGGGTTTTTGCTGCTGGTTTGTCTGCACGCGGTTTGCGATCGTTATTATCGTGACGGCGCGGCGCAGGGCGTGGTTTACGCTCACGACGAGGCGCATCTTCCTGGCCGTTTGCCGCGGCGGCTTCGCGTTTTTTCGCCTGCTGTTCTGCACGTTGTGCCTGAACGCGTGCTTTGGCTTCTTCAAGCTGCTTGCGGGCGTGCTCGACGTGCTGCTCGTCCAGCTCACCACACGGGTTGCCGTCGAGATCCACGCGGGTCGCGCCAGCTTTGATACCGTACAGGTAACGCCAGCTCGAAGTATAAAGACGTAAGGCGGAACGCAGCTGAGTTTTGCTGAGGTTCATTTCCCCTTCAACACGTGCCACCAGATCCTGAAAAATACCGACTTTCAGGGGACGCGCTTCACCTTCCGCGCTGAAGCACTGCGGAAAACGCTCGGCCAGAAATGCGATAACTTCTTTACTGCTATTCAACTTAGGTTGATTTTCCATGAAATTTCCTGATTACAACGGACGTTGCCAACAAGCGCAGGCATGAACAGGCGTCATTATAATGACGCTATCAGTAAATGCTACGTTATCCGTTGATTATCCTGCGACGCTCGCAAAGAATTTTTGATAATCGGTTGCCGCGAGTACGTTTTCCAGATTAGCCACCAGCTCGCGCAGCCCCTGTTCGTCCTCGGTTGTAAAGCGACTGAAGACCGTACTGTCGATATCCAGAACGCCAATAATCTGATTTTTGACCACCAGAGGCAGAACGATTTCAGAATTACTGGCGGCATCGCAGGCAATGTGCCCGTCAAATGCATGAACATCTTCCACACGCTGGACCTGATTCTCGGCCACCGCCGTGCCGCATACGCCGCGCCCTACCGGAATACGCACGCAGGCCAGTTTGCCCTGGAACGGACCGAGCACCAGAGTTTCACCTTCCAGAAGGTAAAAGCCGGCCCAGTTCACCTCAGAGAGACGTTCAAACAGCAATGCGCTAGTATTTGCCAGAGTGGCTAAGAAGCTGGTCTCACCCGCCATCAATGCCTTAAAATCGCGGTTCAGATCCGCGTAGAATTCTGTTTTGTTCATTATTCAATCACTTAGTTGTCTTACAAATTTACCGCATAGCCTATTAAAATAAGCATTAAATGCGCTCATGCTCAAGATGAATCCGTTCATGAGTTATTATAACTTTCAACAATACTTATTTGTGCGCAGCTGATGGCCTTAAAAACAACCAAAATTACGCCGACAAGAAAGATAACTGTCCATACGGTAAGCGAAGCTTTGCCACGTGCACATTATCAGCGTTGCCCCCAGTGCGATACGCTTTTTATGTTGCCGAAGATGAAATCGCACCAAAGTGCCTTCTGTCCCCGCTGCGACGCCAAAATTCGCGATGGCCGAGACTGGTCGTTAACCCGTCTCGCCGCCATGGCCGTCACCATGCTGCTGCTGATGCCCTTCGCCTGGAGCGAACCGCTGCTGAAACTCTACCTGCTTGGCGTGCGCATTGACGCCAACGTGCTGCAGGGTATCTGGCAGATGACCCGTCAGGGCGATCCCATCACCGCCGCCATGGTGCTGTTCTGCACCGTTGGCGCGCCGCTGGTGCTGGTTGCCGCCATTGCCTATCTTTGGTTTGGCAATATCCTCGGCATGAACCTTCGCCCGGTGCTGCTGATGCTGGATAAGCTCAAAGAGTGGGTGATGCTGGATATTTATCTGGTGGGCGTGGGCGTTGCGTCAATAAAGGTACAGGACTACGCCTTTTTGCAGCCCGGCATCGGGCTCTTTGCTTTCATCTGCCTGGTATTGCTAAGCATCATGACGCTGATTCACCTGAACGTTGAGCAGCTCTGGGAACGGTTTTACCCTCAGCGCCCCGCTACACGCCCCGATGAAAATCTGCGCGTCTGTCTGGGATGCCACTATACCGGCTTACCCGACGCGCGTGGACGCTGCCCGCGGTGCCACATTCCGCTGAGACTGCGCCGCAACAATAGCCTGCAAAAATGCTGGGCCGCGCTGATCGCCTCCCTGGTGTTTCTGATCCCAGCCAATATGCTGCCGATTTCTATCATTTACGTGAATGGCGGGCGTCAGGAGGATACTATCCTCTCCGGGATTATCTCCCTTGCACACAGTAACGTCGGGGTGGCGGCGATCGTCTTTATTGCCAGTATCCTGGTTCCCTTTACCAAAGTGGTGGTGATGTTTACCCTGCTCATCAGCATTCACTTTAAATGTGAACAAGGCTTACGAACACGCATTCTGCTTCTGCGGTTCGTCACCTGGATTGGCCGCTGGTCAATGTTAGATCTGTTCGTGATTTCGCTGATGATGTCGCTCATCAATCGCGACCAGCTACTTGCTTTTACAATGGGACCCGCGGCTTTTTATTTCGGCTCTGCGGTGATATTGACTATTCTTGCTGTGGAATGGCTGGATAGCCGCTTACTTTGGGATGCACATGAGTCAGGAAACCCCCGCTTCGCCGACTGAAGCGAGAATTAAAACAAAACGCCGCATTTCGCCATTCTGGTTGCTGCCCGTCATCGCCCTGATGATTGCAGGCTGGCTTATCTGGACGAGCTATGAAGATCGCGGGAGTACGGTCACCATTGATTTCCAGACCGCGGACGGCATCGTCGCCGGGCGAACGCCCGTTCGCTTCCAGGGGGTTGAAGTAGGTACGGTTCAGGACATCTCCCTTGGAAAAGGGCTGAACAAGATTCAGGTGCGGGTCAGTATTAAATCTGATATGCAGGATGCCCTGCGCAGCGAAACGCAGTTCTGGCTGGTGACGCCTAAAGCCTCTCTGGCCGGCGTGTCCGGGCTGGATGCGCTCGTGGGCGGTAACTATATTGGCATGATGCCGGGTAAAGGCGAGCCGCAGGATCACTTTGTTGCTCTGGATACGCAGCCTAAGTACCGCCTCAATAACGGCGATTTGATGATCCATCTGCAGGCGCCGGATCTCGGTTCTCTGAACAGTGGCTCACTGGTCTATTTCCGCAAAATCCCGGTTGGCCGCGTGTACGACTACGCGATTAACCCGAATAAACAGGGCGTCACCATCGACGTGCTGATCGAGCGTCGCTTCACCAATCTGGTGAAAAAAGGCAGCCGCTTCTGGAACGTCTCCGGCGTGGATGCGGATCTCAGCCTGAGCGGTGCGAAAGTGAAGCTGGAGAGTCTGGCCGCGCTGGTGAATGGCGCTATTGCCTTTGACTCCCCGGAAAACTCAAGCCCTGCCACCGCTGATGACTCATTTGGATTGTATGCTGACCTGGCGCACAGCCAGCGCGGCGTGATCGTCAAACTCGCCCTGCCCGATGCTAAAGGGCTAAAAGCGGGCTCAACGCCGCTGATGTATCAGGGATTGCAGGTTGGTCAGCTCACCAAAATGACGCTCAACCCGGGCGGCTCAGTCACCGGCGAAATGACGGTCGACCCGAGCGTGGTCGATCTCCTGCGCGAGAAAACGCGCATCGAAATGCGCAGTCCAAAGCTCTCTCTGAACGATGCCAGCCTCAGCACGCTGTTGACCGGCAATACGTTTGAGCTCATCCCCGGTGAAGGTGAACCCAGCAATAGCTTCGTGATTGCCCCGGCGGATAAAGCCCTGCTGCAAAAACCGGGTGTGGTAACCGTCACGCTGAATGCGCCAGAAAGTTACGGTATCGAAGCCGGGCAGCCGCTAATTTTACACGGCGTGCAGGTCGGTCAGGTGCTGGAGCGTAAGCTCTCCGCGGATGGCGTGACGTTCTCGGTCGCCATCGATCCGCAATACAGCGACCTGGTGCACGGTGACAGCAAATTCGTGGTGAACAGTCGCGTCGATGTGAAGGTGGGTCTGGACGGCGTGGAGTTCCTCGGCGCCAGCGCCAGCGAATGGGTTAACGGCGGCATCCGTATTTTGCCTGGCGATAAAGGCCCCGTGCGCGACAGCTATCCGCTGTATGCCAACCTCGAGAAAGCGATTGAAAACAGTCTGAGCGATCTTCCTACCACCACGCTGACGCTAAGCGCCGAAACGCTGCCGGACGTACAGGCGGGATCCGTGGTGCTGTATCGCAAGTTTGAAGTCGGGGAAGTGATCACCGTTCGCCCGCGTGCGGACGCCTTTGATATCGAACTGCACATCAAGCCGGAGTACCGCAAGCTGCTGACGCCAAACAGCGTCTTCTGGGCCGAAGGCGGCGCGAAAGTTCAGCTTAACGGTAACGGGCTGACCGTGCAGGCCTCCCCGCTCTCACGCGCGCTGCGCGGGGCGATTAGCTTCGATAATCTCAGCGGCGCGGGTGCGAATCTGCGCAAAGGTGATAAGCGTATTCTCTTCCCGTCCGAAACCGCCGCACGTGCAGTAGGCGGGCAGATTACCCTGCACGCGTTTGATGCCGGTAAGCTGGCGGAAGGCATGCCAATTCGCTATCTGGGTATTGATATCGGGCAGATCCAGAAGCTGACGCTGATTACCTCACGTAACGAGGTGCAGGCCACCGCCGTGCTTTACCCGGAATATGTGCAGACCTTCGCCCGCACGGGCTCGCGCTTCTCGGTGGTCACGCCGCAGATCTCGGCCGCGGGCGTTGAGCATCTCGACACCATTTTGCAGCCGTACATCAACGTTGAGCCCGGCCAGGGCAATGCCCGTCGCGATTTCGAGCTGCAGGAAGCCACGATCACCGACTCACGCTACCTTGGCGGCCTGAGCATCGTGGTGGAAGTGCCGGAAGCAGGCTCGCTGAACATCGGCACGCCGGTACTGTTCCGCGGCATTGAGGTGGGTACGGTCACGGGCCTGACGCTCGGTACACTCTCCGATCGCGTGATGGTGGCGTTACGCATCAGCGAACGCTACCAGCACCTGGTTCGAAATAACTCGGTATTCTGGCTGGCATCCGGCTACTCGCTGGACTTCGGCCTGACGGGTGGCGTGGTGAAAACCGGCACCTTCAACCAGTTCATTCGCGGCGGTATCGCGTTTGCCACGCCGCCGGGAACGCCGCTGGCGCCGAAAGCGCAGCCAGGTAAACACTTCCTGCTGCTCGAAAGCGAACCGAAAGAGTGGCGCGAATGGGGAACCGCCCTGCCACGTTAAACAGCAAGGCTCCGGTGTCAACGCACCGGAGCCTTTATGTTACACTGCGCACCTGAACTTTTCCCTGTGGTGTGCCCGTGGCTCAAAACTCCGTATTTCTTCCTGAACAATTCCTGGCGCAGATGCGCGAGGCGCTTCCTTCTCACCTGTCGTTAGACGATTTTATCGCCGCCTGCCAGCGTCCGTTACGCCGAAGTATTCGCGTCAACACGTTGAAAATCAGCGTCGATGATTTTCTGGCACTGGTCTCGCCGTACGGCTGGCAGCTTACGCCGGTACCGTGGTGTGCTGAGGGGTTCTGGATCGAGCGCGATGACGAAGCCTCACTCCCGCTGGGCAGCACCGCTGAACATCTGAGCGGCCTGTTCTATATTCAGGAAGCCAGCTCGATGCTGCCTGTTGCCGCCCTGTTTACCGATGGCAATTCGCCTGAGCGCGTGATGGATGTTGCCGCGGCGCCCGGCTCAAAAACCACGCAAATTGCCGCCCGGATGGGTAACCAGGGGGCGATCCTTGCTAACGAGTTTTCCGCCAGCCGCGTGAAGGTGCTGCATGCCAACATCAGCCGCTGCGGTATTCATAATGTTGCACTGACGCACTTCGACGGACGCGTGTTTGGCGCCGCCCTACCGGAAGCCTTCGATGCCATTCTGCTGGACGCCCCCTGCTCCGGCGAAGGGGTGGTGCGCAAAGATCCCGATGCGTTAAAGAACTGGTCCGTGGAAAGCAACCTGGAGATCGCCGCCACGCAGCGAGAGCTGATCGAGAGCGCATTTCACGCTTTGCGCCCTGGCGGCACGCTGGTCTATTCAACGTGCACCCTTAACCGCGATGAAAACGAAGACGTCTGTCTGTGGTTGAAAGCGAACTATTCGGATGCAGTCGAGTTTCTGCCGCTTAACGATCTGTTTGCCTCGGCACAAGAGGCGGTCACCCCCGAGGGTTTCCTTCACGTGTTCCCGCAGATTTACGACTGTGAAGGGTTCTTTGTGGCGCGTCTGCGTAAAACGCAGGCGGTTGCTCCCCTGCCCGCACCTAAATTCAAGGTCGGCAACTTCCCGTTTGCCCCTCTTAAAGGTCGCGATGCAGCACAGCTTGAAGCCGCCGCCAAAAAGGTTGGGCTGGTCTGGGATGAGAGCCTGCATCTCTGGATGCGTGATAAAGAGATATGGCTGTTCCCGGCACAGATCGAGCCGCTCATCGGAAAGGTCCGTTTTTCGCGAATCGGGATCCGCCTGGCGGAAGTGCATAACAAAGGGTATCGCTGGCAGCATGAGGCCGTTATCGCCCTTGCCGGACGCGAGAATACCTTTGCCCTGACGCATCAGGAAGCGGAAGAGTGGTACCGTGGACGCGATGTCTATCCGGACAGCGCGCCATCAGGCGATGAAGTGATAGTGACGTATCAGGGATACCCGCTGGGGCTGGCAAAAAAAGTCGGCTCAAGGCTGAAAAACAGCTATCCGCGCGAGTTGGTTCGGGATGGTCGGCTGTTTACCGGTAACGATCGCACTGCCTGAAAAAAAGCGCATTTTTTTACTGGCGATTTTGCTCTCCTTGTCTACGATCAAAAATGGGTGACTGCACTGGTCATACCAGATTTTGACAACCGACCCGGAGAGCATTATGACGAAAACCAGCGTGCGTATTGGCGCTTTTGAGATCGACGACGCAGAGCTGCGCGGCGAAGCACAAGGCGATCGAACGTTAAGTATTCCCTGCAAATCCGACCCGGATTTGTGCATGCAGCTCGATGCATGGGATGCAGATACCAGCGTCCCGGCAATACTTGATGGCGAACACTCTGTCCTTTACCGCGAGCATTACGATAGTAAAACCGATGCCTGGGTCATGCGTCTTGCCTGACCTAAAGAGAACCCGCCCGAAGGCGGGTTATTTATTACTGCAGCTGCGCCAGCGTAAAGTAACCGTCGAAAACAGCCCCCGTATCAATGTAGTGGAGATTATTAAAATCATACCTTCTGTCGAGGGGCGTATGTCCAAACCAGAAATGATCCGCGCCGCTGATGCCCTGCCCTTTGCCCACCATAAATCCCATCAACCTGTCGCGGTTCCATAAGACGCGCTGGGCGCTGACCGGTTTTTGCCATTGGTATTCCGCAGCCGGATAATCCGCATGGGCTATCACATTCAGACCGTTCGCACAGGTTATCTCGATGATATGCGGTAAATCGCGACAGGCATTGAGCAACGACAGCGCAAGCTGTTGCTGGTCCCGTTCAAGTTGCGCAAACCACATTCCACCATTTATCGTCCAGAGCGAAAAATCGTTATTATCCAGACTGTCGAGCGCCATTTGCTCGTGGTTGCCCCGCACGGCACGAAACCATTTTTCATGTATTAACTGCAGGCATTTCACGCTATCAGGGCCACGATCGATGATATCCCCGACAGAAATAAGCAAATCCTCATACGGGTTAAAATGACGGCGTTTAAGCTCATCCATAAGCCACTGATAACAGCCGTGTATATCGCTGACAACCCAGACGTGACGCCACATCCCACCTTCAATTCGCTGATACATAAGCCCTCCCATAGGAAGTATAGTTACAGTTGACTTATGTGTAGGGACGCTGCACAGGAGCGCTTTTCATGAAGCTAAACAAACAGTAAACTAAGGATAAATAAATGTTTCACCAGTATTAATACTCTTTTGCATGCCCCCTAAAATATGCATTGCATAAACTTTGAGGTTTTCCCGTGTCAAATACGCGCCTGCAAAACGATGCGCCACAATCGCATCGTACCCATATCATTTCCGAACTGGTGAAAGGCAAACTCGTTCCAGGCCCTATCTGGCAAAAACGCGAGTACCGTCTTAAATTTCTGTTACGTTCATTGCTGTTCTGGTCTTCTACGCATCGCATGCTCGATGCGCTGGCTCGCCGCGACGATTTTGATCAGTTACTGGCTTCGCAGATCACCCTGCCGAGCAAAACACATCGCCAGTATCTGATGCGTGGCATGAACGCCAATGCGCGTGCCGATGCCATCGTCAGCCATTATCAGTGGATTGACTCTCTGAAAGACGTCGGCCTGGTCAAGGCCTTAACCGGACCACAAGAGCAATCCATTGTTGAGTTTCATGCCAAAGATGGCGTGAGCTATAACGTCAACGCCATGAATGCCAGTAAAGCAGAGCGTGAGGGCGAATGTACGCTGTGGCTGCGTGATAACGAAAATACCCTGCTTGCCAGTGTGACATTTTGCGTTGCTCGCGAAAACGGAGAATATGTTCTGGTGATTGGCGGTCTTCAGGGCCCGCGACGCAGCGTATCCCGTGATGTGATCAAACAGGCAACCCGAGCCTGCCATGGTCTCTTCCCGAAACGCGTGTTGATGGAAGTGCTTTTCCAATTGGCCACACTTTCCGGCATCAAAGCCATTTATGCGGTCAGCGATGAAGGTCATATCTTCCGTGCACTGCGTTATCGTCTGAGTAAAGGTCGCCATTTCCACGCCAGCTACGATGAGTTTTGGGCCTCTATCGACGGTCAAAAACGTTCAACCTTCAGTTGGCAGTTGCCATTGCAGATGGAGCGCAAATCCCTTGAGGAGATCGCCAGTAAAAAGCGTGCCGAATACCGCCGTCGCTTTGAACTGCTTGATGAAATTGAGGCATCCGTTAAATCCCGCTTTTAAACACGGTTCTGGCTTTTACTGATTGCACACGAAAATTTAACAAAACAGGCAAAAAGGGCTGGACTTCCGCATGCTGTGTTGCGTTATGTTTTAAGCAGTCGAACAGGACGAGCGCGCTGTATGAGAAAGAACTATTGGGATTACTCGTTTACTTTCATACAGATAAACAGACCGAATGCGATTCCTGTTTATACCTGCAATTTATATTTCTGCGGTATATCAAACACATACGCATCAACCAGATTTAAAAGCATACATCTGGTGATGCGTTTTCAGGCACTAAAAATCATATAGTTACTTAAAATTCCGGACAAATTCGGACGTATTTCGAATCGATTCATATCAAATTTACCAGCCGCCCCCGTTCCTGCATACTACGGGTTGCGGCTTCCTGATTGTAAATTTTCAACCTTATGATTTAACTCGTTGAGTGCCTGAAGGCATAGTGAGATAACACCTGGATATTTCATAGCGTAGCTGTGTTTACTGTCATTTCATTTTCTTGTTAGCGATATTACAATAAAAACCGCCCGTAGGGGGCTATGCTAATGAAACGGGTAATTTATCCTCTGATACGCCCTTGTCTCGTAGTGACTGTCGATACATTGCGATTCTCTCCAGCTCAACTTGAGATGGATAACTATCAGAGAGATATATTGCGAACTCGTATACAGGCGGCGGGTTGAAAGTTATCACTGAATACCCAGCATCTTCCAGCAACTCAACAACAATCCCATATGATGGCCTGATACCCGTAAACCAGTAACAGCCATGTCTCTCCATACCCTGAACCGCCTTCGCTGCATGCTCTCTAAAAATAGCCAAATAAACAGATTCAGTAAATGCTTCCATTACACAGACTCCAGTCATCACTTTACTCTAAAAGAACTACAACAAATGTGTATGTAGGAATGCTAATCTCATAGATCTATTTTATGCTGTTCCTGAAGAAGTCTTATAGATTAAAGGCTATGGGTTTAGAGAAACTGCTTCCAGACCAGCTTATTGAAAAGCGCTTTTACACCTTCCATTATCAAAGCTACAAAAATCATATAGCCACCTAATACGGTCAGTATGTTGGACTATGCACCACTGAACACCAACCCAATGTCACCTATCAACAGAAGCCCAATGCCGATCCAAAAAAATATGAAAGCTATGAACAGTAATTGAATAAACCAAATCAGTTAACCCAATCTTCAATTGCAACTTTTCCATTCTTCTGCCTCAGCCAATGTGAGTAGATTGCTTATTATACGCAAAAATCAACTTACCTTTCACACCATTAATTTAAATGTTCTGAATCACCCGCTATAGCCTCGCCATCCTGAGTTATTAATGCCTTCCCCTGAACTTTTGCGAAGTCCAGCCTACCGCAGAGCGCAATCAGGATGGTGTCACCTATTTCCGGATTTCTGGCAATATTAATTATCACGTACTCAGCTGATGTTTCGATAGTTCGGCAGTTGTCCTCATGACCGCAAAGGTTGGTAATAGTGAGTATCTCCTCAGCGAGGTCTAATGCAGGTGATTGAAAACCCATGATAACCCCCTAACACCTAACTGTATGTTTATAGAGCTCAACTAAAAACTGAAGGTCAAGAATTTGGGTCAAAAAAACCGCACAAGCGGGTAAGCGATTAATAAAAAAGCACTAAACAACATTATCTAATTCAAGAGAAACCATACAAAATCATCTTTAATTAAAGCGTTGATGTTAATGAGCCACAACCAGGTGTGTTCGTGAATGTAATGCAGAAACGGGTACCGAAATTTTCTGTTATTACCACTCACATCCTTCCTTCATAGCCATCAATGTAAGCTTCAGAGATAGCATCGCTCATGGCTTTACGCTGTTTAGCCGACCATGATTTATTGTCGACGTAACGAGTGCCCGCAAAAATAGTTTCACTCTGGATGGAGTTCAGAAATGCCTCGCTACGAAACTTATCTGCACGCTTGTTCGCGTCCTCTAAAGACATGCCTGATAAGCGGTCTTTTGCTCCCAGATCATGAAAAGTTTTAAAGAATGGCACCGCCATCTTAATACTGTCGGCTTTTATAACGCGTACATTCGGGTCAAAGCCGTCATCTGCAGCATATACATACTGGCGTGCATGGCGTTCTGCACTTGTTTGAGGGGTGCATGCGCTGCTCATCAAAGATGATGTTAACAACGCACACACGAATAATCCGTTAGATTTATTCATGAAGATCTCCTTTCCAGTAAACAATATTCCCATCAGTAGCTTATCAGGATTTTCCGCTCTCAGTCATACCCCAAAATCTGTCATTGACACGTTAGAAACAGCGGCGTAGGATTCGAACCACTGTATATATAACAATGTATTTATATACAGTATTGTCTAACTTTTAACCGTCAAAGAGGAATTAACTATGAGTGGTAATGGTGGCGACAACGCACACAACAATGCGTTCAGTGGTGGCAAAAATCCTGGCATCGGTAACTCTGGTTCTGGCAGCCATTCCGGTACATCAGGAAATGGAGGGAATGGTGGCCGTACACAGAATATTAATGGATTTTCTGTGGATCCAAACAACAGTGCACAGGTGAATGCTGCTAACAGAGGTGATGCGGCTGGAGTATTTTCTGCCGGTGGTGCAATTGCTATCAGTTCCGGAGTAGACAGTCATTCAGGTAAAGGCTCCGGTGGTAATGGTGGTAACTCAGGTTCACAGTCTGGTAGTAATAACTCCCAGAATCAAAATGGAAATAGCACAACGAGTGCTCCATCTACCTGGGATAGGACGGCAAAGTATTATGGCTCCAATGATAAAGTTTCCCGAAAAGCGCTTAAGAACTTATATGAACAAGCAGTGCGGGATGGAAATATACCAAAAGCAGCCCGGGGTAATTTGCGCGAAAATGTCCAGAAGATGCTCGATGAAGATAATCAAATTGAAGCATTACAAAAAGCCAGTGAAATTATTGCTGACATGGGGGAAAAAGTTGGTAGTCACCTGGGTCAAAAATATAAAGATGTGTCAAGGGACATCGCAAGTAACGTTAAAAACTTCCAAGGTAAAACAATTCGTAACTACAATGATGCAATGACCTCTCTGAATAAGATTATTGCCAATCCGGGGATGAAAATTAATCAAGGTGATAAAACTGCGATCGTTAACGCATGGAAAAGTCTGAATGCAAGTGACATGGCAAACAAACTCGGCAATCTAAGCAAAGCATTTAAGACTGCAGATCTGGTGATCAAAGTCGAAAAAATCCGAGAGAAGAGTATTGAAGGGTATGAAACAGGAAACTGGGGTCCATTGATGCTAGAGGTAGAGTCCTGGGTTATTAGTGGCATTGCTGTCGGTGTGGCTATGGGAATCTTTGGCGCCCTGGCATCTTTTGTTGCGACAACCGTCGGGCTTCCTATTACTGCATTAACAATTGCAGGAATTATCGGTATCAGTTATCTGGCTTCATTCATTGACGATAAAATCGTTGATAAAATCAACAATGAAATAATCAGACCAGCTCATTAATCTAAAAGGGGCAGAGATGTTATCTGCCCCTTAGCTTTCAACGGTGCTTTATTTTTAACTTTAAAATCAAGAAAACTGCATAAGCATAGCTGATGTAATAGCAGGTGAGTATATAACACACATAAAATACGCTTACAAAAAAAACGGTAAGAAGATAATCGTTCCCTGATAAAAGCCTCATAAATCGTCCTGATTCAGTTAACTCCACGTTACACACCAACAAATAATAAACAATTGCAATATAAAACACGGTGAATAGCATAAAAGCCAAAATACCTTTCGTGAAAGAAAAAGTGGTTTTTAAATTTAACTCTCTCCGCGCAATCAAAAAAAACAAAACACCTAACAAAGGAGCGATTTTAACATAAAAACTCATAACACCACTTAATAATGGGTTACTGGCTGAAATCAGCTCAGGAACTTTACCAGATAAAGTATACAAATAATTTAGAAAATCGCTCCCTTGGTTGTTAGCATATAATAAAAAAATCAGAAGCAAAGGTATAACCCCGACAAGAAAAATATAATACATCCTTTTTGCCGCAATGTTTGTCATATCCCTTGATTTAATTTGCTTCATAGACATATCACCTACCCTGTGTTTGGAACTTGTCCCTCTGAGTTTAGTCAGTGGATTGAATAATAGAATAATTATATTGCAGATCTGCTAGCCGATCCATTTTGTCGGTGTTGTTGAATTTTTTTCATACATAAAAGCAAATAATACAATTAGTGGGTTAACTTTTCTCCACAACCTTATGCCAGTTATCTGCAAGCTCTCTTCGAGCCCCCCTCTCCCCTCCTGGCGGAAAAGAGAATCCAACTCGCCATTTTGAACAACCGTTAGAGCACCTAATTTCTGCGCCCCCCCAGTTCAACCCACGACTTCGGACCTTCAGTGAAGAGGACATGCCACAATTGGGGCATTTCGGTAGATCAGTCATTCCCCAGCCCCTGCAGACGCTGAAAATTAGCCAGCTTCGCTTTCGTGCGGCCGATTTCGGTCGAGATATGGCGCGATGAGGGAATAATCAGATCATCTGGGCGGCTGGCGAAATGCATTTTCTCTCATTTACGGTCTTAAATTACCATCCTGAGATTTACGCCTCTTATGCATTTGCTAACAAACTCAACAGTGTAAGCAGGGTCCTTCCTCGAGTTCATATGATTGCAAAAAACAGACTCACGCATACATGGGGACAGCATCTGCGTATGCCTCGGTACTTAACTCTATAGATAATGATGTTCTTCAATTACTTGCCACAAACCCTGAAATTTTTGATTTCGAAACAATTGATGATGGAGTAGTTAACATTAACGACTTTCAGACCATGGGGGTTGTAGCATTTGCGAAAGGACGTCTGTTCTCAATTCTCCCAACTGGAAGTGTGAGGATCATGAATCGCCGAGTTAAGGTAAACGCACCTTATAAGCAGTCTTGCCTTGAAACGAGAGATCGCATGGTTGCAAAACTCTGAGATCGTCTGTGCAGAGCATTCCCAGCATTGCATGAGTTTGGTTGTTAATTTAAAAAACGGTGTGGTATAACGGGAATTGCCGGATATTGAAGTTCGGACAATTTTGGGACATTTTCGGACAGAGCGTCGTAAGTGACTGAAATATAAGACAGATAAAAAGAGACCGAATACGATTCCTGTATTCGGTCCAGGGAAATGGCTCTTGGGAGAGAGCCGTGCGCTAAAAGTTGGCATTAATGCAGGCTAAGTCGCCTTGCCTTTTAAGAATAGATGACGACGCCAGGTTTTCCAGTCCACAGCTAAAGCGGTCGGAAAAAAAGCGCCAGAGCATCATAAAATGTGAAAAACCGCAGTGCTTTCGCAAGCATCTGCGGTTTTTTATTGGAAACCTGAACGTTAGCAGAGCTTGTCGGCACGCTCGATAAACGGCGCCAGACTCATCTTTTGTCCCGGATGCGCCGGGTCATCGATCTGAATAATGCTGATCGGCTGGCCGCTACTCTTGCCGCTGGCTACCTGCTGCTCTGCGGTATCATTTAACGGGTATTGCACCAGCGTGCTCGGGTTAATGGCATACAGCGCATGGCCCGGACGGCAGGTCAGCATCACCTCTTCGCGATTGAACGCCCATTTGTCCTTACCGACTTCAAAACGGCTGACGGTGATAACCTGCGGTGCGGCAAGCGCGCTCCCCGTGCAGGCCAGCAATATGAGAGAAAGTACTGTCTTTTTCATATGATATTTAACCTTGTCAGAAGGGTTCCCAGGTAGCGAACAGACTGACCGTTGCCAGTACCAGCGCGCCCAGCACCACTTCTGCCTGTGTCATCCTGATAAAAATCTGTTGTGCTCGCCCGGTCTCCGGACGAAACCGTGGCACCAGAAAATACCGATTTGCCAGCGCAATTACCACCATCAACGCCACCAGCGCACATTTGAACAACAAAAACTGCACGTAGCCAGCCTGCCAGGGTATATGGACGCCCAGTATCATGAGCGTATTGATCGCTCCGCTGAGCAGCACGCCCGCGACGGCATAATGGCCCACGCGCGAGAAGCGCATCATGGTATAGATGGCGGCATTCTGCCAGCGCCCTTTCGCCAGACGCATGCAGAACAACAGGGGCAGCAATCCGCCAAGCCAGGCTGCAGCGCAGATCAGGTGAAAAGCATAGTTAAGCCGCTGCAACGCCCCCATCGGACCGTCGTTCATCGCCGCGTGACCTACCCCAGCCAGCAGGATAAGCTGGCCCATGGCGAGCAGCAGCAGCCGCGAACCTTTCAGCGGCGCGAGCCATGCTGCAGCGACCGTCATCACAGCAAGAATTATTTGCCACAGCCAGACGCCACCAAACTGTGTCCTAAATACGCCGTACCAGACCTGCGGAGCAAATACATCTCCCCAGCCGTTACCCATCAGTCCGCCCTGAAGCATAAACATCAGGAGTGCAGCCGCCAGGCTCAACAAGGCAGCAACTTTCTGCTGCAGCTGGAAACGCCGGGACATCAGCCGCTGGAGGGAAGAAGGCGCAAACCAGACGCTGTAAAGCGCGTTGCCAAAAACCAGCATCAGCGCCCCGAAATGGATAAAGCGCAACCCGATATAACACAGCGCCAGCATGCTATTTCACGCTAAAGTGATAGCTGCCTTTGGTTTTATGACCGTCTACAGAGACGACATGCCAGTCTACCTGGTACGTCCCTGACGTCAGCGGTTGTTCCAGCGGAACGGTGAGTTGCGCCTTGTTCTTTTCGTCTCGCGTAGCGGTACCCGTTTTGATGACCTGCTTTTGCGCGTCCGTCACCACCACACCGCTAAATCCCGGTTCGATGCCTTCTGAAAAATGCAGCGTAAGTGCCTGCGGAGCGCTCACCACGCTGTCCGCTGCCGGGATCGGCTGCTTAAGATGCGCATGCGCCAGCGCGGAGGAGGTCATCATTGTAGAGGTCAGAAAAACCAGTGCGCATACCGCGCGGGAAGCGGAGAAACCCATCGCAATCATTCCTTTTTGTTATGTCTGTATGCTAAAGAATAACGCTGTATAATAAACGAGTCGAGGAACATCCTGCCTCCGCTTGTCATCGTCGTGCAATCGCGGTAACGTTGCCGCCGCATAAAAAGGAGAAGGTAATGAAGATCAATCTGGCCGCCCTTCCACAGGACGAGATGGATAAAGTAAATGTCGATCTCGCTGCCGCTGGCGTCGCGTTTAAAGAGCGTTACAACATGCCTGTTGTGGCTGAAGTCGTTGAACGGGAACAGCCCGCCCATCTGCGCGACTGGTTTCGCGAAAGACTCATCGCCCACCGTCTCGCCTCGGTTAACCTCTCCCGTTTACCGTACGAACCTAAAGTTAAATAAGCTTAACGAGCCGTTACACTTCCTTACGCGGAATCTGGCAGGATAAGAAAACCCTGATAAATTTAGGTGTATTCTTAAATCTCTGCGACTCAGTGTATAAGGAAGTCACGATGTCACATTGGAATATAGCGGCAGCTCAGTATGGCGGTCAGTACCAGAGTGTGGATGACCATGTTACGCACCACCTGCGCTTCATCGCCGAAGCAGCACGGCAGCGATGTGATTTGCTGGTCTTCCCTGAACTCTCATTAACGGGCTCAGGCGCACCGACGTTACCTCCCCCACCCGATGACGCGCAGCTGGAACCGCTGCTGGACGCGGCGCATTTTTACCGGATTACCGTGATTGCCGGGCTCCCCCTGGAACGGAACGGTCAGCGCCAGAACGGCCTCGCGCTCTTCACGCCCGCCCGTCACCGCATCCTGCGCTACCCGCAAGGTAGCGGTGCCAGCCTGGTGCCGGGGGAGAAACAGCTCAGCATTATTGATGCGCATGCCGATTCCCCCAATCTCGATCCCAGAGCGTCGCTGTTTACCAGCAGTCAGTCCGTAGAGGATCACCGCTGGCGGCAGTCCATCAGTACCCTGCAGCGCTTCGCGCATAAATATGCCATTGCGGTACTGATGGCGAACGCCTGCGGCGGCAGTGCGCTGTGGGATGAAAAAGGCCAGCTGATCGTCCGCGCAGATCGAGGCGAGCTGCTGTTGACCGGCACGCTCGGCGGAGAGGGTTGGCAAGGCGATATCATTCCTTTAGGCTAGGCGTTTTAAGCTCAGGAGTGTTCAATGCTGCGCGTCATCGATACCGAAACTTGCGATCTTCAGGGCGGAATAGTGGAAGTGGCTTCTGTCGACGTGGTTGATGGTAAAATCGTCAATCCAATGAGCCATCTGGTGCGTCCCGACCGACCCATCAGCCCTCAGGCGATGGCTATCCATCGCATTACCGAATCGATGGTGGCGGATAAGCCGTGGATCGAAGAGATCATTCCGCACTACTACGGTAGCCCGTGGTACGTCGCGCATAACGCCAGTTTTGACCGCCGGGTGTTACCTGAAATGCCGGGGGAATGGATTTGTACCATGAAGCTGGCGCGTCGCCTCTGGCCGGGAATTAAATACAGCAACATGGCGCTGTACAAGTCCCGCAAGCTCAGCGTCCGCACGCCTGAGGGGCTTCACCATCACCGGGCCCTGTATGACTGCTATATAACCGCCGCGTTACTGATAGATATTATGAATATCTCTGGCTGGACGCCGGATGATATGGCGACCATCACCGGCCGTCCTGCACTTCTGACCACATTTACCTTTGGGAAATATCGCGGGAAGCCGGTGTCCGAGGTGGCGGATAAAGACCCGGGCTATTTGCGCTGGCTGTATAACAACCTCGACAGAATGAGCCCGGAACTGCGCTTAACGCTGAAACATTATCTGGGCGACGCTTAACGCTCCGCACGGCCTGGCAGCGTGTCCTGCGCCAGGCCTATTAAAAAGGCATATTCCAGGGCAACTCCTTCGTAGGATTTAAATCGTCCCGATTTCCCGCCGTGACCGGAGTCCATATCGGTACACAGCAGCAGCAGGTTGTCATCGGTTTTCAGCTCCCGCAGTTTTGCCACCCATTTTGCCGGCTCCCAGTATTGCACCTGAGAATCATGCAGACCGGTGGTGACCAACATGTGGGGATAGGCTTTCGCTTCCACGTTATCGTACGGGCTGTACGTTTTCATATAGCGGTAGTACATCTCATCCTGCGGATTCCCCCACTCTTCAAACTCCCCTGTCGTAAGTGGGATGGATTCATCGAGCATGGTCGTCACCACATCGACAAACGGGACCTGTGCGACAATCCCCTTAAAGCGGTCGGGACGCTGGTTGATCGCCGCCCCCATCAGCATGCCGCCCGCGCTGCCGCCCATCCCAAAGCAAAGCTGCGGATCCCCGTAGCCCTGCTCAATCAGCGCATCGCAGACGTCGAGGTAGTCATTGAAGGTATTTTTCTTTTTCAGGAATTTCCCGTCTTCATACCAGTGCTGCCCCAGTTCACCGCCACCGCGAATATGGGCGATGGCAAAAACAAAGCCGCGATCGAGCAGGCTTAACCGGCTGCTGCTGAAATCGGCGTCCATGCTTGAGCCATACGAGCCGTAACCGTACACCAGGATCGGGTTTTTGCCTTTCTGGAAGTGGGCTTTGTGATAGACGAGCGAGACGGGGACCTCGACGCCATCCCGGGCGGTGACCCACAGGTGCTCGCTGCGGTAGTTTTCAGACTCAAACCCTTTGACCTCGGTCTGTTTAATCACCTGACGCTGCCCGGTATCCATATCCAGCTCAAACAGGGTGTCCGGCGTGGTCATCGATGAGTAGCCGTAGCGCAGCCGCGAGGATTCAGGTTCAGGGTTGAAACCAATCCACGTCACATAGGCCGGGTCGTCGAACGCGATCCCCACCACTTCCCGCGTTTTACGGTTGATTTGCCGGATACTGGTCAGCCCTCGCTGACGCTCTTCCACCACCAGCCAGTTGGTAAACAGGGTGAACCCTTCAAGCATTACCTGATCCCGCGCGGGGATAAGCACCTCCCATTTGCGCTCATCGCGCACTTTGGTTTTATAGAGACCAAAGTTTTTACCCTCGCGATTAGAGCGCAAATAAAAGCTGTGCTGAAAGTGATCCAGGCTGTACTCGTGATCCTTGCGGCGCGGCAGGAAACAGAGCGGCTGGGCGTCGGGCAGTTCGGCATCCAGCAGCAGAACTTCCGAGGTCGTCGCGCTGGCCAGGAAGATAATCACATAGTGGCGCGAGGAGGTTTTATGCAGGCTGACATAGAACGTTTCGTCTTTCTCTTCATAGACCAGTTCGTCGTCAGCGGAGTCCGTTCCCACGGTGTGTCGCCACACCTGATAAGGCAGCAGCGTCGAGGCGTGCTTTTTGACGTAGTAAACCGTCTCGGAATCATTCGCCCAGACAAAATCCGGGGAGACGTTTTCCAGCATTTCCGGATACCAGTTGCCGGTGTCCAGATTGCGAAAACGCAGGCCGTACTGGCGACGGGAGAGATAATCCTCCGCCAGCGCCATCACCGCGTTATCCGGCGAAATGGACATGCCGCCCAGGGTATAAAATTCGCTGTGGGCGGCGCGCTGGTTGGCATCCAGCAAAATATCCCACTCATCCCATTCGGCGCTTAATACCGACTGACGCTGGTAGATGGGATACTCATTGCCGGGCTCGTAAATATGGCGATAGCGATAGCCGTTTTTGGTCCAGGGCGCGGAGATATCACGCTGAGGAATACGCTGCACCATCTCATTCAGCAGCTGGTCCTGAAGCGTCTGCTGGCTGGACATGACCTTGCGGCCATAGTCGTTTTCCTCGTGCAGGTAGTCGAGTACCTCTGGCCGGGAGCGCGAATCGTCCCGCAGCCAGTAATAGTTGTCTATGCGCGTATCGCCATGCGTGGTGATCGCATAAGGAGTACGTCGGGCTTTCGGTGGCATGTCATCATTCTTTTAAGTTTTACACCCTATAAGGTTGGCAAAACCCACGCATGATGCAAGCGAAACAGCGTCGCGACGGCGGAGGCTATCCCTGTAACGCCTGTTTTTGTTCGCGGATATCCCGCTCAATGCCCTCGCGCACGTCCTGAGGGATCTTTAACGCATCGCCCAGGGCGTTAAGGTAGCTCCGCTCCATAAAGTGATCGATATCGATGGCGGCACAGCTGAGGAAATAGAGCTCCAGCGCCTCTTCCTCATTTTTCACACTTTGCGCAAGACGCTGCGGCTCGAGCGGCTGTTCGATGGCCTGCGCCACCAGCGCTCTTCCCTTCTCTTCAACGCCGGCTTCGCGCAGCTGCTGCTCGATCGCCGATCGTTCTTTATCGTCAATATGCCCGTCACTTTTCGCGGCAAAAACCAGCGCAAGAATGAGCCGTTCGGTACGCAGATCCAGCGGCGAGGTGTGCTCGCCATAATGCGGTTCATCGCTGTGCGCGGTCCGTACCCGGTCCTTGTACTTATTCCACAGCACGGTGCCCGCGATAGCGCCGCCGCCGGCCAGCAGCGCGCCGGTGCCATATTTTGCCAGCAGCTTGCGTGAGGATTTATTCGCGACCAGTAGGCCTGCCAGCCCGCCGAGCGCCCCGGGTACCAGCAGTTTGCTCAGGTCCCGTTCGCCAGAAGATGTTTTCTGCCCTAACAGGGATTGCAATTGATTTAACCAGCCAGACATGGTTTCCCTCACTTAACGGTGAACATGTTCCACAGCGTAAGCGAGCGGGCGTCAGGAAATGTCTGGTCGGGCTAAAGAAGCGCAAATTTCTGCCCTCGCGTTTATCCCTGCGCAAGACAGACGCAAACGTTTTCGTTTATACTGCGCGCAACTTTTTTAGGGGGATTGTTATGATTCGTTTAGGAACTGCGCTGCGACCTGCGGCGACGCGAGTGATGCTGTTGGGATCGGGCGAGCTGGGAAAAGAGGTCGCCATTGAGTGCCAACGTTTAGGTGTGGAAGTCATCGCCGTAGACCGTTACGCCGACGCACCCGCCATGCACGTCGCCCATCGTTCTTATGTGATTAACATGCTGGATGGCGATGCCCTTCGCGAACTGATTACGCGCGAGAAGCCCGATTTTGTTGTACCGGAAATTGAAGCGATTGCCACCGATACGCTGATCGCCCTGGAGCAGGAAGGCCAGCGCGTGGTGCCCTGTGCGAAAGCCGCAAAGCTGACCATGAACCGCGAAGGCATTCGTCGCCTGGCGGCAGAAGAGTTGGGATTGCCCACCTCGAGCTACCGTTTTGCGGGCGATAAAGCCGCGTTCCTGCAGGCCGTAGAGGAGATTGGCTACCCGTGTATCGTTAAGCCGGTGATGAGCTCCTCCGGTAAAGGGCAGAGCTTCATTCGCGACAGCAGCACGCTCGATAAGGCGTGGGATTACGCCCAGCAGGGTGGCCGCGCCGGCGCCGGTCGCGTCATCGTTGAAGGCGTCGTGAAGTTTGATTTCGAGATCACCCTGCTGACCGTCAGCGCCGTTGACGGCGTCCATTTCTGCGATCCGATTGGCCACCGTCAGGAAGATGGCGATTACCGCGAATCCTGGCAGCCGCAGCAGATGAGTGCCCTGGCGCTGGAGCGTGCACAGGCGATCGCCAGTAAAACCGTCCTCGCGCTGGGCGGCTATGGCCTGTTCGGCGTAGAGCTGTTTGTATGCGGTGATGAGGTGATTTTCAGCGAAGTCTCCCCTCGCCCGCATGACACCGGCATGGTCACGCTGATTTCGCAGGATCTTTCCGAGTTCGCCCTGCACGTGCGCGCCTTCCTCGGCCTGCCCGTCGGCGGTATCCGTCAGTACGGCCCGGCCGCCTCGGCGGTCATCCTGCCGCAGTTAACCAGCCAGAACGTTACGTTTGAAAACGTCGACGCGGCAGTGGGTGCCGGGTTGCAGGTACGTTTGTTCGGCAAGCCGGAGATCGACGGTACCCGTCGTCTTGGCGTGGCATTAGCCACCGGGGATAACGTTGACGACGCCGTGGCGAGAGCGAAAGCAGCCGCAGCAAGCGTTAAGGTAACGGGATAAAAAAACGGGCCGAAAGGCCCGTTTTTCATGCGGCGAATGGCTTACTGCTTCGCGCCTTCCACCGCTTCGCGAGCCAGTTTTGTGATGCGATCCCAGTCGCCCGCTTCCAGCGCATCCGCCGGAACCAGCCATGAGCCACCGATGCACAGCACGCTTTTCAGCGCCAGGTAGTCACGGTAGTTGGCAGGAGAGATACCCCCCGTCGGGCAGAAGCGTACCTGAGAGAAGGGACCCGCAATCGCCTGCAGCGCTTTAGTGCCGCCGTTCGCTTCAGCCGGGAAGAATTTGAACTCTTTCAGACCGTAGTCCATGCCCAGCATCAGTTCAGAGACGGTGCTGATGCCCGGGATCAGCGGAATGGTGCCTTCGGTCGCGGCTTTCAGCAGCGACTCGGTCAGGCCCGGGCTGATGGCAAACTGCGCGCCCGCTTCGGTCACTTCAGCCAGCTGTTTTACGTTCGTCACGGTACCCGCACCGATGATGGCGTCCGGCACTTCTTTAGCAATCGCGCGAATGGCATCCATCGCGCAGGCGGTACGCAGGGTCACTTCCAGAACGCGAACGCCACCCGCAACCAGCGCTTTCGCCATCGGTACAGCGTGCTCCAGCTTGTTTACCACGATAACCGGCACGACAGGGCCAGTGGTCAGGATTGCTTCTGCACTTGTTTTCCAGTTTTTCATCAGAGTTTTCTCTCGCCAGATCGTTAAAATCAAGTCGTCTTAAAACGTAATACAGGTTGCGCCCTGCTCCGCACCGGAGAGCTTCTCACGCAGCGCGCTGAACATTTCGCGTCCGGTCCCCACGCGCGATGCGCTCAGGTCAGGAATATGGGGTTGACGTGCCGCCAGCTCGGCGTCATCCACCAGCAGGGTTAACTCGCCTGTCTGACCGTTAACGCGGATCATGTCACCGTCGCGCACTTTCGCCAGCAACCCACCGTCGTAGGCTTCAGGCGTCACGTGGATGGCTGAAGGCACTTTACCGGATGCCCCGGAGAGGCGTCCATCGGTGACTAACGCAATTTTGAAACGGCGGTCCAATAATACACCAAGTGGTGGCATAAGTTTATGTAATTCTGGCATCCCGTTAGCTTTAGGCCCCTGATGACGCACCACCACCACGCAGTCTTTGTCGAGCAGACCGGCGTCAAAGGCGGGTAATACGTCGTGCTGGCTTTCAAACACCACCGCCGGCGCTTCGATAATCTGGTTCTCTTCCGGTACGGCAGAGGTCTTCATTACCGCACGACCGAGGTTGCCGCTCAGCACTTTGGTGCCGCCGTGTGGAGAGAACGGTTTGTCGATGGTGGCGATCACCTGCGCATCAAGAGACGCTCTCGCCCCTTCGCGCCAGTCCAGCTCGCCGTTGTTCAACCACGGCTCCTGGGTGTAGCGCTGAAGGCCAAAGCCTGCCACGGTATTTACGTCTTCATGCAGCAGTCCGCCTTTCAGCAGCTCGCGCATCAGCAGCGGTACGCCGCCCGCGGCCTGGAAGTGGTTAATATCCGCCGGACCGTTCGGGTACAGGCGTGCCATCAGCGGCACCACGGAAGAGATCTCGGAGAAGTCATCCCAGTTAATCAGAATGCCCGCCGCACGCGCCATGGCCACCAGGTGCATGGTGTGGTTGGTTGACCCCCCGGTTGCCAGCAGCGCGACAATCCCGTTGACGATGACCTTTTCGTCAACCATTTTGCCCATCGGCATCCATTCGTTGCCGTTGCCGGTCAGACGTGTAACCTGACGGGCCGCGGCCTCGGTCAGCGCCTTGCGCAGCGGCGCGTCCGGCTGGATAAAGGATGAGCCCGGAAGCTGCATCCCCATAAATTCCACCACCATCTGGTTCGTGTTAGCCGTACCGTAGAACGTACAGGTCCCCGGCGCATGATAGGACGCGGCTTCCGCCTCCAACAGCGCCTGACGGTCTGCTTTCCCTTCCGCGTACAGCTGGCGGATACGGACTTTTTCTTTGTTCGGCAGGCCGCTTGCCATTGGGCCCGACGGCACGAAGATCGCAGGCAGATGACCAAACGACAGCGCAGCCATCACCAGGCCCGGAACAATCTTGTCGCACACGCCGAGATACAGCGCGCCATCAAACATGTTGTGCGACAGGCCAACCGCCGCGGACATAGCAATCACTTCGCGGCTCAGCAGGGAGAGCTCCATACCGTCCTGGCCCTGCGTCACGCCGTCGCACATGGCGGGTACCCCACCCGCCACCTGGCCGACCGCATTCACGCTGTGCAGCGCTTTACGGATGATATCCGGGTAAACCTCATAGGGCTGGTGCGCGGAGAGCATATCGTTATAGGAGGTAATGATGGCGATATTGTTACGCAACATGCTTTTCAGCGACGCTTTATCATCAGGCTGGCAGGCGGCGAAGCCGTGCGCCAGGTTCCCGCAGGCCAGCTGAGATCGGTGGACGGTGTTGCTCTTTGCCTGTTCAATCCGGGCGAGGTAGGCCGAGCGGGTCTCTTTCGAGCGCTCAATAATGCGTTGTGTTACGCGTAACAATGTCGGATTCATAAAAGCTCCTCTAATTTATCTGTCCGGGCTCGGGAGTTTACAAAGTCGCTGGCAGTTGTTAACAACGCTGAAACGCTTGCTGTCCGGAGCTCAGGGGCAAAATCACTTCCGGCAGTGTAATAAAAAAAGCTCCGCGGGTGAATCCACGCGGAGCTTAAAAGTTGAAAATTGTGCCACTAGCTGAGTTAGATCATGTTACCGGTAAAATAACACTTTCGGGCTAGCGGATTATCTTACTCAAACTCGTTCCAGGAGCGGCCATCGCGGGTGATCATCGCCACCGACGCGACCGGTCCCCAGGTGCCCGCCTGATACGGTTTTGGCGCATCCTGGTCGGCAGCCCAGGCTTCGGTGATGGAGTCGACCCATTTCCACGCCTCTTCCACTTCATCGCGGCGCACGAACAGCGCCTGGATACCGCGCATGGTTTCCAGCAGCAGACGCTCGTAAGCATCGGCCAGGTGCGTCTGGTTAAAGGTTTCAGAGTAGCTCAGATCCAGCTTGGTGGTCTGCAGGTTGTGTTTATGATCCAGGCCCGGCACTTTGTTCAGGATCTGGATATCCACGCCCTCGTCCGGCTGCAGACGAATGGTCAGTTTGTTCTGCGGCAGCTCCTGCCAGGACTCTTTGAACAGGTTCAGTTCCGGGTTTTTGAAGTAAACAACCACTTCGGAACATTTAGCCGGCAGACGTTTACCGGTGCGCAGGTAGAACGGAACCCCCGCCCAGCGCCAGTCGTCGATATCCACGCGGATCGCCACAAACGTCTCGGTGTTGCTGGACTTGTTCGCACCCTCTTCTTCCAGGTAGCCCGGCACTTTTTTGCCCTGCGCAAACCCGGCGGTGTACTGACCACGAACGGTCTTCTCACGCACGTTGGAGCGGTCGATGCGGCGCAGTGACTTCAGCACTTTCACTTTCGCGTCACGGATGCTGTCCGCCGTCAGGTCAGACGGTGGAGACATGGCAATCATGCACAGGATCTGCAGCAGGTGGTTCTGGATCATGTCGCGCATCTGACCGGCCTGGTCAAAGTAACCCCAGCGACCTTCAATCCCCACCTCTTCCGCCACGGTGATTTCCACGTGGTCGATAGTGCGGTTGTCCCAGTTATTTACAAACAGGGAGTTAGCAAAACGCAGCGCCAGCAGGTTCAGTACCGTCTCTTTACCGAGATAGTGGTCGATACGGTAGACCTGGCACTCTTCAAAGAACTCGCCCACCTGGTCGTTGATTTCGCGCGAGGTTGCCAGCGAGGTACCCAGCGGCTTCTCCATCACGACGCGCGCCGGTTTGGCGTTCAGTTTGGCTTCGCCCAGGCCTTTGCAGATGGCGCCGAAGGTGCTTGGCGGCATGGCGAAATAGTTAATGGTGACACGGTTTTTCTGATCCAGCATCGCGCCTAAGCGGGTAAACGCGCTGACGTCATTAACGTCCAGGTTGCAGAAATCGAGACGTCCACTCAGGGTATCCCACAAACTTTCATCAATCTTTTCCTTCATGAAAGTTTCGAGCGCCTCGCGGACGACTTTGGTATAAGCGTCCTTGTCCCAGTCGGCGCGCCCTACACCCAGGATACGGGTATCCGGATGAATTTGGCCCGCTTTCTCCAGTTGATACAGGGAAGGCAGCAATTTTCGGCGTGCAAGGTCGCCTTTCGCGCCGAAAATGACCAGGTCACATGCCTGGGCTGTTTGCGTTACCGCCATGTCATTCTCCTCAGTTGGATCACCTGGTACTTCTGCCAGGTATCGTTGTAATTTTATTACAATGCACTGTACTGCTTTTACGTCATTCCCGAAACCATTAGCGCTTATCGTCGCGTGCGATACCGCGATTTTTCACCCTTTGGATGATTAAGACGGCTTAATGACGCAACAACCGTCGTTTCTTTGCGCAACAGGGTCACAGCAAAACCCGACACCGATCAAGTAATGAAAAAAAACAACAACATTATCTTGTCGATTATTACCCTTTATGGAAGCCACGAGGGTAATATCGGCTAAATCGAATCACGATTTCATCAATTTATGAAATCGTTTACACCCATGAGCATCCTGTTAACATGAACATGCTGGAAAAAATCCAGTTTCAACTGGAACACCTTAGCAAATCCGAGCGAAAAGTGGCCGAGGTCATTCTCGCCTCTCCCGCTCAGGCGATTCATTCAAGCATCGCCGCTCTGGCACAGGAAGCGGGTGTTAGCGAACCCACGGTCAATCGCTTTTGCCGCAGCCTGGAAACGCGCGGCTTCCCTGATTTTAAACTGCATCTGGCACAAAGTCTGGCTAACGGCACCCCTTATGTTAATCGTAATGTGGATGAAGACGACAGCGTTGATGCCTATACCGCGAAAATTTTTGAATCGGCTATGGCTTCGCTTGACCACGTCCGACAGTCTCTGGACATGAGTTCCGTGAATCGCGCGGTGGATTTACTCACCCAGGCGAAGAGGATTGCGTTCTTCGGTCTCGGCTCGTCGGCGGCCGTGGCGCATGACGCGATGAACAAATTTTTCCGCTTTAACGTCCCGGTTATTTATTCCGATGACATTGTCCTGCAACGCATGAGCTGTATGAATTGCAGTGAGGATGACGTCGTGGTACTGATTTCACATACCGGCCGCACCAAGAGTCAGGTAGAGCTGGCGCAGCTGGCCCGTGAAAACGATGCCATGGTGATTGCCCTCACCACGGCAGGCACGCCGCTGGCGCGTGAAGCAACGCTGGCAATCACCCTCGACGTGCCGGAAGACACCGACATTTATATGCCGATGGTTTCCAGACTGGCGCAGCTCACCGTGATTGACGTGCTGGCGACCGGTTTTACCTTACGTCGGGGCGCAAAATTCCGGGATAACTTGAAGCGGGTCAAGGAAGCGCTGAAGGAATCGCGTTTTGATAAAGAATTGCTTATAAAGAGCGATGTTCCCTGATAGTTGATAACGAAGACGTAACCAATAATTACGATGTAACGATTTACGGCATTCGGTCCACTCTCCGCTGCCTTGCAGCAGATGAAGACCGATTCAATGTTCACGCAACACCAAAGTTGTTTCAGTCAACGGAGTATTACATGTCCAGAAGGCTTCGCAGAACCAAGATCGTAACCACCTTAGGCCCGGCCACCGATCGCGATAATAATCTTGAGAAAATTATCGCCGCTGGTGCCAACGTGGTGCGTATGAACTTCTCTCACGGTACGCCAGAAGACCATAAATTACGTGCCGACAAAGTGCGTGAAATCGCAGCAAAACTGGGCCGCCACGTGGCTATCCTCGGTGATTTGCAGGGTCCCAAAATCCGTGTCTCAACCTTTAAAGAAGGTAAAGTTTTCCTCAATATCGGCGACAAATTCCTGCTGGATGCCAACCTGGGCAAAGGCGAAGGCGATAAAGAAAAAGTCGGTATCGACTATAAAGGCCTGCCGGCTGACGTGGTGCCTGGCGATATCCTGCTGCTTGACGACGGTCGCGTACAGCTGAAAGTGCTGGAAGTTCAGGGCATGAAAGTGTTCACCGAAGTCACCGTCGGCGGCCCGCTCTCCAACAATAAAGGCATCAACAAACTGGGTGGCGGCCTCTCTGCAGAAGCGCTTACCGATAAAGACAAAGCGGACATCGTGACGGCTGCGCTGATCGGCGTGGACTACCTGGCTGTCTCCTTCCCGCGCTGCGGCGAAGATCTGAACTATGCGCGTCGCCTGGCACGCGATGCAGGCTGCGATGCCAAAATCGTCGCCAAAGTTGAGCGTGCGGAAGCCGTTTGCGATCAGGATGCCATGGACGACGTGATCCTCGCGTCTGACGTGGTGATGGTTGCGCGCGGCGACCTGGGCGTGGAAATTGGCGACCCTGAGCTGGTCGGTATCCAGAAAGCGCTGATTCGTCGCGCACGTCAGCTGAACCGCGCGGTGATCACCGCCACTCAGATGATGGAATCGATGATCACCAACCCAATGCCAACCCGTGCAGAAGTCATGGACGTGGCAAACGCCGTGCTGGACGGAACCGATGCGGTGATGCTCTCCGCAGAAACCGCAGCGGGCCAGTATCCGGCAGAAACCGTGGCCGCCATGGCGCGCGTCTGCCTGGGCGCTGAAAAGATCCCAAGCATCAACGTCTCTAAACACCGTCTGGACGTGCAGTTCGACAACGTGGAAGAAGCGATTGCGATGTCGGCAATGTATGCGGCAAACCATCTGAAGGGCGTTACCGCGATCATCACCATGACCGAATCTGGCCGCACCGCGTTGATGACCTCGCGTATCAGCTCGGGTCTGCCGATCTTCGCCATGTCCCGTCACGAACGTACGCTGAACCTGACGGCGCTGTACCGCGGCGTGACGCCGGTTCACTTCGACAGCACCAATGACGGCGTGGCCGCCGCGCACGATGCCGTAAACCTGCTGCGCGACAAAGGCTATCTGGTGTCCGGTGATATCGTCATTGTGACCCAGGGCGATGTAATGAGCACCATCGGCTCAACCAACACCACCCGCGTTATGACCGTCGAGTAATAACGTCTCTGTTAAAAAGCCCTCTCCAGATGGAAAGGGCTTTTTTTATTTCGTTGGATACAGCTCTTTGCGTTTATACGGCTCTGTTTCGCCCGGTTTGCGCGTTTTAAGCAGCTTCAGAATCCACGTGTACTGTTCGGCATGCGGCCCCACCAGTATCTCTACCTCTTCGTTCATTCGACGCGCGATGGTGTGGTCGTCTGCGGTCAGCAGATCATCCATCGGAGGACGGACCTCAATACTCAGACGATGCGTTTTGCCGTCATAGACCGGGAATAGCGGGATCACGCGGGCACGACAGACTTTCATCAGGCGACCTATCGCAGGGAGCGTCGCTTTATAGGTCGCAAAGAAATCGACAAACTCGCTGTGCTCGGGGCCGTGATCCTGATCCGGTAGATAGTAGCCCCAGTACCCCTGACGTACCGACTGAATGAAGGGCTTAATGCCATCGTTACGGGCATGCAGGCGTCCGCCAAAACGACGACGCACCGTGTTCCAGACAAAATCGAAAATCTTATTGCCCTGATTGTGGAACATTGCCGCCATCTTCTGGCCCTGAGAGGCCATCAGCATCGCCGGAATATCAACGCCCCAGCCGTGGGGGACGAGGAAAATGACTTTCTCGTCATTGCGGCGCATCTCCTCGATGATCTCCAGCCCTTTCCAGTCAACGCGATCGACGATTTTATCCGGCCCTTTCAGCGCCAGCTCCGCCATCATCGCCATGGCCTGCGGCGCGGTGGTATACATCTCATCAATGATTGCCTCGCGCTCGGCGTCGCTTTTCTCAGGAAAACAGTAATAGAGGTTGATCTGCGCGCGGCGGCGGGCGCTCTTGCCTAAACGCCCGGCCAGACGGCCTATTTTACCCAGAACTGGATCGCGAACAGAGGCAGGCAGCATTGCCATCCCCGCAAAGGCGTAAACACCAAGCCAGGCGCCCCAGTTGCGCGGATGGCGGAAGGATTTTTCAAACTCAGGAATGTATTCAATATTGTTTTTTTGGGTTTCCATGCTGGATCCAGGGTCTGATGACGCAAAATTTTATTCAGATAGTGTAGCGAGGCAGTCGTCCACGCACAAAAGAAAAAGCCGGCGTCAGTGTGCGCCGGCTTTTTTAACAAAAACAGAGAACTTAGTTTAAGCTCAGCTGCGGCATCACCTCTTTCACCTGCGCCAGATAATCAGTACGATCTTTACCTGTCAGGCCTTCAGTGCGCGGCAGTTTCGCGGTCAGCGGGTTCACTGCTTGTTGGTTGATCCACACTTCATAGTGCAGGTGCGGGCCGGTAGAACGTCCGGTATTGCCGGAGATCGCGATACGGTCCCCGCGCTTCACCTTCTGGCCCGGTTTGACCAGCAGCTTACGCAGGTGCATATAGCGGGTCGTATAAGTACGACCATGACGTACCGCGACGTAATATCCGGCGGCACCGCTACGCTTGGCCACCACCACTTCGCCATCCCCTACCGCCAGTACCGGTGTGCCCTGCGGCATAGCAAAGTCAACGCCACGGTGCGGCGCGACGCGCCCGGTTACCGGGTTCAGACGACGAGGGTTAAAGTTCGAGGAGACGCGGAACTGTTTTGCCGTCGGGAAACGCAGGAAGCCTTTCGCAAGACCCGTACCGCTGCGGTCATAGAACTTACCGTCTTCGGCACGAATCGCGTAGTAATCTTTGCCCTCAGAGCGCAGACGTACGCCCAGCAGCTGGCTTTGCTCGCGCTTGCCGTCCAGCATTTCGCGGGACATCAGAACGGAGAACTCATCGCCCTTCTTCAGCTTACGGAAATCCATCTGCCACTGCATGGCTTTGATCACCGAACTGATTTCAGCGCTGGTCAAGCCCGCATCTCGCGCGCTGGAGACAAAGCTCGCGCCCACGGTGCCTTTCAGAACGCTGTTAACCCAGTCGCCCTTCTGCATTTCGCTGGTCATCTTGAAACCGTTTGCAGTGCGATCGTAGGTGCGGGTTTCGCGGCGGGACATTTCCCAGGTCAGACGCTGGAGATCGCCATCCGCCGTTAGTGTCCAGGAGAGCTGTTGTCCGATTTTCAGGTTACGAAGATCTTTATCCGCAGCCGCCAGCTGGCTGATATTGCCCATGTCGATGCCGTACTGGTTCAGCACGCTGCTCAGCGTGTCCCCGGTAGACACAACATATTCGTGAATACCGGCTTCGTTCTCGGTTTTATCGTCCAGCTCATCCTGCGGAATGGCTTCATCTTCCTGAGCCGCCTGGTCGATAGGCTCACTGGCTTCAGGCAGCAAAGAACGGATTTCGCTCTTTTCAAGCTCAATGGTTTTGATGATAGGGGCAGAACTCGGGTGGTAAACATAGGGCCGCCAGACGGCGACCGCTAAGGTGAGTACTGTAAGCGACCCCAGCATAACGCGGTGGGGTCGAGGCAGATTGTTAAATGCCAGGGCGACAGAGCGGGCTATCTGTTGCACGTATTCACTTCCTCGTTAATCTCCTTTCAGGCAGCTCGCATACTGGTTCGCCAGTTGGCTGAGGAACTGCGAATAGCTCGCTTTGCTCAACTGGATATTCGTACCTAGCGGGTCAAGGGTTCCCATGCGCACGGATGTTCCCCTGGCCACGGCTTCTACGACCGCTGGCCTGAACTGTGGCTCAGCAAAAACGCATGTCGCTTTTTGCTCAACCAGCTGTGTTCTGATTTCATGTAAACGCTGCGCACCAGGCTGAATTTCAGGGTTGACGGTAAAATGACCCAGCGGGGTCAAACCGTAGTGTTTTTCGTAATAGCCATAGGCGTCATGAAAAACGAAATACCCTTTACCTTTCAACGGTGCGAGCTCATTACCTACCTGCTTATCGGTTGCGGCTAATTGTGCCTCAAAATCCTTCAGGTTGGCGTCTAGTTTGGCTCGACTTTGCGGCATAAGTTCCACTAATTTGTCATGGATTGCAACCGCTGAAAGCCGCGCTATCTCTGGGGATAACCAAAGATGCATGTTGTACTCGCCGTGATGGTGATCTCCATCACCTTTTTCACCCTCTGCAGCGTGATGGTCATGTTCGTCACCGTCGTCATCCGCCCCTTTCATGAGCAGCGGTTTCACGCCGGGGAGGTCTGCAATCGCGACCTGCTTTTCGCCGGCAACCTGTTTTGCTGACTTCTGCATGAACGCTTCCATTTCCGGGCCAATCCAGACGACTAAGTCCGCGTTTTGTAAGCGTTTTACATCTGACGGGCGCAGGGAATAGTCATGCTCGGATGCACCATCAGGGAGCAGAACCTGGGTTTCCGTGACCCCGTCTGCAATGGCCGACGCGATGAATCCGAGTGGTTTAAGCGAAGCGACAACCGCAGCGTTAACATCTTGTGCGGTTGTACCCCAAAGGGCAGCGGATAATGCTGCGAAAAGAAGCGTATTTTTATGTAACATAATGCGACTAATCATCGTAGTGAATGCGTGGAATGTGATATTATAACATTCGTTGACTTCTTCAAGCTTAAAATGACATGACGACATTGGTTTCCCTTGAAAATATTTCGGTCTCATTTGGCCAGCGCCGCGTCCTCTCTGACGTGTCGCTCGATCTGAAGCCCGGCAAAATTCTGACGCTGCTCGGCCCCAATGGCGCAGGCAAATCCACCCTGGTGCGCGTGGTGCTGGGTCTGGTCGCCCCCGATGAAGGCGTGATCAAGCGCGAGGAAAAATTGCGTATCGGTTATGTGCCGCAAAAACTTCATCTCGACGCCACGCTGCCGCTGACGGTCAGCCGCTTCCTGCGTCTGCGCCCCGGCACGCGTAAAGCCGATATTCTCCCGGCACTGAAACGCGTGCAGGCGGGCCATCTTGTCGATGCGCCGCTGCAAAAACTGTCCGGCGGTGAAACTCAGCGAGTCTTACTTGCCCGTGCGCTGCTGAGCAGCCCGCAGCTGCTGGTGCTGGATGAGCCAACACAGGGGGTCGACGTCAACGGCCAGGTCGCGCTATACGATCTTATTGACCAACTGCGTCAGGAACTGGACTGCGCGGTGCTGATGGTATCCCACGACCTGCATCTGGTGATGGCAAAGACTGACGAAGTGCTGTGTCTTAACCACCATATCTGCTGCTCCGGCACGCCAGAAGTGGTCTCCATGCACCCGGAATTTATCTCCATGTTCGGCCCTCGCGGCGCTGAACAGCTGGGCATCTATCGCCATCATCATAATCATCGCCATGATTTACAGGGACGAATCGTACTGCGTCGGGGAAATGGACACTCATGATTGAACTGTTACTGCCCGGCTGGCTGGCCGGGATTATGCTTGCCTGCGCCGCGGGTCCGCTCGGCTCGTTTGTCGTCTGGCGCAGAATGTCCTATTTTGGCGATACTCTGGCGCACGCGTCCCTGCTGGGTGTTGCCTTTGGTCTGTTGCTTAATGTGAACCCGTTTTACGCGGTGATCGTCGTCACGCTGTTGCTGGCCGCCGGTCTGGTCTGGCTGGAGAAGCGCCCTCACCTCGCAATTGATACGCTGCTTGGCATTATGGCGCACAGTGCCCTGTCACTGGGCCTGGTGGTGGTCAGCCTGATGTCGAACATCCGCGTGGATCTGATGGCCTACCTCTTCGGTGACCTGCTGGCCGTGACGCCTGAGGATCTCATCGCTATCGCCATTGGCGTGGTGGTGGTGCTCGCTATTCTGCTCTGGCAGTGGCGTAACCTGCTGGCCATGACCGTCAGCCCGGACCTGGCCTTTGTCGACGGTGTGAAGCTGCAGCGCGTTAAGCTGCTGCTGATGCTGGTAACGGCGTTAACCATTGGCGTGGCGATGAAGTTTGTCGGCGCGCTGATTATTACGTCGCTGCTGATCATCCCTGCGGCTACGGCGCGTCGTTTTGCCCGTACGCCGGAGCAGATGGCCGGTGTGGCCGTGATTGTCGGAATGATTGCGGTAACGGGTGGACTCACCTTCTCGGCGTTCTATGACACGCCTGCGGGGCCGTCTGTGGTGTTGAGTGCAGCGGTGCTGTTTATCTTCAGTATGATGAAGAAGACCGCAAATTAACATCGAGGGCGCTGATGCCCTCACCCTGGCCCTCTCCCACAGGGAGAGGGAACAATGCATTACGGCATTGCCGGTGGCGTAATGCCAAAATGATTCCACGCCCGCACCGTCGCCATACGTCCACGCGGGGTGCGCTGCAGGAAGCCCTGCTGGATCAGATACGGTTCAAGCACGTCCTCGATGGTTTCGCGCTCTTCCCCGATTGCCGCCGCCAGGTTATCCAGCCCAACCGGGCCGCCAAAGAACTTATCCAGCACCGCCAGCAGCAGTTTACGGTCCATATAGTCAAAGCCTTCGGCATCGACGTTCAGCATATCCAGCGCCTGCGCGGCGATCTCGGCGGAAATCGAGCCATCGTGCTTCACTTCGGCAAAGTCACGTACGCGGCGCAGCAGGCGGTTAGCGATACGCGGCGTACCGCGGGAACGCTTCGCCACTTCAAACGCGCCCTCTTCGCTCATTTCCAGCCCCATATAGCGGGCGCTACGGCCAACGATATGCTGGAGGTCCGCCACCTGGTAAAACTCAAGACGCTGCACGATACCGAAACGGTCGCGCAGCGGAGAGGTCAACGACCCGGCCCGCGTCGTTGCACCAATCAGGGTAAACGGCGGCAGATCGATTTTGATGGAGCGCGCGGCCGGGCCTTCGCCAATCATGATATCCAGCTGGTAATCTTCCATCGCCGGATAGAGCACTTCCTCCACCACCGGCGACAGGCGGTGGATCTCATCGATAAACAGCACGTCATGCGGTTCGAGGTTGGTCAGCATCGCAGCGAGATCGCCCGCCTTCTCCAGCACCGGGCCGGAGGTGGTGCGCAGGTTGACGCCCATTTCATTGGCGACGATATTCGCCAGCGTGGTTTTCCCCAAACCTGGAGGGCCAAAAATCAGCAGGTGATCGAGCGCATCGCCGCGCAGCTTTGCCGCCTGGATGAAAATCTCCATCTGGGAACGAACCTGCGGCTGGCCGATATACTCATCAAGCAGTTTTGGGCGGATCGCGCGATCCACCACGTCATCTGCCTGAATAGTGCCTGCCGATACCAGGCGGTCTGCTTCAATCATCCTTTACCTCACAATGCAGCGCGCAGCGCTTCGCGAATCAGGGTTTCACTGCTGGCGTCCGGTTTGGCAATTTTGCTCACCATACGGCTGGCCTCCTGAGGTTTATAGCCCAGCGCCACCAGCGCGGCAACCGCTTCCTGCTCGGCATCATCATCCGTGGCAGGGCCGCCTGGCGAGGTCAGTACCAAATCGGCAGCCGGCGTGAACAGATCGCCATGCAGACCTTTAAAGCGGTCTTTCATCTCGACAATCAGGCGCTCTGCCGTTTTCTTGCCGATGCCCGGAAGCTTAATCAGCGCAGCAGGATCTTCGCGCTCAACGGCATTCACAAACTGTGGCGCTGACATGCCGGATAAAATCGCCAGCGCCAGCTTCGGGCCAACGCCGTTAGTTTTAATCAGCTCGCGGAACAGGGTCCGCTCCTGCTTGTTATTGAAGCCGTACAGCAGCTGGGCATCTTCACGCACCACAAACTGAGTAAAGACAATCGCCTCTTTGCCCGCGTCCGGCAGCTCATAGAAGCAGGTCATCGGCATATGGACTTCATAGCCCACGCCCCCCACTTCCAGCAGCACTAACGGGGGTTGTTTTTCAATGATGATGCCTCTGAGTCTGCCTATCACGTGACGCTCCTGCGTTCTGGGAGAAATTAACTGCCGACATAATAAAAAAAGGCTGGATGTTTATCCAGCCTGATTTCTCATTATCGTAACCTGCCTCGCGCCAGATTAAGCCGCGACTCGCTCATCTGCATCGCGTTCTGGCTGACGTGACAGTGGGTAATCGCAATCGCCAGCGCATCCGCGGCGTCGGCCTGTGGGTTCGCTGGCAGCTTCAGCAGGGTACGCACCATGTGCTGCACCTGACTTTTCTCCGCGCTACCAATGCCCACCACCGTCTGCTTGACCTGACGTGCCGCGTATTCAAATACCGGCAAATCCTGGTTGACCGCAGCCACAATGGCCACTCCGCGCGCCTGACCGAGCTTTAGCGCCGAATCGGCGTTTTTCGCCATAAAGACCTGCTCGATAGCGAAATAGTCCGGCTGAAACTGGGTGATGATCTCCGACACGCCCGCATAAATGAGCTTCAGGCGCGACGGCAGATCGTCCACTTTGGTGCGAATACAGCCGCTGCCGAGGTAGGTTAACTGGCGTCCCACCTGACGGATAACGCCATAACCGGTGACGCGTGAGCCTGGGTCAATCCCGAGAATAATCGACATCACGCGTCTCCTGTAACGGATTTACACGCTCTCATTAGAGAGTCGCTGCAACCTCATCAGAGATTTCACCGTTGTGGTACACTTCCTGCACGTCGTCGCAGTCTTCGAGCATGTCGATCAGACGCAGCAGTTTTGGTGCGGTTTCCGCATCCATGTCCGCTTTGGTGGACGGGATCATGGACACTTCAGCGTTGTCCGCTTTCAGGCCAGCCGCTTCCAGCGCGTCGCGCACGGCACCCATCTCTTCCCATGCGGTGTAAACGTCGATAGCACCGTCATCGAAGGTCACCACGTCTTCTGCACCGGCTTCGAGCGCCGCTTCCATGATCGCATCTTCATCGCCTTTCTCGAAGGAGATGACGCCTTTTTTGCTGAACAGGTAAGCAACGGAACCGTCAGTGCCCAGGTTGCCACCGGTTTTGGTGAACGCGTGGCGCACTTCCGCAACGGTACGGTTACGGTTGTCGGACAGGCACTCAACCATCACCGCCGTACCGCCAGGGCCGTAACCTTCATAGATGATGGTTTCCATGTTCGCGTCTTCATCGCCGCCCACACCACGTGCGATAGCACGGTTCAGGGTGTCACGCGTCATGTTGTTGGACAGCGCTTTATCAACCGCCGCGCGCAGACGCGGGTTAGAAGCCGGGTCACCGCCGCCCAGACGCGCTGCCGTCACCAGCTCGCGAATGATTTTGGTAAAGATCTTACCGCGCTTGGCATCCTGTGCCGCTTTGCGGTGTTTGGTGTTGGCCCACTTACTATGACCTGCCATAAAAATATCCTCAAAGAGCGCGCCTTTTCAGGCAGCGTTAATTACAAATTCTTCAATCGCCTGCCGGTTGCTCCACGACTTGGTCAGTGCGGCGGCCTCCGCCGCATTCACCCAGCGGTAGGTCAGGTGTTCGGTAAACACGATCTCCCGTTCATGGGGGAGCGCGAGACAGAACCACGACTCCGTGTTGCGCCTGGTACCCGGCGCGTAGCGATGACGTAAATGGCTAAAAATTTCAAACTCCACCGTGCGCTGACAGTCCTTCAGGGTCAGTTGCTCGCGGGCAACGTCAATGGCGACCTCTTCCTTTACTTCACGCGCGGCGGCCTGCGGCGCGGTTTCTCCCTCTTCCAGACTGCCGGTTACCGACTGCCAGAAATCAGGGTCATCGCGCCGCTGCAACATCAGCACCCGCTTCGTGTCTTCTGCATAAATGACCACCAGAACCGAAACGGGAAGCTTATATTCCATATCAGTTTTTCTCTTCCTTCTTCACCACTTCAATGCCCAGCTCAGCCAGAGAGGCTGGGTTAGCAAAGCTTGGCGCTTCGGTCATCAGACACGCTGCGGCAGTGGTTTTCGGGAAGGCAATAACATCACGAATGTTATCGGTGCCGGTCAGCAGCATGGTCAGTCGGTCAAGACCGAAGGCCAGACCTGCGTGCGGAGGCGTACCGTATTTCAGCGCGTCCAGCAGGAAGCCAAACTTCTCGCGCTGCTCCTGCTCGTTGATGCCCAGGATGCCGAACACGGTCTGCTGCATTTCACCGCTGTGAATACGCACGGAACCACCGCCCACTTCGTAGCCATTGATAACCATGTCATAAGCGTTCGCGACCGCGTCTTCCGGCGCCGCTTTCAGCTCTGCTGCCGTCATGTCTTTTGGCGAGGTGAACGGGTGGTGCATCGCCGTCAGGCCGCCTTCACCGTCGTCTTCAAACATTGGGAAGTCGATAACCCACAGCGGCGCCCATTTGTTTTCGTCGGTCAGGCTCAGGTCTTTGCCGAGCTTCAGACGCAGCGCGCCCATCGCATCCGCCACGACTTTCTTATTGTCTGCGCCGAAGAAGATCATGTCGCCGTCCTGCGCGCCGGTGCGCTCAAGGATCGCTTCCACGATGTCCGCGTTCAGGAACTTCGCTACCGGGCTGGTGATACCTTCCAGACCTTTCGCACGCTCGGTCACTTTAATATAGGCCAGACCTTTCGCGCCGTAGATCTTGATGAAGTTGCCGTAGTCGTCGATCTGCTTGCGGCTCAGAGCTGCACCACCCGGCACGCGCAGGGCCGCCACGCGGCCTTTAGGATCGTTAGCCGGGCCAGCGAAGACGGCAAACTCAACGCCTTTCACCAGGTCTGCAACGTCCACCAGCTCCATCGGGTTACGCAGGTCAGGTTTGTCGGAGCCGTAGCGACGCTCGGCTTCAGCGAAGGTCATAATTGGGAAATCGCCCAGTTCAACGCCTTTTACGTCGTTCCACAGGCTACGCACCAGGGCTTCCATCACTTCACGCACCTGCTCGGCGGTCATGAAGGAGGTTTCCACGTCGATCTGGGTAAATTCTGGCTGGCGGTCAGCGCGCAGGTCTTCGTCGCGGAAGCATTTAACGATCTGATAGTAGCGATCGAAGCCGGACATCATCAGCAGCTGTTTGAACAGCTGCGGAGACTGCGGCAGCGCGTAGAATTTACCTTTATGAACGCGGGATGGGACCAGGTAGTCGCGCGCGCCTTCCGGCGTGGCTTTGGTCAGCATCGGGGTTTCGATATCGAGGAAACCGTGATCATCCATAAAGCGACGCACCAGGCTGGTGATTTTCGCACGGGTTTTCAGGCGCTGAGCCATTTCCGGGCGACGCAGATCCAGGTAGCGGTATTTCAGACGCGCTTCTTCAGTGTTGACGTGGTTGGAGTCCAGCGGCAGCGCTTCAGCACGGTTGATGATCGTCAGATCGGACGCCAGCACTTCGATGGCGCCCGTCGCCATGTCGGCGTTAACGTTTTTCTCGTCACGCGCACGCACGGTGCCGGTAACCTGAATGCAGAACTCATTACGCAGCTCAGAGGCCAGCTTCAACGCATCTGCGCGGTCCGGGTCGAAGAACACCTGAACGATACCTTCGCGGTCGCGCATATCGATGAAGATAAGGCTACCAAGATCACGACGACGATTGACCCAACCACACAGGGTGACCTGCTGTCCGACGTGGGACTGACGCAGCTGCCCGCAATATTCTGTACGCATGAGATATCCCTTAATTAGCCGCAGGCTAAATGTCGCCTGGTATGCAGGCTACTATGTCGCAGCTTTCTGTATGTCACAACTGGATGAAAAAAGGCGGCTATTATACTGGAAATTCCGCCGGACGATAAGAGCGAACCACGGCCAGGCGGTCGTTTGCTGCACTCTTATTGCGCATTCTCACAAAAATTAACAAAATTATGCGGCCAATAACAGGCCATCACGTCGTATGGTGTCTGGAAGTGATTAATTTAACGGGAGTAACGATGTTAACCCTTGATGCCAGAAAAACCGCGCTTGTAGTGATTGATTTACAGGAAGGCATTTTGCCCTTTGCCGGTGGCCCGCATACCGCAGACGATGTGGTCAGCCGCGCCGCTCGCCTGGCGGAGAAATGCCGTGCCAGCGGTGCGCAGGTGGTCATGGTGCGCGTCGGCTGGTCCGCGGATTACGCCGAAGCGTTAAAACAGCCCGTTGATGCGCAGGCACCCGCGCGAGCCCTGCCGGAAAACTGGTGGACGTACCCGGTCTCACTCGGCAAACGCGACAGCGATATTGAAGTGACCAAACGCCAGTGGGGTGCCTTCTACGGTACCGATCTCGAGCTGCAGCTCCGCCGTCGCGGCATTGACACCCTCATCCTGTGCGGCATTTCCACCAATATCGGCGTGGAGTCAACCGCCCGCAACGCCTGGGAACTGGGCTTTAATCTGGTGATCGCCGAAGATGCCTGCAGCGCGGCCTCCGCGGAACAGCATCATGGCAGCATGACGCACATCTTCCCGCGCATCGGTCGCGTGCGCAGCACGGATGAGATCCTTCGCGCACTATGATGTATGTGGGCCTGCCCCAGTGGTCGCACCCGAAATGGGTGCGCCTTGGCATCACCAGCCTTGAAGAGTATGCCCGACACTTCAACTGTGTCGAGGGCAACACCACCCTGTATGCGCTCCCCAAAGCTGAGATTGTCGCACGCTGGCGGGAGCAAACAACCGACGATTTCCGTTTCTGTTTTAAGTTTCCGGCGACCATTTCTCACCAGGCCGCACTGCGAAACTGCGGTGAGTTGACCGACGAATTCTTTGCCCGGATGGCGCCTCTGGCAAACCGCATCGGCCAGTACTGGCTGCAGCTTCCCGCAGTCTTTGGCCCGCGCGACCTGCCCGCACTGTGGACGTTTCTGGACGCCCTGCCCCGGGAGTTTACCTATGGGGTGGAGGTCCGACACCAGGACTTCTTTGCGAAGGGCGAAGCAGAAAAAGCGCTCAACCGCGGCCTTCTTGAGCGTTCCGTCAACCGGGTGATCCTCGACAGCCGTCCGGTGCACAGCGCGATACCGCACAGTGAGGCCATCATTGAGGCGCAGCGTAAAAAACCGAAAGTGCCGGTCCACGCCATCGTGACTGCGCAGAACCCGATGGTCAGGTTTATCGGCAGCGATAACATGCAGCAAAACCAGGCGATGTTCGCCGTCTGGCTGGAAAAACTGGCCTCGTGGGAACACACCACCACGCCGTATCTCTTTTTGCACACGCCGGATATTGCCCAGGCCCCCGAACTGGTCGATGCTCTGTGGCAGGCCTTGCAGACTGCGGTGCCGTCCGTGGGCAGCGCCCCTTCCATCCCACAACAATCTTCTCTTTTCTGATATCACCCCCTATCATAGTGAAGTGCCATCTGCCAAAAACAGGGAGTTTGTATGGTCAGCGCGCTGTATGCGGTGTTAGGTGCATTACTGCTGATTAAGTTTTCATTTGATGTTGTGCGCCTCAGAACGCTGTACCGTGTCTCTTACGGTGACGGCGGATTTTCAGAGCTACAAAGCGCTATTCGCATTCATGGCAACGCGGTCGAATACATTCCCGCAGCCTTAATCCTGCTGCTTTTTATGGAGATGAATGGCGCAGAAACCTGGATGGTGCATATCTGTGGCCTGCTTCTTATTGCTGGCCGCCTGATGCATTATTACGGCTTTCACCACCGCTTAATCCGCTGGCGTCGCTCCGGCATGAGTGCGACCTGGTGTTCGCTTTTGCTGATGGTGCTGGCTAACCTGTGGTATATGCCGTGGGAGTTGGTTTTCTCCCTCCATTAGCGCACAATACGCCACTTTATTTTTCCCGGATTTTTACGTTATGTCAGATCGCGACACGCTTTTTTCCGCGCCTATCGCCAGCCTGGGCGACTGGACCTTCGATGAACGGGTAGCTGAAGTCTTCCCGGATATGATCCAGCGCTCTGTTCCCGGTTATTCCAATATTATCTCTATGATCGGCATGCTGGCTGAGCGCTTCGTTCAACCCGGCACGCAGGTCTATGACCTTGGCTGCTCGCTCGGCGCGGCAACGCTGTCGGTTCGTCGTAATATTCACCAGGAAGGCTGCCGAATCATTGCCGTCGATAACTCCCCGGCCATGGTTGAGCGCTGCCGTCGCCATATTGACGCGTACAAAGCCCCTGTTCCGGTGGACGTGGTGGAAGGTGATATCCGCGAGATTGAAATCAATAACGCCTCGATGGTGGTGCTGAATTTCACCCTTCAGTTCCTGGTGCCGGAAGACCGCCAGCTGCTGCTGGACAAAATTTATCAGGGGCTGAATCCCGGCGGCGCGCTGGTGCTCTCGGAGAAATTCAGCTTCGAAGATGCCGAGGTTGGCGAGCTGCTGTTCAACATGCACCACGATTTCAAACGGGCGAACGGCTACAGCGAGCTGGAGATCAGCCAGAAGCGCAGCATGCTCGAAAACGTGATGCTTACGGATTCCGTAGAAACCCACAAAGCGCGTCTGAGCAAAGCCGGGTTTGAGCACAGCGAACTGTGGTTCCAGTGCTTTAACTTTGGTTCGCTGGTGGCGCTGAAAGCGGGGAAACCGGCATGATCGAATTCAGTAACTTCTATCAGCTGATTGCCAAAAACCAGCTCTCCCACTGGCTGGAAACCTTGCCCGCGCAGATTGCCGCCTGGCAGCGCGATCAGCAGCACGGCCTGTTAAAGCAGTGGTCAAACGCGGTGGAGTTTCTGCCCGAGCTGACCCCGCATCGTCTGGATCTTCTGCACAGCGTAACCGCCGAAAGCGAAGAGCCGCTTCCGGCCGGGCAGATCAACCGCATCGAAACGCTGATGCGCAATCTGATGCCGTGGCGCAAAGGCCCGTTCTCGCTGTACGGGGTGAACATCAATACCGAATGGCGCTCGGACTGGAAATGGGATCGCGTTCTGCCGCACCTTTCCGACCTGACCGGACGTACCATTCTGGACGTGGGCTGCGGCAGCGGTTACCACATGTGGCGCATGATTGGCGCGGGCGCGCACCTGGCGGTCGGTATTGACCCGATGCAGCTGTTCCTGTGCCAGTTTGAAGCGGTACGTAAGCTGCTGGGTAACGACCAGCGCGCGCACCTGCTGCCGCTGGGCATTGAACAGCTCCCTGCCCTGAAAGCGTTTGATACCGTGTTCTCCATGGGCGTGCTGTATCACCGTCGTTCTCCGCTGGAGCACCTGTGGCAACTGAAGGATCAGTTGGTCAGCGGCGGCGAGCTGGTGCTGGAAACGCTGGTGATCGAAGGGGATGAACATGCTGTTCTGGTGCCGGGCGATCGCTACGCGCAGATGCGCAACGTTTACTTCATCCCTTCCGCGCTGGCGCTGAAGAACTGGCTGGAGAAGTGCGGGTTTGTGGATGTGCGGATTGCCGATGTCAGCGTGACCTCTCTCGAAGAGCAGCGCCGCACCGACTGGATGATTACCGAATCGCTGGAGCAGTTCCTCGACCCGGCCGACCACAGCAAAACCATTGAAGGCTATCCGGCGCCGATGCGTGCGGTGTTGATTGCGACCAAGCCGTAGCCTGTTAGCCGGGTGGCGGCTGCGCCTTACCCGGCCTACTCCCGATTTTCCAGGTCCGGTAAGCGAAGCGCCACCTGGCGCAGGAGAAAAAAAGGCCCCTGTTGAAATTGCAGGGGCCTGGTACAAGCAAGCATCATATTGGGCGACATGATGCGCGGTAAAAATCGGTACGTTGCTACACGTGATGGCGCTCAATCAGCGACTTCATTTCCGCAACCGACTCTCCCTCTACGCCGTAGCGTGAATACTCATCTGCTTCAGCATCCGTCGACATTGACAACCCTGTATTGCGATAACGCATAGGCGAAGGTATCCATTTACCCGCGGAGCTGTGCAGCTCTTCTACCCCAGCGTTTAAAAACCGTTCCAGATTGCTGGCGCGGACTCCCGCACCCGCCATTATTATTGGAACACCGGAATGTGCTTTTAGTTCCGTAATTAATTGCAGTCCTTTTTCAGCTGACGCCTGTTGACCCGATGTCAGAATGCGCGCCACGCCAAGTTCTCCAAGCGTTTCAAAGGCCTGACGCGGATCTTTACACATATCAAATGCACGATGAAAAGTGACGGCCAGCCCCTGTGCGGCGCTCATCACCTGACGCATGCGCGGGAGATCGATATTGCCGTCTTCATCCAGCAGACCGGTGACCAGCCCGGGGAACCCCAGGTCGCGCACGAGGGCGATGTCTTCAAGCATGGCACTGAACTCGCCCGCCGTGTAACAAAAATCACCGCCGCGCGGGCGAATAATCGGGTGAACGGGAATGGTGAGTGCCTGACGGGCAGACTTCAACACGCCGAAGGACGGCGTCAGCCCGCCCTCTTTGGGTGCCGCGCACAGTTCAATGCGGTCAGCCCCGTGTTTTTGTGCGGTCACAGCACACTCCACGCTGTAACAACAAATCTCCAGCAGCGCCATTTAATCCTCCTGAAATCCCACTAAACGAATCATCATGCCACGCCGTCCATTTTCAGTCGCGGCGTGAACTCACATCTCTTACGCTTCGCTGGCAACGATCTGCTCAATGGTCCACGGATGAAATTTCACCGTGACCTGTCCGTCCGTGACGGCCAGCGTCGGGTTAGGTAACCGCTCGCGCTCGCCTTTGGGAGAACTGGTCTTCACAAAAATTCCCGGCTTGCTTAAGCCGTCGTCAGAAAGCAGGGCCAGCGCGCGCGCGTTCAACGTCTCCGGTTCACCCGGCAGGACAATTTCGATATGCTCCCAGCCTTCGTGCGGATAGCGCTTCTCGCCTGGCCACGGCAGCTCAACCACGGTGAAGTGCCAGTGGGCCACGTTCACCGGTTCATGCAGTTTAAACAGGCAAATGGGGCGACCATTGATGATGTTCTCGGAGAGCAACACGCCGCACTGTTCGAAACCGCGACGCCAGCGCTCTGCGGTGGCATTCTGATGACAGCGCAAAGAGATGTGATCAGCCTCAAGCGGTGCGATATCCAGACCCAGACGGGTGGCAAGTTCTGTGAACGCCTGGGTGAAGCGCGGTAAATCTGCGGAAATATCATGCAGTTCGTCAATGGATTGCCAGTTCGCCATAATTCACTCTCTTTTCGTGTCGCAAAGCCGCTAATTTACTCTGTTGCCCTGTTTTGACCAACCGCTGAATCCGGCTTTTTATGACTGCATGTTTATGCACACCTTCACTGCCTGGATTCTGAGCAATCTTCAGGCCCCGCGATGCTGACGACAGAAGGCATTTGCAGTATACTCCCGCCCTAAATTCTTTAACTGGCGCGGGCGGTTGTAAGCCCGCATCAAAAACGTAAGGTATCCAGGTGAATATTCAGGCTCTTCTCTCCGAAAAAGTCAGTCAGGCACTGATTGCCGCAGGTGCACCTGCGGATTGCGAACCGCAGGTTCGTCAGTCAGCAAAAGTACAGTTTGGCGACTATCAGGCTAATGGCGTGATGGCAGTGGCTAAAAAACTGGGCATGCCGCCGCGACAGCTCGCTGAGCAGGTACTGACGCATCTGGATCTCACCGGCATTGCCAGCAAAACCGAAATTGCCGGCCCGGGCTTTATCAATATCTTCCTGGAACCTGCGTTCCTGGCCCGCCACGTTGACGCGGCGCTGAAATCCGATCGTCTGGGTGTGTCCCAGCCGGAAGCGCAGACCGTCGTGATCGACTATTCTGCGCCGAACGTGGCGAAAGAGATGCACGTTGGCCACCTGCGCTCCACCATCATCGGTGATGCCGCAGTGCGCACGCTCGAGTTCCTCGGTCACAAGGTGATCCGCGCGAACCATGTGGGCGACTGGGGTACCCAGTTCGGCATGCTGATTGCTTACCTGGAAAAACAGCAGCAGGAAAACGCGGGTGAAATGGCGCTGGCGGACCTGGAAGGGTTCTATCGCGAAGCCAAAAAACACTACGACGAAGACGAAGCCTTTGCCGAGCGCGCGCGCAGCTACGTGGTAAAACTGCAGGGCGGCGATCAATACTTCCTCGAGATGTGGCGCAAGCTGGTTGACATCACCATGTCTCAGAACCAGCTTACCTATAACCGCCTGAACGTCACCCTGACCCGTGACGACGTGATGGGTGAAAGCCTGTATAACCCAATGCTGCCCGGCATTGTGGCGGACCTGAAAGCGAAAAATCTGGCGGTTGAGAGCGAAGGCGCAACGGTTGTGTTCCTTGATGAGTATAAAAACAAGGAAGGTGAACCGATGGGCGTGATCATCCAGAAAAAGGATGGCGGCTATCTCTACACCACTACCGACATCGCCTGCGCAAAATACCGTTACGAAACGCTGCATGCCGACCGCGTGCTGTACTACATCGACTCCCGTCAGCACCAGCACCTGATGCAGGCGTGGACCATCGTGCGTAAAGCCGGTTACGTGCCGGATTGCGTTCCGCTGGAACACCACATGTTCGGCATGATGCTGGGTAAAGACGGCAAGCCGTTCAAAACCCGTGCGGGCGGTACCGTGAAGCTTTCTGACCTGCTGGACGAAGCGCTGGAACGCGCCCGCCGTCTGGTGGCCGAGAAGAATCCGGACATGCCTGCTGACGAACTGGAAAAACTGGCCAACGCCGTGGGTATCGGTGCGGTGAAATATGCGGATCTCTCTAAGAACCGTACCACCGACTATATCTTCGACTGGGATAACATGCTGGCGTTTGAAGGCAACACGGCGCCATACATGCAGTACGCTTACACCCGCGTGCTGTCGGTATTCCGTAAAGCTAATATCGACGAAAGCGTGCTGGCAAATGCTGCCGTGACCATCACGGAGGATCGTGAAGCGCAGCTGGCGGCACGTCTGCTGCAGTTCGAAGAGACGCTGACGGTGGTCGCGCGTGACGGCACGCCGCACGTGATGTGTGCTTACCTGTACGATCTGGCGGGTCTGTTCTCCGGCTTCTACGAGCACTGCCCTATTCTGTCTGCGGAAAACGAATCGGTCCGCAACAGCCGCCTGAAGCTGGCGCAGCTCACGGCGAAGACCCTGAAGCTGGGTCTGGATACCCTGGGTATCGAAACCGTAGAACGTATGTAATACAAAAAACCCGGCAAGCGCCGGGTTTTATTTTTTGCAGTCCTGCTCAGCAACCGTCAACGGTAGTTCACGATGACAGAATTACTCTGCACCTTCAGCGCCGGGATCAAACGTCCCCCGCCCGGCACTTCCCAGATGAAACGCAAAGGCTCAATGGCCGGTACGCCGTTGAACGCCTGCGTCGTACCATTTTCGCCGTCGATTTCCGTGCAGCGCGTCTGAGAACAAAGACGCACCCGCAGTCCGGCTGGCGTAGGACCAATCAGCCGGTAGTTCCAGACCACAAGGCCCATCTGACCGGAAACGCCTTCAGAAGGCGAAAGCGGATTAGAGGACATGGCGACGCCCCGGTTGCTGAGGGTCACCCCCATGCTGCTTGCCTGCCAGGTCCCCTCCCCGCCAGCCTGTGCCATCAGCGGGAAGAGCAAAATCCAAAGCCATTTACGCATTATTTTCCTCCAATCGTCGCGGTCATGCGGATATGACGGTTGTCCGACAGCTCCAGATTCGAGAGTACGACCAGCTGATTCAGGCTGCGACGCAGGAAGCGCGACAGCAGCGGACGCAGCGCATGGTTCACCAGCAGCACCGGCGGCGCGCCCAGCATCTCCTGACGCGCCAGCGCCTCCTGGGTTTGCGCCAGCAGACGGTCCGCAAGGCCCGGCTCCAGCCCGCCCCCGCCCTGCAGGGCCTGAAGCAGCAGGCGTTCAAGCGGCGTATCGAGGCCAATAACCTGCACTTCTCCAGTTCCCGGGAACCACTGCTGGGTGATCGCACGCCCCAGCGCCACGCGCACCACCGCCGTCAGCTCGTGCGGATCGCTCTGGATTGGCGCATGCTCTGCCAGCGTTTCCAGAATGGTGCGCATATCGCGGATCGGTACCTTTTCTTCGAGCAGGTTTTGCAGCACCTTGTGCAGCGTGGTCAGCGTCACCACGCCCGGGACCAGATCTTCCGTCAGCTTCGGCATCTCCTGCGTGACGCGGTCCAGCAGCTGCTGCGCTTCCTGACGGCCAAACAGCTCCGCCGAGAATTGCCCAATCAGGTGATTAAGGTGGGTCGCCACCACGGTACTGGCTTCAACAACCGTATACCCCTGGATCTGCGCCTGCTCTTTCAGGGCACTTTCAATCCAGATAGCGGCCAGGCCAAAGGCCGGGTCGATGGTTTGCTCGCCCGGCAGCGTGCCTGCGGCGGTGCCGGGGTTAATCGCCAGCCAGCGGCCCGGATAGGCATCACCGCTGCCAATTTCAACGCCTTTCATCAGGATGCGATAGCGCGCGGGCGGCAGGTCCATATTGTCGCGGATGTGTACCACTGGCGGCAGGAAGCCCATATCCTGCGCGAATTTTTTACGGATGCTGCGGATACGGCCAAGCAGCTCGCCGTCCTGCTGGAAATCGACCATCGGGATCAGGCGATAGCCCACTTCCATTCCCAGGGAATCTTCCAGCTGAACGTCGTTCCAGGTCGCTTCGACGGCCTGGGTATTCTCCGGCATTTTTACCGGAACAGGTTCCGCAGCCGGTTTGGTTTCACGGCCACGCATCCACCAGGCTAGCCCCAGCAGACCTGCCGTAAACAGCAGGAAGACGAGGTTTGGCATCCCCGGCACCAGACCGAGCAACCCGAGAACCGCCGCGGCAAGCAGCATGACGCGCGGGTTACTGAACAGCTGGCCCACCATCTGCTCGCCAACGTCCTGATCGGTGCTCACGCGGGTCACGATAACACCCGCCGCCGTGGAGATAACCAGCGCCGGGATCTGCGCAACCAGACCGTCACCAATGGTCAGCAGCGTATAGCTTTCCGCCGCGTGGCCCATGTCCATCCCGTGCTGCAGTACCCCCACCAGCAGGCCGCCGACCACGTTAATCACCATGATCAGAATGCCTGCGATGGCGTCACCGCGCACAAACTTACTCGCACCGTCCATGGAGCCGTAGAAGTCCGCTTCCTGCGTCACTTCCGAACGGCGTTTTTTGGCTTCATCTTCGGCGATAAGACCGGCATTCAGGTCGGCGTCGATCGCCATCTGCTTGCCCGGCATCCCGTCCAGCACAAAACGCGCGCCCACTTCCGCGATACGCCCTGCACCTTTGGTGATAACCATAAAGTTGATGATAACGAGGATAACGAACACCACGATACCGATAGCGAAATTGCCGCCCACCAGGAAGTGGCCGAACGCTTCCACCACTTTACCCGCCGCTGCCGCCCCGGTGTGACCTTCCATCAGGATGATACGCGTGGACGCCACGTTCAGCGCCAGTCGCAGCAGGGTGGTAAACAGCAGAATGGTCGGGAACGCGGCGAATTCCAGGGTACGCTGGGTGAACATCGCCACCAGCAGCACCATAATGGACAGCGCAATATTGAAAGTGAAAAGCAGGTCGAGGATGAACGCCGGGAGCGGCAGTACCATCATCGACAGAATTAGCAGGATCAGAATCGGCCCGGCCAGGATCTGCCATTGGGTCGATTTCAGGTTGCCGGGCAGGCGCAACATTGCCACCAGATTAGCCATCAGTGTCCTTCTCGTTCATAAAATCCAGCGCGGCAGGCACCGGAAGGTTCTCAGGTTTCACAGGCCGTTGACCGCCGGCCAGACGCCAGCGCTTCAACTGCCATACCCAGGCCAGCACTTCCGCCACGGCGGCGTAGAGCTGTCCCGGGATCTGTTGTCCAATATCCGCATGGCGGTACAGGGCACGCGCCAGCGGAGGGGCTTCCAGGATCGGCACGCGGTGTTCGGTGCCAATTTCCCGGATACGCAGAGCGATCAGCCCCGCCCCTTTCGCCACCACTTTCGGCGCGCTCATTTTGTTTTCGTCATAGCGCAGCGCAACGGAATAGTGCGTCGGGTTAGTAACAATGACGTCGGCCTTCGGCACATCTTCCATCATGCGGCGACGGGCGGCGGCACGCTGCATCTGGCGGATGCGCCCTTTCACGTGCGGGTCACCTTCCATCTGCTTATATTCGTCACGAATATCCTGCCGTGACATGCGCAGTTTTTTGAAGTGGGTATAAAGCTGGAAGATCACGTCAAAACCCACCATCGGGATAATGCTGAGCACCACCAGAAGCGCGCAGAGCCCGACCAGATTCAGCGCGTTGCTCATCGCGGTGAGCGGTGATTCGCTGATAAGACGCATCATTTCCGGCCAGTGGTACCAGAGGTAAAACCCTGCGGAACTGCCCATCAGCACCGATTTGAGAACGGCTTTGAGCAGCTCAGCCCCGGTCTGCGCAGAGAACATTTTCGCAATGCCCGGCAGCGGGTTCAGTTTGGAAAATTTCGGTTGCAGCGATTTGGCACTAAAAACCAGACCGCCGAGCATCACCGGAGAGACCAGCGCGACCAGCACAACCCCGGTAATCAGGGGCAGCAGCGCAACCATGGCCCCTTTAATAAGCTGAATTATCTGGCTGAGGATCAGATTCGGATCGTTGACCATGCTGTGGTCAAAGCGTAAGCCGGTGGACAACATTCCCGCCAGTTTGCGGGCGAGCGACTCCCCACCCCACCAGATAATGCACACCCCTAAGATAAGGATCAGCAGGGAGGTCAATTCTCGGGATCGGGGGATCTGCCCTTCCTCACGCGCCTTTTCTAGTCGGTGGGGTGTGGGGGCTTCCGTTTTGTCGTCGTTCTCTTCTGCCACAGTGCATGCTCAGCCCATTACGTCACGGGTATCATGCCAGCGCAGCGGAAATCCAATGGCGGGAAAAGCCCGTTTATTCGGGCTCTTTTCGGTGATTTTGTCGCAAACCGCCTCAGGTGGCGTTAACCTCCTGAGGCGGAACGGACCATCAGAAGCCGAGGCTGTCCAACAGGTCGTCGACCTGATCCTGGCTTGCCACAACGCCCGCTTTGCTGGCGTCGAGCTGAGGACCATTGAGCAGGCTTTCATTCTCGCGTTTTGGACGGGCTGCCGGCTCCGGAATGTTCTCCAGCAGAACCATCAGCAGCTGACGTTCAATCTCCTGGATAACATCCATCATGCGCTTGATCACCTGACCGGTCAGGTCCTGGAAATCCTGCGCCATCATGATGTCCAGCAGCTGGGCGTTGGTGAAGCTGGTGTGACCCGGCACATCACCCAGGTACTGACGGGTATCCGTCACTAGCTCACGGGCATCCGCCAGCTCGATAGGGTTCTCAAACCACTCGTCCCAGCGTTTGCTCAGCGCTTTCGCCCCCTTTTCCATCGCATCCTGGTGCGGCTGTGACGCTTCAACGCTGTTCAGCGCACGTTCCGCGGCCTGAGCGGTCATCTGCACAACATAGTCCAGACGATCGCGGGCATCAGGAATGGCTTCCGCGGCTTCGGCAATCGCCTGATCCAGACCCAGCTCGCGCAGGCTGTCACGCAGCATGCGCGTCAGGCTGCCGATGCGGACGATGATATCGCTCGGCGAGTGTTCTTCAACGGGTTTCATAGCAGGTTGCAACATTTCCATCACCTCACATGCCGAGTTTCTCGAAGATCTTACCGAGCTTCTCTTCCAAGGTTGCCGCGGTGAATGGTTTCACCACATAGCCGCTTGCGCCCGCCTGTGCAGCGGCAATGATGTTCTCTTTTTTCGCTTCTGCAGTGACCATCAGAACCGGCATAGACGCCATTCCCGCATCGGCACGAATGGTTTTCAGCAGTTCCAGACCGTCCATGTTAGGCATGTTCCAGTCGGAGATAACAAAACCAAACCCGCCAGCCTGCAGTTTGTTCAGCGCATCAACGCCGTCTTCTGCTTCTTCAACGTTGTTGAAGCCCAGCTCTTTCAGCAGGTTGCGCACGATGCGACGCATGGTGGAAAAGTCATCCACAACCAAAAACTTAAGCTCTTTATCCGCCATAAAATAATACTCCTGAGTCAAATACGTATTGCCTGTCCGGCACTGATTTTCGCCAGCATCTGCTGGCTTACCTGGCTAAGATCGACCACTTCGCTCACGCCACCCATATTGATGGCCTCGCGCGGCATGCCGAACACCACACAACTTGCTTCATTCTGCGCAATCGTCCAGGCGCCAGCCTGGTGCATTGCAAGCATTCCGGCGGCACCATCGTTGCCCATCCCCGTCAGGATCACCCCTACGGCGTTGCGCCCCGCATGTTTCGCCACCGAATGAAACAGCACATCCACCGACGGACGGTGCCGGTTGACCGGCGGTCCGTCATGAATTTTGATTTGATAGTTAGCGCCGCTGCGCGCCAGCTCCATATGCTTGTCGCCCGGGGCGATATAGGCATGTCCCGGGAGCACGCGCTCGCCGTCTTCCGCCTCTTTCACACTGATCTGACACAGCTTGTTCAGGCGCTCGGCGAACGAACGGGTAAAGCCTGGCGGCATATGCTGAGTGATCAGAATACCCGGACTTGAAAGCGGCAATGGCTGGAGTACATGACGAATTGCCTCTGTTCCTCCGGTTGACGCGCCAATCACCAGCAGCTTTTCCGAGCTGAGTAAGGGACCGGCCTTCAGGGTCGCAGGCGCGGCCATCGGCGTGTGGGCGGCAAGCTTGGCCCTAGACGCGGTGCGGATCTTCTCGGCGATCATTTCGCTGTAGGCCAGCATCCCTTCGCGAATGCCGAGCTGCGGTTTGGTGACAAAATCCACCGCCCCCAGTTCTAGGGCACGCAGGGTGATTTCCGAGCCTTTTCCGGTCAGGGAAGAGACCATCACCACCGGCATGGGCCGAAGCCGCATTAATTTTTCGAGGAAATCTATGCCATCCATGCGCGGCATCTCGACATCCAGCGTTAGCACGTCGGGGTTATATTTTTTAATTAAATCCCGCGCAACCAGCGGATCGGGCGCGGTTGCCACCATCTCCATGTCGCTGTGGCTATTGATAATTTCAGTCATGATCTGACGCATCAGCGCTGAATCATCGACAGACAACACCCTGATTTTACTCATGCTTTTTCCTTACTCAGCGCATATACCGTTTGCCCACGCAGGCTAAACTCACGCGCGAGGTTGCTGAAGTTTTCCGAGTGCCCTGCAAACAGTAAACCGTCAGGCTTGAGCAACGGAACAAACCGACGCAGAATGTCCTGTTGCGTCGTTTTATCAAAATAGATCATGACGTTACGGCAAAAGATAGCGTCGAACGGCCCCGGCACGTTGTACTGCTTATCCAGCAGGTTTACGGGCGCGAATTCAACGCAGTTCGCCAGCTCCTGGCGTACGCGTACCAGACCTTCATGCGGTCCCGTACCGCGCATGAAATAACGCTGCAGCTGCTGCGGTGACAGCGTTTTCAGCTCATCCTGGCGATAAACACCGTTACGCGCCTTCTCCAGCACCTCGGTATCGATATCGCTGGCGTAGACTTTCCAGCGTCCGGGCGTCATGCCCAGGGTATCAGCCAGGGTGATCGCCAGCGAATACGGTTCTTCGCCCGTCGAGGCGGCCGCACTCCATACGCGATACTCCCCGGTGCGACGGCGGGCGTGCTCGGCCAGGACCGGGAAGTGGTGGGCTTCACGGAAAAACGCCGTCAGGTTGGTGGTTAACGAGTTAATAAAAGCCTGCCACTCCGCGCTGTTCTGGTTCGCCTCGAGCATGCTCAGATAGCGGCCAAAATCATCCAGCCCCAGCGTGCGCAAGCGCCGCACCAGACGGTTGTAGACCATGTCGCGCTTATGATCCGCTAGCACGATCCCCGCACGCTGGTAGATTAACTGACATATCCGACGAAAATGCGCGTCGGACAGCGCGAGGCGCTGTGTCATCTGCAACAATAATGACGTTTGCCCAGGGGGCATTGGTGATGTCATAGCGCCTTCTTAATTACATTCAGGATACAACTGGCACGGCCTGCGACCGCCCGACTTCTGTTACTGCTTCAACGTGCTCTTTCACATTAAACACCGCGACCAGTCCGGTCAGACGATCGGCCTGACTGGCCAGCTGATCGGTTGCCGCTGCCGCTTCCTCAACTAACGAGGCGTTCTGTTGCGTCACCTGATCCATCTGGCTGACGGCCTGTGCAACCTGCTCAATGCCGCGACGCTGTTCGTCCGACGCCGAGGCAATTTCGCCCATGATGTCGTTCACCCGCGTCACGGAGGTGACGATCTCGTGCATGGTTTTCGCCGCCGTATCCACAAGCGTTGAGCCCTGCTGAACGCGCGAGACCGACTCTTCGATCAGCACCTTAATCTCTTTCGCCGCGTTGGCGCTGCGGCTCGCCAGGTTACGCACTTCCCCTGCCACCACCGCAAATCCTCGCCCCTGCTCCCCGGCGCGCGCCGCTTCCACGGCGGCATTCAGCGCCAGAATGTTGGTCTGGAACGCGATACCGTCAATCACGCTGATGATGTCACCAATTTTCTGCGAACTGGTGGCAATCTCCTGCATGGTGCTGGCGACATGGGACGCCTGGTCTCCGCCTTTCTTCGCCGTCATCGCCGCCTGTTTTGACAGGTCAGACGCCTGACGCGCGTTATCGGCGTTCTGGCTTACCGTCGCGGTCAGTTGCTCCATGCTGGCCGCCGTCTGCGCCAGCGAAGCCGCCTGCTGCTCGGTGCGTGACGAGAGATCGTTATTGCCCGCCGCAATCTCTGAGATCCCGGTGTGCATGGCATAACTGCCCTGCCGCACGTCGCTCACCGTTTCCCGCAGCGATCCCTGCATCGCCTTCAGGCTGGCAAAGATCGCCGAAATTTCGTTCCTGCCGAACACCGCTACCGGACGCGCCAGATCGCCTTTCGCAATACTGTCGAAGTGGCTGCTGATAATCGCCAGCGGCTGGACAATCATTCTGCGCGACCAGAGCAGTGCGGCGCCGGTCAGCAGCCCTGCCAGAATCACCACCACGGCAAAGATGACGCCCGACATATGATAGCTTTGACGGCTCTGTTCACCGGCACGCTGAACAGACTGGTTAATATCCTGCTGCCACGCGTTAAAGCTGCCATCAAACGCCGCCTGCGAGGCCTGAACCGGCGCGGTCATAAAGTCCGACAGCTGGTTGTTCTCAAGCCACGTCGCCTGGTGGTCCAGATCGCTGTACCACTGTTCAAAGTTCGTCTTCATGGCGGCCTTCAGCGCTTTCTCTTTCTCGCTGTCGGCGGCCTGCGCCGTAAAAGCTTTAAACTGTGCGTCAGCCTGTTTCAGGCTGTCGCGCGCGGTCGCCATCAGCGCTTTAATGTCATCCGGCGGATAACTCAGCGCGGTTAAGGTTCCCGCCTTGTTCAGCGCAGTGCTTGCCTGCAACAGCACGGCACGCGTTTGTGCCAGTGCGGAGCGCTGCTGATTACTCGTCTCAACTTCCTGCAAATTCTGATAGCCATCGCGAAACGCCCAGAAAGACAACCCGTTACTGCCAACCTGCAACACACCGCAAAGGATCAGAATCAAAAACAGTGTGGTCGAGATACGAATACGATTTAACATCCACGCTCCCATCAAGCGGCAAGCAGCCGCGGTTTAATTGTCAGTCAAAATGTTTCCCAGTTTTCATCTTGTCCGGTCGTCGCGGTGCGCGTACGGCTTGCAGCCGATTCAGCGACTGGCGCGCGATACGTCGCCTGCGGGGTGACCGTGTTTCCAGCGAGTGAAGCGAGACGAAACGCCGAGACGGCCATCTTCAGACGGCTCGCCTGGTCTTCCAGCGCAGCGGCCGCCGCAGCGGACTCCTGCACCAGCGCGGCGTTTTGTTGTGTCACGCGATCCATTTCCGATACCGCCAGGGCAACCTGGTCGATACCACGACTCTGCTCATCAGACGCAGAGGCGATTTCACCCATGATGTCCGTCACGCGGGTGACGGCATTCACGATGTCATTCATGGTCTCCCCGGCGCTTTCCACCAGCACGGAGCCGGTATCCACGCGGGAGACGGAATCTTCGATCAGCGACTTGATCTCTTTTGCCGCATTGGCGCTGCGGCTGGCCAGATTGCGCACTTCCCCGGCCACCACGGCAAACCCGCGTCCCTGTTCGCCCGCACGCGCCGCTTCCACGGCGGCGTTAAGCGCCAGAATGTTGGTCTGGAAGGCAATACCGTCAATGACGCTGATGATGTCGGCGATTTTCTTCGAGCTGTCGGCGATTTCGTGCATAGTTTTCACCACGCCATCCACCACGCGACCGCCTCGCTGCGCCGTCTCGGAGGCGCTTTCTGCCAGCTGAGACGCCTGACGGGCGTTATCGGCGTTCTGCTTCACGGTCGCGGTAAGCTGCTCCATGCTGGCGGCCGTCTCTTCCAGGGCGGAAGCCTGCTGCTCGGTACGAGATGAGAGATCGTTGTTCCCCATCGCAATTTCGCTGGTGCCGGTATAAATAGCTTCTGACCCGTTGCGCACGTTGGCGACGGTGTCGATTAACGAACGCTGCATGTGGTCAACGCTGTTTGCCAGCTCGGTGATCTCATTACGCCCGGAAACGGTGAGCGTTTTGGTCAGATCGCCGCCGGCAATTTCACGAATGTGGGCAATGACGCGGCCAAGAGGGTTCAGCAGGATATGGCGAATGCCGTACCATACTGCGACCAGCACAATGACCAGCGCCAGCGCCATCACGGCCATCTGCCATTTCGCAAAACGATAGTCATTCTGGCTTGCGGTAAAGGCTGTGTGATAGAGATCGCCACTGACCTTCGCGTACTCCCCCAGCGCCGCGCCGAGGGCGTTTTGCATCCCCTGCGTAGGCTGTGCGAAATAGGCGTCCATATTGCCGCTCTCCAGGAACTGAATCAGTTCCGTCAGACCGGCATGGTAGGCGCTGTATTTTTCATCGATATTCTGGCTCACCTGCTCCATCGCAGGCTGCGGGGTGATCTTTTTGAAGGCGTCGTAGTGTTTAGCGGCGTCAGCAAGGGTGGCACGGGCATTTTTCAACAGATCGGTTTTCGCGCTGCTCTGCTGATTGTTGGGATCCATCATCATGCGCGCGGACGAGCGGCTCAGGTTGATACGCGTTTGCAGCATCAGATCCCACGTTGACGTGAGTTCACTTTGCTGCAGACGGAGATCGTTCGAGGCCGCGAAGCTGTCCTGGTTCTGTTTTAATGACGAGAAAAAAAGCCCGCCGGAGATAAGCTGAAGAAGTGCGAAAATGACCAGCACCATCATAAGCATTGTGACAACGCGGATACGGTTCAACATACAACACCTTCTCATAGATTTATTAACGGTGTTATCGGCACTACCCACAGGAACTTTACATTTGAGAAAGGGAAAAGCGCGGGGCTAAAACGCCACGTCAACAATCAGCGTATCGGTGTAGGTTCCGGCGGGTGGCGTGGTCTGATTGGTCAGGACTTTCGCGGTGTAATTGTAGGTGCGCAGCAAGCCGTCGGTGCTGACCTGTGACGATACCGCGCTGGACCAGCGCTCGCTGCCGCCCCAGCGGTTACTGGTGGCTTCTTTATAGATGTCATAGCTCATGGCGTTGCTGCCGCTCACCATACGCCGCACGTTGTTCAGCGCGTTAGCCCCGTTGTTAATGCCGATGGTATACGTACTTCCTTTGGTACAGGTGACGGCAATCGCCTGCGAAACGGTAGGGAAACTTTGTACCAGCGGTGCGCTGTTGAAGTTCACGTCCGGCGTGGTCATGGCGCTGCAATCGTTGGTAACAGTCATGTTCAGTAGAATGGTGGTCGTCGCGGTGCCCGCCTGATTGATTGTGCAAATGCCGAGCGCGCCCACGGAGCACACGCTGTAGTTAACGCTGAAGGTTAACTGCACCTGATATGGCCCGGCAGTGACGTTTTGTCCGGCGACGGTGCGAAAATAGAGCGGAATGTTGTACTGCTTTGACCCCAGCAGCCCCAGCAAGGTATTTCCACTCCAGGTATATGATTTACTTATCTGTACCTCGCTGCTGCTCGCGCAGCCCGAGAGTCCGCACAGCCGGGTGGGGATCACGTCCGTGATGGTCGCATCATCTGTCCGTTTCATGGTGGCCCGGCTGCTGCCCGAAACCGATGCCGCGGTGTAGGTCAGCGTCACCGAGTCGTTGGTCAGCAGATTCAGTATGGCATCACAGGACACCACCAGCGTGCCGGTGGTTTCCACCTCGCCTGTTCCGCTGAGCGCGAAGGAGGTAACGCTGCCAAATGAGGCATTGACCGTACTGACGGTACACGCCGCCCAGCCGCCGCCGGAGAACAGCAGCAGAATCAACAGCAGCAGGCGCGTCATGGCGCCTCCCGACAAATCAGCGGCCCGTAGGTTTTCAGCTTGTGTTCCGGATTGGCCCCCACGGTCAGGGTAGCCGTGCAGCGTTTTCCGTCAGGCGCTATCACCTCCAGCGGGTTCACATCACTAAGATTTTCCAGCCAGGCGATGCCGTCATACCCCACCACCGCATTGCTGCGCGAGACCCGTCGGACCTGGCTTCCCACCGGCAGCGCCTGCCCGTGCGCATCATGCAGAATAACGCTTGCCACCCGCTCCTGCTCCATAGGGAAATCAACCAGATAGCCGCTGTGTCGGCGGATCGCGATCCGTCGCTCGGTCTCTTTCAGACGGGTATCCGCCGGCAGATTCAGGGTATCGATCCGGTAGCTTGCGGGGTAATACGCCGACACCCCGCTCACCAGCAGGTAGCCGTTGTTATTGGTTTTACCGACGGGCTGGTTCTCGTAGCTGACGGGCACATCCGGATGACCGTCGGTACTGATGACCACAAACGCATCGTTGATTTTATTCGCTGCAAACAGTTCGCCGTCCATCAGGACAATTGCGCCCATCGCCTCGCCCCACCAGGTCATGGTATCCCTTTCGCCATAACCGCCGCCCTGCAGCTCTATATTGTTATTGCGCCAGCCCAGCGTCCCCTGTTGATAATCACTGGATCTTGACTGGTTGGCCCAGGCCATGTTCCAGCTAAACCCACCGTCAGAAGGCATGGAATGGTTATAGTTGATGCGCTGGGTACTGCCTGCATCCGGGGTATTTTCAACGGTGACGGCAGCGCTGTCGCGTGCACCCAGGGGCACCTGCAGCGACAGCGCGACCGTCCAGTCTCCCCGCTGCTGATCCCGGCTGCCGGCCAGGTAAATACTGCTCGCCCCCCACAGATTGCGGCTCCAGGAGAGATTGAGCAGTTCGGTTTTTTGGCTGTCGAAACTCTCCACGCCGATCCAGGCCGCACCGATGTTGCCGTACTGTCCCAGATTGAAGGTCAGAGAATACTGGTCCGTATTACGGCTGAAGCTGGCGATGGGTTTATCGTTTTCATCATATACCGTCGGCTGGTCATAGAGGGCCAGATTGCCAAAACCGCGACCGCGACGCGTGTGCTGGGTGGCGACGCTAAACGCGCTGGTGCTGTACTGGTAACCCCAGTTGATTTGCCCGCCCGCATCACCGCGCATGCGGCTTTGCGAGTAAGAGGTATTCACCACGCCAAACTGGCCGAGTTTCATCACGGTCCCCGCCCCACCCAGCGCCAGCTCCTGCGCCCCTTCCGCGTGGCCTTCCAGCGTTAGCCAGTCTGTTAGACCGTAGCGATACGAGCCGCTGCCCGCCGCGGAACCGTAGTCAAAATTCTTGATGCCGTAGTTACGCCTCAGGCTGCCCAGGGTCACGGCACCGTCGCTGAGCCCTTGTTTAAGCAGGTCGCTGGTGACGTAAAACGGTAGCGTGGTGCTCACCTGGCGCCCCAGCGCATCCGTCGTGACCAGCACCGCATCCCCGGCGCCGTTGATATAGGGCAGATTAGTCAGGGTGAAGGGGCCCGGCTGAAGCTGGGTTGAGCCGGAACGATAGCCATTGATAAAGAGATCGACCGAGGTGGGTACCGCGGCTTCCCCCGCGAACTCGGGCAGCGGCCACGTCACCAAGTCAGGGCGCAGGGAGAAATCCCGCCCGACGCTTATCCCCCCCATCCGCACGCTGGAGCTCCAGCTCAGGGCATCGCTAATCACATCCCCGACGCTCCAGCTCATCGCGTCATCTTCGTTAGTGAACAGCAGGGTCGTGTCATAGCGAACATACCCTTCCTGCTGGCCGTCGTTACCGCTGAAATTTTCGCGCGCGTAGCCGGTGGAGGAAAAGGAGCCGTTCTCGTTGAAATAGCGGAACTCATGCCAGAGCGACGCCTGACCGCCGATATGCTCCGTGCGGTTGGTGTAGAGATCGTAATTGAGCAGCGCCCCGCGCCCGTAGTGCGGTTTGGCCTGCGTCGCTTGCGCGCTGAACGGCGTCACCCGGGCCGTCACCCAGTCGCGGGGAACGGTCAGCAGCAGGCGCTGCGCGGCGCTGTCGTACTCCACCCGAACCAGGGCAAGCGAGGAGAGATTCACCTCTCCGGTGGGAACATGCGCCGGGGGCAGCCCCGCGCGCAGCAAATCGGCGCTGGAGATAAAGAAAGCGCCTTTACGCTGCGTCACGGGCACGACCAGACCGGTATCGTAGTGGTTGACCACGAGAGCAAGCTGGAAAACCGCTTCATCATGTATCGCCTGTGCCTGGGGCGGCGGCGGTAAACTGTCGTCACCGGGCTCGGCCCAGGTTGCGGAACTGACGCAGAGCAATATCATCATCGCCGGCTTCAGTTGACGGGCGTCGACTGCCATTGTGCGTCCCTGGCATTAATCTGCGCGCTCATCCGCTCTGGCTGACGAACGCCAGCGGGTACCGGCCAGCTGCGGGTGCTGCCCGGAAGGACGTAACCCAGTAATCCCTCCGCAACCGTGCGTATCTGCCCTCCCTGCTCCAGCGCCACCTGGCTTAGCCTGACATGGACATCCCCGCGATTTCGAACCTCCAGCGCAGGCTGTCCACCCGCCTGCGTCACCCGCCAGCTCAGGTTTCGGGTCTCCACCAGCGCATGGTGCGCGCCCTCTTTTATCGTCGGCATCCCCTGTCCATACACAAACAGAGGAATGGAGTATCGCATCTGCAATTTGAGGCCAATGGAGGGTTCGGCTTTGGCATCAGGCTGGGGGATTTCATCGACAATAATGCGGTAGGCCTGTTCGACGCCTGCGGGGACTGAAGTCTGTTTGATGAGGCGAATAAGCTGCTTGCTGCCCGTGCCAATCGTGACGATCGGCGGGCTGGCGACCACGTCCTGCTGCGCGGTATAACGCTCGTGTCCGTCCTCCTGCTTCCAGCGCACGATGCGGACCTGCATCGTCGTGGCGCTGTTTCCCTGGTTCTGGATCCACAGTTCCGTGGCATTGGCGTCCGCAGCAAGCCACGGATCGATCGGCCAGAGCAGAATGGTGGCTGCCGCCTGCGCCTGACCGGTTGCCACAGCCATTCCCAACGCGCCCGCCAGACAAACAGGTCTGAAAATTGGCTTCATCAACACTCTCCCTTTATTACCATGACAAGGTCACGGTGAGCTGATCGGAATACGTTCCTGCCGGGCTAAATCCGGTCAGTAGCGCCACGCCAAAAAGCGGCAGCGCGATGTTATTGCTGTTGCTATAGGTCACCGCTATCGCCTGGTTGACGCCAATTTCGCTGTTCGCGGCCAGCGAGCTGCTGCTGTAAAGCCGGTACGGCACCAGTTCTGTTCCGCCTGACCGCTTCATCCGGCGGACGGAGGCGTAATTCTGCCCGCCGTTAATGCTCATGCTCAGCGCCACGCCCGGCGTACAGGCGATAGACAACGCCCCGTTTGGCACAAAGCTGGTGCTGACCGGCGCGCTCTCGACGCCGTTATGGGTGCCAAAATCCAGCGTACCGAGAAGCCCTCCGCTACCGGTGGCTACCGCGCATCCCGGTACAATCGTCGCGCTGACCTTAAACGACTGTGATGTCACCGCATTCGCCGCGGGCATCATGAGCAATCCGACGAGCAGCGCGAAAAAAGGCTGCACGTGTCCCTCTGCGCATGTACGCAGACCTGTGAGAGTTGCCTTCATGGCTATTCGGGACTAATAGGTTACGCTGACGTTAATCGTGTCGGTGTAGGTTCCCGGGACAACCGTCACGCTGTTACCACCGCCGGTAATACGTCCGTAGAGGGTGTAGCTGTCTACCCCTCCGGCCGTTGAGGCGATCGGCAACGCGGCGTTGTTGGCAATCACGGTGTTAAACCCGCTGTCGCTGTACAGGCTGTAAGCCACGCCCTGGGCCGCGTTGGCCGTATTAACCAGATAGCGTTCAGGCGTCCCCGGCGAACCGACAACGGTTCCGGGTGCCGTAGAATGGGTATTACCGGTGATCGCCACCGTATAGCTGGCGGTCGTACATTGAATGGTGAAGGTGTTTCCGCCGCTGGCGCCGCTCAGCTGCGTCGTAAGAGTGGAAAAGGTTGCCGGATGGGTACCGAAATCGAGCGTACCGAAATTAATGCCGCTTTGCGCGGGCGATCCGTTTATCAGACAGCCGTTTGTCAGCGTCAGCGTCGCGCCGATGGTGCCACTGCTGGTGACGGCCAGCGCCTGATGGGCCGTAGTCGCAGTCAGTAAGGTTCCTGCGCAGATCAAAAGGAGTTTTCTTTTCATTTACCACCCTCCAGAAGACGTCTCCGTTCCCTTGCCACATTTTATTTTTGTCGTTCAAGATGTTAGCCCCGCTTAAGGTTCCTTTGAGGGGGTTATTGAGAATTTAGTTTACGGATATCGCTTCGACCACCCGCCCCTCAACGCATAAGCCATATGTCTTATTGACTTAATTTCCCTATTAATAACAGAGAGTTAAATTTATTTAATCCGCGATTTTATTTTTTCCGGAGAGAATATATCCATTAAAGTGTGATGCAGATCACAATATATCGTCAGGGCAATAACAACAAAATTAATAAAACTTAAAAAGGTGTTGTATCCCCCTACACTTTGCGTCAATTTATGTGCCGAATAATTTCCTGCATCGTAATAAAAAATTTATATGTATCGATGCGGGCTACATCTGAAGCGCATAGAGGGTCTTTTTTCGTGGCAAGTGCAAACAAACTCACACTCTTCATCGTGATATTCATGCTGGCGGGTATTCTTTCAGGGGCAGCAATTCATGAATATGCATCTGCGGATGCGATCACAGCCTGGTCGGATAACATTACCCTTCTGACCGATATTTTCCTCCGTCTGATCAAAATGGTCATTGCACCATTGGTCTTCAGCACGCTTACCGTCGGCATTATGAAACTGGGCGAAACCTCCACCATTGGCCGCGTTGGCGGTAAAGCGATGGTGTGGTTTATCAGCTCATCCGTGCTCTCCATTCTGGTTGGCCTGTTTATCGTCACGCTGGAGCATCCGGGAAGCGGTCTGAACCTGACGATCCCAACCGAAGCGGTGGATACCGGTCTGGCCGTTGGCGGCATGACGCTGAAAGCGTTCCTGTCGCACACCATTCCAACCAGTATCGCAGGGGCGATGTCGAACAATGAGATCCTGCAGATTGTGGTGTTCTCGATGTTCTTCGGCATCGGCGGCGCGTCGCTGGGACAGAAATTCAACGCGCCGCTGGTGGCCGCGCTGGATGTGGTTTCCCATATCATGCTGAAGGTCACGGGTTACGTGATGTACGTTGCTCCGCTGGCCATTTTTGCGGCGATCTCCTCCGTGATTGCCACGCAGGGTCTGGGCATTCTGCTGAACTACGCCTCCTTTATTGGCGGCTACTATGTTGCCATTCTTCTCACCTGCATGGTGCTGCTGGCCGTGGGTTACATGGTGCTGAAAAAAGAGGTGTTCCGCCTGGTCAGCATGCTGAAAGATCCGGTCCTGGTGGCGTTTACCACCAGCAGCTCTGAAGCCGCCTACCCTAAAACGCTGGAGCAGCTGGAGCGTTTTGGCTGCTCGCGCAACATCGCCTCTTTCGTTCTGCCGATTGGCTACTCCTTCAACCTGGTGGGTTCGATGGTGTACTGCTCTTTCGCTTCGATGTTTATCGCTCAGGCGTACAACATTCACCTGAGCTTCTCGGAAGTGACGGTTCTGATGCTGACGCTGATGCTGGCCTCCAAAGGGATTGCGGGCGTACCGCGTTCATCCCTGGTGGTGCTGGCCGCGACGATCCCAAGCTTTAACATTCCGGTGGCGGGTATTCTGCTGCTGATGGGGATCGACCACTTCCTGGATATGGGCCGTTCCGCAATTAACGTTCTGGGGAATGGTATTGCGACCGCGATGCTGTCGCAGAATGAAGGTGCGCGGGAAGCTGAAGCGGAAGCTGAGCTGGTAAAGCAGGAAGCGTAAGGGCATGAAAAAAGGGTGAGGCCTGATGCCCTCACCCCAACCCTCTCCCACAGGGAGAGGGAGCAAACACAAAAAAACGGCAACCTGGGTTGCCGTTTTGCATTTACCTACGCTACGTGACTCGCCGCGATATCCAGCAGCGCCATCTCATCGCTGTTCAGCAGCTTCTCGATGTTCACCAGAATCAGCATACGCTCGCCGAGCGCGCCCAGACCGGTCAGGTATTCGGTCGACAGCGTGACCGCAAACTCCGGCGCAGGGCGAATTTGGTCTGAGGTCAGGGAAAGCACATCAGATACGCCGTCCACCACGATACCGACCACGCGCTGCCCCAGGTTCAGAACGATCACCACGGTGTTGTCGTCGTAGTCAACGTCGCCCTGGCTGAACTTCACGCGCAGGTCCACGATTGGCACAATAACGCCACGCAGGTTGGTGACACCTTTAATAAAAGCAGGCGTGTTAGCGATGCGGGTAACCTGGTCGTAACCACGGATTTCCTGCACTTTCAGGATATCGATGCCGTATTCCTCATCGCCTAAAGTGAAGACCAGGAATTCCTGCCCTGATGGCTCGCCCGCCAGTTTCGTTACATTACTCATACCGGTCATGTTATTACCTTCTACTTAATCAGGCGGCTGTGTACGCCACACGTTGTTCACGATTTAATCCCTGAAGCGCCGACACATCGACGATCAGCGCCACGCTACCATCACCCAGAATGGTGGCGGCAGAAATACCCGGCACTTTGCGGTAGTTACTTTCGAGGTTCTTGACCACCACCTGGTGCTGGCCAATCAGCTGATCAACCAGCAGCGCGTAGCGGCGGCCCGCGCTCTGCAGGATCACAACGATACCCTGCGTGGCCTCTGTCTTCGCCCCGTCTACTTCGAACACTTTCCACAGTTCCACCAGCGGCAGGTACTCACCACGCACTTCAAGAACGCGCTCGCCGCCCGCCAGCGGATGCAGATCTTCTTCACGCGGCTGCAGGGATTCCATCACGGCGTTCAGCGGCAGGATAAAGACTTCGTCCGCCACTTTGACGGACATGCCGTCGAGGATCGCCAGCGTCAGCGGCAGAAGAATGCGAATGGTAGTGCCGGAACCCTGTTTAGACTGGATCTCAACGTGGCCGCCCATCTCCTGGATGTTACGTTTCACCACGTCCATGCCTACGCCGCGCCCGGAGACGTCGGTCACCTGCTCTGCGGTAGAGAAGCCCGGTGCGAAGATCAGCATGCCTACTTCTTCGTCGGTCATGTTTTCATTGACCGCCATCCCCTGCGAAATTGCTTTTGCCAAGATGCGCTCGCGATTCAGACCGGCGCCGTCATCGGTCACTTCGATGCAGATGTTCCCGCCCTGATGTTCCGCAGAGAGGATCAGGTTGCCGACCGGGGATTTTCCGGCGGCAATGCGGTTTTCCGGCAGTTCGATACCGTGGTCGAGACTGTTACGCACCAGGTGCGTTAACGGATCGATGATGCGCTCGATCAGGCTCTTATCCAGTTCGGTTGAGCTGCCCATCAGGGTCAGTTCAATCTGTTTATTCAGCTTGCTGGCAAGGTCACGGACCAGACGCGGGAAGCGGCTGAAGACATATTCCATCGGCATCATACGGATGGACATGACCGATTCCTGCAGGTCACGGGCGTTACGCTGCAGCTGGCCCATGCTGGTGATCAGATCGCCATGGGTGACCGGGTCGAGTTCGTTTGAACGTTGCGCCAGCATCGACTGGGTGATCACCAGTTCGCCCACCAGGTTAATCAACTGGTCAACCTTCTCAACGGCAACGCGGATACTGGTTGACTCGCTGGAGCGCGCGGCAGGTTTTTCACCACGGCCAGGCGCAGCGGCCTCTTTTGGCACTGCCTTCAGCGCCGGGGGCGCAGGCGTCACAGCCGGTGCCGCGGCCTGAGCGACAACAGCCACCTCTTCCGCAGCCGCAGGGGCGTCAACCGCAGCCGTTTCGGTTTCGAAAGCGATCTGGTCAGCTTCAATCACAAAGCACAGCACCGCCACGATATCGTCCTGGCCAATCCCGTCATCAAGCGTCGCGGCCAGGCTGTCTTTGCCTTTTACCACGTTGCTTAATTTCGCCAGGTTACCCAGCTCTTCTTCCAGCAGGTTAACTTCGTTCTCTTTCAGGCGCGACAGCACAACGCGCAGTTTGCCCGCCTGCGCAGCGGCTGGCGCGGCCTCGTCGGCAGCAACCGCATCGACAACGCTCAGTTTCGCGGCCGGAACAACCGCTGCGGCAACCTCACCTTTTGCTTCCAGCGCGAGCTGGCGCAGCGCATTGCAGATGTATTCAAAGCTGGCGGCATCAGGCTCTGCCGAACTTTTATAGGCGTCGAGCTGTTCCTGCATAATATCTTTGGTTTCCAAAAACAGGTTGATAATGTCGGTATTGAGCTGCATCTCACCGCGTCGTGCTTCATCAAGCAGGTTTTCCATTAAATGGGTCGTTTCCTGCAGGATGGTAAATCCAAACGTTCCGGCTCCGCCTTTAATAGAGTGCGCCGCACGGAAGATGGCATTGAGCTGCTCGGAGTCCGGTGCTTCGGGCACCAGGTCGAGCAAGTGTTGTTCCATATCGGCCAACAATTCGTCGGCTTCATCAAAGAATGTCTGGTAAAAATCGCTAATATCCATGCTCACGCTATCACCTCGGATTGGCTGGTGGCGATGTTGGAACGGCAGCCGAAGGAACGGCCCCAGGCTGTTTTAAATCGTCCAGTGACTCATTCTGACTTTCGGCGTTTTCATGCAGGATGGCCTGCTCCGCCTGCTGGTTCAGCACTAAAAGACTGATACGACGGTTGATGGCATCATCCGGCCCGCGGTCGGAAACGCGCATGGTTGCGGCCATGCCGACTACGCGCAGTACCTTGCCATCATCAAGCCCACCTGCCACCAGCTCGCGACGCGAGGCGTTGGCACGATCGGCAGAAAGCTCCCAGTTGCTGTATCCCTTCTCCCCATTGGCGTACGGGAAATCATCCGTGTGTCCTGACAGGCTGATTCGGTTAGGAATGCCGTTCAGCACCGGTGCAATACCGCGCAGAATGTCGCGCATGTACGGTTCGACTTCCGCACTCCCGGTTTTAAACATTGGGCGGTTCTGGCTGTCGATAATCTGAATACGCAGCCCTTCCTGCACCAGGTCGATCTTCAGATGTGGGCGCAGCGCGCGCAGCTTCGGATCCGCCTCAATCAGCTGATCGAGATCGCCACGCAGTTTCTTCAGACGCGCCTGCTCCATCTTTCTTTTCAGCTCGTCGATGTTCGGCTCTTTTTTCACCTCACCCTTCTGCTGGGTGTAATCATCGCCGCCGCCCGGGATTGGGCTTTCGCTGTTAGAAATACGCGGCCCACCGGCCACCGCCGTTGCCAGCGGTGTGCGGAAATATTCGGCAATCTGGATCAGTTCTTTTGGGCTGGAGATGGAGATCAGCCACATCACCAGAAAGAACGCCATCATTGCTGTCATAAAGTCGGCGTACGCAATTTTCCACGAGCCGTGTGCGCCATGCCCGCCGCCCTTGTGCTTGCGTTTTTTTACGATGACGATCGGATGGGACTGGTTTTTCATGCGTCCTCAGTTGTCGTCTGTTGGTTTGGGTTTTTCACCGCACGCACGTGTTCTTCAAGCTCGATAAACGACGGACGCTCGCTGGAGTAAAGCGTTTTACGGCCAAACTCAACCGCGATCGGTGGCGCGTAACCGTTGAGGTTAGAGAGCAGCGTGATCTTCACGCACTGCATCATTTTGGTGGTTTCCGCGCTCTTCTGGCGCAGAACGCTTGCCAGCGGAGAGATGAAGCCGTACGCCAGCAAAATACCGAGGAAAGTCCCCACCATCGCATGGGCAATCAGCGCACCGAGCTCGGCTGCCGGACGGTCTGCCGAGGCCAGGGCGTGAACCACCCCCATTACCGCAGCAACGATACCGAATGCCGGAAGCGAGTCGCCGACCAGCGCCAGGCTGTTGGCCGGCACTTCAGATTCGCTTTCGTGAGTTTCGATCTCTTCGTCCATCAGCGCTTCGATTTCGAAGGTATTCATGTTGCCGCTGATGATGAGTCGCAGATAGTCGACGATGAAGTCCAGCATCATGGCGTCAGCAAGAATGCGCGGATAGCTGGCAAAAATTTCGCTCTCTTTCGGGTTTTCAATATCCCGTTCAAGCGAGAACATCCCCTGCTGGCGCGACTTCGCCATCAGGCGATAGAGCAGTGCCAGCAGATCCATATACATGCTTTTGGTGTATTTCGAGCGACGGAACAGCAACGGAATCGCTTTCAGCGTGCCCTTGATCGATTTACCGTTGTTGCCAACGATAAAAGCCCCTACCCCTGCACCGCCGATGATAATAAGTTCAGCCGGTTGATAGAGTGCTCCAAGGTGCCCGCCGGTCATCATGTAACCGCCGAAAACTGTACCGAGAACTACCAGGTAACCTAATAAGATAAGCACGACATCATCCTTCCGCTAGTGACTATGGCAAGGACGTCCAGCTCGCAGCGTTTACCGTTTGCGGGGTAAAAAAAAGCAGCGGTAATCGCTTACCGCTGCTGGAATCTTTCCCACACGTTCGGGTTAAACAGCTTGTTCGATCTGTTCATCCAGCAGTTGTGGAATAATATCGGCAGCATCCCGGGAAAGTTTACGTCTTTTTACTGCGCGGGATGGAGGCTGACATAAACTACAGGCGAAGCTGCCTGCAGGCTGATGAGCGTGGGTAATAAAATTGCCGTTGCAGCAGTTGCAGCGCGACAGCTCAAGCATTCCGCTCTCAACAAAACGCACCAGCGTCCATGCGCGGGTCAGCGCCAGCAGAGGGCCTTCTTCCTGCTGTGGGCATTGTTCAAGGTAAAGTTTGTATGCTTTGATTACGGCGTCAACGCCGCTACACAAACCGGTTTTGAGAAGATACTGCCAGGCATTACAGAACATGGAAGCGTGAATATTCTGCTCCCACGTCATAAACCAGTCGGTAGAAAACGGCAGCATGCCTTTCGGCGGGGGACTACCACGTAACTCTTTGTACAGCTTGATGAGACGGCCACGGCTCAACTGCGTCTCGCTTTCCAGCATTTGTAAACGAGCACCCAGTGTAATCAGCTCCATGGCCAACTGTATGTCACGCGCTTCCTGAACAATGCTTTTCTCGCTCATTGCTAGGCCCTTTTCTTACGGGCTGCGTCATCAGGCTGGCTGATTTCGTTAAGCAAGCGAGTGGAGAGAAGGATACCGGTATGGATCTGTTGAAGATCGTCCACACGGGAATCCTGCGTCAGACGCGTTATTGTCTGCGAATCATCGAAACGGAACTGGCAAACCAGTTGATTCGTTTCAGCCAGTTTAACCATCTGCGGGAGGGTTAAACCGCCCAGCATGGTTGCCATCTCTTCGTTAATACCCAGACGAAACATCGCGGACGCCTTGTCCTGACTAATCAAACGCTGCGCGAGCAGTAAATACGACAAATTGATGTCATAGATATGTTTTAGCAACTCGGATGTATGCATTGTTCCCATCCCGAATAACCAACTATTATTTTTATGCGGAAAGACCGCACCCCGTGATGTCGCCGGGAAATCACCCGGTATAAAAAGAAAAGGCTAAATGCATAGTTGAATTTAGGTTTGTATTCACTGAAACGCGTAAGAGAGAAACCGCGAATGCGTCTCTTACATGTTTTATCATTTCTTACAAATAACTAAGATTTTTCCTAATTCGACGCAAACTCTACTCGTCAGTTTTGTCACATACAATCCAGCCACCCTCAAATTTAAAAAAAATGTGATCCACGTCACACAATTTAAGTGAATATGACCCATAAATCCATCAGTATGACTTGTAATTTGTTTATTTTTTAACCAATCAGTACTGTTTTGTATTCTTAATTGACGAATACTCATGCAGACGGGCGATCCGAACTGGCATGCAACGTGCTTTAACCGCCCTAAGCGCTACGCTGAAACATTTACAACAAACCCCTCTCCGGGAAACATTTTTCTTACCGTGAAAAAACATATAGTTATGCAGGTAGCACAAAAAAGATGTTTCAGGACGTGATCATTCGAAATGAGTTTGTAACGCGCCAAAACGATTTAACAGTTAAAGCGTGAATTTGTGTGATTTACGTTAAGTTGTTAATTTTTTTCATTTAGGCGCGTTTTTCAGTTATTCTTCTTATAAGAATAATTAATGAATAATTATGATAAGCTTCACACTAATGTCGTAATCAGCTCTTGCAGAACCAGGGAATTCGCGGTAAAGGTGATCAAACGCTGTCTGACAGACACCTAAGGAGTGCGCCATGAGTTACTCCCATCTTCTTGTTTCCGTTGCAGTTTCTCCAGAAAGCCATCAACTCGTCGCCCGGGCCGTTTCCATTGCCAGACCCCACAATGCCCGCATCAGCCTCATCACGCTCGCCGCAGAGCCAGAGATGTACAATCAGCTGGCCGCCCCCATGCTGGAGGATATTCGTGGGGTCCTTCAGGAAGAAACGCAGCAATTTCTGCGCGAACTGGTGGAAAAGGCACAATATCCGATTTATGAGACAATTATTGCGACCGGTGAACTTAACGCCCATATTCTCGACATGTGTCGTAAACAACATATTGATTTAGTGATTTGCGGGAATCATAACCACAGCTTTTTATCGCGCGCAGCCTGTGCGGCGAAATCCATTGTCGCATCGAGCCAGGTTGATGTGCTGTTAGTGCCACTTGGGGGGAGTTAACCCCCAAGTGGAAAATCAGGCGAGTTTAGGGAAGGTCGCGATCTTTTTTTGCAGATCGCCTTCATGACTTTGCGGGGTGATATCCCGGAGATCCTGAATAAAACGTGCCTGCCAGTGGTTAATGTCGTTCTTACGGATCGTCTCCATCATATCAGCATGACGGGAAATACGTTCCGTGAGCGGCATAGTCAGAGCACGATTCAGCGCGTTTGCCACGTCGTCCCTGTCATAAGGGTTAACGATAAGCGCCGACGTGAGCTCATTTGCGGCGCCGGCAAACTGGGAGAGCACCAGAACACCCGGGTCGTCAGGATCCTGGGCCGCCACATACTCTTTCGCGACGAGGTTCATCCCGTCGCGCAGCGGCGTAACCAGGCCAACATCCGCATAGCGGAAGACCTTCATCAGGATCTTACGGTCAAAGTGCTGATTCAGGTAAAACAGCGGCGTCCAGCCCAGCTGCCCGTAGCGGCCATTAATGCGCCCTGCTTCTGTCTCCAGCTGATGGCGAATGTCCTGATAGGCCTGAACCTCACCGCGCGACGTCGGCGCGATCTGGGTATAACGGATTTTACCGTGATGCTGCGGATATTTATCCAGCAGCGTTTCATACGCCAGGAAGCGTTCCGGCAGCCCTTTGGAATAATCAAGACGCTCAACCGAGAAGATATTTTTCACGTGTTTGAGTTCATTCTTAAGCTGCGCCAGCTTCGGCGGCAGCGGGCCGGAAGCCTGCTCCGCGATTTCGTCAGGTTCAATCCCAATTGGATACACTTCGGTGTGGAACGTTTTCCCCCACGCCGTATGGGTTTTCCCGCCTTTGGTCACCAGACGCGCTTTACCTGACACGGAGTCAAGGAATGCGAGGCGGTCATTTTCGGTCTGGAAGCCCAGCAAATCGTAATCACACAGCGCCTCCAGCAGCTCTTCATGCGGCGGGAGCGCGGTAAAAATTTCCGGCGTCGGGAACGGGATGTGCAGGAAGAAGCCAATCCGGTTATTTACCCCTCTTTTTCGCAGCTCTCTGGCGAAGGGCAACAGGTGATAATCGTGGATCCATAAAATATCGTCTTCTTCGATTAATGGCAGCAGTTTATCCGCCAGCAGCGCATTCACGCGCGAGTAGCCTTCGAAGGATTCACGCTGGAATTTGACCAAGTCAAGACGATAGTGAAACGCGGGCCACAGGACGGCATTCGAGAACTGCGAGTAATACTCGTCGTAGTCTTTCTCTTTCAATGCAAATGAAGCCCACGTAATGTTTCCGCGCGTCACCTTTTTGAGCGGTTTCTCTTCTTCACTGATTTCCCCACTCCAGCCAAACCACAGCCCGCCGGCGGCTTTTAAGGCACCTAATACCCCTACCGCCAGGCCACCCGCACTGGCTTTTTTATCGTCAGGCGGTGCGATTCGGTTAGAGACGACGACTAAGCGACCCATAATGGTTTCCCCCTTTGCTTTGCGCTATTTGTTGTTGTTGCTGGTTAGCGATGTCAGATATCCACTGCCAGACGCTGGCGACATCCGCCAGCCGCCATTCGGCAACAGTGTCACCAGGCCCCACCTTGACGGCGATCCCTCCGGCCTGATTCACCACGCGAAACCCGGCCTCGTCGGTCAGGTCATCCCCAATGAAAACGGGCGTTCGCCCTTTGAAAGGCGGTGACGCCATAAACGCGGCGATGGCCGCGCCTTTATTAATCCCTTTCGGTTTTAACTCAACCACGCATTTGCCGGGCTGTAACGCCAGCTGTGGATGCGCATCTGCCACCCTCTGAGCAAGCGTAAGTACTGCCTCCTCATGCTGCGGCGCCTGACGATAATGCAGGGCAAAGGCCATGCCTTTGGCTTCCAGCTCGGTGCCAGGCAGCGCTTCCAGCGCGTCAGAAAGCTGCTTATGTAGCGTTTGCGTGAGTGCGTCGGGGAGTGAAACGATATGCGTTTGATCATGGATGTCGCGGCGCTCCGCTCCGTGTACACCGGCCAGCGGAAAGTGGTATGGACTGGCGAGCAGATCCAGCTCGGCCATTGAGCGCCCTGATATCAATGCCAGTGCTCCCTCATTCATGAGTGAGAGCTGATGCAAATCCTGTAACACCGCCTCCGGAATAGACACCTGATCGGGGTGCGGTTTTATCCCGGCGAGCGTGCCGTCGAGATCAAAAAAGAAAGCATAGTGTCCGGGCAGTACAGGCGGTGCGGTTAACGTGTCAGCCACCCTTTTCCTCCTTACGGTTTACGAGAGGTAAACGCCTTTACCTCTTTCATAGCCATGTAAGTATAGACAGTGTGACGTGGCTCGCCATTTGACAACCGCCCCGCCAGTATTACTGGCGGGGCGGTTAAGAGGTCAACTAAGGTTATAAGTTGAGCAATAAAAGACAGGAAAAAGGGTTACACGGTACGCTTCGCTTTTTGCTTGTAACGGTCGAAAATCACCGCTGCCAGCAGGATCAGACCACGAACCACGTACTGCGAGAACGGTGAAATATTCAGCAGGTTCATGGCGTTCTCCACCGTCCCTAAAATCAGGATACCGGCCACCACATATGAGATTTTTCCGATGCCGCCCTTGAGGGAAACGCCCCCTAACACGCAGGCCGAAATGACGATCAGCTCGTAACCGATAGAGGTCATCGGCTGGCCGCTGGTCATACGCGACGCCAGAATAATCCCCGCTGCGGCAGAAACCAGCCCTGAGAGCACAAAGATAATAATTTTAGTGCGTACGACCGGCACCCCAGCCAGACGGGCGGCCTCTTCATTACCGCCAATCGCCAGCGTATTACGGCCAAAGGTGGTCCGGTTAAGCAGGAAGCCGAACAGGATCAGGCAGGCCACCGTCAGCCATATAGGCGCAGGCAGACCCAGCCAGTTGGCATAACCCAGCGTGAAGAAGCGCTCGTCTTCAATCCCCACCGCTTTACCGTCGGAGATGATATAGGCCAGCCCGCGGACAATTTGCATCGTCGCAAGCGTGGTGATCAGGGCGTTAATCTTCAGGCGCGCGATAACAAAACCGTTCACCAGACCGCTGATGACGCCGAGTAACAGACCGGCTAAGACGCCAATCCACAGGCTCTCCGTCATGTTGATCACCACGGCCGTCGTGACGCCCGCACAGGCAATCACCGACGCCACCGACAGGTCAAAATCGCCGGAGGCCAGGCAGAACAGCATCCCGCAGGCCACCATCCCGGACATGGAAATGGCCAGCCCCAGCCCCTTCATATTAATGAAGGTGGCAAAATTAGGGACAAAGATCGCGCAGGCAAGGAACAGTGCGGCAAAAACCACCAGCATGCCGTACTGATCCCAGATACGTCCAATACTCAGCGCCGACTTCGACTTCGGCACTCCGGATGTAGTAACAGAGGACATCATTAACTCCTTACTCAGGCGACAGCCTGGCTAACTTTAGGCATGGCGAGGTTCAACGCCTGTTGTTCATTCGCCTGTTCATGAAGTAATTCGCCGGCAATTTCACCTTCACGCATCACCACAATGCGGTCGGCCACGCCAAGCACCTCCGGCAGATCGCTGGAGGCGAAGAGCACAGCCACGCCGCGTTTTGCCAGCTCATAGATCACGTTATAGATTTCGTGTTTTGCCCCCACATCGATACCGCGCGTCGGCTCGTCCAGCAAAATGACCTTCATATCTTCTGACAGCCAGCGGCCTAAAATTGCCTTCTGCTGGTTTCCGCCTGACAGATTCATGATCAGCTGTTCCGGACCCGGCGTTTTGATATTCAGCGAGCGAATATGGTGGTCGGCGTTACTCGACTCCCAGCTATCGTTTATCAGGCAACCGGCGCGAATAAACTTACGACGGGCAGAAATATTGATGTTGTCGCGCACCGAGTGCACCGGAATAATCCCCTCCGCTTTCCGGTCTTCCGGGCAGAGCATCATCCCCGCCCCGATCGCGTGGGCCGGTTTCTGGATATCTACCCGTTCGCCGTCAATAGAGACCTGACCATCGGTAATACGGGTACCGCCGAACAGACCTTTCATCAATTCGCTGCGCCCCGCCCCCACCAGACCAAACAGGCCGACGATTTCACCGCTGCGTACGGATAACGAAATCGGTGTTCTGACGCCCGGCGCTTTGACGTTATCCAGGCGCAGGCGTTCCGGGCCGTACGGGCGCGGTTGCCAGTGATAAATATCGCCCAGATCGCGTCCGACCATCGCCTGAACCAGCTGGTCATGGTTCACCTGCGCCATGTCGGTAAAGGTGCGCACATAGCGTCCATCTTTAAAGACGGTGATGGCGTCGCTCAGGGCAAATATCTCTTCCATACGGTGCGAGACATACAAAATCGTGCGGCCTTCCTGACGCAATTCGCGGATCACGCGGAACAGATTTTCGATTTCACGCTTAGAGAGCGAACTGGTAGGTTCGTCGAAGGCAATAATTCTGGCGTTACGCGCCAGCGCCTTGGCAATTTCAACCATCTGCCACTGGCCGATGGAGAGGTATTTCAGCGGCGTCTGGGGATCGACGTCCAGGCCCAGATGCTTAAGCTGCAGCCCCGCTTCATAATTAAGTAGCGAACGATTTACCACGCCGCCTTTGTGCGGGAGCTGTCCCAAATAGATGTTTTCCGCCACAGTCATCTCAGGAATGAGGTGCAGCTCCTGGTAGATGATCGCCACCCCGGCATTGAGCGCCGCCGTGGTATCGGCAAACGCCACCTCTTCACCGCGTATGGCCAGCGAGCCGGTAGTGGGCGCGTAGTTGCCGCTGAGGATCTTCAACAGCGTGGATTTTCCCGCACCGTTTTCCCCCATCAGGGCGTGAACCTGGCCGGCATAGCAGTCGAAGCTGATATCGGTCAGCGCGTTAACACCGGGGAAAGTTTTCCCGATGCCGCGAAAAGAGAGATACGGATCAGACTGTCGCATAACGTCTCCGTGATTCCTGTAGTGTGTACGTCTGGCCCCTCACGAAGGATGAGGGGCACAATCACCGCGTATTACTTCCCGCCCAGTCCTTTTTTCGCCAGCTCCTCTTTGAAGTTGTCGCGGGTAATCAGCACCACGTCGGTCACTTCGGTAAATTTCGGCGGCTCAGCCCCTTTGGTGACCCAGTTGTAGAGCATCTCACTGGATTTATAGCCGTGAACGTCCGGGCTTGGCAGCAGAGAACCGTAGAAGCCGGTAGCCTGCGCTTTGGACAGCTCGCTGACGGCGTCAACGCCGTTGATGCCAATCCCGATCACGTCAGGCGCTTTAAAGCCCTGGCCTTCCGTCGCGCGTACCCCACCCAGCACGGTGTTGTCGTTCATGCCGACCACCAGCCAGTGTTTGACCTCCGGATGCTGAACCAGCATAGAGTTCGCGGCGTCGAAAGCGCCCGGGATATCGTTAGATTTGGTAGGGACTTTGTAGATCTGTTTTTCCGGGAAACCGGCCGCTTTCAGCGCGTCCATTGAACCGGAAGTACGGCGACGTGCGGTGTCCAGCTCGTCTGCGGTAATGGCCATCACCGCAGTCTCTTTGACATCCCAGCCGCGCTTTTGCATCTCTTTATAGAGTTCCTGCCCCTGGCGTTCGCCGATTTTGGTCGCCGCCATCATCACCAGCGGGACGCTGTCCATCGGCTTGCCTTTGGCATTAACGAACTGATCGTCAACCGCGATGACCTTCATATCGTAACCGCGCGCTTTCGCCGCGATGGCCGAACCGAGCTTTGGATCCGGAGTACAGATAACGAAACCTTTCGCACCGCTGGCCGCCAGGCTGTCGATGGCGTTCAGGGTTTTCTCACCGTCAGGCACGGCGATTTTAATCACTTCAAAACCTAAATCTTTCCCGGCTTTATCGGCGAATTTCCACTCAGTCTGGAACCAGGGCTCTTCGGGCTGTTTTACCAAAAAACCGAGTTTTAAATTCTCAGCGATAGCGGATTGTGACATAACGGCAGCCAGACCGATGGCCGCCAGCGCTTTAGTAAATTTGTGCATGGTAAACTCCAGCTTTAGCATTCTTTTCTGTAGGGAATATGTGCGTGCTTCTTATTTAATCGGACTTAAAACAAGGCATTAGCGCTTACCTCGTCATAAGCGTTATTGCTGGTGATAGTTTTAGCGGGAAATTAATCATCCATAAGAGAGCCCCATCACACCGCAGAATTACAGTAATTGCGTACATAAATTCAGCGAAAAATGACATAAAAAAGGCAGGATTTGTCAGACAAATGAAAGTGGGTTAAGCAGAATTATCCATAAGATTAGCTAAGAAATCCCTGATACCCCTCAGTGGACTAAACGTCATCTGGCGTTAAAGGGGTTCAAGATGTTTTTCATCAAAAATGCACCAGGCACCTGAACACGGTTATTCCGCAGAATTTGATTTAGCGCAATTTTATTAGCACATCATATATTCGAAACGATTAATCCGTATTTCTCTTTTTCACGGAGTATTATTCCAACTTAATATTTTCGAAAGAGTAACAGTGTATCTCTGCAATAAAAACTGTTAATTATTAGAGCATTAAACTATATTCAATTCATGGCGAGCTGATTGCATTTCTGTACTATATTAAACTTTGTAATGTATGGTAAATACAGCCCAATTAAGAGTTTTCTTAGACCAAAGACAAGGGTATGCTTATTTATATCGAACACAGGAAGTGAATTTCGGTCGACTTCGGTCACGGCAGAATGTGTATTTCTGCTCTTTTCTTCATATTTGCCTGACGCTCAGGTTAAGCAACGGACATCACGTCCCACAGTCAATAAGGATATGAGTATGGCTACCCAAACGATGATGCAAAAACTTAACGCGCAGATGAACCTTGAGTTCTACGCCTCGAATCTGCACCTTCACTTAAGTGCGTGGTGTGCCGAGAATAGCCTCACGGGATCTGCCACATTCTTTCGCTCTCAGGCGCAAAGTAACGTCACCCATATGATGCGTGTCTTTAACTTCCTGAAAGCCGCAGGGGCAAATCCTGTCGTTAAAGCCCTTGATGGGATCAATGAAAATTACTCTTGCCTGGAAGAACTGTTTCAGAAGACGCTTGAAGAGTATGAACAACGCTGCAGCACCCTCAACAAACTGGCCGATGAAGCCAAAGCGCAGCAGGACATTACGACGCTCAGATTCTTACGCGATATGGATAAAGAGCAGCAGCAGGATGGCCTGCTGCTGAAGACGCTGGCGGATGAGATCCATAATGCGCAGCAGGCAGGTTTATGTCCTGAGCAAACCGACCGTCATCTGCTCGACATCGTGGCGGTGCAGCACCACTGAGTTTTTTGGCCTGCTCCCATTCGGAGGAGCAGGCTCCCTTCACGTCTCCAACCTTCTGCTTTTGCTGAAATTTAACAAATCAGATCTGGCTCCCAATGATTAACCACACAACGTGTGATGATTTATTTAGTTACATAATCATTGACGAGGGAGCATCATGATCACCATTGAGTTTGTTGTCATTCTCCTCTGCCTGCTGACGGGTACGCGTTTCGGCGGTATGGGGCTCGGGTTAATCAGCGGTATTGGTCTTTTTATTTTATGTTTTGTCTTTGGTCTGCAACCGGGTAAGCCGCCGGTAGACGTTATGCTGACCATCCTCGCGGTGATTGGTTGTGCCGCTACGCTGCAGACTGCGGGTGGCCTCAACGTCATGATGCAGTTTGCTGAACGTCTGCTGCGCAAACACCCACAGCACATCACCCTACTCGCTCCATTCACCACCTGGATGCTGACCTTTCTGTGCGGCACCGGGCATGTGGTCTATACCATGTTCCCCATCATTGCGGATATCGCCCTGAAAAAAGGGATCCGCCCCGAGCGCCCTATGGCCGTGGCATCGGTCGCGTCGCAGATGGCGATTACCGCCTCCCCCGTGTCCGTTGCCGTGGTGTCGCTGGTGTCTATCCTGGCGGCCCAGCATGGCATCGGCCACGCGTGGGGGATCCTGGAAATTCTCGCCGTGTCGGTTCCCGCTTCACTTTTCGGCGTAGCTATTGCTGCCCTGTGGAGTTTACGCCGCGGAAAAGATTTGGCGGATGACGTGGAGTTTCAGGAAAAGCTGAAAGATCCTAAGCAGCGCGAGTTTATCTACGGTGGAACAGAGACGTTAATGAATCAGCGTTTCCCTAAACAGGCCTACTGGTCCACGTGGATTTTCTTTGCCGGTATTGCCGTGGTTGTTTTGCTGGGTGCGTTCCCTGAGCTGCGCCCCGCCTTTGAGCTGAAAGGCAAAATGACGGCGCTGTCGATGAACCTTGTTATTCAGATGATGATGTTAATTGCAGGGGCCGTGATGCTAATGGCCTGTAAGGTCAATGCGTCGGCGATTTCCAACGGCGCGGTGTTTAAGGCCGGTATGGTCGCGATCTTCTCGGTGTTCGGCGTGGCGTGGATGAGCGATACCTTTTTCCAGGCGCATCTCGACGAGTTAAAGCTGGCGCTGGAAGGCGTCGTGAAAAGCCACCCGTGGACGTATGCTATTGTGCTGTTTCTGGTGTCAAAACTGGTGAACAGCCAGGCGGCTGCGCTGACGGCCGTTGCGCCTATGGGCCTCATGCTCGGCATCGACCCGAAAATGCTGATCGCCTTTTTCCCTGCGTCATACGGCTATTTCGTCCTGCCGACCTACCCAAGTGATTTGGCCTGCATCGGCTTTGACCGTTCAGGCACCACCCGCATCGGCAAATTTATCATCAACCACAGCTTTATTCTGCCTGGGCTGATTGGGGTAAGCTGCGCGTGCGCGGCGAGCTATCTGCTGGTCCAGACGTTCTTTTGACAGCATCAAGGGGCGACACATGCCGTCGCCCATTTCCCGGTTTTAGTGGGATTCACCCTGCGGCGTGAATCGCAGTTCAATCAGCGCGATGGCTTTCTGGATCGCACGAAGCGTAACCGGGTCAGCGGCAGCGGGATGGCTGGCGAAATCGATGTTTTTCAGCTGCGTAGACATCTTCTCGCGCACTTCAACCGGCGCAATCACGTCCAGAACATCAAGGATTTGTTTGATAACCAGCTGACAGGCGACAACGTCAGAGACCAGTTCCTGATCGGCGCTCAGGTTTTGTGACATGGGGTTTTCTCCTTATTTAAAGGCCGCCATAGTAGCAAAACACACCCCTGGCATCTCCCCTTCATCGCCTGCAGGTATAAAAAAACCCGCCGAAGCAGGTTTTTTTATCAGAACATGGCGCCCGGCGGCACGTCTTTGAAGGTGCGGCAGTAATTGGCCCACATACTTTTCAGGATTTTGCGCAGTTTCACGATGATGCTCCATTAACTTGTTATACAACTTTATTATCAACGCGCCTATAATATGACCACCATCACAAAAATCAGCACTTTTGTGATGCGCATCACATTTATATCAGAGCATGGCCTGAAAGCGCTCACCGCGGACCCGTTGCGAAGAGTGAGGGCAGATTGTCCGGCTATTCCAGCCATTGCAGCGGGCATCTGCGGGTACGATAACGTATTTCCATCCACTCAGAGCGAATCATGAAAAGAGTCATTGTAGCCGGCACAATCCTGCTGCTCGCGGGATGTACTATTAACCGCCAGGCTGAAGTCAGCAGCCTCGACGCGCCGAACGGCATCGTCCGCCTCGACTACGGCCAGGCTGCGCTGCAAAATGCGTATTCCGATGAGTATGTGAACAACGGCACGGCGGCAAAAGCGTGTCAGAGCATGGGGTATGCCACTGCCTCAGCCTATGGTCAGCCCATTAAAACCTGCACTCTGACCAGCGGCTCTTTGTGCCTGAACGAGAGCGTGACTATCCAGTATAAATGTATGGGTTACGCCGTTAATCCTAAGTCAACTAATCCGTGGTATTAATCGAAGCTGCCAGCGCATGCTGGCAGTTTATTTCATTACGAACAAAAATAATTCTCATTAATAAGTTATAAAAATCGCCAATGCGTTTTATTCCCATTCGTATTTTAAATAAATAAAATAAAAATTTTACGTTTTGCAAATAATTAAATAACAAATTATAGTGTCGCTCATTGTGAACCAGAAATAATAATCCGGAGCGTCACCATGCTGAAAACTGAAATGATCGACAAGCTCAACGCACAAATGAACCTTGAGCTTTTTTCATCCCTGCTCTACCAGCAGATGAGCGCCTGGTGCAGCTACCACAGTTTCGAGGGCGCTGCCGCGTTTCTGCGTCGTCACGCTCAGGAAGAGATGACCCACATGCAGCGTCTGTTTGATTATCTGACAGATACGGGCAGCCTGCCGCGCATTGAAACCGTGGCATCACCGTTCGCTGAGTATAATTCTCTCGATGAACTGTTCCGCGCCACCTACGAGCACGAGCAGCTTATCACGCAGAAAATTAACGAACTGGTTCATGCCGCGATGACCAGCCAGGATTATCCAACCTTTAATTTCCTGCAGTGGTACGTCGCTGAGCAACACGAAGAAGAGAAGCTGTTTAAATCCGTGCTGGATAAATTATCTCTGGTCGGGAAATCCGGCGAAGGTCTTTACTTTATTGATAAAGAACTCTCCACTCTTGATACGCAGAATTAATTTCAGCGCGGTGCCGGCTTCCGGCACCGCGTTAATTTACATACACCCCGCACAGCTGGTGCAACGCCAGTCATGGGGATTCACGGCCTGGTAAAAATAGCGGTAGCTGGACGTCTCCAGCGGAATACCCACCTCGAAAAACAGATCCGTTAACCAGTCGACATTCTCGATGATCCACTCATCTTCCTGTAATCCTTGTGCAAAGGTTTCATCTTCAGGATCAATAACCGAATAGATTGCCCAGGTGCCCATATCCTTTTCGCGGCGGGACTCGGGAAGGTTCAGGGGTTGGTTCTGCCAGCTGATTATCCAGTGACCATGGCACAACAGGTTACCTCCCCGGCTCCATGCCGCGGTAAAGGGATTCTCCCCTGCCATAAGACCCTCACTTAATTTGATAATTTATATTTATTGTTTACGTTACGCCGGAATGTCGCGCAGCAGTATTGCCCTTATGAGGTAGGCACAGGCCTGGGTCATTAATGCGTAAATAATTTTTTACACCACTTGTAACGGTGATTTGACGAGTAACGGCTTTTCCCTTACTCTGCGCCGCAGATTTTGTCGCGGTTAAGAAGCGTTGTAGAGGAAAGCGTGAAAAACAGAACTCTGGGAAGTATTTTTATCGTCGCTGGAACGACAATTGGCGCAGGAATGCTGGCAATGCCTCTGGCAGCCGCGGGCGTGGGATTTGGCATGACCCTGCTGCTGCTGGGAACGCTCTGGGCGCTGATGTGTTACACCGCCCTGTTGCTGCTTGAGGTTTACCAGCACGTACCCGCCGACACCGGTCTGGGTTCGCTTGCGGCGCGCTATCTCGGACGCTACGGCCAGTGGATAACCGGCTTTAGCATGATGTTCCTGATGTACGCCCTGACCGCCGCCTATATCAGCGGTGCCGGGGAGCTCATCGCCTCCAGCGTCAACGACTGGTTTGGCTCTGACATTACCCCTGCGACGGGCGCCATCTTCTTTGCGCTCATCGGCGGCGGCGTGGTCTGCGTGGGCACATCGCTGGTCGATCTGTTTAACCGTTTTCTGTTCAGCGCTAAAATTCTCTTCCTGATTGTCATGCTGGTGCTGCTGGCGCCGCACGTGCACAAGGTTAACCTGCTGACGCTGCCGCTGGAAAAAGGGCTGGCGCTCTCCGCGATCCCGGTCATTTTCACCTCATTTGGCTTCCACGGCAGCGTGCCAAGCATCGTCAGCTATATGAACGGCGATATCCGAAAACTGCGCCGGGTCTTTGTTATCGGCAGCGCGATCCCGCTGATTGCCTATATTTTCTGGCAGCTGGTGACGCTGGGCAGCATTGACTCTTCAACCTTTATTGGGCTGATGGCGCAACACGCTGGCCTGAACGGTTTTCTGCTCGCACTGCGCGAGGTCGTCACCTCCCCACACGTGGAGCTGGCGGTACACCTGTTTGCCGACCTGGCGCTGGCAACCTCGTTCCTGGGCGTGGCGCTCGGCCTGTTTGATTATCTGGCCGACCTGTTCCAGCGCCGCAATACCGCGGCCGGACGGTTACAGACGGGCGCAATTACCTTCCTGCCGCCGCTGGCGTTCGCGCTGTTTTATCCGCGCGGATTTGTGATGGCGCTGGGCTACGCGGGAGTGGCGCTGTCGATCCTTGCCCTCCTCCTCCCTTCCCTGCTGGCATGGAAAAGCCGTCAGCAGCATCCTCAGCAAGGGTATCGCGTGGCGGGCGGAAAACCGCTGCTGTGCGTTGTGTTTGGCTGCGGGGTGGTGATTATTCTGGTGCAGGTGTTGATTGCAGCCGGGATGCTGCCGGAAGTGGGCTAAATAAAAAAAGGGGCTGTCATCAGCCCCTTTTTTATCAGTGCAAACAGCAGCTCTTAAACTTCTTCCCGCTGCCGCAAGGACACGGATCGTTACGCCCGACCTTTGTGCCGTTCACAATCGGCTTCTTCGCTTCCGGCTGCTGCGGGTTGTTTACCCAGTATTGATATAAACGCAGTGCCGCAGGCTGGATGCTCTCGATGCTGGCGATGTACTCCTCTTCGGACAGTTCATCCAGCTTTTCGCTGTTCTCTTCCGTTCCGTGCAGCGCAATCACTTCAAGATCGGCCTTCAGGGCTTCCGGCAAGGCAGACCAGTCCGTCAGCGCCACGCCGCGCATGTAGCCGTAGCACCACTCTTCCACCACGGTATAGCTCTCACCGTCAACGTCGTTATAGCCAAACATCGGTTCGAACTGATCCGGGTATTCGCTCAGACGCTCGGCAATATCGTTCATGTGCTTAAAGCAGAGATCGATAAAACGGTTCATCTCACGATCGTTTTTCCAGCGCGGAATGTACTTCTCGCCACCCCAAACCGCCACCAGCCAGGCATCTGGCTCAACGACAACAGGACCGGAAAGCACTGCGGTAAGCATGCCGTCCAGTTCGGACACGTCAATCACGGACGCGTCATCATGACCGTAAGACATTAACGTCTCTTCAAGCCACGCCATTTCGCTTTCATTCAATGGGCCTTCAGTCATCGCTGATACTCCTGCAAAAAAGGAAACGATCCTAACACATATCTCACCCCTCTCCGGGCTGAAGTTTAGGTCTTTATTGCTGCAAAAACGTGCAAACCGTGAGCTTTGCACAACTTATGGGCTTTATTGTTAACGATATGTGATCTCCGCTGTAATTTCTTCTCCTCCCGCAAGGCGGCATAACGCGGCGCTCTATACTCAAACATGTCGCATGCTCGTCAATGGGTTAACCATTCTGGCAACGTTTTTGCTTAACGTTCTTCGCGCGCCCCTGCGCAGGGAAATCTCGCCGTAATATGCAGGATGCCGTCTGTATCTTGTTCGTTTAGTGCATTTTGTTCTTGCTCGTGTTTCGGATTGGCTGCGCCGTCGGGCGTTCGGGTTTACGCCGTGGTGCAAAAACCTCTTTGCTAAGGAACATAATAATGTCGCTGAAATTTATCAGAACTCCTCTTTCTCTTGTATTGGCCGGTTGCCTGGTGACGGCGTTTTCCGCCCGGGCAGATATTGTGATTGGCGTGGCCGGACCGTTCACGGGTCCGAACGCCACCTATGGCGATCAGTACTGGCACGGCGCTACGCAGGCCGCTGAAGACATTAATGCCGCAGGCGGCATTAACGGTGAGAAAATCAAACTGGTTCAGGGAGATGATGCCTGCGAGCCCAAGCAGGCCGTGGCCGTCGCCAACCGTTTAGTTGACCAGGATAAGGTCAACGCCGTGGTCGGCCATTTCTGCTCCTCTTCCACCATGCCCGCCTCCGAGGTGTATAGCGACGCAGGTATTATTGCGATTACCCCCGGCTCAACTAACCCGCTGATCACCGAACGCGGCATGAGCGATATGTTCCGCATGTGCGGCCGCGACGACCAGCAGGGTCAGGTTGCCAGCGACTTCATCATCGACAAGCTGAAAGCCAAACGTGTGGTGATCATTCACGACAAAGACACCTATGGTCAGGGTCTGGCTGACGCCACCAAAGCGGCACTGGCGAAACGCGGGGTTCAGGATGTGATGTACGAGGGGTTATCCCGCGGTGAAAAAGACTTTAACGCGCTGGTCACCAAGATCGGCGCGCAAAAACCGGACGTCGTGTTCTTCGGTGGCTGTCACCCGGAAGCCGGTCCGCTGGTTCGCCAGATGCGTGAGCAGGGCGTACAGGCAAAATTCTTCTCCGGGGACTGCATCGTCAACGAGGAGATGGTGACCGCCGCGGGCGGCCCGCAGTATACCAATGGCATTTACATGACCTTTGGTAAAGACCCGCGCCTGATCCCGGACGGCAAAGCGGTTATCGAGAAATTCCGCGCCGGTAAATTCGAGCCGGAAGGTTACACCCTCTACTCCTATGCCTCCGTACAGGCCATTGCCGCGGCCTTCAAGGCCACCGGCGGCAAGGACTCGGCCAAAGCCAGCGAGTGGCTAAAGGCCAATTCCGTCGACACGGTGATGGGCAAAAAAGCCTGGGACAGCAAAGGCGATCTGAAAGTGTCTGACTACGTGGTTTACCAGTGGGACGACAAAGGGAAATATAAGGAAGTGCAGTAACGGGACGGAGTCACGCTCAACGTCGGCGGGCCTGCCCGTCGGCGCGTAATAAACATCAGGCTGCGCGGATCGCGCAGCCTATAAAACGAGCGCGCTAAGATGAGTACATTCTTCCTGCAACAGTTAATCAATGGCTTAACGCTGGGTTCCGTCTACGGCCTGATCGCCATCGGCTACACCATGGTGTACGGCATTATCGGGATGATCAATTTCGCCCACGGCGAAGTGTATATGATTTCCGCCTATCTTTGCGCCATTGGCCTGGCGCTGCTCTCGTTCTTTGGCCTGCAGTCCTTCCCGCTGCTGATCCTCGGCACGCTGGTGTTCACCATTGTGGTCACCGGGGTGTACGGCTGGACTATCGAGCGTATCGCCTACAAGCCGCTGCGCAACTCCACGCGCCTGGCGCCGCTGATCTCCGCCATCGGGATGTCGCTTATCCTGCAAAACTACGCACAGCTGAGCCAGGGCCCGCGCCAGCAGGGGGTGCCAACTATGCTGGACGGCGTCATTCGCCTGCATCTGGGCGAAGGGTTCGTGCAGATAACCTACACCAAAGTGTTTATTCTGGTTGCCTCGTTTGCCGGCATGCTGGTGCTCACCTGGATAATCAACCGTACCAGGCTGGGCCGGATGTGTCGCGCGGTGCAGCAGGATCGTAAGATGGCCTCCATTCTGGGCATTAACACCGACCGGATTATTTCGCTGGTCTTTGTCATCGGCGCGGCGATGGCCGGTCTGGCGGGGGTGTTGATCACCATGAACTACGGCACCTTTGATTTCTACGTCGGGTTCGTGATCGGCATTAAAGCCTTTACTGCAGCAGTACTCGGCGGCATCGGCTCCCTTCCCGGCGCGATGCTCGGTGGCCTTATCCTGGGCGTGGCGGAAGCGCAGTTCTCGGGCATGGTGAACTCGGACTATAAAGATGTCTTCTCGTTCGGCCTGCTGGTCATGATCCTTATTTTCCGTCCTCAGGGCCTGCTTGGACGCCCGATTGTGGCCAAAGTGTGAGGGAGAGAATGATGACATCACACGGTTTTTCACTTAAACGCTGCATTCTGGACGCGATTTTTTCCGGGCTGATTGCGCTGATTATCTTCGGCCCCATCGCGGGCGTGGTGCTGGACGGGTACAGCTTTAACTTCGCCGGGCAGCGACTGGCCTGGATGGTTGGCATCGTCATGTTCGGACGCTTTCTGTTGAGCGCCTTTTTAGGTACCGCCCCGGGGGCCCGTTTCCAGGCGCGCTTCGAGGCCGACAGCGCGGGTGTATATGTCAGGCCACCGGAATACAAAAGCCGCATGCGCTGGATTATTCCTCTGGTGATTACCCTTGCGATTTGCTTTCCGTTTGTCGCCACTAAATATGTGCTGACCGTCGCCATTCTCGGGCTGATCTACGTGCTTCTCGGTCTGGGGCTGAACATCGTCGTGGGCCTGGCCGGTCTGCTGGATCTGGGATATGTCGCGTTCTACGCGATTGGGGCGTACGGTCTGGCGCTGGGGTACCAGTATCTCGGCTTAGGCTTCTGGAGTATGCTGCCGCTGGCGGCAATCATGGCCGCCGCTGCAGGCGCCCTGCTCGGTTTCCCGGTACTGCGCATGCACGGTGACTATCTGGCCATCGTCACCCTCGGGTTCGGGGAGATTATTCGCCTGATACTGAACAACTGGCTGACCTTCACCGGCGGCCCCAACGGCGTGTCGGCCCCTCCCCCCACCTTTTTCGGTCTGGAATTTGGACGACGCGCGAAAGAAGGCGGCGTGCCCTTCCACGAATTTTTCCACCTGACCTACAACCCGAACATGAAGTTTATTTTTATCTACGCGGTGCTGTTTCTGGTGGTGATGCTGGTGCTCTACATCAAGCACCGCCTGACGCGCATGCCGATTGGTCGGGCGTGGGAAGCCCTGCGTGAAGACGAAATTGCCTGCCGCTCAATGGGGTTGAACCATGTTCTGGTGAAGCTTTCCGCCTTTACGCTGGGCGCGTCGACCGCGGGCATTGCCGGGGTGTTCTTCGCCACCTATCAGGGGTTCGTGAATCCAACCTCCTTTACCTTCTTTGAATCGGCACTGATCCTCGCCATTGTCGTACTGGGCGGTATGGGCTCGACGCTGGGCGTGGTGCTGGCCGCCTTTGTGCTCACGGTCACGCCGGAACTGCTGCGCAGTTTTGCCGAGTACCGCGTCCTGCTGTTTGGCATGCTGATGGTGGTGATGATGATCTGGCGTCCACGCGGTTTGATCCGCATTAACCGCAGCGGGTTTGCCGTGCGTAAGGGCGTCGCACCATGAACGAAACGATATTACGCGTTGAACATTTGATGATGCACTTTGGTGGGATTAAGGCGCTAAACGACGTCAACCTGGACGTGCAGCGCGGCTCCATTACCGCCCTGATTGGGCCAAACGGGGCGGGAAAAACAACCGTGTTTAACTGCCTGACGGGCTTCTACAGAGCCTCCGGCGGCAACATTTTGTTTAACACCCGCAATAAAACGACCAACGTGATTCAGGTCCTTGGTCAAAAATTCCAGCCGGGTGACTGGATTAACCCCGCGCAGTTCGGGCAACGTCTGTTCTACAAAATGTTTGGCGGAACGCATCTGGTCAACCGCGCAGGGCTGGCGCGCACGTTTCAAAATATCCGTCTTTTTCGCGAGATGTCGGTCGTGGAAAACCTGCTGGTCGCGCAGCATATGCGGGTGAACCGCAATCTGCTCGCCGGGATCCTGAATACGCCGTCCTACCGGCGGGCGGAAAGCGACGCCCTGGACAGAGCCTTCTACTGGCTGGAAGTAGTGGATCTGGTGGAGTGCGCCAATCGCCTGGCGGGAGAGATGTCGTACGGCCAGCAGCGGCGTCTGGAAATTGCGCGGGCAATGTGCACCGGGCCAGAAATGATCTGTCTGGATGAACCCGCCGCAGGGCTGAACCCGGTTGAAACGCATAAGCTGAGCAGCATTATTCGCTTTCTGCGGGATCACCATGACATCACGGTATTACTGATTGAGCATGATATGGGGATGGTGATGGAGATTTCGGACGACATTATCGTGCTCGACCACGGCGATGTGATTGCCAGAGGAAAACCCGAGCAGATCCAGCATGACGAAAAGGTCATTGCCGCCTATCTGGGCACGGACGAAAGCGAGGTATCCCTATGAGCGAACCGCTGCTGGCTTTTCGCGAGGTGGATGTGTTTTACGGCGTCATTCAGGCGCTGAAGCAGGTCTCTCTTGAGGTGAATAAGGGGGAAACCGTGGCGCTGATTGGCGCAAACGGCGCGGGTAAATCGACATTGCTGATGTCCATCTTTGGTCAGCCTCGTATCCGCAACGGACAGATCCTTTTCGGTGGTGAAGATATCAGCCATAAATCCACCCACTACGTTGCGTCCGGCGGCATTGCTCAGGCGCCGGAAGGCAGACGAATCTTCCCGGATATGACCGTTGAAGAGAACCTGCTGATGGGGACCATTCCCATCGGCAGCCAGTTTGCCGCTGAAGATATGCAAACCATGTTTGACCTTTTCCCTCGTCTTAAAGAGCGGCGTAAACAGCGCGCGATGACCATGTCCGGCGGGGAACAGCAGATGCTGGCGATCGCCCGGGCGCTGATGAGCCGTCCGAAGCTGCTGCTGCTGGATGAACCGAGCCTGGGCTTAGCCCCGATTGTGGTGAAGCAGATCTTCCAGACGCTGCGCGAGCTGGCCCGCAGTGGCATGACCATTTTTCTGGTGGAGCAGAATGCGCACCACGCATTGAAGCTGTCTGACCGGGGGTATGTGATGGTGAACGGGCAGATCCGGCTGAGCGGCAGCGGTGAGGAGCTGCTGGGGAATCAGGAGGTGAGGAAGGCGTATTTGGGCGGGGTGTGATTTGACACCTGCCGAATGGGCTTATGCCGTGATGGATCATTTCGGCACATACGGGATAGAAGCACTGGAGGATACGTTAGTCGATATCGCCTCTTTGTTTGGATTGCTTCCGGCAATTCTGACAGGTTTGTTAGTAAGAAAAGCAGCAAAAAGAATGTGAATTATGAGTCTTCAGGCTTAGCCTCGAAGGCTTTTTTGACTCGGAAACGCAAAACCCCGAAAGTTGGATGTCCAACTTTCGGGGTTCACTTCATTTCTGTGGTTTCACGATAACGTCGTTAAATAAAACTGTCGTCGTCATTGCTGTAGTCGTCATCTACATCGTCGTTCTGCCAGGTGTCGTTATTATTGCCGAACGGATCGTTCTGGTTGAGGAAACGGGTGTCAGAGACGTTATTAACGTCGCCGTATTGATTACCGACAAACGGTTCACCACCGACGGGCATTGTCGGTTCTTCGATAATGTTCACGATCTCTTCCGGCCGCGACTGATGGAACATGCTGGTAAGCATCTCGGCCAGCGCGATGCCACCGGCCACGCCAGCGGCTGTCTGGAGCGCGCCAGCCATAAAACCGCCGCCGCGAGTAGCCGGCGCTGGCGCCCGTGAGTAATCCTGCGCCGGTGGCTGTTGCGGCTGGGCATTCCAGCTGTTGTCAGGCTGCGGGTTACTTTTCCCACCACCAAACAGGCCGCCGAGGAAACTGCCGCCCGTCGAGGGTTTGCTTTTTTGCGCGGCTAATTCGCTTTCAAGCTCCTGAACCCGTGCCTGCAGGCGTTTCAGCGCCGCTTCCTGAATCAAAATCGATTGCGCCATATAGTAGGGGGCCGCAGGCTGCTGCCTGACGAATTCAGCGATCTGATGCTCTGCATCTGCGTCCCGCTGGCTGTTTTGTTGTCCGGCCTGTTTCAGACGCTCGAAAAGGCCGTTGATAAGCTGCTGTTCTTCATATTGCATGACAATAACCTTCCGCTCTCCAGGGTGGATACCCACCAGTTTATCAGCGGCGGAAATCTGTGTCTGGGGAGTGAAATGTTTGTTTAAGATTGGTTGCAGGTTAGCTGAAAATCGCCCTGCTTTCCGGGCTTGATATTAGAGAATTAGGCTTAACGTTCTGGTATGGCAGCAAATTCTCGGGCACAGCACGATCGTGATGACGATGAGATACGCTCACTTCGCGCTAAACTGGAGGCACAAAAAAACCACCTTTCGGTGGTTTCACGACACTGCTTATTGCTTTGATTATTCTTTGTTTTCCCATGGTAGCCGGAGTGGGACTTGAACCCACACAGCGCGAACGCCGAGGGATTTTAAAACTATAAGGAAGGTTAGAAATGGACAGCGCGAAATCCTGACTGAAGAGTCTGGATGCTGGCGATTCCGGCTTCCAGGTTTCTGTAGCGCAGGGAATGCTCTCTTTTCCGGTTAGCATGTATTACCTCGGTTATGACTTCATAGACACGGCTCATCGCCATGCTAATTTTGATCATCGTGTGAGGATGGCGAACATGTTCAAACGAGGAATATCGGTTAATCAGGAAACTCAAAAAATAGTTAACGCTGTTATCAGAGAGTTCATGTCAAAAGTTAACATGGATAATATTCAGGGGATTACACAAAATTTTACCGGCGTAATGGTTGGTAAATTCATATTCGCGGAGCTAACCGGAGTAAAACTAGATGCTGCCGTATCGTCACGCATTATGACCTCGTTCGCCCCTGGCGTGGTCATCGGAAGCGCTCTCACGATTGGCGCAGAAACATCGAGAGCTATCTATACGGCTAGAAAGCTTGAAAACCAGAACCCTGTACTCTACTACCGACTTAAGAGTATGGGTGATTTAGATCTTCTGTATTTTCTTGTTGAAGAAAAATTGAAACCTTTTCTTGACGCATGCAGCGTTGCAGATGTAGACAAGCATGAATTTAACGAAGTATGTAAATACTTTTTTGGTGGGTTATGAACACTCAGGACATTATCAAGTTAATAGCATCCCGAATTTTGCGCGGGTTGGGAATGGGAATTGCTTCTGCGGGCCTATTGTTCTGTATTTATTTCTTTTCATTTTCAAAAGACGAATCCCGTTTTATCTGGGGTGCAGCGTCTGGTGCTCTCATTGTCCTTGGTTACTTTATATACCGAATCGCGATACTCAAGGTTTTTGACGAACGTTGAAGACCTCAATTGCTCATACTCCATCAAAAAGCCCACCGATTGGTGGGCTTGATGTTAAAGACTTAGGCTTAACGTCTTACTGTCATAAAAGAATGACGGAAAGGCATCAAATAGGATGATATCAACCGCAACTTTTCGCGTGGTCCACATTTGAGTGATGGTCGCTGGGCAGTAGTGCCCTCTTCTTGTGGCGAAGTTGAATGGCGAAAGACAGGCAATAAAAAACCACCTTTCGGTGGTTTATACGACACTGCTTATCATTGATTTTATTCTAGTATTCCCATGGTAGCCGGAGTGGGACTTGAACCCACACAGCGCGAACGCCGAGGGATTTTAAATCCCTTGTGTCTACCGATTCCACCATCCGGCCAGGGAAGAAAGTGGAGGCGCGTTCCGGAGTCGAACCGGACTAGACGGATTTGCAATCCGCTACATAACCGCTTTGCTAACGCGCCGTTAAATCTTTAAAGCTGACACCCGCTACTGCGCATGTCTTTAATCTGGAGCGGGAAACGAGACTCGAACTCGCGACCCCGACCTTGGCAAGGTCGTGCTCTACCAACTGAGCTATTCCCGCATGTCATCAAGTAACTGTCTAACCACTTGATTTCATTATCGTCCGGCTGGCTGTGCCGCCGTTCGATGCGTTGCATTCTACTGATATGACGTTATGAGTCAACGTTATTTTTTACATCCCCGGATCGTTTGCTGAAATTTACGGCGAAACGATCACTGATCAAGCAAATCCCCGCGCGCAGCGTTCAAATATTGCAGCATGGACCACAGCGTCAGCACTGCCGCCACCCACAGGAGGCCAATCCCCGCCCACTCAACCCAGGCGTTCGGACGCCAGAGCATCCAGACCAGCGCGGCCATCTGCGCCGTCGTTTTGACTTTACCTATCCACGAGACCGCTACGCTGCTGCGTTTCCCCAGCTCCGCCATCCACTCGCGCAGTGCAGAGATGATGATCTCGCGGCCGATCATGGTTGCCGCAGGCAGCGTTACCCACCAGGTATGATAGTGCTCGGCCACCAGCACCATGGCGATAGCGACCATCACTTTGTCCGCCACCGGATCGAGGAAGGCACCGAAACGGGTGCTTTGATTCCAGCGGCGCGCCAGATAGCCATCAAACCAGTCTGTTACCGCTGCGATCAGGAAGAGCAATGCACAGGCAAAAGGTGCCCAGACAACCGGCAGGTAAAACGCCAGCACAAAGAACGGGATGAGTACAACACGAAAAAGAGTGAGCAACGTAGGGATATTATATTGCATAGTGACGGTAACTATTTGTTGTCAGTAAAATTTAGCTCTATGTTGCTACAGAGCCCTCAATGTTTCAACGAGTAGTAGATCTTTTCTGCCAGCCCTTGCGAAATACCCGGCACTTTTGCAATTTCCTCCATGCTGGCGTTGAGTAATCCTTGCAATCCGCCCATATACTTGAGCAGCATCTGACGACGTTTTGGCCCCACGCCTTCGATCGTCTCCAGTGAACTGGTGTTTTTCACCTTCGCCCGTTTTTTGCGGTGACCGCTGATGGCGTGATCGTGCGATTCATCGCGAATATGCTGGATGACGTGCAGCGCCGGGGAGTCCGGTGGCAGACTGAAGCCCTCACCTTCCGGCTCGAAGAACAATGTCTCCAGCCCGGCCTTACGATCGGCCCCTTTTGCGACACCCAGCAGCAGCGGATGGTTTTTATCCCAGCTGACATCAAGCGACTCAAATACTGCTTTCGCCTGGCCGAGCTGCCCTTTCCCGCCGTCAATCAGGATCACATCCGGGATTTTGCTCTCCTCTATGGCTTTACCATAGCGACGGCGCAGCACCTGATTCATCGCCGCATAGTCATCACCCGGCGTGATCCCGGTGATGTTATAGCGGCGATACTCGGCTCGCAGTGGGCCATTCGCATCAAACACCACGCAGGACGCTACCGTCTGTTCCCCCATCGTATGACTGATGTCGAAACACTCCATCCGTTTCACTTCCGGAAGCTTCAGCAGCGCCGCCAGGGCCGTTAAACGCTGGTGCACCGTCGACTGCTGCGACAGCTTAGTGGTGAGTGCCGTCGCCGCGTTGGTTCGCGCCAGCTTGAGATAACGCGCACGATCGCCGCGCGGTTTAGTTTGAACATTCACCCGGCGGCCCGCCAGCTCAGAGAGCGAATCGGCCAGCAGGGTTTTATCGTCAAGATTAAAATCGAGCAGGATCTCAGAAGGCAACGTGCGCATCTGGCTCCCCTGCAGATAGAACTGGCCGACAAAGGTTTCCACCACTTCACCCAGCTCGGTACCGCCAGGGACCTTCGGAAAATAGCTGCGGCTGCCGAGCACTTTGCCCTGTCGAATGAAAAGAACGTGCACGCAGGCCATCCCGGCGTCAAAGGCGACGCCGATGACATCAAGATCGTCACCGGTATTTGAGACAAACTGTTTCTCCGTGACTCTGCGCACCGCCTGAATCTGGTCGCGGATACGCGCGGCCTCTTCGAACTCCAGAGCAGCGCTGGCTTTTTCCATCCGCGCGATCAGCTGCGTTAAGACCTGATCGTCTTTACCGGCCAGGAACAGGCGCACATAATCCACCTGCTGCGCATACTCTTCTTCACTCACCAGTCCGGCCACGCACGGTCCCAGGCAGCGGCCAATCTGGTACTGCAGGCACGGGCGCGAGCGGTTACGGTAAACGCTGTTTTCACACTGGCGGATCGGGAAGATTTTTTGCAGCAGCGCCAGCGTTTCACGCACGGCATAGCCGTTGGGGAACGGCCCGAAATATTCACCCTTCGCATGTTTTGCACCACGGTGCATGGCGAGGCGAGGATGGGTGTCGCCGCTCAGAAAGATAAACGGGTAGGATTTATCATCCCGCAACAGGACGTTATAGCGCGGCTGGTACAGCTTAATATAGTTATGCTCAAGCAGCAGCGCTTCTGTCTCTGTATGCGTGACGGTAACATCAATATTCTGAATGAGTGAGACCAGCGCTTCGGTCTTACGGGAGGCCAGATTGCTGCGAAAATAGCTGGAGAGACGTTTTTTAAGATCTTTAGCCTTCCCCACATAGATAACCGTACCGCCAGCGTCATACATGCGATAGACGCCAGGCTGGCTGGTTACGGTTTTCAGAAATGCTTTTGAATCGAACACATCACTCACTGACTTAACAACGTCTCCGCATTACACAAACCATGTCGGATGGCCAGATGCGTCAGTTCGACGTCACCATGAATGTTCAATTTACTGAACATCCGATAACGATAGCTGTTCACCGTTTTCGGGCTGAGATTCAGCTGTTCCGAGATCTCATTCACCTTCTGACCTTTGGTGATCATCAGCATAATCTGCAATTCACGCTCGGACAAACTGGCAAACGGTGATTCAGTTTTCTCGGGCTCAATCTGACTCAGCGCCATCTGCTGAGCGATGTCGGATGCAATATAACGCTGTCCGGCAAACACGGAACGGATTGCATTGACGACTTCCTGCGGTGCAGCACCTTTACTCAGGTAACCCGCGGCCCCCGCCTGCATCACTTTCGCGGGCAGTGGATTTTCGGTATGCACGGTCAGCATGATGACTTTGGTGTCTACAAAGGTACGCGCGATTTTGCGTGTTGCCTCAAGACCACCGATACCGGGCATGTTCATATCCATCAGCACCACATCGGCGGAGTTAGTACGGCACCATTTTACCGCATCTTCACCACAGCATGCCTCACCGGCAACTTTAATACCTTTAATATCTTCAAGAATGCGTCGTATCCCTGCGCGCACCAGTTCGTGGTCATCAACAAGAAGGACGTTGATCAAAGGAAATGTCTCCAGAATAGGGATAACGCTACTGAGTGATAATTTGGTTTATATTAACGGTTTTCCTGACAAGATTAAAACGTTAAAAAACCGGCTATTCGATTTTGCTCTCGTTTTTGGAAATTAGCCTGTACAGGCGGTGGAAAGAGAGGCCGTGTTTTTAGGGCTCTTGCGGCTTTTTTTAATCATCTGTATTCAAAAAGTTACAAAAAACTTGCAGGCTTTCCCTGCAAAAAAAACAGTTCTCAAATTTTTGTAACAATAATTAACGGCAAGCGAGCCGGGCATAAGCAATTAATAGCCTGTAACAGCGCTTCAGTTTACCGGTACGTTCTGTTTACGCAATTAAACACCCACGTAAAAGTACGAAAAACAACCGCTGCATTTTTTGCTTCAGCTTGTGGTATACTCCGCCGCCTTGACTTTCGTCGTCGCGCTTTAGCGCCGTTTAATAATGAGGAAAATAAATGAGCACACCTGAATTTGCCACTGCGGAGAATAACCAGGAACTGGCACAGGAAGTAAACTGCCTGAAAGCACTGCTGACGCTGATGCTGCAGGCGATGGGCCAGGCTGATGCCGGTCGTGTGATCATTAAAATGGAAAAACAAATCGCGGAGATGGAAGACCAGGCTGAATCAGCGGTATTTGCTAACACCGTTAAGCAAATCAAGCAAGCGTACCGCCAGTAACAAAAAACGGCTGGATGCAGTGCATTCAGCCGTTCGCTCGTCTGTCACGCAGAACGTTTTACGGAGTCAGATCAGTCCCGTTGCCGCCGCGTAGCATGCGATCTGGGTCTTATTGGGCGCGTTAAATTTCTTCTGCATATTCTTCTGATGGAAGTTAACGGTATTCTCTGAGATCGAGAGAATGATCGCTATTTCCGCTGACGTCTTCCCTTCCGCAGTCCATTTCAGAATTTCACGTTCGCGCTTGCTGAATTTCATTTCGGGTGGCATGACCATCTCATGGTCAAAACGCATCAGAGAGGTTAAGGCCATTTGCACCAGCATTTGCAACCGCAGTTCTATTTCCTCATGGGCTAATGGTCCTTCCTGTACACGAGTACGAGAAACAGAGAGGAAGCCGAGCGCATGATTTGGCAGCATCAGGCACTGCGTTATTCCCGCGCGTAAACCGTGGTCCTGGGCGCAATGCCATAATTCCTGCGCCTCAGCGAATAATGCGTCTGTCCAGGGGAGATGCCCCTGAATGAAATTCTCCGCTTTTAAAACCGGATCGATCGCGAAATAGTTCGCGGATTGATATTGCGCCATCCACAGCTTGGGGTAAGTGGTTTGCAGGGAGATCTTAGGGCGGGTAAATGGCACGGGATGGCGCACGCAGAGCGCGTAATAATCGAATTCCAGCGCCTGAGTTTGTCGCTCCAGCTCCTGATATACCTCGGCGGCACAGGTCAACTCCTGAAACCGGAGGGAGCAATCCCGTCGCCAGGTGAAAAAGTCTAAATCCTTCATACTTACTAAATGAAGCCTCTGAACAGATAATCATTATTATGGTGAATATAAGCTAACACAGAAAACTTTTTTCTAACCACAAAATATCGGCAATAGCACAATTAACTTTACTATCGATAAGGTTTACCTGAGCCGGATGGAATAAAAAAACAGAGGCTTCCACAAAGAGGGAGAATAATTTGCTCCAGGGTAATTTTCTGGAGCAAATGCGTGCAAAAATGCTACTGCATAAGGAATTTTTCAAGGAACTGACGGGTTCGCGGCTGTTGAGGGTTGGCGAATAAGCTTTTCGCCGGCCCCTGCTCCACAATCCGCCCCTGATCCATGAAGATAGCTCTGTCAGCAACATCGCGGGCAAAGCTCATCTCATGCGTCACGATCACCATCGTCCGTTTTTCCTGCGCCAGCTGGCGAATGGTGTTCAGCACCTCACCCACCAGTTCCGGATCGAGCGCTGAAGTCGGTTCATCAAACAGGATCACGTCCGGGCGCATCGCCAGCGCGCGCGCTATCGCCACGCGCTGCTGTTGCCCTCCCGACAGACGCCGCGGATAGCTGGTCTCTTTCCCCGCCAGCCCGACTTTGGCCAGCAGCTCGCGAGCGCGCGCCGTCGCTTCCTCTTTAGGCTCACCTTTAACGATAACCGGCCCTTCAATAATGTTCTCCAGCACCGTACGGTGCGGGAAGAGGTTGAAGTTCTGGAAAACGAAGCCGACATGCTGGCGCAGACGGCGAATCAACCCTTTCTGCTGGCTGATGGATTTCCCGGTATCAATCGTTATCTCCCCGACCCGAATGGTGCCGCCTTCCGGCTGTTCAAGCAGGTTAATGCTGCGCAGCAGCGTGGTTTTCCCTGAGCCGCTCGGCCCAATGATTGCCACCACTTCGCCCTGCTCGACTTCAAGATCGATCCCGTGGAGCACCGTTTGACCGTGGAATTTTTTCACCAGGTTTTTGACGTCGATAGCACTCATTTTGGATCACGCTCCTGGCGGTTAAGCTGGTTTTCGAAATAGTTTTGCAGGGCAGACAGCACCGTCGCCATCACCCAGTAAATCAGCGAGGCAGCCAGATACATAGTAAAAACTTCAAGCGTACGGGAGGTGATAAGCTGTGCCTGACGGAACAGCTCCGGTACCTGAATCGTTGCCGCCAGGGAAGTATCTTTCACCAGACTGATGAAGCTGTTGCTCAGCGGTGGAAGCGCCACGCGCGCCGCCTGCGGCAGAATGGCCCGGCGAAGCGTCTGCCATGGCGTCATCCCGATACTGGCCGCCGCTTCCCACTGGCCTTTGTCAATGGAGGAGATGGCCGCACGCAGGGTTTCAGAGGTATACGCCGCAGTATTGAGCGACAGACCAATCATCGCTGCGGGAATCGGATCCAGCTCGATACCAAACTGCGGTAAGCCGTAGTAGATCATAAAGAGCTGGGCGATAAGCGGCGTACCGCGAAAGACAGAGATATAAAAACGCGCCAGCCAGCGCACCGGCAGGATGGGTGACATGCGCATTAAGGCCAGCACAAATCCCAGTACCAGCCCGAAGAACATCCCGCCGATACTGAGCTGTAACGTAAATACCGCACCTTTCAGCAGATACGGCAGAGAATCAATAACCAGTTGAATACTTTCTTGCATTATTATTTTTCGACCTGACTTTTAGACATGAGGATGGTAGGCAAACAGCGCAGGCGCCCCGCCTGTATGGACAAATAAAATCGGCCCTTCATCCTTAAAGCGTTTCTGCGCAATGCCATCAATCAGTCCGGCCATCGCTTTGCCGGTATACACCGGATCGAGCAGTATCCCCTCGAGGCGGGCCAGCAGTTTCACCGCTTCCATGCCCTCTTCGTTCGGCGTGCCGTAACCCGGCGCAAAATAGTCATCCCAGAGCAGAATATCGGCCTTTGCCTTCAGCTCCAGCTGCGCGGCGACCGCCTGCTGTAAAGTCACCACTTTCGGCTTCTGATCCGCGACGCTACGGGACACCGTCACGCCAATCAGCTCGACGTCCGGCAGCAGTTGCTCCAGCCCTACCGCCAGCCCGGCATGCGTGCCTGCACTGCCGGACGCGACAACCACGGAGGAGAGGCCCACCGCGCCCTCGCACTGTTGGGCAATTTCCAGCGCACTTTCCACATACCCCAGCGCGCCCAGCGCATTCGAACCGCCAACAGGGATAACGTAGGGGCGGAAACCCTGCGCTTCCAGACGCGTCGCCAGCTCATCGAGCTGGGCGGTCGGGTCGGTCAACGCATCCACCATTTCGACCTGTACATTAAACAGGTCCAGCAGCAGACGGTTACCGTTGGTGAGATAGTTTTCTGCCCGCGTGCCAATCGGGTTTTCCAGCAATGCCACGCAATGGAGTCCGAGCTTTGCCGCCACTGCCGCCGTCTGACGAACGTGGTTGGACTGGATAGCCCCGGCAGTGATGAGCGTATCCGCGCCCTCGCGCAGGGCGTCCGCCGCCAGAAACTCCAGCTTACGCAGCTTATTGCCCCCCATCGCCATGGGCGTCACGTCATCACGCTTAATAAAAATATCGCGCCCTAAATAATCAGAAAATCGCGGCAGGTACTCCAGCGGCGTCGGCGCGCCGATAAACTCCAGGCGAGGAAAGCGCGTTAAATTCTGTAGTGACATGGGTTCTCCGGTAACTCTGACAAAATGTGATATTTTTCATTATGCACGCAGACGCGAAAGAAATAAAAAAGGCGCTTTTAAAAGCGCCTTTTTTTACGTCAGAAACTTATTTCGTGACGTCTGCACCGAACCACTTCTCGGAGAGCGCTTTCAGGCTTCCGTCTTTTTGCATGTCAGCAATCGCGGAATCAATCGCTTTGACCAGGTCTTCGTTACCTTTACGCACGGCTACGCCTGATTCCTGACGAGAGAACGCATCACCCGCTACCGCCAGGGTGTTGTTGGTTTTCTTCACCAGATCCAGCGCTGCCAGGCGGTCAACCAGAATGGCGTCGATACGGCCCACGCGCAGATCCTGGTATTTCGTCGGGTCATCATCATAGGTGCGGATATCCACGCCCTGCACGTTCTGGCGCAGCCACTCTTCATAGTTAGTCCCCAGACCAACACCGACTTTCTTCCCTTTCAGGTCTGCGGCAGTTTTAATCCCGCCTTCGTTGCCTTTCTTCACCAGCGCCTGAATACCGGACACGGTGTACGGCGTAGAGAAGTCATACTTCTTCTTACGTTCGTCAGAAATGGTCACCTGATTAATCACCACATCAATACGTTTGGAATCCAGCGATGCCAGCATACCGTCCCATTTGGTCGGTTTCAGTGACGCTTTAACGCCGAGGTGCTTCGCCAGCTCTTCAGCAAACTCCACTTCGAAACCGGTCAGCTTACCGTCATCGCCCTGGAAGCTGAACGGAGGATAGGTTCCTTCCAGCCCGACCAGCAGCGTACCGCGCTCTTTTACTTTATTCAGCAGGTTTTCTGCGGCGAACGTTTTCACGCTCATGCCCGCAACCAGCGCAACGGCCATAACACCCATCAGCGCCTGACGACCCAGAAGTGCAAATTTCATAAATACCCCGATATAGTGGAATTTTTACGTAGTGTAGAGAAATCGCCTGCAACGTCAAAGGCGACTGCGCTACATCTTATTCTTTTTTAATATATATCAGAAGTTGTTCCGGCGTGGGCTTTCTGCTTTATGGCACCCGGCATTTGTACCTTGTATTGCGCATACTTGCGCAGCGCAATTCGGTAGTTATTGGTGCTGGTCGCAGGCAGCCACGGCTCCAGATTTTCATCCAGATAACCGGTTTTCAGCAGATCGCGAGAAATATTGTTTACGGTCAGATGTTGCCCAAGGCGACGCAAGCGAACCACATATTCGCGAACGGTGCCGTGGCTCATCTCCGTTTGTTCAAACAGGAATTGCTTGAAGCCGATGATGTCGAAGAAGTCGCTTTGCTCTTTGCAGTGGAGATCCCCACAGAAACGGCAAAGCGCCACCCACTCTTTTTGCTCTTCGAGCCAAGCTGCTTCGTCCATCAACGTGTCGAGACGCGAAATCGCAATCTTATTGACGATTTCGCCCCGGCGAACCAGCGTGATACGATCGAGTAGCTTGTTACAGTGGGCGCAATGCGTCTGGCTGTGTTTAAAGTCTTTCAGGTAGCGGCTTAAAGGCCGTCTTTTAGATTGCTGCACCGTCATGATAACTCCTGGTTGTCAATACGTTGTGCGGCATTTTTCAGGTGAATCAATCACCTATAACTTACCCAGCTTGGTTCGTAAGCGTTTAATGGCCTGGCTGTGCAGCTGGCTCACCCGCGACTCTCCCACCTCCAGAACAGCGCCAATCTCTTTGAGGTTAAGCTCTTCCTGGTAATAAAGGGTCAATACCAGCTGTTCACGTTCAGGAAGAGCTTCAATAGCCTCCATGACGCGCTGGCGTAAATTCCCTTCCATTAAATGGTGTAACGGGTTTTCTTGCTGGTGCTCATCCGTCACCAGCTCGATGCTATCGCCATGCTCTTCGCGCCACTCGTCATAAGAGAAGAGTTGGCTGTTATTGGTATCGAGCAACATCTGACGATACTCTTCAACAGCAATGCCAAGACGTTCCGCCACTTCGGTTTCCGTTGCGTTACGTCCCAGTTCCTGTTCCAGCTGCCCCATCGCATGCGCCACTTCGCGCGCGTTGCGGCGAACACTGCGCGGCACCCAGTCGCGGCTGCGCAGCTCGTCCAGCATCGCACCACGAATACGCTGAACTGCGTAAGTCGTAAATGCCGTTCCTTGCAGAGCGTCGTATCGGTCAACTGCATTCAATAACCCGATACCGCCCGCCTGTAGCAGATCGTCGAGTTCCACGCTCGCCGGCAAGCGCACCTGGAGGCGCAATGCTTCGTGACGCACCAGCGGGACATAACGCTGCCACAGCGAGTGTTTATCCATTACACCTTCAGCGGTATAGAGTGAATTCACGATAAACAGCCCTGCGTTAGTTGAGTTATCGGCATGATTATCCGATTCTGCAGGGCGTTCAATTGGATGAAAAAGGGGGATAAAATGAGGTTATTCTGAGGTTGCCCACAACAGGGGCAACTTTTCTGCCTAAATTAACAGTTGTAACAATGAAAGATCGTCGCCCAGTTTGACGCTATCTATATGTTGATGAAAGAGCTTTCCCGCTTCCTGATTATGCTGGCTAAGGGAGTGGAAGCTGTAAATAACATCAATAATATTATCTTGTTCAATTTTTCCCGCCACGAGAGCCTGACCGGCAAGTAACGTTTTCAGGAAATAGAACTCCGCAACGATTAAATAAAGATTATTCAACATGCTGCGGCCATTGTTCTGTGGGAAGCCCTGCTCCCAGAGTTTGTATTTAAAAAAGTTCTTAAATAAATGGTCATTGGTCGCCAGGTAACTGCCCGCCACATCGCGCCAGACGGACTCGATGTTCTCCATGACCTTCTCTGCCGGTACGGCATCACCGACAGATTCGAACTGTTGATAAAGCTGAGTAAAATAGCGGTTTAATACCGCGCCGCCGCGAGCGGTCGCTTTCTTCGTAAAGTAGCTCTGGATAAGCGAAATTAACGCGAATTTCAGGCTGTAGTTCTGATTAAACCCGCCCAGTTCCGTTTTGATTTTACCGCTCACCAGTTCGTTAACCAGCGAGAAATAAACCGTTTCAAGCGTGCCGATATTCTCTTCGAGATTCTCGAGCTTTTCAGCCACCATGAGGAATTTCACCACGGCGTAAACCTGCTCTTCAACGCAGACCGCTTCAACGCTGAAAAGGTTCTGGCAGAAGAGATTGATGACCTTTGCTTTTAAATCAATCATTGGCGCAGTATTGACGTCCTGCTGGACAATGACAGATTCCATCATCGACATAGACTCCCGATCGTTCAACAGAAGTCGGGTCACTTCCGGACACGAGAGGTTCAGCGATTTTTCGATTTCATTTTTATAGACCCGATTTGTTCGTGGAAACGACGAACAGGTTGGGCTTAACGCCTGCGCGCCCATGGCGCTATGAATAGAACAGAGTTTTTCCGTATCCATAAACGGGCAGTTTTTACTTTCCGTATGGAAAATCACTTCGCCCCAGTTGCCATACTGTTTTTTGGTAACTTTTATCGCCGTTTTCGCCGTATGACGAATGGCGGCATTTTTGCTGTTCAGGTAACGGTTAACGGAGGATTTATCAAACGCGATGGTCCAGCCCTGACAACAATGTTCGCGGCATTCCCCACCGACACATGAAAAATCTGCGACCAGCTTTGGTTGAGTGACACTGATTTGTTTCACAGGCGGATTCTCAAATAGCAGAGATAAAAAAACCCCGCCGAAGCGGGGTTTCACGCGTAATATTAACGCAGCAGAGACAGAACGGTCTGTGGAACCTGGTTTGCCTGAGACAGAACAGAAGTACCAGCCTGCTGCAGGATCTGCGCGCGGGACATGTTGGAAACTTCAGTTGCGTAGTCAGCGTCCTGGATACGGGACTGAGCAGCAGACAGGTTGTTAGAGGTGTTGTTCAGGTTGTTGATTGCAGAAGTGAAGCGGTTCTGCACAGCACCCAGACCAGAACGTGCTTTATCAACGGTAGCGATAGCTTTGTCGATGGTGTTCAGGTCAGTAGCGGTCATTGCTTTCAGGTCGATAGCGTTCACGCCCAGAGTAGTAGAGTCAGCTTTAGCGCCGCTCAGATCCAGGTTGATGGTGTCGCCGTCGTTAACGCCAACCTGAATTTTAACCACACCAGCAGTACCTGCAGTGCCGTCCAGCAGTTTGATGCCGTTGAAGTCAGTTTTGCCCGCAACACGGTCGATTTCAGCCAGACGAGCGGTAACTTCATCCTGCAGAGAAGCCAGGTCAGATGCGCTGTTGGTGCCGTTGCTTGCCTGAACAGCCAGTTCACGAACACGCTGCAAGTTGTTGTTGATTTCGTTCAGAGAACCTTCAGCAGTCTGCGCCATGGAGATACCGTCGTTGGCGTTACGTGCAGCCTGGGTCATCCCTTTGATCTGAGCGGTCATGCGGTTTGCAATCGCCTGGCCAGCAGCATCGTCTTTCGCGCTGTTAATACGCAGACCGGAAGACAGACGCTCGATAGCAGTGCCCAGAGAAGACTGAGATTTGTTCAGGTTGTTCTGAGTGGTCAGGGACAACAGGTTAGTATTGATAACTGCCATAATTTTGTTTCCTTCAAAAATTGGGTTTTAGGTCCGGTGCCTAACACTCACAGCGTCTCTCACCGTCAACAAGGTTATCGACGGGTCCCCAAAAGACTTTAGAATCAATTTTGAAAAAATTACAAGCGCATGATTATTAATGATTTTATTTTTAAAAAATCAATTAAGGTCCGCCAGAGGCTTATTATTTACGCTTTTTAAATGCACAAAGAGATGACAAAAAAGGCACACACTTATTCGTGTTTTCAATGCTGTGATAATGACCCTAAAGTGCAATCCTTTCATTTACCCCGCCAGGACGCGTCTATTCTTTGGATTATTTTTTTCTCGCCATCGTAAACTTTTACCTTGAGAGGCCGATAAGAGTCCTGAACTACTTTCGTATTTTAAGGAAAATATGCATGGCTACTATCAGTAACCTCGGGATAGGTTCTGCAGGACTCGGGGATTTATATAATCAGTTGGAAGCGGCAGAGAAAACCAAGCTGACGACGATTACTTCCCAGCAATCAACGTATAACGCACAGCTAAGTGCTTACGGCAAGCTGCAGAGCGCCATGACATCGCTGCAGACTGCGACCGCTGCACTGGGTAAAGCTACCACCTGGAACTCAACGTCCGTTAGCAGCACCAACACGGCCTTTACTGCCACCACAACGGCTGACGCGTCCGTGGGTTCCTTTGTTGTCAACGTCAACCAGGTTGCGAAAGCACAGGCACTCACTACCGGCTCCTATGCTAACAACACGGATCTGCTGGGCGATACGACAGGTACAACGCGTAAAATCACCATCACCCAGCCGGGTACCACAACGCCTTTAGAGGTCACCCTGGCAGATGGCGATACGTCGCTGGCCGGGATCGCGAGCGCCATTAATAAAGCGAACGGCAACGTCACCGCCAGCGTCATTAAAGCGAAAGACGGTGATTACCGCCTGATGCTGTCATCAAAAACCACCGGTACCGATGGTGCGATGACGGTAAGCGTTACCGGCGACGCCAAGCTGCAAAGCGCCATTGGCTACGATTCAACCACCAAAACGGGCGCGCTGACGGTGAATACCGCCGCGCAGAACGCGATTGTGGTGGTGAACAACATCTCGATCGAGCGCCAGTCAAATACCATTACCGATGCGCTGCCTGGGGTCACCTTCAGCGTGAAAGCGCAAAGCACGGCAGACGAAACCCTTGAGGTTTCACGCGCAACGGATGCGAACCAGAAGGCGATCACGGACTGGGTCACAGCGTATAACTCGCTGCAGTCTACCATTAACAGCCTGACGAAGTATGTTCCGGTCGATGCAGGCTCCGGCAGCCAATCTACCAGCAACGGCGCGCTGGTCGGTGATGCGAACGTGCGTGGGGTTCAGTCTCAGCTGCGCGGCCTGCTGACCGAAGTGCAGACCGGCTCGGTTCAGATCATGGCCCAGTTGGGGATTACCCAGGATCCGGTGAAAGGCGCGGATGGTACCGTCGGTAACCTGAAAGTCGACACCGATAAGCTGAAAAAAGCGCTGACCGACAACCCGAACGCCGTACAGCAGTATTTTGTCGGTGACGGAAAGAAAACCGGTATGGCGACCCAGATGAACAACACGCTGACCACCATGCTCAGCACCAGTACCGGCAGCGCCGGGGTGATCCAGAACGCGAAAGACGGGATCAACAAAACGCTGAAAACGCTGGGCGAACGTTACGATGCCATGGATGCTCAAATTGAAGCCACTATGGCACGTTACAAAACCCAGTTCACCAGTCTGGACGTATTAGTCACCAAAATGACCAGTACAGCCAACTACCTGACCCAACAGTTCTCACAAAAGTAGTCGTAGCCTTCAGGAGTGGATATGTATAAGACCTCTGGTGTTCAATCCTATCAGCAGATAGGAGTCGAAAGCGCAGTGATGAATGCCAGTCCACACCAGCTGATTGTCATGTTGTTCGACGGGGCGCATAGCGCCCTTGTTCGCGCGCGTTTGTTCATGGAAGCCGGACAAATTCGCGAAAAAGGCGAAGCCTTATCCAAAGCCATCAACATCATCGACAACGGTTTAAAAGCAGGACTGAACATGGAGGTTGAGAGCGAGTTGTCCGGTAACCTTGCCTCCTTGTACGAATATATGGTTCGACGTTTGTTGCTGGCGAATGTCAGTAATGACGTAGACGCAATTGTTGAAGTCGAGGGTTTATTAAACAACATTGCGGATGCGTGGAAGCAAATCGGCCCCAATGCGTCCTCTATATCAGGATAATTTTTGATGAATAATCCCAGCGCAGCGCTTAGCCACTGGCAGGCGCTACATGCTCAGAGCATTGCTATGCTAAATCTCGCACATTCTGGTCAATGGGATGCGCTTATCGAGCAGGAAATGCATTACGTACAACTGGTGGAAAAGATTTCGCAAACGCCCATCATGTCATGCCCTCCGGCTCAGGTTGAGCAAGCGCGTGCGCTGCTGGAAATGATCCTTGAAAATGAGAATGCGCTAAAGGCACTGTTGAAAGTCCGCATGGACGAACTGCGCAGTCTGATTGATCAAACCGGTAAACAGCAATCCATCACTTCTACCTATGGAAAGCTGTCAGGGAATATTCTTTATCCAGAAAGTTTTACCCGCGACACACAACTATGATTTCTTCATCCATACTCCAGAAGTCTGCCAACCGGCTTCTGGAGCAAGGATGATGAAAAACCCCACCCTGTTACAATGTTTTCACTGGTATTACCCTGCTGGCGGTGAATTGTGGCGAGAGGTCACGGCGTTAGCTCCCAATCTTAACGAAATCGGCATCAACATGATCTGGCTGCCACCCGCCTACAAAGGTGCGTCCGGCGGGTATTCTGTCGGCTATGACTCTTACGACCTGTTCGATCTCGGCGAGTTTGACCAGAAAGGCAGTATTGCCACGAAATATGGCGACAAAGCGCAGCTGCTGGAGGCCATTAACGCCCTCAAAAGCAACGACATTGCCGTGCTGCTGGACGTGGTGGTCAACCACAAAATGGGGGCCGATGAGAAGGAGCCTGTGCGCGTTCAGCGCGTAAACGAACAGGACCGCACGCAAATCGATGACGAGGTCATCGTGTGCGAAGCCTGGACTCGCTACACCTTCCCCGTTCGGGCCGGGCAGTATTCACAGTTCATCTGGGATTACAAATGCTTCAGCGGCGTCGACCACATTGAAAACCCTGATGAAGACGGCATCTTTAAAATCGTCAACGACTACACCGGCGAAGGCTGGAACGATCAGGTTGATGATGAGATGGGTAACTTCGATTACCTGATGGGCGAAAATATCGACTTTCGCAATCATGCCGTGACCGAGGAGATCAAATACTGGGCCCGCTGGGTCATGGAACAGACGCGCTGCGACGGTTTTCGTCTGGACGCCGTTAAGCATATTCCCGCCTGGTTTTACAAAGAGTGGATTGAGCACGTCCAGGAGGTCGCCGACCAGCCGCTGTTTATCGTGGCGGAATACTGGTCCCACGAGGTGGATAAACTTCAGGCCTATATTGACCAGGTCGAAGGCAAAACCATGCTGTTTGATGCTCCCCTGCAGATGAAATTCCACGAGGCGTCACGTCAGGGTCGGGATTACGACATGAGCCAAATCTTCACCGGTACCCTGGTGGAAGCCGATCCGTTTCATGCGGTGACCCTCGTCGCGAACCATGACACCCAGCCTTTACAGGCACTCGAAGCGCCGGTCGAAGCCTGGTTTAAACCGCTGGCCTATGCGCTGATCCTGCTGCGGGAAAATGGCGTGCCGAGCGTCTTTTATCCGGATCTCTTCGGCGCCAGCTATGACGACACGGGAGGAGACGGTGAAACGTACCATATTGATATGCCGGTCATTGAGCAGCTTCACGAGCTGATCCTCGCGCGTCAGCGTTTTGCCCACGGCGTGCAAACGCTATTTTTCGACCATCCTAACTGCATTGCCTTCAGCCGCAGCGGTACGGATGACGATCCCGGCTGCGTGGTGGTGATGTCGAACGGGGACGATGGTGAAAAAGTGATTTGTCTTGGGGAAAACTACGGCAACAAAACGTGGCGGGATTTTCTCGGCAATCGCGAAGAAACCATCACTACGGCGGCGGATGGCGAAGGCACTTTTACCTGCAAAGGCGGAAGCGTGAGCGTGTGGGTAATAGAGGATGCGCTTTAGAACAGGAAACGTGCGGCCTGATGCCCTCACCCCGTCCCTCTCCCACAGGGAGAGGGCGCAAACACCAAAAACGGCAACGAGGTTGCCGTTTTGCGTTTACCTTTAGGGCAGTTTACTCGCCAGCGGATTCTTGCTCAGGTAATCGGCACACTCAACCGTTGGACGATCGACCTTCTGCAGCGCCAGCCCGTCGTACTCAAGCGTCAAGCCATCGCGCTCCAGCGGATAGATATCGAGCTTACGCGTCACGTTGTAATAACTGTCTGAACGCAGCATGATTTTACCCGGCACGGCAATCACGCGCTGCCACTGACGGCAGTCCAGCGTATCGCCCTCCTCCGTCACCACCAGCGTGGCAATCGCATTCGGGCTGACCATGTTGCTCTGCGGCCCTTTCGACTGCCAGTACCCCGCCAGATGCGTCGGGACAGGATGCTTAATCACGTCGTTATAGTTATCGACCTGAACGCACCCGGTCAGTGCCAGCAGCGCGCCAGCAATTGCTATTTTTTTCATCATCTTTCCTGCAATCGAAGAAAAAAATATTGTGGCATTAAAGCGCTGCGGCTGCCAGCGAAGATCGACAGGTCTTAAACCTGCATCCCCATCACTTCCTGATAGGCCGACACCAGCTTGTTACGCACCTGGATCCCCATCTGCAGGGAAACCGAGGCTTTTTGCAAATCGGTCATCACATCATTCAGCGCCACGCCCGGCTCACCGAGGGTGAACTTTTCTGCCTGAGTGCGCGCTGCGGTCTGGGTATCACTGATACGGTCAAGAGCGGCATGCAGTTGTCCTGCGAAGCTGATGCTCGGCTGCTGATCTGCCACATTCTGATTACGGGCCGTCATCGCCGTTGCCTGCAACTGACTGATTACCCCTTCAATGCCCTGTATAGCCATGACTTTCCCCTGGATGGTTTTTTACGCGGTCAAGACTAACAGCTTGTCAATAAGATAATGGCGGTAAATAGCATGAAAAAACCAGGTTATTTGACCCATAGAAAATCACGAATCATCAAATAATGGCAGGGCCATCAATATGGAACTTTTGTCGTGTTTGCCGACCCGGGAGTCAGTTTTGTTTCTCTACACGAATAACGTAAACCACCAGGATTTAAGAGGTGCGCAATGAGTGCAACAGCATCGACAGCGCCGCAGAATAAATCACTCGAGTGGATGAACCGCCTTCGCGCGAATCCTAAAATCCCGTTGATCGTGGCAGGCGCTGCCGCAATTGCGATCCTTGTAGCGATGGTCCTGTGGGCGAAAAGCCCTGATTACCGGACGCTCTACAGTAACCTTTCCGATCAGGATGGCGGCGCCATCGTCACCCAGCTTACCCAGATGAACATCCCTTATCGCTTTGCCGATAATGGCGGTGCGCTTGAGGTACCGGCAGATAAGGTGCACGAACTGCGTCTGCGTCTGGCTCAGCAGGGGCTGCCGAAGGGCGGCGCGGTGGGCTTTGAGCTGCTGGATCAGGAAAAATTCGGTATCAGCCAGTTCAGCGAGCAGGTGAACTACCAGCGTGCGCTGGAAGGTGAACTGGCCCGCACCATTGAAACATTAGGCCCGGTGAAGAGTGCCCGCGTGCACCTGGCGATGCCTAAACCTTCTTTATTTGTCCGTGAACAGAAATCACCTTCGGCTTCCGTTACCGTGAACCTCGAACCTGGCCGCGCGCTGGACGAAGGGCAAATCAGCGCGGTGACGCATCTCGTCTCCAGCGCCGTCGCAGGTCTGCCACCGGGTAACGTAACGCTGGTTGACCAGAGCGGTCACCTGCTGACGCAATCCAATACCGCCGGTCGCGATCTCAATGACGCGCAGCTGAAATATGCCGCCGATGTCGAAAGCCGTCTCCAGCGTCGTATTGAAGCGATCCTCGGCCCGGTTGTGGGTAACAGCAACGTACACGCGCAGGTTACCGCGCAGATCGACTTCGCGAATAAAGAACAAACTGAAGAACAATACAGCCCGAACGGCGATGCGGCTCAGGCGGTAATGCGTTCACGCCAGATCAATTCGAACGAGCAGGTCGGCGGTGCATACCCAGGCGGCGTGCCGGGTGCGTTGTCTAACCAGCCGGCCCCGGCTAACGCGGCGCCGATCTCTACGCCTCCGGCCAATCAGCAGAACGGTCAGCAAAATAATCAGCAGACCACCTCAACGGCCAGTAACGCCGGTCCGCGTACCAGCAGTCGTAACGAAACCACGAACTACGAAGTGGACCGGACGATTCGCCACACTAAACTGAACGTGGGCGATATTCAGCGTCTTTCCGTTGCGGTAGTGGTGAACTACAAAACGCTGGCGGATGGCAAACCGTTGCCGCTGACCGCCGAGCAGATGAAGCAGATTGAAAACCTGACCCGTGAAGCGATGGGTTACTCCGAGAAGCGCGGCGATACCCTCAACGTGGTGAACTCACCGTTCAACTCGGTTGAAGAGACCGGCGGTGAACTGCCGTTCTGGCAACAGCAGGCGTTTATCGACCAGCTGATGTCCGCAGGACGCTGGCTGCTGGTGCTGATTGTCGCGTGGCTGCTGTGGCGTAAGGGCGTTCGGCCGCAGCTCCAGCGCCGCGCTGAAGCCGAAAAAGCGGCTCGCGAGCAGATGAATGCGCGTCAGGAAACCGAAGAAGCGGTTGAAGTGCGCCTCAGCAAAGATGAACAGATGCAGCAGCGTCGTGCTAACCAGCGCATGGGCGCTGAGGTCATGAGCCAGCGCATTCGCGAAATGTCAGATAACGATCCGCGCGTCGTGGCGCTGGTCATCCGCCAGTGGATGGGTAACGAACATGAGTAATACGCTTACGGGCACCGATAAAAGCGTCATCCTGCTGATGACCATTGGCGAAGATCGCGCGGCAGAGGTGTTTAAACACCTCTCCCAGCGAGAAGTGCAAATTCTCAGTGCGGCCATGGCCAACGTGCGTCAGATCTCCAACAAGCAGTTGACTGAAGTGCTGGCAGAGTTTGAACAGGAAGCCGAACAGTTTGCCGCGCTGAACATCAACGCCAACGACTACCTCCGTTCCGTGCTGGTCAAGGCGCTGGGCGAAGAGCGTGCCTCCAGCCTACTGGAAGACATTCTGGAAACCCGCGATACCGCCAGCGGTATCGAAACGCTCAACTTTATGGAACCACAGAGTGCCGCCGACCTTATTCGCGACGAGCACCCGCAGATTATCGCCACCATCCTTGTCCACCTTAAACGTGGTCAGGCGGCCGATATTCTGGCGCTGTTCGAAGAGCGCCTGCGTCACGACGTGATGCTGCGTATCGCCACCTTCGGTGGCGTCCAGCCTGCCGCGCTGGCGGAGCTGACCGAGGTGCTGAACAACCTGCTCGACGGCCAGAACCTCAAGCGCAGCAAAATGGGCGGCGTGAGAACGGCGGCGGAAATCATCAACCTGATGAAAACGCAGCAGGAAGAGGCTGTCATTACGGCGGTTCGCGAATTCGACGGCGAGCTGGCCCAGAAAATCATCGACGAGATGTTCCTGTTCGAGAACCTCGTCGAAGTGGACGACCGCAGCATCCAGCGCCTGCTCCAGGAAGTGGATTCCGAGTCGCTGCTTATCGCCCTCAAAGGCGCCGAGCAGCCGCTGCGCGAGAAGTTCCTGCGCAACATGTCTCAGCGTGCGGCCGATATCCTGCGCGACGATCTTGCCAACCGCGGCCCGGTTCGTCTGTCTCAGGTGGAAAACGAACAGAAAGCCATTCTGCTTATTGTTCGTCGTCTGGCGGAAACCGGCGAGATGGTGATTGGCAGCGGAGACGACACCTATGTCTAATGAGCTGCCGTGGAAGCGCTGGACGCCGGACGATCTGGCTCCTCCCCTCTCCGAGTTCACGCCAGCCGCGATCCCGACCGAGGAGCTTGACCCGGACGTCGAGCAGCCCGAGCTGAGCGAAGAAGAGCAGCAAGCACAGATGCTGGCTCAGCTGCAAATGCAGGCGCACGAGCAGGGCTACAATGCCGGTCTGAACGAAGGCCGGCAGAAAGGCCACGAGCTGGGGTACCAGGAAGGTCTGTCGAAAGGGTTAGAGCACGGTATCGATCAGGCGCGCCAGCAGCAGGCGCCGATCCATGCCCGCATGCAGCAGCTGGTCAGCGAGTTTCAGCACACGCTGGACGCGCTGGACAGCGTGATTGCCTCGCGACTGATGCAGATGGCGCTGGAAGCCGCGCGTCAGGTGATCGGCCAGACGCCCGTGGTGGATAACACGGCGCTTATCAAACAAATTCAGGGTCTGCTTCAGCAGGAGCCGCTGTTCAGCGGGAAGCCGCAGCTGCGCGTCCATCCGGACGATCTGCAGCGCGTGGAAGAGAGCCTGGGGGCGACGCTAAACCTGCACGGCTGGCGCCTGCGCGGTGACCCGTCGTTACATCACGGCGGCTGCAAAGTCTCTGCCGATGAAGGTGACCTGGATGCCAGCGTCGCCACCCGCTGGCAGGAACTGTGCCGTCTGGCGGCACCGGGAGTCGTCTGATGACTGCGCGCCTCACCCGCTGGCTCACCACGCTCGACAACTTTGAGACGAAGATGGCGCAACTGCCATCTGTTCGTCGTTATGGGCGACTGACGCGCGCCACCGGTCTGGTACTGGAGGCCACCGGCCTGCAGCTGCCGCTGGGCGCGACCTGCGTGATCGAGCGTCAGGACGGTCTGGAAACGCGTGAAGTGGAAAGCGAAGTGGTCGGGTTCAACGGCCAGCGCCTGTTCCTGATGCCGCTTGAAGAGGTGGAAGGCATTCTGCCCGGCGCGCGCGTGTATGCCAAAAACACGTCTGGCGACGGGCTGCAAAGCGGGAAGCAGCTGCCGCTTGGCCCTGCCCTGCTGGGCCGCGTGCTGGACGGCAGCGGTAAGCCGCTCGACGGACTGCCCTCCCCGGACACCACCGAAACCGGCGCGCTGATCACCCAACCGTTTAACCCCCTGCAGCGAACCCCTATCGAGCATGTGCTCGACACCGGCGTGCGCCCGATTAACGCCCTGCTGACCGTGGGACGCGGGCAACGTATGGGCCTGTTCGCCGGGTCAGGCGTGGGTAAATCCGTCCTGCTCGGCATGATGGCGCGCTACACGCAGGCTGATGTGATCGTTGTAGGTCTAATTGGCGAACGTGGTCGTGAAGTAAAAGACTTTATTGAAAACATTCTGGGAGCGGAAGGCCGCGCCCGCTCGGTGGTCATCGCCGCGCCGGCGGACGTGTCGCCGCTGCTGCGTATGCAGGGTGCCGCGTATGCCACCCGTATTGCCGAAGATTTCCGCGACCGCGGCAAGCACGTGCTGCTGATCATGGATTCCCTGACCCGCTACGCGATGGCGCAGCGTGAAATCGCGCTGGCCATCGGTGAGCCACCGGCGACCAAAGGCTACCCGCCTTCGGTCTTCGCCAAACTCCCTGCCCTCGTTGAGCGCGCGGGGAACGGCATCAGCGGCGGCGGCTCCATCACCGCGTTCTATACGGTACTGACGGAAGGCGATGACCAGCAGGACCCGATTGCCGACTCCGCGCGCGCGATCCTTGACGGTCATATTGTGCTGTCGCGTCGTCTGGCCGAAGCCGGACACTATCCGGCCATTGATATTGAAGCCTCTATCAGCCGCGCAATGACGGCGCTGATAACCGAGAAGCACTACGCCCGCGTGCGTAACTTTAAACAACTGCTCTCCAGCTTCCAGCGCAACCGCGATCTGGTCAGCGTGGGGGCGTATGCCAAAGGCAGCGACCCGATGCTCGACAAAGCGATTACCCTGTGGCCGCAGCTGGAGGCATTTTTGCAACAAGGCATTTTTGAACGCGCCGACTGGGAAGATTCAATTCAGGCACTGGAGCTGATTTTCCCGCAGGTGTAACACAGGTGGAGGGCGAAGGTCATGGCGCAAAACAGCGCGTTATCAACGCTGAAAGATCTGGCTGAAAAAGAAGTTGATGATGCCGCATTGCAGCTTGGCGCAATGCGACGCGGGTGCCAGCAGGCTGAAGAACAGTTGAAGATGTTGATCGACTATCAGCATGAATATCGCACCAACCTCAATACCGATATGACACAGGGCATTGGAAGCCAGCGCTGGATTAACTATCAGCAGTTTATCCAGACGCTGGAGAAGGCGATAGATCAGCATCGCCAGCAGCTTAACCAGTGGACCCAGAAAGTCGATACCGCGCTGAATTTCTGGCGTGAGAAGAAGCAGCGACTGCAGGCCTGGCAGACTTTACAGGACCGACAGATCGCGGCAACGACCCTGGCGGAAAACCGTCTGGATCAGAAGAAAATGGATGAGTTTGCCCAGCGCGCATCAATGAGGAAACCGGAATGATCACACTGCAACAACTGCTGATGAGCGACAGCGACCTGTCAGGCGGCATGCAAACAGGGAAAGGCACCGACGGTGCACAGGACTTTCTCTCTCTGCTGGCGGGCGCCCTGTCGGACGCAACGGGCAAGGGCAAAGATGCGCCGCTGACCCTGGCTGACCTGAAAGCCGCCGGCAGTAAGCTGTCAAAAGTGGCTCAGGACGCCAAAGGGGATACCACCCTGCAGGCCAAAATTGCCGACCTGCTCTCGCGCCAAACCGCGCTGAATGGCAATGAAACGTCGCCCATCACCTCGCTTGATACGCTGGTTTCCGGGCTGGTTCCGCTGTCCAAAGGTGACGCGCTGAAGACGCTCAATGCGGCAAACAGCAAGGATGACGGTAAAAGCGAGCTGAGCGAAGAAGAACTGGCCGGATTGAGCGCCCTGATGGCGATGCTGCCGCACCAGCAAACTACCGCCTCTCGCGTGGCGGGCAGTGACGGCGTTTCGGCCACCGCAACGCTGAATTCCGCGACGCTTTCGCACAATGGTGCGGACCAACCGTCCCTGAACGCGCCTGCGGGAAGCCATGATAAAGCGCAGAATTCTACGCCTTATCAGAGCCAGGTGAAAAATCACGAACCTGCCCTGTCGGGCAACGCGCCGACAACCCCGGCCCTGGCCGCGGCGGCAGAGAAGCAGGAGCTCGCCAGTTCCTCCTCCTCAGCCTCCCCAACGGCTACCCTGGCACCGATTATGTCCAGCCATGCGACCAGTCAGACGGCCGCCACCGTCGCCACCGCGCCGGTGTTAAGCCAGCCTCTGGGCACCCACGAATGGCAGCAATCCCTGAGCCAGCACATCACCCTGTTCACTAAACAGGGCCAGCAGACAGCCGAGCTGCGTCTGCACCCGGAAGATCTGGGTCAGGTGCAAATTTCGCTTAAGCTGGATGATAACCAGGCGCAGCTGCAGATGGTCTCTGCGCACAGCCATGTCCGTGCGGCGCTGGAAGCCGCGCTGCCGGTACTGCGGACCTCACTGGCGGAGAACGGTATTCAGCTTTCGCAGAGCAGCGTCAGCAGCGAGAGCTTTGCCGGGCAGCAGCAGTCCTCATCCCAGCAGCAGCATCAGGCTTCGCGTTCCGGCAACGCCGGCGGTTTTAATGAAGAGAGCGATGAGCTACTGCCTGTTCCTGCTGCCCTGCAATCCGCCGCACGCGGTAACAGTGCCGTAGACATCTTCGCCTAAACGCCAGAGGTAGCGTGATTATCCCCGTCTTTTCCACGCTTTGACGACAGCAGGACACGGGATAATCACCTTATTAAGCTGTACCGAAACAGGAAGCTCGTATCAGATGACTGACTCCGCTATCACCAAAAAAAGTAAGCGCTCCATCTGGATCCCGCTGCTGGTGTTGATCACGCTCGCCGCCTGCGCCACTGCGGGCTATAGTTACTGGCGTATGCAGCAGAAACCTACCACCGCTGCAGCCAAAGCTGAAGCGCCGCCTCCGCCGGCTCCAGTTTTCTTCCCGCTGGATACCTTCACCGTCAATCTGGGTGATGCGGATCGTGTGCTTTATGTTGGCATTACGCTGCGCCTGAAAGATGAAGCCACTCGTTCACGTCTGAACGATTACCTTCCGGAAGTGCGCAGCCGCCTTCTGCTGCTGTTCTCTCGTCAGGACGCTTCGACGCTGGCCACCGATGTGGGTAAGCAAAAGCTGGTCGACGCCATTAAACAAACGCTGGCGACCCCGCTGGTAAACGGCCAACCTAAGCAGGAAGTCACCGACGTTCTGTATACAGCATTCATTCTGCGGTAACGACATGGGCGACAGTATTCTTTCTCAGGCAGAAATCGATGCGCTGCTCAACGGCGACAGCGATAACAATGATGATCCTAAACCGGGTATTGGCGGCGATAGCGATATTCGTCCCTATGACCCGAATACCCAGCGTCGCGTGGTACGTGAACGTCTGCAGGCGCTGGAGATCATTAACGAACGTTTTGCACGCCAGTTCCGTATGGGGCTGTTTAACCTGCTGCGTCGTAGCCCGGATATCACGGTCGGTGCGATCCGCATTCAGCCGTATCATGAGTTTGCCCGCAACCTGCCGGTGCCAACCAACCTTAACCTGATTCATCTGAAGCCGCTGCGCGGCACCGGTCTGGTGGTGTTTTCCCCAAGCCTGGTGTTCATCGCGGTGGATAACCTGTTCGGCGGCGACGGGCGTTTCCCGACCAAAGTAGAAGGTCGTGAATTCACCCACACCGAACAGCGCGTCATTAACCGCATGCTGAAGCTGGCGCTGGAGTCCTACAGCGACGCGTGGAAAGCGATTAACCCGCTGGAAGTGGAGTACGTCCGTTCTGAGATGCAGGTGAAATTTACCAATATCACCACCTCCCCGAACGATATCGTCGTTAACACCCCGTTCCACGTAGAGATCGGTAACCTGACCGGCGAGTTCAACATCTGCCTGCCGTTCAGCATGATCGAACCACTGCGCGAGCTGCTGGTTAACCCGCCGCTGGAAAACTCCCGCAACGAGGACCAGAACTGGCGTGAGAACCTGGTCCGCCAGGTCCAGCATTCGCAGCTTGAGCTGGTGGCGAGCTTCGCCGATATCCCGCTGCGGTTATCTCAGATCCTGAAATTACAACCCGGTGATGTTTTGCCGATAGAAAAACCCGACCGCATTATTGCCCATGTGGATGGTGTCCCCGTGCTGACAAGCCAGTACGGCACGATTAACGGTCAGTATGCGTTACGCGTTGAGCACTTGATCAACCCGATTTTGAATTCGCTGAATGAGGAACAGCCCAAATGAGTGACATGAACAATCCGTCCGATGAAAACAGCGGAGCACTGGACGATCTGTGGGCTGACGCGTTAAACGAGCAAAAAGCGACCCCGGCCAAAAGCGCAGCGGATGCCGTATTCCAGCAGCTCGGCGGCGGTGATGTCAGCGGCACGCTGCAGGACATCGACCTGATTATGGATATCCCGGTTAAGCTGACCGTTGAACTGGGACGCACCCGTATGACCATTAAAGAGCTACTGCGCCTGACGCAGGGTTCCGTGGTGGCCCTTGACGGTCTGGCCGGTGAGCCGCTGGATATTCTGATCAACGGCTATCTGATTGCTCAGGGCGAAGTGGTGGTGGTGGCCGATAAATACGGCGTACGTATCACCGACATCATTACCCCGTCTGAACGTATGCGTCGTCTGAGCCGTTAAGCATGAAAACCCAGGCAACACTATCGCAACCTTCTGCCGTTCCCGGCTCGCCTCTGCTCCAGGTGAGCGGGGCGTTGTTCGGTATTATTGCCTTTATTCTTATCGCCGCCTGGCTGGCGAAGCGCTTTGGCCTGGCGGGTAAAACCGCCGGTGCCCGCGGCCTGAAGGTCAGCGCCAGCACCACGCTGGGGCCACGCGAACGCGTGGTCATCGTCGAGGTGGACGACGCGCGTCTGGTTCTGGGCGTAACGGCCTCAAACATCAGCGTATTACATAAACTGCCGCCCGCCCCTGCTGTGGTGGACGAGCGTGCAGACGCCCCTGCGGATTTTCAGTCCGTCATGAAGAGTTTGCTTAAGCGTTCCGGGAGATCCTGATGCGCCGTTTGTTATCCCTGACGCTTGCGGGCGTTGGCCTGTTTGCTCCCGCGGTTTATGCACAGCTGCCCGGTCTGGTCTCCACCCCTCTCGCGGGCGGCGGCCAAAGCTGGTCGCTTCCGGTTCAGACGCTGGTGTTCATCACCTCGCTGACGTTTATTCCAGCTATCCTGCTGATGATGACCAGCTTCACCCGCATCATCATCGTCTTTGGTCTGCTGCGAAACGCGCTGGGCACTCCTTCCGCACCGCCAAACCAGGTTCTGCTTGGGCTGGCACTGTTTTTGACCTTCTTCATAATGTCGCCGGTGATCGATAAGATTTATACCGACGCCTACCAGCCGTTCAGCGAAGATAAAATCTCCATGCAGGAGGCGCTGGATAAAGGCGCGCAGCCGCTGCGAGAATTTATGCTGCGCCAGACGCGCGAAGCCGACCTGGCCCTCTTTGCCCGCCTGTCCAACACCGGCGAGCTGCAGGGACCGGAATCAGTGCCAATGCGTATTCTTCTGCCTGCCTATGTCACCAGCGAGCTGAAAACCGCGTTCCAGATTGGCTTTACCATCTTTATTCCGTTCCTGATTATCGACCTGGTGATCGCCAGCGTCCTGATGGCGCTCGGGATGATGATGGTGCCGCCCGCGACCATTGCCCTGCCCTTTAAGATCATGCTTTTTGTGCTGGTCGACGGCTGGCAGCTGCTGGTCAGCTCGCTGGCGCAGAGTTTCTACAGTTAAGGAACGGCAATGACACCCGAATCGGTCATGATGATGGGCACGGAGGCGATGAAAATCGCGATTGCCGTTGCCGCTCCGCTGCTGCTTGTCGCGCTGGTTACCGGTCTGATTATCAGTATTCTGCAGGCCGCCACGCAGATTAACGAAATGACGCTGTCATTCATCCCGAAAATCATCGCCGTTTTCGTGGCGATTATCGTGGCCGGGCCGTGGATGCTGAACCTGTTGCTGGACTATATGCGCAACCTGTTTACCAATCTGCCGTACATCATCGGCTGACCTGACGATGCTGCACTTCACCAGCGACCAGTGGGTTCAGTGGCTCGGCGTCTATTTCTGGCCGATGCTGCGCATCATGGCGCTGATCTCTACCGCCCCCATTCTTAGCGAGAAATCGATACCCAAGCGCGTCAAGGTGGGGCTGGGCATTATCATCTCCATTATCGTCGCGCCCTCTCTCCCCCCTGTGGATATTCCGATCTTCTCGGCGAACGCGGTGTGGGTCGCCCTGCAACAGGTGATGATTGGCGTCGCCGTCGGCTTTACCATGCAGCTCGCCTTCGCCGCGGTGCGTACCGCAGGGGAACTGATCGGTCTGCAGATGGGGTTATCGTTCGCCACGTTTGTTGATCCCGGTAGTCATCTCAACATGCCCGTGCTGGCGCGCATTATCGATCTGCTCGCCATGCTGCTGTTCCTGTCGTTCAACGGCCATCTGTGGCTTATCTCCATGCTGGTGGATACGTTCCATACGCTGCCGATTGGCGAAAATCCGGTGAACAGCAACGCTTTCCTGGCGCTCACCCGCGCGGCGGGGCTGATCTTCCTGAACGGGCTGATGCTGGCGCTGCCGATCATCACCCTGCTGCTGACCGTCAACCTGGCATTAGGTTTACTGAACCGAATGGCGCCGCAGCTTTCGGTGTTTGTCATTGGTTTTCCGCTGACGCTGACGGTTGGAATTTTATTAATGTCATTACTGATGCCACTTATCGCTCCCTTCTGTGAACATTTATTCGGCGAGATATTCAACCTGTTAGCGGATATTGTCAGCGAACTGCCTCGTAAATAATAGCCCGCACTGTTGCTACTGTCTTTCTGAGGATATTCCTAAAATAAAACACGAAAAACATCTTCCAGGATATATCTGACGCGGTTTAATTGTTTCTAACCATCTCACAATACTTAATATTTACTTTACTTTAAGAAGATTCCTGGCAAATTATACGTAACTTTACGGGATAGTGAGTCCGCCTGAAAGTCTTTGTCATGCTCACAGGTTTATTATTTTTTTCCATCCCGTATGGCTGTTTTGAGCTCTCAGGCAGATGGTGAATTATCGTTACGCATTGAGTGAGGGTATGCCATGTCAACGATCATTATGGATTTATGCAGCTACACCCGGCTAGGGTTAACCGGGTACCTGGCAAGCAGAGGGGTAAGAAAGAGAGACATCAACGATGCACACACCGTTGACGAACTCGCAGCCGCTTGTGACGAACTAAAACCAGGCGTGGTGTTTATTAATGAGGACTGTTTCATTCACGATCCAGCCAACAGTCAGCACATTAAGCAAATCATTAATCAGCATCCTAAAACCCTGTTTATTGTTTTTATGGCGATCGCGAATATCCATTTCGATGAGTATTTGTTGGTCCGTAAAAATTTATTGATCAGTTCTAAATCGATTAAACCCGAGTCGCTGGATGACATTCTGGGTGATTATTTGAATAAAGAAGTTAAGAATGTAGGAGCGGTTAACTTACCCACCCTATCATTAAGCAGGACTGAATCAAGTATGCTGCGAATGTGGATGGCGGGACAAGGAACTATTCAGATCTCGGACCAGATGAATATTAAAGCGAAAACCGTTTCGTCACACAAAGGAAATATTAAACGGAAAATTAAAACGCATAATAAGCAAGTGATCTACCACGTGGTACGCCTGACCGATAATGTGACGAACGGGATTTTCGTCAACATGCGTTAGTCGCTTAAGACCCTGTGCACCCTACCTTTGATCTCTGGCCTGGCCAGAGATTTTTGCTTCTATGAGGTTGTCGGGCACGCGCTGTGCTACCCGACGCCGTGCTAGTCTGCCTTCTCAACAAAAATACCGTCCGGATGCCCCAGTTCGTTAAAAAACCAGATGCCGAGCGGGTAGTCTTCCAGTGATACCAGATACATTGTACCTTCGCTAAACTCTTCAATTGCCAGCACCACGCCCGGGCGGCGTGGCCCACCGTCCGTTTTAACCGTTACCCGATCGTTGACCTTCATACATTCCTCCTCTGGTTTTGAGCCAGTGTAGAACAAAACGCAAAAACACACATCGCCGCCCGGCGTGAATGGCGTTTTTATCTACAGTCTATACTTAGCGATGGACCCGGCTGAATGAGGAACCCCGCAATGAAGACCGATAAAGAGTACAGCGACACCATCAAGCGCGAAGTCGAGGTGGATGTCGATGCCCTGCTGGCCGCCATCAATGAGATCAGTGAGTCAGAAGTCCGCAGGACGGACGACAATTCGGACCGCGTCATTGTTAACGGAAGGGATTATCACACCTATCGTGAGCTGGCCGAGGCCTTCGAGCTTGATATTCACGACTTTAGCGTGTCTGAAGCCAATCGGTAGGGCGAAAAAAATCCCGGTCATGGGGATGACCGGGATCAAAACTTGCTTATGCAAGAAGCACTTGAAAATTCGTTACACCAGGAAATCTGATGTACACGCCACACTATCCCCAACGAATTTGTCTGACAAGCATATATTCTTAGGATGAATATAATATTTTTAACATAATGCTTTTTGTTATGAGCAATAACATACGCCGAATGCGGGTTTGCCAGGGACTGTTCCCATTTCTCCTGTTAACACTTCGGTTATTTTTTAGGAATTTTCTTAGAGCGAAGCGCAGCTATCACGGGAGTCACTATGCCTTCACTGCGGGATACCTTGCTGATTTTTTCTGACCTGGATGGCTCGTTGCTGGATATTCATACCTATGAGTGGCAGCCCGCAATGCCCTGGCTGGACAGGCTACTGGATAATCAGATACCGGTCATTCTCTGCAGCAGCAAGACCGCGGCAGAGATGCTGGATATCCAGCAGGATCTGGGTCTGGAAGGCCTGCCTTTTATTGCCGAGAACGGCGCGGTAATTCAGCCTGACGTGCGTTGGGAGAAGGTTCAGCGCCAGATCAGGGGGATGACGCACCGGGATATTCGCCCGCGGGTCGAACACATTCGCCTGCAGACGGGCTTTAAGTTCACCACCTTTGACGACGTGGACGATCGCGTTATTAGCGAGTGGACCGGACTGACGCGCTACCGTTCGGCGCTTGCCCGCAAGCATGAAGCATCCGTCACGCTCATCTGGCGCGATACCGACGAGAAACTGGTTCAGTTTGAAGAGCAGCTGGCGCACAGCGGTCTGAAATGCCTGCAGGGAGCGCGCTTCTGGCATATTCTGGACGGCCGCTGCGGTAAGGACGTGGCGGTTAACTGGCTGATTGCGCAGTACCGCGAGCAGGAAGAGATCGAACCCACCACGCTGGGGCTCGGCGACGGCCCTAATGATGCACCGTTGCTCGACAGCGTTGACTTCGCGGTGGTCATCAAGGGTATTAACCGCCAGGGCATCACGCTACGGGACGATAACCCCGGGCGGGTTTATCACACCCGGCAGCCCGGCCCCGCGGGCTGGCAGGAGGGACTGGATCACTTCCTGTCCTAATCCCGCCAGACGACCCGATTACGGCCGCACTGTTTGGCCTGATACAGCCGGGCATCCGCCACGGACTGCAGCTGTTCAAACTCGTAGTTACCCGCTTCATCCGCGCTGCTGACCCCCAGCGATGCGCTGATGCGCAGAGTCGTGCTCTTCTTCACCAGGATCTCCTTGCTGTCGATCCGGCAGCGAATGCGCTCGGCGACGCCTCTCGCCTCTTCCAGACCGATCCCCGGCAGGACAACGCAAAACTCTTCCCCGCCTACACGCCCTGCCACATCATTTTTGCGTAGCGCGCTGGCAATCAGTCCTGCTGTATGCGATAGCACCTTATCACCGGCCTGATGGCCGAAACGGTCGTTGATGTTCTTAAAATGGTCGAGATCGATCTGAATCACCGAGAACGGCAGCGACTGCTGGCGACAGGTTTCCGCCAGCAATTTTGCGCGATCGAACAGCGCGCCGCGGTTATTCAGCCGGGTAAGCGGATCATGCCAGGCCTGCCACTGGAGCGAGTGCTGAAGCGTGTACATGTTACTCACCATCCGACGGATCACCAGCCACGAGATCAACAGCATGGCGGTAAAGAGCGCCCACAGCAGCGCCAGAACAATACTGATGCTGCCGAAGTCGTCCTGCACTCCTTCGTGCAGGGTGTGGATCCGCAGGACAACGCCATCGAAGTGATCGAGCCGCTCCCAGCTAACGAAACGGCTTCCGAGGCGGATCCCGCCGCCGGTAGCGTGCTCAATAGCCTGAGCAATCTGCGCCGTTTCGCGTTCGTCAAAATGGTTAACCGCGTTTTCCGCGTGGGCTGAGGTGGCAATCATATTGAGCCGGGTATCGTACAGCTGATACTCCCCCTCCGTTCGATCTTCCGTCGCATCGGCCAGCAGACGCTGCATCGTGCTCAACGTAAAATCCATCGCCACGACGCCATACCAGTAATGATCGAAATAGATGGGAACGCTGGCGGTGATCGTACGTTCATCATTGGTCCAGGATGAAGGGGTAGAGATAAACCAGCGCACCGCGCGAGCGCGATTGTTCCGTTCCGACTGCTGGGTAAACCAGGACTGCGTGACCAGATGATAATAGCGGGAGGTAATATCACCCGCCTGGTCCGGCGTATCCGTGGAAACGAAAAATCCGGCGCGGGACACGTAGATCACGCGCGCTTCCGTTTGCGCTCTCGATGACGCCAGCCTGAGCAGATACCCCACTTCGAGCGCGGCAGAAATTTCGTGGCTGATGCGCTCGGCGTCACGATTCAGAAGCGTGGTTTTTTCGACGAACGCGTCCGAAACGCCATTAATGGGAAGGGTGCGTTTTTTATCAACGGCAAGCTGCCAGGTGGGGAGCGTGCGGACGGTGTTAAAGCGTGACACCGCGTTCTGTAATGCATCAAATGCCAGCGGCGTCTGGATTGCATCACGCATGCCCTGACGGAACAACAGCATCCTGTCCACGCTGTTCTGTAACTGCCTGTCCAGCGAACTGGCCACCGTATCCAGATGGTTGCGCTGGCTGGAGATATACGCCTCTTCGAGGACCACCACCTCACGCCAGGTCAGAAGCGTGGAAAACACCAAAACGACCAGAAAACAGAGATTAACAATCAACCCCGGATTGCTACGCTTATGCAGCCATTGCAAAAATGATTGTCTTACAACAAAGGTATCGCGCTGCACACACACTCCATGATGACGGCCTTACACCCGGTACGTGAGATAAAAACGCCCGGCAAAGCCGGGCGTTATGTGATTAAGCCTTGTCCCGCTGGTGCTGCCCGTCCCCCGGCTGAAGCTCATCTTCACGAAATGCTTCCCGCTTGATGCTATAGCCATCGTGCCACCGACATTCCACCATTCCGCTGGAATACCCGGTGACAATCATACGTGGGCCGCCCTTCTTAGGCTTAACTTCATCACTGACCAAAAAGACCATACCTGCCTCCTGTATCAGGGTGAAACTGTTTCAATTTAGACGAGGAATGGTCTTTTTGCATCCCACAACGGGTAACAATTAGTGCGACGTGCCGCGTATTTTTTCAACCAGCTTGACCGCCGCGACCACGATAGCGCCAATGATAAAGCCCAGCACCAGATTCAGCAGCGTGGGCAGAATCGCCGCGACAACGGCACCCTGCGTCGAGGAAAAATGTTCGATAGCATGGTGCAGCGGCGCAATGCCGTGAACCACGATCCCGCCGCCCACGAGGAACATCGCCAGCGTGCCCACTACCGACAAACTCTTCATCAGCCACGGAGCCAGCACCAGCAGGCTTTTGCCGATGCCTCTTGCTACCGCGCTCGACTTTTCTTCCAGCCAGTAGCCGATATCATCCAGCTTCACGATCAGTCCCACCAGGCCGTACACGCCTACGGTGACCAGAATGGCGATGCCGGAGAGGATAAGAACCTGATTCAGGAGCGGTGCGTCGGACACGATGCCCAGCGTAATGGCGACAATCTCCGCGGACAGGATAAAATCGGTCCGAATGGCACCTTTGACCTTATCGCGCTCGAAGGTTTTCGGATCCTGCGCGGCCAGCGCTTCAAGACGCTGCTGGCGCACCTCCGGCGTATCGCTCTGCTTGCGCGCGCTAAAGGAGTGCAGAACCTTCTCAACGCCCTCGAAGCAGAGAAATGCCCCGCCAATCATCAGTAACGGCGTGATGGCCCAGGGAATGAATGCGCTGATCAGCAGCGCCAGCGGCACCAGAATCACCTTATTCAGGAAGGAACCTTTTGCTACGCCCCACACCACCGGCAGTTCACGGTTTGCCCTCACCCCACTCACCTGCTGGGCGTTAAGCGATAAATCATCTCCCAGCACGCCTGCGGTTTTCTTCGCCGCCAGTTTTCCCATCACTGAAATGTCATCCAGTAAGGTGGCAATATCATCCAGCAATGTTAATAAGCTACTTCCTGCCAAAATCTTAATCCTTCATTTTTTGGTAATTAAGTGAATAGTATGGAGCAAAAGCGCCAACCCGGAAACAGGCACCTGACGTCAACAAAAAATTCACATCCGCTACACAATTAAAGGGCTCGCCAGCGCGATAGTTTTCGCGTTTACTATCAGCGAACTTTTTATTTCGTCGTGAGGGATTATGCGTTTCCGGCAACTGCTACCGCTCATCGGGGCACTCTTTTCGCTGTACATCATCTGGGGTTCAACCTACTTTGTCATTCGCATCGGCGTGGAAAGCTGGCCGCCGCTGATGATGGCGGGCATTCGCTTCCTCTCGGCGGGCATCCTGCTGCTGGCCTTCCTGCTGCTGCGCGGGCATAAGCTCCCCCCACTGCGCCCGATGCTGAACGCCGCCCTGATCGGCCTGCTGCTGCTGGCGGTGGGTAACGGGTTTGTGACGATTGCCGAGCACCAGAAGGTCCCGTCCGGGATCGCCGCCGTGGTCGTTGCCACCGTACCGCTGTTTACCCTCTGCTTTAGCCGCCTTTTCGGTATCCGCACCCGCAAGCTGGAATGGCTGGGGATCGGTATTGGCCTGGCCGGCATTGTTCTGCTCAACAGTGGCGGTAACCTGAGCGGGAATCCGTGGGGCGCGGTGATTATCCTGATTGGCTCGATGAGCTGGGCGTTTGGTTCCGTCTACGGTTCGCGTATCGAACTGCCGACCGGCATGATGGCAGGCGCGATAGAGATGCTCGCCGCGGGGATTGTCCTGCTGCTAGCCTCCGCGCTGACGGGAGAAACGCTGACCGCGCTGCCGGACCTGTCGGGCTTTCTCGCGGTAGGGTATCTGGCGCTGTTTGGCTCTATCATCGCCATTAATGCCTATATGTTCCTGATCCGCAACGTCTCCCCGGCTGTCGCCACCAGCTACGCCTACGTCAACCCGGTCGTGGCCGTGCTGCTCGGGACGGGACTGGGGGGAGAAACGCTCTCACCTGTGGAATGGATTGCTCTTGGGATCATCGTATTTGCCGTCGTGCTGGTCACGCTGGGCAAATACTTGCTGCCGGCAAAACCGGTGGTCACCCCTTGCGAGGTTGAGAAACCGTAAGCAGGTGAATGCCCTGCGTGTCGATCTGCGCGGTCTGGCCGCCGCCGCAGATCCACTCTTCCAGCCGTTCGCTCAGATCGGCATCGTTCAGCTTTAATCTGCCTCTCAGCGCACACTCCCAGACGATCAGCACCCGCCAGCCCTGCGCCAGCAGCGTGGTCAGATCCCGCTTGTCGCGCTCGACGTTCTTGCCAATCTTATCCAGCCAGAAATCGGTGCGCGTCGCCGGGACTTTAAACAGATAGCAGTCATGATGGTGCCAGAAACAGCCGTGGGTAAAGATGATGCACTGCCAGGCGTCGATGACGAAATCCGGCCGGCCCGCAAGCGCGGGATCCTGCACGCGGAAGTCAAAGCCCGCCTGCGTCAGCAGCCCGGCCAGTCGCTTTTCGATGGCGGTGTCACGCGTGCCGATGGCACGCATGTTTTTGCTGCGCGTCGCCTTATCGTGAACATCCGTCATTGACGGCCTCACCCTGACGGAGCGCCACCGCCTGTCTGATGCGCGAGGCCAGCAGTTTGGCCACAGCGGCGAACGCGGGAACCACCACCGAATTACCAAACTGGCGGTACGCCTGGGTATCCGAGACCGGAATGCGGAAGCGATAACCCTGCGGCGTTTCAAAGCCCATCAGCCGGGCGCATTCGCGGGGCGTTAAGCGTCGCGGACGGTGACGCTGATTATGCGGATCGTCAAAATCTTTTTCACCCAGCGCCTTGTCCCACCCTCTGTCGATCAGGATTTCCGCGCCGTCTTTGTAGTAGCGAGCAGACAGCGTGCGGGTCACGCTGTGCGGATCGTTCGGGTTTACCATCCCAAAACCGAAGCCGTTACCCTTTGCCTGATGTTTCTTGGCATAGCGGTAGAGGTATTTCCACAGCACCGGGGTGAGGATAAATTTCGCGTCAACGACGGGTTCCAGCAGGTCGGCCACCGTAGGACGCCGCTCGGGATACAAAGACGGGATATCACGCAGGGTGAAATCCCCCTTGAGATTGAGATCGCGGCGGAAACCCACCAGCACGATACGTTCGCGGTGCTGGGGCAGGAAATGTTTCCCATCAATGATTTTGGGATCGTCCGCGCCCATGTCCTGTGAATCGGCCACGTCATAACCCAGCTCATCCAGCGTTTGCATGATAATGCGGAAGGTTTTCCCGCCGTCGTGGCTTTTTAAGTTTTTGACGTTTTCCAGTACAAAAATGGCCGGACGACGGGCGTCAATAATGCGCGCCACGTCAAAAAACAGCGTTCCCTGGGTATCACAGGCGAAACCGTGGGCGCGTCCAAGAGCATTTTTTTTAGAGACACCGGCCAGCGAGAAAGGCTGACACGGGAAGCCGGCCAGCAGCACATCATGCGCCGGGATCGTCTGACGAATGTGTTCGGCGGCCTGTTCATCGCTCACGCCGCTTTTATGGCTCAGGGTGACATCGCGGATATCCGCGTTGAAATGATGCTCGTGCGGATCGCAGTACCAGTTGGCCTTGTAGGTACGCACGGCGTGTTTGTTCCACTCGCTGGTAAACACGCACTGGCCGCCGATGGCTTCAAAACCGTGCCGAATGCCGCCGATACCGGCAAACAGATCGATAAAGCGGAAGGCATAGTTCGGGTGCGCGGCAGAAGGACGCGGAAGCAGGTTTTGCAGATAACGAAATTCGCCTTCGCTCAGGCGACGCCCTGCGCGGTCGCTGGTCAGCAGACGTTTAAGGATCGCCGGGCTCCAGTGGCTCTCGCCGTGCGCCACCAGCAGACTGGCCAGCGTTTTAGCATCATAGATATCCAACAGCTGGCGCAGTAAGGCCTGCACCGTTGCCGTTGATTTCTCAGCCTGCGCGGGCGCGGGCTCTGTCACTGATCGATTTTCCTGCATTCTTTTAACCGGAGAATAAAGACTGGGAACAGATTACCACAGTTCAGTTGCGCAAACTGCGACGGAAGCGGTTCAACACCTGGCTATCCAGCCCGATGCAGTCGCCGTGTAATTCGGCGCTGAGTTTCGCCATAAACTGGATCAGGAAATCGGCATTGTGACGTGCCAGTTCGCGGCCCATTTCCGTTTGCATTGTATCAGGCAATCTCAACAGCTTGGTCTGAAAATGGTCGAGGGCAAACGCACGGTCGTCGAGGGGACGCGCATCGGCAAAGGGATCGTCGGCGTCAAAAAGCGGCACGCCCAGCGCGCCCGAGATGGCAAAGACGCGCGCCAGGCCAATAGCGCCTAACGCTTCCAGCCGGTCAGCGTCCTGCACAATTTTGGCTTCTATACTTTGCGGCGCAATGCCGGCGCTGAAGCTGTGTGCCTCAATCGCGTGCGCAACGGCGGCAGCGTGCTCTGGCGGAAAGTCCGGGAAGTCGCGGCGCAGAATGTCACCCGTCTTGCGTGCTGCCAGCTCTGATGACCGGCTGCGTTCGGGATGGTTCTTCGGCAGGCTGACAATATCGTGAAAATAGCATGCGGTCAGGATCACCAGCGGCTCCACCGTGTGGTGAACCATGATTTTTTGCGCCGTCATCCAGACCCGTCGAAAATGCGAAATGTCATGTGCGGTATCGTCGGTGCTGTGGTTTTCCTCGAGCCAGCGCTCAAATCTGTGCTGCCACCGGGCAAGTTCCATCGTCATGTCCTGTTTGTTTAATGAGAATGAAATATAAAATAGCTGAATTAAAACAATTTAAAAATAGAATTCCGAAATACTTAACAATAATTACACCATATAAATTCAATGAATTAATTCACTTGAATAATAAAGAGATTAATAGAAATATTTAGCAATATTTCATCGAATTTAATTACATTTATTTTTGAAACTAAATAACATCTTCTGGAATAGTATCGACCCTGTAATTACGGAGAGTGATTACATATATTCATATAAATTATCTTTTAAGGGAATATATAATGAAAAGAAAAGTTCTGGCAATTCTGGTACCCGCGTTATTAATGGCAGGCGCAGCAAATGCGGCTGAGATGTACAACAAAAACGGCAACAAAGTTGACCTGTACGGCAAAGTCGATGCGCGTCACACCTTCTCTGACAACCCTGGCGACGACGGTGACGAAACCTATGTGCAGATTGGTTTCAAAGGCGAAACCCAGATCGCTAACGACCTGATCGGTTACGGCCAGTGGGAATACAAAACCTACGCTAACGATACCGAAGGCGCGGGTGACAAATCCTTTAACCGTCTGGCATACGCTGGCCTGAAATATGGCGAATACGGTTCATTTGATTATGGCCGTAATTACGGCGTCGTGTACGACGTTGAAGCCTGGACCGATATGCTGCCGGTATTTGGCGGTGATTCTTACACCTGGACCGATAACTTTATGAACGGTCGTGCTAACGGTCTGGCAACCTACCGTAACCAGGATTTCTTCGGTCTGGTTGAGGGGCTGAATTTCGCGCTGCAGTATCAGGGCGCGAACGAAGGTCAGGATCCTTCAGAAGATCAGGAAGGTACTAAAAACGATCATGATAATGTTCGTTTCCAGAATGGCGACGGCTTCGGTATCTCTACCACCTATGACTTCTCTGGCGATCTCACCGGTCTGAGCCTGGGTGCGGCGTACTCGTCTTCTGATCGTACCAACAAGCAGGTTGGATACGGTAAAAGCTATGAAAGCATCGGTTATGCGGGTGGCGAAAAAGCTGAAGCCTGGACCGTTGGCGCAAAATACGATGCTAACAGCGTCTACCTGGCAATGATGTATGCTGAAACCAGCAACATGACGCCAATCGGTAACTTTGGTATCGCCAACCAGACTCAGAACTTTGAAGCGGTTGCTCAGTACCAGTTCGACTTCGGTCTGCGCCCTTCCCTGGCGTGGGTCTACTCAAAAGGTAAGGACCTGGACGGTAAAGGATTCAATCAGGATCTGGTTAACTACATCGACCTGGGCATGACCTACAGCTTCAACAAAAACTTCTCCACCTATGTTGATTACAAAATCAACCTGCTGGATAACGACGAAGCGCTGTATGACGCATACGGTATTTCCACCGATGACATCGTTGGCGTAGGCATGACCTACCAGTTCTAATCTCCAAAAATATCAAAGGCCGCAATTGCGGCCTTTTTTATATCTTCACTTTATATTACGGCGCTTCCTGCAGCGCCACGCGGATAAACCCGTTATTCTGCGCCAGCAGTTCATGGGCTTTCCACGCATCCAGCCCTGTCAGCACCATTAATACCGCCGTCTTACAGTGATGGTTACAGCTCTCCAGCGCGGCTTTTGCCTCCGTCCTGCTGCATCCCCCCGCTTCCATCACAATCGCGATTTGTCGTTCAGCCCATTTGGTTGTGCCTGCCTCAAGATCCACCCGCAAGTTGCTGTAAACCCGTCCGGTTCGGACGGCCAGCCCGGTGGCGATCATCGAGAGGATCATTTTCTGCGCAATCCCCGCTTTGGTGTTGAGATAGCCTGCGACGACGTCGGCCCCCAGCTCCGGAGCGATAACCATGCTCGCCAGCTGTGCAGCTTCACTTTGCGCATCACCGGTAATAATGGCGACCGGTGAACCCAGCGACCACGCATGGCGCATTGCCCCCCAGACCCACGGCGTTTTTCCGCTGACGGTCACGGCCAGCATCATATCGTGTTCACCAAACTTGATGGCCTGCAAATCGGCAACGCCGTTCTCGTAGCTCCCTTCCCCCTCTTGTGCCGTAACGGCCACCACCGGGGTTTTGCCCGGCGCATAATCATCGGCAACCTGTTGCGCAATGCGCCCTGACGGCCCAGCGCCAACGATGACCAGTCGACCGCCGTGGCTGAGCGTCGCAGCGGCGTTGTCCACCACGCGGGTGAGAGTAGGTAAACAGGGGGTAATCGCAGCAGAAATGAGTGCATCATCCTGGTGAATGACTTTCAGCATGTCCAGCGTGGACAATCTATCAATATTCATCGTGCTGGCGTGCCGTCTTTCCTTGACCGAACCGGTAAGCATAATGCTCATAAACAGCCTCCTTATTATGAGTACCCACACACTATAAAGTGTTTTATATAGATGACCTGCGAGGAGGGTCACGAAAAGAGGACCAAATCCACGCCTTTACATGGCTTTAAGAAAAGCGCGTCATCGGCGATAATTACCCCTTTCTTAATCATCGCGGAGTGTTGATGAGCGATTTGCAGCCTTTCCTTTCGACGCGCAAGCGCCCCATGAAACTGAACACGCTGGTCACGTTGATGGTGTGCGCGATTATTGCCTCTGTGCTGCTGGTGGTCTTTGCGCTTTACTCCGTACAAATCACCCGGGCGACCCGCGATGATGTTAAAGACACTGCGCTCGGCATTGCCCGCACCCTCGCCGACAGCCCCGAGATACAGCGCGGCCTGATGCAGGCACCGCAGGAGAATATTATTCAGCCCATCGCCCAGGCGGTGACAAAACGAAACGATCTGCTGTTCACCGTGGTCACCGATATGCGCGGGATCCGCTATTCACACCCGAACGAGGCGCTGCTGGGGCTGCATTTTATCGGCGATGATTTAACCCCCGCGCTGGAAGGCAAAGAGAACGTATCGGTTAACCGGGGCGCGCTCGCCGAAGCGCTGCGCGTTTTTACGCCCGTCTACGACGGCCAGCACGAGCAGATCGGCGTGGTGGTGGTCGGTATCTCCCTGAATAAGGTTGAAGAGCAGATTGCCCGCGGGCGGCTAAACGCCGTCTGGACCATTTTATTCAGTATTTTTATGAGCTCCATGGCAATTTGGGGCCTGGTGCGGGTACTGAAACGCATCCTGTTCGGACTCGAACCTTACGAAATTTCCGCCCTGTTCGAACAACGTCAGGCGATGCTACAGTCGCTTCGGGAGGGGGTGCTGGCCGTCGATATTCACGGACGGGTGACGATGATCAACCAGACCGCCAGAGAAATATTGCTTCTCCCCTCCGGCAAGCAGACCGAAAACGCCAGCGCGCCCCTGCTGGCCAGCCTGCGTGAAGTCTCAAAGACGGGCGTCGCGCGCCAGGATCAGGAGATCAGCTGTAACGGGCGTCTGTTGCTGTGCAATATGGTGCCCGTTAAAAGTCAGGATCGGGTGATCGGCGCCATCACCACCTTCCGTGATAAAACGGAAATCAGCCAGCTGATGCAGCGTATTGATGGCATGGTCAACTACGTCGACGCCCTGCGCAGCCATACGCACGAGTTTATGAATAAACTGCATGTGATCCTGGGCCTGCTGCACATGAAGCGCTACGACAAGCTGGAAGAGTACATCCTGCAGACGGCACAAAATTACCAGACGGATATCGGTACGATACAGAGCAAGGTAAAATCCCCGGTTATCGCCGGGTTCCTGCTGGGTAAAATCAACCGGGCGAAAGAAGCGGGCGTCACCCTGACGCTGGCAGATGAATGCCAGATACCGGATACAGCGAGTGAAGAGCAGGTCGCGGTGCTGATCACCGCGCTGGGTAACCTCATTGAAAACGCGCTTGACGCGATGGAAGGACAGCAGGAAGGTGAGATCGGCCTGCTGCTGCATTATCAGAATGGCTGGCTAAGCTGTGAAGTCAGCGACGATGGCCCCGGCATTGATCCCGCTCAGCTGGAGTCTATTTTTACCAAGGGCTTCTCAACAAAAGGTGAAAACCGCGGCGTTGGGCTGTTCCTTGCTCGCCAGCAAATCCAGAACCTCGGCGGCGATATCACCGTCGAGTCTGAGCCAGGCGTATTTACCCAATTTTTTGTTCACATCCCCTGGGATAGCGAGAGGAATATCGCGTGATAAATGTATTAATTGTCGATGATGACGCCATGGTAGCCGACCTCAACCGTCTGTATGTCAACCGTGTTGAAGGTTTTAGCTGCTGCGGCGTCGCCTCCACGCTAAACCAGGCCGAGGCCATCATTAATAACCCCGGGCAGCCTGTCGATCTGGTGCTGCTGGATGTCTATATGCAGCAGGATAACGGTCTGGATCTGCTGCCCGTTATTCGCGCATCCGGTCGCCCAATCGATGTGATTATGATCTCGTCCGCTGCCGACGCCGCCACGATCCAGACCTCCATTCATTACGGCGTGGTGGATTATCTGATCAAGCCGTTCCAGTTCCCCCGCTTTGAAGAGGCGCTGAACGGCTGGAAGGCAAAGCACAATCTGATGGGTTCGCACCAGTATTATGAGCAGGCCGACGTCGACCGGCTGATCCACGGCGGGGCGCCGGAACTGGCCGACAGTAAAAAGCTGCCGAAGGGGTTAACGCCGCAAACGCTGCGCACGATTTGCCAGTGGATTGACGCTCACCCGGAGACGGAGTTTTCTACCGATGACCTGGCAAACGCCGTCAATATTTCCCGCGTGTCCTGCCGTAAGTACCTGATTTGGCTTGCGCAAATCAATATTCTGTTCACCAGCATTCATTACGGCGCCACCGGCCGGCCGGTGTATCGCTACCGTCTCCAGCCGGAGCAAACCGGCCTGCTCAAGCAATACTGTCAGTAACGCGGTAGTCGTTATCCAGCAGAGTAAAGCGGAAGTGGTGCATCGAGGAGATCACCACTTCTTTTGTTTTGGTCACAAAGATGGCTTCAATATCGGGGCGCGCGCGCAGGACGGCACAGCCCTTCTCCACGCCCATGCCGTACATCAACGTGGTCCAGATATCACCGTCGATGGAGTCTTTCGAAATAATCGTCACGCTGTCCAGTTCGTTGTCCAGCGGATACCCGGTGCGCGGATCGAGAATGTGGTGATAGCGCCTGCCGTTTTGTTCGAAGTAGCGCTCGTACGTTCCCGACGTCACGACGGACAGGTTCTCTACGGTCATCGTGCCGATCAGCGCGTCACCGGCGAACGGTTTTTTCAGCCCCACGCCCCAGCCCCCCTCCGGCGAGCCTAACGTCTGGATGTTTCCGCCAAGGTTGATCAGCCCCAGCTCAGCCCCCTCTTTACGAAGGTAATCACGCACCCTGTCGGCGATATAGCCTTTGGCGATGGCCCCCAGATCGATCTCCATCCCCGCCCGGGTCAGAAACACGCTGCTGCTGGCCTCATCAAGGAGAACATCCTCTGGGCGGGTCATCGCCAGCAGCGACGCGATTTCATCGGCAGGCGGAACGCTGTCCCCCTGAAAACCAATCTTCCAGCGCTTCACCAGCGGACCGATCGCCAGATTAAAGGCGCTGTCCTTGAGCAGGCTTGCCGCTTTTGCACAGCGGATCAGCTCAAACACCGGTCGGCTGACGGTAACCGGATGCTGACCGGCCGCGTGATTGATGTCCATCACCTGCGAGTGCGCGCGGTTGACGGTGAGCAGGTCTTCATACTGTTTGATCAGGCGAAACACGCGGGACGCGAGGGCTTCGTCATGGGAGAAGAGCTTCAGGAGGATGGGTGAGCCCATCAGGACGGCGGAGTAGCTGTAAACGCGATGGCTATCAGGCATGGTATGAGTCCTCAGATGTAGCCCCGGCAAGCACCGCGCCGCCGGGGAAAATGCCGGATAGCGCTGCGCGCATCCGGCCTACATAGCAGGTGCCTTACCTCTTTTTCGAACGCAGAGCCGCCTGATGTCCTGCAAGGGTACCAAAAATAATGATATCTGCCACCGCGTTACCGCCGATACGGTTACCGCCGTGGATCCCGCCGACCACTTCACCGGCCGCAAACGCACCTGGCAGCACGTTGTGGTTGCTGTCCAGCACGCAGGTTTCGGTGTTGATGGTCACGCCGCCCATGGTGTGGTGCACGCCCGGTGCAATCTGAATGGCGTAGAATGGTCCTTCATTGATTGGCGCACGCAGCGCGGTGGTACGTCCAAAGTCGTCATCGTGCTGTTTTTCAACGAAACCGTTGTAACGTTCCAGGGTCGCCAGGAAAGCGTGGTAATCCATGCCGAGCGCTTCCGCCAGCGCTTTTGGCGAGCTGGCGCTGGTCACGAAGCCTTTAGCGATGTACTCATCCGCGGCTTTGTTTTTGGCGCGTACATGCTCGTCAAAGACGATGTAAGCGTATTTCTCCGGCAGGGCGATGATTGACGCCGAGACTTTATCGCGGGTCGACATTTCGTTGTAGAAGCGTTCCCCTTTCTGATTGACCAGAATCGCCCCGCCGCCGCGGATGGATTCGGAAATCAGGTACGAGGTTTTCTGCTCAACGGTTGGGTGGATCTGGATCTCGCCCATATCAACCGTACCTGCCCCGATACGCTCCAGCAGCGCGATGCCGCCGCCGGTCGCCCCTTTGTGGTTGGTGGTAACGAACCCTTCCAGGTCAGGGCGGTATTTCACCACCATCTGGCTGTTAGCGCTGAAGCCACCGGTAGCGACAATCACGCTTTTCGCTGCCACGGTGAGGGTTTCGTTCTCTTCGGTGGTCAGGCGCACGCCGGTCACTTCGCCGTTTTCGAAGAGGATGTCGCTGACGGAGGTATCCAGCATCACCTCAATGTTGCGTTTGTTGACGTTACGCACCAGGCCGCTGATCAGGTAGCCGCCGACCGCTGAGCCGTCTTTTGGACGGTGGGTACGGTCAATGCTCATCCCGCCGGTGGTGGTGATGTCGTTCAGCATGATGCCGCGGGTTGCCAGCCACTCAATCGCCTGTGGCGCGTTCTCAACGAAGCGGCGCAGCAGTTCCGGGTTGTTCTTGTTGCCGCCACCTTTCAGGCTTTCCTGGTAGAACAGCTCTTTGCTGTCCTGAATGCCCTTCACGCGCTGGAAGCGGGTTTCTGCGGCGTTCATCCCGGCAGAGGCTTTAATGGTGTTGCCACCGATGGTTGGCATTTTCTCAACTATCAGCACGCTCGCGCCTTCGTCGTGCGCCTGAATCGCCGCCGCCAGACCGGCGCCGCCGCTGCCGACAACCACCACGTCCACGCTGCGGGTTTCGTTCGGGTCAACGCCCTCTTCCGCGGCCAGCGCTTTGCTGGATTTCAGCATCGCTTTAGAGACCGCTTTCTTCACCGCCTCGCTCTGGCTGGTTGCGCCGGTGATGGCATCCACGTGCGGGGTGTTGGCATCCAGAATGCGGGTACGGATCTCTTCAAAGCTGGTGACAAACTCAACGTCTTCGCTCGGGCCAGAGGCCAGCTCGATGTCTGCAATGCGGTCCGTTTCCAGACTGACGTTAATCACCAGCTCGTTCGCGTCGTCCTGCACCTTCTCAGTAAACATGCCCGGTTTGAATTTCGATTCGCCCATGCTCATGTCGCGGATCATCGCTTCCACCAGCGAGAAGCGCCACAGCGGCTCAGGAATGTTCAGCGCCTCGCGCTGGGTGCTGTCCATAAACAGCTCCAGGTTTTCCCCGGCCGCGATGCGGTCGGTCCAGTCCGGGTAAGCGATGGTGGCACGGCCAACGGCAATCAGGTCGTAACCGTGGTCCAGCGCTTCATTGGCATCGGCGGCATTCACCACGCCGCCCACGCCCATCACCGGTACCTGAGCCAGCGTTTCAGAACGCATCGCACAGTATTTTTCGATAAGCGGCGTCGGGTCCTGGGTGTCAACAATGGAAGGACGCAGGGTCGCGCCGACGGAGAAGTGGAGGTAGTCCACGCCGCGAGCCGCCAGCTTTTCCAGCAGGTACATGGTGTCGTCAAAGCGGATGCCCGGGATTTCCATCTCTTCAGGGGAGAAGCGGTAGCCAATAATAAACGCGTCGTCCGCGTACTGGCGCACCATCTTATGGGTGATATCCAGCACCGCCAGCGGGAACTTCGCGCGGTTATCGCGGCTGCCGCCCCACTCGTCGTCACGCTGGTTAGAGTTTGGCGAATAGAACTGCTGAATCAGATAGGTATTCGCCCCGTGGATTTCCACACCGTCGAAACCGGCCTGGATGGCGCGGCGCACGGCCTCACCAAACTTGCCGATCATGCCTTCCACTTCTTCAGCGGTCAGAGCAACTGGCGTTGCGGCGCCTTCACGCGGCGCAGCTACGGCGCTCGGGCCAACCGGGGTACGGCCACCAATCAGTTTTGGGTCAACCATGCGGCCGCCGTGGTAGATCTGCAGCAGAGCCTTAGAGCCTTTGGACTTAATGGCCTCTGCGATTTTCGCCAGCCCGACAATTTTCTCGTCATTATCAATACCGATTGCGCCCGGGAAGGCGAGGCCGAGATCGTCGACGAAGCAGCACTCCACAATGATGGTGCCGATACTGCCGGAACGGGCACGATAGTACTCCACCAGTTCACTGGTAACGGTGCCGTCGTAATAGCCGGTACAGGTGGTCATAGGGGCCATTAACAAACGGTTTTTCAGTTCAGTACCATTCGGTAATGTGAAGGGGCTAAGAATGCGTTCGTTAGTGCTCATAATAGAAACTCCAAACTTTAAAAATTAAGAATTCGTTATCGGATTGGTTTTTTAGTTCGTCGTTATTTGCCGATGCCATGATATTAATATAATGATTTTTTTAGCTTCTAAAGTTATTACGTTAGTTAAAAAACTATTTAATCCCTGCAATAACACAAATAACACATTGGTGTTAGCGAATGTAATTCAGTCATTCACAATAATTTAAAATTCGTTAAATGATTAATGGTAAAACCATTTCACCATAACACATAAAAACCGTTTAAAATCAATGCAATGAAAAATAACAAAAGGTAAACATGTTACAGGAATGATAAAATTTACTCATAAAATACGTAATACCCACATACGCCTGAGTGGTTATTAATAAAAGCATAAAAATAACGCTGCAATTCTGTTTTTTTGATCCCGATCAATAGTTATGGCATCCAAAAGCGCAATATAAAAACATCATCATTTTTTAATTTAGCGCCTCAATAAAAGCGTTAAATTGCTATTACTGAAAATACAAAACAGCATCTTTAATAACTAAAAAAAGCAAAGAAACTTAAGAAAGTGATTTTGTTTTTCAGTGCAGCCGAATTTTTGACAACTTAAGACGTGAAACTATGAATACAAAAACTGCTGTAACGCCCCCTGTGGCGAACCAGGCATCAAATGGAAACGCAAAACGATTGCTGATGATGGCGTTACCCATCGTCGTCGCCGTACTGCTGCTGTTTGTTCCGGTACCGGAAGGACTGCCTCCTTACGCATGGCACTACTTCGCCATCTTCGTCGGCGTGATCGTCGGTTTGATCTTCGAACCCCTGCCGGGTGCGGTGATCGGTCTGACCGGCGTGGTCGCCATTGCCCTGTGCAGCCAGTGGGTGCTGTTCAGCCCTGAGCAGCTGGCTGACCCGAAATTCAAGCTGGCAGGCGCCTCCTTTAAGTGGGCGGTGAGCGGGTTTGGTAACTCTACCGTCTGGCTGATTTTCGGTGCCTTTATGTTCGCCGCAGGCTATGACAAAACCCGCTTCGGCCGCCGTCTGGCGCTGATTCTGGTGAAATACCTTGGCCGTCGCAGCCTGACGCTCGGTTACGCGATTACGTTTGCTGACCTGCTGCTGGCACCGTTCACCCCATCCAACACCGCGCGCAGCGGCGGGACCATCTACCCGATTATCGCTAACCTGCCGCCGCTGTACGGTTCAAAACCGAACGACCCAAGCGCGCGTAAGATTGGTTCTTACCTGATGTGGGTGGCGATCACCGCGGCCTGTATCACCAGTTCAATGTTCCTCTCCGCCCTCGCGCCAAACCTGCTGGCTCTGGCACTGGTGAAAAGTACAGTTGGGATTGATATCTCCTGGGGCACCTGGTTCCTCGCCTTCCTGCCGCTGGGTATCCTGCTGATTCTGGCCATGCCGCTGCTGGCCTACTGGTTCTACCCACCAGAAGTGAAGGTGAACAACGAAGTGCCGCTGTGGGCGACCCGTGAGCTGGAAAAACTGGGCAAACTGTCCCGCAATGAAATCCTGCTGCTGGTGTTCGTGTGCTGCGCGCTGCTGATGTGGATCTTCGCCGCCGCGTGGATTGAACCCGCTATGGCTGCCCTGCTCATCGTCGGCCTGATGCTGTGGACCGGCGTGCTGGAGTGGAACGATATCACCGGTAACAAAGCGGCGTGGAACACCTTCGTCTGGTTCGCGACCCTGGTTGCGCTGGCGGATGGCCTCTCCTCTACCGGCTTTATCAGCTGGTTAGGCAAAGAAGGCGGTCTGTTGATGAGCGGTATCTCTCCGGGCGTGGCGACCATCGTCCTGCTGCTGGCGTTCTACCTGCTGCACTACCTGTTTGCCAGCACCACCGCGCACACCACGGCGCTGCTGCCAGCGATGCTGACCATCGCCTCCACCATTCCGGGCATGAATATGGAAGTGTTTGTTCTGCTGATGGTGACCTCGCTGGGCGTGATGGGGATCATCACCCCGTACGGTACTGGCCCAAGCCCGATTTACTATGGTAGCGGCTACCTGCCAACCAAAGACTACTGGCGCCTCGGCACCATCTTCGGTGCCATCTTCCTGGCGGCCCTGCTGCTGATTGGTTATCCGTGGATGTCCATGATGTTCTGATTCCTGACCGCCGGACTTCTTCTCCGGCGGTTTTATTTTTGTGGAGCAATACGCTATGTCAAACAAACCCTTTATCTACCAGAACCCCTTCCCTCTTTCGCATGACGACACCGAATACTACCTGCTGACCAAAGAGCACGTCTCCGTTGCCGAGTTCGAAGGCCAGGAGATCCTGAAAGTGGAGCCCGAAGCGCTGACCCTGCTGGCGCAGCAGGCCTTCCACGATGCCGCATTTATGCTGCGTCCTTCCCACCAGAAGCAGGTTGCCGCCATCCTCAACGACCCGGAAGCCAGCCAGAACGACAAGTACGTTGCCCTTCAGTTCCTACGCAACTCCGAAATCGCGGCCAAGGGCGTGCTGCCGACCTGCCAGGATACCGGCACCGCTATCATCATGGGTAAAAAAGGGCAGCGCGTCTGGACCGGCGGCGGTGACGAAGCGGCCCTGAGCCAGGGCGTGTATAACACCTACATTGAAGATAACCTGCGCTACTCGCAGAATGCGGCGCTGGACATGTATAAAGAGGTCAATACCGGCACCAACCTGCCCGCGCAGATCGATCTCTACAGCGTGGACGGGGACGAATACAAATTCCTGTGCATGGCGAAAGGCGGCGGTTCTGCCAACAAAACCTATCTCTACCAGGAAACCAAAGCGCTTATCACCCCGGCAAAGCTGAAAAACTATCTGGTTGAGAAGATGCGCACTCTGGGAACTGCGGCCTGCCCGCCTTACCATATCGCGTTCGTGATTGGCGGTACGTCAGCGGAAAGCACGCTGAAAACCGTGAAGCTGGCCTCCACGCGCTACTACGACGCGCTGCCAACCGAAGGCAACGAACACGGCCAGGCGTTCCGCGATGTTCAGCTGGAACAGGAGCTGCTCCAGGAAGCACAGAACCTCGGCCTCGGCGCGCAGTTTGGCGGTAAATACTTCGCCCACGATATCCGCGTGATCCGCCTGCCGCGCCACGGTGCCTCCTGTCCGATCGGCATGGGCGTCTCCTGCTCCGCGGACCGCAACATCAAAGCGAAAATCAACCGCGATGGAATCTGGATTGAAAAACTGGAGCACAACCCGGGCCAGTACATTCCTGAATCACTACGCCAGCAGGGTGAAGGCGACGTGGTGAGCATCAATCTGGACAAGCCGATGAATGAGATCCTGGCACAGCTCTCCGCTCACCCGGTCTCTACCCGCCTGTCGCTGAACGGTACCATCATCGTGGCGCGCGACATCGCCCACGCGAAGCTGAAAGAGCTGCTGGATAACGGTGAGGAACTGCCGCAGTACGTCAAAGATCATCCGATCTACTACGCTGGCCCGGCCAAAACGCCGGAAGGCTACGCGTCTGGCTCACTCGGCCCGACCACGGCGGGACGTATGGACTCGTATGTGGACTTACTGCAGTCACACGGCGCGAGCATGATCATGCTGGCGAAAGGCAACCGCAGCCAGCAGGTAACCGACGCCTGCCATAAGCACGGCGGCTTCTACCTGGGCAGCATCGGCGGTCCTGCGGCGGTGCTGGCGCAAAACAGCATCAAGAGCCTGGAATGCGTCGCTTATCCGGAGCTGGGAATGGAAGCCATCTGGAAAATCGAAGTCGAGAACTTCCCGGCGTTTATCCTGGTGGATGACAAAGGCAACGATTTCTTCCAGCAGATCCAGAACCAGCAGTGTAAAGGCTGTTCACAGCGCTGAGTATGAGATGCCGGGCGGCGCAACGCTGCCCGGCGGTAACTGGTTACTCTGCGTCTGCGTTATGTCACAAAACCGAGATATCAGCCACTTAGCCACATTAGGTGAATAAAAAATCAATTAGTTGTTAAGTTATTGTTGCCATTAATTGTATTTGTCCGGCGAATAATATTCATGCAAAAAATGCATCAGCCGATGCGACATTTGCGCTTATCTATTTCCTCATCCTGATCCAGTTTTCAGAAACAGACGCGTAAAACGTCAACAATAAACTGGAGATAACCATGTTTTCCTCAACCTCACCTGCAACCGTACGGTCGAAGGCGGGCGCGATACTTCGCGTGACGTCCGGCAACTTTCTTGAGCAATTCGATTTCTTTCTGTTCGGCTTCTATGCCACCTACATCGCCCACACGTTCTTCCCGGCGAGCAGTGAATTTGCGTCGCTGATGATGACCTTCGCCGTCTTCGGCGCGGGCTTTCTTATGCGTCCAATCGGCGCGATCGTGCTTGGCGCGTATATCGACAAAGTGGGGCGCAGAAAGGGGCTGATCGTCACGCTGTCCATCATGGCGGCGGGGACGTTCTTGATTGTGCTTATCCCCTCTTATCAAAGCATCGGCCTGTGGGCGCCGCTGCTGGTGCTGACGGGCCGTCTGCTGCAGGGCTTTTCCGCCGGTGCCGAGCTTGGAGGCGTCTCAGTCTATCTGGCCGAAATCGCCACGCCGGGCCGCAAAGGGTTTTACACCAGCTGGCAGTCCGGTAGCCAGCAGGTCGCCATTATGGTCGCCGCGGCGATGGGCTTTGCCCTGAATGCCCTGATGGAGGAGAGCGCTATTCGCGAATGGGGCTGGCGCATCCCGTTCCTGTTCGGCTGTTTAATCGTGCCGTTTATCTTTTTCCTGCGCCGCAAGCTGGAGGAAACGGAAGAGTTCAGCGCGCGCCGCCATCATCTGGAGATGCGTCAGGTCTTTAAAACGCTGCTTGGCAACTGGCAAGTGGTGGTCGCGGGCATGCTGATGGTAGCGATGACCACTACCGCGTTCTACCTAATCACCGTCTACGCCCCCACCTTTGGCAAAAAGGTATTGATGCTGAGCGCCTCGGACAGCCTGCTGGTCACGCTGCTGGTGGCGATCTCTAACTTCATCTGGCTGCCGGTGGGCGGTGCCCTGTCGGACCGTTTCGGGCGCAAGCCGGTGCTGATTGCCATGACCCTGCTGGCGCTGGCGACCAGCTACCCGGCCCTGACGCTGCTGGCGAGCGCGCCCAGCTTCTCGATGATGCTGAGCGTGCTGCTGTGGCTCTCCTTCCTCTACGGCCTCTATAACGGCGCAATGATCCCGGCTCTGACGGAAATTATGCCGGCTGAAGTGCGCGTGGCGGGCTTCTCGCTGGCTTACAGCCTGGCAACGGCGGTCTTTGGCGGCTTTACCCCGGTCATGTCCACCGCGCTGATTGAATACACCGGTGACAAAGCCTCGCCGGGCTACTGGATGAGCTTCGCTGCGGTATGTGCCCTGCTGGCAACGCTCTACCTCTACCGCCGCCGCGCGGTATCGCTGCAAAACACCGTCAAGTCAGAGGGGGCAGTATGAAACGCACTTATCGCTATACCGCCAGCGCGCTGGCGCTGACGTTCCTGAGCGTCAATGCCTTTGCCCAGGACGTGAAGGTGATGATCTCAGGCGGTTTTAAAGCCGCCCTTGAAAAGCTGGCCCCGGAATATGAACACCGGACCGGGGATAAAATTGTGATCATCCCCGGCCCCTCAATGGGCAATACGCCGCAGGCGATCCCAAACCGACTGGCGCGCGGCGAGAAGGCCGACGTGGTGATTATGGTGGGCGATGCGCTGGAGAAGCTCGAAAAAGCCGGCCAGACCCAGCCGGGTTCGCGAACGGAACTCGCGGATTCTCCCGTTGGCATGGTGGTAAAAAAAGGAGCGAAAGTACCGGATATCAGCAGCGACGCGAAACTGCGTGAAACGCTGCTGCAGGCCAGCTCCATCGCCTACTCTGACAGCGCCAGCGGCAGGTACGTCAGCCAGGCATTATTCAAAAAGTTGGGAATAGAAAAAGAGGTGGCGGGTAAAGCGACAAAGGTCGAGCGTATTCCGGTCGCCTCAGAAGTGGCGAAAGGAAAATACGCCGTGGGCTTCCAGCAGGTCAGCGAACTGCTGCCGGTTCAGGGCGTCACCTTTATCGGCAAAATCCCTGATAGTCTGCAATACATCACGCGCTTCGCGGGCGCGGTTACCCGCCATGCAGAACATCCCGAGGAGGGGAAAGCACTGTTGACCTATCTTGCCTCACCGCCCTCAAGGGCCGTCATCACGGAGACGGGGATGATCCCCGTTACGTCCGGCGATACTGCTCGGTGATCTGCTTTTCCAGTTCAGCCGCAATGTAAGACTGGATGCGCCCCCGGCGCCGGATAAGCCCCACGGTGCGTTTCACTTCCGGCGCCACCAGCGGCAGATGCGTCAGCAGCGTGTGCTCTGAAGTCGGCATCGACATGGCGGGGACGGCAGCGATGCCGATCCCCGCCTCTACCATACCGAGCATCGTGGTGACGTGGCGTGTTTCACAGACGCTGGGGCGCTCGGGAACAATATCCCCCAGCATCCGATCGAGCAGGTTACGGTTGCCTGACGTTTTATCGAGGGAGATATAATCCTGCTGGTAAAACGCCTTCCAGCTCAGGTGACTCTTCTGCGCCAGCGGATGATCCTTTCTGCACGCCGCCACATAGACATCCTCCACCAGCGGGAAAAATTCGATTTCAGACGGCAGGTTTCCTGCAAAGCAGATACCAAAATCCGCCTGGCTGCGGGCCACGGCGTCAATCACATTGCCCGCGCTGCTGTCGATGAGCTTAATGCGAACGCGCGGATAGCGAGACTGAAAACGCCGGATCACGTCAGGCATAAAGTAACAGGCCGCGGAAGGGACCGTGGCAACCGTGATCAGCCCCGTCCGCTCTTCGCTGGCCTTATCGACATCCGCCAGCATTGACTCAACGCTGTCGAGCAGCTGCGCGGAGCGCTCGGCAAAGTTTTGTCCGTAGAGCGTCAGCGCCACGCGGCGGGTGGTGCGATCGAACAGCCTGTTTCCCAGCGCGGCTTCCAGCTTTTCAATCCTGCGGCTCAGCGCCGACTGGGATAAACAGATAGATTCAGCGGCGACACGGAAGTTACCGTATTCCACTAACGCTCTGAAAGCATAAAGATCGTTAAGGTCAAAATTCACGGGCATAGCGTCTGGATGTCCTGTCAGGGAATACGCAACAAAGTCAAAAATAATAGCGTCTTATTGACCTGCCGCAACCGCCCAGGCGTTGAAATACCGCTCAGAGGTCGTTGAGATGCAGGCGGACGTACCCGGCGCGATCTGCAATGGCCTGCCGATCCTCTTCCGTCATGTCCGCTAGCTGTTTAAAGACAATGCCCAGGCGGGGATTGTTACCGAGACGCGCCTTATTGCGCGCAAAGAAGTCCCAGTAAAGGGCATTGAAGGGGCAGGCCTGCTCTCCGGTACGCTGGTTGTGTTGATACCGGCACCCCTGACAGTAATTACTCATCTTATGAATATATGACGCGCTCGACACGTAGGGTTTACTCGCCAGTAACCCGCCATCGCCAAACTGGCTCATGCCGAGGGTGTTGGGCAGCTCCACCCACTCAAAGGCATCAATATAGACTCCCAGATACCATTCATGGACCGCCTGCGGCGACAGGCCGCTGAGCAGGCTAAAGTTGCCAATGACCATCAGGCGCTGGATATGGTGGGCGTAAGCCTCGGTGAGCGACTGCCCAACGGCATGCGCCAGGCAGCGCATCTGCGTCTTGCCCGTCCAGAACCAGTCCGGCAGCGGGGCATGCTGATCTAAGGCATTCAGCTCCCGATAGCCCGGCATCTGCGACCAGTAGATCCCGCGCACATACTCCCGCCATCCGAGAATTTGTCGGATAAACCCTTCAACGGCAGGCAGCGGCGCGTGGCCCGAACGCCACGCCTGCTGGGCGGCCGCGACCACTTCCCGCGGATTCAGCATTTTAGCGTTCAGCGCAAATGAAATTAACGAGTGGAAAAGAAAAGGTTCCTTCGCGTGCATCGCATCCTGCCAGTTTCCAAACTGCGGGAGCACGTGCGTGATAAAATCATCCAGCCTGGCTTTGGCTTCCGCACGGTTGAGCGGCCAGCGAAAATTGTCGGCCTGCGGTTCGCCGAAGGTCTTTACGCCGCAGCGTTGTATCTCAGCCCATAAGGCGGAACGATCGTGGCAGGGACGCGCGTCCACCGGCGCGGGAGGCTCGCCGGACCAGCGCTTGCGGTTTTCAGCATCGAAATTCCATTTCCCCCCTTCCGGCTCGCCTGCTGAGGTCAGCAGTACGCCGTGCTGACGACGCATTTCCCGGTAAAAGTACTCCATTCGCCAGCTTTTGCGTGACGCAAAGAACGCGCTGACCTGTTCCCGAGTGGTGAAAAAATGCTCGCTGCTGACGCAGGCCGTTTCAACGGAGACCGTTTTCGCCCACGCCTGCAGCTGCGTATCAAGACGCCATTCGTCGGGCTCCTGCCATGTCACTCTGCCAGCGCCGTAATGCGCGACAAGCGCGTTGAGATTGTCTTCCAGCGCGCCGCGGTTTGAGCTGTCAGAAAGTCGGACATACCTCACCCGATGCCCCTTCTCCTTTAATGCAGAGGCAAACGCACGCATGGCGGCGAAGATAGCGATAACTTTCTGGGCGTGATGAAGCACATAGGCGGTTTCGGCCCGGAGTTCCAGCATCACGTAAATGATGTTCGGACTGGAGGTATCAAACCAGCTGTGATGCGGATTAAGCTGATCGCCCAGGATCAGACGCAGCTCGGTCAACGGTGGCTCCTGCGGCAACGCTCAGAACAGTATTTAACCTCATTCCAGCATTTCGCCCATTTCTTGCGCCACGTCATGGGCCGCTGGCAGTGCACACACAGTCGACTGGGCAGGTCCTGCTTGTTACCGTTGAAATCGCTCATCTTTTCAATACCGCACTGATTAATTCACCCCACCTGCGGATAAAGGCCACGACAGACTTCACAAAATGAAGGTGATGCCCGCAAACCGCTACCCACCGCTACGTACGAAATGATAGTTTATTCAGGCTGGGTTTGTCGCAGTGAGCGATTTTCTGGCATCTTAACCGAACCTGACTTTCCCATTTTTGTTCAAGTGACGAGTTTGCGAGCAAAGCGATGATAAAGTGGCCCTGGAAAACGAATGAGGCTGGCCGGGATATGGCGCTGCCATGGGATGACGCACTGACGATCCCTGTTCTGGCTAATCTTAAACCGGATGAACAATCGAAACTGGTTCAACTGGCGGATCGTTTTTTACAGCAAAAACGCCTGGTGCCACTGCAGGGTTTCGAACTCGATCCCCTGAAAAACGCCCGCATCGCCCTGCTTTTCTGTCTGCCGGTGCTTGAGCTCGGCATTGAGTGGCTGGACGGTTTCCACGAAGTACTTATCTACCCAGCGCCGTTCGTGGTGGATGACGAATGGCAGGACGATATCGGGCTGGTGCACAACCAGCGCGTGGTGCAGTCCGGACAAAGCTGGCAGCAAGGGCCGATTATCCTCAACTGGCTCGATATTCAGGACTCGTTCGACGCCTCCGGTTTTAATCTGATTATCCATGAGGTGGCGCACAAGCTGGACACCCGCAACGGCGATCGCGCCAGCGGAGTACCGCTGATCCCGCTTCGCGAGGTGGCGGGCTGGGAGCACGACCTGCACGCGGCGATGGATAACATCCAGGATGAAATAGACCTGGTCGGCGAAAGCGCGGCCAGCATTGACGCCTATGCGGCAACCGACCCGGCCGAATGCTTCGCGGTGCTCTCGGAGTATTTCTTCAGCGCGCCCGAGCTTTTCGCGCCCCGCTTCCCGGCGCTGTGGCAGCGTTTCTGCCAGTTTTATCAGCAGGATCCCCTGCAGCGTCTGCGGCAACATGAGGAGTCTGGCGGCCATACCTCCCGCCAGATCCATTAAGGTTTTTCAACAGGGGTCCGCTCGGTTGACCGTACCCCTATGCTCAGGGCTAAAAACAACACCGCCATTCCCCATGCGGCCACCGTTAAAGACTGCTCCCCGTAAAAACGCGTCACCACAGGCACCAGCAGCGCGCTGACGCCGTAACCTAACGTGTGGCTGGTGGCGATGACGCCCGCCCCTTTCCCAGTGGTCAGCCTGTCGTTCAGCAGCAGCTGGTAGCCCGGCGTGGCCATCGCCGCCCCGAGTGACGTGATAACAATCCCCACGTAGAACAACATTAAACCGGCAACAGACATCAGCCCAAGCCCTGCCACCATCAGCACCGCCGCGATGCAGAGCAATGTCACCGGGCTGAAATGCTGCGGGCGGACCACCAGAAACTGTGCCGCGAGCGTGGCCAGCGCGGCCAGGCTCAGCAGGAGCGCGACATGATGGCTGATCTCCCGGGCGTTACCGTCCAGCAACGGGCTAAGATGCGGTGACAGGCCAATCTGCATCAGGCTCACCAGCGCCGCCAGCAGCAGCGCCAGCAGCAGGAACGGCAGCATGGAGGCCTGCAGGCGGGTTGCCTGGTGGGCTACCGGCGGCAGCGGCGGGTCAGCGACTTCGCGAAGCACCAGCAGCAGAGCGATAAGCGGCGCAACCGCCATCAGCCAGAGCGGCGCCACCGGATTAACGCTGAGCATCAGCGCCGCCAGCGGTGGGCCGAGCAAACGCCCACAGCTGAGGCCGGAGCTTATCGTCGCCAGCGCCGCCATTCTTTTCTCCAGTCCCGCACGCTGAATCGCCCACGTCTGGGCCGCAGGCACCAGCCCCGAGACCGTCAGTCCGTAGAGCAGGCGCGAGAAAATAAGCCCCGCCAGCCCCCAGACCGTATCCAGCCTCCCGGCTGCCATCGCCCAGACTACCAGCGCCATCACGGCAAAACTGGCCAGATATCCGCTTAGCGAGGCCAGCATGACGGACTTACACCCCTTCCGCTCGCTCTGACGCCCCCACCAGGGTGATGCCGGTAAAAAGAGCATGGACCCAAACATCAACAGCCCAGCCCAGACCGAGAGTGACAGCCCGGTCAGGGTGACCAGCTGCGGGAGCATCACCAGCAGGCCGTTTTGCCCGATGCCCAGTAAACCCGCAGATAGCGCCAGGGGCCAGTTAGCTTTTGAGGTGACGTTTTCGGTCAATATTTCAGAGTCAGTGCGCATGAGAATGTGAACATAGTGTCAATAAATGTGTGGAAATTATGAAGTTTATGAAAACAAATATTGCAAAAATGGTTGCGACTGTAAACAGAATGAATATCATAACGAGAATTATTATCAATCATGGAATGAGGTACATCTATGCGTGCTCTGCTCCGCGCCGCCGGTACAGACGTTGCAGCCCAGTGTTTTTTAAACGCCCTGTTGCGCGAAACGAAGGACTGGCGCTATCTCTCCGCTAACGATGCGGATGCGCTATCTGAGATTCATATCCCGCTTTCCCAAACCCAGGCGCTTCGGGTGCCGGTACGCTATTTCTCTCCTACCCAGCATCATCAGTACCGCTTCCCGGCAACGCTTATTCAGAGCAATAGTGATAACGGTGACGCCGTCACATTCGGTCAACTGGTTGATTTAATTCTTGAAAAACCGTCCGTAAAAGGCTCGCTGGATGCCGATACGCTGGCGCGTTTTAAGCAACGCGTTCTCGAAAGCCATGTCCACACCTGGCAGGCGATTGATTTACGCCACCGCTGGGCAACCCTGCGCGATAAGCCTCTGACGTTTGCCGACGCGGAACAGGCGCTGCTGGTCGGCCATGCGTTTCATCCGGCACCGAAGTCGCACGAGCCGTTCAACGAAACCGAGGCGCGTCGCTATCTGCCCGATTTCGCCTCCCGCTTCCCGCTGCGCTGGTTTGCCGTTGAGAGCACGCTCGTTGCCGGCGACAGCCTGAACGTCTCCCTGCGTGAGCGTCTGCTGCGCTTTGCGGCCCAGAGCGCGCCCGAGCTGCTCGGCCACTTCACGGACACCCGCTGGCTGCTGCCGATGCACCCGTGGCAGGCCGACTATCTGCTGGAGCAGGACTGGTGCCAGCGTCTGGCGGAAGACGGTTCACTGCAGGACCTGGGTGAGGCGGGCGCACAGTGGCTGCCCACCAGCTCCTCCCGCTCGCTGTACAGCGAGACCAACAGCGACATGATTAAGTTTTCCCTCAGCGTGCGTCTGACCAACTCCGTGCGCACGCTGTCGGTGAAGGAAGTTAAGCGCGGCATGCGCCTGGCGCGCCTGGCGAAAACGGAACGCTGGCAAGATTTGCAGGCGCGCTACCCGACAATGCGCGTGATGCAGGAAGACGGCTGGGCGGGACTGCGCGATGACAGCGGCGTCATTCAGGAAGAGAGCCTGATGGCCCTGCGCGTTAATCTGCTGTTCGATACGCCAGACACCCAGACCAACGTGCTGGTGAGCCTGACGCAGGCCGCGCCGGACGGCGGTGACAGCCTGCTCGCCGCGGCGGTGCGCCGTCTGAGTCAGCGTCTTGATTTACCGCTCGCCCAGGCCGCCCGCTGCTGGCTGGACGCCTACTGCGACCGCGTATTGCTTCCGCTGTTCAGCGCCGAAGCGGACTACGGTCTGGTCCTGCTGGCGCACCAGCAAAATATCCTCGTTGAGATGCAGCAGGATTTCCCGGTCGGGCTGATCTATCGCGACTGCCAGGGCAGCGCGTGGACCGAAAGCGCCGACGCGTGGCTGAAAGAGGCTGGCGAAACGGAGGTGGAAAACCGCTTTGGCGAGAGCCAGCTGCTGCGCTACTTCCCTTACTACCTGCTGCTGAACTCTACCCTTGCCGTTACCGCCGCCCTTGCTGCCGCCGGTTTTGACAGCGAGGAGAGCCTGATGTCCCGGGTGCGCGACGCGCTGGCGGAACTGCGCCGCACGGCGAAGCAGACCCGCTGCCTCGACTACGTGCTAGACAGCCCGACCTGGAACTGCAAAGGCAACTTCTTCTGCTACCTGCACGATCGCAATGAAAACACCATCGCCGATCCGGCGGTGATCTATTTCGACTTTAGCAACCCGTTCTACAAGGAGAAGGCGTGATGGCTATCGCGAATATCGTCCATTCCGGCTACGGCTTTCACTGCACCGCAACGGATCGCACCCTGCCGCTGGCGTTGGGTCTCGACGGCAGCGCGGTGCTGGAGCGTTTGAAGGGGATCCCGGACGGCTGGCTGGTGGAAGCCCTGGATCAGCTGTTTGTGGCCGCCCCCGCGCTGACCGGCATTACGTTACCCTGGGCGGACTGGCAGGATGAACCCCAGGCGCAGGCGCTGTTTGGCCTGTCCCATGGGGATTATCTGGCGCGTGACGCCTTCTGGCAGCTGCCGCTGTGGCTGAAAGGCGAACGACTTCAGGCGAGCGGCGGAATGCAGTTTGACGAGAGCCGTCAGCTGTACTTCCCGCTGCGCCCTCGCCGCCCGCAGGGCGAAGTGTACCGCCGTTACGATCCGCAAATTAAGCGCACCCTCAGCTTCCGCGTCGCCGACGTGGCGCTGGACGGCGAACGCTTTACCCGCTGGATGAACAACCCGCGCGTGAACGCCTTCTGGGAGATGGCGGGCCCGCAGGCCGAGCAGGAAAGCTACCTGCGTCGTCAGCTTGACTCGACCTACTGTTACCCGGTTATCGGCTGCTTCGACGACCAGCCGTTCGGCTATTTTGAACTCTACTGGGCGGCGGAAGACCGTATTGGCCGCCACTACCGCTGGCAGCCGTTTGACCGCGGGCTGCACATGCTGGTGGGCGAAGAAAACTGGCGCGGTGCGCAGTATATCCGCAGCTGGCTGCGCGGTCTGAGCCACTATCTGTATCTGGATGAACCGCGCACCACACGGATTGTTGCCGAGCCACGCTTCGACAACCAGCGCCTGTTCCGCCATCTGGACTCTGCCGGTTTCGACACGGTGAAAGAGTTCGACTTCCCGCACAAGCGCTCGCGCCTCATTATGAGCCAGCGTCACCGCTTCTTCAGCGAGGTGGGCCTGTGAACGCGCTCTGGGAAAAAGTGAACCGTGAGATGGTGGCGAAGATCCTCGCCGAGCTGGAGTATGAACGCACCCTGCGCGCCGAGCCGGTTTCGTCGGACGGCTGGCGCATCACCATGGGCAACGAGTCCTGGCAGTTTCGCGCCGCGCGCGGGATCTGGGGCTGGCTGCATATCGACCCGGACAGCCTGACCACTGCCAGCGGCGATGCCGTCGAAGCGGAAAGCGCGCTGCTGCAGCTGGCAACGGTGCTGGAGATGAGCGACGCGCAGACGGCGGAGCACATGGAAGATCTCTACGCCACGCTGCGCGGCGACATACAGCTGCTGCAGGCGCGTGACGCGCTGGACGCGGACGCGCTGATCCATCTCGACCCGGACGAATTACAGTGCCTGATGCGCGGTCACCCGAAGTTTATTTTCAACAAAGGCCGCCGCGGCTGGGGTCTGGACGCGCTGCGTCAGTACGCGCCTGAGTATCGCGGACGTTTTCGTCTGCACTGGGTTGCCGTTCAGCGGGAGCATCTGGTCTGGAGCAGCGACGGCGATTGCGATATCAGCACCCTGCTGGCTAGCGCCATGGATGAGGCCGAGTGCGCCCGCTTTGACGCCCTCTGGCAGGCGCTGGGTCTTGACGACGGCTGGCTGCCCGTGCCGCTGCACCCGTGGCAGTGGCAGCAGAAGATCGCCATTCATTTCCTGGCGCAGCTGGCGCGCGGTGAGATGGTTGAGCTGGGCGAGTTTGGCGATGAGTACCTGGCGCAGCAGTCTCTGCGCACGCTCACCAACGCCAGCCGTCGCGCGCCGTTTGACATCAAGCTCCCGCTGACCATCTACAACACATCCTGCTATCGCGGTATTCCGGGCAAGTACATTGCCGCCGGACCGCTGGCCTCGCGCTGGCTACAGCAGCAGTTCGCCAGCGACGCCACGCTTGTCCGCTCTGGCGCGCAGGTGCTTGGCGAACCCGCCGCCGGATACCTGTCGCATCCGGGCTATGCGGCGCTGCCGAAAGCGCCCTACCGCTACCAGGAGATGCTGGGAGTGATCTGGCGCGAGAACCCGTCCTGCTATCTGCAGGACGGCGAACAGGCGGTTCTGATGGCGGCGCTGATGGAAACCGATAACGACGGGTGTGCGCTGATCGACGCGTGGATCAACCGTTCCGGGCTCAGCGCCGACGCGTGGCTGGAAAAGCTGTTTGAGGCATCGGTCATCCCGTTCTATCACCTGCTCTGCCGCTACGGCGTGGCGCTGATCGCCCACGGCCAGAACGTGACGCTGGTGATGAAGGACTACGTCCCGCAGCGCATCCTGCTGAAAGATTTCCAGGGCGATATGCGCCTGGTGGATGAGGATTTCCCGCAGGCGCAGAGCCTGCCGGAGCAGGTGAAGGCCGTCACGGCGCGCCTGAGCGCGGATTACATTATTCACGACCTGCAAACCGGCAACTTTGTGACGGTGCTGCGCTTTATCTCGCGACTCACGCTGCAAAGCGGCGTCAGCGAAACGCGTTTCTATCAGATCCTCGCCGGGGTGCTGCACCGCTATATGGCCGCGCACCCCGAGCTTGCTGAGCGCTTCGCGAAGTTCGACCTGTTTAAGCCGCAGATTATTCGCGTGATCCTCAACCCGGTCAAACTGACCTTCTCCGAACACGACGGCGGCAGCCGCATGCTGCCGAACTACGTTACCGACCTTGATAACCCTCTTTTTCTCGCCTCCCGGGAGTCAGCGCAATGAAAACCTATGATTTCATCGGCATTGGTATTGGCCCGTTTAACCTCAGCATCGCCGCGCTGGCGGAAGGGCTGGACGGCTTTAGTTCGCTGTTTCTTGAGCGTAAACCGCACTTCTCCTGGCACCCCGGCATGATGGTGCCGGACTGCCACATGCAGACCAGCTTCCTGAAGGATCTGGTCAGCGCCGTGGAGCCGACCAACCGCCACAGCTTCCTGAACTACCTGGTGCAGCGCAAAAAGTTCTATCGCTTCCTGACCACCGAGCAGCGCACCGTTTCCCGCGAGGAGTTTGCGGACTATCTGTGCTGGGCGGCGGAAAACCTCACTAACCTGTCCTTTAGCCAGCAGGTGCAGCAGGTGAGCTTTGATGAGAAAAACGGCCTGTTTGAGGTGGTGACCCAGCGCGACCGCTTCCTGGCACGCCACGTCTGCGTGGGGATCGGTAAGCAGATCAACCTGCCGGACTGCGTCACCCTGCAGGACGATACCTGCTTCCACGCCAGCGAGATGATGCTGCGCACGCCGGATCTTACGGGCAAGCGCGTCACCGTCGTCGGCGGTGGCCAGAGCGGCGCCGACCTGTTCCTGAATATTTTCCGCGGTGAATGGGGCCAGCCGCTGAGCCTGAACTGGGTCTCGCGCCGCAACAACTACAACGCGCTGGATGAAGCCGCCTTTGCTAACGAGTATTTCACGCCGGAGTACGTGGACAGCTTCTCCACGCTGGGGGAAGAGGCCCGTCGTCAGATGCTGCACGAGCAGAAGATGACCTCCGACGGCATCACCACCGAGTCCCTGCTGGCGATTTACCGCGCCATGTACCACCGCTTCGAAGTGCTGCGTGAAAAACCCTGGGCGCATCTCCTGCCGTCCCGCTCGGTGACGTCCCTGACGCGCCAGGAAAACGGGCATCGTCTGAGCATTCAGCATCACCTCGACGGCGGTCGCGAGCAGTTGGAGAGCGACGTGACGATCTTTGCCACCGGCTATCGCGCCGTGCAGCCTGCATTCCTCGCGCCGCTGTCTCACCGTCTGCATCTGGATTCGGACGAAGCCTTCTGCATCAACAACGATTTCACTCTCGAATGGGACGGTCCGCAGAGCAACCGCCTGTTCGCCGTGAATGCCGGGATGCACCGTCTCGGCATTGCCGAACCCCAGCTCAGCCTGATGGCCTGGCGCGCGGCGCGAATTCTGAATCGCGCGCACGCCGACGAGCCGTTTGAGCTGGCCACCACTCCTGGCGTTATCCACTGGCGAAGCACCACCAGCCCGGAGAACAGTCAGGTTTTTAAATCATTAGCAAAAACCACCGAGTACTGACACACACAATCAGGGTCAATATAACAATGAAACGTTCTCATCTTTGGGTTTTAAATCCTTGTTTGCTTGCAATGCTTTCTACCTCTGCGTGGGCGGAAGAACAAAAGGAAGAAAATATCGTTGTCTCCGCCAGCCGCGCGCACCGCAGCGTGGCGGAGATGGCGCAGACCACCTGGGTCATTGAGCGGGCTGAAATTGAGCAGCAGGTTCAGGGCGGGAAAGAGATTAAAGAAGTGCTGGCGCAGCTGATCCCGGGCATGGACGTCAGCAGCCAGGGACGTACCAACTACGGCATGAACCTGCGCGGCCGCTCCATGATGGTGATGGTGGACGGCGTGCGCCTGAACTCGTCCCGCAGCGACAGCCGCCAGCTCGACTCTATCGATCCGTTCAACATTGACCGTATCGAAGTCATCTCCGGTGCCACCTCACTCTACGGCGGCGGCAGCACCGGTGGCCTGGTGAACATCGTCACCAAAAAAGGCCAGCCGGAAACCGAAGTTGAGTTCCAGACCGGGACAAAGAGCGGATTTAACAGCCACAACGACCACGATGAGAACGTGTCGGCAGCGGTCAGCGGCGGCAACGACAACGCTTCCGGTCGTCTGTCGGTGTCGTATCAGCGCTACGGCGGCTGGTATGACGGCAACGGCGACGAGGTAATCATTGATAACACCCAGACCGGCCTCCAGTATTCCGACCGTATTGATGTGATGGGCACAGGCACCATCAACATTGACGATCACCAGCAGCTGCAACTGACGACGCAGTACTACAAGAGCGAGTCCGACGGCAAGCATGGGCTGTATCTCGGGAAGAACTTCTCGGCGGTAACGGGGGATGCGACCGCCTACAACAAAGGTAACCTCGATTCTGACCGCGTGCCGGGTACCGAGCGCCATCTGATCAACCTGCAGTACTCCAATACCGACTTCTGGGGCCAGGATCTGGTCGCGCAGATTTACTATCGCGACGAGAGCCTGACCTACTATCCGTTCCCGACCCTGACCAAAGGCGTGGTGAGCAGCATCGGCGCGTCGCAGCAGAAAACAGATTTCTACGGCGGCAAGCTGACGCTAAACAGCAAGCCGGTGGACGATTTAACGCTGACCTGGGGTATGGATGCCGACCACGAAACCTTCGACGCCAACCAGCAGTTCTTTAACCTGAGCAAAGCTGCAGCGAGCGGCGGCATGGAGCTGGATAACGCCTACAACGTGGGCCGCTACCCGGGCTACAGCATCACCAACCTCGCCCCGTTCCTGCAGGCCAGCTACGATATTGACGCCATCACCCTGAGCGGCGGCGTGCGCTACCAGTACACCGAGAACAAGGTGGACGACTTTGTCGGTTACACCCAGCAGCAGGCCATCGCCTCCGGGAAAGCGACCTCCGCCGACGCGGTGCCGGGCGGGAAAACCGATTACAACAACTTCCTGTTTAACGCCGGGATCCTCGGTCGCCTGACCGAACAGCAGCAGGTATGGTTTAACTTCTCCCAGGGCTTCGAAATTCCGGACCTGGCGAAGTACTACGGCTCCGGGACCTATCAGCTCAGCAACGGTCACTATCGCCTGCTGAACAGCGTCAACGTGAACGACTCGAAGCTGGACGGTATCAAGGTCAACGCTTATGAGCTGGGCTGGCGCTACACCGGGGATAACCTGCGCACGCAGGTTGCGGCGTATTACTCGCTCTCGGATAAAACCATCACCATCAACAAGACGGACATGACCATCAACCTGGAAGACGACAAGCGTCGTATCTACGGGGTGGAAGGTCAGGTGGACTATTTCTTCACCGACAGCGACTGGAGCACCGGCGCGAACTTTAACGCCATTAAGTCTGAAACCCGCGAAAACGGGAAATGGGAGAAGCTGACGGTCGACAGCGCCAGCCCGTCGAAAGCCAGCGCGTGGGTCAACTGGGCGCCGGGCGACTGGACCCTGCGCGTGCAGAGCACGCAGACCTTTGACGTGTCAGACTCCGACGGCAAGAAGATCGATGGCTATAACACGGTCGACTTCCTGGGCAGCTACGCCCTGCCGGTGGGTAAAGTCAGCTTCAGCGTGGAAAACCTGCTGGACAAAGACTACACCACCGCCTGGGGCCAGCGCGCACCGGGGCTGTATAGCCCAACCTACGGTGCACCGGGTCTGTATACCTACAAAGGCCGCGGACGTACCTTTGGTCTGAACTACTCCGTTCTGTTCTGATCCTGTGCGCCGCCTGCGGGCGGCGCATTTTGTTGTGTAATTTCAACGCGAATTTGCCATAAAATCAGCGATTTGCTGAAATTGTCGGCAAACGAACGGAAAGTGCGTTTTCACCCTTTGACAAGGCGTACCGAGGTCGCTACTATGCGCCTCGTTCACACGATTCCTCTGTAGTTCAGTCGGTAGAACGGCGGACTGTTAATCCGTATGTCACTGGTTCGAGTCCAGTCAGAGGAGCCAAATTTGAAAAGCCTGCTTTTAAAGCAGGCTTTTTGCTTTTCATTATTCCCACGCTAGCTCAAGATAGCTTCTCGTCAGGCAGACCCTTCATTTGCAGCACCATAAGAATGCGTTCCAGTTGTTTGAACGCTAATTCCTCTCAGTAAAACTGGAAAACATATTAGCCGCTGTTACTCATATTGTATTTCCATACAAAGATGCCCCCTTTGGTAGGGTTAAAATATCTGCCTCTGTGTTATTCTCTAACCATTATTTTCAGGGAGATACTCAGGTTAAGGCTCTTTTAGCATGATGCAAAACTCGTCTAAAGATATCCTTTCAGCGTGGCATGATTATGTGAAATTCAGTGGCGCAGAAAAGAGTAAAATACCGGCCAGCAAGGTGCATGAGCACCAACAACTCATGCTCGGTATAAATAACTGTGAAGAAAACCAGAGCGGGGTAATACTCCGTGTTACGCCTGAAATGCGCAACCACTGGTGCCAGCGTTTCGTCGAATATGACGAAAAGGGTAGAATTACCCATATTGAGCCTGTTAACCTGCTTTTTCCGGTACTGCGCTGTATCGAAAACGAGCGAGGTAAGGCCAATGTAAAATACCTTCCGCTGTTCTCTTTCCCCCTCCCCAAATCATTTTTTGAACAGAACGAAAACACCCTGCTAGTTCCCGTCAAAGATGGACAACTTGTTAGCGCATTCCCCTTCGCTTTTAGCGAAATGTTTGGTATTCAGCTGGATGAGCTCGGTGAAAACCGTCATATGATGAGTATCGTTAGCGCGCTCACGGGATGTAAATATGACACGTTCCTTGAGGCGTTTAAGGCTCTTCAGAAATGGGTCACTCAGCAATCAAACAGTAAATATCAGGGGCTGGAAACTGCGTTTAATGCTCTGGTGGCTCCGCTGCATAATGAGGATTACAACCTCAAGCGTGATGCGGAAGATTTCACCTGGCTGTGTAATAACGCAGTTGGTGATTTCCCGTTACTGGAGCAGTATCTCAGCTATATCCATAGTGACGAGAAGGCCCCACATATTCACGAAGTGGTGACTGGCGGTTTGTTTGAAACACAATATCCTCTGGGCCATGGGCAGATGGCGGCAATACAGGCGATTAATCAGGATGAGCGCCTGGTTGCTGTACAAGGTGCGCCTGGTACGGGTAAAACCACGCTATTCAAGTCACTCATCGCACAACAACTGGTTGCCAGAGCACTGGCGATTGCTGATGGGAAGGACCAGAATTTCGGCATGCTGGTCACGTCCACGGCAATAAAAGCGGTGGAGAATATCATTGACGATCTGCGCAGTGACCCTGCAACTGAGGATCTAGACTGGTTATGGTTTCATAGCGGCTCGAACGAACAGGTTCAGCATGAGCTTACCCGGCTTGAGAAACTGATTGGTCGTTGGCGACAGGAAAGCTATGACCAACAGCAGCAGCACGATTTTTTAGCGGTTTTACTCAAGCATCGTGACGAGATGAACGCTTGTTACCGGGCGTATCTGAATGAAAAGGCAGTAGCGATACAATCTGTTGTGGATTGTGGTCTGGACACCCAACTAGCAAAAGAGCTACCAGCTCGTTTCATGGAAAAAATTCCCTCGCTCGCCGCTCATGCACAGGTACTCGGAATTGATGTTTCGCTTCATCACCCCGACGACCTGGATACCTTAGCCTGTCAGTTAGAACAGCGCCTGCAGGAAATTAGGGAGATAAAAACGCAGCGTCTACAGGCCAGCAGAATTTACCAGACGTTGCAGGCGACATGGCCGCAGCAGCATAGTCTGGAGCAGATACTTAGCTGGATGGATTCACCGCTACGCCCAGCCCTGGAGCTGCATTACCGCGACTACCCGCGTAAAGGGATAAAGCGTTATCTGGCTCGTTTTTTCGAGAGGAAATATCCAGCAAGGTTGCAACAGATGAGCCTGGCTGCACCGGAGGACTTTCTCAAATTCAGTCTTTCTTCCCTTCCCCATCGTCAGCTGGCTGCTCTGGCTGATGCTGGGGAAATGCTTTCACAGCAGGTAGATAGCCTGGCGCTACTGGCGCTGCTCCTGCATGCGGAACCCGAAGCTCAACAGGAAGTTGACCTGCTGACTCTTAATACTGAAGTAGAAGAATTGCAGGCACAATGGCGTCAGGTCATCCGGGCGCAACAGCTAACGGTACAGTATCAACAGCGTTATCCGGAAGGTAACTGGTGCGACATTTTGCGTAAACGCTTTATCAGGCAACACCGGGAAATGTTCGAAGCCGCTATCGGTTATCTCTGGCAGGAACAACTGAAACGGAAAATTGAGCTTGAAGAGGTGCTTACTCACTGGCGGGCCCTGATGAGTAAGCGTCGCAGTGCGGGCTACTATCGCTGGCTGGATAAGCTAGATGATTTCTATCGCGCACTGTCTCTTGTATATCCAGTAATGGCGACCACGCTGGTTTCCGCGTGGAAGGTTGCTGGTTATCGTAAGCTCGATGAACTCAAGGGGCATAAACCATGGCACCTGGCACTGTGCGACGAAGCGGGCATGATTTCGCTTGAATCCCTCGTGCCCCTATTGAGTCGCAGTGAGAAAGCGATGATTGTTGGCGATCCTCTGCAAATTGAACCCATTAGAAACCTGTCAGAAAACATGCAAACACAGTTGCGTGAGCGTCATTTCGCCAGCAACAATACGTTGTATGAGCGTGTTTCACCTGCAAGCGTCACGGGCTGGCACCGTGCTGCTGGTACGCTTTCCGGCAAGGTAGACGATACGGGTAATGGCATCATTCTCGATGAGCATCGCCGGTGCCAGCAACCTATTGCCGACCTTTTCATCCGACTGGCGAACTACCATGGCGTCAGCGTGAAAACTGCCCCCCCTTCCAGCCGTATTGCCAGCGCGTTTGAGAAATCAGGCGGGCATCATTTGATGTTCTACAGCGTAGAAGGCCAGAAAGGCGATATGGTTAACACTAATCTGGATGAAGTTGATGCTATCGAGCTATTGCTGGATAAGCTGGAAGAAGCTGGTTACGATCTGACTGCCGATGTTGGTATCGTCACTCCCTATAGCAATCAGAAGTCATTGTTGATTAAACGTCTTGCGCAACGAATGAATCACTGGCAGAAAAACTGCATTGGTACAGTGCATCAGTTTCAGGGCGTAGGCTTTGAGGTCATCATTTATAGTCCGGTTATTTTTCATCCTCTTGATAATCCGAATTTTCAAAACGACGCACCAAACATGCTGAATGTCGTGGTTTCACGCGCAAAGCAGCAATTTATCGTCGTAGGTAACCATCATCGATTGCGGCAAGCAGGTGGATACCTGAAAGTCCTTGCCGATAGCGTTGCCGAAAGCTTCCTGCTTGAACAGGGTAGCCAGCATCCGAATTTTGCCAGTCTAAGCCAGACTCCCCGTCTACAGCGTTATTATCGCGACTGCGAACATATTGCCGCATTTAGCGCTCTGGCCAGCCAGTGTGAACAGGAGCTGGTTATCATCGCTCCATGGATCCGTCGAGGAGGTAAGAATTATCAGAGGCCGGAGCTGGCGCAGTTGGTAGCCACGCAGCGGCGTGGTGTCAGGGTTAAAGTTTATTACGGCTACTATCACCAGTGCGTGGATCGTGCGGAAGATAATGATGAGACTCTGGTTGCCGAGTACCGCGAACAACTAGGAAAAGAGAATATTATCCGGTTGACGGAAGGGACACATGAAAAGGTAATGATGATCGATGGCCGCTACATTGTTCTCGGGAGTTGGAACTGGCTATCTCATGGTTATCACCATAGCTGCGAGCGCAGTAAACAGTTCACTAATGCGATTCGTCATGAGATCAGTGCAGAGCTGGATGATGCATCGCTGGTGAGGGAGCTTAGGGAGAGGTTGCGGCTGGAATAACAGACTCATTGAATGCTCCCAGTCTGATGAGACAAATTTGAAAAGCCTGCTTTTGAAGCAGGCTTTTTTATTTTTCTCCTCCACATCAAAAGAATTACGAAGTCATGATGAGGTCCCCCGTTCATGGCTTCATAACGATACGACCAAGCGGTTTCGCTGTCTCAGCGTATTCATGGGCCGCGGCGGCGTTAGCCAGGGGGAAGACACGGTCAATGACAACCTTGATGTGCCCTGCAGCCACAGCCTGCAACATGTCGTCCACGCTTGTCCGAACGCCAGGCCTTTCAAAAAGTGGCCCCATAAATACCCCCATGAGGGTCTGGTTAGACTGCATTGGCGGCCACAGGTCGACAGTCAGGCTGCCACCGCCCGCATTACCGACGAAGACGAGACGTCCTTCCGGAGCGAGTGCAGAAAGCGAAGCAGGCAACGTCGTCCCTACCGGATCGATGACGAGGTTAACACCGACACCATGGGTGAACTGTCGGACACTGTCCACAACGTTATTCTTTGCACGATCCACGACGTGATCGGCGCCAAGTTCCAGCAGCCGGTTTATTCGCTGCGTTCCGCTTGCCACGGCGATGACCGTCGCGCCTGCTTGTGAGGCAAGCTGAACGGCCGCGAGCCCCACGCCCCCCGCCGCTGCCTGAATCAGGACGGTTTCTCCATGCCGGAGCATCCCTCGTGTGAAAAGGCAATGATGCGCGGTTCCAAAAGAGATCGGTACCACCGCCGCGTCTGCTGCATCCACCCCATCCGGTATAAGCCAGGTACGTTCCGCCGGCACAGCCCAACGTTCCGCATGCGATCCCTGCATGCTAAAAGCAGCCACTCTGTCTCCAACCTTACGGCTACGGACTTTCGATCCGACAGCAACCACTGTGCCCGCGGCCGCGTAGCCGACGACCCATGAAGGGCCAGGCGGCGGAGTTGAGCGGCGGTTGATCAAATCTCCCCCTTCAATCGAGATAGCCTCGACAGAAATCAGGACATCGTCAGGCCCTGCGACCGGATCCGGGACATCGATATATCGCAGGACGCCGGGAGCGCCTTCCACGTCATAAACCGCTGCTTTCATCAATTTACCTCTGTCTTATCATGACTCGTGGGCAGCCGGGCAATCACCTTAATCTCAAACTGGAATCCGTACAGCCACGTCACGCCGATCCCCGTCAACGTAGGGTAAGGCGCTTCCCCCCAATATTCTGGCAGGATACTCCAGATAGCGTCGAGGTTTGACTCGGGATCGACGACAAAGAGGGTCACGTCAACCACGTCACTGAACGTGCAGCCCGCAGCCGTGAGCACAGCATTAAGGTTATCGAATGCCAGCCGGACCTGCGCGTTGAGATCCTCTTCAGGCGAACCATCCTCCCGGCTACCCACCTGCCCCGAAACAAACAGGAAGCCGTTAGATTTAATGGCGGGTGAATACCGATTGCGCTCATAAAGCGCCTGGCGTCCGAAGGGAAAAACGGCTTCGCGTGTTGTCATGTCTGTACCTTTGCAATGGGGCGAAATCTGCCCGGTGAATATAAAGACACTTTACAGGTGCTGGATCGGGCGGATAAACAAGCGACTTTGTCCATCATTGTTTGTAATATCCAAACAATCGGTGAAAAGAGAGGACAAGGGATGGATCGTTTCGATGCGATGCGCGCCTTTGCTCGCGTGGTGGAAGCAGGCAGTTTCACAAAGGCTGCCCAAACGCTTCATATGAGCAAAACCACGGTGACGCAGCTTATTCAGCAGCTGGAAGCGCGCCTGCGCGTCAGGCTGCTCCATCGCACCACCCGCAGGCTCGGTGTGACTCCTGATGGCGCGGTCTACTACGAGCGCGTAATCCGTCTGCTGGCGGACATGGAGGATGCTGAAAACAGCCTCTCCAGTGCGACGATGACCCCCAGGGGACGCCTGCGGATAGATGTGCCCACTCCGCTCGCTCGCCTGTTGCTGGTGCCCGCGCTACCGGCTTTTCATGCACACTACCCTGATATCCAGTTCGACATGGGCGTGAGTGACCGGGTGGTGGATCTGATCGGCGACAATGTGGATTGCGTCCTGCGCGGTGGCGAAATCAATGACCAGTCCCTGATCGCACGCCATGTCGGCGATTTGCAAATCGGTGTTTACGTCGCACCGAGTTATGTGGAACGCCTCGGCGCCCCTGCGCACCCGCGAGAGCTGGAAAACACGGACCATCGCATAGTGGGATTCTTGTCCTCACGCACCGGTAAGATTGATCCTCTGGTACTGCACGGTGAGAATGAACATATTGAAATCACGGGCAACTATGTACTTGCCGTGGATGATGGCAATGCTTACCTCGAAGCTGGATTAGCCGGGTTAGGCGTGATTGCGCTACCCGCCTATATGGCGGCAGCACATCAGGCCTGTGGCTCCTTGATTCCGCTATTTGAACAATGGCGTATTAAGCCAATGCCCCTGTACCTGGCGTTTCCGCCGAACCGCCATGTCAACGCCAGACAGCGCGTTTTTATTGATTGGATCGTTGAATTGATGCAGCAGCATGTCCCCACTTCCACCATTAAGTAACAACATCTCTTCGCTCATCACTACCGATTGACGGTTATTCTGGAGGTTTTGAAGCCTGCTTTTCGCTTTTCTGCCCTACAGCACAAACTCATAGTGCGAGCCATCTGGCAGCTCAACATCAAGCCGCAGCTTTCCGCCCGCAGCCTCAACGTAACGCTTGAGTGAAGAGAGTTTCAAATCGCGCCCGGGCTTTTCCATTACCGCAACGGTAGGCTGCCTGATACCCAGAGCCTGTGCCATCTCTACTTGCGTTTTTTGTACTTTCTCACGTAACTCAGCCAGATGAATATTGAGCAAAATATCCGTTGCTATCGCCTGAGCGCTGGCGACAACTTCAGGCTTTTCATCCGCTATAAGCTGCTCAAGGGTTCTTCCCATCGCGCTATTCCCTCTCTTTTAATGTATTCAGCCAGTGAGTGAATTCCCGATCAGCAACGAGAAGCATCTCATCGTAGAATCGCCTTTCATTACCGACCTTATTGCCAGCACAAAGCATGATGCCAGTACGGTTTGGGTCAAAGGCGAAAAACGCCCGCAATGGATCACCCTTACTTTGAATACGTAGTTCTTTCATGTTGCTGTGACGAGAGCCTTTAAGCGTATCAGCGTAGGGTCTCGATAAACCCGGCCCCTTCTCTCGCAAAACAAGCAGTGCTGCAAGTACGCTGGCGCGATCCGTATCGTCAAGCGAAGTGAACCAGCGATCAAACCTGTCCGTCATGTTAATTGCCCACACAAGGCCTCCCATCAAATATAGATCAAAGACTATATACATGCAAAGCTATAGCAATGATTATGCAGAGATGGAAAAGAAGATTCTTGTGGGTTACGGGAATACTGAATGCGTATAGGAGTAATTCTATGTATCTCTTATCTGAATTCATTTTGTTACGAGCAGCATCGAAAAAAACTCAGGATTCGGTCAACTGCCGCCAGGCCGCCACTTCCTCCTCCAGCCATGCCTTAAAGAGTGTCACCTCCGGCTTCGCCTCCGTTGACTGCGCCGTTACCAACCAGTAAGACCAGGGATATGGTGCGGTGATGGAGGTTAGCTGGACCAGTTCACCTCGGGTGATGGCATCCTGAACCAGAGAGCGGCGCTCCAGCGCGATACCTTTCCCGAGCCGAACGGCTTCGATAATGATATTGGAGTCGTTAATGCATAAACCGTCAGGCACGATCTCTTTCTCAAGACCCGCATTCATGCACCACGTTTTCCACGACTCCATAGAGAAAATAATATGACTCTTTGCAATCTCAGCCAGCGTAGCGGGCAGCACACCGTCGTTATAGCCCGGTGCGGCCACCACAATGAGTTCGTCGGAAAAAAGGTAATGGCTTTCACTCCCTTCCCAGTTCCCCTGCCCCATCCGTATCGCGATGTCTATCCCTTCCTGCTGCAGGCTGGTGACCGTCAGGCTGGCCTGGATTCGCAGGGTAATAAGCGGATATTTCGCCCGAAAACGAGCCAGACGCGGTAATAACCAGTGGCATCCAAATGACGGCACCATCGCCAGCGTCAGCTCCTGCTTTCTCGGCTTCACCTGTACGAGTCGGGTAGCATCCGCGATGTGGTTCAACGCCTCGCGTACCTGTAAGGCATAGAGCCGCCCTTCTTCGTTGATCTGCACTCCTCGCCCCTGACGGATAAACAGCTTTACGCCCACCATCTCCTCCAGCACTTTGATCTGCTGACTGATAGCGGAATGGGTAACGTGGAGTTCTTTCGCCGCCAGCGTCACGCTGCCAAGACGGGCGACGGCTTCAAAGCTTCGCAAACTGGCAATGGGTGGAAAATCCGACATGAAAGCACTTCCTTATCTGTGCTGAATATACAGCGGCAACCTGACCATATGTCAGTAATACTAACCCTTACGGTAAGATACTGAAGATATTCGCCATGCAAATTGTATTGTAATGTCTGGTCATCCTCTTCAATGACGCGTTATTTCACAGAGACAGGAAAACGGGAACGATGATTAAGCTTGTTGGCATGATGGATTCACCTTATGTACGGCGCGTGGCGATCTCCCTTGAGCTTTATGGCGTTGAGTTTGAAAGCCAGCCGCTGTCAGTCTTTAGCACCTTCGACGCGTTCTCCCGGATCAACCCCGCGGTAAAAGCCCCGACGCTGGTTCTGGATAACGGAATACGGCTGATGGACTCCTCGCTGATACTGAACTATTTTGAGGCTCAGGCTGCCCCCGAGCGGAAACTCCTGCCCGTCGCGCCGGATGCGCTGGCAAAGGATCTTCAGGCGCTGGGCTTTATCCTCGCCGCCGCTGAAAAAGCGGTGCAAAATGTGTATGAACACAACCAGCGCCCGGTGGAAAAGCAGCACGCTATATGGGTCGAGCGCATTACAATTCAGCTGCTGGCGGCCTGCAGGGAATGGAATGCCTTACTGGAGACACGTCCGGCGACCGCAACTCTCGATCAGGTTGCCGTCACGAGCACGGTTGTCTGGACATTTATTCAGTCGATGATCCCGCACGTTGTTAACGCGGCGGATTTTAGAGAGATTCAGGCGTTTACCGAATCATTCGAATCACAGGTAGTTTTTAAAAAATATCCGTTCAACTAAATGACGAGCCCGGTCAGTGCAGCGCTACCGGGCAAGCCAACACTTAAATCTGATAATCAATCGCCACTTCTTCCGGCTCCATCACCTGACGTTTAATCTCATCCACCGACAGCCCGGCATTGCACAGCTCGATAAAACGCCACACATAGTTGCGCTGCAGCTGCCCGCGCTTCAGGCCAAGCCATACGGTATTGGCGTCAAACAAATGACGCGTATCAAGACGCACCAGGTTCCCGTCCTCGCGTTCTCCGCTGGACTGTTCCGCCACTAGGCCAATGCCCAGACCCAGCTCGACGTAGGTTTTAATCACATCAGAATCCTGCGCGCTCAGCACCACGTCCGGCGTTAGCCCTTTGCGGTTGAAGGCCTCGTCTATGCGCGAACGTCCGGTTATGCCCTGGCGGTATGTGATCAACGGCCATTTGGCAACGTCTTCCAGCGTCAGGGGAGAGACCTGATTCAGCGGATGATCGACCGGAAGTAATAAGCTGTGGTACCAGCGGAACCAGGGGAACGCCACCAGCAGCGGGTCGTTGCTCAGGCGTTCGCTGGCAATGCCAATATCCGCCCCACCGTTTTGCAGCAGCACTTCAATTTCCTGCGGCGTGCCCTGGATAAGCTCCAGACGGACGTCAGGGAAAAGTTCGCGGAACGCTTTAATCACCGGCGGCAGGCTGTAGCGCGCCTGGGTGTGGGTGGTGGCGATGGTGAGCACGCCCGAGGCGTCATTGGTGAAGAGATCCGCCAAGCGACGCACGTTGCTGGCCTCGTTGAGGATCCGCTCAGCGATAGTTAGCAAAGCCTTACCCGGCTCCGTCATGCCGAGCAGCCGCTTGCCGCGACGGATAAAGATCTCTATACCCAGTTCCTCTTCCAGCTCGCGGATATGGCGGCTGACGCCGGACTGAGAGGTATAAAGCATATTGGCGACCTCGGTCAGGTTGTAGTCCCGCCTGGCCGCCTCACGGATAATTTTAAGTTGCTGGAAATTCACGATTCACTCCGGCGCATCTGACATAGCTCTATTGTTAGAGTCAGCCGAGCTGCAGAACAAATAATAAAAACCAGCATCTTATGCTTTTATGGAATATCAGCTCACGAGCTGGAGTTCACGGTTCTCAAGCGATGGCTTGCTGACCAGCGACATCAAAATCTCTTTTACCGCCTGCGCCTGTGGCGACAGCGAACCGCGTGCGGACATGTTCAGCGACAGCGGCAGGCTCATGGAAGGCGTGGTGATCCGCGCCATCCAGCCGTTTGCCGCACTGCACAGCGAGCGTGCTGCGGATTCCGGCAGAACGGTCACCCCCATGCCGCTGGCAATAGCTGCGGTCAGCGTGGAGATCGAGTCGATTTCGCCGATGATTTTGGCCGTCAGACGGCGCAGGGAGAACGCTTCATCCACGCGTACGCGCACGGCGCTGTAGTCGCGCGGCAGATAGAGGTTCATCTCTGCCACGGCGGCAAGGTCGACGCTCTGGCCCGGGCAGTCGCGGGTGCCCACGAGGTAGAGATCTTCTTTCAGCAGCGGCTGGCTGGTGATGCCGGCGACCGGGGAGCGATCGTAAAGGACCGCCATATCCAGCTGGCCGCTGAGCAGTTTGTCATTCAGTACGGAACCGCTGTTTTCATGCAGGTATACCAGCACTTCAGGCAGCTCAGCGCGAACGGCCTGCAGCAACGGCATGGTAATTGAGGACGCGGCCGTTCCCGGCGCCAGGCCGATAGAAACGTGCCCGCTCAGGGTCTGGCCCACGTTATTCACCGCCAGCTGCGCCTGTTCACACTGGCGAAGAATGGTGCGCGCATGGGTATACAGGATCTTACCGGCTTCCGTTGGCGTGACGCCGCGTTTGGTGCGGATCAACAATTGCTGATCCATCTCGCCTTCCAGAGTAGCCACCTGCTGGCTCAGCGCAGGCTGCGCGATATGCAGCACTTCTGCCGCTTGAGTCAGGCTGCCGATATCGACGATTTTTACGAAGTATTTCAGTCGTCTTAAGTTCATTTTGCCCCCTGTTCGAAATGCTGTGCCGGAACCGGCTGTCGTTGTTGAACAGGTTTTGCAATATGAATGCCACTTTTACCAGGCGGTCTGAATTGTTCGCTAAGCGTCTGAAAATAAGGAATCCTAATTACAGAGGGGGATTTAATTACCGAAACAGCAGTTTATGATCTGCCCCATTAGAGGTATACCCGCACCAAAGCGGTGCATTCCGCTGCCAAAAACATCACTTTGCCGATTTTGTCAGCAAACGATCGAAAGGCGGCGATCCACCCTTTGACAAGGTGAACGCAGGTCGATAATATGCGCCCCGTTCACACGATTCCTCTGTAGTTCAGTCGGTAGAACGGCGGACTGTTAATCCGTATGTCACTGGTTCGAGTCCAGTCAGAGGAGCCAAATTTAAAAAGCCTGCTTTTAAAGCAGGCTTTTTGCTTTTCTGCACAAGGTAAATGCAAAACGGCAACAAGGTTGCCGTTTTTAGTGTGTGCACCCTCTCCCGTGGGAGAGGGCCGGGGTGAGGGCACCAGCCCGCACAATCCCCTTACATGCCTACCTTAACCGGCATCCCTGACCGCCGTTCCAGTTCGGCTCCCGCCCCCTCGTTTATTAACTGCGTCCGCTGCGCGGCTGACATTGGCAGAGGCACTTTCTGGGTCGATTCAAACTCCGCACGGTTACGTGATAATGGCTCGTGAACTTCCACCCAGCGGCTGCCGTCCGGCTCCGTGGTGACTTTAACGGGCCGATCGATAAGCTGCACGCGGGTTCCGACGGGAACGTTATCGAAAAGGTATTTGATGTCGTTATTACGCAGACGAATACAGCCCTGGCTCACCCGCAGCCCGATGCCAAAATTCGAGTTTGTGCCGTGAATGGCATAGAGCCTGCCGATATAGATGGCATACAGCCCCATCGGGTTATCCGGCCCGGCGGGCACGAATGCCGGGAGCGTTTTCCCTTCTGCCGCATAGGCACGGCGCGTATTCGGCGTCGGAGACCAGGTTGGCCCCACCTGCTTACGCTCAACGGCCGTCACCCAGTTACGCGGGGTTTCACGCCCGGCCTGACCGATGCCGATGGGCAGCACTTCAACGGTATTGCCACCAGGCGGGTAGTAGTAGAGGCGCATTTCCGCCACGTTAACGACAATCCCCTCGCGAACGGTGTCGGGCAAAATCAGCTGCTGAGGGATCACCAGCCGGGTGCCGGATTTGGGTAAAAAAGGATCCACCCCCGGGTTCGCTTCCAGCATATTGCTTAGCCCCTGCCCGTACTTCGCGGCAAAGGCCTCAAGCGGTAATGTATTATGATCCGGCACGATAATGACCTGCGAACTCCCTACCAGACGGCTGCCCGCCGGCGGTAAAGGATAGCTCACCGCCTGCACGCTCTGGCTGATAAGTAATGCAGCAAGACAGACCAACGCCTCTTTACGACACATCTTCCCTTCCTCAGTCGCTTCGCTCTTTATTAAGCATAGCGTAGCCGTTTTGCATTACCCATCAGGAAATAAAATCAGTTTGCACAGGCCCCCTGTCGCGGTAGTCTCATAGGTTCCGTTTATATGACGGGCGCAATGTGAGTGACCTTTTCTTATACCAATAATTAAAAATAAGTGCAGACAGGACAACTATGGACTCCACCCTCATCTCCGATCGTCCCAACGAGGAGACCCCTTCGCTCAATCGTGCCCGCCGCGCCGCACTCGGCAGCTTCGCGGGTGCCGTCGTCGACTGGTATGATTTTCTGCTTTACGGCATTACCGCCGCGCTGGTGTTCAACCGCGAGTTTTTTCCCCAGGTCAGCCCCGCGATGGGCACGCTCGCCGCGTTTGCCACCTTCGGCGTCGGCTTTCTGTTTCGCCCGCTGGGCGGGGTGATCTTCGGCCACTTCGGCGACCGTCTTGGCCGCAAGCGCATGCTGATGCTCACCGTCTGGATGATGGGGATCGCCACCGCATTGATTGGCATTCTCCCGTCGTTTTCCGCCATTGGCTGGTGGGCCCCAGTGTTGCTGGTGACATTACGCGCCATTCAGGGCTTCGCGGTAGGCGGCGAATGGGGCGGTGCGGCGCTGTTATCCGTTGAGAGCGCGCCAAAAAATAAGAAAGCGTTTTACAGCAGCGGCGTGCAGGTCGGGTACGGCGTAGGGCTGTTACTTTCTACAGGGCTGGTGTCGTTAATCAGCCAGCTCACCACCGACGAGCAGTTCCTGAGCTGGGGCTGGCGCATTCCGTTCATCTTCAGCATCGTGCTGGTCATCGCCGCGCTGTGGATCCGTAACGGGATGGAAGAGTCGGCTGAGTTCGAAAAGCAGCAGGAAAAACCGGCCGTCAAAAAGCGGCTGCCGGTGATGGAAGCCCTGATTCGGCACCCTGGCGCTTTTCTGAAAATTATCGCCCTGCGCCTGTGCGAGCTGCTGACGATGTATATCGTCACCGCCTTTGCGCTGAACTACTCGACGCAGAATCTCGGCCTGCCGCGCGAGCTGTTCCTGAATATCGGCCTGCTGGTCGGCGGGATCAGCTGCCTGACGATACCCTGCTTCGCCTGGCTGGCGGACCGGTTTGGCCGCCGTCGCGTCTACATCACCGGCGCGCTGATTGGGAGCCTCAGCGCCTGGCCATTCTTTATGGCGCTGGAGGCGCAGTCGATCTTCTGGATTGTCTTCTTTGCCATCATGCTCGCGAACATCGCTCACGATATGGTGGTCTGCGTACAGCAGCCGATGTTTACCGAACTGTTCGGCGCCAGCTACCGCTACAGCGGCGCGGGCGTGGGTTACCAGGTCGCAAGCGTGGTCGGCGGCGGGTTTACGCCGTTTATTGCCGCCGCGCTGGTGACCTTCTCCGGCGGAAACTGGCACAGCGTGGCGATTTATCTGCTGGCCGGTTGCCTGCTGTCGGCGGCAACGGCGCTACTCATGAAAGAGACGAGCCACCGCTGATCTCACTTTTGTTTCACAGGCGTGTGACATACTATCGGGTAGAGTCGCACACCTGTGGAACAAGGAGACAGAGATGAATAATAAGGGCTCCAGCCTGACCCCGGCTCAGGCGCTGGAAAAACTCGACGCGCTGTACGAACAGTCCGTCAACGCGCTGCGCAGCGCCATCAGCGAATATATTGAAACAGGGAAACTTCCCGACGAAAAGGCCAGAACCGAGGGCCTTTTTGTTTATCCATCGCTCTCTGTGACCTGGGACGGCAGCGCCAGCACGACACCGAAAACCCGCGCCTACGCCCGTTTTACCCACTCCGGCTGCTACAGTACCACCGTTACCCGCCCGGCACTGTTCCGCCCGTACCTCGAAGAACAGCTGACGCTGCTGTATCAGGATTACGGCGCGCACATTCACGTTGAACCCTCGCAGCATGAAATCCCTTATCCGTACGTGATAGACGGCTCGGCGCTAACGCTGGATCGCTCAATGAGCGCGGGGCTGACCCGCCACTTCCCGACGACGGAGCTTTCACAGATTGGCGATGAGACGGCCGATGGGATCTATCACCCGGCAGAATTTTCTCCCCTGTCGCACTTTGACGCCCGCCGGGTCGATTTCTCCCTGGCGCGACTGCGCCACTACACCGGCACGCCCGTCGAACATTTCCAGCCGTTCGTCCTCTTTACCAACTACACCCGCTACGTTGACGAGTTTGTCCGCTGGGGCTGCAGCCAGATCCTCGACCCGGAAAGCCCCTATATCGCGCTGTCCTGCGCGGGCGGGATCTGGATCACCGCGGAGACCGAAGCGCCCGAGCAGGCTATCTCCGACCTGGCATGGAAAAAGCACCAGATGCCCGCCTGGCACCTGATCACCGCCGACGGTCAGGGCATCACGCTGATTAACATTGGCGTAGGCCCGTCAAATGCCAAGACCATCTGCGACCATCTGGCGGTGCTGCGTCCGGACGTGTGGCTGATGATCGGCCACTGCGGCGGCCTGCGTGAAAGCCAGCTGATTGGCGACTACGTGCTGGCCCACGCCTATCTGCGTGATGACCACGTGCTGGATGCGGTGCTGCCGCCGGATATCCCAATCCCGAGCATCGCCGAAGTGCAGCGTGCGCTGTATGACGCGACCAAAGAGGTCAGCGGCATGCCGGGTGAAGAAGTTAAGCAGCGCCTGCGCACCGGTACGGTCGTCACGACGGATGACCGCAACTGGGAGCTGCGTTACTCCGCCTCCGCGCTGCGGTTCAACCTGAGCCGCGCGGTGGCAATTGATATGGAGAGCGCCACCATCGCCGCGCAGGGGTATCGCTTCCGCGTTCCCTACGGCACCCTGCTGTGCGTCTCAGATAAGCCGCTGCACGGCGAAATTAAGCTGCCGGGGCAGGCCAACCGCTTCTATGAGGGGGCTATCTCAGAGCATCTGCAGATTGGTATTCGCGCCATTGACCTGCTGCGGGCGGAAGGTGACAGGCTCCATTCCCGCAAGCTGCGCACCTTCAACGAGCCGCCGTTCCGCTAATAACGATAAGGAATAACCATGTCCAGCACATCTCCGCTCTCTGCCCTGCGCCACTGGCTCGAGGCCAGCCATCTCGACGGGATGATCGTCCCGCGTGCGGATGCCTGGCAGAGCGAATACTGCGCGCCCTGTGACGAAAAGCTGGCCTGGCTGACGGGCTTTGACGGTTCGGCCGGCATGGCGCTGGTGCTGAAAAACAAAGCGCTGCTGTTCGTCGACGGGCGCTATCAGGTTCAGGCTCGCGTTCAGGTCAATACGGATGAGGTTGAGATCCACCACCTGCACAACGAGCCGCTGGCAGAATGGCTGGCGGAAAACGTGGAGGCCGGGACGCGCATCGGTTTTGATCCGCTGCTGATGACCAACTCGGAGTTTGAGCAACTGTCTGCCACGCCGTGCGAGCTGGTTCCTCTGAAGGCCTCGCCGTTTGACGCCCTATGGGTTGACCGCCCTGCCGCACCGGCGGGGCTTATCCGGGAAATGCCGGTTGAACACAGCGGCGAACGCAGCGCGGACAAACGTCTGCGCGTCGCCGCCGTGCTGGCCGCAAACAATGCTGATTATCTCGCCGTTACGCTGCCGGATAACATTGCCTGGCTGCTGAACGTGCGTGGCGCGGATATCCCTTACAGCCCGGTACCGCTCTCCTTTGCTCTTCTGGGCCGTGACGGTCACGTTGAGTGGTTTGTTAACGACAATAAGCTCAGCGCCCTGCCTGAAGAGGTGCGCAATGCGTTTACCATTGCGCCGCAGGACGCTTTTATCGAACGCTGTCAGCAGATTGCTGCGGGCAAACGGGTGATGATTGATGCCGATTCCGCGCCGGTGGCTCTGCGCTTCGCCATTGAGCCACGGGGAGAAATTGTCTGGCGGACTGACCCCATCACCCTGATAAAGGCCACCAAAAACCCGGTTGAGCTCGCAGGTTATCGCGAGTGTCATCACCAGGACGGTGCCGCCTGGGTCAACTTCCTGGCCTGGCTGAGCCGTGAAGTGCCGCTGCGCGAGGCGGCAGGGAATCCGCTAACAGAGCTGGAGGTTCAGGCGCAGCAGCTTGCGTTCCGTCAACAGCAGCCTGGGTTCATCGAGCAGAGTTTTGCAACCATCTCCGCCTCTTCGAGCAATGCGGCGATGTGCCACTATCATTCGAGCGAGGCCAGCAATAAGCATATCGGCCACGATCATTTTTACCTGAACGATTCTGGCGGCCAGTATGTGAATGGCACCACCGACGCCACGCGCACGCTGGCATGGGGTAAGGTCGATCCGCAGCAGCGACTGCACTACACCGCCGTGCTGAGAGGCTTCCTGTCGCTGATTACCCTGCAGTTCCCTTCCGGGACTCAGGGGCATCAGCTGGATGCGTTTGCGCGTCGCCCGCTGTGGGAGATGGGGCTGGATTACGATCACGGCACGGGACATGGCGTGGGACACCAGTTGCTGATCCATGAGAACCCACATCGCATCGCCAAAAAGGTCAACCCGTGGCCGCTGGTGGCGGGCAATATCATGACGATTGAACCGGGCTACTATCTGGGCGACAGCCACGGTATTCGTATTGAAAACCAGGTGGAAATTGTGGAGAGCCGTCCAGGGTTCTGCAGGTTTGCCTCGCTGACGCTGATCCCGATCGACTTAAGTCAGGTTGAGCTGCATCTGTTGAGCGATCAGGAAAAGCAGTGGCTGGATGCGTATCACCAGCAGGTACGCGAGGCGCTGTCACCTCTGGTGAACAGCGATGCGCGTCCGTGGCTGATTGAGGCGACGGCGCCGATTAGTTTGTAATTTCGTGCGGTCTGGTGCCCTCACCCCAACCCTCTCCCACGGGAGAGGGTGCACACACTAAAAACGGCAACAAGGTTGCCGTTTTGCATTTACCTTGCGCAGAAAAGCAAAAAGCCTGCTTTAAAAGCAGGCTTTTTAAATTTGGCTCCTCTGACTGGACTCGAACCAGTGACATACGGATTAACAGTCCGCCGTTCTACCGACTGAACTACAGAGGAATCGTGTGAACGGGGCGCATATTATCGATGCCTCCCCGGGATGTCAAAGGCAGAATGCATATTTCCGATCGTTTGCCGAATTATTCTCCATTTCGCGCAATTGTCAGGCATTTTTTCGCGGATATTTCCACAGCCAGCGCCCGCTGACCATCCGCCAGTAGAACAGCGCGCCCCGCACGGCCCAGTCGAGGAACATCCCCAGCCAGACGCCGACCACTCCCCATCCGAGCATCACCCCGAGCGTATACCCCGCCACGACGCGACATCCCCACATGCCTAGCATCGACACCCACATCGCAAAGCGGGCATCGCGCGCGCCCTTTAGCCCGGCGGGCAGTACCCATGAGGCCGCCCAGATGGGCATAAAAGCCGCATTGAGCCAGATGAGGATCTTAACGACCTCTTTAACGTCGTCTTCGTGGGTATAGAACGAAGCCATTAACCCGGCAAACGGGGCGGTTCCCCAGGCAATCACGGTCAGTCCAATGGTCGACAGCCAGAAGACGTGCCGCAGCTGTCGCTCCGCCTGGCCTATCTGCCCTTTCCCGAGCCGTTTCCCGGTGATGATGGTTGATGCAGAGCCCAGCGCGTTACCCGGCAGGTTAATTAGCGAGGCGATGGAGAAGGCGATGAAGTTACCGGCGATCACGTCGGTGCCCATGCCGGCGACAAACATCTGCGTCAGCAATTTCCCGCCGTTAAACAACACCGACTCAATGCTTGCAGGAATGCCGATCCCCATCACTTCCCAGATAATGGCGAAATTAAAGGGGCGGAAATAACTTTTCAGCGTCAGACGTAGCGAGGGGGTGATCCCCGCCATCAGCACCCCGATGATGGCAGCCGCACCGATATAGCGTGAAATGGTCAGCCCCAGTCCGGCGCCGACGAACCCCAGCCCGTCCCACGAGAACACACCGTAAATCAGCACGCTGCTGATAATGATATTCAGGATATTCATTCCGCCGTTGATCAGCAGCGGAATTTTGGTGTTGCCCGCCCCGCGCAGCGCACCGCTACCAATCAGCGCAATGGCCGCCGCCGGATAGCTGATGACGGTCATTTCCAGGTAGGTCAGCGCCAGGTCTTTAACCTCATTCGTGGCCTCCCCGGCGACAAAGTCGATAATCTCTTTGCCGAAATAGTGGATCACCGCCGCCAGAACAATTGAAAAAATGGTCATGATCATCAGCGACTGGCGGGCCGCCTCGCGTGCACGTTTGGGGTCAAGCTTGCCGAGGCTAAAGGCCACCACCACCGTCGTCCCGAGGTCTATGGCGGCAAAGAACGAAATCACCACCATGTTAAAGCTGTCCGCAAGCCCCACCCCGGCCATCGCCTCTTTCCCCAGCCAGCTCACCAGGAAGGTGCTCAGGACCCCCATCAGCAAAACGCAGGTATTTTCCAGGAAGATAGGCACGGCAAGAGGGGTGATTTCACGCCAGAAGAGAACCCGATAGCTTTTACGTTTTGCATACCATGGCGTGCGCACGATCGCCTGGCGTAAGGAGGCAGTAACGTTCAAAATGGACCTTAGCGAGAAAAGTTGAAACTCCATTTCAAATGATGGGGGAGAAATGCTCATCCTGCAAAGTATTTTCCGGAAAAAGATGTGTGGATTTACAACAAACTGACGACAGAATCAGCAATCAGTCGATTTTCCCTAAGATCAGGTTTGACAAAACTTTTTTCGCCGCTAAGATAAACCTCCACAACGATTCCTCTGTAGTTCAGTCGGTAGAACGGCGGACTGTTAATCCGTATGTCACTGGTTCGAGTCCAGTCAGAGGAGCCAAATTTAAAAAGCCTGCTTTTAAAGCAGGCTTTTTGCTTTGCGGATGAGGGAAAATGAACGCTCTGTTTGTCTACGGCACGCTGCGCCCGGGCCACTCAAATGCGCATATTCTTGAAAAGATTGGCGGCCAATGGCTGGCCGGTTCCGTATCCGGTACGTTTTACGAACGCGGCTGGGGCGCTGCGGCGGACTTCCCGGGGATCGTGCTCCACCCCGATGGTCCCCGCGTCGAAGGCTATCTGTTTATCTCTGATAGCCTTGCCGCACACTGGCCAATGCTGGATGAGTTTGAAGACGGCTACGATCGGGTTGAGGTCACGGTGACCACCTCTGAAGGCGAGCAGGTTCAAGCCTGGATTTACCAGCTACAGCCGCGTTCTGAACCATAAAAAAAGGCTCTCTGTCACCAGAGAGCCTTTTTCACTATTCGCTGCGATTACTCGCTTTTTGCTTCGCCGTTTTTGATTTCGCCCATCACTTTCAGCTTTTTAGAGATGTCACGACGCTCTTTGGACAGCTCAGCATTTTTGATGATGTAGTCATCAACACGGTCTTCATAGTCGCTCTTCATGCTGGCGATGATGCCCTGAATAGCTTCAACGCTCATGCCTGGCTTGATGTAGTCGCTCAGGTTGTCGAGCAGCAGAACACGTTTCTGGTTGTCACGGATCTTCTTCTCAACGTCCTGGATTTCACGCTGCAGTTTGTTTTTGCGGCGGAACAGGCGGACGAATTCCAGAACATCCTGGAACGAAGGCTTGGTAGTTTCCATTTTTACACCCCTGATAATGTGAGATTCGGATTCGTTAAAGCAACCGTTGTAACAATAACCTTACTGACAGCGGCCGCGAATGACAATGAGTATATCGTTTAAAGCTATCATAACCCCAATTGCTGCTGAATCGAAGCAGCAGGCGTCACATACGCCTTTTATTTGCGCAGCGCCCGGCAAATCAGGTGCGATAACAGCTCAAGCTGCCGCGCCAGTTCCATGCTCAGCCAGACGTAGCCATGAATAGGCGTTTCCGCCACGTTATCGCTCTGGCGCTCATTGATTAACTGCTTCAGTTCCGCAACGATCTCATTCAGACGCTCGCTGTTGGCCAGGATCGGCTGCGGGTTACCTTCGTAGAGCGCATGGGCGATGGTCAACAGCGTTTGCTGCGTCATCTGCTGGGTCTCTTTGAGAGTCTGCGCGTTAAGCATCAACAGATGGCTGGGTCGCGTGGCCCAGTGTGCGTTGATTTGCAGTTCAAGCATGCAGACCAGATTGCGGCTCACCGTCTGAATAGCTTCGAAAATTGATTTCTGAATATGGGTTTCTTTGCTGGCTGGCGTGATCAAGCCGCGCATTTTGACCACGTCGTTAAGGATGGTCTGCAGGTGCTTTTCCAGGCGCGGGCGCTCAACCAGATTCGGGGAAAAACCGGCCTGATAGACGCGGTTAAACGCGGTGACGTAGCTGGCCATCTGAATACGCCAGTGCAGAAAAGCGCGCTGCGGCCAGATACCGGTGAAGAGCATCGCCAGCAGTGAACCCAGGATGACATCCCCGCTTCGCCACAGCGCCGTGGTCATATCCCCGGCGGGTGCACCGACCACCACCGCGAGAGTAATACCGATCAGCAGCGCCTGATACGGCTTTTTACCCAACGCCAGCCAGCCGCACAGGAACATGGCGGCACCGCACCATGCCAGCATCACCGGAAACGAGATAAGCTCCAGTTTGAGGGCGATAAGCCCCAGAGCCGAACCTAACACGGTCCCGCCAATGCGCTCCAGGGCGCGCGGAACAACGTTCCCCCAAAACGAGATGGGCCCCATCACCACCACCAGCGTGATCAGCGGCCACGTCCCTTCCGGAACATCCAATAAACGCACCAGTACAAACGTCAGCACGAAAGCCAGCGCGATGCGGCATCCATGCACCACGCGGTAGTGTTTGTACAACCGAATTTCAAAAGGGGTTAATGATTTGTCGGGACGCACACCCGCTCTCCAGCTACACGGCAAATCACAATTGTACTGTGTTTTCGGCCGGGCGGATCGCTCCCGGCTGAAAAACCCTTCACTTAGCAGGCTTAAACCGTTTTATGCTCTACCGCGATATACATTTCGATATCCCAGTAACCGTCCGCATTGCCGTCATTGAGATAGCGTTCGAAGCAAGGTTTGAGCGCCATCTGGTACTTATTGTCCTGCAGCAGGGAATTGAAGAACTGATACCACGGCGTGGCGAAGTCGTAGTTTTCCACGCGCGCCGTCGCCACGGCATAATCCCCGGCCGCGATTTCCGTCATCATGACGCCTTCGCTGTTTTCCGGGATAACGAAATCATCCGGTACCGTAACGGCCGTATCACAGCGCAGTTTTTCTGGCGGGACTTCATCCGGGTTATCGTAGTAAACCGCCACCCACTCCAGCGGCTCAATGTGACGCCCGTCGACCCACATCACCAGCTGTTCAAAGCCCTGTTTTACCGTGTGTTCCCACGGGCCGACCAAATGAAAACCGGCAATCTTACGTTTCTGTTGCTGCGTAATGCTGTAGTCCATGCTGCCTCCGTTTATCACTGTATATTTATACACTATAAAACGGGATTATCATTATCAGCAAACGAGGAGTGTTTATTATGTGAGCAGACTCGCAACCCTGCCAGTCTGCTCAGCAGCAGTTAAAGCGTGTGATGCAGATAATCGCTCAGACGAGAGAACAGGCCGCCTTTATCAACGGCTTCCAGCGTGACCAGCGGCCAGTGGGCTACCACCTTGTCGCGGTCATAGAGCTGAATCTCCCCGACCCGCTGATGCGCGGCGATCGGCGCTTCCAGTTCTTTCTTATCCAGCACGTACTTGGCTTTGATGTTGGGAACCTCTGCTTTCGGCAAGGCCAGCCAGAAGTCCTGGTCGGTACCCAGCTTCACCTGCTCCTTATCGCCGTACCAGATCCGCTCTGTCCCCACTTTTTTACCGCTATGCAGGATCTGCACCGTATCGAAATTCTGCTGCCCCCAGTGCAGCAGTTTCCGGGCCTGGTCTTCGCGCCCTTTCGGACTGTCCGCCCCCATCACCACCGCGATTAACCGGCGCTGGCCGTCTACGGCAGACGCAATCAGGTTAAAACCGGCCCCTGAGGTATGCCCCGTTTTCAACCCGTCCACGTTCATGGTCTTATCCCACAGCAGGCCGTTACGGTTTTGCTGGGTGATTCCGTTCCAGGTCAGGCTCTTTTCGCTGTACATATGATAAAACTCAGGCTCGCCGTGGATGATGGCCCGGGAGAGAACGGCCAGGTCATACGCCGAGCTGTGCTGGCCGGGCGCGTCCAGCCCGTGGACGGTTTCAAAATGCGTATCGCGAAGGTTCAGCTTCCGCACGTAGTCGTTCATCATCTTCACAAACTGCGGCTGCCCACCCGCCACGTGATCGGCCAGCGCCACGCAGGCGTCGTTGCCGGAATCGACAATCAGGCCGCGGCTCAGATCGCGCACGGAGACGCGATCGCCCTCTTTCAGGAACATCAGCGATGAACCGTCAAACACCGGGTTCCCTTTTGCCCAGGCATCACGTCCTACGGTGACGATGTCATCCGGGGTAATGCGGTGGCTATCAATGGCCCGATCCACCACATAGCCCGTCATCAGCTTGGTCAGGCTCGCCGGATTACGTTGTTGATGTTCGTTGCCCGCCGTTAAAATCTGACCAGTCGTGTAATCCATCAGCACCCAGGAGCCAGCCTGAATGGCCGGAGGCTGCGGCGAAAAATCCAGTGGTTCGGCCGCAAAAGCAGATGAGACACTCGAAGCGAGTAAAGAAACAGCAATAAACAGACGGCGTTTCAACGGTATATCCTCAGGTCATTAAAAATCGATGACCTTTTTACGGGAGTTCTGATGTCGTTACCTGGCTTAATTGCAAAAAAATGTGACAGAACGCAGATTTTTCTCTGAAGCTGGCGCGCAAATTTGCGACGCGGCGGTGCTTTTTATTCGGTCTGACCCGCACGATCGTTTACCATAGTGACGTCATTTTTTAACAGGATGGTATTACTGGTGTCTGACTCTGCCGCTCGCCCGACTTTTTTGTTCCACGATTACGAAACCTTTGGCACGCACCCGGCGCTGGACCGACCGGCGCAGTTTGCCGCCATCCGTACCGACGACGAATTCAACATCATTGGCGAGCCCGAGGTCTTTTACTGCAAGCCTGCGGATGACTATCTGCCGCAGCCCGGCGCGGTCATGGTCACCGGGATCACCCCTCAGGAAGCGCGGGAAAAAGGCGTTAACGAGGCAGAATTCGCCCGACGCATCCACGACTTGTTTACCGTCCCCAACACCTGCGTGGTCGGTTACAACAACATCCGCTTCGATGACGAAGTGACGCGCAACATCTTCTATCGTAACTTCTACGATCCCTATGCCTGGAGCTGGCAGAACCGCAATTCGCGCTGGGATTTGCTCGACATCATGCGCGCCTGCTACGCCCTGCGTCCTGAGGGCATTCACTGGCCGGAAAATGAGGAAGGGCTGACCAGCTTCCGGCTGGAACACCTGACGCGCGCCAACGGCATTGAGCACAGCAATGCCCACGACGCGATGGCGGACGTCTATGCCACCATTGCCATGGCGAAGCTGGTGAAAAGCGCACAGCCCCGGCTGTTCGAGTATCTGCTGAGCCACCGCAGTAAACAGAAGTTGACCACGCTGATTGATGTGCCGCAGATGAAGCCGCTGGTGCATATTTCCGGCATGTTTGGCGCATGGCGCGGCAATACCAGCTGGGTCGCCCCGCTGGCGTGGCATCCGGACAACCGTAATGCGGTCATCATGGTGGATTTGGCGGGCGATATTTCACCGTTGCTGGAGCTCGACAGCGATACCCTGCGTGAACGGCTGTACACGCCGAAGAATGAACTCGGCGATCTGCCTGCGGTGCCGGTCAAACTGGTGCATATCAATAAATGTCCGGTCCTGGCGCAGGCGAATACGCTGCGCCCGGAAGATGCGGACAGACTCGGCATTAACCGCCAGCACTGCCTCGATAATCTCAAAGTGCTGCGTGAAAATCCGCAGGTGCGCGAGAAAGTGGTCGCCATCTTTGCCGAAGCCGAGCCGTTCGTGCCGTCTGAAAACGTGGACGCCCAGCTCTATAACGGTTTCTTCAGTGATGCCGATCGCGCGGCCATGAATATCGTTCTGCAAACCGAGCCGCGCAACTTACCTGCGCTGGATATCACCTTCGCTGATAAGCGCATCGAAAAGCTGATGTTTAATTACCGCGCGCGTAATTACCCGGGAACCCTGGATGAAGCAGAGCAGGAACGCTGGCTGCAGCACCGTCGTAACGTGTTTACGCCAGAATATCTGCACAGCTACGCCCAGGAGCTGGAAATGCTTTATGGCCAGTATGAAGGGAATGCTGAGAAACAGGCGCTGCTGAAATCCCTGTACCAGTACGCGCAAGAGATAGTTTGATCGATGGGTATAAAAAAGCCGGAGGCGATGTCTCCGGCTTTTTTTTTGCCCGGTGGCGCTGCGCTTACGCGGGCCTACGGGGTATGTAGGTCGGGTAAGGCGTAGCCGCCACCCGACACAGTCTTACGCGACGTCTTCGTACTGAGGAACCGGGTTACGGAAACTCTTCGTGACGCAGGCCAGGTAAACCAGGCCGATACCCGCCCAAATCAGGCCAAGCACCATCGAGCTCTCTTCCAGGTTAACCCACAGCGCGCCCACGGTCAGGGCACCACACATCGGCAGGAACAGATACTGGAAGTGATCTTTCAGCGTCTTGTTACGCTTTTCACGGATCCAGAACTGAGAGATAACCGACAGGTTAACAAAGGTGAACGCCACCAGCGCACCGAAGTTAATCAGCGCCGTTGCCATCACCAGGTCAAAGTTAATCGCCAGAAGCGCGATCGCACCGACCAGGATAATGTTCATCGCCGGGGTACGCCATGTTGGATGCACGTAGCCGAAGAAGCTTTTCGGGAATACGCCATCGCGGCCCATTACGTACATCAGACGCGCAACGCCTGCATGCGCGGCCATACCGGACGCCAGTACGGTGATGGTGGAGAAGATCAGCGCGCCGACCTGGAACGCTTTACCCGCCACATAGAGCATGATTTCCGGCTGAGACGCATCCGGATCCTTGAAGCGAGAGATATCCGGGAAGTACAGCTGCAGGAAATAGGTCGAGAAAATAAAGATCAGACCGCCAATCAGCGCCGTCAGGAAGATGGCACGAGGAATCACGCGCTCTGCATCTTTCGTTTCTTCAGACAGGTTGCTGATCCCGTCAAAACCGGTAAAGGAGAAGCACAGAATGGTTGCCCCGGTAATCATCGGGATCACATGCGCATCACCAGACCAGAACGGTTTGCTGCTCGCCAGGGTGCCCGCACCTTCGCCGTGGAATACGCCGTAAATAACCATGCCAAGAATAACCGCAATCAGCACAACCTGAAGCACAACGATAACAGAGTTAAAGTTGGCAACGGACTTGATGCTGCGCAGGTTAAAGGCCGTCATAAAGGCCACCAGCGCCACGACGAACATCCACGAGGGAATCGATGGCACCAGCGCTTCAAAATAGATTTTTGCCAGCAGAATGTTGATCATCGGCGCGAACAGATAGTCGAGCAGCGAAGACCAGCCCACCATAAAGCCAACCGTCGGGCTGATGGATTTCTGGGCATAGGTGTAGGCGGAACCCGCAGACGGATAGCGACGCACCAGCTTACCGTAGCTCAGCGCGGTAAAGAGGATCGCAATCAGCGCGAAGCCGTAAGCCGTCGGCACATGACCGTCGGTGAGGCCCGATACGATACCGAATGTATCGAACAGCGTCATCGGTTGCATATAGGCCAGGCCCATCATAACAACCGGAATCAACGTAAGCGTTTTACGTAATTCCACGCGAGAGGTGTTTGGAGTTGCGTTATGCGACATAGTTAATCTCCTTTACGGTGATAACCGCCACGTAAGCGAAAAATTGCCCCATTTCTTTCTTCCTCAGCGACAACAACTGTCGGATTTTAGTAAATATCTATCCGGTACGAAGCCCGGCCTCTTGGTTTTTAGTTTCGTTTCGTACATGCAAAAAAAAATAACCGACGCCTTTTATATCGTCGATTATTCATTTGGTTGCAGCGGCCGCATTTTGCCCCACATCGGATACAAAAGGCAATACTTTGCAACGCAGCGGGTAATTTTCTTTTTTCTAACTGGCTGATTTCTCGGCACTGCCCTGAGCATATACAGCAGCGATAGCACTATTTGCTAAAATTTCGTCCCGCCACCAGGCGCTGGCGAGCCCGGCGGTTTGCTCATTCCAGCCCACCCATACCGATTCATGGCTGTTTTGAGCAAGTACCTGTTTTTCAACAAGCGCACCGCTGTCAATGTACCGCTGTGCCAGATAGCGGGGTAAATAGCCGCAGCCCAGACCGCTGATTTGCAGCTCCAGCTTGGTTTTAAAGTCGAAAACGGTGATGGCCTCCTGCTCGTCAAGCAGCTGCGAGGAAACCGCACATTCCGGGCGAGAGCTGTCCCCGACCACGATGGCGCGGTAGCCTTTAATCACGCGGCGGTTAAGCGGCTCAGGCTCCTGAGCCAGCGGATGATGGGGCGCCACGGCGAACACCTGCTCCAGCACGCCCAGACGCGCAAAACCAAACTCGCTCAACTGGGGAGGCTCGTGGAGTGCACCGACAAAAATATCCGCCCTGCCCTGGGTTAAGGCATCCCAGGAGCCTCCCAGCACGCCGTTTATAAAAATGAGTCGGGTCACGCTGTGGTGTTGATAAAAGGCTTCAATCAGCGGCGTCAGGAGAGAAAAGGGAAAGGTATCATCCACGCCAATCACCAGCTCGTTTTCCCAGCCCTGGTGGAGTTTTACGGCCTGTTTTTCGAGTTCACGAACGGTGTGGAGGACTTCGCGTCCCTTTTCAAGCAGCATTTGCCCGGTACGGGTAAAACGGGCTCGATGCCCGGAGCGATCGAGGATCTGGATATTGAGATCGCTTTCCAGTTTTTGAACGGTATAGCTCAACGCAGATGGGGTTTTGTAGAGCTTTGCCGACGCAGCGGCAAAGCTCCCCTCTTTTTCCAGTGCATCCAGAATAATAAGAACATCCAGCAGCGGTTTCATGCTCGCCCCCTTCTGGTGTGCGATCGTCTCCGCTGCGGGACTTATTCCATGGGCATCACCAGCGGATCGGGATACTGATACTCAAACCCCAGCTCATGACAAATGCGATTGCCATCAACAATTTTGCCTTTACTGTCATCCTTTGCCTCACCAAAGACCGGCGGCGCCAGGCCCAGCTGACGTGCCATCAGCGGGTAAAACGTGCTGCGCGCCGGATGAGACGGTGCACATATATTATAGATGTGTCCACCTTTCGGAGCCTGTAAGAGTAGCTCAATCGCGGCAACAACATCGTCAAGATGCACAAGATTGACAACATGCTGGCCATCTGGGGCAGACTTCCCGGCGAAAAAGCGTCCCGGATGACGGCCAGGGCCCACCAGCCCCGCCAGACGTACGATATCAACCTGCGTGCCGGGAAGATTATGCAGCCAGTCTTCCAGCTCTTTCAGAACCTGACCGCTGGCCGTAACGGGACGGCGCTCGGAACTTTCTTTCACCACGCCCTCAACCTCACCATAGACCGAGGTCGAGCTGGTAAAAATGATGCGGGGAACATGGTGCGCCAGCGCGCTGTCGACAATCTCCTGCATCGCCTGCAGATAAAACGACTCGCCCGGGCCACTGCGCCGTGCGGGGAGAGTGATCACCAGCGCATCGACGTTCATCAGCGTGTCCAGGTCGTCAGCATCACACACCAGTTCCGGTTCAAGACGCAGTTCAACGCCATCAATACCGCACATGCGCGCTGCCTCTACCCCATCCGCCGTGGTTTTGCTCCCGGTCACCTGCCAGCCTTTCGCGGCTAATGACATCGCCAGCGGCATTCCCAGCCATCCTAAACCGACAATCGCGACCTTTTTCATGCGAATTCTCCTGACTCTCACTCGTCTTTTATAAGGCTACGCCAGCCCGGCAGAACACACAATTCATAGCATCAATATGAAATGAATTAATGATCAAAAAAAGCCCTTGCAATATGTCGTACAACTGGTTTACGTTAAAAGACATCAAATGAATAAGCATTCATCGAGAATTTATATGACACGCGTTCAATTTAAACACCACCATCATCACCATCATCCTGACTAGTCTTTCAGGCGATGTATGCTGGAAGACGTTTGGATCTTCCAGTGGTGCATGAACGCATGAAAAAGCCCCCGGAAGATCTTCTTCCGGGGGCTTTTTTTTGGACCGAATTCAGACAGGTTAAAACAGGTTAACGAGGAATAAAGAATGTTAGATAACTCACGTTTACGCATAGCTATTCAAAAATCAGGCCGTTTGAGTGACGATTCACGCGAACTGCTGGCCCGCTGCGGGATTAAAATTAACCTGCACACCCAGCGCCTGATTGCTCTGGCTGAAAACATGCCCATCGACATTCTGCGCGTGCGTGATGACGATATTCCCGGCCTGGTCATGGATGGCGTCGTTGACCTCGGCATCATCGGGGAAAACGTGCTGGAAGAAGAGCTGCTGACCCGCCGCGCGCAGGGCGAAGACCCGCGTTACTTCACCCTGCGTCGTCTGGACTTCGGCGGCTGCCGCCTGTCGCTGGCGACGCCGGTTGATGAAGCCTGGGACGGTCCGGCCGCGCTGAACGGCAAACGTATCGCCACCTCCTACCCTCACCTGTTAAAGCGTTATCTGGATCAGAAAGGCGTGCAGTTTAAATCCTGTCTGCTGAACGGCTCTGTTGAAGTGGCCCCGCGTGCGGGTCTGGCGGACGCCATCTGTGACCTCGTCTCTACCGGCGCGACGCTGGAAGCGAACGGTCTGCGCGAAGTGGAAGTGATCTACCGCTCCAAAGCGTGCCTGATTCAGCGTGACGGCGAGATGGCCGACGCTAAGCAGCAGCTGATCGACAAACTACTGACCCGTATTCAGGGCGTAATTCAGGCGCGTGAGTCCAAGTACATCATGATGCACGCCCCGACCGAGCGTCTGGATGAAGTGATTGCCCTGCTGCCTGGCGCCGAGCGTCCAACCATCCTGCCGCTGGCGGGCGATCAGCAGCGCGTGGCGATGCACATGGTGAGCAGCGAAACCCTGTTCTGGGAAACCATGGAAAAACTGAAGGCGCTGGGCGCAAGCTCCATCCTGGTGCTGCCGATTGAGAAGATGATGGAGTAATGGCCATGAGCTTTAACACAATCATCGACTGGAATACCTGTAGCGACGCACAGCAGCGCGAGCTGCTGATGCGCCCGGCAATTTCCGCCTCTGAAAGCATCTCGCGCACCGTGGCGGAGATCCTGGATAACGTCAAAGCCCGCGGCGATGACGCGCTACGTGAATACAGCGCAAAGTTTGATAAGACGGAAGTCGGCGCATTACGGGTTACCGAGCAGGAAATCATTGATGCCAGCAATCGTCTGGGTGACGACATCAAGCAGGCGATGGCCGTTGCGGTGAAAAATATTGATACCTTCCACACCGCGCAAAAGCTGCAGACCGTGGATGTGGAAACCCTGCCCGGCGTGCGTTGCCAGCAGGTCACGCGCCCGGTTGCGTCCGTCGGCCTCTATATTCCCGGCGGCTCTGCCCCGCTTTTCTCCACCGTACTGATGCTGGCGACTCCCGCACGCATTGCCGGATGTCAGAAAGTGGTGCTTTGCTCACCGCCACCGATTGCCGACGAGATCCTGTACGCGGCGAAGCTGTGCGGGGTGCAGGCGGTCTATAAAGTGGGCGGCGCGCAGGCGATTTCAGCCCTGGCGTTCGGCACAGAATCCATTCCCAAGGTCGACAAAATCTTTGGCCCGGGAAATGCGTACGTGACCGAAGCTAAGCGCCAGGTCAGCCAGCGTCTGGACGGTGCGGCCATCGATATGCCCGCCGGTCCGTCTGAAGTGCTGGTGATTGCCGACAGCGGCGCCACGCCGGACTTCGTGGCGTCCGACCTGCTTTCACAGGCGGAACACGGCCCGGACTCGCAGGTCATCCTGCTTACGCCGGATGCCGATATGGCAAAACGCGTAGGCGAAGCCGTGGAGCGTCAGCTTGCCGACCTGCCCCGCGCCGACACGGCACGCCAGGCGTTAGCGGCCAGCCGCCTGATTGTGGCGCGCGACCTGGACCAGTGCATTGCCATTTCTAACCAGTACGGCCCGGAGCACCTGATTATTCAGACCCGCAACGCGCGCGATCTGGTCGACAGCATTACCAGCGCGGGCTCGGTGTTCCTCGGCGACTGGTCACCTGAGTCTGCGGGCGATTACGCCTCCGGCACCAACCACGTGCTGCCAACGTATGGCTATACCTCAACCTGTTCCAGCCTGGGCCTGGCGGATTTCCAGAAACGCATGACCGTGCAGGAGCTCTCCCGCGAAGGGTTTGCGTCACTGGCGTCTACTATTGAAACCCTGGCCGCCGCCGAGCGCCTGACCGCCCACAAAAATGCCGTTACGCTGCGCGTTGCAGCCCTGAAGGAGCAAGCATGAACATTGAAGAATTAGCCCGCGAAAATGTCCGTCGCCTGACGCCCTATCAGTCTGCGCGTCGTCTGGGTGGTAAAGGGGATGTCTGGCTGAACGCCAACGAATATCCAACGGCGGTGCAGTTTGAGCTGTCGCAGCAAACGCTGAACCGCTATCCGGAGTGTCAGCCAAAAGCGGTGATTGAAAACTACGCGCAGTACGCGGGCGTGAAGCCGGAGCAGGTGCTGGTCAGCCGCGGCGCGGATGAGGGCATTGAACTGCTGATCCGCGCCTTCTGCGAGCCGGGCAAAGATGCGGTGATGTACTGCCAGCCGACCTACGGCATGTACAGCGTCAGCGCGGAAACCTTCGGGGTGGCGTGCCGCAACGTGCTCTCCCTGGAGAACTGGCAGCTGGATCTGCAGGGCATTGCCGACAATCTTGACGGCGTAAAAGTCGTGTTTGTCTGTAGCCCGAACAACCCGACCGGGCAGATTATCAACCCGCAGGATATCCGAACCCTGCTGGAGATGACGCGCGGTAAAGCGCTGGTGGTGGCCGACGAAGCCTACATCGAGTTCTGCCCGAAGGCGACGCTGGCAGGCTGGATTGAAGAGTATCCGCACCTGGTGGTGCTGCGTACGCTGTCGAAGGCTTTCGCCCTCGCGGGCCTGCGCTGCGGCTTTACGCTGGCCAATAAAGAGGTCATCGACCTGCTGCTGAAGGTGATCGCTCCGTACCCCCTCTCGACGCCGGTTGCCGATATTGCGGCACAGGCGCTGACGCCTCAGGGGATTAACGCCATGCGCGAGCGCGTGGCGCAAATCCTGGAGGAACGTCAGTACCTGGTGACCGCCCTGAAGGATATCCCGTGCGTGGAGCAGGTATTCGACTCGGAAACCAACTACATCCTGGTGCGCTTTACCGCCTCCAGCGCCGTATTTAAATCTTTGTGGGATCAGGGCATTATCTTACGAGACCAGAACAAACAACCTTCTCTGAGCGGATGCCTGCGCATTACCGTCGGCACCCGCGCAGAGAGCCAGCGCGTAATTGACGCCCTGAAAGCGGAGAAAGTATGACCCAGAAGATCCTTTTCATCGATCGTGACGGCACCCTTATTTCGGAGCCACCAGCTGATTTTCAGGTCGACCGATTCGACAAGCTGGCGTTTGAAGCTGACGTGATCCCGGTGCTGCTCAAGCTGCAAAAAGCCGGATACAAGCTGGTGATGATCACCAACCAGGACGGTCTGGGTACCGACAGCTTCCCGCAGGCAGACTTTGACGGCCCGCATAATCTGATGATGCAGGTTCTGACCTCTCAGGGTGTGGTTTTTGATGAGGTACTGATTTGCCCTCACATGCCGGCCGACGAGTGCGACTGCCGTAAGCCAAAGGTGAAGCTGGTCGAGCGCTATCTGGCGGCGGATGTGCTGGATAAGGCCAACAGCTATGTCATCGGCGATCGTATTACCGATATTACGCTCGCGGAAAACATGGGCATCGCGGGGCTTCGCTACGACCGCAACAACCTTAACTGGGCGATGATTGGCGAACAGCTGACAAAACGTGACCGCTTCTCGCACGTTGAACGCAACACCAAAGAGACGCAGATTGATGTGAAGGTCTGGCTGGACCGCGAAGGCGGCAGCAAGATCCACACCGGCGTCGGTTTCTTCGACCACATGCTGGACCAGATTGCCACCCACGGCGGTTTCCGCATGGAGATCACGGTAAAAGGCGACCTTTATATTGACGATCACCACACCGTGGAAGATACCGGCCTGGCGCTGGGCGAAGCTCTCAAGCTGGCGCTTGGTGATAAACGCGGCATCAATCGTTTTGGCTTTGTCCTGCCGATGGACGAGTGTCTGGCGCGCTGTGCAATGGATATTTCAGGTCGTCCGCACCTGGAATATAAAGCAGACTTCAATTACCAGCGCGTGGGCGATCTGAGCACCGAAATGGTGGAGCACTTCTTCCGTTCATTGTCCTACACCATGGGCCTGACGCTACACCTGAAGACCAAAGGCAAGAACGACCACCACCGCGTAGAGAGTCTCTTCAAGGCCTTCGGCCGAACGCTGCGCCAGGCAATCCGCGTGGAAGGTGACGCCCTGCCCTCATCAAAAGGAGTCCTGTAATGAACGTGGTGATTCTGGATACCGGATGCGCCAACCTGAACTCCGTAAAATCGGCCATTGCTCGCCACAGCTATGAGCCGGTGGTGAGCCGTGACCCGGACGTAGTGCTGCGTGCCGACAAACTCTTTTTACCGGGTGTGGGAACCGCACAGGCCGCGATGGATCAGATTCGCGAACGCGAGCTGGTCGATCTAATCAAAGCCTGTACCCAGCCGGTGCTGGGGATTTGCCTGGGCATGCAGATCCTGGGCCGCCGCAGCGAAGAGAGCAACGGCGTTGACCTGCTGGGCATTATTGACGAAGACGTGCCGAAAATGACCGATCACGGCCTGCCTCTGCCGCATATGGGCTGGAACCGCGTGTACGCCAAAGCGGGCGACAGGCTTTTTCGCGGCATTGAAGACGGCGCGTATTTTTACTTCGTACACAGCTACGCCATGCCGGTGAACGTGAATACGATCGCCCAGTGCACCTACGGCGAGGCGTTTACCGCGGCCGTACAGAAAGACAATTTCTTCGGCGTGCAGTTTCACCCGGAGCGCTCTGGCGCCGCAGGCGCGCAGCTGCTGAAAAACTTCCTGGAGATGTGATGATTATTCCCGCTTTAGATTTAATTGACGGCACGGTTGTCCGTCTCCACCAGGGCGATTACGGCCAGCAGCGAGACTACGGAAACGACCCGCTGCCGCGTCTGCAGGATTATGCCGCCCAGGGTGCGCAGGTGCTGCATCTGGTGGATTTGACGGGCGCGAAAGATCCGGCGAAGCGCCAGATCCCCCTGCTGAAAAATCTGGTCGCCGGTGTTGATGTGCCGGTACAGGTTGGCGGCGGCGTGCGTACGGAAGATGACGTTGCGGCGCTGCTGGACGCGGGCGTAGCGCGCGTGGTGGTCGGTTCAACCGCCGTGAAAGAGCCAGAGACCGTAAAAGGCTGGTTCCGCCGCTTTGGCGCCGACGCGCTGGTGCTGGCGCTGGATGTTCGTATTGATGAACAGGGTAATAAGCAGGTGGCGGTCAGCGGCTGGCAGGAAAACTCCGGCGTGACGCTGGAAGCGCTGGTCGAGATGTATCTCCCCGTCGGCCTGAAGCACGTGTTATGCACGGACATCTCTCGCGACGGTACGCTGGCGGGCTCCAACGTCTCGCTGTATGAAGAGGTCTGCGCGCGTTATCCGCAGGTGGCGTTCCAGTCTTCGGGCGGAATTGGTGATTTAAACGATATTGCCGCGCTGCGCGGAACGGGCGTACAGGGCGTGATTGTGGGCCGAGCCCTGCTGGAAGGTAAATTTACGGTGACGGAGGCGATTCAATGCTGGCAAAACGGATAATCCCTTGCCTGGACGTACGTGACGGCCAGGTCGTGAAAGGCGTGCAGTTCCGCAACCACGAGATCATTGGCGACATCGTCCCGCTGGCAAAACGCTATGCCGATGAAGGGGCAGACGAGCTGGTCTTTTATGATATCACCGCCTCCAGCGATGGACGCGTGGTCGACAAAAGCTGGGTGGCGCGCGTGGCGGAAGTGATCGATATTCCGTTCTGCGTGGCGGGCGGGATTAAATCCGCTGACGATGCGGCCCAAATTCTCTCGTTTGGTGCCGACAAGATTTCCATCAACTCCCCTGCCCTGGCCGACCCGGAGCTGATCACCCGCCTGGCCGACCGTTTTGGCGTGCAGTGTATTGTGGTTGGGATCGACACCTGGTATGACGCCGCAACGGGCAAGTACCACGTCAATCAATATACGGGTGACGAAAGCCGCACGCGCGTAACGCAGTGGGAAACGCTCGACTGGGTGCAGGAAGTGCAGAAGCGTGGCGCGGGCGAGATTGTCCTCAACATGATGAACCAGGATGGCGTGCGTAACGGGTATGACCTCGGGCAGTTGAAAAAAGTCCGTGCGGTCTGCCACGTTCCGCTGATCGCCTCCGGCGGCGCGGGCACCATGCAACACTTCCTCGAAGCCTTCCGCGATGCCAACGTGGACGGTGCGCTGGCCGCGTCCGTGTTCCACAAACAGATTATTAATATTGGTGAGTTAAAAACGTACCTGGCCGACCAGGGCGTGGAGATCAGGGTATGTTAACAGAGCAACAACAGGCGCAGCTGGACTGGAAAAAAACGGACGGATTACTGCCGGTAGTTGTCCAGCATGCCGTCTCAGGCGAAGTGCTGATGCTGGGGTATATGAACCAGGACGCGCTGGCAAAAACGATCGACAGCGGCAAAGTCACGTTTTTCTCGCGCACGAAACAACGTTTGTGGACCAAAGGGGAAACCTCGGGTCATTTCCTGAACGTGGTCAGCATAACGCCTGACTGCGATAACGATACCCTGCTGGTGCTGGCAAACCCAATCGGACCGACCTGCCATAAGGGCACCAGCAGCTGCTTCGGTGAAACGAGCCACCAGTGGTTGTTCCTGTATCAACTGGAACAGCTGCTGGCAGAGCGTAAAACGGCGGATCCGGAGAGTTCTTATACTGCGAAGCTGTACGCCAGCGGGACCAAGCGTATCGCCCAGAAGGTGGGAGAAGAAGGCGTTGAGACAGCACTGGCCGCGACCGTGCATGACCGCGAGGAACTGACGAATGAAGCGTCTGATTTGATGTATCACCTGCTGGTGCTGCTGCAGGATCAGGAGCTGGATTTGACGGCGGTGATAGAGAACCTTCGTAAGCGTCACAAATAAAAAAACCGGGGTATATCCCCGGTTTTTTTTAATCTGCAAATCAGGCTGTTGGTTTGTAGTTGCGTAAGGCGTTACGGCCAAGTACCACACCTGAACCAATCATTCCACCCAGCAGCACGGCAAGAATCAGAATCATAGCTTTTTTCGGGCTATCGCGGCGGACAGGCAGATCCGGCTTCATGACGTAACGATATACGTGGATCGTATCCGGGTTTACATTGAGATTCTGGATGTCCAGCAGATTTCGCTTGGTCTGGTAATAGGCTGTTGGGAAGACCAACGGACGAGAAGCCTCATTGTCAATCATCGATTTCAGCCCCTCACTTCCCAGCAGGAACAACGTTTCCTGCGTGACATCCTGGGTTTGCTGGAGCTGTGGAGAGGTAATTTTCGCGGCCTCAGCGTTCTTGAGTGCCTCAGCAATCTGTTTGATACGCAGATCTTTTTGCTCCTGAGCGACCTTCTCCTGGTTTTGCAGGGAGTCATTCAGGGTTTTTATCTGTTCCTTGATGTTGTCCTTAAGGTCAACGGCAAGTTCTTTCGCCGTTTGCTCATCGACCTGCTGGATGTATTGTGCCAGCTGTCTCTGAGCGGTTTCTGCAGAGGTACTGGTATAGGAAACACTGAGCGGGAGCGGCTGTCCGGTCACAGTCGGCGCTATAGTCAGTTTCTCTGGCTCCTGCTGGTTCTCAAGCGCCTGAGATAATGCCGAGAATGAAGAGTTAAAACGGCCAATCGCGCGAGTTTGAATGTCAAGCATCGACGGTGCAGCGCTGCCGTAGAGGATGTTCAATGCGTTGGAATAGGTTGCTATCTGAGCTGCATCAGGTTGTGCAATAATCGCACTTGAGGTCCATTTTTCCTTTGCGACAGAGAGATATCCAATTGCCAGGACGATAAAAACGACAACAAAAGTTGCTATCATCCACTTCCCACGCCACAGCTGCAGCACTAAATCAAGTAAATCGATTTGCTCAGGATCATTGCTTCGACTGACCTGGCTATTGTTATTTTGTGTCATACAATCCCTAACAGATGAAAACGGGCAAACATAATGTTGTTTGCATAGTTTATCTATTGCTGGCAATTTTTCTATAAGAATCCGATGAGTAATATCGGAAAGATCGGTTATGTAACTTACCTCCCTTCGCGCTATCATAGAGGCCATGTGATGCGCTATGGCATCTGTAAGAATATAGGCTATGAGGGAAGAGATGAAATTTCTGGTAACGGGTGCAGCTGGTTTTATCGGTGCAAATGTCAGTAAACGCCTCCTGGAGGCCGGTTATCAGGTTGTCGGTATTGATAACCTTAATGAATACTACGATGTCAACCTGAAGCTGGCACGCCTGGAACTGTTAAACTCTGAGGGGTTCACCTTCCACAAGCTGGAATTAGCTGACCGGGAAGGTATGGCCACGCTTTTCGCCGGTGAGAAGTTTGATCGTGTGATTCATCTGGCCGCGCAAGCGGGTGTGCGCTACTCCCTTGAAAACCCTCACGTGTACGCGGACGCCAACCTTATCGGCCATCTCAACGTGCTGGAAGGCTGCCGCCATAACAACGTTCAGCATCTGCTTTATGCCTCATCCAGCTCCGTATATGGCCTCAACCGCAAGATGCCCTTCTCGACTGACGATTCCGTGGATCACCCGGTATCACTCTATGCCGCGACCAAAAAAGCCAATGAGCTGATGTCGCATACGTATTCGCATCTTTACAATCTGCCAACCACCGGCCTGCGTTTCTTCACTGTGTACGGCCCATGGGGGCGCCCGGACATGGCGTTATTCAAGTTTACGAAGGCGATGATTGAAGGCAAAAGCATCGATGTCTATAACTACGGTAAGATGAAGCGCGACTTCACTTACATTGATGATATTGCTGAAGCGATTATTCGCCTGCAGGATGTTATTCCCCAGCCTGACTCAAACTGGACCGTTGAGACCGGGTCACCTGCAAGCAGCTCAGCGCCTTACCGGGTTTACAACATCGGCAACAGTTCACCAGTAGAGCTGATGGACTACATCACCGCTCTGGAAGAGGCCCTGGGTAAAAAAGCGGAAAAAAATATGATGCCACTCCAGGCCGGGGATGTTCTGGAAACCAGCGCCGATACCCAGCCACTTTATGACGCGATCGGATTTAAACCACAAACCTCGGTTAAAGATGGGGTGAAGAACTTCGTTGACTGGTACCGCGATTTCTACAAAGTCTGAAAATAAAAAACCCGGCAACTCAGCCGGGTTTTTTATAGGATAAAGCAGAGAATCAGTCGCTACCAAACAGATCGCGGGTATAAACCTTATCCGCCACGTCAGCCAGCTCTTCCGCCATGCGGTTTGAAATGATGACATCGGCTTCTTTCTTAAAGGCGTCCAGATCGCGGATCACCCGTGAATTGAAGAACTGATCGTCCGGCATGGCAGGCTCATAGATGACAACCTCAACCCCTTTCGCCTTAATGCGCTTCATGATCCCCTGAATAGAAGAAGCGCGGAAGTTATCGGAGCCACTCTTCATGATCAGACGGTATACGCCGACGACTTTCGGTTGACGCGCAAGGATGGAATCGGAGATAAAATCTTTACGTGTACGGTTAGCATCAACAATCGCCGATATCAGGTTGTTTGGCACAGCCTGGTAGTTTGCCAGCAGTTGCTTGGTGTCTTTTGGCAGACAGTAGCCACCGTAGCCAAATGAAGGGTTGTTGTAGTGATTACCAATGCGCGGATCGAGACACACCCCTTCAATAATCTGACGGGTGTTCAGTCCAAGACTCTCTGCGTAACTGTCGAGCTCATTGAAATAAGCCACTCGCATTGCCAGATAGGTATTCGCGAAGAGCTTAATCGCCTCAGCTTCAGTGGAGTCGGTAAACAACACCTGAATATCTTTCTTAAGCGCCCCTTCCTGAAGCAGCGCGGCAAAGCGCTCAGCACGCTCAGAGCGTTCGCCAATAACAATACGCGAAGGATGCAGGTTATCGTAAAGTGCTCTCCCCTCGCGCAGGAACTCCGGCGAGAAGAAGATGTTATCAATCCCAAACTTCTCTTTGATGGATTTAGTGAAACCAACAGGAATCGTTGACTTAATGACCATCACCGCACGAGGGTTGATCGCGATAACGTCTTTGATCACCGCTTCGACGGTTGAGGTGTTGAAGTAGTTGGTTTTAGGATCGTAGTCAGTAGGCGTCGCAATGATGACGTAATCTGCATCGCGATATGCATCTTCTTTGTCAGTCGTGGCGCGGAAATTCAGCGGTTTATTGCTGAGATAGTCCTGGATTTCTTTGTCGACAATCGGAGATTTTTTCTGATTGAGCATATCCACTTTGGCCTGCACGATATCCAGCGCAACCACTTCATGATTCTGAGCAATCAGAATGCCGTTAGAGAGACCGACGTATCCTGTTCCGGAGATTGTAATTTTCATTCGCTAATGACTTCTGTAAGTTAACTGTACTGATGGCCCCCAGGCCATCGCGATAAACATAACTGTTGGGCTTTGTACCTCCTGGCAAACTGGACTGTCAAGGCAAACCAGGAGTAATCACTGCGAGGGGGATGAGATTCAGACTACTTCGAGTAACAGGCGGCAGTTTTTGCATAAAAAAACCCGGAGACGAGCTCCGGGTTGCGATGACAGCGAGCGTGTTAACTCATTCCATCCATTCGGTATGGAACACACCTTCTTTATCGGTACGCTTGTAAGTATGCGCACCGAAGTAGTCACGCTGTGCCTGAATCAGGTTTGCAGGCAGGACTGCCGCACGGTAGCTGTCGTAGTAGGCTACTGCAGCAGAGAAGGTTGGAACCGGAATACCATTCTGGACAGCATAGGCAACTACATCACGCAGCGCCTGCTGGTATTCGTCCGCAATCTTCTTGAAGTACGGTGCCAGAAGCAGGTTGGCGATACCGGCATTTTCAGCATAGGCATCGGTGATTTTCTGCAGGAACTGGGCACGAATGATACAGCCCGCACGGAAGATCTTCGCAATCTCACCGTAGTTCAGGTCCCAGTTGTTCTCGTCTGATGCCGCACGCAGCTGAGAGAAGCCCTGCGCGTAAGAAACGATTTTACCCAGGTACAGTGCACGACGCACTTTTTCAACGAATTCTGCTTTATCGCCTGCTGGTTTAGCCTGTGGGCCAGACAGCACTTTAGACGCCGCGACGCGCTGCTCTTTCAGGGAAGAAATGTAACGCGCGAAGACAGATTCGGTGATCAGAGACAGCGGTTCGCCCAGATCCAGAGAGCTCTGGCTGGTCCATTTACCGGTACCTTTGTTCGCTGCTTCATCCAGAATCACATCAACCAGGTATTTACCCTCTTCATCTTTTTTCGTGAAGATATCTTTGGTGATGTCAATCAGGTAACTGTTAAGCTCGCCTTTGTTCCACTCGGTAAAGGTTTCAGCCAGCTCTTCGTTAGAGAGGTTCAGACCGCCTTTCAGCAGGGAATAGGCTTCAGCGATCAGCTGCATGTCGCCGTATTCGATACCGTTGTGCACCATTTTCACATAGTGACCTGCACCGTCAGCACCGATATAGGTTACGCAAGGCTCACCATCTTCAGCCACGGCTGCGATTTTGGTCAGGATAGGCGCAACTAGTTCGTATGCATCTTTCTGGCCGCCAGGCATGATGGATGGGCCTTTCAGCGCGCCCTCTTCACCACCGGAAACACCGGTACCGATGAAGTTGAAGCCTTCTGCGGACAGTTCACGGTTACGACGAATGGTGTCCTGGAAGAAGGTGTTACCGCCATCAATGATGATGTCACCTTTTTCGAGGTAAGGCTTGAGGGAGTCGATAGCTGCATCGGTACCTGCGCCCGCTTTCACCATTAACAGGATACGACGAGGCGTTTCCAGAGACTCAACGAACTCTTTCACCGTATAGAAAGGAACCAGTTTCTTGCCTGGATTCTCGGCAATGACTTCTTCGGTCTTATCACGGGAGCGGTTGAAAACGGAGACGGTATAACCACGGCTTTCGATGTTGAGCGCCAGGTTGCGCCCCATCACTGCCATACCGACAACGCCGATCTGTTGCTTGGACATTACATACTCCTGTCAGGTGTGTTTTATACATATTTTCCAAATTATTGGAATATTAAGCAATGTTTTTTATGAAACAAATTTATAATATTATTAATGTTTGATGGTTAGTCACGATTCAACTTGTATATTTTGGATAAAAAGTTTACGGGTAAAAGCTGGCTACAGAACGCAAAAAAAACCACAAAAAACTCATGGGAAATGATTGGATATTGAGTTTATACTTCAAGAGAGCTAACTGGAACTCACTCTTAATATATTTACTACCTCTTCTGCGCGCAAGCATATTATTGCCGACTCGTGCAAACACTAATGTCTCATTCAAATTTTCAAAATAATAGCCAGAAGAGATCACTCGGAGCCATAAGTTATAGTCCTCCATAAAATAATGGTCTTTATACCCGCCTACGGCCTCTATAATATGGCGTCGATACACTACTGTCATATGATTAAATGGATTTTTCCTTTTCGCTAAACTTTTAATGTCCGCGCATGTTAAAGGAACTAATCTCCGACCAGTAATGTTTGACAAAGTATCTGAAAACTCAGCTATCTGGCACCCTAATAGACAGATTGATTTGTTTTTTTGGAAATAGGATATTTGTATTTCGAAGCGACTTTCTTCACAAATATCATCAGTGTCCATTCTAGCTACAACGTCATAACTACACTGCTTAAGACCTAGATTTAAAGCTGAACCTAGACCGACATTTTTTTCCAATCTAACAATAACGATATTTAGTTCTTTTTGCCATTGATAAACAACATCAGATAAAATTTTCTTTATCGGACCATCAAAGACACAAATTATTTCAGTCGGCTTTAATGTCTGTCGATGAATACTATAAAGACACTCATGAAGATTCTCTGGAAGTTCTTTATCATACAACGACATCAAAAGGCTAAATTCAATATTTTCCATACATCAAACCAATTTTGATTTCACAATAAGCCATCTATAGGCGAAATAGTAGGATGAAAAAAACAGGAAGACTAAATTAACCCAAATCTTTTCATTAATTAATAGCAAACCTGCAGCAACCATTAACAAGAAGTAATATTTATAGCGACCATCTTTTTTATTTGAAAAGATAAAAGTTTGAAAGAAGTGTAACTGAAAACGTTTTTCTGAGCATCTTTCAAGTAAATTAATAACCGGAAATAAAAAAACACAATAAAAGAAAGCCATCCCTCCACCTAGTAAAATAGTTATACTGCAATATCTAATCACAACGAGGAGAAAATGAAGTGAAAGATTCCATCTATTCCGAATTGAGTTATACACAGCATACAATGGAATTATGCACCATACAAGAAAAACAAAATAATATTGCTTCGAGTAAATAAAAAAGCAGGAAATAATCACCGCCAATATAAAGCGAACTAAATATATCAATCCCCTCTTTAGATGATAATAACTTAACTGATTGGGGTTTAGTCTTAAGGTTGGATGGATTTCTTTTTTTATCGTTTCAGCATCATTATATATATACCCTACCTCATATAATGTATATATTAACAGGACCCCTAACACAATGCTAAGTAATGCATAAAAATAGTCAGGCACATCTCTGAAAAACAATACAAACATGAATTGAGGTAGTAAATAAATTATAACCCAGGAAAAAAATTTAGAAAAACTATTCAATCTACTCACAATTGTGTAGTAGAAAGGAACATAAAAAAATATCATTGGATTTTCTCATTATTTAACAGGTTTTCTTGATGAGAACTTATCGAGTTAATAACACTCTCCGCCGCAAACTTAATAATATTGTTGCTAATAAATTCATTAAAATTCTTGTCCGTATAATACCCAAATCCAAATTTTGCTTTTCTTAAAAGAGAAATATCCTGAATATTATCACTAACAAAGACTAATTGTTCGAAATCAATTCCACAATATTGTTCACTCTCTTTTGTAAAGAATGTTTCTTTTGTATAAAGCAAATCCTGTTTCAGTGTGCCAGTGCAAACATTAGAGTTAAAATCAAGACAACTGGAAATGTACTGAACCCCGAATTTAATCGCAACTGCTTCAACAATCACATCAAGGGATGCAGAGACAATATAAACCGGTACTTTACTAGCTTTGCAATTTTCTATAAGTTCAACAATCTGATCATCATAAACGAAACTATGTTGGACTAGAAAATTTGCATTTTCCTGCAATATGTTTTTTTTTATTCCTCTTAAAAAGAGGAGAGCAATTTTTCTATTCACATCGAATTTAATAAGCGATGATGCCTTAAAGAAAAATTTAAAAGGCAACCACCGACTCATTCTTCGATATATTCTATATGACAAGTTATCTTTTAAAAGATGATCTAAAAAAATAAAGGTAGTATTACCTTTAACTAAGGTATCACATAAATCTAATGCAACTGATAAATTAGTCATTTCTAACCTATAATGTATATGAATTACTTTTTAGCATTGAATATGAGATTTAAAAACATAATTAGCGACAAAACAATAATAGTTACAACCCAGTCTGAGTGATAAAGATATGCATTAAAAGAAGTTAGAAAATATGCACACTTGATTGTAAAAAATGCATAGAAAGCACACTGAATGGCTGATTTTTTAAAACTTGTTAGTGCTTTTATTAAAATCGCATTTTCAAGTCCAACAAGTATTGGTGACAGCAAAACACCCAGCACACCAAAATTAGACCAAGCTTCTGATATGTATAGACCATTAACATTCCAACCACCAAGTGCTATCATCTCAGGGAAGTAACGAGCCATCAGTTGTTCGGATGCTGGTGGTGCTACGTTTAAATTAAAAAGTTTTGTCAGAATATTAGCTAGAGATGATAGGCCGATATCGCCTGAATAACTATAGTAATCATAGGATAGATAGACTGAGATTACTTGCGCTATGAATATTCTGTCAAAGATGAGTGAAAGTATTTGCTGTATGTCGGTACTTACAAAAAGCAAGTATATGATAAATAACATTGAAACAGAAAACAAAACTAATTTTACTGATATTTTCTTTATCTGCCCTCGCGAATATCCATAACAGATTAGAGCACCAAAAATAAAGAAAAGAAATGGGCCTTTTTCACCTGTCGATAAAATATATATAGTAGCAGCGAAAAATGTTAATAGCGAATGTATATAATATTTTCGCCTTATACTAGTAAGAGCCAAATAAGAATAAGGGACTATATAAGCCAATAAAGTCCCGACAGAAATAATATAAGTATTAGCCACTAACCCTAAATCTTTAGTAACCATTATTCTTCGGAGAGCAATTTCTTCTGCAGTCCTGTTAGTAAATGCCATAATAAGAGGGCTTGGATAGATGCTGAACTGATAATATACAAAAATCAATAGGAATAGGCATGCCAGTACAAAGACAATTTTGGATTGCGATTTATTAATTTCACAAGCTTTCGTCAAATTACTACGATATATTCTTTCAGCGTTGAAAACTTTCAGACAAGCTAAAAAAGTTAGAAAAACCGCAATACCACCATATAAAACAAAATATGAGCCAACTATAATAGCGTCTCGATTATTTGCAATAGGGCGCACGAAATAACTTTCATTACCTAATCCTGATATAATTACACATGCACCCAAAAAAGCAAATATTATGTATATATAAAACCAGAAAGATATAAAATCCAGTGAAAAGGGACCAGAAATTCTAATTATATATCTGTAAGTTAATAATAGGAAGAAAACTGCTAAAAGTAGATATATTATTGCATCCATAACTCACCATTTAAATAGCAATTTAAAAATCCCAGCATATAAATATTTACTATCTATTCGATGCATGATCGTCGGGATGATTTTTAGGGCCGCTAATTTATGCTTGCTGGATAATGAGTAAAAACCTTCTAAATATATCAAATCTTTTAATTTTTCATAAAAAGGAGCATTTTTAAACTCTCTTAATATTTTTAGTTTATTTTCATGCATCCATTTTAATTTACTGTGACTATTCCCTGAGTGGATTCTATAAAAAGAAAATAAATTAGGAAGCACAGCAATCTTATAGTTTCTTTCAGCCGCTTTGTAATAAATATACAGATCCTCAATGGCAATATCAGTTCTGTAACCACCAATATCCTTTAAAGCTTGAGTGCGATATATTGACGTTGGAGAGTAAATAATGTTTGTTCTATCGAAAATATTGTTCTTATCGATAACCATGAAATTTTTTATAATGTTTTTTTGCTTTTTTATATCACACAAATTATTATTATCATCAACTTTTAGCTGGGTTCCTGAACATGCATAAAATTCATGGTGCTCTTCAAGAAACTGCACTTGCACAAACAACCGATTGATAGCCATATAATCATCTGCTGCAATGAAACAGATGTACTCCCCTAAAGCCATATCCAAGCACATATTTAAAGTTGCTGGCAGGCCTAAATTAGTATTATTTTCTATAAATTTGAAGTCTTGTGTAACATTTAATTGCCGAATTATATCAGATGTACCATCAATTGAGCCATTATCGATAACAGTCAAATCATAAGAAACATTCAATTGACATTTAATTGAATTCAGGCACAACTCAACAAATTTAGCGTGATTGTAAGATACAACAAAAATAGAAACGTGTTTTTTTTTCATGATTTAACTCTATAAACTACGAATATAGAAAACAATAAATATAAGCCGTAATTAACACAATATGCCACAGGAGCACCATATACTCCATAATGAATAACAAAAAAATAAGAGATAATTACAAAGCTAGCAGCAAAAAGAATCTCTGATAAAACAAATACTTTTGTCATCCCTTTAGAAATCATTGTATACGCATATAGCCAGCTGATTATTTTAAGAATATCACCTAGCAATTGATATTTAAACAGGTCTCTTGCGGCATAAAACTCCTTAGTAAACAATATTGAAATGATAAAATCCTTCAATATATAAACACCAGTTGAGCATAACATTACAACCGGAAGAATGACTTTTAACGTGGAGTTTATTTCAGTAACTATTAATTTATTATCTTTAATTGATGAAAGGCGAGGCAAATAATATGTACTTAATGCTATAGTTATTACAGCAAGATAAGTTTCTGATATTCTCCAAACAGCTTGCCAATACCCAGCCTGTGTCCATCCGACATTTTGAACAATAATATTTCGTATCAAAATCAGTGAACAAGGAACCACAATTGCACTCGTTACCGCCATAAGAATGTAACCACGGATATCTTTCATTCTCCTGGAGTCAAATTGTCCCCATAGATAGTTTATTTTAAACCATGGTTTTCTGAGAGAGTACAAAATCATGACCATTCCAACAACTGCATTTTGAACTGCAACCGCCAGCAAAGCACCATTAATATGCCCTAAAATAATCAAGAGAAGCATGATGGCAAGGGATAAGATTGCGGATACCATTCCCAAAAGTACATACTTTTTATATTGTTGCTGACCATTAATAACCGAGGCAATAAAAGTCCCTGCGGCTGTAAAAGGCAACAAAAAAGCAGTAATAACCAGGACCCATCCATAATTAGGCGTACCTAATATCCATGAAGAAAGGTAGGAAGATGTTAATATTGTTAAAGGAATGATTGTGGCTAAAATTAGAGCAACCCATCGGATACTTGCCTGCCACCATTTAGCACATTCATCATATCCATTTTTGTGATTTTCGGAAGTAAATCGAACAATCCCCGGACCTACCGGGGAATTAACTAAGCCATTTAATGTTGCGACTACGCTTTGAATCTGCCCTAACATAACTATACCCATTGGGCCGGTATAGATAGCGACAATTTTTGCGACTACAAATCCAGAAAACATCTTTATAAGAGTTAGCAATCCCGTAAAGAAAGTAACTGTAAGTAATCGCTTCATGCAGTAAAACCATTTATAGCTTGAATTACATAACCAATTTCCGCATCAGTCATTGTAGGATCCATTGGCAACGATAATACTTGTCTGTGAATTTTTTCCGTAATAGGCAATGCTAAATGTTCCCATTCTGTATACGCTTTCTGTTTGTGGGGCGGTTTTGGGTAATGAATAAGCGTTTGAATCCCCTTATCCTCAAGGTAAGTTTTTAAATTGTCGCGATGTTCCGTTTTGATAACGAAAAGATGCCAAACATGTTCTTCATTATTCTTAACAACTGGGAGTGATATTTCATCATTCTTAATTTCAGAACGGTATCTATGTGCAATATTTCTGCGGAATTTAATCTCGTGCTCTAAAAATTCCAATTTCACGTTTAGAAATGCAGCCTGCATTTCATCAAGACGGCTATTTACTCCTTTAAAAATATGTTCATACTTAGCGATAGAACCATAGTTTGCTAGTGCTCTTATGGTTTCAGCAAGCTCGTCATGGTTAGTTGTTATAGCTCCAGCATCCCCTAACGCTCCTAAATTTTTCCCTGGATAAAAGCTAAACGCGGCAGCATCACCCCATGAACCAGATTTTAATCCGTTTTTAGTTGCACCATGAGCTTGGGCACTATCTTCAAGAATTAACAAATTATGTTCACAGGCGATATCTTTTATTTTTTCCATATCACATATATACCCATATAAATGCACTGGTATAATTACTTTTGTTTTAACAGTTATATTTTTTTTAATCTGCGAAATGGAGATATTATATGTATCTTCATCTGGTTCAATCAATACACACTTTAAACCAACTTCAGAAATGGCAAGGATAGTCGCAATAAAAGTATTCCCTGGAACTAGAATCTCATCACCTTCTTTTAACATTCCCAGAATTTTCCATGCTTTAAGAGTCAAGACTAACGCATCAAGCCCGTTAGCTACACCGATGCAATGCTTAACTCCACAATACATAGCGAAATTATTTTCGAATTTTTTTACTTCTGCTCCTTGAATATACCAACCCGAATTAATCACTCGTTCAGAAGCTTGAATTAGATCTTTTGCGTATTGCTTATTGATTCGGCTTAAATTAAGAAAATCGACTTTCATTATTTTTCTCCAATATTTTTTCAATGCTAATTTTTTTAGTTAATTCACAACCAATATTTATTTTAAAATCGATCAACCCTTGATTAATCGAAGAATTCTCAGTAGAAATTCCGATGTCTAAAGTTTTGAAAGCCTCTTTAACACAGAATAAGTATAACTGCTCAGCCAATTTTACGATTGGAGAAAGTTTCCTAAACTCAGGGTTTTCGCCCCAGTAAAAAACATACATATGATCTTCATTTATTTTTAAACAAATAGATGATGCAAATATTAAATTATCACTTTTTAAATTAAAAAAATATACGTCATTTGGCATAGCCTTGTAAAGAGAATATAACGCCTCCCAACTCATAGTCATTGGATAGCCTTGCGATTCTCTATTAGCTTTTATAACTTCATAAGCACTGTGAATCTCATCATGTTCTGTAACTCGAGTAAACGTTGTGTTTTCCCTTGTAATTCTATTCAATTCACGTCTTTTGCTACTGCTTAATTTTTTCCTAAAGTAATCTTCGCTTATTATATTTAGATGGTAATTAAGATCTATGTTATTGATCTTCCATCCTTTATTAAACATAGTATTTAACAAATAATTATTATTATCCGAATTATATAATTCAGGAGGTAGTTTATATGTCAATTTCTTTAAGGTATAATTGACGGCAAGATATCTTTCTATATAATCTAAAAATAAATCTAATTTTTTTAACGCTATTCGTTCATTTATCAAATAAAAATCTGAAAAGGCGCCAGTAATTGGTGCAAAAAATTCAAAATCTTCATCCGAATTTTTCTTTGAGAAAACTATCTGCGATAATATTTTATTTTCTTTTGCATCGCACAACGAAAAGACAATACTATGTTTGTTTTGAACTTTTTTTTGATGCTCTAAAAAAACATGTTTTGAGAATATTGTTGTTGATAAACTTTTTTCTTCTGTCGAAACCACACAATTTAGGGCTTTAAGGCTATCCACTATTCCTTCTAGGCATTTCATTACAACCACCTTTCCATTTTGATTAACTGCTCATCTACAGTTGAAAGTACAAATCCTTCTCTCTTATATAGATTAATAGCTCGCTGATTATTCGAATTTACTTGCAAATACAATTTTTTCAACCCCAGCAATCGTGCTTCTGAAATTATTTTCTGCATAATCTCTCTGCCTAACCCTTGCCCCCAATAATTTTTCTCGCCTATGTATCCCCAATATTCTCCTTTTTCATGATTAATATTTTTTATACCCACAGCTCCTATTTTTTTATTCTGATAAGTGATGCCGCGAATAAAGTAATCACGCCTTTCTCCTAAAGATTTAAAAAATATTAACTGTTCCTCTTTTGTAAATTCAGGAGTCATAGTCAGTATGGATATTTCAGGGTCCTTCAACCACAGCCAACTTAACGCAAGAAATGACTCGTCATATTCAACGAACTCTAACATTTGTCATACCTTTGAATTCTTCGTAACTGGTTATATAATCAGAAGGATCATAAATTTCACTGGCTAAAACCATTAAAACACAATCATTAGAAAAATTATGCATTTCCCTCCAGCTTAACTTGTCAATATAGAGCCCTCTGGATGGCGAGTCTAAGGTCAAAACTTCAATTCCTTGCCCTTCGTCGATATGGAAATCGCATTTCCCTTTAATTGCTATTACAATTTGTTTTAAATTTTTATGGGCATGGAATCCGCGCGATACACCAGAAGACGTGTTGAAAATATAATACACTCGTTTAATATTAAAAGGAATATTTTTACACTGTTCAAGCGAGATCAACGATCCACGGTCATCACCGTAAACATCAAAATCAATAATTTTCATAAATTCATCCCGAGATATTTTTCATTAGAAAACTAACATAAAAGCTTGCGGAGATATTGTCCGTAATGATTTTTAATTAATTTAGAACTTCGTGTATATAATTCATCGCTTGAGAGCCATCCGTTACGCCAGGCTATTTCCTCGGGACATGCAACCATCATCCCCTGACGTTTTTGCACAGTCTCAACAAAACTACCAGCCTCAATTAAACTATCATGAGTACCAGTGTCCAGCCATGCGAAACCTCGGCCTAATAACTCCACGTTCAAATTGTTATTATTAAGATATACTTCGTTGACAGTTGTTATTTCCAACTCACCTCTAGATGACGGTTTTATATTTTTTGCAATATTGATAACATCGTTATCATAGAAATAAAGGCCTGTCACTGCCCAGTTTGATTTGGGTTTCTCTGGTTTTTCTTCAATACTCAAAGCCTTAAAATTGGCATCAAACTCTACCACACCAAATCGCTCGGGATCCATTACCTGGTAGCCAAAGACCGTTGCACCACTACCTCTATTGCTTGCCATTTGCAGTTTTGGTGTAAAACCCTGACCGAAGAAAATATTGTCGCCCAAAACAAGGCAAACAGAATCATTACCAATGAATTCTTCACCAATTATAAATGCTTGTGCTAGTCCATCTGGGCTTGGTTGAATTGCATAACTCAGGTTAATTCCAAACTGTCTTCCATCACCTAACAGCCTGACAAACCCATCCTGATCCTCTGGTGTCGTGATTATTAGTATATCTTGTATACCCGCCAGCATTAATACCGATAAGGGATAATAAATCATAGGCTTATCATATATTGGGAGCAATTGTTTAGAAACCCCCATTGTAATTGGGTATAGTCTTGTTCCAGAGCCACCAGCAAGAATAATGCCTTTCATTTATTATTATCTCCATATTGTTTTGAAAGCCAGGAAGCATATGCTCCGCTTTTTACATTCTTTACCCAACGCTCATTCGATAAATACCACATTACCGTTTTACGAATACCACTTTCGAAAGTTTCAATTGGCTTCCAGCCTAAATCATTACCGATTTTCGCTGCATCAATCGCATAGCGACGGTCATGTCCTGGGCGATCAGTTACATAAGTAATCTGATCACGATAAGAGCCCTCTTTAGGCACTATTTCATCCAACAGATCGCAAATCGTATGGACCACGTCCAGGTTCTGCTTCTCGTTATGGCCGCCAATGTTGTACGTTTCACCCGGTTTCCCTTGAGTGACAACGGTGTAGAGTGCACGCGCATGATCTTCTACATACAGCCAGTCACGGATTTGATCGCCTTTACCGTAAATTGGCAGAGCTTTACCTTCCAGCGCATTCAGAATAACCAACGGGATCAGTTTTTCCGGGAAATGGTACGGGCCGTAGTTATTCGAACAGTTGGTGACGATAGTCGGGAAACCGTAGGTACGAAGCCAGGCACGCACGAGATGGTCACTGGAGGCTTTCGACGCTGAATACGGGCTGCTTGGTGCATACGCGGTGGTTTCTGTGAAGAGTGGCAGCTCAGTTGATTCCGGATGTTCATCAGGATGGGGTAAATCACCATACACTTCGTCGGTAGAGATGTGATGGAAACGAAACGTTTTCTTCGCCTGCTCATCCAACGTAGACCAGTACGCTCGAGCGGCTTCCAGAAGCACATAGGTGCCGACGATATTGGTTTCGATAAACGCAGCCGGGCCGGTAATTGAACGATCGACGTGACTTTCAGCTGCCAGGTGCATCACCGCATCAGGCTTGTGTTTTGCGAAAATGCGATCCATAGCGTCTTTGTCGCAAATATCTGCATGTTCAAAGGCATAGCGGTCGCTTTCGCTGACTTCACTAAGCGACTCAAGATTACCGGCATAGGTCAGCTTATCCACATTGACGACGTCGTCCTGGGTATTTTTAATAATATGTCGTACAACTGCTGAGCCGATAAAGCCGGCACCGCCCGTCACAAGAATTTTCACGTTATCTGTTCCGTCTGTTGGAAATGTCTGGATACTGACGCTCTGAAACCTGACCATTTAGAAACGGTTTCAGAAATTGAGCACGCTACCGCCCCTGGCTTAACAGCTACCAGTGTACTGAGCGGTGTTTGATTAAATGATTTTTCTTGTCTGGATACAGACAAAAACTGGCGTTAATTGTCGTCCTAAACGACCTTAGAAACAAGCACAAATCGCTACAAACCTGCTCAGGCTTGAATCAGATAACTCAATGTTATCATTAGTATTAATAACGAAAAACGGCAGTCATCATTATGGATATGCTTCAACACACCTTAATGATGACTGCCGCTGGTTCAAGCCTTGGCAGGAATATCAGTCGTTATTAGCCAGCAACTTTTCAATACGGCTTCTGAACTTCGCCCCTTCTTTCAGGTTACGCAGCCCATAATTTACAAACGCCTGCATATACCCCATTTTCTTACCGCAGTCATAGCTATCGCCGGTCATCAGCATGGCGTCCACGGACTGCTTCTTCGCTAACTCAGCAATCGCGTCGGTCAGTTGGATGCGGTCCCAGGCGCCTGGCTCGGTTTTTTCAAGTTCCGCCCATATATCTGCGTTCAGAACATAACGGCCAACCGCCATCAGGTCCGAATCAAGCGTCTGTGGCTGATCCGGTTTTTCAATGAACTCGACGATGCGGCTCACCTGCCCTTCCGTCTCAAGCGCTTCTTTCGTCTGAATTACGGAGTACTCAGAGAGATCGCCTTTCATGCGTTTAGCCAGCACCTGGCTACGACCCGTTTCATTGAAACGTGCCACCATTGCCGCCAGGTTGTAACGTAGCGGATCGGCAGAAGCGTTATCAATGATGATGTCCGGCAGCACAACGATGAACGGGTTATCGCCCACCACTGGACGGGCACACAAAATCGAGTGGCCGAGACCCAGCGGCTGCGCCTGGCGCACGTTCATAATGGTCACGCCTGGAGGACAAATAGACTGAACTTCCGCCAGCAGCTGGCGTTTGACTCGCTGCTCCAGCAACGCTTCGAGTTCGTAAGAGGTGTCGAAGTGGTTTTCAACCGCGTTCTTGGACGAGTGGGTAACCAGGACGATTTCTTTGATCCCTGCAGCAACAATCTCGTCGACAATGTACTGAATCATTGGCTTATCGACGATCGGCAGCATCTCTTTTGGAATGGCTTTTGTGGCTGGCAGCATATGCATGCCCAGACCTGCTACCGGAATGACTGCTTTCAAATTGATCATTATCTCTTCCACCTTAAAATGGTTGACGAAGTATAAACCGTGTCAGGAAAAATGCCTGATAAAGAAAGTCTACTGCGTCGAATGCAAATCACGTTTAGTTCAGAACGCTGATTACTTAAGTTCATTACGCTATAAGTGTGACCCAGAATCGTCAAAAACCCTATCAATAAAGAAGCCGTAGAGTCTGTTTCCGACAAATCCCAGATCAGCAGCCGCTATTCAGAAACGAACGTGATGTCATCTTTCTTCTCATGAACGAACTCATACTTCAACGTACGGTCCAGCCCTTGAGATAAGGTATAAGGCGCTTTAAAACCTGATGTGTGTACTTTCGTGGCATCAAATTGAGTGGTGGCACAGAATTTTTTGACACGAACGGAACTGATCGCATACTTCTTACCAGTCACTTTGCTAAGAATATCAAAGCAAAAGCCACCAAGCATACCTAAAGGATAAGGGAGATGAACTGATGGGATTTTTTTGCTAAGGCTCTTTTCCACCTCAGCAACCAGCTGATTCATATTCAGATCGGGCTTATCGACATAGTTGTATACGTCGTAGCCAGGTTTGACGTTGCTCAATCGGAATTTGATAAACTCCACAATATTGCCGACATAAGCCATAGACTTGTAGTTAGTTCCGGCCCCCACCATTGCGAATTTGCCACCCGCAATTTGCTTAAGAAGATTGAAGACATTGCCACGATTGCGTTCACCAAAAATGACCGTTGGACGAACAATTGTCAGAGATCGCTCTTCTGGAGCTTTGTTGAACCATTCACGCAGCACCTCTTCCGCCTGCCACTTACTTTTACCATAGTGGTTAAAAGGATCGTGCGGGTGAGATTCGTCAGGATTGACTTTATTGAGACCATAAACAGCAACTGAGCTGGTAAAAATAATGTTCTTAACATTATTTTTTTCCATCGCTGCCAGTACATTACGTGTACCCTGAACGTTTACATCATAGTAGAGCGACGTTGGGCTGACATCATCACGATGCTCGGCGGCGAGCAATACCACCGTGTCGAAACCGGCAAGAGCCTGATCGAGTTGCTCCTGATTGCGTACATCTCCGGAAACAGTAATCTCAGGGTAGAAATGGCTTTGCTGTTTGTCGAAGTTGGTGACATCAAACTCAGCCTTTGAAATCTCGATCAAACGAGTCCCAACGAAGCCGGACGCGCCAATAAACAAAACTTTATCGTTCATAAACCACTCAGTGCATTTGTGTTTGGCAAACCTCCGGTAATCTCTGCATTCCCTGAGGTATCGCTAATGATAAGACAGAACTGACGAAAATGTGGCACGGATTATAACCCCTAAAATCGCTGAGTTCAGTAACAAATTTTAGGGGTTACCGCGCACTCAATGAGATATGATGTCAAGACTTACTTCCTGAAGGAAGGAAGCGCAAAGTTCAGCCTTTCCACATTCACCACCTGCTGGTCGACCCGGTCAATATCCACCGAGCTTTGCCCCTTCTCATTAACGGCTTTTATGTTCGCCAGTGACAGCAGCGTCTCGTCTTTCGCCATAAATTTACCCCGCACATCCTTGCGCAGGTCGAAGTTGATCTTCAGGGCGGGCCCCACAGCAGCTTCCTGCATCACATTGATGTTGCGTAAAAAAAGATGTTGCGGCTTGTTGTGTAATTCAAGCGTAGCACGCTGCATATCCACGTTGGTTATCGCCACAAACGAGGTCGCGTTACCGGATGAAATCTGTATTCCGCGCAATTTATAGGCAAGCTGGCGGTTATCGAGGTGAATATTATTGAGCTTGAAGTTCTGCGGGATGGACAAATAATCGCCTTTTATCACCCCATAGCCAATTAACATTCCGGCACTGTTCACCATATCGACATTATCAATAATGAAATTATCACAGCCATAAATGGCCACCGTGGCGTTGTCTATTCCCGCCTTTTTACTGAAGTCGGGAGTAATATTTTTGGCCTTAATATTGCGGATAACAAAGTGTTTCCCGTTTTCCACGTGCACCAGCTGGCGACAGTTGCTGCCGGTAATGTTGGCCACCACGAAGTTCTTGACGGTTTGCTTCTCCGGATAGTCATTATCGTAGGTGCTGCCGGCGAGGCCAATGCCGATGCCCCAGTTGATCTTGCCGTTGGTGCAGTTGATGTTGTCGATGACATGATCGGAGATCAGGATATTGCGATCGTTGATGGCGACGTTCCACTCGATCGCATCGCCCTGCAGGTGACTAAATTTGCTGTTGGTGATGCGCGCTCCGTCCACCTGGTTATGGAAACCCTGACGCAGGATGGCGTAGTTGGCCTGACTCACGCTGATGTTATCAATCAGCAAATTGCGCATCACGCTGGGTTTCTTGCCGCCGATGTAGATCTGCGTCACCGGGCCAAACCCGCTCATGGCCAGCCCTTTGATAACGCAGTCAGAGCCGCGAACGTCGAGCGTAATGTTCTCCGTGCGGCCCGCTCCTTCACCTATCACTTTGCTGCCTTCCTGCAGAACAAAGCGGCCGCGCCCGTTACCGGTTAGCGCCCCGCGGATCAGCAGCGTTTTACCGTCAGGAATGAAAATGCCCGTATTGATGTTTTCGCAGGTGAGCCCGGCAGGGACCACAACCGTGTCGCCATCAGTAAATGCCTGCTTAAAGGCGGCGATCCAGTCGTTGTTATTGTACTGATTAACAGAGACCGTTTTTCCAGCAGCCGCTCGCGCAATGCGTGACGACAGCAGCGGCGTGGCCGCCAGAACGGACAGAGAAGAGACAAAGGTGCGTCGGGTAATCTTTTTCAGCATACATCCTCGGCGTTACAACGTTTGCAGCAGGCTCGCTAACTGGCGATTAATCACCTGCTGGTTAAAATCGGTTTCAACTTTTTGCCGTGCATTATGAAGCACGGGCTCCAGCGTCTGCTGGTCGATGTCGCTGAAGGCAGCTAATCGGTCCGCAAGGGCTATCGCGTTATTCTCCGGCACCAGCCAGCCGGAATGGTCAGACTTAATCAGCTCCGGGATCCCGCTGTGCAGGGTCGATACCACAGGAATACCTACGGCCATCGCCTCCATCAGCGCCACCGGAATGCCTTCCATATCGCCATCGGCGCCCGTCACCGAGGGCAGCAGAAACACATCCGCCTCGTCGAGCATGGCCTTGACCTCGTGGCTCGGCTTGAAGCCGGGCATCTCTACGACATCTTCCAGCTGATACTGTTCGATAAGCGTGCGCAGACGACGCTCCCACGGCCCAATCCCGAGAATGCGGTAGTGGAAATCCACCCCGCGCGCTTTCAGCTGGCGGCAGGCTTCAATCGCCACATGCAGCCCTTTCTTCTCGGTCAGACGCGCGACGGAGATGATCTGCAGCGGTGTTCCCGGCACCTTTACAGGACGACGCGTGAAGCGCGTTAAATCCACGCCCATACGCGAAACGGCAATTTTCTCTCCCGGACAGCCCATGTTTTTCAGCCGTCCGGCCCACAGGTCGCTGATAGGCAGCATCATGTCGCCGCGTCGGAAAAGCTGCTGATACTCCGGGGTGTAATGGTTAAGCACTTCACGGCTGGAGATGTCGATACCGTGGAAGATGGTCGCAATTTTACCGTCAATCACCCCCAGTTCACGCAGCTTCGCGGCGGTGACGCCCGCCGGGCCAAAGTGGGCAATAAACACGTCGGCACGATACGGCTGCGCCGTTTGCCCGCAGATGGCCGACAGGATAAGATTGCGTGACTCCGCCCCATAGCGGGAAACATTCAGCGCCCGCCACGTCGATGCGCGGTGGATCCCGCGTAAGGTCTGGCTGGCCCGGTGGCGCAGCTTGCTCAGCTTCCCGGACGGCTCATCCTGCAGCCAGCGGGTTTTCGCCTCCAGCCCATACTGGGTATACGCCGCATGGGTGTTTTGGGTATCGCCCTTTTGCAGGGCGATAATCTCCACGTCATATCCCATATCGATAAACGCGGTGATTTGGTTCAGAACAAACGTTTCGGACGACAGCGGAAATTTCAGTAAGAAGAAACCAACCTTCATTTCCCCTCCCGTACGCGATCGAGTACCGATTTCACCATCCCAATGCCCTTCTCGCGCTCGGCTTTCACCGCCACCGCCAGACGTTCATTGATAGCTGGCAGTTGGCCGAGCGTGTCCCCCACCATCGCCCCGAGCGATCCGTCCAGCAGATGACGAATATCCACCGCCATTTCCGGCATACCGAGCTGCTGCATAATCCCGGCGGACTTGTGCTCATAGTTAATGGCAATGGCCGGCGTGCCGAAGTTCATGGAGATAATGGCGGAGTGCAGACGGGTGCCCACCGTCAGGTCGCAGGCGGAGAGCAGCTTGCCCATCTCCAGGTCGTTCAGTTCATCCATCACCACGTGATAGCGGGACGGGTCGTTCACCAGATTGCGCAGGTTCAGCGCCACCATACGGTCGTCTTTGTTGTAACTGTCGATACCGGTGCAGGTTGAGAGCGCCAGCACCTGGTACCCGCTGTCCAGCACGCGGTTCACCACGTCGGCGAAAGCTTTCTCATACGCCGCCTGCGTTGTGCCTAAACGTTTATCAAAAGGCGCCAGCTCGCGCAGGGTAATCGCGACGGTTTTCTGTTTCGCCGTAACGTCGAGCCAGTGCTGCACCGCGTAGCTCGGCTGGAAGCTGTCGTCCTGGTGATCCACCAGCCAGGCGGTGTCCACGCCGTGCTCAACTTTCGACGTGTCAATTTCGCTGCGCTTCATCATGTCGAGGCTGACCGACTCGCGCAGGATCAGCGCGTCGCAGTGGCCAAACACATAGTTCGCCAGCTGGTTAAACTGCGGATCCTGGAATGGCCCGACGCTGTGGCCAATCATAAACAGCGGTTTTTTCGCCATAAACGTACAAAGCGCATGCTCAAACTGCGGCACGCCGTAGAGATCGACGAAGAACGAACCGCCGACCTGGATAATCGCGTCATAGCCGGACAGCAGGCGAACAAAGTCGGTAAAGCCCTGCGCGATAGCGATGTTGCGCAGCTTGCCGGTATCGGTCACACGGGAAAGCAGCACCTGGTGCTGATAGCGACGACGCAGCACTTTCTTCACGCGGCCCATCACGCCCGCGGCGTTGTTATGCTGTTTCATCTGGCTGTAGAGCGGGTCGCCCATCACCGGGCGGTTCAGTAACCAGGATGAGCTGACCGGATAACGGCTCATCACGTCCACTTCGGTCTCAGGCTTAAGGGTGTTAATTGCATCCAGTAAACCGCGCAGGATGGCGCTGTCGCCACGGTTGCCGCAGGTATGGTTGCCAAGAATTAATAATTTCATAATGGCCTCTTAAATAACTAGCCTGCGCGAAGCAGCGTTTTCATTTTTTCGTTACGGCAAAACTGGCGCTTCATCTCTACCACCAGCGCATTGCGAGAAAGTACGATCATCACGACGAAGGCCAGCGCCCCCGTGGCAACCTGCACCGCCAGCAGCGCGGCCAGCGGCAAGTGGCCGCTGAGGATGATGCCCAGGCCGTAGCTCACCGCCAGGGTCGGCAATGAGAGATAGAACGGCAGCCACAGGCTCAGGATGTACTGACGGTAGCTGGAACCCAGCACCGGCTTGATCATGATGAAGTAGCTCAGAACGGTATTGACGATCTGCACCAGCAGGAAGCCCAGCGTCACGCCGATGGCGCCCGCCATATGCCCGCCAACGATAATCGCCGGAATAAACAGGAAGGTTTTGAACACGTTGAACTTAAAGCTGATGTCCACGCGCGCTTTTGCCATCAGCAGAGACCCAATTGGATTCCCCACGGAGCGCAACAGCCCTACCACGCACAGCAGCTGCAGGATCGGAATGATGCCGTTCCACTTTTCACCAAACACCAGCGGCACGAAGTTGCTGGACACCACCATCAGCCCCAGCAGCACCGGGAAGTTAATAATCCCCACCACGGAAAGCAGCTTGTAGAAGTTGACGCGCAGCTTCTCGGTGTCGTCCTGAATCTTGGCAAACGCCGGGAACAGGACGCGGGTGATAATCGGGTTCAGCTTCATCGGCGGCACCACCGCGACGTTGTAGGCCAGGTTGTAGCCCCCCGCCACGCTCGCGCCAAGAATACGCGCCAGCACCAGCGTCGACAGGTTGGTATTCACATAGTTGATGATGCTGTCCGCCGTCAGCCACGCGCCAAAGCGCAGGTTGGACGAGACGGACGCCAGGGAGAAATGCAGCCCCGGACGGTAGATCTTGCGGCCAAAGTAGCCGAACAGCAGCGTACGGACGGCAGAGTTAACCAGGTATCCCAGAATAGCGGTCATCGCCAGCGGCCAGAAATGGGCGCTCACCACGGTGAAGGTAAAGCCCGCCAGAACGGCGCTGGTCTCAATCATGCCGATCTTGTTGAACTCCAGCTCTTTCTGCATCAGCGCGCGGAACTGCTGTCCGTGCGGGATCACCACGAAAGCAAACGACAGCGTGCGCATCAGCGGAGCGAGATCCGGGTTGTGCAGCACGCTGGCGATGGTATCGCTCAGCAGGAACACCAGCACAAACACGAATATCCCCAGCCCCACGTTCAGCCAGTAGAGCGTGGTCAGCTCCAGATGGCTAATCTCTTTGCGCTGGATAATCGAGTTGGCGATACCAAAATCAGACAGCGTATCGGCCAGCGCGATAATCACCAGCGAGACGGTCAGCAGGCCGAACTGGTGATTATCAATAATGCGCGCCAGCACGGTCATCTGCACCAGACCGAGGCCAATGATGACGATGGTCGCCATCGCTGACCACTTCGCCCCGCTGATGGTTTTTTCACGTAAGCTCATCTTAGTACGCCGCTTTGTTCACGAAACCTTTGAAGATGGTCAGAAAAACAATCTTGATATCGAACCAGATACTCCATTCGCGGATGTACTCCAGATCGAATTCGATACGCTTTTCCATTTTTTCCAGCGTGTCGGTTTCGCCGCGCCAGCCGTTGATCTGCGCCCAACCGGTGATGCCCGGCTTCACCTTATGGCGCAGCATGTAGCCCTCAATCAGCGAGCGATACTGCTCGTTGTGCGCCACCGCGTGCGGACGCGGGCCAACAATCGACATGCCGCCGGTAAAGACGTTGATAAACTGCGGCAGTTCATCCAGCGAGGTGCGGCGCAGGAAGTTCCCCACGCGGGTGACGCGCGGATCGTTCTGCGTTGCCTGGGTCACCACCTTGTCGTTTTCCATCACCTTCATGGAGCGGAATTTCCACACCATAATCGGCTTGCCGTCCATACCGTAGCGAGTCTGGCGGAAGATAACCGGGCCGGGAGAGCTCAGCTTCACCGCCAGGGCAATGCAGCACAGAACAGGCGAAATCAGCAGCAGGATCAGTGAAGAGAGCACGATATCTTCCACGCGCTTCAGCACGCGGTTAATGCCCGACAGCGGCGTGTCGTATAGCGGTACCACCGGCACGCCGTTCACCTCTTCAATACGGGAGTGAAGAATGTTGAAGGTAAACACGTCCGGGATCAGGATCACGGAGCAGGTGGTGTCCGCCAGCTCGCGCATCAGTTGCTTAATGCGGGATTCGTCTCTCATCTGCATGGCAATGTAGACGTTGTGAATTTTGCCGGCTTTCGCGTCTTCAATAAGCTGGTCGTAATTACCCGCCCAGTCCGCAGGCACGCCACCCGGCTTCGCGTCGTGATAAATCCCCACCACTTCAAACCCTAACCACGGCTCTTTGCGGAAGCTGTCGAGCAGTACCTTCCCGACCGGCAGATCGCCCGCCACGGCAACGAAGCGACGGTTATAACCCCGGTTACGCAGCCAGCCCGCACCAAAGCGGATCAGGGAACGGCACACCACCATGCCGACACTGGTTAACAGATACCAGCAGAGATAGGTGACGAGGCGATTGTCAAAATCATGGCTGAACGCCACCAGGCCTGCGCTGAAGATCAGGCTAAGGGTCCAGTTCTGCAGCAGCAGCATCAGTTCGGTAGTCATTTTGACGCCGCGCCACGAGCGGTAGAAATCGGTCATTCCGCCGATCATTTGAAACACGACCAGCGCAATCAGGGCCATCAGCAGATGCATATATAAGAACGGCAGCCCGCTGATCCGACACACCGCCCACAATCCACCGACCATGATGGTGATATCAGAAAAACGCTGCACCATAGAGATTAACGATGCATTCGTTCTCGCTCGTTCGCGTTTTTTTAGATTCGTCATCGTTGTTCCTGTATTCGGTTCCCCCTCCCACCGGGAGGGGCAATTATTACTGATTCAACAGCGCCAGAATGTCCTTCGTTCGGGCTTCCATCAGCGCGGTGTCAGCACGGGACTCCACGTTCAGGCGCACCACCGGCTCGGTGTTGGACGAGCGCAGGTTAAAGCGCCACTGCGGGAACGCCATGCTGATGCCGTCCGTACGGTCAATTTCCAGCGCGTGAATCGCAAAGTGCTGCTCCACGCGGGCAATGGCCTCGGCCGGCTGCGCCAGCTTGCTGTTGATCTCCCCGCTCGCCGGGAACGCCGCCATGCGGTCGCGCACCAGCTCGCCCAGCGTCTGCCCCTTCAGGCACAGCAGCTCGGTGACCAGCAGCCACGGGATCATCCCGCTGTCGCAGTAGGCAAAATCACGGAAGTAGTGGTGGGCGCTCATCTCGCCGCCGTAGATGGCGTCTTCTTCGCGCATGCGCTCTTTGATGAAGGCGTGGCCGGTTTTGGACATCACCGGCGTACCGCCCGCCGCGGACACCACGTCGACGGTGTTCCAGGAAAGGCGCGGGTCATGAATGATTTTCGCGCCCGGGTTTTTCTCCAGGAACGCTTCCGCCAGCAGGCCGACAATGTAGTAGCCCTCGATGAACTGCCCTTTCTCGTCGAACAGGAAGCAGCGGTCGAAGTCGCCGTCAAAGGCGATACCCATATCCGCGCCGTGCTCAATCACCGCGTTGCGGGTGTCGTCGCGACACTCCGGCAGCAGCGGGTTAGGAATACCGTTCGGGAAGTTGCCGTCCGGGGTGTTGTGCACTTTCACGAAGGTCACTGGCACGTTCAGCGCCTTAAAGTGGGCTTCCAGCGCGTCCACCACCGGACCGGCCGCGCCGTTACCGGAGTTAATCACCAGCTTCAGCGGCTTGAGGTTCGCCACGTTGATGTAGCCCAGCAGGTGGTCGATGTACTCTTTTTGCAGGTTGATTTTTTTGTAGCTGCCGCGCTTAGCCTCATTCACCGGCGGGAAATCGTTGGCTTCCGCCAGGCGCTGCACGTCGCGCAGGCCGGTGTCGCCGCTGATAGGGCGGGCGCCCTTGCGCACCAGCTTCATGCCGTTGTAGTCCATCGGGTTGTGGCTGGCCGTCACTTCGATACCGCCGTCCACGCCCAGGTGGAAGGTGGCAAAGTAAATCTCTTCGGTGCCGGAAAGACCGATGTCCAGCACGTCCACGCCCGCGTCCTGCAGCCCTTTCGCCAGGGCCAGCTTCAGGGATTCACTGGTCAGGCGCACGTCGCCGCCCAGCACGATGGTCTGCGGTTTTAAATATTCGCCGTACGCGCGGCCAATGCGCCACGCAATGTCTTCATTCAGCTCTTCGCCCAGCTTGCCGCGAATATCGTAGGCTTTAAAACAGGTTAATTTTTCCATGATGACCCCTTTTTCAGGCAACAGTCGGCCCTGACCACTAAATGGCCAAATTAATTTTTTTGTCATTCGTAGGCCCGGTAAGCGCAGCGCCACCGGGCATAATGCAGAGTGCTACACCCGCCCGTAGCGGTCCTGGAAGCGCACGATATCGTCCTCTTCCAGATACGAGCCGGAACGCACCTCAATTAAGTCGAGAGGAATTTTCCCTGGGTTCTCCAGACAGTGCGTCGCCCCCAGCGGAATATAAATGGACTCGTTTTCACCCAGCAGTTTGACTTCACCGTCGATAGTGACTTTGGCGGTACCCGCCACCACCACCCAGTGCTCGGCACGGTGATGGTGCATCTGTACCGACAGCCCCTCGCCCGGCTTCACGGTGATGCGTTTCACCTGATAGCGGTCACCGGAATCAATGGAGTCATATTTCCCCCACGGACGGTACACTTCGCGGTGAATATGGTGCTCGTGGCGACCATCCGCCTTAATTTTCTCCACCACTTTTTTAACGTCCTGCACGGCGTTACGGTCGGCAATCAGCACGGCGTCTTTGGTCTGGACAACCACCAGATCTTTCACCCCGACCGTGGTGACCAGGCCGGACTCGGCGTAGACGTAGCTATTTTCCGTTTTGTGGCTAATGACATCGCCGTGATGGACGTTACCCTCCGGGGTATGGGCGCTGATCTCCCACAGGGAGGACCAGGAGCCCACATCGCTCCAGCCCGCATCCATCGGCACCACAACGGCATCTGCCGTGCGCTCCATCACCGCGTAGTCAATGGACTCTTCCGGGCAGGCGAGGAACGCCTCTTCATCCACGCGGATGAAGTCGAGATCCGGGTCCACCACCGCCATCGCTTTCTCGCAGGCGTTCAGAATATCCGGGCGGTATTTGCGCAGCTCTTCCAGATAGCGTCCGGCGCGGAACAGGAACATCCCGCTGTTCCAGTAATACTCACCGCTGGCAACGTAGGCCTGCGCGGTTTCCAGATTCGGTTTTTCGACAAACTGCGCCACGTCAAACGCCACGCTGTCGCCTTCACCCGGCGCCACGCTGCCGCGACGGATGTAGCCGTAGCCGGTTTCCGGCAGATCCGGCACGATGCCGAAGGTCACCAGTTTGCCGCTTTCGGCGTAAGGAATGGCCGCACGCACCGCGTCGCGGAATGCGTCTTCCTGTTGGATAACGTGGTCTGCCGCCAGAACCAGCATCAGCGGGTCACAGTCCGGGCTGCTGCGTTTTGCCGCCAGCGCCGCCAGGGCGATCGCAGGCGCGGTGTTACGACCGGCAGGCTCCAGGATGATGTTTTCAGTAAGTTTGTTCAGCTGGCGCAGCTGCTCGGCAACAATAAAGCGGTGCTGTTCGTTACAAATTACCACCGGGCTTTCACACTCCACGCCGTGCAGACGGTTGACCGTCGTCTGCAGCATGGTGAGATCCCCTTTCAGACAGAGGAACTGTTTTGGATAGAGCACGCGGGACAGCGGCCACAACCGGCTACCAGAGCCACCAGCCATCACAACCGGATACAAAGTGGTTTGACTCATGATTTATCCCCGTATATCTGCAATAAATTGGCTCAGCACGTTCTCTTTCTCGAGCGTGCGTTCGGCATATTCACGTGCCACCGTGTTCACTTTTGGCATGGCAAGTGCCTGCTCAATTCCGGTGACCAGCGCCGGGACCGATTCCGGCTCCACGCACACGGCAATGCCCGGATAGCTGTCACACAGCTGGCCTAATTCTGTTTCGGCTTCTGCCGTAATCACCGCGTTGCCGCCCACTGCCAGAATGTTGGTCAGCTTGGACGGCAGCACCGCATCCGCGGCACCGCGTTTTTGCACCACCAGATGGCAGTCGCCCATCTTCAGCAGCGCAGGCAGTGCCTCGTAAGACTGAAGCGGGAAAAATTTCACGTTGGTCAGGCCGCGTTCGCCGACCATTTTTTCCAGCCGCGCTTTTCCCCCCCCCTGCCCGACAATCACAAACGTCCACGGATGTTGGTTCAGCAGTTGGGCCGCTTCAATCACACTCTCCAGCCCCTGCTTTTCGCCGATGTTGCCTGAGTAAAGAATGATTTTTTGATCTTCAGGCAAACCAAGCTGCGCGCGCAGCGCCTGAGCGTCTTGCTCAGTCACGTCGCGAAAACGCGCCACTTCGGACCAGTTCGGGAAGAAGATCACCTTTTCCGCCGGGACGCCCTTCTCCTGCGCCTTGTTCATCATCGAGCGCGAGATCGTTGAGACGTAATCCACGTTGTGTAAGCCACTGCGCTCAAACGCGCTGGCGAGCTTCGCCACCTTGCCGCCTTTGCCTTTGCCTGCCATCCCCAGGCCCAGCATGGCGTCAACTTCATAATCCTGAATGTGCAGCAGGGTGCGCGCGCCGGAGAGTTTGCCCAGCAAGCGCATGCCCGGCGTGCAAAACAGCGTTGGCACCACGCCGATGATGCGATCCGGCTTCCAGCGGCGCTGCGCCATCAGCGGGAAGAAACTGCTCAGGGCAAAGCTGCCGAGATGAATCAACCGTTTCAGCGTCGAGGGCTGCTTAGGCACATACAGCGGGCAGCGCCAGACGGTCGCTGCACCCTCTTCGCGACGGTAGCGCCAGCTTGAGTAGCGCTCCCCGACTTTCCATTCCGGGTAGTACGGCGGCGCGGTAATGACCCGCACGTCATGTCCCTGGCTCGCCATCCACTCGACCATCTCGCCGGTGTATTTCCCGATGCCGGTTAGCTCCGGCGAGTAGTTGATTCCGTACACTAAAATTTTCATAAGCCCGGCACTCCGGACTGACGATCGGCCAGGAAATAGGCACGGCTGTTGTCGTGCACATTGTCGCTGGCCAGCAGCGCCTCTGGCGTCTGCCAGCGGTAGTCGTCATGCTGAGAATCAGGCAGACGCAGGTCTGCCTCACTCACCTTCAGGCGGAACCCCAGCACGATGTAGTGCGTGGAGAACCCGGTGCCCGAAAAGTTATCGTCATAGAAGTGCTGCCAGACCCCGTAAAACTGGCCCGCCGCCATCGGCAGCTGCAGGCCCAGTTCCGCCAGAGTGAGACGCTCAAACGCATCGCTCAACGTCTCATCCTTCTGCACGCGCCCGCCGGGCACGAACCAGAAGCCCTGTGCAGGACGGTTGGTTCGTTTCCCCAGCAAGAACTCGCCGCGTTCGTTCTCCACGATCAAATCAATTGAGATGAGCGGAGTGGAACGCACTACCGTGGCAAAATCTTCCTGACTTAAAAACATCGTTACCCCCGGAAGCGGTGCTGGTTTTCCAGGAACCACTGGTAGGTACTGGCCAGTCCCTGCTCCAGTGACACCTCGTGATACCAGCCCAGCTGATGCAGACGGGTCACGTCCAGCAGCTTGCGCGGCGTACCGTCCGGCTTGGTGGCGTCAAACACCACGCGACCTTTGTAACCCACTACCTGCGCGATGGTTTGCGCCAGCTCGCGAATGGTGCAGTCCACGCCGGTACCGACGTTGATATGCGACAGCATCGGCTCGGTGTTCTCCTGCCACACTTCGCGATCCAGCTCCATCACGTGAATGCTGGCGGCAGCCATGTCGTCCACGTGCAGGAATTCACGCATCGGCGTACCGCTGCCCCACACCACCACGTCCGGTGCGTTCTCGGCGGTCGCCTCGTGGAAGCGGCGCAGCAGCGCCGGGATCACGTGCGAGTTGCTCGGGTGGAAATTGTCGTGCGGTCCGTACAGGTTGGTCGGCATCACCGAACGATAGTCGCGGTTGTACTGACGGTTATAGGACTCGCACAGCTTGATCCCGGCAATCTTGGCAATCGCATACGGCTCATTGGTTGCTTCAAGCGTGCCCTGCAGCAGCTCGCTTTCGGCGATCGGCTGTTTCGCCATTTTCGGGTAAATACAGGATGAGCCGAGGAACAACAGCTTGTTCACGTTGTGCAGATGCGCCGCGTGAATGATGTTGCTCTCGATCATCATGTTCTCGTAGATGAAATCCGCCGGGTAAGTGTTGTTGGCAACAATGCCGCCCACTTTCGCCGCCGCCAGATACACCTGGTCAATGCGTTCGTTAGCAAAGAAGTCCTGTACCGCACGGCTGTCGAGCAGGTTCAGCTCGTCGCGGGTGCGGACAATCACTTCTACGTCACCGCGCTGCTCGAGCTGGCGCACAATCGCGGAACCCACCATTCCGCGATGACCGGCGACAAAAATACGTTGTTTTGTCATTCTCAGGACTCCAGCGCGATGGCAACCTCGTAGCCATGAGACTTGAGCAGGGAGTGTTTTTTCGCTGCTTCAAGATCTTTGGCAACCATCTCGGAAACCATCTCCTGCAGAGTGATTTCTGGTTTCCAGCCCAGCTTCTCGTGCGCTTTGGTTGGGTCGCCCAGCAGGGTTTCTACTTCAGCAGGACGGAAGTAGCGCGGGTCAACCTGCACAATCACGTCGCCTGGCTTCACGCCCGGTGCGTCGTGGCCGGTCACGGACACAACGATACCTTTCTCTTCCACGCCGGTACCTTCAAAGCGCAGTTTGATGCCCAGCTGTGCCGCGGCCATTTCAACGAACTGACGTACGGAGTACTGCACGCCGGTCGCAATTACGAAGTCTTCTGGCTGTTCCTGCTGCAGCATCATCCACTGCATTTTCACGTAGTCTTTGGCATGGCCCCAGTCACGCAGGGAATCCATGTTGCCGAGGTGCAGGCAAGACTCCAGACCCTGCGCGATGTTGGCGATAGCGCGGGTGATTTTGCGGGTCACGAAGGTTTCGCCACGACGTGGAGATTCGTGGTTGAACAGGATGCCGTTACAGGCGTACATGCCGTAGGATTCACGGTAGTTCACGGTGATCCAGTAGGCGTACAGTTTTGCAACCGCATACGGAGAGCGCGGGTAGAACGGCGTGGTCTCTTTCTGTGGGATTTCCTGCACCAGACCGTACAGCTCAGAGGTGGATGCCTGGTAGAAGCGAGTTTTCTTCTCAAGGCCGAGGAAGCGGATCGCTTCCAGCAGACGCAGCGTACCCATGGCATCAACGTCAGCGGTGTATTCCGGGGACTCGAAGGAGACCGCTACGTGGCTCATCGCGCCCAGGTTGTACACTTCATCCGGCTGCACTTCCTGCAGGATACGGGTCAGGTTGGAGGTATCGGTCAGGTCGCCGTAGTGCAGGTGGAATTTCGGGTTCGCCGCGTGAGGATCCTGATAGATATGATCCACACGTTCGGTGTTGAAAGAAGACGCACGACGTTTAATACCGTGCACTTCATAACCTTTTTCCAGCAGGAACTCTGCCAGGTAAGAACCATCCTGCCCGGTAACGCCGGTGATGAGAGCGACTTTAGACATGTTTATATTCCTCTACTTATGAATTTAATCAGTTTCAACGCGTTCGCGTATCACCACTGCGGGGTTGCCACGGCAAACTTTATTTGCCGGTAGCGATTTAAAAACGCTGCTGCGGGCACCGACTACAGTGCCATCGCCAACAGAAACACCCGGTGCAACAAAAACATCCGTTGCCAGCCAGCATTTTTCGCCAATCACAATAGGCGAAGCGGTAATATCAAAATGCTGACTCATAAAATCGTGGCTGCCGGTGCACAAATAACATTTCTGTGAAACCACCGAATTTGCGCCAATCGTAATCTCGCCCAGGGTATATAACACCGCGTCATCCCCTACCCAGGCGTAATCCCCAAGCGTTAATTTCCACGGATAGGTAATTTTTACCGAAGGTCGGATGACTACGTTTTTTCCTATTTTTGCGCCAAACAGGCGCAATAAAAATGCTCGCCAGCGGTAAAGTATTTGCGGTGACCAGGCAAACAAGGTGGCCTGAACGGCCCACCACAGCTGCACTTTAATACCGCCCGCGCCCCGAAAACCTTTCGGTACGGAGAAACCTTTCAGATCCTGCATTACGTTTCCTTATATTCAGGCTTTGTTATATAAGGCTTTCGTTTTACCCGTGGTGCGCACGCGTAATAAATAAGACAATTCCGCCCAGAATGCCGGCACGCGTAATATTTTACGCTGTACTTTTTTGGCATCCTGGCACAATTCCAGATTATTAGACGTTGACACGCCGCCCATTGAGAATTCAGATACCAGCCCTTTAATTCGACGGAACGGGTAACCTGATTTATACAGGCTGGCAGCCAGTGCATAATCCGAAGACACTTTATACTGCAAATCGTAAGGCTGTTTTTTCAGACCTTTTACCGGGAAGAAAATGGCCTGATGGCTGGCCGGTAAGCTGTGATAGATATACCAGCCTGGCTTCGCGCTGCGGCACACTTTATGTCCGTCGCCAAAATCGAGCAGCGCATCGCCAATATACATGGCATCCTCTTTCTGGCGCGCCAGTTGACGGGCAAAAAGCGCCACGTCATCATGGAAAATGTCGCCCGAATTCAGGAAGATGGCATAACGGCCTTGTGCCATGTTGATGCCTTTATTCATCGCATCGTAGATGCCTTTATCTTTCTCGCTGATGTAGCGTAAGTTGAACTCACCGTTGAGTTTTTCCAGAAACTCCGCCGTGCCATCGTTCGAGCCGCCGTCGACCACAATCCACTCAAAGGTGAGGCTTGGATCGCGCGCCAGGTTGCGCAGCGAGCGCCAGGTTTTTACCACCCCTTCGTAATTACGAAAAGCGACAGTAATGACGCTAAGAAACATAAATCACCTCATTTCGTCATACGCTCGTAATATTAAGCGCCTTGCGCAGAATAAACGGACAGACAATCAAGAAAGCATATTCCGGGCTAAATATTGACCCGGTAAAAAACAGCGACACCGGAGTAAAAAGATAAAGCTGAACGCGAAAGTTCTGGTTATCACCAAACGCGTTAATCATCATTTTGAAAACTTTAAACAGATACCACAGGGTCAACAGTACGGCGAACCACGAAAAATAAATAATTAACAGATACAGACCATTGTCTATGGTTTTACCGACATCCGCACCGTTAAAGATTCCGAATGATGCAACATATTCGTAAAGTGAGCCGAATCTTACTACCCCATCAATATGGGTTAAGGAATAACCCACCATCACCAGTGGCCCAATGATGCGATAATAGGACGAAGACCCTTCCGTTCCCAAATCACCCAAACGTTCTGAGATGTACGGGAAGGCAAATATCACGCCTACCATAAATACCGTCAGAGAGATAATCGCCAGCGGCAGTTTTTTCTTAATCGCATCTTTGTTCAGGTACTGGAACGCCCACTCCAGCAGGTAAAACAGGATAAATGTCATTACCCCTGAGAACGATCCAGACAGAACAATTCCTGCAAGAATCATAGCATCGGTCTTAGGCGTTTTGATACCAAACTGTTTGATGCTGAGCCAAATTGAGATTAACGCCAGAGCGAAAAACGCCGGTTCAAAATAGAGGGCTGTAGTACGCTTCCCGCCAAACTTGATGAAGTTCAATACATAGCTGTTACTGTAAATGAGATATTTCGAAATTATCTCCATCAGGCTGCTGCCACCGGTCAGAATAATTTGCGCCATCTCCAGTGCGGCAAGCATAACAATTAACGCAACGGCAATATAAAAGAACCTAAGGATTTTCCGATAATTGTGCGGAGAAATAGTTTTAAACCGAATACTCCAGACCATACCGATAATAATGACGATATAAACAAACAGCATGGTTGACGTGACGTATTTACTGGCATCCAGCGACTGGCCAAAGATGTAGTTAAACAGCGTCAGGCCCGTGCCCAGCCCTAAGGCAATCATCAGCTTCTTCAGGTTGATTTTATCGACATACAGCAGAAGCAGAACGGGCAAGAAGGTGACGATGGTTATCGGGAAGCTTTCGCCGAGCTGGGCAATTTTGACGTTGACCAGCAGGTAGATCAGCGGCAGCAGCAGATAACTACAGACTCTGATAGAACGAGACATATTCCTCCAGCATCTGTTGTCCACTGTAGGCCTTGCGGCTGCGGTTGCGGAACGATTCCAGGTCAGTGCCAAAAACGATCTCAGCAATCTGCGCCTTCGGCAGCTGTACCAGGGGCAGGACCTCCTGCTCCGTGAAGGTTTTCCCGCCGGATTTTTCCAGCACTTCACGTGCCGCATCGCTGTGGGTGGCAATCACCGGCACGCCGATTGAGAGCGCTTCGCAGAGGATCAGCGGGTAGTTATCCACGCGGGAGCTGAACACCAGCGCGTCCATTTCATTCAGCGCGCTCATCAGCTTGCGCTTGTCGGTCTCAAACCCGTGGTTCACCACGTTGGCTCCTTCGAACGGTGAAAACTTGCCGAAGGTATGAAGCTCTATCTTGTCCCCCAGCGCCATCATGTCGCGCACCAGCTGCTGGTTGGTTTTACCGTCGTAGCGCAGGTCATGCGCTACGATAGCGATTTTCGGTTTGCCTGCGGTTTCCGCCACCGGGGTCAGCTCCGCAAGAATGGCTTCCGTCGCCACGTCGATGCCGTTGTTGATAATCTGACAGCGCCCTGCCCCGTACAGGCTGTTGAAGGCATCGGCCACGTGCTGGCTTGGAGAGATAAACGTACAGCCGAGCGAGAGCATGTCGCGGAACAGCTGACGCTTTCCGGCCACCAGCTGATGCGCGCGATCCACCTTCACCGGCGGATAGTTGCTTAACGTCGGGCACTTCTGGCAGTTATCTTTCCAGCCTTCGCAACCGTCGGTAAACGCGCAGCGCCCGGTTACGCTCCAGTGATCGTGCAGCGTCCAGACAAAGCGGGTGTCGGGCTTGTGGGCCTGCACCTTCTGACAAAACGCCACCACCTCTTCCAGATTCAGCCAGTAGCTGTGCAGCACGTGAAAATGCAGCACAACCGGGCCCGTGGTGCGGGTCACCGTGCGGTAAAGATTGTTCAGGTTGCCAAACAGATCGCGGTTAAACAGGCGGAACAGCGCGATGTTGGCAATCGAGGTCAGACGCGGCGTGTGCTTGTGCACCTCCGGGAAATTATCGTGGCTGACGCTTTTCTTGCCGCCTTTGCCGTAGCCATAAATAAAACGCGACTGAAGTCCTTTTTGCAGCGCGCGCTGGTGCAGATCCAGGGCCACGCCTGCCGCTCCGCCTTCTGCGAGGCGTACGTTAAATTGCAGAATGTTCATTTAATCACCTTCACGCGGGCTTTTTCTCCCACCACCAGCGCGTTATCCGGAATGCTGTCCAACACCACGCTGCCAGCCCCAATCGTGACGTTATTACCAATCGTGATGTCACCGATGATCACCACGTTCGCCCCCAGCTCGACGTTATTGCCGATGACCGGGCAGGCCAGGCTGTCAGGCCCACGGTTGCCAATGGTGACCGCATGACGAATGGTGAAATCATCCCCGGCGACCACGAACTTGTTGATCACCACCGCATAGCCGTGGTGGATGGTAAAGCGGCGGCCAATGGTGGCAGCGGCCTGGATTTCATAGCCAAAAAAGCATTCGGTGATGATGCGATACAGCACCAGCACGGGTGCCGCCCAGATGTTGTTCAGGACGTTTTTCTTACGCCACACCGAGCAAAAGTGCGCGATGCGGTACGCCAGAACCATGCAGCACGGACGCAGGCTCCAGCTGTTAGCGCGGCAATCTTCCAGAAACATTATTTCCCCCGAAGCCCGTCAGCCAGGCGCTTGCCGTTACGCACGGAAAGCAGCGTCAGCAGCGTGCGCCAGTTCATGCGCTTATTGCGGATCTGATAGAGGGTAAAGAGCTGATATTTACGGCTGGCACGGTCAAACTTGTCCTTGTGCTTGCGGTAAAAATGGAAGTAGCCGGAGAACTTTTTCGGCGAGGAGGTGATCTGCATCTCCCCGTGGTTGATGTGCAGGATCTGCGTGGCCTCTTCCACTTTCCACGGTTCACCGTATTCCACCACCATGCGCAGGAAGATATCGTAATCCTGCGCGGCCTTGAGTTCGGTATCGAACAGGCACTCTTTGAAACGCCACGCCCAGGTGAAGACCTGGTTACCAATAATGTTGCGCTTGTAGAACAGGCGGCGAGAGTACGGTGATTTCGGATACAGCGGCAGACTGGCGGGCTGCGAGTAAACTTCGCCCTGGCAGACATAGTCGTTGGCATACAGGAAAGCGTGCGTAACCAGTTGTTCTTTATGCGACAGGAAGATAGACAGGCGGTTCGGCGTCCATTCGTCATCGTCGTCGATACCGGTCAGATACTGCCCTTTGGCCTGCATAATCGCCTGATTACGCACCGCACAGGCGCCGGAGTTGATGGCGTTATGCGTATAGACCACCCGCGGGTCGTTGAGGTCAGTCACAAACTTTTGCAGCTGTTCATACGAGGAAGAGCAGTCATCAACGATGATCAGCTCCCAGTTATCGTAATCCTGACGTAACACCGACTTGATTGCGCGGATCGCCAGCTGCTGACGATTCCATGTCGGCATATAGATTGAAACTAAAGGGCGTTGTGTGGTCATTTTTTCCCCTCACCCCGGCCCTCTCCCCAAAGGGGAGAGGGTGAAAGGCAGCCAGTGGTTATCATTACGTTCGTCCCCCAAATCCAGCACCGAACAGTCCCCTCTCCCCTTTGGGGAGAGGGTTAGGGTGAGGGGTGTGGGGTGTGTTTTGTTATTTACTGTCAGACTTATATTCGTACTCGTAATAGCCATAATCCTGATAGCCGGTCGCGCGGCGGAAGATGGAGTTCAGGATCACCCCTTTCACCTCAATTCCGTTCTGCTCGAAGCGGCTCAGGCTGGTTTCCACCTCTTTCAGGGTGTTCACCGCGTAACGCGCTACCATTAGCGTGGTGCCCGCATGGCGGCCAACAACGGCCGCGTCGGTCACGGCCAGAATTGGCGGCGTATCGATCAGCACCAGGTCGTAGTTTTTGCTCGCCCACTCCACCAGCTCGGTGAAGCGTTCGCTCATCAGCAGCTCGGACGGGTTAGGCGGCACCTGACCGCGTGGGATCAGGTCAAATTTCGGCACCGTTGTTGGTTTCGCGCTCTGGCTAATGTCGCCTTTGCCGAGCAGGATTTCCGACAGACCGTTAACGTTGTTGGTGCCCAGCAGTTCGTGGGTATAGCCCTTGCGCATATCACAGTCGATCAGCAGCACGCGCTTGTTGGTCTGGCTGACCACCGCCGCCAGGTTGGCGCAGACGAAGGTTTTACCGATTGACGGGCTAACGCCGGTTAACATCAGGACGTTGTTTTTGGCCTGCATCATGGCGAAGTGCAGACTGGTACGCAGGCTACGGATCGCTTCGATAGCGAGGTCGGTCGGGTTACCCACCGCCAGCAGCTGGCTCTGTTTGTAACGCTTAACGCCCTTGATGGTTTTGACGCTGTCACGGGATTTTTGCCACTCAGACAGCGGAATGCTGGCATAGACGTTGATACCGCTTTCTTCCAGCACCTGCGGGCTTTCGATACCGCGGTTGAACAGGGAACGCAACAGCACGCCCACGATGGAGAGCATCAGGCCGAGAATAATGCTGCCGAGAATGATCAGCGCTTTCTTCGGCTTCAGTACGCCAGGCTGGGTAATAGCCGGGTCGACTATGCGCACGTCACCCACGGTACTGGCTTCGGTGATTTTCAGCTCCTGCTGCTTGTTCAGCAGCTGCATGTAAACCTGCTGTCCGGACTCCACGTCGCGGGTCAGACGCACGATCTCCTGCTGCGTTTTCGGCATCGCGGTCACGCGGTCATTGAGCTTCGCCTTCTCTTCTTCCAGCGTACGGCGTTTCTCCAGCAGCGTGCGGTAGGCCGGGTGACGTTTGGTATAAAGCTTGGAAATCTCCGCCTCTTTGAAGGTCAGCTCGTTGAGCTGCGCATCAATGTTAACCATCGAATCGAGGACCGATTTCGCCTCCAGCGGCAGGTCAACGGAGTCTTTATCCTGACGGTAGGCGTTCAGCTTGTTCTCGGCATCATCCAGACGGCCGCGTACTTCCGGGAGCTGTTTCGCGAGGAAGGCCAGGCTTTTCGCCGCTTCCGCCGATTTACGCTCAACGTTCTGCTCAAGATAGTTGCGGGTAATGCTGTTCAGAATGTCGCGGATTTGATCCTTATCTTCACCGGTAAAGGTCATGCTCAGCACGCCGGTGTCCTTACCGTTTTCGGTGACGGTCAGGTTGTTTTGCAGATTGTTGATCATCCCCAGCGTGGAGAATTTGGTGACGGTAAATTCACCGCCCTCCTGGGCGTTAATCGCGCTGACCATCATGCTGACGCCGTCTTTGGTCAGCATCTGCCCCACTTCACCGCGTGCGCTAAAGCCCGCGTCGCTGGTTAGCTGGTACTGTTTCGGACCAAGCACCGTCAGGGTAAACGTCTGATCGGCAGCCCCTTTCGGCAGCACGAAGTCAGTCACTTTCACCGTGTCGTTGCTTCGCCCCATCAGACGATCCCAGCCGGCACCAAAGACCGGGAAGGTATTTTTGGTGACGGAGATATCGAGCCCGAGGTCGTGAACCGTTTTACCCAGCACCAGACGTGACTGGATGAGCTGAATTTCGGCGTCGGATGCCGGCGGCTTGTTCGCCAGCGCGGAACCGATGTCCTGCACCAGCGAGTTGCCGGTATTCTGCTCGATCTGCACCAGCGCGTCGGCGCTGTAGATAGGGGTGGCGAACAGCGTGTAGACGACGGCCGCCGCGGCAAATACGGCGGTAATGCCAAGCACCCACCACTTTGCCTCTACAACAGTGCCGACCAGGCGCCCAATATCAATTTCATCACTGCCCGAAATCGGGGCGGCAGAAGGTCTTGTTTTTTCTGTCATTGTTATCCCTGCTGAACTTTCAGTGCCTGCGCCCACTGTTGGGCAGACTGGTCAAGTAAGGTGTAAACCGCCTCAAAGGCCTCATGGCTTTTGCGATACGGATCGGGGATTTCACGTTCATTGTCCCAGTGACCAAACAGCATCACCTTGCCGCGCATCTCCGGAGCGATATCGCACAGCGCATGAATATGACGTTTTTCCATCGTCAGGATCAGGTCATACTCCCGGCACATGCGGCCAGTGACCTGGCGGGCCACGTGGCCGTCGAGAGAGAGGTGATGATCCCGCGCCACGCTCGTAGCGCGCTCATCGGCACCTTTACCGACCAGTGCACCCAGCCCTGCCGAATCAACGGTCAGTTCGGGCTGGTAGTGTTTCAACAGCCGTTCAGCCGTGGGGGAACGGCAAATGTTCCCCACGCATACCACCAGAATTTTGTTAAACATCGCGGATTACCAGGTATGAATGTCGCGCGCCGTATCCGTCATGTAGCGAACGCCACTGATGGTTGGCAGCAACTGGTTGATCAGACGGTTCCAGCGGGCAACCGGCGCGGTGGTGACGTACACCACATCGTATGGCTGGAGACGGAACTCCGTCGCCATCACCAGAGAGGTCGCATCGGACATATCCAGCTGGTAGATGTTGGCAATCTTGCCTTTCGCACTGCCCTCACCTTTCAGCGGACGGATCACGAAGATACCGGTCGCGTTAGAGGTCGTCAGATCGATACCTTCAGCATTGCCCAGCGCTTCGGTCAGGGTCATACCGCTGAAGTCCATTTTGAGGGTGCTCTGTTTCTTCACTTCACCCATCACGAAGACTTTCAGATCGTCATTGCGTGGCACGTAGAGAATGTCGCCCGGATAGAGCAGACGGTTCTGGGTCAGATCGCCGTTTTGCATCAGCGCCTGCAGCGAAATGCGCTGCTCCTTCCCATTGTGGGTGAGTACCACGTTGCGCCAGTCGGCGCCGTCGGTTAACCCGCCCGCGGCGTTAATGGCATCCAGTACGGTCAGGGGAACGTTGGTGATGGCCTGCTGGCCGGATTTGTTCACCTGGCCGGAGATATAGGCTTTTTGCGAGCGGAATGCGGCGATATTAACGTCCACCTGCGGATCGGCGATGTACTGCGCTAAGCGGCCGGTAATATCACTACGGATCTCGGCAAGCGTTTTCCCTGCAACATGGACTTTACCAATGTAGGGATAGAACATGGTGCCATCTGACTGCACCCAGTTACCGGTGTCGCTTGAGCTGCGGTACTGGCCCGCTGGCGTGGTCAGTTCCGGGTGGTCCCAGACGGTCACGTTGATCACGTCACCCGGCCCCACGCGGTACTGGTAGGACGCAATTTCCTGGTCCAGCGACATATTCGGCTGGGCAACATTCGGACGTGGACGTAATTGTTCGACCAGACGAGGCGTAAGTGGATAAACATTCACCATTTTGTCGAGATCAAAATCGGCATCCTGTTGCTTGATCACATCCTTACCCATTGTTGACATATTGCTGCCGGGAAAGACCGTGCAACCACTCATCAAGGTCACAGACACCAATAATGGCATCAATTTCATTTTGGATTTCATCATTGATTATTTATCACTTTGGCAGAGTAATTACCCTGTGCAATTTAAATAAGCTCGAGTCGTATTGGGTTTCAGCATGCAGTTAATCAAATAGAAATATAACTGGCATCAGTCCTAAAAAAAGCTTATTCATCCATTGGCTATTGACAGAATAATCGGGGCTGATTCACACGCTTTCAGGCACGCTACCGCCCTTGGCTTTCAGTTACCAATCCACTGACTAAACAATGTGTTATGGATAGACACCCTCTTGAGCAAGGTCTTCTGGAAATATATCAGCCGCTTGAGAAACCCGACGGATAATGAATAACCATCCCTGAAGACCGAACATTAATAGCAACACCGAGATTTAACATTTGATGCTGGGAGAATTGTTGCAGCTAACCTAATAGCAGGCAAGGAGACAACTGTCCTAATATCAGTTTTTAAGATTAATATTAAGAGCAAATTTTTGACCTTTTAGGAATTTCTTTATATTGACAACAAGAGACTAAAAACCATTATCTGCGATATATCCTAAAATGCTTTCTTTGTAATTAAATATACGTATTTCGCTTATTTACACCCTGTTGAGAATGCTCTCTTTTTTACCCCTCGTATTAAGAGAAATCTCAGCCCGGCATTGCAATTTCCCCCAGCTTTATCCATGATCGAAGTGTGACATTCGTCATATAACAGAAGGTATTACTATTACTATGGAATGGATTGCCGATCCCTCAATCTGGGCCGGGCTGGTTACGCTGGTCGTCATCGAGTTAGTGCTCGGGATTGATAATCTGGTCTTTATCGCCATCCTCGCTGAAAAACTGCCCCCTTCCCAGCGCGACCGCGCGCGCGTGACGGGTCTGCTGCTGGCGATGGTGATGCGGTTACTGCTGCTGGCCTCTATCTCCTGGCTGGTCACGCTCACTCAGCCACTGTTCTCCATTCACGGTCTGAGTTTTAGCGCCCGCGATCTCATCATGCTCTTCGGCGGGTTGTTCCTGCTGTTCAAAGCCACGGTAGAACTCAACGAGCGACTGGAAGGCAAAGACAGCGAGAACCCAACCCAGCGCCGCGGGGCGAAATTCTGGCCGGTGGTAGCGCAGATCGTGGTGCTGGATGCGGTCTTCTCCCTGGACTCGGTGATCACCGCCGTCGGGATGGTGGACCACCTTGCGGTGATGATGGCCGCGGTGATTATCGCCATCACCCTGATGGTGATGGCCAGCAAGGCGCTCACACGGTTTGTGAACAGTCACCCGACAATCGTCATCCTCTGTCTGAGCTTCCTGCTGATGATTGGCTTTAGTCTGGTGGCCGACGGTTTTGGCTTCCATATTCCGAAAGGCTACCTGTATGCCGCCATCGGGTTCTCCGTCATGATTGAAGCGCTTAACCAGCTGGCGATATTTAACCGCCGACGCTTCCTGTCCGCGAATCAGACCCTGCGCCAGCGTACGGCAGACACGGTTATGCGCCTGTTAAGCGGTAAGAAAGAGGATGCGGAGCTGGACGCCGAATCCTCCGCCATGCTGGCCGACCACAGCGACGGGCTGATCTTTGACCCGCAGGAACGGCGGATGATCGAGCGGGTGCTCAATCTGAACCAGCGGACGGTCAGCAGCATCATGACCTCACGACATGACATTGAACATATCGACCTGACGGCACCGGAAGAGCACATTCGCGCCCTGCTGGATAAAAACCAGCACACCCGCGTGGTGGTGACCGGCGGTGAAGAGGAAGAGGAGCTGCTGGGCGTGGTGCACGTTATTGACCTGCTCCAGCAGCAGCTGCACGGCGAGCCGCTCAATCTCCGCATCCTGGTACGCCAGCCGCTGGTCTTCCCGGAGGGGCTACCGCTGCTCTCCGCCCTTGAGCAATTCCGTAACGCGCGCACGCACTTTGCCTTTGTGGTGGATGAGTTTGGTTCGGTGGAAGGACTGGTCACGCTCAGCGACGTAATGGAAACCATCGCCGGTAATCTGCCAAACGAGGTGGATGAGATTGATGCCCGCCACGACATTCAGAAAAACGCAGACGGTTCGTGGACGGCTAACGGCCATATGCCGCTGGAAGATCTGGTGCAATATGTCCCGCTGCCGCTGGATGAAAAGCGGGAATATCACACCATTGCCGGTCTGCTGATGGAGTATTTGCAGCGTATCCCACAGCCGGGGGAAGAGGTTCAGGTGGGCGACTATCTGCTGAAAACCCTGCAGATTGAAAACCATCGCGTGCAGAAGGTTCAGCTCATTCCGCTGCGGGATGAGGAAGAACTGGATTTCGAGGTATAAAAAAGCCGGGTGGCGCTTCGCTTACCCGGCCTACGATGTTCGGTTTTTGTAGGCCGGGTAAGGCGAAGCCGCCACCCGGCGCAACAGGCATCACAGCTTATCCAGCAGCTTTTTCACATCCTTGCCGTCCTGTGAATCTTTATTACGATCCGCCCAGCCGCTAAGCCGACGTTTCGCTTCATCCTGCAGATGCTTACGCAGGATCTGATCCACCTGCAGGCTGTAATTCAGGGCCTGCCATTTACCATATACGGTCAGCGGAACCGGCGTCTCTTTCAGGAAGTCGATGAGCTTGCTCTCACCCTGCCAGCCGGAAAGTACCCGCACGTTAAAGCGCGTGTCCGCCGTCTCTTTCACCAGATCCAGCTTACCGTCACCCGTCATTGATAACAGTGAAGAGGTGCCCTGCATTCCGTCGAGAGAAAGTTGTCCGTTGTCCAGCGTCAGGTCCGCGGTGAAGCTGTCGAGGCGCGTGGCGCTGTCATAGTTATCCTGCGCTTTCACATCGCTGCTGCGCTCAACCGCCTGCTGCACCAGCTGCTGGAAGTTAAGCCCTTCCATACGGGAGTTTTTCAGATCAAGATGCGCCTGCCCCTGCCACTCGCGGCGGAAAGCATCGGCATCAATTTTCGTGCCTGAGAAGTCACCCGCTAGCGTCAACTGCCCCGTCAGGGATATCGGGTAGTTAAACGCTTTCAGGATGGTGCCTATCTCAACGTTGTCGAGACGCGGCTGGAATTCGGCGCTGGCAACGTCTTTACGGACATCCAGCGTGCCGGGCAGCGAGAGGTTCCCTGCGCCCATCTTACCGCTCAGTTCGGAGATCACCAGCAAACCGTTATGGTTAAACATCTGGCTGCTCACGTCGGTAAAATCAATACCGCGCCAGCGCAGGCTATTGGCTTTCAGCAGAATATCCGCCGTGAATCCGCGCAGGGCGTTATAGTCAGGTTGATCAAGATTAGACGAGATAACCGGACGCGATACCGGTGCCTGGCTTTGCCCCGTCTGCGTGGCATCGCTGTCGGTGGCGCTGGCTGGCAGCGGCGGCAGCAGGTTTTCCAGATTGAGCTTGTCAAACTGCAGATTCAGCACCCACTTCGGCTTCTCTTCGAGCGTAACGCTCGCCTGCCCCTTCAGGCTACTGTCATTTGCCTGCAGGTTGAGATTATCCAGCTCCAGCTGCTTTTGTTCTTCGCGCCAGACGGCCTGCAGCGTTCCCTGCCCGGTGATCCCCTGGGTGGGAAGATCGGCCCCCGTCAGCTGCCAGTCCAGCTGCTGAATGTCGGCGGTGAGCTGGTGCGGATAGTCTGAGGCATTGACGCTGGCATTCAGAGACAGGGTCAAATCACGCTGATCGCGATTCACGCGCCCGCTAAACGCCACCGACGCAAGATGGTGCGCATCCTGTTCCATCTGCAGGTTAATGTTGCGAACGGTCACCTGCTCCTGGTGCTCATGCTGGAAAACCAACACGCTATCGGCCACTTTCAGCTTGCCGATATCAAAGGACCAGCCTGTATCAGACGGCTCATCAGGCAGGGTATTTTCGCGCGGCGCAACCGGCGCATTTGCATCGCGCACGGCTTCGGATTGCGGGGTGAGCTGAATCACCGCGCCTTTCAGCATCACCTGTTTAACCTGCAGCTGATGGGAAATGAGCGGGAACAGCGCCACATCAAGGCGCATGTTGTCTGCGGACACCAGCGGCTGGGACGCCCCCGGAGCCGTAAGCGACATGCGGCCAGAGAGAATGCTGAGCTGCGGCCAGACGTGCCAGCGCAGCGGCCCGTCAAGCTTCAGTTGATAACCACTGCGTGCCTCGACCTGCCGCACCATGTAAGCGCGGAAATCGTTGGGGTTAACCAGCAGAACCAACGCCGAAAGGCCGGCCACCAGCACCACCAGCAAAATCATCAGCGTTGTCAGAACTCTTCTCATGGCATCCTCAATGGGCTAACGATCAGTCTTTATCAATACGGCTGGCAACCGCGCCCTGCTGGTCGCGATATTTTGCGTCCTGCCGACGGTTATAAGGACGATCTGCCGGGCCTGACAGCGGTTCAAAGCTCAACGCGCCGATCATCATCCCCGGGCGCAGCGCCAGCGGCAATTTACCGGCGTTGAAGAACTCCAGTACGATACGCCCCGACCAGCCTGGATCGATACGGTGCGCGGTCACGTGGACCATCAGTCCCAGTCGTGCCAGCGAAGAACGGCCATCAAGCCAGCCGACCAGGTCAGAAGGCAGGGTGACGGATTCAAACGTCACCGCCAGGGCCAGTTCACCTGGGTGCAGATAAAAGGCTTCGCCCTCGTCGATAACGATTTCGTCACTCATCACGCGATCGAGCGCGGCGCTGACTTCGTCCTTCGGCCCGCTAAGGTCAATGAACGGTGCGGTATGGCCGCTAAAGGTGCGGAATTTATTACCTAACCGTACATCAACGGTCACGCCATTGATACGCTCAACAGGTGGACGTGGGGTAATAGACAAACGGCCTTCATCCAGCCAGGCTTCTATATCGCGATCACAAAGACGCATGGCACTTTCTCCTTTCATGCATCGTACCCTGAAGCGGTAAGCGCTCAGGGTAAAACCAGGTTATCTCTGAACGGTACACAATTCACGCGGCTTATTCAAAAAACTGGCTGATTTTCGCTTTTAAGATATCAATAGCAATGCGGTTTTTACCCCCGCGCGGCACGATGATATCGGCGTATTGTTTGGATGGCTCAATAAACTGCAGGAACATCGGGCGGACCGTTTTCTGATATTGCGCCATAACGGAGTCCATCGAACGGCCACGTTCATTCACGTCGCGCTTGATGCGGCGCATCAGGCAGATATCCAGCGGGGTATCAACGAAAATAGAGAAGTTCATGGATTCACGCAGGCGGGCGTCGGTCAGCAGCAGGATGCCTTCAAGGATAATGACCTTTTTCGGCTCGATGCGGATCGTTTCCTGGGTGCGGGTGTGTTCTACGTAGCTGTAAACGGGCAGCTCAATCGCCTGGCCGCTCTTAAGCGCTTCTAAATGCTGGAACAGCAGGCTGTGATCCATCGCATTGGGGTGGTCATAGTTGGTTTTGACGCGTTCTTCCATCGACAGATGGGATTGATCTTTGTAATAGCTGTCTTCGGGAATGACGCCGATATGCTCATCACCTACTTGTTCACGCAGTTCGCGATAAAGCGTACTGGCAATTAGACTTTTACCTGAAGCCGATGCGCCGGCGATGCCTATAATGACGCACTGATGAGACTTATCAGTCATAAATTTAGCGACCTGATTAACCTGGATGTTAAGGAAGGACGACGCCGGAGCGTCAAACGCGGCAATTATAGGGATTTCGCGGGCGTGATACCAGTCGAATGCACAGGTTCTGCGAGACTGGCCGAAAAGTGACGTTTTATTCCCTGAGTGAAATTTAAATGAACGTTTTTTCAGCGTTTAACCGTTTTTTTTAACGGAGTAAGTATTTAATAAGTCTATGGTGTCAAATTCTGAGCGGTCACCATATGAATTGTAAATTGTTTGTACTAGCATAAACCAAATTATCAAATTCACGCGTTCGGACATCTTCCCTGACGGCATGGCGTCTCTGGATAAAGCGGTAATGAATAAACAATACCAGCGGGTTTTGGTTACCACCCCACATCCTCTAATACGACTTGTCTGTCTGGGCCTGGTCACCTTTATCTTTACCTTATTTTCGCTGGAGCTCACCCGCTTCGGTACCCTGCTGGCCCCGCTCTGGTTCCCCACCGCCATTATGATGGTGGCGTTTTACCGCCATGCGGGAAAAATGTGGCCGGGAATCGCCCTGGCCTGTTCGTTCGGCAATGTTCTGGCCTCGTGGATGCTGTTTTCATGGGGGTCGGTCAGCTTCATCTACCCTTCTATCAACGTCATTGAGGCCGCTATCGGCGCGCTGTTTCTGCGCAAATGGCTCCCGTGGTACAACCCGCTGCAGAATCTGAACGACTGGATCCGCGTGGCCATCGGCAGCGCGCTGGTACCGCCGCTGGTGGGCGGTATTCTGGTGTCTCTGCTGGCACCCGGCCCTGAACCCCTGCGTAATTTCTTCGTCTGGGTGTTGTCAGAAGCCATTGGCGCGCTGGCGCTGGTGCCGCTGGGCCTGCTGTTTAAACCCCATTATCTGCTGCGCCACCGTGACCCGAGATTGCTGCTGGAAACGCTGACCACGCTGGCCGTAACGTTAGCCCTCAGTTGGGCAGCCATCACCTGGCTGCCGTGGCCTTTCACCTGCGTAATTGTTCTGCTGATGTGGAGCGCCGTGCGCCTGCCACGGATGGAAGCCTTCATGGTGTTTCTGGTCACCGTAATGGTTGTGTCGCTGATGATTGCCCGTAACCCTCTGGCGCTGACCACGCAGCACGCCGGGCCGATGCTGAACGCCCCCTGGCTGCCGTTCCTGATGCTGCTCCTGCCCGCTAACGTGATGACCATGGTGATGTACGCCTTCCGCGCCGAGCGCAAACACATCACCGAAAGCGAGGAGCGCTTCCGCAATGCGATGGAGTATTCGGCCATCGGTATGGCGCTGGTCAGCATTGAGGGCAAATGGCTTCAGGCTAACAAGGCGCTGTGCAATTTCCTCGGTTACAGCCAGACGGAGCTCCAGTCGCTGACCTTCCAGCAGCTCACCTGGCCGGAAGATCTGCACACCGACCTGGAACAGCTTGAACAGCTGGTCAACGGCGATATCAATACCTATACCCTCGAGAAGCGCTATTACACCCGCGACGGGGAAGTGGTCTGGGCACTGCTGGCCGTCTCCGTCGTGCGTCATGCCGACGGCTCGCCGCTCTATTTTATCGCCCAGATTGAAGACATTAACGACCTGAAGCAGACCGAATGGGTCAATAAGCGCCTGATGGAGCGCATTACGCTTGCTAACGAAGCGGGCGGCATCGGCATCTGGGAGTGGGATCTGGAGCCAGACATTATCAGCTGGGACAAGCGGATGTTTGAGCTGTATGAAATCCCGCCGCACATCAAGCCCACCTGGCAGCTCTGGCATGACACGATGCTGCCGGAAGATCGCGCCCACGCAGAGAAGGTGCTGCGGGACTCTCTGATTTCCCGTCTGCCGTTTAAGCTGGAATTTCGCATCCGCGTGAAGGAAGGCGTGCGCCATATTCGCTCCCTGGCGAACCGGGTGCTTAATAAGCAGGGTGAGGTCGAACGGCTGCTCGGCATCAACATGGACATGACCGAGGTTAAGCAGCTCAACGAAGCCCTCTTCCAGGAAAAAGAGCGTCTGCACATCACCCTCGATTCCATCGGTGAAGCGGTACTGTGTACCGATATCAACATGAACGTCACCTTTATGAACCCGGTGGCAGAGAAAATGAGCGGCTGGCTGCAGACCGAGGCTATCGGCCAGCCGATCCTGAAGGTGTTGCACATCACCTTTGGTGAAAAAGGGCCGCTGATGGAGAATATTCACAGCGGCGATATGTCCCGTTCCGATATCGATCAGGACGTGGTGCTGAACTGCCGTACCGGTGGAAATTTCGATATTCATTACAGCATTACGCCGCTCAGCACGCTGGATGGGCAGAATATTGGCTCGGTTATCGTGATTCAGGACGTGACCGAGTCGCGCAAAATGCTGCGCCAGCTCAGCTATAGCGCCTCCCACGATGCCCTGACCCATCTGGCAAACCGGGTCAGCTTCGAAAATCATCTCAAACGCCTCCTGCAGACCGTTCGCGAAACGCGCCAGCGTCATGCCCTGGTCTTTATCGATCTCGATCGCTTCAAAGCCGTCAACGATACGGCAGGCCACGCGGCAGGCGATGCCCTGCTGCGGGAACTCTCTTCCCTGATGTTGACCATGCTCCGCTCCAGCGACGTGCTGGCGCGTCTGGGCGGGGACGAGTTCGGCTTACTGTTACCGGACTGCAATATTGAAAGCGCGCGCTATATTGCCGGTCGCCTGATCCACACGATCAATGACTATCACTTTATGTGGGAAGGCCGCCTGCACCGGATCGGCGCCAGCGCCGGCATCACGCTGATTGATGAAAATAACCATCAGGCGTCGGAGATCATGTCGCAGGCGGATATTGCCTGTTATGCCTCAAAAAACAGCGGGCGCGGCATGGTGACGGTTTACGAACCCCAGCAGGAGCGGGATCACCACACGCGCAGCATGATGTCGCTTGATGAACAGTGGCACATGATTAAAGACAATCACCTGATGATAATTGCCCGCAGCGTCGCCTCCCCGCGCATCCCGGAAAGCAGTAATTTCTGGCTGCTGTCGTTACGCCTGTGGACCAGTCAGGGCGAAGTCCAGGAAGAGCATGCTTTCCGCTCGGGCCTGGCGGAACCTGAGCTTTTGCACGCCCTCGACAGACGTATTTTTAGCGAGTTTTTCCGCACCTATGCCGCCCAGATCGCCAGTAAAGGCATGGGTGTGGCACTGCCGCTTTCTGAGGCCGGTTTAGCCAGCGTGACGCTGGTCGATGAGCTTCTAGACCTGCTGGATAAAAGCCCCATGCCGGGTCGTCTGCTACATCTGGTTATCTCTGCCGATGTGGTGTGCAGCCCGGATAAGAACCTGCAGCGGAGTCTGCAAAAGCTTCGCCAGGCGGGCTGCCGCGTGATCTTCAGCCAGGTGGGACGCGACATGAACGTCTTTACCCACCTGACAGCGAATATGGCCGACTATCTGATGCTGGACGCTGAGGTGGTAAGCAACGTGTATGGCAATCTGATGGATGAGATGATGGTGACCATTGTGCAGGGCCACGCCCAGCGTCTGGGAATGAAAACCATCGCGGGCCCCTGCAACCAGCCCATCATGATGGATACGCTCTCCGGCATCGGCATTGATTTTATCTTTGGTGACACCATCGCCGAGCCGCAGCCGCTGGATCTACTGCTCAACACCAGCTATTTCGCCATCAACTGACGGCGACCAGCCGTCGGTGTACCAGATGTGCAGCAGCGCGTAAGAGCGCCACGGCTGCCAGCGCTCGGCATAACGACGAATTTGCGCGGGCGTCATCCCGGCAAACCGTTGTTTAATCAGGTAATCATCCGGAAGAAATACATCTTTCGCCTGCCAGCCGCGCAGGGCCAGATAATTTGCCGTCCAGCGCCCTATACCCGGCCGCTGCTGTAGCGCCTTCATCCCCTCCTCTATGTTCGCGGGTGGGAAAAGCGGAAACGTCCCGTCGATGACCGACTGCGCCAGATGAATCAGCGACTCCGCACGCTTTACCGGCATACCTAACGCTTTCAGCGCCAGAGGATCCGCTGCCGCCAGCGCCTGCGGCGTGGGGAAGCAGAGATAGCCCGGGCAATCCGCCACGGGTTCGCCGCATAACGCCACCACGCGCGACGCCAGCTTCGCCGCCATCGCCACGCTCACCAGCTGTCCGAGAATTGCCCGAACGCCCTGCTCGTACGCATCCATCGCTCCCGGCAAACGTAAGCCTGGCCGGGCAGCACCGAGATCGCCCAGCGTCTCCGCGATGCGCTGCGGATTGCAGGCAAGATCGAACAGGCGTTCGATGCGTTCAAGGCACGTCTGCGCAACCGGAATTAACCCCGGGCTGAGGATCACGGTCAGCGTATGGGTGGCGATATCCGGAGTCACGCGGAAGATCCCCTGATGTCCTTCGCAGGCAAAACTGCGCTCGTAGTAGTCGTGCGTGACGGTTTCAATGCCCGTTACCGCACGCGCGCCAAGAAAGCCAAACATCCACTGCCAGTCATAAGGGGGAAGCCAGGTGAGGGTATACATCGTTACTCCTTTTTTAATGTTATCAGCATAAACGGAAAGACCCTGTATTGCCTTGCTTTCATATTCCTGTTGTCGCCATGCAGACATTTCGTTAAAGTCTCGCCCCTTCTCACCGGCATGGGGATTCATCGTGTTTATTGGATTTGACTACGGTACGGCAAACTGCTCGGTTGCGATTATGCAAAACGGGCAGCCACGGCTCCTGAAAATGGAAAAAGAGAGCACGCTGCTGCCGTCTATGCTCTGCGCACCGACGCGTGAAGCGGTGAGCGAATGGCTGTTTCGTCACCATCAGGTTCCGGCCACGGCGACGGAGACCCAGGCGCTGCTGCGCCGGGCGGTCAGCTTTAACCGCGAGGAAGACATCGACGTTACGCCGTCCAGCGTGCAGTTCGGTCTCTCTTCGCTCGGGCATTACATTGAAGACCCGGAAGAGGTCTACTTCGTTAAGTCACCAAAATCCTTCCTCGGTGCCAGCGGCCTGAAGCCGCAGCAGGTCGCGCTGTTCGAAGACCTGGTGTGCGCGATGATGCTGCATATTCGTCATCAGGCGCAGACGCAGGTCTCCGATGCGATTACCCAGGCGGTGATTGGCCGTCCGATCAACTTCCAGGGGCTGGGCGGCGACGAGGCCAACCAGCAGGCGCAGGGGATCCTTGAGCGTGCGGCGCACCGCGCGGGCTTCCGCGACGTGGTGTTCCAGTATGAGCCGGTTGCCGCGGGGCTGGACTTTGAAGCCACGCTGACGGAAGAGACGCGCGTATTAGTCGTGGACATCGGCGGGGGCACGACGGACTGCTCGCTGCTGCTGATGGGCCCGCAGTGGCATAACCGTCGCGATCGTGAAAACAGCCTGCTCGGGCACAGCGGCTGCCGCGTAGGCGGTAACGATCTTGATATCGCGCTGGCATTCAAGAGCCTGATGCCGCTGCTCGGCATGGGGGGTCAGACGGAAAAAGGCATTGCTCTGCCGATCCTGCCGTGGTGGAACGCGATTGCCATCAACGATGTGCCTGCGCAAAGTGATTTTTACAGCACCGCCAACGGCCGCTTCCTGAACGATCTGGTGCGTGATGCGCAGGACGGTGAAAAAGTCGCCCTGCTCTATAAAGTGTGGCGCCAGCGTCTGAGCTACCGCGTGGTGCGTACCGCGGAAGAGAGCAAAATCGCCCTGTCCGACCGCGCTGAGCATGCGGTCTCCCTGCCGTTTATCAGCGACGAACTGGCCACCGCCATTTCGCAGGACGGGCTGGAGGCGGCGCTCGCGCAGCCGCTGCAGCGCATTCTGGAACAGGTGCAGCTGGCGCTGGAGAACGGCAAAGAGAAGCCGGACGTTATCTACCTGACCGGAGGTAGCGCCCGTTCGCCGCTGATTAAAAAAGCGCTGGCGGAACAGCTGCCGGGTATTCCGATTGCGGGTGGAGATGACTTTGGCTCCGTTACCGCAGGGCTGGCGCGCTGGGCGCAGGTGATGTTTAGCTAGCGTTGTTGCGGTGCGGTCTGGTGCCCTCACCCCGGCCCTCTCCCACAGGGAGAGGGAGAAAACACCCAAAACGGCAACGGATGTTGCCGTTTTGCGTTTACCTCCATTCAGACCATTCCTGACAGTCTTCCATATTTCCTCCATTTTTCCGCTGTGTTAGCTGACTAAACTAGTATCATTCCCCGAAGTCTTCAGGATGAGAACGTATAACGATGAAAGGCAGTAACAAATCCCGCTGGGCAATCGCCGCTGGCATCATTGTGGTGGTCCTTGCCGCCGCCTGGTACTGGCACAGTCAATCCGCGAATTCCGCCGCACCCGCTGGTGCCACCAGCCAGGCACAGCGCCCGGCAGGCGGAGGGCGCCACGGCATGCGCGGTGGCGCGCTGGCGCCGGTCCAGGCGGCGACGGCGGTGAATAAAGCCGTTCCTCGCTATCTCACAGGTCTCGGGACCATTACCGCCGCCAACACCGCCACGGTGCGTAGCCGCGTCGACGGCCAGCTGATGGCTATTCACTTCCAGGAAGGACAGCAGGTTAAAGCGGGCGATCTGCTGGCCGAAATCGACCCGAGCCAGTTTAAGGTCGCCCTCGCCCAGGCGCAGGGGCAGCTCGCGAAAGACAACGCGACCCTCGCCAACGCCCGTCGCGATCTGGCCCGCTACCAGCAACTGGTGAAAACCAACCTCGTGTCTCGTCAGGAGCTGGATACCCAGCAGTCGCTGGTCAGCGAAACGCAGGGCACCATCAAAGCCGACGAAGCCGCGGTGGCCAGCGCCCAGCTGCAGCTGGACTGGAGCCGCATCACCGCGCCGATTGACGGACGCGTGGGCCTGAAACAGGTCGATATCGGCAACCAAATCTCCAGCGGCGACACCACGGGCATCGTGGTGATCACCCAGACCCACCCGATTGATTTAGTCTTTACCCTGCCGGAAAGCGACATTGCGACGGTAGTGCAGGCGCAAAAAGCCGGAAAGGGGCTGGTGGTGGAAGCCTGGGACCGCACCAACAAGCAGAAATTAAGTGAAGGGTCTCTGCTCAGTCTGGATAACCAGATCGACACCACCACCGGCACCATCAAGCTGAAGGCGCGCTTTAATAACCAGGACGATGCCCTCTTCCCGAACCAGTTCGTCAATGCGCGGATGCTGGTCGCCACCGAAGAGAACGCGGTGGTGATCCCAACGGCTGCGCTGCAGATGGGTAACGAAGGCAACTTCGTCTGGGTGCTGAACAGCGACAATAAGGTCAGCAAGCACCTGGTGAAAACCGGTATTCAGGACAGCCAGACGGTGGTCATCAGCGCAGGCCTTTCCGCAGGCGACCGCGTGGTTACCGACGGCATTGACCGTCTGACCGAAGGGGCCAAGGTGGAAGTGGTTGAACCTGCGAAACAGGGAGAGAAATCCTGATGCAGGTTATGCCCCCAGGCTCTACAGGCGGGCCATCACGCCTGTTTATCCTCCGTCCAGTCGCCACCACGCTGCTGATGGTGGCGATCCTGCTCGCCGGGATTATCGGCTATCGCTTCCTGCCCGTATCGGCGCTGCCGGAAGTGGATTACCCCACCATTCAGGTGGTGACGCTGTATCCAGGCGCCAGCCCGGACGTGGTGACGTCCGCCATTACCGCCCCGCTGGAGCGCCAGTTCGGCCAGATGTCGGGGCTAAAACAGATGTCCTCCCAGAGTTCAGGCGGGGCGTCCGTCGTGACGCTGCAGTTCCAGCTGACGCTGTCGCTGGACGTCGCCGAGCAGGAGGTACAGGCCGCTATCAACGCCGCCACCAACCTGCTGCCGTCGGACCTGCCTAACCCGCCGGTCTACAGCAAGGTGAACCCGGCGGATCCGCCGATCATGACGCTTGCCGTCACCTCCTCCGCCATGCCGATGACCCAGGTCGAGGATATGGTCGAAACGCGCGTGGCGCAGAAAATTTCACAGGTCTCCGGCGTTGGCCTCGTCACCCTGGCGGGCGGCCAGCGCCCGGCAGTGCGCGTCAAGCTGAACGCGCAGGCCATCGCCGCGCTGGGGCTCACCAGCGAAACCATCCGCAGCGCCATCAGCAACGCCAACGTCAACTCTGCGAAGGGCTCGCTGGACGGCCCAACCCGCGCCGTGACGCTTTCGGCGAACGACCAGATGCAGTCCGCCGACGAATATCGTCAGCTGATTATCGCCTACCAGAACGGTGCGCCGGTTCGTCTGGGAGACATCGCCACTGTAGAACAAGGTGCCGAAAACAGCTGGCTCGGCGCCTGGGCCAACAAACAGCAGGCGATCGTGATGAACGTGCAGCGCCAGCCGGGGGCGAACATTATCGAAACCGCCAACAGCATCCGCATCATGCTGCCGCAGCTGATCGAAAGCCTGCCGAAATCGGTCAGCGTGAAGGTGCTTTCCGACCGCACCACCAACATTCGTGCGTCGGTCACCGACACCCAGTTTGAGCTGATGCTGGCGATTGCGCTGGTGGTGATGATCATCTATCTGTTCCTGCGCAACGTTCCGGCAACCATTATTCCCGCCGTCGCCGTGCCGCTCTCGCTGGTCGGCACCTTTGCGGTGATGGTGTTCCTCGATTTTTCGATCAACAACCTGACGCTGATGGCGCTCACCATCGCCACCGGGTTCGTCGTGGATGACGCTATCGTGGTCATCGAGAACATCTCGCGCTATATCGAGAAAGGCGAAAAACCGCTGGCCGCCGCGCTGAAAGGCGCGGGCGAAATCGGCTTTACCATTATCTCGCTGACCTTCTCGCTGATTGCGGTGCTGATCCCACTGCTATTTATGGGCGATATCGTCGGGCGGCTGTTCCGCGAATTTGCCGTGACGCTGGCGCTCGCCATTCTGATCTCCGCCGTGGTGTCGCTGACCCTGACGCCGATGATGTGCGCCCGCATGCTAAGCCACGAGTCGCTGCGCAAGCAAAACCGCTTCTCGCGCGCCTCCGAACGCATGTTTGAGCGGATTATTGCCGCCTACGGTCGCGTGCTGGCGAAAGTCCTCAACCACCCGTGGGCGACGCTCGGCGTGGCGCTCGGCACGCTGGCGCTCAGCGTGATGCTGTGGATTTTTATCCCGAAAGGCTTCTTCCCGATCCAGGACAACGGCATTATTCAGGGCACGCTTCAGGCCCCGCAGTCGGTCTCCTTCGCCAATATGGCGCAGCGCCAGCAGCAGGTGTCTGAGATTGTTATGAAAGATCCGGCGGTCGAGAGCCTGACCTCCTACGTGGGCGTCGACGGTACTAACCCGTCGCTCAACAGCGCGCGTCTGCAGATCAACCTTAAGCCGCTGGATGAGCGCGACGATCGCGTCAACGCCGTCATTGAGCGGCTACAAAACGCCGTGGCCCGCGTGCCGGGCGTTGAGCTGTACCTGCAGCCGATTCAGGATTTGACCATCGATACCCAGGTCAGCCGCACGCAGTACCAGTTCACGCTGCAGGCCACCACGCTGGATGCCCTCAGCACCTGGGTACCGCAGCTGGTGAACAAGCTTAACACCCTGCCGCAGCTCTCCGACGTCAGCAGCGACTGGCAGGACAAAGGGCTGGCGGCGTACGTGAACGTCAACCGCGATACCGCCAGCCGCCTCGGTATTACCATGGCGGACGTGGACAACGCCCTGTATAACGCCTTCGGTCAGCGCCTGATTTCAACCATCTACACCCAGGCCAACCAGTATCGCGTGGTGCTGGAGCACGACACGGAAAACACGCCCGGCCTGTCGGGGCTGGACTCGGTGCGCCTGACCAGCAAAGACGGCGGCATTGTGCCGCTGAGCGCTATCGCCACGGTGGAAGAGCGCTATACCCCGCTGTCGATCAACCATCTGGATCAGTTCCCGTCCACCACCATTTCCTTCAACGTGCCGGACAATTATTCTCTTGGCGAAGCGGTGGAGGCCATTCAGGCGGCTGAAAAAGAGCTCAGCTTCCCGTCCGACATTCAGACCCAGTTCCAGGGCAGCACCCTGGCGTTCCAGGCTGCGCTGGGCAACACCATCTGGCTGATCGTCGCGGCAGTTGTGGCGATGTACATCGTGCTCGGCGTGCTGTACGAAAGCTTTATCCACCCGATCACCATCCTCTCTACCCTGCCGACGGCGGGCGTGGGGGCGCTGCTGGCATTAATGCTGGCGGGCAGCGAGCTGGACGTGATTGCCATAATCGGCATCATCCTGCTTATCGGGATCGTGAAGAAAAACGCCATCATGATGATCGACTTTGCCCTGGCCGCCGAGCGCGAGCAGGGCATGTCGCCGCGCGATGCGATTTTCCAGGCCTGCCTGCTGCGTTTTCGTCCGATCCTGATGACCACGCTGGCCGCCCTGCTGGGTGCGCTGCCGCTGATGCTGAGCACCGGCGTCGGCGCGGAGCTGCGTCGTCCGCTGGGTATCGGCATGGTCGGCGGTCTGCTGGTGAGCCAGGTGCTGACGCTGTTCACCACGCCGGTGATCTACCTGCTGTTTGACCGCCTGGCGCTGTGGACCAAAAGCCGCTTCCCGAAACGTGAAGAGGAGGCATAAGTGAAGTTTTTCGCCCTCTTCATTTATCGCCCGGTGGCGACGATCTTAATCTCGCTCGCCATTACCCTCTGCGGCGTGCTGGGCTTCCGGCTGCTGCCGGTGGCGCCCCTGCCGCAGGTGGATTTCCCGGTGATCATGGTCAGCGCCTCGCTGCCGGGCGCCTCGCCGGAAACCATGGCCTCGTCCGTTGCCACGCCGCTGGAGCGCTCGCTCGGGCGGATTGCGGGGATCAACGAGATGACCTCCAGCAGCTCGCTGGGCAGCACGCGCATTATTCTGGAGTTCAGCTTCGACCGGGATATCAACGGTGCGGCGCGCGACGTGCAGGCGGCCATCAACGCCGCACAAAGCCTGCTGCCGAGCGGGATGCCGAGCCGCCCAACATACCGCAAGGCCAACCCGTCCGACGCGCCGATCATGATCCTGACGCTGACCTCGGATACGTACTCGCAGGGGCAGCTTTACGACTTTGCGTCTACCCAGCTGGCGCAGACAATCTCACAAATTAACGGCGTCGGTGACGTGAGCGTCGGCGGGAGCTCCCTGCCCGCCGTGCGCGTGGGGTTAAACCCGCAGGCGCTATTCAACCAGGGCGTGTCGCTGGACGACGTGCGCTCCGCCATCAGCAACGCCAACGTGCGTAAACCGCAGGGGGCGATTGAGGACAACAGCCACCGCTGGCAGATCCACACTAACGACGAGCTGAAAACCGCCGCGGAATACCAGCCGCTCATCATCCACTATAACAACGGCGCCGCGGTGCGCTTAAGCGACGTGGCCAGCGTCACCGACTCGGTGCAGGACGTGCGCAACGCCGGGATGACCAACGCCAAGCCGGCGATTCTGCTGATGATCCGCAAGCTGCCGGAAGCGAACATTATCGAGACAGTGAACAGCATTCGCGCCCGTCTTCCGGACCTGCAGCAGACCATCCCGGCAGCAATCGATCTGCAAATTGCCCAGGATCGCTCCCCGACCATTCGCGCCTCGCTGGAAGAGGTGGAGCAAACGCTGGTGATCTCCGTCGCGCTGGTGATCCTGGTGGTCTTCCTGTTCCTGCGATCCGGCCGCGCGACGCTGATCCCGGCGGTGGCCGTGCCGGTATCGCTGATCGGTACCTTTGCCGCCATGTACCTGTGCGGCTTTAGCCTTAACAACCTGTCGCTGATGGCCCTGACGATTGCGACGGGCTTCGTGGTGGATGACGCCATCGTGGTGCTGGAGAACATTTCCCGCCATCTGGAAGCGGGCGTGAAGCCGCTGCAGGCTGCCCTGCAGGGCACGCGCGAGGTGGGCTTTACGGTGCTCTCCATGAGCCTGTCTCTGGTGGCGGTATTCCTGCCGCTGCTGCTGATGGGCGGGCTGCCGGGCCGGCTGCTGCGCGAGTTTGCCGTCACCCTCTCCGTCGCCATCGGCATTTCGCTGGTTATCTCCTTAACGCTGACGCCAATGATGTGCGGCTGGATGCTCAAGCGCAGCAAACCGCACTCGCAGCCGCGCCGCAAAGGCTTTGGACGTTTCCTGATGGCGATGCAGGAAGGCTACGGCAAATCGCTGAAGTGGGTGCTGAACCATACGCGGCTGGTTGGCCTGGTGCTGATCGGCACCATCGTGCTCAACGTCTGGATGTACATCACCATCCCGAAAACCTTCTTCCCGGAGCAGGACACCGGCGTGCTGATGGGCGGGATTCAGGCGGACCAGAGCATTTCGTTCCAGGCCATGCGCGGCAAGCTGCAGGACTTTATGAAGATCATTCGTGAAGACAAAGCCGTGGATAACGTGACCGGCTTTACCGGCGGGTCACGCGTTAACAGCGGGATGATGTTTATTACCCTGAAACCGCGCGGCGAGCGCAACGAAACCGCCCAGCAGGTGATTGACCGCCTGCGGGTGAAGCTCGCCAAAGAGCCGGGGGCCAACCTGTTTTTGATGGCCGTTCAGGATATCCGCGTCGGCGGCCGTCAGGCGAACGCCAGCTATCAGTACACGTTGCTCTCGGACGATTTAGCCGCCCTGCGCGAGTGGGAGCCGAAGATCCGCAAGGCGCTGGCCGCCCTGCCGGAGCTGGCGGACGTCAACTCCGATCAGCAGGACAACGGCGCCGAGATGGCCCTGACCTACGACCGTGAAACCATGTCGCGGCTGGGCATCAACGTTGAAGCCGCCAACAGCCTGCTGAACAACGCCTTCGGCCAGCGCGAGATCTCCACCATCTACCAGCCGATGAACCAGTACAAGGTTGTGATGGAAGTTGACCCTCGCTATACCCAGGACATCAGCGCCCTGGACAAGATGTTTGTGATTAACAACGACGGCAAGGCGATTCCGCTCTCCTATTTCGCCAGCTGGCAGCCTGCCAACGCGCCGCTGTCGGTGAACCATCAGGGGCTGTCGGCGGCGTCGACCATCTCGTTTAACCTGCCAGTTGGCTCATCACTTTCGGAGGCCAGCGACGCAATCAACCGCGCGATGACCCAGCTTGGCGTGCCGTCCACCGTGCGCGGCAGCTTTGCCGGGACCGCGCAGGTGTTCCAGGAGACGATGAACTCGCAGGTGATTTTGATTCTGGCCGCCATCGCAACGGTCTATATTGTGCTTGGCGTCCTGTATGAGAGCTATGTGCACCCGCTGACCATCCTCTCGACGCTGCCGTCGGCGGGCGTGGGGGCACTGCTGGCGCTGGAGCTGTTCGGCGCGCCGTTCAGCCTTATCGCGCTCATCGGGATCATGCTATTAATCGGCATCGTGAAGAAAAATGCCATCATGATGGTGGACTTCGCGCTGGATGCCCAGCGCAACGGCAACCTCTCGCCGGAAGAGGCGATCTTCCAGGCCTGCCTGCTGCGCTTTCGTCCGATTATGATGACCACCCTGGCGGCGCTGTTTGGCGCGCTGCCGCTGGTGATCTCGGGCGGCGACGGCTCAGAGCTGCGCCAGCCGCTGGGGATCACCATTGTCGGCGGCCTGGTCATGAGCCAGCTGCTGACGCTGTACACCACGCCGGTGGTCTATCTGTTCTTCGACCGCCTGCGGCTACGCTTTTCGCGTAAAAACAGAACCACGGTGACCGAGTAAATGACCGATCTCCCCGCTAACGTTCGCTGGCAGTTATGGATAGTCGCCTTCGGCTTTTTTATGCAGTCGCTGGATACGACCATCGTCAACACCGCCCTCCCCTCCATGGCGAAAAGCCTGGGGGAGAGCCCGCTGCATATGCACATGGTGATTGTCTCCTACGTGCTGACGGTTGCCGTGATGCTGCCCGCCAGCGGCTGGCTGGCCGATAAGGTCGGCGTGCGGAATATCTTCTTTACCGCCATCGTGCTGTTTACCACCGGCTCGCTGTTTTGCGCCCAGGCCAATACCCTAGACCAGCTGGTGATGGCGCGCGTGCTGCAGGGCATCGGCGGGGCGATGATGGTGCCCGTCGGGCGGCTAACGGTGATGAAGATTGTGCCGCGTGAGCAGTACATGGCCGCGATGACCTTTGTCACCCTGCCCGGTCAGGTGGGGCCGCTGCTGGGCCCGGCGCTCGGCGGCATTCTGGTGGAGTACGCCTCCTGGCACTGGATCTTCTTAATCAATCTTCCTGTTGGCATCATCGGCGCCATCGCCACCCTGACGCTGATGCCGAACTACAAAATGCAGACGCGGCGCTTTGATTTCTTTGGCTTTATCCTGCTGGCGGCGGGCATGGCCACGCTTACCCTGGCGCTGGACGGGCAAAAAGGTCTGGGCATTTCGCCCCTGACGCTCGGGCTCCTGATCGCGCTCGGCGTTACCGCTATACTCTGGTACCTGTGGCATGCCAGAGGTAACGATAAAGCGCTGTTCAGCCTGAACTTGTTTAAAAACCCTACCTATCGCCTTGGCCTGTTCGGCAGCTTCGCCGGGCGCGTCGGCAGCGGCATGCTGCCGTTTATGACGCCCGTTTTCCTGCAAATCGGGATGGGATTTTCGCCGTTCCACGCGGGCCTGATGATGATCCCGATGGTGCTCGGCAGCATGGGAATGAAGCGCATCGTGGTACAGGTGGTGAACCGCTTTGGCTACCGTCACGTGCTGGTAACCGCCACGCTGGGGCTGGCGCTGGTCAGCCTGCTGTTTATGTCCGTGGCGCTGATGGGCTGGTACTACGTCCTGCCGCTGGTGCTGTTCTGCCAGGGGATCGTCAACTCCATGCGCTTCTCGTCGATGAATACCCTGACGCTGAAGGATCTGCCGGACGATCTGGCGAGCAGCGGCAACAGCCTGCTGTCGATGATCATGCAGCTCTCCATGAGCGTGGGCGTGACTATCGCGGGGTTACTGCTCGGCATGTACGGCCAGCACCATCTCAGCGTCGACACGCCGGTGGCGCATCAGGTCTTTTTGTATACCTACCTCAGCATGGCGGTCATCATCGCCCTGCCCGCTTTCATCTTCGCCCGCGTGCCGGATGATACCAGCAAGAACGTCGTCATCAGGCGCGGCAAAAGGAGTGGTTCATGAAATTCTGGCGTCCGGGCATTACCGGCAAGCTCTTTGTGGCGATATTTGCCACCTGTATCGTCCTGCTGATCACCATGCACTGGGCGGTGCGGGTCAGCTTCGAGCGCGGCTTTATTGATTACATTAAGCATGGCAATGAGCAGCGTTTGCAGGGCTTAAGCGATGCGCTGAGCGAACAGTACGCCCAGCACGGCAACTGGCGTTTTCTGCGCAATAACGACCGCTTTATTTTCCAGATCCTGCGCTCGCTGGAGCACGATACCGGTGACGATCGTCCAGGCCCGGGCATGCCGCCGCACGGCTGGCGCACCCAGTTCTGGGTAATCGACCAGGATATGCGCCCCCTGGTTGGGCCGCGTGCGCCGATACCGCCGGACGGCACCCGTCGTGCGATTAAAGTCAACAATGCGACAGTCGGCTGGGTTATCGCCTCTCCGGTGGAGCGCCTGACGCGCAACACCGACATCAACTTTGACCGCCAGCAGCGTCGGACAAGCTGGCTGATTGTCGCCCTCTCCACCCTGCTCGCCGCGCTCGCCACCTTCCCGCTGGCGCGCGGCCTGCTCGCCCCGGTGAAACGCCTGGTGGAAGGCACGCACAAGCTCGCCGCCGGGGATTTCACCACCCGAGTCGATACCCGAAGCCAGGACGAACTGGGCAAGCTGGCGCAGGACTTTAACCAGCTCGCCAGCACGCTTGAGAAAAACCAGCAGATGCGCCGCGACTTTATGGCCGATATTTCACACGAGCTGCGTACGCCGCTGGCGGTGCTGCGCGGCGAGCTGGAGGCCATTCAGGACGGTGTGCGCCAGTTTACGCCCGAATCGGTGGCCTCTCTGCAGGCAGAGGTGGGCACGCTCACCAAGCTGGTGGACGATCTCCACCAGCTCTCCATGTCCGACGAAGGCGCGCTGGCCTACCAGAAAGCGCCGGTGGATGTGATTAACATTCTGGAAGTGATCAGCGGCGCCTTCCGCGAGCGGTTTGCCAGCCGCGACCTGAAGATTGACCTCTCCCTGCCGGACAGCGCGGTGGTGTTTGGCGACAAGGACCGGCTGATGCAGCTGTTCAACAATCTGCTGGAAAACAGCCTGCGCTACACCGACAGCGGCGGCGGGCTGCATATCTCCGGCAGGCAGGAAAACGGGCGTTTTGCCCTCACCTTCGCCGATTCCGCCCCGGGCGTGCAGGACGCGCAGCTGGAAAAACTGTTTGAACGTTTCTACCGTACCGAAGGTTCCCGCAACCGCGCCAGCGGCGGTTCGGGTCTGGGGCTGGCGATTTGCGTTAACATCGTCGAGGCGCATAATGGCACGATCCGCGCCGCCCATTCGCCTTTTGGCGGGGTTAGCATTACAGTAGAGTTACCTCTGGAACGGGATTTATCGAGAGAAGTATGACCGAGTTACCGATTGACGAAAACACGCCGCGCATTTTGATCGTCGAAGACGAACCCAAGCTGGGACAGCTGCTGATCGACTATTTACGCGCGGCCAGCTACGCCCCGTCGCTGATCGGCCACGGCGACCAGGTGCTGCCGTACGTGCGCCAGACCCCGCCGGATCTGATCCTTCTGGATTTAATGCTGCCGGGCGTTGACGGACTGACCCTGTGCCGGGAAATTCGTCGCTTCTCCGACGTGCCGATCGTCATGGTCACCGCCAAAATTGAAGAGATTGACCGCCTGCTGGGGCTCGAAATCGGCGCGGACGACTACATCTGCAAGCCCTACAGCCCGCGCGAGGTGGTCGCCCGCGTAAAAACCATTCTGCGCCGCTGCAGGCCGCAGCGCGAGCTTCAGGTGCTGGACGCCGAAAGCCCGCTGATTGTTGACGAAAGCCGCTTCCAGGCGAGCTGGCGCAGCAAGCTGCTGGACCTGACGCCTGCGGAGTTCCGCCTGCTGAAAACCCTCTCCCACGAGCCGGGCAAAGTCTTCTCCCGCGAACAGCTGCTGAACCACCTGTATGACGATTACCGCGTGGTGACCGACCGCACCATCGACAGCCATATCAAAAACCTGCGCCGCAAGCTGGAGGCGCTGGACGCCGAGCAGTCTTTTATCCGCGCGGTGTATGGCGTGGGGTATCGCTGGGAAGCGGATGCGTGCAGGATTGCGTGACCTTTCGACGAAGAAACCCGCCCTAAGGCGGGTTTTTCTTTTCTGGAATCAATTCAGGAATCAACCATACTCTTTTTACCGGTTCGCTTACTGATAACTGGTGCCTCTCATTTTACTTTCGATCAAGGAGTTCCTATGTCTGGTTGGTTCGAATTAAGTAAAAGCAGTGATGGTCAGTTCAGGTTTGTGCTGAAGGCTGGAAACGGAGAGATCGTTCTGACCAGCGAGCTTTACACCAGCAAAAGTGCCGCCGAAAACGGTATTGCCTCCGTACGCACGAACAGCCCCCTGGACGAGCGCTATGAGAAGAAAACGGCCTCTAACGGTAAGTTCCATTTCAATCTAAAGGCGGGCAACCATCAGGTGATTGGCAGCAGCCAGCTTTATGCAACGGAACAATCGTGTGATAAGGGTATCGCCTCGGTCAAAACTAACGGGTCTACCCAGACGGTAAAAGACAACACCTGACAGCACGACGCGCGCCGGGAGAGCGGTGACGCGACCCGGCGCTTTACCTCCCCGCCCCGCAGCGCTACAATGCCCGCCCTTAAAGTGGGGGATCTCCCCTTACCGCTGCACCTGGTGCCGCGGATCTGACCTGTCATCAGAACGAGAACAAACATGTTTAAACCGGAACTCCTTTCCCCGGCGGGAACGCTGCAAAATATGCGTTACGCTTTCGCCTATGGTGCCGATGCTGTCTACGCGGGCCAGCCTCGCTATTCGCTGCGCGTACGTAACAACGAATTCAACCACGAGAACCTGCAGCTCGGCATCAACGAAGCGCATGCCCTGGGCAAGAAATTCTACGTGGTGGTCAACATCGCGCCGCACAACGCCAAGCTGAAAACGTTCATTCGCGACCTGAAGCCGGTGGTGGATATGGGGCCGGACGCGCTGATCATGTCGGACCCGGGCTTAATCATGCTGGTTCGGGAGAATTTCCCGGAGATGGATATTCACCTCTCCGTACAGGCTAACGCCGTCAACTGGGCGACGGTGAAGTTCTGGAAGCAGATGGGGCTGACCCGCGTCATTCTGTCTCGCGAATTGTCCCTTGAAGAGATCGAAGAGATCCGCACCCAGGTGCCGGATATGGAAATCGAAATCTTCGTTCACGGCGCGCTGTGCATGGCCTACTCTGGCCGCTGCCTGCTCTCCGGCTATATCAACAAGCGCGACCCGAACCAGGGCACCTGCACCAACGCCTGCCGCTGGGAATACAACGTCCAGGAAGGCAAAGAAGATGACGTCGGCAACATCGTTCACAAGCACGAGCCGATCCCGGTGACTAACGTCGAGCCAACGCTGGGCGTCGGCGCGCCAACCGACAGCGTGTTTATGATTGAAGAAGCCAAACGTCCGGGCGAGTACATGACAGCCTTTGAAGACGAGCACGGCACCTACATCATGAACTCGAAAGATCTGCGCGCCATCGCCCACGTCGAGCGTCTGACCCAGATGGGCGTGCACTCCCTGAAGATTGAAGGCCGCACCAAATCCTATTACTACTGCGCGCGTACCGCGCAGGTATACCGCAAAGCCATCGACGATGCGGCCGCCGGTAAACCGTTCGATACCAGCCTGCTGGAAACTCTGGAAGGCCTGGCGCATCGCGGCTATACCGAAGGCTTCCTGCGCCGTCATACCCACGACGACTACCAGAACTACGAGCACGGCTACTCCGTTTCCGAGCGCCAGCAGTTTGTCGGTGACTTCACCGGCGAGCGCAAAGGCGCGCTGGCGGCCGTCGCGGTAAAAAACAAGTTTACCAAAGGCGACAGCCTGGAGCTGATGACCCCGCAGGGCAACATGAACTTCACGCTGGAACATCTGGAAAACGGTAAAGGTGAAATGATTGAGGTGGCACCGGGTGACGGCCATACCGTCTGGCTGCCGGTTCCGGAAGAGGTGGAGCTGAAGTTCGCCCTGCTGATGCGTAACTTCAACGGTGAAAGCACCCGAAACCCACACGGCAAATAGTCAATCAGGGAAATTTTTTCGCGCTGGGATAATTCTTAGAATCGGATCACATACCGCTTCGTTCAATACGGGTATTATCCCTCCGCTGAAAAACATAACCCATAAATGCTAGCTGTACCAGGAACCACCTCCTTAGCCTGCGTAATCTCCCTTACGCGGGCTTATTTTTTGTACAATTCAGTCCACTTAGTCAGAATGAAATTGCACCGCCCCACCAAATGAAGGGTGTTGATTCGCAGCAGCGTCTGCTGGAATATCTTTTACGAAAATCGGGCGGGTATAAGATATCCATCACAATTTTCATTGGTTCTGGCAGGATGGCGTGTTATTCGGATCATTCCTAACTCCCCTCCATTACATGCCCTTTACTCTTTATTTCTCAGCGTTATACGATTTCACATGGACGGAGAGACAACATGACGTTTCCTGGTCAGATTTCAAAGGATATTCCGGATTACGAACTCGCCCGCAGTCTGGGTCTAGCCTCCGGGGGCGATATTGATTTCACCGCCCTTGCCAATCAGCTGGACTGTAGCCGTAACTTTAGCCAGGTTGGGATCATCTACTCAGACGGTGCGCGTCAGTGGTTAGTGAGACCCTCAAGACGGATTGCGACGCCAAACGAAAGCTCGGTGAGTCATGTCGTCATCACTAAAGTAAACGCCTCATCAAGTAATCCTCTCCAGCAACGACGACGACGATTCAGTCACCTTCATTAGCGACTGAAATAGGTTCTACGGCGATTTCTTGCGGAGCTGCCATTCTCACTGTCGTACTTGCTGCAGGTGCAGGTATGGCCATTCCTCTCACCGCAGGTTCTTCCGGCGCTGTTGCCGCTGTGATTGTCGCTGGTGGTGTAGCAACAGGAATTCAGTGTGCAAACGGGCTTGGCCGCTTGTCACTTATTGCCATGAATCATAATGACTATGTTGTGTGGATGGATTCCCAGGAGTGGTATACCGCAACCAATACTGCTCTTGATGCGATTTCACTTGCCGGGGCTGCTGCGGGTCTAAAAAGCGCTGTATTAACCTACCGCCTACTTAATCGCTCAACGTCTGAAAGTTTACTCTCGTTATTACAAAAAATGAGCCGGGCAGACCGCACGCGGTTAACTGAGGAAATCATTCGTATCCGAAATCCCGGGATCTCTAATTCAGGGGTTAAAGCAGCGATGAAAGCTGGCGTTTACCCTAAACGTTACCCCTCGGAAGCGCTGCAGCTGCTCTTACAGCGAGAGCTGTTGAATGCTATTTCAAACTCCTCAGCATTTGTTGGCAGTGCTGTCTCGGGTACAATCCGTAATCCTCAGAATATTACACAATCTGGTAAATACGTTTTTGGTTTGATTCAGTCTTTTTCGTTTACAGGAAGTTATTGACCCGGACATGATAAATTACATCAAAAAGAGCCTTTCATTAAGTGCTGTGATAACAGGTGAAATGGCGACTGACGATTGCCAACGGCTTGAATCATTGAAAAATCGCTTAAAAGGTCAGTTCGGTGTTCCTGTGGGTGTACATATGACAGGTATTCCCTTAGCAATAAGTACCTTACTCACTATTTTTTGCTACGCTATGCTACAAGTTTCTGTCTGGATGTTGCTATTTCGCCTGCTCGGCTTACCTGAATTTAAGGTAATGATGGGAGTATTCCTTGCAGCAGTGGTGTATTGCATGATTGTAATGAGCACGATGTTTTTAACGGCCAGAGGTTCCTTAACGGGATATAAACTGCATATTTCTGTCATTACACTGACCGGCTTGATGAGCATCGTGTATTTTATCTGGACATGGATTTCACTTTTATTCGGCTCTGTAGAGAATTACACACCGCAAATAACCTCACTATTAGGATTGGGATTTTTCGGCCTGAATATCGTGTGGATGAATACGTCAGTCTTTTACCGTTCAATTGCGCTAACGCTACATAATCGGGTGTGGCGTAAACAGTTGAAAATTGAGAACAGGCAAATGGCAGGGCTCAAACGTTGACAGCAAGCGTCAATTGAGGGACCAGCATATAAAAGGTAAACGCCACGAAGGGGGATAAATCCCCTTTCCGCAGCTTTTTTTTTCCTTTCATCCTGTTCTTACCCGCTTTTTTCCCCTCTGCTATACACTCTTACTAACGCTAAAAAAGGGAGCAGCGCGGATGGCAACCTATCAAGACAGTTTATTGATTCTCAATGGCAAAAGTGCGGGCAACGATCTGCTGCGTCAGGCAATTCAGGGTTTGCGTGACGACGGCGCGCGCATCCACGTAAGGGTAACCTGGGAAAAAGGCGACGCGGCACGCTATATCAATGAAGCCCTCGGGCTTGGCGTCAACACCATCATTTCCGGCGGCGGCGATGGCACCATCAATGAGATCGCGTCAGCGCTGATCGACCTGCCCCCGGCAAACCGCCCAGTGATGGGCATTTTACCGCTCGGCACCGCCAATGATTTTGCCACCAGCGCAGGGATCCCCGAGGAGTTAGAGAAGGCGCTCCAGCTGGCGATCCTCGGCAAGGCCACCGCTGTGGATATTGCGCAGGTGAATGATAAAACCTGCTTTATCAATATGGCGACCGGCGGGTTTGGCACGCGCATCACCAGCGAAACGCCGGAAAAGCTGAAGGCGGCGCTGGGCGGCGTGTCGTATCTCATCCACGGCCTGATGCGCATGGACACCCTCAAGCCTGACCGCTGCGAAATTCGCGGCGAGGATTTTCAGTGGCAGGGTGACGCGCTGGTGATTGGCATTGGCAATGGTCGCCAGGCAGGCGGCGGGCAGCAGCTCTGCCCGGAGGCGCTGATCAATGACGGCCAGCTACAGCTGCGTATTTTTACGGGCGACGGTCTGCTGCCCGCGCTGTTTACCACGCTGACGCAGCCGGAAGAGAGTCCGAATATCATTGACGGTAAATCCGCATGGTTTGAGGTGAATGCGCCGCACGGGATGACGTTTAACCTCGATGGAGAGCCGCTGAGCGGAAAACAGTTCCGCATTGAGGTGTTGCCCGGCGCGCTGCAGTGTCGGCTGCCGCCGGACTGTGTGCTTTTGCGCTGATGTTTCACACGATGCGCGGTGATGCCCTCACCCCAACCCTCTCCCACAGGGAGAGGGAGATGGAGGCGTCAGGCAATCGTGACTTTACTGTCCAGATAGACGTCCTGCACCGCATTGATCAGCTTCACGCCGTCGGCCATCGATTTCTTAAACGCCTTACGGCCAAGGATCAGCCCCATGCCGCCCGCGCGTTTGTTGATAACCGCCGTACGCACCGCGTCTGACAGGTCGGTATCACCGCCCGCCGCGCCGCCGGAGTTAATCAGCCCCGCACGGCCCATGTAGCAGTTCGCCAGCTGGTAGCGCACCAGATCGATCGGGTTATCGCTGGTCAGCTTGCTGTATACGCGGTCATCGGTATAGCCAAAGTTCACCGCTTTATAGCCGCCGTTATTCTCGGCCATTTTCTGCTTCACAATATCTGCGCCGATGGTCGCCGCCAGGTGGTTCGCCTGCCCGGTCAGGTCGGCCGACACGTGGTAATCCACGCCGTCTTTCTTGAACGCATTGTTGCGCAGATACGCCCACAGTACGGTGACCATGCCCAACTCGTGTGCGCGTTCAAACGCCGCGGAGATCTCTTCAATCTGACGACGAGACTGCTCAGAACCGAAATAGATGGTCGCCCCTACCGCCACCGCCCCCATATTGAACGCCTGCTCGACGCTGGCGTAGAGGGTCTGGTCATATTCGGTAGGGTAGCTCAGAGTTTCGTTGTGGTTGAGCTTCACAAGGAACGGAATGCGGTGGGCATAGCGACGCGAAACCGAAGCCAGCACGCCGTAGGTGGACGCCACGCAGTTACAGCCCGCTTCAATCGCCAGCTCAACAATGTTCTTCGGATCGAAGTAGAGCGGATTCGCCGCAAAAGAGGCGCCCGCCGAGTGCTCAACGCCCTGGTCTACCGGCAGAATAGAGAGATAGCCGGTGCCGCCGAGCCGTCCGGTGTTGTAGAGCGTCTGCATATTTCGCAGGACCGCAGGCGGACGGTTGTTATCGATCATCACGCGATCAACGTAGTCATGACCAGGCAGATACAGCTGGTCGGCTGGAATGGTCATACAACGATGCTGTAAAAGGCTGTCGGCGTCTTTGCCAAGCAACTGCGCAATATCAGTCATGTGATACTCCCGTAAGTCCGACGTCGTGTCGGTGTGTGTTTATCCAGTCCCATCTTTTATGGGCAGACTAAGCCTGGTACCGACTTAACAGATTTTCCACCCTTTGCATTTTTTTTCAGCACAATCTGCTGGCTCGATTCGTGTACAACAAAACTGTTACATTGATCAAACAATCGCCTCAAAGGTATTTAAAAGGTATTACTAAGTGGTATGTTAAAGGTGTACCCTCTCTGACATGCAGGATTAAAAAATGAAAACGAAAGTCCAACTGTCATTCATGATGTTTGTTGAATGGTTTATCTGGGGCGCGTGGTTTGTGCCGCTGTGGCTGTGGCTGAGCAAAAGCGGTTTTACCGCCGGGGAAATTGGCTGGTCTTACGCCTGTACCGCCATTGCCGCTATCCTCTCACCGATTCTGGTCGGCTCGCTGACGGACCGCTTCTTCGCCGCACAGAAAGTGCTGGCGGTACTGATGTTCGCCGGCGCCATTCTGATGTACTTCGCCGCACAGCAAACCCAGTTCAGCACCTTCTTCCCGCTGCTGCTGGTTTACTCCCTGACCTATATGCCGACCATCGCGCTGACCAACAGCATTGCCTTCGCCAACGTGGATGACGTCGAGGCCGATTTCCCGCGTATCCGCGTGATGGGCACCATCGGCTGGATCGCCTCCGGGCTGGCGTGCGGATTCCTGCCGCAGATGCTGGGCTACAGCGATATTTCCGATACCAATATTCCGCTGCTGATGACCGCAGCCAGCTCAGCCCTGCTCGGCGTGTTTGCCCTGTTCCTGCCGAACACCCCGCCGAAGAGCACCGGCAAGCTGGACTTCAAGGTGATGCTGGGGCTGGACGCGCTGATCCTGCTGCGCGACAAAAACTTCCTGGTGTTCTTCTTCTGCTCGTTCCTGTTCGCCATGCCGCTGGCCTTCTACTACATCTTCGCTAACGGCTATCTCACCGAAGTGGGGATGAAAAACGCCACCGGCTGGATGACGCTCGGCCAGTTCTCCGAAATCTTCTTTATGCTGGCGCTGCCGTTCTTTACCAAACGCTTTGGTATTAAGAAGGTCTTACTGCTGGGTCTGATCACGGCCGCTATCCGCTACGGATTCTTCGTTTACGGCGGTGCGGAACAGTACTTTACCTACGCCCTGCTGTTCCTCGGCATTCTGCTGCACGGCGTGAGCTACGACTTCTACTACGTTACCGCGTATATCTACGTGGATAAAAAAGCGCCGGTGCACATGCGCACCGCCGCGCAGGGTCTGATTACGCTGTGCTGCCAGGGCTTTGGTAGCCTGCTGGGTTACCGCCTGGGCGGCGTGATGATGGAAAAAATGTTCGCATACAAAGAGCCGGTGAATGGGCTGACCTTCAACTGGGCCGGAATGTGGGCGTTTGGTGCAATCATGATTGCCGTGATTGCCGTGCTGTTTATGCTGTTTTTCCGCGAATCGGATAAAGAGATCACCGCAATTGAGGTGGTTGATGGCGATGCCGCGCTGACACAAGGGGAAGTTAAATGAAACAAGAACGTGTTCTCGGGGCCCTTTACGGGCAGGCGTTAGGGGATGCGATGGGCATGCCGTCGGAGCTGTGGCCGAGAAAGCGCGTCAAAGCGCACTTCGGCTGGATCGACCGCTTTTTACCCGGCCCGGCAGAGAATAATGCGGCCTGCTATTTCAAACAGGCAGAGTTCACCGACGATACCTCAATGGCGCTGTGCCTGGCGGACGCGATCGTCGAGTGCGACGGGGAGATTAACCCGGACATTATCGGCAAGCATATTCTGCGCTGGGCGCTCGACTTCGACGCGTTCAATAAGAACGTGCTCGGCCCGACCTCCAAAATCGCGCTTAACGCGATTCGCGACGGGAAGCCGGTCAGCGAACTGGAAAACAACGGCGTGACCAACGGGGCGGCGATGCGCGCCTCCCCGCTGGGCTGCCTGCTCCCGGCCACGCGTCTGGAACACTTTGTTGAGCAGGTGGCGCAGGCCTCCAGCCCGACCCATAAATCCGATCTCGCCATTGCCGGCGCGGTGGTGATTGCCTGGGCGGTTTCCCGTGCCATCGACGGCGAAAGCTGGCAGAACATCGTCGATGCCCTGCCGGGTATTGCCCGCTATGCGCAGGAGGCGAAAACCACCACCTTCAGCGCGTCGCTGGCGGCGCGTATTGAGCTGGCCCTTAAGACCGTGCGGGAAGCCAACGGTATTGAGTCCGCCAGCGAGCAGGTGTACCAGCTCGTGGGGGCCGGAACCAGCACCATTGAGTCCGTTCCGGCAGCTATTGCGATGGTCGAACTGGCGGGAACCGACCCAAACCGCTGCGCCATTTTATGCGCCAATCTGGGCGGCGATACCGACACCATTGGCGCGATGGCGACGGCCATCTGCGGTGCGCTCCACGGCGTGCAGGCGATTGACCCGGCGCTCAAAGCCGAACTCGACGCCGCCAACCGGCTCGATTTCGGCCACTATTGCGAGAAACTGCTGCACTTCAGGGAGCAAAGGGAGGGCGTATGAATGCATTTGCCCAACGTCTCGACAATCTGCACGCCACGCGCCCGGTGACGGTGCTGGGCGCAGCGGTGATTGACGTCATCGCCGACGCCTACGCCCTGCCCTGGCGCGGGTGCGATATCGAGCTCAAACAGCAGGGGGTGAATATCGGCGGCTGCGCGCTGAACATTGCCATCGCCCTGAAACGGCTCGGCATTACGGCGCAAAACGCCCTGCCCGTCGGCCACGGCGTGTGGGCGGACATCATTCGCAACGCCATGGCGAAGCAGGATCTGCACAGCGCCATTGAGGCCGAAACCGGCGATAACGGCTGGTGCCTCGCGCTGGTGGAGCCAGACGGCGAGCGCACCTTTATGTCCTTTAGCGGCGTGGAGAACCAGTGGCAGCAGCGCTGGCTTGATGTGCTTAATATCCCGTCGAACAGCCTGGTCTATTTGTCCGGCTATCAGCTGGCCTCGCCCAGCGGCGAGCTGCTGACACGCTGGCTGGAGGGGTTGCCGGACGTGACGGTCTTTATCGATTTCGGTCCCCGTATCGCGGATATTCCCGACGCGCTGATGGCGCGGATTATGGCCTGCAGGCCGATTGTGTCGCTTAATCGTCAGGAAGCGGAGATCGCAGCCGAGCGACTGGGTGTCGCGGCTGAAGATCTGGGTGCGGAGTGGCCGCTGCGTTTCGGTGCCGCGCTGATTGTGCGGCATGATAAAGACGGCGCCGCGTGGTATGACGGTAAGACCTCGGGCGTTGTTCCGGCGTTCCCGGCGACGGTTGTGGACACCATTGGCGCTGGCGACAGCCACGCGGGCGGCACGCTTGCCGGGCTGGCGGCGGGATGGTCACTGGCAGATGCCGTTCTGCTGGGGAATGCCGTGGCGTCCTGGGTAGTCAGCCACCGAGGCGGAGACTGCGCCCCGACTCGCGACGAATTACTCCTCGCACACAAAGACGTATAGATCGCTGCGACAGTAGCTGATGCTGTACTCAATCGGCCGGTGCTGCTGGTCAAGCGCGACCTGCTTGATCACCAGCACCGGTATTTTTTCGTCCATCTTAATGTGCGCCTGAAACTCGCTGTCCGGCATGCGGGCGCTCACCCTTGAGCGGGTGCGCTGCGGGAAGATATTCTGGCTGCGGAAGTAGTCGTAGAGCGAAATGCCAATCGCATCCGGGTCGGGAATTAACCCGACCGGGACCCAGGACTCTTCAATGGACACCGCATCGTCATCCACATAGCGAATGCGCTTGAGCAAAAAGACCTCGCTGTCCGGGGAGATCGACAGGTGGTCCGCCACCTCTTCCGGGCACTTCACCACCCGCTTGTTGACCCATAGCGTATTGGGCTTTTGACCGCGAAGCACCACCTGCTGGGAAAAGCCGCGCGCCTCTTTAAGCGAATATTCAAAGATGTTGTTGATTTGCGTGCCATAGCCACGGGAACGCGTCACCACGCCCTCTTCCTCCAGCGCCTGCATCGCTTTTCGCACGGTAATGCGCGACACCCCGGTTAACTGGCTCAGATCGCGCTCGCCGGGCAAAATATTCCCGTGCTCCAGCATGCCGCTGCGCACCGCGTTTTTTACCGTTTCGGCAAATTTCAGGTACAGCGGCGTGTTATCGGGCGCGGCGATCCGTTCATTCAGTTGAGCGATTAACCGGGTATGCGCTTGTTCCATCTCTGTTTTCTCAGGCGTGGTGTTTCCTGCAAGTATACTGGGTTACCACCATGCATGAAAATGATGAACCGGCCCAATACCGTGACCCACTTCCAGAGTATCGGCTTTCGCCAGCGCCGCCGAGAGCCAGGTTTTCGCTTCGCGCACCGTATCGGCCCAGCCGTCATGCCGTGGACGCAGCGCCGCCAGCGCGGCCGAAAGCGTACAGCCCGTGCCGTGGGTATTTTTGGTCTGCACGCGCGGCGCGGTAAAGCGCACTTCGCCGTCGCGGGTGAAGAGCCAGTCCGGGCTTTCCGCGTCATCCAGATGCCCGCCCTTCATCAGCACCGCCCCGCAGCCCATCGCCAGCAGCGCGTTCCCCTGCGCTTTCATCTCACGTTCCGTTTGCGCGTGCGATGTGCCCAACAGCGCGGCGGCTTCCGGAAGATTAGGCGTGATGAGCGCCACCTGTGGCAGCAGCTTTTTGCGCAGCGTTTCCACGGCAGAGGCAGAGAGCAGCGGATCGCCGCTTTTCGCCAGCATCACCGTATCCAGCACTACGTTTTGCACTTGATAGCGTTTAAGCCGCTCAGCCACCGCTTCAACGATATCCGTCTCAGCCAGCATGCCGATTTTGGTGGTATCGATGCGCACGTCGCTGAACACTGAATCCAGCTGCGCGGCAACAAAATCCGGCTCAATCCGGTAGACCGACTGTACGCCGCGCGTGTTTTGCGCCACCAGCGCGGTAATGACCGAGCAGCCGTACGCGCCAAGGGCGGAGAAGGTTTTCAGGTCTGCCTGGATGCCCGCGCCGCCGCTGGGATCGGTGCCGGCAATGGTCAGGGCGTTAATCCGCTTCATGCCTGCTCCTCCAGCGTGTAGAGCGCATCCAGGAACGCGCTGGCAAAACTGCCCGGGCCACGCGACTGCGCAACCGCGACCGTTCCGGCTCGTTTCATCCATCCGCAGGCGGCAGCGATATTATCCAGCCGGTCGCCCGGCAGCGAGCAGCTCGCCGCGACGACGGCGGAGAGAGCGCACCCGGTGCCCACTACGCGCGTCATAAGCGGGTCACCACCGGTTACCGTTCGGGTGCGTTGTCCGTCAGTGATGTAATCCACCTCACCGGTGACGACCACAACGGCATTGGTCTGGCGGGCCAGCGCCTGAGCAGCGGGCACCGCGCTGGCGGCGGTATCGGTCGTATCGACGCCGCGCCCGCCTGCGCTCATTCCGGTAAGAGCAAGGATTTCTGAGGCATTGCCGCGAATGGCCGCCGGTTTCAGGGCAAGAATTTGATGGCAAAAACGGGTACGGAACGCGAGCGCGCCAACGGCAACCGGGTCCAGCGTCCAGGGTTTGCCTGCCGCCACCGTACTTTCAATGGCACGACGCATCGACTGCGCGCGCGGCGCGGTCAGCGTGCCAACGTTAACCAGCAGCGCATCGGCTATCGCGGCAAACTGCTCGGCCTCTTCGGCCTCGATCACCATCGCCGGTGATGCGCCAAGCGCCAGCAAAACGTTGGCCGTAAAGGTCTGTACGACATCGTTGGTCATACAATGGGTCAGTGGAGAACGGGTTCGGAAGTGGTGTAAAACGTGTAAATCGAGCAGGTCAGGCTGCATGGGTTCGCTCCTGCCTTGCGTGAAGAAGCGATACCGGGAAGGCATCTGACTTCCCTACGCTGGCATTATCCAGATCAGGTAATACGGGTATTTCTCAGCCTTCAACGAAGAAGGGCACCCCGAGTCATTTGGTAAGCATTAGCTTACTTTTTGCCAGATTAGGGGAAGTTGCTTGCTCAAGCAAGCACACTCTTTCGGATAATGATTCTTCACGCAAGGCAGGAGCGAAAGACTTCGAATACTCAGAAAGAACAACGACACCCAATTACTCTCTGTCTTTTTAATTAAACGACTAAAAGATCCTTCACAGAAAAGAAAATAATTAACATTTTAATAGATGGTATTGAGCAGTAGCTAATGAATTCCCTTCTCTTTCCCTTATATAATTCACTGGTATCCGACTGTCTCAATGTATAGCCTGCACACATAACCTTTATCATTTAGCCAACAGCACTTTGATTTTAAGTGCTTTTTCATAAAAACAGCTTCCCCTTTGTACTTGCACGCAGTACGATTAATCAACATGTTACCTGAAACTAAAGGGTTACTGATGGATACAGTTGAAGAATTAAATGGAACATATTTCTATCGTGGCGTATGCAATATCACTGCAGGAGAGTTATTTTTTTGGATTTTACTGGATAGAGTTAATGATCAATTTGGCGGAATTAAAGATGTTATTTCAATGAGCTGTATTATTCTGGGTCTGCCATTATTAAAAACAAGAGGTAAACCTTACGGAACCACAGCGGGTACGTCAATAGCATCAAAATACCTTCGCCAACTTCTTAACACTGAATTACCTGTAAGACTTCCAACTCTTACAGAAGCGAGCATAACAACACTTAAGCCTAAATATGTTACTAACCTGGGCGCTTTTGTGGGGCGTGGATTACCTGTTGTTGGTTGGGCTATAGTAGCGAGCGATATTAGTAAAATCGTTTATAAAACCGTTCGTGACTACAACACAATCGCACACGAGAAAGATCGCATATGGTAACAGATCAGGAAGTTTTAGAGCTATTCCGTAAAGAGTTACCTGTGTCAGGTACATTCACAGGAAAGCTGATACCGTTAGAGCTTGATGATATTCTTCAAGATTATGCAGACGATGATGATTTAATTTATTGCATTAATAAATACGACAGATTTTTTAATGTTGACATGTCAGCAATGAATTATCAGAAATATTATCCGTGGTTTAGAACGTGGTTCTTTAGAAGATGGTTTACTGATAAACCAGTAAAGCAAATCTCAAAACCTCTTACTGTAAGGATGTTTGCAGAATCGGCTAAAGCAGGAAGATGGTTATACGACTAACAGCAAGGAGCGTTAAAAATGGCTGTACCAGTACATTTGATTTTAAAAGATGATGGTGGATCTCAGATCATGGGGTCTTGTGACGTTTATGGACGTGATGGAAGCATAGAACTACGTAGCTTACAGCATAGCGTGATCATTCCTACAGACAATTTAACAGGTAAAGTGACAGGAAGCCGACAACATTGCTCATTCAATTTCACTAAAGAGATTGATAGTTCATCACCCTATCTGTTTAAAGCAGTTGCAACGGGGCAAACTCTTAAAAGCGCTGAGTTTAATTTCTATCGTATCAACTACAGCGGGCAAGAGGAAATTTACTACACCATTACACTAGAAAATGTGAAAGTAGTTAGCTTTAGCCCTGTGATGCATGATACCCGAACGGCTACGGGTACAGGCCATATGGAAGATGTGTCTTTAGCTTATGAAAAGATCACTCACCTTTATAAAGATGGCAATATCTTGCATTCCGATGCCTGGAATGAAAAGAGACAAGCTTAGCATAACCCACTCTAAATATGGGGCTATCATGCCCCCTCTTCTAAACTCTCCATTTCGTATAACAACCTTCTTACTTAGATATAGCAATTCAAGCCAGATACAACTTCGTATAAGTTTTCAACACATTTATTTTTAGTGAGTAACTACAGAGAAAATCTTTAGTTGAATACCAACTTTCATTCAAAACACAAAAAGGATTCAAAAGCAAAGAATGTAGAAAAATCTATAAATTTGAATTAACTGTTTTACACATTTAGCATGATTTTATAGTTAAATGCTTAAGCATACCTTATGCATTGAAATTTTCTCATGTTCTGAGATCCAGAACGTCATAAATCTTATCTAATTGTATTTATTAAGATAATACCTTTCATATTACAGCAGACCTGTTTAGCGATAAATGCTATCCATGATCTAGATCAATAATCAAAATTACACATTCATAGATAGTTACTGCACGTTGCGAAATAAGTTATCAAACTTAAATTTTGAGACTCACCAAGGTTTAATCCAGATATAACAGGAGGTTATATCTTCCTGCCCGGATAGCACCCTTACTTTAATTTTTTCTTGCATTGATGAGAGCTTTCAAATGAAGTCTTTAAATAAATCAGCTATCGCTGTTTTTATGTTTAGTGTTGTGTCTACTGGTGTAGCTGAAGCTTCTTTAACTGGTGCTGATCTTGCTGCTGCCAACTCTTACTTTAATTCACATCCAGACATTGTAAAATATGCCCCGTGGATTCGTGACAATGTAATAGCAAGCAACACATTGAATGATGCTAATAACACACTCGTAAGCAATAGCTATTATGATCAGGCGCAAGGTAAATTAATCTATGTAACACAGATTGGAGGGATCACTCCACCTGTATCTATGAGCACGTTAACCCCTTCTACACCTGCACAAGTAAATTTAGCTGCTAATATACCCGTAGTAGTTTCTGGTAACACTGCTGTAACTAATACTAAAACAACTTTAAATGAGCCTGGTTTGATTGCAGCACCAGCTAACACTACAAATGCTAACAGTATTATAACTACTCCAACTAAGCAGTCTTTGATTGTTGAACCACCAAAGCCAGTAATTAAAACTCCTCCTTTGGTTCAGAAGGTTCCTGTAGCTACGCCTGTTGCTATTCCTATAGTTAAACAACAAATTCCTACACCTATTAATCAGGGTGTACCTTCTCCATTACCACATAGCATACCTAACAAAGTACCTCCTTTGTTGACCAATAGTACCCCTAATAAAATTCCTGTCCCTATGGCTTACAACGTTCCGACGAAAGCCCCTGTACCGTTAGCTAATAACATCCCCGTTAAAGAGCCTACGCCATTACCATATAACGTACCACCCAAAATGTTGGTAAATAACACTCCTACTCCTTTGGTAGCCCCTCAAGCTATTTTACCAGTACAGAAAACTCCGGTTGTTCCACCACAGCCACAGGCTTACAACGTTCCGGTTAAACAACCAACAATTCAACCTTATAATGTGCCACCTAAAATAAGTCTCCCTATTCAGCAGATTCCTAACAAACAACCTATACCAGTTGCACAGCCTTACAATGTTCCGAGCAAAATCCCAACAGTACAAACTAACTTAATGTACACTCCAACTATACCGCCAAAAGCTATTATTCAGGCTCCTGTACAACAGATAATTAGCCGTAATGATCCTATCGGGGTTCAGGGCGGGGTTCAGAAATTAACAATCACTGTAGTAGATAGCCAAACTCCGGTAGCTACAACAATTCCTGCTCCAAATACGGCTAACACATCTTTAACCTCTGCGATTAATGCAAACGCTAAAGCTGATGCAAACACAAACGCACTTACTACTAAAGTAGATTCAAATACATTCAAAGACGATCAGGATAGACAAGATCAAGCCCTGCAAGATGCTTCTGACAAAGCGACTCAGGCAATCAATACGAGCGCTTATGCGCAATCTTTAGCTGTTGATGCACAAACAGTAGCCGCTGCTAATAAAGCTGCTGTCGCTAACGTTCAGTCGCGTCAACAAGCACAAGAAACCACTATTCAGAATCACAGCGCACAACTGAAGAACCATGAAGAACGTATTACAGCGTTAGAAAATGAAAGTAATAACAACTTCCAGAACCTTAAGGATGATGTAGATAACAACCGTAAACGTGCTGCTGTTGGTGTTGCTTCTGTGGCCGCTATGAGCAACATCCCGCAGGTAACAGACTCTCAGACTTTCGCTATCGGTGCTGGTGCTGGCGGTTATGACTCTCAAGGTGCTGTTGCTATAGGAATCTCTGCTCGTGTTACCGATCACATCGTAACTAAAGCTTCTGTTGGTGCGGGTTCCTTCGGCGGCGCTACTTACGGGGCTGGTGTAGCTTTCGGTTTCTAAATAAAGTTTTTAACCCACGCCTCTTCGTTAGAGGCTTTTATTAAGAGTTTTAAATAACAAGCCAGTTAACCAACGATATCACTACAAACTCACCCTATGACTTATGGCTAACTGGCTTAATTTGATTATTCTGATGATAGCGAACATGACAAAATATATTTTATTCTCCACTATAGTGGCATTAGCATTAGTGGCCACAGGTTTCTTTATGGGTCTAATGTATGTTGAATGGGTGAGATTATGAAAGAAGTTATTCTTATAGATACACGCTTAAAGATTCTCTTTATTTAAATAACGGTGTAGGACATATGAACAAGTTGATGATAGTAGCTTTGTCTGTTTCTGCGTTAGCGGGTTGTACTTCACAGGCTCAACGCATGGCAGATTGTGAAGCTCAAGGTATTAGCCGTGATGCTTGTTACATTGCAGAACAAAACAGGCAGGCAACGATAAACGCTTCAGCTGAAAAGCAAGCAATGGAAAATGCGCAAGCGCTCTATCCAGTACAGAAAGCACAATCTGCGCATGGTTTACCTAAAGGCTGTACACAAGTGATGGATGCTGCGGGGCAATGCAATACAAAAGCACCTAAAGTGAATAACATCACTAAGGAAGCTGATCATGTAATGAATAAGCCTATCTCTGATAGTGCTGAATATCTTCTTGCTAATGGCTGGAAGCCTAATAATGGGGTATGGAAGAAACAAGGCTATACGCTTTTGCTGACTGTTGAAAATGGAAAAGTCGTTAATTCGCAGATTAAAAAATAATATCCCCCTGACTTAAAAGGGACTAAATAGCAAAGTATATTAGATTCGTGATTGTCAGTCTTTAGTGTATTGCTAAAGCCGCCCTTAACAGATGGGCGTTTTTTTCAATTATTCTTGAGGATTATATGATGATTGATGCAAATGAAGCAGTAAAAGAAGGGTTCGCTAAAATAAATCAGGCGACTGCGGTCGCCTTTTTTATTTGCCGGTCTCACTCCATGCAAAGGGTCAGAAATGTCATAAGCCCTTTTATTCTAATTGCCATGCCCCGCCATGAATAAGCGACGCTCCCCCCGCCCAGGCAAACAACGCCAGCTCGCGGCCGTCTGCATCAGGATAAATGCGGCTGCTGAGGCACGCTTCCCCCTCATTGACAAACACCTCCACAGACGAGCTATCAAAGAACAGGCGCAGGTTCAGCATGTCGTTCAGGTTAAGCGCGACGCTTCGGGTACTGCACAAGCCATACTGCGGATAGTGACGCTCCAGCACCAGGCGCTGCATCTGGGCATCAACATAGATGCGTAGCCCGTCGCCGAGACGAATGCCGTATTGCTCCGCGCTGCTGTTCGCGCAATCCCATTGCAGAGTGACCTCCATCGCATCGCAGTGTTCCACCAGCGTCATCTGCTGGTTATTAAGCGTACTTATCGGCCAGGGGAACCACGCCCCGCGCAGGGTTTCAACTTCTCTGGCTGGATGCATTTGCAGATGATTATCCGCACTCAGCGTCAGCTCGCGAGGTAAGGAGAGCATGCCTGCCCAGCCATCCTCCTGTTCCGGCAGAGGTGATTCCCACATGTCCAGCCAGCCGATAACAATGCGGCGGCCGTCGGGCGTCAGGAAACTTTGCGGCGCATAGAAATCATGCCCGTAATCCATCTCTACAAATTCACCTTCACGCACAAAGGGCTGGCCGGGCTGCCATTCACCTACCAGATACCCGCTCTGGAAAAGATTACGGTTTTTGAATCCGTCCGCCGCCAGCCCCTGAGGAGAGAACATCAGCACGCGTTTACCATTAAGGGTGAAAAAGTCCGGACATTCCCACATGTAGCCCATCTCTTTTTCAGCCACCGCGAGCACGCCCCTGTCCTGCCACTCTCGCAGATCGGCAGACCGGTACGCACGCACCTGGCCCGTATCACCCTCTCGCGCGCCAACGACCATGTACCACCACTCCCCTTCACGCCATACTTTCGGATCGCGGAAGTGATGCAGTCCAGGCGGTGTGTCAATGACGGTCCCGTGCCGCACAAAGTGGATGCCGTCACGGCTGGTTGCCAGGCACTGAACCTGGTAGAGATTAGCCTCATCGCCGGGATCGCCGTGGAATTTGTGGCCGGTGTAGATCAGCGCCAGCGTGTCACCATCCACCACCGCTGAGCCAGAAAAACAGCCGTCCTTGTCGTCTGGTCCTTCCGGTGCCAGCGCAACCGGGAGGTGTTCCCAGTGAACTAAATCTTTGCTGCGCGCATGGCCCCAGTGCATCGGCCCCCACTGGGTCGAATACGGATGATGTTGATAAAAGGCGTGATACCAGCCGTCAAACCAGACCAGGCCATTCGGGTCGTTCATCCAGCCGGCACGCGCGGCGAGGTGGTAACGGGGATACCAGCGCAGGTTGAGCCCTTCGCGTCCGGACTGCAGTTCCTGTTCTGCTTTTGTAATGGAATACGTCATTTCTCTACTCTTTAATCAGATAGTGGAAGGTTGCGGCATGAGCGGGTCAGAAGAGGACTTACCCGAGCGCAACAGGAAGATGGAGATAAACGTGGTGCTGAAAACTAACAACCCCATGATGAGATAGGACTGGGCAAAGCCGTATTTCTCATAGCTGTAGCCGGCCAGCGGCGACAGTACCGAGGCAATCACCGAGCTTGTACAGGCAAAGCCCACCAGATAGAGGGTGGAAGAGAGCCGCTTATCAAAATGCAGGCTGTTGTATTTAAAGATGGAGACCAGCAAAATGGGCAGTTCAACCGCGTGCAATAGCTTGGTAATGGAGATCAATACCGGCCCCTCAACCAGACCCGATGCCACCATACGCATCGCCATCACCATTCCGGCGAAAATCAGGCCGTTTTTCGCACCGAGGCGATTCACCAGCCACGGGGCGCAAAACATGCCCGCCGCCTCCAGGAAAACCTGGAAGGAGTTGAGATAGCCGTACATGGCGTTCCCTTCCTGTAACGTCGGAAACTGTGAGGAGAAATAGACAGGGAACTGCTGGTCATAAACGCCATAAATACAGGTGCCGATAACGAAAAACACCAGCGCCCAGAAGCGCGGCAGCGTCAGCAGGCGCAAGGCATCCTCCAGCGTAACCTTACCGCCGGACACCGCCTCCTGCATGGCGTGCGGAGCGGAAGAGACCCTGAGGCGCGCCAGCAACACAAAAAACGCCAGCCCGGCGCAGCTCGCCACCGCGAAGTTCAGCTTCGGATTAATGTTGAACAGGAGCCCTGCAAAAAAGGTTGCCGCCGCCCAGCCCAGCGATCCCCACATCCTCGCCTTGCCAAACTCGAACTGGCTCTGGCGGGCCACGCGCTCGGTGTAGGACTCCAGAACACCTATTCCGCCGTTAAACGTCAGCCCGATATAAACCCCGCCGAAAATACTGCCGAGTAATACGTTAATTTGCAGCAGATAACCAAACAGCAGGAAGGCCGGACCGGAAAGAATGAGCAGGCTGGTCAGAAACCAGAGCAGGTTTTTGCGCAGACCGAGCTTGTCCTGAATGAATCCATAGCAGATTTGAGCAAAAAGCGCGGAGACGGAAAGCACGGCATAGATAACGCCGGTATCCCCCGCTTTTAGGCCCACTTCCTGATGAAGCCAGATGGAGAGTAGCGAGCCGGAAGATGACCAGGTGACAAAAAAGAAAAAGAGTAGTGCGCTTAATAAAGGGTAGCTGTGAGAGTGATGCGTTTTCATCATGACATTCTCATGTTGGAGTAATGACGCAATGGTAACGTTAACATAATTTCTTTCTCATGCTGTTTGGTGAAGATTTAAGATGTTAATCACGAAAGTTAACGTTAACATTTAGAGAATGAGATCGCGATCAAACATTCATCACGGAGGTAAGCCTGACCTGGCATGTGCATCAGCCTTCCTTTTACATCAGCGACTTAGTTGTATACCCTTTCACACAGAGCATTAACGGAGTAAGAAAATGGCTTCCCTGAAGGACGTCGCAAAGCTGGCTAACGTATCGCTGATGACGGTCTCACGTGCGCTGAACACCCCGGAACGCCTTAAGCCGGAAACGCTGGCGCGCGTTCAGCTGGCTATCGAGCAGACCAGCTACGTGCCAGACCTGTCCGCCAAGAAAATTCGCGGCGCGCATGCCTCGCCGAAAACCATAGGCGTACTGGCGCTCGATACGGTGACGACGCCTTTCTCGGTGGAAATCACGCTGTCGATTGAAGAAACGGCCAGAATGCACGGCTGGAACAGCTTCGTGATGAATATGTTTACCGATGACAACCCGGACGCCATTGTCGACCTTCTCCTTTCTCATCGGCCTGACGGAATTATCTACACCACCATGGGGTTACGTCAGGTTCCTCTCCCGGCCAAACTCCTCACCCTTCCCTGCGTGCTGGCCAACTGCGAAAGTGACGGCGAAAAGGTCGCCAGCTATATTCCCGATGATGAACAGGGGCAGTATACCGCCGTACGGGCGTTACTCGCGGAGGGTTATCGACGCCCTCTCTGCCTGCATTTGCCTGAGGGGCATCTGGCCACAACCCGACGTCGTCAGGGGCTGGAACGTGCATGCCGTGAAGCGGGACTCGACCCGCACAGCCTGGCGCACAGCTATATGGCGCTCGGCGATGAGCACTATCGTGACATTCCGTCAGTATTGCTGGCGCACATGCAGAATGGCATTCCCCGGTTCGACTCCGTTATCTGCGGCAACGACCGTATCGCGTTTATGGTGTACCAGACGCTGCTGGCGCAAGGGCTTCGCATACCGGAAGATGTCGCGGTAATCGGCTATGACAATATGGTGGGTATTGGGGAGCTGTTCCTGCCTCCTCTCACGACGGTTCAACTGCCACACTATGAAATTGGTCGCCTGAGCGCCATGCATATTATTAACGGTGAAGAGCATCAGAACACCACGCGCGTTGAAAGTCCTTTTTTGATGCGTGATTCCGTTGTGCATGCATCATGAGCACCGCTTTTTGCACATGACGCAGGAATAGAGACAGGCAGCCTCCTTTTTTGCCATTCGATGGCACGTTTTGTCACACTCTTTTCTGCGACTGTACACGCCGGACAAACAGCCTGTAACAGGCTGTTTTTATTTGGCATAAAATGCAATTTTCATTTTAAAAATGGGGATATTTTCTCCCCACAGCCCCGTGTCACAAAACAGTAAACAAATTAACCATTGAGCCCCGTGGCAAAAGGCTCTATATTGGCGGCGTTTTTTTCAGGCCCCATCTGTTTTTTAACTTTTTATTCAATCGTGGCTCATAACGAAGCGGCGGTTGTAGGAGTGATATGATGACGGATAAAGTCCGTATTGACACCGTAGATGCCCACAAAAGCAACGAAACCTATCTGGCCCGTCAGGCCGAGTTTGAATCTAACGTCAGGAGTTATCCGCGCAAACTGCCTTTAGCCATCACTAAAGCAGAAGGCGTGTGGATCACCGATGCAGATAATAAAGAATACCTTGACTGTTTAGCAGGCGCAGGGACCCTTGCGCTTGGCCATAACCATCCTGATGTGCTGAAAAGCATCCAAAATGTCATTACCAGCGGCTTGCCGTTACATACTCTGGATCTGACGACGCCTCTGAAAGACGCGTTTTCTGAATACCTGCTCTCTCTGCTGCCTGGTCAGGGCAAAGAGTACTGCCTGCAGTTCACCGGTCCATCCGGTGCTGACGCCGTTGAAGCGGCGCTGAAGCTGGCGAAAAAAGTGACCGGTCGTAGCGGTATCATCAGCTTCTCTGGTGGTTACCACGGTATGACCCACGGCGCGCTGTCCGTGACCGGCAACCTGTCTCCGAAAGAAGCGGTTGACGGTATGATGCCAGAAGTGCAGTTCATGCCTTACCCACACGAATACCGCTGCCCGCTGGGTATCGGTGGTGAAGCGGGCGTGAAAGCGCTGACGTACTACTTCGATAACCTGATCAACGACGTTGAAAGCGGCGTGCGTAAGCCTGCTGCGGTGATCCTGGAAGCGGTTCAGGGCGAAGGCGGCGTGAACCCGGCTCCGGCTGAGTGGCTGCAGCGCATCCGTAAAGTGACTCAGGAACACGGCATTCTGCTGATCCTCGACGAAGTTCAGGCTGGCTTTGCCCGTACCGGTAAATTCTTCGCCTTCGAACACGCTGGCATTGAGCCAGACATCATCGTGATGTCTAAAGCCGTCGGTGGCGGTCTGCCGCTGGCCGTACTCGGTATCAAAAAGCAGTTCGATGCGTGGGCGCCAGGTCACCACACCGGTACCTTCCGCGGCAACCAGCTGGCGATGGCAACCGGTCTGACGACGCTGAAAATCCTGAAAGACCAGAACATCGCAGGCAAAGTGGCTGCACAGGGCGAATGGCTGAAAGGCCAGCTGAAAGAGATGGCGAAACGCTATCCGGTCATCGGCCACGTGCGCGGTCTGGGCATGATGATCGGTATTGAGATCGTTAAGCCACACGAAGCCGCAGACCACATGGGCTGCTTCCCTGGCGACGGCGAGCTGTCTGCACTGATTCAGAAGAAGTGCTTCGAAGCCGGTCTGATTCTGGAGCGCGGTGGCCGTAACGGTATCGTTCTGCGTCTGCTGCCGTCTCTGCTGATCAGTGACGAAGAGCTGAAAATCTTCCTGGATAAATTTGAGCAGGCACTGCTTGCTGCGGGCGTTCGCCCGGCGTAACCGGAGTTGTTGATTACGATGTCTGATTCAAACCCAATTTTGTTCTCCTCTGCGCAGAGCATTGAAGCTTACCAGCAGGCGATTGAACAAAGCACTCAGGCTGTGATGCAGTGGCTAAAACAGCCTGAGATGTATCAGGGCAAAACGGTCGCGGAACTGCGCGACCGTATTAAGCTGGATTTCAACCCGAAAGGGCTGGGCAACGAAGCGGCGATTGAACGCGCCGTGGAGTTCTTCCTGAAAGACAGCCTGTCCGTTCATCACCCGCAGTGTGTGGCGCACCTGCACTGCCCAAGCCTGGTCGTAAGCCAGGCGGCGGAAGTGCTGATCAACGCCACTAACCAGAGTATGGACTCCTGGGATCAAAGCCCGTCCGCAACCATCATTGAGATCAAACTGATCGAGTGGCTGCGTACCCGCGTGGGTTATCAGGCCGGCGACGCAGGTGTTTTCACCAGCGGCGGGACTCAGAGCAACCTGATGGGCCTGATGCTGGCGCGCGATGCGTTCTTCGCGCGTCAGGGTCATTCCGTTCAGCAGGACGGTCTGGTTGGCGATCTGCGCAAAATTCGCGTGCTGTGCTCCGAAAACGCGCACTTCTCCGTGCAGAAAAACATGGCGCTGATGGGCCTGGGCTACCAGTCCGTGGTGCAGGTGAAAACGGACGAATTCTCCCGCATGGATCTGACCGATCTGGCGGCGAAAATCGAACAGTGCAATGCGAACGGCGAGCAGATTCTGGCCATCGTCGCGACGGCAGGTACCACCGATGCCGGTGCTATCGACCCGCTGCGTGCGATTGCAGAGCTGGCGGCGAAGCAGAACATCTGGGTACACGTTGATGCGGCCTGGGGCGGCGCGCTGCTGATGTCTGAGCAGTATCGTCACTACCTGGACGGCATCGAGCTGGTGGATTCCGTCACCCTGGACTTCCACAAGCAGTTCTTCCAGACCATCAGCTGCGGCGCGTTCCTGCTGAAAGAAGCGCGCCACTATGAGCTGATGCGCTATCAGGCGGCTTACCTGAACTCTGAGTTCGACGAAGAGGCCGGCGTGCCTAACCTGGTTTCCAAATCTCTGCAGACCACCCGTCGTTTTGACGCGCTGAAGCTGTGGATGAGCCTGGAAGCGCTGGGTCAGGAGCAATACGCGGCGATCATCGATCACGGCGTGACCCTGGCACAGCAGGTTGCGGCCTATGTGAAAGCGCAGCCTGCGCTGGAGCTGGTTATGCAGCCGCAGCTGGCAAGCGTTCTGTTCCGTTTCCGCGGACAGGTGCAGACGGATGAAGCGGGTATCGCCCTGCTGAACCAGAAAATTGGTGACGCGCTGCTGGAATCCGGCCGTGCGAACGTCGGTGTGACCGAGCATAACGGCGTCACCTGCCTGAAGCTGACGCTGCTGAACCCAACCGTGACGCTGGAAGATATTAAAATCCTGCTGTCTCTGGTTGAGCGCACCGCGCAGGAAGTTCTGGCTAAGTAATACAACACCCCTCTTCCGCCGGGAGAGGGGTTATTTTTATACGCCTGCCCACCACATCCTTAATTTTAATCCCCAATAGCTCGTCCAGCCCGTCGTGGTACTGACCACGTTCCCCTTCGACACAACCACCAGCGTTGGCGTGACGCTCACCTGCCACTGCTGCGACAAAGCACCGTTTGCATCGTTAATCACCGGCATTTTTAGCTGTTTCTTATCAACCCAGCGCTCAAGCTTTGCGTTGTCACCAGAACGCATGGCGATACTCACCACGTTCCCGCCCTCTTCTGCCAGTTGATTAACCGCAGGCGTCGTGTAGCGGCAAATGCTGCACCAGGTTGCCCAGACGTAGATCAGCAGCGGACGATCCTGGCTGAGCGCCGCAATATCGTGAACGTTGCCGTCGATGCTCTGCATCGGCGTTGCACTAAAACTGGCGGGGAGCGTCGGTTTTCGGTACTGATCAACACCCCATACCACGGCCAGCGTCAGCAGAACGAGTATGATCCCTTCCCGCGCCCAGCGGCGCAGTCGACTGATTTTGCGGTTATCCATTGTGACCTCTCAATTTAACCGGAGGTCATCATAGCGGGCGAGTTTGCGTCATGCTGTAAAGAAGTGTCGTGCTCCTAGCGGAAAACGATCCCCGGGTTATGTTCAGTTTTGTTACATTTTTCCTGGAACAAGCCATAGTCTGATACATAAAATAGTCAGGTTGCCGTATTGTTGACGTGCAAAAGCAAAAAGTAAAAACAGGTTAACTGGAGAAAAAATGGCTAAGTGTAAATGGCTGCTTCTGGGTGTCGTGATGACCCTGGCAAGCGTGGCTAACGCAGCACCAGCAGCATCAGGCATCAGCGCTTACGAAGAACAAGAGTTCATCGCTGACTTCACGAAATTCAAGATTGGCGACACGGCGCCGGCGCAGTATCAAACGCCGGAGTACACCATCAAACAGTACCAGCTGCGTAACCTGCCGGCGCCGGATGCCGGAACCCACTGGACCTACATGGGTGAGAACTACGTGCTGATTGGCGATGCTGATGGCAAGATATACAAAGCCTACAATGGAGATATTTTCTATCACCGCTAACGCAATCCTGATTCGCCCCTGGCAGGAAAGTGACCGCCCTTTCCTGCGCACGCTCTACCTCCACGCCCGGCGTGAAGCCTGGCCATGGCTGGAGAGTGCAGACTGGCAGCTGGAAGACTTTGACGCGGCAACCCGTGACGAAGTGATTTGGGTTGCCACGCAGAACGGTCATCGCCTGGGTTTTGCCTCCGTCTGGACGAACGATAATTTCCTGCACAACCTGTTTGTCGACCCGCAGTATCAAAGCCATGGTGTCGGGCGTATGCTCCTGGAACAGGTTCAGAAGACGTTTACCAGTACGGGTTCGCTTAAGTGTCTGGTGAAGAATGCGCGGGCTGTCGCGTTTTACCAGCAGCACGGCTGGCACATTGAGGCGACGGGGGATTCTCCGGAGGGAGAATATTATTTGATGCACTATCGCTTGGGTTAAAGTCGGGTGGCGGCTTCGCCTTACCCGACCTACGTGATGGTGCCACTTGTAGGCCGGGTAAGCGAAGCGCCACCCGGCAATTCTACGCTAAGGCGTTACACTGCGCGGAACGCGATTTCCCCTGGGATGACTTCGCCCTGCCAGTAGAGCTGCGCCGCAACGCGTCCCGCCAGCTGGCGATACATTTCTGCAAATTCGCTGTCCGGACGGCTGACCACCGTCGGCTTGCCGCTATCCAGATCTTCGCGCAGGGTAATGTGAAGCGGCATCTGTCCCAGCAGTTGGGTGTGATACTTCGCGGCCAGTTTTTCTGCGCCACCCGTGCCGAAGATAGGTTCGTGGTGGCCGCAGTTGCTGCAGATGTGCATGCTCATGTTCTCGACGATACCGAGCACCGGCACTTCCACCTTCTCGAACATCACGATGCCTTTTTTGGCGTCGATCAGCGCGATATCCTGCGGCGTGGTCACCACAACGGCTCCCGTCACCGGAATGTTCTGCGCCAGCGTCAGCTGAATGTCACCGGTGCCCGGCGGCATGTCCAGCACCAGATAATCCAGATCCGGCCACATCGTCTCCTGCAGCATCTGCAGCAGCGCTTTGCTGGCCATCGGGCCGCGCCAGACCATGGCGTTATCGTCAGTCACCAGGTAACCGATGGAGTTGGTCGCCAGACCGTGCGCCATGATTGGCGCCATGTGGGTGCCGTCCGGCGAGGTTGGGCGCTGGTTTTCCGCGCCCAGCATGTTCGGAATAGACGGACCGTAGATATCGGCGTCCAGAATACCGACCTTTGCCCCTTCCGCTGCCAGCGCGAGCGCCAGGTTAACGGCGGTAGAGGATTTCCCCACCCCGCCTTTGCCCGAGCTGACGGCAATGATGTTTTTCACGCCGTTCACGCCAGGCTGGTTTTTCACGCGCTTCAGCGTGGCGATGCTGTGGCTCAGCTTCCAGTCGATCGCCTTCGCGCCGGTCATGCGCAGCAGCTCAGAGCTGGTCTGCTCTTTCAGCGCGTCAAAGGCGCTGGTCCAGACGAACGGCATCTGCAGCTCAATGTGCAGCGTATCGTCCAGCCAGGCGACGTGGTGTAACGCTTTCAGCGTAGTGAGATTGTGCTTCAGGGTTGGATGCTGAAAGTTAGCCAGCGTCCCGGCGACCATTGCTCGTAAGGCTTCCGGTGATTTGGCCTGGGATTGAGAACTCATCCCGACTCCTTTGTTCTTGTGAATAAGACCTTAGATGAACAAGTTTACCTGAAAGGCCGTGGTTTGTGCTTACTTAATAATGCCCCTTTTGGTAATATCAAAAACCCTTTTCACAGTTAAAAGAAGTAATGCCTACTATGACTCAAGTCGCGAAGAAAATTCTGGTAACGTGCGCACTGCCGTACGCCAACGGCTCAATCCACCTCGGCCACATGCTGGAGCATATCCAGGCTGATGTCTGGGTCCGTTACCAGCGAATGCGCGGCCACGAGGTTAACTTCATCTGTGCGGACGATGCCCACGGCACGCCGATCATGCTGAAAGCGCAGCAGCTGGGGATTTCCCCGGAGCAGATGATTGCCGAAATGAGTCAGGAGCATCAGACTGATTTTGCTGGCTTTGACATCAGCTATGACAACTATCACTCCACGCACAGCGACGAAAACCGCGAGCTGTCGGAGCTGATCTACACCCGTCTGAAAGAGAACGGTTTTATTAAAAACCGCACCATCTCTCAGCTGTACGATCCGGAAAAAGGCATGTTCCTGCCGGACCGTTTCGTCAAAGGCACCTGTCCGAAATGTAAATCCCCGGACCAGTACGGCGATAACTGCGAAGTGTGCGGCGCGACCTACAGCCCGACCGAGCTTATCGAGCCGAAATCCGTGGTATCCGGCGCCACGCCGGTGATGCGTGACTCCGAGCACTTCTTCTTCGACCTGCCGTCCTTCAGCGAAATGCTGCAGGCGTGGACCCGCAGCGGCGCGCTGCAGGAGCAGGTGGCGAATAAAATGCAGGAGTGGTTCGAATCCGGCCTGCAGCAGTGGGATATCTCCCGCGATGCGCCGTACTTCGGCTTTGAAATCCCGAACGCGCCGGGCAAATACTTCTACGTCTGGCTGGACGCGCCAATCGGCTACATGGGCTCCTTCAAGAACCTGTGCGACAAGCGTGGCGATACCGTCAGCTTCGACGAATACTGGAAGAAAGATTCCACTGCCGAGCTGTACCACTTCATCGGTAAAGACATCGTTTACTTCCACAGCCTGTTCTGGCCGGCGATGCTGGAAGGCAGCAACTTCCGCAAGCCAACCAACCTGTTCGTACACGGCTACGTAACGGTGAACGGCGCGAAGATGTCCAAGTCCCGCGGGACGTTCATCAAGGCCAGCACCTGGCTGAACCACTTCGACGCGGACAGCCTGCGCTACTACTACACCGCGAAGCTCTCTTCCCGCATCGACGATATCGACCTGAACCTGGAAGATTTCGTGCAGCGCGTGAACGCGGACATCGTCAACAAGGTCGTCAACCTGGCGTCCCGTAACGCGGGCTTTATCGCGAAGCGTTTTGACGGCGTGCTTTCTGCTGAACTGGCCGATCCTGAGCTGTATAAAACCTTCACCGATGCCGCCGCTGCGGTTGGTGAAGCCTGGGAAAGCCGTGAATTCGGTAAAGCGATTCGTGAAATCATGGCGCTGGCCGATGTTGCCAACCGCTATGTGGACGAGCAGGCCCCGTGGGTTGTCGCGAAACAGGAAGGCCGCGACGCTGACCTGCAGGCGATCTGCACCATGGGTCTGAACATGTTCCGCGTGCTGATGACCTGGCTGAAGCCGGTTCTGCCGCAGCTGGCAGCCCGTGCTGAAGCGTTCCTGAACACCGAACTGACCTGGGATGCAATCCAGCAGCCGCTGCTCGGCCACAAGGTGAACACCTTCAAGGCGCTGTACAACCGCATCGAGATGAAGCAGGTTGAAGCTCTGGTGGAAGCGTCTAAAGAAGAAGTGAAGGCTGCTGCGGCACCGGTCACCGGCCCGCTGGCGGACGATCCGATTCAGGAAACCATTACCTTCGATGATTTCGCCAAAGTCGACCTGCGCGTGGCGCTGATTGAAAACGCGGAGTTCGTGGACGGTTCTGACAAGCTGCTGCGCCTGACGCTGGATCTCGGCGGCGAGAAGCGCAACGTCTTCTCCGGCATCCGTTCTGCCTATCCGGACCCGCAGGTGCTGATCGGTCGTCAAACCGTGATGGTGGCGAACCTGGCGCCGCGCAAAATGCGCTTCGGCATCTCTGAGGGGATGGTGATGGCCGCAGGCCCTGGCGGGAAAGATATCTTCCTTTTAAGCCCAGACGAAGGCGCGAAGCCGGGTCAGCAGGTGAAATAACAAAAAAGCCGGAGATTATCTCCGGCTTTTTTTATGGCATTTTGTTTTCTCCCTCTCCCCGTGGGAGAGGGTTGGGGTGAGGGCATCAGGCCGCACCCATTCTGCAATCACGCCTTCGGGTGATGCACCCGGTGAGTTAACCCACGCAGGAAATTACGCAGAAACTGGTCGCCGCACTCGCGGTAGTTTTTGTGATCCGGCGCGCGCATCATGGCGGTCACTTCCGGCACGGATACGCGGTATTTTTGCTCCGTCATGATCGCCACGATATCGTCCGTTTTCAGCGAGAAGGCGATGCGCAGCTTTTTCAGCACCGTGTTGTTGTTCACCCGACGCTCCAGCGCCAGCTCTGGCGCGGCCGGATCTTTGCCACGCTTATCGTAAATCAGGCCGTTCAGGAAACCCGACAGAATGATGTCAGGGCAGCGGACAAATCCCTCTTCGTCTTCTTTGGTCATCCACGTGTCAAAACTCGCAGACGTGGATTCCATGTCGGACAGCGCAAGAATGCGCACCATGTCGTTATTGTTCGCTTTCAGGGTGTAGCGCAGGCTACGAAGAATATCGTTACTTAGCATAGAGCCTTCGAATGTCGATGATGCAATGGCGCGCAGTGTACCAGCTTTACAGCCCAATCGCCTCTTTCAAACTCTTCAGGTAGCGACGGCTGACGGGCACCGTTTGCCCGGCACGCAGCACCAGCTCGGCCTGGCCGTTATCTTCCAGGCGGATCTCCTTCAGGTGCGCCATGTTCACCAGATACTGGCGGTGGCAGCGAATCAGCGGCGTGCGGCTCTCCAGCGTGCGCAGGGTCAGCTCGGTAAACCCTTCATTCCCTTCCGCGCTGGTGACAAACACCCCGCTCAGGCGGCTGCTGACAAAGGCCACATCATCCATCTGAAGAAGATAGATCCGGCTGTGCCCGGTGCAGGGGATGAACTTCAGCGGCTGCTGGTTTTCCGGCAGCAGCGTGACGTCCTGTACGGTGCGCTCCTGACGTAAACGGGTGAGCGTTTTTTCCAGCCGCTTCTCTTCAATCGGCTTGAGCAGATAGTCAAACGCGTGCTCCTCAAAGGCCTTAACGGCATATTCATCAAACGCCGTCAGAAACACGATGTAGGGACGATGTTCCGGGTCGAGCATGCCGACCATCTCCAGCCCGCTGATGCGGGGCATCTGAATATCGAGGAACAGCACGTCCGGGCGCAGTTTGTGCACCGCGCCGATGGCCTCAATGGCGTTCGCGCACTCTCCCACAATCTCAATATCCGGCTGCTCCTGCAGCAGAACGCGCAGGTTTTCCCGTGCCAGCGGCTCGTCATCCACAATCAGCACTCTTAACATGCGTTTTCCTCCAGCGGCAGTCGTACGGTAATACGGGTAAATCGGTCTGGCTCACAGGCGACGGTAATGCCACAGTCGTCGCCAAAATGGGCGCGCAGGCGTTTATCCACCAGGCTCATCCCCAGACCGCCAGAGGCGGAAGGCTGGTAAAGCCCGGCATTGTCTTCAATATCCAGCACCAGATGGTGGTTAAAACGGCTGGCGGCAATGGTTATCTCCCCCGTTCCCAGTAGCTGCGACGTGCCGTGCTTAATGGCGTTTTCCACAATCGGCTGCAGGGTAAAGGCCGGAAGATGCTGATACGCCAGCTCATCCGGCACGGAGAGCGACACCTGCAGGCGCGACTGGAAACGCGCCTGCTCAATCTGAAGATAGGCATTCACGTGCTCAATCTCATCGGCGAGGGTGACGATCTCAGACGGTCGCTTCAGGTTTTTGCGAAAGAAGGTCGACAGAAACTGCACCAGCTGCGCGGCCTGATCGCTGTCGCGGCGGATCACCGCTTTGAGCGTGTTGAGGGCGTTGAACAGGAAATGCGGATTGACCTGGGCATGCAGCAGCTTAATTTCGGACTGCGTCAGCAGCGCTTTCTGCCGCTCATACTGTCCGGCGAGGATTTGCGCGGACAGCAGCTGGGCGATCCCCTCCCCCAGCGTGCGGTTGATCGAGCTGAACAGACGGTTTTTCGCCTCATACAGCTTGATGGTGCCCATCACCCGCTGATTCTCGCCGCGCAGCGGAATCACCAGCGTGGAGCCCAGCTTGCACTGCGGATGCAGCGAACAGCGATAAGGCACCTCGTTACCGTCGGCGTACACCACCTCACCGGTTTCAATGGCGCGCAGCGTGTAGGCTGAGGAGATGGGTTTCCCCGGCAGATGGTGATCGTCCCCGGTGCCGGTAAAGGCCAGCAGCCGCTCGCGGTCGGTGATAGCCACCGCGCCGATATCCAGCTCCTTGTAGAGCACCTGCGCGACCTTCATGCTGTTCTCTTCGTTGAACCCCTGGCGCAGGATCCCTTCGGTCGAGGCGGCGACCTTCAGCGCCGTCGCGGAAAAGGCCGAGGTGTACTTCTCAAACATGGCGCGCTTGTCGAGCAGAATGCGCATAAACAGCGCCGCACCCACGGTGTTGGTTACCATCATCGGGGCGGCAATACTGCCGACCAGGTGCAGCGCATCCTCAAACGGACGGGCAATGAGCAGAATGATCGCCATCTGCGCCATTTCGGCTACAAAGGTAATGGCACCGGCGGTGAGCGGGCTAAAGACTTTATCCGGGCGGCCGCGTTTGATCATGTAGCTGTGCACCAGCCCGCCTAGCAGACCTTCCACGATCGTGGAGATCATGCAGCTGAGCGCCGTCATCCCGCCCATGGAATAGCGATGCAGACCCCCGGTTAAACCGACAAGGCCACCGACGACGGGACCGCCCAGCAGCCCGCCCATCACCGCGCCGATAGCGCGCGTATTGGCAATAGAGTCTTCGATATGGAGACCAAAATAAGTCCCCATGATGCAGAAAATAGAGAAGGTGACGTAGCAGAGCAGCTTATGCGGCAGACGTACGGTGACCTGCATCAGCGGGATAAACAGGCGCGTTTTGCTCATCAGCCAGGCAATGACAAGAAACACGCACATCTGCTGAAGCAACAGCAGCACCAGATTAAACTCGTACATACTCAAAACCGCACACGCTAAAAACGCGTAACATACACTGATGCGGGTTTACTTTCTTTGAAGCATTCCAAAAAAGCGCAAAATCGTGTCCGTTATCACACCTTTTTCTGAATATCGCGCATGCTTCGCATTGTTTGTTCAAAAATCAATCAATCTTTCCTGGTTCGCCAAAGTGAGTCTACAGTTAAGCTGGGGACGCGTAAGCCAGGGGGCGAATATGGCGCTTTACACAATAGGTGAAGTGGCACTCCTTTGTGATATCAATCCCGTTACCCTACGGGCGTGGCAGCGACGGTATGGATTACTCAAACCGCAGAGGACCGACGGTGGGCATCGCCTTTTCAATGAAGCCGATATCGACCGCATTCGCGAAATTAAAAGCTGGATCGACAACGGGGTGCAGGTCGGCAAGGTGAAGTCCCTGCTGAGCCACGACGACCCGGACACGCAGCACCTCTGGCGCGAACAACAGGAAACCCTGCTGCGACTCCTGCAGGCGGGCAACCTGCAGCGCCTGCGCGCATGGATAAAAGAGCAAGGCCGCGATTATCCGGCACAGACGCTGATCAACCATCTTTTCATTCCGCTCCGTCGACGCCTGCAGTGCCAGCAGTCCACCCTGCAGGCGCTGCTCAGCATGCTCGACGGGGTGCTGATCAACTACATCGCCGTCTGCCTTGCCTCGGCGAAGAACAAAGCCGGAAAAGATGCGCTGGTGGTCGGCTGGAACGTGCACGATACCACCCGCCTGTGGCTGGAAGCGTGGATTGCCACCCAGAAGGGCTGGCGCGTGGATGTTCTGGCGCATTCGCTGGCGCAGCTTAAGCCTGAGTTTTTTGAGGGCCAGACCCTGCTGGTCTGGTGTGGTGAAGTACCGTCCGCCACGCAGCAACAGTTGCTGACGGAATGGCGAGAGAATGGTTACCCGGTTTATTCCCTTGGTCCGGATGAGCCATAACGGCATTTAATGGTTCATTAACAGCTGCGCTTCACCGTATAATTGTTCCGTTAACAACAGGAGCACATGATGAAGGCAACCAAACTGGCCATTATTACCCTTTTTGTCCTGATGGCCGTAAGCGGTATCGGCGGCGTGATGCTGGCAGGATACTCGTTTATTGTTCGCGGCGGTGTCGGCTGAGGTAGAGCGCCAGCCGCTCAAAAAGGCGATCGACGACGATTGCCGCCAGCGCGACCAGCACCGCTCCCTGCACTATATAAGCCGTATTAAACCCGCTCAGGCCGATAATAATCGGCGTTCCCAGCGTATTGGCACCAACCGTAGACGCAATGGTCGCCGTCCCAATGTTAATGATGACCGACGTGCGGATCCCGGCAATGATAACCGGTGCCGCAAGCGGCAGTTCAACCTTGCGCAGCCGCTGGCCGCGACTCATTCCCATCCCTTCAGCCACGCTCAGCACCGACGCCGGTACCGCCGCGAGGCCCGCCAGCGTGCCCTGCAGAACCGGCAGTACGCCGTATAAAATCAGCGCAATAATGGCAGGCTGCTGGCCAAAGCCCATCACCGGAACCGCTATCGCAAGCACCGCCACCGGCGGAAACGTCTGTCCAATGGCCGCTATCGTCTCTACCAGCGGACGAAACTCCCGGCCCGCAGGACGCGTGACCGCGATGCCTGCCCCTACCCCCAGCACAACCGCGATGGCGCTTGAGAGCGCCACCAGCCAGAGATGTGCCAGGGCGAGATTAATAAAGCTCTCCTGCTGATAGACCGGCCGCGGCAGCCCGGGAAAAAGGGCGTTAAACAGCGCCGCGCTGTGAGGCATCAGAAACAGCAAGGCGACAAAGAGCGCTACCAGCCAGAGGAGCGGATCACGCAGTGCCTTCACGCGTCACCTCCCCTGCCAGCAGATCGCGAAAATGTAAGGTTCCGCACGGCGTCCCGCGAGCGTCCGAGACGGGCAATACCTCGCACTGGCGCGCGACAAACGCGGAGAGGGCATCCCGCAGGCTCATCTGCGCCTGCAGCGGTTCGCCGCTTAGCGATGTCTCCTCCCGACGCATATAGTCGCTGACCGTCCGCAGGGAGAGCAGCCTCACGCCCAGCTCGCTGCGGCCAAAAAACTCGCGCACAAAGTCGTTCTTCGGCCAGGTTAACAGCTCAAGCGGCGAGCCCTGCTGCACCACTTCGCCATGATCCATCAGCACCAGATGGTCGGCCAGGCGCAGGGCTTCATCAATATCGTGCGTCACGAGAACGATCGTGCGTCCGAGAATGCGGTGAATACGAGTCATCTCCGCCTGCAGCGCCCCGCGCGTGACCGGATCCAGCGCGCCAAAGGGTTCATCCATCAGCAGTACCTGCGGATTGGCCGCCAGCGCGCGCGCCACGCCCACGCGCTGCTGCTGCCCGCCGGAAAGCTGGTGCGGATAGCGATCGCGCAGCGCGGGCTCTAACCCCAGCAGAGACATCAGCTCATCAACACGATTGGCGATTTTCCCCCGCGACCATTTTTCCAGCTGCAGCACGGTGGCGATGTTCTGCGCCACCGTCCAGTGCGGAAACAGGCCGATAGACTGAATGGCATAGCCCATCCGACGGCGCAGCTCCAGCACCGGCAGGCTGCGGATCTCTTCTCCGGCAAAGCGGATCAGCCCGCTGTCATGCTCCACCAGACGGTTGATCATCTTCAGGGTGGTGGATTTTCCCGAGCCTGAGGTGCCAATCAGCACGGAAAACGCCCCCTCGGCAAAGTTCAGGTTCAGGTGGCTCGCCGCCGGGCGACCGGCAAACGTTTTACTGACATCATGGAATTCAATCATTGGCTCTTCTCCTGAGCAGCGCGAGCCATAAGGCAAACAGCGCGTCGACAACAACCGCCAGCGCAATCGTCGGAACCACGCCCAATAACACCAGATCGAGCGCACTACTTAGCAGCCCCTGGAACACCAGGGCGCCAAAGCCGCCCGCGCCAATCAGCGCCGCAATCACCGCCATGCCGACGGTCTGTACCGCCACCACCCGCAGGCTGCGCAGCAGCAGGGGCAGCGCCAGCGGGAGCTGAATTTTCCAGAAACACTGCCGGGCGCTCATGCCCATCGCATGGGCGCTTTCCAGCACGTCAGGTGCGACCTGACCCAGGCCCGCGACCACGCCGCGCACCAGCGGCAACAGCGCATACAGCACCAGCGCGATAAGGGCGGGCGTTAACCCCGTTCCGGCTATGCCGAGCGTTCCCAGCACCGGAAATGACTTCACCAGCCCGGCCAGCGGCGCAATCAGCAGGCCAAACAGCGCAACGGAAGGAATGGTCTGGATCACGTTGAGCACGGCAAAGACACCGCCCTGACGTGAAGGATGGCGGTAACACCACATGCCCAGGGGGATCCCGAGCAGCAGCGCCGGAAAGAGCGTGCCGAAGAGGATCGTCAGGTGTTGCGCCAGGGCATCGTCAAACACCTCCTGGCGGTTGGCGTACTCTTTTAACAGCGAGAGATTGTTCAGTTCCCCGCTGAACAGCAGGAACAAGGGAATGCACCATATCTGCGCGTTGAGCACCCAGCGCCAGACGGCGCTGGAGATGAGTCGACGAATGGCATCGCTGCTGACCAGCAGACAGAGCGCCAGCCACAGCCAGAGGCCGCTACCCACCGTGGTTCTCGCCAGCGGACTTTCTGCCGACGCCATGTGCGTCGCCGCCAGCCCGCCACTCCAGAACAGAATGATAAACAGCCCTTCAGCGAGGAGCAGCGTCAGCCACTGCGCCGTGCGCCCTTGCCAGAACGATAGCGCAACCCACGCGGCCAGCGCCGCCGCCAGCCACCCCGGCGTGAAAGACCAGACCTGCCAGAGCGCTTTGCCCTCCCCCGACATCAGACGGTTTGGGGCTACGTTGACAAACGGCAGCGCGACCGCCGCGATGGCCACGCAGGCCAGCAGCAGCAGGACGCGGTTATGACATTTTATTGGCACAGCCCTTTCCCGTTACTTCACAAGCCCTTGTTGTTTCAGGAAGTCGGCGGCCACTTTTTTGGCATCCAGCCCCTCGACGGCAATGCTGGCATTCAGCTGTTGCAGCGTTTTTTCATCCAGTTTTTCGAAGACCGGTTTGAGCCAGTCGGCAATCTCCGGATAGGCTTTCAGCACCGCCTCACGCACGACCGGGGTCGGGGCGTAAATCGGCTGTACGCCTTTAGGATCGGTCAGGGTTTGCAGGCCGAGCGCCGCCACCGGACCGTCGGTACCGTAGGCCATGGCCGCGTTAACGCCAGAGGTTTGCTGCGCCGCCGCTTTGATGGTCACCGCAGTATCCCCGCCCGCCAGAGAGAGCAGCTGCGCCTGATCGAGCTTGAAACCGTAGGCTTTTTCAAACGCGGGCAGCGCGTCGGGACGCTCGATAAACTCCGCAGAGGCCGCGAGCTTGAAATCGCCCTTCTCTTTCAGGTAGCGGCTGAGATCCGCAAGCGAGGTTAACTTGCCTTTCTCCGCCACGTCCTTGCGCACGGCGATAGTCCAGGTGTTATTGGCGGGAGCCGGGGTCAGCCAGACCAGTTTGTTCTGTTCCGCGTCGAGTTTTTTGACTTTCTCATACCCGGCGTTAGCGTTTTTCCATGCCGGATCGTTTTCTTGTTTGAAGAAGAACGCGCCGTTGCCGGTGTATTCCGGGTAGATATCCAGCTCGCCGGAGGTGATCGCGCCGCGCACGACGGGCGTGGTGCCGAGCTGAACTTTATTGACGGTTTTCACGCCGTGGCTGTCCAGCACCTGCAAAATAATATTGCCGAGCAGCGCCCCTTCGGTATCGATCTTTGAGCCCACTTTTACCGGCTCCGCCGCCTGTAGCGGCAGACTTAGCGCCGCCAGCAGCACCGCAGATCCCAACATCCCCTTTGCAATCGTCATTCTACTATCCTCATTTATTTTGCTGCCTTTTTCAGAGGCTTGAGAGAAAAGCGTAGCTTAAAACGGCAGAATTAACCGTCAAAATGCCTTTTTAGCATAAGGTAAGACGCCTCCCCCGCAGGACGGGGGGAGGCAAAGGAGGGACAGGTTACAGCAGTTCGAACTCACCTTTATTCACGCGGGCGGAGTCCACGCCGATAAAGACGTTAAACTTGCCCGGTTCCGCGTCATATTTCATCTGCTGGTTCCAGAACTTCAGCGCATCCACGTCGATCGGGAAGCTGATAGTTTGGGTTTCGCCAGGCTTCAGGTTGACCTTCTCAAAGCCGCGCAGCTGCTTCACGGGACGGCTCATCGACGCGGTGACATCCTGAACGTACATCTGAATCACCGTTGCCCCTTCATGCTTGCCGGTGTTGGTTACCTCAACGCTGGCGGTGACTTTGCCGTCACGCTTCATCGTAGGCGCTGACATTTTCACGTCAGAGACCTTGAAGGTGGTGTAGCTCAGGCCGTAACCAAACGGATACAGCGGGCCGTTAGCTTCGTCGAAGTAACGAGACGTGTACTTGTTCGGCTTGTCGGCGTTGTACGGGCGACCGGTGTTCAGGTGGCTGTAGTAGACCGGGATCTGCCCGACGGAGCGCGGGAAGGACATCGGCAGCTTGCCCGACGGGTTGTAATCGCCAAACAGCACGTCGGCGATGGCGTTACCGCCTTCGGTACCGGCGAACCAGGTTTCCAGAATGGCGTCAGCCTGCTGGTCTTCTTTCACCAGTGCCAGCGGACGACCGTTCATCAGCACCAGCACTAGCGGCTTGCCGGTGGCTTTCAGGGCGGCGATCAGATCGCGCTGGCTCTGCGGAATGGTGATATCGGTCCGGCTGGAGGCTTCGTGCGCCATACCCTGCGCTTCCCCCACGACCGCGACAACGACGTCAGACTGCTTCGCGGCGTTCACCGCCTCGTCAATCATCTCCTTCGGCGTGCGCGGATCGACCTTCACAGCTTCCTCATACTGGTTGAGGAAGGTCACGATGTCTTTATCGTTGGTGACGTTCGCCCCTTTGGCGTACATCACCTTGGCGTTATCACACACGGCACTCTTGATACCGGTCAGCACGGTCACCGACTGGTCAGCCACGCCTGCGGCAGACCAGCTGCCCATCACGTCGCGCTTGCTGTCGGCCAGCGGGCCCACCACGGCAATGGTGCCGGATTTTTTCAGCGGCAGCGTGTCGAGGCGGTTTTTCAGCAGCACCAGGCTTTCACGCGCCACGTCACGCGCTTCTTTGCGGTGCAGACGGCTTTCAGCATTGGTATCTGCCGGGTCAGACTCTTTCGGACCCAGGTGGCTGTACGGATCGTTAAACAGCCCCATGTCGTATTTCACATTCAGCACGTGACGGGTGGCATCGTCCAGCTCCGCCATCGTTACCTTGCCGCTCTTCACCAGCCCCGGCAGGTATTTGCTGTAATACTCATCGCTCATGCTCATGTTGATGCCGGACTTGAGCGCCACGCGCACCGCGTCTTCCGGATCGGAGGCGGTACCGTGCTTGATCAGCTCTTTAATCGCGCCGTGGTCAGAAACGGTGATGCCTTTAAAGCCCCACTGGTCGCGCAGCACGTCTTTCAGCAGCCAGGAATCGGACGTCGCCGGCGTGCCGTTCAGGGAGTTCAGCGCCACCATCACCGCGCCGCTGCCCGCATCCAGCCCTGCCTTGTACGGCGGCATATAGTCGTTAAACAGGCGCTGCGGGCTCATGTCGACGGTGTTGTACTCTTTACCGCCCTCCACTGCGCCATAGGCTGCGAAGTGTTTGACGCTGGTCATCACCGAGTAGCGGTCCGCCGGGCTTTTGCCCTGCATCGCTTCCACCATGGTTTTACCCATCGTGGAGGTTAAATACGTATCTTCACCAAAGCCTTCCGAGCCGCGGCCCCAGCGCGGATCGCGCGAGACGTCCACCATAGGTGCCCAGGTCATGTTCAGGCCGTCGTCCGCCGCTTCATAAGCCGACACGCGCCCGACGGTTTTCACCGCGTCGAGGTTAAAGGAAGACGCTAAGCCGAGGCTAATCGGGAAGACGGTACGCTGGCCGTGCACCACGTCATAGGCAAAGAACAGAGGAATTTTCAGGCGGCTGAGATCCATCACCTGGTCCTGCATCTTGCGGATATCCTGGCGGGTGACGGTATTAAAGATGGCCCCTACCTGCCCGTCTTTGATCATCGCCCGGATGGCCTCTTTCGGGTTATCCGGGCCGACGCTGATAAGGCGCAGCTGGCCGATTTTCTCATCGACCGTCATTTTCTTGAGCAATTCCGTGACAAACGCGTCCCGTGCTTCAGGCGTGAGCGGGTGATTGCCAAACAAATCCTCTGCCAGCGCAGGTTGCAGCGCCAGGCTGACGGCGACACCTACAGAACATAGCCATTTCATGTCGTTTTACTCTCTCATCAATAACCGCCGGACGATCTCGGCCATACCGTGCGAAAAGCGCAGTGTGCCACAAACCCTCAGAACGTTGCAGGGTTATTCTCTGATTTTTCTCGTGAATACTCGACCGCTTAACAGTTAATCGCGCTATGCTTTACAGCGAGAAATTTGCCCCACCACAAGGAGTGGAAGATGTCTTCTGTTCGAACAAACGATAACACGGCTTTTATTAACGAACTGTCGCGCCTGGTTGGCTCCTCTCACCTGCTTACCGACCCGGCCAAAACCGCCCGCTACCGTAAGGGTTTCCGCTCCGGCCAGGGCGAGGCGCTGGCGGTTGTCTTCCCCGGCACGCTGCTGGAGCTGTGGCGCGTGCTGAGCGCCTGCGTCGCCGCCGACAAGATCATTTTAATGCAGGCCGCCAATACCGGCCTGACCGAAGGCTCCACGCCGAACGGCAACGATTACGATCGCGACATCGTGATTATCAGCACCCTGCGCCTCGACAAGCTGCACCTGCTGGACAAAGGCGAGCAGGTGCTCGCGTTCCCCGGCACCACGCTCTATTCCCTGGAAAAAGCGCTTAAGCCGCTGGGTCGTGAGCCGCACTCGGTGATTGGCTCCTCCTGTATTGGCGCCTCGGTGGTCGGTGGGATCTGCAACAACTCCGGCGGCTCGCTGGTGCAGCGCGGCCCGGCCTATACCGAGATGTCGCTGTTTGCCCGTATTGACGAAAACGGCAAGCTGACGCTGGTCAACCATCTGGGGATCGATCTCGGCGTGACGCCGGAACAGATCCTCAGCAAGCTCGACGACGATCGCGTGAAGGACGAAGACGTGCAGCACGACGGCCGCCACGCGCACGATCACGACTACGTGACCCGCGTGCGGGATATCGACGCCGATACACCAGCGCGCTACAACGCCGACCCGGACCGCCTGTTTGAATCCTCCGGCTGCGCCGGGAAGCTTGCCGTTTTTGCCGTGCGCCTGGATACCTTCCCGGCAGAGAAAAAGCAGCAGGTATTTTACATTGGTACCAATCAGCCTGAGGTTCTGACCGAGATCCGCCGTCATATTCTGGGTGAATTCACCCACCTGCCGGTGGCGGGCGAGTACATGCACCGGGACATTTACGACATCGCCGAGCGTTACGGCAAAGACACGTTCCTGATGATCGACAAGCTGGGCACCGACAAAATGCCGTTCTTCTTCACCATGAAGGGCCGCACCGACGCGATGCTGGAGAAAGTGTCGCTGTTCAAACCCCACTTCACCGACCGCTTTATGCAGAAGCTGGGCAACGTTTTCCCGGCGCATTTACCGGAGCGAATGAAAACCTGGCGCGACAGGTACGAACACCACCTGCTGCTGAAAATGGCCGGAGACGGGATCGCCGAAGCGCAGTCCTGGCTGACTGAATTTTTCAAAACCGCTGAGGGTGATTTCTTTGCCTGTACGCCTGAAGAAGGCAGCAAAGCCTTCCTGCACCGCTTCGCTGCTGCGGGTGCCGCCATCCGTTACCAGGCGGTGCATTCCGAAGAGGTGGAAGATATTCTGGCGCTGGATATCGCTCTGCGGCGTAATGATACCGAGTGGTTTGAACACCTGCCGCCGGAAATCGACAGCAAGCTGGTGCATAAGCTCTATTACGGCCACTTTATGTGTTATGTCTTCCATCAGGATTACATCGTCAAAAAAGGGGTCGATGCACACGAACTGAAGGAGCAGATGCTCGCCCTTCTGCGTGAACGTGGCGCACAATATCCTGCGGAACATAACGTCGGACATCTTTATAAAGCCCCCGACGCACTTAAGCAGTTTTATCGCGAGAATGACCCTACAAACAGCATGAATCCCGGCATCGGTAAAACAACGCGGAAGAAATACTGGAAAGAAAGCGCGGACGCGGAGCAGCGCATAACGCAAGCGTCTGATTAATTCCTACAGCCAAATTTGAGAGATTGTTAAGCGCTCCTTAATCGTAATAGAGTAACTGTCTGACGCCGGAGAAACGTTTCTCCGGCTTTCTATAACGAGGAGCAGGCTCATCATGTCGGCTATTGATGTTTTATCCGAGACCGAACTGGAAGTGCGCGATGCCCTTCCCGATGATGTGCATGCCATCGCCGCGATCTATGCCTGGCATGTGCTTCACGGGCGCGCGTCATTTGAAGAAGTCCCCCCCACTATCGACGAAATGCGTCATCGAATGAAAAGCGTGGCTGAGAATGGTTTACCGTGGCTTATCGCGCTGTATCGCGGCATCGTGGTGGGCTACTGCTACGCCACGCCTTACCGTCCGCGACACGCCTACCGCTATACCCTGGAAGAGTCGATTTACGTGGATGCCAGCATCACCGGGCGCGGTTTTGGCACGGCGTTAATGTCTGCGCTAATTGAACGCTGCGAACAAGGTCCGTGGCGGCAGATGATTGCCGTGGTGGGAGATGGCAATAATAATGCCGGTTCGTTACGCCTGCATAAAAAGCACGGCTTCGTGATTGTCGGTCAGCTGCGCAGCGTAGGCTATAAGAAAGGCGACTGGCGGGATACGGTGATTATGCAGCGCCCGCTCAACGATGGTGACTGGACGCTGCCGGAATAAAAGCAAAACGGTAACCTGGGTTACCGTTTTTAGTGTTTTCTCCCTCTCCCTGTGGGAGAGGGTCGGGGCGAGGGCATCAGCGCGCAGAGGCGCATCAGTCGTTCTGCGCCGTCGCCATCTGCTCCGCTTTCTGCTTTTTATACGTCAATGCGGCGGCCGGAACGGGCTGCACTTTTCCTGTTTCAATCCAGGTACGCAGGCGGCTCGCATCCGCAAAGTGCGTGTATTTGCCGAAGGCATCCATCACCACCAGCGCCACCGGCTTACCGTTAAACACCGTGCGCATCACCAGACAGTGCCCTGCCGCATTGGTAAAACCGGTTTTTGTTAACTGAATATTCCAGTTATCACGGTAAACCAGATGGTTAGTATTGCGGAACGGCAGCGTATAGGCCGGGTTCGCAAAGGTCGCCATCTCTTCACGGGTGGTACTGAGCTGACCAATCAGCGGGTACTGTTTGCTGGCAATCAGCAGTTTCGTCAGATCGCGGGCCGTGGAGACGTTGCTGATCGACAGACCCGTCGGTTCAACATAATGCGTATTGTTCATCCCCAGCGATTTGGCTTTGGCGTTCATTGCGCGGATAAACGCGTCGTAGCCGCCCGGATAATGGTGCGCCAGGCTCGCCGCCGCGCGGTTTTCAGACGACATCAGCGCCAGCAGCAGCATATTTTTACGGCTGATTTCACTGTTCAGCCGCACGCGGGAGTAGATCCCTTTCATCTCCGGCGTGTGGCTGATATCCACTTTCAGCTTTTCGTCCAGCGGCAGATGGGCATCAAGCACCACCATCGCGGTCATTAATTTGGTAATCGAGGCGATCGGGCGCACCAGGTCCGGATGGCTGGCGTAGATCACCTTATTGGTGTTGAGATCGACAATCATCGCGCTGCCTGAAGCAATTTGCGGTTGGGCAGCGGCAGCGGTCACCGCGGGCGTTTTGGCGACGGCCGGCACGGCAGCGGACGCACCCAGCAACAGCGCCAGGCTAAGTAAAGAGACTCGGAATTTCAGCATGGTGAGACTTCTGATAATTATTCACGCACGTCATGACGTACACCGCCTGTATCAACGGATAAACACAGGCTGGCTTCGGCATCATAGCCGTCAGCGGGCGTTGTCGCCAGAGGATAATCGTGAACAGATGCTGCATTGCTGGCATTTACGCCAGCAATGCAGTGAACTCAGAAGAGACGGTATCCATAACCCCAAAGGATCACCGTCAGCGCCAGTAGCGCCTCCAGCACCAGCACCCCGATAGCGAGTGTTGAACTGGAAAAACTCAGGCCTTCTTCTTTATTGATATTCAGGAAGGTTGGAACCCCCAGATACAGCAGATACCCGGTGTAAAAGAGGGCAATGGTACCGATCAGCGCGCACAGCCAGACCAGTGGATAGAGCGCAACAATACCGCTTAAGAACAGCGGGGTCGCGACATATCCGGCAAAGACCATACAGTGCGCCAGCGATGGACGTTGTGGGTAGTTACGCGCCATCCAGTGAATGACTCGCCCCATGACCGCCACACCCGCCAGCATCAGACCATAAAAGACGATGGCCAGATAGAGTCCGGTAAACCAGGAAAGCTGAACCACGGTGCCGTCACCGAAGTTCCAGCCGATTTGTGTCGTTCCGATAAAAGCGCATATTACCGGCACCGCAGCCATCAGCAGCACGTGGTGCGTGTAATGATGCGAGACCGTTTCGTTCTCACTTTTAATGACATGCATTTCACGATCGGGATGGGAGAAAAGTCCCCAGACATGGTTCATAGCGCCCCCTTGTTGTCGGCCCGTCAGCGATACCTTAAGTATAATGCAGGCTTTAGATTATTTTATGTACAGTGGGAAATTTCCGTTGATTTCCCCGCTGTTGATTCATGGGGTATATGATTAAACGAGGTACGCAGAGGGAGATAACAGTTACGTAATGGATATTAACGCACTCATTGAACAATATGGCTATGCCGCGCTGGTCATTGGTAGCGTGGCAGAAGGCGAAACCATCACCCTGTTAGGCGGCGTCGCCGCGCATCAGGGATTGCTGAAATTCCCGCTGGTCGTCGCCGCGGTTGCGCTGGGGGGGATGATTGGCGATCAGCTGCTCTACTTTCTCGGGCTGCGCTTCGGGCCAACGCTGCTTAAGCGTTTCACAAAGCATCAGAAGAAAATTCGCCGCGCTCAGCGGCTCATTCAACGCCACCCCTATCTGTTCGTCATTGGCACGCGCTTTATGTATGGCTTTCGCATTATCGGGCCGATACTCATTGGTGCCAGCCATCTGCCACCAAAAATTTTCCTGCCGCTCAATATTGTGGGTGCGATTGCCTGGGCGCTGATCTTTACGACGCTCGGTTATGTGGGGGGCGAAGTGATTGCGCCCTGGCTGCATAATCTCGACCAGCACCTTAAGCACTGGGCGTGGCTGATTCTGGTGGTCGTGGCGGTGATTGGGGTTCGACTGTGGCTGAAGCATCGGGAAAAGAGGCGGGATGAGGAGTAAGTGCGGCCTGATGCCCTCACCCTAACCCTCTCCCACAGGGAGAGGGAACTAAAAACACCCTCTCTCACAGGGAGAGGGGAACCTACCCCTCCGGCTTAAACTGCGGGTTCGCCAGCATAAAGCCCCCGTCGACGATAAACGATTGCCCCGTTGTATAGCTGGCGTCGCTGTCGCACAGCCACGCGACCAGGCTGGCAATCTCTTTGGTATGGCCCGGCCTTGCCAGCGGGATTTCCGGCATTGAACCGTCCTTCACTTCGCTGTCGTCCATGTCATTCATCGGCGTGGCAATGGCACCCGGTGCGACGGCGTTCACCAGAATATTGTGCTTAACCAGCTCCATCGCCATGGATTTGGTTAACCCGCCGAGCGCGTGTTTCGCCGCCGTATAGGCGCTGGCCTCCGGAAGCGGAGTGTGCTCATGCACCGAGGTGATGTTCACAATCCGCCCCCCTTTCCCCTGCTTCACCATCTGCCTTGCGGCAATTTGTGAACAGAGAAACGCGCCGTCCACGTCGACGGTGAAAATATTCCGCCAGTCGTCAAACGGCATCTCGAGGAACGGCGCTTTGGTCATCGCCCCGGCATTATTGACCAGCACGTCCAGCCGACCAAAACGCGCAATCAGCGTTTCAATAGCCTCAGCGCCTTCCGGCAGCGTGCTTAAATCAAGATGGATAGCCTCCGCGCGCTGCCCCTGCGCTTCAACTTCGCGGCAGGTTTCCAGCGCCCCTTTCTCATCCGAGTGCCAGGTGACGCCAATATCAAACCCGCGCTCAGCCAGCATCAGGGCCGTGGTTTTCCCAATCCCGGAATCCGATGCGGTAACAATCGCTACTCTGGTCATACTCACCTCCTGAAAAACTGCAAAGAGGTAAGTATAGATAATGGCCTTTTTTAGCCATGATGATAGCCACCGCCCAGCGCCGAGGTCAGCTGCAGGGTAGCGTCGACATATTGCCCCTTCAGCAGCACGCCTTCGAGGTGCTCTTTGAGGGCCGGTATTCTGGCTTCACTGACACGGGAGCCCGCAATAATCCCCGCGCTGAAACGCGCCTGTGCCAGCGCCACAACCCGTGCCGCATCTTTTTCAACCTGCTGCTGTTGGCCGTTCTTCGCCATCAGCGTTTCGACTTCGCTGGCGGTGCGTGCCACCTGATTGACGGCCTCCACCACCGCTTTGTTGTAGTTGGCTACCGAAAGGTTGTTCTGCGCCTGAGCGATATCCAGGCTGGCGTTCAGCCTGCCGCTGTCAAAAATTGGCAGCGTCAGCCCGGCGGTGACGCCCATCTGCTGCGCGGATGAACGGAACAGATCGCTCAGGTGGAGGGCATCCTGCTGTAAGAACGCCATCAGGTTCACGTCAGGATAGAACGCCGCTCTGGCGGCCTCTACCTCGCTCATGGAGGCTTCGATATACCAGTGCGCCTCCTGAAGATCCGGACGGCGTGCCAGCAGTTCATATCCGAGCGTCGACGGTAACGAGGCTTCCACCGTCGGCAAGGCGTGCCGCGTAAGCTTCACGGAGGAGGAGTTCGTCAACGCGACCAGACGCGCCTCTATGGCTTTCATCTTCCCGTTGACCTCGGCCAGCTGCTCTTCGGTTTTGCTGGCGTTGATATCCGTTTCGACACCCTCCACCGAGGAGGTGATGCCGTGCTGGTACAGCTCGCGATCGGCACCGATAATATTGTCCTGCTCATGTTTGATCTGCGCGAGAACCTCCCCCGCGGCGGCCTGAGTTTGCCACTCCCAGTAGAGCCGCGCCACGCTGCCGGCCAGCAGCTGTCGGGTCTGCTCCAGCTCCGCTTTTTGCGCATTCACTTTGCCAATCCGGGCTTCGACCTGCGCGCGATTTTTACCCCACAGATCGAGATCCCAGCCTGCGGTCAGGCCAAAGGTGCCGTTGGTGTACCACGGCCCGGTGGTCCCTGCCGCCGGGTCGGTAATGGCAAAGGGCCCCATCAGCCCTTCGGCGGACATTTTCTGACGTTCAGCCTCGGCGGAAAAATCAATTTGCGGACCGTCGGCAGCCATAGCCGCTTTGGCCTGAGCTTCGGCAAGCGTAATCCGCTGACGGGCAATCTGCATATCCGGCGCATCGCTTAATGCTTTTGCAATAAGCCCGTTAAGCTGGGGATCGTTATACGCCTTCCACCACGCATTTTTCGGCCAGTCGGTATAATGCAATGAGGTATTCACAGACTTGGCGGCCGGTTGTGTATTTAGCGGAGAGACGGTGGAATGTTCAGGTGCGCAGGCTGCCAGAATTAATGCAAAGGGGACACTCAGAGATAAAATAAGAGAACGTTTCATTACGCCATATACTCAAAAAATAAAGGCGAAAAATACGCTTGATACTATTTATTTTTTTAGTAATGCGTGGCAATCCGTAAATTGTTATACATTTACATAATCAGAAAATTATTCACCAAATGAATAAATTACTTTGACTGAATAACCCGTGCAATATCAGAGGACGTCTGTAATGTACGAATCTCCTGAAATAACCCCAGCGCTTCATCGTACTCTTTACGTAAATAACTCAGCCACTGCTTAATTCGCGCGACGTGATACAAACCGGTGTCCCCCTGCTTTTCCAGACGACTGTATTTTTGCAGCAGCGTGACGACGTCTGCCCAGGGCATACGCGGTTCGTTATATTTCACCACCCGGCTGAGGTTCGGCACATTCAGTGCGCCGCGGCCAATCATGACCGCATCGCAGCCGGTGGCCTGCAGACAGGCCTGCGCGCTCTCGTAGTCCCAGATTTCGCCGTTGGCGATCACCGGAATGGTGAGGCGTTTGCGGATCTCACCGATCGCCTGCCAGTTAATGCGATCGGCTTTGTAGCCATCTTCTTTGGTACGGCCATGCACCACCAGCTCGGTGGCCCCGGCCTGCTGCACCGCATCGGCGATTTCAAACTGCCGCGCGTCGCTGTCCCACCCAAGGCGCACCTTAACCGTCACCGGCAAATGCGAAGGCACGGCCTCGCGCATGGCTTTCGCGCCGCGGTAAATCAGCTCAGGATCTTTCAGCAAGGTCGCCCCGCCGCCGCTGCCGTTGACCAGCTTCGACGGGCAGCCGCAGTTGAGATCCACCCCGTAAGAGCCCAACTCAACCGCGCGGGCGGCGTTTTCCGCCAGCCATTCCGGATACTGGCCGAGCAGCTGAATACGCACCAGCGTGCCGGAAGAGGTTCGGCTCTGGTTGTGCAGCTCGGGACACAGTCGGAAGAAGGATTTTACCGGCAACAGCATATCGACCACGCGCAGAAATTCCGTCACGCAGAGATCGTAATCGTTCACCTCGGTCAGAAGCTCGCGCACGAGGGAGTCGAGCACGCCTTCCATTGGGGCCAGTAAAACACGCATAGCAGTACCTGTGAAAAAAGACGCGCTATAGTATCTGCTCTGTATGTGTGTGGAAAGCTCGGCGTTCCATTCCGGAATGTCTGGTATGCTCAAAATTCATGATGTGATCCATGGCACATTTTTAGGTTTAATTGTATGATGAATGCGTTTCAGCAAGGACTATCACCATGAGCAAATCATTGAACATTATCTGGCAATATCTGCGCGCATTCGTCCTGATTTACGCCTGTCTGTATGCCGGGATTTTCATCGCGTCGCTGCTGCCCATCACCATCCCCGGCAGCATTATCGGCATGCTGATCCTCTTCGTTTTGCTGGCGCTGCAAATCCTGCCCGCAAAATGGGTCAACCCCGGCTGCTTCGTCCTCATTCGCTATATGGCGCTGCTTTTCGTGCCTATCGGCGTTGGGGTCATGCAGTATTTTGATTTGCTCAAGGCCCAGTTCGGCCCGATCGTGGTCTCCTGCGCGGTCAGTACGCTGGTGGTTTTCCTGGTGGTGAGCTGGAGTTCACATCTGGTGCATGGCGAACGTAACGTGATCGGGGAGAAAACAAAAAAATGATGGCCAATATCTGGTGGTCGCTGCCGTTAACCCTGGTGGTGTTCTTCGCCGCGCGCAAGCTTGCCGCACGTTTCAAAATGCCGTTGCTGAACCCGCTGCTGGTGGCGATGGTGGTGATTATTCCGTTCCTGCTGCTCACCGGCATTCCTTACGAACGCTACTTTGCCGGCAGCAAAATCTTAAACGACCTGCTGCAGCCCGCCGTCGTGGCGCTCGCCTTTCCTTTATATGAGCAGCTGCACCAGATCCGCGCCCGCTGGAAATCCATCATTACCATCTGTTTTGTCGGCAGCCTGGTGGCGATGATCACCGGTACGTCGGTGGCGCTGTTGATGGGGGCCTCACCGCAAATTGCCGCCTCTATTCTGCCTAAATCGGTGACCACGCCTATCGCGATGGCGGTTGGGGGCAGCCTCGGCGGCATTCCGGCCATCAGCGCGATGTGCGTCATTTTCGTCGGTATTCTCGGCGCGGTGTTTGGCCACACCCTGCTGAACGCGATGCGTATCCATACTAAAGCGGCACGGGGGCTCTCGATGGGCACCGCCTCCCACGCCCTGGGCACGGCCCGCTGCGCGGAGCTGGATTATCAGGAAGGGGCGTTTAGCTCCCTGGCGCTGGTGATCTGTGGGATTATCACCTCCCTGCTGGCCCCGTTCATTTTCCCGCTGATTCTGGCGGTGATGGGCTAAAATTTGCGATGCGTCGCGCAAATTTCATTTTGATTTCATAAGTTGCATACATAATGAGAAGTGGATCACATATAAAGCCCTGGCGGCTCCGTAAACTACCAATCCATTAACCTTTATGAGGCAAACGCCATGCACCCACGTTTTCAAGCTGCTTTCGCCCAGCTTGCAGAGAATTTGCAGTCAGCCCTTGCTCCCGTTCTGGCAGATGCGCACTTCCCCGCCCTGCTGACCGCGGAGCAGGTCACGATGCTGAAACAGGCAACGGGACTGGATGAAGACGCGCTGGCTTTCGCACTGCTTCCTCTGGCTGCTGCCTGCGCGCGGGCCGATCTCTCCCACTTCAACGTCGGGGCCATTGCGCGCGGCGTCAGCGGCACCTGGTACTTCGGCGGCAACATGGAGTTCCTGGGCGCAACCATGCAGCAGACCGTTCACGCCGAGCAGAGCGCCATCAGCCACGCCTGGCTGCGCGGTGAAAAAGCCCTGAGCGCCATTACCGTTAACTACACCCCCTGCGGCCACTGCCGTCAGTTTATGAACGAGCTGAACAGCGGGCTGCAGCTGCGCATCAACCTGCCAGGCCGCGCGCCGCACACGCTGGCGGATTACCTGCCTGACGCGTTTGGCCCGAAAGATCTGGAGATCAAAACCCTGCTGATGGACGAGCAGAACCACGGTTTCGCCCTGTCCGGCGATGACCTGAGCCAGGCGGCGATTGCCGCCGCCAACAAGAGCCACACGCCGTACAGCAAGTCCCCGAGCGGCGTAGCGCTGCAGTGCCGCGATGGCCGAATCTTCACCGGCAGCTATGCGGAAAACGCCGCGTTCAACCCAACGCTGCCGCCGCTGCAGGGCGCACTTAACCTGCTGAGCCTGAACGGCTATGACTATCCTGACATTCAGCGCGCCATTCTGGCCGAGATTGCCGATGCGCCGCTGATCCAGTGGGATGCCACCGCCGCAACGCTCAAAGCATTAGGCTGTACGACAATTGACCGCGTACTGCTGGCGTAATCCTTCCGGCGGGCAGAAATGCCCGCCAGTTTGCTGAAAAACCCCTCAGTTGAGTCGCTGTTTCTTGCGCTAACCAGGCGGGTAAAGTAGCCTGAGTTAAATTTCATCCACGCACGAGCCATCTGCATGTTAAAGCGCGTTTTTTACAGCCTGTCTGTCCTGGTCGGCATACTGCTGTTGATCGTGCTCGGTCTCGACCGCTGGATGAGCTGGAAAACCGCCCCCTACATCTTTGACGACCTGCAGGACCTGCCCTATCGTCAGGTTGGCGTGGTGCTCGGCACCGCCAAGTACTACCGCACCGGCGTCATTAACCAGTATTACCGTTACCGCATTCAGGGCGCGCTGAACGCCTACAACAGCGGCAAGGTGAACTACCTGCTGCTGAGCGGAGATAATGCGCTGCAAAGCTACAATGAACCGGTGACGATGCGGAAGGACCTGATTGCCGCGGGCGTGGATCCTGCCGATATCGTGCTCGACTACGCCGGATTCCGCACCCTGGACTCCATCGTGCGCACGCGCAAAGTCTTCGACACCAACGACTTCATCATCATCACCCAGCGCTTCCACTGCGAACGCGCGCTGTTTATCGCCCTGCACATGGGCATTCAGGCACAGTGCTACGCGGTGCCGTCGCCAAAAGATATGCTGAGCGTGCGCGTCCGCGAGTTCGGTGCCCGCTTTGGTGCCCTGGCCGATCTGTATATCTTCAAACGCGAACCGCGCTTTTTAGGCCCGCTGGTGCCGATTCCGGCGATGCATGAAGTGCCGGAAGACGCGCAGGGTTACCCGGCTGTCACGCCCGAGCAGCTGCTCGATATGCAGAAAAAAGAGAAATAACAGCACCGCCTTTATACTTTCTTTACGCCGGGCCTGACGCTTTTTATCTCCCCTTTACGTCGGCTCTTTTAAGCTGAGTTCACTGCCGCTACGGCTTCATTGAAGAATGACTATGAACTCGATAATGAATGCGTTTTTCCTCAAAAGTCTCCGTCCGTATTTTAACTTTCCCGGCTTATCACTCCCTGGTGCACTCAATTCCGGTCTCTGGCTTGATGAAAAAATTGACGCCCTGCAGCACAACATTTCAGTGGAAGTAGCCGATTACCTGGAACGTTACCCGCAGACGAAACATGTAGACGTTTACCTGAACGATATCAACGGCACGATGCGAGGCAAGCGTCTGTCGGTGGAGAGCATGCTGAGTCTGGAAAAAGGCTGTTACTTTCCCCTTTCGGTCTACTCGATGGATCAGAAGGGAAAAATCGCCGCCCCGCTTTATGATGAACCGGACCGGCTGTGCGTTCCGGTCGCCGGCTCCCTGCGACCCTGTCCGCAGGATCCGCAGCACAACGCGCAGATCCTGCTGACGATGAAAGACAGCGACGATAGCCCCTGCCCGCTTGAGCCGCGCGTGATACTGCAGAACGTGCTGGCCCGCTTCCACCGGCACGGCCTTTTCCCGGTGATTGCCCCGGAAATCGAGTTCTATCTGACGGGGCATGACGATCGGGATCCGCAAAATCAGGGCTGTTTTCATATGGATACCTCGTCGGCGCATGCCGCGCTGTTTGACGAGCTGGAGCAGCTGGCGCAACTTCAGCGCATCCCGCTGTCAGGGGTCGTAGCGGAAGCCGAGTCCGGTCAGTACGAATTAAACCTGAAGCACAGCCATCGCGTCGTTGAAGTCTGCGATAACGTGCTGGCGCTGCGTCGCCTGACCCGATACGTTGCCGAAAAGCACGGCCTGCAGGCCAACTTTATGGCCAAGCCCTTCAGCGAACTTTCCGGCAGCGGCTTGCACTTCCATTTCAGCCTCAACGACAGCCGCGGCGAAAACGTCTTTGCTTCCCCGGTTAACGCGCTGAACAGCATGGTGCGTTTGTGCATCGCGGGCCAGCTGGCGCTGATGCCCGCCTCTATCGCCATTCTTGCGCCGGGCGTCAACGCGTTTCGTCGCCTGCGTAAAAACCTGACGGAACCCGTATTTAACTCCTGGGGCTATAACACCCGCTCCGCCGCCTTGCGTATTCCCTGCTCGGATGACCACAACCGTCGTATCGAGTACCGGCTGGCCGGGGCTGACGCCAATCCGTATCTGGTGGCTGCTACTATCCTGACCGGCATGCTGTACGGGCTGGAAAATATCGACGAGGAGGAGTTGCCCGAACCGCAGCACGATCAACCTGAACTGCCGCTGTTTCAGCAGGAGGCGATTGAGACCTTTGCCCGCTGTCAGTACCTCACCGACAGCCTGGGCGACGCCTTTTCCGAACAGTGGATCGCCTGCAAGCTTTCTGAACTCGACTGGTTTGAACGCATTGTGACCCGAGAGGAGTCACAGCTGGCATAAGGCATAAAAAAAGCCCGCTCGGTGAGCGGGCCGGGTATCGCGAGAGACGATTATTTCTTACGCGCGTACTTCAGTGAATCCAGCGCAACCGCGAAGATAATGATGGCGCCTTTGATGATGTACTGCCAGTACGGGTTCACGCCGATATAGGTCAACCCGTAGTTGATGACGGTGAAGATGATCACACCGGTCACCACGCCCAGTACGGTACCCACACCGCCGCTGAAGGAGACGCCGCCCACCACGCAGGCTGCAATCGCATCCAGCTCGTACATGAAGCCAAGGTTGTTGGTTGCAGAGCCGATACGGCCCGCTTCCAGCATCCCGCCGAAGGCATAGAACACGCCTGACAGTGCGTAGATGATGAGCAGGTTCAGGGCAACGTTTACGCCGGACACTTTCGCCGCTTCCGGGTTACCGCCGATGGCGAAGATGTTTTTGCCAAAGCGCGTTTTGTTCCACAGGATCCAGACGAAGGCGACCGCAATCAGCGCATAGAAGGTGATATACGACAGGCGGAAGCTGCCCAGCGCAATAAACCCTTGCGTAAAGGTCGAGAAGCCGCTGTCAAAGCCCGAGATGGGTGAAGCACCGACAAAGTCGTAATACAGGGAGTTGATACCGTAAACGATGATCATCGTACCCAGGGTGGTGATAAATGGCGTCACGTTCAGGTAGGCGATGATAATACCGTTGATCAGACCAATCACCGCACCGATGGCGCAGACAATCAGGATCACCACGAAAATCGGCATAGTGGCCATTTCCGGGAAGACCTTGTTGGCGTTTTCCATCGACTGCAGCAGGGTTGCCGCGATAACCGCCGCCAGACCCACCTGACGACCGGCAGAAAGGTCCGTCCCCTGGGTCACGATCAGGCCCGCCACGCCCAGCGCAATGATAATACGCACAGAGGACTGGGTCAGAATGTTACTCAGGTTCAGCAGGCTTAAGAACGTAGGGTCCTGGAAAATAATGATAGCCAGCAGTACTAAAAGAACAACGTAAATACCGCCTTCTTTCAGGTAAGTGAGAAAACTTTTTTTATTTAACGCACTCATGAGGAGCCCCTGATCTTAAAGGTGCAAAGACGCAAGACGCAAAATTTCGTTTTGCGTTGTCGTTTTGGTGTCAACAATACCGGCGACGAGACCATTGCTCATAACCAGAATACGGTCTGTGATCCCTAACAATTCCGGCATTTCGGAAGAAATAATAATGATCCCTTTATTCTTTTTCGCCAGCTCGGCAATCAGCTGATAAATTTCAAACTTCGCGCCGACGTCAATACCGCGGGTCGGTTCATCCAGCATCAGAATTTCTGGCTGGGTTAATAACCAGCGGCCGATAATGACTTTTTGCTGGTTACCGCCTGACAGCGAACCAATCTGGGTGCGGTGGCCTGGCGTTTTCACGCGCATGGAGTCAATCACCCATTGGGTATCGCTCTTCATGCGGGAGTTATCCAGCAGCCCGACTTTGTTTTTGTAATTGCGAATGTTAGAAATTAACGAGTTAAAGTTAATATCCAGATAGGCATAAATACCGGTCGAACGACGCTCTTCCGTCACCAGCGCAAAACCATTATTAATGGCTTCGTTGGCGTTGTGGTTATTGATTTTCTTTCCATGCAGCGTAATGGTGCCTTCGGCTTTCTCACGAATGCCAAACAGGGTTTCCACGATGTCGGTACGCTTTGCCCCCACCAGCCCGGCAATCCCCAGGATTTCACCCTTGTGCAGGTCGAAGGAGACATCGCGGATAGACGGCTGACGCAATGAGGTCAGATTGCGCACTTCCAGAATCACTTCACCCGGCTTGTTTTCTTTGTCCGGGAAGCGCTGGTTCAGGGAGCGGCCGACCATCATGGCGATGATCTTGTCCATGTCCAGCCCTTCCAGCGGCTGCGTGGCAATCCACTGGCCGTCGCGCAGGATGGTGATCTCATCGCACAGCTGGAAGATCTCTTCCATTTTGTGGGAGATATACACAATGCCGCAGCCGCGCTCTTTCAGCTTGCGAATAATGGTAAAAAGGTGATTAACCTCTTTTTCCGTTAATGACGATGTCGGTTCGTCCATGATGACGATTTTCGCATCATAGGAGAACGCTTTGGCGATTTCGATCATCTGCATCTGGGAGACGGATAATGTTCCCACGCGGGCGCGCGGATCGATATCAATATCCAGCTCGTCGAAAATCGCTTTGGTGTCGCGATACATTTTGTCCTGATCGACAAAGACACCTTTGGTGGGATAACGCCCCAACCACATGTTATCCATGACTGAACGCTGCAGCACCAGGTTTAATTCCTGGTGAACCATCGAGATACCGTTTTCCAGTGCTTCTTTCGCTGAATGGAAATCGATCTCTTTCCCCTGAAAAAGAATGCTGCCAGAATCTTTTTGATAGATCCCAAAAAGACATTTTAATAATGTTGATTTACCCGCACCGTTCTCACCCATTAAGGCGTGAATAGAGTGAGGACGAACTTTTAAATTAACATTATCGAGTGCCTTAACGCCGGGAAATGACTTGTTGATACCGCTCATTTCCAACAGGTATTCACCGGATGACTGAGTAGTTGTGCTGACCATAATTATACCTTGTTGGCCTCGCATATCGCGTTATAAAAGGGCGCAACGAATTGCGCCCAGTGGAGACAGTACCGCTAACTTATTTACCGATAAACTCAGCCAGGTTGGACTGGTCTACGCCCACGTAAGGTACGCGAACGATTTTGTTTTCAATTTTCCAGTTGGTGCCATCTGCCGCGCCTTTGCCATCGGCCAGGTTTTTCGCCAGATCGAAGGTCGCTTTCGCCTGGTTGTTGGCATCGTTCAGAACGGTACCGGCCATCGCACCGGATTTAACCAGCGCCAGCGCTTCTGGCAGCGCATCCACACCGAATACCGGGATGGACGATTTGTTGTGCGCTTTCAGCGCTTCTACCGCACCCATTGCCATCGCATCGTTGTTGGCGATAACCACTTCGATTTTGTTCGCGTTAGGGCCGGACAGCCACGCGTCCATCTTATCTTTCGCCTGAGCGGTATCCCACATCGCGGTATCTAACGCCAGCTGCTGGGTTTTCAGGCCCTTGTCGTTCAGCTCTTTGATAACGTAAGTGGTACGCGCTTCAGCATCCGGGTGGCCTGGTTCGCCTTTCAGCAGCACGAACTGAATCTGACCGTCTTTGTTCAGGTCCCAGTTCGGGTTCGCCGCCCAGTGTTTGGCGATCAGATCGCCCTGAATAATACCGGACTCTTTGGAGTCGGTACCGACGTAATACGCTTTATCGTAGCTATCCAGCGCCTTACGGGAAGGTTCTTTGTTGAAGAAGACGATCGGCACGTTCTGGCCGCGCGCTTTTTCAATAACCGTGCCTGCTGCAGCCGGGTCAACCAGGTTGATGGCCAGGGCTTTCACGCCTTTCGCCAGCAGAACGTCGATCTGGTCGTTCTGTTTGGACTGGTCATTCTGGGAGTCGTTCATCAGCAGCTGAACGTCTGGCGCTGCTTTCGCATCTTTCTCAATCGCTTTACGCACAACAGACATGAAGTTGTCGTCGTATTTATAGATGGTCACACCAATACGGGTATCCGCAGCGTGCGCTGCTGCACCAAAAAGCATGCTTGCCATTACAGCAGACAGGGTCAACACCTTCTTATTCATGGTATCTCCGGTTTTTTTATGCAGGGTAGTTCTTGTGAATAACGATCGGCGGGCAGGTGTTAATAAAACGTTACTGACAGCCGAAGTTCACTTATAAAATTTCTATCTTCCGTGTTCGGTAACGCTCCAGAAATGCGTTTTATTCGTTGTTTGCGGCACGTTGGCTATAGTGAAAGTGAATAATCACCGTTACATAGCGTTTCAGCTCCTAAAACGCTGACATCATAGTCAGCGCCTTGTTAAGATACTGTGAATTTACTCACAGATTGAAAACGGTTACATCACCTCATGTAATCAGTTAGTGATCGGAACCACAGTTTGCCTGGCCGCGACGGAGTGGCGACGCACTAAAGTCGGCATGAAACAGTGCGTTGCGCCCGGATCCAGCAGCCCTGCCGCCCCCTGTAACGCCAGCTCAGTCGCCAGTTTCGCCATAGAGGCAATGGGGTAGCGCACCGTTGTCAGCTGCGGGTCGGTGTAACGGGCAATCGGAATATCATCAAAGCCAATGAGTGATAAATGCTGTGGCACCGCAATGCCGTTATCCTTCAGCGCAGTCAGGGCCCCTGCCGCCATGCTGTCGTTATAGGCAAACACCGCAGACAGCTGCAGGTTGCGGCCCAGCAGCTCCACCATCGCCGCTTCACCGCCCTGCATGTCCGGCGTACCGGTTCCCACCCAGCTTTCGGATGGCATAATGCCGTGCTCTTTCAGGGCGTTTTGCCACCCCTCGCGCCGCAGGTCGTCATCTTCAATCTGATGGCTGGAGGCCAGATAGCCAATCCGCTGATGCCCGTTGTTAATGAGCATTTTCGTGGCCATCATGGCACCGCTGACGTTATCCAGCCCGACGCAGCGATGGGCATAGCCGGGGACGATACGGTTAATCAGCACCATGCCCGGGATCTGATCCATAAAGCCGGTTAGCTCTTCATCGCTCAAGGCTTTTGAGTGGACAATCAAGGCGTTACAGCGCTGGCGGATCAGCACTTCGATGGCATGGCGCTCTTTTTCCGCCTCATGATAGCTGTTGCCGATCAGGACGTATTTCTGATGCTGCTGGGCGACCACGTCGACCGCTTTCACCAGCGCGCCGAAAAAGGCATCTGATACATCCATCACCACCACGCCGATGGTGTCGCTGACCTGCGTCGCAAGCGCCTGCGCATTGGCATTTGGCCGGTACCCGAGCTGGGTCACGGCTTTCATTACGGTTTCACGGGTTTCAGGGCTGACCAGCGCGCTGTTGTTCAGCACGCGCGAGACGGTGGCCACAGAAACGCCCGCCTGACGGGCGACGTCACGAATGGTGATCATATTCACCATCCTTCAAAGGATTGCAGCAACTCACAGACACCCCCTGTGTTTAGCAAGGTGGCTATTTTGGCAGCGAGAGAAAGGGGACTACGTGAAGAAGCTCACACTCATGAAAACGCTTACATCCGTTTTGTTAATGATTGTGATCCAGATCGTTATCTGGATGTGTTTTTCAATGATACCCCTGAAGCATGTGCGGTTAACTGACGCCACACCCACTCCAGCGGTCCCTGGTGGAAATAACGTAGCCAGAGAACAGAAAACGCCAGGTTAACCACCCAGACCGGGATAACAAACGCCAGCAGCGTGAGGCGGTCGAATTTCATAAACAGGCCAAAGCGATAGAAAAGCGTGGTGCAGAGAAGCGTTTGCAGGAGGTAGTTGCTCAACGCCATACGGCCCACGCAGGCGATAGCGCTGACGATCCACAGGCGGGAAAGCGTTGGCCAGAAGCCATAGATCAGCGCCGCGTAGCCGATGGTCTGGAACGGTGCGCTCAGTTCGCGCGGCACCTGGAGCAGGAACGCGCACCAGCGGTAATCCCAGTGGATGTGCCACTGCGTAATGACCGCCGGGAGGTTAATCAGCACGCCCAGCAGCACCAGCCCCACACCCGTTCGCCGATAGTGACGCAGGCTGAATTCGCCTTTCAGCCAGCCGGTGCGCATCAGTGACGCGCCCATCAGCATCATGCCCGCCAGCTGCCAGCCGTATTGCGCCCCCAGCGCAAGGAGGTTGTCCCCCAGCATATCCGCGCGGTTGCTTATCGCTTCCGTACCGCCTTTCAGCTTCCAGAACTGCTCGTACTGCAGGTTAGCGGCATCCGGGATCCAGGCACGGTTAGTCGCCTCGCCGGAGATCATCCCCAGCAGCAGCAATACGGCAAGCCCCATGACATAGAGCATCACGCCGGTGTTAAAAAGGCTTTTAACGCTGTGCGCATCGCGAATCAGCCGCCAGCAGATGAGCCCGACTAACCCATACGCGAGAAGAATATCGCCGTCCCAGAAGAACAGGCCGTGAATAAAGCCGAGGATAACCAGCAGCGTCAGGCGCGACTGGATCCAGCGCGTACCGCGTTTGAGGAGCAGTTGCAGACCCGCGCCAAACAGCAGGGCAAAGAGCGTGAGGAATTTGACCTGCGCGAAGAGGTCGAGGATCGCCCACGTCCAGGCATCACTGCGGGTGATGTCGCCATACCATGCAGGATTCAGATAAGCCGCCTTCGGCAAACCGAAGGCGGTGATATTAAGCAGCAGGATACCGAGAATGGCTACGCCGCGAACAAAATCGAGCGTGACGTTTCGCTCCATGGTCCCTGCCCTGTAAGACTTAATTGTGGTGACGTACGGCGCGCAGGAACTCCTGGCGGGTATTCTGGCTCGATTTAAACAGACCGCCCAGCGAGGTTGTGGTGGTCGCACTGGTGGCATCGCGCACGCCGCGCGCCTTCACGCAGTAGTGAACCGCGTCGATAGAGACGGCCACGTTATTGGTGCCGAGCAGCGTTTGCAGCGCGGTCAGGATCTGCTGGGTCAGGCGCTCCTGCACCTGCGGACGCTGAGCAAAGAACTGCACGATGCGGTTGATCTTCGACAGGCCAATCACCGTATCTTTGGGGATATACGCCACGGTCGCTTTACCGTCGATGGTCACGAAATGGTGTTCGCAGGTGCTGGTCAGCGTGATATCGCGGACCGTCACCATCTCATCCACTTTCATCTTGTTTTCAATGACGGTGATTTTCGGGAAGTTGGCGTAATCCAGACCCGAGAAAATTTCGTCGACGTACATTTTCGCGATGCGGTGCGGCGTCTCCATCAGACTGTCGTCACTCAGATCGAGATTCAGCAGCTCCATGATATCGGTCATATGACCGGCAATCAGACGCTTGCGGGTTTCATTGTCCAAATCCTGTACGGGCGGACGCAGTGGCGTTTCAAGACCGCGCGCAACCAGGGCTTCGTGGACCAGGGCAGCTTCTTTACTGAGTGATGACATTTTGTTCTCCTGCAGGTGTGGCGTCTTTTGCCCTCGTTGTGGCAAAAGTATGCGTTCATTGTGCGTGAGGCGGCGCACATAATCCAGTATTCACGACGATAATTATTGCAATTGCTGTTGCCTTTCAGCGTGACGATTCCAGACCAGGGCTCCGCCGACGAACAGCGCCACGCCCGCCAGCCCCAGCGCGGGCTCCAGCCGGTGGGTAAGCCAGGTTGATAACGCCGAGGTCATCGGGCCAATCAATTGCCCTATCGCATACCCGGTGGTGAGCAGGCCGGCCATATAGCGCGTGTGGTTTGGCGCCAACTCGCGACCGTATAAAAGAGAGAGCTGCACGGCACACAAAAAGCCGCCTCCCACCAGCAGCCCGCCCGTCAGCAAACCGCCAATCCCCGGCAGAAGCCAGGCCGCCAGCACGCCCGCCCCCTGTAACCACAGCACGATAGCCAGCCTGCGGTTAGCCGTTGAGGTGTGGCGTAAAAGAATACTGAGCGCAATGCCCACCACGGCGGCGAGACCAAAAATCGGCCAGACAAACTGGGCAAACAGGCTGCCGGGAAAACGCACCGCCGCCATTTGCGACAGGAAGGTCGCCGGGAGGATATAGCCAAACCCGGCCAGGCTGTAGCTCCAGACCAGGCGCTTTAAATCCGCCGTCAGCAGCAGCGGCTCCGGCGCGATGCCGGGTCGATGGAGCTGCCCGGATCGCGGCAGGTAGCGCGCCACCAGGGCAATCAGCACCAGCGCCAGCACGCCGTAGATTTGCCATGCCGCCCCGGCCGACAGGGATTTCGCCTGGATATAGACGGCGAGCAGCCCGCTCAGGGCGATGCCCGCCCCCGGTCCGGCAAACACCGCAGCGCTCAGGCCCGGTTTACCGAGCTGCCCCAGCCGTTCGTTGGTCCAGGCGGCAATGAGTACCATCGACCAGCCGCTCATGCAGCCGATGACAAAACGCAGCAGGCCGTGCACGACGGCGTTATCCGCCGCCGCGGAGAGCAGCGTCAGCGCCACCGCGCCGGTGATGCCAAGCCAGAGGCGCGTTTCCACAAAGCGGTGCGCACGCATGGCATCCCATGCGCCCACCAGATAGCCCAGGTAATTCATCGCCGCCACCAGACCCGCGCTGGTCAGCGTAAGCTGTCCGGCAGCAATCATCAGCGGCACCTGGGGCGTAAAGGCAAAGCGCCCTATCCCCATCGCCACCACCAGCACGACAAACCCACTGAGCGCAATACGCAGCGCCATGACCGCTCCAAATGTTAAAGAAAAGTAAATTTATGATGCAGCATCTCGCCCTCTGGCGAAAGTGAAAGTTACTCACAGGCCAATGAAAAGGCTGTATTATGGTTTTTATGAATACGCATTCTCATTAAGGAGCCCTGCATGGAACTGCTCGAAGAGCACCGTTGTTTTGAAGGTCGACAGCAGCGCTGGCGGCATGACTCCACCGTCCTGAACTGTGCGATGACGTTCAGCATTTTCCTGCCCCCGACGGAAAATCCGCCGGTTCTGTTCTGGCTGTCAGGTCTGACCTGCAATGACGAAAACTTCACCACCAAAGCGGGCGCGCAGCGTATTGCCGCCGAGCTGGGCATTGCGCTGGTGATGCCAGACACCAGCCCGCGTGGCGATGATGTGGCCGACGATGCAGGATACGACCTGGGCAAAGGCGCCGGGTTTTATCTCAATGCGACCGAGCAGCCCTGGGCGCGCCACTACCGCATGTATGATTACCTTCGCGATGAGCTGCCCGCGCTGATACAGTCCGGGTTTGCGGTAAGCGACCGCTGCGCCATCAGCGGCCACTCCATGGGCGGACACGGCGCGCTCATCATGGCGCTGAAAAATCCAGGAAAATACGTCAGCGTGTCGGCATTTGCGCCAATTGTGAACCCTACTCAGGTGCCGTGGGGGCAGAAAGCCTTCGCGAACTATCTGGGAGAAGATGAAGCGAATTGGCAGGAATGGGACAGCTGTGCGCTAATGCTGGCCAGCAAAGCGGAAGCGGCGATTCCCACCCTTATCGATCAGGGTGATGCGGACCAGTTCCTCGCCGGACAGCTGCAGCCTGCGGTGTTTGCTGAAGCCGCGCGCCAGAAGGACTGGCCGCTGACGCTGCGCATTCAGCCGGGATACGATCACAGCTATTACTTCATTGCGTCCTTTATTGAGGATCATCTCCGCTTCCATGCGGAGCATTTGTTCGGGTAAGTGCGGCCGATTGCCGGGTGGCGGCTTTGCCTTACCCGGCCTACATTCGCGGGTTTTGTAGGCCCGGTAAGCGAAGCGCCACCGGGCATAAAGGTTACATCAGAACTTATAATCCACACCGACAAAGTAGCGACGGCCATCTTCCGTGTAGCTGTAATCGTCGCGGCTCAGATCTTTGTCCAGCAGGTTTTGCACGCCCGCACGCAGCTTCACGCTTTTCGTCGCCTGCCACGCGGCGCCGGTATTCCAGATAACATAGCCACCCGGCGTTGGGTCGCTGCTGGTCAGCGCGCGTTTCTCACCGGTGTAGTTGCCCTGAACATAGAACGACCAGTCCTGCGTCGCCTTCCAGTCAACTGTACCGTTGGCGGTATGGAACGGCAGATCCGACAGCGGCTTGTTGCCGCCGTTGCTGATATCACGACCGTCGTTGTACGTGTAGTTCAGCGTCACTTTCCAGTCGTCCGCCAGCGGGAATTTCAGCTCGGTCTCCACCCCGCGGATGCGCGCCTTGTTAACGTTGTAGTAGCGGAAAATCGGTTCACCGTCCGCATTCAGGCCAACGTAGTTAGGGTAGCTCTGCGCCTGCTTCGCATTGGCCGTACGGCTAATGCTGATGCGGTCATCGACGTTATTCTGGAAGGTGGTGACGCTGGCCTGCACGCCCTCTAACCAGCCCTCTTCCCCGCTGTAGTAAAGACCGAACTCGAAGCTCTCGCTGGTCTCCGGTTTCAGATCCGGGTTACCGACAATCTCACAGGCACCGCGACACGAGCCGGTGACCCAGTCCGGGCTCAGCTGCAGCAGCGACGGCGCTTTAAACGCGGTCGCCCAGCCCCCTTTCACCGTTACGGTATCGGTCGCGTTGTAGACCAGATAGGCGCGCGGGCTCCAGTGGTCGCCGTAGGTATCATGGTCGTCCATACGGATACCGGTGGTCAGCGCCAGAGGTTCAAAGAGACGCCACTCATCTTCAAGGAACAGGGCATACTGGCTTGTCGACGTACTGCTGCTGGAACCGCCCGTCAGGTTGACCGGATCCTTCAGCTTATCGTGACGCCATTCGCCGCCGAAGGTCATCATCTGGTTGATTTCGCCCAGCGGCAGCACGTATTTTCCGTCCACCGCGTTGCTCTCGGAGGTGATCGGATTGCTGTTGCCCGGGTTTTTGTTATCTACCTTTTCGCCGTAAACCTTCAGCTCGCTGTTGCCGACGCCCCAGCGGCCGTTGTGGCTGAGAGAGTAGTTCTGACGTTCAAGGCGGTTTTTGTCGAGGGAATCCGAGTCACGGTCCTGACGGTCGAAACCGTAGCCCGCCGTAAAGTCATGATTTTCAGACGGCGTCCAGGCGAACTCCACATTCGCATCGCGGCTGGTGAAGCCCTCAATGCGCGGCGTTTCACCGCTCGCCGTGGTAGAGGACTTCTGCTGACCGTCTTTCTCACGCTTCGCGAGGCTACCGTAGGCTTTCAGCCCCAGCAGGCCGTCCACCAGCGGCCCGCTGGTATAGAACTGACCGTTATAGGTATCTCCACGGTCGCGATGTTCCTGAACCGTGGAATCGGCGCTCAGTGTACCCGTCCATTTCTGACCGATTTTCTTGGTGATAATGTTCACCACGCCGCCCAGCGCATCGGAGCCGTAAAGAGAAGACATCGGTCCGCGCACCACTTCGATGCGTTCGATGGCGTCAACCGGCACCCAGTTGAGGTCGAAATCATTATGGCGGAACACTGCGTTACGGGAATTGACGCGCTTGCCGTCGATCAGGATCAGCGTATAGCTGCTGTCCAGTCCACGAATACTTACCCCTTTACGGTTGTCCCCTTCGCTCGTGAGCTGCACGCCCGGCACCTCCCGTAACACATCTTTCAGATTCTGAACGGGTTTGCGCTGCAAATCTTCCTGGGTGATGACGCTGATGCTTGCCGGTGCGTCTTTCAGGTTTTGCTCGGTCGCGGAGGCCGTGACAACCATTGTGTCGCCGGATTCCGCTGCGATAACAGGCAGGGCCAGGGACATTGCGGACGCGCAAAGTCCTCCCCTGACGAAGGGATTCAACCTAAACATTCCATATCTCCATGAGGTAAATACAACTCAATCAAATCATCATTGCTCACAGCGTCTTCCCTGCCGCCCACATCTCCGGTGGGTCGGTAGCACGCTTATTTTTGATAACGATAAAGCAAACGATAATTATTATCAATTGAATTGTTAAGAAATATATCTTTGTTTCAGGATGCGGCAATAAAAAAGCCCGCTCAAACGAGCGGGCTAATAGAGAGGAAGTGCGGTTATTGTTTAAATCGTTCCGGGAATTCCATTTCACTGTAGCGAACGAATTTTGTTCCTTTCGTCAGCTTGTAACCAAACCAGATGACGAGGAACAGCGGAATACCAATGTAGGTCGCCGTGACAGCGCCCCAGTCAATGGTGTCCGCCAGGAACGCTTCATAGTTCTGTCCAAGCGTAATGATCAGGCACAGAATGAAGGCGAAAATGGGACCCAGCGGGAAGAAGCCGGAGCGATACGGCAGCGAGTTAATATCGTGACCCTGTTTGACGAAGCCACGGCGGAAACGGTAGTGGCTAATGGCAATCCCCAGCCAGGCAATAAAGCCCGTCATTCCGGACGTGTTAAGCAGCCACAGGTACACCGTCTGGTTGCCAAACATAGAGGTCAGGAAGCACAGACCGGCAATCACCGTGGTGGCATACAGCGCGTTACGCGGTACCCCGCCACGGGACAGCTTCGCGAAGATACGCGGGGCTTTACCGTCGCATGCCAGCGTGTAGAGCATACGGGTGGACGCGTACATCCCGGAGTTACCGGCTGAAAGCACAGCGGTCAGGATAACGGCGTTCATCACTGCCGCAGCAGAAAGCAGACCGGCGTGCTGGAAGACCAGCGTGAACGGACTGACGCTAATATCTTTAACGTCATTACGCAGCAGGCTTGGATCGGTGTACGGAATGATCAGGCTGATAATGAGGATCGCGAACACGTAGAACAGCAGGATACGCCAGAAGACCTGACGAACCGCGCGCGGAATATTTTTCTCAGGGTTCTCTGACTCACCGGCAGCGATACCAATCAGCTCGGTCCCCTGGAAGGAGAAACCGACAATCATCGCCACGCCAATCATCGCCGACAGTCCACCGGCAAACGGCGCATCGCCTGTTGTCCAGTTACTCCAGCCCGCAGGTTCTGCGCCTTTGAAAATACCAACGATCATCGCCACACCGACGACGATAAAGATGATGACGGTTGCCACTTTGATCAAAGAGAACCAGTATTCCGCTTCGCCAAAACCGCGCACGGAGATGTAGTTCAGCAGGAAGATGACGGCCAGGAACAGGGCGCTCCAGATCCAGCCCGGCGTATCCGGGAACCACCAGTTCATTACCAGCTGCGCGGCGACGAGGTCAACGGCGATAGTGACCGCCCAGTTGTACCAGTAGTTCCAGCCCAGCGCGAAGCCAAAGCCTTCTTCAACGTATTTTTGACCGTAGGTCGAAAACGAACCGGATACCGGCATGTACGCGGCCAGTTCGCCGAGACTGGTCATCAGGAAGTACACCATCAGGCCAATCAGGATATAAGAGAAAAGTGCCCCACCCGGGCCGGCTGCCGAAATCGTTGCGCCAGAGGCAACGAAAAGACCTGTACCGATTGAGCCTCCAATGGCGATCATCGTCAGGTGACGCGCCTTGAGTTCACGACGTAGCGTGGGCGCTTCTGTGGTTTTAATTTCTGAAACCATATGAAAATGCTGTCCATTTAATAAATGAGGCGCGATTGTAGCAGACGATCCGCGTTCCTTCCGGCAGAAATACTCAGTTATAAGAGAGCTTCATGACTCGGCCAGGATTATAAGTAAAGCATAATTTTTCCCTCTCCCCTTTGGGGAGAGGGCAGGATGAGGGGAAGATTACATCTCGCAATAGCGCAGAAAACGCTGCAGCGAGCTGGAAAGGTGTTTCTGACGATGATGAATGCACCACAGCGTGCGCACCAGCTTCGGCAATGGAACCGGGATTTCAACCAGCGACCCCGTTTCAAGCTGTTCGGCAATGACGCGCCGGGAAAGACAGCTGATCCCCAGGCCATGACGCACCGCGTGCTTGATGGCCTCAGAGTTCCCCAGCTCCATCCCTAACTGGAAATGCGGCAGATGGGAAAGCAGCAGATAATCGACAATTTCACGCGTGCCGGAGCCCTGTTCGCGCAGGATCCACTGCGCCTGCGCCAGGCGCTCCAGCGTCACCTCGCCCTGCAATAACGACGAGGCCGGGGACGCAAACACCACCAGCTCATCTTCCAGCCAGGGCTCGGCAATGATATCGACGTTATGGCAGGGTCCTTCGATGAGTCCAATATCCACGCGGAAATCGATCACCGCGTTGATGACGTCCTGGCTATTGCCCACGCTCATCTCCAGCGGCAGAGTCGGGAAATCCCGGCGGTAGCGGGCAATCACTTCCGGCAGGATGTAGTTCCCGATGGTGCTGCTGGCATAGACGCGGATCGCACCGTTGTCTTCGCGGAACAGCTGCTCGATTTCGATAGCCTGCTCCAGCAGCGCCAGCGCGCGCGGATAAAGAAGACGGCCGTGCTCGTTCACCACAAGCCGCTTCCCTACCCTGTCGAAAAGCTGAACGCCCAGCTGTCCTTCAAGATCGGTCAACGCCGCGCTGACCGCAGACTGCGAAAGCGCCAGCATTTGTGACGCCTGGGTCGTCGAGCCGCTTTTCAGCACCTCGGCAAACACTTCCAGCTGACGCAATGTAATGTGCATGGTTGCTTACCACTTATATAGATTGATTATAAGTATATAATCAATTTTATTTTTAAGCCAGAGCGCCGTAACCTTTAGCCAGACAAAGGAGAAGGTTATGTCAGAAATCACCTTACAACATCATCGTACAGTGTGGCACTTCGTGCCGGGCCTCGCGCTTAGCGCAGCAGTGACCGCCGTAGCATTATGGGGCGGCAGCATCCCGGCTATCGCAGGCGCGGGTTTTAGCGCGTTGACGCTGGCCATTTTGCTCGGCATGGTCGTGGGAAATACCGTTTACCCACATATCTGGAAATCCTGCGACGGCGGCGTGATCTTTGCCAAACAGCACCTGCTGCGTCTCGGGATCATCCTTTACGGCTTCCGTCTCACCTTTTCGCAGATTGCGGATGTGGGCGTAAGCGGAATCGCCATCGATGTCCTGACCCTGACCAGCACCTTTTTGCTGGCCTGCTTTATCGGCCAGAAAGTCTTTGGCCTGGATAAGCAAACCATCTGGCTGATCGGTGCCGGGAGCAGTATTTGTGGAGCCGCGGCGGTGCTGGCAACAGAACCCGTCGTTAAAGCCGAAGCCAGCAAGGTGACCGTGGCGGTAGCGACGGTGGTGATCTTCGGTACGCTGGCGATTTTCCTCTACCCGGCCATGTATCCGCTGGTTGCCCACTGGTTTAGCCCGGAAACCTACGGCATCTACATCGGTTCGACCATGCACGAAGTGGCTCAGGTGGTCGCGGCAGGACACGCCATTAACCCGGACGCCGAAAACGCAGCGGTGATTGCCAAAATGCTGCGCGTGATGATGCTGGCCCCGTTCCTGATTTTCCTGGCCGCTCGGGTTAAGCAACTGGCACCGGCAGACAGTAACCAGAAGAGCAAAATCACCATTCCGTGGTTTGCGATCCTGTTCATCGTGGTCGCTATCTTTAACTCCTTCCACCTGCTGCCGAAAGCCGTTGTCGATATGCTGGTAACGCTGGATACCGTGCTGCTGGCGATGGCCATGGCGGCGCTGGGGGTGACCACACACGTCAGCGCGCTGAAAAAAGCCGGTGCGAAACCGCTGCTGATGGCGCTGGTGCTCTTCATCTGGCTGATTGTCGGCGGCGGTGCCATTAACCTCGCGGTGCACAGCCTGATGGCATAAACCATCTCGTCCTTCTCCTGCTAACCCGCTATCATAAGCGTTTCGGGTTAGCAGGAGTTTTTATATGAAATATGTTGGAGCGCACGTCAGCGCTGCAGGTGGCCTTGCAAATGCCGCCATTCGCGCCGCCGAAATCGAGGCGACCGCTTTCGCCCTGTTCACCAAAAACCAGCGCCAGTGGCGCGCCGCAGCGCTCACCGCTGAAGTGATTGATGATTTCAAGGCTGCCTGTGAGAAGTACCACTACGGGCCAGGCCAAATCCTTCCCCACGACAGCTACCTGATCAACCTCGGTCACCCGGTTGAAGAGGCGCTGGAAAAATCCCGCGAGGCGTTTCTTGATGAAGTACAGCGCTGCGAACAGCTGGGGCTGACGCTGCTGAACTTCCATCCGGGCAGCCATCTGATGCAGATCGACGAAGATGCCTGCCTGGCGCGCATTGCCGAGTCCATCAACATCACCCTGGACAAGACCAAAGGCGTCACCGCGGTGATTGAGAATACCGCCGGTCAGGGCAGCAACCTCGGCTTCAGGTTCGAACATCTGGCGGCGATTATCGACGGCGTGGAGGATAAATCCCGCGTTGGCGTGTGCATTGATACCTGCCACGCGTTTGCCGCCGGCTATGACCTGCGCACAACCGAGGCAACGAAAAACACGTTTGATGAGTTCGAGCGCATTGTGGGCTTTAAGTACCTGCGCGGCATGCACTTAAACGATGCGAAAAGCGCCTTTGGCAGCCGCGTTGACCGCCACCACAGCCTCGGCGAAGGCAACATCGGCCACGATGCGTTCCGCTTCATTATGCAGGACGCCCGCTTCGACGGTATTCCGATGGTGCTGGAAACCATCAATCCGGATATCTGGGCAGAAGAGATTGCCTGGCTGAAGGCACAGCAAACCGCTGAACAGGCGGCATAAAAAAAGCCGGGTGCGTAATGCAACCCGGCTTTTTTGTTGTTTATCGCTTACGCTGCTTTTGCCACGACTTCCGCTTCCGGACGTTTCAGCACCGCGTAAGAGAGACCCGCCACCAGCGTACCGGCAACGATGGCCAGCAGGTAGCCCAGCACCGGCGTGATAGCGCCAGGGATCAGCAGCACGAACAGACCGCCGTGTGGTGCCATCAGCTTCGCGCCAATCGCCATGGAGATTGCCCCCGTTACCGCGCCACCCGCGATACAGCAAGGCAGTACACGCATTGGGTCACGGGCCGCGAACGGAATCGCCCCTTCGGTGATGAAGCACAGACCCAGCACCAGCGCCGCTTTGCCCCCTTCCTGCTGTGCTTTATCGAACTTACGACGGGCAATAATCGTCGCCAGGCCGAGAGCCAGAGGAGGCACCATACCGGCCGCCATGATCGCCGCCATTGGCGCGTAGGTCTGGGTACTCAGCAGGCCAACACCAAAGGCGTAAGCCGCTTTGTTCACCGGACCACCCATGTCGGTACACATCATGCCGCCGAGGATTGCACCCAGCAGAACCGCGTTCGCGGTACCCATGGTTTGCAGCCAGTGGGTCAGACCCGCCAGGATGCCCGCAACCGGCTTACCAATCAGGTAAATCATCGCCAGACCGACCACCAGGCTGGAAATCAGCGGGATGATCAGAATCGGTTTCAGCGCTTCCATACTCTGCGGCAGCTTGAGCTTCGAGCTGATGAGCTTCGCGACGTAACCGGCCAGGAAGCCCGCGATAATCCCGCCGATAAAGCCGGAACCGGTACTCACGGCCAGCATACCGCCGATAAGGCCCGGCGTCAGGCCAGGACGGTCAGCGATGGAGAAGGCAATAAAGCCCGCCAGTACCGGCACCATCAGAGCGAAGGCTGAGCCACCGCCGATCTGCATCAGCGCAGCCGCCAGCGTCCCTTGTTCTTTAAACGCGGTGATACCAAACGCGAACGAGAGAGCGATACACAGACCACCCGCCACCACCATCGGCAGCATGTAAGACACGCCGGTCAGCAGATGGCGATAGGCGCCCGCAGACTCTTTCTTACCTTCTGTCGCGGTTTGACGCGCGCCGGTTGCCTGATACGGCTTCGCTTCTACCAGCGCTTTATCAAACTCCTGCGCGGTCTTTTTCAGCGCCAGGCCGGTAGATGTACGGTACATTGGCTTACCGGCAAATTTCGCCAGGTCCACTTCGATATCCGCCGCCACGATCACCAGATCGGCCTCAGCCACTTCTTCTGGGGTGATAGCGTTGCCGGCACCTACGGAGCCGCGCGTTTCAACTTTTACCCACCAGCCGCGTTTTTTCGCTTCGGTTTCAATGGCTTCAGCCGCCATAAAGGTGTGAGCCACCCCCGTCGGGCAGGCCGTCACCGCAACAACGCGTTTTGGACCCGTGGCCGCAGCCGGTGCCGCTGCGACAGGCGCGCTGTAGACAGACGCGTGACCTTTCGCTTCGCTCAGGAACAGTTCCGGGTGTGCCACCGCGCGATTAATATCGCCCAGCCACACTTTTTTGCCGTTCAGCGCACTGTCAGCCGGGATTTTGTCGCCCAGTACAATGGCCAGTTCTGCATCGCCTGGATTATCGATAATCTCCAGATGTGCTTTTTGTGCCGCCGCGCCCAGCAAGGTCTTCGCCATATAGGCGCGAGCCTGTCCGAGACCGGAGTCAATGATCAGCAGCGTTTTCATTATTCCTCTCCTGCTGTTAGTTAAAAGGTTTTAAGTCAACGCGCGCCATCATCGCGGCTAACTGGGTACGATCGGTAATACCGACATTGCTCTGGCTGACGGCCAGGGCAGCAACGGCAGTGGCAAGACGTAAAGTATGTTCACTGGATTCACGCATCAGCAGACCATAAATCAGGCCGCCAACCATGGAATCCCCTGCGCCAACGGTACTCACAACTTCCATTGACGGCGGTTTGGCGATCCATTCGCCAGACGCGTTAACCCACAACGCGCCTTCTGCACCAAGCGAGATCACCACGTGAGCGATACCCTGCTCGCGCAGCGCATGGGCAGCGTCAATTACATCTTTTAATTCTGGCAGCTTACGACCCGCCCAGATCTCCAGCTCGCGGCGATTCGGCTTCACCAGCCACGGCGAGGCTTTCAGGCCCGCAACCAGCGCATCGCGGCTGCTGTCAAAAATGATGCACGGGCACTGGCTGCGCAGGCGCGTCATCCAGTCGGTAAACGCTTCCGGGCTCACGCCGGACGGCAGGCTGCCGCTGACGCAGACCATGTCAAACTGACCGAGCCAGGTCAGAGAATCGTTCACAAAACGCTCCCAGTCTGACGGCGTCACTTCGAAGCCAGAGAAGTTCAGGTCAGTCACTTCACCGTCTTTCTCCGTCAGCTTAACGTTGATACGGGTACGGCCCTGAACAACCTGAAAACGGTTGGCAATGCCCAGCTCGCTGAACAGCTGCTGGAAACCATCCTGGTTATCTTTACCGAGGAATCCACCTACGGTGACGTCGATACCGAGATCCTTGAGCACTTTCGCGACGTTAATCCCTTTACCCGCAGCATGCAGGCCAGTGGTACGCACGAGGTTGACTTCGCCGCGCTCAATTTCCGGGCAAAATCCTACCAGGTCATAAGCCGGGTTCAGCGTAATAGTCGCAACACGTCTGCTCATTATGCGCCCTCCCCCAGACCCGCCGCGATGGCGTCGCCAATCGCTTTCAGCGCCTGTTCAGCATCAGCACCCTGTGCGGTGAAACGCAGACGGTGCCCTTTCTTCACGCCCAGCGCGACAACTTTCATCAGACTACGGCCGTTGGCCGGTTTGCCCGTGCCATCAAGATTCGCCACGGTGATCTCACTCTCGAATTGTTTAATGGTATTCACCAGCATGGTGCCCGGACGGGCATGCAGGCCGTGCTCGTTACGTACCACGAACTCAGCGGTCTGCACGTCTTCAGTCGGCGCATCATCACTGGTCAGCAGCGCCAGCACGGTGGAGGCATCAGCGTTCAGCAGTTTTTCAGCTTTGTTGTTCAGCAGCAGATCGCCCAGACGCTTCAGCACGGAAACCGGCTGTTCATCGTTCATCGCCACGGTCACCAGCATGGCTGCAGGCTCGCCTTCTACGTCAAACGCATTGGCCGCGCGGCTCACGGCGATAGCGCTGCGCAGGTTGCCTTCAGCACTGTCGTTCAGCCAGATACCCTGACCAAGGTTCAACGGCTTATCGTTAATCACGCGCGTCACAAACGTGGCATCCGCCGCGCCGGCTTCTTTCAGACGGCCCGCGTTCAGCGCCTGCAGCGTCACCAGATCGGAGGCAACCACATCCAGCGTCAGCGTTTCATTATCCAGTTTCAGCGCTTCGCTCTGTTTTTCGCCCATCAGCAACGCACGCAGCTCTTCAGCTGTGGTTGCGGACTTAAGCTGTTCAGCCACATCGTCATCGCTCAGGACATGCGTCAGCTGACGCAGCAGGCCTAGGTGTTCGTCGCTGCTGGCCGCGATACCGATAGCCACATAGGCCACCTGACCGTCGCCCCAGAGCACGCCCTGCGGGAACTGATAAACCTTAACGCCGGTTTTCAACACCTGATCGCGGGTATCGGTGGTGCCGTGCGGAATGGCAATGCCATTGCCGAGGAAGGTTGAGGTCTGCTGCTCGCGCGCCAGCATGCCGTTGACATAGCCGTCCGCGACGTTACCCGCCTGCACGAGCGCAGCGGCAACCTGGCGAATAGCCTCTTCTTTATCCCCGGCCTGAGCGCCCGGGTGGATATCCTGAACAGATAACTGGAACATGGTTCTCCACTCCTGCTGAACTTGAATCGTTTCAGCTTTAATGAGAAAAAATGCGCTAGCCTGCTCCGTTTGTTAAAACAAGATAGCGCTGAAACGTTTCAAAAAGTCTTGCGCTTTCTGCAATGTCTTGCAAGTAAACTCGTATTTCCGATCTCAGAATTTAGAGATACAGCACATTTCTTCTTCGTTCAGCTGAATTTTGCTGAAGTTCAGCAAGCCAGTTTCAGCTAAGGTCAGCCGGGTGAGAGGTAAGTTGAAATGCCATTTTGATTTTTCGTGGCATCATTGACCGCACCCACTGTTTATTTTTTAGTTGACGGCGTAAACTCCGCCCCTCTCTGCTACTCGCTAATTATAAAACATGCATAACACCCCTGCGGCGGTCTCGCCGAAGCCCTTTGATTTGACCTCTGCGGCATTCCTCGTTGTTGCCTTCTTCACGGGCATTGCCGGTGCGTTACAGACGCCGACATTGAGCTTATTCCTCACAAATGAGGTTCACGTCCGTCCGGCGATGGTAGGCTTCTTTTTTACCGGAAGCGCCATCATCGGCATCCTGGTCAGTCAGTTTCTGGCGGGGCGATCCGACAGAAAAGGCGATCGTAAAAGCCTGATCGTTTTCTGCTGTCTGCTGGGGGTCATGGCCTGCGTTCTGTTTGCCTGGAACCGCAACTATTTCATTCTGCTCTTCGTCGGGGTATTTCTGAGCAGCTTTGGCTCGACGGCAAACCCGCAGCTGTTCGCCCTTGCCCGCGAACACGCCGACCATACCGGCCGTGAAGCGGTGATGTTCAGCTCTGTCCTGCGTGCGCAGGTATCGCTGGCATGGGTGATTGGTCCGCCGCTGGCCTACGCGCTGGCGATGGGTTTTGGCTTTACGGTGATGTACCTGAGTGCGGCCGTTGCGTTTGTGGCATGCGGCGCGCTGGTGTGGTTCTTCCTGCCGTCCATGCGCAAAGAGCCCAAAGTGGCAACGGGCGTGCTGGAAGCGCCGCGCCGTAACCGCCGCGATGCCCTGCTCCTGTTTGTTATCTGCACGCTGATGTGGGGCACCAACAGCCTGTATATCATCAATATGCCGCTGTTTATTATTAATGAACTGCACCTGTCGGAGAAACTGGCGGGCATCATGATGGGCACCGCGGCCGGGCTTGAGATCCCGACGATGCTCATCGCGGGCTATTACGCTAAGCGCTTCGGAAAGCGGTTTTTAATGCGCATCGCCGCTGTCGCCGGTCTGCTGTTTTATATCGGTATGCTGACGGTACATACGCCAGGGCTGTTGCTGGCGTTACAGCTGCTGAACGCCATCTATATTGGCATTCTCGCCGGGATAGGCATGCTCTATTTCCAGGATCTGATGCCGGGTCAGGCAGGCTCAGCCACCACCCTTTATACTAATACCACCCGCGTGGGCTGGATTATCGCGGGCTCAATGGCCGGTGTCGTGGCCGAAATCTGGAACTATCACACGGTGTTCTGGATTGCGCTGGTGATGTGTACGCTGACGATGGGCTGCCTGGCGAGAATTAAAGACGTTTAAGGCGCGGTGAGCGTTTCAAGTTCAAGAAGGTACGTCATCGCCTGCTCTCGCGTGCTGCCGCACATTTCGGCAGCGGGCTGAAGCCCGGAGCAGACTTTCGGGCGCAACGGTGAGCCAAAGAGCATGCACAGGTTCGTTTCCGAGAGCTGAACGCAGCGGGTATTGGCAGGCTTGCCCTCGGGCATTCCTGGAATGGGGCTTGAAATGGACGGTGCAGTACAGCACGCGCCACAATCGGGACGGCAATCCATAAATGCTCTCTTTCGCTGACGATCGCCCGCGAGTCGGGCATCGCGCGCACAGTAACACCTTTTGCGTATTGATAGCAAAAGCCACGAATTCCTCTTGCCTGAAAGGCCGCGCGCGAGTAATTTGGCGCGATATTTTTTACCTCCCGTAAACAGGATTACTGCAATGCCAAGAGCGAACGAAATTAAGAAAGGTATGGTGCTGAATTACAACGGCAAACTGCTGATTGTGAAAGATATCGACATTCAGGCCCCGAGCGCCCGTGGTGCAGCAACGCTGTACAAAATGCGTTTCGCCGATGTGCGTACCGGCCTGAAAGTGGAAGAGCGCTTTAAAGGTGACGATATCGTCGATACCGTGACCCTGACCCGTCGCTATGTTGATTTCTCCTACATCGACGGCAACGAATACGTGTTCATGGATAAAGAAGATTACACCCCGTACATCTTCACCAAAGATCAGATTGAAGAAGAGCTGCTGTTTATCCCTGAAGGCGGCATGCCTGACATGCAGGTTCTGACCTGGGACGGCGTGCTGCTGGCGCTGGAACTGCCTCAGACCGTCGATCTGGAAATCGTTGAAACGGCGCCTGGCATCAAAGGCGCATCCGCCAGTGCCCGCAACAAACCGGCTACCCTGACGACCGGCCTGGTTGTGCAGGTACCGGAATACCTCTCCGCTGGCGAGAAAATCCGCATCCATATCGAAGAAAAACGCTATATGGGTCGCGCTGACTGATTGCGGCGTTTGTCGGGTGGCGGCTTCGCCTTACCCGACCTACAAAAACACAAAAACCGGCTCTCAGGCCGGTTTTTTTATTGTAGCAATTCAGGCTACAGAAGCTCCGGATACTTCGTCATCTTCAGCGCCAGCTCAACGCCGCGCACTTCCGCCATGCCTTTAAGACGGCCAATCGCCGAATAGCCCGGGTTGGTTTTCTTACGCAGATCGTCCAGCATCTGGTGACCGTGGTCAGGGCGGAACGGAATAGGACGCACATCGCCCGCCTGCTTACGACGCGCCTCTTCCGCCAGAATGGCGTCTACCACCGCCACCATATTCACATCGCCGCCCAGGTGCGCCGCCTCGTGGAAGGTTTTTGGATTCTCTTCGCGGCAGGTCGCGCGCAGATGCGTGAAGTGGATACGATCGCCGAAGGCTTCAATCATCCGCACCAGGTCGTTATCCGCACGCACGCCGTAGGAGCCGGTACACATGGTAAAACCGTTGTAAATGCTGTTTACCGTCTCTTTCAGCCACTGCATATCTTCAATCGTGGACACGATACGCGGCAGGCCGAGGATTGGACGCGGTGGATCGTCCGGATGTACGGCCAGGCGAACCCCTACTTCTTCCGCAACCGGCACGATAGCGCGCAGGAAATACGCCATGTTTTCACGCAGCTGCTGCTTATCAATATCACCGTATTCCGCCAGACGCGCGCGGAACTGATCCAGCGTATACCCCTCTTCGGCCCCAGGCAGGCCCGCAATAATATTACGGGTCAACTTTTCGATGTCCGCGTCACTGGCAGCGTTAAACCACGCGCGCGCCTGCTGCTGCTCTTCCGCGGTGTAATCCGCTTCGGCGCCAGGGCGTTTCAGAATGTGCAGTTCGAATGCCGCAAAGGCAATCTGATCGAAACGCAGCGCTTTCGAGCCGTCCGGCATCTGATATTCAAGGTCGGTTCGCGTCCAGTCGAGGATAGGCATGAAGTTATAGCAGACCGTATCAATGCCGCAGGTCGCCAGGTTGCGAATGCTCTGCTGATAGTTAGCAATCCAGGTCTGGTATTCCCCTGAATGGGTTTTAATGTCTTCATGAACCGGGATGCTTTCCACCACAGACCAGGTTAACCCCTTCTCCGCCAGCAGCGCCTGACGCTGTTGAATTTCCTCTATCGGCCAGACCTGACCGTTTGGAATATGATGCAGCGCCGTGACGACACCCGTTGCGCCAGCCTGGCGCACATCATCAAGAGAAACCGGATCGTTCGGCCCGTACCAACGCCAGGTTTGTTCCATTGCCTCACCCTCTTAAGTTGTTATACCAATATGCGTTACTGCAATGACGACTACCATACATGTTTGCTGCTAAGGGTCAACATACCGCCACACATTGATTGATCAAACTCACAGAATGGGGATATTTACGGCTCACCAATTTTATTTGCTGTCATATAACTTTACACTGGCATTGTTAATTAATGGTTAATCAGGTGTGTACCTCATGAAGACAATTGCCTCCACCGCCCTTCCTGCCCGGGTGCAGCAACCGCGCTACGATCGCACGCAATTACGCTCCCGCATCGTCCACTTTGGCTTTGGCGCGTTTCACCGTGCGCACCAGGCATTGTTAACAAATCGGGTGCTGAATGAAAAAGGCGGCGACTGGGGAATTTGTGAGATTAGCCTCTTCAGCGGCGACGTGCTGATGAGCCAGCTGCGCGCGCAGGATCACCTGTTCACCGTGCTGGAGAAAGGTGCAGAAGGCAATGAGGCGATTATCGTCGGTGCCGTCCATGAATGCCTGAACGCAAAGCTGGACTCTCTGCCCGCCATTATTGAGAAATTTTGTGAGCCTCAGGTCGCGATTGTATCGCTCACCATCACGGAAAAAGGCTACTGCATCGATCCCGCGACCGGGAAACTCGATCTACATAACGCGCGCATCATCCATGACCTTGAAAACCCCGCTGAGCCACATTCCGCCCCCGGGATCCTGGTCGAAGCGCTCCACCGCCGCCGCGAGCGCGGCTTGCCAGCGTTTACCGTGCTCTCGTGTGACAATATCCCTGATAACGGGCACGTGGTGAAAAACGCGGTGCTGGGCATGGCGCAAAAGCGTTCCGCGGAATTGTGTGAATGGATTGATAGCCACGTGAGCTTCCCGGGGACGATGGTCGACAGAATTGTTCCCGCCGCGACGGAAGCCTCACTGGCAGAAATCACCGACGTGCTGGGCGTTGAAGATCCGTGCGCCATAAGCTGTGAACCATTTATTCAGTGGGTGGTGGAAGATAATTTTGTCACCGGACGTCCCGAGTGGGAAGTCGCGGGTGTCCAGATGGTGCAGGATGTTCTGCCGTGGGAGCAGATGAAATTGCGCATGCTCAACGGCAGCCACTCTTTCCTGGCGTATCTGGGGTACCTCGCCGGCTACGCCCATATAAATGAATGCATGGAGGACGCGGCGTTCCGTGAAGCCGCCCGTCGGCTCATGCTGGACGAGCAGGCCCCAACATTACGCATTAAGGATGTCGACCTCACCGCCTACGCCGATAGCCTGCTGGAGCGCTTTGCCAACCCGGCCCTCCAGCATCGGACCTGGCAAATCGCGATGGACGGTAGCCAGAAACTTCCGCAAAGAATGCTGGACGGGATCCGCGTTCACCTTGAGCGAAAAACACCGTGGTCACTGCTGGCCCTGGGCGTGGCCGGCTGGATACGCTACGTCAGCGGCACCGACGAGCGCGGAAACGCGATTGACGTGCGCGATCCCCTTAGCGATAAAATCCGCAAGATTGTTAACGCCAGCAGCGACGCTGACCGCGTCAACGCGCTGCTGGGGCTGAGCGAGGTCTTTGGTCACGATCTCGCGCAAAACAGCGTGTTTGTGAAGGCTGTCAGCCAGGCATACCAGCGCATTACCCGCCACGGCGCGCGTCAGGCTGTTATCGAAACGTTAAATCTTTAACGATTATTGCGTTTAATGCGAACGGATGAGGTCTCCGTTCGCCCTTCCCCTTCTCACAGGGCACATTTTTCGCCAGGATAGAGAATAGTGTTATAGCATCACCATTCTCATCCGGAGCGCACGTGACCAAAACCAACCTCATCACCGGTTTTCTCGGCAGCGGTAAAACCACCTCAATTCTCCATCTGCTGGCAAATAAAGATCCAGCCGAGAAATGGGCCGTGCTGGTCAATGAATTTGGCGAGGTGGGCATTGACGGTGCGTTGCTGTCATCCAGCGGCGCAATGATTAAAGAGATCCCCGGCGGGTGCATGTGCTGCGTCAATGGCCTGCCGATGCAGGTCGGGCTCAATACCCTGCTGCGTCAGGGCAAACCTGACCGCCTGCTGATTGAACCCACCGGGCTGGGTCACCCGAAGCAGATCCTCGATTTACTGACTGCCCCGGTTTACGAGCCGTGGATCGATCTGCGCGCCACCCTGTGCCTGCTCGATCCGCGTCAGCTTCTGGATGACAAGTCGCTGGCCAATGAGAACTTCCGCGATCAGCTCGCCTCGGCTGACGTTATTGTCGCGAATAAAGCCGATCGCGCCACGGCTGAAAGCCAGGCCGCGCTGGAGTCGTGGTGGCAGCATTTCGGCGGCAATCACACACGGGTGCAGGCCACCCAGGGAAATATTGATAGCGCCCTGCTTGACCTTCCACGTCTGAACCTCACCGCGTTGCCCGCCAGCGCGGAGCATGCGCACAGTCATCCGGTTAAGCAGGGTCTGGCAGCCCTGAGTCTGCCGGAGCACCAGCGCTGGCGCCGTAACCTGAACAGCGGTCAGGGATATCAGGCCTGCGGGTGGATTTTTGATGCTGAAACCGTTTTCCACACCATCGGGATCCTCGAGTGGGCCCGACTTGCGCCCGTCGATCGCGTGAAAGGGATCATGCGCACGCCAGACGGGCTGGTGCGAATCAACCGTCAGGGCGACGATTTCTTTATTGAAACGCAAAATGTGGCGCCGCCTGACAGCCGTATAGAGTTAATTAGTGCGGTTAACGCCGACTGGAATGCCCTCCAGTCCAGCCTGTTGAGGATTCGTTTAAGTTCAGGCGGCTAACGTTGCCCCTGTTTTCACACTATACAGAACGTTATGACAACTCGATTTCCCCTGATATTACTGCTTAATGTCGCCGGTCTGGCGCTTTTCTTCTCCTGGTATATCCCGGCGGATCATGGTTTCTGGTTCCCGCTGGATTCTGCCATTTTCCACTTCTTCAACCAGGAGCTGGTGAAGAGCAACGCGTTCCTGTGGCTGGTAGCAATTACCAACAACCGCGCCTTCGACGGCTTCTCGCTGCTGGCGATGGGCTGCCTGATGCTCTCTTTCTGGCTGAAAGAGGACAAAGCCGGGCGTCGGCGTATTCTGATTATCGGTCTGGTGATGCTGCTATTTGCCGTCGTCATTAACCAGCTGGCCACCGCGATTATTCCGGTTAAGCGCTCCAGCCCAACGCTATTTTTCACCGATATTTATCGCGTGAGTGAACTGCTGCATATTCCAACAAAAGATGCGTCGAAGGACAGTTTCCCCGGCGATCACGGCATGATGCTGCTTATTTTTTCCGCAATTATGCTTCGCTATTTCGGCAGAAAAGCGTTTGCCATAGCCCTGATTATTTTTGTGGTTTTTGCCTTCCCGCGCGTAATGATTGGCGCTCACTGGTTCACCGATATTGCCGTCGGTTCGCTCTCCGTTGCGCTGATTGCGCTGCCGTGGTGTTTGATGACCCCACTGAGCGACAGGATAATAGCGCTGTTCGATCGTTACCTTCCCGGTAAAACGCAACAATAATTGAACAAATAACTAACCTAAATTAACGTGAGCTATCAGGGATCGACATGATCCCTGATAGCCTTCCCGCCACGATCTTTTCCCAGTGTCATATTCTTGTCATCACATTCATGATAAAAATGAAGCAATTGCGCGATAAAGCCTCGGTTCTGACCGCATTTTAAGCAATTACGGATTTTTACTTTCTGTATCACATTTTCTTATAAAAAAAAGGCTTTTTTTACTCGCAATACCCCTGGCAATCGGTTAATCTCGAACTCGTTTTGCCCCATAGGGATAATTATTTCGATGGTGAATAATTTTGTGCGCTATGCCACAAATGTGACCAGAAAGAATTGTCTCAATGTGAACAGATAATTAGTCTCGTCACGTTTGGCATTTTTATAACGATATTTGTCGTTAAGGACTTCAAGGGATAATAAACAAAATGGTCAAATCTCAACCGTTTCTGAGATATATCTTACGGGGGATCCCGGCGATAGCAGTCGCGGTACTGTTATCTGCATGTAGTACATCGAACACCGCAAAGAATATGCATCCTGAGACGCGTGTTGTGGGAATGGAAGATTCCTCGTCACTGCAAGCCTCTCAGGATGAATTTGAAAATATGGTACGTAATCTGGACGTGAAGTCCCGCATTATGGACCAGTATGCTGACTGGAAAGGCGTGCGCTATCGTCTTGGCGGCAGCACAAAAACAGGTATTGATTGTTCCGGTTTTGTACAGCGTACGTTCCGTGAGCAATTTGGGTTAGATCTTCCGCGTTCAACCTATGAACAGCAGGAGATGGGCAAGTCGATTTCACGTACCAAACTGCGCACCGGTGATTTAGTCCTGTTCCGTGCCGGTTCTACAGGTCGACATGTTGGCATCTACATTGGTAACGACCAGTTCGTACATGCCTCCACCAGCAGCGGTGTGACCATTTCCAGCATGAATGAACCGTACTGGAAGAAGCGCTACAACGAAGCACGCCGCGTACTGACCCGCAGTTAATATGACTATTGTATCGTTGGTTATCCCTTGGCTGATGATATAATGAAAAAAAGCACTGCTTCGGCAGTGTTTTTTTTTGCCCATTACACTGAATACATCCAGCGGCATTTCAGGAATCACGACGTCTATGCTCACCCGCTACTTCTCCAGTAATCGTAAGATACTGATCCTCAGTATTATCACGGGTCTCATCACCGCCCTGCTCCTGGGTTCCCTGCAATTTTCCTGGAGTTACCACAAGCGGGAAGTCAAATTCGACACTCTGGTGAATGATGTAAGCGCCTATATGGGGAGCTATTTCGACGATTTAAAAAAAGCGGTCAATGTTCTCCAGCCCCTCACGCTGAACACGTGCCACGACGTTAATCAGGAACTCACCTCTCGCGCAGCCTTCAGCATTAACGTTCGCGCCTTCCTGCTGGTCAGGGACAAAATGGCGTTCTGCTCTTCCGCCACAGGCCCGATGAATGTCCCGATGGAAACGCTGATACCTGAGCTGAATATCGATAAACCGATCGATATGGCGCTGCTCCCGGGTACCCCCATGCTGCCTGATGAACCTGCAATTGCGATCTGGTACCGCAACCCATTAGTAAAGGGCGGCGGTGTGTTCACTTCAGTGAATATTAATCTGACGCCTTACCTGCTCTACACGGAGCGCCAGGACGAGTTCGCGGGTATAGCCATCATCATCGGCGATAACGCATTGTCGACCCAGTCCAGTACCCTGGTTCATGCGCACGAATTACATGACATCCCGGTCCGCACGGCGACGCTGAAAGACGTCCCCCTGACCATCAACCTGTATGCGGACGCATGGACCAGCGATGAAATTCTCTACGCCGTGTTCTTCGGGCTGGTATGCGGCATTTGTGCCGGATCGCTCAACTACTACATCCTCAGCATTCGGCTCAACCCGGGTAAAGAGATTTTAAGCGCCATTAAGCGCGGCCAGTTTTACGTGGTCTATCAGCCCGTCGTTGATGCCAAATCGCTCAAAATGACCGGGCTTGAAGTTCTGATGCGCTGGAAGCACCCGACAATGGGGGAAATTCCGCCTGACGCGTTTATCAATTTTGCCGAAGCGCAGAAGCTGATCGTGCCGCTGACGCTGCATCTCTTTGACCTTATCATTCACGATGCACCCGTGTTACAAACGCTGTTACCCCCGGGTGCCAAGGTGGGCATTAACATTGCGCCGGGGCATCTGCATGCGGAAAGCTTCAAGGACGATATGCGCACCTTCAAAGCGCTACTGCCGCCGGATTATTTCCAGATCGTGCTGGAAATTACCGAACGCGACATGCTGAATCATCGGGAAGCCAACAGCCTCTTCGAATGGCTGCATAACGAAGGGTTTGAAATCGCCATTGATGATTTTGGAACCGGCCACAGCGCGCTGATTTATCTTGAGCATTTCACCATGGACTACCTCAAAATAGACCGTGGTTTTGTTAATGCGATCGGTACTGAGACCGTGACGTCGCCGGTGCTGGATGCCGTTCTGACGCTGGCAAGACGACTGAATATGTCGACCGTCGCCGAAGGGGTAGAGACGCCGGAACAGGCGGCCTGGCTGCGCGAACATGGCGTTAACTTCCTGCAGGGATACTGGATTAGCCGTCCGATGCCGCTGGCGCAGTTCCGCGAATGGCGTCCTGATATTTCGCCCGAGGGCGATTAATTTCACATTGTCCGCGACGTCACTTATTATTCAGCTTAACCGAGCCGGTCTGTAAAAGAGGGAGCCGCCGCGAGATGCTTATGCGCTTTATGTTGCTGATGTTGGCATTCACCAGCCTGTCCAGCCAGGCGCAAGCCATCAAAGAAAATATCGCCTTCGCGGTAATTGGCGAGCCAAAATACGCAGTCAATTTTACGCACTTCGATTACGTCAACCCTGCCGCGCCGAAGGGCGGTAAGGTGACGCTTTCCGCCACGGGAACCTTCGACAACTTCAACCGCTTCGCCCTGCGCGGCGTGGCGGCAGCGCGGACGGAATCGCTTTACGATACGCTCTTTGTCACCTCTGACGATGAACCCGGCAGCTACTATCCGCTGATTGCCGAGAACGTGCGTTACGCCGATAACTTCGCCTGGGCGGAAATCTCGCTGAACCCGCGGGCACGTTTTCACGATGGCACACCGGTTAAAGCCAGCGACGTTGCGTTCACCTTCCATAAATTCATGACCGAAGGCGTGCCCCAGTTCCGCATCGTATATAAGGGCGCGTCCGTCAGAGCCATTGCGCCGCTCACCGTGCGCATCGAGCTGAGCGAACCCAACAAAGAGAACATGCTGAGCCTCTTCTCGCTGCCGGTAATGCCTGAATCGTTCTGGAAAAGTCATAAGCTGAGCGATCCCCTTTCGACTCCCCCACTGGCTGGCGGCCCTTACCGCATTACCGACTGGCGCATGGGGCAATATGTCGTCTATTCCCGCGTCAAAGACTACTGGGCGGCCAATCTACCGGTAAACCGCGGACGCTGGAACTTCGACACCCTTCGCTATGATTACTACCTCGACGATAACGTGGCATTTGAAGCGTTCAAAGCCGGGGCCTTCGATTTGCGCGTCGAGAGCAGCGCCAAAAACTGGGCGACCCGCTATATCGGCAAAAACTTCGCAAAAGGCTATATCGTCAAAGACGAGCACAAAAATGAGTCTGCCCAGGACACCCGCTGGCTGGCGTTTAATATTCAGCGTCCGGTATTTAATGACCGCCGGGTGCGGGAAGCCATCTCCCTGGCCTTTGATTTTGAGTGGATGAACAAAGCGCTGTTTTACGGTGCCTACAGTCGCGCCAACAGCTATTTTCAGAATACCGAGTACGCCGCGCGCGATTACCCGAAAGCCGACGAGCTGGTCCTGCTGGCGCCGCTAAAAGCGGAGGTTCCGCCACAGGTGTTCACCACTGTGTTTCAGCCGCCCGCATCGAAGGGTGACGGCTACGACCGTGACAACCTGCTGAAGGCCAGCAAGCTGCTGGATGACGCGGGCTGGCACCTGAAAAATCAAAAGCGTGTGGATGCCAAAACGGGTAAGCCGCTCAGCTTTGAGCTGCTGCTCTCGTCCGGAGGCAACGATCAGTGGGTGTTGCCGTTTAAGCACAATCTTGAGCGGCTGGGCGTGACCATGAACATTCGCCAGGTGGATAACGCGCAGATCACCAGCCGCATGCGCAGCCGTGATTACGACATGATGCAGCGCCTGTGGCCCGCCCAGCCGTGGCCCAGCTCGGACCTGCAAATCTCCTGGGCCTCCAGCTACATCGACTCCTCGTACAACGCGCCGGGGGTAAAAAGCCCGGCGATTGACGCGCTGATTGCGAAAATCGTGGCGGCGCAGGGGGATAAAGAAAAGCTCCTGCCGCTCGGGCGCGCCCTCGACAGGGTCTTAACCTGGAACTACTACATGCTGCCGATGTGGTATATGGGCGAAGATCGCCTTGCGCGCTGGGATAAGTTCTCCGTGCCTGCCGTGCGCCCTGTCTACTCCCTGGGCTTTGATACCTGGTGGTATGACGTTAACAAAGCCGCCAGACTTCCCGCTGAGCGGCGATAAGGAATTATCATGGGTGCCTATCTTCTCCGCCGTCTGCTGCTGGTCATCCCCACCCTGTGGGCCATCATCACGATTAACTTTTTTATCGTGCAAATCGCCCCCGGTGGGCCGGTCGATCAGGCCATTGCCGCCATTGAATTTGGCAACAGCGGCGGCATGCCCGGCGGCGGCGGTGAAGGGATGGGCACCAGCCATGCGCGAACCGGCGTAGGGAATATCAGTGAAAGCCACTACCGCGGCGGACGCGGGCTGGATCCGGAAGTGATCGCCGAGATCACCCACCGCTACGGCTTTGACAAACCGATTCACGAGCGCTATTTCAAAATGCTCTGGGATTACATCCGCTTTGATTTTGGCGATAGCCTGTTTCGCAGTGCGTCAGTGCTGACGCTGATCAAGCAAAGCCTGCCGGTTTCGATCACGCTGGGGCTGTGGGGAACGCTGATTATCTATCTGGTCTCTATACCGCTCGGGATCCGCAAAGCGGTGTACAACGGCAGCCGGTTCGATATCTGGAGCAGCACGTTCATTATCATCGGCTATGCCATCCCGGCGTTTCTGTTTGCCGTCCTGCTGATCGTCTTTTTTGCCGGGGGAAGCTATTTCGACCTCTTCCCGCTGCGAGGGCTCGTCTCCGCCGATTTCAGTTCCCTGCCCTGGTACCAGAAAATCACCGACTACCTCTGGCATATCACGCTGCCGGTGCTGGCAACGGTCATCGGCGGGTTTGCGGCCCTGACCATGTTGACCAAAAACGCCTTTCTCGATGAAATTCGTAAACAGTACGTCGTCACGGCCCGCGCCAAGGGCGTGAGCGAGAAGCAGATCATGTGGAAACACGTGTTTCGCAACGCCATGCTGCTGGTGATCGCCGGATTTCCGGCCACGTTCATCGGCATGTTTTTTACCGGCTCGCTGCTGATAGAGGTGATGTTCTCGCTCAACGGCCTGGGGCTGCTGGGCTATGAGGCTACCGTGTCGCGCGATTATCCGGTGATGTTTGGCACACTCTATATTTTCACCCTGATTGGCCTGCTGCTGAATATCATCAGTGATATCAGCTATACGCTGGTCGATCCCCGAATCGATTTTGAGGGCCGCTGATGCCGCGTTTAAGCCCCGTCAACCAGGCCCGCTGGGCCCGTTTTCGCCACAACCGCCGCGGCTACTGGTCGCTGTGGATTTTTGCCGTGCTGTTTGCCTTAAGCATGTGTTCGGAGCTGATCGCCAACGACAAACCGCTGCTGGTGCATTTTAACGACCGCTGGTACGTGCCGGTTATCGCCAGCTACACCGAAAGCGACTTTGGCGGCCCGTTTGCGACCCCGGCTGAATATCAGGATCCGTGGCTTCGCGATCAAATCGACAGGCACGGCTGGGCGCTCTGGGCACCGGTGCGCTTTGGCGCAAACAGCATTAACTTCGCCACCACGACCCCCTTCCCTTCCCCGCCCTCCGCGCAAAACTGGCTGGGAACCGATGCGAACGGCGGCGACGTGCTGGCCCGCATCCTGTACGGCACGCGAATCTCGCTTCTCTTTGGGCTGATGCTGACGATCTTCTCAAGCGTAATGGGCGTCGTGGCGGGCGCCGTTCAGGGCTACTACGGCGGGAAAATTGACCTGTGGGGCCAGCGGATTATTGAAGTCTGGTCAGGCATGCCGACGCTGTTTCTGATCATCCTGCTTTCCAGCGTCGTTCAGCCCAACTTCTGGTGGCTATTAGGCATCACCGTCCTGTTCGGCTGGATGGCGCTGGTCGGTGTGGTAAGGGCCGAGTTTCTGCGCACCCGAAATTTCGACTATATTCGCGCCGCGCAGGCGCTTGGCGTGAGTGACCGCGGGATCATCTTCCGCCATATGCTGCCCAACGCGGTGGTAGCAACGCTCACCTTCCTGCCGTTTATTCTGTGCAGCTCCATCACCACCCTCACTTCGCTGGATTTTCTTGGTTTCGGGCTACCGCTGGGTTCCCCGTCGCTCGGCGAACTGCTGCTGCAGGGCAAAAACAACCTGCAGGCACCGTGGTTAGGCATAGCCGCCTTTCTGTCCGTGGCCGTGCTGCTGTCGCTGCTGATTTTTATTGGCGAAGCCGTGCGCGATGCCTTCGATCCGAACAAGGCGGTATAAAATGACCCAGCCTCTTCTGAGTATTGACAACCTGTCGATTGCTTTTTCAACGCAGGGCGAGACGCGCACCGTGGTCACCGACCTGTCGCTGCAGATCCAGCCCGGTGAAACGCTGGCCCTGGTGGGTGAATCGGGTTCAGGCAAGAGCGTTTCGGCGCTCTCCATCCTGCGGCTGCTGCCCTCTCCGCCGGTGAGCTATCCGCAAGGGGATATTCTCTTTCACGGCAGCTCGCTGCTGCACGCCGACGAACAGACCCTGCGCGGCATTCGCGGCAACAAAATCGCCATGATCTTCCAGGAGCCGATGGTTTCCCTCAACCCGCTGCACAGCCTGGAGAAACAGCTCTATGAAGTGCTCTCCCTGCACCGGGGGATGCGCAAAGAGGCCGCACGGGGAGAAATTCTGGACTGTCTGGAGCGAACAGGCATACGCAACGCGGCCAAACGGCTGAATGATTTTCCGCACCAGCTCTCCGGCGGCGAACGCCAGCGCGTGATGATCGCCATGGCCCTGCTCACGCGCCCCGAACTGTTGATTGCCGACGAGCCCACAACGGCGCTGGACGTAACGGTACAGGCGCAAATACTGACGCTGCTGCGGGAACTGCGTGACGAGCTGAACATGAGCCTGCTGTTTATTACGCATAACCTGAGCATTGTGAGAAAGCTGGCCGACAGCGTCGCGGTGATGCAAAACGGACGCTGTGTTGAACAGAATACCGCGTCAACGCTGCTGAGCGCGCCGCAGCACCCCTATACGCAGCGCCTGCTTGACAGCGAACCCTCCGGCGACCCGGTTCCTCTCACGGCTGACAGCACACCGCTGCTGCGCGTTGAGGATCTGTCCGTCTCGTTCCCGATCCGCAAAGGTATTCTGCGGCGCATTGTCGATCGGAACCCGGTATTGAAAAACATCCGCTTCTCGCTGAGCCCGGGAGAATCCCTGGGGCTGGTGGGCGAATCCGGCTCGGGTAAAAGCACCACCGGTCTGGCGCTGCTGCGCCTGATCGCCTCCCAGGGCGAGATCCTCTTTGACGATATGCCGCTGCACCGCTGGAACCGCCGTCAGATGCTGCCCGTGCGGCCCCGCATGCAGGTGGTGTTTCAGGATCCTAACTCCTCGCTTAACCCGCGGCTCAGCGTGTTACAGATTATCGAAGAGGGTCTGCGCGTGCATCAGCCCGGCCTGAGCGCTCAGCAGCGCGAGCAGGAGGTCATTCGGGTCATGGCCGAAGTGGGTCTAGATCCCGAGACGCGCCACCGCTACCCTGCGGAATTTTCCGGTGGGCAGCGCCAGCGTATCGCCATTGCCCGCGCGCTGATCCTGAAACCGGAGCTGATTATTCTGGATGAACCGACGTCGTCGCTGGACAGAACCGTTCAGGCGCAGATCCTGGCCCTGCTGAAAGGGCTTCAGGAAAAGCACCGGCTGGCCTATATCTTTATCAGCCACGATCTACAGGTGGTGCGGGCGCTATGTCATCAGGTGATAGTGTTGCGACAGGGAGAAGTGGTCGAGCAGGGTGAGTGCCAGCGCGTATTTAGCGCGCCAACGCAGCGCTACACGCGCCAGCTGTTGTCGGCAGACTAGCGGTCAGAACGGGTACTGACCGGAGAAAGGTTCAGCAATGGCAACGCCAAAATTCTTCAGACGGCAGGTGGCGGCAAACTCGTCCTGGCTTTTCACAAACAGGCATGGCTCACCTTCACACTCCAGGACGGAGCTGTCCACTTCGATATCCGTCAGGGCCTGACTGAGACGCTCCATCACCCGCCATGCATTTTCGTCGCTCGGGCTCAACAGCTTGAGTGCCACCAGACAATTTTCGGAGCCCGCGACGTTTTGCGGAATCGGTTCAACTTTCGAACCTGCAAAACCCGCCGACCAGCGATAGCTCTGGGGCAAGCGATGGACAATGGAGAGTTGTAATGTATTCACGTTCGTTCCCCGGAAGCAAAATTTACTTCACAATTTATTTACATTTATAGTAACACATCATCGCCAGCCTGCACTATTCAGCGCTTTTTTATCCGTTTCCAGGCTCGCGTCGGCGCTATATGTACCCGTTTCTGCGATCTAACTCAACCTTTTTGAATACAATGATGTGACTTTTTACACAAATAGATTTTACATAAAATAAACAAACACGGAATAAACGAACGAGGGTTTGGTTGATATGCATCAACAAAAAAGGCCCTGCCGGGCCTTCTCTGTGTTTTAGTGGGCCGCTTTTCGCGGTCGACTGGCGTAAAGATAGAAGAGTATCGAGCTGGTTGCGCAAAAAGCCATCGCCCACAGCATGGGCCATGCCGTCGTAAAGGTGGCCATCGAAAGCAACGCGCCAACGATAGCGCCGATGCCGAAGCGGAACGTCCCTGCCAGAGATGATGCGGTCCCCGCCATGTGCGGGAACTCATCCAGGATCACCGCCATCGCATTGGATGACACCATCGACACGCAGCCGACAAAAGCCGCCACGCCGACCACCAGCGCCCAGAAGCCCACGCCCAGAAACGCGCTCACCACCAGCCAGATCGCCATCACAAACTGTATCCACAGCCCGGCGCGGAACATGTTCAGAGCCCCCACCCGCCGGACAAAGCGGCTGTTGATGATGGTCATGATGAACAGGAAGACGATGTTAAGCGCAAAGTAATAGCCGAAGTGCTGCGGCGAAACGTGGTTCAGTTCGATGTAGACAAACGGCCCGGCGCTCAGGAAGGAGAACATTCCGGCGAAGCTGAACCCGCTTGCCAGCATATAGCTGAGCACGCGCTTGTGGCGAAACAGCGAGGCAAAGTTGCCGATGGTGGTTCGGATGTGGAATTTCTGCCGGCGCTCGACGGGAAGCGTTTCATCAATAAAGAAGAAAATCATCGCGGAGGCCAGCAGCGCGGCCAGGGCCAGGATCCAGAAAATCACATGCCAGCTAAACCACACCAGCACCGCACCACCGGCCATGGGTGCCACCAGCGGCGCAATCGTCGTCACCAGCATCACGAAGGACATCATGCGGGAGAACTCTTCCTTCGGGTAGATATCGCGCATCAGGGCGTTAATCACCACGCTTGCCGCTGCCGCCGCCAGACCGTGGAAGAAGCGCATGACAATCAGATGATCGATGGTCTGCGCCAGCGCACAGGCAACCGCAGCGGCCGCAAAGACCAGCGTCCCGCCCAGAATGACAGGCTTGCGTCCAAGGCTGTCCGCCATCGGGCCATAAAAAAGCTGGCCGAGGGCAAAGCCGAGAATATAGGTGCTGAGCGTCATCTGCGCGCTGCCCGCCGGAACGCCAAACTGTGCAGAAATCACCGGCAGCGCAGGCAGGTACATATCAATAGACAGCGGCATCAGCATGGCCAGCAGGCCAAGAATGAAGACGATTTTGAACGACGAGTGTGGCCTGGTGGTCACAGAGTTCTCCTGAAATTAGTGCGAAGGCAGACCGACGCTGGCGATCTCTTCTTCCGTTAACGGGCGATATTCGCCTGGCGCCAGGTCGGGATCGAGTTCGATCGCACCAATCCGCTCACGATGCAGGCCAACAACGTGGTTCCCCACCGCGGCAAACATACGTTTCACCTGATGGTAGCGCCCCTCGCTGATGGTCAGGCGGACCTCCGTCGGGGTGATGACTTCAAGCACCGCCGGTTTAGTCAGATCTTTTTCATTATGCAGCTGAACGCCTTTCGCGAAGTGCTCTGCCGTGTCATCCGACACCGGCGACTCCAGCGTCACGAGGTAGGTTTTCTCGCAGTGGTGGCGTGGAGAGGTGATGCGGTGCGACCACTGCCCGTCGTCGGTCATCAGCACCAGACCGGTGGTGTCGATATCGAGGCGGCCTGCGGCATGCAGCTTGTGCGCCACCGGTTCGTCGAGGAAATAGAGCACCGTCGGGTGATCCGGATCGTCCGTTGAGCAGACGTAGCCTTCCGGCTTATTGAGCATGAAGTAGCGCGGACCATGCTGCTGGGTCAGCGGATTGCCGTCATACTCCACCTGATGGTCAGGTTGCAGTTTGAAGGCGCTGTCTCTCACAATGTTGCCATCCACGGTAACGCGGCTGGCGCGAATTTCGCGCCCGGCAATAGCGCGGCTTACGCCGAGTTGCTGAGCGATAAACTTATCAAGTCGCATGAAATCTTTTTAGCCTTAATGGTGCAGGAAGTCGGACAACAGGTCCGAAAAAAGAAGCAGTCTGGAACGGTTCAGTATAATGGTCTGGTTGCGCCACTCAAGGGAAAAAGTTTCGTGGCATACTATCTATACCCTAAATAATTCGAGTTGCATGAAGGCGGCAAAGGAGTGAATCCCCGGGAGCTTACATAAGTAAGTGACCGGGGTGAACGAGTGCAGCCAACGCACAGGCAACTTGAAGTATGACGGGTATATGTGCGGAATAACGAAACCGAGACCCCATGACTTTTACACTTCGTCCCTATCAGCAGGAAGCCGTTGACGCCACCCTCGCCTGGTTCCGTAAACATCGCGAGCCGGCGGCGATTGTGCTCCCGACCGGCGCAGGCAAAAGCCTGGTCATTGCCGAGCTGGCGCGTCTGGCCCGCGGTCGCGTGCTGGTACTGGCGCACGTTAAAGAGCTCGTCGCGCAAAACCATGCCAAGTATTGTGCACTTGGGCTGGAAGCCGACATTTTCGCCGCCGGGCTAAAGCGTAAAGAGAGCCACGGCAAAGTGGTGTTTGGCAGCGTGCAGTCGGTGGCCCGCAATCTGGATCTGTTTCGCAGCGAATTTTCGCTGCTGATTGTCGACGAATGTCACCGCATCAGCGATGACGACGACAGCCAGTATCAGCAAATCCTGTCACACCTGAAAGAGGTGAACCCTCACCTGCGCCTGCTGGGCCTGACGGCGACCCCGTTTCGCCTGGGGAAAGGCTGGATCTATCGCTACCATTATCACGGCATGGTGCGCGGCGATGACAAGGCCCTGTTTAGCGACTGCATTTACGAGCTTCCGCTGCGCTACATGATTAAACATGGCTACCTGACGCCGCCTGAACGGCTGGATATGCCGGTGGTGCAGTACGACTTCAGCCGCCTGCAGGCGCAAAGCAACGGGTTATTCAGCGAAGCGGATCTTAACCAGGAGCTGAAAAAGCAGAAACGTATTACGCCGCACATCATCAGCCAGATAGAGGAGTTTGCCGCGACGCGTAAAGGAGTGATGATCTTTGCCGCCACCGTTGAGCACGCGCGGGAAATCACCGGGTTACTGCCTTCCGGCGACGCGGCGCTCATCACCGGCGAGACGCCCGGCCCGGAGCGCGACAGCCTGATTGACGCGTTTAAGGCCCAGCGGTTCCGCTATCTGGTTAACGTGTCGGTATTGACCACCGGCTTTGACGCCCCGCACGTCGACCTGATCGCCATTTTACGCCCGACCGAATCGGTCAGTCTGTATCAGCAAATTGTTGGCCGCGGCCTGCGCCTGGCCCCCGGGAAAACCGACTGCCTGATTCTGGATTATGCAGGTAACCCGCACGATCTCTATACGCCTGAAGTCGGCGCGCCAAAAGGGAAAAGCGACAACGTGCCCGTGCAGGTCTTTTGCCCTGCCTGTGGGTTTGCCAACACTTTCTGGGGCAAAACCACCGCCGACGGCACGCTGATCGAACATTTTGGCCGCCGCTGTCAGGGCTGGTTTGAAGATGATGACGGGCATCGCGAGCAGTGCGATTTTCGTTTCCGCTTTAAAAACTGCCCGCAGTGCAACGCCGAAAACGACATTGCCGCTCGCCGCTGTCGGGAATGTGACACGGTGCTGGTTGACCCGGACGACATGCTGAAAGCAGCATTAAAGCTGAAAGATGCGCTGGTACTGCGCTGTTCCGGCATGGCGTTGCAGCCCGGCGCCGATGAAAAAGGCGAATGGTTGAAAATCACCTATTACGACGAAGACGGGGCGGACGTCAGCGAGCGCTTCCGGGTCCAGACGCCTGCTCAGCGAACGGCCTTCGAACAGCTGTTTATCCGCCCGCACACCCGCACCCCGGGCGTGCCCCTGCGCTGGATCACCGTGGCCGATATCGTGCGCCAGCAGGTGCTGTTGCGCCATCCGGATTTTGTGGTCGCCCGTAAGAAAGGCCAGTTCTGGCAGGTGCGCGAGAAACTCTTTGACTACGAAGGTCGCTTCCGTCGCGCCAACGAATTGCGCGGGTAACGGGACTTTTCATTGATGTGAAGGGCATTTGAGTATAAAATGCCGCCCGCTTCACATCCGTGAGGCAGAACACTCACCTGCTGCTGGGTCGCCTGTAGTAGGGTTTTAAATACAGAGAGAAATCAATGTTTACTATCGAAGCAGAAGTACGTAACGTGCAGGGTAAGGGTGCGAGCCGCCGCCTGCGTACCGCTAACAAGTTCCCGGCTATCGTTTACGGTGGCGAAGCTGCTCCAGTTGCAATCGAACTGGATCACGACAAACTGTGGAACCTGCAGACCAAAGCTGAATTCTACAGCGAAGTTCTGACCATCGTTGTTGGCGGTAAAGAAGAAAAAGTGAAAGTTCAGGCTGTTCAGCGTCACGCGTTCAAGCCAAAACTGACTCACATCGACTTCGTTCGCGCGTAATCGCAAACCTGTCGAAAAAAACCCCGCTTCTGCGGGGTTTTTTGTGCCTGCTATTTACCGCCCGAGGTGCGGCGCTGAAGCTGATCGCGCAGATTCGGCGGCGTCCCCTTAATGGTCAGCGTATCGGTGGCCGGATCCCAGAAGATACGTTCCCCCAGCAGCATCGCATCAAAGTTGATGGTTAACCCGCCGCCGCTGCCGGCAAACTTGGTTAACTGGCGCAGCGTGCTGCGATCCGCCGGGAAGCTCTCTTCAAGCTCATAGCCCTTTTCTGCGGTAAACTCCTGGAAGCTGACTTCGCTGACGCCGGCCAGCTCTTTTGACAGCGACTCCAGCTCAATCTCTTCCCCTGCCTGCAGCTGTTCGTTGCAGTAGCTGTAAACCTGCTGGCGCACCGTCTGGCGCTCGGATTTATCGAGCTGCGCTTCTGCTGTGAAATCGTCAACCGCCTGGAGCAGCCCTTTGTTCTGCGCTTTGGCGTTAAGCCCTTCACTGGCACCGAGGAAGTCCATAAAGAAATCCGCCACTTTGCGGCCCACGCGCCCCTTCAGGAATGTCAGGTAGCGGGTCGACTCCGGGTTGGTTTCCCATTCGGTCAAATCAATACGCGCCACGATATCCGCATGGTTTATATCCAGATAATGCGTCGAGCTGATGTCCAGCTGCTCATTCACGCGCATGCTGCTTAAGTTATTCAGTACAGTAACCAGCAAATACTCGACCGCCAGATAGCGGTAGTGGCAGAACAGCACGATCCCGCCGTCGGCGAACGGATATTTCGCCAGCTCGTCGCGCAGACGCCCGGTTGCCGCACGGCTAAACGCCAGGAAATCCTCTTCACCCTGGCGCTGCAGGCGCAGGCTATCGGCCAGTTCACTCTCTTCGCTGAACAGGCCATAGGCTTTATTTTTGGCGCTATAGACGCGATGCAGCTCTGCCATCATCTCCACAACGGTCGCCGTGGGTTCCAGTAACGAATCGCGCAGCACCACTTCAAGGGTTTGCTCATCACGCTTGATAAGCTGGTGCAAGGCAATCTGGTTGATTTCCAGACTCATGATAAACTCTCCTTTTAGACCGGGCGGTATTCAACCACCACCAGGACATGTGTGCAACAACAGATAAAAAAGGGGAAAAAAAGCTGTTGCTACGGTAATATGTTGCCCTTTCATCAACAAACTGATTTTGATTTATGCCACAACATTCCCGCTACAGTGATGAACACGTTGAACAACTGCTCAGTGAGCTGGTCAACGTACTGGAAAAACATAAAACGCCGACCGATCTCTCCCTGATGGTTTTGGGAAATATGGTCACCAACCTGATTAACACCAGCGTTGCTCCGGCTCAGCGTCAGGCGATCGCAAAATCTTTCGCCCAGGCTTTACAGTCGTCCGTCAGCAACGACCCGGCCCATTAAGGGATACGAACAACAGTTTATGGTGACGAATCGTCAGCGCTACCGTGAAAAAGTCTCCCAGATGGTCAGCTGGGGGCACTGGTTTGCCCTGTTCAACATTCTGCTGGCGACGGTCATTGGCTGTCGTTATCTGTTTGTCGCAGACTGGCCAACAACGCTCACCGGGCGTATCTACTCCTGGATAAGCGTTGTCGGTCACTTTAGCTTTTTGGTTTTCGCCACCTATCTGCTGATCCTGTTCCCCTTGACGTTTATCGTCATGTCGCAGCGTCTGATGCGATTCTTGTCCGCCATCCTTGCGACGGTGGGGATGACGCTGCTGCTTATCGACAGTGAAGTGTTCACCCGCTTCCACCTGCATCTCAACCCCATCGTCTGGGAACTGGTGATTAACCCCGACCAGAACGAAACGGCCCGTGACTGGCAGCTGATGTTTATCAGCGTCCCGGTGATCCTGTTGATTGAGATGCTGTTTGCCACCTGGAGCTGGCAAAAACTGCGTAGCCTGACCCGGCGACGCCATTACGCGAAGCCCGTCGCCGCGCTCTTCTTCGTCTCCTTTATCAGTTCGCACATCATGTATATCTGGGCGGATGCGAACTTCTATCGTCCTATTACCATGCAGCGCGCGAACCTGCCGCTCTCATATCCGATGACGGCCCGTCGCTTCCTCGAAAAACACGGCCTGCTTGATGCGCAGGAATATCAGCGCCGTCTTATCGAGCAGGGTAACCCGGAAGCCGTCAGCGTGCAGTATCCTCTGAGCGACCTGAACTACCGCGATATGGGACGAGGCCAAAACGTCCTGCTTATCACCGTCGATGGACTGAACTATTCCCGTTACGAGAAGCAGATGCCTGCGCTGGCCAATTTCGCGAGTCAAAACGTCTCGTTTACTCAGCATATGAGCTCCGGTAACTCAACCGATGCGGGCATCTTTGGCCTCTTCTATGGCATTTCAGCCGGCTATATGGACGGCGTACTGTCTACCCGCACACCTGCGGCGCTGATCACCGGGCTGAATCAGCAGGGCTATCAGTTAGGGTTGTTCTCATCCGATGGCTTTAACAGCCCGCTCTACCGTCAGGCGCTGCTGTCTGATTTCTCACTGCCGACGGCACAAAATCAGTCTGATGCGCAGACCGCCAGCCAATGGATAAACTGGCTGCAGCGCTACGCCCAGGAAGATAACCGCTGGTTCTCATGGGTTGCCTTTAACGGCACAACGCTTGCAAACAGCAATAAGAATGATTTTGCGCGCCGCTACGGCCGCGCGGCGGGTGATGTTGATGCGCAGATTGGTCGCGTGCTTGACGCGCTACGTGAGTCCGGCAAGCTGGATAACACCGTGGTGATCGTGACCGCAGGTCATGGCGTCCCGTTAGGTGACGAGACGAAGAGTATGAGCTGGTCACGCCCGAACCTGCAGGTTCCGCTGGTGATCCACTGGCCGGGCACCCCGGCGCAGCGCATCAATATGCTTACCGAGCATAAAGATGTGATGACCACCCTGATGCAACGCCTGCTGCACGTCAGCACGCCAGCAAACGAGTATTCGCAGGGCCAGGATCTCTTCAGCGCCGCGCGCCGCCATAACTGGGTCACGGCTGCGGGTAATAATACGCTGGTGGTGACTACGCCGAAGCTGACGCTGGTGCTGAACAACAACGGGAATTATCAGACGTATAACCTGCAGGGTGAACGACTGAAAGACCAGAAGCCGCAGCTGAGCCTGCTGCTGCAGGTTCTGACGGATGAGAAGCGCTTCATCGCTAACTGATTAATAATAAACCAGTTAGCGACGGATTCCCTTGCATTCAAAACGGAATCGAGTAGTATTCTTTTCATGCGTCGGCACGTAGCGCAGCCTGGTAGCGCACCGTCATGGGGTGTCGGGGGTCGGAGGTTCAAATCCTCTCGTGCCGACCAAAATCACATTGAAAACCAGCCTCTTATGGCTGGTTTTTTTATTTCGCCTCGTCCGGCGTTTTGCGCAGGTAAACCAGCGTAACCAGACAAATCACCGCTCCGGCATAGAACGTATATTCTGCGCCAAACGTCTCCCAGATGGCTCCTGCCCCCAGGCTGGCGACTAACAATCCCACGCCGCTGACCAGACTAAAAATGCCGTAGGCGGTTCCGCGCAGATCCGCAGGTGCAGTTTTCGCAATCATTGCCGCCAGCAGCCCTTGGGTCATGCCCATATGTATCCCCCAAAGCGCAACACCTAAAATAATGCCGGACCAGTGGGTGCTCAGCGCCAGCACAATGTCCGCTCCAGTCAGCACCACCAGCCCCCACTGCAGTAATCGGGTGTGGCTCATCACGTCAGATAACTTGCCAAACGGATAGGCAGAGAGGAAATAGAGCAGATTCATGGCCACCATCACCAGCGGGATCAGCGCCAGCGGCACACCCGACTGCTGAGCGCGAAGCACAAGAAATGCTTCACTGAAACGAGCGAGCGTAAAGATGGCCCCCAGACCAATAACCCACCAGCAGTCTTTCCCGAGGCGCCTGAGGTTCTCTCTTTTGATGGGATTCGTGCGTTTATGCTCGACAGGGGTTTTCGGCTCATGCAGGCCGAAGAAAAGCAGCGCCACGGCGAGCACGCCGGGGATCACCGCGATCCAGAAAATGGTACGAAAATCATCGTTCCACAGCAGCATTAAGCCTACGGCCAGCAACGGCCCGAGAAATGCGCCAATGGTGTCCATCGATTGACGCAAACCAAAGGCCGCGCCGCGGAGTTCCGGCGGCGTAACGTCAGCGACCAGCGCATCGCGCGGCGCACCCCGGATCCCCTTCCCTACCCGGTCGATTAAGCGAGCCCCAAGGATCATGCCGGAGGAAGAGGCAATAGCAAACAGCGGTTTACTCAACGCGCCAAGACCGTAGCCCAGAACCGCCAGCCCTTTACGCTTGCCCAGATAGTCACTGATTGCGCCGGAAAACACCTTGATAAACAGCGCCGTGGCCTCAGCCAGGCCTTCAATCAAACCAATGAAAATCACGCTGGCGCCCAGCGTCGTAACCATAAACAACGGCAGCAGGCTATGAATGATCTCCGAAGAGATATCCATCAGCATACTGACGCCGCCCACAACCCAGACTCCTTTCGGGATCCGGCTGAGCGTTGCAAACCGGGATAACATTGCGCATCTCCTGCTTTATGTCGAACAGTCTTGTTCGAAACAGAATATCCTGGAAATGCGAATAAAAATCATCTGATATAAAAAAAGCCAGCCCGCAGGCTGGCTTCATTATCTGAGGAGAAGGCTTAGTGCTTCTCACGACCGCCCAGGAAGAAAATGCCCAGCGGGATGGCAAGCAGAACGGTGAACACCAGGCTGTAGACGAAAATCATCGCCGATTGCAGGACATACATGCTGGTTGTCCAGGCAGAGAGAGGAATATTGTACTGTTCGATGACGCCAACAATGGTGGCCCGCCCCACGCATGCGGCAGCAATCATAAACACGACCAGCAGCGCCAGGAGGAACTTGCGGCCTTCAGGCGTTTTCAGTTTTGCTCGAACCATCTCTCTTCCCTTTTACAGATGAATAACATTATAGAGGATCTAAAATAACACAAACGCCTGCCGGACTCCACGCCAGTACAAACATCTACCTAAATGGCAAATATGTGGTTTATTACGCTATTCATATTGAAAATGTAAGTAAATAACACCAATCATTCATAATTGATATGTTAACCTGTGCAGGATCGTTTTGACATAAAGGAATGACAATGAAAAACGCACCTAAATTTGCCATCGCACTCATCGCCGCCGCGTGTGTCAGCACCAGTGCTTTCGCCAGCGAAACACCTAAAGAGCAGCCGCTGGAAAAAGTCGCCCCGTATCCGAAAGCGGATAAAGGGATGAAGCGTCAGGTGATTCAGCTGCCGGCACAGCAGGATGAAGCGAATTTCAAAGTGGAGCTGTTAATTGGCAAGACGCTGGAAGTGGACTGCAACCAGCATCGCCTGGGTGGTCAGCTGGAAAGCAAAACCCTTGAAGGCTGGGGTTACGACTACTACGTCTTTGATAAAGTCACCTCGCCGGTCTCCACCATGATGGCCTGCCCGGATGGCAAGAAAGAGAAGAAATTTGTGACGGCGTATCTGGGCGACAATAGCCTGCTGCGCTACAACAGCAAGTTGCCGATCGTGGTCTATACGCCTGAAAACGTGGAAGTGAAGTATCGCGTGTGGAAGGCAGAAGAGACTGTCGGACAAGCGGTAGTACGTTAAAAGTCGGGTGGCGGCTTCGCCTAACCCGACCTACAAAACAACACCGAACATAGGCCGGGTAGGCGTCAGCGCCACCCGGCTTTTTTACCTTACAGCGCGATATCCGCAACCGGTTTGTTTTCCGGCTGAGGCTTCAGCTCCGCTTTTGGCGCAGCATCCGCAGCCTGCGGTTTGATGTACTGCAGCTGCAGTACGCGGCTGGTGTATTCCAGCTCCTGCTCCGTCGCGCTCACGTTGCCGTTCAGCTTCGTGCCATAGGATGGAATAATGGTTTTCAGCTTCGCCTGCCATTCCGGGCTGGCGACTTTATCTTTAAACACTTTTTCCATCAGGTGCAGCATGATTGGCGCAGCGGTAGACGCACCCGGTGACGCACCCAGCAGCGCGGCGATGGTGCCATCCTTATCGCTTACCACTTCGGTACCCAGACGCAGCACGCCACCCTCTTTCGGATCGCGCTTGATGATCTGTACGCGCTGACCCGCCTGCCACAGACGCCAGTCTTCTTTCTTCGCCTGCGGATAGTACTCTTTCAGCGCCTCGAAACGATCGTCGTCAGAGAGCATCACCTGGCTAATCAGGTATTTCACCAGGTCGAAGTTATCCAGACCCACGTCCATCATCGGCTTGACGTTAGAGGTGGTGGTTGCGCTGAGCAGGTCCCACAGGGAACCATTTTTCAGGAACTTCGTGGAGAAGGTCGCGAACGGCCCAAACAGCACCACGCGTTTGCCGTCAAGCATACGGGTGTCGATGTGCGGAACAGACATCGGCGGTGCGCCAACAGAGGCCTGACCGTACACTTTTGCCAGATGACGGTTCACCACTTCCGGGTTATCGGACACCAGGAACTGACCGCCCACCGGGAAGCCCGCGTAGTCGTCAGCTTCCGGAATACCGGACTCCTGCAGCAGCTTCAGCGCCGCGCCGCCCGCACCGATAAAGACAAACTTCGCCTTGATGACGTGCTCGGCTTCGTTGTTTTTCAGATCGGCAACGGTCACGCTCCAGCTGTTATCCGCGTTGCGCTTGAAACCACGCACTTCAGTGCTGAGCTGCAGGTTGAAGTTCTCTTTTTTCTTCAGAGACGTCACCAGCTGACGGGTAATTTCACCGTAGTTAACGTCGGTACCAATTTCGGTACGGGTCGCCGCCACTTTCTGATTCGGGTCACGACCTTCCATGACCAGCGGAGCCCACTCTTTAATCTGCGCGTGGTCTTCAGAATATTTCATCCCGCGGAACAGCGTGCTCTGCTGCAGAGCGGCGTAGCGCGCGCGCAGGAAGTTGACGTTCTGCTCACCCCACACAAAGCTCATGTGCGGTACGGTGTTGATGAAGGAGTGCGGGTCGTGCATCACGCCGCTGTTGACCTGATGAGACCAGAACTGGCGAGAAACCTGGAATGCTTCGTTGATCTCTACCGCCTTCTCGATACTAATGGAACCGTCCTTTTTCTGCGGCGTATAGTTCAGTTCCATGAGTGCCGAATGGCCGGTACCGGCGTTGTTCCAGCCGTTCGAACTCTCCTGCGCCACGCCGTCAAGGCGCTCGACCATGGTCATTGACCAGTCCGGCTGCAGTTCTTGCAGATAGGTTCCCAGCGTGGCGCTCATGATACCGCCACCAATTAAAAGGACGTCCGTTTCCTGCTCTTTTGGTGCGTCAGCTTTCGCCGCCATAGAGACGGTGTTAAGCCCCACGGCCAGAGAAAAGAGCATGGCAGTCATTTTTTTCATAATTTATGCCTTAGTGTAAAAGTGCTTGATGCGTGGAAATTGCAGGTGAAAAAAGCTGCGGGGCACGGTAACAACTTTTAAATATTGTTTAAAGGTTACGAAATTATTGTAATTGTGAAATTTAATGATGGATTGTTTGTGAGGAATTATCGATGCGTCTGGTAAAGCGCGGTTTTACTGGCTAGTATGTTGCGTTTTGTGATCGCGCGCACGGAAGCCTGCCCTAACCAGCGAAATGTTATGTCCTTACCCCATTCTGCCGTATCCCCCGAAGACCGCGTAGCCAACGTACTGCGTTCCCCTAAGCAGCTGACGCGTGAAACGCTGGCGGGCGTGATTACCGCCCTGGCGCTGATCCCCGAGGTCATCTCATTTTCGGTGGTGGCGGGCGTTGACCCGAAGGTCAGCCTGATCGCCTCCGTGGTGCTGTGTCTTGCCCTGTCCGTGCTGGGCGGCCGTCCGGCGATGGTCACGGCCGCGGCCGGTTCCGTAGCGCTGGTTATTGGGCCCATGGTGCATCAGCACGGCGTACAGTACATTCTTCCCGCCGTGCTGATGGCAGGCGTGATTCAGATTCTGTTTGGCGTGCTGGGCATGGCAAGGCTGATGCGCTTTATTCCCCAGTCGGTCATGACCGGGTTTGTTAACGCCCTCGGGATATTGATTTTCTTTGCGCAGGTTCCCCATTTCTGGAGCCGAAGCCCGCTGATTGTGGGCCTGTTCGTGCTGACGCTGCTGATCGTGCTGTGGGTGCCGCGCTATATCAAAAGCATCCCTTCCCCGCTGATTGCGATTGTTGTGCTTACCGTGTTCACCGTTTCAACCGGTCAAATCCTTCCGACCGTGGGCGATGAAGGCTCCATGAGCGGCGGTTTACCGGGTCTTACCGAACTTCTGGTCCCCCTCAATGCACAGACGCTGAGCATTATCTGGCCGTGCGCGTTGAGCATCGCGTTTGTCGGCCTGCTGGAATCCCTGCTGACGGCAAAGCTGGTGGATGAGCTGACCGCGACACCGTCAGGTAAACGCCGCGAAAGCATTGGATTAGGCGTCGGCAATATTCTGGCCGGATTTTACGGTGGTATTGCGGGCTGCGCGATGATTGGGCAAACCATCGTTAACGTGGAGATGGGAAAAGGCCGAAGCCGCATTTCAACCCTTGCAGCGGGCATTGTGCTGCTGATCCTGGTCACGGCACTCAGCGACGTGATGGCCAACATCCCGATGGCGGTGCTGGCGGGCATTATGGCGATCGTCGCCGTCAAAACCTTCAGCTGGCACAGCCTACAGCCCGCCACGCTGAAAACGGCCCCGATTGCAGAAACGGTCGTCATGCTGGTCACCGTTGCCGCCACGGTATCAACCGGCAATCTGGCGATTGGCGTGCTGGGCGGGATTATCGTTATGGCGCTACTCCCCGCCCGCATTAAGCGTCGGCTTAAAGAAGAAAAATCGTCGCCAGCCCAAGAAAAATAAAGAAACCGCCGGTATCGGTGATGGCGGTGATCATCACGCTCGACCCCACCGCGGGGTCGCGCCCCAGTTTGGTCATCGTCAGCGGGATAATGACCCCCATCATCGATGCCACCAGCAGATTTAGCACCATCGCCAGCATCATCACCCCACCCAGCGCCATATCGTCATACAGCCACCAGGTAATGCCGCCCATAATACCGCCCCATACCAGGCCGTTGATCAGCGCCACGCCCATCTCTCTGAAGATCAGAAAGGCGAAGTTACCGGGCTGAATATTTTCCAGCGCCAGCGCGCGGACGATCATGGTGATGGTCTGGTTTCCGGTGTTGCCGCCGATTCCGGCCACAATCGGCATCAGCGAGGCCAGCGCCACCAGCTGCGAAATGGTGTGTTCAAAACCGTCAATCACCCGGGAGGCGATAAAGGCGGTACACAGGTTAATGGCCAGCCACGCCCAGCGGGTTTTCACCGCCTTGCCGACGGAGGCATGGACGTCATCTTCGGCGCTGATCCCCCCGAGCGCACGCAGATCGTTGTCGGTTTCTTCGTAGACCACATCAACGATCTCATCGATGGTCAGACGCCCCATCAGTTTGCCGACGGAGTCCACAACGGCGGCACTCACCAGGTCATCACGTTCGAAGGTACGCGCCGCTTTCTCCGCATCGTCTTCCGGGGAGAAGACCATCGGCTCGTTTTCCATCACCTCGCTCACCTTCCGCTGGGTGCTGTTGAGCAGGATGGTTTTCAGCTCCAGTTCGCCGAGCAGGGTTTTATCCCGGGAGGTGACAAACAGTTTATCGGTGTTGTCCGGCATTTTTCCCAGGCGACGCAGGTAGCGCTGCACGGTACCCAGCGTCACGTCCGGGCGCACCGTGATAACGCCGAACTCCATGATCGCGCCGACGCTGTTTTTCTCGTAGTGCATAACCTGACGCACGCGCGCGCGTTCATCGGCAGGCAGTGACGCCAGCAGGCGGCCGGTCAGGTTGCGCGGCAGGTGCTGAACGAGGTAAATCTGCTCGTCGATATCCAGGGTTTGCAGAGCGTCAAGAATATCCCGGTCGCTCATCTCGTCGATCAGGTCGTCCCAGACGTTTTCAGAGGCCTCGAGCAGCACCTGCCCGCGCTCGTGATCCTGCACCAGACGCCACAGGGCGTGACGTTCTTCCGAGGGAAGCGCTTCCAGGGTATCCGCCAGATCCGGCGGGGGTAAGTGAGCAACCAGCGCACCTACCTCAGCAATATCGTCGGCCAGGGTGCCGACATCATATTGCTCAGCCAGGGTCAGTTTGCCTAATAGCGTAGAGGTGACCGCTTTATCGGTCGTGAGAAGCCAGATCAGTCGCGCGCGCTCCTGGTCACGCTGTCTGGCGCTGTTTTTCTTTAATACCGACATCAATCATAAATCCATTAAATGAGTTGGGGTTAAGCATAGCGCGGGGATATGTAAATAAGAATAAACAACGGGGCGGGATGGAGAAAAAAGCGGCATTACGGCCACGATCTATCCCCTCTCCCTGTGGGAGAGGGTTTGGGTGAGGGCTTCAGGCCGTACGCGCCACTGCATCACGCGAGGCTGCATCGCGCTCTTCACCGGTCAGCTCGCTGAGCCTGCCGTCGCGCATCTCCAGCAGGCGGTCAGCATGAATGAAGTAGTGATCGTCGTGGCTGATGGCGAAAATGGTTTTGCCCATCTCCTGCATCAGCGGCAGCAGCACCTGATAAAACTCGCGGCGGAAGTGCGGGTCCTGATCCGCCGCCCACTCATCCAGCAGAATGATGTCACGCTCTTCCGCCAGCGCCAGCAGCAGCGCCACGCGCTTTTTCTGCCCTTTGGAAAGCTTCAGATTGAGGATCTTCCCGTCCTGTAGCTCCAGCTTGTGCGACATCTGCAGCTGCACCAGCCATTTTTCCACCAGCGCAGGATTGGCCTGCTGCCCTTCCGGACCCAGCAGCCGATCAAACAGCCAGACGTCGGTGAACACCGCCGAGAAAAGCTTGCGGTAATCCTCGGGCTTCTCCGCGCTCAGCGCTCTGCCATCCAGTAAAATCTCGCCCGACTGCGGCTGATAAAGCCCGGTGAGCAACATCGCCAGCGTCGATTTACCGCTGCCGTTGCCGCCAATCAGAAACAGCAGCTCGCCGCGGCGGATCGTCAGGTTAACCGGCCCCACGGAGAAGGCGCTGTCCTGATAGCGGAACGTGACGTTACGCAGCTCCAGCGTCTGCCAGTTCGGGAAGGCCTGCGGGCGCGGAAATTCGGCCTTAAACGGCGCGAGATCGAATTTTTTGAGCTTATTAAAGGCCACCTGCGCACTCAGCAAGGTAGGCAACGCGCCGACCGCCGAGAGCAGCGGCGTGCGCAAAAACAGCAGCGTCAGCGAGTAGGTTGCCGCGACGTTGGTGTCCGCCCAGCCCAGGCTGTTCGCCATCCAGAATACCAGGCCAATGGCACCCAGCATCATGATGTTTGACCAGTTCACCGCACTCAGGTGGAAGGTATCGGCGCGAATAATGTGATGACGATATTCGCGCGCGTCCGGGATATAGAGATGGTTAAAGATATACTCGGCGCGCTCGCGGTTCAGGGTGAGCTCTTTGCGCCCTTCCAGTACCGTCTGGTAATCGTTATAGAGCTTATCTTCGGTTTCACGCAGCACCGCCATGTGTTTGTAGACGCGCGACACCAGCACAAAGCCGCCCCAGATGGTAATGGCAATCCACAGCGCGGTCACCGCCAGCATTTTGCTGGAGAGCCAGGCGAGATAAGCGGCCGATCCAAAGGTCAGAATGATCCCCTGCACCAGCTCCGGCAAACGAACGAACGCGATGGTAATGGCGCGTACGTCGCTGGTCAGCCCCGCCAGCAGCGAGGCGCTGCCGAGCTGCTCAACGCGCTCGACCTGGGTGTCCAGGATCCGCTTGATAAACTCACTGCGCAAACGAAAAACGAAATGGTGGCCGAGCGCGGTCAGCGCCAGCTGGGAGCCGAGCGTAACCGCCATCAGCAGCAGCAGCAGGCCAAGAAACTCCGGCAATACGGAGAGCGAGGTGTCGACCATTTCAATCAACCGCACGTTAATAAACGCGATCAGGCCAATACCCAGCGCGGCGCTGGCAAGGCTTAACGCCATTACGGCAATGAAGGGCCAGCGATACTGACGCCAGACAAGGAGAAGTAGTTGCATGCAGGCAATCCGGACAATAAAAATCAGCCAGCAGTGTAAACTGCCAGGCGCGTACATCAAGAATAATTCTTATTTTTGTTTACGCATCCCCGCCTGACGGAAGGTCAGGTTATAACGGTACTCGCCCGTGAGGGGGTGGACCCCGGGTTTCAGCGGCTGAATGCCGTGATAATAAAGCCGAGATTCCCTGCCCCACACCACCACATCACCATGTTCCAGCATAATGCGTTTGAGCGGATCGTTGCGGCGTAATCCCCCAAACTGGAAGACGGCGGGCAGACCTAACGATACCGAAACGATAGGCGCGCGCAGATCGGGCTCATCCTTGTCCTGATGCAGCGAGAGCTTCGCACCGACGGCGTAGCGGTTAATCAGACAGGCATCAGGGCGAAAGTCAGGATAATCTGCAGCCACGGCAGCCTCGTGACAAAGTGTCTGAAAAACCGCAGGCATGGGAGGCCACGGCCGGTCGGTCGTGGGATCGCTTGGAGCATACACATACCCACGTTCGTTTGTCGCCCAGCCCAGTTCGCCGCAGTTGGCCATGGCCACCGACATGGTGTAGCCGCCCGGCGTCACCATATGGCGAAACGGTGAAACCGCCGTGACCTCTTCAATACCGGCAAGCAGCGCCGCCGCACGGGAGAGTGCAAAGCGGCGCAGGATCGCTGCCCCCGGCGCAAGCGGCTCCTGCCAGGGTTCAGCATCCGCAAAAAGATCGAGCATTATCCCTCCCGGCGTTTCGCCTCATGTTTCAGTAATAGCGCTTTTCGCGCCGTCCCCCATCGGTAACCCGACAGCGCACCGTCATTACGAACCACGCGATGACAGGGGATCACAATCGCCAGCGTGTTTGCCGCACAGGCGCCTGCTACGGCGCGTACCGCATTAGGTTGACCAATCGCCTGCGCCACCTGCTGGTAACTTGCCGTTTCGCCGCAGGGAATGTTGCGAAGGGCCTGCCAGACGCGCTGCTGAAACGCGGTTCCGCGAATATCCAGCGGCAGCGCAAGCGGTACGTCCCGGTTATCAATACTGGCAATCACCTGGTGGATCCGCTGCACAAAGGCGTCGTCCAGCGGTGCGTGCGCAGCTTTTGGAAATTGCGTGGCAAGCTCTGCGGTGACTTCCGCATCGGTGTCACCCAGCAGAATCGCGCAGATCCCTCGCTCGCTTTCTGCGACCAGACAGCGTCCTAACGAACAATTATCGATGGCATACCGCACGGCCACCTCTCCTTTACGGTACTGCTTCGCCGTCATGCCCAGCGCATCGTCGGCTTTACGATAATAGCTGCTGCTGTCGGGAAACCCCGCCGCCAGCACGGCGTCGGTAATTTTGTCTCCCTGCGCAAGCGCGGCGCGCAGGCGCTGGCCCCGTGCCGCCTGCTGCCAGGCTTTTGGCGTCATGCCGGTCACGGCCTTAAACAGACGGTGGAAATGGAAAGGACTCATGGCAACCTTCTGCGCCAGCCCCTCCAGGGTTAGCGCAGGATCCTGCTCCAGAAGACGGCAGGCCTGTTCCACTTTCGCCAGCTTCTGCGCCTGCGGATCGAGTTTGTCCGGCATGCAGCGCTTGCACGGACGAAAGCCTGCCTGTACGGCATGATGGGCATCAGGATAAAAGCGGACATTTTTACGCAGCGCGTGGCGGGCACGGCATGACGGGCGGCAGAAAATACCCGTGGTCTGCACGGCGAAGACAAACTGATCGTCAGCGATCGGATCGCGGGCCAGCACGGCCTGCCAGCGATCCTCATCGGTAATAAAGGTTGAGTTTCTCATTATCGGCTCCTCTTACAAGCATACATAGAGCGTGCCTGAGCGCCACTGATAAAAAACCCGCAACCTTGCTTTTTAATTTTTGTCGCTGACCAGGAAACTGTTGAACTGCGGCGAGCTCCAGGTTTTGAACCCGTCGCCCTCTTTGGTGATCATATAAACCGCCAGCCCTTCCTGACGAACCACCTCTTTGGCTTTTTCCGGGCCGAGAACCATTAATCCGGTATCCCAGGCATCCGCTTCCAGCGCGGTGGGGGCAATAACCGTCACCGAGACCAGGTTATGCGTGATGGGGCGCCCGGTCTGTGGATCGATAACGTGCGAAATACGCTTCCCCTCAAGCTCGTAATAGTTACGGTAGCTGCCGGAGGTACTGATGCCATGTCCGTTGATATCCACTATCGCCTGCACGGCATTTTGCCGATCGGTCGGCTTTTGAATCGCTACGCGCCACGGCTTATCGCTGGCGTTCATACCCCGGCTGACCAGCGCGCCGCCCACGGAGACCAGATAACGTGAAATACCTTCCTGGGCCATCAGCGCAGCAAGATGATCCGCCGCATAGCCTTCCCCGACCGTCGACAGATCGACAAACAGATCGGGGATATCTTTTTGCAGGTACTGTTGCCCGTACTGATTGATCACCGTCAGATGCTGCAGCCCTGTCCTGGCGCGGGCGTCATCAATGGCCGCCTGTTCGGGCGTTTTCACCGGCTGTTTATTCGGGCCAAATCCCCAGAGATTCACCAGAGGGCCGACGGTCACATCCATCGCCCCGTTGGTTTTGTAACCCACGCGCATTGCCTCGGTCACGATATCGGCCATCGCCTCGCTCACCGGCCACAGGGAGGTGCTGGTTGAGAGGTTAAAGCGCATCAGCGCGGAGTCATTTTTATAGGTCGACAACAGTTGATCGTCGGCGTCCAGCTGCGACTGGATTTTGCCGCGAAGTTCGTCTGTGCGTGTTTTATCGAGGTTCATCACGCTGACGCGCCAGAAGGTCCCCATCGTTTTGCCTTCGAGCACCGTCGCGGCGGGTGCGTCGGTTTTCGCCACGGGTGTGGGATCGTTACACGCGGTCAGGAAAAAAAGCATAGCCAGAAAGCTGGCGCGTAAAAAAGTCATGTCCATTCATTATTATCCTCATGCCAGGGCGGCAAGAGTACACCAAAACGGGTGAGTTGTGAGAATCAGAGAGGCACAAAAAAGGGGCCATCAGGCCCCTTACGTCACACGATGACGCGATTAGAACTGGTAAACCAGGCCCAGCGCGACGATATCGTCAGTACCGATACCCGCCTGACGGGTAAATTCATTTTCATCAACCAGGTTGATTTTGTAATCCACATAGGTGGACATGTTTTTGTTGAAGTAGTAAGTCGCACCCACATCAACATATTTCAGCAGATCCTGATCGCCGTAACCTTCGATGTCTTTGCCTTTAGACTGCAGGTAAGCCACGGATGGACGCAGGCCAAAGTCGAACTGGTACTGAGCAACCACTTCGAAGTTCTGCGCTTTGTTAGCGAAGCCGTAAGCGGTAGTCGGGTTGCTGCCGTTAGAAGTACCGAAACGGGTTGCGTTGTAGGTCTGAGAGTACTGCGCTGCCAGATAGATGTTGTTGGCATCGTATTTCAGGCCACCAGAATAGACTTCTGCGTGATCGCCATTACCGTATACGCCAGCTGCATTCTGGTCGGCGGTACGTTTGGAGGAGGACATCGCACCACCCACGCTGAAGCCTTCGCCCAGGTTATAGGTCACGGATGCACCGTAGCCGTCGCCGTTCTGGTTCAGCAGGCTGCGACCGTTAGTGTTTTCACCCTCTACGCTGCCGTTTTTGCCCTGATACTGCAGAGCAAAGTTCAGGCCGTCCACCAGACCAAAGAAGTCCTGGTTACGGTAGGTCGCGACGCCGTTAGCACGTTGCTGCAGGAAGTTGTCAGCGCCGTAGGTATCGCCGCCAAATTCTGGCAGAACGTCAGTCCAGGAAGTTACGTCGTAGATTACGCCGTAGTTACGACCGTAATCGAAAGAACCCGCCTCAGCGAATTTCAGACCCGCGAACGCCACACGCGTCCAGGACTGATTGTCACCTTCAGTGGTGTTGCCCTGAATCTGGTATTCCCACTGGCCGTAACCGGTCAGCTGATCGTTAACCTGAGTTTCGCCTTTGAAGCCAAGACGCATGTAGGTCTTGTCGCCGTCGTTACCCTTGTCGTCAGAGAAATAGTGCAGACCATCAACTTTACCGTACAGATCTAATTTGTTGCCATCTTTGTTATAAATTTCGGCCGCATTTGCTGCGCCTGCCACCAGGAGTGCTGGTACCAGGAGGGACAGTACTTTAACTTTCATTTTATTAACCCTCTGTTATATGCCTTATAATTGCCACTGCTTACTGGTTAACCCTCATTAACCAGTCGGCAATTTCATTCTCCGCAAAATCACAGAATAATCCAATGCGAATATGATACGAAAACTTTGAAGATGTTTCATTTATCGATGAACATGTTTCAAAATGTAAATATCAAGGAACTTTTACAAAGCACAAATAGCTTAGAAATTTAGCACTTATAATCAAAAGAAAAATAACACACATGAAAATCAAATACTTATAATAAAAATCGTTACAGCACTGAATGACAAAACAAGATCGCGCCTAATCTCTAAAATATCTCTCGCTATCATCATTAACTTTATTTATTACCGTCATTCAGTTTTGAATGTCTGTTTATCCCTAATTGAGCCGAATGCTTCGCATTCGGTTTTTTTTTACCTTTCTTTACGTAACTTCTCATTTTTTGTGCTACCGCACCGAAACTGTAACGACTATTAACTAAATCTTCACCGCTATCCTTCGCTGGCGAAATATTGATGTAAAACTTAATTTCTTGTTAATTCGTGCTATTTGCTGTCTAAGCGCACTTATTATTTGTACGCGCACGGCGTGTTTGTACATGTTTAGTGCGCCACCTGCCGCCGATATTGTCCGTTGAAAAAGTCGACTCTTCCCGGGCAGTGGCGCTGGAAATTCAGTTATTACCCTTTATACTGCCCTATCGCCACAGAGCATGACCATGACGGGTTAAAGATATCAATGAGTCAGACTGAAACTACCGCCCCGAGCAAATTTTCCCTCCTTCCCGGGAGCATCACCCGTTTCTTTCTTCTTCTGATCGTTGTGCTGTTAGTGACCATGGGGGTGATGGTACAAAGCGCGGTTAACGCCTGGCTGAAGGATAAGAGCTATCAGGTCGTCGATATCACCCATGCCGTGCATAAGCGCATCGATACCTGGCGCTACGCCACCTGGCAGATTTACGACAATATCGCGGCCGCCCCGGCCTCCTCGTCCGGAGATGGACTTCAGGAGACACGGCTTAAGCAGGATGTCTACTATCTCGAAAAACCGCAGCGTAAGACCGAGGCGCTTATTTTTGGCTCTCACGACAGCGCGACGCTTGAGATGACGCAGCGTATTTCGACCTATCTGGATACCCTCTGGGGTGCCGAAACGGTGCCATGGTCGATGTACTATCTGAACGGTCAGGACAACAGCATGATCCTGATCTCCACGCTGCCGTTAAAAGATCTCTCTTCCGGGTTTAAAGAGACCACCGTGGGCAGCATCGTCGATTCCCGCCGGGCAGAGATGCTGCAGCAGGCGAATGCCCTTGATGAACGTGAGAGCTTCTCTTCCCTCCGTCGTCTGGCCTGGCAAAACGGTCATTATTTTACCCTGCGCACTACGTTCAACCAGCCAGGACACCTGGCGACGGTGGTGGCCTTCGATTTACCGATTAATGATTTAATCCCGCCGGACATGCCGCTCGACAGCTTCCGTCTGGAGCCCGACAGCAGCACCCAGAACATGCGGGCGGCGTCTGACAAAGAGGCCGCAGAGAGCGTATCGATCTCCTTTAACGGCTCGAAAATCGAAATTGCCTCATCATTGAATTCAACCGGTATGCGTCTGGTGTGGCAGGTGCCGTTTGGCACGCTGTTGCTCGATACCCTGCAAAATATCCTGCTGCCTCTGCTGTTAAATATCGGTCTGCTGGCGCTGGCGCTGTTTGGCTACAGCACCTTCCGTTTCCAGTCGGGTCGTCAGAGCGACGCCTCTGCGGTTCCGGCCGGCACCAGCAATGAGCTGCGCGTATTGCGTGCATTGAATGAAGAGATTGTTTCCGTGCTGCCGCTTGGGGTCTTAGTTCACGACCAGGAGGCGAATCGTACGGTGATGAGCAACAAAATTGCCGACCATCTGCTGCCGCATCTTAACCTGCAGAACATCACCACCATGGCGGATCAGCATCAGGGGGTGATTCAAGCCACCATCAACAATGAACTGTACGAAATCCGTCAGTTCCGCAGCCAGGTGGCTCCCCGCACGCAAATCTTCATTATTCGCGACCAGGATCGCGAAGTGCTGGTCAATAAAAAGCTCAAGCAGGCACAAAGACTGTATGAGAAAAACCAGCAGGGGCGCGCCGCATTCATGCAGAACATTGGCGATGCCTTCAAGCAGCCGTTAAAAACGCTGGCAACCCAGGCGGCGGCGTTAAACACCGCTGAAAGCCACCAGCTTGCCTGCCAGGCCGATTCGCTGGTGAGAATGGTTGATGAGATCCAGCTGGCTAACATGCTGGAGAATGATTTCTGGAAGGGAACCCCAACCCTCTTCTCCATTCAGGAACTGATCGATGAAGTGGTGCCGGAAGTACTGCCCGTCATTAAGCGCAAAGGATTGCAGCTGCTGATCAATAACAATCTCCCTGCGAATGACGAACGCCACGGCGATCGTGAAGCGCTGCGGCGTATTCTGCTGATGATTATTCAGTACGCCGTGACCACCACGCAGATTGGCAAGATCACCCTCGAAGTTGGCACTGAGGAATCAGCAGAAGACCGCCTGACGTTCCGCATCCTGGACACCGGGGAAGGCGTCACCACGAGTGAAATTGATAATCTGCACTTCCCGTTCCTGAATGACACGCAAAGCGATCGCTACGGCAAGGCCAATGCCCTGACCTTCTGGCTGTGCGATCAGCTGGCGCGTAAGCTCGGCGGCCATCTGAATATCAAAGCCCGTGAATCCCTCGGCACCCGTTATTCTCTGCACGTGAAAATGGCGGCCAATCCGCAGGAAGAAGATGAAGAACGTCTGCTGGATGATGTTGTGGTGATGGTCGATGTGACCTCGAACGAGATCCGCAATATTGTCGTTCGCCAGTTAGAAAACTGGGGTGCGGCCTGCATCACGCCGGATGAAAGACTTGCAAGTCAAGAATTTGATCTGTTTTTAACTGATAATCCGTCTAATCTTACTGCCTCCGGCTTGCTTTTAAGCGATGATGAGTCAGGCGTGCGGAAAATCGGCCCTGGCCAGCTGCGCGTCAACTTTAATATAAGCAATGCGATGCAGGAAGCTGTACTACAACTAATAGAAGAGCAGCTGGCGCAGGAAGAGATAGCGGAATCCCCGTTAGGCGGCAATGAAAATGCCGAGCTTCACGCCAGCGGATACTATTCACTCTTTGTTGATACAGTACCAGATGATGTTAAGCGGTTGTATACTGAGTCCGCTGCGAATGATTTTGCAGCGCTGGCACAGACAGCACACCGGCTTAAAGGGGTGTTTGCCATGCTTAATCTGGTTCCCGGCAAGCAGTTATGTGAAACGCTGGAACATCTAATTCGTGAGAAAGATGCCTCTGGCATTGAAAAATACATCAGCGACATTGACGCCTACGTCAAAAGCTTGCTGTAGCAAGGTAGCCTTATACATGAACAATATGAACGTAATTATTGCCGATGACCATCCGATTGTACTGTTCGGTATTCGCAAATCACTTGAACAGATCGAGTGGGTGAATGTAGTCGGTGAATTTGAAGACTCTACAGCACTGATCAATAACCTCCCAAAGCTTGATGCACACGTGCTCATTACCGATCTCTCCATGCCTGGAGACAAGTACGGTGATGGAATCACGCTCATCAAATATATTAAACGTCACTTCCCGGATATCTCGATCATTGTTCTGACCATGAACAACAACCCGGCGATCCTGAGTGCGGTACTGGATCTGGACATCGAAGGGATTGTGCTGAAACAGGGCGCACCGACCGATCTGCCAAAAGCGCTTGCTGCGCTGCAGAAAGGCAAGAAGTTCACGCCTGAGAGCGTCTCTCGTCTGCTGGAAAAAATCAGCGCGGGTGGCTACGGTGACAAACGCCTGTCGCCGAAAGAGAGTGAAGTTCTGCGCCTGTTCGCCGAAGGTTTCCTGGTGACCGAGATCGCCAAGAAGCTGAACCGCAGCATTAAAACCATCAGCAGCCAGAAGAAATCAGCGATGATGAAGCTGGGCGTGGACAACGATATTGCACTGCTGAACTATCTCTCCTCCGTTACGCTGAGCGCAACGGACAAGGATTGATCTCAACGGGTGTGCGGCCTGATGCCCTCACCCCGCCCCTCTCTCCCACCGGGAGAGGGTGAAAAGCTTAAAAGGCCCTTGCGGGCCTTTTTTATATTCTTGTTTTTCTCACGCGCTCCGCGTAAATCGACAATGTCTGCTTCAGCACGTCCAGCGTCACCGGTTTCGACAGACAGCTGTCCATGCCTGACTCCAGACAGCGCTGCTTCTCTTCCGCCAGCGCGTTCGCCGTTACGCCCACCACCGGCAGCGTCAGGCCCAACTGTCGGATGCGCTGCGTCAGACGGTAGCCGTCCATGTTTGGCATGTTGACGTCGCTAAGTACGATATCAATATGATTTTTACTCAGCACGTTCAGCGCATCCACACCGTCATTGGCCGTTTTGCACTGGTAGCCCAGCGATCCAAGCTGGTCAGCCAGCAGGCGGCGGTTAATCGGATGGTCATCCACCACCAGAATCATCATATCGTCATTCACTGACGCCAGAGACTCGGGTGACGGCAATCCGCCCGCGCCGTCGCGCTCTTCCAGCTCCACTTTGTAGATGCGCGCCAGCAGGCTCAACAGCTCGTGCGGGGTTGCGACACTGTGTACCCATTCCCCAGGCGCACGCTCGACAGGAATGCCGATGTGGCGACGACAGAAGAGCACCGACCCTCTTCCCTGCCACGGCTGATCCGGCATCTCGTCGGCGATCAGCACATCGTCCACGTCCGGGGTTTGACCTTCATAGCGGCACACCCTCACGCCGCTGTGGGCAAGCAGCGCCGTCAGGTAGTCATTCAGCGAGGCGTTATGCACCGCCAGCCAGCAGCGCTTATCGCTCAGCCCGTCTACCGTGGATTTTGCCGGATACTGCGCCGAATAGAGCGGAATGCGGATGGTGAACTGGCTGCCCATGCCGGGCTCGGTATCCACCGAGATATCACCGTCCATCATGCTGACGAGCTTCTCACAAATCGCCAGCCCCAGTCCGGTTCCCTGGAAGTTACGCTGCACGCCGGTACCGACCTGGAAGAACGGATCGAACAGACGAACCACTTCTTTCGCCGGGATGCCGACGCCCGTGTCGCGCACGCGAATGCTCAGGTAATCCCCCGCCCGACAGACGTGCAGCACAATACAGCCGGTATCGGTGAATTTAATGGCGTTGCTGAGCAGGTTAGAGATGACCTGCTGCAGGCGCATCGGATCGCCGTGCAGCGTCAGCGGCACATCCGGCTCAATAAAGCAGTAGAGCCCCAGCTGTTTACGCACGACCAGTGGCAGATAGTTGGCGCTGATATGGTTCATGACCTCGCGCGGCGAGAACTCCCGCGGCTCGATTTTCAGCTGCTCAGACTCAATTTTAGAGAAGTCGAGAATATCGCTGATGATTTTCAGCAGCAGGCTGGAGGAGTTGTTCATCGCCGTCACCAGCCTGTCGACCCCTTTCGGCAGCTCTTTCGTCTGCAGCAGGTCGAGGTTACCGATGATCCCGTACAGCGGCGTTCGCAGCTCGTGGCTGACGGTCGCAAGGAACATGGATTTCGACTGGCTGGCCTGCTCTGCCGCCTGCGCCATCTCCTGCAACGACTCTTCCATTTTCACGCGCGCGGAGACATCCACCAGCACGCAAATCGCCACGTTTTCATTGCGATAGCGGGAATGGACAAAGCTAATCTGCAGGTTGGTGTGCGTGCTGGTAAGCACGTCGACAAAGTTAACCTGCTGACCGCAGATAATCTGCGTCAGCCTTTGCCGGTCCTCATGCGTCAGCATATTCAGGTAGTTATGCGCCAGTTCGTTACTCAGGATGTTGGTCCCGTCCTGGGTACGCAGAATACAGATCCCCACCGGCGCCGAAGCGACAATCTTCCGGTTAAACTGCTCGTGTTCCTCCAGCCGCTGGGCGTCGCTCTCGGCGGGAATAAAGATTTTCCGCTCATACATGCGCGCCAGGGTGAACAGCGCCCCACCCGCGATCAGGTTCAGCAGAATGGCATTCATGATGAGAATGCGTATCCGCTCAAGCACCATATCCACCGGCAGCGAATAGACGATACTCAGCGAGGAAGGCGGCAGGCTCTTCTTCAGCACCAGCTCGCGGAAACCCGAGGTATAGCCAAACCACGACCGCTCCTGCATCCAGTGGGGTTCGACGTTAAGCCGGTTATCCGGCCCGGCAAGCGAGATCAGCTGATGACCGTTTTCATCCAGAATGGTCACCCCCATGGGCAGGCTGCCCGGGGTGAAGAAGTTTTCCATGCGAATGGTCTGCTCAATCCCCAGCAGCGCCTGCAGGCGATTACCGAGATACACCGGCGTCAGGGCGTAGAAATAGCCTACGCCCGGGCGCGGGCCCTGGCTCACCCAGAAGATGTTATTCCCGCGCTCGTCCTGCGGCGCATTGCGGTATTTGACAATACGTTCATGCAGGCTTTTCAGCGCATCGTCGCGCTCAACGGGCACGTCGCGCAGGCCAAAGTCAGCCATGCAGAGATTCTCGCTGCCAATCAGGAAGACGCGGTTCAGGTCATAGGCGGCGGAGAAATTGTCGCGCCAGTAGCGCATAAACCAGGCGAGGGATTCCAGCGACCCGCGCCAGGAATTGCTCATGGTGGAGCAATCGGAGTCCGGGAACAGCGGCTGGAAATCCGGGACTTCGGTTTTGTCATCACGCCCGCGAAGCGCAAGGATGCCATTTTCCGCCGTCAGACGATTTTCGGCAATATACTTCAGCTCCTTCATCACGTCAGACGTTCGCTGAATGTAGCGCTGGGCCTGGTCGGAGCTTAAGTTAAACTCCTGGCGGATCTCCGCTTCTTTCTGGTGCAGCGCGTTAACGATGTAAAACACCGAGAACAAGGCCACCAGCAGCCAAAGCAAGAGCGCCAGCGCCCGAAACAGATAGCGAGAGACTTTCAGCGTAGTACGAAAGGAGACGAGGTATTTCAAGGGGGCGAGGCTCCGCCGTCGGGGTCAAAAGAATGTGGTTAAGGTAGCGGTAAACGCGCCAGGTCGCAACGTTGACTTATCTGCTTATGCAAAAGAAAAGGGCCGGAATCCGGCCCTTTTTTGCATCAGAAGACATTACTCGTCAGCATCATCCGCTGCGTCATCGTCAGTGTCGACTTCCGGCGCGATATCATCATCGCCTTCCGCAACGCTACCGTCGATGGAATCGAGCTCTTCATCATCCACCGGCTCAGCAACGCGCTGCAGACCCACCACGTTCTCATCTTCCGCTGTACGGATGAGGATTACGCCCTGGGTATTACGCCCTACCACGCTGATCTCAGACACGCGGGTACGCACCAGCGTACCGGCATCGGTGATCATCATGATCTGGTCCGCATCGTCCACCTGCACCGCGCCCACAACGGAACCGTTGCGCTCGGTAACTTTGATAGAGATAACGCCCTGCGTGCCGCGAGACTTGGTTGGGTATTCCCCTTCCGCCGTACGTTTACCGTAACCATTTTGCGTTACGGTCAGGATAGCCCCTTCACCGCGCGGAATAATCAGAGAAACCACGCTGTCTTCGCCAGCCAGCTTGATACCACGAACGCCCGTCGCGGTACGACCCATCGCACGGACGGCGTTCTCTTTAAAGCGCACCACTTTACCGGCCGCAGAGAACAGCATCACTTCATCAGAACCGGAGGTCAGATCCACACCGATCAGCTCGTCGCCTTCGTTCAGGTTCACCGCGATGATCCCAGCGGAACGCGGACGACTGAACTCGGTCAGCGCGGTTTTCTTCACGGTGCCGCTGGCGGTCGCCATAAAGACGTTCACGCCCTCTTCGTACTCGCGTACCGGCAGGATGGCGGTGATACGTTCGTCCGCTTCCAGCGGCAGCAGGTTAACGATTGGACGACCACGTGCGCCACGGCTCGCTTCCGGCAGCTGATAGACTTTCATCCAGTACAGACGACCGCGGCTGGAGAAGCAGAGGATCGTGTCATGGGTGTTAGCCACCAGCAGGCGGTCAATAAAGTCTTCTTCTTTAATACGTGCCGCAGACTTGCCTTTACCGCCACGACGCTGTGCTTCGTAGTCGGTCAGCGGCTGATACTTCACATAGCCCTGGTGAGACAGGGTGACCACCACGTCTTCGCGGTTGATCAGATCTTCAATGTTGATATCAGAGCTGTTCGCGGTGATTTCGGTGCGGCGCTCGTCGCCGAACTGATCGCGGACCAGTTCCAGCTCTTCACGGATCACTTCCATCAGACGCTCTGCGCTGCCCAGGATGTGCAGCAGCTCAGCAATCTGTTCCAGCAGCTCTTTGTATTCGTCGAGCAGTTTTTCATGCTCAAGGCCGGTCAGTTTCTGCAGACGCAGATCCAGAATCGCCTGGGCCTGCTGTTCAGTCAGGTAATACTGACCGTCACGCACGCCGAATTCAGGTTCCAGCCACTCAGGACGCGCTGCGTCATCGCCCGCACGTTCCAGCATCGCGGCGACGTTACCCAGATCCCACGGACGGGAAATCAGGGCAGCTTTCGCTTCCGCCGGGGTTGGCGCACGACGGATCAGTTCGATGATCGGGTCGATGTTGGCCAGCGCAACCGCCAGCGCTTCAAGGATGTGCGCACGGTCGCGCGCTTTGCGCAGTTCGAAGATGGTACGGCGGGTCACCACTTCACGGCGGTGACGCACGAACGCGCTCAGGATCTCTTTCAGGTTCATGATCTTCGGCTGACCATGGTGCAGTGCAACCATGTTGATACCGAAGGAGACCTGAAGCTGAGTCTGGGAGTACAGGTTGTTCAGCACAACCTCACCCACCGCGTCGCGTTTAATCTCAATCACGATGCGCATACCGTCTTTGTCAGACTCGTCACGCAGCGCGCTGATGCCTTCAACGCGTTTTTCTTTTACCAGCTCGGCGATTTTTTCAATTAGACGCGCTTTGTTCACCTGATACGGGATCTCGTGAACAATGATGGTTTCACGGCCGGTTTTAGCGTCCGCTTCCACTTCGGCGCGGGCACGGATGTAAATCTTGCCGCGACCGGTGCGGTACGCTTCTTCAATACCACGACGACCGTTGATGATCGCCGCCGTCGGGAAGTCCGGGCCCGGGATGTGTTCCATCAGCCCTTCAATGCTGATGTCTTCATCGTCGATATAGGCCAGGCAGCCGTTGATCACCTCGGTGATATTGTGCGGCGGAATGTTGGTTGCCATACCGACCGCGATACCGGACGAACCGTTAACCAACAGGTTCGGGATCTTGGTGGGCATCACATCTGGGATGCGCTCGGTGCCGTCGTAGTTATCGACGAAATCAACGGTCTCTTTTTCCAGGTCGGCCATCAGCTCATGAGCGATTTTCGACATACGGATTTCCGTATAACGCATCGCCGCAGCGGAGTCGCCGTCGACTGAACCAAAGTTACCCTGGCCATCTACCAGCATGTAGCGCAAGGAGAATGGCTGCGCCATACGAACGATGGTGTCATAAACGGCGGTATCACCATGCGGGTGATATTTACCGATGACGTCACCGACGACGCGGGCAGATTTTTTATAGGCTTTATTCCAGTCATTGCCCAATACGTTCATGGCGTATAGTACGCGACGGTGTACCGGCTTAAGGCCATCGCGGACGTCCGGCAGCGCACGGCCAACAATGACCGACATCGCATAGTCCAGATAGGAGCTCTTCAGCTCTTCCTCGATGTTAACCGGTGTAATTTCTCTCGCAAGGTCGCTCATCTAACCGCTATCCCTCTACTGTATCCCGGATTCAAAGGTCGCAAATTATAACACAGCCGAGGTGATTGAGGTAAACCTATACGCTTTATTCACGGGGATTGCCTGATATACTCATTCGTCTTGCTAAATAAGGAGTAAAAGCGCCCATGAATGCCGAAAAATCCCCGGTGGTTCACAACGTTGACCACGAAGAGATTGCCAAATTTGAAGCGGTGGCGTCCCGCTGGTGGGATCTCGAAGGTGAGTTCAAACCGCTGCACCGTATTAACCCGCTGCGTCTGGGCTATATCGCGGAGCGTTCCGGCGGTCTGTTCGGTAAGAAAGTGCTCGACGTCGGCTGCGGCGGCGGCATCCTGGCTGAGAGCATGGCGCGCGAAGGGGCGAATGTTACGGGCCTGGATATGGGCTTTGAACCGCTGCAGGTGGCCCGTCTTCATGCGCTGGATTCCGGTATACAGGTGGAATACGTGCAGGAAACCGTAGAAGAGCACGCGGCAAAACACGCCCATCAGTACGATGTGGTGACCTGCATGGAGATGCTGGAGCACGTTCCCGATCCGCAGTCGGTGGTGCACGCCTGTGCAAAACTGGTAAAACCGGGCGGCCAGGTCTTCTTCTCAACCCTCAACCGCAATGCTAAAGCCTGGCTGATGGCCGTTGTCGGCGCGGAGTATGTGCTGCGCATGGTGCCGAAAGGGACCCACGACGTGAAGAAATTCATTAAGCCTGCAGAGCTGTTAAGCTGGGTTGACCAGACGTGGCTCAAAGAGCAGCACATCATCGGCCTGCACTACAATCCGCTGACCAATAAATTCAAACTCGCACCGGGCGTTGATGTTAACTATATGTTGCACACAACCGCCAAAAACGACTAACGTCATTCGTTATTCTTATAAAGATTGCGCGACATCATGTTGCGCAATTCTGACCTCTCGTTGAAGAAATCAGCACTCGATCAAATTTTGAATTTTTTTTCTTAATTATTGACATGTCTTCCAGGCCTTACGGTACGAGGACTTAGCCTTTTTTACCCTTTCACAACCTCAATTTAACGTCAAAATCAACCCTTGTGCTGAAAAGATTCGATACTAGAATACTCACCATATAGCGTTTTTCTTATCGCAAACCCCCTATATGTAGTATTTATCCACAGAGTTAGTCACAAGACGGATCTGTGGATAAGCGGGGGATATTTTTTATTTCACGGACAGGTAAAACCCACATGAATCAGAGTCTGCTGGTGACAAAGCGCGACGGTACTACCGAGCGTATCAATCTGGACAAAATCCATCGAGTTCTCGACTGGGCAGCAGAAGGACTGAACAACGTATCTATCTCCCAGGTTGAACTGCGTTCTCATATTCAGTTCTACGACGGCATCAAAACGTCTGATATCCACGAAACCATCATCAAAGCGGCGGCAGACCTCATCTCCCGCGAAGCACCGGATTATCAGTACCTCGCTGCACGTCTGGCGATTTTCCACCTGCGTAAAAAAGCCTACGGCCAGTTTGAGCCGCCGAAGCTTTACGATCACGTGGTGAAAATGGTTGAGCTGGGCAAATACGACACGCATCTGCTGGAAGACTATACGGAAGAAGAGTTCGAGCAGATGAACGGGTTTATCGATCACTGGCGCGACATGAACTTCTCCTACGCGGCGGTGAAGCAGCTCGAAGGCAAATACCTGGTCCAGAACCGCGTAACCGGTGAGATCTACGAAAGCGCCCAGTTCCTCTACATTCTGGTGGCCGCCTGCCTGTTCTCAAACTACCCGCGTGATACCCGTCTGGATTACGTGAAGCGTTTCTACGATGCGGTATCGACGTTCAAAATTTCTCTGCCGACGCCAATCATGTCTGGCGTGCGCACCCCTACCCGTCAGTTCAGCTCCTGCGTCCTGATCGAGTGTGGTGACAGCCTGGATTCCATCAACGCCACCTCCAGCGCCATTGTGAAATACGTTTCCCAGCGTGCCGGTATCGGCATCAACGCCGGCCGCATCCGTGCGCTGGGCAGCCCGATTCGCGGCGGTGAAGCGTTCCACACCGGCTGTATCCCGTTCTATAAGCACTTCCAGACGGCAGTAAAATCCTGCTCTCAGGGCGGCGTGCGCGGCGGTGCTGCGACCCTGTTCTACCCAATGTGGCACCTGGAAGTGGAAAGCCTGCTGGTCCTGAAAAACAACCGTGGTGTCGAAGGCAACCGCGTGCGTCACATGGACTACGGCGTGCAGATCAACAAGCTGATGTACACCCGTCTGCTGAAAGGTGAAGACATCACCCTGTTCAGCCCGTCCGACGTTCCAGGCCTGTATGACGCGTTCTTCGCCGATCAGGACGAGTTCGAGCGTCTGTACACCAAATATGAAAAAGACGACAGCATCCGCAAGCAGCGCGTGAAGGCGGTAGACCTGTTCTCCCTGATGATGCAGGAACGTGCCTCTACGGGCCGTATCTACATCCAGAACGTTGACCACTGCAACACCCACAGCCCGTTTGACCCGGTTGTTGCACCAGTGCGCCAGTCTAACCTGTGCCTGGAGATCGCTCTGCCGACCAAACCGCTGGAAGACGTGAACGACGAAAACGGCGAAATCGCGCTGTGTACGCTGTCCGCGTTCAACCTGGGCGCGATTAAAAGCCTGGACGAGCTGGAAGAGCTGGCCGTGCTGGCGGTTCGTGCCCTCGACGCCCTGCTGGACTACCAGGATTACCCAATCCCGGCAGCGAAACGCGGTGCGATGGGCCGCCGTACCCTGGGTATCGGCGTGATCAACTTCGCCTACTGGCTGGCGAAAAACGGCAAGCGTTACTCCGACGGCAGCGCTAACAACCTGACGCACCAGACGTTTGAAGCCATTCAGTACTACCTGATGAAAGCCTCTAACGAGCTGGCGAAAGAGCAAGGCGCGTGCCCGTGGTTCAACGAAACCACCTACGCGAAAGGCATTCTGCCGATCGACACCTACAAAAAAGACCTGGATGCGATCGTCAGCGAGCCGCTGCATCTCGACTGGGAAGGCCTGCGCGAGTCCATTAAAACGCACGGCCTGCGTAACTCCACGCTCTCTGCTCTGATGCCGTCCGAGACCTCTTCGCAGATCTCTAACGCCACCAACGGTATCGAACCGCCGCGCGGCCACGTCAGCATCAAAGCGTCGAAAGACGGCGTGCTGCGTCAGGTCGTACCGGACTACGAAACGCTGGGCAACAACTACGAGCTGCTGTGGGAAATGCCAAACAACGACGGCTACCTGCAGCTGGTGGGTATCATGCAGAAGTTTATCGACCAGTCGATCTCTGCCAATACCAACTATGACCCGACGCGCTTCCCGTCAGGCAAGGTTCCGATGCAGCAATTGCTGAAAGACCTGCTCACCGCCTATAAGTTTGGCGTGAAAACGCTGTACTATCACAACACCCGTGACGGTGCGGAAGACGCGCAGGACGACCTGGTTCCGTCAATTCAGGACGATGGCTGCGAAAGCGGCGCATGTAAGATCTAATGTAAATGCCGGGTGGCGCTACGCTTACCCGGCCTACGTTTTTAGGACACACTCATGGCATATACCACCTTTTCACAGACGAAAAACGACCAGCTCAAAGAGCCGATGTTCTTCGGCCAGCCGGTCAACGTGGCACGCTACGATCAGCAAAAATATGACATCTTCGAAAAGCTGATTGAAAAGCAACTCTCCTTCTTCTGGCGCCCGGAAGAAGTGGATGTCTCCCGCGACCGTATTGACTACCAGTCGCTGCCGGATCACGAAAAGCATATCTTCATCAGCAACCTGAAGTACCAGACGCTGCTGGACTCTATTCAGGGCCGTAGCCCGAACGTGGCACTGCTGCCGCTGATCTCCATTCCTGAGCTGGAAACCTGGGTGGAAACCTGGGCGTTCTCCGAGACGATCCACTCCCGCTCTTACACCCACATCATCCGCAACATCGTGAACGATCCGGCGGTGGTGTTTGACGATATCGTCACCAACGAGCAGATCCAGAAGCGCGCGGAAGGCATTGCCCATTACTACGACGAACTGATCGAGATGACCAGCTACTGGCATCTGCTGGGCGAAGGCACCCACAACGTGAACGGTAAAACCATCACCGTAAACCTGCGTGCGCTGAAAAAGCAGCTGTACCTGTGCCTGATGAGCGTCAACGCGCTGGAAGCGATCCGCTTCTACGTGAGCTTCGCCTGCTCCTTCGCCTTTGCCGAGCGCAAGCTGATGGAAGGCAACGCCAAGATTATCCGTCTGATTGCCCGCGATGAAGCCCTGCACCTCACCGGTACCCAGCACATGCTGAACCTGCTGCGCAGCGGTACGGACGATCCGGAGATGGCGGAGATCGCCGAAGAGTGCAAGCAGGAGTGCTACGACCTGTTCGTACTGGCGGCTCAGCAGGAGAAAGAGTGGGCAGATTACCTGTTCCGCGACGGCTCCATGATTGGCCTGAACAAAGACATCCTGTGCCAGTACGTTGAGTACATCACCAACATCCGCATGCAGGCTGTCGGTCTCGACCTGCCGTTCCAGACGCGCTCTAACCCAATCCCGTGGATCAACACCTGGCTGGTGTCCGATAACGTGCAGGTTGCGCCGCAGGAAGTGGAAGTGAGCTCTTATCTGGTCGGTCAGATTGATTCTGAAGTCAACACCGACGACCTGAGCAACTTCCAGCTCTGATGCCACGCGTCACGTTAAGTCTTTCCGGCACTGAGGTACTGTGTCGGGAGGAGCACCCTTCTCTGCTGGTGGCGCTTGAGGCGCATCAGGTAGAAGTAGAGTACCAGTGTCGTTCCGGCTACTGCGGCTCCTGCCGCTGCCGTCTGGTCGCAGGCCAGGTAGACTGGCTGACCGAGCCGCTGGCCTTTATCAACGAAGGGGAAATTTTGCCCTGCTGCTGCCGGGCAAAAGGTGATATCGAAATTGAGATGTGATTGCCCTTATTCCCTCTCCCTGTGGGAGAGGGTTAGGGTGAGGGCATCAGGCCGCAGAGCCTGATTGTCGGGTGGCGGCTTTCGCCTTACCCGACCTACAAAACCTACTTCCGGTGAATGAATTCAACCGCTTTATCCGGGAAATCCGTAAACAGTCCGTCCACGCCCGCCTGGTTATACAACACCTCATAAAGCTGATTCACATTCGTGGCATACGGCGGCAGCTGGTCTGCACGCACGGTATACGGATGCACCTTCATCTTGCTGGCGTGCGCCTCTTTCACCATCGCCGTCAGCTTCACGTGGCCCGGCGCTGAGCCCTCCTCCACCAGCATGTGATAATCCGGCCCGATGCCGTCGGCGTACTGCGCAATCTGCTTCATCGCGCCCGGCTTAAACATCCAGTCGTAGTTGTAGTTCACCCACTTCCCGTCCGGCTGTTTCTCCTGAGTTTCATTCCAGTCAGTGTAGGCAATCAGCTGCACCAGGTTGAGGTTCATGCCCATCTTCGGCTCAAGCTCGGTTTTGATGCGCTTCAGCTCGGCGGCATCAAAACACTGCAGGTAGACTTTGTCCTTCTTGCTGGTGTAGCCGTACTGCTTCAGCACCTCAAGCGTCTTCGCGGCAATGTCTTTCCCTTCCTGATGGTGGAACCACGGCGCTTTGATCTCCGGGTAGATACCGATATTTTTACCGGTTGAGTGGTTCAGCCCCTGAACAAACTCAATCTCTTCCTGGAAGGTATGAATGCGGAAGTCAGATTTGCCCATCGGGAAACGTCCCGGATAGACCTGCACCTTCTTGCCGTTTTCAATCTCGAAGCCTTCGGTAAACTTCAGGGAACGGATCTCCGCCAGGGTGAAATCAATGGCGTAGTAGCGGCCATCTTTTCGCGCGCGGTCCGGGAAACGCTCCGCCACGTCCGTCACACGGTCCAGATAGTGGTCATGCAGGACCACCAGCTGGTCGTCCTTCGTCATCACCAGATCCTGCTCGAGGTAATCCGCGCCCTGCGCATAGGCCATCGCTTTCGCCGGCAGCGTATGCTCCGGCAGATAGCCACTCGCGCCACGGTGGGCAATAACGATTTTATCCGCCGCCAGCGCGGAGCCTGTCATCAGGCCCGCCAGCAGCAGGCCTGTCGCTAACTGAGTTAATTTCATCGTAAAGCTCCTTATTGACGACGTGCCAGCACTTCCGCGTGGTGACGTTTCTCACCGATCATCACAACAATCAGCAGCAGTACCGCCAGCACGCTACCGCCGATCATCACCATAAAGCCGCCGTCCCAGCCGAAGAAGTCAACGGTGTAGCCCACAATGGCGCTCGCCGCGACCGAACCGCCGAGGTAACCGAACAGGCCGGTAAAGCCTGCCGCCGTGCCCGCCGCTTTTTTCGGCGCCAGCTCCAGGGCATGCAGGCCGATCAGCATCACCGGACCGTAAATCAGGAAACCGATGACGATCATGCAGGCCATGTCTACTGATGGATTGCCCGGCGGGTTAAGCCAGTAAACAACCGTCGCGATGGTCACCAGGGTCATAAAGAAGACGCCCGTCGCACCGCGGTTACCCTTAAACACCTTGTCCGACATCCAGCCGCAAAGCAGCGTGCCTGGGATCCCGGCATATTCATACAGGAAATAGGCCCAGGACGATTTATCCAGCGCGAAGTGCTTTACCTCTTTCAGGTAGGTTGGCGACCAGTCGAGGATGCCGTAGCGCAGCAGGTAAACGAACACGTTCGCCACCGCGATGTACCACAGCAGCTTGTTCGGCAGGACGTACTTCATGAAGATCTGTTTTGCGGTCAGCTCCTCTTCGTGCTCCTTGCTGTAATCATCCGGATAGTCGTTTTTGTACTCTTCAATCGGCGGCAGGCCGCAGGACTGAGGCGTATCACGCATCAGCGCGAAAGCGAAAATCGCCACCACGATGGCGCCAAAGGCAGGCATATACAGTGCAGCGTGCCAGTCGTTGAACCAGGCCATCCCCAGCAGGAACAGCAGCGGCGGAATACCGCCACCCACGTTATGGGCACAGTTCCACACCGACACGATGCCGCCGCGCTCCTTCTGCGACCACCAGTGCACCATGGTGCGTCCGCACGGCGGCCACCCCATCCCCTGGAACCAGCCGCAGAGGAACAGCAGCACGAACATGATGGCAATGCTGGAGGTAGCCCACGGCACAAAGCCCATGAACAGCATCACCGCGGCCGCCAGGATCAGACCGGCGGGCAGGAACACGCGCGGATTCGAGCGATCCGACACGGAGCCCATGATGAATTTGGAAAAACCGTAGGCGATGGAGATCCCCGACAGCGCGAACCCCAGATCGCCGCGGGAAAAGCCCTGCTCCACCAGATACGGCATGGCGAGCGCGAAGTTTTTACGTACAAGGTAGTACGCCGCGTACCCGAAGAAGATCCCCAGGAAGATTTGCCAACGCAGACGGCGATAGAGCGGATCTATTTCTGCCTCTGGCAGACGCGCCCTGTGGGGCGCAGGTTTGAAGATACTGAGCATAACAGCCTCCGTGGCCTTGAAATGAATGAGCAGGTGGCTCGCACCTGAATTCCAGAGGCGGGGATGTTAAGAAATCACGGTGATTGTTACTGTGAATCAACGCACAGATTGTTACAGAAATATGACAGAATGCGCAAAAAAGCGCATGAAATCACGTTTCATTTTCGAATTACGCGCGTTTATGTTCGAAATCAAACAAACCACAAAATTAATATGGCTAAATGATAAAAAACGAACATAGAGGGTAAACAATGACCATTCACGATCCTCGCTACAGCGATGTGATAATCATTGGCGGTGGCGCAACCGGCGCCGGGATCGCACGCGATTGCGCCCTTCGCGGCCTGAGCGTCACGCTTCTGGAACGCCATGATATCGCTACGGGCGCAACCGGGCGTAACCACGGCCTGCTGCACAGCGGCGCGCGGTATGCGGTCACCGACGCTGAATCCGCGCGCGAATGTATTGCTGAAAACCAGATCCTCAAGCGTATCGCCCGCCACTGCATTGAGCCGACCGACGGCCTCTTTATTACCCTTCCCGAAGATGATCTCGCCTTTCAGGACACCTTTATTACCGCCTGCAGCGCCGCGGGCATTCAGGCTGAGGCCCTGGATCCGGCGCTGGCGCGGCGGCTGGAACCGTCGGTTAACCCGGCGCTTATCGGCGCGGTGAAGGTCCCTGACGGCACCGTCGATCCGTTCCGCCTGACCGCCGCCAATATGCTGGACGCCCGCGAGCATGGCGCGCACATCCTGACCGGGCATGAAGTGACCGGGCTTATCCGCGAAGGCCATCGTATCTGCGGCGTGCGGATCCTTGATACGCAATATAACGAACACAGCGAGCTGTATGCCGCCGTTGTGGTCAACGCGGCGGGGATCTGGGGGCAGCGGATTGCGGAATACGCGGACCTGTCGGTGCGCATGTTCCCGGCGAAAGGCTCGCTGCTGATCCTAGACCACCGCATCAATAACCACGTGATCAACCGCTGCCGCAAACCGTCTGACGCCGATATCCTCGTGCCGGGAGATACCATTTCGTTAATCGGGACGACCTCAACCCACGTGGACTACAGTGAGATTGACTACAACCGCGTCACCGCTGAAGAGGTGGACATCCTGCTGCGCGAAGGGGAAAAACTGGCGCCGGTGATGGCCCAGACGCGTATTCTTCGCGCCTACGCCGGCGTGCGTCCGCTGGTCGCCAGCGACAACGACCCGAGCGGACGTAACGTCAGCCGGGGCATCGTGCTGCTCGATCACGCCGAACGCGACGGCATGGACGGGTTTATCACCATCACCGGCGGCAAGCTGATGACCTACCGCCTGATGGCCGAGTGGGCGACCGATGCCGTCTGCCGCAAGCTGGGCAATACCGAACAGTGCGTGACGGCAGAACAAGCCCTGCCCGGCTCGCGTCAGTCCACCGAGAAGACGCTGCAAAAAATTATCTCCCTGCCCGCGCCGCTGCGCGGGTCCGCTATTTACCGCCACGGCGACAGAACGCCACAGTGGCTCGGTGAAGGACGACTGAGCCGCAGCCTGGTGTGCGAGTGCGAAGCCGTCACCGCCGGTGAGGTGCAGTACGCGGTGGAGAATCTGACGGTCAACAGCCTGCTCGATCTTCGCCGCCGCACCCGCGTCGGAATGGGCACCTGTCAGGGCGAGCTGTGCGCCTGTCGTGCCGCCGGTCTGCTGCAGCGTTTTCACACCACCACCGCCACCCAGTCGCTCGATCAGCTCAGCGCGTTTTTAAACGAGCGCTGGAAAGGCATTCAGCCTGTCGCCTGGGGCGATTCCCTGCGCGAAAGCGAATTTACCCGCTGGGTCTACCAGGGGCTTTGCGGTCTTGAGAAGGAGCAACGCGATGAAATTTGATACCGTAATCGTCGGCGGCGGGCTGGCAGGCCTGCTCTGCGGCATCAAACTCACGAAGCAGGGGCTGCGCTGCGCCATTATCACCCGGGGCCAGAGCGCCCTGCACTTCTCGTCGGGCTCGCTGGATCTGGTGGACGAAGCGTACCGCGATAAGCTGCCGCCGGAGCACCCGTATCACCTGATTGGCGCGCAGCATATTGACCGCTTTGCGCTGGAAACCGAAGCGCTGCTGGCGGACTGCGGCGCGCGTCTGCAGGGCAGCGCCCGGCTCAATCACCAGCGCGTTACGCCGCTCGGCACCCTGCGTTCCGCGTGGCTCAGCCCGGAGGAGGTGCCCATTGCCCCCATTCGCGCGGGACGTGTGCGGGTGGTAGGGATTAGCGGCTTTCTGGATTTCCAGCCCCATCTCGCAGCGGCGTCGCTCTGTCGCCAGGGCGTTAACGCGGAAACGGCAGAGATAGAACTGCCCGAGCTTGATGTCCTGCGCGATAACCCGAGCGAGTTTCGCGCGGTGAATATCGCCCGTTTTCTTGATAACGAGGACAAATGGCCGCTGCTGTATGACGCGCTCAGGCCGCTCGGCGAAACCTGCGATGCCATGCTGATGCCCGCCTGCTTCGGTTTACGCGACAACCGACTCTGGCGCTGGCTCTCGGATCGTCTGCCCTGCTCGCTCGGCCTGCTGCCAACGCTGCCCCCTTCCGTACCCGGCATTCGCCTGCATACCCAGCTCCAGCGTCAGTTTGTCGCGCAGGGCGGCGTGTGGATGGCGGGTGATGAGGTGAATAAAATCACCCTGACCGACGGCGCGGTGAGCGAAATCTGGACGCGCAACCACGACGATATTCCGCTTCGCGCCCGCTATACGGTACTGGCCAGCGGCAGCTTCTTCAGCAACGGGCTGCTGAGCAGCCGGGAGGGCATCCGGGAAGCCATTATGGGGCTGGATGTTCGCCAGCATGCCTCACGCGCGGACTGGTATCAGAGTGATTTCTTCTCGCCGCAGCCCTGGCAACAGTTCGGCGTGATTGTCGATAACCAGCTGCATCCGCAGCTTTCCGGTAAACCCGTCAGGAATCTCTTTGCCATCGGCTCGCTGCTGGGCGGGTACGATCCCATTGCCCAGGGATGCGGTGGCGGGGTCTGCGCCGTCACGGCGCTGTATGTGGCAGAGCAGATTAGCCAGCGCACGGAGGCTGAACAATGAACGACACCCGTTTTGAAAGCTGCATCAAATGCACGGTGTGTACCACCGTCTGCCCGGTCAGCGGCGTTAACCCACGCTATCCCGGACCAAAGCAGGCCGGGCCGGACGGCGAGCGCCTGCGCCTGAAGGACGGCAAGCTGTACGATGAAGCGCTGAAATACTGCATTAACTGCAAACGCTGCGAAGTCGCCTGCCCGTCGGATGTGAAAATCGGCGATATCATTCAGCGCGCCCGGGCGCGCTACAGCACGCAAAAACCGACACTGCGCGATGCGATCCTGAGCCACACCGATCTGATGGGCAGCGTCTCGACGCCCTTTGCCCCCATCGTGAATGCCGCGACCTCGCTCAAACCGGTGCGTCAGTTGCTGGATGCCACGCTGAAGATAGACCATCACCGCAGCCTGCCGAAATATTCTCACGGCACCTTCCGCCGCTGGTACAAATCCGTCGCGGCACAGCAGGCGCAGTACGCCGATCAGGTGGCCTTTTTCCACGGCTGCTATGTGAACTACAACCACCCACAGCTGGGTAAAGACCTACTGAAGGTGCTGAACGCCATGGGCACGGGCGTTCAGTTACTGAACAAAGAGAAGTGCTGCGGCGTACCGCTAATTGCCAACGGGTTTACCGATAAAGCGCGCAGGCAGGCTCAAAGCAATGTCACCTCCCTGCGCGAAGCCATTGTCGATAAAGGTATTCCGGTGCTGGCGACCTCGTCCACCTGTACCTTCACACTGCGCGATGAGTACCCGCATCTGCTGGACGTGGATAACACCGGCCTGCGCGAGCACATCGAGCTGGCGACGCGCTTCCTGTGGCGCAAACTGGATAGCGGGCAGACGCTGCCGCTGGGAAAATTGCCGCTGAAAGTGGTCTATCACACGCCGTGTCATATGGAAAAGATGGGCTGGTCGCTCTATACGCTGGAGCTGCTGCGGCTTATTCCAGGCCTGGAGCTGACGGTGCTGGATTCGCGCTGCTGCGGGATTGCGGGGACCTACGGCTTTAAGCGTGAAAACTACGAAACGTCACAGGCGATTGGCGCCCCGCTGTTCCGTCAGATTGAAGAGAGCGGCGCGGATATCGTGGTAACGGACTGCGAAACCTGCAAGTGGCAGATTGAGATGTCCACCAGCAAGCGCTGTGAACATCCGATTACCCTGCTGGCGAAGGCGCTGGGCTGAACAGTGCCGGGGCGAAAGGCCCCGGCACAGGTTTTACTCGATGAACAGCGACTCGACCACATGGATCCAGCCGTGCTCGCTGGCAACCTCTTTGCCATTCAGCCAGCGGCGCAGCATGTTCAACGCCATCATCGCGCAAACCTCCTGACGCACCGCCAGGCTATGGCGGGTGATGCTCATTTTAACCCGCAGCGCCCAGGTGCCTTCCGGCGTCGCCAGCGCGAAGTTAAGGTATTCCTCGTCCAGCCCCCCGACAAACAACGCCAGACCGGCAAAATGCTTCACCCTTCTCTCGGACGCCCAGCGGGCGGTTTGCGCGAGAGTCTCCTGCTGGAACGGCACCACTTCGCTGGCCAGCAGCGGCGCGTTGACGCGCGACAGCTGCAGCGCCAGCAGGCCACCGGTGAACTGCTCGCTTAAGGTCACGCTCAGCTGACGCGCCTGTAGATGCGTCGCAATCTGCGCGGGCAACCCTTCCGTACCTTCAAAGATCAGGCTTTCGCCCGCCACGCGCTGCACCTCGGGCCACAGGGCCAGCATCGCCTCTTTCTGTTCGGCCGGGCCTGTCAGCTTAAGTTCAATGATCGGCATGGAGGAGCGATAGCCCATGGACACGCCTGGCGGCAGCGGAAGATGATCGAGGCTCTGGGCCAGATCGCTTTCCGAGCGGCCAAAGGTGGTCAGACGCAGGCACAGCGGCGGTTCAGGCAGGGTAAAACGATCGCGAAGGCGCGGCAGGATCTGCTGCTCGACCATCACTTTAAATTCTGAGGGCACACCCGGCGTAAAGAACATCAGGCAGCGGTTCAGCTGCATAGCAAACCCGCACGCGGTACCCACCGGGTTATCGACCAGTTCAGCACTGGCGGGAATTTCAGCCTGTTTGCGGTTGCTTGGGGCCATGACGCGGCCACGTTCGGAGAAAAAGCGCTCCATCTGCGAAAGCCACGCCTCGTGCAGCACCAGCCCTTCGCCTTTTGCGGTCGCGGCGGCCAGCGCGCTGAGATCGTCGCCGGTGGGGCCGAGTCCGCCGTTCACAATCAGCACGTCGCAGTGCTCGCTGCGCTCACGCAGAATAGCGACCAGCGACTCAAGATTGTCGCCTACGGTATTGCGGCGCGTTAACGGTAATCCTTGCTCAAAGAAAAGATCGGCAAGCCAGGCAGCATTGGTATCAATAATTTGTCCATGCAGCACTTCGTCGCCGGTGGATAACATCTCCACGTTAATCATTATGTTCTCCCGCTTATATGGTCAAAACACTATAGCGCAAACGCGGGGTGGAGAAGAGAGAAACTGGCGCGACAGAACGCCGCGCCGGAGTGATTAGAAGCCTGCGCTAACGCCCACGTACGGGCCGTCGGCCAGCGCGTTGTCACGGTTGCCGTCTTTACCGGCCAGGTTCAGATAGCGATAGCCAGCTTCGATGGTAATCGGACGCATGATGGTCCAGCGCGCACCGGCGTTGGCCTCTTCATAGCTTTCGATACCGCTGGAGAGGGAGTCCGGCGAATAGTAGTACTCACCAAACAGGCCGAAGCTGTCGCCAATTTTCCACTGCAGGCCGCCGCCCACTGCCGCCGCGTACCCTTCATCACCGTCATTTGGGTTGGTATAGATACCTTTACCGCCAACGGTGGCCAGGAACGGGCCAAGAGGAACGTTGAGACCCAGGCCGAGGCTGGCCGCGTCGCCGTCGTCATCGTTATGCGTCCAGCCGCCGGTCATCGCCAGACCGGATGTCTCGGTACCCATGCCAAAGCCCAGGTGGGTATAATCCTGACCCGCCGAGCCGTTAATGCTGATGGCGTTCGCCGCCGCCGATACAACCATCAGGCCGAAGCCCAGTAATGCCACTTTTTTCATTGTCGTGATCCCGCACAATTATTATAAAGAAGTCCCAAAACCGCGAGATTTTAACCGGAGTCTCCCGGGGATCAAGCACTCTGCGTGCGGCCGGTCAGTAGATTGTAACTATTTGAAACGGCTATTATCCCTTCAGCGATGCGTTCACCCACTGCTGCAGCGCGCGGCGTGAGATTTTGATGCCGCCATTTTTGAGTTCAGTCGGCAACAGCAGCCAGCGGACGGGTTGCTCAAAACGCGCGACCTTATCCCTGACCCAGTCGGGTAAGCAGGTGATATCCGTTCCCGGTTCGCACTCCACCACCGCCACCGGACGTTGCCCGAATTCAGCGTCGTCCAGCGGGACGATAAACACCTGGTTAATCTGCGGGTGCGTGGCGATAACGCGCTCCAGCGATTCCGGCTGGATCCCTTCTCCGCCGCTAAAAAAGAGGTTGTCCATGCGGCCGAGGATCGTCAGACGGCCGTCATGCCATTCGCCGCGATCGCATGTGGCGAACCAACCCTGCGCGTTGGTCAGCGGAATCATTTCGCCGTCTCGCCAGTAGCCTGAGGCCATGCTTTGCGCCCGGATCCAGACTTCACCGTTAACCACCTGCACCTCTCTGCCCGGCAGCGCACAGCCCACGTCCGGCTCGCCGTCCGCCTCTTTCGCACAAACGGTAGAGGCAAACTCGGTCAGACCGTAGCCGCAGAAGGTGCGTATATCCTGCTCTCGCGCCTGTTCGGTCAATTCAACAGGGATGGCCGCCCCGCCCAGCAGCACCACTTTCAGTGCGACAGTCTGGTGGGTATTAAGCAGACGCCAAAGCTGGGTCGGCACCAGCGAGGCGTGGGTGCAGCCGCGCAACGCCTGCTCCAGAGGCTGTTTCTCGCGCACGGTTAACCGCGCGCCGGCCTGCAGCCAGCGCCATAAAATCCCCTGGCCGGAAACGTGGAACAGCGGCAGCGAAAGCAGCCAGTCATCGTCTTTACCGTAGGGCATCAGCGACAAAACGCCGCGCGCGCTGGCGAGATGCGCCCCGCACGTATGCACCGCCGCTTTCGGTAGCCCGGTGGAGCCGGAGGTCAGCGTCATGGAGGCCAGCCGCGCCGGTTGCCACGCAGCGCAATACGCATCGGCTGCCTCGTGCATGCGCAGGGCAGGAAGAGCGTCGTAGCTGCCGTCCAGCACCAGCGCAAAACGCAGCGTCATCTGCGGAAGCAGCACGTCCAGCAGCGGGCGCGGAAGCTGCGGATTAGCGGGAAGAATACGCGCCCCGCACTGGAGGAGCGCCAGCCACGCCAGCAGGGTTTGCGGATGATTATGGGCCAGCAGCAGCACGCCGTTGCCCTCCTCCACGCCCTGCCGGTGAAACTCTGCCGCAAGCCGGTCGACGCGGGTGCACAGCTGCTGCCAGCTGAGCACCTCATCGTTCAGCCTGAGGGCCGGTTTATCAGCAGACAGCGCGCACCAGTGCCGCCACGGCCAGTCGGTAAAACTCATCGCAGCAGCTCCAGCGCCTCGACGTCGAGGCACGGCAGCGCGCTGTCCGGCCAAGGGCGGAGAAGCTGAGCCTGCATCAGGTTCAGCGTGTCGAGGCCAGGAACCGTATCCGGCGTTAGCCAGGCGGCCACGCGCGCCAGCTGGGTTAGCCCAAGGCTGGACTCAATTGACGAGCTGATCACCGCCGTCAGCCCTAAGGCGTGCGCCGCCGCGACCTGCTCGCGCACTTTCGCCAGGCTGCCGGTCAGCGTCGGTTTAATCACTACCGCGCTGACGCCGGGCTCGGCAGCAAATTCAAAATCGGCCTCGCGCAGGCTTTCATCCCAGGCGATGGCAATCCCCGTTTCGCGGGCGAACGCGCGCGAATCCTCGCGGGTTTTGCACGGCTCTTCGAGGAAGGCAATGCGGCTGCGGTACGCCGGATTGACGTACTTTGCAAACTGCTGCGCCTTAAGCGGGGTCCAGGCGCGGTTGGCGTCCAGACGCAGATGCAGATCGGGGATCGCCTCCAGCAGCAGGTTGGCGACCATGCCGTCGCGCACCGCTTCATAGAGACCGACTTTAATTTTCGCCACCTTCTCGCCCGGCATGGCGGAGAGCAGCGCGAACAGCTCGTCAGGATCGCCCGTACAGAGCGGCGCCGCGCGGTAATTCCCCGCTTCCGGCAGGCTGCCGTCCAGCTCCGCCAGCGCGCAGCTGATACCAAAGGCCGCGGAAGGCACCTCCGGCAGCACCGGATCCGCCCCCCCGCGCCACGCGTCCGCCCAAGCCAGCAAGGCCGTCTGCGCGTCATCCAGTGACTCCTGGCTAAAGCCCGGCAGAGGCGAAATCTCGCCCCAGCCTTCCCGCTCGCCCTGCTGCAGATGCACGAAGAAGCCGTCACGGGTTTTTAACCGCCGTTCACGCAGCACCACGCCCGCGTCCATCGGTATCTGCCAGCGGTAAACCTGCGCGCGACGCATTACGGATTCCGTTTGTATTTGCTGAAGTCCGGCTGGCGTTTTTCGTTAAACGCGTTGCGCCCTTCCTGACCCTCTTCGGTCATGTAGAACAGCATGGTGGCGTTGCCCGCCAGCTCCTGCAGACCCGCCTGACCGTCGCAGTCGGCATTGAGCGCGGCCTTCAGGCAGCGCAGCGCCATCGGGCTGTTTTGCAGCATTTCACGGCACCAGCGAACGGTCTCTTTTTCGAGATCGGCAATCGGTACCACGGTATTCACCAGGCCCATATCCAGCGCTTCCTGCGCGTTGTACTGACGGCACAGGAACCAGATTTCGCGGGCTTTTTTCTGCCCGACGATGCGCGCCATGTAGGAGGCACCCCAGCCGCCGTCGAAGGATCCTACTTTCGGGCCGGTCTGGCCGAAGATGGCGTTCTCGGCGGCAATGGTCAGGTCACACATCATGTGCAGGACGTGGCCGCCGCCGATAGAGTAGCCCGCCACCATCGCCACCACCGGTTTTGGACAGGTGCGGATCTGACGCTGGAAATCGAGGACGTTCAGGTGATGCGTACCCGCATCGTCCTGGTATCCGCCGTAGTCACCGCGCACTTTCTGATCGCCGCCGGAGCAGAACGCTTTCTCGCCTTCGCCGGTCAGGACAATCACGCCGATGTTATCGTCGTAGCGCGCATCCGCCAGGGCCTGAATCATCTCTTTCACGGTCAGCGGGCGGAAGGCGTTACGCACCTGCGGGCGGTTGATGGTGATTTTGGCAATGCCGTCGGTGGATTTGTGGTAACGAATGTCGGTGTAGCCTTCGGAGCAGTCCTGCCATTCAACCGGGGCGTAAAGCATGTTTTCATCAGGGTAGATCATAGAGTGTCCTTTATTCGAAGACGCAGTATCTGAGCCAGACTTGCCGCAACCGCATCGGGGTTTTCCCGGTGGGCGTTGTGTCCGGCGTTGGGAATTGCATGGCAAACGGCGTTCACTTCCGCGGCAAGGGCCGCGAACTTCTCATCACGTTCGCCATAGAGATAATCAAAAGAGAAATCGCGCGCGCTCAGGGCAGCACGCAGGTCGGGCTGCACGGCCAGCGAGGTCGACTCAAGCATCATCGCCAGCATCGCGCCGTCGTTCTGGCTGCGCAGGGTAATCAACGCCTCGCGCTGGGCGTCCATGAGGGAGGAAAACACAGGCTGTTGATACCAGCCAGCGAATACCTTCTCCAGCGGTTCGCTGCGAAAACGCGTTGCCCAACGGCGGTCGGATGCCAGCCGCGCCTGTCGCGCATCGGCATCCTGCAGGCCCGGATGTCCTCCCTCCACTATCACGCCTTGCAGCCCCTTTGGCTGCTGGCAGGCATGGAACATCGCAATGCGGCCGCCGAGGGAGTACCCGATGAGCCAGAAATTCAGTATGTTGTAACTAATAAGAGTTTGGGTGAGTAGCCTGCTCATCTCGTCAAAGCCCGTGACGCCCAGATTCCGGGATCCACCGTGCCCCGGCAGATCCAGATACAGCCGGGGGTAGTCACGGAGTCGCTCACCAACAACCTGCCACTCGCGGCAATCGCCGGAAAAACCGTGCAAAAAGACCAGCCAGGGATAGCCTGGTTTTCCGGCCTGCTGCACGCCCGAGAGGATCACAGCTGGCTCACCTGCGCCAGCAGGCTTTGCAGGGTCTGCGCACCGTCAGCATCGTTTACCACCAGCTCAATCAGCGTCGCACCCGGCTGCTTCCAGGCGCTGCTTAACGCCGCGTCCAGCTGTTCCCAGCTTTCCGGGCGATGGTATTTCAGGCTAAACATCGCCGCGGCGTGTTCGAACTGCACGTTCTGCGGCATCAGATAGAAGCGCTCGCGCTCGCTCTGCGGCGTAGGCAGCAGGGAAAAAATCTGCCCGCCGTTGTTGTTGACCACAATCAGCACGAACGGGGCTGACGCCTGACGCAGCAGCGCCAGCGCGTTGAGATCGTAGAGCGCGGAGAGATCGCCCACGATCGCCAGCGTTGATTTCGCGCTGGCGCGCTGCACGCCCGCCGCCGTGGAGATCAGCCCGTCGATACCGCTGGCGCCACGATTGCTGTACACCGGGTAGCCCGCGGGCAGCTTCGAAAAAGCGTCAATCAGCCGCACGACCAGGCTGTTGCCGACAAACAGCTGCCCCTGTTCAGGCAGGCACTGGCGAATACGGTGCGCCAGCCCGGCCTCGCTAAACGCCTCACAGTGCGCTTTGGTCAGTTCCCACGCCTGGCGCGAAAGGTCCGGGATGGCAACCGCCCAGGGCTTGCGTTTTTCAGCCGGATGAAGCGTCAGCCAGGCGTCGATACGGCTGATCAGACGACGTCCGCGGTGGTGCGCCGGGTCAAGCCGCCCTTCCAGCGCGTCCACCAGCCAGTACTCTTCCGGCGTGCAGGTGGCCTGCCACTGCAGTAAGCGTTTGCCGGTCAAACTCGATCCAAGCTGAACCACAATCTGCGCCTGCGACAACTCGGTGACCGCTTTGGCATTACCCAGCCAGAGGTCGGCGCACGGCAGCGGCTGACCGGTCTGGGAAAGCACGTCGCCTATCAGCGGCCAGCCCAGGGTTTGCGCCCATTCGGCGACAAGCTTGCCTTCGGCGGCGCTCATGCGCCCGGCAATCACCACGCCGCGCTTCTGCCGCCAGAAGAACCAGTCGCGCTGCTTCGCGCTCTCAAGGTGCGTCTGCTCGCGAAGCCACGGTTTTTCACTCTCCCACCAGTCGCCAAGGGATTGCTGCCAGTCAAGACCCGTATCGTCCAGCTCACCGTACAGCGGCTCGGCAAACGGGCAGTTAATGTGCAACGCCCCGCTGCGCAACGTCTCCAGAGCGTGATCGACGGTGGAGACCAGCCAGCTTGCCGGAATATCCTGGGTGGGACGGGGCAGCGAAATCGTCTGCGAAGGATGAGAAGAAAAGAGCCCCGGCTGACGGATGGCCTGATTGGCGCCGCAGTCGATAAGCTCAGGGGGGCGATCGGCCGTCAGTAAGATCAGTTTTTCACCGGTTAACCCGGCTTCAATCAGAGCCGGATAGAGGTTCGCCACGGCGGTACCGGAAGTGACGATCACCGCCACGGGCTCTTTGCTGACCTTCGCCAGACCCAGCGCGAGATGCCCGAGGCCACGCTCATCAAAGTGGGTGTGATGAATCAACGCCCGGTTTTCGGCGGCCGCCAGCGTCAGCGGCGTTGAGCGAGAACCCGGTGCAATACACACGTGCCTGACGCCGTGGCGCGTCAGGGCTTCAAGGATCACCGCCGCCCAGCGTCGGTTAAAAGAACTTACTGACATGAGATTGTCCGGTATCAAGAATGCGACACAGTATAAATAATAGAAAAAATTGGAATTTTGATATGAATCGGGATTGCGCGATTCAGTATTAATCCCTTAGGAGCAGAGAGCGCAATCCGGCCGCTTTGTTTTCGATCTCCTGCCACTCCTGTTCCGGGTCAGACCCGCTGACAATGCCGGCACCGGCATAGAGCCGCAGGGAGTCATCCTGGACGCGGGCGGAGCGCAACGCCACGCAGAACTCACTCTGATCGGGGGATAAATACCCGGCAGAACCGGCGTACCACTCGCGGTTAAAGGGCTCAACCTTCTGGATAAACTCGCGCGCAGGCTGTCGGGGTAATCCGGCTACGGCCGCGGTCGGCTGTAGCATGAGCAGACACTGCTCATCATCGGCCTGTTTGAGCTCGGTCCAGATACAGCGGCGCAAATGCTGCACTTTACGCAGGCGCACCACCTGAGGGGGCAGTACCTCAAGCGTCTGCGTGTAGTGCTGAAGACGCTGACAGATATCTTCCACGACCAGCATATTTTCGCGCTGGTTTTTATCGTCGTTAAGCAACCACTCGCCGAGACGCTGCGCCTGGCTATCATCGGTATGGCTGGCAACGGTGCCCGCCAGCGCTTCCGTGCGTAGCAGCGTGCCGCGCCGCCGCCAGAGACGCTCGGGCGTCGAGCCAAGAAACGCGTTGCTGGCGTCGAATACCATGCAGAAATGGTAGCAGTGTAAATTCAGGGCGCGGCTGGCCGCCATCAGCGCGACAGGGTTAACGCGCTGCGTGAACTGCAGATCGGTTGCCCGGGCGAGAACCACTTTTTCAAAATCACCGCGCGCGATGGTCTCCGTCGCCCTGCGGATAAGTTTTAGCCATTCGGCCTGCTGCGGCTGATGGGTTTCGTGCTCAACCTGAACGGACAGTGGACGGATAGATCTCGCAGGACGGAGCTGCTGTAAAAAATCCCGCGCGGCGTGGGCATCCTCCTCAAGCGAGCGGTCGCTCCACAGCTGCAGGCGCAGCGTGGCGGTGCCGGCGGTGCGTCGCCAGAGCAGCCGCGGTAAAAAGAGGCTGCTCTGCTCCGGATTAAAGGCGTTCAGGCCGCAGATGCGGGTATCACCTGCCGCGTTTTGCTCGCGCAAAAACTGCGAGGCTAACGCCAGAGAAGGAAATTGGGTGACAGCCCCCAGCGCGGCCAGCTCTTCATCGCCGTTACGCTGCTGCCAGTAAAACTGCGGATAACACTGCTGCTCGCCCAGCCAGGCGAGGGGATCGAAGGCGTCGTTTAACGGGAAAGAGACGTCGAAATGACGTATGCCGGGTGCTGCGGGTAACGCTTGCGATAGCTGGGTACGCAGTTGCTCCAGCGCGAGGAAAATCGAATTCACGCGAACCTCTCCCTGTTAAAGCCTCGTATTATACGGGGTACTGACCATAAATAGCAGTACCCACGTATAGGGAGTGGTTAAACGGCTTAACGACGGGCTAACAGCAGCCCCAGCACCAGGCCTACGGCAGCACCCACTCCAATGCCCTGCCACGGTTTTTCATGCACGTAATCATCGGCACGGTACACCGCTTTTTTGGCGCGGTAGTAGTAGGTATCAGACGCATGGCTGACGCGGTTTTTCACTTCATGCAGCGCCTGTTCGGCGCGGGCTTTTAGCTCAATATATTTCTGATCGGCAGGGTCGCCCGAGGAACGTAACACCTCTTCCAGCGTTTCGCTCAGTAAGGCCAGGTCGTCGTCGATACGGGTATCCCAGGATTGAAATGACATATTTTTCTCCATGTTAGTACACCAGTCCGCTAACTATAGCCAACGACTCGTCATTACGCCTGCTTCGCTTCCCGCGCCATGCCGATGTGGGGAATGCCGTCTTCATCGTACACCTCGGTGACGGGCACGAAGCCAAAGTGGCCGTAGAAGGACTGCAGGTGCGCCTGCGCGCCCAGGTATAACGCTTTGTCCGGCCACTGTTTCTGGCACGCCTCCAGCGTTTTCTCCATCAGCTGATAGCCGAGTTTTTCACCACGCGCTTTGCCGCTGATGATGACGCGGCCAATGACAACAGGCTCAAAATCGTCTTCGCTTTTCAGAATCCTCGCATACGCCACCAGCTCGTTATCCCGCCAGCCGAGGATATGGCGGTTCTCGCCGACGAGGTCATCGCCGTCGATGTCCTGATACGGGCAGGTCTGTTCAACCACAAACACTTCGCAGCGCAGCTTCAGCAGGGCGTAAAGTGAATGAACGGTGAGGTCACTATGGTGTAAATCTTGCCACTGGATCATGTCAGTCTCCTTCCTGGGGTTCATCACGTTATACTAAACCCCTCCCCGTTCGGCAAAGGGCTGATTGCGTTATGGAACTGATTTTTCTGGGTACGTCCGCTGGCGTGCCAACCCGCTCACGGAACGTGACGGCGATCCTGCTGGATCTTAAACACCCCACCCGCGGCGGGCTGTGGCTGTTTGACTGTGGTGAAGGGACGCAGCATCAGCTGTTACACACCGCTTATCACCCCGGCAAGCTGGATAAAATTTTTATCACCCATCTGCATGGCGACCATCTGTTTGGCCTTCCCGGCCTGCTGTGCAGCCGCTCGATGGCCGGTAACGCCAACCCGCTGACGATTTACGGGCCTGCGGGTATTCGTGAATTTATTGAAACCACGCTGCGCCTGAGCGGGTCATGGACCGATTATCCGCTGGAGGTCGTTGAGATTACCAAAGGCCTGGTATTCGATGACGGGGATTATCGGGTTACTGCTCAACCACTTAATCATCCAGTGGAATGCTATGGCTACCGTATTGAAGCGCATGACAAACCCGGCGCGTTGGACGCCGCCGCGCTGATGGCCGATGGCGTAAAACCTGGACCGCTGTTCCAGCGCCTGAAGCACGGTGAGACCGTCACGCTGGAGGACGGGCGCGTCATCAACGGTCAGGATTATCTCGCCGCCCCACAGCCCGGCAAAAAGCTGGCGATTTTTGGCGATACGGCCCCGTGCCCGGCGGCGCTCACGCTGGCCCAGGGCGTGGACGTGATGGTGCATGAAGCGACGCTTGAAACGGCGATGGAAGAGAAAGCCAACAGTCGGGGCCATAGCTCCACGCGTCAGGCGGCGCAGCTTGCCCGTGATGCGGGCGTCGGGAGGCTCATCGTCACCCACGTCAGCTCGCGCTACGACGCGCGGGGATGCGCAAGCCTGCTAGCAGAGTGCCGCACGCTGTTTCCGGAATGTGAGCTGGCCGAAGATTTCGCTCAGGTCAGCGTTTAGTCCTTCATTTTTCCCTCAGGATGCCGATAACGATTAAAAGGTCAGCATTTCTCTCGAGGGTAGAATGGATAATTTCCAGAAAGATATTGATGACAGGGCGAATCTGACCCTGTCGAACCGTTTTGAACTGTTGCTGTTCCGTCTTGGCACCTCTCTGAACGAAAATAAATCTGAGCTGTTTGGCATTAACGTCTTTAAGCTGCGTGAAATTGTGCCGATGCCGGAGTTCACGAAACCCGCCGGGATGAAGTCACCGCTGATGGGAATGGTCAATATTCGCGATCAGGTGATCCCGGTGATTGACCTGGCCGCCGTGGCGGGCTGTAAGCCCACCACCGGGCTGAACATTCTGCTGATCACCGAATATGCGCGCAGCGTGCAGGCGTTTGCCGTGGAATCGGTTGAGAACATCATGCGTCTGGACTGGAAGCAGGTGCACGCGGCGGAAACCGCCGTCAGCGGCCGCTACATCACCAGTATCGCGTGTCTTGACGAGAAGACCGATACCAACGATCTGGCGATGGTGCTGGACGTTGAGCAGATCCTGTATGACATCACCCCGGCCAATCACGATCTGCACGCCACGAACCTGAAGACCACCAAATTCCATATCAAGCCAGGCGCTGTCGCCATCGTCGCGGAAGACTCCAAAGTGGCGCGCTCGATGCTGGAGAAAGGTCTGCAGGCAATGGAGATCCCGGCCCAGCTGCATATCACCGGCAAAGAAGCGTGGGAGAAAATTGGCGTGCTGGCGGCACAGGCCCAGGCTGAAGGGGTTCCCATCACCGATAAGATCGCGCTGGTGCTGACCGACCTCGAAATGCCAGAAATGGACGGCTTTACGCTGACGCGCAAAATCAAAACCGACCCGGTACTGAAAGATATTCCGGTGGTGATCCACTCTTCCCTTTCCGGCAACGCCAACGAAGACCATATTCGTAAGGTGAAAGCGGACGGGTATGTGGCGAAGTTTGAGCTGAACGAGCTGTCGTCAGTGATTGAGGAAGTGCTGGACCGCTCGATGAAGAAGATTGACGGGCCGTTGATTAGCCGGAAGCAGCTGGCTTAAGCATGGTGCGGGCTGGTGCCCTCACCCCGGCCCTCTCCCACGGGGAGAGGGAGAAAACCATAAAAAAACCCGCCGAGGCGGGTTTTTTGTCTTTACATTAATGGCATTGCTCGCTGCACGATCTCAATCAGCGGTTGCGGATAGATACCGAAGATGAGCACCAGCAGCGCGGAGATAAGCACTACGATACCACCGGCGCTGTACTGCCAGTTGGTTGGGGCATCGCGGTTGAGCTGCTGAGGCGCGCTCAGGTACAGGCTCACGGCCACGCGCAGGTAGTAGTAGAGACCAATCGCGGAGCCGATCACCACGCCCGCAGTCAGCCACCACAGGTGCGCCTGCACACCGACGGCCAGCACGTAGAACTTACCGATAAAGCCGAGCGTCATCGGAATACCTGCCAGAGAGAGCATCATCACCGTCATCACTGCGGACAGGATCGGACGGTGCCAGAACAGACCACGGTAGGAGAACAGTGAATCGGCATCCGGACCACGGTACGGACTGGACATCAGGCTCACCACGCCGAAGGCGCCGAGGCTGCTGAACAGGTAACCGGCCAGATAGACGCCCACGGCTTCCATCGACATCTCACCGCTCTGCAGCGCAATCAGCGCCACCATCAGGTAGCCCAGATGAGAGATAGACGAGTAGCCCAGCAGACGCTTGATGTTGGTCTGGCTCAGCGCCATCAGGTTACCGAAGATGATGGAGACGAACGCGATAATGCCCAGCACCACGCGAACCGCTTCGCTGTCACCCACTGGTGCGTACAGGAACAGACGCATGACCACACCGAAGATAGCGATTTTGCTCGCCGTCGCCAGGAAGGTCGACACCGGAGCCGGAGCGCCCTGGTATACGTCTGGCGTCCACAGGTGGAACGGAACCAGAGAGAGTTTAAAGCCGAGACCAACGATCATCATGCCCAGACCCGCCAGCAGCAGCGGCTCATGCAGCATGCCGTCACCGAGGCTCTTGCCGAGCGCCATGAAGGAGAGGTTACCGGACTGTGCGTACACCAGCGCAATACCAAACAGCAGGAACGAGGACGCCGCCGCAGACAGGATGGTGTACTTGATGCTTGCTTCCAGGGAGCGCTTCTGGCGGAAGGCGTAACCAATCAGACCGAACAGCGGCAGAGAGATCAGCTCAATGCCGAGGAACAGCGCGGCCAGGTGGTTCGCATTCGCCAGCAGAATGCCGCCCAGCGCGGCAATCAGAACCAGCAGGTAAAACTCTTCTTTGTTGTCGTTGTAGCCTTCGAGCCACGGGTACGCAAAGGTACAGGTTGCCAGGCTCGCCAGCAGCACCAGACCGGTATACAGCATGGCGTAACCGTCAACGCGCATCAGCGGGGTGACGTCCATCGCCCCACCCTGACCAACAAACCAGAGAGAGACTAACGCGGCGTTCAGGCCGATGACCGACAGCGTGGCATTCAGGAAGTGATTGCGTCGCCACGCAATGGAGAGCATCACAACCACCACCGTCAATCCGACGATCAGCAGCGGTAGCAGCGCGATCAGTTGTTGTGGAGTTATTGTCATGGCGAATTACGGCCTTGTAGTAGAAACAGAATTAACAAACCACTGCTGGATATTGCCCATCGCGCTGTGCGAGGTATCCAGAATCGGCTGCGGGAAGAAGCCCAGCAGCACCAGCAGTACGACCAGCAGCAGGATGATGAACAGCTCACGCAGCGACATCCCCGGCAGTTCTTGTGCAGCAATTTCGCTCTTCGCTTTACCGAAGTACGCGCGGTGCAGCATCGCCAGCGAGTAGACGGAAGCGAACACCAGACCAAAGGTGGAGATCACGGTAATCACCGGTACCACTTTGAAGCTGCCGAAAAGAATCATAAATTCGCCGACGAAGTTACCGGTACCCGGCATCCCCAGAGTCGCCACCGCGAAGAACATGGAGAGCGCTGGCAGCCACTTAATTTTGCTCCACAGGCCGCCCATCATACGCATGTCACGGGTGTGCAGACGTTCATACAGCTGGCCGCACAGGATGAAGAGACCGGCTGCGGACAGACCGTGCGCAATCATCTGGATCACCGCCCCCTGGTACGCCAGCTGGCTGCCGGTGTAGATAGCAATCAGCACGAAGCCCATGTGGGAAACGGAGGTGTAGGCAATCAGACGCTTGATGTCGTACTGCGTGAAGGCCATCCAGGCACCGTAGAAGATACCGATCACACCCAGCCACATGGCAATCGGTGCGAATTCTGCGGAGGCGTTCGGGAACAGCGGCAGAGCGAAACGCAGCAGACCGTAGGCCGCCGTTTTCAGCAAGATGCCCGCCAGGTCAACGGAACCCGCCGTTGGTGCCTGAGAGTGCGCGTCTGGCAGCCAGCCGTGCAGCGGAACCACCGGCATTTTCACCGCGAAGGCGATGAAGAAGCCCAGCATCAGCAGGTATTCAACGCCGTGGGACATTGGCGTCTTCAACAGTTCTTCGTAGTTGAAGGTCCAGGTTCCGGTCGCGTTATGGTGAACAAACACCAGCGCCAGAATGGCAATCAACATCACCAGACCACTCGCCTGGGTATAGATGAAGAACTTGGTTGCCGCCGTGATACGCGTTTTACCGTCGGACGCCTTGTGGCCCCACAGCGCGATCAGGAAGTACATCGGCACCAGCATCATCTCCCAGAAGAAGAAGAACAGGAACATGTCGATGGCAAGGAACACGCCGATCACGCCGCCCAGGATCCACATCAGGTTCAGGTGGAAGAAGCCCTGGTATTTTTCGATTTCACGCCAGGAGCAGAGTACCGCCAAAACACCGAGCAGACCGGTCAGCACCACCATCAGCAGCGACAGACCGTCAATCGCCAGGTGGATCGTAATGCCGAAACGTGGGATCCACGGCAGGATGAACTCAGACTGCCACTGCGGAATGCCCGCAGACTGGGTCAGTGAGTAACCGCCCTGCAACCACAGTTGCAGGCCAAGCGCGAGCGTCAATCCCATGGTGATCAGCGCAATCCAGCGCGGCATCTTCACGCCAAAGCGTTCAGTCTGCCAGCACAGGAAGCCGCCGATGAAGGGAATTAATATTAGCCAGGGTAGTAACATGGCGATTTACATTCCTTTTTAAGGCCCCCAGCAGGGGCCTGATTTTCAACGAATTCGAATAAAATTCACTTAACGATCAACGCAACACCATCAGCAGCGCCAGCACGACAACCGCACCGATGCTCATGGACGCCACATACCAGCGCAGGTAACCGTTCTCGCTGTACAGCAGGCCTTTACCTGCAAAGCGGGAGAGGATCGCCGGGATATTCATCAGGCTGTTCAGTGGGTCGCGCTTCACCAGCCACGCAATGCCCAGGAACGGCTTAACGAAGATCATGTCGTACAGCCAGTCGAAGCCCCACGCGTTGTACCACCAGGTGCCCAGCAGGCGGCCTGGCGCACTGTTGGCAACGGCAGTCACCAGCGTACGTTTGCCCAGCCACAGCCATGCAGCGATCAGGATGCCCGCGATAGCGACCACACCGGAGGTGATTTCAAGCGTCAGAACGCGACCGTGCTCAAGCTCGGTGGTGTCTGGCAGTACGCCCTGCAGCGGCGGCACAATCATCGCGCCAACGAAGGTGGACAGTACCAGCAGCACAATCAGCGGCAGGTGGTGGGTAATCCCCTTCCCTGCGTGAGCGTGAATTTGTTCTTTACCGTGGAATACGATGAAAATCATACGGAAGGTATACAGGGAGGTCATGAACGCACCGACCAGACCCGCAACCATCAGATTGATATGACCATTCGCCATGGCACCCGCAAGGATTTCGTCCTTACTGAAGAAGCCCGCGGTGATCAGCGGCAGTGCCGCCAGCGCCGCGCCGCCCACCAGGAAGCAGACATAAACCAGCGGAATGGACTTACGCAGTCCGCCCATCTTGAAGATGTTCTGCTCGTGATGGCAGGCCAGAATCACCGAACCGGATGAGAGGAACAGCAGCGCTTTAAAGAACGCGTGCGTCATCAGGTGGAAAATGGCTGCGTCCCACGCCTGAACGCCCAGCGCCAGGAACATGTAACCAATCTGGCTCATGGTGGAGTACGCGAGAACGCGTTTGATGTCGGTCTGCACCAGCGCGGCAAAGCCTGCCAGCACCAGCGTGACCGCACCGACGATACCCACCAGATGCAGAATTTCCGGGGTCATCAGGAACAGGCCATGGGTACGCGCAATCAGGTAGACACCGGCGGTAACCATGGTCGCAGCGTGGATCAGCGCGGAGACAGGGGTTGGACCCGCCATCGCGTCGGCCAGCCATGTCTGCAATGGCAGCTGCGCGGATTTACCCACGGCACCACCCAGCAGCATCAGCGTTGCCCACCACAGCATGTTATTGCCTGCGGCGAAGTGCGCTGGCGCCAGTTCCACCATTTCGCGGAAGTTCAGCGTGCCCAGTTCGTTGTAAAGAATGAACAGCGCGAAAGCGAGGAAGACGTCACCCACGCGGGTCACGATGAACGCTTTCATGGCCGCTGCGCCATTCTTCGGATCGGTATAGTAGAAACCGATCAGCAGGTAAGAACACAGACCCACGCCTTCCCAGCCCAGATACATCAGCAGCAGGTTATCGGCCAGCACCAGAACCACCATGCTGGCGATAAACAGGTTGGTGTAGGCGAAGAAGCGGGAGTACCCCTCTTCACCGCGCATATACCAGGAGGCGAACATGTGGATCAGGAAGCCAACGCCGGTAACCACGGAAAGCATGGTCAGCGAGAGGCCGTCCAGCACCAGGTTGAAACCGATGTTGAAATCACCGACCGACATCCACGTCCACAGCGGCACGCTGAAAGGCTGACGCCCGTTGTTAAAGAAGTCGATACCCGCATACGCTGTCACCAGCGCGGCCAGGCCAACAGAGCCCATGCCGACGGTTGCAGACAGATTCTCAGACCAGCGGCCGCGAGAAAACGCCAGCAGCACGAAGCCAATCAGCGGGAAAATAATGGTTAAGGCAAGCATGTTCATCCACGCAACTCACTTACTGAATCGATGTTCAGATTCTGGCGGCGACGATGGAGCTGCAGCAACAGCGCCAGGCCAATACTCGCTTCGGCAGCCGCGAGGCTGATGGCGAGAATGTACATCACCTGACCATCGGTCTGGCCCCAGTAGCTTCCGGCGACCACGAAGGCCAGCGCGGAGGCGTTAATCATGATTTCCAGCCCGATCAGCATAAACAGCAGATTGCGGCGGATAACCAGACCGGTCAGACCCAGAACGAATAAAATCGCAGCGAGGATCAGTCCATGTGTTAAGGGGATCATGCGCGCTCCTCCGTTTTTCTTTTCGCGCGGTCGTCAGTGCGGTTGCTCAGCACCTCGCCAGCACGCTCTTCGCGGCCAACGTGGAAAGCCACAACCAGACCTGCCAGCAGCAGCATTGAGGCCAGTTCCACTGCCAGAACGTATGGGCCAAAGAGCGTGATACCGACCTCTTTCGCGCCAATCGGCGTGCCGTCGATGCCCTGATCGTTAACACCCAGAATGGCGTAAACGATCACCACCAGCATGATGGCCGACAGAATTGCCGGGCCAATCCACACCTGCGGTTTTAACCACTGACGTTCCTGCTCAATTTCAGAGCCGCCCAGGTTCAGCATCATCACCACGAACACGAACAGCACCATAATGGCCCCGGCGTAGACGATGATTTCCAGCGCACCGGCGAAGTGCGCGCCCAGTGCAAAGAACACCCCGGAAATGGCCAGCAGCGAGATGATTAAGTACAGCAGCGCATGCACCGGATTGGTGTGCGTGATCACTCGCAGCGTAGCCAGGATGGCGATAAGGCCACAGATATAAAAAGCGAATTCCATTGCCCTCTCCTTACGGTAACAGGCTCTTGACGTCGATAGGCTTAGCTTCGTTCTCTGCTTCGCCCTTATCTTTGCCGTCGATTGCCATACCCGCCATCCGGTAGAAGTTATATTCCGGGTATTTGCCCGGACCGGAAATCAGCAGATCCTCTTTCTCGTACACCAGGTCCTGACGCTTGTACTCACCCAGCTCGAAGTCTGGAGTCAGCTGAATCGCCGTGGTTGGGCACGCTTCTTCACACAGACCGCAGAAGATGCAGCGTGAGAAGTTGATGCGGAAGAACTCAGGGTACCAGCGGCCGTCTACCGTCTCGGCTTTCTGCAGAGAGATACAGCCGACCGGGCACGCTACCGCACACAGGTTACAGGCGACGCAGCGCTCGGAACCGTCCGGGTCGCGCGTCAGCACGATACGGCCACGGTAGCGCGGCGGCAGATATACCGGCTCTTCCGGGTACATCCGGGTTTCGCGTTTGGCAAACGCGTGCAGGCCGATCATCCAGATACTGCGTACCTGGGTACCGAAGCCTACCAGTAATTCTTTTAAGGTCATGGTCTATTGCCCCTTATGGCTGCTGCCAGAGAATGACAGCGGCCGTTACCAACAAGTTGACGAGCGTCAGCGGCAGGCACACTTTCCAGCCGAAGGACATTACCTGGTCATAACGCGGACGCGGTAACGCTGCGCGAATCAAAATGAACATCATCATGAAGAACGCGGTTTTCAGCGCGAACCAGATGAACGGCGGTAAGAACGGGCCATGCCAGCCACCGAAGAACAGCGTTACCATCAACGCGGAAATGGTGACGATACCGATGTACTCGCCCACGAAGAACAGACCGAATTTCATACCGGAATATTCGATGTGGTAACCGTCGGCCAGTTCCTGTTCGGCTTCTGGCTGGTCAAACGGGTGACGGTGACACACTGCCACGCCCGCGATGGCAAAGGTAATAAACCCAAAGAACTGCGGAATAACGTTCCAGATGTCGGCCTGGTTGTTGACGATGTCGGTCATGTTGAATGAACCGGCCTGCGCCACCACGCCCATCAGGGAGAGACCCAGGAACACTTCGTAGCTCAGGGTCTGCGCGGAAGCACGCATCGCACCCAGCAGCGAGTATTTGTTGTTACTGGACCAGCCTGCGAACAGGACCGCGTAAACCGCGAGGCCTGCCATCATCAGGAAGAACAGAATGCCGATGTTCAGGTCAGCGACCACCCAGGTCGGGCTGACCGGCACGATAGCAAACGCCAGCAGCAGCGAGGTGAAGGCGATCATCGGTGCCAGAGTAAAGATCACGCGATCCGAGAAGCGCGGGATCCAGTCCTCTTTAAAGAACATCTTGATCATGTCCGCGACCAGCTGGAGTGAACCACCCCAGCCCACGCGGTTCGGTCCGTAACGGTTCTGGAACAGACCGAGCAGACGACGTTCACCAAAGCTCATGAACGCACCGCAGGTGACCACCACCAGCAGGATAACAATCGCTTTCAGAATGCTCAGCAGGATGTCGATAAGATCCGGCGTTAACCAACTCATGCTTTTGCCTCCTGCAGATTATCAAGACGCGCACCCGCCAGAACCGGCGCGATGCCAGGCATACCCATCGGCAGACCGACCTGCCCTGCTGTCAGGCTTTCAGAAATAATCAGCGGCAGGCTGATGGTCTGGCCGTCATAGCTAAAGGCGATGTTCACACCCGCGTTAACGCCAAGCTTCGCGGCATCCGCCGGGTTAAGCTTGATGTACGGCTGCGGCATACGGGTCTGGAAGACCGGTGAACGCTGGGACAGCTCGTCGCTACCGAACAGGTGGTAGTACGGCGCAATACGCCAGCTACCGTCCTGCGCCTGGAAGCTCGCCGGTACGGTGGTGAAGAAGTCCAGACCGGTTTCGGAAGCTTCAATCAGACGCACGCCCGGATCGCCGTGGCGCAGGGAGCCGCCCACTTCAGCCTGGAACTTGTTCCATGCCTGCGGGGAGTTCCAGCCCGGTGCCCATGCGAACGGGATTTGCGAACGCGGTGCAGACGGCTGGTTGTTCCCTTCCATGGAGAAGGCGAACATGGTGTCTTTATCCTGCGGCTGGCGCGGTTCGTGCACGCTGATATTGGCGCGCATTGCGGTACGGCCGCTGTAACGGTGCGGTTCACGCGCCAGTTTCTGGCCGCGAATGCGGAAGCTCGCTTCAGGCGCGGCATCTTTAATGCCTGCCAGCTGAGGCAGTTTTTCCACCACCGCGTCGATAACGTGGTCGAGCTGCGTCCAGTCCACTTCACGGCTCTGCACGGTGCTGTGCAGGGAGTGCAGCCAGCGCCAGCTTTCCAGCATCACGGTGTTGCTGTCGTAGTAAGACGGGTCATAAACCTGGAAGAAACGCTGGGCGCGGCCTTCGTTGTTGATAACGGTACCGTCGCTTTCTGCGAAGCTTGCCGCAGAGAGCACCAGGTGCGCTTTGTCCATAATCGCGGTGCGCTGATGGTCAATCACCATCACCAGCGGCGCTTTGGAGAGCGCGGCGTCAACGCGAGCGGCAGAAGCATGACGATGCAGGTCGTTTTCCAGCACCACCACGGCGTCAGCAGAACCGGATTCCAGTTCGCTTAACGCAGCTTCCAGCGAGCCGCCGCCAATCATGCCCAGACCAATGCTGTTCACCGCACGGGCAATCATGGTCACACCGACGTCAGCACCGCGGCCTTTCAGGGCTTTGGCCACGTTGGCTGCGGCCTGAATGATCTCTGCGCTACCGGCGTTGGTACCGGAAATAATCAGTGGTTTCTTCGCACCGGCCAGGGCCTGAACAATCACGTCAACCTTGTTTTGCAGGTCGCGATCCAGCTCAACGGCCGGTGAGTTGTTGTCCAGCGCGTGGGCAATCGCAAAACCAAGACGCGCCTGATCTTCAACCGGTGCGCAGTAGGTCCACGCCGCGATATCGTCCAGACGGGTATTGTCGACGTTGGTCACAAACAGAGGATGCTTCGCGCGCTGACCGATGTTCAGGATCGCCGCAATCTGCCAGTCAGCCACTTTTTGCGCCGCCGCCATTTCACGTGCTTTACCCTTCACCGCCTGACGAACCGCCAGAGCCGCGCGGGCGCCTGTCTGGGTCAGGTCTTCACCCAGCACCAGGACCGCATCATAGGATTCGATTTCGCGCAGCGCAGGGGTATGGATACCGCCTTCACGCAGCACTTTCAGTACCAGCTGCAGACGTTCCTGCTCGCCCTGGGCGATGCCGGTATAGAAGTTTTCCGCCCCGACCAGCTCGCGCAGCGCGAAGTTGCTTTCGATGCTGGCGCGCGGGGAGCCGATACCGATCACTTTCTTCGACTGGCGCAGAATATCTGCCGCGCCCTGCATCGCCTGTTCTGCGTTCAGGGTAATGAAATCGTCGCCACGGCGCTGAACCGGCTGACGCGGACGGTCTTTCAGGTTCACATAGCCATAGCCGAAACGACCGCGGTCGCACAGGAAGTAGTGGTTAACGGTACCGTTGTAGCGGTTTTCGATACGACGCAGTTCGCCGTAGCGCTCACCCGGGCTGGTGTTACAGCCGAGGGAACACTGCTGGCAGATGCTTGGCGCAAACTGCATGTCCCATTTACGGTTGTAACGCTCGGAGTGAGTTTTATCCGTGAAGACGCCGGTCGGGCAGATTTCTACCAGGTTACCGGAGAATTCGCTCTCCAGCACGCCGTCTTCCGGACGACCGAAGTAGACGTTGTCATGCGCGCCATACACGCCCAGATCCTGACCGTCTGCATAGTCTTTGTAGTAACGCACGCAGCGATAGCAGGCGATGCAGCGGTTCATTTCGTGAGAGATGAACGGCCCCAGATCCTGGTTACGGTGGGTACGCTTGGTAAAGCGATAGCGACGGAAGCTGTGACCGGTCATCACGGTCATATCCTGAAGGTGGCAGTTACCGCCCTCTTCACAAACCGGACAGTCGTGCGGGTGGTTGGTCATCAACCACTCCACCACGCTTTCGCGGAACTGTTTGGCTTCTTCGTCATCAATCGAAATAAAGGTGCCTTCGGTGGCTGGCGTCATACAGGACATCACCAGGCGACCACGCGTGTCTTCCGCGTTTTGATATTGCTTCACCGCACACTGGCGGCAAGCACCGACGCTGCCCAGCGCCGGATGCCAGCAAAAGTACGGAATATCGAGGCCAAGAGACAGACAAGCTTCCAGCAGGTTGTCCGCCCCGTTGACTTCGTATTCTTTGCCGTCTACATGAATCGTAGCCATTAGCATGCTTCCAGTTGGCTCGGTCGAAACCGAGCGTTAATCAAAATTCTTGTCGTTACCAGCGCGCTTTAAGCAGGTTCGGCTGAATCCCATTGATCGCATGGGTATTGCTGAACGGCTGCTTGATGCCTGCTTCGAACTCGTCGCGGAAATATTTGATCGCGCTCTGCAGAGGTTCGACGGCACCCGGTGCGTGGGCACAGAAGGTTTTACCCGGGCCTAAGAATCGACACAGTTGCTCAAGTGTTTCGATATCGCCAGGCTGGCCTTCGCCACGTTCGATTGCACGCAGGATCTTCACGCTCCACGGCAGACCATCACGGCACGGTGTACACCAGCCGCAGGACTCACGGGCGAAGAACTCTTCCAGGTTACGCACCAGCGACACCATGCCGATCTCGTGGTCGACGGCCATCGCCAGCGCCGTACCCAGACGGCTGCCTGCTTTACCAATGCTTTCGAATTCCATCGGCAGGTCAAGGTGGGCTTCGGTCAGGAAGTCTGTCCCTGCCCCACCCGGCTGCCAGGCTTTGAATTTCAGGCCATCGCGCATGCCGCCGGCGTAGTCTTCAAGAATTTCGCGCGCGGTGGTACCGAACGGCAGTTCCCAGACGCCAGGATTTTTCACGCGACCGGAGAAGCCCATCAGCTTGGTACCGGCATCTTTGCTTGAGGAGATGCCCTGATACCACTCCACGCCGTTCGCGAGGATAGCCGGAACGTTACACAGGGTTTCGACGTTGTTTACGCAGGTCGGTTTCCCCCACACGCCTGAGCTGGCCGGGAACGGTGGCTTGGAACGCGGGTTCGCGCGGCGGCCTTCCAGGGAGTTAATCAGCGCGGTCTCTTCACCGCAGATATAACGCCCGGCACCGGTGTGCACGAACAGTTCGAAGTCAAAGCCGGTGCCCAGGATGTTTTTGCCCAGCAGGCCCGCTTCGGTGGCTTCGGCAATCGCGCGGCGCAGGTTTTCCGCCGCTTCGATGTACTCACCGCGCAAGAAGATGTAGCCACGGTACGCTTTCAGCGCAAACGCGGAGATCAGCATGCCTTCCACCAGCAAGTGCGGCAGCTGCTCCATCAGCAGGCGGTCTTTATAGGTGCCCGGCTCCATTTCATCGGCGTTACACAGCAGGTAACGGATGTTCATGGATTCGTCTTTTGGCATCAGGCTCCACTTCAGACCGGTGGAGAAGCCCGCGCCGCCGCGGCCTTTCAGGCCAGACTCTTTTACCGCGTTAACGATGTCGTCCGGCGCCATGCCGCCAAGGGCTTTACGCGCGCCGGCATAGCCGTTTTTGCTCTGGTATTCGTCGAGCCATACCGGCTGTTTGTCATCGCGCAGACGCCAGGTCAGCGGATGCGTCTCAGCAGTACGAATTACAGTTTTCATTTGTACTGCTCCAGCAGGTCAGGAATCGCTTCCGGCGTCAGATGGCTGTGAGTGTCCTCATCAATCATCATGGTCGGCCCCTTGTCGCAGTTACCCAGGCAGCAGGTTGGCAGCAGAGTAAAGCGTCCATCGAACGTGGTCTGGCCCGGCTTGATATTGAGCTTCTTCTCAATCGCAGCCTGAATGCCCTGATAACCGGTGATGTGGCAGACAACGCTGTCACAGTAGCGGATCACATGGCGGCCTACCGGCTGACGGAAGATTTGGCTGTAGAACGTGGCTACGCCTTCTACGTCACTTGCCGGAATACCCAGCACTTTCGCGATCTCATAGATCGCCCCATCCGGCACCCAACCACGCTGTTTCTGTACGATTTTCAGCGCTTCAATGGACGCCGCACGCGGGTCTTCGTAGTGGTGCATCTCGTGCTCAATAGCGGCACGTTCTGCTTCACTCAGCTCAAAAGCCTCGGTTTGTGGTTGTTGATTCTCGTGCATAATTAGCGGTCCACATCTGACATAACAAAATCGATACTACCCAGATACACAATCAGGTCGGAGACCAGACTGCCGCGGATGGCGGACGGGATCTGCTGCAGGTGCGCAAAGCTCGGCGTACGCACGCGGGTACGGTAGCTCATGGTGCTGCCGTCACTGGTCAGGTAGTAACTGTTAATACCCTTGGTCGCTTCAATCATCTGGAAGGATTCTTGCGCCGGCATGACCGGACCCCAGGAAACCTGCAGGAAGTGGGTGATCAGGGTTTCGATATGTTGCAGCGTGCGCTCTTTCGGTGGCGGCGTCGTCAGCGGGTGATCCGCCTTGAACGGGCCTTCCGGCATGTTGTTGAGGCACTGCTCAAGGATGCGCAGACTCTGGCGCAGCTCTTCTACTTTCAGCATCACGCGGGTGTAGCAGTCGGAAACACCGCCGCCCACCGGGACTTCAAAGTCGAAGTTCTCATAGCCAGAGTAAGGACGGGCTTTACGCACGTCGAAATCAATACCGGTCGCACGCAGACCTGCACCAGTCGTCCCCCACTCCAGCGCTTCTTTCGCGCCGTAGGCAGCAACGCCCTGGGAACGGCCTTTCAGGATGGTATTGCGCAGCGCGGCTTTCTCATAAGAGGCCAGACGTTTTGGCATCCAGTCGAGGAATTCACGCAGCAGACGGTCCCAGCCGCGCGGCAGATCGTGTGCCACACCGCCGATACGGAACCAGGCCGGGTGCATACGGAAACCGGTAATCGCTTCCACCAGATCGTAGATTTTCTGACGGTCGGTAAAGGCGAAGAAGACCGGGGTCATCGCGCCGACGTCCTGAATGAAGGTGGAGATATACAGCAGGTGGCTGTTGATACGGAACAGCTCTGACAGCATGACGCGAATCACGTTAACGCGATCCGGCGTAACGATACCCGCCAGTTTCTCAACGGCCAGCACGTATGGCATCTCGTTGACGCAGCCGCCGAGGTACTCAATACGGTCGGTATACGGAATGTAGCTGTGCCAGGACTGACGCTCGCCCATCTTCTCAGCACCACGGTGGTGGTAACCGATGTCAGGTACGCAGTCGACAATCTCTTCGCCATCAAGCTGAAGAATAATACGGAATGCACCGTGCGCAGACGGGTGGTTTGGACCGAGGTTGAGGAACATGAAGTCCTCGTTGTCGGTACCGCGCTTCATGCCCCAGTCTTCCGGTTTGAAGGTCAGCGCTTCCATCTCCAGATCCTGCTTGGCTTTGGTCAGCTCAAACGGATCGAATTCGGTGGCACGTGCCGGGTAGTCTTTACGCAGCGGGTGGCCTGTCCAGGTCTGCGGCATCATGATGCGCGTCAGGTGCGGGTGGCCGTCAAAGGTCATGCCGAACATTTCCCAGGTTTCACGCTCGTACCAGTTGGCGTTCGGGAAAAGTTTGGTGATCGTCGGCAGATGCATGTCGTTTTCAGACAATGCCACCTTGAGCATGATATCCGTATTACGGTCTATTGAGATCAGGTGGTAGAAAACGGAAAAATCCGCAGCAGGGAGACCCTGGCGGTGGGTACGCAGACGTTCATCCATGCCGTGTAAGTCAAACAGCATGACGTACGGTTTTGGCAATTTCTTGAGGAAATCGACAACTTCCAGCAATTGCTCACGCTTCACCCAAACAACGGGTACCCCGGTGCGGGTAGCCTGAACAGTAAAGGCATCCGGCCCAAAACGGTTGCGCAGTTCGCCAATGACTGGGTCATCCAGATGATCCCGGGTCTGCCAGGCGGCTTCTTGCGCGGTTAAGTCGGTCATATTGTTCACCATTGCAAATGGTCCGTGGTGACTGTTGAGCCTGGCTTCGCGCTATTTGAGTAGTGATATGCGAAGGTGTTCTCCAGGCCTACAGGCGCAAATTAAATTTCGTCAGGCGTACGCAGATTGGTGACGGCAATACGTTCACCACGTTTACGCTCGCGCTCAGACTGCATGTTCGCGCGATACACACCCTGATCGCCAACAACCCACGACAGTGGGCGACGTTCTTTACCGATAGACTCCTGCAGCAGCATCAGCGCCTGCATGTAAGCTTCCGGACGTGGCGGACAACCCGGGATGTACACATCCACTGGGATAAATTTATCTACGCCCTGCACGACGGAATAGATGTCGTACATACCGCCAGAGTTAGCACATGCGCCCATGGAGATAACCCATTTAGGCTCCAGCATCTGGTCATAAAGACGCTGAATAACAGGTGCCATCTTGGTAAAGCAGGTACCGGCTACCACCATCAGGTCAGCCTGACGTGGTGAAGCACGCAGTACCTCGGCCCCAAAACGCGCAACGTCATGCACCGCAGTGAATGACGTCACCATTTCAACGTAGCAGCAAGAAAGGCCAAAGTTGTACGGCCAGATGGAGTTCTTACGACCCCAGTTGACCATATCGTGCATGGCATGTTCGAGTTTGCCCATGTACACGCTTTTATTGACTTCTTGCTCCAGGGGGTCGGTTACGATCTCCTGTTTTTGCAGGGGGTAACGGTCATTCTCACCGTTAGGATCTATGCGGGTGAGCGTATAATCCATCTTATTGCCTCGCTGTTACTGCTGACGATTAGAGATACTGTTTTCCGGGTTGATGTGTTCACGACGTGAACGCGCAGGCGTCCAGTCAAGCGCGCCAATACGCACCAGATAAACCAGACCGGCCAGTAACACTAAAATGAAAATTGCGGCCTCGACAAAGCCCACCCAACCACTTTCGCGGATGGACGTTGACCATGCGAAAAGGTAAAGCGCTTCCACGTCGAAGATGACGAAGAACATGGCTACCAGATAGAACTTGGCAGACAGGCGTAAGCGAGCGGAACCTACTGAATCAATACCTGATTCGAAAGGTGTGTTTTTGTGCCTTGCACGGGCGCGACCGCCCAGGAACCAGCCGCCGACTAACATCAGGCAGCACAGGCCAATGGCTACAATAAGAAAGATTGCGAATGCCCAGTGATGAGCGATGACTTCTGTGGATGTTGACATACTCATTGCTTACTCATCAAAAGTGATACCAACGACACTGCTCTTGCTGGCAGATGGGCATCACATCGATTCATGGGGAGGAACAAATAACCTTACACTAACTGTCAGAAATGAGACGTAGACAGCAAAATGATGGGATTTTTTACTCCTTTCTATAACCTATTGTCAACTTTAACAAAGGTTTCTTCACATTAAATTACATCGAGCGATTCTCATTAACATTTGGTGCCCTTTAACCCTGGTGGGTGCATGACTTTCCGTCAAATGTATGTTGTTGAATCGTGTCCGTTTCGGAAGTAAAAAAAATAACCCTCCTATTTTGACAGGATTTGCCAACGATTCCTCCCCCCAAATAGGAGTATTTTCTTGATCTGTGACACGCTTTTGTTAATTCAACCAGGAAAACGGCAACATATTTCCTGTTTTTTTAACATGGGAGGTAGGTGGTTGAAGTTAGAACGGAAAACGGACAAGTTTTAAGCAAAAGCATTTAGCATGTTGATAAATATGAAGTATCCTGAAAACCCATACGCTATAAGCGGATATTTTTGCTAAAAAAAAGCCACTGCATGTGAAAATCACACGAGTGGCTTTTTTTTACACTTACATTTTGTTACCAGAATTTTGAGCAATCGATCACTCGAAATCCCCTTCAACGATCAGGGAATCATCCCCCCCTTCGGAGGTAACGCGTTCGAACTGCCACGGGTTATGGTAGTTTTCCATCGCCTCGAACACCACTTTGGCCAACTCGTTATGGCTGGACGAATTGTGGCAGAGCAGATACTCCGTATCCGGCAGCGCAGGAAGACCATCGGATTTTCCCAGGACGCGCAGATCGGGGCTCATCATCTCAACCGGACGGGCCGTCACACCCAGACCGGCCTTCACGGCAGCACGGACCGCTGGCAGCGTGGAAGCCACATACGCCAGACGCCACGGAATGTTGGCCTCATTCAGCGCCGTGAGCACCATATCGCGGAACGGGCTCGGGTCATCCAGTAAGACCAGTGGAACCGGCTCCCCTTTTTGCAGCACATATTCGGCCGCGCAATACCAGTGCGTAGGCGATGTACGCAGCGTCAGGCAGTCAAACTGCCCGGGACGATGCGTGGTGACCACCAGGTCGACTTTATTCTCATTTAACATCTCAACCATAAAGGCATTACGCTTTACGCTTACGTCCAGCGCAAGCTTCGGATAAACCGAACTAATACGATTGAGAAGAAACGGCAATATAGTATCCGCTGACTCATCAGATGCGCCTAACGTTAGCACCCCTTGAAGGTTGCTAAACATTAATGACATACATGCTTCATCATTAAAGCGAAGAATTTTCCTGGCATAACCCAGAAGCTGAATACCGTGTTCCGTTAAGAGCTTATTACGCCCATGACGCGCAAAAAGCTCTTTACCAACCAGTTGCTCCAGCCGCTGCATTTGCTGGCTGACGGCAGACTGAGTTCGGCAAACGGCGGCAGCAGCGGCTGCAAAAGTGTTGAGATCGGCGACCGCAACAAACGTTCTCAGCAGATCGAGGTCGAGATTCATTATCGGACGATTTGCATTTATCATATCTATTCACTTTCAGGTTGCTCGTGCGGAGCTGCCCGGGTTGAAGCTGTGTGTGTACAGTTAAGCAATTCCCTCTGAAGATTTTCCCTCGCATCCCGGCCCGGCAGACTGCCTGACAGATAGTTATTGTGCTGCTTTATATCAACAGTCAGAAAGCACGTTTCATGACGTTATTTTTATTCTCTTAAACGTTCAGGATATTTAGATGTTCGCAGGTTTATGTAAATTACATTAAAGGTATAACACCTTTTCTGCCATCTGTATCGCAGCGCTGTCAACGTAGCAGGAGATGTTCGACACATTCCAGCCAGAGATAACTCCAACAATAACAATCAATTAATGAGGAAAACCAGTCACAGATATACAAAAAACGTGTATCTGCACTCTGCTTTCCTGGAAGACATCTTAACCCAAATCCACTTTATTTATAAGTCTTATTGCAATATTGAGGATTAAAGAAGAATGTTAAGCTTCTAAACTAATTTTATTAGAATTAACTAAAGTTGCATTTTTTAGGTTAATAATAAATAAATTTTAATTTAGATTAAGACCATTCATTAATGGCACTTAACATTAATTTCACATGAGTAACTTTTAGCCACAGTATGCTATTACAGAAACAGGTATCAAGCATTCAGGTTTAACGAAATGTCACTCAGAGTGATTGCCACCTTTGTCCTGCTTCCCACCTATTTTCACCAGCACAATATACACAATTTTGACAAATGAATAGCACATTTAACCTAACATGGCACAGTGCGCACAACTTTAATCCAGCATAAAAGCATGCAAGCAGAGAAAAAGATTTATCAAAATTTTGCTGCCGACACAAAATCTTCTACTGCACACCCTTCAAAACGAAGCGAGGGGGGAGTACATTATTCCGTGCTGACTTCCACGGCAGGGAGTGGCAATCATAGCGAAAAGGTTAAAGGTTCATGTCCCCTATCGAAAAATCCAGCAAGCTAGATAACGTCTGTTATGACATCCGCGGCCCGGTTCTGAAAGAGGCAAAACGCCTTGAAGAAGAAGGCAACAAGGTTCTGAAACTCAACATTGGTAACCCTGCGCCATTTGGTTTTGAAGCGCCGGATGAAATTCTGGTTGATGTGATCCGCAACCTTCCTACTGCACAAGGCTATTGCGATTCAAAAGGACTTTACTCCGCACGTAAAGCCATCATGCAGCACTACCAGGCACGCGGTATGCGTGATGTTACCGTTGAAGATATCTATATCGGCAACGGCGTCTCCGAACTGATCGTGCAGGCGATGCAGGCGCTGCTGAACAGCGGTGACGAAATGCTGGTACCCGCGCCGGACTATCCGCTGTGGACGGCAGCCGTGTCACTGTCCAGCGGTAAAGCGGTGCACTACCTGTGCGACGAGTCCTCTGACTGGTTCCCGGACCTCGATGATATTCGCGCGAAAATTACGCCCCGCACGCGCGGCATCGTGATCATTAACCCGAACAACCCAACGGGCGCGGTATACTCGAAAGAGCTGCTGATGGAGATCGTCGAGCTGGCCCGTCAGCACAACCTGATCATTTTCGCCGACGAAATCTACGACAAGATCCTGTACGACGCGGCACAGCACCACTCAATCGCTGCGCTGGCCCCGGATCTGCTGACCGTCACCTTTAACGGCCTGTCTAAAACCTACCGCGTGGCCGGTTTCCGTCAGGGCTGGATGGTACTGAACGGTCCGAAAAAGCACGCCAAAGGCTATATTGAAGGGCTGGAGATGCTGGCCTCCATGCGTTTATGTGCCAACGTTCCGGCGCAGCACGCGATCCAGACGGCGCTGGGTGGCTATCAGAGCATTAGCGAGTTCATCGTTCCCGGTGGTCGCCTGTACGAACAGCGCAACCGTGCGTGGGAACTGATCAACGATATTCCGGGCGTCTCCTGCGTGAAGCCGAATGGCGCGCTCTACATGTTCCCGAAAATTGACGCGAAGCGCTTCAATATTCATGACGACCAGAAAATGGTGCTCGATTTCCTGCTGCAGGAAAAAGTGCTGCTGGTTCAGGGTACGGCGTTTAACTGGCCGTGGCCGGATCACGTGCGTATCGTGACGCTGCCGCGCGAAGATGATCTGGAAATGGCCATCAGCCGCTTCGGGCGCTTCCTCTCCGGTTATCATCAGTAACGCTGGCTTTCTGCCGGGTGGCGCTGCGCTTACCCGGCCTACAACACCTTCAGATTTGCATCTTCCCTCCCCTCCCCGCACAATGAACGCCTGTCGCAGTGAAGACAAAAGGTACCCTATGAGTCAGAGTCATTTCTTTGCCCACCTCTCGCGCCTGAAACTCATCAACCGCTGGCCGCTGATGCGCAATGTCCGCACGGAAAATGTGTCAGAGCACAGCCTGCAGGTTGCGATGGTCGCTCACGCGCTGGCCGCCATTAAAAACCGCAAATTCAACGGTCAGGTCAATCCAGAGCGCATTGCCCTGCTGGCGATGTACCACGATGCGTCAGAAGTGCTGACCGGCGATCTGCCTACGCCGGTAAAGTATTTCAACTCGCAGATTGCGCAGGAATATAAGGCCATCGAGAAAATTGCCCAGCAGAAGCTGATTGACATGGTGCCTGAAGAACTGCGCGACATCTTTGAGCCGCTCATCGATGAGCATCAGTACACGGAAGATGAAAAGTCGCTGGTCAAACAGGCCGACGCGCTCTGCGCCTACCTCAAGTGTCTGGAAGAGCTGTCCGCGGGGAATAACGAATTTTTACTGGCAAAAACGCGTCTGGAAAAAACGCTGGAATCCCGCCGCAGCGAAGAGATGGATTACTTTATGCAGGTGTTTGTGCCGAGCTTCCATCTGTCGCTGGATGAGATTAGCCAGGATTCGCCACTCTGATCTTCGCCCAGCGGTGCTGCGCTTGCAGGGCCTACGGGATTGCAGGCCGGGTAAGGCGTAGCCGTCACCCGGCAAAATACTCAGAACGGGAACAGAACCGGTATCAATACCACGCATACCACCATCACCAGCACGGTGAACGGCACGCCCAGCTTCACGAAATCACTGAATGTGTAGTTCCCCGGCCCCAGCACCAGCGTGTTTACCGGTGAAGAAACTGGCGTCATAAATGCCGCTGAGGCCGCCATTGCGACCATCATCGCAAAAGGATACGGCGACACGCCCATGGATTTGGCCATCGCCAGCGCAATCGGCGCCATCAGTACCGCCGTCGCGGTATTGGAGATAAACAGACCGATAGTGGCGCACATGATAAACAGGCAGACCATCATCATATAAGGCCCATACCCGCCGCCCACGTCCATTAAGCCTTTAACGATAAGATCCACCCCGCCGGTTTTTTGCAGCGCCAGGGCGAAAGGCATCATCCCGACAATGAGAATAATGCTCGGCCAGTGAATGGCTTTATAGGCGCTTTCGGCGTCAATACAGCGGAATTTGCCCATCAACAGGCAGGCAATAATTGCCGCGACCGGATTGGGGATCTCATCGGTCAACATCAGCGCCACCATCAGCACCAGACAGAAAATTGCGTGCGGGGCCTGGCTGTGGGCCGGGGAGGCGTCGCTCTCCTCAACAGGCATGTTGAGCACCACAAAATCGCGCCCTTTTTGTCCGAGCTGGCTTATCAGCTTCCAGTTACCGACGACGAGAAATATATCGCCCAGCAGGATCGGCTCATCCACCACCGCCCCTTCCATCGCTACGCCATCGCGCTTCAGCCCCACGACGTTCAGGCCATAGCGGGTTCGGAACCCCATTTCCCGCACGGTTTTGCCCAACAGTTCCGATTCAGGGATGAGCGATACTTCGGCCATGCCAACATCCAGCGCCTGATCGGAGAAATACTCCCCGCGCAGCACCATTGGTTCCAGCAGCTGTTCGCTGCAAAACTCGCGCAGATCCACGTCCGCAGTGGACATATCAATCAGGAGGACGTCCCGTGCGCGGAATTCCGACACCCCGTTGACGTTGACGATCACCCGACGAAACCGCCGCCAGCGCTCTACGCCGATCACATTCGCGCCATAGCGCTCACGCAGCTTCAGGTCATCCAGCCGCTGCCCCACCATCGGCGAGCCAGGACGAATAGCCAGACGGCGCGCGCGCCCGGTAAGGCGGTACTCTTTAATCAAATCGCGGAAGGTGCGTCGCTTCCACCCTTCCTTATTTTTTTCCTGTTTTTCACCTTTCAGGGCAAACCGGGTCAGCAGCATGTAGACCACGCCCAATACCAGAATGACCAGCCCCAGCGGGGTGACGCTGAAAAAGCTGAAGCCCTCAAATCCTTCGCGGATCAGTTCGCTGTTGACGACCAGGTTCGGCGGCGTTGCCACCAGCGTCATCATGCCGCTGATCAAACCGGCAAAACTCAGAGGCATCATCAGGCGTGACGGCGAGCTCTGCATCCGCATGGAGACGCTCAGCACCACCGGGATAAAGATGGCGACCACGCCCGTGGAGCTCATAAACGCCCCCAGCCCGGCGACGGTCACCATCAGGTAAATCAGCATTTTGGTTTCGCTGTTGCCCGCCACCTTCACCAGCCACGACCCCATGATGGTCGCCACACCGGTGCGCACCAGCCCATCGCCGATGATAAACAGGGCAGCAATCAGGATAACGTTGGGATCGCTAAATCCGGAGAAGGCTTCCGGTAGTGTGAGCGTACCGCTCAGCACAAACGCGACGATGACAAACAGGGCGACGGCGTCCATGCGTACCTTGCCCGTTGCAAAAAGAAGGATGGCGATTAAAAGCAGGCTCAGGACCCAAATCAGTTCACCGTTCACAACTTATCCTTGTCAGTGGAAGATGAGGAATTTTGCCATAAAAAAGCCCCAGCAATGTGGGGCCATATCATGGGATTACACTTTTAGCGAGACGGTTACAACTCCGTCAGAGGCTTTTGAAACAGACAGGGCCGTCAGTGAATCCAGCACCAAATCTGCCTCGTCCAGCCGGGGGGATCCGGCCGGAACGTTAACGGCGATGACGTGACTTCCTGCGTTCAGCCCGGCCAGTACGCCAGCGGCAGCGTCTTCCACCACCACACACTCTGCGGGGTCGAGGCCCAGCAGTTCAGCCCCCAGTAAAAATGCATCGGGTTCAGGTTTGCCGCGCTTAACGCGCTCCGCGGTGATAAACACTTCCGGTTTCGGTAAACCAGCTGCCTTATGACGGGCGTGGGCAACCGGAATGGAGCCTGAGGTGACGATAGCCCACGGGATCTGCGCCTCGTTCAGATGCTCAAGCAGCTCGCGCGCGCCCGGTAACGCAGTAATGCCGTCCGTATCCGTGGCTTCAATGTGTTCCAGGTATTTGAACTCCGCCTGAATTTCTTCCTCAGAACGTCCGGCCAGGAAGTGCCGTAACGAGGTAATGGCCTGTTTGCCATGGATAAAATTCAGCACGTCCTGATGGTCGATGCCATGTCTGTCAGCCCAATGGCACCAGGAACGCTCCACAACCGGCAGCGAATCCACCAGCGTACCGTCCAGATCAAACAGAAAACCTCTACAATGCACACGCACCTCCGTCAGGCATTAATGATTTGTTGAATTTCGTTGCTGCTTAAATGGTACTGACGCGGGCAGGCATGCCACGCGCTCAGCATACGCTGATATTTATCCCACATCGGAGTCTGCGCGTTGAAGCCGTGGGTGCCCGCGTCAAAGTGGGTATAGCGCCCTTCCGTATTCACCATAAAGCGAACATAGCTCAGATAACGCGCTTCCGTTGCCGCATCAAAGCCTAAGAAGGTCACGCGGCGCTCGTCAATGGACTGCTGATCTTTGAGATTCGTCCAGGAGACGTGCAGGGCGTGATACATCTCCATAATGTCGATCACGATGCGGCAGGTTTCTTCTTTCAGCTCGCCAAACTCGCGGTCCAGTTCGCGCATTTGCAAACCAAAACCGCGTTCGACGATGGTCTGCAGGCGGCTGTAGCGCGCAGCGTTATCGGGATCAAGCATAGTCATCATTTTGTACTGATTGGACAAAATCAGACGTTGAGCATGGGTCATTTCCATCTTTCGACTCCTGTAGCGCATTGCACTTAAAAAAAAAGACACGGTAACTGATTGTTACTGTGCCTTCTTTTCGTCGTCGTTTCGATGATCAATCACAAGTCATCGAGGAATGTTTTATCGAGTTGCTTAAAAGCACGCTTTAACGTGTCCGCCAGCGCCTGGTAATCCGGCTTGCCTTCAACCGGGGCGAGCGCCTGCCCGGCCTCTTCCAGCTTGCCGCGCACTTCATAAAACCAGTGTAAAATAGAAGGGGGAAGTGGGGTGATGGACCGTTTACCTAACCACCACAGTCCCTGCATCGGCAGGCTTAATGCGAAGAGCGCCGTGGCGACCGCAGGTCCAAGCTGCCCACCCAACGCAATCTGCCAGCACAGCGTAAAGATAGCGACAGGCGGCATAAAGCGAATCGCATAGCGCGTGGCGCGGATGGTGCGATTCTCAATAAACATAGGCGCAAGGCGCTTTTCCATCGGCCACGTCTTTGCGTAATGCTGTCCCCGACGAAACAGACTAAAGAAATTTACGGACGGGTTCTCTGGTGTCGACATGGCTGTACCTCAACTTCACATATAAAAATTAAAATTTTCGTGCAAAACCACAACAAGCTATGACAACGTTCAAAATATTTTGTCATCTCTACCCCGTATCGGGTATCCTGTGCCAGCCTGATAGGGCCATAGACGAGAATCATTAACTCGTCAAATTATTGCATATTATGCCATTGGCTGAAAATTGTGCAAAATGGCATAAAATCATAGTTATTTCTTCCATCATGCCACAATGTTCGTTTGGCATGATGTTAATCATAAATGTCTGAGTCATCATGCGTTACGCTGTTAGACTCACTGACGTTTTTTTAGCCACGTATCAATAATAGGTACTTCCATGTCGAGTAAGTTAGTACTGGTTCTGAACTGCGGTAGCTCCTCACTGAAATTCGCCATCATCGATGCGCTCAACGGTGACGAATACCTCTCTGGTTTGGCCGAATGTTTCCATCTGCCTGAAGCACGTATCAAGTGGAAGATGGACGGCAGCAAACAAGAAGCGGCTTTAGGTGCAGGCGCCGCTCACAGTGAAGCGCTGAACTTTATCGTTAACACTATTCTGGCACAAAAACCAGAACTGTCTGCTCAGCTGACTGCGATTGGTCACCGTATCGTCCACGGCGGCGAAAAATACACCAGCTCTGTCGTTATCGACGAGTCTGTGATTCAGGGTATCAAAGACTCTGCATCCTTCGCACCGCTGCACAACCCGGCTCACCTGATCGGTATCGCTGAAGCGCTGAAATCCTTCCCGAATCTGAAAGACAAAAACGTGGCCGTGTTCGATACCGCGTTCCATCAGACCATGCCGGAAGAATCTTACCTCTATGCCCTGCCGTACAGCCTGTACAAAGAACACGGCGTACGTCGTTATGGCGCACACGGCACCAGCCACTTCTATGTAACTCAGGAAGCGGCAAAAGTGCTGAACAAGCCGGTTGAAGAAGTGAACATCATCACTTGCCACCTGGGCAACGGTGGTTCTGTTTCTGCTATCCGTAACGGTAAATGTGTTGATACCTCCATGGGTCTGACCCCGCTGGAAGGTCTGGTGATGGGTACGCGTTCCGGTGACATCGACCCGGCGATCATCTTCCACCTGCACGACACCCTGGGCATGAGCGTTGACCAGATCAACAAAATGCTGACCAAAGAGTCTGGCCTGCTGGGTCTGACCGAAGTCACCAGCGACTGCCGTTATGTTGAAGACAACTACGCAGACAAAGAAGACGCTAAACGTGCAATGGACGTTTACTGCCACCGTCTGGCGAAGTACATCGGTTCTTACACTGCGCTGATGGAAGGCCGTCTGGACGCGGTTATCTTCACCGGTGGTATCGGTGAGAACGCAGCGATGGTACGTGAACTGTCCCTGGGTAAACTGGGCGTTCTGGGCTTCGAAGTTGATCACGAGCGTAACCTGGCTGCCCGCTTCGGCAAGTCTGGCTTCATCAACAAAGAAGGCACCCGCCCGGCTATCGTTATCCCAACTAACGAAGAGCTGGTCATTGCGCAAGACGCGCACCGCCTGACTGCCTGATTCCACACCGCCAGCAATGCTGGCGGTGCTGTTTTGTAACCCGCTACATTTGGGCGGTAACGAAAGAGGATAAACCGTGTCCCGTACTATTATGCTGATCCCTACCGGAACCAGCGTCGGCCTGACCAGCGTCAGCCTTGGCGTTATCCGTGCTATGGAACGCAAAGGCGTTCGTCTGAGCGTCTTTAAGCCAATCGCCCAGCCACGTGCCGGTGGCGATGCGCCAGACCAGACCACCACCATCGTTCGCAAGAATTCCAATCTGCCAGCGGCTGAACCGCTGAAGATGAGCCACGTTGAGTCTCTGCTGTCCAGCAACCAGAAAGATGTGCTGATGGAAGAGATCATCGCCAACTACCATGCTAACGCGCAAGACGCGGAAGTGGTGCTGGTTGAAGGCCTGGTCCCGACGCGCAAACACCAGTTCGCCCAGTCTCTGAACTTTGAAATCGCGAAAACCCTGAACGCAGAGATCGTTTTCGTGATGTCTCAGGGCACTGATACCCCAGAGCAGCTGAACGAGCGTATCGAACTGACGCGCAGCAGCTTCGGCGGCGCGAAAAACACCAACATCACCGGCGTGATCGTGAACAAACTGAACGCACCGGTGGATGAGCAGGGTCGTACTCGCCCTGACCTGTCCGAGATCTTCGACGACTCGTCCAAAGCGAAAGTCATCAAAGTTGACCCGGCTAAGCTGCAGGAATCCAGCCCGCTGCCAGTACTGGGCGCGGTGCCATGGAGCTTCGATCTGATTGCCACCCGTGCAATCGATATGGCGCGTCACCTGAACGCCACCGTGGTTAACGAAGGCGACATCAACACCCGCCGCGTGAAGTCCGTGACCTTCTGTGCGCGCAGCATTCCGCACATGCTGGAACACTTCCGCGCAGGTTCCCTGCTGGTGACTTCCGCAGACCGCCCTGACGTGCTGGTTGCAGCCTGCCTGGCCGCGATGAACGGCGTGGAAATCGGTGCGATCCTGCTGACCGGTGCCTACGAGATGGACCCACGCGTCAGCAAGCTGTGCGAACGCGCGTTCGCCACCGGCCTGCCGGTCTTCATGGTGAACACCAACACCTGGCAGACCTCCCTGAGCCTGCAGAGCTTCAACCTCGAAGTGCCGGTTGATGACCACGAGCGTATTGAGAAAGTTCAGGAATACGTTGCAGGCTACATCAACGCAGATTGGGTCGAATCCCTGACTGCGACCTCCGAGCGCAGCCGCCGTCTGTCTCCTCCAGCATTCCGTTACCAGCTGACCGAGCTGGCGCGTAAAGCAGGCAAACGCGTTGTTCTGCCAGAAGGCGACGAACCACGTACCGTTAAAGCGGCGGCTATCTGTGCAGAGCGCGGCATCGCGACCTGTGTGCTGCTGGGTAACCCGGATGAGATCACCCGTGTTGCGGCGTCTCAGGGCGTTGAGCTGGGCGCTGGCATCGAAATCGTTGACCCGGAAGTGGTTCGTGAAAGCTACGTTGCCCGTCTGGTTGAGCTGCGTAAGAGCAAGGGCATGACCGAAGCCGTTGCGCGCGAACAGCTGGAAGACAACGTGGTGCTGGGCACGCTGATGCTGGAGCAGGACGAAGTTGACGGTCTGGTTTCCGGTGCGGTTCACACCACGGCGAACACCATCCGTCCACCGCTGCAGCTGATCAAAACCGCACCGGGCAGTTCTCTGGTTTCTTCCGTGTTCTTCATGCTGCTGCCTGAACAGGTTTACGTTTACGGTGACTGCGCGATCAACCCGGATCCAACCGCAGAGCAGCTGGCAGAAATCGCTATCCAGTCCGCGGACTCTGCGATTGCCTTCGGTATCGAACCGCGCGTAGCGATGCTCTCCTACTCCACCGGCACCTCGGGTGCAGGTAGCGACGTAGAGAAAGTGCGTGAAGCGACCCGTATTGCTCAGGAAAAACGTCCTGATCTGATGATCGACGGCCCGCTGCAGTACGACGCCGCGGTTATGGCTGACGTTGCGAAATCCAAAGCGCCGAACTCGCCGGTTGCAGGTCGCGCTACCGTGTTCATCTTCCCGGATCTGAACACCGGTAACACCACCTACAAAGCGGTACAGCGTTCTGCAGACCTGATCTCCATCGGGCCGATGCTGCAAGGGATGCGCAAACCTGTGAACGACCTGTCTCGTGGCGCACTGGTAGACGATATCGTTTACACCATCGCGCTGACGGCGATCCAGTCTTCGCAGCAGCAGTAATGTTAAAAAGCCCGGTGGCGCTAGCGCTTACCGGGCCTACGGTTTTGTAGGCCGGATAAGCGAAGCGCCATCCGGCAAGAAAGGCGACCACTTAACCGGTCGCCTTTTTTATTTACAGCAGCTCGCGCGCCGCCGACACAATGTCATGTGCCGTCAGGCCATACTCCTTCTGCAGGAAATCCTGCGTCCCTACCTGACCGTAGCGCTCCTTGACGCCCACCCGCCGCATCGGTACCGGGCAGGTTTCCACCAGCACTTCCGCCACCGCCGACCCCAGGCCGTTGTGAATGCTGTGGTTTTCACAGGTGACGATGCGTCCGGTTTTCTCGGCGTAGTTTTTCACCAGCATCCGGTCGATGGGCTTCAGGGTAAACATGTCGATGACCGCCGCGCTGACGCCCTCTTGCTCCAGCTGGCGCGCCGCTTCCAGCGCTTCCGCCACCATGATGCCGTTGGCAATCAGCGTAATATCGGTTCCTTCACGCAGCACGTTGCCTTTGCCGATGGTGAAGGTGGAACCCGGGGCATACACGCTCGGCGCCTGCTTACGGATGGTCCGCACCCAGTAGAAGCCTTCGAGGTCGATAAGCTGGCGCAGCACGTCCTCGAACATCACCGCGTCGGTCACCTCCAGCACCACCGAATGCGCCAGACCGCGTACGATGCCCATATCCTCAAACGACATATGCGTTCCGCCGTTGTGGCAGGCCGTCACGCCCGCGTCCGAGGCAATCACCTTCACATTGTTGCGCTGATAGTCCAGGGACATAAACAGCTGGTCAAAGCAGCGACGGCTGGCAAACGCGGTGAAGGTGTGCACGAACGGCTTGCGTCCGGTCAGCGACAGCCCCGCCGCGGTGCCAATGACGTTGGCCTCCATAATGCCGCAGTTAATCACGTGCTGCGGATAATCGCGCGCCACGCCGTCCATCGCCATCGAGCTCATCAGGTCTGCTTCGAGCGCAATGATGTCACTTCCGGCCTCAATCTGCTTTGCCACGAAGCCAGCGTAAACTTTACGCATCTCAACGGCGTCTTTCTGTCCTGCCGGTGCAACCTTAATCATGTGAAGCCTCCAGTTGGCGAATCGTCTCGTTGAGGGCCGCTTTGCTCTCCGCGGTCAATCGCAGGTGGTGCGAGTTGCCGAGCTGCTCCAGATACGGCACACCCTGCCCTTTGATACTGTCGAGGATGACGACTAACGGACGCGCATCAGCAGCCGGAACCCGCGACGTCACCTCCAGCAGCACAGGAATGTCGTCCCCCTTCACCGTCACCACATCAAAGCCAAAGGCGCGGAATTTGCCCTCCAGGTCAAACGCGCTGATGATCTCGTCCAGCTCGCCGTCGAGCTGCTGTTTGTTCCAGTCGACAAATACCGTCAGGTTGTTCAGGCGATGGTGGGCGATAAACTGGAACGCCTCCCAGCACTGCCCTTCGTTCAGCTCGCCGTCGCCGACGATGCAGAAGACCCGATTCGGTCGCCCGGCCAGCCTGTGCGACAGCGCCATGCCGCCCGCGATGGAGATCCCCTGCCCCAGCGAACCGGTGGTGGCATCCACGCCGCGCGTTTTCAGGCGGTCCGGGTGGCTCGGCAGGCGCGTGCCGTTCTGGTTCAGCGTGCTCAGCTCTTCTGTCGGGAAGTAGCCCTTGATCGCCAGGGTGCTGTAGAGCGCCGGGCCCGCATGGCCTTTCGACAGGACAAAGTAGTCTCGCTCCGGCCAGTCCGGATCCGCCGGGTCGATTTTCATCACCGCACCGTACAGCACGGCCAGGGTTTCTACCACCGACATGCTGCCCCCGTAGTGGCCAAAGCCCAGTTGCGTCAGGGATTTCAGCGTCTCAAGACGAATCTGACGCGCGAGTTCGGTTATCTCTTTCTCATTCATGATTTGGCTCCGGTGTTTTCCTGCGCGTTACCGCCCGCAGGTTTGTTTTTCGCGAAGACGTTGTACGCCACCAGCAGCGCGAACAGCGCCACGACCAGCCCGGTGATGGCAAGCGGCGACAGGAAGCGCGCCAGGTTGCCGAGGACAATCCCGACCGCGCCGAAGTCGGCGTCAGAGAAGGTGGTGTTGGCAAAGCCAATGGCGCCCAGTACCGGCAGCAGCAGGACCGGCAGGAAGGTAATCAGCAGGCCGTTGGCAAAAGCGCCAATCATCGCCCCGCGCCGTCCGCCGGTGGCGTTACCAAACACGCCCGCCGTTGCGCCGGTGAAGAAGTGCGGCACGACGCCCGGGAGGATCAGCACCCAGCTAAACTGACCGCAGATGAACAACCCCACAATCCCACCAAGGAAGCTGAACAGGAAGCCAATCAGCACCGCATTTGGCGCATACGGATAGACCACCGGGCAGTCCAGCGCAGGACGCGCATTGGGTACCAGCTTTTCCGAGAAGCCGGTAAAGGCAGGAACGATTTCCGCCAGAATCAGGCGTACGCCCTGCAGGATGATGAACACGCCTGCCGCAAAGGTAATCGCCATGATGATGGCGTAGACCAGGTAGTTCTGACCGCCGCTGAAGGTGGCCTCCACGTACTCGCGCCCGGCGCTCACCGCCATGATCAGGTAGATAATCATCATGGTCAGGGAGATGGAGATCGAGCTGTCGCGCAGGAAGCTCAGGTTCTTCGGCAGGTTCATCTCTTCCGTTGAGCGGGAGCCTTTGCCGACCTTGCTGCCAATCCAGCCGGACAGCACGTAGCCCAGCGTGCCGAAGTGACCGAAGGCAATCTCATCATTGCCGGTAATGCGCTTCATGTAGCGCTGGGCAATCGCCGGGAAGAAGGCCATGATCAGGCCGAGGATCAGCGAGCCGGTAAAGACCAGCCCCACGCCCTCAAAGCCTGCGACCGTCAGGATCACGCCAATCATGCACGCCATATAAAACGTGTGGTGTCCGGTCAGGAAGATATACTTCAGGCGGGTAAAGCGAGCGACGATAATATTCGCCACCATGCCGAAAGCCATAATCAACGCGGTCGCTGCACCGTATTTTTCCAGCGCAATGGACACTATCGCTTCATTGTTTGGAATAATGCCCTGGATAGTAAAGGCGTGTTCAAACATCCCGCCTAATGGATTTAATGACCCCACCAGCACCGTGGCACCGCCGCCCAGCACAATAAAGCCCAGGATAGTTTTAATTGTTCCTTTCACCACGTCGGAAAACGCTTTTTTCTGCGCAACCAGACCGATTAACGCGATTAAACCGACCAGCACCGAAGGGACTTTTAAAATATCAACAACGAAATTCAGCGTTTCAAGGATAAACATATCCACCTCGCCTTATCAGGGTTATTGTCTTTCGAACCAGCCGCGCAGCTGCGCTTCAAGTTCGTTAATGTCGATGATGTTGTTGATCACCACCAGCTGGCTTTCCGGCAAGCTGGCGCTGGCGGCAATGTCTTTTGCCATCACGAACAGATCGGCCGCGCCCGGCGTGGCCGAGGAGAGATCGGAGTGTTCAACCTCAGCTTCAATCTCCAGCTTTTTGAGCACCTTTTTAATATTCATTTCGACCATAAAACTACTGCCCAGGCCAGAACCACAAATAGCCATGATTTTCATTGTTGTCCCCTTATTTTGAGTAGAGTACGCCCCATCACGCTGACGCGTAATGTTGTGAAAAACCGGATTAAAGAATTAAATCAGAAGCGGTTAATAATCGTTTTAATTTCCTCCAGGGTATTCACCTGATGCAGTTCGTCCATATCGGTATCGCTGGAAAATAACTCTGCCAGCGACGAGATCATCTCGATATGGCTATTTTTGTCGGGTGCCGCGAGCATAATAATGACGTCGACAGGGTCAAACTCACCGGCACCAAACGAGACGCCCTGTTTTAGTTTTAATAACGACAACCCCAGTCCTTTGGCGCCTTCCTCCGGCCGCGCATGCGGCATCGCCAGCCCTGGTGCCAGCACATAATAGGGTCCTAACGTGTGGTGCTGCTGGATGATGGCCGTGACGTATTCAGGCTCAATCACCTGCAAATCCAGCAGCGGCTTCGCGCACAGCTCCAGCGCCTGCGGCCAGCCTTCCACGCTCTCCTGCAGCGTGATGGTTGTATCATATATCCATTTTTTGAGCACTTTTCACTCCCGCGACACGCTTTAGATGAGCAAACTTTATTCAACGCATCAGTGATTGACTGCGATCGCGATCACAAAGATAGCGCTACCAATCGTTATCGTGCAGAAATGTGATAGCGCTATCAAATTGCAATCACGTTGCTAAATCACAGCAAAAAAAGGGATTTAAGGCGTATACTGCCTGTCACGTGAAACGAAGGAAAAGAAGAACGCGTCTGGTCAGCAGGAAGGTGTATGTCTCTAACCCGAAAACGGCGCAGTACTGGTAAAGTGACACTCGCCGATGTCGCACAGCTTGCCGGTGTGGGCACGATGACCGTGTCCCGTGCGCTTCGCACGCCCGAGCAGGTTTCCGATAAACTACGAGAAAAAATTGAAGCTGCCGTGCAGGAGCTGGGTTATATGCCTAATCTTGCCGCCAGTGCCCTGGCCTCGGCGTCGTCCTGGACGATAGCCATGGTGGTGCCCAACCTCTCCGAAGCAGGCTGCTCGGAGATGTTCGCCGGGCTACAGCAGGTGCTGCAACCTGCCGGGTATCAGATCATGCTGGCTGAGTCCCAGCATCGTCTTGAGCAGGAGGAGAAACTGCTGGAGACGCTGCTGGCGTCGAACATTGCCGCCGCTATCCTGCTCAGCGTTGAACATACCGACACTGTTCGCCACTGGCTGAAAAACGCCTCAATTCCGGTGATGGAGATGGGCGCCATGCGCGCCGATCCGATTGATATGAATATCGGGATTGATAACGTGGCGGCCATGTATGAGCTCACGGAGATGGTCATTAAGCGCGGCTATCAAAATATTGGCCTACTGTGTGCCAATCAGGAGCAGTGGATTTTCCAGCAGCATCTGCAGGGCTGGTACAAAGCCATGCTTCGCCACCATATGTCGCCGAACCGGGTCATTAACGCGGCGATGCCGCCGAGCTTCTCGACCGGCGCGGCGCAACTGCCCGAGTTCCTGCTGGCCTGGCCGGAGCTGGATGCGCTGGTGTGCGTCTCTGACGAGCTGGCCTGTGGCGCGCTGTACGAGTGCCAGCGCAGGCGAATCAAAGTGCCGGACGATCTGGCGGTGGTAGGTTTTGGCGATAGCGACGTGAGCCGCGTCTGTCAGCCGCCGCTGACGACCATGGCGGTGCCGCATCGTAAGATTGGAATTGAAGCCGGGAAAGCGTTACTGGAGCGCCTGAATGGCGGAGACTGGCGCGATCAAAAGCCCATCGCGTCCAGTCTGTGTCTGAGAGAGAGTTGCTGAAGCTTACTCAGCCTCTTCCTCTTTCTCTGATTTGGTCGATTCGTTATTGGCGTTGCGGCTCATCCAGAGCGCCAGCGCTTTTAACGAATCCGGCGTGAACTCGTCGCAGCGCGCGGTGATCTCCTCCGGCGTCATCCAGTTCACTTCGCTGACTTCGTCTTCCTGCAGGGCGAACGGGCCGTGAGAGACGCAACTAAACAGCCCGCCCCAGACGCGACAGTGTTCATCCTCGAAATAGAACTGCCCGTGCTCGGCAAACGGCACACCGGCAATGCCTAACTCTTCTTCCGCTTCACGACGCGCGGAATCCAGCAGCACTTCATCCGCCTGGACGACGCCACCTGCAGTAGCATCCAGCATACCCGGGAGAAAATCTTTCGTGTCCGTGCGGCGCTGAACCAGAATTTTACCCATACCGTCATGCACAACGATATATGTCGCACGGTGACGCAGGCGCTCCGCACGCATTTGCTCGCGGCTGGCCTGCGCGATCACTTCATTCTCTTCGTTGACAATGTCAACCCACTCTGTACTTGCCAAATGACTCTGCTCCACCATCGGGAAACCTTCTCTTCTAAGCGCTCTTTCGGCGCGTTTGCAGTTGAGGTGTAACTTACGGATTAATCGCTACCTGCGCAATAACTTGCTGATCATTAAGTGCGATAACGCTCAGGGTATTTCCTTCCAGCATGCCGTAGCTCGCAGGATATCCGCCTTTTGGGATGCTGACCGAGCCCGGATTAAAGTGATAAATCTCACCGCGCTTTTCAGCAACCGGAATATGAGTATGACCGTAAACCAGGACATCGCCAGCCGCGAGCGCCGGAAGATTATCCGGGCTAAAAAGATGCCCATGGGTCAGAAACAGTCGGCTTTGTTCCAGCAGCACCTGCTGCCACGGCGCAGTAAGGGGAAAATGCAGCAGCATCTGGTCCACTTCGCTGTCGCAGTTGCCGCGAACGGCGATGATGCGCGAGGCATACGGGTTGAGCTTTTCCGCGACCTGCGCAGGGGCGTAGCCTTCCGGCAGCGCGTTGCGCGGGCCGTGATTGAGCACGTCGCCCAGAATAATCAGCCACTGCGCGCCGCTTTGTGCAAACAGGGAGAGGACACGCTCGGTAGCGGGCAGCGATCCATGGATATCCGACGCAAACATCAGTTTCATCAGTCACTCCTCGGGAAAACAGACTGCCCCCATCATACCTGAAGCGTCAGGGCTTATCAGCCCGCACGCTTAGCCGAGAGTGCCACATAGCGCTGCACGGAGGCACGCTGCCACTGAAACGCGGCATAATCCACCAGCAGCTGCGGCACCTCATCGCCGTTGAGGATCAGGCGGTTTAGCATCAACGCCAGATCGGCATCAGCAATGCACCACTCGCCGAACAGGTTCGGGTTGCCGTGTGCGAGGAGCGAGGTGGCGGTTTCAATGAGTTTTTGCGCGCTTTCTGCACCTTCTGCGCTGAGAGCTGGTTTTTTCACCCCGGCAAACACGACGTCCGTGGAGCGTTCGACGCGAATCGGTACCAGATCGCTTCGCAACCACGCCTGGATCTGCCGCGCCCGGGCGCGTTTTTGCAGGTCGTGAGGATAGATGCGCTCCCACTCCGGCGGCGCGAACCGATCTTCCAGATATTCATCAATCGCCGAGGATTCGCTCAGGGCAAAACCGTCAATCTCCAGCACCGGCACGCGTCGGGTCAGGTCGTAACCCTGCCACTGCGGTTTAAGATGTTCACCGCCGTCGAGATCAACGGTCTTCAGCGTAAACGTGAGCCCTTTTTCGGCCAGCGCAACGTATACGCTCATAACATAGGGAGAAAAGAAATTCGCATCGGACCACAACGTGATGACGGGCTGGTTCATAACATCCTCATAGGCTGATCGGTTTTTACTCAACATATAATCTCTTTGCCTCGCTGTCACTTGATGAAAACTCACGATTTACAACAACCACCTATACTCATTTGTCATGGCACCACTCTTCGCATGGACAGGAGTTGAGAATGATCGACCTTTATTACGCCCCTACCCCAAACGGCCATAAGATCACCCTCTTTCTTGAAGAAGCCGAGCTGGATTACAGGATCATTCGCGTGGATATCAGCAAGGGCGAACAGTTCAGCCCTCTCTTTCTGGCTATCTCGCCGAATAATAAAATCCCGGCCATTATTGATAACCAGCCGGCGGACGGGGGCAGACCGTTGAGCCTGTTTGAATCCGGTGAAATTTTGCTCTATCTGGCAGAGAAAACCGGCAAGTTGCTGAGCGGCGAGCTGCGAGAGCGTCACCATACCCTGCAGTGGCTCTTCTGGCAGGCGAGCGGGCTGGGGCCCATGCTGGGTCAAAACCATCACTTTACTGCTTACGCCCCGCAGCCCATTCCCTATGCGATAGAACGCTATCAGGTCGAGACGCAGCGGCTCTATGACGTTCTGAACCGTCGGCTGAAGAAAACGCCGTGGCTCGGGGGGGATCATTACAGCATTGCCGATATCGCCTGCTGGCCATGGGTGAATACGCATGAAAAACACCGAATTGACCTGGCCTCTTACCCGGCGGTGAACAACTGGTTTGAGCGCATCCGGACCCGCCCGGCGACCGAGCGGGCGATGCAAAAAATCCAGCAGATTTAACCCTCTATGAGGCTGGGTGCCTGCGAGCCTCTCATGTATTATGAGCAGGAAATACTGACACGGAGAAAACCTGCAATGTCACAGCCAGACGCCATTATTCGTATAAAAAATTTACGCTTGCGTACCTTCATCGGTATCAAAGAGGAAGAGATCGCCAACCGTCAGGATATTGTCATTAACGTGGTGATTCACTACCCCGCAGATAAAGCGCGGGCCAGCGAAGACATCAACGACGCGCTTAACTACCGCACAATAACCAAAAACATCATTCAGTACGTGGAGAATAACCGCTTCTCCCTGCTGGAAAAATTAACTCAGGATGTGCTCGATATCGCACGCGAACATCACTGGGTCACTTATGCTGAAGTTGAGATCGATAAACTTCACGCCCTGCGCTACGCCGATTCCGTCTCCATGACGTTAAGCTGGCGGCGCCAGGCGTAAACCTGGAGGTTGTATGAAGATTTTGCTGACCGGCGGTACAGGCCTGATTGGTCGTCACCTCATTGCGCGTCTGCAGGCCTTGCATCACGACATCACCGTGGTCACGCGCAGCCCGGAGAAAGCGCGTCAGGTGCTGGGGGCGGGTGTCGATATCTGGAAAAATCTGGCCGATCAGCAAAATCTGGACGGCTTCGACGCCGTCATTAACCTCGCGGGTGAACCCATCGCCGATAAGCGCTGGACGGAAGAGCAAAAACAGCTGTTATGCAGCAGCCGGTGGAACATCACCGAAAAGCTGGTCGAGCTGATCCGCAACAGCCACACGCCGCCTTCCGTGCTGATTTCGGGTTCCGCCGTGGGCTACTACGGCGATCTTGGCGAGGTGGTGGTGACCGAGGAAGAGCCGCCCCATAACGAGTTTACCCACAAACTCTGCGCCCAGTGGGAGCGTATCGCCAGTGCGGCGCAAAGCGATCGAACCCGCGTCTGCCTGCTGCGGACCGGTGTCGTTCTGGCACCGAAAGGCGGCATCCTGGCGAAGATGCTTCCCCCTTTCAGGCTCGGACTCGGGGGCCCCATTGGTAATGGCCGTCAGTATATGGCCTGGATCCACATCGACGATATGGTCAACGGTATTCTCTGGCTGCTGGATAACGATCTGCGCGGGCCGTTCAATATGGTTGCGCCATATCCGGTGCGTAATGAACAGTTTGCTCACGCGCTGGGGCATGCCCTGCACCGTCCGGCAATTTTGCGCGTGCCTGCCACGGTCATTCGTCTGCTGATGGGTGAAGCGTCTGTTCTGGTATTAGGCGGACAGAGAGCGCTGCCAAAACGACTGGAAGCGGCCGGCTTTGCGTTCCGCTGGTATGAATTAGAAGAGGCGCTGGGGGATGTGGTGCGGTGAATATGTTACAGTGACAGGCCATGTTCCGAAAATATGGCGTCACAATGGCAACGATCACCACTCCCCGGCTTTACCTCACCCCTTTCGAACCCACTGACTGGGCCTTCTTCCGCTCGCTGCGTGAAGATCGCCGCATCATGCGCTACATGGCCGCCATCGCGCCAGAAAAAGAGACCCGACGCGTGTTTGCCGCGCGACTCGCTGCTGCTCATGTGTTTGTCATTCGCGCCCGGGATGATGATACGCCGCTTGGCGATATTGGCCTGCAAATCAGCCCTGAGAATCGTGAGGAGGCCGATATCGGCTATACGGTTGTACCTGCCGCGCAAGGGAAAGGTATCGCCAGCGAGGCGCTGCGCGCGGTGTGTGATTATGCGTTCAACCAGACCGGCGTGAAGGCGATTAACGCGTACGTGCTGGCGGACAACGGCGGATCGGTGCGCGTGCTGGAGAAAGCCGGGTTTGTGCGTACGCAGGTGCTGGAAAAGGCGTATGAAATTGACGGCGTGCGCTATGACGATTGGGTCTATCGGCTGGAGTATGCCGGCCAGCAACAGAATTAGTAGGCCCGGTAAGCGAAGCGCCACCGGGCGATTGGGCTGTACTGCGGCCTGATGCCCTCACCCCGCCCCTCTCCCACAGGGAGAGGGAGAAGCAAACCTACTTCAACGACCCCTTCAGGAACTGCTGCAAACGCGGGCTTTGCGGGTTCGCCAGCACCTCGTCCGGATGCCCCTGCTCTTCAATTTTCCCCTGGTGCAGGAAAATCACGTGGTTCGAGACGTTACGGGCGAAGCCCATCTCGTGCGTCACCACCACCATCGTTTTGCCCTCTTCAGCCAGCTTCTGCATGATGCGCAGCACTTCGCCAACGAGTTCCGGGTCGAGCGCGGAGGTCGGTTCGTCGAACAGCAGCACCTCGGGTTCCATCGCCAGCGCGCGCGCGATGGAGACACGCTGCTGCTGACCGCCGGAGAGATGCACCGGGTATTTCATCTGCTGGCGCTCGTCGATGCCCACTTTTGCCAGATATTTCACCGCACGCTCGCGGGCTTCCTGCTTGCTCAGCCCCAGTACCTGAACCGGCGCTTCCATCACGTTCTCCAGCACCGTCATGTGGCTCCAGAGGTTAAAATGCTGGAACACCATCGTCAGGCGCGTACGCAGCAGGCGCAGCTGGTGTTTATCCGCCACCTTCAGCTGGCCGTCTTTGTCACGCACCAGGTTGATGTTCTGCCCGCTCACCACGATCGAGCCTTCGCTCGGCTTTTCCAGGAAGTTAATGCAGCGCAGGAAAGTACTTTTACCCGAGCCGGATGAACCGATGATACTGATTACATCGCCTGCGTTAGCCTGCAGCGACACCCCTTTCAGCACTTCATGTTCGCCGTAGCGTTTGTGCAAATCAATAACGTTTAATTTGTTCTCAGCCATCATCTTTCTCAGTGCGTCGAAGAAGGTTTTATATGCTGCAACCAGCGTTTTTCAGCCTTACGGAACAGGCTAATCAAAACATAAGAGATAATTAAATAGAGCACCGCCGCAATGCCAAACGCGGTAAACGGCTGATAGGTCGCGGAGTTAATATCGCGCGCGATTTTGAGCAGATCCGGCACCGTCGCGGTAAAGGCAAGCGCGGTGGAGTGCAGCATCAAAATCACTTCGTTACTGTACGCCGGTAACGCGATACGCAGTGCCGACGGCAGAATAATGCAGCGATAAAGTTTCACTGAGGAAAAGCCGTACGCGCGCGCCGCCTCAATTTCACCATACGGAACCGAACGAATGGCTCCCGCGAAAATCTCGGTGGTATAGGCGCAGGTGTTGAGCGTCAACGCCAGCACCGTACAGTTCAGACCGCTGCGGAAGAACGCATTCAGCATCTCAGTGCCTTTTACGATCTCAAGCGTATACATCCCCGAATAGAACACCAGCAGCTGTACGTACAGCGGCGTACCGCGAAACACGTAGGTAAACAGCCAGATCGGGAACTGGATAAATTTATTGTTCGACACGCGGCCAATGGCAAGAAACACCGCCAGAATGCCGCCCATCACCACGGAGGAGATCAGCAGCCAGAGCGTAATCGCCACGCCGGTAAAGCGGTAGCCATCTGTCCACAGCAGCGATTTCCAGTATTCCTGAATGATCTCAATCACAGGTCAGCCCTCTTCACACCCACGGAGTAGCGACGCTCGAGCAGAAGCAGCACACCATTGGAGACGGTCGTAAAGACCAGATAAATCACGCCGCAGACCACCGCAAAGTAGAACGGCTCCCAGGTGCTCTTGCCCGCCAGCTGAGTCGCTTTCACGACGTCTTCCAGACCGAGCAGCGAGACCAGCGCTGTCGCTTTGAGGATAACCTGCCAGTTGTTGCCGATGCCCGGAAGCGCATAACGCATCATGGCCGGGAACATAATCCGACGAAACGTTTGTGAAGAGGTAAAACCAAATGCGGTTGCCGCCTCAATGTGGCCCTTCGGCACGGCCATGTAAGCACCGCGGAAGGTTTCGGTGAAGTAGGCACCGTAGATAAAACCGAGGGTAATAATACCGGCCACCATCGGGTCGATATCAATTTGTCCCATGCCCATCGCGTCCGTCACGCTGTTCAGCGCAATCTGCAGACCGTAAAAGATAAGCAGCATCAGCACCAGATCGGGAACGCCGCGAATAAGCGTGGTGTAGCCTTCAAAAATTAGCGCCAGCGGTTTGTTAGCCGAAAGCTTCGCCCCTGCGCCTGCCAGACCTATCAGCACCGCCAGCACCACGGAGCTGATAGCCAGCTCAAGGGTGACAAGCGCGCCATGTAAAATAACGCCAGAAAATCCGTACAGCATACCGCGAGCCCTGTCGTATCGTGAGTGGTGGAACCGTGTCTTTCCCCCTCCCACGGAGGGAGGGGCCGCACGTTATTTGACGGGGCGATTAGCCGCCGTAAACATTAAAATCAAAGTACTTTTTCGCCAGCTTGTCGTAGGTGCCGTCAGCGCGCATTTCAGCAAACGCTTTGTTCAGCGCCTCACGCAGCTCATTGTCTTCTTTGCGCAGGCCCATACCGGTGCCCACACCAAACAGCTTCACGTCCTTAATGGACGGGCCGCCAAACTTGTAATCTTTACCGACCGGCGTTTTCAGGAAGCCTTCGCTTGCCGCGACTTCATCCTGGAATGCCGCATCAATCCGGCCTGCCGTCAGGTCAGCGTAGATATTTTCCTGGCCCTGATAGGAGACGATTTCAATCCCCTTCGGCGCCCAGTGTTCGTTACCGTAGGTTTCCTGGGTAGTGCCCTGCAGCACGCCGACACGTTTACCTTTCAGGGACTCCAGCGTTGGCTGAACGTCAGACGATTTAGCCACCACCAGACGAGAATCGGCCGCGTAGAGTTTGTCTGTGAAGGCAATCTCCTGCTGGCGTTTTTCGGTGATGGAGAGGGAGGACATGATCACGTCGATTTTTTTCGCTTTCAGGGACGGGATCAGCGCATCCAGCGGGTTCTCAACGTAGGTACACTGTGCTTTGATGCGTTTGCACAGCTCATTGGCCAGATCGATGTCAAAACCAACCAGTTCACCCTTTGAATTCTTCGATTCGAACGGCGCATAGGTGGGATCGGTACCGATCCGAATTTTCTGCGGAATGGCTGCGAATGCCGCGGTAGCGCTGGAAAAGGCCAGCACCAGAGATAGTGACAACACGAGTTTTTTCATATTTGTCCTCAACAAACTGTCTTCATACGGGTTTTTTACGACGACGGGGTGGTGCTAATGTGCCATTAATTCCCTCTGACAGGCAAAGACTAATGCCCTTCAGGCGGGAATTTTTGCATTATAAATGCGTAAGTATGCACAAAGCGATCCAATACGGTGCAACGAACGCACCGTATTGGGTCAACCGTTCCCGTAACGCACCTTTCCGGTGCGTTAGCGTCAGGTATTATTCACCGTATACGTTGAAGTCGAAGTATTTCTTCGCCAGTTTGTCGTAAGTACCGTCTTTACGCAGCTCTGCAAAGGCTTTGTCGAAGGCGGCTTTCAGCTCGGTATCATCCTTACGCAGGCCAATACCGGTGCCGTCACCAAAGTATTTTTTGTCTTTCACCGACGGGCCCGCAAACGCGTAGTCTTTCCCCGCAGGCTGTTTCAGGAAGCCTTCACTCGCGGCGACTTCATCCTGGAATGCCGCATCCAGACGGCCTGCCGCCAGGTCAGAATAGATCAGATCCTGGTTCTGGTAAGCCACCACGTCGACACCCTTCTCACGCCAGGTGGCATTGGCATAACCTTCCTGGGTCGATCCCTGAAGCACGCCAACATGCTTGCCTTTCAGCGAGTCGATGGTTGGCTTAATCGGGGAGCCTTTTGGCGCAATCAGGCGAGAATCCGCGGCGTAGAGCTTGTCAGAGAAGGCAATCTCCTGCTGGCGTTTTTCGGTGATGGAGAGAGAAGAGATAATGGCGTCGATTTTCTTGGCTTTCAGCGACGGGATTAACGCGTCAAAGTCGCTGCCCACCCATGTGCATTTCACCGCAATGCGCTTGCACATTTCATTTCCCAGATCGATATCAAACCCCACGAAATCGCCTTTCGCATCCTTGGAAGAGAATGGCGCGTAGGTTGCGTCTGTACCGATACGAACCGTCTGTGGAAGCGCTGCGTAGCTACCTGCTGCCGCACTTAACCCCACGAGCAAAGACAGAGCCAGAACCGTCTTCTTCATACATTTACCCTCAAGTACCGTGATTTTATTATGTATTGTGTTGTGTTGCAGGCTTCATCTTGCAGGTCTTATGCCACATTGCCGTCTGGTCAAAACTTCGACGTTAAATATGTTAATAAAACGTTGCGATACTGCCTTAATGGTGAAAGATAGCAGGTCTGCCGAACGAACCGGAGAGAGAAAAAGGGAAAAAACGAATTAAATGTCGAGGATATGATCGCCGTTGCATAATTGCCCTGAAACAGGGCAACTTGTCTTTTCATGCACCTGGTTTGTGCACAGATTCAGGCACCCTGCCAGCGGGTGAAGAGATCTTCAGGCAGGTCGATGTCAAACTGATCCAGCACGCGGTTAACGGTCTGATTAATCACGTCATCCAGCGAGGTCGGGCGATGATAAAATGCCGGTACCGGCGGCATGATGATGGCTCCCAGCTCCGCAGCCTGCGTCATTAAGCGCAGATGGCCCAGGTGCAGCGGCGTTTCCCGCACGCAGAGCACCAGAGGACGACGCTCCTTCAGCACCACATCCGCCGCGCGCGTTACCAGGGTATCGGTATAGCTGTTCACAATGCCGGAGAGCGTTTTAATGGAACAGGGCAGGATAACCATGCCAGCCGTTTTAAACGAGCCTGAGGAGATGCTGGCGGCGATATCACGGGCATCGTGAACCACGTCCGCCAGTGCCTGAACATCGCGCAGGGAGAGATCGGTTTCCAGAGAGAGGGTCTGACGCGCCGCCTGGCTCATCACCAGATGGGTCTCGACTTCCGCCACGTTACGCAGAACCTGTAACAGACGTACGCCGTAAATCGCGCCGCTGGCGCCGCTGAGCCCAACAATGAGTCGTTTCATGATTTTCGCCCTTACTGATTTCAGGGCAGACTGTGCAGGATTTTGCGGGGAGTTGCAAGTGAGGGCATTCGCCCTCACCTGCCGGAGCATCAACCTTCGTTGTGCATCTCTAAACTTTCGAGATCGTTCTGCATCTGGACGGCTTTCGCATCGTCGTTGCGCAGCGAATCAAGATAGTCGAGGTACTGCTGGTCAACGTCTTTGGTCACGTAAATACCGTTGAACACGGAGCATTCAAACTGCTGAATTTCAGGGTTCTCGGCACGCACCGCGTCGATGAGATCGTTCAGATCCTGGAAAATCAGGCCGTCGGCACCGATGATCTGGCGAATTTCATCCACTTCACGCCCGTGAGCGATCAGCTCGTTGGCGGTTGGCATATCGATGCCGTACACGTTCGGGAAGCGAATCTCCGGCGCAGCAGAGGCCAGATAGACTTTCTTCGCACCCGCTTCGCGCGCCATCTCGATAATCTGCTCAGAGGTGGTGCCACGAACAATGGAGTCATCCACCAGCAGAACGTTCTTATCGCGGAATTCCGCGCGGTTGGCGTTCAGCTTGCGGCGCACTGACTTACGGCGCAGATGCTGCCCCGGCATGATAAACGTGCGGCCAACGTAGCGGTTCTTCACGAAGCCCTGACGGTATGGCTTGTCCAGAATGCGGGCGATCTCCAGCGCGATATCGCAGGAGGTTTCCGGGATAGGAATCACCACGTCGATGTCCAGATCGTCCCACTCGCGGGCAATCTTCTCGCCGAGCTTCGTGCCCATGTTGACGCGCGCGCTGTAGACGGAAATCTTGTCGATGAAGGAATCCGGACGGGCAAAGTAAACGTATTCAAACAGGCACGGGTTGCTGACCGGGTTGTCGGCACACTGGCGGGTAAACAGCTGGCCCTTCTCGGTGATATAGACCGCTTCGCCCGGCGCAACGTCGCGCAGGAATTCAAAGCCCAGGGTATCCAGCGCCACGCTTTCAGAGGCAACCATATATTCAGTACGGCCATCGCCGAGGTCGCGCTTACCGAGCACCAGCGGACGAATGCCGTTAGGATCGCGGAAGGCGACCATACCGTGACCGATGATCATCGCAACGCAGGCGTACGCGCCGCGGATCTGACGGTTTGTCGCGGCAATCGCGGCAAAAATGTTGTCTGCTTCCAGCGGATAGTGACGGAAGTTATCCAGCTCGCTGGCGAACACATTGAGCAGGATTTCAGAATCAGAGGTGGTGTTAATGTGGCGACGTTTCTCTTCGAACAGCTTTTTACGCAGCTCATGCGCGTTGGTCAGGTTTCCGTTATGAGCAAGAGTAATGCCATACGGTGAGTTGACGTAGAAAGGCTGTGCCTCAGAGGCGCTGGAACTGCCAGCAGTAGGATAACGAACGTGACCGATCCCCATATTACCTTGCAGACGCTGCATATGGCGGGCTTCAAACACATCGTTTACCAGGCCATTCGCCTTGCGTAAACGGAAGCAGTTGTTTGCATCAATGGTGATGATACCCGCAGCATCCTGCCCACGGTGCTGAAGCACCGTTAACGCGTCATAAATCGACTGGTTTACCGGCATGAAACCGGCGATACCGACAATACCGCACATTCGTCTTTTCCTCGTTAAGCCACATCTCAGGGTTTATGCCCTGGGCAAAAAACTTGACGAGCTTTGCAGATAGTCAAAGAACCATCTGATGATGAAGCTGAACTCTGGAATGAGCTGCGATTTTTGCCAGTCTTCGCTTTTGGAGAACCCGGTGAAGGTATCCAGGAAGAACAGGATCGCGGCCACAATCAGCACGCCTCGTAATGCCCCGAAACAGATCCCGAGCACCCTGTCCGTTCCTGACAGACCGGTTTTCTCGACCAGCTGACCTATCACGTAATTCACGATAGCGCCGACAATCAGCGTTGCGATAAACAGCACCGCGATAGCGATTCCATTTCGGACCAGTTCATCTTCAAAGCCCGTGAACCAGACAGACAGGTAAGTGTAGTAATGACTGGCAACAAAGAAAGCACAACCCCATGTCACCAGCGATAACGCTTCACGAACAAAGCCACGGATCAGGCTAACCAGACAGGAAAAACCAATCACCGCAATGATGGCGTAATCAATCCAGACCATATGTGTCCCACGATTTAACGCCCTGTCATCCAGTTCGGGGCGAATTCTAACAGAAAAAGAAAACGTTTGCGTAGGGATTTCCTTCCCGCGCGTAAATAAAAAAGGCGCTGAAAAAATGTTCAACGCCACGGTCCATTTGACGTCTCTGTGGACGTCTGCTCCCCCTCACCCCAACCCTCTCCCTCAAGGGAGAGGGAGCAAACCATTCCGGGGATGGGTAAGATCTTATCAGTTCGCGCTGTAGCCCATCACCACACCGCTCAGGCCGGAGATCTGCTTCAGCTCACCGAGCGAACCTTTAAGCTTATCTTTGGACGCTTCTGGCCCCACGAGGATACGGGTAATTTTACCCTGCACCGGCGTGGAAGGTGAAGTGTAAACACGATATCCCGCACTGCGCAGTTTGCTCACGACCTCGTTGACCTTATCGGCGTTTTTCAGCGCACCAAGCTGCACCACGTAGGCTTTACCCGTTGGGGCGGCGGCATCCTGCTGCGCCGGTTTTGCTGGCGGAGGTGTCTCTGACGCCGCGGCTAGCTGTTCTGCGGCTTTATCCCGCTGCGGTTTCGGCTGCGGCTTCTCAACTGGCTTCGGTTTTTCAACCGGTTTAGGCTGCTCGACCGGCACCGGATCGATATCGCTGTTGCTCGCTGCCGCCAGGCGAGACGGATCGAGCGATGGTGCGGCGGCATCGCCTGCACGCACCTCTTCCGCCGCCCCTTCCGGCGGCTGAGCAGGCAGCGCCTGCGTCGCCGCGGGCAGCATATCCGGCTCATCGCGGTCACCCGGTTTTGGCACCAGCGGAATAGCGGCAAACTCATCCTGATAATGCTTTTTCTGCCCGTCGAGCAGACCCGGGAGAATAATCACCCCGAGCGCGACCAGCACAATGGTTCCTGTTAAACGGTTCTGAAACTTACTCGCCACCGGTTCTCCCCGCGTCCATCACTTCCATGACATGTGCCACCGTGTGGAATGACCCACACACCAGCACGGTATCTTCTGGTTTAGCATCCGCCATCGCGGCATGCCAGGCCTGAGCCACGCTACTGTAGATTGCGCCTTTGCCGAGATGTTCCATCAGTTGCTCAGCCGTCGCGCCGCGCGGCCCCTCCAGAGGAGCACAATACCAGCTATCGACCACACTCTCCATGCAGGCCAGCGTCCCGCCGATATCTTTATCATGAAGCATACCGATAACCGCCAGCACGCGCCCGGTTTTTGGTAACGAATTGAGACGTCCCGCGAGATACGCCGCCGCATGGGGGTTATGCGCCACGTCCAGAATCAGGCGCGGTGACTCGCTGACGATCTGGAAACGCCCGGGCAACAGCGCATTCTTAATGCCGTCGCGGATCGCCTGCTCGCTGACCGTGAGGCCACTGGCGCGCAGTGCCGCCAGCGCGGTTGCTGCGTTCGGCTGCGGTACCTGCGGCAGCGGCAGGTTGTCGAGCGCGCCCTGCGCGTCGCTAAAGCGCCAGCCGTTATCCTGGACCTCGTACTGCCAGTCAACGTCGCGGCGCACCAGACGCGCGCCCTTCTCGTTCGCCACGTCAGCAATGGTATGCGGCATATCCGGCTCGCCAACCACCGCGGGCTTATTTGCGCGGAAAATACCGGCCTTCTCGCGGCCAATGCTTTCACGATCCGGTCCCAGCCAGTCGATATGGTCCAGCGCGATGCTGGTGACCACCGCCACGTCCGCATCCACCATATTGGTCGCATCAAGACGTCCGCCGAGGCCAACCTCAAGAATCACCACATCCAGCTGCGCCTGTTTGAACAGCCACAGCGCCGACAGGGTGCCGTATTCAAAATAGGTTAATGAGATCTCACCGCGTGCGGCTTCAATTTCCGCGAACGACGCCGTATGCGCCGATTCCGACAGTTCGCGGTTCTGCACACGAACGCGCTCGGTGTAGCGGACCAGGTGTGGCGAGCTGTACACGCCAACTTTGTAACCTGCGGCCATCAGGACAGATTCCAGCGTGCGGCAGGTCGTGCCTTTACCGTTGGTCCCCGCGACGGTGAACACGAAAGGTGCCGGTTTGAGCACATCAAGACGCGCGGCGACCTGGCTTACGCGCTCAAGCCCCATATCGATGGTTTTACTGTGCAGGTTTTCCAGATAAGAAAGCCACGCGGCCAGGGGCGACGTGGCTTGGGGAATGCTTTTATTTTCCATAATGCCCGGTTGTCATTAACAGATTAGAAAGCAAAAGGGCAGCGCCAACCGGCCCTGCCCTTTTCAGTTATCAGGCCTCGGGTTCCTGATCCGGTACCACCACGCCTTCGCGCGGCTCATCCGGGTTCGGCGCTGGCAGATTCATCAGCTTCGCCAGGATGCTCGCCAGCTTCAGGCGCATTTCCGGACGGCGGACGATCATGTCGATGGCGCCTTTCTCGATGAGGAACTCACTGCGCTGGAAGCCCGGCGGCAGTTTTTCACGAACGGTCTGCTCGATAACGCGAGGACCCGCAAAGCCGATCAGCGCTTTTGGCTCAGCGATGTTCAGATCGCCCAGCATTGCGAAGCTCGCGGAGACGCCGCCCATGGTTGGGTCGGTCAGCACGGAGATATACGGCAGACCGCGCTCCTGCATCTTCGCCAGCGCAGCAGAGGTTTTCGCCATCTGCATCAGTGACATCAGCGCTTCCTGCATACGCGCACCGCCGGAGGCAGAGAAGCAGATCAGCGGACAGTTGTCTTCCAGCGCCTGCTCAACGGCACGCACGAAGCGCGCACCAACCACAGAGCCCATTGAGCCGCCCATAAAGGAGAACTCAAACGCAGCGGCAACAACCGGCATCTCATGCAGGGTGCCTTTCATGACGATCAGCGCGTCTTTCTCGCCAGTCTCTTTCTGTGCAGAGGCCAGACGATCTTTGTATTTTTTGGAATCGCGGAACTTCAGCACGTCTTTTGGCTCAAGTTCGCTACCCAGCTCTACCAGAGAGCCTTCGTCCAGCAGGCTATGCAGGCGGTTACGCGCCGACATACGCATATGGTGGTCACACTTCGGACACACCTCAAGGTTGCGCTCCAGCTCTGCGCGATACAGAACCTGACCGCAGCTATCACACTTCGTCCATACCCCTTCAGGAATGCTCGCTTTACGCGTTGGGGTAATGTTGCTTTTAATTCGTTCAATCCAGCTCATTGATAACCTTTCTGCCTGAACCTGGTCGTTTGCCAGTTTTGCTATAAGAGGCGAATAATGCCATTTTTGCCTCCAACAGACCATGAATGTTGCACATTAAAACATAACAGCCCGAAACTTTGGATAAAAAAGTGGTCGAACCGCCAGCGTGCATTTACTTCGCTTGTTTTGCCGCCGCACGTTTATGACGAATAATTTCGATAACGCCCGGCAGTACGGAAAGCACAATAATCGCTACAATCAGTAACTTAAGATTTTCCTGAACCACCGGGAGATCGCCAAACAGGTAGCCTGCATAGGTAAACAACAGCACCCACAACAGCGCCCCCACGACGTTATACATGGCAAAATGACGATAGGACATATGCCCCATTCCCGCCACAAACGGTGCAAATGTGCGCACAATAGGCACAAAGCGCGCAAGGATAATGGTTTTTCCGCCATGGCGTTCATAAAACGCATGGGTTTTGTCTAAATAGCTGCGACGGAAAATTTTCGAATCCGGATTGCTGAACAGCCGCTCACCGAATACGCGTCCAATCGTGTAGTTGACGGCATCACCGACGATGGCGGCAATCACCATCAGCACCACCATAAGATGCACGTTCAAATCGTTAGTGGGTAACGCCGATAGCGCGCCGGCAACGAACAGCAGGGAATCCCCTGGCAGGAATGGGGTAACGACCAGACCGGTTTCACAAAACAGAATGAGGAACAGAATGGCGTAAACCCAGACGCCATACTGCGCGACCAGCTCCGCCAGGTGAACATCAATATGCAGGATGAAATCAATCAAAAAACGAATTACGTCCATATTGTCTAAGCCCTAATTGCACCTTTGTTTAGTCCGCTAAAAAAAGCGGGCCCATTGGCGGTTTCGGCAGGTCAAACCGATCCGGATAGTCTACCGAGACCAGATACAACCCTTCCGCTTTCGCCGTAGCTGCCGCAAGCGTTCTGTCCTTCGCTGCCAGCAGGTCTGCAATCCAGCTCTCCGGCTGGTGTCCGGCGCCCACTTCCATCAGGCTGCCCACAATATTCCGAACCATATGATGTACAAAGGCATTGGCTTTGATATCCACCACCACATACGCGCCAAAACGGCTGACGTTTATGTGCATGACGTTTCGCCACGGCGTGCGGGACTGACACTGCACCGCACGAAACGACGTAAAGTCATTTTCACCAATCAGACACTGCGCCGCGCGATGCATACGTTCAGCATCAAGCGGTTCATAAAAATGCGTCACGCCCTGGCTTAACACCGCCGGACGCAGGCGCTGGTTGTAGATGACATAACGATAGCGACGCGCCGTGGCGCTGAAACGCGCGTGAAAATCATCCGGCACAGCTTTTACCCAACGCACCGCAATGTCACCAGGCAAATTCGCATTTACACCCAGGGTCCAGGCGGCATCCTTACGCACGGCGGTGGTTTCAAAGTGCACGACCTGCCCCGTACCGTGAACACCCGCGTCCGTACGTCCTGCGCACAGGACGTTAATCGGCTCGTTTGCCACCTGAGAGAGCGCTTTTTCCAGCTTCTCCTGGACGCTGCGCACCTCGTTCTGACGCTGCCAGCCATAATACTTACTGCCGTCGTACTCAATGCCGAGGGCAATTCTATGGACCGGCTTTTGTTCCACGTCTGACATCAGTACAGGTACTCCTGCACCAGTTTTTCAGCGATTTTGACCGCCATCAGCGCGCCGCCAAAGCGAACGTTGTCGGCAACGGACCAGAACTGAACCTGTTCCGGCATGCCGTAATCGTTACGCACGCAGCCAACGGAAAGATGCGCGCTGCCGGTGGCATCGCCCACCTGGGTCGGGAACTCGCTCTCTTCAGAAAGCACGATGTCTTCACCGCGGCCAAACGCATCGCGCGCCTCTTCTGCCGCCAGCGGACGCAGCGCTTCAAAGCCGACCATCTGCGCGTGGCCGTAAAAGACCGGGGACTGCACGACGTTCGCAGAGATCATCAGGCCATCGTCCTGCAAAATCTTACGCACTTCATCGACGATACGACGCTCTTCGCGCACGGAACCCTCGCGGTCCGGCAGCAGCGGCAGCATGTTGAACGCCAGCTGGCGGCCAAAGAAATCATCTTCATCAATCGGGATACCGTTCAGCAGCTTCGCGCTCTGCCCGGCCAGCGCGTCAACGGCCTTTTTACCGTTCGCGGACGCGGACAGCAGGCTGGTGACGGTAATGCGCGACAGGCCGCCGTCGTCGATCAGCGGTTTCAGGGCAGTCAGCAGCTGGCTGGTCAGGCTGTTCGGCACCGCAATGACGTTACGGTTGCGGTAGTCAGCCAGCACAAACGGGTTCACGTCCGGCACCACCAGCGGCACATCCGGCTCCATCGAGAACAGGCCGCTCAGGTCGATCACCAGGCAGCCTGCATTGGTCGCCTCTTCAATGTACGCAGCAGTGGCTTCAGCGCCCGCAGCGAAAAACGCCAGCTGCGCCTGGGTCCAGTCGAATGCTGCCGCGTCCTGGACCATCACGGATTTACTGTTAAAACGCAGATGCTCACCTGCACTGTCGGTACGCGCCAGCGCATAGATATCGCCCACCGGGAACTGACGCTCAGCAAGGGTTTCGAGCAGGGCTTCGCCCACGGCACCCGTGGCACCTAAAATGGCAATGTTCCAGCCTTCAGACATGGTGGTTTACTCCAGAAATAAAAAAGCGTCCCTGTCGGAGTATCCGACAGGGAGCATTAAGAAGACATTAACGTGCCGGATGATGAACGGCGTTAAACCCCAGCTTATGCAGCAGCGTCGCCGCCGAGGCGTCGTCGCACATTACATACAGGGAAGACCACTCGCGGCGCTCAACATAGTTCTTGCGCAGCTTATCAAACTCACCCGGGATCCCCGCCACTTTACGCAGCAGCGCATCATCGCGGCGCACATCATACACCAAATGCACCAGCCTTTTCAGCGTTGCCTGATCGAGCGGACCATGCAGGGTAATGCGGCCAAATTCAGGCGCGGGGAGTAAGGTATCCAGCGCCACCTGCTGCGGATGGCCGATAAAAGCGCTGTAGGCCTCGAAGACCTGCGTCGTGCCGCGCGCTTTCCCCTCGAGGGTATAACCGGCGATATGCGCTGTGCCCACGTCCACCTTGTTAAGCAACTCAACGTTGAGATCCGGCTCCGGCTCCCAGACGTCCAGCACCACGCTGAGGTCTTGTCCTTCATTCAGACATGTCAGCAGCGCAGCGTTATCGACCACAGGGCCACGGCAGGCATTTATCAGAATAGTGCCAGCCTTCAGCCGACGGATCAGCGCCTCGTCAGCAAGATGCAGCGACTTATACGGCCCCTCTTTAAACAGCGGCGTGTGGAAAGTCAGCACGTCGCACTGTTCGACCAGCTCGTCCAGCGAGCGGAAATCCCCGTCATCACCGTTGTCTTTGCGCGGCGGATCGCACAGCAGCGTGCGGATCCCTAACGCTTCAAGACGCTTTTGCAGGCGTCCGCCGACGTTACCCACGCCAACAATCCCCACGGTGCGGTCCTTCAGCGCAAACCCGTCGCGCTCGGCCAGCATCAGCAGCGAGGAGAAAACGTATTCCACAACGGCAATGGCGTTACAGCCCGGCGCGGCGGAAAAACCGATTCCAGCCTGCGTCAGCCACTTATCATCCACATGATCGGTCCCTGCCGTTGCGGTTCCGACAAACTTAATCGCTTTACCGGCGAGCAACGCCTCATTTACTTTGGTCACCGAACGCACCATCAGCGCGTCTGCGTCATCCAGTTCGTTGACCGGGATCGGGCGACCAGGGACAGCCTTAACGTTACCCAGGCGGCTAAACAGCTCACGGGCATAAGGCATATTTTCATCAACGAGGATTTTCACGTCTGAGTACCTGTTTGAGAGGAAGAAAACCTGCCAAGTGTGCCATAATCTGGCCGCCAGGCATATACGTATACCTGGTTTACGCTGAGTTTTGACTTTAAGGATTTTTGACGATGCAGCCCATTTCAGGTACGCCGCCACGCCCTCCGGGTGAAGGCCCCGTCACGCCAAACGTTGCCGGTGAACAACCGCTATCCACGCAACAGCGCACCGTGCTGGAGCGACTGATCACGCGCCTGATTGCGCTGACTTCACAGCAGAATGCGGAAGTCTGGGCCGGGGTAAAGCATGATTTAGGCGTGAGGAACGACGCACCGCTGCAGTCGCGTCATTTCCCTGCTGCCGAGCAAAATCTGAACCAGCGTATTACGACCGCGCAGCAGAACCACACCACGCGCCAGATTGTTGCTCAGCTGACGGAGCTGCTGGGCCAGGGTAATAACCGCCAGGCGGTGAGTGATTTTATTCGCCAGCAGTATGGTCAGACCGCGCTAGGGCAGCTGACGCCCGACCAGCTTAAAACCGTACTGACCCTGCTGCAGAACAACGAGCTGTCTATTCCGCAGCCTCAGGTGCGCCCGTCGACCGAGCGTCCGCTGCTGCCCGCCGAGCACAACACGCTCAAGCAGATGGTGACAAAGCTGGCTGCGGCCACTGGCGAACCGACGAAGCTTATCTGGCAATCCATGCTGGAGCTGTCCGGCGTGAAGGCGGGTGAACTGATCCCGGCCAAACAGTTTACTCATCTGGTGACCTGGCTCCAGGCGCGCCAGACGCTCAGCACCCAGAATGCCCCTACCCTGCATACCGTCCAGGCGGCACTGAAACAGCCGCTTGAGCCGCACGAGTTCGACGTGATTCGGGATTACGCCCAGCAAAACTGGCAGGCCACGCCGCAGACGGTGCTGACCACCGCGCAGGTGCAGGATCTGCTCAATCAAATCTTCGTTCGTCGCGCCGAACGTGAAGGCGGCGTGCCGGAGGTGAGAAACATTCAGCCGATCTACAGCCCGCTGTTTGCGCCGGTCGTCGAGACATTCAGAACGCTCTCTGCGCGTCCGGGGTTGATGTTTATTGCACTGCTGATTGCGCTGGCGATTTTCTGGCTGGTTGCCTGAGGTTTTGCCCGGTGGCGCTGCGCTTACCGGGCCTACAACGGCTCGAATCGCAGGCCGGGTAAGGCACAGCCGTCACCCGGCAACAACGGCTCAACGCCTGCGAAACGCCACCAGCGTCACCACGATCCCCACCACCGCAGAAACCGCACCGGCCAGAAAGACGGACGGATAGCCAAACGAGGTGGCTAACACCCCGGCCAACGGCCCGGTTACCCCGTATGAGATATCCTGAAACGCCGCATAGCCGCCGAGCGCCGTCCCGCGCACCTGCGGGGCCACGCGCTTCACCACTTCAACGCCCAGCGCCGGGAAGATCAGAGAACAGCCGCAGCCGGTCAGCGCAGCACCCAGCAGGGCCACGGATGCCACGGGAGCATTCCACAACAGCAGAAGACCGATAGCTTCAATGACCAGCGATGCCACCGCCACCTTCACACCGCCGAAGCGATCCGGCATCCAGCCAAAAAGCACGCGCATCAGCACAAACGCGCCGCCAAACGCGGTAAGCGTAAAACCGGCCATCGCCCAGCCGCGGCTCATAAAATAGAGCGATACAAACGTCCCTATTACCGCAAAACCCACGCCCTGCAGCGCCAGTCCCAGGCCCGGCTGCCAGATTTGGCCGACCACGCTCCACAGGGAAGGACGCTCGCCTTTGTGCGCAGGTACCTTACGCACCGAGCCGTTAAACGCCCATGCCACCAGCGGCAGCGCCATGGTCGTTGCAGCCAGCGCCGCAAACCCGAAATGGCTGTTGATCAGCAGGCCAAGCGGTGCACCGGCGGCCAGCGCGCCGTAGATGGCCATGCCGTTCCAGGACATCACCTTGCCGGAACGTGCTGGCCCCACCAGCCCCATTCCCCAGGTCAGGGTGCCGGTCAGCAGCTGGCTTTCACCGAAGCCAAGAATTAAACGGCCCAGCACCAGCAGCGCAAATTTATACGCGGCGTCTACCGGCAGGAGAGCCGCCAGCAGCCAGGCGCCGCCCGCCAGCCCGCAGGCAAACATCCCCTGCAGCGCCGAGCGTTTAGCACCGTGCTGATCCGCCAGCCGTCCGGCGTAACCGCGGGTTAATACCGTGGCTAAAAACTGAATGCCCACGGCAATGCCGACCATGGTGTTGCCATAGCCCAGCTCCTGATGAACGAACAGCGGGATCACCGGCAGCGGCAGGCCAACGGTCATATAGGTCAGGAATACCGCAAAGGCGATACGGAACAGCGAGACGTTCGCTGAAGGGGTTGTTTCTGTTTGAGTTACTGCAGTCATGCTTTACTCCGAAATGAAGAGTAAGGCGGGGAAATGCCACGCCCCCTCTACCTGATAATCAGGATTAAGGTGCGTTGGTTGACGTTAAACGCTTACGCATTATCGTGAGGATAATGTTGAGGGGTGAAGTTTGCCTGTGAGATCAGCTGCTTGTCAATGCATAAAAAAGGGAGCCTTATGGCTCCCCTTCTGAATCAAACATAAAACTTATGCTTTCAGCTTACGCATGACCAGCGTGGCGTTGGTACCGCCGAAACCGAAGCTGTTGGACATGACGGTAGTCAGCGTCGCTTCCGTTGGTTTGGTCACGATGTTCAGGCCAGCAGCCTGCTCGTCCATCTCTTCGATATTGATACTTGGGGCGATAAAGCCGTTTTCCAGCATCAGCAGCGAGTAGATCGCTTCCTGAACGCCAGCCGCCCCCAGAGAGTGACCAGTCATGGCTTTGGTCGCGGAGATCGCCGGGCTGTTGTCGCCGAAGACTTCACGGATCGCACCCAGCTCTTTTACGTCGCCTACCGGCGTAGAGGTACCGTGAGAGTTCAGGTAGTCGATTGGGGTGTCAACGCCGTGCATCGCCATCTTCATGCAGCGCACCGCGCCTTCGCCGGATGGCGCAACCATGTCGGCGCCGTCAGACGTTGCACCGTAGCCCACGATTTCAGCGTAGATGTGCGCGCCACGCGCCAGTGCGTGCTCCAGCTCTTCAACCACAACCATACCGCCGCCGCCCGCGATAACGAAACCGTCACGGTGTGCATCGTAGGTACGAGATGCTTTGTCCGGGGTCTCATTGTACTTGGTGGACAGTGCGCCCATCGCGTCGAATTCACAGGCCATTTCCCAGCCCAGCTCTTCGCCGCCGCCAGCAAATACGATGTCCTGTTTACCCAGCTGGATCTGCTCAACAGCGTTACCGATGCAGTGCGCGGAAGTCGCACACGCGGAGCTGATGGAGTAGTTCACACCGTGGATTTTGAATGGGGTCGCCAGGCACGCGGAAACCGCAGAACCCATGGCTTTGGTGACCACGTACGGACCTACCGCTTTCAGACCACGCGGGCTACGCATTGCGTCAGCACCGAATACCTGCGCTTTAGATGAACCGCCGGAACCGGCGATCAGACCCACGCGCGGGTTGTTCTGATAAACCTCTTCGCTCAGGCCAGAATCTTTGATCGCTTCCTGCATGGAGAGATAAGCATAAATAGAGGCATCGTTCATGAAACGAACCACTTTGCGGTCAATCAAACCGGTGGTGTCCAGTTTGACGTTACCCCATACGTGGCTACGCATACCTGAATCTTTAAACTCTTCAGAGAAAGTGATCCCGGAGCGTCCTTCACGCAGAGATGCCAGGACTTCCTGCTGGTTATTACCGATGCTGGAAACAATGCCCAGGCCAGTAATCACTGCACGTTTCATTCAATACCTCTGTAAGTCGCACTATAGTAAGTTTCGAGTCGCACAATAGCGTACACTTGTACGCCGAACAAGTCCGATCAGACATTTTCTGCGGAAATTTGCACCGATGGACTCACATCGTTAAGATCGTGCCACTGCCTGTCAGACGAGTAACTTACGTGAAACAAAACGCTATACAACCCGCCAACCTCGAATTCAACGCTGAGGGTACACCTGTTTCCCGAGATTTTGATGACGTCTATTTTTCTAATGATAACGGGCTCGAAGAAACTCGCTATGTTTTCCTCGACGGAAACCAGCTCAGCACCCGCTTCCCGGTGCATCCGCGGAGCCTGTTTGTGGTCGCGGAAAGTGGGTTCGGTACCGGGCTGAATTTTTTAACCCTCTGGCAGGCGTTTAACCAGTTTCACGCTGCACACCCTGAGGCTACGCTACAAAGATTACATTTCATCAGTTTCGAAAAATTCCCGCTCACCGCGCACGATCTGCGGCTCGCTCATCAGCGCTGGCCAGAGCTTGCCACCTGGGCGGAACAGCTTCAGGCACAGTGGCCGCCTCACATCGGCGGCTGCCACCGTCTGATTCTGGACGGCGGACGCGTGACGCTGGATTTATGGCTTGGCGACATCAATGACCTGACCGATACGCTCGATGATTCGATGAATCAGACGGTGGACGCGTGGTTCCTGGACGGCTTTGCCCCCGCCAAAAACCCGGACATGTGGAGCCAGCACCTGTTTAGCGCGATGGCGCGGCTGGCGCGCCCTGGCGCAACGCTTGCCACCTTCACCTCGGCGGGCTTTGTCCGCCGCGGGCTGCAGGAGGCGGGCTTTACCATGCAGAAGACCAAAGGCTTTGGCCGCAAGCGCGACATGCTGGTCGGCAGGATGGATCAGACGCTGGACGTTCCCGCTCAGGCGCCCTGGTTTGCACGCCGCGCCAGTGCATCACGTGAGGTGGCGATAGTCGGCGGGGGGATCGCCAGCGCCCTGCTGTCTCTCGCGCTTCTCCACCGTGGCTGGCAGGTCACGCTCTACTGTGCTGACGATGTGCCAGCTAGCGGCGCGTCCGGCAACCGCCAGGGGGCGCTCTATCCGCTTTTAAGCGCGCACGACCCGGCCCTGTTCCGGTTTTTCCCGGCGGCGTTTACCTTTGCTCGTCGCCTCTACGACGCCCTGCCTGTGGCGTTCGATCATGACTGGTGCGGCGTGACGCAGCTCGGCTGGGATGAAAAGAGCCAGCAAAAAATCACGCAGATGCTGTCGCTGGGCCTGCCTGGCGAGATTGCCCGCGCGGTAAGCGCGCAGGAGATGGCAGCCACCGCTGGCGTGGAAACCGGCTGTGGGGGCATTCAGTATCCGCTCGGCGGCTGGCTGTGCCCGGCTGAACTGACCGCGGCGGTCATTTCCCTGGCGCAGTCGCGCGGGCTGACGGCGCATTATGCTCACACCGTTGAATCGCTGAGCCGAAGCGAGCGCTGGAATCTGCGTTTTGCGGATGGCAAAGCGGTAAGCCATGCCAGCGTTGTGCTGGCAAACGGGCATAACATCAATCAGTTTATCCAGACAGAAACGTTGCCGGTTTATCCGGTCGGCGGCCAGGTGAGCCATATTCCTTCCGCACCCGAACTGAGCAAACTGCATCAGGTGCTGTGCTATGACGGCTACCTGACGCCACAAAATCCGTCTAACGGCCATCACTGCATCGGGGCCAGCTATCATCGTGGCGAAACGGATATGCGCTACAGCGACGCGGATCAGGCGCAAAACCGCCAGCGCCTGATTGACTGTTTCCCGGATGCGGCATGGGCGCAAGAGGTTGACGTCAGCGAGGGGGAAGCGCGCTGCGGCGTTCGCTGTGCCACCCGCGATCATCTGCCGATGGCGGGAAATGTGCCGGACTACGACGCGACGCTTGAGGCCTATCAGGATCTTGCTGATAACCGGGATAAAGCGGTTAGCGCGCCGGTTTATCCGGAGCTGTATATGCTGGGTGGATTAGGGTCTCGCGGGTTGTGCTCTGCCCCGCTGCTGGCAGAAGTGTTGGCCGCGCAAATGAGCGACGAGCCGGTTCCGCTGGACAGTGTTACGCTTGCGGGGCTGAATCCGAATCGCTTGTGGGTACGGAAACTGCTGAAGGGGAAGAAGGTTAAGTAGGGGGCGGCCTGGTGCCCTCACCCGTCCCTCTCCCACAGGGAGAGGGTGGTGAAACACTTACTTCGCTTTCGCCTGCTGGAACAAATTGTCCCACATACCCAGCACCAGTGACTGGTCGCGCGGAGAGAGCTCCCCGGCCAGAATGGCTTTTTCCAGGCTGCGGGTGACTTCAGCGTGAACGGCGTCGGCAGAGTGATCGTCACCCGCTTCCAGCTCGGCTACCGCGAGCGTCAGGTGACCACGCAGATAACCGCTGGCGAACAGCTCATCATCACTGGCGTGTTCCACCATGTCATCAATTAACGCCAGAATGCGTGATTCAAATTCTGCGATCATCTTCTTTCCTCTGTTAAAGATCTTCCGGCCAAGGGAAGCATTCCGCCGCTATCGCCGGCGTGTGGTAATAATTCTGTAAGGCCTCGATCAGGCGCGCCGGACGTTCCGGGATGCCTTTCTCAAGATATTCCATCACCTGCGCATGAACGCGGCGCTGGAAGACGATACGGTCTGGCTCGAAGTCGCCTTCAAGGTTGTCACAGCTCACGTTGAACGGGAAACCCGCCGCGACGCAGAATAGCCATTCCAGCGCCTGCGGCTTCACTTCCACATCCTCAAACTGCCCCTGGGTGGCGGCATCACGTCCGTCCGGGCAGTACCAGTAACCGAAATCCACCAGCTCGCGCCGCGCTTTCCCCGCAATGCACCAGTGCGAAATCTCGTGAAGACCGCTGGCGTAAAAGCCGTGCGCAAACACGATACGGTTATACGGAACCTCTGCATCAGCAGGAAGATAGATCGGTTCGTCGTCGCCTTTAATCAGACGGGTATTAAAATCGTCAGCAAAACAGCCGTCGAAAATCGCAATCAGCTGTTCGTAGTGATGCGTACTGTTCATTAATTCATCCCCAACCAGGTGAGGATCTCCTGTCCATGGCTGTCATAAAGAAGTTTGGCGCTCATTACGGCCGAGACGATGACAATCATCGGGCGAATAAGTTTTTGTCCTTTGCTTAACACCAGACGCGAACCCGCGCGTGCGCCCAGGAACTGCCCTGCCATCATGACGAATCCGGTTGCCCAGATGACCTTGCCGCCAATGATAAACAGCAGCAGACCGCCGAGGTTCGAGGTCGCGTTGAGCACTTTGGCATGAGCGGTCGATTTGGCGAGGTTAAACCCGGCCAGCGTCACGAACGCCAGCGCATAAAACGAGCCTGCCCCCGGGCCGAAGAATCCGTCGTAAAAGCCGACGCAGCCCCCGGCAATCAGGGCAAACGGCAGGCCGTGCAGACGACGCTGGCGGTCTTCCTCGCCGAGCTTTGGCATCAGCAGGAAGTAGAGACCGATGCAGATGACCAGAACCGGCAGGATCTGGCGCAAAATATCCGACTGCACGTGCTGAACCAGCAGCGCGCCCGACGTGGAGCCGATAAAGGTCATCAGGATATTGAGCTTCTGGTCGGCCAGGCTCACCACCTTGCGGCGGATAAAATAGAGCGACGCCGAGAGCGAGCCGCCGCAGGCCTGCAGCTTGTTGGTGGCAAGCGCCTGCGCCGGGCTCATGCCCGCCGCCAGCAGCGCGGGTACGGTTAATAACCCGCCACCGCCCGCAAGGGCATCAATAAAACCGGCCAGCATGGCCACGAAGAACAGCACCACCAGCAGCAGCGGTGACACCATAAACAGATTGACGAAATTATCCATTAAAGTACATGCTCATCCAGTAGCGCCTGGCAGGAAGGCGGCAACGGAGGCGGTGTCTTCTTCTCAGGCTTTGAGGTTCCAGGTTTTGCCGGTTCAAACCAGCTTTGCAGTTCCGCACCGCAGCCATCGCCTGGCGGAGGTAGCGGCTGATCTTCACATTCCAGGCTATTCGCCGGACAGCGCAGACGAACGTGCATGTGCGCACGATGCTGGAACCACGGGCGCACTTTGCGCAGCCAGTCGCGATCGGTTCCGGCATCCAGACAAAGCTGCTGCTTGATGGCCGGGTTAACGAAAATCCGCGTGACGTCGTTATCTTCTGCCGCCAGCTTGATCATGCTGGATACGTCCCGCGTCCACAGGGACGGCACAACGCGCTTGCCGTCGCTCGCCACCAGATCCAGCGCCTGCGGTTTCAGCAGTTGGGCGGAGGTCCAGCGGGTTTTCGGCAGCTGCAGGAAGATATCGACATCCAGTCCGGTCTGGTGACTGGCGTGTCCACCGTTAAAGCGACCGCCGGCAGGCATCCCCATATCGCCAATCAGCATCGTGCCCAGCCCCAGGTTATGCACCTGATTTCCCAGACGCTGGATGAACAGCACCAGATCCGGGTGGCCGAAATAACGCCGCTGATCGGTGCGCATCACCTGATAGGTATCAGACTGGAGAGGAAGCTCCTGGGCACCGACGATACAGCCGTTGGAAAAGGCGCCAATGGACTGCGCGCTCCCCGCCACCGGGTGGGTGATTTTTTGCCATGGCGTTGCGGCCAGACTGGCTCCACTGGCGAGCAGCGCTAGCAGAGCAATTGCGGTTTTTTTCATGTTTACCAGCGTGGAATGGTGGTCGTCACATCCGCATTCTGCGCGCGCTGGCGCAGGAAGTGATCCATCAGCACGATCGCCAGCATCGCTTCAGCGATCGGCACCGCGCGGATCCCCACGCACGGATCGTGACGTCCTTTGGTGATCATCTCAACTTCTTCGCCATCGCGGTTAATCGTGTGGCCCGGCACGGTAATGCTGGAGGTTGGCTTCAGCGCGATGTTGGCAATAATCTGCTGCCCGCTGCTGATACCGCCCAGAATGCCGCCCGCGTGGTTGCTCTGGAAGCCCGCCTTCGTGATCTCGTCACGGTTCTGGCTGCCGCGCAGGGATACCACGTCAAAACCGTCGCCAATCTCAACGCCCTTCACCGCGTTGATACTCATCAGCGCGTGGGCGATGTCGGCGTCGAGACGGTCAAATACCGGCTCGCCCCAGCCTGGTGGGACGCCGTCCGCCACGACGGTCACTTTCGCCCCAATGGAGTCGCCCTCTTTTTTCAGGCCGCGCATCAGTTCGTCCAGCGCGTCCAGCTTGTCGGCATCGGCACAGAAGAACGGGTTTTGCTCGACCAGATCCCAGTCTTTGATCGCCAGCGGAATGTCGCCCATCTGGGTCAGACAGCCGCGGATAACGATACCAAATTTCTGCTGCAGGTATTTTTTGGCAATGGCGCCAGCCGCCACGCGCATCGCGGTTTCACGCGCGGAAGAACGCCCGCCGCCGCGATAGTCGCGGAAGCCGTACTTTTGTTCGTAGGTGTAGTCGGCGTGGCCCGGACGGAACACGTCTTTGATGGCGCCGTAGTCCTGGGAGCGCTGATCGGTGTTTTCAATCAGCAGACCAATGCTGGTGCCTGTAGTGCGTCCTTCAAAGACGCCAGAGAGAATTTTGACCTGGTCCGGCTCGCGACGCTGCGTGGTGTAGCGAGAGGTGCCCGGACGACGACGGTCGAGGTCGTGCTGCAAATCGGCTTCGGTCAGTTCGATGCCTGGCGGTACGCCATCAACGATACAGCCCAGCGCCAGCCCGTGCGACTCGCCAAAGGTGGTCACGCGGAATAACTGTCCAATACTGTTTCCTGCCATCACGGCTCCGATGTTGTTGTTTGTGTTTGAGCGTTGTGAAACGGGCCGAAGCCCGCTGGATTAATCTTTATAGATGCTGAAGTGTTCGCGCGCGTCGAGCAGCTGCGCTTTCGTCAGCATAAAGACGCCGTCACCGCCGTTGTCGAACTCAAGCCAGGTGAACGGCACATCCGGGTACTGCTCTATCAGATGTACCATGCTGTTGCCCACTTCACAAATCAGAACGCCGTCGTCGGTCAGATAATCCGGCGCGCAGGCCAGAATGCGGCGGGTCAGCTTCAGGCCGTCAGATCCTGACGCCAGACCCAGCTCCGGCTCGTGACGGTATTCGTTCGGCAGATCGGACATGTCTTCCGCATCAACGTACGGCGGGTTGGTGACGATCAGATCGTACTGCAGCGTTGGGAGATCGCGGAACAGGTCAGAGCGAATTGGCGTAACGTGATGGATCAGCCCATGCTCTTCGATGTTGTGCTCGGTCACGGCCAGCGCGTCGGTGGAGATATCAACGGCGTCTACTTCCGCCTCCGGGAAGGCGTACGCGCAGGCGATGGCGATGCAGCCGCTGCCGGTACACATATCCAGAATGTGCTGCGGCTGATGGCCAATCAGGCCTTCAAAGTGGTTGTTGATCAGCTCACCAATCGGCGAGCGCGGCACCAGCACGCGTTCATCGACATAGAACTCGTGGCCGCAGAACCAGGCTTTGTTGGTCAGATAGGCGACCGGAATACGTTCGTTCACGCGGCGGATCACGCGCTCAACGATGCGGTGTTTTTCGCTGGATGTCAGGCGCGCGGTGCGCATGTCTTCCGGGATATCCAGCGGCAGGTAGAGGGACGGCAGCACCAGCTGCACGGCCTCATCCCACGGGTTGTCGGTACCGTGTCCGTACCAGATATTGGCGGCGCTGAAGCGGCTAACCGACCAGCGCAACATGTCCTGTATGGTATGCAGCTCGTTTACTGCTTCATCGACAAAAATTTTATCCACTCTTTCCTCCAGGGCATGCTCGCATAATTTTCGGCGGCTAGTTTGCCATGAAGACGGCGATAAATCAGCAATGACGCGTCTCGCTTGAGGTTAAAAAATGCGTTTAGTCGGGTACACTGTCGGAAATACGAGATGAGAATGACGAATGAAAAAGAAAACATCGCTCAGCGAGGAGGATCAGGCGCTCTTCCGGCAGCTAATGACCGGGACGCGTAAAATCACGCAGGACACCATTGTCCATCGCCCGCAGCGTAAAAAAATCAGCGAAGTACCGGTCAAACGTCTGCTGCAGGAGCAGGCGGATAACAGCCACTATTTTTCAGATGAATTTCAGCCGCTGCTCAATACTCAGGGTGCGGTGAAATACGTACGCGAAGACGTCAGCCATTTTGAGCTCAAAAAGTTACGTCGCGGAGATTATTCGCCGGAGCTGTTTCTCGATCTGCACGGTTTAACGCAGATGCAGGCGAAACAGGAGTTGGGGGCATTGATTGCAGCCTGTCGTCGTGAACATGTTTTCTGCGCCTGCGTGATGCATGGCCACGGTAAACATATCCTCAAGCAGCAGACGCCGCTGTGGCTTGCTCAGCATCCACACGTGATGGCGTTTCATCAGGCACCAAAAGAGTACGGCGGAGATGCCGCATTGCTGGTGTTGATTGAAGTGGAAGAGTGGCAGCCGCCAGAGTTGCCCTGACTGAATGGCGGGAAGCACATTGCACCCCGCCATATCGCACGTCACGTCAGATGGCTTTTGCCATCTTCAGGTTGCACGGACTCATTTGCCAGTTGAAGACACCTTTTCCCGTTTCGTCGAGAGAAACATTGGCAATGGCAGATGTCGTGAACATCGGCGGGGTCTCGCCAGGGCACAGCTCAGATACCAGATAGCCAACCAGTGGCAGGTGGGAAATGACCAGCGCGGAAGCGACACCTTCATTGCACAGCGCCTGAAGATAGGCGCTGACAAGGCCGACATCGCCACACGGGGTGAGTTCAGGGAGAACATCCACACTGGATGGCAGGTTCATACACTCCCCTACCACGTCCAGCGTCTGTTCTGCACGCAGGAACGGACTCACCAGAACGCGTTCGATGTCCACTTTTTGACCGTTAAGCCAGTTCGCCATCAGACGAGATTCGTCGCAGCCACAGACGGTCAAAGGACGTACTGAGTCACTGGCGGCATCGAGTGCCGCGTCGCCGTGACGCATGATAAAAACTTGCATATTGCACCGCTTTTGTTAACCAGAATCACCGGCGTTAACTACCCGCGATAAATGCTGCGAGGTAGAAAACCCGATGGTCGGGCATTGTGCCTGATCCATTCGGTGAATGAAACGCTGTTTTTTACCTCAATGGCGTAAGTATAGTCAATCTCTGTTTACAAAATCGCCAGAACAGGTTCATTCACTTCAGGATTTACCCTTCTTTGACCTCAGCTTACGAGGACAGTTTCCCTTGCAGGCCAAAATGTCTGGCCCCGTTCCGCCATCTGCAATAATTCGTCACACGGTGTAAACCGTGGACCATATTGCGAAGCCAGACGTTGCAGGATAGCAACCACTTCACCCGCGCCGAGCGTATCCATGTAACGGAACGGGCCGCCAAGGAACGGCGGGAAACCAATGCCAAATACCGCGCCGATGTCGCCATCGCGCGAGCTCTTGATCACCTGTTCACCAAAGCAGCGCGCCGCTTCATTGAGCATCATCATCACGCAGCGTTCAGCGCACTGAACGGCGGACAGTTTTCCCTGACCGGTGGTCGAAATAAGCCCATAAACCGAAGGGTCGACCTGTTTCTTGCTTTTACGCCCTTTCGCGCCGTAAAGATAGAAACCGCGTTCATTTTTTCTGCCTTTGCGATCGTCCTTCAAAATTGCAGAAACAATGTTTGCAGGCGGGCTAAAACGATCGCCATAAGCCGCCTCCAGTACAGGTATAATTTTAGTGCCGGTGTCTATTCCCACCTCATCCAAAAGTTGGATTGGGCCAACGGGGAAACCAAACTTTACCAGCGCCTCGTCGACATGTTCGATCTTCTCGCCTTCCGTCAGCAGCCGCATGGCTTCATTAATGTAGGGCGCCAGAATGCGGTTGACGTAGAAGCCGGCTTTGTCTGCGACCACGATCGGCGTTTTACCCTGCTTCTTCGCAAGCTTGACTACCGTGGCGATGGTTTGCGGACTGGTGGTTGCGTGTGGAATAACTTCCACCAGCGGCATTTTTTCGACCGGGCTAAAGAAGTGAAGTCCAATCACCTGCTCCGGACGCACGGCTTTCGCCGCGATATCGCCAATCGGTAATGACGACGTGTTGGAAGCAAAAATGGTATGCGGGGCACAATGCTGTTCAACGTCTGCCACCATCTGCTGCTTAAGCGCCAGATCCTCAAACACGGCTTCAATCACCAGATCGCGGTGCGCAAAACCGCTGTAATCCGTCGTGCCGGAGATCATCGCAAGGGTTTTATCGCGCTCGCTTGCCTTGATATGGCGGCGTTTGACCTTTTGATCAAGGTTCTGCCAGCTGTACTGCAGCGCGTGGTTGATCCCCTTAGGATTGATGTCTTTGATGCGTACAGGCAATTTGCCTTTGCTGGCGGTAACAAAAGCGATACCGCCGCCCATGAGTCCTCCACCCAGTACGCCAATGGCACGCAGCGGCGCGGGCTGCGCCTCGCTACCGGGATCTTTTTTCACGTCCGTGCTGGCGAAGAAGATGCTGCGCAGCGCCTGGGACTGCGGCGTCATCGCCAGTTCGCCAAAGGCTTTGGCCTCCGCGGCATAGCCGCTACTGCTGCCCTGCGACAGCCCGGTTTCGATCACGTCCAGGATCCGCTTTGCCGCCGGATAATTGCCTTTGGTCTTTTGTTCGGTCTTTTTGCCCACCATGTTGAACAGGAGCGTTCTGCCCAGTGGCCCTGCCAGCACGCGCTCGCGTACCGGCAGAGGCCGTCTTGCCTGACGCCCTTTCAGCGCAAGCTCAACGGCGGCCTCCAGCAAAATGGACTGCGGCACGACGTCATCGACCAGACCGGCCTTCAGCGCCTGACGAGCTCGCAGCTGTTTACCGGTTAAGATCATCTCCAGCGCCGTGCTGACGCCCACCAGGCGCGGCAGTCGTTGCGTTCCGCCGGAGCCTGGCAGCAAGCCCAGCTGCACTTCCGGCAGACCCAGAATGGTTTTCGGATCGTCGGTACATATACGGCTGTGGCACGCCAGCGCAAGCTCCAGCCCGCCGCCCAGACAGGCACCGTGGATCGCGGCGATAACCGGGATCGGCAGGCCGTTTATCTCCGCCATGACCTGCTGGCCCTGACGCGCCAGCTCTTCGGCTTCCAGCGCGCTTTGCGCCCGGGCGATCATGTTGATATCCGCCCCGGCTATAAAGTTGTCGGGTTTGGCAGAGATAAACACCAGGCCGCGAATGGCTTTGTTCTCGCGGATCTGCTTTAGCATCGCGCGCACCTGAACACCAAATTCGGCCTTCAGGGTATTCATCTTTTCATCAGGCACATCAATAGTGATAACGGCCACGTTATCGAGGCGAACCGTCAGATTAAATGCAGATGGCATATCCATTATTCAGCCTCCAGAACCATTGCTGCGCCAAGGCCGCCCGCCGCACAGGCGGTAACAAGGCCAAACCCGCCGCCACGGCGACGAAGTTCATGTAATGTTTGCGTGATCATTCGCGCGCCGGTGGCGGCAAACGGATGACCGTAGGCGATAGAGCCGCCCAGCACGTTGAATTTGCTCTGATCCACTTCGCCCGTAGCATGGGCGCGGCCCAGCACATCGCGGGCGAAACGCTCGCTTGCCAGCAGCTGGACGTTGGCCAGGGTTTGCGCGGCAAATGCTTCGTGCATATCAATCAGAGTTAAATCGGCCAGCGTCAGCCCCGCGCGATCCAGCGCCAGCGGCGTGGACCACGCCGGACCTAGCAGCATGTCCTGCCAGACGTCAATGGCGGTGAAGGCGTAGCTGCGTAAATAGCCGAGGGGAGTAATGCCCAGCTCCTTCGCTCGGGATTCGGTCATCAGGATCACGGCGGCGGCCCCGTCCGTCAGCGGCGTACTGTTCGCCGCCGTCACCGTGCCGTGCTTGCGGTCAAACGCCGGGCGCAGTTTGGCGTAATCCGCCAGCGTCGAGGTGCCGCGAATATTGTTATCTTCCGCAAGCGGTTCGCGATAGGGTGGAATGTAGGCAGTCATGACCTCGTCGGTCAGCTTGCCTTCCGACCAGGCTTTTGCCGCAAGCTGATGTGAACGATGCGCCAGCGCATCCTGCTGTTCACGGGTAATGCCGTAGGTTTTCGCCATCTGCTCGGCGGTATCGCCCATGCGCAGGCCAGTGGAGTATTCCGCTACGGCAGGTGGCACGGGCATCAGATCGCGCAGACGTAAACGCGAGAAGAGTTTGAGTTTCTGACCCGTCGTACGGGCTTTGTTAGCATCGACCAGGATACGCGCCAGCTTTTTACTGACCCCAATCGGCAGTACCGAAGAGGAGTCCGCCCCGCCCGCAATCCCGGCGCGGATAGTCCCCGCCATCAGGCTTTCGGCGACGTTCGCCACGGCCTGGAAACTGGTCGCACAGGCGCGACTGACGCTGTAGGCATCGGTGTGCACATTCATCCCGGTACCAAGGACGATTTCCCGCGCAATGTTGGGGGCTTCAGGCATCTGCACGACCTGGCCGAAAACCAGCTGTTCGATGACCTCAGGCGGAATTTCGCTGCGAGCCAGCATCTCCCCCACTACCATTTTCCCCAGGTCGACGGCCGGTATGCCATGAAACGCCGTCGCCTGACGCGCAAATGGCGTGCGCAATCCACTGACTATGGCAATGCGATCGCCCTGACGGGTAATAAGCGGTAATGCCTGACTCATAACACTCCCCTGTAAAAAATTTTTCGCAAACACAAAGTGGTCTGACCTGATAATAGTCTTAACCATTTTTTTACATTCAGCCAATCGGGGAAACGAAAAAATGCGAGCTAAAACACAGAGAAGAAAAAGAAAATGCCCCTGCATAGCAGGGGCATTTGTGCGGTATGTTGCCGGGTGCGCAAGGTAAAAGCAAAACGGTAACCCGTAGGTTACCGTTTTAATGTTTGCGCCCTCTCTCGTGGGAGAGGGTCGGGGTGAGGGCATCAGGCCGCAGAAATTAACGCAGACCCAGCTGGAAAATCAGCGTTTCTGCTTCGCAGGCGAAAACAAAGTCGATGTCCAGCTTCACGCCGCCTTCTACTTCGGTAAAGGTAGACTTGATTTCACAAGGATCGGATTCAACGTCACGCGCACGCTTGCTCAGCGCAGTCAGGGTCTCTTCCGCTTCGGCACGGTTGGTGAATACGCGGCTGTAAGAGGCGGTGCAATCGGTGTTGTCCATGATGGTCCCAACATCCATACAGCAGCAAACCGGGGTTTCATCAGCACTGCATTTACTCATAGCTCAATTTCCTCTGTATTCGCGCAGCGCGCGAGATAAACACGATGCTGCTATTTTACGCCCCGGCGCGGGCTCTCTCCAGCCGTTAATGGCGCAAAATCGGATAAGTGACCAATATCACACTAAAAAATGATCTAAAACAAAAACCACCCTTTTGGGTGAGTCTCGATGGTCACAATTTTGCCAACCAGATCTCGTTTCACGAAACATGTTTGAAAATATTAATAAACAAACTTGCAACATTCCGGCTGGTCAGACCTATACTCTGGCCACTGGTCTGATTTGTCTGTCATACCTCAGACCCTACACTTCGCGCTCCTGTTACGGTATGTAACAATTATTGAATAAAAATAACTCAATGAGGTTATGGTCATGAGCCAGAAAACCCTGTTCAACAAGACTGCGCTGGCAGTCGCAGTGGCACTCGTCTCCACTTCCGCATGGTCAGCGGGCTTTCAGTTAAACGAATTTTCTTCCTCTGGCCTTGGCCGCGCATATTCCGGGGAAGGCGCTATTGCTGATGATGCAGGTAACGCGAGTCGTAACCCTGCATTGATCATGATGTTTGATCGTCCGACCTTCTCTGCTGGTGCGGTTTATATCGATCCTGATGTAAACATTTCCGGTAAGTCGCCTTATACGGGTGCGAGTCTTAAAGCGGACAATATTGCCCCAACAGCATGGATCCCTAACCTGCACTTCGTTGCGCCTATCAATGAACAGTTTGGCTGGGGTGCATCCGTAACGTCTAACTACGGCCTTGCTACCGAGTTCAATAACAACTACCCGGCAGGTGAATACGGCGGTAAAACAGACCTTACCACGCTGAACCTCAACCTGAGCGGTGCGTATCGCCTGAACGATAACTGGAGTTTTGGCCTGGGCTTTGATGCCGTCTACGCCGATGCCAAAATCGAACGTTATTCCGGGGAACAGACTGCTCGCCTGCCAAAAAACAGCAATAAAATTGCCAGCCTTGAAGGTGATGAGTGGGGCTATGGCTGGAACGCCGGTATCCTGTACGAACTGGATAAAAACAACCGCTGGGGTCTGACCTATCGTTCCGAAGTGAAAATTGACTTCGACGGCGATTACAAGAGCGGCATCCTGAAGCCTGTGAACAACCTGGTTCCCGGTGCAGGTACCACCATTCCTTGGGGAACGTCAAACCAGACCGTTCCAGGTTCACTGTCGCTGCATTTGCCAGAAATGTGGGAAGTGTCCGGTTACAACCGCGTTGCACCACAATGGGCTATTCACTATAGCCTGGCCTATACCAGCTGGAGCCAGTTCCAGGAGCTGAAAGCGACCGGAACCAATGGTCAAACGCTGTTCTATAAGGACGAAAGCTTCCACGACGCCTATCGTATTGCGCTGGGTACCACCTACTACTACGATAAAAACTGGACTTTCCGCTCCGGTATCGCATTTGACGACAGCCCGGTTCCGGCAGACAAGCGTTCCATTTCGATTCCGGATCAGGACCGCTTCTGGTTAAGTGCAGGCGCGACATATGCGTTCAACGAGAATGCATCCATCGATGCGGGCGTTTCTTATATGCACGGTCAGAAAGTGACGTTCCAGGAAGGCCCTTACGAGTTTACCTCTGAAGGTAAAGCCTGGCTGTTCGGTACGAACTTCAACTACGCGTTCTAATCGTACTGGAATCAAAAAAGGTGAGCATTGCTCACCTTTTTTATTTACTGTGAATCGATATCTTTTAGTTCGTTTTCGATAGCCTTCGCGTTTGGATTCTCTTCCGGCTTCAGCTTACCGCCGTTGGCGATAAAGTCATGATTCTGGAAGTACGCTTCACGCACCATAATGTACGGGTCAGAAGACTGGCGCAGCAGACCATCAGAGTCGAGCAGTTGCGCACGGGTTTCAATCCCTTCCACCGTCCATTTACCCACAGAAAGCGGCCAGGTCAGCCACGACAGAACCGGATATAGCGTATCGACCATATCGCCGCCGTCATCACGCACGGTGAAGCTGCCATAGAACGGCAGATGAACGTAAGGGCCGTAACCAACGCCATAATGCCCCAGCGTACTACCAAAACGGTGCGGCTGTTCACGCTGCAGTTTCGGGTTCGCCATACCTGCGACATCAATAAAGCCGCCCATCCCCAGAATGGAGTTCAGGAAGAAGCGGGTAAAGTGCACCATCCCCTGATACGGATCGCCCTGCAGGAAATAGTTCACCATTACCGCAGGCTCTTCGAGGTTGCTGGTAAAGTTACTTAATCCGTTACGCGCGGGCTGTGGAACATAATCGCGCCATGCTACTGCCACCGGGCGAACCACATACGGGTCCAGCACGTTGTAGTTGAAGCTATACATTGAGCGGTTAAATCCTTCGAGAGGATCGGAGCGTCCCGTTTGCTCACCGGAGCTGGCGCAGCCCACAAGCATCGTCGCGCCCAGCGCAAGCGCCGACAGCCGAAGTTTCATAAATATCTCCCTGTTCAGTATGGCTATCGTTGATTGCCATCCGTAACGGAGCCGTTGACGCTCCGTCTGTAAACGTGCAAGCGATTGTAACAGCACGTTTACCGATGTCTATGAGCACAATTACGGGCAGTAACCACCGTGACTCTGATCTCAGCATAGCCTGGCTTTTGGAATTCGTTTCGCTGGCAATTTTATAATGTCTTTTGAAAGAGATGTATCACCTTTGTTGCCATTGCCGCCAATTTAAGAGCATCCCCACAGGCATTCCGATAAAAGCCGCTACGCTTAACAAAAAGATCAACCTCCGGGAGCAAATATGAAAGACGTGGGCGAAGAAAAAATTGGCGAGAACAGTGAGGAACTTGAAATTGAAAGCGAGGAGAAAGCGCGCGGCGAGAAGATAGAAATTGATGAAGATCGCCTCCCCTCCCGCGCGATGGCCATCCACGAACATATACGTCAGGATGGTGAAAAGGAGATGGAGCGCGACGCGATGGCCCTCTTCTGGTCAGCCATCGCTGCCGGGCTCTCAATGGGCGCATCTCTGCTTGCGAAAGGGATATTTCATGTGCAGCTGGAGGGTGTACCCGGCGGATTTTTACTCGAGAATCTCGGCTATACCTTCGGCTTTATTATTGTCATCATGGCCCGCCAGCAGCTGTTTACCGAAAACACGGTGACCGCCGTTCTGCCTGTAATGCAAAACCCCACCCTCGGCAATTTCGGTTTATTAATGCGTCTGTGGAGCGTCGTTCTGCTGGGTAATATCATCGGCACGGGCATCGCGGCCTGGGCGTTTGAACACATGCCGATCTTTGATGAACCCACCCGGGACGCGTTTGTGAAAATTGGCATGGATGTGATGAAAAACACCCCGGTGGAGATGTTCTCGAATGCCATCATCTCCGGCTGGATCATCGCCACAATGGTCTGGATGTTTCCTTCAGCGGGGAGCGCCAAAATTGTGGTGATCATACTGATGACCTGGCTGATTGCGCTCGCGGACACCACGCATATCGTGGTCGGTACCGTTGAAATACTGTATCTGGTCTTCAACGGTACGCTTCACTGGAGCGATTTTTTCTGGCCGTTCGCCCTTCCGACGCTGGCAGGAAACATCTGCGGCGGAACGTTTATCTTCGCGCTGTTAAGCCATGCTCAAATCCGTAACGACATGTCGAACAAACGCAAAGCTGAGCTTAAGGCACGGGAAAATGATGATAAATCGACAAAAAAATTGTCCTGAATGGTGACTCTTTGAGCAGTCAGGCGGCGATGCGCTTAACGCACAGTGTAAATAAGGCTATACTCGTGCCGCCTCGTCCCCTTAGTTAAATGGATATAACGAGCCCCTCCTAAGGGCTAGTTGCAGGTTCGATTCCTGCAGGGGACACTTTGACTTCCACGCGTTGTTGAACAAATTCGCCTGTCCACCGCAGAATTCACTGCGAAGAAGAATCCCGTTTTATTTGAGCGTAACGCGTTGCCAGCTGTTTAAGACGCAACTCCAGCTGGGTCTTTTCGGCTTCAGGAAGCACACCTCCTGTTGGATGCTGTGACAGGCGTCTGAGTTGTTCTTCAGCCGGTATTGTTTGGTTAAATGACTGTATAGTCGAAAAAACCACCGATTTAAGCTCACTCACCGTGATGTATTTTCCTTTTTGTTCATCCAGACTACTCAGCCGGTGGCTCAGTTGCTGAAGCTTCATCATTCCCTGATACCAGCTGTTCATGGCCTCAGCAGGCAACGCCGCCGCGTTAAATTTTTGCTGCCACTGTACGGCGAGCGGCTTTGCTTCCTCCGGCCGCAATGCCTGGAGTTGCGCTAACAGCTGAAGGCTGTAGGAAATATTCCAGTCAGGAGGCAATTTATCCAGTCGGGCAAGCTGCTGCTGCGTTTCTGTGATAAACGTGGACGGGAAAGTGCCTCGCTGTGCTAACGCGTCTTGCTGAGCAGGTGTAAGCGCTTCAGGTAACGGTGCCAGCGAGGCAATAGCCTGAGCCGTTAAGGGATCGGGTCTGGACAGAAAGCCCCCTCCCCACGCCACGGCGACGCTGACCACCAGCATAGAACACATCCCGGCGACAAAGGGTTTCCATGGTCTGACAGCCCCATGCGCTGTCGCACGATCCTCTGCATTGGGCTGATTTTCCGGCTGCACAACATAAACCCATTTCACTTCGTCAACCGGCTCTGCCCTTTCCTGAGGTAATTCGCAACCGGGCATCATGCGTGCATTCAGATCGGATGCGTCATTACTGCTTTCCAGCCGTTCAGCATTCGAACGTATCATTGTTCGTAACGTATCGAACTGGCTTAGGTGTTTCAGTTCAAGGCGCTGGAGCACCGCACTCAGCCGGGTAAGCAACGCTTCAGCACGATAAAGCTCACTAAGATGGCTATTGTTGAGTGGAAGCATACGCATGCGCTGCTGCAGGCGCTGGCTCAGGCCGCTAAGAATTTCCAGACGAGTATGTAGCGTCTTCGGCCAGAAAACGTCCCACTGATGGCTAATCAGGGCCTCCAGAATCGCCAGCCCTTCGTTCAGGCCAGCCAATCCAGACAGGTGAGTCCGGGCAAGGGTGAACCAGGCCGCAGTCTGCAACTCCACACCGTTTTGTTCAAACAGAGAGAGGCAGCGTTTTTCGACATATTGCCAGTTCACATCCGGGCGAGCAGGATGCGTCAGCTTGCTGAGCTCATCGCGGAGGGCGGCGTAATCTGGCAGCGTGCGCGGGTCACCGCCGGTTTTTAACGTTATATGTGTGGTCATCCTGGAGGGCCTGCATATCCGTGTGGTTAATTTCGTCAGTTGATGTGAGGGGCTATTTTGCGTTTAAAAGTGCAATGACTCATAAATATCGCTATGGCAGCAGCGCTAAAATCAGACCGAAAAATACACCTTCATCAAATAGTTGTCCGGACCGGGATGAGGTATCAGGGGGAGTAAAGATCCAGCCATTTGCGTTCCCCACCCTCATGAACAGGCGTCCTTGAGAAATCACCTTGTCCCCGGAACAGAAAGTTATCTCGACACAACCTGCGACGCCCAGCCCATACAGAAAGATCGGCATAAATTTGACCGCCCGGCTGTCATAGCGCAAAACGATACCGGAAATCTCAAAAGCCCCGCCCTCCACCAGCAGATCCGGAACGGATACTGTCAGTGGCTCCACATTCAGTCCCGTATCCGTCAGCCACGCGTCCATTTGCTCCTGAAGCTGGGCCATTCGCTGGCGAAACTCTGCAATATCAGCCTGACTCTTGCTGATGGCAGGAACAGGTGCAGGTTGGCGTGCCTGCAACTTCTTCAGGAACTGTAATTTTACAGACATGATGTTATCGGACCTTATATACGAAGAGTGGCGTCGAGATACTGCTGTTGTCTGAGATGCCTTAACAGGACCCGTCCTTCGGGCATAAATTCAGTCCCGTAGCGCACCAGGCCAATCCCTTTAAGTTCAGCATCAATGGCATAGCGCAGTTCACCGGGGACGTTCTGTTCCAGCAGGACAACGGTTATTTTTTTCAGGCGTGGTTCGTATTTGAACAGGACGGCAGACAATGTGCCCATCAGCTCATGAGCCGTTCCCGGCATGCCCTGCAGGATTTTGGTCATATCCGGCAGGCCGTAGTCAGGCAGATGCGCCAGCGTGCCGGCACGACAGTTGAGGATACGCTGCATGTTATCCAGTACCGAGAGGATGACCTGGTTCTGCTCGCTGACCTGATGCAGGTCGAGGCCGCCGGTGAAGTTGCCATAAAGTGTTTCATACAGTGAAGGACGGGATGACTCACTCATCTTTCAGCGCCTGCAGAGTCAGTCGATTGCTGCCCGCGTCAATCACCCGGGCCTTCTCCGGATCAAGCTCATCGCGGCTCAATACTACACGCCAGGTGTTGTTCTCCTGGTCAGGTGACATAAACATCCCGGCCACTGCCACGTACTGCGCATCTTTTTCCATTGGCATATCAACCGTTACCGCCCCCCCCGGCTGCAGCCTTATATCTTTCTCCGCCACGAGGTCTGCCTTGACGGCCTGGCTGTCGTCTTTAAACAATGACGGGTAGTCCATGCTGTCAAAGGTTTTGCGGTCTTTAAGCTGATAAATACGCACCACCGTCGACAGAGCGACACCTCCAGCATTGCTGTTCACGGCTTCACGGGCACGAATATCGAGATGCAGGATCTTCACCTGCTTATAAAAAATCGATTTAGTCACGGCGACAGTGCCGTCCGTAACACTCTGAGTAAGTCCACAGCCAGCCAGCATCAGCGTAATGCCTACAGCCAGCGTAACCAGAGGAAATTTACCAGCGGTAATCGCCATCTTCATCAGTCTCCTTGCGGTGAATGTTTTCCTGTACGCGCTCGTAGCGGCCAAGATTGATGGTTATTGTTTTTGGGTGTGATGTTGTCTTAGCCGCATTCAGCGGTCGCATCACGGCAGTGCGGCCCAGTTGCACTGCACCCGCTTTGGGTTGAGTGCTCATTGTCGCGTCCGGCAGCAGTCTACGGTCGACACACAGCTGCAGGCGGACATCCAGGCGAGAGCCAAGATAGACGTGCAATAGCGCCATCAGATCCGTGTAAAGCACCCCGCCGGGCAACCAACCCGGTACTTCCACAGGGTCTGTGGTGGTCAGACGCATCAGTACCTGGCTGTTCACATCGGTGGCATAACTGCCCATCACCGGGCGATGCGTCAGTGTGACAGGCTGGCTAATGCTCATTCTCAAAGGTTTCTTCAGCGGTACCCGACGCCTGTCGTGGTGCCAGATTTTCGCCTGCGTATTAGGCGCCAGAAGACGTACCAGTGAAGCCATGCCTTCCGCAGTACGTCCTGGCAACAACATCACCGGCAGCAGCGCCAGAAAGCGTGAGGCAGGCGCCGCTATACTTTCTGTGCAGCCGTCAATCCCAAGCCCAGCCAAACCCAGCAGATACTGTGAAGTTTTGTCCTTACCGCCTTCTTCAAACGTTGCCGGATACGAATATTTACGCCAGATACGGTAGTACTGAGCAATCAGCCGGTGGTTGAAGATATCGAGGAAGTCCGCGTTAGCTTCGTACCCTTCCCGTCGCTGAGCGATGTCATCGATATAGTGCGTCGGCAGCGGAGACTCCACGCCGTAGAGCCCCATAAAGGTGGTACGGATTGTGGGTGGAAGGTGCGGATGTTCCGGTAGCTCTGCTCCTTTGATTTCAGAGGCTGGGAACCCCATCCCCGCATGGGGTCGGAAACGAACCGGCTCATGTCGCACCTGCCAGGTGCTGCCGGTGACCGGTTTATCCGGCTGGCTCTGCTCCAGTAGCTGACAGAAACGGTAAAAATTCATGTACGGCAGCCGGTCGCCCAGTTGCGCTATCAGCCTGGCAGACGCGGACTGTGATTCTCTTTCCACCGGATGCATTTTCCTTCTGGCTGAACAATGAGGGTAAGCTGGTTGAACTGGTTCATATCGGCATACAGCGCAAAGAATCGGTTGAGCATTTCACCGAACAGGTGAATATCACCCTCACCGGTGAAGCCGTTGCTGTCGAGGGTTACCTCAATATCCAGCCCCCGCAGCAGGTAGCCCTGTTCAAAGCGTTGAAGGCGATGGTGCTTTACATGCTGAATCGCCTCCAGACGCCGGGTGTTCATTTCATCTTCCTGCCAGTTATACAGGGCAAGCGTGCCGCGCAGCACTTCGGCGGTACTCATCATGTTCAGGAAACCGGATCCCAGGTGGCTCAGAACCCGCCAGTGAAAGCGGTCTTCAGAAGGCGGATAGACTGGCAGCGTTGGTTTGCAGAGGTTACGTACTGAAAGTTGCGTACTCACCACCTGCTCACAGCGGTCAAGCAGTGTGCTCTGTAATGCCCGGCGTGGTAACTGACCGTTGGTGCCGGTGATTTGCAGCGACACGGCCTCACGCTCAAACAGGCGGTCATCTTCCCACTGGTGCCCGCCAAGGATAAGCCAGGTGTCATAGAGCCCGGTCACGCTGCGCTTAACGCGGGTGTGGTAATAACGGGGGGGAGCATAACGGCGCATCATCCCGCCCTTGTGCCTGAAGCTGCTAAACGGAACATACTCCGCGTCATTGGTGCGGTTTGAGCCAGTGACTGAATCCACCGAATAAATCTCGGTATGTCCGTCCTGCAGACGTTTTGGACGCAGCAGGTATTCGTTTTCAAGCCCGGTGATGGTGAGCGGGTCAGCCTCCAGCGTAAACAGGTTAATCACCGGCACGCAGTGGAGGCGAACCGCATCATCAGTGACCGGTAGGTCAGATGACCATGGCGTACTGAACACCACTTCAACATCAAAATACTCAGCCCCCGCTGGCGGCGTGATGCCCTCAAGGCCGTTAAGGTGGACAAACATAAACTTGTCGCGGAAGGTGAAATACTCCAGCAGAAGCTGGTAGCCGCTGAACGCGGTATCGCCTTTCGGCCACAGGCAGTCTTCGTCACGAAAGCCGCCCGGTGAGAAATATCCGTCAAGCCGGATACGGTCAGTTTGACCAGGCAGGCGCATATAGAGTGCGGCCTGCCGTTTGGTCAGCATAAGGTGTAGCTGGCTGCTGACCGGTGCATCCGCCCCTAGATAGAGGCTCAGGTCACTGAGGTCCGCATGGGACCAGTCCGCCTGTGTGCTGCAGGCAAAGCGCATTCGCAGTAACGAGCGCCCGTCCGGCTCAGTGGTCATGGTCACCCGAGAGATATTCAGCGGGTTGAGCATCACATCGCGGGTTGTGCGGTAACGGCAGACCGTATTTTTCGGCCCCACCGGGCGGGAGTACACTTCCAGCCCCGCGGGCATCACCTCTGCCATCTTAACGGTCTGAAGCGCAGGCGTGAACGCGACCACCGAGAGTGACGGAATGGTCCGCAGGTAATGTGGCCAGAGCATACTGACCAGTCCTTCAGTCAGCTCCGGCAGGTCGTCGTCAATCTTTTCGCGCAGCCGCCCCATAGAGAAAGCAAAGCCTTCAAACAGGCGCTCTACATACGGATCGGGTGTGCCGGCTTTATCCAGGTCCAGCATGGCTGCCCGGTCCGGATGGGTCTGGGCAAATTCTTTAGCCGCTTCACGGAGGTAGCGCATTTCCGCGTCGTAATAACGCAGAGTCAAATCTTCCATTTTTTTCTGCTCCTGTGCATTTAACCGCAAAGCACGGCACCACGTGCTGGATCGACAGCGATCAGCCCGGCAAGTAACTTGTCCATTAACGGTGTAAGTCGTGCCTTATCAGCCTCACTGCGGCCGGCTTTCAGGCGCAGGAGTTTCAGATGACGGGCCTGTACCTCGAACAGCAGCTCAGGCTCCCAGTTGCTGAGAGTCACGTCTCTGGCGCGATCACCCAGTTCAGCAAACAGATGCATCGCCAGCTCATTTTTACCGTACTGCTCAGCAATGCGGCCCATCAGCAGACGTAACAGCCACTTCTGGCGATCGGTGGTCACACCCGGGCGCTTCTGTAGCCAGGCCAGCGCAGTATCCGGGCCTTCACTGTCCGCCAGCACCACGGCTTCTGGCTCCAGCGCCAGAATGTCATCATTGCTGGCAGACATCTGAGCGGATGGGGTGTCATTGCCCCACCCGCCAGTTGTGTCCATCACGCTTTGCTGGATCCAGTTCAGCGTTACTTCATCCGCAAATGGCGTTCCGTCACTGAACGCGAGCGTTTCCAGACCGGACAGACGGGTGAGCAACCCTTTCAGGTCAGCGGCAATAATGCCAGCCAGAGTGTCCTGACCTGATTTCGTCAGGGCCTGGTGGATGTACCACTGCAAATCCAGCCAAAGGTGATTAGCACCGCGGGAAAAGGCGCTATCTGCCGTTTCAAGCATCTCTACCCAGTTCTGCTGCAGATAGAGACGTTTAAGTAACGCGCGCTGGTCTGCTCTTGGCGGTTCGATGCGGGTACGGCCCTGCGCATCCGGGGCCGGAATTGCCCGCAGAGTATCGTGACGCAGGCTCTTCATCAGATGGTGTGCGGACAGCCACCCGTCCGGCTGTTCGCGCAGATATTCGGCGAGCGTGCGGGCCTGTGCCAGCAAATCCTGACCGGAGGTGATACGTCCGATGACCGGGGCATCGTAGTGGCTAGCAGTCGCAGGGGTTTCGCAGGCACTGGCGTTCTGCGGCACAACCGCATCCACACCACCCGCTTTCTGCAAGCGGCTTTCAAGAGCACCATACAGCGTATTGAGTTCCGGTCGGATTTCATCCGGCTCATTTTCCGTCAGTTGCTCTATCAACAGCAGTGCCCCGGTGGTACGTATCGCATCGTTCCTGACCACTTCGGGGTACAGGGAAAGAGAGTCAGTCATTCGCGATCCCGCCAGCCATTCCAGTGCCGCCTTACGGCTGCGCTCACGCTGTGGATGCAGTTGTGTACCAAAGCGCTCCAGCAGGCCGCACAGCAGTTCAAGACCTTCAGCGAGCCCCTGCTCACCTTCGCGGTGCAGCTTTGCCCAGCAGTAGTAGGTGGCCACACGGATATCTTTGGCGGTCGTGGTCAGAAGCTTCTCTGCAAGCTGGCAGATAAGTTCGGTATCTGCACCTGAGAGTTTGTTGACCTCCTCGCGCATCTGCTGAAAGTCATCGTCATAACCCGGGTCGTCACCCTGAGGAGATGGACCGGACAGCGGCTGCAGCCAGCTATCCCAGAGCCTAACCCGCTCACGGGTGGTCGCAAGGAGTGGTTCCTGCTCAGTCTGGCAGGCGCGGAGTAAAGCGTTGAGCGTGCTCATCAATATACGTCCTCTGTATCATTGCTTGCGCTGGCGACCTGGTCTGATGCTGCCACGCCTTTCGTGCTGAAGATGGTCTCTGGCAGGCGGAAATTACGCAGTTTCAGCAGCGCCAGAGGACCCTCTCCCGCTTCGGTACGCAGGGTGTAATTGAGTGTTCGACCGTCCTGCGCCGTCCAGCTCAGACTGTAGCTGCTACCCACGCCCGAATAAGCACTGACGGCAGCTTTGTCGAGCAGTCGTATCCAGCCCCAGGCGCCTGGAATATCCGCATACTGACGGGTGCCTGCCTGGGTGCTTATCCAGCTCAGGTTCGCACCAGGAGCCTCAGTATCCGCAGGCCAGGTGAAGCGCTTCCAGGCTGGCATCTGGTTAACGTATATCAGCTTCTGGCTGTCGATAATCATGGTGGTCTGCATCACGCCATCGGCAGTACCTGGACGTAGTTCGAAGTTCATCCCTGCATTGCCTTCGGTGAAGGCCACATCGGAGATATGACTCAGGGTGTTAATGGCATTGAGGAACTCTGGGTTAAAGGCCAGCCCCTGCGAGTTGATGCTGTCCGGCACCCAGTGGTTTCCTTCTTTGTGCAGCACGCCTTTGAGACGGGTCTGCAGGAACTGAGCGATACGCCCGGAATCCGCGTTGAGGTATTTGGCCAGCAGCGGCAACGAGACATCACTACTTGAGTTGTTAAACGGATAGCGGCTACCAAAGGCACTGTTCCACTCAGCCACTACCGCCTGCTGCCACTGGGCATTGAGGCTGTTGGCCGCAGGGGTCAGCACCTGCTGCCAGGCCTGCTCCATTGGATTCACAAACACCGTTCGGCCAAAGCCGCTCCACTCCTGCCCCAGACCGGCGGCAATCAGGCTGCCGTAGTCGCGGGTTTCGGTGAGGTCCACAGCTTTACCCTGAAATACGGTCTGGGCAATGGTCTGGGTCATCGCCTGCGGGTCGGCGGCATTGGTCACCTGCTGCAGACGCAGACGCACCTGCGTCACACGTGTCAGATACGACTGCAGACTCTGCTCTTGTGCTCCCGTGCGGCTTTTATCCATCAGTGCCAGGACCGGGCCAAAGGTCGCATCAAGCGGGCCATGAACACCGGCACTTTGGTCAATGGCATCTTTGTTGTCGCCACCCAGCAGATTTTTGGCTGATTTCACCAGTGAATCTGATATCGCTTCGCCTGTCTGTCCGGTACGCCCCTGAACATTCAGAGTGTTCATCAGCGCCACCAGAGGCGACTGACGCACGTCGGCCATCAGGGTCAACTGGTCAATGGAGTCCGACAGCGTGGTGGCCTGGTTCCAGCGCAGGCTGTTGAGGAATTCCAGCCAGGCGCCGCCAAAATCGGCAAAATAACGCTCCGTCAGGCGATTTTTAAGTGCTTCCGGGGAGATTTCATCCTGCTTATTGACCGGACGTTTGCTGTCAGTCAGCACCCAGTCGAGCTCGTCCCGGCGCGCCTTCACCACCTTCTCGATGGCGGGCTGAACGGCCTGCTCCCAGGCCTGACGGGTAAACATGCCAGGTACAATTTCGGTGGTGCTGAACAGGCGGGCAGCATCGGTATCACCTGTCATATCTTCAAGACGCATATCCACATACAGATGTGCCACCTGTGAAAGCATTTTCTGGTACAGAGTCGATTCGCTATTACGCACCCCCATCAGGCGAACCAGCAGGGAACGCGCCTGGCTGACCATGTTTTCATCAGCTCGCAGTTTCCACTCAGCATGTGTGACCAGTTGTGCACCATAAAACGACAGCAGCGACGGGGCCACGCCTAGCCAGATACCGTCCTTCACACCGTCACGCTTCAGCCAGTCCTGAAGCAGCACCGTGCTAAACCAGGCACCATCCATATGCTCAGGACGCGCCAGCATCAGGTAAAGTTTCAGCTGGTCATAGGTCGCTTTTGCCCTCTGCTCGCGCAGCGGGCTATCCGGAGGCAGCGCGTTAAAGGCACTGACCTGCTTCTGCAGATGGTCTGCAGCCGCATCCCGCAACAGCGGCAACGCGCTGTCCTGATAGCGTGGCCAGAGTGCGGCCAGCAGGGCGTTATTCTGGCTCAGCCCGGCCTTTTCATACCACGGCACGCCATGCTCAGAGCGGTACTGCAGACGGGCCATGGTTTTCTGAAGTTCAGACAGCGCGTGCAGGCGCTGCTCCAGCGGCTGATTCTGTAGGGCGGCAAGTGCGGTCTGGGCATTCGCACCTGCAATCTGGCTGCGGTTGGTGACATACGCGATGCCCATCCACATAACCCAGCTCACCATCGTGAGCGCAGCAGCAGATGCCATTACCTTGCGCCATGGAATACCGGGCTTGCGAGGACGCAGCCCGTCAGGAAGCGTCCGGACTGATTCAGGCAGAACATTCCAGCGCTTATCCATGCCCCAGTGGTGCGGCACAGTGCGTTCTGCACCGGCTGAAGGCTGACTGAACACCACACCGGCCAGCGGCAGCGGGCGATACGGATTGAGCATCACCGACAGCGGTGCGGTCACGCTTTCCGGCTCACGAATGAGCTGATCGGCAAGGGACAGCAGGAAGTTATGCCTTACCTTGTCACAGGTCTGCTGCACACCCTGTGAGGTCAATGCCGGCGTCAGTGCCGCGAGTTGGTCAGCCAGCGCTTCCAGACTGCATCCGGCGGGCAGCAGACAACCTGTCGCCTGCACGATGCGGCCTTCCGGCTTACCGGCGCGCGGATGTAGGGACCAGACGTACAGGGGGAGTTTCCAGCCAAGCGCATCCATGCGGTTACTGATGGCATGAGACAGGGAATCCATGATGCTTTCAGAGGGAACCGGTAACGGTTGCTCCAACCCCGGCGCTAAAAGCCTATCAAATGCTGAGGTGACCCACACCATGCCATCCACCGGACGGCGGCGCAGCTTACGCAGTGCGGTCAGCCAGACACTGTCGGCTGGGGTGTTGAGGTCACCGCCCCACAACAGCAACGTGCCGCGATCTTCCTGCCAGAGCTGGGTGGTGAGGCCGGGATTCAGTTGCTCAACTTCAGCCGCCGTACCGGTTATCAGGAGGATGCGCGTTTTGCGTCCCCAGCGACGGCCATAGAGGTTGCGCATAGCAAGGTGGAGAATATTAATCGTTTCACTGCATTTTCCTTGCTCCGCACGCGATATGTGTTCCGTTTGATGACTTTTCCCGGTTAATTCACGAAGCTGTTTCATAAAACTTAAAGAAATAAACCATTGCCACAATCGGACAAATAAATCATCACAGAGTAAAATGAACAAACATAAGCCCGAGACAGCCAGGGAAGCCGCCATTTTTTTCTCTGGAGAACGAAGATAAACAAAGGGATTTTCAGTCCATATCAGTCCACCGCCTATAGCCGCAATGAGCAGTACGACTAGCCAGGTACTGAGGCGTTTTTTCTTTTTCACATCACTATCCTTTGCGTAGCATTATGCAGGGCGGACAATAGCCATTTGGGTAGTACGAGCGCCAACAAGTAACCACTGAGGCAAACCCGAAGTAACAGCATGTTCGCAAGCGCAAATCAGCGTTATATTGCCCACTGCAGCAGCTGGCCTGCCAAAGGCATCATCCAGAACCTGCTCCCCTTTTTTAGCAGTTAAAAATCCCCACTTGTCCATCATCTGAAGAACAACGGACAGTGCATCGTTTTTCACCTGGGCCCGCCAGAAATACCAGGGTAATCCAGAAGTTACTTTTCCCCAATTTGCAGTATCCGCAACACTATTTTCGGCATCTCCCACAACAACCGGGCGGTGTATCCACGCTTGCGGTTTAATATGCAGCCGCTCCATGCACAAAGGAGAAGCCAGCAATAAAGCGGATACCGATTCCGCCTGTCGATCGCGGGCCAGTAGAAATAAATTGATTTCAACGGAAAGGAGCAGCGTATCATCCTGTTTGTCGAGCCACTCATCTACCCACATCAATCCATTGTTTTCGGTACTGATGGTAATGTCGTTAACAGCATGTAATTCAGGAAAAGCTCTTCGCCAGGTAGTGAAAATTTGCTCATCTTTCAACACGCCATCATGATGAAGGCGAACAACGAAGTTACCGGTGAATTTTGCTATCTCTCCGTGTAACTGCTGGCTAACGCGGGTCAGTACCACATCCAGGAAGGACAGATACTCGGCTTCATTACGTACTTTCGATGCCGTATGGAGTGAGGCCGAAGTCAGCGTGGACTGAAGAGATGGATAATAGTTTGTCTGAAGTGCATTTGATCCCTGCAAAAGTGCTGCAGCAAGTTTGTTACTGGCAACAGGCGTGGTATAGCTCATCCCAAGCACTCCAACGGCTTGCTGCCCCAATAAAACTTGTTCATTATGCTGCTTTTGGTGTAAATGATTCCACCACATCACGCGATCTCGTTCGTTCTCATAGTGCCTTAATCTGGCAATATAACCGGCCATTCCCACCGAGAAAGGAATAAGAAGCGAACAAAACCAGAACCAGGCGGAATGCGTACTCAACCCTTTTGGCCAAAAAGAAAGCACCAATAAGGCTCCCGCAATCAGGATAATAACAATCGCTAGAACCCAGCGAGACTTACTCGGAGGAACGGGTAATGGCTCTGCCTTCGGGATCTGTTTAAGATCAACTGGCATAATTAACGTTTTCCGGCAACAAGTAATGAAGAAATGAGCGTACAACCACAGCCGCAGCGATGGCCATGTAATGCAACAGGTCTGCCATTAATTTTTGAACCTTCATCGCCCTCTGCAATAAACGTTTGACCATGCATAGGGCAGGTTACTTTATCCATCAGACAAGCAACCTCTAACCCCATAAATTTCACACCGGAACTTCCTTCAATTACAGTGCCACCGTGAGTCGTTTTATCATTAATTCGAATTACACCCTGCATAATTATTCCTTTAAACCAGATAATACATAGCCCCGAGTAACACCATCGCGATAAAGATAAGCCAGAGAAATATGGAGCGATATTTATCCACCAAGCTTTTTTTGAGTTCCCAACCTGAGCCATTGACAATACTAAATACAGGACTCTTTATATCTGATGAACTAAATTTATAAGAATACTGTTCTCCAATCGCCCCATCTTTTTTATCCCCCAGGATTTTTCAAAACTAAATTCTTTGCGACTACCCCATTGAACTTGTTTTTTTAAACCCACTGCCTCAATGCTTAGTTCAGTTTCGATATCGGTTGATTTTTCTCTGTAACTCACTCTGTTCTTTGCTTCATTAAAAATCAATGTCAGTTTGTATTGCTTCTTCAGGCCATCAACGCCGAATAACTCGATCCATTTCGCATCCACAATCTTCCATGAAGCAACTAGCTTATCTCCTTGCTCAATTACAGAAAACGGAATACCGCCATCCTGATTCAATTCCATAAGTCGACATTTTAATTCCGAAAGAGGAATAACTCGATCACTATTCATATCACCTCCTGTTATTATCGTTATAAATACCTGAAGTGTTTATAAATGAACATTAGTAAAAGTGAGTCAGTCATTCTTTTATTGGGTCAGGTGCATTAACTACACATCGAACCGTAGTGCTAACAGGATAAGGGTTATCTGTAATTCTGAAACCACGGTAAAATGTTAATCCTACATCACCGGTGGGGTCTGGGTTATTACCGCCACGCAATACTTTTCGGTATTGGCCTGTTCGCTCATCCTTAATAACAGGTTTCTCAGGCCCTTGCGGATTTTTTTTGTCGGCTACATTATAATAATTAGGATCATACCAATCCTTCACCCACTCATAACCGTTATCGGCCATGCCATAAAGTCCAAGAGGCGATGGAGGATATGCATTGACGGGAAAATGAACGGATGTGCTATTAATCCCGACCATATCCTCTACAGCCTGGCGATCCACATCCGTAGCATAATTTACTCCCTTCCCATTTTTTTTATTTTCTCGCCACACACCATCATCAGTTGCTACAAGAATATACTGACCACGGCTACGAGCAGAATATTCCCACTGAGCTTCAGTCGGGAGTGAAAAGGGTAAACCAGTTACCCTTCCCAACCAAACACAGTAATTATTGGCTTCAGTCCAATTCACTATGGCTGGACTATTTTTGAAATGATTCATTTCTGCCAATGTAGCATTCTTCCATTTTTTGTCGAATGTTTGGGCAGGCAGATTATTAATTTTGAGGTAGAACTTATAGTCCTCATGGGTAACTTTAAATTTACTTATGGAAAAACTGCTCAATTCAATTTCATGAAGTGGTTTAGTATCTTTTTCTGAAGAGCAGTATGGGCCGTCTCCCCTCATTTTCTTGCAGAAATCGCCCATCCAGAAAGTCCCTCCTTTTACATAGACTAAATCCGCTTTAACACGGCTTAGATAGCGCTGAATCTCTGCTTGTTCTTGCGGGGTATGTTTTATTGAGTTCGTTGAATCATCACAACCGCAAATAATAAGAACCAATAAAATACTCCATTGCTTTTTTATATTTTTCAATTTACAGGCTCCGCATTATTAACCACGCATCGGACTGTTGTGCCATCAGGGTAATCACTATCTGGAATATTATAACCGCGGAAAAAAGTCAGACCAACATCGCCAGTAGGATCCGGATGATCTCCTCCGCGCCGCACCTTCCAGTACTGCCCGGTATCCTCATCTTTAACAACAGGTTTTTCTGGCCCCAGAGGATCTTTCCTTGGGGAGTGTTGATAATATTCAGGGTCATACCAATCCTTAACCCATTCATAACCATTATCTGCCATGCCATATAAACCGAATGAAGTTGGTGGATACTTATCAACTGGAAAAAACACAAGCAAACCATTTACCCCAAACCGTTCTTCAACTTTATTTCGGTCTTCATCAGTTGCATAGTTTTCTCCTTCTCCATTTTTCTCATTTTCTCGCCAAACCCCATCATCCGTTGCCACTAAAATATTCCTTCCACGGCTACGTGCGGCATATTCCCATTGGGCTTCAGTGGGGAGGGAAAAGGGTAATCCAGTTTCATATTTCAACCAATTACAGTAGTTATTTGCTTCATTCCAGGTTACTATAGCAGGACTATTATTAAAGTGCGTCATTTCAGCTAATATATCATTCCTCCATTTTTTTTCGAAACGCTTCTCTGGCAAACCTGCCATTTTTAGATAAAAATTATAGTCTTCATGTGTGATTTTAAATTTACCTATCGAATAACTACTGAGTTCTACTTCATGAAGTGGTTTTGTGTCTTTCTCTGGTGAGCAGTAGGGACCACCATCCCTCATTTTCTTGCAGAAATCGCCCATCCAGAAGGTACCCCCATGGACATAGACTAAATCCGCTTTAACACGGCTTAGATAGCGCTGAATCTCTGCTTTCTCTTGCGGTGTATGCTTTATTGCACTCGCTGAATTATCACAACCACTGACAAAAACCATTAAAATGAGACTATATTTACCCAGACGATTTTTTGACATTATTCATTTCTCTCCCATTTTTGGTTATACTGGGTATCTACAGGCACAAAATGACATAACGAGGAATAAAACGGGTTTTCGTCACAGTGTAAAAAATACTGTTTCGAACAGTTCGGTGAGAATGCATATCCGTAGGCAGGGCTATTTTTCAGGCGACTCATGACTTCATCAAAATCCCTCAGGTTTAACTTATCAATAATAGCCTCGAGTTCTTTATCCCGGTTGAATCCTATCTGTAAGAATATTGCTAAATCTTCCTGAGCTAGCTTGACGATTGCCTCTTCCTTGCCAGGGCGGACGCTTCCATCTTTTGTTATGCGTGTCAACACCTTCTTCCATTCCCGCTTCGTCTGAATGCTGGACAAAATATGTAATACAGCTTTCTTTCTATTTTTATTGGGGTCAGGTAAAAAACCATCCCCCTGATTATTGATATCTATACGGTCATATGCACCGTCACCCATAAGGATATATAGAGCAATACCCTTTGCCTCAGGAGAAAATAGATACACACTGCCAGGCTTAGCATTAATCACGTTCGCAAAATCATTACGCTCTGTTGATCTACGCTTGGCATCAGTTAGCTGCGTTGATATTTTATCAATAAAATCATTAAAATCCGACTTTATATCTTCAAATTCAGCAGAAATACTCTTATAATATTCCTCATAAATAGCTCGCCCCCCCATAATCAAAACATAAGATAACGCCATAAACGCTTCTTTAGTAATTATAGTCAAATGCTTATAATCAATGCCATATAACTGATAAATAACCCAGATAGCAAACTCAGGAAACAGTTCAGGCGTAATTTCACCTTCTACCTCGCCTTTCGCACCTGCGCCCAGACAGAGGCTACCTTTAATATGGAATCTGAACTTACCTTTTACGAAACGGACTTTAAATTCACCACTCAAACCTATGCCTAACTCCGCATCGCCCCCAAGAGTTAGCGAAGCGAAATCCTGAAATTCCCCCAGATACGCTCCTTTTTTCTTCTCTGACTGACTAATGGGAGGAAGAATTTCTTTTAGCGCCGGAGAATCCAGCCCAAAGGTATGCAACATATTCGGGAGTTCGTCAACCAGCGAATCGAAAGGCTTTAACCATTGCAAAGCCCCCCCCATGCTACCACCGACTTTTGCGCCACCAAAGGCTTCCCCTTTAAGTTCCAACCCTTTTGGGTTCTCTTTGCTGTCTTTAATTGTTACGCCTTCTTTTTTTCGGGTAGCGAAACGCGAACCAGGCGTTCGGTTTCCCATCAGCAACTGCTTATTACCAAACGTAACAAACTGCAGGTTGCCTTCCGCCTGCGCCGAGGCGCCTACATACCCCCTCAACTCCCCCTCAATCTTTGCTCTCAAAATCCCAATTTTCGCTTCCTTGGTATCACTTACCATAAATTTTAGTTCCCAGCCGACCCGATCTGGAACATAAATAGTTGAATTCACTTTGCCGCAAAAGACGGTCAAAGCCGCTTTCGCCTCGCCTTTAATATGTACATTCCCCGTATCCGGGTTCCAGGTATTCAACGTTGAGGCATTAGCCGTAAGCCTCAAGAATTGCGCGCCAGCAGAAACATCAATATAATTACCGTCTTTACTATATTCTTTATATTGATTATTCCATGCATTAGCCCATTCAGTCAGCGTAGCTTCATAGCTAATATCTCCACTGACCGTCATGGTGTTATCCATCATCTGCTTGATGGCATTTTGTGCAGCAACTAGCTTAGTTTTTAACGCACCGATATTGATTCCGGTAATATTGCCTTTATCATCCTTAGTAAAGATCGCATCACCGCTGAATGTATCAACCGAAAGAATAGTAAATTTGCTTTTAAGCGCGTCATAATCAGACTGTTTTATATAAGAGTAGCAACGTCCAAACATTCCTTTATTTAAGGGTTGAACAGGAATCATCTCAACCACGGGTTTATAACCCGTACTCTCATCAAATTCACCTAGTTCAGCCTGAAGATTTTTCGTTGCTTTGTCGAGAGCAGCTTCAGCCGTAGTGATCTTATCCTCATATCCAGGCAATTTATCTTTATTCGCAATATCTTTCAGATTATTACCATAATCCTCTATTGCCTGAGAATAATTGATCTTGGCCTTATGTTGTTTATCTATTACCTCGCTAAGCTTGCTCATCAGTTTTTCAAGCTCCGCGGCATCGCCCTCATCAATAAAAATTAACTCAAGCGTCTCTATGCGAAAATAACACTGACATGACTTGTGCAGAACAACTTTAACATTTTTTTCGACTTTACTTAAAGAATGTTCCGCAACGGGTGTTCCTTGTTTGTTCACTATCCCCCCCTGATTATTCAAAAAATAATTTGATTGCTTTAGGATCCACACCATAATGGGCCTGTGTATATCCATTCTCATCCGTGACGCCACGAATAACCTGTCCATCCTCTGTCTCGATCCGATAAGGAATGTACGGTTTAGGCTGATTATTAGCCTGATCTTTTATTTGGAATCCACCATTCATAGGATTATGAAACTCGGGATCACTCACCGTCACAGGAGAAAGAGCCTGTTCAAGCGACGCACTTCCCCCCCATAAGATAGACCCGCTTTTGAGATCTATTTTACCGGGAGCTCCGATTTCCACTGCGCCGTCTTTGATTTTTATATAGGCACCACCTTTACTAGTCAGGGTTATTCCCTGAGCCGCGTTCAACACAATCTCACTGCTGACGCTGTTGAGGTTCATTGCTTTGTCAGACTGAAGTCGCATGGCATCGGTTTGCGCCTGAATATCCACTTTGCCTCTTGCGGCGAATATCTTCATCCCCATCTTTTGGGCAAATAAGCTTATGGCTTCACCCGCAGCTACAGTGAGTTTTTTCATTATGCCCATATCCACATTCTCACCTGCAGTTGCAGTCAGCGTATGACCTGCAGAAATCTGGATATTTTTTGGTGTCACAAAACCAATACCGGCAGGCGCTGAAGCCAGTAGTCCAGCCCCTTTTAATTGCGCAAGAACCTTACCAAGCTGTTGTTGAGACCCCGTATCGGCTTCCATTGCTCCGGATGCTTTGGCGCTTTCTGCCAGGGAGGTCACCAGCTGTAGCGCGTCCTGTAACTGTGCAACAGCTGCATTCATATCCAACATTTTTCCCTGCGCTTTGGGTTGATCATCGGCGCTTATGAAAATTCCTTTTCCACCCCGGATACTCACCCAGTCATCCGTTCGCAACTCAGCGCCTTCACCGCGCAATGCCCTTTCTGCATTAACCAGGTGTCCTAAATTAAGCTGCGTCTTACCCCCGTACTCCGTGCTGAGCTTGATATGCTCCTCACCCCGCTTGTCCTCCATCCTCAGCTTGTTCAGGCCGGCTGTGCGGATAACATTGCGCGTGCTGTTGGCCTCAGTGACGTGGTCGACGTGGCGGGAGTCGTGCATGGCATGGGCAATATACGGCCGATCCGGATCGCCTTCATGGAAGGCAATGGCGACTTCAGTACCCTGGATCAACGGGAAGTGGAATCCGTATTTGTCCCCACCATAAGGCTTGGCAAAGCGCACTGGCATGCTTTCCATGCCCTGCTTTTTATCATCACGGTCGGCATCAAACTTCACCCGGTACATGCCGGATGCATCCTGCCAGGCGTAGATGTCGTTATCTTTGGCACTGGTCACACGCGCCATCAGGGTGCCGCTGACCACCGGACGCTTTTTCGCGGCTGGACGCCAGCATCGGTTCTCGTAGTACGGCATCGCTACCCATGTCACTTTCAAGGCATTCTTACGGCTGCCGTAGTAGCCAGTGCGGATAATAACAACACCATTCTCCGTTTCACGGGGTAGTGTCGGCGAGATAGCGGTTTCGGTAATGGTAAGAACCTGCGCCGGGCCCAGGGTGTGGTCCGTACTGCTGCCGGTCACTGTAGTCTGGGCGGACAAAAAACGTTCATGCTCCAGACGAGCCCAGAAGTTACCGGTTTCGGTTGCAGGGGTAATTTTGTCACCCCGCTCGAGGTGACGCGGACGATAGTGATACACATCACCATAAGTGATACCGTCACCGTCGCCCCGGGTCATGTCTGCCGGGACGGACGTCAGAATATTCTGCGCTTCGCGATGGTTATAGTCGCTGGCGGTGACCGAACGTTCCACCACGTTGTGCCAGACGTGGATATCCCACACCGAGTCAACGGCATTGTCATTGGTGCCCGAAGGGCTGTTAAGTGGCAGTTTTTTATCGAATGTCCAGGCGCTCTGCTTATCCGCAAAGTGCACCACTTCAGTCTGGGTATCCGGTTGAAGGGTGAAGAAGTAAAAAATCCCCACCTCAGCCAGCAGACGTTCGATAAACGCGAGGTCACTTTCCTGGTACTGATTTATCTGTTCCCGTTTTGGGTAGGTTTGTTTAAGCTTGAATTCATATTCCCACCCCTTCAAACCATGCTCACCAAGAATTTGCTCTACCACTTCAGGCACTGATTTGTTGACGAAGAAACGGTGAGTACGAAACTGCTTATCCAGTAAGGATATAAAAGGTTCCAGAATAATTTCATACGCAACCTGATCGCGTGAACCGGTCAGGCGTCGGAAATTTGTCACCACACCATGAACAATTTTACCGACAACAGAATCTAATAGTTTCCCCACCCCCATGCTCAGGGTAACGGTTTTACTTAACATCATTTCAGCCGTAAGATCCGGATGTGAACTGGTAAAACGAATGGTGTAATGATAGAGAGCACTCATTTGTTCTAAACCATCAAAACGTTCCACATCCAATGGATAAGGGCAGGAAGGAATATCCAGTTTATAGCGATTAAGGATGCCCTCTGTCATTTTAAATGTATTTTCCATTTCTATAATTCCTGTCCTGGGTTAGAATGATATTAAACAGAACCAAACTCAACAAACATTATAAATATTACCTATAATGTTCCCATTCATCATAAATATATTTCAAGGCGAATTTATAAAGTCCATAACCTATGAGAAAGGCTACTATACCTGCCCCACCCAGAATAAAGCGGTAAGGATCGGCTGAAAAAAAGAAACAGTAGAAAGAGTAAACCATACTGATAGTTCCTAGCGTCATCCCGATACTGGCTACGATCCGTGAAACAATGATAAGTATAAAATCTTTTATATTCATAAACCCCCAAAGAAGTATTCGCAGACATTATTAAACTCTTCAGGATTTATCTTTTCAATTTCACAAGCCGTCTCATAAGGCCTAACAATGTCCTCAACAAGATAATAAAAAAGATCAAAATCACCCATACTGTATAATTTCTCATACATTATGGGGTTTCTTTCACGCAAGTACCGCGATGTATAAATAGATCTTGATGCTTCAGCACCAACTCCCAATACACCACCAGCAACAGAACCAGAAAAAAAGGCACCAACTCCTTGAGATATAATCGCCCTTCCGAGGTTACCCCCCGTAAACTGCGAGAACATCATTTTACCTATAACACTACCAGATATATTTCTTGAAAAATATGAAATTTTATGCGTATCTACATGAGAAACAAAATCATCTATAAATGGTTTAATAACCTTATAAATAACCTCATCGTTAAAAGTTACTTTTTTAACCAGTGCTGCTAACCGAAATTTATCATCCTGATTCTCTCTGCGGTGTTCCGTATCTATAAAATCATAGCCAAGATAGGCAAGGCTGACGGGTAAGGAAATAACACCTTTCGCCACAGCACCGATAAACCCAGCCCCATCGATATGAATGGCCTCAAGCATATCTCTGGCAATCTCTTTTGCGCTGTCCATAATTGCTACCCTTTAGATAAACCAGTTAATCAAACGCCAGCACAATCCCTTCTTCGTCATCCCAGCCCAGCGTCAGGCTGTGTGGCTTCTGCTTCGTGGCCATGTGCGTGAGCAGCTGCTGGCTCAGCACCGGCAGAATTTGCTGATTGAGCAGGCTGTCGACGTTGCGTGCGCCGGTGTCCGGCAGCAGGCAGGCTGAGGTCAGCGCGTCATAAAGGCTTTCATCAATGTGCGTGCTCAGGCCGTAGTGTCGATGCAGGCGCTTGCTAACCTGTAACAGCTTCATTTCCACGATGGTACGCATAGCCGCTTCCGCCAGCGGACGGTAAATGACGGTCTGGAAGCGGGCCAGCAACGCGGGCTGGAAGTGGTCACGCAGGATCGGACGCAGCAGCTCGTGGAGATCGCCTTCGCTGGCCTCCGGCTGTTCGTCGAGCAACTGCATCAGGTGGTCGCTGCCGAGGTTGGAGGTCATCAGAATAACAGTGTTACGGAAGTCGATTTCACGCCCTTCGCCATCACGCATAAAGCCGCGATCAAATACCTGATAAAACAGGTTCATCACGTCGCGGTGGGCTTTTTCGACTTCATCGAGCAAAACCACACTATACGGGCGCTTGCGCACGGCTTCGGTCAGGATCCCTCCCTGGCCATAACCGACGTAACCCGGAGGTGAGCCCTTCAGTTGGGAAACCGTATGCGGCTCCTGGTATTCTGAGAGGTTAATCGTAATGAGTGACTTCTCACCGCCGTACATGACATCGGCCAGCGCAAGCGCGGTTTCGGTTTTCCCCACCCCGCTCGGTCCCACCAGCAGGAATACGCCCTGCGGGCCATTCTCGGAGGTGAGACCCGTTTTTGCCGCACGCAAACGCTGGGCGATGGCCTCGAGCGCTACATCCTGCCCGACCACACGTTTACCCATTTCATTTTCCAGGGTCAGCAGTTCGGTCTGCTCATCTTTCATCAGCGATGACAGCGGAACGCCTGTCCAGTCAGCAATCACGTTGGCAACGGTGCGTACGTCCACATCCAGGGAGAGCAGCGGGTTGCTGTGCTGCATGCCGTTCAGTTCCTGCTGCAGCGCGCGCGTCTCGCTTTGACGGGAGATATCCTGACGGCTTTCCAGCAGTTGTTCGGTGAGTTTCAGTTCCTGCCCGTACTGCGTTTCAAGCTCGTCGAGAGCAACGATCAGAGCGTTCTCTTCCTGCTCAATGACGGTCAGGCGTTCACCATGGCTCTGATTGCCGACAGCAATATCTTCCAGCAGCGCCTGCTTCTCCATTTCAAGAGAGGTAATCTGCGAGCGAATGCAGGTCAGCTGTTCCGGCACCGTGTCGAGGCTCATGCGGACGCGCGCTGCGGCGGTGTCGAGCAGATCAACCGCCTTGTCCGGCAGCTGGCGGCCCGTCAGATAGCGGCGGGAAAGCGTAACAGCAGCGCGCACCGCATCGTCGGTAATGTGCACGTGATGGTGCTCGGCGTAACGGGATTTCAAACCACGGAGCATCAGGCAGGCGGTGTCGTCGTCAGGCTCATCGACTTTTACCATCTGGAAACGACGCTCCAGGGCCGCGTCGCGTTCGAAGTACTGCTTGTACTCGCTCCAGGTAGTGGCCGCAATGGTACGCAGTTCACCACGCGCCAGCGCCGGTTTCAGAAGGTTCGCTGCATCGGCGCCCCCCGCCTGGTTGCCCGCGCCGATGATGGTATGCGCTTCATCAATAAATAGCAGGACCGGGGACGGGGAGTGCTGCACCGCATCGATGACGTTTTTCAGCCGCTGTTCGAACTCGCCTTTAACGCCTGCACCGGCCTGCAGCAGGCCCAGGTCAAGGGTACGCAGAGTGACCGTTTTCAGGGATTCAGGCACATTACCCTCGGCAATACGCAATGCCAGACCTTCAACCAGTGCGGTTTTCCCCACGCCCGGCTCGCCGACCAGAATCGGGTTGTTTTTGCGGCGACGAGAGAGGATATCCACCATCTGGCGGATTTCTGTGTCACGGCCAAACACCGGATCGATCTTCCCTTCCTTCGCTTTGGCGGTGACGTCGAGGGTGAATTTATCCAGCGCGTTCTGCAGCGCAGGACTCAGTTCCCCCTCTTTCATTTCCGCACCAGCCGGACGCCCGACAAACTCCACCTCGCCACCGTGGTTCTGTGCCAGCTCGGCTTCGCGCTGCATTTCCGGACGCTCATCCGATTGCGCATCCAGCAAAGGTCGCAGACGTTCCAGCTGGCTCTGAGCAAGCGTTAACAACGGCCAAAGGCCGTCACAACGTGCCAGTTTTGGTTTTTCCACCAGCGCCATAAGCAGATGGACGCTGCGAATGTGCTCTTCACCATTGAGTGAGGCCAGTAGCCAGGCTTGCTGCATCAGAGTCTGGATGTCATCAGAGAGCTGGGGCCGATGGCGCACGGAGCGAGGTTGTCTGTCGAGCCAGCCAAGCAAATCCTGCCAGATGCCATCCATATCCCATTCATAGCGACGCGCCAACACCGTCAGGTCACCTTCCCCCTGCTCCAGCAGCTTCAGCAGCCAGTGCTCCGGCAGAATTTCGGCATGCGCACGGGTCTGACAGAGCGAAGCTGCGCCTTCCATCGCTCGGGCACAGTAAGGGTTCAGACGACGTAACAGGATGGCTGGATTTTCCATGAGATTCTCTCTTTGTCGGTTCCTGGACACGCTACCGCCCCTCGCTGTTCACCAAAGCGCATAAGGTCAGGCAGGCAGATTGTTTTTTCTTTGCTGAGTGCCCGCATCTCAGGCACTCAGCAAAAAACTGCGGACAGGAAAACCTGCCCGCATCAGGATTACGCCGTGGCGCGTTCGTTCCAGGAATCGGAATGAATGATGTTGCCGTCTTTGTAGGTCCAGGTGATTTTTTCGTAACGCAGTTCAACGCGTTCAAGGTGGTTGTGCTTCTCTTTAGAAGGATCCTTGATGTCATACATTTCAGGATTCACTTTCACTACCTTCACGTTTTCCAGTTTGGTGTTGAAGTACTCCACTTCCTGGCCCGCGTCGTTGATTTTGTACCACTTGAACTCAGCGGATTTCAGGGTCTGACCGGTTGTCACCGCCTTGTACAGATACGGGCTGGAGGAATCGATTTCCTTCGTGAACAGGAACGGCGTGTGGATGCGGGTGCCGGTCAGCTTGCCGGTGTTGTTGTCGGTTGGGATGTACAGGTTATGCTCCTGTGCAACCACTTCGATGCTGCCTTCACGATCCTGAACGTCAACAGACCCTTTGATGTCCGCGCCGCCGTCGTCCTTCAGCCAAAGATAAACAGGAATTGCCATGGAATTACTCTCCATTGTGTAGTGAAGCGCCATCATCCTGCGATGGCGCCGGGTGTTTGCCGGGTATCTGACAGGCGTTCGCCTGCGGTACCAGACTGATTTCGACACGGCGGTTGAGCGCACGCCCTTCCAGGGTGTCGTTGGTTGCGACAGGACGGCTTTCGCCATAGCCCTGCACCGCAAAACAGCTTTCGGGCACGTCGCCGGTGTCACGCATCCAGTTGCGCACCGCTTCGGCGCGTTTCAGAGACAGCGTCTGGTTCAGCTGCGGATTGCCCGTGTTATCGGTATGCCCGGAGACGACAATCAGCCAGCCCGGTTTCGCTTTGATGCCAACCAGTGAATTCACCAGCATCCTGGTGGAACCCGCTTTCAGCACGAACTTGCCGGAATCGAACAGCGACATGCTGTCGAGGCGAATGGTTTTCGGTCCCTGGATGATTTTCTTAATGACTGGTGGAGGCGGTGGCGGAGGTGCCCAGTCGCTGAGAGCGGCCTCAACGAGCGGAACCAGGCGCAGCCCCTGATATAGTCCCAGGCGATAACGTAGTGGTTCCCCACGACGCAGCCAGTCGTCGAGCAACGCACTATCAGCCCGCAGGCGCTGCTGCGCGTGCAGTTTCGGTTCAACAGGCTTACCGCTCAGTTGGTGATACAGTGCAAGATGATCGCCAACGTTACGGATGAGACGCTGATTGTTCATCCAGGACGCCAGCATCGCCAACGCAAGGAAAATGCCCCCGAGTAGCCCGGCATAACCCCAGAATACCTTCCGACGGCTAATACCATGTCGGCGTGGTAACGCCGGCAGAAGCAGTTCAGGTAGCGGCAGTGGCTCTGTGGTCACGGCCGCATCCGGCGGCAGCGCCGTCACAGAGGTAATGTGCTGTTGCCAGAGATTGCCCGCGATACCGTTCACTCGCACCATGCACATGCCCTGCACACAGGGCTTCATCACGGGTAACTCACCCCGCCGTACCGACAACAAGTCATTCACCGCGCTCTTCTGCCAGGCAAGCAGACTGTCCAGCCACAGGATCTGACTCAGACGGGAAAAACGTCCGTCTGACCCAGTATCCCGGGCCCACTCCGTCAGTGACACATTGCCCTGACCAGGCTGATAGACCTGAATACCGCTCCGCTGGCTTACCGTGGTAAACCAGACAGGATCGGCTTCCGCATACGCCGCCGGTGGTGACACCCAGGTTACGGTCCATAATGGAGGGAGCGTGCCGAATGCCGCGCGACACTGGACGACAGCACGCTGCCAGCCCCGAAGAGACTGGGTAAAATCATCGCTGGATATGTGCTGCTCAGGCACAACCGCCAGCATGACCGAGATTTGCGACACCAGAGCCGGGCGCACCAAACTCAGGTGCTGTGCAAAGAGCGGTAGTTGCTCTGCATCCTTTACCCACAGATACCAGCCCTGCCGGGTTTCCCGGTGACGGGTTCCGGACACAAAGAGTGGAGCGTTATCACCACAGACAAAGATAACCGCCCCCTGAAAATCTTCCGGCGGCAGGCTTTCATCCACGATCTCACGAACAGCGGTTGCCCTCGCCAGAGAACCCCGACGCTGGCACCAGAAAATAACTCCGGCCGCCAGAGCAACCAGAAGACCGAGTGCTACACGGCTGCCCGTGGACAGTGGCCAGAATCCCAGAACGAGCCACAGCGCCAGAATGGCACCCAGGGCAGTTAACAGACTTCGGTACATATCCCGCATCGCTTACCCCGGCCTGACGATCTGGCTTACCAGTTCGGTAAGCGAAGACGAAAGGAAGAACCAGAGCGCTGCCAGGGCGACAGCGGCCACAACCCAGCTCAGCCAGTACCAGCGACGGCCGCTGCGCAGACGCGATGCGCGGGCAACAATGGGGGCATCTTGTGCCAATGTGAAGGCGGGCACCCGCTCTGCGAGAGCGCGAACAATATCTTCCCTACGCTCATCATCCTGAGCGCGATACTGTCCCACGAACCCCAGTTGCAGAGCCCGGTACATACAGGTCAGGACGGCGGTATCAGGGGCTGTTTCTTTCAGCAGGTTACGGATCCTTTCCCACAGCTCTTCACCTGCGTTGAGGGTACCAAAGAAGTGTGCCTGCAGCGGGTCACGGCGCCAGGTCAGGTAGCCAGCATCGGTGGTTCCCCGGTTCATCACGCTCTCATCAAGCAGTGCACACAGGGTATACACCATATGGTCACGGCTGATGTCGCTGTAACCAGCCTCAGTGAGCGCCGCTTTCGCCTCTTGCACCAGACGGCAGGCCCTCCGGTATAGCCCTTCCCCGTCACGGACTTCCTGACCGCCCCGTATCTGGCTGGCCATCAGCCAGCCCGGGTAGAAAATACGTTCTATCTGGCTGAGTTCAGATTTATTCATGTACGCAGCACCGCAAAGAGTTCGAGATCAACATCCCCCAGCGAGCGCGGGGTATAGAAGGTGCAACAGCCCATCTCAAGCATGGCGCGAGCCGCCTCACTGCTCAGATCCAGCGAGAAATACTGATTCTCAAGGCGCAACGGGATAGCGGCCGGAACATGCGTCAAAGGCTTAATCAGCATCCCACTCAGCGCTACATTCACCACATCCGAAACATCATCAAAGCTGCCCGCTTTACACAACTGCGGGAATTTTGTCTGAAGCTCATGGTTCGGCATGGAAGAACGTACTGAGAGGTAGAAGTCCGCCCCTTCGCGCAGACGCGCGTCGTGCAGGGCACCTTTCCAGATCTGGTCCTGATGCTCGAGGTGGATTCTTACGACCCGCGACGGCAGGCTCGCTTCAAAGAGCTTGTCCAGCAATGCCAGCAAAGGCGGGAATACCCGTTCCGGTGCATCGTGCTGATAAGCAGGAATGTCCCCGGCGTCATGTTCCAGGGAGAATGTCAGCAGGCTGCCGGCAAGACGAGTCAGTTCGCGGTACAGGAGTTCCGGGTGACGATCAGGCGTCTGCAGAAGTTCCGTTAACACCGGCTCGGCGCTGTTCAGCGCATTCAGCAGCCAGAACAGGGAGACATCCGCGACAGCAAAGTCTGCCATCCGCTCATTGCTTTCACGGCGCATAGCCATCAGGCGACGGCGGCGGGCCTGCAGACGAACCAGCAGGTCACCCAGTTCGGTGGCCAGCGACGGGCTTGCAGAAAGGGAAAGCATCGGCGGAATGAAAGCCGGGTCCCGGCTCCACTGCCCCTGAGCATTACGCACCAGGCGGGTCACCGGACAGGTCAGGTATGCCGTATTTTCCTGGCTGGACAAACGCAGGGTCAGCGCATGACGCAAAATGGCCAACTCTCCGCTTTCATACCCAGCCAGTTCCTGCACCACCACACGTTCGGCTTTCCAGCGACGCGGGCGTTCACTGTCCTGTCCGTTATCGAGGTTGCCACCACTGGCGCTCAGCAGCGGCAATGCGGCAACCACCTCAACGGCCTCTGCGCCGTTTGCGGCAGACAAATCACAGACCGGCGGAATATTATCCGCCAGATCCGTATCAACAATCGTGCCATCCTGGAAACTTACGACCAGACGGATGGCATTCAGACGCGAGAGCGCAAGTGCAGCATCATCAAATTCTGCCGCAACCACGCCCCAGGGATGAGAAATACCCATCCGGGCGACCATGCTGGCAACGTGCTCACTCCAGCGGACCTGCTGCTGGAACTGTTGCGGGGCCAGAGCGGCCCCATCCTCCCAAAGTGGGCGGTAAATTTTCATCCCTGATCACCCCTCGCCTTACGATTTCGCTTTCGGCATCTGGGAAACCAGCGACAGGTTGACGTCCATCCCTTCCACCTGGAAGTGCGGAATCGCATACAATTTCACGCGGAAGAAGCCCGGGTTATCCTCAATATCTTCCACCACCACTTTTGCATCACGCAGTGGATGAGATGCCTGAAGTTCGTCGCCCGGATCGGTCATTTCGGTCACCAGACTGCGGACCCAGGTGTTCAGCTCCAGCTCCAGGAGTCGGCGATCCTTGGTAGTACCGATGTTCTCGCGCTGAATCAGCTTCAGGTAGTGGGCGATACGCGACAGCAGGAAGATGTACGGCAGGCGGGCGTTGATGCGGCTGTTAGCCGTCGCATCTGCGGTGTCATACAGAGCCGGTTTCTGAGCGGAGTTGGCTGAGAAGAAGCAGGCGTAGTCGCGGTTTTTATAGTAGGACAAAGGAATAAAGCCCAGATTCGCGAACTCGAACTCACGCGTTTCAGGGATCATGACCTCAGACGGGATTTTTACCTGATTGCCGGTACCCAGGTCATACAGATGGATAGGCAGATCCTGAACCGCACCGCCGGCCTGTGGGCCACGGATTTGTACGCACCAGCCATTATTGATAAAGCTACGCACCATGTTGGACGCGAAGGCAAACGACGCATTCGTCCACAGGTATTTGTCGTGATCCGGACCTTTGACTTCTTCAACATAGTTGAAGCTGCGAACCGGAACGGTATCCGGGCCATACGGTAAACGACCCAGTACGCGGGGCATCACCAGACCGATGTAGCGAGCGTCGTCCGTATCGCGGAACGATTTCCACTTGATGTACTCTGCGCGGTCAAAATAGTTACCAATATCTTTAATCGCCGCGACGTCTTCCATGGACTCCTTGAGGAAGAGTTTCGGTCCTGCCGAGCCGATAAACGGCATATGCGCAGCCGCGGATACTTTAGAGATGTTGCGCAGCAGAGCGACATCCTGCGCTGAAGCATCGAACTCATAAGCGGAAATCAGCGCCGCAATCGGCTCGCCGCCCGGGGTATCATATTCATCAATATAGGCGTGTTTATACAGACCACTCTGGATGATTTCCGGGCTGTCTTCAAAGTCCTGGCGCAGGTCTTCTTTAGACATGCTCAGAAGCTCAATTTTCACGTTCTGGCGAAAATCTGTTTTATCAACCAGCGACTTCACGCCGCGCCACAGACTCTCAACTGCCTGAAAATCTTCATGGTGCATAACGGCGTCGAGCTGGCGGCTTATCTGGTAATCGAGCTCAGCGATGTGGTGATCGATCAGGCTTTTATCCAGTTTTTCGACTTTCGAGCCTGCCTTGGTCAGGCATTCCAGAAAGACCTGCATACCTGCGGTGAGACGCTCGTCAGCGGTCGCATCCGACATCGCCTGCGCATCTTGCCAGATATCCAGCGCGCTCAGTTCGGAGACAGGGTTCAGATTGATTTTCTCAAACAGTGAAGCGTATACCCCACCCACAGCAGGGCGTTCCAGCACCACGCTTTCCCCGCCAGCAGTATTATTTTGTACAGACATGAGCATTCCTTGATTAATCCGTTAAAACAGCATGATGGTTAAGGTTTTTTTGAAGCCAGTGCGGATAGTTCATTTCGCAACTCAGCACTAAGTGACTGATCAAGAACGATTTTCTCCAGCTCTTTTCGGAAAGTCTGGTTATCCAGCAGATTGGCTTTCAGATCGCGGAGCAAGTTGCGCATCGCCAGCATCGCCTTCAGCTGTGGAATTTGGGCAGCCACCTGCTCTGGCGTGAAATCTTTCATGCTCTGGAAAGCCAGCTGAATGTTGTCCTCACCACCATCGTCAGACAGCGTATTTTTAACGGCCAGGTTAACTTTTGGGGAATATTCGGAAAGAACGCTGTCAAAATTATTTTTGGTGATGTTAATCTTTTCGCGCTCAGATATTGTCGCAGATTCCTGCCCATTACTGAAATCACCCGCAACAAGCAATTTCAAGGGTAATTCCATTTTCTTGCTTGCTCCGCCAGTATGCAGGTCAAGCTTCAGGTTAATACGTGCCTTAGGCACCTCATTCTGAAAACTGTCAGCCATCTAATCATCCCTCTTTGTTTTGCTATGCCAACTTCACGGTATCGTTCTTGATGCGCAATAATAGAATAATGATCGAATCAAAATCAAATATGCAGATCTTTTATCTGAGATAAGAAATTTCTTAAGAATTTTCCACTAAAACATTATGGCGAATTACTCTGCCATCTCAGAAAAAGACACTGCTTTTGGTATGCAAACCGAATATTTGTATCGAAAAAATGATCGCATACAGATAGACGCCAGGAAAAATACGTTATATTGATTTGCATCAAAATGTTGAGACCAAAAATCATGAATTGAGGGCAATGTATTATTGCAGCGCAATAAAACAGAATGCTTTTCAGTAATGGATACAAACTGAATTATTGGTTGCATAAATAATACATGAGAATTTTCACATGGAATTTTCCTATTCGCGAATGTTGAAGCGATAAATAAACTTCACAAGTGCGTAATCGGTCACGAATAAGTACGCTGCTCTTTTATCCACACACCCTCATCAGAAGATGCTCTCTCTTCCCGGATAGGGCAGACGGCATACTCTTGCATGCGAGTGATTATAAAATCTGTAAAATCAAGCACCTTCCAAACTGCCGCTTTTTTAATCAAAAACGAGTAATAGCACATATCGTATAACGGTGCTACATTACGCCGCCCGCCCAAATCAGCAGTGGCCAGGCAACGCCGTAAAGTTCGGTAAAGCCTGCAACCATCACCTTGAAGAACGGTCTTATCGGCACGTCGTATCGCAAACTCTGCGCTACCTTTACAGGCTTCACATAGGTTTTACTATTTTGTCTCAATCCAAATTTCAACGCGCGTTTTTACACCCGCGTTACTGGTTTACATGGTTTGGTCTTGGCGTACTCTGGCTGCTGGTTCAACTTCCGTACCCTGTTCTGCGTTTGCTGGGATCGAAACTGGGCAGCGCTTCCCGCGTTTTCCTGAAACGTCGCGAATCCATCGCACGGAAAAATATTGAGCTTTGCTTTCCGCAGTACAATGCCGAAGAGCGCGAGAAGCTCATCGCTGAAAACTTTAAGTCTATCGGCATGGCGCTGCTTGAAACCGGCATGGCCTGGTTCTGGCCGGATGAGCGTGTCCGTAAGTGGTTTGATGTAGAAGGACTGGATAACCTTAAACGCGCGCAGATGCAAAAACGCGGCGTGATGGTCGTCGGCGTTCACTTTATGTCGCTGGAACTGGGTGGCCGCGTGATGGGCCTTTGCCAGCCAATGATGGCAACCTACAGACCCCACAACAGTGCGCTGATGGAGTGGGTCCAGACGCGTGGCCGCATGCGTTCCAATAAGGCGATGATCAGCCGTAATAACCTGCGCGGTATGGTCGGTGCTCTGAAGAAAGGTGAAGCCGTCTGGTTTGCACCCGATCAGGATTATGGACGTAAAGGCAGCAGTTTTGCGCCTTTCTTTGCCGTTAAAGACGTTGCGACGACTAATGGCACCTTTGTCATTTCGCGTCTGTCGGGCGCTTCCATGCTGACCGTAACGATGGTGAGAAAAGCAGATAAGTCAGGCTATCGTCTGCACATCTCCCCTGAAATGGCTAACTATCCGGAAAACGAGTGCGAAGCCGCAGCGTTTATCAATAAAGTCATCGAAACTGAAATCATGCGTGCGCCAGAGCAGTATCTGTGGATGCATCGCCGTTTCAAAACCCGCCCTCTTGGCGAAGCCTCTCTCTATATTTAAGTCTTTCAGGAAGGTTAGTTTCGCTAAGAAACTAACCTTTTCAATCACCTGTCATCCCGTTGAGAAGCCCTCTTTCATTGCGTCGCCCAAAGTGAATTTATTGCGATGCGAAATCAAACTGTCGCCGTTCCACGACACCCGTAAGTAACGGAAATTATTTAAAAAAATGCCTCTTGTCACCCCTCATTTTTAGGCGTACATTAGCGCCGTCTGGCAACAGGAAAGCACAGAATTCTGAACTGGAGTTAACGGCGTAACGGGAAAATTCTCATTTCCGTTTTGACCGGATTTCAGTTCTCTATAATCAGGTGGACTCTGTTTTTAAATGCGTACCACAAGATACGCGGAGCGATGAAACGTGAAATATTTCTTTATGGGCATTTCGGTGATTGTTTTAGTCTGGGCCGGAACCTTTGCCCTGATGATCTAGTGAAGAACATGCAGTCAAAAAAACAGGAGCCATCGGCTCCTGTTTTTTTATGTCATGACGACGCGGGATGTTCAGCGACGCTCTTTGAAGTGAGAAGACCGTCGGCCCGGAACATACTCTTGATGCCCCTCACCGCCTGACGGATACGATCGCTGTTTTCAATCAGGGCAAATCGCACATGGGTGTCGCCGTAATCACCAAAGCCAATGCCCGGTGACACACACACCTTCGCATCCTGCAGCAGCTTTTTTGCAAACTCCAGCGATCCCATCGCCGCGTACGGCTCCGGAATTTTCGCCCAGACGTACATGGACGCCTTCGGCATTTCCACCATCCAGCCTGCTTCATGCAAGCCCTTTACCAGCACGTCACGGCGGCGCTTATACTGGGCGGCAATCTCGTGAACGCACTGCTGGTCGCCTTCCAGGGCAGCGATAGCCGCGACCTGTAGCGGCGTGAAGGTACCGTAGTCGTGGTAACTCTTAATGCGCGCCAGGGCACTCACCAGCGTTTTGTTACCCACCATAAAGCCAATACGCCAGCCCGCCATATTGTAGCTTTTTGACAGCGTAAAGAACTCTACCGCCACGTCACGCGCCCCCGGGACCTGCATAATGGAAGGGGCTTTCCAGCCATCATAGACGATGTCAGCGTAGGCTAAATCATGAACCACCAGCACGTCATAACGTTTAGCCAGGGCGACGACTTTCTCGAAGAAATCGAGCTCCACGCACTGGGCGGTTGGGTTCGACGGGAAACCGAGGATCATCATCTTCGGTTTCGGATAACTTTCGCGAATCGCACGCTCCAGTTCGTTAAAGAAATCGACACCTTCCACCAGCGGAACGGAACGGACCTGCGCCCCGGCAATCACCGCGCCGTAGATGTGGATCGGGTAGCTTGGATTAGGCACCAGCACCGTATCACCATGATCCAGCGTGGCCAGCATCAAGTGTGCCAGCCCCTCTTTCGAGCCGATGGTGACAATCGCTTCACTTTCCGGATCGATATCAACCTGATAGCGATCCTGATACCAGCGCGAGATCGCGCGACGCAATCTGGGAATACCGCGAGAGGTCGAGTAGCCGTGCGTATCCGGACGCTGGGCAACCGTGCAGAGCTTTTCAACGATATGCGGCGGCGTTGGGCCGTCAGGGTTACCCATGCTGAAATCAATAATATCTTCGCCGCGCCGACGCGCAGCCATTTTCAGTTCAGCAGTGATATTGAAAACATAAGGGGGGAGACGATCGATACGCGTAAAACGGCGTTCAGGACTGAATTCAGCCATAGATTCCTCAGATTAACGTTAGCGCCCGGACCGTCCGAGCGACGCTGCCACCGATGTGGCATGCTTAGAAAATAACCTGAAAAAAATCATGCTGTCGAGAGGGAAATGAAAAAAAAGCGATCGCCTGAAAACCGGAACCCGGCAGTGCCAAAAAGCGGAAGCCCCTGTTTCAGGGTTGGCTTTCTGATAGCCGTTATTTAACAGGATGATATCAAAACAGTTACCTGACGATGCGCTGGCTATAAAAAATCAGGCCGTGTCCGTTACCTCCGGACAATCCCCTTTAATAATTATGGTTTTTCCTCATTTGATAAACCTGACGGATAGCTGGTCAATACGCGCCAGGTTTTTTATCATGGTTCTTTCCCGTTTTCCCAGGTCTACTCGTGCACGAAATATTCACTATGCTGCTGGCGGTTTTTGACCGTGCGGCATTAATGCTGATTTGCCTGTTCTTCCTCATCCGCATTCGCCTGTTTCGCGAGCTGTTGCACAAATCCGCCCACTCGCCAAAAGAGCTGCTGGCCGTTACCGCTATCTTTTCGCTGTTCGCCCTGTTCAGCACCTGGTCAGGCGTGCCTGTAGAGGGCTCGCTGGTTAACGTGCGCATTATCGCCGTGATGTCCGGCGGAATTTTGTTTGGCCCGTGGGTGGGCGTTATCACCGGCGTGATTGCCGGAACCCATCGCTACCTGATTGATATCGGCGGCGTAACGGCGGTGCCGTGCTTTATTACCAGCATTATCGCCGGGGTGCTCTCCGGCTGGATCAGCCGCAAAATCCCGAAAAAACAGCGCTGGCGCGCCGGGATCGTCGCAGGCATGGTGTGCGAAACGCTGACTATGATCCTGGTCGTCGTCTGGGCCCCCACCACCGCGCTGGGGCTGGATATCGTCTCGAAAATCGGGATTCCGATGATCCTGGGCAGCGTGTGCATCGGTTTTATCGTGCTGCTGGTGCAAAGCGTTGAAGGGGAAAAAGAGGCCAGCGCCGCCCGTCAGGCCAAGCTGGCGCTGGATATCGCCAACAAAACGCTGCCGCTTTTCCGCCACGTTAACGCGGAATCGTTGCGTCAGGTCTGCGAGATTATCCGCCACGACATCCACGCAGACGCCGTCGCCATCACCAATATTGACCACGTGCTGGCCTACGTTGGCGTCGGGGAACACAACTATCGCGACAACGATGACACCATCAGCCCAACCACCAGACAAGCGATCAATTACGGTAAAATCATTATTAAAAACAATGACGAAGCCCACAGAACGCCGGAAATCCACTCCATGCTGGTGATCCCGCTGTGGGAGAAAGGCGTCGTGACGGGCACGCTGAAAATTTATTACTGTCACGCGCATCAGATCACCTCCTCCCTTCAGGAGATGGCGATTGGCCTGTCGCAGATTATCTCCACTCAGCTGGAAGTCTCCCGTGCAGAACAGCTGCGTGAGATGGCAAATAAGGCAGAGCTGCGCGCGCTGCAGAGCAAAATCAATCCCCATTTCCTGTTTAACGCGCTGAACGCGATCTCCTCGTCCATTCGTCTTAATCCGGACACCGCGCGCCAGCTGATTTTTAACCTGTCCCGCTATCTGCGCTACAACATCGAGCTGAAAGATGACGAGCAGATCGACATCAAAAAAGAGCTGTATCAGATCAAGGATTACATCGCCATTGAACAGGCGCGCTTTGGTGACAAGCTCACGGTCATTTACGATATTGATGAAGAGGTCAACTGCGTGATCCCGAGCCTGCTTATCCAGCCGCTGGTCGAAAACGCGATTGTTCACGGCATTCAGCCCTGTAAAGGCAAAGGGGTAGTCACCATCAGCATTACCGAAAGCGGTAACCGGGTACGCATTGCCGTGCGCGATACCGGCCACGGGATTGACCCAAAAGTCATTGAGCGCGTGGAGTCTAACGAGATGCCCGGGAATAAAATCGGCCTGCTGAACGTGCACCACCGGGTCAAGCTGCTTTACGGCGACGGACTGCATATTCAGCGTCTTGAGCCGGGCACCGAAATTGCTTTTTACGTCCCGAATGAGCGCTCTCCCGTTCATTCGACAACATCACTGTTGCCCCAGGTGGAGTAACCCATGAAAGTTATCATCGTAGAAGATGAATTCCTGGCTCAACAGGAGCTCACCTGGCTTATCAACACCCACAGCCAGATGGAGATTGTGGGTACGTTTGATGATGGTCTAGACGTGCTGAAGTTTTTGCAGCATAACCGGGTCGACGCTATCTTCCTGGATATCAACATTCCGTCGCTGGATGGCGTATTGCTGGCGCAAAACATCAATCAGTTTGCCCATAAGCCGTTTATCGTTTTCGTTACCGCCTGGAAAGAGCACGCCGTTGAGGCCTTCGAGCTGGAGGCGTTTGACTATATCCTTAAGCCTTACCAGGAGTCGCGGATTGTCAGCATGCTGCAAAAGCTGGAGGCCGCATGGCAGCAGCAGACCGCCCCCGCTAGCGCCACCCCAACGGTACGGGAAAACGACACCATTAATCTGGTCAAAGATGAGCGCATCATCGTGACGCCGGTCAATGATATCTACTATGCCGAAGCCCATGAAAAGATGACGTTTGTTTATACGCGGCGGGAATCTTACGTGATGGCGATGAACATCACCGAGTTTTGCAGCAAGCTGCCTGCGTCGCACTTTTTCCGTTGCCACCGGTCGTTCTGCGTGAATTTAAACAAGATCCGCGAAATCGAACCCTGGTTTAACAACACCTACATTTTGCGCCTGAAGGATCTGGATTTTCAGGTGCCGGTGAGCCGCAGCAAGGTGAAAGAGTTCCGCCAACTGATGCACCTGTAAAGAAAAAGCCCTCTCCCGCGGGAGAGGGCCATGCATCAGAGAATTTGACCGAGAACCTGACGCAGGTGGGCACCCGACCCCAGCAGGCCTGGATTATCATGCACGATCAGATAAACCGGAATGTCCTGCACGTAGCTTCTGAAGCGCCCTTTATCCTCAAACCCGCCGCGGAAGCCCGAGGCTTTAAAGAAGTCGAGGAAGCGCGGTACGATCCCGCCCGCAATATAGACCCCACCGAAGGTTCCCAGCGTCAGCGCCAGGTTGCCGCCGAAGCGTCCCATAATCACGCAGAACAGCGACAGGGCACGACGGCAGTCAATGCAGGTGTCCGCCAGCGCGCGTTCGGTGACGTCTTTCGGCTGCAGGTTTTCCGGCAGACGACCGTCAGATTTCACAATCGCCCGATACAGGTTCACCAGCCCCGGCCCCGAAAGGACACGCTCGGCGGAGACGTGGCCGATCTCAGCGCGTAATTCTTCGAGGATAATGCCCTCTTCTTCGCTGTTTGCCGCAAAGTCTACGTGGCCGCCTTCACCCGGCAGGCTCACCCAGCGCTGAGCAACGTGCACCAGATGTGAAACGCCCAGGCCGGTACCGGCCCCGTAAACCGCAATCGGCTTACCTTCGACAGGTTCAGCGCCGCCAAACTGGATCAGATGCTCCGGCTTCAGCATCGGGATCGCCATGGACACCGCGGTGAAGTCATTGATGATTTCAAGATGCGCAAAGCCGAGGCTTTTTTTCATCTCGGCGATGGAGAATGCCCAGGTATGGTTGGTCATTGCGACCCAGTCGCCGGTTATCGGGCAGGCAATGGCGATGCAGCCATCTTCAACGCTAACCTGATGCTCGTCCAGATAGACGCGGACAACGGCCTCAAGGCTTGGATAATCCAGCCCTGAGTAGGTTTTCGCCCGGGAAATTTCACCGCTACTTACATCGCATAATGCGAGGCGCGCGTTTGTGCCGCCCACATCACCTACCAAAGCATACTTTGTCATTCTTCTACTGCTCCGCTAAAGTCAGAATAAATCTTTGGGACACTGTAAATTCAAGGCGTGATAACAACAACGGCCGTAAGGTGAATGCCCATGGATTATCGATCTTCGTCACAGAATAACTTTACCGTTTCAGCACCTTTTGCACTATTGCCATAAAGCTTAATGTGCAAAGTAACGTAATACCGTTTTGTACAAGGAAATCATCATGCTCCACCCGCGAGCCAGAACCATGCTGTTGCTGGCCATTCCGGCGCTAATCATTGGCGTGGTTTCAAGCCTGGTGCTCATTGTCGTGATGAAAGTCGCGTCGGTGCTGCAAACACTATTATGGAACGCGCTTCCTGCAGGACTGGGGGTCACCGCGGATTCTCCTGCCTGGATCGTTGTGATGCTAACGTTGACCGGTATTGCGGTGGGCCTGGTGATCCGTTTCAGTCCTGGCCATGCTGGACCAGACCCGGCACAGGAACCGCTGATTGGTGCCCCGGTTTCTCCTTCGGCACTGCCGGGGCTGATTATCGCGTTGATTCTCGGTCTGGCCGGCGGCGTCAGCCTGGGACCAGAGCATCCGATTATGGCGGTCAATATTGGCCTGGCGGTTTTCCTCGGTTCACGCATTTTGCCCCGCGTCGGCGCGCTGGACTGGACCATTCTCGCCTCCGCAGGTACCATCGGGGCGCTTTTCGGTACACCCGTCGCTGCCGCACTGATCTTTTCGCAGACGCTCAGCAGCAATAACGACGTCCCCCTCTGGGATAAACTCTTTGCACCGCTGATGGCCGCCGCCGCCGGGGCGTTGACCACCAGCCTGTTTTTCCATCCCCATTTTTCACTCTCACTCCCCCACTACGGCCAGATGCAAATCGCCGATATTTTCAGCGGCGCCATCGTCGTCGCCATCGCCATCGCGCTGGGGATGGTGGCGGTATGGTGCCTTCCACGTCTGCACCGGCTAATGCATAGACTCAAACACCCGGTGTTAATTCTGGGGGCCGGCGGTTTGATCCTCGGTATTTTAGGGGCAATCGGTGGGCCGGTGACGCTGTTCAAAGGTCTGGACGAGATGCAGCAGCTGGCCTTCAGCCAGGTATTTAGCGTCTCCGACTATCTGCTGTTTGCCGTAATCAAGCTGGCAGCGCTGGTGGTGGCGGCCGCCTGCGGTTTCCGCGGTGGACGCATCTTCCCTGCGGTCTTTGTCGGCGTCGCGCTGGGGCTGATGCTGCACGAACATGTCGATGCGGTGCCGGCGGCGATTACCGTCTCCTGCTCTATTCTGGGACTGGTTCTGGTGGTCACGCGCGACGCGTGGCTCAGCCTGTTCATGGCGGCGGTAGTTGTACCGGATTCGACGCTTTTCCCTCTGCTTTGTATCGTGATGTTGCCCGCCTGGCTCCTGCTGGCGGGCAAACCGATGATGATGGCCTGGCGAAACGACAAGTAGTCAGGCGTTATTGCGCGCTTCCAGCGCTTTGGTAAGCGCCCCCAGCAGCGGTGGGATATCTGCTTTCGGCAGCATCACCTCAATCAGCGAGAGCCGCTCGTGGTGCGCTACTTTTTCAAGGACGTCCGCCAGCTGCTCCGCTTCACTGACCCGCCAGCACTGGGCCTGAGGATCAAGGCTCAGTGCCTGCGGGATTTGCGTCCAGTTCCATAACGCAATGTCGTTATACCGCTGCTCCGGCCCGTGGATCGCCCTTTCTACCGTGTACCCTTCGTTGTTCAGAACCAGAATGATGGGGTGCTGTTTATCCCGCAGCATCGAGCCTAGCTCCTGAATAGTGAGCTGCGCCGCGCCATCCCCCGTCAGCACAATTACGCGCCGGTTCGGGCAGGCCGTTTGTGCGCCAAATGCCGCCGCCAGCGTATAGCCGATCGATCCCCACAGCGGCTGGACGATAAAATTCACGTCAGCCGGCAGACGAAGGTCGATCGCGCCGAAGGCTGAGGTGCCCTGATCCGCAAGAATGATGTCCCCCGGGCGGATAAACGTCTGCAACGTTTTCCAGAAATTCTCCTGCGTCAGCGAGCCATCCGGCTGCGGGTAGGCCATCGCGCTTTGAGAGGCCGGTACCGGCGTATCGTGCACGTGCTGTTTACACAGCTCCACCAGCGTTTCGATTGCCTGAAGCATGGGGATGCCGGTAAACCAGATATCACCGACGCGTGAGGCGTGAGGCTGAACTTCTATCGTTTGAGCCGGGGTAAGCTGATGCGTGAAGCCGGCGGTCAGGGTATCGGTAAATCGCGTGCCGATGCACAGCACGGTATCCGCCCCTTCAATCGCCTCTTTTACCGCGCCTGCGCTCGCCGAACCGCTGTACGTGCCGTAAAAACCGGCGTGACGCTCGTCAAATATGCCTTTACCCATCAGCATGGTGGCGTGCGCCATCGGCACGTCCTTGACCCATTTCTGTAGCGCATGCTTCAGGCCATGGCGCAGGACAAGGAAATCGGCCAGCAGCGCAGTACGCTTGCTCCTGGCAAGCCTGTTCTCTGCGGCATCCCGGAACGCTTTCAGGCAGGCGCTATCGGCATGCGAGTGCCGGAGCGTGAGAGCGTTTACAGGCGGTGTGGCGGCCTTTTTAGCCACGTCGGCGGGCAGCATCAGATAGCCGGGACGACGTTCCCGGAGCATGGTCGTTAATACCCGGTCGATTTCATAACAGGCGTTTTGTTCGGTCAGGATCGCCTGTGCAGCGGTGATCGGTTCGCTCATATGGTAAAAATGACGAAACTCACCGTCGCCCAGCGTATGGTGCAGCAGCTCACCTCTTTGCTGTGACGCCGTACCCGGCGCACCCACAATATGCAAGACCGGAACGTGCTCGGCGTAGCTGCCCGCAATGCCGTTCATGGCGCTTAACTCTCCTACGCCAAATGTCGTCAGCAGCGCGGCGAAGCCCTTACATCGGGCATATCCGTCAGCGGCGTAAGAGGCGTTTAATTCGTTGGCACAGCCCACCCAACAGATATCCGGGCTGTCTATCACATGGTCGAGAAACTGCAGGTTATAGTCGCCCGGCACGCCAAACAGATGATCGGCTCCACAATCTGTAAGACGGTCCAGCAGGTAATCGGCGACGCAGTATGGGGTACGCATAAACAGGTATCCTTCTAATGTTTTGACCTCACCTTGAGTATTAAATAAGCGTGATGGCTGTCCAGAATTGGCGATAAGAAGACCATGGAAAGAATGCTTTACAAAAAAGGCTGCGCTATGCTGCTTTTTTTCACGTAAATGTAAACGCATACACTGATTTTTTACTTCAGCGCCAGAGGTTACGAAAATGGGTTATCAGCCGGATAAAAATCGTTACGGGACAATGGAGTATCGCCGCTGCGGGCAAAGCGGGCTCAGGTTGCCCGCCATCTCGCTTGGGCTGTGGCATAATTTTGGTGACACCACCCTTATCGAAAACAGCCGTCAACTTTTACAGCGTGCGTTCGATCTGGGCATTACGCATTTCGACCTTGCCAACAACTATGGCCCGCCTCCCGGATCGGCCGAACGTAATTTCGGCCGTATTTTGCAGGAGGATTTCCTGCCCTGGCGCGATGAGCTGATCGTCTCTACCAAAGCGGGTTATACCATGTGGGAGGGGCCTTACGGCGACTGGGGATCACGCAAATATCTGCTGGCAAGCCTCGATCAAAGCCTGAAGCGCATGGGGCTGGAGTATGTGGATATCTTCTATCATCACCGGCCAGATCCGGAAACGCCGCTGCAGGAAACCATGAAAGCGCTTGACCATGTGGTGCGCCAGGGAAAAGCTCTGTATGTCGGGTTATCCAACTACCCGGCTGTTCTGGCTCGCCAGGCGATTGATATTCTTAATGACCTCGGTACGCCCTGCCTGATCCACCAACCGAAATACTCCCTCTTTGAACGTGCGCCGGAAGCGGGACTGCTGAACGTGCTGCAGGAAAAAGGGGTTGGCTGTATTCCCTTCTCGCCGCTGGCCGGCGGGCAACTGACCAACCGCTATCTGAACGGCATTCCGGCAGACTCACGCGCGGCAAGCGGCAGTAAGTTCCTTAACCCTGACCAGATAACCGAAGAGAAGCTGGAGAAGGTTAGAAAGCTGAATGCCATTGCGGAAGAGCGCGGCCAGAAGCTGTCCCAGATGGCGCTGGCCTGGGTATTACGCCATGAGAATGTGACGTCAGTACTGATTGGGGCAAGTAAAGCGTCGCAGATTGATGACGCCGTGGGCATGCTGGCAAACCGCCATTTCTCTGCGGAAGAACTGTCCCGTATAGAAGGCATTCTGAACAGCTCAAAATAGAACCACTTTTAGCAAAAAGTGCTCTCCCTCAGGAATTCGGAGTTGAGGCGATGAAACGAGGCTTTACCAACTCGTAAAATTGCGTTAACAGGCCCCACAAAGGCCCCGATCGTGAAGGAGAAAGAGTATGTTCAGGTCACTGATTCTTGCAGCGGTATTACTGGCTTCAGCCCCGCTGATCGCCACTGCGGGCGAAATCACCCTGTTGCCATCAGTAAAATTACAAATTGGCGATCGTGATGACTACGGCAGATACTGGGACGGTGGCTACTGGCGCGACCGTGACTACTGGAACCGTCACTATGAGTGGCGCGGAGACCGCTGGTGGAAACATGATAACGGCAGACACCGCGGCTGGTATAAAGACAGCGCCTACGAGCGCGGCTACCGTGAAGGGTGGAACGATCGTGATGACCGTCGCGGCGGCTGGGGTCGCGGCAAAGGTCACGGACATGGCCACCACGGTCATGACGATTAACAGCAAAAAGGAGCCTCACGGCTCCTTTTTCTTTTAGAGTCCCAACGCTGTACCAATCAGCAGCCACAGGTTCAGCGCCACCACCACCACCACGATGGCCCACCCGGTCCGTTTCACCAGCGTTGAGTTGACCAGTTCGCCCATCAGGTTTTTGTCGCTGGTAAAGATCAGCAGCGGCACCAGCGCCAGCGCGATACCAAAGCTCAGCAGCACCTGGCTCATGACCAGAATTCGCGTTGGGTCGAGCCCCATCAGAATCACCACAAATGACGGCAGCATGGTGACGGAGCGACGCACCCACAGCGGAATATGGAACCGGACAAACCCCTGCATCACCACCTGGCCTGCCAGCGTGCCCACCACCGTGGAAGAAAGACCGGCAGCCACCAGGCTAAGACCAAATATCGTGGCGGCAGCATGGCTCAGTAGCGGCTCCAGCGTGAGATACGCCTGGTCGAGATCGGCAATACCGGTGTGACCGTTAAAGTGGAAAGCGGCAGCTGCGGTAGCCATCATCGCCAGATTGACAAACCCGGCGATGGTCATGGCGATCGCCACGTCCCATTTGGTGGCGGAGTAACGCTCTTTGCGCGTCCCACCGTGGAGATGCTGCGTCAGCGAGGAGTGCAGGTAAATCACATGCGGCATGATGGTCGCCCCTAATACCCCGGCGGCCAGGAACACCGCTTCCGAGGTTGGCAGGCTTGGGATCGCCATCCCTTTAGCGAGCTGCGCCAGATTCGGCTGTGAGAAAATCAGCTCGACGATATAGGCCGCCGCGACAAACAGCAGCAGACCGCCAATGACCTTCTCCAGCGGCTTTTGACCCCGACGCTGTAGCATCAGGATCAGGAACGTGGCAATCCCGGTGAGTACCGCCCCCTGCAACAGCGACACGCCCAGAATCAGCTTAAAGCCGATCGCTGCGCCGATAAACTCAGCGAGGTCAGTGGCCATAGCGATGATTTCCGCCTGAATCCAGTAGAGCCAGACGGCCGGACGCGGATAATGGTCGCGAATTTGCTCCGCCAGGTTTTTGCCCGTGGCAATCCCCAGCTTTGCAGAGAGCATCTGAATCAGCATCGCCATCAGGTTAGCCCAGACGACCACCCACAGCAGCTTATAGCCGAAGCTGGCCCCGGCCTGAATATTGGTCGCAAAGTTACCTGGATCGATATAGCCAATGGCAGCGATGAACGCAGGTCCCATTAATGCGAACCGCAACTTGCGCGCGGCTCTGCCACTGCTACCCTCTACGCGACTGTTTGTCATTTCTGCCTCTGAAATATAGCCTTTGCTATGTTTAATGCTATCAAAATGAGAATGATTATCAAGTTCATTTGTGAAGTTTACAGTGATTTCTCTGATAGCTTTGAACGATAGACGGGCGGGTAAGTGGGGCGATCTAACAGAAACTGAAATCGCGCGCGCTTTTGTGAAGACTAGCACACAAACTTAACTTTTCACTCATTTACCTAACATAACAAAAATGTATTGTGGATCACTATTTTTGAGACTCGTCACAGGATGTAACTATAGTGTGTCCTCGATCTCGTTTTCTTTTCCCTTGTTACATAGAATGTGCACGAAAATTAAACCTGCCTCATATTTGGAGCAAATATGGACCGCGTCCTTCATTTTGTCCTGGCACTTGTTGTCGTTACTGCACTCGCATTGCTGGTCAGCACAGACCGCAAAAAAATTCGTATCCGTTATGTTGTCCAGCTGCTGGTCATTGAAGTTTTACTTGCGTGGTTCTTCCTGAACTCCAACGTAGGCCTCGGCTTCGTAAAAGGCTTCTCCGAAATGTTCGAAAAACTGCTCGGATTCGCCAATGAAGGGACCAACTTTGTCTTCGGTAAAATGAACGACGAAGGTCTGGCGTTCTTCTTCCTGAAGGTTCTCTGCCCAATCGTCTTCATCTCCGCACTGATCGGTATTCTGCAGCACATCCGCGTTCTGCCGTTCATTATTCGTGGAATTGGCTTCCTGTTATCCAAAGTGAACGGCATGGGCAAGCTGGAATCCTTTAACGCCGTCAGTTCCCTGATCCTCGGTCAGTCTGAGAACTTCATCGCGTATAAAGATATTCTCGGCAAAATGTCCCGCAACCGCATGTACACCATGGCGGCAACCGCAATGTCTACCGTTTCCATGTCTATCGTGGGTGCGTATATGACCATGCTGGAGCCGAAGTATGTTGTTGCGGCGCTGGTTCTGAACATGTTCAGCACCTTTATCGTTCTGTCGCTGATCAACCCGTACCGCGTTGACGCCAGCGAAGAGAACATCCAGATGTCAAACCTGCACGAAGGCCAGAGCTTCTTCGAAATGCTGGGTGAATACATTCTGGCTGGTTTCAAAGTTGCGATTATCGTTGCCGCTATGCTGATCGGCTTCATTGCGCTGATTTCTGGCCTGAACGCCCTGTTCGCCGCGGTGCTGGGTATCTCCTTCCAGGGGATTCTGGGCTACATCTTCTACCCTGTTGCATGGGTGATGGGTGTTCCTGCGCACGAAGCGCTGCAGGTGGGCAGTATCATGGCAACCAAGCTGGTATCTAACGAATTCGTTGCGATGATGGATCTGCAGAAAATTGCCAGCACGCTTTCTCCGCGCGCGGAAGGCATTCTCTCCGTGTTCCTGGTCTCCTTCGCTAACTTCTCGTCCATCGGGATTATCGCGGGTGCGATTAAAGGTCTGAACGAAGAACAGGGTAACGTGGTTTCTCGCTTTGGCCTGAAGCTGGTTTACGGCTCTACGCTGGTGAGCGTCCTGTCTGCTTCCATCGCGGCACTGGTACTGTAACGTTTACCGTTAAACAAAAAACCGGGAGCCTGGCTCCCGGTTTTTTTATGCCCGCAACTCTTCCAGCGGTTTGGGTTTACCTATCAGGTAGCCCTGCAGGTAATCCACGCCGAAGCGAAGCAGCATCTCCCGCTGCTCAGGTGTTTCTACATATTCCGCTACAACGCACAGCGATTTCGTCTTTGCCAGATTACACATCGACTGGACGATCATCGCATCCATATCGTCGGTACAAATGTCTTTAACAAAACAGCCGTCAATTTTAATGATATCTGCCTGCAGGCGTCTGAGACGCTCGTAGTTGGCGTAGCCAGTACCAAAATCATCAATGGCAATCCGGAAACCGTAATCCCGCAGCTGCTGAATATTGTGGATGCTGCAGCCAGAGTTTGAGAAGGCCTGCTCTTCGGTGATCTCAATCACGACGGCCTGCGGCGCAACGCCGTAGCGTTCAAAGAGCGCGCAAATCTCGTTCGCCACCTCTTTTTGCATCAGCGTGAGCGGCATCAGATTGACGGAAAAACGGGCGCCAGCCTGCGTTGCAGGGTGATCGCGCAGCCATACCAGTAATTTTTCCATGACGCACATATCAAACCGATGGCTGAGGTTGAACTGGGCAATCAGCGGAATAAAGCGGTCAGGGGTGAAGATCTCGCCCTCGCTCTCCATACGCGCCAGGATTTCGTAATACCCGCTCCCGTCCGCCTTCTGGATCGGTTGCGCGTATAAATGGAACTGCCCCGCCTCAAGGGCATGCTTAATTCGCGCCAGCATCAAGACACGCTCTGTCGTTTGGCCTGATGCCGCCTCAAGGCTATTCGTGAGCGCGAGAACGTTTTGCTCTCCGCAGGCCTGCTCTGCCAGCCAGCTCAGCTGTCCCAGCGTGTGATGCAGCTTTTCGCCGTTTTCGACCATTCCCCAGGACGCGCCAAATTCAATATCCAGCCCGGTGTTGTTCCAGAAAATCTTACGGCTGTTCAGCCGATCGACCATGTGCTGGAGACGCTCGGCGGTTCCCGGCCCCAGTAATACCAGCACCAGTTCGCTTCCCGGAAGCTGGAAGAGCGTCTCATCTTTCTGCAAAAGCGGCTGTAGCGACGTGGCGATCGTACGTTTGCAGTGGACCCGCATGATAATCCCGTAGTGGCGGCTCAAAAACTCCAGGTTATCCATACGCAGAATGCACACTTTGGCATCCGGATGAATCTCGAGGTAATCCTCCAGCGCACGAATATTGGGCAAACCGGTCAGCGGATCGGTCAGCGCCCTACCCTGCCAGCCCCGTTTCAGCCACTCGCTGCGCTGGTAAATTCGTGACATGTAAAGCAGACAGATAGCAAAAGAGATAAGCACGGACAGGATAAAAGAGAGCGAATGGCCCGATTCCACCCCGTTAAGGAAGTTGTAGTTGTAGGTCAACAGCAGGAGCGCGGATGCAGCCCACAGCAGAGAGATAAGCGCATAGGTCAGGCGGCTTATCGCTAAGGTAAAAAGAATAAAAATCAGCGGCATCAAATAGCCCGCAATGACCGGTGATTCAAAAGGACCACATAAAATGACGAGAATGAAGCCTAAAAGCGTCAGCCAGACAAAAATAAATAATAGATTCTTGTGATAAAACACGGGCTTCACGCTTCGCCGCCAGAAGGTCATGGCATAACGAGGATTAATTATCATTCTTAATGGGTAATAGAACATCATGGTAAAAATCAATGCCGCACATATCAGGCTTTGTATATCCACAACGTTATAAATTACCGTTCCTTCGCCGAAAAAGGTGGAAATAGTCACCGGAAAATCAAACAAATAGCCTGCCATATACATCGACAGTTTAATACCTAATGGCACAATAAAACCGAGCCAGAATATACGTAGCCCGATGTGCTTGTTAGGGATGCTGTGACGCCAGCGCTTGCCCAGCATGAGGCGCAGCAGGCCGCACGCCGCAAACAGCGCAAAGGTCTGACAGAACAGTAAAACTGAATATTGTAGCGGTGCTAAATTAACATAAAATAAATTAGTGACAGTAAAACCTAACACAATGGGGAGAATTGCCCTGCGCCCAAATAGCAGAATTACTGCCAGCATAACGCTTAGCGGTAGCCATGCTAAATAAACATCGTGACCATTAACCATTGCGCGGGGGGAGAGATAACGGGAGACAGGTACCGCAATCAGACAAAGTGTCAGGGCAATTATAAATATCTTTACATTATTGTACGTTTTTCTATTCATTAAGCTGATGAGTATATTATCCGTTCGAATCATTGACCGGGTGGATAATAGGTTTATTAATTGCACGAATCAAGTTCAAGTCTATTTATAGACTGCTTTATTGATGTCGATTGAGGTGAGGTACGAGAATACCTTCTTTTTGATAACAAAATACGGGAGAGGGTGTTACAAACACATAAAAAAAACCCTCGTCTTTTGACGAGGGTTTACAATTTTGGTGGAGCTAAGCGGGATCGAACCGCTGACCTCTTGCATGCCATGCAAGCGCTCTCCCAGCTGAGCTATAGCCCCACATGTTTCTTTACTAACCGCACTCTGTTGGGTTCAGAGTTTGGTGGAGCTAAGCGGGATCGAACCGCTGACCTCTTGCATGCCATGCAAGCGCTCTCCCAGCTGAGCTATAGCCCCATCGTAAAGCTGTCATGTTGACGGGCGGCATAATATGAATTCCGCTGCGGAGTGTCAACGGCAAAATCAATTCAAGCCATTCAATCGCCGAAAAATCATGCAAATGAATCACTTTGCGAGCCTGCTCGCAGTCAGGAGTTAAGCCTGTCACGTTTTCACGTAAAACGGTGCTATAAAATGAGCCGTTAATTAACCCCACAGATATTCAGGAAATTGCATGATCAAGGAACGAATGACGCCAGAAGAGTTAGCCCTCCTCACTGGCTATAGCCGCCAGACCATCAATAAATGGGTACGCAAAGAGGGTTGGATTACATCACCAAAGCCAGGCGTCCAGGGCGGGAAAGCGCGCCTGGTGCATGTGAACGAAAAAGTCCGTGACTTTATCCGCAGCGCACGTCGGGCAAGTGAAACGTCCGAACTGCCGGAAGGCACCAGCCATGACGGTTCGCTTCACACCCTACTCCTGACGCTGGCCAATGAAATGACGCCGGAAGAGCAGAAGCAGATGACATCGCTGTTAATGCGGGAAGGGATTACCGGATTGTTGCAACGTTTAGGGATTCGCGATCAGAACTGATATGAAAAAATTACGTAGCAAAATGACCACGGAAGAGCTGGCGGAGTGTTTAGGCGTTGCCAGACAAACGGTTAATCGCTGGATACGCCAGCAGGGGTGGAAAACGGAAGGACTCAACGGCGTAAAGGGGGGTCGGGCTCGGCTCATTCATGTTGATGCGCGCGTGAAGGAACATATTATAAGCCTCCCGGCGATCCGTAACCGTCAGGCGGTTTACCATCTCGCTGAGGCCACGTCTGCCTATAATGGACCCTCTTCAAACCTGTCTCCGGGCATTATTGAGACGCTGGAGAGTATGACTCCGTCAGAGCAGAAGCGTCTGGACGCTTTATTGAAACGCGAGGGTATACACGGTTTTCTTACACGTCTGGGTATCGCGGAAAAAGAGGCATAAAAAAACGGCAGGTTACCCTGCCGTTTTTGTAGACGTGATTACTGCTGATTTTCACGTTCAGCGATGAAGTCCAGCGCCTTGTTAATGCGCGCCACGCTGCGCGACTTGCCGATGGCATGAACCGTTACATCCAGCGCCGGAGACTGACCCGCACCGGTCACCGCGACGCGCAGTGGCATACCGACTTTACCCATGCCGACTTCCAGCTCGTCTGCCGTCGCCTGAATGGCGTGATGCACATTCTCAGCGGTCCACTCGGTGAGGGCAGCCAGCTTGTCACGCACCACTTCCAGCGGCTGACGCGCAACCGGACGGAGGTGTTTCTTCGCGGCGTCCGCGTCGAACGCATCAAACTCTTCATAGAAGTAGCGGCAGCTTTCGGCAATCTCTTTCAGGGTTTTGCAGCGCTCGCCGAGCAGTTTCACCAGATCCGCCAGCTCAGGGCCAGTGCGGGTATCAATATTTGCCTGCTCAATGTGCCACTGCAGATACGTCGCCACATATTCTGGCGGCATGGTATTGATGTAGTGATGGTTCAGCCACAGGAGCTTGTCGGTATTAAATGCGCTCGCAGATTTGCTCACAGAGCTCAGAGAGAACAGTTCGATCATCTCTTCGCGGCTGAAGATCTCCTGATCACCGTGGGCCCAACCCAGGCGCACCAGATAGTTCAGCAGCGCTTCCGGCAGATAACCGTCGTCACGATACTGCATGACGCTCACCGCACCGTGACGTTTAGACAGTTTTTTGCCGTCATCACCGTTGATCATGGAGACGTGCGCATAAACAGGCACCGGCGCGTTCAGCGCCTTCAGGATGTTGATCTGACGTGGCGTGTTGTTGATGTGGTCTTCACCGCGCACAACGTGGGTAATTTCCATATCCCAGTCGTCAACCACAACACAGAAGTTGTAGGTTGGGGAACCATCGGTGCGACGGATGATCAGATCGTCCAGCTCCTGGTTGCTGAATTCGATCGGGCCACGGATCTGGTCGTCAAAGATCACCGAGCCATCCTGCGGGTTAGCAAAACGCACGACGCAAGGCTCATCAGCAGCATGCTCGCTGTGGTCGTGGCGGCAGCGGCCGTCATAACGCGGCTTCTCACCGTTCGCCATCTGCTCTTCGCGCAGCGCATCCAGACGCTCTTTTGAGCAGTAGCACTTATACGCCGTGCCCGCGACCAGCATCTCATCAATGACGGCGTTATAGCGGTCAAAGCGTTTGGTCTGGAAATACGGGCCTTCGTCCCATTCCAGATTCAGCCAGTTCATCCCATCCATAATGGCTTCAATTGCTTCCGGCGTGGAGCGCTCAAGATCGGTGTCTTCAATACGCAGCACGAACTCACCTTTGTTGTGGCGTGCGAAAAGCCAGGAATAGAGAGCGGTACGTGCACCACCGACGTGCAGATAGCCTGTCGGGCTCGGCGCGAAGCGAGTTTTGATTTTCATGAAATGGCCTTACGTTATAAAGATGCCGGCAATCGGCAAATCCTGGGGAAAAAACGATGGGCAATATTCTATCACTGTGGGGGGAATCCTCAATGTTGATCCCTTTATCATGACCGGGTTTGCGATTTTTGTTTAGAAATCATGCGCCACAGCCCGTTTCGCGATCGTTTTGTTTAATTTTACGACGAACGAATAAAAACTTTAGAAAATGCGTTGACTCATTTTCAACTCTCCCTATAATGCGACTCCACACAGCGGGGGTGATTAGCTCAGTTGGTAGAGCATCTCCTTTACACGGAGGGGGTCGGCGGTTCGAGCCCGTCATCACCCACCATCTACTTCGGTAGACTCGCAGTGTAGATAAGAATTGAGATTGGGCGATTAGCTCAGTTGGTAGAGCATCTCCTTTACACGGAGGGGGTCGGCGGTTCGAGCCCGTCATCGCCCACCATTCTCACCTTATCGCAGCAGTTCCGAAATGGGCGATTAGCTCAGTTGGTAGAGCATCTCCTTTACACGGAGGGGGTCGGCGGTTCGAGCCCGTCATCGCCCACCATTTCGGGTCGTTAGCTCAGTTGGTAGAGCAGTTGACTTTTAATCAATTGGTCGCAGGTTCGAATCCTGCACGACCCACCAATGTAAAAAAGCGCCCTAAAGGCGCTTTTTTGCTATCTGCGATTTGTCTACTTCCCAGCCGTCAACGTCGCAATTAACGTCTTCACCGCTGGCGTCGCCTGCTTCTCGTCATACACCACATATAAATCTGCCGGTATCCGCTCTTTCAGCGGACGGAACACCACGCCCGGCCACTGCATTTGCGCGTAGCTGTCTGCGGCGAGCGTAATTCCCATGCCCATGCTGATCATCGCCAGCACCGTTTGCGGTTCAACGGCTTCGCGCACAATCATCGGCGAAAAACCGGCCTGCTGGCAGACGCGATATAAAAATGCCCAGTCAGAATGGGCCGACGGCATCGTGACAAAATACTCGTCCTGCAATTCTGCGAGCGCAATTGAAGGTTCCCTGACCAGCCGGTGATCTTCCGGCATCGCCACCAGAAAAGCCGCCTCACGTAACCGCACGCTGGTAAACCCCGCGGTAGGTTCCGTTGCCATTCGCCAGATCCCAACATCCAGCTCCCGGCGCTCAAGCAGCGCCATCTGCATGACCGGGGATTTCTCGCGGAATACGACATCTACATTCGGGTGCGATTTCAAAAAAGCGCGCATCACCGTGCGCACCTCACTCCACATGGCGGTGCCCACAATCCCCAGCTCAATGCGCCCTGCTTCCCCCCGGCCAATTTGCTCGACGCGAGCCAGGGCCTGGTTTGCGCTGGCGAGCAGCCGTCGTGACTCTTCCATCAGCACTTTACCGGCATGCGTCAACGCGACGCTCCGCGAGTGGCGAATAAACAGTAACGTGCCCAGCTGGCTTTCCAGCTCTTTAATATGCAGGCTTAACGGCGGCTGAGACATATTGAGACGGGCCGCAGCCCGTCCAAAATGCAGTTCCTCCGCCACGGCCAGAAAATAGCGCAGCAGCTTGAGATCGGTCCGATAGACGCGTTCCATCAAAACATATCCTGGCGATAACACTTATGCGCCTACCTTAAAGCCTTTCCGCGTCCGGAGGGGAAATTTAGTGCGCAACTGTGCGCATCCCGCTGTTTTTACAGGTGTGGTGGTAGTTAAAGCTGAAGTAAAATACCACCGCGAGCACCAGGGCATAGGCCGCAAACACCAGCCAGATCGTCTGCCAGTCCTTCACCCCGTCCACCGAGAAATAATCAACGGCCATACCGCTCAATACCGAACCGAAATACGCCCCGATACCGTTAACGGTCGTCATAAACAGCCCTTGCGCGCTGGCGCGGATATCGGCGCTGACCTCCTGTTCAACAAATACCGAGCCGGAAATATTGAAGAAGTCGAACGCGCAGCCGTAGACAATCATTGAGAGCATGAGCAGCACGAAGCCCGTCGCGGACGGATCGCCAAAGGCAAATAAACCGAACCGCAGCATCCAGGCCACCATGCTCATCAGCATGACGGCTTTAATGCCAAAGCGTCCGAGGAAGTACGGAATGGTCAGAATGAAGAACACCTCAGACATTTGCGAAACGGAGAGCAGGATGGACGGATAGTTGACGATAAAGCTATCGGCATACGCCGGATTACGCGCAAAATCATGCAGGAAGGGGCTGCCAAACGTGTTGGTTATCTGCAGCACGGCGCCCAGCAGCATCGCGAATAAAAAGAACACCGCCATGCGGGGCTGTTTAAACAGGATAAACGCATTGAGGCCCAGCTTGCTGGCCAGCGACGTAGACGTTTTTGTTTTCGCCACCGGAATGGCTGGCAATGTCAAAGAATAGAGCGCCAGCAGCAGGGACGCGGCAGCCGCAATATAGAGCTGCACGTTGCTCAGCTCCGCCCCCATCAGGCTTATGGCCCACATCGCGGCAATAAAGCCCACGGTGCCATACACCCGTACTCGCGGAAAATGGCTCACCGTATCCAGCCCTGCCTGTTCAAGACATGAGTAAGAAATCGTATTCGACAGCGCAATCGTGGGCATGAAGGCCATCGCATTCACCAGCATGACCCAGAACATCAGGCCAGGCTCATTGACCTGTGCGGCATAGCAGAGCGCGACGGCGCAGACGAGGTGGCAAATCACGTAAGCACGATCTGCCCGCAGCCATTTGTCGGCAATAATTCCCACCAGCGAGGGCATAACAATCGCGGCAAGTCCTTTGGAGCTGTACACCATGCCCACGTCGGAGCCGGTAAAGTGTAGGGTGTTAATCATGTAAGCGCCGAGGGTTACCAGCCAGCTCCCCCAGATAAAATATTGCATAAAGGACATCAGCTTTAAGCGAGTCGTGATGTTCATAACCCATTCCTTATAGCAGTGTGGCCCTGGCGGGCCACTTTATTGTTTTACTCAGGCAATATGGCGAAGAAAACCGCAGATAAGATTGATAAAGTTCTGGCGGGAGAGCTCGGCGGCGGCAAGGGTTTGTTCATGCGAGAGTTTGACCTCCCCCAGCCCTTCGGCGAGATTGGTAATTGCAGAAACGGCCACGACCTTCAGGCCGCAGTGGCGCGCGGTAATCACTTCCGGCACCACGGACATCCCCACCACATCGCCGCCGATAATTTGCATCATGCGGATCTCGGCCGCCGTCTCAAAGTTCGGGCCGGGATAAGAGACAAACACCCCTTCATGCAGCGGGAAGCCTTCTTTCGTTGCCACAGTTTGCAGAACGGCACGGTAATCCGCGTCGTAAGCATTGGCCAGAGAGAAGAAACGATCGCCAAAGCGCTCATCGTTCAGCCCCACCATCGGCGTGCCCGGCATGGTGTTGATATGGTCGCTCAGGGCAACCAGGCTTCCTGGCTGAACCTCCGGGCGCAGCGAACCCGCCGCATTGGTGCTAAACAGCAGCTCGCACCCCAGCAGCGTAAAGGTGCGGATCGCATCGGTCATGATGGTCATCCCGCGCCCTTCATAGAAATGGCCGCGCCCCTTCATGCAGGCAACTGGCACCCCGGCCAGATGCCCGAGCACCAGCTCGCCGGCATGGCCATGCACGGTGCTCACCGGGAAGCCCGGCAGCTTTTCATAGCTCAGGGAAACGGCGTCATCAATCTGGTCGGCAAGTGCGCCCAGGCCAGAGCCGAGAATAAACGCCACGCGAGGCGTGAAGTTCGGCTTAGCGGCGCGAATGATATCGGCGCAGTACCACGGGTTATTCGAGAGGGTCATAGAGGCTCCTTAAGGATGAAAATCGCGATAGCGGGGATCGCATGACTTACGTCTTATATCCGCAGTCTGCCGGTGACCTCCAATACACTTTCACCGCACCATCAATACTGATTGTGTATCGATGCAACTCCCTGCCAGATATGGCAGTTTTGCTCAAGCTAATCCCGTCGGTGCCGATACCTCTGTTTTATAACGCGAGGAAAAAGTATGACGACCATTCAGGCTTCAACCCAACAGATTCAAACCAGCGGCGCGAGTGGCACTTCGAGCAGTAACGATATCTCTGCGCAAATCACCCGCATTCTCGACAAGATCAAAAAGCTGACCCAGCAGTTAAAAGAGCTGGCGAACAGCCCCGTCAGCACGGATGAGAAGAAGAAGCAGCAGGAACTTATTCAGACCCAGATCAAAGTGCTGCAGGCGCAGCTCGCCGCACTGCAGCGCCAGCAGGCTGAAGAGGCCCAGAAGAAGCAGGATCAAAAGCTGGGCAAAGTGGAAGGGGTGAACAGCCCGTCAGACAATAATCAGATCGATATCTACATTTAATCTTCTGATGCGTTAAACAGTGGGTCGCGTATGCGGGCTTCGGTTAATCGTTGTGCCTGGATACGCACCACTTCCCAGATAGCCTGCGCCGCCCCCGAGAGTGAACGATTTTTTCGCCGCACCAGCATCAGCTTTCGCTCGACAACGGGTGTTAATCGCTTGACGGCCAGCCGGCTTCCCTGCGGCAGGGGAAGCGCCAGGGCTGGCAACACGCTGATGCCAATCCCGGCTTCCACCATCGGAAACAGCGTCGCCGGGTGACCAATCTCCTGGACAATCGTTGCCTTTACGCCCTGATTCACCAGCGCGGAATCAATCAGCGGACGGCTGCCCGAGGCATAATCCTGTAAAACCAGGTTCGCGCCCTGCAGGGACTGCCAGCTGACTTCCGGCAATGTGGCCAGCGGATCGTCGTCACGACAGAGCAGCAAAAAGGGCTCCGAAAGTATGCTTTCGCACGCCAGATCGCTCACCTGACCGGGATCGATAACAATACCAAAATCCACATCTCCCTGACGGATGCTCTCCAGCACCCACTGTTGCGGCCTGTCATGCAGGACAAAATCAATGTCCGGGTAGCGATGACTGCCCTCGGCTATACACTGCGGAATAAGGTGCGCAGAGATCGTCTGGCTGGCCGCGACCCGCACGGTACCCGAAAGCTGCTGCCCCAGCCTCCCCACGTCTCTGAGCGTGCTGTTCAGCTCATCCAGCAGCCGCTCGAGGCGCAGGGCCAGCTGCTGACCTGCTTCGGTCAACACCACTTCGCGCGTGGTGCGGTCAAGCAACTTCACCCCGGTCTGATTCTCCAGCTCTTTCACGCTGTGGCTGACTGCCGACTGGCTCAGGCCAATCATCTCCCCTGCCCGGCTAAAACTACGAGCCTGCGCCACGGTGACAAAAACACGAAGCTGACGTAATGAATAATTCATCTATTTAATTCATGAATGGATGCAATAAATCAATTTTATTTCTCAAATGGAAGAAAGCACAATAGCGACATCTGTTTTCAGGAGAGATTATGAAACTTTTTCGTATCCTTGATCCGTTCACGCTTACCCTGGTGGTTACCGTTTTACTGGCCTCGTTTTTCCCGGCTCGCGGCGGTTTCGTCCCATTCTTTGAAGGCTTGACCACGGCGGCCATCGCCCTGCTGTTCTTTATGCACGGCGCCAAACTCTCCCGCGAAGCCATTATCGCAGGCGGCGGACACTGGCGACTGCATCTGTGGGTGATGTGTAGCACCTTTATTCTGTTCCCGATCCTCGGGGTGCTGTTTGCCTGGTGGGCACCGGTTAACGTCGACCCGGCGCTCTACACCGGCTTCCTGTATCTCTGTATTCTGCCGGCCACCGTGCAGTCCGCCATCGCTTTTACCTCGCTGGCAGGCGGCAACGTGGCGGCCGCGGTCTGCTCGGCATCCGCATCCAGCCTGTTAGGGATTTTCGTCTCTCCGCTGTTGGTGGGCCTCCTGATGAACATGCACGGGGCGGAAGGTAACCTGGAGCAGGTCGGAAGAATTTGTCTGCAGCTGTTGCTGCCGTTTGTCCTGGGACATCTCTCCCGTCCGTGGACCGGCGCATTTGTGGCGAAGCATAAAAAGTGGATCTCAAAAACCGACCAGACCTCGATTCTGCTGGTGGTTTACTCCGCCTTCAGCGAAGCAGTCGTGAACGGGATCTGGCACAAGGTGGGGGCAGGCTCGCTGCTGTTTATCGTGGTGGTCAGCATTGTCCTGCTGGCGATTGTAATAGCGGTAAACGTCTTTGTGGCACGCAAGTGCGGCTTCAACAAAGCGGATGAAATTACGATTGTGTTCTGCGGTTCGAAGAAGAGTCTGGCTAACGGTATCCCGATGGCCAACATTCTGTTCCCGACCTCGGTGATTGGAATGATGGTGCTGCCGCTGATGATTTTCCATCAGATCCAGCTGATGGTCTGCGCGGTGCTGGCGCGTCGCTACAAACGCCAGACCGAAAAGCTGGCGCAGGAAGAGACCCGCGCCGCGAAGGCTTAAGGGCGTTTCAGGGGCTGAACCAGCTGGGTCAGCCCCTCGGTTTTGATCAGTAACGTGATAGCCATCAGCTCGCCCAGTCGCCCTGCCGGGAATTCATCCTTGCGGGCAAACCACAGCAGATACTCCTCCGGCAAATCGATCAGCCTGCGGCCCTTGTATTTACCGAACGGCATCTCGGTATTGGCGATCTCAACGAGCTGCTCTTTCTCCACGTTACTCTCCTAACAGACGCATCATTTCCGCTTCGTCGATAACCTCAATGCCGAGCTCCTGGGCTTTCGCCAGCTTAGAACCCGCCGCTTCCCCGGCGATCACCAGGTCGGTTTTCTTCGACACGCTGCCCGCCACTTTTGCCCCCAGCGCCACCAGACGCGCTTTTGCATCGTCGCGTGAAAGCTGGCTCAGGCTGCCGGTCAGCACCACCGTTTTACCGGCGAACGGGCTGTCGATCTCTTCGGCGTTGACCACTACCGGTGCTGGCCACCTGATGCCCTCTTCCAGCAGTTTGCCGATGACTTCGCGGTTGCTCTCTTCGGCGAAGAAGTTAAAGACGTGCGTGGCGACAACGATGCCGACATCCGGAACTTTCTGCAGCTCCTCGATGCTCGCCTTTTCCAGCGCCTCCAGCGTACCAAAGTATGCTGCCAGACCTGCTGCGGTTGCTTCACCCACTTCACGAATGCCCAGCGCGTACAGGAAGCGGGCGAAGGTGGTCTCTTTGGCGGTTTCCAGCGCGTTAACCACGTTCTGGGCTGACTTCGGCCCCATGCGGTCCAGACCAGTCAGTTTGCCCGCCGTCAGTTTGAAGAGATCCGCTGGCGTGTGGACATACTCTTTCTCAACCAGCTGATCGATAATTTTATCGCCCATGCCGTCGACGTCCATCGCCCGACGGGAGACGAAGTGCTTCAGTGACTCTTTACGCTGTGCGCCACAGATTAAGCCCCCCGTGCAGCGCGCCACCGCTTCACCTTCCACACGCTCTACGTCAGATCCGCACACCGGGCAATGGGTCGGGAAGACAATTTCGCGCGTATCATCAGGACGTTCTGACTCCACAACGTTAACCACCTGCGGGATCACGTCCCCCGCGCGGCGAATCACCACTTTGTCACCAATGCGCAAGCCCAGGCGTTCGATTTCATCGGCGTTATGCAGCGTGGCGTTACTCACCAGCACGCCCGCAACCTGCACAGGCTCCAGACGGGCAACCGGGGTAATGGCGCCCGTACGGCCGACCTGGAACTCTACGTCGCGGACGAAGGTCATCTGCTCCTGAGCCGGGAACTTAAACGCCACCGCCCAGCGCGGCGCGCGCGCCACAAAGCCCAGCTGCTCCTGCAGCGCCAGTGAGTTCACCTTGATGACCACGCCATCAATATCAAACCCGAGCGTCGGACGGTCCTCTTCCACTTTGTGGTAGAACGCCAGTACCGCTTCCGGCGAGTCGCAGAGCTGAACGCGGTTGCTCACCGGGAGGCCCCACGCTTTAAACTGCAGCAGACGCCCGAGATGGGTATCCGGCAGCTCGCCGCCCTCCAGAATACCGACGCCGTAGCAGAAGAAAGTAAGCGGTCGCTTCGCGGTGATACGCGGGTCAAGCTGGCGCAGAGAGCCCGCCGCCGCATTACGCGGGTTAGCAAACACCTTCCCACCGGTGCGACGCGCCTCTTCGTTAATTTTCTCGAAGCCCGCCTGGGGCAGGAACACTTCGCCGCGCACTTCCAGACGCGCAGGAATGTTGTCGCCCTGCAGCTTCAGCGGGATCGCTCGGATGGTACGCACGTTGGTGGTGATGTCTTCACCCGTCGTGCCGTCGCCACGCGTCGCGGCGCGTACCAGCACGCCGTTTTCGTAGAGAAGGCTGACTGCCAGGCCATCCAGCTTCAGCTCGCAGCACCAGGTGAGGGAGTCGCTGCTTTTCAGGCGATCCTGCACGCGCTTGTTAAACGCGAGGAAGCTCTCTTCATCGAAGACGTTATCCAGCGACAGCATCGGCACTTCATGACGCACCTGGCTAAAAGCCCCCAGCGGCTCAGCGCCGACGCGCTGGGTGGGGGAATCCGGTGTGATGAGGTCAGGATGCTGCGCCTCTAATTCGCGCAGCTCGCGCATCAGGCGGTCATACTCCGCGTCCGGAACTTCCGGTGCGTCCATAACATGATAGAGGTATTCATGATGGCGAAGCGTGGTTCGCAGTTCAGTGAGTTGTTGTTCGATTGAGTCCATATCGCACCATCAATGAGAAAAAACCCCCGACAGGCGGGGGTTGAGGAGGAGTTGAAGTCAACGCGGCGATTACGCGTTGGCTTCCTTAACTTCGCGGATGCGGTCCTGATACTCGCGCAGTTTCTGCGGGGTCATCATTCGACGCTGATCGTCGAGCACCACACCGCCGACTTCGTCAGCGATATGCTGGGCAGACTGCAGCATCAGCTTAAAGTTTTGCAGTTCGTCGCCGTAGGACGGCACCTGCATAAAGATAGTCACACCCGGGGTCACGAAATCACCGGTCATTTCCGGATCAAAGGTGCCAGGGTTAACCATGTTGGCCAGGCTGAACAGCGCCGGGCCGCTACCGTCAGGACTCAGGTGGCGATGGAAGATGTTCATATCGCCAAACTTGAAGCCTGCCTGTTGAATACTGTTAAGCAGCACGTCACCGTTGAGATGGCTACCGTGATGCGCGGCCACGTTCATAATGATCACCGCTTCTTTACGCTGCGGTTTTTCAACAACCGGCTCTGGCTCTACAACGGGCTCAGGCTCAACGTGCGGTGCCGGAGCGGGTTGAGGCGCAGGCTGGACATGAACAGGCTGCTGCGGTTGTTGTACCGGCTGAGCAGGCTGTTGTTGCACGGGCTGCTGCACCGGTTGCTGTTGAACCGGCTGGGCAGGCTGCTGATAGACAGGCTGTTGCGGCGGCTGGCGCACCGGCTCTTCCACAGGCTGCTGCGCTGGCTGGCGCGGCTGTGCGGAAGCATACGGCGGTTGATACTGGTGCTGCGAAGGACGAGGTGCTTCTTGCTCCCCATGGCCTGCGCCGGGCGCAGTATTGACCCGATGAACACGAACTTCACCCACGCCGTCGTCGTCGCTGCCGTCGATGTCATCTTCACTGTCATCGTCATCACGACTGGACTTCATGCGCTTCAGTGGGCGATCGCGAAACATCGAGGAACGCTCTTTACGGCTGGTCCAGAAACCATGTACCAGTAAAGCGATTATGGCGATCGCGCCAACAATGATTAATATCAGACGCAAATCCTGCATCATTATATTCTCTGTTGTTCTAACACCTTGCCACCACGGCAAACATTTACTCACTAAGAGTATTTGCCGTTTACGTCAAGTGCAAGTGTGTGCAGAGCATTCACAGCATAAAGATGAAGGAAATCGTGCTTTTTGCTGGTTTTTCGAACATTTCCGAACTGGTCATTGCTCCGTAAGTGGATAATATAGGCGGGCAATTCCACTGGTTGTGTAAAAAGGAGTACAGCCTGGCTATGGTTTCAACATCTTCTTCTCCCCCGCGCAGCGGCGTCTGGTATTTTTCTCAGGGCTGGAAACTGGTCTCCCTGCCGGGGATTCGACGCTTCGTCATTCTCCCACTGTTGATCAATATTATTCTGATGGGCGGCGCGTTCTGGTGGCTGTTCACCAAGCTGGAGAGCTGGATCCCGTCGCTGATGAGCCATGTGCCGGACTGGCTGCAGTGGCTGAACTACCTGCTCTGGCCGGTGGCGGTGATTTCCGTGCTGCTGGTGTTTGGCTATTTCTTCTCGACGATTGCGAACTGGATAGCCGCACCGTTTAACGGTCTGCTGGCGGAACAGCTGGAAGCGCGGCTTACCGGCGCGACGCCGCCGGACACGGGCATATGGGGGATCATGAAAGACCTCCCTCGCATTATGAAGCGTGAATGGCAAAAGTTTGCCTGGTACCTGCCCCGCGCGGTTGTGCTGCTTATCCTCTATTTTGTGCCAGGCATTGGCCAGACGGTGGCACCCGTGCTGTGGTTCCTGTTCAGCGCCTGGATGCTGGCCATCCAGTACTGTGATTATCCGTTCGATAACCACAAGGTGCCATTTAAAACGATGCGCACCGCCCTGCGCAGCCAGAAGGTCGCCAATATGCAGTTTGGCGCGCTGACCAGCCTGTTCACCATGATTCCCTTCCTGAATCTGTTCATCATGCCCGTCGCCGTCTGCGGCGCGACGGCGATGTGGGTCGACTGCTACCGTGCTAAGCACGCGTTATGGAAATAATGCAAAAATGTGTAAAGCAGGGGTGGCTTATGCCGCCCCTTATTCCATACTGATCCCCATTATTTCCTTGCAGTATATAGATATGCGAATTCCTTACTTCCCCCTACCTGCTTAGCAGGTATGCTGGGTCGGTATCCCAATTTCATACAGTTAAGGACAGGCCATGAGTAAGATTTATGAAGACAACTCGCTGACTATCGGTCATACGCCCCTGGTTCGACTGAACCGTATCGGTAATGGACGCATTCTGGCGAAGGTCGAATCACGTAACCCGAGCTTCAGCGTAAAATGCCGTATCGGTGCAAACATGATTTGGGATGCTGAAAAACGTGGCGTACTGAAGCCAGGCGTTGAGCTGGTGGAACCGACCAGCGGCAATACCGGTATCGCTCTGGCCTATGTGGCTGCCGCGCGCGGCTACAAGCTGACGCTGACCATGCCAGAAACCATGAGCATCGAGCGTCGTAAGCTGCTCAAAGCGCTGGGCGCGAACCTGGTGCTGACCGAAGGCGCGAAGGGCATGAAGGGCGCCATTCAGAAAGCCGAAGAGATTGTGGCCAGCGATCCGGCTAAATATCTCCTGCTGCAGCAGTTCAGCAACCCGGCTAACCCGGAAATTCACGAGAAGACCACCGGTCCGGAAATCTGGGAAGATACCGACGGCCAGGTTGACGTCTTTATCTCCGGCGTGGGTACCGGCGGTACGCTGACCGGCGTGTCGCGCTATATTAAAGGCACAAAGGGTAAAAAAGACCTGATCACCGTTGCCGTTGAGCCAACCGACTCACCGGTTATCACCCAGGCACTGGCGGGTGAAGAGCTCAAACCCGGCCCACACAAAATTCAGGGTATTGGCGCAGGCTTCATTCCGGGCAACCTGGATCTGAAGCTGATCGATAAAGTGGTTACCATCACTAACGAAGAAGCCATCTCTACCGCGCGTCGCCTGATGGATGAAGAAGGCATTCTGGCGGGTATCTCTTCCGGTGCGGCCGTTGCGGCAGCGCTCAAGCTTCAGGAAGATGAAGCCTTTACCAATAAGAATATTGTGGTTATCCTTCCGTCCTCGGGTGAGCGTTACTTGAGCACCGCACTGTTTGCCGATCTGTTTACCGAAAAAGAACTGCAACAGTAGTGCCAGCATGTTAATAACGCGTAAAAAAGCACCTTTTCAGGTGCTTTTTTGTGGCCTGCTTCAAACTTTTACCCCTCCTGGCATTGCTTCACCCCGAAGGGTCTGGTATTTAAACCAGCAATTATTTTGATGCGTGAAATTAATCGGCAAACGAAATAGCCTTGCTGAATCGATTTTATGATTTGGTTCAAGTCTTGCTTTCGCTGCATAATGTTTAATGACGATCGAAACGTCAGCGCTAACAATACAGGCTAAAGTTCAGTCGCCAGGCTAGACTTTAGTTCCACAACACTAAACCTATAAGTTGGGGAAATACAATGTTCCAGCAAGAAGTTACCATTACCGCTCCGAACGGTCTGCACACCCGCCCTGCTGCTCAGTTTGTTAAAGAAGCAAAAGGCTTCACTTCTGAAATCACTGTGACTTCCAACGGCAAAAGCGCGAGCGCAAAAAGCCTGTTCAAACTGCAGACTCTGGGCCTGACTCAGGGCACCGTTGTCACCATCTCTGCAGAAGGTGAAGACGAGCAGAAAGCAGTTGAGCATCTGGTTAAACTGATGGCTGAGCTCGAGTAAGTTTCCGGGTTCTTTTAAATATCAGTCACAAGTAAGGTAGGGTTATGATTTCAGGCATTTTAGCATCCCCGGGTATCGCTTTCGGCAAGGCACTGCTGCTGAAAGAAGACGAGATCGTCATCGACCGGAAAAAAATTTCTGCCGACAAGGTTGATCAGGAAGTTGAACGTTTTCTGAGCGGTCGTGCCAAGGCATCTGCGCAACTGGAAGCAATCAAAACTAAAGCTGGCGAAACTTTCGGTGAAGAAAAAGAAGCCATCTTCGAAGGGCACATCATGCTGCTCGAAGATGAGGAGCTGGAGCAGGAAATCATAGCCCTGATTAAAGATAAAGGCATGACGGCCGACGCGGCTGCGCATGAAGTTATCGAAGGTCAGGCAACTGCCCTGGAAGAACTGGATGATGAATACCTGAAAGAGCGTGCGGCTGACGTACGTGATATCGGTAAGCGCCTGCTGCGCAACATCCTGGGCCTGGCCATCATCGACCTGAGCGCGATTCAGGATGAAGTGATCCTGGTTGCCGCTGACCTCACCCCGTCTGAAACCGCACAGCTGAACCTGAAAAAGGTCCTCGGTTTCATCACCGACGCGGGTGGCCGTACCTCCCACACCTCTATCATGGCGCGTTCTCTGGAACTGCCTGCCATCGTGGGTACCGGTAGCGTCACCTCTCAGGTGAAAAATGGCGACTATCTGATTCTGGATGCCGTAAACAATCTGGTTTACGTCAACCCAACCAATGAAGAGATCGACAAACTGCGCGCGGTTCAGGAGCAGGTTGCGACTGAAAAAGCGGAACTCGCTAAGCTGAAAGACCTGCCAGCCATCACCTTGGACGGCCATCAGGTTGAAGTGTGCGCAAACATCGGTACCGTCCGCGACGTTGATGGCGCTGAGCGCAACGGTGCGGAAGGTGTCGGTCTCTATCGTACGGAATTCCTGTTCATGGACCGCGACGCGCTGCCAACGGAAGAAGAGCAGTTTGCTGCTTACAAAGCCGTGGCTGAAGCGTGTGGCTCTCAGGCGGTTATCGTCCGTACCATGGACATCGGTGGCGACAAAGAGCTGCCGTACATGAACTTCCCGAAAGAAGAGAACCCGTTCCTGGGCTGGCGTGCCGTGCGTATCGCGATGGATCGTAAAGAGATCCTGCGTGACCAGGTTCGTGCGATCCTGCGTGCCTCTGCTTTCGGTAAACTGCGCATCATGTTCCCGATGATCATCTCTGTTGAAGAAGTGCGTGCACTGAAGAAAGAGATCGAAATCTACAAACAGGAACTGCGTGACGAAGGTAAAGCGTTTGACGAGTCAATCGAGATCGGCGTGATGGTGGAAACACCTGCGGCGGCGACCATTGCGCGTCATTTAGCCAAAGAAGTTGATTTCTTTAGTATCGGTACCAATGATTTAACGCAGTACACCCTGGCAGTTGACCGTGGTAATGATATGATTTCACATCTCTACCAGCCAATGTCACCGTCCGTACTGAACTTGATCAAGCAAGTTATTGATGCTTCTCATGCAGAAGGTAAATGGACTGGCATGTGTGGTGAGCTTGCAGGCGACGAACGTGCTACACTTCTGTTGCTGGGTATGGGTCTGGACGAATTCTCTATGAGCGCCATTTCCATCCCGCGCATTAAGAAGATTATCCGTAACACGAACTTCGAAGATGCGAAGGTATTAGCAGAGCAGGCTCTTGCTCAACCGACAACGGACGAGTTAATGACGCTGGTTAACAAGTTCATTGAAGAAAAAACAATCTGCTAATCCACGAGATGCGGCCCAATTTACTGCTTAGGAGAAGATCATGGGTTTGTTCGATAAACTGAAATCTCTGGTTTCTGATGATAAAAAAGACTCCGGAACTATTGAGATTGTTGCTCCGCTCTCCGGCGAGATCGTCAACATCGAAGACGTGCCGGATGTAGTGTTTGCTGAGAAAATCGTTGGTGATGGCATTGCTATCAAACCAACTGGCAACAAAATGGTTGCTCCAGTTGACGGCACCATCGGTAAAATTTTTGAAACCAACCATGCGTTCTCTATCGAATCTGATAGCGGTATCGAACTGTTCGTTCACTTCGGTATCGACACCGTTGAACTGAAAGGCGAAGGCTTCAAACGTATCGCGGAAGAAGGCCAGCGTGTGAAAGTTGGCGACCCGGTGATTGAATTCGATCTGCCACTGCTGGAAGAAAAAGCCAAGTCTACCCTGACGCCGGTTGTTATCTCCAACATGGACGAAATCAAAGAACTGATCAAACTGTCTGGCAGCGTCACCGTGGGTGAAACCCCGGTTATCCGCATCAAGAAGTAATTCTTGCCGCACAGAAAAATGGCGCCTTCGGGCGCCATTTTTGTTTATGCGGGAAGAATGAGCTCGTCGTAGCCTTTCGACTGGGTATAAAGCATCACGTCCGTCACCCGATCGCCGGCCATGCGAATGGCATCGGCAACGGTTTTCCCCTCAACAATGCCGCTCACCAGCTCTGAACAGAACAGGTCGCCCGTCCCTTTCAGATCGGTTTCTACCCGCGGATGCGCGCTGACGGTCACGCCTTCATTCGTCACCAGCACCACGTGGATGTTTTGCGGGTCGTCAGCGACCGGCGCGCTGGTGATCGCCACCCATTTCAGGCTGTCAGAGAGCAATCCCTGTGCCGCCGCGATGGCGCTTTCCGGCGTACGGCACGGTTTGCCGCTTAACACTTCCAGTTCAAAGACGTTTGGCGTGATCCCCTGCGCCAGCGGCAGCAGATGCTCCCGATACGCTTGCGGGATCTCGGGCTTCACGTACATTCCGCTGTCGATATCGCCGATAACCGGGTCGACCAGCACCAGCAGGTCGGGATGCTGCGCTTTGACCGCCTTCAGCCACTGCGCCAGCAGGACGATCTGGCTGGCATTTCCCATATAGCCGGTAGTGACCGCCTTAAGCTCGCGCAGGATCTCGCGCTCTTCCAGCGCCTTCAGGTAACCGCTGAACCACTCGTCGGGGATCACTCCACCATAAAATGTGTCGTAGTGCGGCGTGTTGCTAAACAGTACCGTCGGCACGGCGGTGACGTTCAGCCTGTGGGTTCGAATATTCGGTACCGCAATGCTGTTCCCCACGCTGCCGTAAACCACCTGCGACTGCACGGCGACAATATCGGTTTGCTGCGCCCGGGTATTATCCCGGAATAGAATCATCTCCATGACGCTTAAATCCCCGCCCCCTGCGAATAACTCTCTTCACCAAAGACGCCGGTAGACAGATAGCGATCGCCGCGATCGCAAATAATCGCCACCACCACCGCGCCCGGATTTGCCTTTGCTACCCGAATCGCACCCGCTACCGCGCCGCCCGAGCTGACGCCGCAGAAGATGCCTTCGCGCACGGCCAGCTCACGCATGGTATTTTCCGCCTCGCGCTGGTGAAGATCCAGCACCTGGTCCACAAGCTGCGCATTAAAGATGCCGGGCATATACTCCGCAGGCCAGCGGCGAATGCCCGGAATGCTACTCCCCTCTTCCGGCTGCAGGCCGACAATGGTGACGGCTTTATCCTTCTCGCGCAGAAAACGCGATACCCCGGTAATAGTGCCGGTAGTGCCCATGCTGGAGACAAAATGGGTGATACGCCCGTCGGTTTGCTGCCAGATTTCCGGGCCGGTGGTGGTGTAGTGCGCGTACGGGTTGTCCGGGTTATTAAACTGATCGAGCAGTTTACCTTCGCCGCGCTCGGCCATTTCTAACGCCAGGTCGCGCGCGCCTTCCATCCCCTGCTCTTTGGTCACCAGAATCAGCTCGGCTCCGTAGGCACGCATCGCGGCGCGGCGCTCCTGGCTCATGTTGTCCGGCATCAGCAGCTTCATGCGATAGCCTTTCAGCGCCGCAATCATCGCCAGCGCGATACCCGTGTTCCCGCTGGTGGCTTCAATCAGCACGTCGCCCGGCTTAATCTCGCCGCGCTTTTCGGCCTGGACAATCATCGACAGAGCCGCGCGGTCTTTCACCGACCCCGCCGGGTTATTGCCTTCGAGTTTGACCCAGATTTCGCTGCCGTTGTCTGGCCCCATGCGCTGAAGCTTGACCAGAGGCGTGTTGCCGATGGTGTTTTCGAGTGTATTCACGTTTTTTACTCAATAAAAAAGCCGGGCGCGCGCAGCGATCCCGGCCTACAAGACACAGTGATAACTGTAGGCCCGGTAAGCGCAGCGCCACCGGGCGATAAACATCCTAATAACCTATCAGGCTGACTCCGCGAGAGCAATATCCTCGCGCGTCTCGATGCGCTCCTTGCCGTGATAGATACGGGCGTGCTGCAGACCGACAAACAGGCGCTCTCCCCGGTGCGGCGGCACGTCGTCGCGCATGACCACAGTCAGCGGCTCGGTATACCAGCCCAGGGGCTGTACCACCAATTGGGTGTAGTGACCTTTAGGGCTAGCTTCCAGCACCTGCACCGGCAGCGGTGAATCCAGGCTGGTTCGGCGGCTCACGTCCACTTCCCACGGACGCAGGAACAGATCGACCGGTCCCTGATGCGCGGAGGTATAGCCCAGCGGCCAGCGGTGCGCGCCAACGTGGAACTGCCCACCGCGAATAGTACCCTGAAGACGGTTTACCTCGCCCATAAACTCCAGCACGAAGCGGGTCGCCGGTTCGCGCCAGAGCTGTTCCGGCTCGTCAACCTGCTCAATGTTGCCCTGGCTCATGACCACCACGCGATCCGCGACTTCCATCGCCTCTTCCTGGTCGTGGGTCACGAAGACGCTGGTGAATTTCAGCTCTTCATGGAGCTGACGCAGCCAGCGGCGCAGCTCTTTACGCACCTGTGCATCCAGCGCGCCGAAAGGTTCATCCAGCAGCAGAATTTGCGGCTCAACGGCCAGCGCACGCGCCAGCGCCACGCGCTGTTTCTGCCCGCCGGACAGCTGGGCCGGGAAACGATCCGCCAGATGAGCCAGCTGCACCATCTCCAGCAGTTTGGTCACCTTCGCCTTAATGGTTGCTGCATCCGGGCGCTCGCGACGCGGCAGCACGGTCAGGCCAAACGCGATGTTGTCGAACACGGTCATGTGGCGGAACAGCGCGTAATGCTGGAACACAAAACCTACTTTACGATCGCGGGCATGCAGGCGGCTCACGTCGGTGCCGTGAAAGCGGATATGCCCGCTGGTCTGATGCTCAAGCCCGGCGATAATACGCAGCAGCGTAGTTTTACCCGAGCCAGACGGCCCCAGCAGCGCCACCATTTGTCCGGAAGGGATATCCAGCGAGATATCATTCAGCACCTGGGTGCGACCAAAAGACTTCTTAATATTGGCAATCTCAATGCTCATGATTTCCCTCCTGATGCTGACGTTTTTCCTGATTTTCTAAACGCCACTGCACCACACTCTTCAAAAACAGGGTCAAAATGGCCATCAGCGTCAGCAACGCTGCGGCAGTAAACGCGCCGATGGTGTTGTAGTCCTGCTGCAGCAGTTCAATCTGTAGCGGTAGCGACAGGGTTTCACCGCGAATGGAACCGGAAACAACGGAAACGGCACCGAACTCACCAATCGCGCGGGCGTTGGTCAGCACCACGCCGTAAAGCAGCGCCCAGCGAATGTTCGGCAGCGTCACGCGGCGGAACATCTGCCAGCCCGAAGCCCCCAGCAGCACCGCCGCTTCGTCTTCGTTGCTGCCCTGGCTTAACATCACCGGCACCAGCTCGCGCACCACAAATGGACAGGTCACGAAGATGGTAACCAGCACCATGCCTGGCCAGGCGAACATGATCTGCAGGTTATTCGCATCCAGCCAGCCGCCCAGCGGGCCGTTGGAGCCGTAAAAGAGCAGGTATACCAGGCCCGCCACCACCGGCGACACGGCAAACGGAATATCCAGCAGGGTAAGCAGCAGCTGACGTCCCGGGAAGTTAAAGCGCGTTACCAGCCAGGCCAGCAGAGTCCCGAACACGAGGTTCACCGGCACGGTGATCAACGCAATCATTACGGTCAACCAGATAGCATGCAGCATATCCGGGTCTGCCAGGTTTTCCAGCGCGGGCATCAGCCCCTTGCTGAACGCCTGAACGAAGATATAAACCGTCGGCACGACGAGAATGAGGGCGGAAACCAGCACGCCCGCCCCAATCAGAAACCATTTACCCCAGTTGATGCGGGGTGCATCGTATCGCTTCAATTGCGTAACTTCCGCCATCAGTGACCTACCACACGTCGACCAAAGCGACTTTGCAGAGTGTTAATTGAGTACAGCAGCAGCAGCGAGGCTGCGAGGATCACCGAGGCAATTGCGCTCGCCGCCGGATAATCAAACTCCTGCAAACGGATGAAAATCATCAGCGAGGTCACTTCTGTTTTCCAGGCGATGTTCCCGGCGATAAAAATCACCGCGCCGAACTCACCAAGGCTGCGGGTAAACGACAGCGCGACGCCCGCCATCAGCGCCGGAGAGAGCTCCGGCAGCACCACCTTGCGGAAGCTCTGCCAGCGAGTGGCGCCCAGCGTTTCCGCCGCTTCTTCGTATTCCGGACCCAGCTCTTCCAGCACCGGCTGCACGGTACGGACCACAAACGGGATGCTGGTAAAGGCCATCGCCACCGCGATACCGAGCCAGGTATAGGTCACCTTGATGTCAAATTTCGCCAGCCACTCGCCGTACAGCCCGTTCACGGAGAAGAGCGACGCGAGGGTTAAGCCCGCCACCGCCGTCGGCAGCGCAAACGGCAGATCCATCAGGGCGTCAAGCAGCGTACGGCCCGGGAAGCGATAGCGGGTTAAAATCCACGCCATCAGCAGGCCAAACACGCCGTTAAAAATGGAGGCGACAAACGCCGACAGCAGCGTCACCTTATAGGCCGCCACCACCTGCGGGTTGGTGACCACGTCCCAGTACTGCGCCCAGCTCATCTGCGCAAGCTGCATCACCAGCGCGCTGAGCGGCAACAGCAGGATCAGGCAGACGAACAGCAGGCTGGTCCCGAGGCTTAAGGTAAAGCCCGGCAGCACGCGTTTTGTCGAAACTGCAAACATTACTTATGCCCCGCCGCCAGCAGTTTGTCTAACTCACCGCCGCTGGCAAAATGCGTTTTCATCACATCAGGCCAGGAGCCAAAATGATCTTCCACGCGGAACAGCGCGGTCTGCGGGAATTTATCTTTCAGTTTGTTCATTACGTCCGGGTTGTTCACGCGGTAGTAGTAATCGGTAATGATGGTCTGCGCCTGAGGGCTGTACAGGTAGTTGAGATAGGCTTTTGCCGCTTTCTCGGTACCGTTTGCCTGCACGTTTTTATCCACCCATGCGACCGGGAATTCGGCCAGAATGTTGGTTTTCGGGATAACCACCTCGAAGCCCTGCGCTTCGTACTGTTTGCGGATGTTGTTCACTTCCGACTCGAAGCTGATCAGCACATCGCCGAGACCGCGTTCTGCGAAAGTCGTGGTCGCCCCACGGCCGCCGGTATCAAACACTTCGACATTTTTCAGGAACTGGGTCATGAACTGCTCGGTTTTGGCTTTATCGTTACCGTCAGCCTTGTCCGCCGCGCCCCACGCGGCTAAATAGGTATAACGCGCGTTACCGGAAGTTTTTGGGTTCGGGAAAATCAGCTTCACGTCGGAACGGACCAGGTCGCTCCAGTCGTGGATATTCTTCGGGTTGCCCTTACGGACCAGGAAGCCCATGGTGGAGTAGAACGGCGAGCTGTTGTTCGGCAGACGGCTCTGCCAGTCGGCCGGAAGCAGCTTGCCTTTGTCGTGCAGGATCTGCACGTCAGTGACCTGGTTGTAGGTCACCACATCCGCTTTCAGGCCCTGCAAAATCGCCAGCGCCTGCTTGGACGACCCGGCGTGGGACTGCTTGATGGTCAGCTTATCGCCGTTATTGTCTTTCGCCCACTGCTGTTCGAACGGTGGGTTAAGGGCGGCAAACAGCTCGCGGGAGACGTCATACGAACTGTTTAACAGTTCAGTCGCCTGCGCCTGTGCCACCAGCAGTAAACCTGCCAGCGCCAGAGTTCCTTTTTTTAGTACAGTAACGGCCATTGCGCACCCTTATAAATGTGATGACTATCTTATAGTCATAATATTTATAACGGGGATGAAAGGAGTAACGGTTTTATATACCGTTTGGTGATTTAGAAGCAGAAAAGGGAATAAGGGGTGCGGCCTGATGCCCTCACCCCAGCCCTCTCCCACAGGGAGAGGGAGAAAGGCTATTACAGCGCCAGCAGACGCTCAACGGACGGAGCAAAGTAGTAGCCGCCGGTCACCGGTTTGGTGAAGCGCAGCATGGCGTCGCGCTTACCGTCGGTATCGCCGAACATGCTCAGCAGCTGCTGCTCAATGTTATACAGGCGCGCGCAGTAGGCGCAGAAGTAGAGGCCGTGCGTGCCGCTTGCGGTACCGTACGGCAGGCTCTGGCGGACAATCTTCAGTCCTTTACCGTCTTCCTTGAGGTCAACGCGGGTCAGGTGCGAGGTGACCGGACGGTCATCGCCGTCGATCTCTTCGTTGGCTTCTTTAGTACGACCAATCATCATCTCCTGGTCGTGCACGCTCATGCGGTTAAGCTGCTTGAGGTTGTGCTCCCAGCGCTGAACGAACACGTAGCTGCCGCCCGCGTCCACGCCGTCTTTAATCACCGCCACGTCGCGACGAACCTCTTCACCCGCCGGGTTTTCCGTCCCGTCGACGAAGCCGCTCAGATCGCGCTCTTCCACCCAGCGGAAGCCGTGAACCTCTTCCTGCACTTCAATGCTGTCGCCAAAGGCCGCCACAGCGGCCTGGGCAACGGAAAAGTTCACGTCGTGACGCAGGGAGAGAATGTGGATCAGCACGTCATATTGGGTCGCAGGTGCCAGACCTTTGCCATAAGGGATGAAGTCTTTCAGCTCTTCCGCCCCTTCGCCACCGCTCAGCTGACGCCAGACGTTATTGCCAAAGGCAACAACGGCGCCGAGGTGGGCTTCCGGGAATTTGGCCTGGAAGGTGGCCAGCTTATCAACAAACGCTTTACTGGCCGCACGCAGGGCATCCACGTCCCCTTTAACATTGGCTTCAATCCAAATCGCCGCGCGGCAATGTTCTGGCAAAATGCCACTCTGAACCTGAGACATCGCTCCTCCTGAAATAAAGATGCCACGTCAGCGTGGCATTGATGGCGGGTATTATACCCGGATTTCAGCGAGGCGGTTTGTTCAGGCGCAAATTACTGCTTCCAGAGTATTTTGCTCACTTTCCAGCTCTTGAGCGTGTCGTCAGACGGCATCAGTCCTTCCGGTCCGCTCCAGGTTCCGGTGAAGACATAGCTGATGTGCTGGCTGCCTTCCGCCTTACATTCCACCGCGACCTTGTCGTCAGACGGCAAGCTGGTGCAATTGCCAAAAGCCTGCTTATAAAGATCGCTAAACGGGGTCCCTACCTTCACGCCGCTAGCGGTCGGAATATCTTCATCCATCACCGCAATTCGGTTTACCGTGCCTTTGTCACCGTTGATCACCAGCGCCAGCTTGTCGCCCTTCAGCGCTTCGTAATAGCGAACAATATTGCCATTCTCCGTTTTCATGCCGCTGCGCAGACGGTAATCGCTGCTGAGCGCATCCTGAATAGCATTCTGATCCAGCGCCGTCGCGGCGGTAATTTTCCCCACGCCCTGCTCGGTCACTTCCGTTGATGAGCCAAACCAGTTCCACGGATACGCGGCGGACCAGTTAATGGAGGAGAGCGTCGAACAGCCGGTCAACGCCAGCGGGAGAGCGCATAAAAGTAAACGCAGCGATTTCATTGAAACGTCCTTTCTAATTAAATCAACGCTTGTTGGAGTGCGACATCGGCAAAAAGTGCCGGATTAATCATCCTGAGGCGCAAAACAGGCGCGAAGACGCGGGTTTGTCAGCAGCCACAGCAGCGCCACAATATCGGCAACCACCAGCGCAATACCGATGCCCGTCAGCGGCTCACCGTACCACCAGAGTACCGGCTGCCAGAAGAGCAGCGCAATCTGGGCAAGGATCAGCAGCCCGCGAAGCGCGCGCCACAAACGCGGGATCGCCTGCCGCCGGCCGCTGCACAAAAACGCCACCACCGCCGGTACGCCCGGCAATAGTCCGAGCCAGAAGGCGTCGTGATCGGGATAAAAGAGATTCAGCAGCGTGTCGCCCTGCCCGCGCGACGCGGCGGCTATCACAAACAGCACCCAGGTCCGGGCCTGGAGCAGCAGAACGCACCAGAATAAAAAGGGCAGCCTGACGCGACCCTGCGCGTCATAGTCAGCCGGATGGATCTCAGTACTCTTCATCTTCGATCAGACGCTTGCCCAGAGTCAGCACGTCAGCGTGCTCGTAGCCCAGACGCTCATACATGCCCAGCACCACGTCGTTATCTTCCCGCACCATGATCTGGATCTTTGGGCAGCCGCGGGCGATCAGCTTCTTCTCGAGTCGGTTCAGCAGCGCATTGGCAATGCCGCGGCCACGGTATTCCGGGTGAACGCCCAGATAATAGGCCGAGCCGCGGTGGCCGTCGTAACCACCCATTACCGTCCCCACAACCTCGCCATTGACTTCCGCGACCAGAAACAGACTGACGTCATGATTCACCTTACGTTCGATATCCATTTCCGGATCGTTCCACGGACGCAGCAGATCGCAGCGCTCCCAAAGGGTGATCACCTCTTCGAAATCTTCCTGGCGAAAAACGCGTATCTCCATGGTATTAACCGCCTTTTCGGGTTTAAAAACAGTGATTATGGCGCGAAGCACGCCTTTAGCCAATAACCGGGGAAAATCTCGCCAAAATTTGGCATAATGTCACTTTGTCACGTATTGAAATGAAAAGTAAAACAATTCTCAATATGGACTGTCGTAACGGGAAACACGATACGATATAACACCAGGACCCCATTTTTTAGTATTCAGGCCGCATGAGCACATTCAAACCATTAAAAGCACTCACATCGCGTCGTCAGGTTCTCAAAGCGGGGCTGGCGGCCTTAACGTTAACGGGCATCGCAAAGCAGGCTCAGGCGAAAGACGAGAGCACGCTCAAAACCAGTAACGGACACAGCAAACCGAAAGCCAAAAAGCCGGGCGCGAAGCGTCTGGTGATGCTCGACCCAGGGCACGGCGGCATTGATACCGGCGCCATCGGCAAAAACGGGTCGAAAGAAAAACACGTCGTGCTGGCAATTGCAAAAAATGTGCGCGCAATTTTACGCAGTAACGGCATTGACGCCCGTCTGACGCGTTCTGGCGATACCTTTATTCCGCTGTATGACCGCGTAGAGATCGCCCACCAGCACGGTGCGGATCTGTTTATGTCGATCCACGCCGACGGCTTTACCAACCCTTCTGCGGCCGGTGCCTCGGTGTTTGCGCTTTCCAACCGTGGCGCCAGTAGCGCCATGGCGAAATACCTCTCCGACCGCGAAAACCGGGCGGATGAAGTCGCCGGGAAGAAAGCAACCGACAAAGACCACCTGCTACAGCAGGTGCTGTTCGACCTCGTGCAGACGGATACGATCAAAAACAGCCTGACGCTCGGCTCGCATATTCTGAAGAAGATTAAGCCAGTGCATCGTCTGCACAGTAAAGGCACCGAGCAGGCAGCGTTCGTGGTGCTGAAATCACCGTCCATCCCGTCCGTGCTGGTGGAAACCTCATTCATTACCAACCCGGAAGAGGAGCGACTCCTCGGCACCACGGCGTTTCGTCAGAAGATCGCCAACGCCATCGCCTCCGGCATTATCAGTTACTTCAACTGGTTCGATAACCAAAAAGCGCACTCCAGGAAACGTTAATGAAACCCGATGCTCAACTGGTCAAAACCTTCCTGCTGCAGCTGCAGGATGAGATCTGCCAGAAACTGGCCGCCGCAGATGGCGGTGAATTTCAGGAAGATACCTGGCAGCGCGAGGCTGGAGGCGGCGGGCGCAGCCGCGTGCTGCGAAACGGCGGCATCTTCGAACAGGCGGGCGTGAATTTTTCCCACGTTCACGGCGACGCCATGCCTGCGTCTGCGACGGCACATCGTCCCGAGCTCGCAGGCCGCAGCTTTGAGGCGATGGGCGTCTCGCTGGTGGTGCATCCGCACAACCCGTTTGTGCCGACCAGCCACGCCAACGTGCGCTTTTTCATTGCGGAAAAACCGGGCGCCGACCCGGTCTGGTGGTTCGGCGGCGGTTTCGACTTAACGCCCTATTACGGCTTCGAAGAGGATGCCGTGCACTGGCACACCACCGCGCGGGATCTTTGCCTGCCGTTTGGCGAAGACGTCTACCCGAAATTTAAAAAGTGGTGCGACGACTACTTTTACCTGAAGCACCGCGACGAGCAGCGCGGCATCGGCGGGCTGTTCTTTGACGATCTCAACACGCCGGATTTTGATACCGCGTTCAGCTTTATGCGCGCGGTGGGTGAAGGCTATACCGACGCGTACCTGCCGATTGTCGAACGCCGTAAAAACACCAACTATGGCGTGCGCGAACGTGAGTTCCAGCTCTACCGTCGGGGGCGCTACGTGGAATTTAATCTGGTGTGGGATCGCGGGACGCTGTTCGGCCTGCAGACCGGCGGGCGCACGGAGTCGATTTTAATGTCGATGCCGCCGCTGGTGCGCTGGGAATATGACTGGCAGCCGGAAGCGAACAGCCCGGAAGCCGCCCTTAGCGAGTTTATTCAGATCCGCGACTGGGTGTAGTTTACCTGACCTGATGACGGCTAGCGCCTTATCAGGCCTGCAACGACTGAGGCACTGCCCCGCAGGCTGGATAAGGCGCAAAGCGTCGTATCCGGCACAATAATGTCATCACGCCCACTGGCGCATACGCTGATGCAGCGTCAACGACGGTTTCTCCGCAAACAATTGCTGATAGTCAGTGGCAAACTGCCCCAGATGCCAGAATCCCCACTGCATGGCGGCGTCTTTTACCGTCACGCTTTGCGACCACGGGCTTATCAGCTCGCGACGCACGGCGTTCAGACGAATACGTTTTAACCAGGCATTCGGACCAATTCCGAGTATCGTATGAAAGGCGTTTTGCAGCGTCCGACGGCTGACGTGCAACTGATTACACAGGTCAAGTACGGTCAGCGGCTCTGACATATTTTCCAGCACATATTCGCGCGCACGCGACAGCAGGCGACGATAGCTCTGATGGCTGATACTCTCGGCCGTGATTATCGGCTGCGCTTCTTCCAGCATTGTGCCCATCGCCAGCAGCAGGTTATCGCCCAGCACTTTGCGTACCGCAGGTTGATGGAGGTTTACCGGATTCTCGCTAAATGTCGCCAGCGCCTGCTGCACAAAGCCCCATAGAGCAGCTTTGTGTTGTTCTTTCACTTCCAGCGCCGACTGGTTACGCAGCATATGCATCACCCTTTCCGGGTTATGCAGGAAGTTGGCCTGACGGGCAATGGCCTCTTCAGAAATGACGACGCCCAGAATGGTGTAATCATCCGGCGTACTCAGTTCAAACTCCGTCCCGCCCGGGCGGGTGGCAATTTCAGCGTTACCCAGACACTGGGTGCCAATAAATCCCTGTTCGCAGCGCGTGGCCGGAATACCAAACCAGAACGAGTTCGGCCAGACAAGACATGACTGACGCAGCGCCAGTCCGGTGTATTCACGGAACACCTGAATATCGTCGAGCAGGATTTCCGTGAACTCGCCATGAAATTTTCCCGGATGCAGCTGGTCGTAGATTTGCTGCCAGGCGGTAATCGTCAGCGCATGCTCATACACATCCGTTGTTCGCCGCTGATGAACGTTGTCCACCTCCACTTTCGGCGTAAGTTTAACGTCTTCGGGTAATGCTTCATGATAAAGATGGTGCAGGTTTGCAGTTCGGGTCTTTTTCATGATCTTTTAAGCCGGAAGCCTCAACGAAGCCCCCGGCCCTCCGACAGGTTAATTTTTTAAGCGATAGCGACTACTGCGTTTACGCAACGCTCCGTGAGAAAAGAGCTGTTCCAGCGCCTTTCTGGCTTCATCAAGTGACCAGCCAAAGTGGGCAGCCACTTCCCCTGCCGTCATTCCTTGACGGACCGATGCCAACAGCGTCAGAAGTTGCTCAGAGGATTCAGACGTCAACGGGGCATCCTGCGTCTTCTGTGGATTTACCTCTGTTTTCACTTCTGGCTTCTGTTCTGGTTTCTTCGGCTGGCGCGTAAAACCGCCGATCAGCCACTGGGTGTCATCGTCCGGCCGGCCTATTTCCTTACGGCTGATAACACGGCCTGTACGCGCTGCGGCAGCGCTGCCGGCATCCAGCGCTGCGCGGCACGCAGCCAGATCGCCTTCCACCACCAGCGTCAGCCGGCCAGGATCGAGCACTTCGTGGCTCAGCAGACGCACGTTAGCGGCTTTCAACATGGCATCTGCCGCGTCGACGGCAGCCACCATGCCATCCACTTCCAGTAATCCCAGTGCATTGATCATCACTACCTCTCTTACGCGCGCTGGACTGGATTACGGGCAATATCCAGCACGGCATCGGCAAAGGCGTTACAGGCGGCTTTACAGGCGGCCTGGCTACCGGTCAAAAACGCGGCCGAATAGTTGGTTTCTGACGGTGGCGGCACATAGGTGACAATCTGCACATCGGCAGATTTCAGCGCAGCATCAATACCCAACGTCGCCTCCAGCGGCGGCGCCACCAGATACGCCATCGGATCGCCAGGTCGGCATCCTGCGGTCGCCGAGAGATACGACCCGGTACGCGAAACCACATGCGCCAGGAAAGCGGTATCTTCTGCGTCATTTGCCCACTGGAAAGCCGCACCGCTTTCAATATTGGCCACCATCGCGTCCAGACCTGCGCGAACTTCGGCCGGGTTTGGCCCTCCGAGCATAATCAGCACTTCGCCCGAGGTTGGAGAGGGGCTGTGCGCCGCGCCGGCATACAGCGAGCGGCCATAAACCACTTCGACCATTGCCTGTTTTGTCGCTTCGTCTGCGGCAATATACGCCACGTCATCAGAATCTGCTGTGATGAGTCCAAGGCTACGTATATGTGGCGGTAATTTAAGTTCACGGGCAAAACCGTCATTTACCGAGGCAATCACGCGCATTGCGGTGACTGAAGGTCTAATCAAATCTAATGCTGGCATGATGCCTCCTTAACGGGTCATATTGATGCCGGATGCTTTTTGCTCCAGCATGCGCCTGGCCAAATCCACAATCACCGCCGCCGCTTCAACCGGTGGCGTACCGCCCTGGTGAATATTCGAGATACAGGTACGGTCAGCTTCAACGGTCGTCGCCACGCGCGGCGAATAGACGGCATAGCAGGAAAGGCTTTCAGACTGGCCAAGGCCCGGACGTTCCCCAACCAGCAGGATCACCGCTTTCGCACCAAGCAGTTCGCCGATCTGATCTTCGATTTTCACGCGACCATAGCGAACAAAGAACGGTGTCCCAACCTTCAATCCAGCCTGTTTTAAGCCCGACAACAGCGGCGGCAGGATCTCTTCGTAGTTGGCGGTGATGGCGTCGGTAGACAGGCCATCAGAGATAATCACCTGCACATCCGGGTTCATTACACACTGTGATTTCAGCGCTTCAATGGCTTCCGCACTCAGACGACGCCCCAGATCCGGGCGCGTCAGGTACAGGTTTTTGTCACTGATTTCCGAGCGTACTTCCAGCAGCCCCTGGGCTTTTACCCACTCTTCGGGCACTTCTTTCAACACCGTGTCTTTTGAACGCGAGTGATCGGCCAGGAAACGCAGCAGCGCCTGAGTGCGCGGGCGTGGACCGGCACGGCCGGTACATACACGCGCGGCGGTGCTGCGGCGCAGCTCGATCAACACCTCTGCGCGGTGCGGGTTCTCAACGCCAATCCACGCTTTGGCCTCGGCTGAGCCTAAATCCATTGCACAGCTTTCACCCGTTGGTGCAGCACACTGCGCGGTGCTACATTTCTCTTCAGGTGACGACGCTTGCGCCTGCGGCTGCGACTCTCCCATTGACGCCATAACGCTGCGTACAATTTCTTCAATCTGTTTTTGATCCATCGTGTGTCATCCCCGCGTCATCAGAAGAACAGTGACGGATCGCCCGCCCGTTTGGTCAGGCGACCGTTTGCCATAATGCCCATGGTTTCCAGCCAGCGTTCAAACTCCGGCGACGGCCGTAAATTCAGCAACTGACGGACGGTGGCGGTATCGTGAAAGGCGGTGGTCTGATAGTTGAGCATGATGTCGTCACCGAGCGGCATGCCCATGATGTAGTTGCAGCCAGCGGTGGCGAGCAGAATCATCAGGTTTTCGTTGAGGTTCTGGTCAGCATCAGCATGATTGGTGTAGCAGCAGTCGCAGCCCATTGAGATGCCACTCAGCTTGCCCATAAAGTGATCTTCCAGACCCGCGCGAATAATCTGACGATCGTTGTACAGATACTCCGGCCCGATAAAGCCCACCACGGTGTTCACCAGAAACGGATCGTAGTGACGCGCCAGCCCGTAGTTACGCGCTTCCATCGTCACCTGATCGGCACCGAAGTTAGCGCCTGCGGAGAGCGCAGACCCTTGTCCGGTTTCGAAGTACAGGCAGTTTTCACCGGCGATGCGGTTGAACTCCGCGCCCACTGCGCGTGCTTCATCCAGCATGGCCAGCTCAACGCCGAACTCTTTTAAGCCTTTCTCGCTGCCGCAGATACTCTGGAAAATCAGCCCGCCCGGCGCGCCGCGACGAATCGCTTCGATCTGGGTGGTAACGTGTGCCAGTACGCAGCCCTGGGTCGGGATGTTGAATTTATCGATAACGCCGTACACGGTATCCAGTACGCGGCTTAAGTTTTCCACATCATCCGTTACCGGGTTTACGCCAATTACCGCATCGCCCGCACCGAAGGAGAGTCCCTCGTAGATTTGTGCCGCAATACTCTGCACGTCATCACGGGTGTCGTTCGGCTGTAAACGGCAGCTGAAAGTGCCAGGAAGACCAATAGTGGTGTTGGCCTTTTTGATAACCGGCATTTTCTTACCGCCGTAGATCAGGTCCGCGTTAGAGCAGATTTTAGCTACCGCGGCGACCACTTCCGACGTTAACCCTTTACGCGTAAACGCAATGTCATCAACGGAGGTTTCATCGCTCAGCACGTACTCGCGCAGTTCGCTGATGCTCCAGTTTTTGATGCGGTTATAGGCCGTTTCGTTGACGTCATCCTGAATCAGACGCGTGACGCAGTCCTCTTCATAGGAAATCACCGGGTTATTGCGGATATCCGCCACCGTCATTTCTGACAGCACCTGCTTGGCCGCCACGCGCTCCTGCGAACTGGTTGCAGCTACCCCTGCCAGCACATCCCCCGAACGCAGTTCGTTGGCTTTTGCCAGCACCTCTTTCACATCCTTAAACTGATAAACATTGCCGAACAATGTGGTCTTTAGTTTCATAAGTCGTTCCCTCAGGAAGGAAATGCGAGTGATTTCACCGTCACCGGCACAACCGATCCGCCAAAAAGAGGCGTACCAATGTCGATATAGTCCCCCGCCCGGACAACCACCTCATCGATGACCGCCAGCGGGTGTTGCTGTAACTGTGGGCGTAACAGCATGCCCAGGGCTTTACCAAAATCCTGCTCGGCTACCACCAGCAGGGGATGCGGATTCGGATAGCGCGCGACAAAGGCCAGCAGCGCATCAATCACCGTTAATAGCGCGGCGTAGCGCACCGGCAGCGAACCGGGCAGCGCCAGCACGTAGGCATCCGTTTGCGGATCCAGATCGAGTTGCATCAGCGCTTGCTGCCAGGCGGCAACCAGATCAGCCTCATCAACCGGAATCGCCACCGGCAGATTGCGCAGCGGAAGCGTCACGCCTTCCAGCCAGATAGTGCTGCCCGAAAGCGACAGCGTATGTGCACCGGCACCAATCACCGTGGCACGCACGGTCTGCGCCGGGAACTGCACGTTCATCTCACGCAGACGCGGATGTTCATGCAGCGCCGTGGCGAGGAGCGGCCCGATATCGGAAAAACAGAACGGATCGGCTGGTTGGTTGCGGTAGCATTCGCCCACTCCCCCTGAAAGCGTAATCACATCCGGTTTCACACCCGCAGGCAGTAAACCGGTTTGCATCATCGCCTGCGCCAGCGGTGAAAGCGTGCCGTCAATCACCTCCACAATCAGCGCCGCCATCCGTCTGGCCACCTGAACAAGCTGCCCCGCATTGAGGGTTCGGGCGTCAAAGCCCGGACCAAATACGTCATCAACAATCATCTGCCCCGGTTGATGCGCATGCACCACTCGCCCCTGACCGTCCGTTTCCAGAAGCCTTCCTCCAACGTTCAGGCAGGCCGAACCGCTGACCTTTCCGGCATCGAACAGGACGTAGTTCGACGTCCCGCCGCCGATGTCGATATTCAGTACCCGGCACATTTTTTGCTCGGACAGGGTTTGCACTCCCGCGCCTTGACCGGCAATCACCGATTCCAGATGCGGGCCGGCGCTGGCAACCACAAAGTCCCCCAGCGACTGGGAGAGCGCCATCACTGCGGGTCGTGCGTTGCGGGTTTTGGCGCTTTCTCCGGTAATGATGATCGCACCGGAATCGACGGCCTCAGGCTTGATGCCCGCCGCCTGATACTGGGCGAGGATCAGCGCCTTAAGTTCGGCCTCTTTCAACCCGCCCTGTTTATCAACCGGGGTAAAAAACACCGGGCTTTGCCAGCTAATTTCGCGTTTGATGAATTCGTAGCGCGGCACCTGCGACACTGCCGCACGGTTGACCAGCTCAAGGCGCGAGAAGATCACCTGAGTGGTGGTGGTGCCGATATCGATACCGACGCTGAGTAGCTGGCGAATATTCACGATTGCGCCTCCGGATGAGTGTCTGCTGGTGCCGGAACATCTTCGTCTTTCGGTACTAACAGCATAGCCACGCCAATCGCCGTCACACCGCCGATCAACTTGCCGACAATCATTGGGAAGATCATCGCGTTCATGTTGGCAGCGGCGAAGCCTAAGTGGTCCCCCAGAGCAAAGGCCGCGGAGACCGCAAAGGCGCAGTTGATCACTTTGCCGCGGGTATCCATATTCTTCATCATGCCGAACATCGGGATGTTGTTCGCCAGCGTCGCGACCATCCCCGCAGCCGCAATGTTATTAACGTTTAACAGGTTGCCGACGCTCATCAGCGGTTTTTCAAACCAGCGGGTCAACAGCAGCACCATCGGGTAGGCGCCCAGCAGCACACAGGAGATAGAACCGATAACTTCGATGGCGCGCATCACTTCACCCGGCCTGTCTCCCGGTGCCATGAAGATAGGATCAAGACCCGGAATCAGCTCCCAGCCGAGCAGGAATTTGATCACCGCAGCCGCCAGACCGAGAGTGATCAGCGCGACGAGGAATTTCGCGAAGATCTGGAAGCCGTTGATCATTTTTTCCGGGATGAATTTCAATCCCAGCGCCACCAGCACGGCCACGATCAGCACCGGGATCATGTTCATCAGGATCAGCGCAAAGGTGAACTCCACCGGCTGACCATTGATTTCGACGCCGGAGTACATCGCGACCAAACCACCCGCAATACAGCCAACTGGAATGGTGACAATACCGGCCAGCACGCCCAGCGCCAGATAACGACGATCGGACGGTTCAATAATTCCCAGCGCAACCGGAATGGAGAAGACCAGCGTCGGCCCCATCATCGCTCCGAGGATCAGGCCAGAGTACAGCCACGCCGCAACGTCGCCGCCCGCCAGTTCTTTCGCCAGGAAGAAGCCGCCCATATCGCACGCCAGCAGCGTTCCGGCAAACATCGACGGGTTTGCGCCCAGCATTTCGTACAGCGGAATAATCACCGGCCCAAGCACATGCGCCAGTACGGGTGCCAGCGCGGTCATACCGACCATTGCCAGGCCCAGCGCGCCCATCGCCATGAAACCTTCTTCAAACTGGCCGCCCGAACCCTCAATACTCTTACCGAACTTACCGAGGAAGCGCGCCGAACCGCCGAACTGCGACAGGATCCTGTCCACGGCGGCAATCAGCATAAAGAACATCATGATGTACATGATGATTTCGTTAATTCCCATAACCTTCACTCCCTGTCATATGTGTATTTATTGTGCCGTCGCATACAACGCGATAATGTCGGCCTGCGTGGCGGTGCGTGGGTTACTGCGAATACAAATATCCTCCAGCGCGGCATGCGCCCATGCGCTGTAATGCTCGGGCTTTGCCCCAACGTCAGAGAGTCGTTTTGTCTGGCCCACTTCACTAATCAACTCGCTGACGGCGTTGATGGCATCGCGATCGTCCGACTTCTTGTTAGTTAACGCCCGTCCGATATGGCTGAAGCGCTCACGACACACCATGCGGTTGAACCCCATTACCGTGGGCAGCAGCATGGCGTTAGCCTGTCCGTGCGGGATATGCAGCGCAGCGCCCGGCTGGTGCGCCATCGCATGACACAAGCCCAGTCCCGCGCTTGAAAACGCCATTCCCGCCATGCAGGACGCCAGCAGCATGCTTTCCCGCGCCGCCAGATCCTGACCGTAGCCGACGGCCTTTGGCAGCGATTTACCGATCATCGCAATCGCGCCAATCGCCAGGCTGTCGGTAAACGGCGTCGCGTTCAGCGCGCTATATGCTTCAACGGCGTGCGTCAGCGCATCGATCCCGGTCATCGCCGTGACGTGTGCGGGCACACCTTCCGTCAGCGCGGCGTCAAGGATCGCCACATCCGGCATCAGCAGTGCGTGGGCCAGCACTTGTTTAAGTCCTGTCGCGGCGTCGATAATTACCGTGACGTTAGTGGTTTCTGAGCCCGTTCCGGCGGTAGTTGGCACCGCAATCAGCGGCAGACGCGCACGCAACACGCTGTGCTCCGTCATGTCAGCCAGCGTCTGCGTGGGGTTGGTCACCAGCAACGCGACTGCCTTTGCGGCATCCAGTACGGAACCGCCGCCGAAGGCCACAACGCTATCGCACTTCGATTCACGCAATTGCGCGACCGCCGCGCAGACGTCCGTAATGCACGGTTCGCCCGCCGGACATGGCCACAGCGTCATCGCCACGCCTTTCATCGCCAGGCTGCGCTCCAGTGCAGCGGTCATCCCCGCCTGATGCAGGAAACGATCAACCATGACGAACATATGCGTCAGTCCGCGCGCTTTTGCTTCCTGCCCACAGGTACTCAGCGCTCCCAGTCCACATAACGTAACCGGTGGAACGCTAAACGTTTTTACGCGTTGCAGATTCAGGGTATCGAATGCCTGAAAGAGCGCGGTCTGCAATTCAGCTTGCATAGATTCCTTCCGCTTTTTCTTTTCCGCTATTTGCAATCGCCAGCGGAGTCATAAACAGGCTGTGCTGGGGTAAATGCACCTGCAGCTTCGGGAAACGCTTACGGAACAGTTCATCAACGCCCGGCTGCATACAGGAGCCACCGGCCAGCCACAAGTCAGCGACGCCCTGTCCGGCTATATGGTGAGCCACGATTTCCGCCATCTTTTCGTAGACCGGCTTAACCACTGGCCAGATTTCTTTGCCATTGCTGCGCTTGTACTGCTCGGCTTCCTCCAACTGGATGCGACGGTTCCCGGCGAGCGTCAGAGAAATATGGTGCCCGCCGGTCGCTTCATCGGCGGAATAGATCACTTTGCCCTGTTTAACAATGGCAATCCCGGTGGTACCGCCCCCGATATCCACCACGCCAGCGTTATCGAGCTGCAACAGGTCCGCCACCGCGGTCGGTTCGTCGAGCACATGACTCACTTCAAGTCCGGCAGACTCCAGCACGTTGATCGAAATGCGCCGGTCCGTTCCCGGTGGAAACGAGGTTGCCGCATGGGTAAAGCGGCAACCCAGCTGTTGTTCGAGCGTATCGAGATGGCGACGAACGAGGGTCACCGCGCCGAAGAAATCCCAGACGATGCCATCGCGCACGACATCGGCCCAGTCCAGGCAAACCGCAACCGGCTGTCCGTCACTGTCGACAACCATCGACACCACATCACACGTTCCCAAATCAACGCCCAGCCACAGCGGTGAATCGCTCGCAGCAGGCGTCTGGTTACATAGCGCTGCCGCTTTTTGCAGCCTGGGTGTCAGCCAACGCTGTTCGTCGTGCGCCATCCCTTTTACTCCTTATACAATTCTGAAGGCGTCCACCAACACACAGCGACGCAGACGCACAAACGTGCGCGCGCTGGTCACCCCTTCCCCGGTTGGTGTGGTAATGGTCATCGTGGTCCAGCCTTCACCGCCGAGCCCAAGCCCCGCAATACACGGTCCGTTCTTGACGAAAATGCTGGTATCAATGGCGTTTGCCATGCGGTTCATGTTGTCGATATTGCGCGAATGCATCGCCGCCGTATGGTGACAGCCGCCTTCAAGCTTGACCGCCAGTTCAATGGCCTCATCGACGCTGGCGACCCGCACGACAGGCAGCACCGGCATCATCAATTCGGTGACGGCAAACGGATGCGTCGCTGAGGTTTCGACGAATAACAGCCGCGTTTGCTCTGGTACGGTCAGACCAATCGTCGCCGCGATTTTTCCTGCATCGCGGCCTACCCAGTCACGACTGACCGTGCCTTTACCGCGCTCATCGATATTTTTCAGCAGCACAGGTTGCAGCTGTTCGGCCTGAGCCGCAGTCAGTTTCACCGCATGCTGGCTTTCCATCAGGCGCATCAGTTCGTCGGCAACGCTATCCACGACGATCAGGACTTTTTCATCGGCGCAGATGATGTTGTTATCAAACGATGCGCCTTTGACGATCGACTGCGCCGCGCGGGCCAGGTCGGCCGTTTCATCCACCACCACCGGCGGGTTACCCGCACCAGCGGCAATCAGACGCTTGTTGGTGTGCTTACGCGCAGCATCCACTACGGCTTCACCGCCGGTCACCACCAGCAGGCCGATGCCTGGGTACTTGAACAGGCGCTGGGCCGTTTCGATATCCGGATTGGCAACGGTCACCAGCAGGTTTGCCGGGCCGCCTGCGGCAACAATCGCCTGGTTAAGCAGCATAATGGCGCGCTGAGAGACTTTTTTTGCCGCAGGATGCGGAGCGAAGACCACGCTGTTGCCAGCGGCAATCAGGCTGATGGCGTTGTTAATAACGGTTGCGGCAGGGTTGGTAGACGGCGTCACCGAGGCCACTACGCCCCACGGCGCATTTTCAATCAGCGTCAGGCCGTTATCGCCGGTCAGGACCTGTGGAGAGAGGCATTCCACCCCCGGCGTACCGCGTGCCTGCGCCACGTTTTTGGCAAATTTATCGTCAACGCGTCCCATGCCGGTTTCTGTGACGGCAAGTTCCGCTAATTCTCTGGCGTGCTTTTCGCCCGCCTCGCGAAGAGCCGCGATAGCCAACTGACGCATGGCGACGCTTTTCAACCCCTGCTGGGCCAGTTTTGCTGCCGTCACTGCGTCATCCAGGGAGGCAAAAACGCCCATTTCTTGAACGGCACTGACGGGCTGGCTGCTGTCTTTCATTTTCAGCAGCACCGCTTTCACGACCTGTTCAATATCCTGTTGATTCATGATTTTCTGCCTTATTTATGGAAGATCACCTGGCCACCAGCCACCACTTCATCGACGATGCCAATCACGCACAGATCGACAGGTGATGATTCGTGACGGTGCGCCTGACGGGCTGAGCTGCCGCTGACCAGCAGCACCCACTCCCCGGTTCCCGCCCCGATGCTGTCGATAGCAACAGCACACTGGCCGTCGGGATTCCCCTGGGCATCAATCATTTCCACCATCAGCAACTTGTCGTGCGCGAGCCCCTGATGGCGTACGGTACAAACAATTTGTCCTGTGACGATTGCCAGTTTCATACGCGCCTCCGTGGCATATTTCAGGTAAAACCTCCCCCTACCCTCCGCAGAAGGTAATGTGAAAAGGAGAGAGGGTGACGCCAGCAATGAAATTTGTGGCGTCACATGGACGACTTACATGTCGTTGCTGTCGCCTTTAAAGCTGATCGGGAACACTTCTTCCAGATCGCCATGCGGACGCGGGATCACGTGTACGGAAACCAGCTCGCCAATACGCTGTGCAGCCGCAGCACCTGCGTCTGTTGCCGCTTTACATGCCGCTACGTCGCCACGGACCATAGCCGTGACCAGACCGCCACCGATCTGCTTCACGCCAACCAGTTTCACACGTGCCGCTTTAACCATTGCGTCAGAAGCCTCAATCAGTGCAACCAGGCCCCGGGTTTCAATCATTCCTAATGCTTCCATTTTGCTTTCCTCTTAAGTCAAAGGGGTCCAGAACGGGACCTTATACAACCAGTGTGTGCGAGGCGTTTTCACGACTCACGTCAGTCTGGCGCGGCACAGCGGCCACCAACGCCAGTTCGATAATTTCCTGTACGCTACAGCCGCGAGAGAGGTCGTGAAGCGGTGCGGCAAGTCCCTGAATCAAGGGGCCAACGGCGCGATACCCTCCCAAACGCTGGGCGATTTTGTAGCCAATATTGCCTGCCTCCAGCGACGGGAAAACCATCACGTTGGCATTGCCCTTTAACGGACTGGCGGGCGCTTTTTGCGCGGCGACTTCCGGAACAAAGGCTGCATCAAATTGCAGTTCGCCATCCACGATAAGCTGCGGGGCACGCTCACGAACAATCTCCGTCGCCTGCTGCACGTTAGCGACGTTGGGATGGCGAGCGCTGCCATTACTTGAAAACGACAGCATGGCCACGCGCGGCTCTTCCCCCGTGATCCCCTGCCATGTCTGTGCGCTGGCAATCGCAATATCCGCCAGCTGTGCGGCGGTGGGCTGCGGCACGACGCTGCAATCGGCAAACCCTAATGACGGCCCGAGATACTGCGGCAGCATCAGGAAAATTGACGACAGCGTTTTACAGCCTGGCTGTAGCCCAATAATGCGCAAACCGGCGCGCAGCACGTTGGCCGTCGACGATAGATTGCCCGCAATACAGACGTCAGCTTTACCCGCGCTGACCATTGCCGCGGCGAACATCAGCGGATCGTTGAGTTTTTCCCGGGCATCCGAAGGCGTTTTATCTCCCGCGCGGGCCAACCAGCGCAGCGCAAACTCTTCACGCATTGGCAGGTTGCTTTGCGGATCGATAACCTGAATGCCATCCATCGCCACCCGGTGGCTGAGAGCAAACTGGCGCAGCGCAAACGGACTGGCGACGAGAATGGGACGCGCCAGACGGTGCTGATGCAGATAATTTGCCGCCTTCAGTACCCGAACATCCAGCGCATCCGGAAACACCACCCGTGCAGGTGAGCGGTGGGAGAGTTGACGAGCACGTTCAATGATCATGGTTTCTCCCCCAGTCGCTGTTGAATTTGGCTAACCGTCAGCGGGTGCTTCGCAACGCTCAGAATCATCATGACGTAGACCGTACTGGAAAGGCGGTTGAGCGCCTGCATGATGTCCGGTCGCATGACTTCAAAACTACGGGTGATGAAAACCTGGGCCGCCACCGTCTCCGTTTCACGGACTTTGGTACGCAGCAGATTAAGCAGCGCGCAATCATGTCCGTGACTGGCTTCAGGCACCAGATGGTCGTGGTCCAGATAGCGCAGCGGCTGATGCGAAAGGCGGTGTAAATCGTCGTCACTTAAGCCGACGATAGCTTGTGCTCCCAGCAGCTCGTCCATCGCATCGGCGCGCATAATGTTGCCCAGGCGCGAACGGATATCCGAAAGCCACGGCTGCCACGGTTGCCCAAGCTCTATCTGCAACCACACGGCCAGCGCGATGGTGCTGTCCAGCGCGGCGCGAAATCCCAGGCGCGGATCACTTTTGGCAACCATCTTGTTCGCCGTCAGATGCGTCAGCGTGTCAGGTTTCTTCACCACCGGTTGATGACACAGTTCGCAGCTGGCCTGTGGATGCGTATCGCTGCTGGTTAACCCATGCACCGGCTGCGGCTGCTGGTCTTCGTCAGCAATAAACAGGCTGCCCTGCTCGTCGATAAACTTAATGCGCAGATGTCGGCTTTCCAGTAATTCCCGGGCAGACGGCGTCAGGCGAGCGTCAGCGGGGAGATGAATTTCAGCCCCTTCGCTGAGCGTATGATTCGCTCTGAGCCATGCTTCGGTAATGAAATCCTTCATACATCCGCCTTAGCAGGACTGCCAGTTCGCAGGCCAGGCCACATACAGAAACTTCACCGTCGAGGGCGTACCAAATTCGATGCTGGAGCCTTTCGGGATAAACATCACGTCCCCGGCTTTAGCAATCATGGTTTCACCTTCGTGACGAACGTGCAGCTCACCTTCCAGAATCATGTCGATTTCGTCGTAGTTCAGCGTCCATGGGAAAAAGGCGTTATCCCACTGCATGAACCCGGCGGCCATACTGCTGCCGTCCTGGTCGGTCACCAGATCGGTTAACCCCACACAGTGCGGCTGTGCGCCGTCAAAACGACCAAACTTCACGCTACTGCCGTCGATGACTTTGACGCCGCCTTTGCCAGTTACCGAGTTAAAGCTCGGCTGCATTCCGCCCTGCTCCAGCGACTGCTTCTCCTTCATGACTTTGTCCATCAGTTGGGCAACCAGGCTTTCGGTAAACTGTCCTTCCGGTAACTGTGCAATGATGGTTTCGCGAATGCGTTGGTTTTCCGTTTTGCCATCAATCACCGCAGCCGGTTTAGCAGCGGCTGCGCATGGCGTGGATTCATCGCATTCGCTGATGGTGACGCCCAGCAGCTCCGCAACTTCGCGCGCCTCCGGGGTGATGATGCTGGCGCGCAGAACAACTGACATTTCCTGTTCGCCGCGTGCGTGGGCCGCACGAATATCGTTAGCTGTGATGAGTTTTTTCACCTGCCCTTTCCTCCTTTTGGCTGAGCTCAGTCAGATAATCCACCAGATGCTGCACGCTGCGCGGGTCATGGCTATTGAGCTCAAAAATCGGCTCCTGAAACCCCATCCCGCAAAGAAGTTGTTGCGTTGCGGCGACGTCGGCATCCGGCAGGTCCGTTTTGCTGATAACGGCGATTTGTCGTTTACTTGCGCCAATATCCAGCAGCCCGGCAGGTAAGCGACTTTCTTTATCATTTGCCGCATGTATATAAATCAACGTATCGACATCCTGCAGCGTGGTAATTAAGGCGTGATACCAGCGAGGATGGCTAAAATATTCCCCTGGCGTATCGATATCGCCATTCTCATTAAACTCCACGGCCTGTGTTTTTCTGGCGAGGGAATAATTTCCCTGTAGCGCATTAAAGAGCGTCGTTTTCCCCGCCCCCACCGTACCGACAAACGCAATACGTTTCATCGCCGCCTCTGATTAACTTTTTGTCAGATTGCACAATGTGAAATTTAATAACCGGCCCAGACCACTTACCGTCTGTAATAACGCTTCTTCTACCGCGCCTACCGAGCCGTAGATAACCAGCGCACCGCTGAATCTATCGAGAAAACCGATATGTACATCTGCCGCCTTCAGGGCTAAGTCACCGGCAATCATCGCCGTTTCCCCTGGCGTCAGCGTCATGATGCCGATGGCACCGGCTTCGGGAACGCCGATCTTTTTTGCCAGTTCCTCTCCGGGGTGCGCAATGAGATGCGCCAGCGTGACCTGTTTCCCCGGCACAAATTCCTGAATAATGCGTTCTTTTTCCATTGCTCACCGCCTCCTCTAAAACTGCCCTCATCGTGGCAATTTTTTGTCAGAGCAAATAACAAAATTCGGCAACCAGGTTTAAAAGGTGAAGTGGATCACTAAGAAAGGGAAAATAAAAAGGCGCGGGAGAAACCCGCGCCGGAAATAAATTAAAGTGATATTACAGCGGCTGCGTCTGCGCCTCAACCACCGCCAGCGCCACCATGTTCACGATACGACGCACGGAGGCAATCGGCGTTAACACGTGCACCGGTTTCGCCACGCCCATCAGCACCGGTCCTACGGTCACCCCTTCAGAGCTGGAGACGCGCAGCAGGTTATAGCTGATACGCGCCGCTTCCACGTTCGGCATAATCAGGATGTTTGCCGATCCCTTCAGCGGGCTGTCCGGCATACGTTCGTTACGGATGCTCTCCACCAGCGCTGCATCGCCGTGCATTTCCCCGTCAATCATCAGCTCTGGCGCGCGCTCGCGCACCAGCGCCAGCGTCTCACGCATTTTGCACGCCGCCGCGGATTTAGACGAACCAAAGTTAGAGTGCGACAGCAGCGCCACCTTCGGTTCGATACCAAAGCGACGCACGGTCTCGGCGGCCATCACGGTGATCTCCGCCAGCTCGTCCGGGGTGGGATCGTCGTTAACGTAGGTATCGGCAATAAAGGTGTTGCCGCTTGGCAGCAGCAGGGCGTTCATCGCCCCGGCGGTGTGCACGCCGTCGCGATAGCCGAAGATCTCCTGCACCACGCTAAAGTGCTCGTGGTAATCGCCGATGGTGCCGCAGATCAGCGCATCCGCCTCGCCGCGATGGACCATGATCGCGCCGATCACCGTCGTGTTGCTGATGACGGCTTTCTGCGCCTGCTCCTGGGTGATCCCCCGACGTTTCATGATCGCGTAGTATTCGCTCCAGTACTCTTTGAAGCGCGGATCGGATTCGTTGTTGACGATCTCGAAGTCGACGCCCGGCTTAATCTGCAGGCCCAGCTTCTGGATACGCATTTCGATCACGCTCGGACGACCAATCAGAATCGGCTTCGCCAGGCCTAAGGTGATCAGCTCCTGAGTAGCGTGCAGCACGCGCGCCTCTTCCCCTTCCGCCAGCACCACGCGCTTCGCGTCGGCGCGCGCCTGAGAGAAGATCGGCTTCATGAACAGGTTCGTTTTATAAACAAACTCGGTGAGTTTATCGACGTAAGCGTCGAAATCCTCAATCGGACGCGTCGCCACGCCGGAATCCATCGCCGCTTTGGCCACCGCAGGGGCAATTTTGACAATCAGACGCGGGTCGAACGGTTTTGGAATGATGTAGTCAGGGCCAAAGCTCAGATCCTGATCGCCATAGGCTGAGGCAACCACTTCGCTCTGCTCGGCGTGGGCCAGCTCCGCGATGGCGTGCACGGCGGCCAGCTTCATCTCTTCGTTGATTGCCGTCGCGCCGACGTCCAGCGCTCCGCGGAAGATGAACGGGAAGCAGAGCACGTTGTTGACCTGGTTCGGGTAGTCGGAACGCCCGGTACAGATAATGGCGTCTTCACGCACCGCTTTCGCCAGCGGCGGCAGAATTTCCGGTTCCGGGTTGGCCAGGGCCAGGATCATCGGCGCGCGCGCCATCTTCTTCACCATCTCCTGGGTCAGCACCTTCGGACCCGAGCAGCCGAGGAAGATATCCGCGCCGTCGATCACGTCCTCAAGCGTGCGTTTACCGTCGTCTTCTACCGCATACGCCGCTTTGGTTTCCGCCATGTTCGGCTCGCGATCTTTGTAAATCACGCCCTTGGAGTCACAGACCACAATGTTGTGTTTCTGCATACCCAGCGCTACCAGCAGGTTCATACAGGCGATGGCCGCGGCGCCTGCGCCCGACACCACCATGCGCACGTCGGAGAGATTTTTCTCCACCACCCGCAGGCCGTTGAGAATGGCAGCGGTGCTGATAATGGCCGTACCGTGCTGGTCGTCATGGAACACGGGAATGTTCATACGCTCGCGCAGCTTCTGCTCGATATAGAAACATTCCGGCGCTTTAATGTCTTCCAGGTTGATCCCCCCGAAGGTCGGCTCCAGCGCGGCCACCACGTTGATGAATTTGTCAGGATCGAGCTCGTCCACCTCGATATCAAACACGTCGATACCGGCGAATTTCTTGAACAGTACCCCCTTCCCTTCCATCACTGGTTTACCGGCCAGCGCACCGATGTTGCCCAGCCCCAGCACCGCCGTGCCGTTAGAGATCACGGCGACAAGGTTGCCACGCGCGGTGTATTTGTAGGCCGCCAGCGGGTCTTTTTCAATTTCCAGACACGGGGCAGCTACGCCCGGCGAATAGGCCAGCGCCAGATCGCGCTGGGTTGCCAGCGGCTTGGTTGGGGAGACCTGGATTTTCCCCGGGACAGGAAACTCGTGAAAATCGAGGGCACTCTGTTTTAACTGATCGTCCATCTTGTTATTCCTTTTACGTATCGGTCAGATAGTATCGCCGCAGGACAGCGCATAAACTTTGAAGGCTGCCAAACTCTCACCATCACACATTAAAAATTGTTATCAATTTATAACAGCCATGTTACCCGTCTCAAAAGCAATGCCTCCCCCGTCTGCTATGCTTTTTTGTTAAGTCCATCATGATTTTTCCAGAAGTGTGAACTAACGCACTCAGCTAACGCTTTTATTTCCAAGGAGTAATCATTTATGAACCAGCTAGACGGCATCAAAAAATTCACCACCGTGGTTGCAGACAGCGGCGATATCGAGTCGATTCGCCACTATCAGCCGGAGGATGCGACCACCAACCCTTCGCTGCTGCTCAAAGCGGCCGGGCTTGCCCATTTTAGCCATCTGATTGATGACGCCATTGCCTACGGTAAACAGCGCGGGAAAACGCAGGAGCAGCAGGTCGCCGAAGCCAGCGACAAGCTGGCGGTTAATTTTGGTGCAGAAATTCTGAAAAGCATTCCGGGACGCGTCTCGACCGAAGTCGACGCCCGCCTCTCGTTCGATAAAGAAAAAAGCACTAATAAGGCGCGTCGTCTGGTGGAGCTCTACCAGGATCAGGGCATCGATAAATCACGCATTCTGATCAAGCTCGCCTCCACCTGGGAAGGCATCCGCGCGGCAGAGGTGCTGGAAAAAGAGGGTATCCACTGCAACCTGACGCTGCTGTTCTCGTTTGCCCAGGCGCGCGCCTGCGCGGAAGCGGGCGTGTTCCTCGTCTCGCCGTTTGTCGGGCGCATCTACGACTGGTATCAGGCAAAACAGCCGATGGATCCGTACGTGGTGGATGAGGATCCAGGCGTGAAATCGGTCCGTAACATCTACGACTACTACAAACAGCACCGCTACGAAACCATCGTGATGGGGGCCAGCTTCCGCCGTACCGAGCAGATCCTCGCCCTGGCAGGCTGTGACCGTCTGACCATCTCTCCTAACCTGCTCCAGGAGCTACAGGATAAAGAAGAGACGGTGATCCGTAAGCTGGTGCCCACCTCCACCGTTCTGCCAAAACCGAAAACCATGACCGAAGCGGAGTTCCGCTGGGAGCACAACCAGGACGCGATGGCTGTGGAAAAACTGGCGGAAGGTATCCGCCTGTTCGCCGTCGACCAGCGCAAACTTGAAGACCTTCTCGCCGCCAAACTTTAACCTTGCCACGGAGTGAACTATGTCCCGTAAAGAGCTCGCCAATGCCATCCGCGCCCTCAGCATGGATGCCGTGCAGAAAGCCAATTCCGGCCACCCCGGCGCACCGATGGGCATGGCCGATATTGCCGAAGTGCTGTGGAATGACTTCCTGAAGCACAACCCGAATGACCCCACCTGGTACGATCGCGACCGCTTTATTCTCTCCAACGGTCACGCCTCAATGCTGCTCTACAGCCTGCTGCACCTTTCCGGCTACGATCTGCCGCTTGAGGAGCTGAAAAACTTCCGCCAGCTGCACTCCAAAACGCCGGGGCACCCGGAGATTGGCTATACGCCGGGCGTGGAGACCACCACCGGGCCGCTCGGTCAGGGGCTGGCCAATGCGGTTGGGCTGGCGATTGCCGAACGTACGCTGGCGGCGCAGTTTAACCAGCCGGACCACGAGATTGTCGATCACTACACCTACGTGTTTATGGGTGACGGCTGCCTGATGGAGGGGATCTCCCACGAGGTCTGCTCGCTGGCAGGCACGCTGGGGCTCGGCAAGCTGATCGGGTTCTACGATCACAACGGCATCTCCATCGACGGGGAGACCGAGGGCTGGTTTACCGACGACACGGCAAAACGCTTCGAGGCCTACCACTGGCACGTGGTGCATGAGATTGACGGTCACGACCCTGAGGCGGTGAAAAAAGCGATTCAGGAAGCGCAGAGCGTGAAGGACAAACCGTCCCTGATTATCTGCCGCACGGTCATCGGCTTCGGCTCGCCGAACAAGGCGGGCAAAGAGGAGGCGCACGGTGCGGCGCTGGGCGAGGAGGAAGTGGCGCTGACCCGGCAGAAGCTGGGCTGGAAATACCCGCCGTTTGAGATCCCAAAAGAGATCTACAGAGCCTGGGATGCCCGTGAAGACGGTGAGAAAGCCCAGCACGCCTGGAACGAGAAGTTTGCCGCTTATAAAAAAGCGCACCCGGAGCTGGCCGCCGAGTTCTCCCGCCGCATGAGCGGCGGTCTGCCGGAAGACTGGGACGATAAAACCCAGGCGCTGATTGAAAACCTGCAGTCCAACCCGGCGAAGATCGCCACCCGTAAGGCGTCGCAAAATACCCTGAACGCAATCGGCCCTATTCTGCCCGAACTGCTCGGCGGCTCGGCGGACCTGGCGCCAAGCAACCTGACGATCTGGTCCGGCTCGAAATCGCTGAAAGAGGACATTGCCGGGAACTATATCCACTACGGCGTGCGCGAATTCGGGATGACCGCGATCGCCAACGGCATCGCCCATCACGGTGGGTTTGTGCCGTACACCGCCACTTTCCTGATGTTCGTCGAGTACGCCCGTAACGCGGCGCGCATGGCGGCGCTGATGAAGGCGCGGCAGATTATGGTCTATACCCACGACTCCATCGGTCTGGGAGAAGACGGCCCCACCCACCAGGCGGTTGAACAGCTGGCTAGCCTGCGCCTGACGCCAAACTTCAGCACCTGGCGTCCGTGCGATCAGGTCGAAGCGGCAGTGGGCTGGAAGCTGGCGGTAGAACGCCATAACGGCCCAACGGCATTAATTCTGTCCCGCCAGAATCTGGCGCAGATTGAACGCACGCCGGAACAGGTGAAAAACATCGCCCGCGGCGGCTACATTCTGAAGGACAGCGGCGGCAAGCCGGACGTGATCCTGATTGCGACCGGTTCCGAGGTGGAAATCACGGTGAAAGCGGCGGAAAAACTGACCGCCGAAGGCCACGCGGTGCGCGTGGTATCCCTGCCTTCTACGGATATTTTTGACGCTCAGGACGAGGCGTACCGGGAGTCGGTGCTGCCCTCTAACGTCGCGGCGCGCGTGGCGGTGGAGGCCGGTATCGCCGACTACTGGTACAAGTATGTCGGGCTCAAAGGGGCGATTGTCGGCATGCGGGGCTACGGTGAGTCCGCCCCTGCCGATAAGCTGTTCCCGTACTTCGGCTTTACGGTTGAGAACGTGGTGGAGAAGGCGCTGAGCGTGCTGTAATGCGGTCTGCGTTGCCGGGTGGCGCTGTCGCTTACCCGGCCTGGAAAATCGGGTGGCTTTGCCACCCTTTTTTTATACCACCCGGACACCCGCCGCCATCGCCCGCTCCGGCGTTAACAACACGCTTTCGCTGGCGTCATCGGTTTCCGCGCAGAGCAGCATGCATTCAGACGTTTCGCCGCGCATCTTCGCTTTCGCCAGATTACACAGCACCACCACCGTTTTTCCCATAAGCTCTTCTTCCCGGTAATACGGCACCAGGCTGGTGACGGTTTGCAGCGTTTTTCCGCCCACATCAATCTGCGCGATATAGAGTTTGTCTGCGTTGGCGTGGCGCTTAACGTCCACAATCGTCCCCACGCGGATCTCCAGCTTTGCAAAGTCATCGTAAGCTATCGTGTCCATACTCTCTCCTTGGTAAAGTTTTACTAAATACTAGCACACTATTTGCCGGAAGCAATGGGCAGGATATTTAGTAAAAACGGATGCATGTCCTGATTCATCCTTTACAATGGGTCATCACGTGGGGGAATAAGGACAAACATGGCTACGCTCAAAGACATCGCGACGGAGGCTGGCGTTTCGCTGGCGACGGTATCCCGGGTTTTAAACGATGACCCAACGTTGAACGTAAAAGAAGAGACCAAGCACCGCATTCTGGAGATTGCGGAAAAGCTGGAATACAAAAGCACAACGTCCCGCAAAATGCAGTCTGCCGCGGTGGGTCAGCAGCACATTCTGGCGCTCTACAGCTACCAGCAAGAGCTGGAGATTAACGACCCTTACTACCTTGCCATCCGCCACGGTATTGAGACACAGTGTGAAAAACTGGGCGTCGAGCTGAGCAACTGTTACGCCAATGCCACCCTGCCAGAGAGTAAAAAACTTACCGGCGTACTGATTGTGGGCAAACCTTCTTCAGCAACTCGCCGTAGCGCAATGGCCCTGACGGACAACGTCTGCTTTATCGATTTTCACGAGCCCGGCAGCGCGTTCGATTCCGTCGATATTGACCTCTCGCGCATCAGCAAGCAGATCGTTGATTTCTTCATTGATCAGGGCGTTAAGCGTATTGGCTTTATCGGTGGGGAAGATGAGCCCGGCAAAGCCGATATCCGCGAAGCCGCTTTTGTCGAGTATGGTCGCCTGAAAGGGGTGGTGTCAGAACAGGATATCTGGCGCGGCGGTTTTTCCAGCTCATCCGGATACGAACTGGCAAAAACCATGCTGGCTCAGACAAGCTGGCCTACCGCCCTGTTTGTGGCCTCTGATTCGATAGCCATCGGCGTCTTGCGCGCTATCCATGAAAAAGGGCTGGCGATCCCGGAGGACATTTCGCTCATCAGCGTGAACGATATCCCGACCGCCCGCTTCACCTTCCCGCCGCTCTCTACCGTACGCATCCACTCGGAAATGATGGGCAGCCAGGGGGTTAACCTGCTGCTGGAAAAAGCCCGCGATGGCCGGACGCTGCCGCTGCAGGTTTTCGTGCCGAGCGTACTGAAACTGCGCGGCACCACCCGCTAATTCCCCTCGATTAACACACTGCCGGGCATGCCCGGCATTTTTTTATTTCGTGATCGAGTTAAAGCAAATCAATATTACTGATTTTATTTAGTAAAATATTTACTAAAATCTCCAGCAATGATGTTTACCCCCTACAGGGAGATCGCATGAATCGCTGGGAAAATATTCAACTCACGCATGAGAACCGGCTGCCGCCGCGAGCGTACTTCTTCTCATACGACACCGTCGCGCAGGCTCGCACCTTTGCCCGCGAGGCCAGCAGCCACTTTCTGTCTCTGAGCGGTAAGTGGAACTTTCGCTTTTTCACCCACCCCCTTCTGGTACCGGAAAACTTCACCTCTGAGTACCTGGCCGACTGGGGCGACATTACCGTCCCCGCCATGTGGCAGATGGAAGGCCACGGCCAGCTGCAGTACACCGACGAAGGCTTCCCCTTCCCGGTCGACGTGCCGTGGGTGCCTACAGACAATCCGACCGGGGCGTATCAGCGCCACTTCACGCTATCGGACGGCTGGCAGGGGAAGCAGACCCTCATCAAGTTTGACGGCGTCGAAACGTATTTCGAAGTCTACGTGAATGGTCACTACATTGGCTTTAGCAAGGGCAGCCGGCTGACCGCCGAGTTTGATATCAGCCACGCGGTGCACGGCGGGCAAAACCTGCTGTGCGTGCGGGTGCTGCAGTGGGCGAATTCGACCTACATTGAGGATCAGGACATGTGGTGGACGGCCGGCATTTTCCGCGACGTCTATCTGATCGGCAAAAATCCCACTCACGTGCGCGACGTCACGATCAAAACCACCTTTGACGAGGCATGGAAAGACGCCACCCTCTTCTGTCAGCTTGAGCTGGAAAACCTGGCCCCGCACGCATCCGCCGTGTCGCTGGAGTATGCCCTGTATGATGGCGAAGCAGCGATCCATCAGGGCACGACCGACAGCCTGACCGTGACCCGCAGCGCGGAAACCGCCTTTAGCATTGAGGTCAAACAGCCTCAGCAGTGGTCTGCGGAATCGCCCTACCTCTACCATCTGGTCGTAACGCTTAAAGATGAGCACGGACAGACGCTGGAGGTTATCCCTCAGCGCATTGGGTTCCGCGACATCAAGGTGCGAGACGGCCTGTTCTACGTGAACAACCGCTACCTGAAGCTGCACGGCGTAAACCGTCACGACAACGATCACCAGAAAGGCCGCGCCGTGGGCATGGATCGCGTCGAGCGCGACCTGATCCTGATGAAGCAGCACAATATCAATTCGGTGCGCACCGCCCACTACCCCAACGATCCGCGCTTCTACGAGCTGTGCGACCTCTACGGCCTGTTCGTGATGGCGGAGACGGATGTGGAATCCCACGGCTTTGCCAACGTCGGCGACCTGAGCCGCATCACGGACGATCCGGTGTGGGAACATGTCTACGTTGAGCGCATCGAGCGCCATATTCACGCCCAGAAAAACCACCCTTCCATCATCATCTGGTCGCTTGGAAACGAGTCCGGCTACGGCTGTAATATCCGCGCCATGGCCCGGGCTGCAAAGGCGCTGGACGACACGCGCCTGCTGCATTACGAAGAAGATCGCGACGCCGAGGTGGTGGATATCATCTCCACCATGTACACCCGCGTGCCGCTGATGAACCTGTTCGGCGAGTATCCCCACGCCAAACCGCGCGTTATCTGCGAATACGCCCACGCGATGGGCAACGGCCCCGGCGGTCTGAGCGAGTATCAAAACGTCTTCGATCGCCACGACTGCATTCAGGGCCACTACGTCTGGGAGTGGTGCGACCACGGTATTCAGGCGGCAGATGCCAGCGGCAATACGTATTACGCCTACGGCGGCGACTTTGGTGACTATCCGAATAACTACAACTTCTGCCTCGACGGGCTGATCTACTCCGATCAAACGCCGGGTCCGGGCCTGCGTGAATATAAGCAGGTGATTGCCCCGGTCAAACTTCGCTGGCAGAACGGCGAGCTGCACGTTGAAAACCGCTTCTGGTTCACCAGCCTGGATGATTACACCCTGCTCGTTGAGGTGCGTGCCGAAGGTGAAACCCTGCACAGCCAGCCGCTGACAATTTCCGGGCTGGCCCCCAACAGCACCCGCAGCGTGAGCCTGAACCTGCCCGAACTCGACGAGCGCGAAGCGTTCCTGACCGTGCGCATCAGCAAAAACAGCCGCACGCGCTACAGCGAAGCGGGGCACGAGATTGCGGTGTATCAGTTCCCGCTAAAAGCGTGCACGGCTCACGCCACGCCGTTTAGTAACGCTAACGCCACACCGCTGCGGCTGGCAGAAGACCGTCTGAACTGTACCGTGATCGGGCATAACTTCCGCGCACGCTTCTCAAAAGTGACGGGGAAACTCTGCTCCTGGCTGGTTAACGGTGAGGAAAACATCACCCGTGAACCAAAGATTAACTTTTTCAAACCGATGATTGATAACCACAAGCAGGAGTATGAGGGGCTGTGGCAACCCAACCATCTGCAGATTATGCAGGAGCACCTGCGCGGTTTTGAGGTCGAGCAGCAGGACGATGCGATCGTCATTACCACCCGCACGCTGATTGCCCCGCCGGTGTTTGATTTTGGTATGCGCTGCACCTATCGCTGGCGCATTGCCGCCGACGGGCAAATTAACGTTGAGCTGAGCGGTGAACGCTACGGTGATTATCCGCACATTATCCCGTGCATCGGCTTTACCCTCGGCATCAACGGCGAATTCGACCAGGTAAGCTACTACGGACGCGGCCCTGGAGAGAACTACCCGGACAGCCAGCAGGCCAGCACCATAGACCTGTGGCACACCACGGTGGACGAGATGTTCGAAAACTACCCGTTCCCGCAGAACAACGGCAACCGTCAGCAGGTGCGCTGGGCAACGCTCGCCAGCCGTCACGGCAGCGGCCTGCTGGTGGTGCCTGAACAACCCATTCACCTCAGCGCCTGGCGCTACACGGCAGAGAACATCCACGCCGCGCAGCACTGCAACGAACTGCGTCGCAGCGAGGACATCACCCTCAATCTCGACCATCAGGTACTGGGCTTAGGCTCTAACTCCTGGGGAAGCGAAGTGCTGGATACCTGGCGCGTCTGGTTCCGGCCGTTCCGCTACGGCTTCACCCTGCTCCCGCTAGAAGGCGGACACACCGCCGCGCAGACGCTGGCGCGCCATCGGTTCGGCAGCGGTTTCTTCTCCATGAATTCGCACAGCGAGGCAGAAAAATGATCGTTCTCGACAGCCTGGAACAGTTCCAGCAGCGTTATCGCACGGGCCGCAAATGGCAGCGCTGCACAGAGGCCATTAATAACATCGACCACATCCAGCCCGGCGTTGCCCACTCGATTGGCGACTCTCTGGCCTACCGCGTGACCCATGATGCCAGCACCGACGCGCTGTTCGTCGGCCATCGCCGCTATTTCGAGGTGCATTACTACCTGCAGGGCGCGCAGAAAATTGAGTACGCCGCAAAAGACGCCCTTCAGCTTGTGGAGTGCTACCGGGATGAAACCGACCGCGAATACCTGAAAGGCGTGGGCCATACCGAACAGGTGCGGGAGGGACAGATCGTGATATGTGAAAACCACGAGGCGTATCGCTTTATCAGCGAAACGCCAGCCAAAAAAGTCGTCCTCTATGTGACCATCGAAGACGGTTATTTCCATAACAAATAAAAAATCCAGCGGTGCCAATGAAGCACCGCTATCCTCCTCGTACCCGGAGATAGGTTATGTCTGAAACTACCAAGCGTAATACCATCGGCAAATTCGGTCTGCTGTCGCTGACGTTTGCCGCCGTATTCAGTTTTAACAACGTGATTAATAACAACATCGAGCTGGGGCTGGCCTCCGCGCCGATGTTCTTTTTAGCCACCCTGTTCTACTTTATTCCTTTCTGCTTAATCATCGCGGAGTTTGTCTCCCTGAATAAAAACTCCGAAGCGGGCGTGTACGCCTGGGTGAAAAGCTCGCTGGGCGGGCGCTGGGCGTTTATTACCGCCTACACCTACTGGTTCGTGAACCTGTTTTTCTTTACCTCGTTATTACCCCGCGTCATCGCCTACGCCTCTTACGCCTTTTTGGGCTATGAGTACATTCTTACGCCGTTTGCCACCACGGTACTGAGCATGGTGCTGTTCGCCTTCTCGACCTGGGTGTCCACCAACGGGGCGAAGATGCTGGGGCCGATCACGTCGGTGACCTCTACGCTCATGCTGCTATTGACCCTCTCCTATATTCTTCTGGCCGGCGCGGCGCTGGTGGGCGGCGTGCAGCCAGCCGACCCGATTACCGTTGACGCGATGATCCCCAACTTCAACTGGGCCTTCATCGGCATCACCACCTGGATATTTATGGCCGCCGGGGGCGCAGAGTCCGTTGCGGTATACGTTAACGACGTGAAGGGCGGGTCAAAATCCTTTGTCAGGGTGATCATTCTGGCGGGGATTTTCATCGGCGTGCTCTACTCCATCTCCTCGGTGCTGATTAACGTCTTTATCAGCAGCAAAGAGCTGAAATTCACCGGTGGTTCGGTGCAGGTGTTCCACGGCCTGGCGGTATGGTTTGGCCTGCCGGAAGTGCTGATGAACCGCTTCGTCGGCCTGGTCTCCTTTACCGCGATGTTCGGCTCCCTGCTGATGTGGACGGCAACCCCGGTCAAAATCTTCTTCTCTGAAATCCCAAGCGGCATCTTTGGGCCAAAAACCGTGGCGCTGAACGAGAACGGCGTACCGGCGCGGGCGGCGTGGATCCAGTATCTGATCGTCATTCCGCTCATGATTATCCCAACCATGGGGTCGAACACCGCGCAGGAGCTGATGAATACCGTCATCAACATGACCGCGGCCGCGTCAATGTTACCGCCGCTGTTCATCATGCTGGCCTACCTGAACCTGCGCCGTAAGCTCGATCATCTCCCGCGCGACTTCAAAATGGGCTCACGCACCACGGGCATGGTGGTGGTGTCGATGCTGATTGTGATTTTTGCCATCGGCTTTGTGGCCTCAACTTTCCCCACCGGTGCCAATATTCTGACGATTATTTTCTATAACGTCGGTGGCATTGTGTTATTCCTCGGATTTGCCTGGTGGAAATACAGCAAATACGTCAAGGGATTATCAAAAGAACAACAACAAACAGAAGCGTCACCTGCCTCAAATCTTCACTAACGCTGAAGGCATGGATATTTTTTCACTGGGATGAGTGCATGAAAATTAAAGAGAAAACAATTGGGGCACTCGCTGCCCTCTCTTTCTGCTGCCCGGCATTTGCCGCAGAAGAAGCCCGACCCGCTGAACATGACGATACCCGAACCCCGGAAATTACCTCTCCGTCGTTTCGTTTTTATGGCGAGCTGGGGGTTGGCGGATATATGGATTTAGAAGGTCAGAATAAACATAAATACAGTGACGGCACCTACATTGAGAGTGGTCTGGAAATGAAATACGGGCACTGGTTCGGCCTGATTTACGGCGAGGGATGGACCGTACAGGCTGACCATCAGGGGAACGCCTGGGTGCCCGACCATAGCTGGGGCGGATTCGAAGGTGGGCTTAACCGCTTTTACGGCGGCTACAAAACCGACGGCAACACCGAGATCATGCTCAGCCTGCGTCAGGACTCCTCCCTTGATGACCTGCAGTGGTGGGGAGATTTCACGCCCGATCTGGGCTACGTGATCCCCAACACTCGCGACATTATGTACGCGCTCAAGGTACAAAACCTCTCCGGGAACCTGCGCTACAGCGTCACCGCCACGCCTGCGGGGCACCATGACGAGAGCAAAGCCTGGCTGCATTTTGGTAAATACGATCGCTATGACGATAAGTATACCTATCCGGCGATGGCGAATGGCTATATCCAGTATGACATCGTCAAAGATGTCACCTGGATGAACGGACTTGAGGTCACCGACGGCACGGGACAACTCTTCCTGACCGGCATTCTGTCGCCCAACCTGGCGGCGCGCGCCTGGCATCACACCGGACGCGCCAGCGGCAAGGACGTCTCCGGGACTGAAACCGGCTATATGGTCAGCGCCATGGTTGAAGCGTTAAAAGGCGTCTATCTCTCCACCGCTTACAGCTACGCAAAGCATCGCCCGGACCATGCCGCCGATGAAACAACCTCGTTTATGCAGTTCGGCATCTGGTATGAGTACGGCGGTGGACGCTTTGCCACCGCAGCCGACAGCCGCTTTTACATGAAAAATGCCTCCGGCGACCCGAGCGATCAGGTGTTCCTGATGCAATACGTCTACTGGTAAAAGGATCTTCCGATATGAAACTCAGCCTTACACCGCTGGCCTGCGCGCTGGCGCTCAGCTTTTCGGCTCACGCCACCGCTCCTGCTGATTTTAAAAACGTCATCAACCGTACCGGTGCGCCGGAATACATGCACGATTTCGACGCTGACGACCACCAGCGGTTTAATCCCTTTTTCGATCTGGGTGCCTGGCACGGTCATTTGCTGCCGAACGGGCCGCAGACCCAGGGAGGATTTCCCGGCGTAGCGCTGCTCACCGAAGAGTACATCAACTTTATGGCGACCAATTTCGATCGCCTGAATGTGTATCAGAACGGCAAAAAAGTCGATTTTACCCTTGAGGCTTACAGCCTTCCCGGCTCGCTGGTGCAAAAGCTGAGCGCGAAAGATGTGCAGATCGTAATGACGCTGCGCTTTGCCACCGCGCGCACCTCGCTGCTGGAGACCCGCATCACCAGCAAGGCACCGCTGGAACTGGTGTGGGACGGCGAACTGCTGGAAAAGCTGGAGGCCAAAGAGGGCAAACCGCTGTCGGATAAGACCATCGACGGCGCGTATCCGGACTATCAGCGCAGGCTGGTCCCCACCCGTGACGGCCTGAAAGTGACCTTTGGCAAAGTGCGCTCCACCTGGGATCTTCTGACCTCCGGCAGTTCCGAATATCAGGTGCATAAATCCCTCCCCGTCGAGACCACCGTCGACGGGCATCGCTTTACCAGCCGGGCACACATTACCGGCAGCACCACGCTGTATACCACCTACTCCCATCTGCTGAATGCCGATGAGGTGAAGCGCGAGCAGGTGCAGATCCGCGATATTCTGGCGCGCCCGGCCGCTTATATGACGGCCTCGCAGCAGCGCTGGGAGGGCTATTTGCAGAAAGGGTTAACTAACCCTAACGCCACGCCAGAGCAAACCCGCGTGGCGGTGAAGGCCATCGAAACGCTGAACGGCAACTGGCGCTCGCCGGGCGGCGCGGTACGCTATAACACGGTGACGCCATCCGTCACCGGACGGTGGTTCTCCGGCAACCAGACCTGGCCGTGGGATACCTGGAAACAGGTGTTTGCCATGTCGCATTTCAACCCGGATATCGCCAAAGAGAACATTCGCGCGGTCTTCTCCTGGCAAATCAAACCCGACGATCCGGTACGCCCGCAGGATGCCGGCTTTGTGCCGGATCTCATCGCCTGGAACCTGAGCCCGGAACGCGGCGGCGACGGCGGCAACTGGAATGAGCGCAATACTAAACCGAGCCTGGCAGCGTGGTCGGTGATGGAGGTATATAACACCACGCAGGATAAAGCCTGGCTGGCAGAAATGTACCCTAAACTGGTGGCCTACCACGACTGGTGGCTGCGCAACCGCGACCATAACGGCAACGGCGTGCCGGAGTACGGCGCGACGCGTGACAAAGCCCATAACACCGCCAGCGGGGAGATGCTCTTTACGGTCAAAAAAGGCGATAAAGAGGAATCGCTTTCCGGCCTGAACAACTATGCCCGGGTGATCGACAAGGGCCATTACGACAGTCTGGAGATCCCGGCGCAGGTTGCGGCCTCGTGGGAATCAGGTCGCGATGACGCCGCCGTATTCGGTTTTATCGATAAAGCCCAGCTGGATAACTACGTCGAAAACGGCGGCAAGCGCAGCGACTGGACGGTGAAGTTTGCTGAAAATCGCGATAATGAGGGTAAGCTGCTGGGCTATTCGCTGCTGCAGGAGTCCGTCGATCAGGCGAGCTACATGTACAGCGACAATCACTATCTGGCGCAAATGGCGAGCCTGCTGGGTAAAGAGCAGGAGGCCAGCCGCTACCGCCAGCTGGCGGATAAGCTCGCGACCTACATCAATACCTGCATGTTCGACGCGAAGAGCGGTTTTTACTACGACATCCGTATCGAGGATAAACCGCTGGCGAACGGCTGTGCGGGCAAGCCTATCGTCGAGCGCGGTAAAGGACCGGAAGGCTGGTCGCCGCTGTTTAACGGTGCGGCAACGCAGGCGCATGCGGATGCCGTGGTGAAGGTGATGCTGGATCCGAAAGAGTTCAACACGTATGTGCCGCTCGGGACTGCCGCGCTAACCAACCCGGCCTTTGGTCCGGATATCTACTGGCGAGGCCGGGTGTGGGTCGACCAGTTCTGGTTTGGGCTGAAAGGGATGGAACGCTATGGCTACCGGGAGCAGGCTCAAACGCTGGCAGAAAACTTCTTTAAGCACGCGAAGGGGTTAACGTCCGACGGCCCGATTCAGGAAAACTACAACCCGCTGACCGGCGCGCAGCAGGGCGCGCCTAACTTTTCCTGGAGCGCGGCGCATCTTTACATGCTGTATAACGACTTTTTCCGTAAACAGTAACGAGGGTGCGGTCTGCTTTGCCGGGTGGCGCTTACCCGGCAGAAAAGCTACCGCGTAATCCACAGCGTGGGCCAGGCATCTGGCCCATTCCAGTTGTCGCAGCTGGGCTCCTCGGCGTAGCGCACCAGGCGGAAACGCTGGCCGTCGAAACGCCAGCGCGTCTGGATCCCGCAATCGCCCATACCGCGTCCCAGCGCGAGCGTTGTCAGCTCGCGCGTCTTCTCATCGAAGCTGGCGTTCATCAACTCCATCTCACTGCCATCGCTTGACGGCGTAAACGGCAGACGCAGCCTGACGCTGCGGGCGGTGAACGGTTTTTTACGTGATACCAGCCACGCCAGATCGACCGTGTTATAGGCCCCCGCCTCGCAGCTGACGATCAGCAGCGCTTTGTCATCGGTTAACGCGGTGACGCGCACTTCCCGGCGGTTAGGATCCAGCGAGCACTGGCTGCTGTTCATCCGTCCGGTACCATAGTCCAGCAGGTCGTTCAGTTCGGCGTGGGAGAGTGGCGTCGGGGTCGGATTGACGACCGCCACCTTTTTTAAGGCGGGTGCAGGCGGAACGCTTAACGGCGGATCGTCACCTTTCTTGATCCACGCGGTTTCGCTGCCGACGCGCTTTTGCTGCGCATCAATGAACAGCAGCGCGGCTTTCAGGCCGCTCAGTGAAATGACCTGCTTACCGCCGCGCAGGGTCAGGGCCTTCCCTTCCTGGATGTTTTTCAGAAAGGCGGTGATGGTGGCCGCATCGTCCGTTTTCAGATGCCAGGGCGTGAGCTGCCAGCGCTGTTTGTCGAGCTTCAGAGGAACGTTATCCAGCAGCAGGCGGGGAGCAATCTCAGGCTCTTTAACGGAGGGCGTATCAAGACCGCCGAGATCGATACGCAGCGTGGCATCCGTTTTCGCCCCGGCGCTTCGGGTGAGCGTCATGACCAGACCACGATGTTCGCCCGTGTTGCGGGCAAGGCAAAAGTTCTGGTTATTGCAGGTCACCTGCCAGTCAGAAAAGGCTTGCTGCGCGGGTGCAGCCCGCACCTGCGGCGCGAGGAGCACCCAAAACAGGGAAAATAAAAAGACGCTGTAGCGCATGAATGACACAATCCCGGAACGAAAACGCATAACTGGGCAGTATCTTCGTGTTCCCGCCGGGGTTGCTCAATCGGATTTATCAGATATACCCGAAAAACAGGCTATATCCGTTCGAAAGGGGTATTCATCAGCCCGGTAGTCTGTAAATACTGCAGTAATATCACCGCCTTACCGTCCCTGATTTCCCCTGTTCGCACCATCTCCAGCGCTCGGGCAAAAGGAAGCTCCAGCACTTCGATATCTTCATCCTCGACGCCACCGCCCCGGTGAGTGCGCTGCGCGTCGCTGTATTCCGCGATGAAGAAATGGACGATTTCCGTCACGCCGCCGGGCGACATAAACAGCTCGAAGACCTTTTTGACCTCGCCCACTTCGAAGCCGGTTTCTTCAACGGCCTCTTTGCGGATGCAGACTTCCGGCTCATCATCATCGAGCAAGCCCGCGCAGGTTTCAATCAGACGTCCGTCGGGGTTGCCATTGACCCATGTCGCCACCCTGAACTGGCGGATCAGCACCACGCTCCGCTTTTCACGGTTATAGAGCAGAATAGTTGCTCCATTGCCACGGTCGTAGACCTCGCGTTTGTGGCGGATCACTTCACCGTTGTTACGCGTAAGGTCATAGGTGATGTTACGCAGGACAAAGTAGTTTTCAGAGAGAATTTTGTCTTTGATAACGTCAATTTTCAGGGTCATACGGGCTCCACGACACAATGAGTCGTCCTATACTACGCCGTGAATCCCGCTTTGTCGCCCGCCGGTTTAATGATGTTTTGGCGCGTTAACCCCAAGCCAGTCGAGTATCCCTTGCGCCGCATGACGCCCTTCCGCCATGGCGGTCACCACCAGATCCGCGCCGCGTACCGCATCGCCCCCGGCGAAGATCTGCGGGTTAGTCGTCTGGTAACGGTAACGGCTCTCGACGGAGGCAACGATCCGCCCCCAGTCATCCGTTTCGACACCCTGCGCCTGCAGCCACGGCATCGCGTGCGGGTTAAAACCAAACGCCATGATGACTGCATCCGCGGCCATCACGAACTCACTGCCCGCCACGGGAACCGGTCGCCGCCGTCCCTGCGCATCCGGCTCTCCGAGCTCGGTACGCAGCATCCGGATACCGTTGACCTTACCGTTCGGATCCAGCGTCAGCTCAACCGGCTGGACGTTAAATTCAAACGCCGCGCCCTCTTCTCTGGCGTTCTTCACCTCTTTCTTCGAGCCCGGCATGTTGGCCTCATCCCGACGATAGGCGCAGGTCACCTTCGCCGCACCGTGGCGTAACGCGGTGCGGACGCAGTCCATGGCGGTATCGCCCCCGCCAAGCACCACCACGTTTAAGCCATGGGTGTCGATGAACGGTTCGCTGGCCGTCGCCTCCAGCCCCATAACATGCCGCGTGTTGCCCACCAGGAAAGGCAACGCGTCATAGACCCCTGGCGCGTCTTCATGCGGGATACCCGCCTTCATCGAACGATAGGTTCCCACGCCAATAAACAGGGCGTCGTAATCGTGCTTTAACTGCGACATCGACACGTCCTGGCCCACCTCGCAGTTCAGCTCAAAGCGGATCCCCATCGCGGTAAATATCTCTCTGCGCCGCGCGAGCAGCGATTTGTCCAGCTTAAAAGCCGGGATGCCGAAGGTTAGCAATCCACCGATTTCCGGATGTCGGTCATAGACCGTCACGCTCACGCCGCGACGCGCCAGCACGTCGGCGCACGCCAGCCCGGCAGGCCCCGCGCCGACAATCGCGACACGTTTATCTGTCGGCGTGACGGCGGACATATCCGGCCGCCAGCCCATCGCCAGCGCCCGATCGGAGATATAGCGCTCGATGTTACCGATGGTCACGGATCCCGCCGCTTCACGTATTGTGCAGGCACCTTCGCATAATCGGTCCTGCGGGCAGACGCGGCCGGTAATTTCAGGTAAACAGTTGGTCTGATGAGAAAGCTCGACCGCGCCGGCGATATCACCCGCGTTGAGGCGCTCAATCCACTGTGGGATGTGGTTATGCAGCGGGCAGGTCCATTCGCAAATGCTGTGCTCTCCGCATTTCAGGCAGCGCGACGCCTCGCGGGCGGCCTGCCCGTCCCGGAACGGAAGGTAAATTTCGTTAAAATGGCTTACGCGCTCTGCGGCAGCCAGTTTATCGGGCTCGCCGCGTGGCGCCGTCCCCTGCATCTGCTGCAGTTTGGTGCGCGGAGCATCTTCTCCGACGGCCTCCGCATGCCAGGGCTGCGCCTCCAGGCAGGCCGTGCGCTGTCGGCGCGATTTCGCCAGATGATCAAGGACAGCAGGCGTCGCCAGTGAGAGGACATCTGCCGGGCAATTTTCGATACAGGCCGGGCCGTGTGGCCGCGTCAGACAGAGATCGCATTTATTCGCCGAGGCCTTCACGCTGCCGTTGTCGAGCGGGGTGACGATAATCTCCATCGTGCCAAACGGGCAGGCCACCACGCAGGCCTTACAGCCGATGCATTTTTGTTGATTCACCTGTACGCTGTCATCGCATTTGCTGATGGCACCGTTCGGGCAGCTTTGCGCGCAGGGTGCATTTTCACAATGATGACAGGTCACGGGGCTGCTCTTCTCACCGGATCTCAGGACCGTAATACGGGGATGAAAATGGCGCTCGCTCAGGACATGCTGCTCATCGTTGTGCGCCATCACGCAGGCCACTTCGCAGGCGCGACACCCAATGCACTGCTGGCTGTTAGCCATAATAAAACGATTCATAACCACACCTGTTTTTGGTTCAATAACCTTTCTTTTTATAAGAGTATGGTATTTACGCATCACGGCGCGATCGGGCAATGTTCAAATGCCCGGAATGCCCAATTATTTCCAGTGAACCTGTGGCAGATCAATTTTATTCAGAGAGCCGTTCTGTGACCGTTAAACGACCCGTTTCCGGAAGCCTTGCCTGGGCTTTCTTTTCGATCATTGTCTTATCCGTGCTGACCAGCACCGTCGCGCTGCTGACGCTGGCCAGCAGCCAGCGTGACGCCGAAGCCATCAATATCGCCGGCTCGCTGCGCATGCAGAGCTATCGTCTGGGCTACGAGATGCAGCGCAACAGCCCTTCCCTTGCCGCGCATCGCGAGAGCTGGCAACAGACGCTGAGCGCGCCTGCCTTGCAGAAGCTGAACCGCTGGTACGTTCCGGACAATGTTAAAGCGCGCTACCAGCAGTTGCATGTGGCCTGGCAGGAGATGGATGCTCACATCGCCCGCGGCGACAGCGCGTGGTATCAAACCCATATTGAGGATTTTGTCGGCCGCATTGATGCCTTTGTGCTCGCCCTTCAGCACTACACCGAACATAAAATTCAGACGGTGACCCTGCTTTCCCTGGCAGGCGCTCTCGGGATCCTGCTGCTGACGCTGTTTACCCTGCGACGCATCCGTCGCCAGGTGGTGGTGCCGCTTAACAATCTGGTGGCGGCCAGCGAACGGGTTGAGCGCGGGGAATTTGCAACCCCGGCGCCGGATTCCGCCCTGCCGAATGAGCTGGGCCAGCTCTCCCGCGCCTTCAACCATATGTCCGCCGAATTAGATACGCTCTACCGTTCGCTTGAGGCTTCGGTCGCGGAAAAAACGCGGCACCTGCACGAAGCCCACCAGCAGCTCGACATGCTGTTCAAGTGCTCGCAGGCGCTGAATACCGGCCAGATAGACAGCCACTGTTTCCGGCATATCCTGCAGATTGTCCATGACTATACGCAGATGAATTATCTGGAGCTGCGCACCAGCGACGACTGGCGGCTGTGTGAAGGGAAGGAGTCCAGGGGGATCCCTCTACAAAACCTGCCGGTACTGATGCAGGACACCCTTTACGGCGAGCTGCGCTGGCAAAGCGAAACGGACAGCGTCCCCCTTCCGCTGATGAGAAGCGTGGCGACCATGCTCGGGCGCGGGCTGTACTTTAACCAGGCGCAAAAACATTACCAGCAGCTGCTGCTGATGGAAGAGCGCGCCACCATCGCCCGCGAGCTGCACGATTCGCTGGCGCAGGTGCTGTCGTATCTGCGCATTCAGCTTGCGCTGCTCAAACGCGCCGTGCCGGAGGAAAATACTCCGGCGCAGACCATCATCTCCGACTTCTCCCGCGAGCTGAACAACGCCTGGCAGCAGCTGCGCGAACTGCTCACTACCTTCCGCCTGACGCTGAACCACGCGAATTTACCCGCGGCGCTACAGGAGTCCCTCGACGTCCTGCAGAGCCAGACGCAGGCTAAGCTGCATCTCGACTGTCGCCTCTCCTCGCTGGCGCTGGACGCGCAAAAGCAGGTGCATCTTTTACAGATCGTGCGTGAGGCCGTGCTGAACGCCATTAAGCACGCGCAGGCCAGCGAAATCGCGGTGAACTGCGTGACGGCAGCGAACGGTACGCACTGCGTCAGCATTCGTGACAACGGGATCGGAATTGGCGAGGCCAGCGAGCCGCCGGGACACTACGGGCTGAACATTATGCGTGAACGCGCGCAACGGCTTGGGGGAACACTACACTTTTCACAGCCGCAAAACGGCGGCACGCTGGTCAGCGTGACGTTCCCGGTGCCCACACCGTTAACAGGTAAATAACGGTAAAGGGGCAAGCGCAGGGAAAAGCGCATGATAATTTACATTATCTCCTTTATTTCTCCACGTTTGACCTGGCCCTTACCGCTAAAGTTATGCGGGCAATAAACAATAATGACGTGCAGCAAAACGAGGTCACACTTTCATGGCGAATTTCTTCATCGATCGCCCCATTTTTGCCTGGGTGCTTGCCATCCTGTTGTGTCTGACAGGTGTCCTGGCGATTACTTCACTTCCCGTTGAGCAATACCCCGACCTGGCACCGCCGAACGTGCGCGTCACCGCCAACTATCCCGGCGCGTCGGCACAAACGCTGGAAAATACCGTGACGCAGGTTATCGAGCAGAACATGACGGGTCTGGATAACCTGATGTACATGTCCTCGCAAAGTAGCGCCACGGGTCAGGCGACGGTGACCCTGAGCTTTAAGGCGGGTACCGATCCGGACGAAGCGGTACAGCAGGTCCAAAACCAGCTGCAGTCGGCCATGCGCAAGCTGCCCCAGGCGGTGCAGAACCAGGGTGTGACCGTGCGTAAAACCGGTGATACCAACATTTTGACCATCGCCTTTGTTTCGACAGATGGCTCGATGGATAAACAGGACATCGCGGACTACGTCGCCAGTAATATTCAGGATCCTATCAGCCGGATTAACGGCGTCGGAGATATCGACGCCTACGGCTCACAATACTCGATGCGTATCTGGCTCGATCCCAACAAGCTGAACAGCTACCAGATGACGGCAACCGACGTGACGGATGCCATTAAAGCCCAGAACGCCCAGATTGCGGTGGGGCAGCTGGGGGGAACGCCTTCCGTTGATAAGCAAGCTCTGAACGCCACCATCAATTCGCAATCCCTGCTGCAGACGCCGGACCAGTTCCGCAACATCACCCTGCGCGTGAATCAGGACGGGTCGGAAGTGCGTCTCGGCGATGTTGCCACGGTGGAAATGGGGGCGGAGAAATACGACTACCTGAGCCGCTTTAACGGCAATCAGGCCTCCGGCCTGGGGATTAAACTGGCCTCCGGCGCGAACGAAATGGCGACGGCGAAACTGGTGTTAGATCGTCTGGACGAGCTGTCGCAGTATTTCCCGCACGGGCTGGAGTATAAAGTCGCCTATGAAACCACCTCCTTCGTTAAAGCGTCGATTGAGGACGTGGTGAAGACCCTGCTGGAAGCCATCGCGCTGGTGTTCCTGGTCATGTACCTGTTCCTGCAAAACTTCCGCGCGACGCTGATCCCCACCATTGCCGTCCCGGTAGTGCTGCTGGGGACCTTTGCGGTGCTCTACGCCTTCGGGTACAGCATTAATACCCTGACGATGTTTGCCATGGTGCTGGCGATTGGCCTTCTGGTGGATGATGCCATCGTGGTGGTTGAAAACGTCGAGCGCATCATGAGCGAAGAAGGACTCACTCCGCGCCAGGCGACGCGCAAATCCATGGGGCAAATTCAGGGGGCGCTGGTCGGGATTGCGATGGTGCTGTCGGCCGTCTTTATCCCGATGGCCTTCTTTGGCGGCACCACCGGGGCGATTTACCGTCAGTTCTCGATAACCATTGTCTCGGCGATGGTGCTCTCCGTGCTGGTGGCGCTGATCCTCACCCCCGCGCTGTGCGCCACCATTCTGAAACCGCTGCACAAAGGGGAGCATCACGGTCAGAAAGGCTTCTTCGGCTGGTTTAACCGGATGTTCAACCGCAACGCCGCGCGGTATGAATCTGCCGTCGGTCACGTACTGCACCGCAGCCTGCGCTGGATGATGATTTACGTTGTGCTACTGGGCGGCATGGTCTGGCTGTTCCTGCACCTGCCCACCTCGTTCCTGCCGATGGAAGACCGGGGGATGTTCACCACCTCGGTGCAGCTTCCGAGCGGCGCAACGCAGCAGCAGACGCTGAAAGTGGTCCAGAAAGTGGAACAGTACTTCTTCACCAAAGAGAAAGATAACGTGGTGTCGGTCTTCTCTACCGTCGGATCCGGTCCGGGCGGGAACGGGCAGAACGTCGCCCGCATGTTCGTCCGCCTGAAGGACTGGGACGAGCGCGATACCAGAACGGGAACGTCATTTGCCATCATTGAACGTGCGACCAAAGCTTTTGCGCATATCAAAGAGGCGCGCGTCTTTGCCAGCAGTCCGCCGGCGATAAGCGGCCTGGGCAGTTCCGCCGGGTTTGATATGGAGCTGCAGGATCACGCCGGGGCGGGCCACACGGCGCTGATGGCGGCACGCGATAAGCTGCTAGCGCTGGCGGGCAACGATCCGGGCCTGACCCGCGTTCGCCATAACGGCCTTGATGATAGTCCGCAGCTCCAGGTGGATATCGATCAGCGTAAGGCGCAGGCGCTGGGCGTCTCGATCAACGATATCAATGACACCCTGCAGACGGCGTGGGGCTCGAGCTATGTGAATGACTTTATGGACCGCGGCCGCGTGAAAAAAGTGTATGTCCAGTCCGCCGCGCCGTTCCGCATGCTGCCGGATGATATCAACCGCTGGTTTGTCAGAAATAATGCTGGCGGCATGGTGCCGTTCTCCGCCTTTGCTAATTCGCACTGGGAGAGCGGCTCGCCGCGCCTGGAGCGCTATAACGGCTATTCTGCGGTTGAAATCGTCGGGGAAGCCGCGCCGGGCGTCAGTACCGGTACTGCCATGGACACCATGGAAAAACTGGTGCAGCAGCTGCCCGCCGGTTTTGGTCTCGAGTGGACGGCCATGTCTTACCAGGAGCGTCTCTCCGGGGCGCAGACCCCTGCGCTTTATGCGCTTTCGCTGCTGGTGGTCTTCCTCTGCCTTGCCGCACTGTATGAGAGCTGGTCGGTCCCGTTTTCGGTCATGCTGGTGGTGCCCCTTGGGGTTATCGGTGCGCTGCTGGCGACCTGGATGCGCGGCCTGGAGAACGATGTCTACTTCCAGGTGGGCCTGCTCACCGTCATTGGGCTGTCGGCGAAAAACGCCATTCTGATCGTTGAGTTTGCCAACGAGATGAATGCCAAAGGCCACGAGCTGATGGCCGCTACGCTGCACGCCTGCCGTCAGCGCCTGCGTCCGATCCTGATGACGTCGCTGGCGTTTGTCTTTGGTGTTCTGCCAATGGCAACCAGCACGGGCGCGGGCTCCAGCAGCCAGCATGCGGTCGGGACCGGGGTGATGGGCGGCATGATTTCGGCCACCATTCTGGCCATTTACTTCGTTCCGCTGTTCTTTGTGCTGGTGCGTCGCCGCTTCCCGCTGAAGGAACGTCCTGAGTAAGTGGTTGAAATAAAAAAAGGCGGCTTTATCGGCCGCCTTTTTATTGTGTGATTAATTCACACTATGGTTATTTTACTTATTTTAGTGCTCTTGCAATTCTTACTGAATGTCATTTACGAAGCATGCCTTCGATAAAATCTTTCCAGTTCCCCAGTTCACGTTCAATCATAACAACCTCTCTTATTATTATGCGCATTCTACAAAAACGTACCATCATTGTGAAGACTATTTAACCAATTGCTGTGATTGTACCCCACGTCCTGCGGGGATTTATGATAAATATGAACGGAGAGCCCTCAATTTTTTGTGACGGCCAGCAATATTTTGAAATAACCCTACGGACGGGTGAGTTTTATTTTATTGGCTGACTTTATTGGGTTTTTAAAGTTTATGGACATCTATGCTTAAATGATGAAAGAATATTCAGCGTACAGTTGTGAGTCGAATTAAGAAGACACATTAATCCAGACGATTCCTGAATGTGTTATATTCCACTTAAGGATATATCTTCGAATTTACTGAACATTTAATTATCAGAACATCAAAAGGATTCACCATGGTTGTGATGTACGGCATTAAAAATTGCGACACCATCAAAAAAGCCCGCCGCTGGCTGGAAGCAAACAGCGTGGAGTACCGCTTCCACGATTACCGTGCCGATGGGCTCGATGCAGAATTTCTGCATAGCGCTATTCGCGAACTGGGCTGGGAAGCCCTGCTGAATACCCGCGGTACCACCTGGCGTAAACTGGACGACTCTCTGCGCGCCAGCATCAAAGATGCCGACAGCGCGGCAAAACTGATGCTCGAGATGCCGGCAATTATCAAACGCCCATTGCTCTGCGCGCCAGGGCAGCCTATGCTGCTGGGTTTCAGTGAAACCCTTTATTCCGACTTTTTTCGTTGAGGTGTAGTTTATGTCATGCCCGGTCATTGAGCTGACTCAGCAGCTTATTCGCCGTCCTTCCCTTAGCCCGGACGACGCAGGTTGTCAGGCTCTTATGATTGAACGCCTGCGTGCCATCGGTTTTACCGTTGAACACATGGATTTTGGCGATACCCAGAACTTCTGGGCGTGGCGCGGCCAGGGTGAAACGCTGGCCTTTGCCGGGCATACTGACGTCGTTCCCGCAGGTGATGCGGATCGCTGGATTAACCCGCCGTTTGAGCCGACCATTCGCGATGGCATGCTGTTTGGTCGCGGCGCGGCAGACATGAAAGGCTCTCTGGCGGCGATGGTCGTGGCGGCAGAGCGCTTTGTGGCGCAGCATCCGAACCACAAAAACCGTCTCGCGTTTTTGGTCACCTCCGACGAAGAAGCCAGCGCGCACAACGGTACCGTGAAGGTCGTTGAAGCGCTGATGGCGCGCAACGAGCGTCTGGACTACTGCCTGGTCGGTGAGCCGTCCAGTACCGAAGTGGTGGGTGATGTCGTCAAAAACGGGCGCCGTGGCTCGCTGACCTGTAACCTGACCATTCACGGCGTTCAGGGGCACGTTGCGTATCCGCATCTGGCCGATAACCCGGTACATCGCGCTGCGCCGATGCTGAACGAGCTGGTGGGCATCGAGTGGGATAAAGGCAACGAATTCTTCCCTCCAACCAGCATGCAGATTGCGAACGTCAAGGCCGGGACCGGCAGCAACAACGTGATCCCGGGTGATTACTTCGTCCAGTTTAACTTCCGCTTCAGCACCGAACTGACCGATGAGATGATCAAGGCGCGCGTTATCGCCCTGCTGGAAAAATATCAGCTGCGCTACACCGTGGAGTGGTGGCTTTCCGGCCAGCCGTTCCTGACGCAGCGCGGTAAGCTGGTGGATGCGGTGGTGAACGCCATCGAGCACTATAATGAAATTAAGCCACAGCTGCTGACAACGGGTGGCACTTCAGACGGACGCTTTATCGCCCGTATGGGCGCCCAGGTTGTCGAACTGGGGCCAGTAAACGCAACCATTCATAAAATAAATGAGTGTGTCAATGCGGCAGATTTGCAACTGCTGGCCCGTATGTATCAACGTATTATGGAGCAAATCGTCGCCTGACGAACGCTCTGAGAGGAATAGCGAATGGATTGGCTTTCAAAGTACTGGTGGATTCTGGTGTTGGTTTTTCTGGTTGGCGTATTGCTGAACGTGATTAAAGACCTTAAGCGCGTGGACCATAAAAAATTTCTCGCCAACAAACCGGACCTTCCCCCGCACCGTGATTTCAACGACAAGTGGGACGATGACGACGACTGGCCGAAGAAAGACCAGAAGAAGTAATCGGTCTGTATCCCCTCTCCTGTAGAGAGGGGATAACCTCACATAAACTCAACAATATCATCATTATCCGGCTTACCGCCGCTGAGCGCTTCATCAAAGTAGTGCTTCGGTACGGTATAGCGCAAACGATCGAGCGCGAACTGCATGCTCCGGTCGTCGATGGCGTGGCCCAGATCGTCAACGATATCCAGCGTCACATCCCCACCTTCGCGAATCAACGCTTCCTGGGCAGCAACCGCATGCGAGAGCTCGATCACCCGGTCTTCGCCGCCGTGGATCAGGTGGATCGTGGTCTGCGTGGTTGCGCTTGTCGGTAACGTCGCAAAACGGCCGTTAAACGCGATCACCCGTGAAACCAGACCCGGCTGCGCTTTAACGCTTTCCAGCGACATGATTGACCCCTGCGAGAAGCCAATCAACGCGGTCGCGTCGGCACCCACGCCGCTCTGCTGTTGCCAGTAGCGGACGATATCGATAAAGGTCGGCATGATGGCATCAATGCGCGCCTGACGGTTCTCTTCCGTCACGCCCTGAACCGAGAACCACTGGCGCCCGTTCGGCCCGCATGGCTGTACGCCACCGATGCTGACAATCAGCGCTTCGGGGAAAACGGGCGCAAACCAGCTGCCAATCTGACCCATATTGACGGCATTATCGCCAACCCCATGAAACAGAAGCAGTAACTGTTTAGCCGGTTTGTCAGGGCTTTGAACAACAAAATGGTCGTGTTTCATGGTGGTCTCCTTAATAGATGACCTGGATTCTACGCCTCCCGGCGGGAATGACCATGCCACTTTACTGAAGAAGTCATTGAAAAAATTGCCATTGCAAAATGGCTTCCTTCAACCGCTGGCAGCGCGGATAATCAAGGCTTTCAAGCGCTTGTGCGGTTTCACCGCGCAGCTTTGCCAGCAACGCTTTTCGCCCGACCTCATCCGCTTTTCCTGCCATTTTCCCCCGCAGGGCCGGAAGCGGCATATCAATGGTGAGCAACAACCGCGTCAGCGCGGCAACCGAGGTTGAAAACGCCCGATGGGCAAACGCAAACCCCGCCAGCTCCAGCCAGTCGTCACTATTAAGGGTAGCTTCCCAGCCGTCTTCCACCGGGATCTTTTCACCGTTCCGGGCCGACAGGACGCGCATATCCCGGCACAAACGCTGATGTTCCTGCGCGCACAGCTGACGCCCGGCTTCGCTCAGCGGCAGCAGCGCCATCGCCGTGTAGCAGCCGCTGCTGGCTTCCCGATGGCTCCCCATCCGCACCAGCACAAACCCACACTGCTGCCAGAAATGCCACAGCTCGTCGGTATAACCAAAACTCACCGACAGATAGTCTTCCCCGCTGGCGCTACGGATAAGCCGTTGCCCGATGCCTTCCCGCTGGCGCAGGGGGTGAACCGCAATGCGGCTAACCCGTCGCCCTTTCAGCGTCGCCGCGAGTGGCGATCCGCCGTGCGCCGCCAGCGACTGCGCCACGAGATTCCCGCGTGGACGCCGGTATCCCGCCCACACGGCGCGGCTAAGCTCAGGGGACAGCCCGCCCTCTTCCACCAGCCAGAGCGCGCCTGCAATCTCTGCCTCCGTTCCGGCAACAGCAAAGTGCTGGCCGGGCGCGTCCATCATCCGGCGTAAATCGAGCGGTGAAGTACGGTAGTGTGCAGCACACAGCAGTTCATAAACGCTTGCCACGCGTGCCGGGTCACTCTCCCACGTCCGCGGCGCCAGCGGCGTTATACGCACGTCGCCTTCCGGTTTGCGATCGATAAGCGCATCATCAAATAACAGTGCATTCGCCACGAATCGCTCAAGCGGGCATCCGGCAGCCCAGCGAATGGGGGTCGATAAGGCATAATGCCGCAATCCACTGAAACGAGCGCAGAACTTCAGCAGGAACCCCCTCCCCGTCCCCTCATAGCCCTGGACCGTGGTGGTTAACACTACGCGCGGAAAACGCGTCACCAGCTTCTCCAGCAGCGGACCAGGGATCGCAGCCGCTTCATCGACAATCAGCCAGTCAGCCTGATGTGAAGAGGCCAGCAGCGCGTCCGGAGCCATAAAGTGGAAATGCTCGCCCGCAAAGCGCGCAATGACATCCGTTGCCCCTTTAGCCGGTGCAGTGACCAACGCCCCCCCCTGAATGCGACTGAGCAGCATCCCCGCCAGCGCTGACTTTCCACGTCCGCGCGGTGCCGTTACGGCTGCAATGCCCGCAGGCATGGTCAGAAGCACGTCGAGGATCTCCGCCTGCTCGCGCTGCGGTGCGCCGCTGGCAGGCTGCCAGGCGGGTAAATCCGGCGCAACGGGAACGGACAAGGGACGATGCTGATGCCAGACAATCGCATCCGAATCGGCGGCAAGCGTCCGGCAGAAGTGGTGCACAAAGTGTGGAGTGGCGATCGGCTCCGCGCTGTCGCTCCAGCGCAACGAATCGCTGTCAGGCCTGTCGGCCCAGTCAGCAAGCGGCGGAACCCGCAGCACCAGAAGGCTTCCGGCGCTCAGCGTTCCGCTCAGGGCGGCAAACGCGGCGACATCAAACCCGGTGCTGGCGTCAAAAACGGCATGCCGGAACTCGCGTCCCAGCAGGCCGCTGATGGCTTTTGAAGGATGTTCGTCAAGCCTTACCCAGTCTCCGGGCAAGGCGTCACGCAGGGCAACCGCCTGGCTTAACGTCCACTGCGCCTCACCGCTGAGCACCACCAGCCGACGATGGCCGGTGCGCTCAAGCTCGCGTATCAGCTGATCAAACGCCAGCATTACATCGCTTTGCCGAAGGTATTACACTGCGCCGGGTCGCCGCTGTCGAAACCGCGTTTAAACCAGCTGTAGCGCTGCTGTGAGGTACCGTGAGTGAAGCTGTCCGGTACGACGCGCCCCTGGCTCTGCTGCTGAAGACGGTCGTCACCGATAGCCTGAGCGGCATTCAGCGCCTCCTCAAGATCGCCGGATTCCAGCACGCCCTGCTGCTGCATGCTGTGACCCCAGACGCCCGCGAAGCAGTCCGCCTGCAGCTCCATTTTGACGGACAGGCGGTTCACTTCCGCCTGAGACGCATTTTGCTGCAGCTGGCGTACTTTTGGCTCAATCCCCAGCAGCTTTTGCACGTGATGGCCAACCTCATGCGCGATCACGTAGCCCTGGGCAAAATCACCGTCGGCGCCAAGCTTGCGTTTCATGTCATCGTAAAAAGAGAGATCGATATAAACGGTACCGTCTGCCGGGCAGTAGAACGGCCCCATCACGGATTGCCCGGTGCCGCATCCGGTGCGGGTTGCCCCCCGGTACATCACCAGCTTCGGCTGCTGGTAGGTACGCCCCATTTTCTCAAACAGCTGACTCCAGGTGTCTTCTGTTGTGGCGAGAATAACGGAGGTAAATTTGGCCGCTTCATCTTCATTCGGGCTGATGGAGCGCTGAGAATGCTGCTGCTGTTGCAGCGGCTGACCCGTCATCAACCCGGTGAGGTCAACGCCGTAGTAACCCGCGACTAACACCACAATCAGCAGGATGATGCCGCCCTTGCCGCTGGGTAACCGGAAGCCGGGCCCCCCCATTGAAGGACCGCCACCACCATCACTGCGTCTGTCTTCTACATTGTCACTTTCACGACGCCCTTGCCAGCGCATAACCACCTCGAACTATTCCATTTATAATAGCTATGATCGTAGGCGGTTAACGGCAAGATTACCATAGGAAACAAAGGTAAGACGCCAAAGGATGCGAACATCCTTTGGCAGGTGAGGGAGTTAGTCGAGCTTAACGCCTAAACGGTGAGCAACCGCTTCGTACGCTTCAATCAGGCCACCCAGGCTCTGACGGAAACGGTCTTTGTCCATTTTATCCAGGGTTTCTTTGTCCCACAGGCGGCTACCGTCTGGTGAGAACTCATCGCCCAGCACCACTTCGCCTTTGAACAGACCAAACTCCAGCTTGAAGTCGACGAGGATCAGGCCCGCGTCATCAAACAGTTTTTTCAGCACGTCGTTGGCTTTATAGGTCAGCTCCTGCATACGCGCCAGGTTCTCTTTGCTCACCCAGCCGAAGGTTTCGCAGTAGGATTCGTTGACCATCGGGTCGTGCATGGCGTCGTTTTTCAGGAACAGGTCGAACAGCGGTGGGTTCAGTTCGATACCTTCTTCAATGCCGAGACGCTTCACCAGGGAGCCCGCCGCACGGTTACGAATAACGCACTCAACCGGAACCATATCCAGTTTTTTCACCAGACATTCCGTATCGGACAGCAACGCTTCCATCTGGGTCGGGATACCCGCTTCGGCCAGTTTGGTCATAATGAAGTGGTTGAACTTGTTGTTCACCATGCCTTTACGATCGAACTGCTCAATGCGTGCGCCATCCCCTGCTGACGTATCATTGCGGAACTCGAGCACCAACAGATCCGGGTTTTCCGTGCTGTATACGGTCTTCGCTTTGCCACGATACAACTCAGCTTGCTTCTGCATCTTCATTACTCCTGGTGTGATGATTTGTGTTCAAAACTGGGCATATTATGCCACGCACACGTTTGCGTGGCACGAAAATAAAAAGGGCTGGATTCACCAGCCCTCGTATTTATTTGCTGAATGCTGCCTGGAAGACAGCGACCAGCGCATCGTTCTGCGACTGGGTCAGCGTGTGACCTTTCGGATCGATAAACTGCAGGCTACTGCGGTTATCAAGGTCACCGACCTGAATTTTGTAGTCACCGGAGGCAAGCTGAGGATCTTTCGCGCCCAGTTCCTGCCATGCGCTGTCGGAGAGCGGCTTATAGGTTGCCGTCATGCTACCGGTTGAGCGGGTGCTGTCGGTCACTTTCATGCCCACTTTTTCCAGCGTCGCTGGCAAACGCTGCCAGGTCTGGTTAAACGGTGCACGAACCACCAGCATTGGCAGGCCGGTATCATCCGCACCGCTTTGCACATCGAAGGTCACACCGTTGCGGCTCTGCGCGGCGTTGGCGGCATCGGTCGCGGTTTTATCCAGACCCGCGGCAATCACGTTCAGCATTTCGGTGCTGTAACGCTGCAGGGACGCGGCATCCGCAACCGGTTTACCCGCCTGCTCCAGGTTCAACAGCTTAACGTTGACCGCCTGCTGGTAACCCTGTGGTTTTACGGAGACTTGATAACGACCGCGGTACTGCTGGTCTTCATCCAGACGGTTCCACTCGATCCAGTCGGTGGTTAACGTCTGGCTGGCGTCATCGCGTTTATCGATGGTGTAGTTCTTCGACTGAATGACGCTGACAACCTGCGGCCACAGCGTGCTACCGCGCGCGCTCTCAACCATCAGAGACGCCGTATCACCGGTGAACTGGGTACGCGCCCCGTTAACCAGCGCCAGAGGCTGTGCTGGCGGACGAATATCAAGCGCTTTACCGACCGGGCCGCTGCCGTTGGTCACGGGAATATTATAATCGCCGTTCTGAATCGGCAGGATCATACCAGCCGGTGCGTGAAGTTCAGCAAGCGGGGTCGCATCCAGATAGGATTCATCACCGCTCACCTGGCGCTTGTAGCGCGAGTCTGAACTACAGGCAGCGAGCAGCATAACAAGCGAAACACTCGCAACCTTCGCCAGGCGCGACTTCTGTACTGAATAAGCCATCAAATCTCCCTAAACTCTACAGCAAACCGGCATGCTTCAGCGCCGCCCTGACGATGTCACGACCGTGGTCGGTAATCGGTGTCATTGGCAGACGCAGCGTATCGGTTGCTACAAGCCCCAACTCCTTACATGCCCATTTCACTGGGATCGGATTGGGTTCGACAAATAATTTATTGTGCAGCGGCATCAAACGCTGATTAATGACGCGGGCTTCATCAAAGTGACCGGCTGCGGCCAGTTTGCACATTTCAGCCATATCGCGCGCCGCAACGTTTGCCGTTACGGAAATCACGCCATGGCCACCGAGCTGCATAAAGTCCAGCGCGGTCGCATCATCACCACTCAACAGGATAAAGTCGTCTGAAACCAGCTCTTTGATCTGATGAACGCGGCTTAAGTTCCCTGTCGCCTCTTTAATACCGATAATATTTTTTACTTCCGAGAGACGACCAACGGTTTCCGGCAGCATATCGCAACCGGTACGGGACGGCACATTATACAGAATTTGTGGCAAGTCAGTATGTTCAGCGATGGCTTTGAAGTGCTGGAACAAACCTTCCTGAGTAGGACGGTTGTAATAAGGGGTCACCGTCAGACAGCCAACGATGCCGCTGTCGTTAAAACGTTTGGTCAGGCTAATAGCTTCTGCGGTTGCATTAGCCCCTGTCCCCGCGATGACCGGAATACGTCCGTCAGCCAGTTCCAGGGTCAGCATCACTACATCGCCGTGCTCGTCGTGGCTCAGCGTTGCGGATTCACCGGTAGTCCCTACCGAAACGATCGCCGAGGTTCCATTGGCGACATGGTAATCAATGAGCTTCTTCATGCTTGACCGGCAGACATTACCTTTTTCATCCATCGGTGTAACAAGCGCGACAATACTTCCCGTGAACATGAGCCATCCTCTGTGCGAACAAGAGCCTCAATGTTACGTTTGGAACTGTAATAAAAGCAAGCGACCTGAGGCGCTCAGGCGGTTGTATGCATGTTTTTTTTATGCTTTCCTTAGGAAGACTTAACCATGCAAAGGAAGAACAGGTTTGACAACCTCATCACAACATTACCTGGTTATCACTGCGCTGGGTGCCGACAGGCCGGGTATCGTGAACACCATCACCCGCCACGTAAGCAGCTGCGGCTGTAATATCGAAGACAGCCGTCTGGCCATGCTTGGCGAAGAGTTCACATTTATTATGTTGCTTTCCGGGACATGGAACGCCATTACGTTGATTGAATCGACCCTGCCGCTGAAAGGCGCCGAGCTGGATTTGCTGATTGTCATGAAGCGCACCACGGCGCGACCGCGTCCGGCTATGCCTTCTACCGTCTGGGTGCAGGTTGAAGTGCCTGATTCTCCCCATCTGATAGAGCGCTTCACCGCGCTGTTTGACAGCCATCAGATGAACATTGCCGAGCTCGTTTCCCGCACACAGCCGGGCGACGCAAGCACGGTTCCCACGCTCTTTATTCAAATTACCGCGCACAGTCCTGCATCACAGGATGCGTCAAATATCGAGCAAGCGTTCAAAGCCCTCTGTACAGAATTAAACGCGCAGGGCAGTATAAGCGTCGTCAATTATTCGCAGCACGAACAGGATGGAGTTGAGTAATGAACCCACTGAAAGCCGGTGACATCGCACCGAAATTTAGCTTACCGGATCAAGACGGCGAGCAAGTAAATTTGACCGACTTCCAGGGACAGCGTGTTCTGGTCTATTTCTACCCGAAAGCCATGACCCCCGGCTGCACCGTACAGGCCTGCGGCTTACGCGACAACATGGACGAGTTGAAAAAAGTCGGCGTGGAAGTGCTGGGTATCAGCACGGATAAACCAGAAAAGCTGTCACGATTTGCTGAAAAAGAGCTGCTGAACTTCACGCTGCTTTCTGATGAAGACCATCAGGTGTGCGAGCAGTTCGGCGTCTGGGGCGAGAAGACGTTTATGGGTAAAACCTACGACGGTATTCACCGCATCAGCTTCCTGATTGACGCTGACGGAAAAGTTGAACACGTGTTTGACGACTTCAAAACCAGCAATCACCACGACGTGGTGTTGAACTGGCTGAAAGAAAGCGCCTGATAAACAGCAAAACGGCAACCCAGGTTGCCGTTTTTCGTGTTTTCCCCCTCTCCCCGTGGGAGAGGGTCGGGGTGAGGGCATCAGGCCGCTCAAAACTACTTCTCTTCCACCGCCGGCACATCCGGCCACGCGTGAACCACGGCTTTAATCAGCGTCGCCAGCGGAATGGCGAAGAACACGCCCCAGAACCCCCACAGCCCGCCGAAAATCACCACCGATAAGATAATCACCAGCGGATGCAGGTTCACCGCTTCGGAGAACAGCACCGGTACCAGCAGGTTACCGTCCAGCCCCTGAATAATCAGGTACACCGCGAAGCAGCTCCAGAACTCAGTCCCCAGCCCAAACTGGAACAGCGCCACGCCAACCACCGGAATGGTCACCACAAACGCGCCGATGTACGGAATCAGGACCGATAACCCCACCAGCACCGCCAGCAGCAGCGAGTAGTTCAGGCCGAAAATAAGGAAGCCAATCCAGGTGGCGACCCCCACGACAATCATCTCCAGCACCTTGCCGCGAATGTAGTTGGTGATCTGCTGGTTCATCTCTTCCCAGACCTGCCCCGCCAGCCCGCGGTTGCGCGGTAAAATACGGCGTACGGCGTTGAGCATCTGGTCTTTATCTTTCACCAGGAAGAAGACCATCAGCGGCACGAGCACAAGGTAAACCGCCAGCGTCAGCAGTCCGACCAGCGAAGCCAGAGAGTATTTCACCACCGAATCGCCCATCGTCATGATGCGGGCGCGCATATTTTCCGCCATCGCGTCGATAATCCCGGCATCCATCAGGGCCGGGTAACGGCGCGGCAGCGTGGCGGCAAAATCAGAAAGCTTGTTGAGCATGCCGGGCATATCGCGAATAAGGTAGATCCCCTGCTGCCAGGCAACCGGCATCACCACAAAGGCCATTAACAGCAGGATGCCGACAAACAGCACCAGCACGATGCTGGTTGCCCAGCGACGGGAACAGCCGATGTGCTCCAGGCGCGCCGTTGGCCACTCCAGCAGGTACGCCAGCACAATCGCCACCAGCAGGGGCGCGAGCAGACCGCTGAAGAAGAACAGAATACCGAACCCGGCAACCAGAATAACCAACAAAGCAATGGCTTCCGGGTCGCTGAACCGACGCCGGTACCACTGCATTAACATTTCGAGCATACAACCCTTCCCTGAATCGAATGGCGGGAGTGAGACGATGAATTGTATCTAACTGTCACAAAAAAGACTTTCGCTTTTTGTATCCCGATCACAATCCGCAAAAGCCTGATGAATGGGATTTTCTTCATGCTACAACACGGCTACACTCCCAGAGCAGCAGAGATGAACGATATACCGGTTCATCGGTCAAATTAGCACATCCAACATACAGGACAGTGGTTATGTTCAGGCAGTTGAGAAAAACACTGGTTGCGACACTGATTGCCGCGGTGACGGTCGGTCAGGTGTTGCCCGCTTTTGCTGACTCGTCCGATACATTGCCGGACATGGGCACCACAGCAGGAAGCACGCTCTCTATTGGGCAAGAGATGCAAATGGGGGATTACTATGTTCGCCAGCTGCGCGGCAGCGCCCCGCTGATTAACGACCCTTTGCTGGTACAGTACATTAACGGGCTGGGGATGCGTCTGGTTTCGCACGCCGACTCGGTAAAAACCCCCTTCCATTTCTATTTAATCAATAACGACGAAATCAACGCCTTCGCCTTCTTTGGCGGTAACGTGGTGCTGCATTCGGCGTTATTCCGTTACTCTGACAACGAAAGCCAGCTGGCCTCGGTAATGGCGCACGAAATTTCGCACGTCACCCAGCGTCACCTGGCGCGAGCGATGGAAGACCAGAAACGTAACGCCCCCCTCACCTGGGTGGGTGCACTGGGCTCTATTCTGCTGGCGATGGCCAGCCCGCAGGCCGGGATGGCAGCACTGACCGGTACGCTGGCGGGAACACGCCAGGGGATGATCAGCTTCACCCAACAAAACGAGCAGGAAGCGGACCGCATCGGGATTCAGGTGCTGCAGCGTTCGGGCTTTGACCCGCAGGCCATGCCGAGCTTCCTCGAAAAACTGCTCGATCAGGCGCGTTACTCTTCCCGTCCGCCGGAAATTCTGTTGACCCACCCGCTGCCGGAAAGCCGTCTGTCGGACGCGCGTAACCGTGCCAACCAGATGCGCCCGGTCGTGGTCCAGTCTTCACAGGATTTCTACATGGCGAAGGTGAGAACCCTGGGGATGTACAATTCCGGGCGTAACCAGCTCACCAGCGACCTGCTGGATACCCTGGCAAAAGGCAACGTGCGAGAAAAAAACGCCGCGCAGTATGGTCAGGCGCTCCAGGCGATGGAAGCCAGCAAATACGACGAGGCGCGTAAGGCGCTGCAGCCGCTTCTGGCAGCCGATCCGAACAACCCGTGGTACCTCGATCTGTCGACGGATATCGATCTGGGGCAGAAGAAGCCTGCCGATGCGATTAACCGCCTGAAAGGGGCGAAAGATGTCCGTACCAACCCGGTGCTGCAGCTTAACCTGGCGAACGCTTACTTGCAGGGCGGCCAGCCCGGCGAGGCGGCGACCATCCTCAACCGCTACACCTTTAATAATAAAGACGATCAAAACGGCTGGGATCTGCTCGCTCAGGCGGAAGCCCAGCTCGGCAACCGCGATCAGGAGCTGGCGGCGCGTGCCGAAGGTTTTGCCCTGGTGGGCCGCCTCGATCAGGCGATTTCCGCGCTCAGCAGCGCCAGCTCGCAGGTCAAACTCGGCAGCCTCCAGCAGGCTCGCTACGACGCGCGTATCGATCAGCTACGTGGCCTGCAGCAGCGCTTTAAGCCGTACGAGAAGATGTAATAAAGGAGAATTCACGTCATGACAGACGCCGTAAAAATCTATCATAACCCTCGCTGCTCCAAGAGCCGCGATACCCTGAGCCTGTTAAAGTCTAACGGCGTTGAGCCGGAGGTGGTGCTGTACCTTGACACCCCACCTGACGCGCAAACCCTCCGCCAGCTACTGCACATGCTGGGAATGGGCAGTGCAAGAGAACTGATGCGCCAGAAAGAAGATCTGTATAAGTCGCTTAACCTGGATGACAACCGTCTCACCGAGGCTGAGCTGGTCCAGGCGATGGTTGAAAATCCAAAGCTGATTGAGCGCCCGATTGTGGTGGCGAACGGCCAGGCGCGCATTGGACGCCCGCCGGAAGACGTGCTCGAGATCCTCTAGTCCTTATGCCGCAGCGCTTCCAGAAAGGCCTGCGGCGTACTCTCTCCCAACTTTTTCTGGGCTTTCTCCCGGTTGTAAAATTCGCACAGCTGGATCAGCAGCTCGCCTGCCGGTTCACTGTTCAGACGTGGAATGATGTCGCATAGCGGCAGAGCAACCTGAACGGCGGGGAATTGCTGTGGATGCACTGTCACGGCGGTATTGCGTTTCTCAAGCTTCACCTCGAAACCAAAAGTCTCAATAGATTGAATATCAGCCGGACAGGCTTCCAGCACGTCGTTCACCCAGTGGACCAGCAGCTGTGGAGAAATGCCCGCGTACAGCCGAACGGAGCACCAGCCGCTCACGGGTTCACGCGCCCAGAGCAGATGCTGTTCCCCGCCATCGTCCATATGCAGAGACAGAGGCTGATGATGTAACAGGAGTTTTTGCGGTACGATGCCTGCCTTCAGCGCCTTTTTCCCCTGCAACGTCGCGCCCTTCTGCTTTACCGAAGCCGGTTTAAGGTAGCGGTTCAGGGTCGCGCGGGATACGGCGATCCCGAGTCCGTTATTGACCATCTGCAGCAGTTCGTCCAGCGGGGCACCCGTGATATCCCGCAGGGCATTAACCAGCGCAACCTGCTCCTGTCTCAATGCTTTGTGTATCACTTTTGGCGTCGTGTGGTTATCCGAAACCTGGTCGCGGTTACGCCAGCGCCTGACTGTAGTGACCGAGATCCCCAGCTCAACGGCCAGCTCCCTGTCGCTTTTATCTGATTGCTGAAGATAGCGACGGATGCGCGGCGTCGTGGTGGCATTAGCATGCAGTTTAATTTCCATCGCAGGATCCTCAGAACCAATCTTGTGAGATTTATACTATATCAGCGATTGCTTTGTGACCGATTTCACCTTTCGCTCGCCACGCTTCACTGATAATCCTCAGACATAACACAAACAACACCCCTCAATCTTGTACGGAGTTCACAATGAACAATGTTCTGGGATTTCTTGAAGCAAAACTGATGCCGCTGGCGGCCAAAACGGCCCAGCAGCGGCATCTCGGGGCCATTCGCGGCGCCTACGTCTCCTTCATGCCGTTTATCATCGTCGGCTCTATTCTGCTGGTGATCTCGTCGTTCCCGAATCAAGCCTATCAACAGTTTATGTCTCAGGCCTTTGGTGAGAGCTGGAGCGCCATTATCGAAATCCCGTTCAACGCGGTGTTCTCCACTATGTCGCTGTTCATCAGCTTCCTGGTCGCCTTCCGCCTGGCGGAACACTATGGCGAGGATCGCATCTCCTGCGGCATCCTGGCGCTGGTCGCCTTTCTCATCCTGACGCCCTTTATCAAAGTGGCGGAGAACGGCGGTATCACCGTCATTCCGGTGGAGTGGATTGGCAGCAAAGGGCTGTTCGTGGCGATGATTGGTTCCCTGCTCTGGACGGAGCTGTTCTGCTGGCTCAAGCGCAAAAAACTGGTGATCAAAATGCCGGACGGCGTGCCTCCGGCGGTGCAGGAGTCGTTCGCCGCGCTGATCCCGGCCCTGCTGGTGATGATTCTGGTGCTGGGTATCCGTATCGTGTTTGAAAACACCCACTACAACACCATCCACCAGTTTATTTACGAAGTGGTTGCCACGCCGGTGCGCCACTACGGCACCTCTTACTTTGGCGCGCTGATGACGGTGTTCAGCATCACCATTCTGTGGTCAGTAGGCATTAACTCCGGCTCGATGATCAACGGCATCATTCGACCGCTGTGGATGGAGAACCAGACCGACAACATCGCCGCGATTCAGGCAGGCACGACGCCGCCGCACATTATCACCGAACAGTTTTTTGACATGATCTGGATGGGCGGCGCGGGGGCCACGCTGTCGCTGGTGATTGCAATGCTGATTTTCGCCCGCAGCAAAAACATGCGTGAAGTGGCGCGCCTCGGCGCCGGGGCATCGGTGTTTAACATCAACGAACCGATCCTGTTTGGCCTGCCGGTGATCATGAACCCGATCATGCTTATCCCGTTCAACCTGGTGCCGCTGGTGCTGGTCACCGTGCAGTATGCGGCGATGAAGATTGGCGCGGTTGCCGTCACCACCGGGGTGTTTATTCCCTGGACGCTGCCGCCGGTCATCAGCGGTTTTATCGTCACCGGTCACCTGAGCGGCAGCGTGATGCAGCTGATCAACCTGCTGATTGGCGCCATGCTGTATCTGCCATTTATGCGTATCGTGGACAAACAGTACCGCGCGGCGGAAATGGCCACCGTTACGCAAACCGACACCACCCTTGCAAAACAGGAGTAACGCATGTGGGGAATTATCGCGACCTGGCGAATGGCGCTTGAAGGCGTCACCGAGTCTGCATCTGCGCTGGCTGCGGGGAAACCGGTCTCGGCAGCGGTGGTGGATGCCGTCGCCGCCGTCGAAGACTTTCCGTTTTATAAATCCGTCGGCTACGGCGGGCTGCCCACCGAAAATGGTGAGGTGGAGCTGGACGCCGCCTACATGGACGGCGACACGCTGGCGTTTGGTGCCGTGGGCAACCTGGTGGATATCGCCAACCCGGTGAGCGTGGCGCATGCGTTAAGCCGCCAGCGCTACAACAGCCTGCTGGTCGGCCAGGGCGCGCGGGAATGGGCGCTGAGCCAGGGCTTTGCCGACAAAACCATGCTCACCGACCGCGCCATGCAGCACTACCGCAAACGCTGCCGCGAAACGCTGGATAAGGGCTTAAGCCCTTACGACGGACATGACACCGTCGGCATTATCGGCCTCGACAAGCAGGGCTCGATGAGCGTCGCTACCTCCACCAGCGGCCTGTTCATGAAAAAACGCGGTCGACTCGGGGATTCGCCCATTATTGGCTCCGGCTTTTACTGCGACAGCGAAACCGGCGCCGCAACCGCCACGGGCGTCGGTGAAGATCTGATGAAAGGCTGCACCAGTTACGAAATCGTTCGCCGCATGGCGCAGGGTATGACGCCGCAGCAGGCGGCGGATTCGGTGGTGTTCGAACTGGAGGACAAGCTGATGTCGCGCTTTGGCCGCGTGGGCGATCTCTCCGTGGTGTGCATGAATAACAGGGGCGAATTTGGTGCCGCTACCAACATCAAAACCTTTTCGTTCGTGGTGGCGACGGCTCGCCAGCCCCTCACCGTTTTTCGTACCGAACGCCTGCGGGAGAAAACGCATTATCACGCGGTAGACGATGAGTGGATGCAGGCCTATGCCGCGCGGATCCGCGCGCCGATTGAGGAGTCATGATGATTACGTATCAGTTTATCACCGCGCTTTCCGACGCGAAGCCGCAGAGCCATTTGATTGCCTCCGCCTCCTGTACGCTTTTGCCCGAAACGGCGCTTGTCGCGGAAATGCGCGAGTCTGCCAGCATCGCTGACACCCGCTTTGGTTGCGCCCCGTTTGCCCGGATCACCCTGCTGCCCGATGCGCTCTGGCAGGATAGCCTGACCGAAGGATTACTGACGGCGCTGCGCCCGCTGCTGGCCTCGCCCGTCAGTCCCGAACTGATACTGGACGTGACTGATATCGACGATGTGGTGCTGGCGCAGGTGCTGCGTTTTCTCTTTAATCAGGCGCACAGGCTTAGCGATTTGCAGTTGAAGGAAACCAGCGACAGCGTCCGTCTTGAGCGCATCGCCGCGCTCTGCTTACCCAAACAGCAGGAGCGACTGGCGGTTATTTTCCGCCAGCAGCAGGCCATCGCCCACGGCATGGTTGCGGCACGACGTCTGGCGGATACCCCGTCCGACCAATGCACGCCGCAGTTTGTGGTGGAAGAGGCGCAAAAACTGTGTGCCGCCTTCCCTGCCCTGCGGTGCGAAGTGCTGAATGAAAAGGCTATTGCCGAGCACGGTCTGGGGCTGCTGCACGCCGTCGGCAAAGGGGCGACCTGTCCGCCGCGCCTGATGGCGATTCATTATGACGGTGTCAACGACGGCCCGGTGCGCTGCTATGTGGGTAAAGGCATTACCTTTGATACCGGCGGCCTGTGGCTGAAGGAAGGCGCGGGCATGTACACCATGAAATACGACATGTGCGGTGCGGCTAACGTGCTGGGCCTGATGCTGACCGTCGCAGAGCTGGCGCTGCCCGTACGCATTATGGGCGTGCTGGCGCTGGCAGAAAACGCCATCGGCCCGGACGCCATGCAGCCCGGCACGGTAGCAACGGCCTGCAACGGGATCACCGTTGAAATCAACAACACCGATGCCGAAGGCCGACTGGTGCTGGCGGACGCCATCGCCTGGGCCAGCCAGCGGCATCCGCAGGCGCGCTATATCATTGATATGGCCACCTTAACCGGTGCGGTCGTGAAGGCGCTGGGGTATGAGCTGAGCGGGCTGATGACGCAGGATGAACCGCTGCGCGCGGCGCTGACGCTGGCGGGTAAGCAGAGCGGCGATGAAGTGTGGTCCCTGCCGTTGGATGCGCGGCTGAAAAAGCAGACCGACAGCGCGATTGCCGATCTGTGCAACACGCCGACCAACAATGCGGCGATCAGCGCCTCGGCTGCGTGGCTGCTCCATTACTTCTGCCCGCCGACAATTCCGTGGGCGCATCTGGACATCAGCGGTACGGCGCTGTGGCGTGAAAGTGGGCGAAGCGTGGCGTCGGGAAGACCGATTCCACTGCTGGTTGAGCATCTAATGGGGGATCTTTAGCCGGGTGGTGGCTGCGCCTTACCCGGCCTACAAAGTGCGGCAGGTTTTCGTAGGCCCGGTAAGGCGCAGCCGACACCGGGCAAAAAGCTCAAAGCTTGAGAATATCTTTCACAAACGGGATAGTCAGCTTGCGCTGGGCGGTAATGGAGGCGCGATCGAGCTGATCGAGCGTATCAAACAGCGTGCGCATTTCGCGATCCAGTCGTTTAAGCAGGAAACGGCCCACGTCTTCCGGCAGCTCAAACCCGCGCTGCTTCGCACGCAGCTGTAACGCCTGAAGCTTATCTTCATCCGACAGCGGCTGGAGCTTGTAGATTTGGCCCCAGTCCAGGCGAGACGCCAGATCCGGCAGTCCCAGATTCAGCTGGCGAGGCGGACGATCGCCGGTGATCAGCAGCCGGGTTTTCCCCGATTCCAGAATGCGGTTGTAGAGGTTAAAGATCGCCATTTCCCACGGCTCATCCCCCGCCACGCATTCGATATTATCAATGCACACCAGCGAAAGATGTTCCATTCCCTCAAGCACCTCAGGCACGAACCAGGTACGTTTATCCAGCGGCACGTAGCCTACCGCATCGCCGCGCGCCGAAAGCTCCGCGCAGGCGGCATGCAGCAGGTGGCTGCGCCCCGCGCCTTCGCGTGACCAGATATAGATGTATCCGCTGTGTTCCTGGCGCAGCACGTTTTGCAGTGCAGCCAGTAAAGAGGGGTTATCACCCGGCCAGAAACTCGCGAAAGTTTCGTCGTCAGGGAGATAGAGTGGCAGAGAGAGCTGTGCCGGTCCGTTCAGAAGTACCTCAACCAGATCTTACATAAAATCGGAACGGAGTTTAGCACGGAACCTGCAAGGAGAGAACCGGGCGGATCGTCCACCCGGTTATAGGATCAGTGTGACGCTTTTTCGTTTTCGTCAGCGTCCAGCACCACCTCTTCCGGACGGATCACGGAGATCAGCTTGAAAATCAGGCTCAGGCCCACGCCGACGATGGTCGCCAGCGCCATGCCTTTCAGCTCGGCCGCACCAATGTGCACCTTCGCGCCGCTCACGCCGATAATCAGGATCACCGAGGTCAGGATCAGGTTCTGCGCCTTGCTGTAATCCACTTTGGATTCAATCAGCACGCGAATACCGGAGGCACCGATCACGCCGTACAGCAGCAGAGAAACGCCGCCCATCACCGGAACCGGGATGATCTGAATCGCTGCCGCCAGCTTACCGACGCAGGAGAGCAGAATGGCGATGATCGCCGCGCCGCCGATAACCCAGGTGCTGTAGACGCGGGTAATCGCCATCACGCCGATGTTTTCACCGTAGGTGGTGTTTGGCGTAGAACCAAAGAAACCGGAGATGATGGTGGAAAAACCGTTCGCAAACATGGAGCGGTGCAGACCCGGGTCGCGGATTAAATCGCGCTTAACGATGTTCGCCGTTACCACCAGGTGGCCGACGTGCTCCGCAATCACCACCAGCGCCGCAGGCAGAATGGTGAAAATCGCAAACCATTCGAAGCGCGGCGTGTAGAAGGTTGGCAGCGCGAACCAGTGCGCCTCGGCAATCGGGGTGGTATCCACCACGCCCATCACGAAGGAGAGCGCGTAGCCCGCCAGCACGCCGATCAGGATCGGGATAATCGCCATGAAACCGCGGAACAGCACGGAACCAAACACCGTTACGCCCAGGGTCACCAGCGAGATGATAATGGTTTTGGAATCCGGTGACTGGCCGTCAGCAGGCAGCAGACCGGCCATATTCGCCGCCACGCCCGCCAGTTCGAGACCGATGACGGCCACGATGGCGCCCATCGCCGCTGGTGGGAACATCACGTCCAGCCAGCCGGTCCCGGCTTTCTTCACGATGAAGGAGACCAGGCAGAACAGCACGCCACACATGATAAAGCCGCCCAGCGCGACCTCATAACCCAGCGGCAGCAACAATAACACCGGAGAGATAAAGGCAAAGCTCGACCCAAGATACGCCGGGATTTTGCCTTTACAGATGAAGAGGTACAGCAGCGTACCGATGCCGTTGAACAGCAGCACGGTAGCCGGGTTAATGTGGAACAGGATTGGCACCAGCACGGTTGCGCCAAACATGGCGAACAGGTGCTGCAAACTAAGCGGGATAGTCTGTAAAAGCGGCGGTCTTTCACTCACCCCGATAGCACGGCGCGTCATAGTGTTTTCCTCTGAGTAGTATCGTTGTTGGTGTTTTATTCAAAAAAAAGCCGACTATCAAAGTCGGCTTATTTATCGTTATTCGATTATTTCGTACCAAAGATCTTATCGCCGGCATCGCCGAGCCCCGGGATGATGTACCCGTGCTCGTTCAGACCCTGGTCGATAGAGGCGGTATACAGCTCAACGTCCGGGTGCGCCTTTTCCAGCGCCGCGATCCCTTCCGGTGCCGCAACCAGCACCAGCACTTTAATGCTGCTGCAGCCCGCTTTTTTCAGCAGGTCGATAGTGGCAATCATTGAACCGCCGGTTGCCAGCATCGGGTCAACCACCAGCGCCATACGCTCGTCGATGTTGGACACCAGCTTCTGGAAATAAGGAACTGGCTCGAGGGTTTCTTCGTTACGGTAGATCCCCACCACGCTGATGCGCGCGCTTGGCACGTGCTCCAGCACGCCTTCCATCATGCCGAGACCGGCACGCAGGATTGGCACAACGGTAATTTTCTTACCTTTGATCTGCTCAACCTGCACCGGGCCGTTCCAGCCTTCGATGGTGACTTTTTCCGTTTCCAGATCGGAGGTCGCTTCGTAGGTCAGCAGGCTGCCGACTTCAGAGGCCAGTTCGCGAAAACGCTTCGTGCTGATGTCATGCTCACGCATCAGGCCCAACTTGTGTTTAACGAGTGGGTGTTTCACTTCCACAATCTTCATTCTCTTTCTCCTCTGAATGGCATCCGCAAAAAAATCGCGGGATTATACCGCTTTTTTCGGATTAGGCCATACCCATGTTGCTTGACAGGGATCAAGCAAAGACAAAAAAGCCGGAGGCTGAGTTCCGGCTTGGGTGCGGGTTCTGCCCGGTGGCGCTGCGCTTATGCGGGCCTACGTGTATTGTAGGTCGGGTAAGCGTTAGCGCCACCCGACAATTACAGGTTATCCCCGTTGCTCGCAATCACCTGCTTATACCAGTCGAACGACTTCTTCTTGCTGCGGTTCAGCGTGCCGTTGCCTTCATTATCTTTATCGACAAAGATAAAGCCGTAGCGTTTTTTCATTTCACCGGTACCGGCAGACACCAGGTCGATACAGCCCCACGGGGTATAGCCCATCAGGTCTACGCCATCTTCCACCACCGCTTTTTTCATCTCGCGAATGTGGGCAGCCAGGTAGTCAATGCGGTACTGGTCGTTCACCGTGCCGTCGCTCTCCTGCACGTCGATTGCGCCAAAGCCGTTCTCAACGATAAACAGCGGCAGCTGGTAGTGATCCCAGAACCAGTTGAGGGAGTAGCGCAGCCCCACCGGGTCAATCTGCCAGCCCCAGTCGGATTTCTGCACGTACGGGTTAGAGACCAGGCTCTTGCTCTCGTCGTAATCCAGCTGCGGGTTGTCCGTAGTCGCCTTGGTGGCGAAGGACATATAATAGCTAAACCCGATGTAGTCCACGCAGCCCTGCGTCAGCGCCGCTTTATCTTCTTCGGTAATATCCAGCGCGAAGCCGCGACGTTCGAAGTAGTTAAGCAGATGCTGCGGGTACTTGCCGCGCACGTGCACGTCGGTGAACCAGTAGCGGCGGTGCATGGCGTTCATCGCCATCATCATATCGTCCGGCGCGCAGGTCAGTGGATAGATAGGACACATGGCAATCATGCAGCCGATCTGCAGGGACGGGTTAATCTCGCGCCCCGCCTTCACCGCCAGCGCGCTGGCCACCAGCTCATAGTGCGCGGCCTGGAACATTACCGGCTCGCGATCTTCGCCCGGCGCGTACTTCAGCCCCGAGTTGGTGAATGGGGCAAAGTCTTCGTGGAAGTTGGCCTGGTTGTTGATCTCGTTAAAGGTCATCCAGTACTTCACCTTGTGCTGATAGCGCTGGAAAACCACTTTTGCAAAACGAACGAAGAAGTCGATCAGCTTACGGTTGCGCCAGCCGCCGTATTCCGTGACCAGATGGAACGGCATCTCGAAGTGAGACAGGGTGATAACCGGTTCGATGCCGTGCTTCAGGCACTCGTCGAACAGGTCGTCATAGAATTTCAGGCCTGCCTCGTTCGGCTCAAGCTCGTCGCCTTTCGGGAAGATCCGCGTCCAGGCAATAGAGGTGCGGAAGCATTTGAACCCCATCTCGGCAAAGAGTTTGATGTCTTCTTTATAGCGGTGATAGAAATCGATGGCTTCATGGTTAGGGTAGTTTTTCCCGTCCAGCACGCCGTTGGTGATTTCACGCGGCACGCCGTGCGCGCCTGCGGTCATCACATCGGCCACACTCACCCCCTTGCCGCCCTCTTTCCAGCCGCCTTCGAGCTGGTGCGCCGCAACCGCACCGCCCCACAGAAAATCTGCTTTAAATCCTGACATTCACTTTCCCTCATTCTGCGTTATTTTCTGCAAAAACAATTACAGAAACCGGTTTCAGTTGAATGATGTGCAAAGCCGTTTCGCGTTGCAAGGAGAATACCGAAACCGGTTTCATTTTCGTGAACAGACGCAAGTTTGGGCGCACTGGCAGGCTGCGCGTAAAAAAAGATCCCTACGTCCAGAATAGGCTCGCAAACGTTTGCCTGGACTGTTAGAATTGCGCCGATTTTTCTTACTAGCTATGCAATCGCGTGGGGATTTAAGCCGTGACCAACAAAACTTCTCTCAGCTACAAAGATGCCGGTGTTGATATTGACGCAGGTAATGCGCTGGTTGACCGAATCAAAGGTGTGGTGAAAAAAACCCGCCGCCCGGAAGTGATGGGTGGTCTGGGTGGATTCGGCGCACTGTGCGCGCTGCCGCAAAAATATCGTGAACCTGTTCTGGTCTCGGGAACTGACGGTGTAGGCACTAAACTGCGCCTGGCGATGGATTTAAAGCGTCACGACACGATCGGTATCGATCTGGTCGCGATGTGCGTGAATGACCTGGTGGTTCAGGGCGCAGAGCCGCTGTTCTTCCTCGATTACTACGCGACCGGCAAACTGGACGTAGATACCGCGGCAAGCGTGATCAACGGTATCGCCGAAGGGTGCCTGCAGTCTGGCTGTGCGCTGGTTGGCGGTGAAACCGCGGAAATGCCGGGCATGTATCACGGCGAAGATTATGACGTCGCGGGCTTCTGCGTCGGTGTAGTAGAAAAATCAGAAATTATCGACGGCAGCAAAGTGGCCGATGGCGATGTGCTGATCGCGCTGGCCTCCAGCGGCCCGCACTCCAATGGCTACTCCCTGGTGCGTAAAATCATCGAAGTGAGCGGCTGTGACCCGCTGACGACCGAGCTTGACGGTAAACCGCTGGCTGACCATCTGCTGGCCCCGACCCGCATCTACGTGAAAAACGTGCTTGAGCTTATCGAGAACGTCGACGTTCACGCTATCGCTCACCTGACCGGCGGCGGCTTCTGGGAAAACATCCCGCGCGTCCTGCCGGACAACACCCAGGCGGTGATCGACGAATCCTCATGGCAGTGGCCAGCCGTGTTTAACTGGCTGCAGACCGCAGGCAACGTGAGCTCCCACGAAATGTACCGCACCTTTAACTGCGGCGTGGGCATGGTTATCGCCCTGCCGGCAAGCGAAGCGGATAAAGCGGTCAAGCTGCTGACTGAAAAAGGTGAAAACGCGTGGAAAATCGGTACGATTAAAGCCTCCGATTCCGAACAGCGTGTGGTCATTGAATGAAAAACATCGTGGTGCTCATTTCCGGCAACGGAAGCAATTTGCAGGCGATAATTGACGCCTGCAAACAGAAGAAAATCAATGGCACCATTCGGGCAGTTTTCAGCAACAAGGCCGACGCGTTCGGCCTTGAGCGCGCGCGGGAAGCGAACATCCCTGCGCACGCGCTGGAAGCCAGCCAGTTCGCCGGGCGTGAAGCCTTTGACCGCGAGCTGGTGCATGAGATTGATGCCTACGCACCGGACGTGGTCGTACTGGCGGGCTATATGCGTATTCTGAGCCCGGCTTTTGTAGAACACTTCGCCGGACGTCTGCTGAATATCCACCCTTCCCTGCTGCCGAAATATCCCGGCCTGCACACCCATCGTCAGGTTCTGGAAAACGGCGATGAGGAGCACGGCACCTCCGTGCATTTCGTTACCGACGAGCTGGACGGCGGTCCGGTGATCCTGCAGGCAAAAGTCCCGGTCTTTGACGGCGATAGCGAAGAAGACGTGACCGAACGCGTGCAGACCCAGGAGCATGCCATCTACCCGCTGGTGGTAAGCTGGTTTGTCGACGGGCGTCTCGAAATGCGCGACGGCGCAGCCTGGCTGGATGGCGTGAAGTTACCCCCGCAAGGTCATGCGGCGGAAGAGTAGTTTGTTATGTCGGGTAGCGCAGCTGCGCTTACCCGACCTGTTCATTGCATTACCCGATATCCCCTTCTCCAACCCTCTAAAATCCCCAACAAAAAAAATAACTGTCATACTTTTCTGGCACTGTTGGACATATCGTGGAAATGCTCGCCATAATAAGGACGAGACGGATTTACCACGTCCTGTGATTGAACTGGAGTGTGAGCTGTAATGGGTCAGGAAAAGTTATATATCGAGAAAGAGCTAAGCTGGTTAGCATTTAACGAACGTGTACTCCAGGAAGCGGCAGACAAAAGTAACCCGCTGATCGAGCGCATGCGTTTTTTGGGCATCTATTCCAACAACCTGGATGAGTTCTACAAGGTTCGCTTTGCCGAGCTGAAAAGACGCATCATCATCAGCGAAGAACAGGGCCTAAACTCGCACTCGCGGCACCTGCTGGGCAAAATCCAGTCCCGCGTGTTGAAAGCCGATCAGGAATTTGACGGCCTGTATAACGAACTGCTGCTGGAGATGGCGCGTAATCAAATCTTCCTGATTAACGAACGTCAGCTTTCCGTTAACCAACAAAACTGGCTGCGCCACTATTTTAAACAGTACCTGCGCCAGCACATTACCCCGATTCTCATCAACCGCGAAACCGATCTGGTGCAGTTCCTGAAAGATGACTACACCTATCTGGCCGTGGAAATTATTCGCGGTGAATCCATCCGCTACGCGCTGCTGGAGATCCCGTCCGACAAGGTGCCGCGCTTTGTGAACCTGCCGCCGGAAACCCCGCGCAGACGCAAGCCGATGATCCTGCTCGATAACATCCTGCGCTACTGTCTGGACGATATCTTCAAAGGCTTCTTCGATTACGATGCGTTAAACGCCTACTCGATGAAGATGACCCGTGACGCCGAATATGACCTGGTGCACGAGATGGAAGCCAGCCTGATGGAGCTGATGTCGTCCAGCCTGAAACAGCGCCTGACGGCCGAGCCGGTGCGCTTTGTTTATCAGCGCGATATGCCGGACGCCATGGTGGAAATGCTGCGCGAGAAACTGACCATTTCGCGCTATGACTCCATCGTACCGGGTGGTCGTTACCACAACTTTAAAGATTTTATTGGCTTCCCGAACGTCGGCAAAGCCAATCTTGTGAACAAGCCGCTGCCGCGCCTGCGCCATCTGTGGTTCGATAAATTCCGCAACGGATTCGACGCCATCCGCGAACGCGATGTCCTGCTCTACTATCCGTACCACACCTTCGAGCACGTGCTTGAGCTGCTGCGTCAGGCCTCGTTCGACCCGAGCGTGCTGGCGATCAAAATCAACATCTACCGCGTGGCAAAAGATTCCCGCATCATCGATGCGATGATCCACGCGGCGCACAACGCCAAAAAAGTGACCGTGGTGGTAGAGCTGCAGGCGCGCTTCGACGAAGAGGCGAACATTCACTGGGCGCGTCGTCTGACGGAAGCCGGTGTACACGTCATCTTCTCCGCGCCGGGGCTGAAAATTCACGCCAAGCTGTTCCTGATCTCCCGTAAAGAGGGCGACGAGGTGGTGCGCTACGCCCACATCGGTACCGGGAACTTTAACGAGAAAACGGCGAGAATCTATACCGACTACTCGCTGCTGACCGCCGATGCCCGCATCACTAACGAAGTGCGCCGGGTCTTTAACTTTATTGAGAACCCGTACCGTCCGGTGAACTTTGACTATCTGCTGGTCTCGCCGCAGAACTCGCGCCGTCTGCTGTACGATATGATCGATAAAGAGATCGCCAATGCCCAGAAAGGGCTGTCGTCCGGCATCACGCTGAAGCTTAACAACCTGGTTGATAAAGGGCTGGTGGACAGGCTGTACGCGGCGTCCAGCTCCGGCGTGCCGGTTAATCTGCTGATCCGCGGCATGTGCTCGCTGATCCCGGAACTGGAAGGCATCAGCGACAATATTCGCGTGATCAGCATTGTTGACCGCTACCTGGAACACGATCGCGTCTATATTTTCGATAATGCGGGTGATAAACAGGTCTATCTCTCTTCGGCAGACTGGATGACGCGCAATATTGACTACCGAATTGAAGTCGCGGCACCGCTGCTGGATCCGCGCCTGAAGCAGCAGATCCTCGACATCATCGAGATTCTGTTCAGCGATACCGTGAAAGCACGCTATATCGACAAAGAACTCAGTAACCGCTATGTACCGCGCGGCAACCGCCGCAAAGTGCGGTCGCAACTGGCGATTTACGACTATATCAAATCACTCGAGCAACCCGATTAACCTATGCCGATAAATGATAAGACCCCACGCCCGCAGGAATTCGCCGCGGTCGATCTTGGCTCTAACAGTTTCCACATGGTCATCGCCCGTGAGGTGGATGGCGCGCTCCAGATCATCGGTCGTCTGAAGCAGCGCGTGCACCTGGCGGATGGCCTTGATGAACGCAGCATGCTCAGCGAAGAGGCAATGGAGCGTGGGTTAAACTGCCTGTCGCTGTTTGCTGAACGCCTGCAGGGCTTCTCGCCCTCCAGCGTGTGCATTGTGGGCACCCACACACTGCGCCAGGCGCTGAACGCGCCGGAGTTCCTCAAGCGAGCTGAAAAAGTGATCCCCTACCCGATTGAGATCATCTCCGGCAACGAGGAAGCGCGTCTGATTTTCATGGGCGTTGAGCACACCCAGCCGGAAAAAGGGCGCAAGCTGGTTATCGATATCGGCGGCGGCTCAACGGAGCTGGTGATCGGAGAAGACTTTGAGCCTCGCCTGGTGGAAAGCCGCCGTATGGGCTGCGTCAGCTTCGCGCAGATGTATTTCCCGGGCGGCACCATCACCCGCGAGAACTTCCAGCGTGCGCGTATGGCGGCCGTCCAGAAGCTGGAAAACCTGGCCTGGCAGTACCGAATTCAGGGCTGGAACGTGGCGCTGGGCGCGTCAGGCACCATTAAAGCGGCGCATGAAGTGCTGCTGGCGATGGGTGAAAAAGACGGGTTTATCACGCCTGAACGCCTGACATTGCTGACCGAAGAAGTGCTGAAGCATAAAAGTTTTGACGCCTTAAGCCTGCCGGGTCTTTCAGATGAGCGTAAGGCGGTCTTCGTGCCGGGGCTGGCTATTCTCTGCGGCGTGTTTGATGCCCTCGCCATTAAAGAGCTGCGCCTTTCCGACGGCGCGCTGCGTGAAGGCGTGCTGTACGAAATGGAAGGCCGCTTCCGCCATCAGGATATTCGCAGCCGCACCGCGCAAAGCCTGGCCAACCAGTACAACATCGACCGCGAGCAGGCGAAGCGCGTGCTGGACACCACGGTGCAGATGTACGAACAGTGGGAAGAACAGAATCCGAAGCTCGCACACCCGCAGCTTGCCGCGCTGTTAAAATGGGCCGCGATGCTGCACGAGGTGGGGCTGAACATCAACCACAGCGGAATGCATCGCCATTCGGCCTACATTCTGCAAAACAGCGATCTGCCTGGCTTCAACCAGGAGCAGCAAACCATGATGGCGACCCTGGTGCGTTATCACCGAAAAGCCATCAAGCTCGACGATCTGCCGCGCTTCACGCTGTTCAAGAAGAAGCAGTTCCTGCCGCTTATTCAGTTGCTGCGCCTGGGCGTGCTGCTCAATAACCAGCGCCAGGCCACCACCACGCCGCCCACGCTGAAGCTTAAAACTGACGATCATCACTGGACGCTGAGCTTCCCGCACGACTGGTTCAGCCAGAACGCGCTGGTCCTGCTGGACCTGGAAAAAGAGCAGCAATACTGGGAAGCGGTCACCGGCTGGCTGCTCAAAATTGAAGAAGAGAGCGCCGACGTCGCCGCGTAACGGCTCAGGCGTCCGCGCAGGACGTCTCAGCTTCCAGCAGTGACTCAAGCGGTGCCGGCCTGCCAATCAGATAGCCCTGCACATAATCGATACCTAGCGCGTGAACCGCGCTACGTATCTCTTCCGTCTCGACATACTCAGCCACCACCAGCATCTTCTTCATGCGCGCCAGATGGCAGATAGACGCCACGATCTGATAATCCAGGCTGTTATTGACGATATTGCGGATAAAGCTGCCGTCGATCTTGAGAATATCGGCATCCACGCTTTTCAGCCGCGCATAGCTCGCATACCCGGTACCAAAATCATCAATCGCAATGCGCACCCCCATTTTCTGCAGCTGCTGGAGAATATGTAGCGCTTGCTCCCCGCTGCCGAAGGTACTGCACTCCGTCACCTCAAAAATCAGCTGCCACGGCTCAATGGCGTATTTTGCCAGCAGGCGACTTACCTCAAGCGGGAACTGCACCCGACACACGGTCGACGGGGCCAGATTAATGGCAAAGCGCTGACCGGGAAGTGTTTCACGATGCGCTGCAAGGAAGCGCAGGGTATGCTCCAGCACCCACAAATCCACCCGCGAGGAGAGACCAAACTCCTGCGCGACGGGCAGGAATTGGTCGGGGGAGATCAATAGCCCGTTGATATCCGGCATCCGCAGCAGAACTTCGTGATAGCGATCGCCACGCAGGCCGCGAACGGGTTGAACCAGCAGGGCGAATTCGTCGTTATCGAGTGCCTTTTGCAGGCGGCTCATCATCGCGACTTTATCCTTCAGGCTGCGCTGCAAATGGATGGCCCCACGCTGCTGAAGATTTTCCGGATGGTTGGAGGAGAGCGACAGATCGGCAACCACGCCCAGTTCGCCCAGCACCAGATAAAGATGGTTAACCGGGGAGCGGACATAGCAATAGCTCACGCCCACCTGCGGCTGCAGCGGCATCCCGTCCCAGACAAAGCGAAACTGTTTGATATGCTCGTCCAGGGCTTCAATCCGCTGCTGGTGTGATTCCGCATTGAGTCGTACCGCCATATCGTACCCGGTCAGGTGATACACCTGCTCATTGGGCTGGAGCGGGCCATTCACCCACTGCGCCAGCTGCTGTTTGTACTGAATGCGCAGCAACACGCCGTAATTTCGTCCCAGAATTTCCAGCTCCGGAATGCGCAGCAGGCAGAGAGCCGACCACGGGTTTTTCGCCAGTTCGCGCGACAGCGCCCGCAGGTTAGGCATATGGACGACCGGGTCAAGTAGCGCCAGCCTGCGGGAGCGTTTGTTCACCGCGCGCTGCCGGGTCGCCAGCATCGACATATAAATCACCACAAACGAGAAGACCAGGTAACTGGAAGAGGTGATCGCCAGCTGAATGTCATACCCCTGGTTCACCGGGATATAGTGGTAAAAATAGTGAATAGACACCAGCAGCACCGGTATCCAGATCAGCGACACCAGCTTATAGCCAAAACGCATCGCGCCCCAGAGCATCACCGGCATCAGCAGCGACAGGGTGTAGTTGGTGGTAAAAATGGAGCTGTTTTCATTCATCGGGAGCAGTAGCAGCGAAAGCAGCCCGCCAAGCGCGATTGCCCACACCATAAACTCAACGATCGTCACCTTTTTGTCTATCTGGGAACGGACCTGCGAGATAAGGCTTTTAAGATAGCGCGGATGACGAATCAGGCGGATCAGCAGATAGCTCAGCGGCACGCCCGTCAGTCCGCTGACCAGCAGCGCCTGGTAGTTGATGAGCGTGCGAATATTAAGAGGGTTTAATCCCGCCAGGCTCTGGCGGCTCTCATACACGCCTAAATACACCGCAAACTGAAACAGCAACAGAAACAGCGTCGCGGGGCAGAAGGCCTGCCAGAAGATGCGCTGCGCCATCAGCCGGATGTCGCCGTACGCGGTCATATTCCGTCTGGGCGCAAACACCCGGTAGCCGCCCCAGCTGAGCACTAAAGGGACGATAAAATGGAGCACGCCGGCGATGGTTTCAAACATCCCGACCGAGGGGTAATAGCGGATAAACAGTGACAATACGATCCCGGGCAGCGCTTCCAGGCCAAAGAACATCATCAGCGAAAGCAAAAATGAGAGGGGTAAATAATAGAGTGCCACAATGCCGTCGCCCAGCTGCGTGAGCGTATTCGCAATGCTCAGCACGGGAAGTAAAACCACCGGTAAAATAAGCGGCAATGCCCACCAGCGGTTTTCATTTTTTTTCAGGAAAGCGAGAATGTTCATAGATGCCCGGTTAAACCCCTATCGCTCCAGAGGGAAATAAAGACAGGCATCCGACCTGACGTACGTCCCGCCCGGCAGCGTGCCGGGCGAACAGTGTGGAGGAAGGATTTTAAATATCAGGGCCAGGAATCCGTTGACATAAATCAAACTACTTTACGCAAATAACGTTTTGCGACATTTTTCTACAATTATTTTCTTCATATTATCAATATGGTAAATGTATTAATTAATCTCAATAACATTAATTAATGTAAACATTGACGGTTATTTACACATCACAGAATTGACCCCATCTTCCCGCTGTGCCTTAATATCCTTATCGCCCAAAAGGGCTTACCCAGGAAAAACAGAGTGAGTCAGGTCACGCGTATGCGCAAACGACATCGATTTAACACCCGAATGACCCGCATCATACTGCTCATCAGCTTCCTGTTTTTCTTTGGCCGCTTCGTTTACTCTTCGATTGGCGCCTGGTACCACCATCAGGATAAAACCCAGTCGCAGCAATCCAGCCTGACCGTCGACACAGCTGACCGCTAAACCGCCAAAGGATGTTGCACGAGCCGAATAAGGGCCGCGATCCCTTTGCTGAGGATTTTATCCTGCCGCATGACCACCGCCAGCTGCCGCTGCAGCATGGGCATCAGCGACATCACGCATAGCCCTTCACGATCGACATCCTGTTCGACCGCCATTCGCGGCACAATACTGTAGCCCAGCCCCGCGCGAACCATGCGTTTGATCGACTCGATGCTGCCAAGCTGCATCACCGGCGCGATCGCCAATCCACTGGCTGCAAACCAGCCATCGATCAGCGCCCGGGTCCCGCTGCCTGATTCAAAGGCAATCAGCGGATGAGCGTGCAGCGCCTCCGGCGTGAAATCCCGGAAAACATCCTGCTGCTCCCGCGAGGCGATAAACACAAACTCTTCGTCCATCACCGGCATGACGTCCAGCGCTCTGCCGCTCACCGGCAGCGTGACCAGACCCACATCGAGACGGTTCTCTTCGATGGCCCTGACGATGTCGAGGGTGTTGCCCGTTGTCACCCCCACGCTCAGGAGCGGATAGTCGCGGCGCAGCTGCTCCAGCAGGGGCGGGAGAAGATGGATGCAGGCCGTTGCCCCCGTGCCAAGCGTAATGGTGCCGCTCACGTCGTGACTGAACGCACTCACGGACCGGATGGCGTCATCCACCGCCTGCTGAATACGCTCCCCATGCGTCAGCAAAGCCTGCCCGGCGGCCGTCGCCTTAATCCCACGCCCGGTACGCTCTACCAGCCGCGTTTGCAGAAACTGCTCCAGCTGGCGTATTTGCAGGCTGACGGCGGGCTGTGAAATGCCCAGCACGTCCGCTGCCGCTGAAAAGCTGCCGCGCTGGATCACCAGACGGAAGGTGGCGAGATAGCCCAGATTAAGCGTCGTCATTCAAAGTTTCTCTTATACCGCGCATAAGGTTACGGCCCTGCCAGCACAATACCGCGCCCGTTATGCTCAGGACAACTGCATAGCGGAATGAAAAATAATGGAAACACCTGCCCTGCCACGCCGCCTCGCCCTCATGGCGGGATGTAATCAACTCATCAACTGGGGGATCTCGTTTTATATGCCCGGCACCTTTGCGCTGGCCATTGCAGCCGACCGGGGATGGTCGTCACCGCAGATTTACCTCGGCCTGACGCTGGCGATGCTGGTGATGGCGGCGGTTTCCCCCTTTGTGGCCCGCCTGCTGGCACGCTTTGGCGGTCAGACGGTGGTGATGAGCGGCACGCTGCTGATCGCCGCAAGCTGCGCAGGGATAGCGTATACCCAAACGCTATTTGGCTGGTACTGCGCCTGGCTGGTCACCGGCGTAGGAATGCGCCTGTCGCTGTACGATGCGCTATTCGCCGCGCTGGTGAATCTTTACGGACAGCAGGCGCGAAGAACGATCTCACGCGTCACGCTGGCGGGTGGGCTGGCTTCCGCCGTCTTCTGGCCGCTGGGCGATGCTCTGCTTCAGGTGATGAGCTGGCAGGAGGCGCTGCGCGTCTATGCTCTCTTCGGCCTGCTGAGCGCGGCGCTGATAAGAACGCTCCCCCGTCAGCGGCTGACGGTAACGACAAAGGTCGCCGCGCCGCCTCTGCACAACGAGCGGCGCAACGGCTGGCTTTATGCCGCCTTCATTGCCTTCATCACCTTTGTCTCTAACGGCACCTCCACCCATCTGCCGGAGTTGATTGCCCACTTCGGCCTGCCGGCCGCCATCGGCATGCTGTGGGGGATCGGCCAGACGGGCGCTCGCTCTATGGAGGTGCTGGCAGGCGCACACTTAACGCCGTTCAGGCTGACCCTTTTCACCGCGCTCGCCATGCCGCTCTGCTTTCTGGTTGGGCTAAGCAGTTCCCAGTTTGTCTGGTGCGCGGCCGGTTTTGTGCTGGGCTATGGCGCCATCAACGGGCTGGTCACCATCGTGAAAGCCACGCTGCCGCTGGAACTGTTTAGCGCGGAAAGCTATGCCCGTCGCACCGGCATGCTGCTTATCCCCGGCCAGCTGATGGCGGCAGCCTCGCCGTTTGCCTATGCGTGGCTGAATAAAACGCTGGGGATCGCGGGTGCAATGTGGGTTTCAACGGGGCTGACGCTGGTGATTGCCGGGCTGGCGGTAGCCATTGTGCGCCGTCCCGGAAGGCAAAGTGTATCGCACTGTATCCCGCGGGCCACGGTGACAAACGGGTACAAAACGCCCCCTCCGGCAAATATCTCCGATACATAAAAATGGTTTTCTTTCCCTGTCGCCATTGAGAACCGATGAGGAGAGAGAGCAATGATTCGTCGCTATGTACTTTTCCCCCTGCTTGTCCTGACATCTGTAGCACGTGTCCAGGCCACACCGCTGGACAATCTGAGCGCCGCGGACGTTAACGGCCCCGCCGCCGTTGCCCCGCTGGCGCAGCCGCAACCGCCTGCAAAACTGATCGTCGATCCGCCGCTTGCCGGGCCGCTGAGCAAAGGCGCGGTGTTTATCCAGTACCGTGCCGAAAACCTGCGCATCGAGCCGGTATTCGGCCCCGAAGCGCTCAAGGTTACCCCGCGCATCGGTCACATTCACGTAGTGGTGGATGACGCGCCGTGGCACTGGGCTGACGCCAGCGGAGAGCCGGTGATCCTGGTGGGGCTGCCCGCCGGTAAACACAAGGTGACTATTATTCTGGCCGACCCGACGCATAGGCCGCTCGACCACAAAACCCTTGAATTCACCGTACCGCCCCACGCGGCGGTCCACCATTTTTAAGGAATCTGATAATGAAAGCACTGTCTGTACTGACGGCAGGCCTGCTGGCGCTTTCCGCCAGCGCCTTTGCACAGAGCAAAACCAGCGTCGTGCTGGTACACGGCGCATTTGCCGACGGCAGCAGCTGGAATAAGGTCATTACCCTGTTGCAGAAACAGCACGCAGAGGTCATTGCCGTCCAGCTACCGCTCACGTCGCTAAAAGATGACGTTGCCGCCACGCGACGAGCCATCGAGCGCGCCCAGGGCGATGTCGTACTGGTGGGTCACTCCTGGGGCGGCACCGTGATTAGCGAAGCAGGCAACGATGCGCGAGTAAAATCACTGGTGTATGTGGCGGCGTTCGCGCCGGATTCCGGTCAGTCGACGGCGGATCTGGCAGAAAGATTCCCTGCGCCGCCGGGCAGCGCGGGCATTGCCAAAACGGCGGACGGCTATTTATATCTGCCAACGGACGCCGTCAGGAAGGATTTCGCGCCGGATGTGACGCCAGACATTCAAAACACGATTACAGCGACGCAGGGGCCGATTAAGGCCGAGGCGTTTGGTGAAAAGGTCGCCCACGCGGCGTGGCATGATAAACCGAGCTGGTTTGTGGTCAGCAAGAATGACCGAATGATCAACCCCGATCTTGAGCGTGCGATGGCAAAGACGATCCATGCGAAAACCGCAGAGGTGGCCGCGAGCCACGTGTCGATGTTGAGCCAGCCGCACATCGTTGCCCGCACGATTGAGCAGGCGATCAGGAGCAATTAACAACAGCGGCGGCCTTATTCAACTTTCTGCACTTCCGTATCCCCAGGCAGCAGCGCAGTGCCGTCCTGCGCTGCTGGCGCCATAAAGGGAACCGGCTTGTCCGTTCGCCTGTCGACCAACAGCGAGTGGCGCTCGCCCTGCGCAAACAGATGCTGTTCTCCCCACTGACGCAGCGCCACGACCACGGGGAAAAGGCTCTCACCTTTGTCGGTCAGGACATATTCCTGATACGCCGTACCGTCTGATGCCCCCTGTAACGTCAGGATGTCCGCATCTACAAGCTTGCGAAGCCGGTCAGAAAGGATGTTGCGCGCCACCCCGAGGCTACGCTGAAAATCCCCGAAGCGCGTCATGCCGTCAAACGCATTGCGCACAATAAGAAGCGACCAGCGATCCCCGATCAGATCAACGCTGCGGGCAACGGGACAATATTCCTCTTTTACCGTATTTCGGGACATTACCTGTTTTCCTCGCAAAGGCCACCCCACAACCAGTTGCATTTTAAAACTACATAGCCTAGCATTCAACCAGTTTCATTTTAAAACCAGGTTATCACTGACGAGGATTTTGAATATGTCACTGACGTCAGCCCTTCCTTCAGCCGACATGCAGCGCAGCATGGTCTGGCTGTTCGCCACCGCCAGCGGCTTAAGCGTGGCAAATGTCTATTACGCCCAGCCTTTGCTTGACGCGCTGGCGAACGATTTCGGCATCAGCCATGCGGCCGTGGGTGGCGTGGTGACCGCGACACAAATTGGCTGCGCGCTGGCTCTTTTGCTTGTGGTTCCTCTGGGTGACAAAGTGGATCGTCGAGGGCTGATGGCAATACAGCTGATTGCTCTGGTGGTTGCGCTGATTTCCGTCAGCCTGGCACAGTCCCCCTCGGCGCTGCTTTTCAGTATGCTTGCGACCGGTATGCTGGGTACGGCCATGACACAGGGGCTGATTGCCTACGCCGCCAGCGCCGCGTCGCCGCATGAACAAGGCCGCGTTGTCGGCGCAGCGCAGGGCGGCGTGTTCATGGGTCTGCTGCTCGCGCGCGTCTTTGCTGGCGGCATCAGCGATATCGCGGGCTGGCGCGGGGTTTATCTGTGTGCCGCCGCGCTGATGCTCATCATTGCGTTACCGCTGTGGTGGAGGCTCCCCACTCTGCCAGCCGTCACTGCCACGATGAGCTACCCGCGGCTGATTGGCTCAATGCTTACACTGTTGCGGCAGGAAAAAGTGCTGCAGATACGCGGCGTGCTGGCGCTGCTGATGTTTGCATCGTTCAACATTTTCTGGAGCGCGCTGGTGCTGCCGCTGAGCGCCCCGCCCTTTAGCTTCTCGCATACCGCGATTGGCGCGTTTGGACTGGCAGGCGCGGTGGGGGCGCTGGCGGCTGGCCGGGCAGGACGCTGGGCCGATCGGGGATATGCCCAACGCACCAGCGCCGCGGCGCTGGTGATGCTGCTGTTGGCATGGTGGCCGTTGTCGCTGATGGACCGTTCACTCGGAATCATGCTTATCGGCATCATACTGCTCGATTTGGGGGGACAGGCACTGCACGTCACCAACCAGAGCATGATCTTTCGCACCCGTCCCGAGGCGCACAGCAGGCTGGTCGGGCTTTACATGCTGTTTTATGCCGCCGGCAGCGGGCTCGGCGCACTCGGCACGACGATGACGTATGCCTTTGCCGGCTGGCCGGGCGTCTGCCTGCTTGGCGCCTCGGTCAGCCTGCTGGCGCTGGTGTTCTGGTGGCTAACCCGCGTTAGCTACCACCATCCGCGGGATAATCCCGATTAATCCACGCGTGGTCCTCCTCCCAGGTGAACATCCATTTGCGCACCGGCCCCGCCATCACATTGAGGTAATAGCTGTCATACCCGGCCATCGTCGCCACCGGGTGGTAGCCCTTCGGCACCATGACCACGTCACGGTTATAGACCGCCATACACTCATCCAGCGCTCTGTCGTCGGTGTAGACGCGCTGCATGCAGAACCCCTGCTCCGGATTGAGGCGATGGTAGTAGGTCTCCTCCAGATACGTCTCCTGGGGCGCGTTATCCGTGTCGTGCTTGTGGCTCGGGTACGAGCTGGTGCAGCCCTCGTTGGTCCAGACCTCCACCACCAGCAGGCTGTCGGCGGGCTTGTCTTCCGGGAGAATGTTGTGCACGTAGCGCTGGTTGTGGCCCTTGCCGCGCGCCTCAGCGTCGATATCCTGCGGCGCAATCAGCCGGGTCGGACAGGTGCCCTTGCCCGGCGCAGCGCAGACCGCCAGCTCCAGCGTCGTCAGCGCCTTCACCTGCACCGTCTCCTGCGGAGTGACGTACACCGCCCACGGCTTGATGCGCTCAAACGGGCTCATCCGCTCGCCGATGTCGTTAAACTGCGCGGAAGGCGTGCTGATGGAGGCGCGTCCTGCCACCAGCACCAGGCAGCGCTCTTCGCGGACGGCGGGCAGCGTCAGCGTCTGCCCCTCCTGTAGCTCATACGCCTCAAAGCCGACGTACCCCCACCCTGCGCTTTCCGGCGTGACGGACTGGGTGCGCCCCTCCGCGTTCGGCTGTTGCCAGCGTGATAACAGACGTGACATGTCACCTCCTCAAATCAGTCCGGCGTCGCGCGCCAGACGGCTCAGATTGTTATACCCCAGACGGGCGTAGGTCAGCGGATGGGCAATGGCCGGATCCTGCTCGGCCTCGACCACCAGCCAGCCGTGATAGTCCTGCGCCTTCAGCAGCCGCATAATCGGCGGATAATCGACGCAGCCGTCGCCCGGCACGGTAAAGACGCCGCTCAGCACCGCGTCGAGGAAGCTGGTTTTACGGTTTTTCACGTCCGCCAGCACGTCGGCGCGCACGTCTTTACAGTGAACGTGGTTGATGCGCGACGCCCAGCGCTGCGCCACCGCCAGCGGATCGGCCCCGGCAAAGGTCAGATGGCCGGTATCAAGCAGTAGCCCCACCGCGTCGCCGGTGTGGGTCATCAGGTTGTCCACGTCGTCGGCGGACTCAATCACCGTGCCCATATGGTGATGGTAGGCAATCTGGACTCCCTGCTGCTGGGTGTAGCGGGCAAATTCGGTGAGCTTCTCGCCGTACTCTTTCCAGCGCGCCTGCGGGAAGCGCGGGCGCAGGTGCACCGGTGTCTGCTGCTCGCCGTGAATGCAGCCGCTCACTTCCGCAAAGACCAGCACCTTCGCCCCCAGCTCGCGCAGCAGCGTCAGGTGGGACTGCACGGCGGCAATCTCCTCCTCCACGCTGCGCTCCAGCAGGCGGCCGGAGTACCAGCCGGAGACCAGCTGCAGGTCGTGGCGCTGCAGGATGGGGCCAAGCAGGCGCGCTTCGCGCGGGAACTTATTGCCCAGCTCGAAACCGGCGAAACCGGCCTCTTTCCCTTCGCTCAGACAGGTCTCCAGCGACGTTTCCGCGCCGAGAGAAGGCAGATCGTCGTTCGTCCACGTCAGCGGGTTAATGCCCAGTTGTACACTCATTGTCGTCTCCATTATGCGTGTCCGCGCTCGCGCCACCAGGCGATAAGCTGCAGGTAGTTGTCCCGTATGCGCGCCACCAGCTGCGCATCGTCAATATCGTGCTTCAGCCACGCGCGGGAGGCATCGCCGAACAGCGTGCGCCCCACGGCGAAGCCTTTCACCAGCGTCTGCCCCGCTGCCGCTTTAAAGTCGGCGCGCAGCTGTTCCGCCGGGGCGTCCAGACCGAGGATCACCACCCCGCGGCAGTGCGGATCCCGACGTTCGATAATCTCGCTCAGCGCCGTCCAGCCGTCGGCGGAGAGCGGCGGCAGCTTCCACCAGTCCGGGTAAATGCCGAGGTTGTAGAAGCGGGAGATGGCGCGCAGGTAGAGCTCGTCGCTGCGCGGCATGCTGGCGGGAAGGATCACCTCCAGCAGCAGCTCGTGCCCGGACCGGCAGCAGGCGTGATACACCTCGGCAATTTTCTGCTCCTGCTCCAGGCGCAGGCCGTGAGCGTCTTCCGGATGGAAAAAGACCAGACACTTCACCACGTGCTCCTGCGGCCAGCTGATGAGCTGGGTGCCAATGTTGCCATGCTCCATTTCCAGCGGACGCGAGCCCGGCAGCTCAATGGGGCGACCAATCCACCACCCCTCGCCGGTGATGGCGTTCAGCGCGTCCTGACCAAAGGTGCCGTCGCACAGCAGGCCAGCTTTGCCCTCCAGCCCGGCACGGCTCGCCGCCTCGCGGCTGGCCTGCAGGATCAACTGCTTCAGCGCCGGAATGCGCCCGATCGACGCGCTGCACTGCAGCGCCATATCCTCAAGCTGACTGCGGTGATCGAAGGCCATCACGCACAGCTCCGGCCACTCGCGGCGGCGGGTGGTCACCCGGTGGAGGTGGTTCAGACGCGGGTCGAGGTCCGGGCGCGGCACGTTCGCAGCGCGGGAGAGATAGTCATCCAGCTCGATTTTGCTCGGCATCGCCGGGGCGCAGCCGTGGCGCGAGACCACCAGCGCGCCGCAGGCGTTGGCATAACGACACGCCTGCTCCCAGCCCTCGTCGTTCAGGTAGCCGCGCAGCAGGCCGGACATAAACGCGTCCCCCGCGCCGAGGACGTTCAGCACCTCCACGAGCACGCCGGTCACCGTCAGGCCGTCGTCCAGCCGGGGCGGAATGGCGTCGGTATAGACCGAGCAGCCGAGGGCGCCGCGCTTGCAGACCAGCGTTGCGTCACTCACGGCACGCACCTGCCCCAGCGCCTGCAGGGTCTCCGTGCTGCCGCCCGCGATGTGAAACTCCTCCTCGGTGCCGACAATGACGTCGAAGAGGTGCAGCACCTCCTGCAGCTCGCGGGTGACCTTATCGGCGGCGATAAAGCGCGTTTCACCGTCGCCTAAGGAGGTCAGCCCCCACAGCACCGGACGGTAGTCGATGTCCAGCACCGTGCGCACGCCGTGACGGCGGGCATAGCCCAGCGCCGTCAGCACCGCATCGCGGGTCTGAGGATGAGAAAGGTGAGTCCCGGTGATGGCAAGACAACGTGCGGAGGCAATGTAGCTTTCGTCCACATCGCTGGCCGTAATGGCCATATCCGCGCAGTTATCGCGATAAAAAATCAGAGGAAAGGTGTCCCGGTCTTTAATGCCGAGTAGCACCAGCGCCGTGAGGCGGTCTTTATCGGTGATCAGATGGCTGGTATCACAGCCCACCTGGTTAAGCTCTTCCCGCAGGAAGCGGCCCATATGTTCATCGCCGACGCGCGCCAGCATCGACGAGCGCAGGCCCTGGCGTGCGGTGCCGTACGCCACGTTGCCGGACGAGCCGCCGAGGTATTTGGCAAAGCTCGACACATCCTCCAGACGGGCACCAATCTGCTGACTGTAGAGGTCTACCGCCACGCGGCCCATGCATATCACATCAAACTGCTTTTCCACGTTGATACCTCATCAGACAATGTCGTTCACGTTCAGCCAGCGGCCTTCCCGGTGCGAGAGCGCGATCGCGTCCAGCACGCGCGACACCTTCCAGCCCTCTTCGAAGTCCGGCCACATCGGCACGTCGGCGGCAATCCCGTCCACCAGGTCGCGCACCTCCACCGTTTTTTGATCGTTAAAGCCTATCCCGTGGCCTGCGCCCATGCAGAACGCGGCGTAGTCGGGGTGTGCAGGGCCGACGAGTAAGGTGCGGAATCCCTGACGGTTAACCGGATCGTCATGCAGATAGAGCTTCAGCTCCGCCATGCGCTCCTGGGTGAAGCTGATGGCGCCTTTCGTCCCGGTAATGACGTACGACAGCCCCATCTTGCGGCCGCAGGCGACGCGGGAGGTTTCAATCACGCCCTGCGCCCCGCCCGCGAAGCGCACCATCGCGTGGGCCTGATCCTCGTTTTCGACGGCAACCATGTCCGACGAGCCGGCCTTCGCCGGGCGTTCCGGGACCACGATCTTCAGGTCGCCGCAAACCTGCTCAATCTCCCCGACCAGGTACTGGGCCATGTTGACGATATGCGCCGCCAGGTCGCCCAGCGCCCCCAGCCCGGCGGTCTCTTTAAAGCAGTGCCAGTGAATGGGCGAGCGCGGGTCGGCCATATAGTCTTCGTTGTGGGTGCCGTAGAAGTGGATCACCTCGCCAATCTCGCCGCGGGCGATAATCTCCTTCGCCAGTTGCGCCGTCGGGTTTTTCATGTAATTGAACCCCACCAGCGTTTTCACCCCGGCCCGCTTCGCGGCGTCGACCATCTCGCGCGCGTCGTGGGCGTTCAGCGCCAGCGGCTTCTCCGAGTAGACGTGCTTGCCGTGGCGGATCGCCTCCAGCGCCATCTCTTTATGCAGATGGTTGGGTGAGCAAATATCCACCACGTCGATCGCCGGGTCGGCCACCAGTGCCCGCCAGTCGCCAGTGGAGCGGTTGAAGCCAAACGCCTGCGCGCGCGCTGCCGCCAGCTCCGGCGTGACTTCGGCCACCATCTCGCGCACCAGCCTGCCGCGCAGGTTGAACACCGTCGGGGCCTGGGCATAGGCGATAGCGTGCGCCTTGCCGATATACCCGGTGCCAATCAATCCAATACGAACCTCTTTCATCGTGATCCTCACAGTGCGCCGCGACGGCTCTTGGCGTAGGTATCAAACGCCACCGCCAGAACGATAATTAATCCGGTGATAATCTGCTGGTAGTAGGCCGAGACGTTCATCAGCACCAGGCCGTTAATCAGAATCCCCATGATGATGGAGCCGATGATGGTGCCGCCGATGCGCCCGTAGCCGCCCATCAGCGAGGTGCCGCCAATCACCACCGAGGCGATGACGCGCAGCTCAAAGGAGATCCCGGCCACCGCCTCGGCGCTCCCCAGACGCGCGCTCAGAATGAAGCCCGCCAGCCCCGCCAGGCAGCCAATCAGCACGTAGACGCTGACCAGCACGCGCTTGACGTTCACCCCCGCCAGGCGCGCCGCCTCCGGGTTACCGCCGATGGCGTAGACGAAGCGGCCCCAGCGGGTTTTATGCAGCGCCAGATAGCCGCCGAGGGCGACGATGGCGAAGATCCAGATCGGAATGGAGATGCCGAGCAGCTCCCCGCGCCCCCACCAGCGGTAGCCCTGATCGAAACCGGCAATCGGCGCGCCGTCGTTGATCACCAGCGTCAGGCCGCGCCAGATGGTCATCCCGCCGAGGGTCACGATGAACGGCGGCAGGCGCAGGCGGGTCACACCCAGACCGTGCAGGAAGCCAATCGCCGTGCCCATCGCCAGGCAAATCCCGAGCCCAATCAGCCAGCTCATGCCGCCCCAGGCGTTCGGGTCGACGGTGGTGAAGTTGTCGCCCTTAATTACGTACGCCGCGGTCATTGCGCAGACCGCCAGAATGGAGCCCACGGAGAGGTCAATCCCGGCAGTCAGGATGACGAAGGTCATCCCCACGGCCATGATCCCGTAGATGGAGACTTCGGTCAGGATGTTGAAAATATTGCGTTCAGAGAAAAAATTACTGTTCTGCGACTGGAAGAAGATCAGCAGCAGGATCATGAAAATCAGGACCCCGAAGCGCTCGAAGAAGGCGATGGGATCGATGCGTCCGGCGCGTTTGACCGGGGCCTGCGTTTTAGAAATCATCTGCGTCATGAGAAACTCCGTTATGCCGCGTTCAGGGCGTTGTGGTTGATGGCCATCATCGTCATCAGCCGTTCTTCGTTAGCATCGTCACCGTGGATCTCGCCGGTCACTCGCCCTTCGCTCAGGGTGATGATCCGGTCTGACACCGCCATCACTTCAGGCAGATCGGAGGAGATCACGATCACCGCCACGCCCTTTTTCGCCATGTCAAACAGCACCTGGTGCACTTCCGATTTGGTCCCCACGTCGATGCCGCGCGTCGGCTCATCAACGATCAGCACCCGCGGGTTGAGCGCCATGCAGCGCGCGAGGATCACTTTTTGCTGGTTACCGCCGGAGAGCTTGCGCACCTCCTGCGCGCTGTTGACCATTTTGATCTGCAGCGCCTTGCGGTAGGACTCGATCAGATCGTCCTCTTTGCGGGTGTTCACGAACCAGCGCCACTGCAGCAGCGAGGAGAGGCAGGAGAGCGACAGGTTGTCGCGAATCGACAGCCCCAGCACCGCCCCCTCTTTTTTGCGGTCTTCCGGCACCAGCGCCACGCCCTGGTCAAGGGCATAGAGCGGGTCGCGCGGCTGGTACGGTACGCCATCCAGTTCAAAGCTGCCCGAGGTAAAGGCATCTGCGCCAAACAGGCAGCGGGCCACTTCGGTGCGCCCGGCGCCCACCAGTCCGGCAATGCCTAAGACCTCCCCGGCGTGGACGTGGAAGCTGATGTCGTGCAGGGCGATGCCGTGCGGATCCAGCGGCGGCTTTTCGCGGCTCAGCCCCTTCACCGCCAGGCGGACGGGTTTGTCCTCATGATGGGTTTCGCTGGCGGGACGGCGATTAAAGGCCACGTCGCGCCCGACCATCAGGCGGATCAGCTGTTCGACGTTGGTCTCCGCCACCGCACCGGTGCCGGTAAAACGGCCGTCCTGGAAAACGGTGAAGCGGTCGCAGAGCTGGAAAACTTCGTGCAGGCGGTGGGTGACATAGATAATGCTCACGCCACGGTTTTTAAGCTCGCGCACCACGCGGTGCAGGCTTTCCACCTCGCTGTCGCTCAGCGCGGCGGAAGGTTCGTCCATAATGATTAGCCGGGCGTTGAGGGTCAGCGCCCGGGCGATCTCCACCATCTGCTGCTGGGCAACACTCAGGCGGGCGACCGGGGTGGTCGGTGCAACGTTCAGCTGCAGATAGTCGAGAATGACCTGCGCCTCCTGATTGACCGCCTTTTCGTCGACGATCAGGTTACGTTTACGCGGCTCTCGCCCGAGAAACATGTTTTCCGCGACGGTCATGTTGGGCAGCAGGTTGAATTCCTGATAGATGGTGATAATGCCCTTGTTCTGCCGTTCCACCGGGGAGTCGTCCACCGGCAGCGTTTCGCCGTTGAACCAGATCTCCCCGCGGGTTTGCGGCTGCGCCCCTGCGAGCGCCTTCAGCAGCGTGGATTTACCCGCCCCGTTTTCCCCCAGCAGGGCGTGGATCTCGCCCGCGCCGACGGTCAACTGGGCGCTGCTTAACGCCCAGACGCCGGAAAAGCTTTTTGCCAGGTCGGTCACTTTCAGTAAGGGTTGCGACATCGGTCTGCTCCTCCTTTAGAGTGAGCCGCCGCGCCAGCGGCGGCTGCGGATAAATCAGTTACCGGCCTCACCGATACGCTCAGCCTGCTGCAGGTTCTCTTTGGTGATCAGCGTCGGCGGGTAGTCGGCCCCGGTGATGGCTTTTTTCTCGCGCACGTTGGCCACCAGCTGGCTCATCGCCGTCTGCACCGCAAAGCCCGGACGCTGATCCGCCGTCACCGCCAGCCAGCCGTCGCGCACGCGGGCCAGCGCTTCCGGTACCGCATCAAAGCCGGTGACCAGAATTTCGCCCGGCTTCACGCCCTGGCTCTGCAGGGCTTCAATCGCCCCCAGCGCCATGTCGTCGTTGGCGGAGAGGATCACCTGAGGACGCTTCGGCAGCGAGGGCAGCACGCTTTCTACGATGCGCATCCCTTCAGAACGCATCCAGTTGCCGGTCTGATCGGCGACGATCTTGTACTTATCCCCGCCTGCCTTCAGGCTGTCGCGGATCCCTTTGGTGCGTTCGATGTTGGAGGAGGAGCCCGGCTGGCCGGTCAGCAGAATGATCTCCGCCCCGTCGGGGAATTTGGTTTTGACGAAGTCGCCAATCGCCTGGCCGCCTTTGTAGTTGTTGGCACCAAAGTGCGGCACCTTCTTCTGGCTGTCGACGGAGCGGTCAAGGGTGACCACCGGCAGCTTCGCATCCTGAATTTCATCCACCGCGCTGGAGACCGCGTTCACGTCGTTCGGGGAGACGATAAAGCCCTGCGCGCCGCGGGTGATGGCGTTTTCCAGGTCAGCCACCTGCTTCGGTGAACTGCCCTGCCCGTCCAGCACCTGAAGCTTCACGCCCATCTCTTTTGCGGCTTTTACCGCCGTGCGCTGCATGTGAACTTCAAACGGCATGGCCAGGTTTGGCGTACTGAAAACAATTTGCTCGTTTTCGGCGAGGGCGGCCCCGGACGTCATGGCGATGAGGGCGGCTACGATCAGTTTTTTCATTATTATGTCTCTCTGTGTAGGGTTGTGGTGTTTAGAGGACGATCTCGCGCTGGCTGCGCAGTGACTCCAGCGCTTTATCCGCAAGGTACAGCGCACGTTCACCATCATCGCCGCTGCAGTCAGGCACCGCTTCGCCGCGGAGGACCGCGACAAAGTGTTCCCATTCCGCGGCGTAAGCGGATTTGTAGCGCTGCAGGAAGAAGTGTTCCGGCAGCGCGCTGGTGCAGCCCTGTTTGCCGTAGTGCTGCACCTGGTTTTCCAGAATGTTGCCCGCGCACAGCAGCCCTTCGGAGCCGTGCAGCTCCAGACGCTGGTCGTAGCCATACGAGGAGCGGCGGCTGTTGACGATGGTCGCCATCGCGCCGGAAGCGTATTTCAGGACGATAAACGCGGTATCGATATCCCCTGCCTCGCCAATCGCCGGATCCACCAGGTTGCTGCCCTGGGCATACACCGACACCGGCTCTTCGCCCATGATGAAGCGGGCCATGTCAAAATCGTGAATGGTCATATCGCGGAACATGCCGCCGGAGACGCGCACGTACTCCGCAGGCGGTGGAGACGGATCGCGGGAGATGATCAGCAGCGATTCCGGCTTGCCGATGCGCCCGGCCTGCACGTCGGTTTTCACGCGGCGGAACTGCGGGTCAAAGCGGCGGTTAAAGCCGATAAACAGCGGCACGTCGTACTCTTTGACCACCTTCAGGCAGTCGCGCACGCGGGCAAGGTCGAGGTGGACCGGCTTTTCGCAGAAGATGGCCTTGCCGTGGCGGGCGGCCATTTCAATCAGGTCCGCGTGGGTATCGGTCGCGGAGGCGATCAGCACGGCGTGAACGTTAGGGTCGGTCATCGCCTCCTCCAGGCTCTGCTGGCGGGCCTGATACTGCGCGGCGAGACGGGTGGCAAATTCCTGATTCGGGTCAACCACGGACCAGAGCGTGGTCGCGGCGTGGCTGGCGATGTTAGCTGCATGTACCTGGCCAATTCGGCCAGCGCCCAGTAAAGCAATGTTAAACATAACGGCTCCCGGTGTTGGTGAATGCTGTGAACTAACGACCCTATAAATAAAACATTTATTTCATTTTTATAAATAGTGAAAATTATATTTTTGAGTGTAGGTTAACACTTTTGAGATGAATGAGATAAATTTTGTTATCAATCTCACAACATGGGAGGACATACAGCAGCTCCCCTCACCCCGGCCCTCTCCCCAAAGGGGCGAGGGAGAAAAGAGTGCGCCACACCATCCCCTCCCCCCTTTGGGGAGAAGGTTAGGGTGAGGGGAAAATGAAATGAAAATTTCGTTACGGCGGAAAATCTTAATACTGACGGGCTTTTTTCACCTGCGCCTGGGTTTGCTCAGCGGCCTCACGCACGGCAGACGATTCCGCCACCTGCGCATCACCGGTTCGCCACCAGGAGGCGTAGTCGTGGGTCATGGTCTTCGGCAGCACCTTGATGTCCAGCAGCGTCGGGCCCGGATGGGTGCGCGACGCCTCCAGCGCCGCCAGCAGGGTTTGCTCGTCGTGCACCCGCCACGCGCGGCAGCCGTAGCTCTCCGCGTTTTTCGCAAAATCGACCTTCACCAGCGGCCCGTCAAGCCGTCCGGTTTCCGGGTTGCGATGGCGGTTTTCCGTGCCAAAGCTTCCCATGCCATGCCCCATCTGCAGGTTGTTAATGCAGCCGAAGCTGGCGTTATCAAACAGCAGAACGGTGACCTTAATCCCCTCCTGAACGGCGGTTTGCAGCTCGGAGTGCAGCATCATGTAGGAGCCATCCCCCACCATGGCGTATACCGGCTGCTCGGGTCGGGCAAGCTTCGCGCCGATGGCTGCCGCAATCTCGTAGCCCATGCAGGAGTAGCCGTACTCCAGGTGATAGCTGTCCGGCGTTTTGACCTGCCAGAGGCGCTGTAAATCGCCCGGCAGCGAACCGGCCGCGCCCACCACGATGGCGTTATCTTCAATATGCTGGTTGATCAGCCCCAGCACCCGCGTCTGGGTCAGGCGGGTGTTGAGCGTCTCGCCGTACTCCGCCAGCTGCGCGTCCAGGTGCCCCGCCACTTCGGGCGCGTCGTCAGGGCGCCACTGGCGATCCCACAGGCGACGGCACTCGTCGCGCCAGGCGGATTTCGCCCCGGCGATCGCCTCTCCCCAGCCGCTGCGGTAATCACCGAGCGAGTGGGTCAATGCCTGGAGTCCGGTTTGGGCATCGGCAATCAGCGCCGTGGCGTCCAGCTTCAGGGCGTCAAACTCGGCCACGTTCAGCAGCAGAAATTCGACGTCCGGATGGGAAAAGAGCGCCTTGGAGCCGGTGGTAAAGTCGGTCAGGCGCGTGCCGATACCAATCACCAGGTCAGCCTGCGGCGCGAGCCGGTTGGCCGCCATTCCGCCCGTCACCCCTATGCCACCGAGGTTAAGTGGGTGGTCACTCACCAGCGCCCCCTTTCCGGCCTGGGTTTCGGCAAACGGCAGCTGCAGCGTCTCGACAAAGCCGCGAAACGCCTCATGCGCCCCGGAATAGCGCACTCCTCCGCCGCACACCACCAGCGGACGACGCTTGCGGGCGATCAGCGCCCGTGCCTGCGCCAGACGCTGCGGATCGGGCGGACGACGCTCGATGTGGTGCACGCGACGCGCGAAGAAGCTCAGCGGGTAATCCCACGCTTCCCCCTGCACGTCCTGCGGCAGGCAAATCGTCACCGCACCGGTATCAGCCGGGTCAGTAAGCGTTCGCATCGCGCTGAGCATCGCGCTCATCAGCTGCTCGGGACGGTTGATGCGGTCCCAGTAGCGGGAGACCGGACGGAAGCAGTCGTTGGTGCTGATGCTGAGATCGTGATACTGCTCGATCTGCTGCAGCACCGGGTCCGGCTGGCGGCTGGCATAGATATCGCCCGGGAGCAGCAGCAGCGGGATGCGGTTCGCCGTGGCGGTTGCCGCCGCCGTGACCATATTGGCGGCGCCCGGCCCGACGGAGGAGGTGACGGCAAAGATGCGCTGACGACGGTGCTGTTTGGCGAATCCCGTCGCCATATGGGCAATGCCCTGCTCGTTGCAGCCCTGCATCACCTGCAGATGACCGGGGTCCTGCTCCAGCGCCTGGCCGATACCCAGCACGTTGCCGTGCCCAAAGATGGTGGCGACGCCCTCCACGAAGGGCGTTTCGTTGCCGTCCACGCTAACGTACTGTTGATTAAGGAACCGGACCAGCGCCTGGGCCATGGTCATACGTTCGGTTTGCATAACGCCTCCTGTCAGCCCAGCGTCGGCATGGAGAACGCAGCGCCTGTCTCCTGCTGCATTTCCGGCCAGCGCGCGGTGATGGTTTTCATTCGGGTGTAGAAACGCACGCCGTCGTTGCCGTGGACGTTGAGCGCCCCGAAGATAGAGCGCTTCCAGCCGCCGAAACTGTGGAATGCCATCGGCACCGGGATTGGCACGTTGACCCCCACCATGCCCGCCTGCACCTCTTCGCAGAAGCGGCGCGCGCAGCCGCCATCGCGGGTGAAGATTGCCGAGCCATTACCATATTCATGGCGGTTAATCAGATCCACCGCGCTGGCGTAATCTGCTACGCGCACCACAGAAAGCACCGGGCCGAAAATTTCTTCTTTATAGATGGTCATCTCCGGGGTGACGTTATCGAACAGCGTCGGCCCGACGAAGTAACCCTGCTCGTGCCCCTTCACGCTGAAGCCGCGACCGTCCACGCGAAGTTTCGCTCCCTGCGCTTCCCCGCTGTCGATATAGCCCAGCACCTTGCTGCGGTGTGCGGAGGAGATAAGCGGTCCCATTTCGTTTTCCGGCGTCTGGTCAAGACCCGGTCCGACGCGCAGCGCGGCAATCTGTTTTTCCAGCCGGGCGCAGAGGTCATCGGCGGTGTTATCCCCCACCGCCAGCACCACCGAGAGCGCCATGCAGCGTTCCCCCGCCGCGCCGTAGGCCGCGCCCATGATGGCGTTGGTCGCCATCTCCATGTCCGCATCCGGCATTAAAATGCAGTGATTTTTCGCGCCGCCCAGCGCCTGGCAGCGCTTACCGCGGGTGGAGGCGGTCTGGTAAATGTATTCCGCAATCGGCGTGGAGCCGACAAAGCTCACCGCCTGCACGCGCGGGTCGGTCAGGAGCACGTCAACAGACTCCTTATCGCCCTGCACCACGTTGAAGACGCCGTCCGGCAGGCCGGCCTCTTTCAGCAGCTGCGCCAGCGCGAGCGCGAGTGAAGGATCTTTTTCCGACGGCTTCAGCACGAAGGTGTTGCCGGTCGCCAGCGCAATCGGGAACATCCACATCGGCACCATAGCCGGGAAGTTAAACGGCGTGATCCCGGCGCAGACCCCGAGCGGCTGCATCAGCGAGTGGCTGTCAACGCCGGTACCGACGTTCGCCGAGTGTTCGCCCTTTTGCAGATGCGGAATACCGCAGGCAAACTCCACCACCTCCAGGCCGCGGGTCAGCTCGCCCACCGCGTCGGAGAAGACCTTGCCGTGCTCTTCGCTGATGAGGCGGGCCAGGCGATCCATGTTCTCTTCCAGCAGCGCTTTGAAGCGGAACATCACGCGCGCGCGCTTAAGCGGAGCATGCCGCGCCCACGCCGGAAACGCCTGCTGCGCGGCGGCAATCGCCTGCTCCGTTTCCTGTGCCGTACTCATCACCACCTGGCGGATCTGCTCGCCGGTGGCCGGGTTGAAGATCGCCTGAACGCGCTGGCCTGAACCGGTGACACATTCGCCGTGAATAAAATTCGCTACCGTCTCCATCCTTAACCTCTCGCTGTTGATACGTGACTGTGACCTGAACACTGTGTACTGACCACTATATATGAAACAAATATTCCATTTTAAGTTGAAATAAAATAAATGATGATTATTGTGATCAAGGATGGATTTTTATGTTAACAGCCAGCACCACTGACGCAGCGTGCGCTATTAAGGGATTTCGGGCGAGGAAATGACTGAAGCTTCTGTTTCATTTTTGCTGCCAGATGGATGGCCGACATTTAAAAGACGCGGTTTTGCGTTTAGAATCATATGACTGTATTTGGGGGATAAGATGACGACAGCAACCAGCCTGAACGAACTGCAGCAGCAAATCCGCGATCGCTACGATAGCCTGAGCAAGAGGCTGCAGCAGGTCTCCCGCTACGTGCTGGACAATACCAACAGCGTGGCCTTCGATACGGTTGCCGTCATTGCCGAGCGCGCCGACGTGCCGCCCTCGACGCTGATCCGCTTTGCTAATGCCTTTGACTTCACCGGCTTCAACGAAATGAAACAGCTGTTTCGCATGAACCTGGTGGAGGAGACCGCCAGCTACAGCGACCGCGCCCGACTGTTCCGCGAGATGGAGAGCGAGGCCGTGCCGGAAACGCCGCTCGATATCCTGCAGGAGTTCGCCCGTTCAAACGCGCAGGCGCTACAGCAGCTGGCCGCCCGCGCCGAGCCGGAGATGCTGGAGCGCGCGGTACAGCTGCTGGCCGATGCCGACACCATCTACATCGCCGGACTGCGTCGCTCCTTTAGCGTTGCCGCGTATCTGACCTACGCCCTGAGCCACCTGGAGTGTCGCCCTATCCTACTCGACGGGATGGGCGGCATGCTGCGCGAGCAGATCAGCCGCATTAAGGCGCGCGACATCGTGGTGTCGATCAGCTTCTCGCCGTACGCGGAAGAGACGGTGATGGTCAGCGAAACCGCCGCCAGCGTCGGCGCGCGGCAGATCGTGATTACGGACAGCCAAATCAGCCCCCTGGCGACGTTCAGCGATCTCTGCTTTGTGGTGAAAGAGGCGCAGGTGGACGCGTTTCGGTCTCAGTCGGCAACGCTGTGCCTGGTGCAGTCGCTGGTGGTAGCGCTGGCGTATCGGTTAGGTGGCGGGGAGAAATAGCCCAATGCACTTTGGTGGGCCGGGTAAGGCATAGCCGATACCCGACCGCCTGAAGAGCATCAGCCAGACATTAACGGCTCCTTATCTCGGGGCAATCAGAATAACTGACGGAAGAGAGGGAATTCAGACGTTGCCCCGTAATCTGTAACACCCGCAGTAAAAGCATAATGCCGCAGCGGGTATCAGGGTCGTTAAGCATGGTGAACACCTGCCGAAGCGAGACATCCCCTTCCCGGTTTATTTGCTCTCCCCACGCCATGCGTAGCGCGGTTCCCCCTTCCCAGCCGACGGTCACGACATCTTGAAAAACGCCAGCCAGTTTTTCGACCATCGCGCTATCGGCCATTTCCAGCAGGTCTGCGACGACGGCGAGCAGATCAACCAGATTATTCAGGCGATTGCCCGCCATAAGCGGGGCAAGGCTTTTTAGTATCTGTTCCTGGTCACTCATCAGAACATCCCCCTCACGACGCCCCAATACAGTCCACGGTTAAAACCGTTTCGCAGCATGCCGCCGAGTTTTGTCGCAGGCGTGGGGGTCACGTCATTGCGATAGTCATATACCAACGGCATGCCGGCCCAGAGCCCCATCTGCGCGACGGCCTGAACCCGTCCATCATAATGGTTACCGCTTCCGGGCGGTCTGCCGTACAGCTCCGCCACAATGTTGTCAGCAATGATGGGCGCCTGGTTGTGGCACGACCCTCCCGCTTTACTGATCGGCAGGTCAACGGTATCGCCGATCACATACACGCCTTCTAAGCCGTAGACGCCGAGCGTCTGGTGATCCGTCGGCAGCCAGCCTTCACCGTTCTGAACCTCACTCAGTCCCGTATTACGCACCGCTTCAACCGCCCTGATGGGAGGCGTTGCCATCAGGATGTCGAAGTTCTGTGAATCGCCCTCGGTGGAATAGGCAATTTTGCTGTCAGGATCGACATGGCTTAAGGTAAAACCGCGCTGATGCTGTATTCCTTTGGCAGCAAAAATATCGCCCAGCGCCTCCCCCACCGGACGCTGCAGGAACAAACAGTTTCGCAGCAGCTGCGCGACGGTCGGATAGGTATAAACAATCTCAACCTGATTACGCACCCCACGCTGGCGCAGATAGTCGTCAACCATCAGCGTGGTTTCAATAGGGGCAATGCCGCACTGGTGGGGAACATTCGGCGTTTCAGGAAAAGAGACGGTAATAAATATTCGCCCCTTTTTGATGGTGGAGAGCTTATGCGCTAATTGTCTGGCCGCCGCATATTGATAAAAATGGTCGCCCGCTTCGGCAAGGCCGGGGATTTTTTGTGTAAAAGGTGTGCAGCCGGTAGCAATAACCAGCAGGTCCCAGTCGTAATATCGTTTACTGGCACCGTACAGTCGACGCTGCTTAAAATCGAAAGATTCAATCCTGTCGGTAATAAATTGAATTTCAGGACTCAGTAACTGCCGTTCAGGCCGGGCCAGCTCATGATGATGGAAGAGGTTAAAGGCGACGTACATAAAGGCGGGTTTGTAGTAATGCACCGGTGATTCGGAAATCAGTATCAGCTCTACCTGACCGGCAGCAATTTCACGTCGTAATTTTCTGGCCAGCAGGTTGGCGACAATTGTTCCTCCCGTGCCGCCGCCGACAATCATTATGCGGTTTTTCATTCCTTTATTCGCTCATGGTAGTGAATGGGAATTCACGTAACCAGACCGCTTCACTGTTACGCTCAGCTAAAGGGTAGTAACAGAGCAATATTCCGCAACATAGCCTTTCACGAGAAATTTATTTTTGATAACCACATCATTATTTATAAAATATACTGCAAAATATAATTTATATCCCTATAACGCAGTCTCTTTTCATTACCATTATTCGCCAAAGAGCAGCTTTGTGTACTTTTTAGATACCGCACCGGAGCGCTGTCCGTTCGCGCCATAATAGCGATCTTCACGGCACAGTCGCTCCTTCACATCGCAGAAAATACCGTTGGCAAAGGTGAATTCGGTCAGATCGACATTGCTCGACGTGAACACCTCGTTTGCAGCAGCCTTCTTACCGAGATACGTCTCTGTCAACGCGCGGGATAATCCCTTGTCATTGGCGCATACATATCGGTCGCAGAGCACGCCCGATACTGGCGACTTGAGCCTGGCGGGGGTCCTGGCCTGGGCGGACATGGCGGACACGGCCAGCAGTGCGGCCACAGAGCATGCGAGTATTGATTTGTTCAAGATGATAATCTCCGTTGGTTAATGAGTGTCGGCTTTACGCCGGGCGCGGTGGAACCATCATGAGGGTGAAAAACCCTGGAGGGTTCTGAGTTTCAGCAGGAAATGCCCCGTATGGCTTTTTGTTGACCTAACAGTTGTCGAAAGTTCGGCTCGGAGGCAATTGTAAGGGCCCTATCCTGGTTAGGTCCAGTGTGAGCAAGGAGCGGATCTACAGTTATGCTATTTTTATCAACAGTGCATGTCTTTCCCACAGTACTTCAGCCGGCACTACGGGCAAGCTCATCTATTTTGGTGCCAAAAACCCGATGATAGTTAACACTCTTGATAACTTGAGCACCGAGAGACTCATAAAACTTCTGCGCCAATGGGTCTGCTGCAACAGATAACCAATCGAGTTGTAAACACCCCCGCTCTTGTGCTCGACAGGCTATAAAACTCATCAGCTTTCTACCAACTCCAGTCCTTCTGAAAGGTGCAGAAACAAAAAGCTCTTTGATAAACATTTGCCCGCTGAAACGTGGTGAAGGGTACATCACTGATACACATGAAAACGCAGCTATTACTCCATCAAAAACCACTTTGTGAACTTCGGTATTAGAGTCGACGGCAAAGACCTTATCCCTCAGATATGCGGTCATGTCATTCCTGGACAAGCAAAGCTCCTGATTATAGTAGTTTTCCATCTCGAGAAAAATATCAACTAAATCAGGATATTCGTGTGGTTTGCAGATGGTAATGTTCACGCATGCCTCCTTAAGCAAAATATATCAATTTAAAATTAATATAAAAGAAATAAAGCTATATCTATAAAGTTTCTATCGCAAATTGTTAAAATAACGCAGTTGTTCCATAGTTGATTAAAGCATTTTTAGCGAGGAGCGACGCTGACCTTTCATGTTTGTACGATTTACTCTCTGGCCTGATCTAACGTAGGTATCTTAACTACAGGAACTCACTAGCATGATCGGAGATTGCATATGCTGATATATAACGTTTTTGGACGGCATATTGGCGTTCAACGTAAGCATGATCGGTGGCTGGTATTTCGTGCTGACCTGACGGAGAGAAAGTTTTCTCGACTCTATGACATCGCTATTCCAGACGATATGACTGAAGGCGAGATTGCCGACTGGCTGGGTGACATTTTCCATGAAGCCGCAACCGATCGTCATCCAAATGTGGTACGCATCGAATAAGGATTGAATGGATAGCATTACGTTGCGCCCGCTCCAGGCACTCACCTGAGATGGTGTTGTCAGCCACCGCCCAAAAAAAAGCCCGCAATCCGCGGGCTTAGAGATAATTTAGAACCTGTTAGTACCAGACATTTCCTGTTAGGAAATCATTCCCACTCAATCGTAGCCGGTGGCTTACCACTGATGTCATACACCACGCGGGAAATACCGTTCACTTCGTTGATGATGCGGTTAGACACGCGGCCTAAGAAGTCATACGGCAGGTGCGCCCAGTGCGCGGTCATGAAGTCGATGGTTTCCACCGCACGCAGGGAAACAACCCAGTCGTACTTACGGCCATCGCCCATCACGCCGACGGAGCGAACCGGCAGGAACACGGTGAACGCCTGGCTTACCTTGTTGTACAGGTCAGCTTTGTGCAGCTCTTCGATGAAGATCGCGTCCGCGCGACGCAGCAGGTCGCAGTACTCTTTCTTCACTTCGCCCAGCACGCGCACGCCCAGACCCGGGCCCGGGAACGGGTGACGGTAGAGCATGTCGTACGGCAGACCCAGTTCCAGACCGATCTTACGCACTTCGTCTTTGAACAGCTCGCGCAGCGGTTCAACCAGACCCATCTTCATCTCTTTCGGCAGGCCGCCCACGTTGTGGTGAGATTTGATGACGTGTGCTTTACCGGTGGCGGATGCCGCGGATTCGATCACGTCAGGGTAGATGGTACCCTGCGCCAGCCACTTCACGTCGTCCAGCTTCAGCGCTTCTTCGTCGAACACTTCCACGAACACGCGGCCGATGATCTTACGTTTCGCTTCCGGATCGTTCTCGCCTTTCAGCGCGTCCAGGAAGCGCTGCTCGCCTTCTACGTGAACGATGTTCAGACCGAAGTGGTCGCCAAACATGTCCATAACCTGCTGGGCTTCGTTCAGGCGCAGCAGGCCGTTATCCACGAACACGCAGGTCAGGTTTTTACCGATGGCGCGGTGTAGCAGCATCGCGGTCACGGAGGAGTCCACGCCGCCGGAGAGGCCGAGGATCACTTTGTCATCGCCAACCTGCTGGCGGATACGCTCAACGGCGTCGTCGATGATTTTTGCCGGGGTCCACAGGGCTTCACACTGGCAGATGTCACGCACGAAGCGCTCCAGCATGCGCATACCCTGACGGGTGTGGGTCACTTCCGGGTGGAACTGCACACCGTAGAAGCGTTTTTCTTCGTTCGCCATGATGGCAAACGGGCAGCTCTCGGTGCTGGCAACGGTGACGAAGTCAGACGGGATAGCGGTGACTTTGTCGCCGTGGCTCATCCACACGTCCAGCAGCGGTTTGCCGTCTGCGGTCAGGGAGTCTTCGATACCGCGCACCAGCGCGCTGTCGGTCACCACTTCTACCTGCGCATAGCCGAACTCACGCTCGTTAGAACCTTCTACGTGGCCGCCCAGCTGCATTGCCATGGTCTGCATACCGTAGCAGACGCCGAATACCGGCACGCCAGCTTCGAACACGTACTGCGGCGCGCGCGGGCTGTTCTCTTCGGTGGTGCTTTCCGGGCCGCCGGACAGGATGATGCCGCTTGGATTGAATTCGCGAATCTGTGCTTCCGTGACATCCCACGCCCACAGCTCACAGTAAACGCCCAGTTCACGTACGCGACGCGCCACCAGCTGAGTGTACTGAGAACCGAAGTCCAGGATGAGAATGCGATGTTTATGAATGTTTTCCGTCATTGACGCTAATTCCGAGGCAAGTGAAACAAAAACAGAGCGCCCGGCAGAAGCCGGGCGCGGAAACTTATCAGGAGCCCAGACGGTAGTTCGGGGACTCTTTGGTGATCGTCACGTCGTGAACGTGGCTCTCCTGGATACCCGCACCGCTGATGCGTACGAATTCCGCTTTAGTACGCAGCAGGTCAATGGTACCACAGCCGGTCAGACCCATACAGGAGCGCAGGCCGCCCATCTGCTGGTGAATGATCTCTTTCAGACGGCCTTTATAGGCAACGCGACCTTCGATACCTTCCGGTACCAGTTTGTCAGCGGCGTTATCGGTCTGGAAGTAACGGTCAGAGGAACCTTTGGACATCGCGCCCAGGGAGCCCATGCCGCGGTAGGATTTGTAAGAACGGCCCTGGTAGAGTTCGATTTCACCCGGGGATTCTTCGGTACCGGCCAGCATGGAGCCTACCATCACGGCAGCTGCGCCAGCGGCGATGGCTTTCGCGATATCGCCAGAGAAGCGGATACCGCCGTCAGCGATAACCGGAATACCGGTTCCTTCCAGCGCTTCAACCGCGTCAGACACGGCGGTGATCTGTGGAACGCCCACGCCGGTCACGATACGCGTAGTACAGATAGAGCCAGGACCGATACCCACTTTCACCGCGCTGCAGCCAGCGTCAGCCAGCGCGCGAGCGCCTGCGCCAGTGGCCACGTTACCGCCGATGATCTGCAGGTCAGGGTATTTGGCACGGGTGTCGCGAATACGCTGCAGAACGCCTTCGGAGTGGCCGTGAGAGGAGTCAATCAGCAGGACGTCAACGCCCGCAGCAACCAGCGCGTCAACGCGCTCTTCGTTACCAGCACCTGCGCCTACCGCAGCGCCAACGCGCAGACGGCCATGCTCGTCTTTACAGGCGTTCGGTTTGCGTTCTGCTTTCTGGAAATCTTTAACGGTGATCATGCCGCGCAGGTGGAAGTTGCTGTCAACAACCAGCGCTTTTTCAACGCGTTTTTCGTGCATTTTTGCCAGCACTACGTCGCGGGTTTCACCTTCGCGAACGGTGACCAGACGCTCTTTTGGCGTCATGTACACGCTGACAGGCTGGTTCAGGTCAGTCACGAAACGCACGTCACGACCGGTAATAATACCGACCAGCTCGTTCTCTTCGGTCACCACCGGGTAACCGGCGAAGCCGTTACGCTCGGTCAGGGCCTTCACTTCGTGCAGCGTGGTGGTTGGCAGAACGGTCTGTGGGTCGGACACGATACCGGATTCATGTTTCTTCACGCGGCGAACTTCTTCCGCCTGACGTTCGATAGACATGTTTTTGTGAATAAAGCCAATGCCACCTTCCTGTGCCAGGGCAATAGCCAGGCGCGCTTCAGTCACGGTGTCCATTGCCGCAGAGAGCATAGGAATGTTCAGGCGAATGGTTTTCGTCAACTGCGTGCTGAGATCGGCAGTATTCGGCAGAACGGTGGAGTGAGCGGGAACGAGGAGGACGTCGTCAAACGTCAGTGCTTCTTTAGCGATACGTAGCATGGGCAATATCTCTGACCTGGGTGGTTAAATATTGCCGTGGCATTATACAGAGCGTAACCGATTGCATCCACACTTTTTTAAAAAAAATGCTTGCGCTCACCTCTCAGCAGGTTACTATCGACTGAATAACTTGCTGATTTAGAATTTGATCCCGCTCACATGTTATCCTCTCAATCCCCCTCAATTTATACCGTCAGCCGCCTGAATCAGACGGTGCGTTTGCTGCTTGAGCAGGAAATGGGGCAGGTCTGGATCAGCGGTGAGATCTCTAACTTCACGCAGCCCTCCTCCGGTCACTGGTACTTTACCTTAAAAGACGACACCGCCCAGGTGCGCTGCGCGATGTTCCGCAACAGCAACCGCCGCGTGACGTTCCGCCCTCAGCACGGCCAGCAGGTTCTGGTGCGTGCCAATATCACCCTGTATGAGCCGCGCGGCGACTATCAGATTATCGTAGAGAGCATGCAGCCTGCGGGTGAAGGCCTGCTGCAGCAGAAGTATGAGCAGTTAAAAGCCAGGCTCTCTGCCGAGGGACTGTTCGATCAGCAGTACAAAAAGAAGCTGCCCTCGCCTGCCCACTGCGTAGGTGTCATCACCTCGAAAACCGGTGCGGCACTGCACGATATTTTGCATGTACTCAAGCGTCGCGACCCTTCCCTGCCCGTCATCATTTACCCGACCGCCGTGCAGGGTGACGATGCGCCGGGCCAAATTGTGCGCGCCATTGAGCTGGCAAACGCCCGTCAGGAGTGCGACGTATTAATCGTCGGGCGCGGCGGTGGCTCGCTGGAAGATCTGTGGAGCTTTAACGACGAGCGCGTGGCGCGGGCAATCTTTGCCAGCCTTATCCCCGTGGTGAGCGCCGTCGGCCACGAAACGGACGTAACGATAGCCGATTTTGTGGCGGATCTACGCGCGCCTACCCCGTCCGCGGCGGCGGAAGTGGTCAGCCGCAACCAGCTGGAGCTGCTGCGTCAGATTCAGAACGGCCAGCAGCGTCTTGAGATGGCAATGGACTACTTCCTTGCCAACCGTACCCGGCGCTTTACCCAGCTTCATCACCGTCTTCAGCAGCAGCACCCGCAGCTGCGTCTGGCGCGTCAGCAGACCGTGCTGGAGCGCCTGCGTCAGCGCATGAACGTGGCGGTGGACGCGCAGCTTAAGCGCGCGGTATCGCGCCAACAGCGCGTGACGCAGCGCCTGAACCAGCAGAACCCGCAGCCGAAAATTTATCGCGCGCAAACGCGGATCCAGCAGCTGGAGTATCGTCTGGCAGAGACTCTCCGCGCCCGACTGAGCACCACCCGCGAACGCTTTGGCAATGCGGTGACCCACCTTGAAGCGGTCAGCCCCCTCTCCACGCTGGCGCGCGGCTATAGCGTGACGACGGCGACGGACGGCAAGGTGCTGAAGCAGACCAAACAGGTAAATATCGGCGATGTGCTGACGACGCGTCTTTCCGACGGCTGGGTAGAAAGCGAAGTGAAATCAATTAAACCGGTGAAAAAGACGCGTCAGCGTAAAACCGGATAATTCTTCGCCGGTTACTTACTATACTGCTGCTATTCCCTTTTTTAATAAGGAGAGCAGCATGCCCCATCTTTATAGCGTTATACCCCCTTATATTCTTCGTCGTATTATCGAAAGCGGTTCCGAGCCGCAGCAGCGCTGTGCCCGCCAGACCTTAACCCACGTCCAGACGCTGATGGCCCACATGCCCGGCAAACCCGCCGCGCCGCACGTGAATAAAGCCGGACAGCTGGAGCGCGATATTTACGACGCGAAGCAGACCCAGGAGCTGCCGGGTACGCAGGTGCGTTACGAAGGCCAGCCGTCGAACGGCGATGTAGCGGTGGATGAAGCTTACGATTATTTGGGTATTACCCATGATTTCTTCTGGAAAGAATATCAGCGCAATTCGCTCGATAACAAAGGGCTTATTTTAACCGGCACCGTTCACTACGGTCGGGAATATCAGAACGCCTTCTGGAATGGGCAGCAGATGGTATTTGGCGACGGCGACGGGGAAATATTTAACCGCTTTACCATCGCCATCGACGTGGTGGCGCACGAGCTGAGCCACGGCGTGACCGAGACCGAAGCCGGTCTTATCTATTTTGAGCAGTCGGGCGCGCTGAATGAGTCGCTGTCGGACGTGTTTGGCTCGCTGGTGAAGCAGTACCATCTGAAGCAAACCGCCGATAAAGCGGACTGGCTGATTGGTGAAGGGCTGCTGGCGAAAGGGATCAACGGTAAAGGGCTGCGCTCAATGTCTGAACCCGGCACCGCCTACAACGATCCGCTGCTCGGCAAAGACCCGCAGCCCGCGCACATGAAAGATTTCATTAAAACGCGCGAGGATAACGGCGGCGTTCATCTCAACTCCGGCATCCCCAACCGGGCATTTTATCTGGCCGCGACGGCGATCGGCGGCTACGCCTGGGAAAAAGCGGGTTATGCCTGGTACGACACGGTTTGCGATCGCAATCTGGCGCAGGATGCAGATTTTGAGGCCTTCGCAAAACTGACGATCGCGCACGGAGAGAAACGCTCCGGCGGCGACGCTGGGGCGGCCATTAAACAAGCCTGGGAACAGGTGGGAGTGTTGTAAATGCAGGTTCCGGAACTGACGGATGACGCCGTGGTTGAGCTGGCTCGGGAAGGCGGCGTCGCTTATATTCCTAAGCTGAGCGGCCAGCGCACCATCGCGCTTTCCTCGCTCAATGAGGCCCAGCGCCAGCGTCTGGTGAGCATCCTGGAGCAGGCCTTTCCGCGCGGTCAGCCGCCGGGACAGGCCTCGTCACCCGGCAGCGGCGACCAGCGCTATTTCCGCATCCAGATTATCTGGACCGGGCAAAATCAGGCGCACTACGCCGATATCATCGTGCTGGTACCGGAGCAGGAAGCGCCCGAGTCGCTGGTCGAGCTGTGGAAGAAAGGCGAAGGCTGCGTGTGCGATTAACCTTCGGCCCGAACAAACTCCACGCGTTTTTTAGAGATAAGACCGTGGCCGTTCTGGCAGAAGTAGTCCACCGCCCCGCAGGCTTTTAAGACCTGGAGTGGCTGATGACACTCCGGGCAGCGGGCTTCAAGCGCAATATCCTTATTACAGCTCTCGCAGTGTGCCACCCCGTTCACGGGCTCAAGCGGTGCCTGGCAATCCGGGCAGGTAATCGTCATGGTGACTCCTTCAAAGCGTTGAGGTCTGCGATAATTTTACCACGTTGCGTTCAGTGCGGGCCACGCAGCTGTTGCTGCAAGGTCAGCAGCAGCTCAACTTCCTCGATTCGGCGGCGCGTCGTGCGGCTCACCTCGTGCGGATCCCGTTCAAACAGGCTGTTGGCGCCCAGGATCTGCTCTGCAAGACAGTGCTCGTAGATTGTGCCGGGAATTGTCCAGCATTGCCGCGTGTCGCCATCGATCATCTCCAGTACATCTTCAGCGCCGCGCCGGTCGTAACTGATGGTCCGCCCGTCACGCAACCAGAGCCGTAAGCCTTTTTGCCCGCCAGCGGGTCCCGCATATTTATTAAGCCAGATATCCACCGGCACGCCGCTGATGCGGCCCTGCAGATGCGCCTCGCCCTCCGCCGTGGTCAGGTCGCCTTTTGCGGTATCGCGGCCCAGGCGGTCTTTAGCCGTCACCACCTGCAACGTCATCTCATCATTCCCTCCCAGATAACGCACCGTTTCGCGCAGCATCGCCAGCACGTGCGTACCGATATCCAGAATCACGCCGTCCGGGTGGCGAAGCGTACGGGTGTCCGGCTCGCCGGTGGCAAAGTTAAGCGCGATGGGTTGCCCAGCGGCGTTAACTCCGCTCGGCTCCTGCAAAAAGCCGTCGATTTTGACGATGTCAGAGACATTGCCAACCAGCGACCGCTTCACCGTTTCGATGCGCGCCATCCAGTGATCGAGCGCCAGCACGCGGGATGCGACGTTGGGGTTTGCCAGCAGCGCGTTGAGCTTTTCGATTTGGGACAGCGTGGCGACAATCGGTTTTTCAACTACGATGCGGGAAACCGATGAGGCGAGAGCGTGTTCAAGCACCTCAAGATGGTGCAGCGACGCCGTGGTAATAAACAGGGTATCAAGCGGCTGGGAGAGGAGTTCAGCCAGTGTGGCGCAGCGCGTTACCCCCTCCGGCTGTTTTACGGGCTGGATATCAAAGCCTAAACAGTGAGGGGGATTATCAAAGCATTTTCGTATTGCGGGCAGGTAAGCTGTTTCAACGACTGCGCCAAGACCCACAAACCCTAACAGCATATTCTTACCTCGTTGAGTAAATTGCCGGGGCATAACGCCGCCCCGGCAAGCTCGAGGTTTATGAGGCGTTAGCTGCCGGTTTAGTCTGCGCATTTTCCAGCATGCGGCGTACCGGAACAATGAGGACGATCAGTACCGCGGCACAAATCAGCAGCGCGACGGAGCAGCGCGCAAAGAGATCCGGCAGCATATCCAGCTGGTCGGCCTTCACGTGGCCGCCAATCAGGCCCGCCGCCAGGTTACCCAGCGCGCTCGCACAGAACCACAGCCCCATCATTTGGCCGCGCATTCTCTCCGGCGCCAGCAGCGTCATGGTCGCCAGGCCAATCGGGCTCAGACACAGTTCGCCGAGCGTCAGCATCAGGATGCTGCCCACCAGCCAGAACGGCGACACGCCCGCCCCACCGTTGCTCAGCACGTTTTGTGCCGCCAGCATCATCAGGCCAAAGCCTGCTGCGGCACACAAAATACCGATAACAAACTTGGTGATGCTGCTCGGGCGAATGTTCATGCTCGCCAGCTTCGGCCACGCCCAGCTGAACACCGGTGCCAGCAGGATGATGAACAGGGCGTTGATTGACTGGAACCACACCGCCGGGATTTCAAAATCGCCGATCATGCGGTTAGTGTAGTCGTTGGCAAACAGGTTGAATGAGGTTGGCTTCTGTTCAAACGCGGACCAGAAGAACGCCGCGGAGATCAGCAGAATAAAGCAGACCAGCAGTCTGGCGCGCTCTTTACGGTTCAGACCCGCAAAAACAAACAGATAAATGAAGTAGAGGGCAACGGACGCCGCGATCACGTAGACCAGCACGCTGGCCACCGCGACCGGGTTAATCACAATCACGCCCTGCGCAATCAGCGTTACGATCGTTGCCACGCCAGCCGCCAGCGCCAGCAGCCAAACGCCCACGCCGTTACGCTTCACCACCGGGCTGTTCCAGGTTGAGTCGAGGCCAACTTCGCCGTCATAGCGTTTCATGGCCGGAACGGCAAACACGCGGAAGATAATCAGCGCCACCAGCATCCCGATACCGCCAATGCCAAAGCCCCAGTGCCAGCCGTGGGTTTTAATCAGCCAGCCGGAAATCAGCGGCGCGATGAACGAGCCCATGTTGATACCCATATAGAACAGCGAGAAGCCGCCGTCGCGACGCGCGTCGCCTTTTTTATACAGGGTACCGACCATCACTGAAATACAGGTCTTGAACAGCCCGGAGCCGAGCACGATGAACATCAGGCCGATAAAGAACAGGTTGTTCCCCATCACCGCCGAGAGCGCAATCGACAGGTGACCGAGCGCAATCAGAATCGAACCGTACCAGACGGCTCTCTGCTGACCGAGCCAGTTATCGGCCAGCCAGCCGCCCGGCAGCGCGGCCAGGTACATGGTACCGGCAAAGATACCGACAATCGCCGAGGCGTTTTCACGCGCCAGGCCCATCCCGCCGTCATAGACGGTGGCGGCCATAAACAGGATCAGTAGCGGACGAATGCCGTAAAACGAGAAACGCTCCCACATCTCGGTGAAGAACAGGGAACCGAGCGGATACGGATGGCCGAAGAACGTTCGGCTCTCTTTTTGATTAACAGTGGATTGCATAATTCTCCCGAAAGGTATGTCGTCGTGCTTGTAAACACCAGCAGGTACGCCGGCCAGTTACGTATCTGGCCGATTTTTTACGTGCGGCGAAAAGTTAGTTAACCATTTGATAACCAGGCGCTAGTTTTGTCTAGTACCGGACCCTGGACTTTAAGATGAAAATTCGACGATTGTCTACTTTCTTAGATTTAAACATGGTTAAAAGTGAATAGTGATTGACTTCACACTGAGAAAACCGGCGGTATGATTCGGCAAAAAAAAGCCCGCGATAATCGCGGGCTTTCATGAGAGCGGCAAAGCTTATTTGCTTTTCTTAATGTGCTTAATCAGGCGTTTACGCTTACGCATCTGATTTGGCGTCAGGGTGTTGCGCTTGTTGGCGAACGGGTTTTCCCCTTCCTTGAACTGGATACGGATAGGCGTGCCCATCACGTCCAGCGATTTACGGAAGTAGTTCATCAGGTAGCGCTTGTAGGAATCCGGCAGGTCTTTCACCTGGTTGCCATGGATCACCACGATTGGCGGGTTATAACCACCGGCGTGGGCATATTTCAGCTTCACGCGACGGCCGCGCACCAGCGGCGGCTGATGGTCTTCTGCAGCCATGTTCATGATGCGCGTCAGCATCGCGGTGCTCTGACGACGGGTGGAGCTGTCATACGCTTCACGCACGGATTCGAACAGGTTACCGACGCCGCTACCGTGCAGCGCAGAGATGAAGTGCACGCGGGCAAAGTCGATAAAGCCCAGACGGAAGTCGAGGGTCTCTTTCACCTGCTCACGAACCTCGTTGCTCAGGCCATCCCATTTGTTGACCACGATAACCAGTGAGCGCCCACTATTGAGGATAAAGCCGAGCAGAGAGAGGTCCTGATCGGAGATCCCTTCGCGTGCGTCGATGACGAGCAGCACAACGTTGGCATCTTCGATCGCCTGCAGAGTTTTGATAACGGAGAATTTTTCCACCACATCGGTGATTTTCCCGCGCTTACGCACCCCGGCGGTGTCGATGAGGACATATTCACGCTCATCGCGCTGCATAGGGATGTAGATACTGTCGCGGGTGGTGCCCGGCATGTCGTAAACGACCACGCGCTCTTCACCCAGAATACGGTTAGTAAGCGTAGACTTACCTACGTTTGGACGGCCCACGATTGCCAGCTTGATCGGCAGATCCTGCGGGTTGAAGTCGTCTTCAGGCTCTTCTTCTTCGCCCTCTTCTCCGTCTTCGAACTGCGCCCAGTATTCAGCGTCTTCGTCTACTTCTTCCGGCGGGTTCACTTCGTCAACCCACGGCAGCAGAACGGTTTCCAGCAGGCTGGTGACGCCACGACCATGCGATGCCGCAATCGGGTAGATTTCACCCAGGCCCAGAGACCAGAAATCCGCGATGGCCTGATCGGCATCGATGCCGTCGGTTTTGTTCGCCACCAGGAAGGTCGGTTTTTCGCGTGAACGCAGGTGCTTAGCGATAGCGGAGTCCGCCGGCATCAGGCCAGCGCGAGCGTCCACCATAAACAGCACCACATCCGCTTCTTCAATCGCCAGCAGCGACTGTTCCGCCATGCGGGTTTCAACGCCGTCTTCTGTGCCGTCAATACCACCGGTATCAATACAGATGAACTCGCGTCCTTCCACCTCTGCACGACCGTACTTACGGTCACGCGTCAGCCCCGGGAAATCCGCAACCAGCGCATCACGGGTGCGTGTTAAACGGTTAAAAAGAGTGGATTTTCCAACGTTAGGGCGCCCGACAAGCGCGACCACAGGTACCATGTTTGAAGCCTCATAAAATTCAAAATAACGTCGCTTTCGCGGCGTTTTTAAAAATGTCAAAACGGCTCCTGAGTGAACAGGAGCCGTTTAGTATACTACAACCGCCGGGTAATTAACGCGTGATCGCGTACAGCGTGCCGTCTTTTGCCTGAATCAGCAGCTTGCCATCGGCCACAACCGGATCGGTCAGGAAACCAGAGCTGTCGACTTTTTGCTGTGCAACAAAGCGGCCGTTATCCGGATCGATCCAGTGCATATACCCTTCGCTGTCGCCCACAACCAGGCTACCGTTGTACAGCGCTGGCGAGGTCAGCAGACGGTGCAGCAGGTCGCTTTGCGTCCACAGCGTTACGCCGCCTTCGGTGCTCAGAGCCAGCAGACGGTCGTTCTGGTCAACCATATAGATACGGTTACCCTCAACGATGAAATCGTTCACAGAGCCCAGCTCACGTTTCCACATGATCTGGCCGCTGCGCAGATCCAGCGCGGTCAGGTTGCCGTTATAGGCCAGCGCGTAAACCACACCGTTAACGATGACCGGCGTTGTGTCTACGTCGCTCAGACGGTCAATTTCCGTTGAGCCAGTGGCCTGAGAGATACGCTGCTGCCAGATCATCTGGCCCTGCTGCATCAGCACTGCGCTCACGCGACCGTTGTCACCGCCCACAATGGCAGCGCCAAATGCGGTAGCCGGAGCGGATTCGCCGCGCAGAGAGAGTGCTGGCATATCCAGGTTAACGGTCCATTTCACCAGACCGTCCGCTTCGTTCAGCGCCTGCAGCTGGCCGTTGCTGGTATGAATCAGCACCAGGCCGTCGCTCACCACCGGGCGAGACAGGGATTCACCCGCTACGGTTGTTTGCCAGGCAATGGAGCCGTCGCTGCTGTTCAGGGCATAAACCTGCGCTTTTTCGCTGCCCACGTAGACGTGGCCACCGGCAACGGTCAGGCCGCCAGACAGCAGTGCAGGCTTACGGGAGAACCAGCCGTCTTTTTCCGCCAGGTTAACGGACCACACTTCTTTTCCGTCATCGGCGTTCACCGCTTTCACGGTACCTTTGCGGTCAGCGGCATAGACAACGCTGTCTGCATAGGCCGGATGAAGGTTGGAATAGAAATCACCAATCCCACTGCCCACGGAGACATCCCACGCGGTGGATGGGGTAAACTGGTTTTCAACCGTCGGCAGTGGGGACATTTTCACAACGTCTTCTTCGCCACTGAACAGTGAACAACCACTCAATAACGTAACAGAAAGCAGTCCTGGCAGAAGTAATTTACGCAATTGCATCGGGTCCCTCTCAGACGGACAAATTATTTATTTTCATCTGCATCATTTCGCTCAGCGCAGGTGAAGCGTTGCTCTCTACGCCAGCTTGCCACGCTTTACGCGCGCCCGCTTTGTCACCTTTGCTCAGCAGTGCTTCACCGCGCAGATCGGCAACGATGGCAGCAAAACCTTCGCCTTTGATGGTATCGAGCGTTTTCAGCGCATCGTCAGCTTTCTTCTGCTGAACCTGAATACGTGCCAGGCGCAGATTGATCACCGCTTTCAGGTTATCATCGCTGGCCGCAGCAAGGCTCTGAGAGAGCTGAGCAGCGGCTTTATCCAGTTCGTTCTTATCAACGTACTGCTGAGCCACTTCCAGCGCAGCCAGTGCACCGTAGGTGTTTTTGTTGTCAGCCGCAAATTTCTCTGCCGCCGTCAGCGTTTGCGGCTGATCGGCACGAATTGCGCTCACGGTATTTTCATAGGACAGGGACGCGCCGCGCGCAGAATCTGCCTGATGATTGTTCCAGTAACGCCAGCCCACCAGCGCACCGACACCTAAAATAACCCCAACAACCAGCGCTTTGCCGTTTTCAACAAAGAAGCGTTTAATCGCGTCGACCTGATCGTGTTCGTTCTCGTAAATTTCCACGCAGTCCTTCTCCTTAGCCCAATAGAGTGCGCAAGTGCGCCGCAACGCCGTCCTGCGTTACCGTTGTCTGCTCACCAGAGCGCAGGTCCTTCACCACCACTTCGCCGTTAGCCACTTCGGACTCGCCCAGCACCAGTGCAATACTTGCGCCCCACTTATCGGCACGAGCAAACTGTTTTTTGAAGTTGCCGCCGCCATGGTTGGTCATCAGCTTAACGCCCGGCAGCGCATCGCGCACGCGTTCGGCAAGCTGCATCGCCGCAGACTGCGTTTCCGCGCCTGAGGCCACCAGGTATATATCGACAACGGATTCTGCTTTAAATTCCGGATTAACTGCCTGAACCAGCAAAACAAGTCGTTCAAGGCCCATAGCAAAGCCCACAGCAGGCGCTGCGCGACCACCAAGTTGCTCAACCAGACCGTCATAACGGCCGCCCGCGCATACGGTGCCCTGAGAGCCGAGGCTGCTGGTCACCCACTCAAACACGGTACGGTTGTAGTAGTCCAGTCCGCGCACCAGGCGCTGATTCACGGTATAGGCGATGCCTGCCGCTTCCAGCAGCTTGCACAGGCCCGCGAAGTGTTCGCGAGATTCTTCATCCAGGTAGTCGCCAAGCGCAGGCGCATCGTTCAGCAGTGCCTGAACATCCGCGTTTTTGGAATCCAGAACACGCAGCGGGTTGCTGTACATGCGACGCTTGCAGTCTTCGTCCAGCTTCTCTTTATGCTGCTCCAGGAACGCAACCAGCGCATCTCGGTAGTTAGCGCGAGCTTCCAGAGAACCAATAGAGTTCAGTTCAAGGGAAACGTGATCGGCGATACCGAGCGCACGCCACCAGCGGGCGGTCAGCATAATCAGTTCGGCGTCGATGTCCGGGCCCTGCAGACCAAAGACTTCCACACCCAGCTGATTGAACTGGCGATAACGACCTTTCTGAGGACGTTCGTGGCGGAACATCGGGCCGATATACCACAGGCGCTGCTCCTGATTGTACAGAAGACCATGTTCGATGCCGGCGCGTACGCAGCCCGCCGTACCTTCCGGACGCAGGGTCAGGCTGTCGCCGTTGCGGTCCTCAAAGGTGTACATCTCTTTTTCAACCACGTCGGTGACTTCACCAATCGCGCGTTTGAATAACGGGGTCTGCTCTACAATCGGCAAACGGATTTCGCTGTAACCGTAGCTGCCGAGCACCTGCTTCAGTGTGCCTTCAATGCGCTGCCAGATGGCGGTTTCGCCAGGCAGATAATCGTTCATGCCGCGGATGGCTTGAATGTTTTTTGCCACGTTTATTCTCTTTCTATATACAAAAAAAACCCAAAGAATGGGTTCAATCATACATGGGAAGCGGCACGCTTCCCATCACGTTATTTTTCAACCTGCTGAACGCTGATACGCTGTGTTTCGTCCATCATGGCGGCTTTGGCGCGGATGCGGGCTTCAAGCTGGTCGATCATGTCGCTATTATCCAGACGATCTTTACGAACGCCATCTTCATAGAGACCACTTTTCTTGTTACCGCCGGTTACGCCCAGGGTTGACACCAGCGCTTCACCCGGACCGTTTACCACACAGCCGATGATGGAAACGTCCATCGGGGTGATAATGTCTTCAAGACGTTGCTCAAGGGCATTCACCGTCCCGATCACATCAAACTCCTGACGTGAACAGGTTGGGCAGGCAATGAAGTTGATCCCACGCGCGCGAATACGAAGTGATTTCAGAATATCGAAACCGACCTTGATCTCTTCGACCGGATCGGCCGCCAGCGAGACGCGCAGGGTGTCACCGATCCCTTCAGAGAGCAGCAGCCCCAGACCGATCGCGGATTTTACAGAGCCGCTGCGCAGGCCGCCCGCTTCGGTGATCCCGAGGTGCAGAGGCTGGTCGATCTGCTTTGCCAGCAGGCGGTAAGATTCTACGGCAAGGAACACGTCGGACGCTTTTACGCTGACTTTGAACTGATCGAAGTTGAGACGATCGAGATGATCGACGTGGCGCATCGCGGATTCGAGCAGCGCCTGCGGCGTAGGCTCACCGTATTTTTCCTGCAGATCTTTTTCCAGTGAACCGGCGTTAACGCCAATACGGATAGGAATATTTTTATCCCGGGCGCAGTCCACGACCATGCGGATACGCTCTTCGTTACCGATGTTGCCCGGGTTAATACGCAGGCAATCGACGCCGTATTCGGCCACTTTCAGTGCGATGCGGTAGTCGAAGTGGATATCAGCCACCAGCGGAACGCTGACCTGCTGTTTGATCAGTTTGAACGCCTCAGCGGCATCCATGGTTGGGACGGAGACGCGAACAATGTCCGCGCCTACACGTTCTAATGCTTTGATTTGATTGACCGTCGCTTCCACATCGGTGGTGCGCGTGTTGGTCATCGACTGAACGGCGATAGGTGCCCCATCGCCGATTGGCACATTCCCAACGTAAATCCGTTTCGATTTTCTACGTTGAATCGGAGCCTGGTTATGCATGAAAAATCTCCCGCGTTGCCCGTCTGTTACTGTGCTGCTGATTGTTCGGCATTAACGGTAAGACGTGCAACCTGGTTAGTTCTGATAAAGCGGCTCAGGTCGACAGGTTTTCCTTGATACTGGATCTGTACCGCTGCCGGAGCGCCGATTTTAAGTTTATAAGGAGCCTGGCCGGTTAGGTTTAACGTGCCATCTTTGCGCTGCAGGCCGCTGAACAGTTTTTTACCTGTCGCGTCAGTTACTTCCAGCCAGCAGTCGGCGCTGAAGTTCATCACCAGCGCGTTGGGATCGGCTGCTGTCGCCGTACCCGCCGGGCTGGTTGGCAGAGTCGCTGCGCTATTGTCTGCAGGCTGGGTAGCCGCAGGCGCGTTCGCCGCCGTATCAACATTCGCCTGAGAAGGGGCAACAACCGCGTTTTGATCCTGAGCCTGCGGCGCAGCGGTGTTAGCCGTTGCTGCCGGGGTCTGTGCTGCACCGGTCGCCGACGCGTCTGGCACTGCGGTCTGTGGCTCGCTGGAGGACGCTGCGCCGTCGGTATTCAGCGGCACGTTCTGGCCGTTCTCACTTCCGGCCTGGTTGAGTTCGGCGGAGGATTGATCGGCCATGGTGGTGATCTCTTCCTGCTGCGCCTTGTGGTTTTGCCACCACCATGCACCGGTCAGACCGATGACCACAAACAGCACCAGCCAGGTAAAGCTCATCAGCCAGCCATCACGTTTTTTACGACGTTTCCCCAGGGAGAAGGTCTGCATCGGCGCAACTTTTGCTGCACGGACCGGCGCCTGCTTCTCCATCATTGGCAGTAATTCGTTTTCGGGGATGTGCACCAGTTTTGCGTAAGAGCGGATATAACCGCGCAAGAACGTTGAAGCCAGATCGGCAGGCGCCTTATCTTCTTCAATATCGCGAACCGTGGAAACCTTCAGGCACAAGCGTTCCGCAACGGCTTGCTGGCTGAGTCCGAGTTGTTCACGGGCGTTGCGAAGACGAACGCCAGTGGAGAGTGCTTCATGTTGGTCGTGAGTGGCTTCAGTATTCATTCGCTACAACTACTGGTACGTGAAAAATAAGGGTTCAGGCGCCGGTGAGTCACAATGCCACCCGCACCGCGAAACTTCTGGTCAGTTAACCTTGAACAGAGAGTATAAGACTGTCAGCCCGGAGATGACAGTACAGCCCTGCCCGTACGGCTAAACTGTTGTTACGTCGTTACATACTGCCCGAAAGTCGAATGAAACGCACCGTAATTATTGATCAGTCATCACGAATCTGACTGATTATTCAGTAAGGTTATGCTTCACGGCGCAGATAATGCGCCGCGAGTGCATAATAATCAAACAGCTTTAACCGCGATCGTCTCGCCCTGCATGCGTTTACGCAGGGTACGTTTAGTACGGTCAATGACATCACCTGCCAGCTGTCCGCATGCGGCATCAATGTCATCACCACGGGTTTTACGCACGATGGTGGTGAAACCATACTCCATCAGCACCTTGGAGAAACGGTCGATACGGCTGTTCGAGCTACGGCCATACGGCGCGCCCGGGAACGGGTTCCATGGGATCAGGTTGATTTTGCACGGCGTATCTTTCAGCAGTTCAGCCAGCTGATGCGCATGTTCGGTGCCGTCGTTGACGTGATCCAGCATCACGTACTCGATGGTCACGCGGCCCTGGTTGGCGTTGGATTTCTCCAGGTAGCGACGTACGGCAGCGAGGAAGGTTTCGATATTGTACTTTTTGTTGATCGGCACAATTTCGTCACGAATTTCATCGTTTGGCGCGTGCAGGGAGATCGCCAGCGCAACGTCAATCATGTCGCCAAGCTTGTCCAGCGCAGGCACAACGCCTGAGGTAGACAGCGTGACGCGACGCTTGGACAGACCAAAGCCAAAGTCATCCAGCATAATTTCCATCGCCGGAACGACGTTGGTCAGGTTCAGCAGCGGCTCACCCATCCCCATCATCACCACGTTGGTGATAGGACGCGTGCCGGTCACTTTTGCCGCGCCCACGATTTTCGCGGCACGCCAGACCTGGCCGATAATTTCTGACACGCGCAGGTTACGGTTAAAGCCTTGCTGCGCGGTTGAGCAGAATTTGCACTCCAGCGCACAGCCAACCTGAGAGGAGACGCACAGCGTGGCGCGGTCTTCTTCCGGGATGTAGACGGTTTCAACGCGCTGATCGCCGACCGCAATCGCCCATTTGATGGTGCCATCCGCGGAGCGCTGCTCTTCCACCACTTCCGGTGCACGGATTTCAGCCACTTCTTTGAGCTTATTGCGCAGGACCTTGTTGATGTCAGTCATGTCATCAAAATTGTCGCTGCAGTAATGGTACATCCACTTCATGACCTGATCGGCACGAAACGGCTTTTCGCCCATCTCTTTAAAGAACTCGCGCATCTGCTGACGGTTCAGATCCAGCAGGTTGATTTTTCCATTTTTATTGGGAACCGCAGGAATGGCGACTTCGGAGGTATTCACTAGTTCAGACATAATATTTTCCGGCCTCGTTGTTACACGTTATGGCCCATGGAGGGTTGAATAGAAACGCCCCGGAAAGCGGTCTGCTCGTCCGGGGCGTTGCATTGTACAAAGTCTGGCGCAGGGATGCCACGTCTGGACGCGGCATTTACGAAAATAATGTGTAAACGAAACCGTTAAATTAACGGGTACGTGGACACACTTCGCCTTCTGCAAAGAAGAAAGCGATTTCGCGTGCAGCAGATTCAACAGAGTCAGAACCGTGGGTGCCGTTCTCGGTGAAGCTGTCAGCGTAGTCAGCGCGCAGAGTACCGGCCAGCGCGTTGTCCGGGTTGGTTGCGCCCAGCAGGTCGCGGTGACGCTGTACTGCGTTTTCGCCTTCCAGCACGGATACCACGATTGGACCGGAGGTCATGAACTCCACCAGGCCGTCAAAGAATGGGCGACCTTCGTGCTCAGCGTAGAAGCCGCGAGCCTGCTCAACGGTCAGGTGCAGCATTTTGGTGCCAACAATTTTGAACCCTGCAGATTCAAAGCGAGCGAAGATGCTGCCAATAACGTTTTTTGCCACCGCGTTTGGTTTGATGATGGAAAAAGTACGTTCAATAGCCATGATAACCTCTGTCAATGTTCTGTTGTTTTGCATACCTGAGTATGGTGTGGCGCGGATTATAATGAGCAATAGCGCCATTGCCTATGGATTCAGGTAACATTTTTTTAAAATAAGACGAGTTTTAGCAACAGCTCACATCTGAAAGCTATTTTCAGATCACTGCAGCGTAAAATTCACCGTCGCGACCTGCCCGGTCTCATCCATAACGAGTAACTGATAATCACCCGACTTATCAAGCTGTAATGTGTAAACCCTTCCCTTCACACTCAGCGGTTCACCGTTCAAAAACCACCAGCGCTCACCGCTGTTGCCGGTCGCCTGAAGCGGCAACGAAACGCGGGATTCACCCGGCAGACGTTTGATAACGGCCCCTTCGCGTACGCCTGTCAGGATGAGTGGCGCAGGTGAGTCCTGCAACAGCGGAGGACAGGTTGTTGATGAAGGCGGGATCCGTACCGCGCGACGCTCGGTTGCGGGCAGCCACGGTTCCAGCGGCAGCGGCCAGACATCCAGGACTTTTTCAGTTGCATCAGGGCAATCTGCCGCCACACGTTTACCCGTTTTATCCAGCCAGACCGGGAAACGAATGCCGCGTATGCCTTCCTGCTCCGGCAACAGCAGCGTGGGCGGTTCACTGCCTTCCAGCAGCCAGGTCGACAGGCGACGTCGACAGTTTTCACTGCCTTCCGGCAGCGGCTGGCCACCCGGCCAGCAGATCACGCCCCGCCCGACGCTCTCCGGACGCGGGTCGCGAGGCAGGCGGGCTTCGTCTACCGTTGAGCGCGACTGAAGCAGGTTATTGACCTGGTTTAACAGCGGAACCGCGCTGGCAAACCCAAACTGTCCCGCCACGGGCGTGCCGTCCGGTCGTCCGGTCCAGATGCCGATCACGTAGCGGGCATTCAGACCGATGGCCCAGGCATCACGGTAGCCGTAGCTGGTACCGGTTTTCCACGCCAGCGGCGCAACCTGCGGTAGTGCATTATCCGGTAGCGGCTGCGCTTCATTGGCCAGAATACGGCGAATAATCCACGCCGAGCCCGGTGATAACAGCGGACGTTCAGTCAGCGGATCGCCCGGCTGCAGGCGCAGCCGTCCCGCCTTACCGTGTCGGGCAAAGGCACTGTAGGCAGCGGCGATATCTGCCAGCCGCGCGCCTGCCCCACCGAGGATCAGGGAGAGATTCGGCTGTGCCCCCGCGGGCAGGATCAGCGGCAAACCCGCGTTACTGAGCATACCGGCAAATCGTTTTGGTCCGTAGGCTTCCAGCACCTGTACCGCGGGCAGGTTGAGGGAGCGCACCAGCGCTTCACTCATGCTGACCGGCCCGTGGAACCCGCTGTCAAAATTCCCTGGGCGATAATCACTGGTTTTTCTGGGAACGTCCTGAAGCAGCGAGGCGGGATGGATCAGGCCATCGTCCAACGCCATACCGTAGATAAAGGGCTTCAACACCGATCCCGGGGAGCGGATCGCATTGACCATATCCACGTGGCTAAAACGACTGTCATCGTTAATATCCACCGATCCGACCCAGCCGCGCACTTTCATATCGGTATGATCGACCACGATCATCGCCAGCGAGCTGCGTGCCGGCAGGCGGGATTTCCAGTTCATCGCCAGCTCTTCCAGCTGCCGCTGTAGCCCGGCATCCAGCGTGGTGACAATTTTCGTGTCGCGGCTTTTGCCGAGCATCATGCGCGCAAAGAGCGGCGCCAGCTGCGGCATCTGCCGGGGCGCCAGCCATACCGATTCTTCCCGTGATTCTTTGACCTGCTTCGCGGACCAGACGCCCTGCGTCGCCATGCGGTCGAGCACTTTATTGCGCGCCGCTTCGGCCCGTTCAGGCCAGCGATCCGGGCGTAAACGACTGGGTGCCTGCGGCAGCACCGCCAGCAGCGCCGCGTCGGAATAGCTGAGCTGCGACGGCGGCTTGCCCAGATACGTCCAGCTTGCCGCCCCGACGCCCTGCAGCGTACCGCCAAACGGCGCGCGGTTGAGATAGAGCGTCAGGATGTCGCGTTTAGAGAGGTGCCACTCCAGCTGCATCGCCCGCCAGAGCTGGCGAATTTTGCCGCCAAAGGTGCGCGGATGCGGGTCCAGCAGGCGTGCCACCTGCATGGTCAGCGTACTGCCGCCAGAGACGACTTTGCCAGAACTGAGATCCTGCCAGGCGGCGCGCAGGACAGAGAGCGGGTTTACGCCGGGGTGATCCCAGAACCAGCGATCTTCGTACTGGATCAGCGCCTCAAGATAACGGGGAGAGACCTCTTCGATCGTAACCGGGTAGCGCCAGATCCCGTCGCTGTCCGCAAAGCGCCACAGCGGCGTGCCCTTCTCATCCACCACGACCCGGGCGGGGTTAACCTCTTTCAGCGGTAACGGCCACAGGCGGTCGGCGGCGACAATCAGCCCCCATAAAACGAGAAGCGCTCCCGCCAGCCACAGCCAGCGGGAGCGTGTCAAACGTGCCATTCGCATATTACGGAACAACAATCAGCGGGCCACTGGCCGCCCCCATTGCCCGCCACTGCGGCACATACATAGACTCGACCATCGGAACCGGCACCTGGTAGGTTCCTGGCGTCACGGCACGGGCCAGATAGACCAGCGTGACCGGCTGACCTTCGTTTACCGGCACGGCAGCCACAAAGCGGTCATCGCGGAATTCCATATGCTGAATATCCGCCTGCTGCATCTGGCTGAGCAGGTTCTGCACTTCGCTACCGCTGTCCTGCAGGCTGGCGCTGCTGCTTGCCAGGTTCTGGTTTTCCAGCTCCAGACCCGCAGGGAGGAGATCCACCACCAGCGCGTCCGGCACGTTCTGGCTGGCTTTAACTTCCAGCCACACCAGCACCAGTTCGCCGCTCTTCAGGGAAGAGAGCGATTTACTGCTGCCATCGGTTGCCAGGATATGACGTTCAACCTGCAGCACGTTCGAGCTCGGCTGAGGGGCATAGTCAGGGTAACCGGTGCTGTCCAGACGCACCCACAGCGGTGTCGTTCCGGTATTGGTGACCTGCAGCGCGCCAAGCTCGTCGCCGTTCACGTTTTGCACCAGTGACTTATCGCCGCCTGATGCTGTCTCAGACAGAGAGGTTTTCGCCTGCCACGTACCGGACAAGGTTTGCAGCGAACGTCCTGCCAGGAACAGCGCGTTGCTCTCCTGCGTTGACAGCCAGCGCTGGCTGAAGGCCTGTTCAGACAGGGCATTCAGCAGCGTATTTTGCGCATCCGGCAGCAGCTTGTACTCCTCGAGAAGAGAGAGCATCAGCGCGTTATCGCGAAGCTGGCTGCCATAATCGGCCATCCAGTTTTTGCTGTCGTTACGCGGCGTTTTAAGTGCCAGGTCCAGCGCCTGCTGGCTGCGCGGCGCATCGCCCATCAGTTTGAGCGCCATGCCCAGCTGCATCAGCGGCAGACCGGAAGCCGCCAGTCCGTGACGATCCCAGATTTCACGCAGCGCGCCCAGCGGCGCTTTTTGCTGGCGTGCCAGTACCAGTGCGGCATAGGCCTGCACAGCGAACTTGCTGGCCTGAGTATCGTCGCTATAGCGAATGGACATCATGCCCGGGTCCTGCAGATAGCGCAGCAGGCGGCTATTGGCGTTATTCACTGCATCTGCAGGCACGCTGTAACCCTGCTCGCCCGCGCGCACCAGGAAGTCGGTCACGTAGGCCGTCAGCCAGTACTCTTCCGGACCGTTTTTATCCCACAGCGCGAACCCGCCGTCTTCACGCTGCATCTGCAGCAGACGGGAGATGCCAATATCAATCGCTGCACGGCGCTTGTCATCGGTGTCGCCCTTGATGCCAAGTGCAGTAAGCTGCGCCGCGTTGGTGTAGAGCGACGGGAACAGTCCGCTGGTGGTTTGCTCCAGGCATCCGTACGGGTAGGCCTGCAGTTCACGAATATAGCGCGCCAGGTTGAGCGGTGGTTTGCCGCTCAGCAACAGTTGCCCCTGCAGGGTGGCAGGAGAGAAACCGTTGCTATGCTGCGCCGGTGCGGTCCAGGATTCGCCGGGGTTCAGCATGGCACCGGTATTCACCGTCTGCGCCGGGAACGCCGGACGCACGCCGATTTTCCAGCTCTTTTGCTGCGGTGCGAAAGTCTCGCCCGGAAGCTGCAGACCGGTCACCTGCGCGGTCACTTCACCGTCACCATAACCGTCCAGTGCGCGCACGGGAATAAACAGCGTGCTGCGCGCCCCTGGTGGCAACTGAACCGGCTGCGGCTGCGCGCCTTCCAGCACCAGTTTGCCGGTAGAGGTCAGGGCAACGTTCAGCGTTTGCGGCTTGTCGGTCAGGTTGGTGATATCCAGCGTCAGCCGCGAGGTATCTCCGCTTGCCAGGAAGCGCGGGGTATTCAGCTCGGTAATGACCGGCGCGGCCACAATAACCTTGCTTTCACTGCTGCCGAAATCGTCTTCCGTCCAGGCCTGCGCCATCAGACGCAGCTCGCCGTTGAAATCACCAATCGGCAGCGTAATCGTGCCTTCCCCGTTGGCATCCAGCGTGACCGGCTGTGCCTGCTGGGCAATGATGGTGACGTGGTTCACCGGCGGTTTTCCGCCGCGCTTCAGCTCATCACCGTCACCACCAAAGCGCAGCGCGGCCAGGCGGCCCTGCCCTTCAATGACCTGGCCGTAGATATCGTAAATATCCGCGCCGTAGCGCTTCTGACCAAAGAAAGCCTGCCACGGATCCGGCGTGACGTAATCGGTAATGTTCAGCACGCCGCTGTCCACCGCCGAGACCAGAACGTTCACCTTCTGCGGCACGGCCCCCTCTTTCACGCTGGCTTTCACCTTCACCGAGAGCGTCTGGTTTGGACGCATCTTCTGCGGGTTATCAAGCGCAATATTCAGGCGGCGATTTTCGTCGCCCATCGGCAGATGAAGCAGGCCAACCGCGCGCTTCGGCGTGGCGGATTTGGATTTATCCCCAGGCCGTACCACCAGCGTACTCAGGTAGAGATCGTGACGTTTCCAGGCCTTGTCGACCGGGATAGCGAGATCCAGCCCATTTACCGGTACGTCGATCTCTTTCCACCACAGCGGCCCTTCGCTGGACTCGATCATCGCATAGCCCTTGCCTGCGGCTGGCGCGGCAATGTGCAGGTTGATGGTGTCGCCCGGCTGATAGGCTGGCTTATCCAGCTTCAGCGTCACGCGGTCAGGGCGCGCAGCCCCGGTGCCGTCGCTGTTATCCTGCCAGCTATACCCTGCCCAGAAGCGCACGCTGCTGACCATCTCATCAGGCGCTTTCACCTCCAGACGGTATGAACCCCACTCCACCGGGAAGGTGACTTTACCCGTCTCGTCGGCCTTGAGCGTCAGCTCCTGCTCGCCTTCGACCAGGTCTTTCTGATCGAACTGAGACTGCCAGCCTTCGCTCTCAGACCAGTTCCAGAAGTAGTCACGGCGCTCGCGGATCAGGCGAACCTGCAAACCAGACACCGCTTTTTTCGCGCCGCTGGCATCGGCGTAAACGATATCGAAGCTGGCGTTGCCGTTCTCGTCAACAATCGGCTGGTTGACGGTGGTATCGGTGCGGTAGTCGTAAACGGCTTTACTGGCGAACTGAGGGCGAATACCCGGCAGCTCAGCCGCCGGCCAGATGGCCTGCTCAGCGCGACGCGTTACCGGACGGCCGCCGGACTCCAGCAGGCTGGCCTGCAGAATCAGCTGCAGCGGAGAGTGCACTTCTTTCCACTGGCTTTCGGTAGAAACCTGTCCACGCCCCTGCTCATCCAGCGTAAGCTGCACCTCATCCAGGCTGCGGCTCAGGTTCTCCTCGGCGATATCGCCAAACTGGAAGCCCGGCAGCGCTGCCACCGCGTCACGCAGCGGACGCAGGAAGAGCTGGCCCTGCAGAGAATTACCGTTGGCCGGAGCGCCATACAGGTAATAGCCCACCACGTTAAAGTCCACGTTATCCTGCGGTGAAACCGGCGTTTTTTGTCCGCTCAGTTTGAGCGCCATGCGCTCTGGCATGAAGTCTTCGACGTGGAAGTCCCACAGGCGCTGCAGGTTATCGCCGGTGTTGGCGCGGATATGCCACATACCGGTCTGCGCCCCGCTGTCCAGCGGATAGTTAAAGCGATAGAGACCGTTCTCTGGCTTGACGACAATCGTACGGGCGACCTGTCCATCCGGACGCAGCACGTCGAGCTTCACAGGCTGATCCGGAAGTGGCTTACCGTCACTATCGCGCAGCAGGCCGTTGAGGATCACCGTTTCACCCGGGCGGTAGAGATCGCGTGGGCCAAACATGAAGAACTGCTTGCTATAGCCCGGGCTCCCTGCGATATCAAACTCCGCCAGATCAAGAGCCGGCAGCTTGAGATCGAGCAGCGTGGTCTGACCATCTTTACTGGCCAGGATCAGCGCGGCCTCTTTGTCGGTCTCAAGCTTTGCGTGGCCATCGCCGTCGCTTTTCGCTTCGGCAAGCGTCTGCCCTTTATCGTTCAACAGGGTGACGGTGACGCCGGACTGCGCCGCACCGTTTTCCAGGCTCTGGGTGAAGATGTCCAGGCGATTATGATAACGGTGAGCGGACAAGCCGATATCGCTCAGGGTAAAGAGCGTCGCGGCGTTGCTGTAGTTGTAGTGCCCGGCCTGGTTCATGACCGCGATATAAACGCCAGACTGCTGGAGAGGTTTAATATCCTTCAGAGGCAGCAGCAATTTTTCGCGCGTATTGCGCGCCGGATTAAGATCGAATCGACCGGTGTAAACCAGCTCCGCCATCTTCAGCAGGTTATCGGACTCCCAGTTGGTCAGCGAGTTGCGGTACTCCCACTGGCTGACAAGTGAGGCCAGCGATTCAGGCTTCACGCGGTAAAAGTTGACGTCAACATTGTTGACGTTGAGCGCCATCACCGGCAGACCGTCCACCACCTTACCCGGCAGCAGTGAGCCGCGGCTGGCAAAACCAACGGTGGGTTCAACGTCCCGGGTGGTCAGGGCTTTCTCATAATCAATGCCGAACGTCGCCTTGTTCAACGCCTGCAGGCCCCGTTCAACGGTGACGACCAGGTTGCGGTTGGGCTCAAGATGGCGCAGGCGAAGCTCTTTCAGGTTAGGCGCCAGCTCCCACGCCCCGTCAACCTTGCCGCTTTTCTTATCCACGACGTGCACGGTTTTCGCGAAATCCTGATCGGGATTCAGCGGAACAGAAAAGGTCAGCACCAGCGTGGCGGCACCGTCGAGCTGAACTTCAGAGGCATCCAGCAGGGTCAGCGCTTTTCCCTGGCTCTGGGCGGCGAGCTTAGCCAGCGTTTCAGCATTTGGCTTTTCCGCGGCTTTCGGTGTGGATGCGGTGGATGCCGCGGGAGCCGCAGCCTGAGATTTATCGTCGCTGTTATCACAGCCGACAAGCGTAAACGTGGTAAGCAGCGCGAGAGAGAGCGCGGCTAAGCGAAACGGTTTCATCCTTTGTCCCTGGCCCATGGAGCCTGTTGGTCGTCGTCCGGATAAGTATTATCCGCAAGTTTCATTAATTCAAAAAGTCCAATTTTAGAATCTGGAAAGCGCCTCGCAGAATGGCAACACGCCGCTACGCCGTGATGGAACCGCGATCACAGCACATAACGTCACATGTAACCTTTTACGTCATTTGTTTTTAAAACAAGAAGATAGCTGGATAAGCGCGCCTGAAGACTGCTAGTTTTATGACCATGACGCACCCCGAGTGCGCGGTTCAATAAGAGAGAAAGCCATGAAACGAGCCGTGAACGCCCTACAAAATTTCGGAAAATCATTGTACGGACCGGTACTTATCTTACCGATCGTCGGTCTGTTCATTGCCTTTGGTAACGTGCTGGGTAACGGTAATCTCGCGGAGTATCTGCCGTTTCTTGGCCATCCCCTGATTCAGCATATTGGTCAGCTTATCGCGAAATCTGCCGTGTCGGTGCTGGTGAACCTGGCGCTGGTGTTTGCGGTAGGGATCCCGATTGGTCTGGCGACGCGTGATAAAGGCTATGCCGCGCTGATTGGTCTGGTGACCTTTGTCGTATTCATCAACGCCATGAACGTCACGCTGCAGCTGCAGGGCGCGCTGGCGCCAGCTGCTCAGATGAAAGCGGCCGGACAAACCATGGTGCTGGGCGTGCAGGTGCTGGAGATGGGCGTTTTTGCCGGGATCCTGACCGGTGCGCTCTCCGGCTATCTGTACAACAAATACTCCGGCGTACAGTTTAACGGCGCGATGGCGATTTACTCCGGCCACTGTTTTGTCGCCATTGTGATGCTTCCGGTCTCCATGCTGCTCGGCGTAGTGATGAGCGAACTGTGGCCGTTTGCCCAGCAAGGTATTAGCGCCCTGGCGCTGGCCATCAAAGGTTCCGGACCGTTTGGCGTGGCCATCTACGGCTTCCTGGAACGCATTCTGGTCCCCACTGGCCTGCACCATCTGGTCTATACCCCGTTCCTCTATACCGAACTCGGGGGCACGCAGGAGGTCTGCGGCACGGTGTATCAGGGCGCGCGCAATATCTATTTTGCCGAAATGGCCTGCCCGCAGGTGAAGCAGCTCAGCAGCACCGTGGTGTGGGACGCCCGCGGCATCAGCAAGATGTTTGGCCTGCCCGCCGCGGCGCTGGCGATGTATATGACTGCCAGGCCAGAGCGTAAAGCGGCGGCCAAAGCGATTCTGATCCCGGCGGCGCTGACCTCGCTGCTGGTCGGCGTCACCGAGCCGATTGAATTCTCCTTCCTGTTCGTCGCCCCGCTGCTGTTCGTGGTGCACGCGGTGCTGACCGGCATCGGCATGATGCTGTTCTCCCTGCTGGGCGTTCACGCCATCGGCGCCAACGGGATTATCGACTTCATCCTCTACAACCTGCCGCTCGGCACGGAGAAGTCCAACTGGCCGATGTACATCCTGGTCGGGCTGATCATGTTCGCCCTCTACTTCGTGGTGTTCCGCTTCCTGATCCTGCGCTTCAACATGAAAACGCCGGGCCGTGAAGATGAGGACCAGGAGACGCGCCTCTACAGCAAGCAGGAGTACCAGGCGAAGGGCAATAACGACGGTCTGGGCGAGTCCATCGTGGTGGGGCTGGGCGGCCGGGAAAATATTGAAGTGGTGGACAACTGCTACACCCGCTTACGCGTCACGGTAAAGGACGTCGCCATTATCGACGAGCCGCGTCTGAAGACGACCGGCGCGAAAGGGATTATCAAACAAGGTAACAACGTTCAGGTGGTCTATGGGCTGCACGTCAAAAAAATGCGAGAAGCCGTTGAGACGTTTCTCTGAAAGGAGCTAAAGATGTTTACACCCCCATTCATTCTGTCGATTGCCGGCGGCGGCAGCACCTACACGCCGGGCATTGTGAAAAGCCTGATGGTGCGCCTCCAGGATTTCCCGCTGGCCGAAATTCGCCTGTACGATATCGACGAGGCGCGTCAGAACACCATTGCGCCCGTCGTCGAGAAGGTCATTCGCGACCACAGTCAGCACATCAAATTTACCGTCACCAGCGACCCGGAAGTGGCCTTCAGCGGCGCCCATTTCGTCTTTGCCCAGATGCGCGTCGGTCAGTATAAGATGCGCGAGCAGGATGAGAAGATCCCGCTGCGTCACGGCGTGGTGGGCCAGGAAACGTGCGGCCCCGGCGGGCTGGCCTACGGCCTGCGCACGATCCTGCCGATGGTGGAGCTTATCGATCTGGTCGATCGCTACGCGCATGAAAAAGCCTGGATCGTGAACTACTCCAACCCGGCGGCGATCGTCGCGGAGGGCGTGCGCCGTCTGCGGCCAAATGCGCGGGTGCTGAACATCTGCGATATGCCGGTGGCCGCCATGCGCAATATGGGGGCGATTCTGGGTGTCGATCGCCGCAGGCTGGAAGTGGACTACTTCGGCCTGAACCACTTCGGCTGGTTTACCCGCGTGCTGGTGGACGGCGAAGACAAGCTCCCGGCGCTGCGTAAGCATATCGCTAAGTTTGGCCTGCTGACGGAAGATGCGGCTAAAACCGATCCGCAGCATTCTGACCCCTCCTGGGTGAAAACCTGGCGCAACATCAAGCCGATCATGGACAATTTCCCCGAGTATCTGCCGAACCCGTATCTGCAGTATTACCTGATGCCGAACCAGATTGTGGCGCACCAGAACCCGGACTATACCCGCGCTAATGAAGTGATGGACGGGCGCGAGAAAAAGCTGTTCGCCGCCGCTGAAGAATATCAACGCACCGGAATTTTACCGGATGCCTTCCATGTGGGCGTCCACGGCGAGTTTATCGTCGATGTGGCCTGCTCGCTGGCCTTTAACCTGCGAAGCCGCCATCTGGTGATGGTGGAAAACCGCGGGGCGATTACCAACCTGCCGTACGATGCGGTGGTGGAAGTTCCCGCTTATATCACCTCCGAGGGCCCGGAACCGATCCGCATCGGTCAGGTGCCGCTATTCCATCAGACCCTTTTGCAACAGCAGCTCGCCTCTGAACAGCTGCTGGTGGAGGCGACTATCGAAGGCAGCTATGAGAAAGCCTTGCAGGCGTTTACCCTCAACCGCACCGTGCCGACCATGGAACATGCAAAAGCCATTCTGGATGAGATGATTGAGGCCAACCGCGACTACTGGCCAGCGCTGCAAAAAGCCTGGCAGGACGGCGAACCGGTGAAAAAATAGGGGCTTGCTCGCGAGTTGAACGTGGTTTGCTTGTCGGTGTCAGAAAAAACACCGACAATCCTTTTTTACGGAAAAGAATGGAGGCAACCCATGTCCACCTCATATTTTGTCGCTGCCGACTGGCTGATTGAGCACGGCGACGATCCGGAAGTTCAGATTATCGACGCGCGTATGGCCCCTCCGGGACAAGAGCATCGTGACGTGCCCGGTGAATACCGTGCCGGGCATCTGCCGGGTGCGGTATTTTTTGATATTGAAGCCCTCTCCGATCACACCTCTCCCCTGCCGCACATGCTGCCGCGCCCGGAAGCGTTTTCCGTGGCGATGCGCGAGCTGGGCATCAGCAAAGACAAACACCTCGTTGTCTATGATGAAGGTAACCTCTTCTCCGCGCCGCGCGCGTGGTGGATGCTGAAAAACTTCGGCGTGGAAAAAATCTCGATTCTTGCCGGTGGGCTGGCGGGCTGGAAGCGCGACGAGCTGCCGCTTCAGCAGGGTGACGTCACGCTGCCGGAAGGTGAATTCGACGCGACCTTTGACACCCACGTGGTAAAACGCCTGACCGACGTGCTGGTCGTGAGCCATGAAAAAACGGCGCAAATCGTCGATGCCCGTCCTGCTCCACGCTTCAATGCCCAAGCGGATGAACCGCGTCCGGGGCTGAAGCGCGGACATATTCCGGGCGCGCTGAACGTGCCGTGGGGCGATCTGGTATTTGAGGGTGAGCTGAAAACTACCGACGAGCTGCGCGCCATTTTTGACCGTGCTGGCGTGGATTTACATCGTCCGATTATTGCCAGCTGTGGCTCCGGTGTTACGGCCTGCGTGGTGATCCTGGCGCTCGCCACGCTCGGCGCGAACGACGTCACGCTCTACGACGGCGCCTGGAGCGAATGGGGTGCGCGAGACGATCTGCCTGTCGAACCCGCGAAATAATGGATAACCGCCTGGCCACGCTGTTAACGCGCGGGGCATCGCTGACCCGCGCGGAGTATCGCGTCCTCGCCCACCTCACGGAGCATCCGCTGCTGGTGGGCAACATCACGGTGCGAGAGCTTGCTCAGGCGACGTTTGTTTCTACCGCCACCATCATGCGGCTGTGCCAGAAGCTGGGGTTCAGCGGCTTTAGCGAGTTTATCTGGCACTGCAAGCAGCTGCTCTCCGACACGCCGCATATTGCCGTTCAGGGGCAATCGCGTCCTGAGCTCCCGGCGCTGTTTAATCAGTTTATCGCCAACTATCAGCACACCTTTCAGTGGGTCACGCAGGAGAAGCGACAGCAGTTTGCCGACCTGCTGCGCCAGAAAGAGAGCTTCTTTCTCTACGGCGCCGGGTTTTCCTATCTCTTTGCGGAGTACCTGACCAAGAAGCTGCAGGTGTTGGGCAAAACGGCGTTTATCTCCGGGCCGGGGGACAGCAGGAATATTTTCCTCAGCAACGCCGCGCGCTATCAGGTGTTTATTGCCGTCTCGCGCAGCGGCGAAACGGAGCAGGTGCTGGATAAAGCGCGGATTGCCAAAAACGTCGGCATGACCATCGTCGCGTTTACCCGCGCCTCGGCCAACACGCTGGCAGAGATGGCCGACGTTCACTTTGCGCTCTATGACGAAGCGGTACACTACGCCGCCGAAGCCGCAGGGGTGACGTCGTTTGAGTCGAATCTGGTGCTGCTGATGGATTTACTGCTGCTGGAAGCAACGGGGTGACATTCACCCCGCCGTAATCAGATGATGCGGTTGGTTTTGAGATCGCGCAGGAAGCCGCCCCAGCGACGCTCGTAGAACGGGGTGATGTGCTCGGTAATAAAGTGGCTGATACCCTTCTCACCGTTTTTCACCTGACAAATATCAATCGGCTCATCGCCCGGTAGCGTGTCGGTCGCCACGCTGCCCGCCGCCTGAACGATCTCGTCGAAATCGCCATCGGCCTCAATACCGATCAACAGCACCGGCTTTTCGTCCGCGCGCTCTTTGATAGAGCAGAGAAACGCGCGCCTGACGGGCTTGAGCGTTTTGAACAGCGTCGTCAGGGAATCAATCATCTGCGCGGGCGGCTCGGCCACCTCAGACAGCAGCAGCGTTTCGCCCCCTTCAAGCACTTCCTGGGTGCTGAGCGGGTTGCCCTCTTCACCTATCAGGTGGCTGATTTCACGCGGCGTGAACTCTTTCCCGGTCGGCAATTTAGCGTTGAGGAACAGCGTCTGGCCCAGCGTCATTTCAAACAGGGTACGCACCGGCATTACCACGAACGCCTGTTCGTCTTCTACCGCTTCCTGCAGGGCTTCCAGCGAAGTAAAGAACGGGATCACCGACGTGCCGTCATCTTTCTCCCAGTGCAGCAGATCCAGCGCGCTGTCTTCGACAACCTGCTCACCTTCCGCCGCGGTGCCCGGCACCCAGACGGTGGATTCCAGCAGCGTGCGGAAAAAAGCCGGACGGTGGGCGGGCTCGGTCGCAGCCTGCTCCAGCAGGGTTTCTAATTCGTTTTTGGTATCTGACATAGTTTGGCTACTTCAAAAAACGCCGGGTGGCGCTTCGCTTACCCGGCCTACAAAACCGTAGGCCCGTGCAAGCGCAGCGCCGCCGGGCAATATGATGACTCCGAAGGCGCGCTTAAGCGTAGCGCCACCCGGCTAAAAAGATTACTCCGCCGTCAGCAGGTTCGCCACGGTACGCACACCCAGACCGGTTGCGCCCGCAGACCACTGCTCAACCGCGGCTTTACGGTACGTTGCGGAGCAGTCGATGTGCAGCCAGCCTTCATGATAATTCTCAACGAAGTGAGACAGGAAGCCTGCCGCGGTGCTTGCGCCCGCCGGGTACGCCGCGCTGGCGGTATTGTTCAGCTCGGCAAAGTTGGACGGCAGCTGGCTGCGGTGGAACTCGGCCAGCGGCAGACGCCAGAACGGTTCATTTTCTGCAGCGGCGCTGGCCAGCAGGCGAGCGGCCAGCTTGTCGTCGAAGCTGAACAGCGCATGGTAGTCGTTACCCAGCGCGGTTTTCGCCGCGCCGGTCAGGGTCGCCATATCGATAATCAGCTCTGGCTTCTGGGCAGACGCGTCGATCAGGCCATCGGCCAGCACCAGACGGCCTTCGGCGTCGGTGTTCATCACTTCGACGTTTTTGCCGTTGCGATAGCGAATGATGTCGCCCAGCTTGAAGGCGTTACCGCTCACCATGTTGTCCGCGCAGCACAGGTACAGCTTCACGCGCTTGTTCAGACCGCGGGTAATCGCAAACGCCAGCGCGCCGGTGATGGTGGCTGCACCGCCCATGTCAGACTTCATGGAGTCCATGAACGCGCTCTGCTTCAGGCTGTAGCCGCCGGTGTCGAAGGTGATACCTTTACCTACCAGGCAGGCAAAGACAGGAGCGTCTTTATTGCCGGTTGGGTTGTAGTCCAGCGCCAGCAGCACCGGTGGACGCTCAGAACCACGGCCCACGGTATGAATACCCATGTAGTTCTGCTCGCGCAGGTCTTCACCCTTGGTGATGCGGTAGGACATCTTGTCGCCCGCCACGCCGCACAGCAGGTCAACGGCGCGCTGCGCCAGCTGCTCCGGGCCTAACTCTTCCGCCGGAGCGTTGATGGTGTCGCGCACCCAGTCGATAATTTGCAGGCGGCTTTCCAGCTCTTTCTGACCGGCTTCGTCGAGGTTTGCCCACTCAATTTTGCGGGTGCCTTTTGGGCCTTTGTAGCCTGCCCAGAATGCCCAACTGCGGTCGGTGTCCCAACCTTCGCCTTCCAGGGAGACATGCTTAATGCCCAGACCGTCAATTTTACGCGCGGCGCGCTGGATCAGGCCCAAATCATCGTTGCCCGTCAGGTGCAGGGTAATACCGTCGTTGTTGATGCTGTAGCTGGCTTTCTCGCCCCAGCGCGCGTCGGCGGGCTGCGTAGAGAGCGTAATCTTCATCGCTTCGGTCATTTTATTTTTCCTTATTAGCAACTAGCAAACGGGCCGCCTGAAGGCAGCCCGTTTTGTTATTTATTCTGCTTCATCTAACCAGACTAACAGAATCGCCTCCAGAATTTTTTCATTGGATGCGTTTGGATCGTCGTCGAAATCCTCTAAATCGCAGATCCACTGGTGCATGTCGGTGAATCGTACGGTCTTCGGATCGAGATCCGGGTTCGCGTCGTAGAGCGCTTCGCCGATTTCACTGCTGTCTGTCCACTTCAGTCCCATATCAATGCTCGCGTGCGTGGTTGATGGTGTAGCGTGGGAATTCCACGACCAGATCTTCATCGGTCACCGCAGCCTGGCAGCTCAGGCGGCTGTCTGGCTCCAGACCCCATGCTTTATCCAGCATGTCGTCTTCGTCTTCGGTGCTCTCGGCAAGAGAGTCAAAACCTTCACGCACGATGCAGTGGCAGGTGGTGCAGGCACAGGATTTCTCACAGGCGTGTTCCACTTCGATACCTGCACGCAGGGCAACATCGAGAATGGTTTCACCGGTCTTCGCTTCCAGAACAGCGCCATCCGGACAGAGGTCCGCATGAGGCAAAATTACAATCTTTGGCATATTAAACCTCGTCCACGGACTGGCCTTTCAGCGCGACGCGGACAGATTTGTCCATGCGGCGAGCAGCAAAGTCCTGGGTTTGTTTATCAACGTTTTTAATGGCTTCTTCTATTGCGTCAGCGTCATTGCCTTCGGCCACGGCGCTTAAGCGCGCGGCGGCTTCGTCAATCACCTGACGCTCAGCGGCGCTGAGCAGCGCGGCGTCGGCAGCGAGCGCGCCGGTCAGGCTTTCCAGCACGCGGGCGGCTTCAACTTTCTGCTCCGCCAGCATACGCGCCTTCACATCCTGCTCGGCGTAGCTCATTGAGTCCTGAATCATAGAGGCGATTTCGCCATCGGTCAGGCCGTAGGACGGCTTCACCTGGATGGACGATTCCACGCCGGTGGATTTTTCCATCGCCGTGACGCTCAGCAGGCCGTCGGCATCCACCTGGAAGGTGACGCGAATATGCGCCCCGCCTGCAGGCAGCGCCGGGATACCGCGCAGCGCAAAGCGCGCCAGAGAGCGGCAGTCCTGCACCAGCTCGCGTTCGCCCTGCATCACGTGGATGGACATCGCGGTCTGGCCGTCTTTAAAGGTGGTGAACTCCTGCGCGCGCGCCACCGGAATGGTGGTGTTACGCGGGATCACTTTCTCCACCAGGCCGCCCATGGTTTCTAAGCCCAGCGACAGCGGGATGACGTCCAGCAGCAGCATTTCGCTGTCCGGCTTGTTGCCGACCAGAATATCGGCCTGGATTGCGGCACCTACAGCAACCACTTTGTCCGGGTCGATGGAGGTCAGCGGCGTGCGGCCAAAGAATTCGCCCACGCGCTCGCGCACCAGCGGCACGCGGGTCGAACCGCCCACCATGACCACTTCCAGCACCTCGTTCGCCTCAACGCCCGCATCTTTCAATGCGCGACGGCAGGCCAGTAAGGTGCGTTTCACCAGTGGGGCGATCAGATCGCTGAACTGATCGCGGGTGATATCACCCTGCCAGCCCGCAACATTGACGGTAACCGTCTGCGCATCGCTCAGGGCGATTTTGGCGTCGATGGCCGCATCCAGCAGTTCACGCTGTACGCGCGCATCGCTGCGATCGCTGATGCCCGCCTGCTCGCGAATGTAGTCCGCCAGCAGATGGTCGAAGTCATCACCGCCCAGCGCGGAATCCCCGCCGGTCGCCAGCACTTCAAATACCCCACGGCTCAGGCGCAGGATTGAAATATCAAAGGTACCGCCGCCGAGATCGTAAACCGCAATGACCCCTTCCTGACCGGAGTCGAGGCCGTAGGCAATCGCCGCCGCCGTCGGTTCGTTCAGCAGACGCAGCACGTGCAGGCCCGCCAGACGCGCGGCGTCTTTGGTGCCCTGACGCTGTGCATCGTCAAAGTACGCAGGAACGGTGATCACCACGCCGTCCAGGTCGCCGCCGAGCGTTGCCGTAGCGCGCTCCGCCAGCGCTTTGAGAATGTCAGCAGAAACACGAATCGGGTTCAGCAGACCGGCCGCGGTCGCGATCATCGGCAGGCCGTTTTCACTGGCCTGCAGCTGATACGGCAGATGCGGGTAGCGGGTCTGAATATCGGCCAGCGAGCGGCCCATCATGCGCTTGACGGAGCTGATGGTGTTGGCCGGATCGCGCGCGGCGTTGGCGCGGGCGTCATAGCCGACCGCGTGACCCTGCTGCTGGTAGTGGACCACGGAAGGCAGCAGATGGCGGCCCTGCTCGTCAGCCAGCGTTTCCGCCTGGCCGCTGCGCACGGTCGCCACGAGGGAATTGGTGGTGCCCAGGTCAATACCCACCGCCAGACGACGCTGGTGCGGTGCGGCACTTAAGCCAGGCTCACTAATTTGTAATAAGGCCATAATTGCTTCCGAAATTAAAAATCGAGCAGCTTTTCTTCGAGTTGTTCAGCACTGCTTCGCAGTTTATCGAGAAAACGGAGTTTGCGCACAGTATCTGCCGCCACGTCCCAGGTCTCGTTGTTCAGTTGCTCCACCATCTGCTGATGGCGGGTATCGAACATGCCCTTCACGCGCGTAATAAAGCTTTCCAGACGCGCTTCGTCTTTGGCCTGTTCAATCTCATCGAGCTCTTCGCGAAGCTCCAGCTGCTCCATCAGAAACGCCGTGTCGCGCACGGTGTGCTGTTCGCTCGCCAGATCAAAACCGTGGAGCGAGAGCAGATATTCAGCGCGCGCCAGCGGATGACGCAGCGTCTGCCAGGCCTGGTTGATGGTCGCAGAGTGCGATACCGCAGCCAGCTGTTCTGCCTGAGTACCGCTCGCGAATTTGTCCGGATGGTACTGACGCTGAAGATCCTGAAAGCGGATCGTCAGCGCCTGGAGATCAATCGGGTATTGAGCGGGAAGTCCGAAGAGAGTGAAGTAATCCATAACAATCTCAGGGGTAGCCTGTTATAACAAACCCCACGCGCAGCGGGTACGCCACGGTGGGGTTTCGGATGACGCGCGGTTAAACGTGGAAGCTTTCGCCGCAACCACACTCGTCTTTGACGTTCGGGTTCGTGAATTTAAACCCTTCGTTCAGGCCTTCTTTAACGAAGTCCAGCTGAGTGCCGTTGAGGAATTGCAGGCTTTTGCCATCGACCACCACCTTCACGCCCTTGTCTTCAAACACGGTGTCGTCAGACGCCGGTTCATCAACAAACTCCAGTACGTAAGCCATACCAGAACAGCCGGAGGTACGTACGCCCAGTCGCAGGCCAAAGCCTTTACCACGGTTCGCCAGAAAAGAGCTTACTCGCGCGGCAGCGCTGTCGCTAAGGGTAATCGACATACTCAAACCTCAATTATTTTGCTTCACGTTTGCTTTTGTAATCCGCAATGGCGGCTTTGATCGCGTCTTCTGCCAGAATTGAGCAGTGAATTTTCACCGGTGGCAGTTCGAGTTCTTCAGCAATATCCGTGTTCTTGATTGCCTGTGCTTCGTCCAGAGACTTGCCCTTCACCCATTCGGTGACCAGGGAGCTGGACGCGATAGCAGAACCGCAGCCGTAGGTCTTGAAGCGCGCGTCTTCAATGATACCTTCATTGTTGACTTTAATCTGCAACTTCATCACGTCGCCACACGCCGGCGCACCGACCATGCCGCTACCAACAGATTCGTCACTGTTGTCAAAAGAGCCAACGTTGCGTGGGTTTTCGTAATGATCGATGACTTTTTCGCTGTATGCCATGATTGAATTCTCCTTATGTACCGATTAGTGATGTGACCATTCAATGCTGTTAAGATCCACGCCCTGCTTGAACATTTCCCACAGTGGAGAAAGGTCGCGCAGACGGCCAATGGAGTTGCGAACCAGCTTGATGGTGTAGTCAATCTCTTCTTCGGTAGTGAAACGACCTAAAGAGAAACGGATAGAGCTGTGTGCCAGCTCGTCAGTCATACCCAGCGCGCGCAGCACGTAGGATGGCTCAAGGCTTGCAGAGGTACAGGCAGAACCGGAAGAAACCGCCAGGTCTTTCAGCGCCATGATCAGCGACTCGCCTTCAACATAGTTGAAGCTGACGTTGAGGATGTTCGGTGCGCCCTGCTCGAGATCGCCGTTCAGATACACTTCTTCCATATCTTTCACGCCGTCCCACAGACGGTTACGCAGCGTGCGCAGGCGTGCCATCTCGGTTTCCATCTCTTCTTTTGCAATGCGGTAGGCTTCGCCCATGCCCACGATCTGGTGAACAGGCAGCGTACCGGAACGCATGCCGCGCTCGTGACCGCCACCGTGCATCTGTGCTTCGATGCGGATACGTGGTTTACGACGCACGTACAGCGCGCCAATCCCTTTCGGGCCATAGATTTTGTGGCCGGAGAAGGACATCAGGTCAACTTTCAGCTGGCTCAGGTCGATAGGCAGTTTGCCCACGCTCTGGGTCGCGTCCACGTGGTAGATGATACCGCGCGCGCGGCACATTTCGCCGATGGTCGCGATGTCTTGTACCACGCCGATTTCGTTGTTGACGTGCATGATGGAAACCAAAATGGTGTCATCACGCATGGCCGCTTCGAGCTCTTTCAGGTCGATGATGCCGTTGCTCTGTGGCGCCAGGTAGGTGACTTCATACCCTTCACGCTCCAGCTGACGGCAGGTGTCCAGCACGGCTTTATGTTCGGTTTTGCTGGTGATGATGTGCTTGCCTTTTTTCTGATAAAAGTTGGCTGCACCTTTGATCGCCAGGTTGTCGGATTCGGTCGCACCGGAGGTGAAAACAATCTCACGCGGGTCGGCACCCACCAGGTCAGCAATCTGATTACGGGCGATATCAACCGCCTCTTCAGCATGCCAGCCAAAACGGTGTGAACGGGAAGCTGGGTTACCAAAGTTTCCGTCCAGGGTCAGACACTGCATCATTTTCTCGGCAACACGCGGGTCCACCGGCGTGGTTGCGGAGTAATCGAGATAAATCGGTAATTTCATTGCTCTTTAAACTCCGTACATCGCTTCAATGCAAGGAATCAGGCAACCGGCTGGATGTACGACCGAGTACACGGGGCGAGTCTTCGCCCCGGCCTGATTCTGAAATACTTATCGTTTTATTACGCGCGCAGTTTGACGTCGATAGCGTCCTGCGCGCGGGTGCTGCGTTGGGAATCCTGACTGTGCTGACGACCAGAGACATCCAGAACTTCCTGGTTATTGACCAGTTCACCCAGGGTGATGTTGTTCAGGAAGCCGGTGAGACGGTCGCTCAGATCGCGCCACAGCGCGTGGGTCAGGCACTTATCGCCGCCCTGGCAGCCGCCTTTACCCTGGCAACGGGTCGCGTCAACGGATTCGTCAACTGCGCTAATCACTTCACCAACTGCAATACTGCCCGCGTCTTTACCCAGCAGATAACCGCCGCCTGGACCACGAACGCTGGAAACCAGTCCATTTTTACGCAGTCTGGAGAACAGCTGTTCCAGATAAGAGAGGGAGATCCCTTGTCGTTCAGAAATATCAGCCAACGGAACCGGGCCCGCTTCGGAGTTGAGCGCAACGTCCAGCATCGCGGTCACGGCATAACGCCCTTTAGATGTCAGTCTCATGTCTTACTTAACCTCAAACTCGCCCCTGCCCGGGGTTTTTTATAGTAAAATGGGGTATTGCATAGCAGGGCCAAGTCTGACATTCCTGACTAAAATGGTCAACTATTTACTTGACTGTTTTAGTCAGGTATTTAACCTTCTGTGCCTTCATAATACAGGTGCGGCCTGATGCCCTCACCCCGCCCCTCTCCCACAGGGAGAGAGAAAACAAACCGGCACTACTCTTTATTCTTCTGCTCAATCGACGCCAGAATCCCGCGCAGGATGTTCAGCTCCTGGCTTTCCGGACGCGCGCGGGTAAACATACGGCGCAGCTTGTTCATCACCTGGCCCGGGTGGCCTTCACGGATAAAGCCGGTTGAGAGCAGCGTCTGCTCCAGGTGACCGTAGAAACGCTCAAGGTCGTCCACCAGCGGGTAAGCCGTCTCTTCTTTCGGCTCGACCTCTTTTTCCTGCGTTGCCAGCCACGCCATACGGACTTCGTAAGCGATAACCTGCACCGCCATCGCCAGGTTCAGCGAGCTGTACTCCGGGTTTGCCGCAATCGCGACGTGATAATGACACTTCTGCAGCTCGTCGTTGGTCAGGCCAACGCGCTCGCGGCCAAACACCAGCGCAACCGGCGCCTGTTCTGCCTCCGAGACACTTTTCAGGCCGCATTCACGCGGATCGAGCATTGGCCACGGCAGCGTGCGCGAACGCGCGCTGGTACCCACAACGAGGCTGCAGCCGGCCAGCGCTTCGTCAAGGGTGTCGACGATCTGGGCATTGCCGATCACGTCGCTGGCCCCGGCCGCCAGCGCGATAGCCTGCGAGTCGGGTTTCACCAGCGGGTTAACCAGCCACAGGTTCGTTAAGCCCATGGTTTTCATAGCGCGGGCAACGGAGCCCATGTTGCCGGTGTGCGATGTTTCGACCAGCACGATTCGAATGTTTTGCAGCATAATTTTTAATGTCTGAATTCAGCGTCTGAAGAATATTCGGGCATATTATCATAAACGGGAGACATAATCCGATCCCGCTGCTATACTCTGCGCCGATTTTCCTGTTCTTTAACATCCAGTGAGAGAGACCGATGCATCCGATGCTGACCATCGCCGTGCGCGCAGCGCGCAAGGCGGGTAATGTAATTGCCAAACACTACGAAACGCCAGACTCCGTAGAAACCAGCCAGAAAGGCAGCAATGATTTCGTGACGAACGTCGATAAAGCCGCAGAAGCGATTATTATCGAAACGATCCGCAAATCTTACCCACAGCACACCATCATCACCGAAGAAAGCGGTGAACATGAAGGTACCGATCAGGATGTTCAATGGGTTATCGATCCACTGGATGGCACCACCAACTTCGTCAAACGCCTGCCACACTTCTCTGTGTCTATCGCAGTACGCATTAAAGGCCGTACTGAAGTCGCCGTTGTGTACGATCCAATGCGTAACGAACTGTTCACCGCGACCCGCGGTCAGGGCGCACAGCTGAACGGCTACCGTCTGCGCTGCAGCAACGCACGCGATCTGGACGGCACCATCCTGGCGACCGGTTTCCCGTTCAAGGCAAAACAGCACGCGACCACCTATATGAATATCCTGGGCAAACTGTTCACCGAATGCGCGGACTTCCGTCGCACCGGTTCTGCTGCGCTGGATCTGGCCTATGTTGCCACCGGCCGCGTTGACGGTTACTTCGAACTCTCACTGAAGCCATGGGATTTTGCAGCGGGCGAGCTGATCGCGCGTGAAGCAGGCGCCATTGTTTGCGACTTCACCGGCGGCCATAACTATCTGTCTACCGGCAACATCGTTGCGGGTAACCCACGCGTTGTTAAAGCCATGCTGGCAAACATGCGTGATGAACTGAGCGATGCGCTGAAGCGTTAATCCCGGTAATTCCCTCTCCCTGTGGGAGAGGGAATTGAAACTAAAAAGGCCGCAATCCCCTTCCCACCGGCACCGCACTCATCCACATCGTTACCGCCGCTACCAGCAGAATCACCCCGCCCGCCAGCGCGAGCGTTGTCCAGCCAACCTGCCGCCACAGCACCGGTGTTTTATTGCCGCTGAGTTTGACCGCCAGCTGACGGAAGCTGTGTACCAGCAGCGCTAAAGACGAAATGGTGAGAGAGGTTCCTGCCGCCATCGCCAGCGCGGACAGCATGCCCCAGCCGAACACGCCTATCACCTTACTGAACAGCAGCACCATGATGGCACCCGAACACGGGCGCATGCCCATAGAGAGAACAATCACTAGCCGCGCGCGCCAGTCGTCGCCGTTCTGTAATTGTTCCTGCGTGGGCAAATGCTGATGTCCGCAGCCGCAGTTTTCATCATGAACGTGGTGCGGCGTAAAGGTTTTGAATTTCGGCTTTTGCAGCAGCACGCGCAGCTTTTTGAGCGCCCGCCAGCAGAGGATCAGCCCCAGCAGGCCCACCAGCGCATAGCTCCCTTTTTCAAGCCAGAAGCTGCTCATGTGCAGCTGGCGCGCTGGAAGCTGCAAAAGTGAAAGCACAACAAAGACCAGCGCAATCGCCACGCCGCCCTGCAGCAGCGAGGAGGCCAGCGTCAGGCCGATACTCGATTTGAGCTTCGACGGATGGGTAGCAAGCCAGGTGGTAATGACGATTTTGCCGTGCCCCGGCCCCAGGGCGTGCAGAACGCCATAGACAAAACTGAACGCCAGCAGGGAACCACCCGCTTTGGTCGGGTTCTCCGCCACCGCCTTCAGCAGACCGCTCATCTGCTGGTTGACCTCACGCTGCCAGATAATACTTTTCATCATGACCTGCGGCCAGGCCTGCCACAGCCACAGCGCACCGCCAGTTGCTAATAGTAAAAAGAGCGCCAGCGGCCAGAGGTGCAGCCAGCGGCGCGGTTTCCGAACCGGAGAGGAGATCACTGACATTGTAACGTCACCTCCTGCGCAAACTGTTTACCCAATTCCATATCCTCGGGTGGGGCATCTTCTTTATCAAGCGAGACCGCAAAGTTCAGCGTCTCTTCGCTGGGTTTCGGGGTGTGCACGCCAATTTTGCAGCTTTTTTGCAGCGCGTCCGGCAGCCGTACGTCGCTGTCTTTGTCATAGCGCATGTCAACATAGTAGGTAGGGTCAAAGGTGGAAAAGCGGTACGTTTGCCCCGCCAGCGGCTGCGGATGCGCCAGCGGAAGCACGAACGTCAGCACCGCCTGGTGCCCTTCACGCGTCATCCCGTATTCCGTGGGTCGGTTCAGAAATTTGACCTTTTGCCCGTTGTGCCAGAACTCGGTGAAGTAGTGCTGGCCGAGCACGTTGGCCATTACTTCCGCCGCCAGCTTTTTCCAGATTTCATCGCCGGGCTTCGCATTTCCCGCATCGTAGAGCAGATCGGCCGAGGTGATTTCATCCATCGTCCAGCGCATTTTCAGGCCGCTCAATTGCGTGCCGTCGGTGACCAGCTCGGTTTTGAGGTCGATAAAGCTGTGAGGGTGCGCGCTGGCGGTTAAGCTGATAACCGCCAAAAATAACGCCATCGCACATTGTTTAACTGTTTGCATCAATTCCTCACGTCAAAAATTCTGTGATGTTCCCCAGCAATCCTGAGTGAAAGGCCTGCCGGCGCGCTTTTCAGCGCTCATCCTTTAGCTATTCTTATCAAACATTCACACTGGATACCCGACAGATGATGACGACGCTTGAAATTCCATCTGTGCTTTCCAGTTCGCAGCGCCGCTGCCAGGTGCTTTTGATGCTTTACCTGCCCGATGCTGCCGTCACCGCACAGAGCATAATCGCTGCCAACGGCGTGGATGACGCGATGGCACGGCAAGATATAGCCGAGACGCGCGATGAAATCCAGCGCTATCACCGGCTGGATATCGTCACGCACCACGACGGCTGCTACCGGATTGAAGGCACAGCCCTGAATCAGCGTTTATGCCTGCTGCACTGGCTGCGCCGGGCGCTGCGGCTTTGCCCGCAGTTTGTCTCGCACCAGTTTACCCCCGCATTAAAAACCGCGCTTAAACAACACGGCATTGCGCGTCCGCTTTACGACGATGCGAACCTGAGGGCGCTGATCGGCTTCTGCTCACGCAAGCTCCAGCGCCAGTTTGAATGCCGCGACGTCCAGTTTTTACAACTCTATCTACAATACTGCCTTATTCAGCACCAGCTCGGGAATACGCCGCAGTTTTCCCACGTTCAGCGCAGCTGGACCCAGTCGAGAGGGGAGTATTTTACGGCCCAGGAGATCGTGCGCCACTGGAGACGGCGCGTCCCGCAGGGTGCCCACGGGAATGAACAGCTGTTTCTGGCGCTGCTGTTTATGATGCTCCGCACGCCCGATCCGGTGCTTGATAAGCACCAGCAGGATCAGCGTCTACGTCGGGCCATCGTGCGCATGGTGGCCCGCTTTCGTTCCCAGACCGGGATGAACTTCAGCGATGAACAAGGGCTGACCGATCAGCTGTATATCCATCTGGCTCAGGCTCTGGACCGTTCGCTGTTTGAGATCGGCATCGACAATAACCTGCCGGAGGAGATCCACCGCCTTTATCCCCGACTGTTACGCACCACGAAAGAGGCGCTGTTTGAGCTGGAGGCGGAATTTGGGCTGCGTTTTTCCGATGAAGAGATGAGCCTCGTGGCGGTGATTTTTGGCGCCTGGCTGATGCAGGAGACTGACCTGCATGAAAAACAGGTGATCCTGCTGACGGGAGACGATAAAGCCAGCGAGGAGCGGATTGAACAGCAGCTTCGCGAGCTGACGCTGCTGCCGCTCAACATTCGCTACCTGACGCTGCAGGCCTTTCAGAAAGAGGGGGCGCCGCGCGAAGCCGCGCTGGTTATCACCCCCTACCCTACGGCCCTGCCGCTGTTCTCGCCGCCGTTGATTCATGCCGTTGAGACATTGAACGCGCAGCAGCAAGAACATATTCGCGCCATGCTGGAATCATAGCGACGCGCGGGCGGCCACTTTAGGGCGAACAACGATGGCGGGCAAGGCGACCAGCGCCATCACCCAGAAGACGCCGTGCCCCAGATGCTGATAGAGAAACCCCGCAAACACCGTCATGATCGCGATACTGCCCCCCATTGCCACTGCCGAATAGACGGCCTGCAGGCGAATCACGTCCCCGCCCTCGCGCGCAGCGATATAGCGCATGGCTGCCAGATGGCACACGGTAAAGGTGCCGCAGTGAAGAATTTGCGCCACAATCAGCCACGGCAGATCGGTCGTCCAGCCCATAATCCCCCAGCGCGCCACCCCACACACGGCGGAAAGCAGCAGCAGGTCACGTGCGCCAAAGCGACGGAACAGTTTTTTGCTCAGGGCAAAGATAATGACTTCTGCCACCACGCCCAGCGACCATAGATAGCCCACGGCGGAAGCGGAATACCCTGCCCCCTGCCAGTAGATGGCGCTGAAGCCATAATACGCCGCATGCGCCCCCTGAAGGAGGCACACACACGCCAGAAAACGCCAGCTTTGTGCGACCAGGCTCCGCCATGCGGGCCAGCCGGCGCTCTCCTGATGGCGGCTTTCCCCTTGCGGCATCACCGACGGTCGCAGCAGCATACCCAGCAGCATCGAGGCAATACCGATGCTCAACAGGGCAAGAATGGCGCGGTAATCGTACAGGCTGACCAGTTTGCCCACCAGCGCCGAGCCAATCACAAAGGCGATAGAGCCCCACAGGCGCACGCGACCGTAATCCATGGTGATCTGCTTTTGCCAGGTGTTCGCCAGGGCATCCGTCAGCGGCACCAGCGGTGAGAAGAACAGGTTAAAGCCGACCATCACCACCATCAGCCAGGCAAACTGGTGGCTGACCCAGAAGCAGGCCACAAAGACCAGGGTCAGCAGAGCAAGAATGCGCACGGCCTTGATCAGTAAGGAGGGATCGCTGACGCGCGGGGCAATCAGCAGGCTGCCGAGGAAACGCGCCACCAGCCCGGCCCCCAGCAGGACGCCGATGGTCTCGGGCGTCAGGCCGATACCCTTGAGCCAGACGCTCCAGAAGGGCAGAAAAATACCGTAGCTAAAGAAATAGGTGAAATAACTGAGCGCCAGCCAGCGCGTGGAATGCAAGACCATGAATCCCTCCCGAAATCGAGGCCATAGTCTGGCGAGAATATAAAAATTAAGCAAGTAGATAGCCTGCTATAAATTAACGAAAAATTAACATCTTGTGCAGTCGCCTGGCTTATGGCAGGGAATGGAAATATGTATTACGTTTAAATTACTCCACTTGCAGAGGTTTTCTGCCATGAACTCACTACGTTATCTCGATTTCGGTCAGTCGCGTCACCTGCTGCTGTTGATCGGCCGCATCGCGCTTGTCGTGTTGTTTATTATTTTTGGTTATCCAAAACTGACGGGGTTTAGCGGCACCGTACAATACATGACCTCGCTGGGAACGCCGATGCCCATGCTGGCGGCCATTATTGCGGTGGTGATGGAAGTACCTGCCGCCATTCTGATCGTACTGGGCTTTTTCACCCGTCCTCTCGCGGTACTGTTTGTGTTCTACACCCTCGGAACGGCGGTGATTGGGCATCACTACTGGGATATGACCGGTGATGCGGTCGTACCGAATATGATTAACTTCTACAAGAACATCAGCATTGCCGGTGCTTTTATTTTGCTGGCCATTGTCGGTCCAGGAGCTATTTCCCTTGACCGGCGTTAAGCCATAAAAAAAGGCCGCATGCGCGGCCTTTTTTATTTCTGCAAAGCAGAGGAATTATGCGTATACCGGGAAGCGTGCGCAGATATCCAGAACTTTACCTTTGACGCGCTCGATAACCGCTTCGTCATTGATGTTGTCCAGAACGTCACACATCCAGCCAGCCAGCTCTTTCACTTCTGCTTCTTTGAAGCCGCGGCGAGTCACGGCCGGAGAACCGATACGGATACCGGAGGTCACGAACGGGCTCTTCGGATCGTTTGGCACGCTGTTTTTGTTCACGGTGATGTTGGCGCGGCCCAGGGCAGCGTCAGCTTCTTTACCGGTCAGGTTCTTATCAACCAGATCCAGCAGGAACAGGTGGTTTTCAGTACCGCCGGATACCACTTTGTAGCCACGGTTCAGGAACACTTCCACCATCGCTTTGGCGTTCTTGGCAACCTGCTGCTGATAAACCTTGAACTCAGGCTCCATCGCTTCTTTCAGCGCTACCGCTTTTGCCGCGATAACGTGCATCAGTGGGCCGCCCTGCGCGCTTGGGAACACCGCGGAGTTCAGTTTTTTGTACAGCTCTTCGTCACCGCCTTTCGCCAGGATCAGGCCACCGCGTGGACCCGCCAGGGTTTTGTGGGTGGTGGTGGTCACAACGTGAGCGTGTGGAACCGGGTTCGGGTAAACGCCTGCGGCGATCAGACCCGCAACGTGCGCCATGTCAACGAACAGGTAAGCACCGATGCTGTCTGCAATTTCACGCATTTTTGCCCAGTCAACGATACCGGAGTAAGCAGAGAAGCCACCGATGATCATCTTCGGTTTGTGCTCTTTAGCCTGCTTCGCCATGTCTTCGTAGTCAATTTTACCGGACTCATCGATACCGTAAGGGATGATGTTGTACAGTTTGCCGGAGAAGTTAACCGGGGAGCCGTGAGTCAGGTGGCCGCCCTGCGCCAGGTTCATACCCAGAACGGTATCGCCCGGCTGCAGCAGCGCGGTGTAAACCGCGAAGTTAGCCTGAGAGCCAGAGTGCGGCTGCACGTTCGCGTAGTCAGCGCCAAAGAGTTCTTTCGCACGGTCGATAGCCAGCTGCTCAACGATATCAACGTACTCGCAACCGCCGTAATAGCGTTTGCCAGGGTAACCTTCAGCATATTTGTTGGTCAGCTGAGAACCCTGCGCCTGCATGACGCGCGGGCTGGTGTAGTTTTCGGAGGCGATCAGTTCGATGTGCTCTTCCTGACGTACTTTTTCCTGCTCCATAGCCTGCCACAGTTCGGCATCATAATCGGCAATGTTCATTTCACGCTTTAACATCCGCATCTCCTGACTCAGCTAACAAGTAAATTTTGGCCTGAAAAGGCAGTCCTGTTGGACGACGGGCAACAGTATAACTGATTAGTTCTGTGATAACAGGTCTTGACAAACGATTTTACGCAAACGTTTTCCTACCCGCCACGCAAGGGTTTGAGGAATAAAGCTCTCGCCCTTTCCAGCGGATTTCTTTTCAGGTTTGTGATGCATATTTTTCATCTTGCAAAGAACCATTTACAACGCAGGGGTATTTTTTATAAGATGCATTTCAAATACATCATTAAAGTGACATCAGAAGGACGCGCTCATGCTCGACGCTCAAACCATCGCTACCGTAAAAGCCACCATTCCTCTGCTGGTGGAAACCGGCCCTAAACTCACCGCCCATTTCTACGATCGCATGTTCACGCACAACCCGGAGCTCAAAGAGATATTCAACATGAGCAACCAGCGTAACGGCGATCAGCGTGAAGCGCTGTTCAACGCCATCGCGGCCTATGCCAGCAATATTGAAAACCTGGCTGCACTGCTGCCTGCGGTAGAAAAGATTGCGCAGAAACATACCAGCTTCCAGATCCAACCCGAGCAGTACAACATTGTGGGTGGCCACCTGCTGGCGACGCTGGACGAGATGTTCAGCCCGGGCCAGGAGGTGCTGGACGCGTGGGGTAAAGCCTACGGCGTGCTGGCAAACGTGTTTATCAACCGTGAAGCACAGATCTACAGCGAAAACGCCAGCAAGAACGGCGGCTGGGAAGGCACGCGGGCGTTCCGCATCGTCGAGAAAACCCCGCGCAGCGCATTGATTACCAGCTTTGAGTTTGAGCCGGTGGACGGACAGCCGGTGGCCGATTACCAGCCAGGGCAGTATCTGGGCGTGTGGCTGAAGCCTGAAGGCTTCCCGCATCAGGAGATCCGTCAGTATTCTCTTACCCGCAAGCCAAACGGCAAAGGCTACCGCATTGCGGTGAAGCGTGAGGACGGCGGTCAGGTTTCCAGCTGGCTGCACAACGAAGCGAACGTGGGCGACGTGGTCCATCTGGCCGCGCCGGCGGGCGACTTCTTTATGGCCGTTGACACTAATACACCGGTCACGCTGATCTCTGCGGGCGTCGGCCAAACGCCAATGCTGGCGATGCTCGATACGCTGGCAAAATCTCGCCACGGCGCGCAGGTTAACTGGTTCCATGCCGCCGAGAACGGCGACGTACACGCCTTTGCGGAGGAGGTGAAAACGCTCGGGGCGTCCCTGCCGCGCTTCACCGCGCACACCTGGTATCGCCTGCCGACGGAGGCAGACCGCGCAGATGCCCGCTTTGACAGCGAAGGTCTGATGAATTTAAGCCAGATGGAAGGGGCGTTTAGCGCGCCGGACATGCAGTTCTACGTCTGTGGGCCGGTGGCGTTTATGCAGTATGCCGCGCAGCAGCTGGTGGGGCTGGGCGTGAACAAAGACAGCATTCATTACGAGTGCTTCGGCCCGCATAAGGTGCTGTAATGCAAAAAGCCCCTCGGTCGAGGGGCTTTTTTTTCGCCGGGTGGCGGCTGCGCCTTACCCGGCCAGGAAAATGTTTAAATCGCCGCGTCGTCTTCTTCGCCGGTACGGATACGGATCACGCGCGCCACGTCAAAGACGAAGATTTTACCGTCGCCAATTTTGCCCGTCTGCGCGGTGCGGATGATGGTATCCACGCAGGTATCGACGATATCGTCGCTGACCACGATTTCAATTTTTACTTTCGGCAGAAAGTCGACCATGTACTCTGCGCCACGGTAAAGCTCGGTGTGGCCCTTCTGACGACCAAAACCTTTCACTTCCGTCACGGTCATCCCGGTGATGCCGACTTCCGCCAGCGCTTCACGCACATCATCCAGTTTGAAAGGTTTAATAATCGCATCAATCTTTTTCATGGTGGGTCCTTAAACTCTTGCCTGTAAGCTGCCTCGTAATCGATTGCTCACAGTACCATACGGCATTACTCTTTAAAATCGTTTGCTTCCAGCTCGTGGCGCGACAGCAGCTTGTAGAACTCGGTGCGGTTGCGTCCGGCCATGCGCGCGGCGTGGGTCACATTGCCTTTGGTGATCTGCAATAGCTTGCGCAGATAGTTGAGCTCAAACTGATTCCGCGCTTCGGCAAACGTCGGCAGCGCCGTGTTTTCCCCTTCCAGCGCCTGCTCCACCAGCGCGTCGCTGATGACCGGTGAAGAGGTCAACGCCACGCACTGCTCAATCACGTTAACCAGCTGACGCACGTTGCCCGGCCAGCTTGCGGCCATCAGCCGCTTCATTGCATCGGTGGAAAACGCGCGCACGAATGGTTTATGGCGATCGGCCGCCTGGCGCAAAAGATGGTTCGCCAGCAGCGGAATGTCTTCCGCCCGTTCCGCCAGCGCCGGGATCTTCAGGTTCACCACGTTCAGGCGGTAGTAGAGATCTTCGCGAAACTCGTTGCGGGCCATCACTTTCGGCAGATCGCGGTGGGTGGCGGAAATAATACGCACGTTAATATCAATGTCGCGGTTGCTGCCCAGCGGACGCACTTTGCGCTCCTGCAGCACGCGCAGCAGCTTGACCTGCAGCGGCGCGGGCATATCGCCAATCTCGTCCAGGAACAGCGTGCCGCCTTCCGCGGCCTGGAACAGCCCTTCCCGGCTGCTTACCGCCCCGGTGAATGCGCCGCGGGCGTGACCAAACAGTTCAGATTCAAGCAGCTGCTCCGGGAGCGCGCCGCAGTTAATCGCAATAAAGGCGTTCTTGCTGCGCGGGCTGGCGTTATGGATCGCCTGGGCCAGGATCTCTTTCCCGGTACCGCTCTGGCCGTTGATGAGCACGCTGACGTCGGACTGCGCCACCATCCGGGCCTGTTCAAGCAGACGCAGCATCACGGGGCTGCGGGTGACGATAGACTCCCGCCACGCTTCATCCCCCGCCGGGACGGCGTGTTCCAGCGCGCTGTCGATTGCCTTATACAGCGCGTCTTTATCTACCGGCTTGGTCAGGAAGCTGAATACTCCCTGCTGCGTCGCGGCAACCGCATCCGGGATCGACCCGTGCGCCGTCAGGATAATCACCGGCATACCCGGCTGCTGTTTCTGGATCTCCGCGAACAGCTGCAGGCCATCCATTTCGTCCATCCGCAGGTCGCTTATCACCAGATCGATTTTCTCGCGGCTGAGGATCTTAAGCCCCTCCATCCCGCTTTCCGCGGTCACGACGCTGTAGCCTTCACTCACCAGACGCATGCCCAGCAGCTTTAACAGCCCGGGATCGTCATCCACCAGTAACAGATGGGCAGGTTTACGGCTCGTCATGCTTCACATCCTCTTGTTTCGGCGTATCGCTGTCCGGTGCCGCAGATGAACTCCCCGGCTGATATTTGCGCGACGAGAGCTGCCTTTCGATATCGGTCAGGTTTTCCAGCTTACGCGTTGTGGTATCGAGCTGCGTACGTAAATGTTGCTGCTGCTGACGCAGCGTATCAAGCTCGCTGTCGGTTGACTGTTGCAGCTTGCTGTAGCGGGAGCGCTCTTCAGACAGCTGAAGCTGTAATGTCTGCCCATCGCGCCAGAGCTGGTATACCGGGCGTACCTGCACGGGAAGATTGACCACGAACGTGTCCAGTCGGGTCACGTTGGCGCGCCGTTCGACGGGGGTGATTTTCGCATCAGCCAGCAAAATGCCGCGCTTGAAAGCGTCCTGCCAGGTGTCGTCATCCAGCATCGCCGCCTTCGAGCGAGCGTCTACCGGGGCCAGACGCTGGGCGCAATCTATTCCACGCAGCCAGAACAGCGGGTTGCTTTCAACGTCATGACCTGACAGGTTCCAGATATCGTCACAGCGGGTTGAGAGGAAATCGGCCAGCTGGTTATCGGGCCATTTATCTTCTTGTTTATCGCTAATTGCACTTTGTGGCGCATGGGAAACACACCCTGCCAGAAATAAACAGGGCAGGCTCAGGCGAAGCGTGTTGCGGGAAAACACCGCGCGTACGGCGCGGGAAAAGACGTGTGACATACTCACCAGACATAGATTCATTTTATTGATTTTTCCGGCTCAGGGGCAGTTCAATACGGAAGCAAACATCCGAACGTTCGTCCGTGGCAATGTTTAGCTCACCCTGCATGCGTCGTATGCAGTCCCGGGCGATGCTCAAGCCCAGACCACTGCCTTTCACCGCACCTTTCCGCTGATGACTCCCCTGGAAAAAGGGCTCGAAGATCATGGTTTTTTCGTCATCGGGGATCGGGGTGCCGGTGTTAGCGACGTCTATAAACACCCGGGAACCCTTCGTATAACTTCGGATATAAATGTTACCGGATTCAGTACCATAGTGCACCGCATTGGAATAAAGATTATCCAGCACGCTCATTAAGAGCATGGGTTCAGCGAGACAGGTCGGCGCATTCAGTTCTACACCGGTATGCATCATTTTAGCTCTTGCTGGCAAGCTATGGGCGGATATCACCATATCCACCAGCGGTTCAATCTCAACGTTTTCCAGAACGACCGCCCCGTCAGCCAGCTTGCGGTTGTAATCCAGCAGTTGCTCAATCAGCTTTTGCAGATTGCGGCTGCTGTTATCCAGGATCTCGACAATTTCTTTCTGTTCTGGCGTAAGGGGTCCTGCCACTTCGTCCGCCAGCAGCTCCGTCCCTTCGCGCATGCTGGCCAGCGGCGTTTTAAGCTCATGGGAGATATGGCGCAGGAACTGATGACGCTGTGATTCAAGCCACGCCAGGCGCTCGGACAGCCAGATAATGCGCTGGCCTACGGATCGCAGCTCGCGCGGACCTTTAAAGGCGACCGTATCCCCGAGCGATTTCCCCTCACCCAGGCGGTTGATCATCCGCTGAATCCCCTTCACCGGGCCGATGATCATGCGGGTAAAGAGCAGAACCAGCCCGAGGCTCACGAGGAACAGCACCAGCGCCTGCCAGCCGAAGAACTGGCCGCGCTCGGCAATCTCCTGCTGGAGCTGCTGGCCGCGAGAGAAAATCACCGTGCGCGTTGACTGCACCATCTCGGTGTTGGCGCTGGCAAAAGCTTCAAGACGCGCGGCGGCGGCGGCATCCGGGCCGCTGTTACTGCACTGTAGCTGCGCAAGATCGTTTAAATCCTGACGTAACGCCTGATAGAGCTTGTCGTCAGGCAATACGCCGGCGTGGGCGTCCAGCATTTCGCTATAGCGCTTGCGCTGACTCTGATACACCTTTTCCAGCGTCCGATCGTCAAGCACGCAATACTGACGATAGCTACGTTCCATCTCCAGCGCGGCGTTGGTCATCGCTTCACTGCGTCTGGCGTCGATGAGCGTCGTGCGGTTGGTCAAAGCCGCCTGCGCGCTCAGCGCGTTCAGACTTTGCCACGCCTGCCAGGCAAGGATCAGCAGCGGCAGCAGGATCAGCAGGAAGGCCATCATGACAAGCTGTCGCAGGGAGCGGGGAAAAACGGGCCAGCGTTTCAACGCATTACTCTCTTAATGGGGGTTTACGCAGAGCGTAACTGAGTCTGCCCTTCAGATACAACAAAGCCGGGTAAAAACCCGGCTTTGTCATGGAATGAGGCGGTGCCTAACTCGACGTTTCGCCCTGGCCTGATAAAGCATCGCTATGATCAGTAGTTGGACGGCAGGCACCTTTTTGTGCGTCATTCGAAGTTTATGTAGCGCGTCCCGAAGGGGCTGACATAAGAAGGTGAATGAGCCACTGGTTAATATTATGCAACACCCGTGCCAGAACGCAAAACAAAATATTAACACATTGAAATATATAACTTTTACTTGTTAAACCTGTTAATTATCGGTTGAATGATTTCCAGGCTAAGTGTCGCTATTAAGCAACACCTTAATGGGAACCTTTACTGCCATATATAAATCAATAAGTTAAATGTCTCCTTTTGGAGACACTCAAACCAGAGGGTTGTCGCGATTTTGCGACAGAGACAAAAAAGCCCGGTAGCGCTCACGCTTACCGGGCCTGCAGGTGTTGCCTGAAACTTAACCCAGCTGTTTACGCGCGTTGCGGAAGATACGCATCCACGGGCTGTCCTCGCCCCAGTTTTCAGGGTGCCAGGAGTTGCTCACGGTGCGGAACACACGTTCCGGGTGCGGCATCATGATGGTCGCACGACCGCTTTCGCTGGTCACTGCCGTAATACCGTTGGCGGAGCCGTTCGGGTTGGCCGGGTAGGTTTCCGTGACCTTGCCGAAGTTATCGACAAAGCGCAGCGCCACCAGACCTTTGCTCTCCAGCTGAGCCAGATGCGCGGCATCACGCACTTCTACCTGACCTTCGCCGTGGGAGACCGCGATTGGCATCTGTGAACCGACCATTCCCTGCAGCAGCAGAGACGGGCTTTGGGTCACTTCCACCAGGCTGAAGCGCGCTTCGAAGCGGTCAGACTGGTTACGCACAAAGCGCGGCCAGGCTTCGCTGCCCGGGATCAGTTCACGCAGGTTGGACATCATCTGACAACCGTTACACACGCCCAGCGCCAGGGTCTGCGGACGGTGGAAGAAGGTTTCGAACTCGTCACGCACGCGGCTGTTGAACAGGATGGACTTCGCCCAGCCCTCGCCCGCGCCCAGCACGTCGCCGTAGGAGAAGCCGCCGCACGCCACCAGCGCCTGGAAATCTTCCAGACCGGTACGTCCGGCCAGCAGGTCGCTCATGTGAACGTCGATAGCGTCAAAGCCCGCGCGGTGGAAGGCAGCCGCCATCTCAACGTGGGAGTTAACACCCTGCTCGCGCAGCACGGCCACTTTCGGACGCGCGCCGGTCGCAATGTACGGCGCGGCAATGTCTTCGTTGATGTCGAAGGAGAGCTTCACGTTCAGGCCTGGATCCTGGTCATTGGCCTTCGCGTTGTGCTCCTGATCGGCACATTCCGGGTTATCACGCAGGCGCTGCATCTGCCAGGTGGTTTCCGCCCACCACATACGCAGCGTGGTGCGGCTTTCGCTGAACACGGCGTGACCGTCTGCTTCAATGACGAAGCGGTCGCCCTGAACGGCTTTACCCAGATAGTGCACGCAGTCTGCCAGACCGTGCTTCGCCAGAATCGCTTCAACCGCGTCGCGATCTGCCGCGCGCACCTGAATCACGGCGCCCAGCTCTTCGTTAAACAGCGCCGCCAGACGGTCTTCGCCCAGCGTTGCAATGTTGGCTTCAACCCCACAGTGGCCGGTGAAGGCCATCTCTGCCAGCGTCACCAGCAGGCCGCCGTCGGAACGGTCATGGTAGGCCAGCAGCTTACGCTGCGCCACCAGCGCCTGGATGGCGTCGTAGAAGCCTTTCAGCTGCGCCACGTCGCGCACGTCGGCTGGCTTGTCGCCGAGCTGACGGTAAACCTGCGCCAGAGCGGTGGCACCCAGCGCGTTGTTGCCTTTACCCAGGTCAATCAGCAGCAGGGCGTTGTCTTCGGTGGAAAGCTGCGGCGTAACGGTATGACGCACGTCTTCCACGCGGGCAAACGCGGTAATCACCAGCGACAGCGGAGAGGTCATCTCGCGCTGCTCGCTGCCTTCCTGCCAGCGGGTTTTCATCGACATGGAGTCTTTACCCACCGGAATGGTCAGGCCGAGAGCAGGACACAGCTCCTCGCCCACCGCCTTCACGGCTTCATACAGGCCTGCATCTTCGCCAGGGTGACCGGCAGCGGCCATCCAGTTTGCGGAGAGTTTGATACGTTTGATGTCGCCAATCTGCGTCGCGGCGATGTTGGTCAGCGCTTCACCGACCGCCAGACGGGCAGAGGCAGCGAAGTCCAGCAGCGCCACCGGGGTGCGTTCGCCCAGCGCCATCGCTTCGCCGTAGTAGCTGTCGAGGCTCGCGGTGGTCACGGCGCAGTTCGCCACCGGGATCTGCCACGGGCCAACCATCTGATCGCGCGATACCATACCGGTCACGGTACGGTCGCCGATGGTCACCAGGAAGGTTTTCTCAGCAACAGCCGGCAGGTGCAGCACGCGATTAACGGCTTCAGCTACGGTAATGCCCTGGCGATCCAGCGCTTTGCCCGCCGCTTTACGGGTTGTTACGTCGCGGGTCATCTTCGGCGTTTTACCGAGCAGAACGTCGAGCGGCAGATCGATAGGCTGGTTGTCGAAATGGGTGTCGCTCAGAGTCAGGTGCTGCTCTTCGGTCGCTTCACCGATGACGGCATACGGCGCGCGCTCGCGGCGGCACAGCTCGTCAAAAAGCGGAAGCTGGTCCGCGGCAACCGCCAGCACGTAGCGCTCCTGGGATTCGTTACACCAGATTTCCAGCGGGCTCATGCCCGGCTCATCGCTCAGGATATCGCGCAGGTTGAAACGACCACCGCGGCCGCCGTCGCTCACCAGCTCCGGCATGGCGTTGGACAGACCGCCCGCGCCCACGTCGTGGATGAAGAGGATCGGGTTAGCGTCGCCCAGCTGCCAGCAGCGGTCGATCACTTCCTGGCAGCGACGCTCCATCTCAGGGTTGTCACGCTGCACGGAGGCGAAATCGAGATCCGCGTCAGATTGGCCGGAGGCCATAGAAGAGGCCGCTCCGCCGCCCAGACCGATGTTCATCGCCGGGCCGCCGAGCACGATCAGCTTCGCGCCGACGACGATCTCGCCTTTCTGCACGTGATCGGCACGGATGTTGCCGATCCCGCCCGCCAGCATGATCGGTTTGTGGTAGCCGCGCAGCTCTTCGCCGTTGTGGCTGTCCACTTTCTCTTCATAGGTACGGAAGTAACCGTTCAGCGCCGGACGACCAAATTCGTTGTTAAACGCCGCGCCGCCCAGCGGGCCTTCGGTCATGATATCCAGCGCGGTCACAATGCGCTCTGGCTTGCCGAAATCTTCTTCCCACGGCTGTTCAAAGCCCGGGATACGCAGGTTGGAAACGGAGAAACCGACCAGACCCGCTTTTGGTTTTGCACCACGACCGGTCGCACCTTCATCACGGATTTCACCGCCGGAGCCGGTCGCCGCACCCGGCCACGGGGAGATCGCGGTCGGGTGGTTGTGGGTTTCCACTTTCATCAGGATATGCGCGGGCTCCTGATGGAAGTCATAGCGCCCTGCTTCGCGATCGGCGAAGAAGCGGCCCACCTCGGACCCTTCCATCACCGCGGCGTTGTCTTTATAGGCAGACAGCACGTGGTCAGGGGTTTGCTCCATGGTGTTTTTGATCATTTTGAACAGCGACTTTGGCTGCTGTTCGCCGTCAATAATCCAGTCGGCGTTGAAAATCTTGTGGCGGCAGTGCTCAGAGTTCGCCTGCGCGAACATATAGAGTTCGATGTCGTTCGGGTTACGGTTGAGCTTAACGAACGCATCCTGCAGGTAGTCGATTTCGTCTTCTGCCAGCGCCAGGCCGAGACGCAGGTTGGCGTCAATCAGCGCCTGACGGCCCTGCCCCAGCAGGTCTACGCTCTGTACCGGCGCAGGCTGATGGTGAGAGAAAAGCTTCTGCGCGTCATCGAGAGAGGCAAATACGCTCTCCATCATGCGGTCGTGCAGTTCAGCCGCAACCGCCTGCCACTGTGCTTCGCTCAGGGTAGAGGCTTCCACGTAGTACGCCACGCCGCGTTCCAGACGGTTAATCTGGCTCAGGCCACAGTTGTGGGCGATGTCGGTGGCTTTGGAAGACCAGGGGGAGATGGTGCCCGGACGAGGCGTCGCAAGGATCAGTTTGCCGGTTGGCGTATGGCTGCTCAGGCTTGGGCCATACTTGAGCAGGCGTTCCAGCTGTACGCGCTCCTCTGCATTCAGGGGGGCATTCAGGTCAGCAAAATGGACATACTCAGCGTAAATATTGCTTACCGGAAGGTCGGCCGCCTGAAAACGTGCCAGCAGTTTAGTGATACGGAAGGCAGACAGTGCAGGCGAACCACGCAGAATTTCCATCATAAGTCTCTCGTCTTCGAAGCGCCGGGGCGCTTACAGTGTGCGCAAGGGGGGAAAACGGGCGTCATTATAGAGAATCCTGAGCGCCGACGAAACCGTTTGCGTCGAAATAAAATTTGCACGGAGATTTAACAATAGATGTGACCAGTCTCTCTAATTGGTTGCCAAGTGGCGCAAGTTTACGCAAAATGCCGCTCATTCAATGGCAAACCTTATGATTAACATGGCTACAGCAGACTGAGGCAACCGGCGTCGCAGAGAATTAACTAATTGAAAAAATTAAAGATTAATTATCTGCTCATCGGCATTGTAACGTTGCTGCTGGCAGTGGCCCTCTGGCCTTCCATCCCCTGGTTCGGCAAAGCCGAAAACCGTATCGCCGCCATTCAGGAGCGGGGGGAATTGCGCGTCAGTACCCTCAACTCTCCGCTGATTTACAGCGACATCAACGGTAAAATCATTGGTCTGGATTACGAGCTGGCACAACAGTTCGCCGATTATCTTGGCGTGAAGCTTAAAATCACCGTCCGCCAGAATATCAACCAGCTGTTTGACGACCTCGATAACGACGATGCCGATATGCTTGCCGCCGGGCTGGTGTATAACAGCGAGCGCAGCAAAAACTACCAGCCAGGCCCGACCTACTACTCCGTTTCGCAGCAGCTGGTTTACCGCGTCGGGGGCCTGCGCCCGCGTTCGCTGGCCTCGATTGACGATCGGCAACTGACGATTGCGCCTGGCCACGTGGTGATTGACGATCTGCGTGAGCTCAAGGAGAAGAAATATCCCGACCTGAGCTGGACGGTGGATCCGAAACTCGGCACGACGGAGCTGCTGGAGCAGGTAAAAGACCAGAAAGTGCCCTACACCATCGCCGATTCGGTCGCGATCAGCCTGTTCCAGCGGGTGCATCCTGAAATCGCCGTGGCGCTGGACGTCACCGACGAGCAGCCCGTGACCTGGTTTAGCCAGCTTGATGACGATCAGACCTTCTCTGCCGCGATGCTTGATTTCTTCAACACCATCAATGAAGACGGTACCCTGGCGCGTCTGGAGGAGAAGTACCTCGGTCACGGTGACGACTTTGACTACGTTGACACCCGCAGCTTCCTGCGCGCGGTAGACAGCGTCCTGCCAGATCTGCAGCCGCTGTTCGAAAAATACGCCCAGGAGATTGACTGGAAACTGCTGGCGGCTATTTCGTATCAGGAATCCCACTGGGATACCCAGGCCACGTCTCCGACTGGCGTACGTGGTTTGATGATGTTAACCAAAAATACCGCGCTGAGCCTGGGCGTCAATGACCGTACCGATGCGGAACAGAGCATCAGCGGCGGCGCGCGCTATCTGCAGGATATGATGGCCAAAGTCCCGGAAACGGTGCCGGAAGAGGAGCGGATCTGGTTTGCGCTGGCGGCCTACAATATGGGCTATGCGCATATGCTGGATGCGCGAGCGCTGACGGCCAAAACGAAAGGCAACCCGGACAGCTGGTCAGACGTTAAGCAGCGGCTGCCGCTGCTGAGCCAGAAGCCATGGTATAACAAGCTGACGTACGGCTACGCGCGCGGGCATGAAGCCTACGCCTACGTGGAAAATATCCGTAAATATCAGATTAGCCTGGTCGGGTATCTGCTGGAGAAAGAGAAAGAGGCGACAGAGGCCAAACAGCTGGCCCAAAGCTACCCTGTCGTGGCGCCGGACGAGCTTAATCGTCCGACGGCTTCAATTCTGCCTTTTGCTGCTTTTTCTGCTGACGGCGCATTCGAAAGAAATCGCTTAATAGCCCCGAACACTCTGGTGCAAGCACCCCGCCGATAGTCTTCACCTGGTGGTTCATCCCCGGGTGACCCAGCACGTCCATCAGCGAACCGGCCGCACCGGTTTTTTCATCCCGCGCACCGAAGACCAGAGTCCCGATCCGGCTGTGCACCATCGCGCCGGAGCACATCACGCACGGCTCCAGCGTCACATACAACGTAGTATCAAGCAGGCGATAGTTTTGCAGCACCAGACCGCCCTGGCGAAGCGCCATGATTTCGGCATGTGCAGTAGGATCGTGGCGGCCAATCGGACGGTTCCACCCTTCACCAATCACCTGGTTATTGTGGACCAGCACGGCGCCTACGGGCACTTCGCCCTCGTCCCAGGCACGCTGAGCCAGCGTCAGCGCATGGCGCATCCAGTATTCATGGTCTAGTTCAGGGTTGGACAACGGTTGATACTCCAGTCGAAAAGCGGGCGGCATTATACACGCCCATTATGGATAAGACTATTCGAGTTGCTGGAGTTCACCTGATGGCGTAACGCGCCAGCGATGCTGGCAGAAATAGAGCAGCGGGTTGTCCTGTTTACTGTCGCTGTAGCCGCTGTACAGGCGCAGCGGCGTACCGATGCGTTTCTCCAGCTGGACCACTTTTTCATGCCCCAGGCAGCGCAGTGTCAGCACCCAACCGCCGTAACCGCGGGCAATTTGCGTGGCAATAAGATTCACGCGCGGAAGCCAGGGGGTATCAAAATAGACCTGCTCCACCAGCGTCTGCGGGGAACCGGTAATCAGCCAGATGTCGGCATCGTTCGCGTCGAGGTAGCCAGTCAGGCGCGCCTGCACCACCGGAAAGGCGGCGACGTGGCCACGGAACCAGTGCGCAAAATCCTTTTCGAGCTGTTTGAGGCGCACTTCGCTGTGCCCAAAGGTACATCCCCACAGCAGCAGACTCATCGGCCATCGCGCCGCACGGCCTTTCACCAGCAGCGCGATACCGATAACCGGTAAGAGCGGTAGCACGAGCAACGCATTCAGGGGCTGACGCCGCAGCAGGTAACGCATAAACGTACCAAACATATCCTGCTGATGCAGCGTTCCATCCAGGTCGAAAAAGACAACGCGACGCGCGTGATTTGCCAAACCTTACTCCTCTGGATCGTTGAAACCTAACAGCCAGGTAAACAGGAACCCGGCGATCACCGCTACTAAATAGCCTAACAGATAGAGCATCACTTTTCCGGTCACGATGGTTAATGCCAGCGGTAAACCGGAAAGCCCAAAGGTGATCACGGTGGCGACCTTCCAGTAGCTAATGAGCGCCCCGCCTACCGCGCCGCCCAGACAGGCGGCGAGGAACGGTTTACCCAACGGCAGGGTAACGCCGAAAATCAGCGGCTCGCCAATGCCGAGCAATCCGACCGGGAGTGCGCCTTTGATCACTTTCTTCAGTCGCGCGTTGCGGGTTTTCATCAGTACGGCAATCGCTGCGCCGACCTGCCCCACGCCCGCCATCGACAGGATAGGCAGCAGCGCGTTATAGCCGTGCGACTGCACCAGCTCGACGTGGATCGGCACCAAACCCTGGTGCAGGCCCGTCAGCACCAGGGGCAGGAAGGTACCCGACAGCACCGCGCCCACTAACAGGCCGCCGCGATCAATCGCCAGCGACGCGCCGTGGGCGATGGCTTCAGAGATCCACCCGCCTAACGGCTGGAGGGCCACAATCGCTACGCTACCGGTAATCAGCGTGGTCAGCAGCGGGTTGAGGATAAGCTCAATCGAGCCGGGCAGAACCGCGCGCAGCCTTTTCTCGATCCAGCACATCAGGATGACCACCAGCAGCACGGCGATCACCCCACCGCGGCCCGGCTGGAGCGCCTCACCAAACAGCGTAATCTGCGCCAGCTGCGGGCTGGACAAGATGCCCGCCATCACCCCGCCCATGGCCAGCGATCCACCAAACACCTTCGCGGTATTGACCCCGACGAGAATGTTCATGATGGCGAAAACAGCGCTACCGAAGATCCCCAGAATCCCCAGCAGGTTTGGATACTGCGTGGCGAAATCCCCCACAATATCCGGCCGCTTGAGAATATTGATGATCCCGGTGATCAGGCCTGAGGCAATAAACGCCGGAATCAGCGGAATGAAGACGTTTGCGAGCTGTCGCAGCGCATCGCTCATCGGGGCTTTGTATTTGGCCTTCGCCTGCGCTTTGGTGCGCTCCGCATCGTCAATCGACACGCTCGCGCTAACGCCCATCAGCGCCCGCATGGCATCGACAACCTGCGCCGCTTTCCCCGGCCCGACGATCAGCTGATGCTGCTGGCCCTGTTTCACGTAGCCGCTGACGCCGGACAGTTGCTTCAGGCGCGGCACGTCAAGCTGGTCGTCGTTATGCACCTCGACGCGCACGCGCGTCATGCAGTTTTCGAGACGCTGAATATTTTGTTCCCCACCGATCCCCTGCAGGATATCGCTGGCGAGCGCTGCTGTTTTGTCCATACACGCCTCTGTTAGTTTTCTAATGCCGCCCGTAAGAAGCCGTTATGCGCATCGAGTTTGGCTCTGGCGCTTGCCGCATCCAGCCCGCTTAAGATCATCAGAATGGCCGGTTTAACATCGTGATCGGTCTGCTTGAGTACCGCTTCTGCCTCTTCACGTCCTGCGCCCGTCGCCTCCATCACCATGCGGCAGGCTCTGTCCACCAGCTTGACGTTGGTGGCCTGCATATCCACCATCAGGTTCTGATACACCTTCCCAAACTTCACCATCGCTCCGGTGGAGATCATATTGAGCACCAGCTTTTGCGCGGTCCCGGATTTCAGGCGCGTGGAGCCGGTGAGCGCTTCCGGCCCAACCACCGGAGAGATTGCGATAGCGGCCACCTGTGCAATCGGTGAGCCTGGGTTACAGGAGATGGCGACCGTCGTGCAGCCGGTCTGGTTAGCGTATTCCAGCCCGCCAATCACGTACGGCGTGCGCCCGGATGCTGCCAGCCCAACCACCAGATCCTGCGCGGTCAGGTTCAGCGCTTTGAGATCATCTTCACCGAGCTGTTTGTTATCTTCCGCCCCTTCAACGGCTTTCAGCAGCGCACCGGGTCCACCGGCAATCAGCCCAACTACCAGACCATGCGGCACCCCAAAGGTTGGCGGGCATTCTGACGCGTCCAGGACCCCAAGACGCCCGCTGGTGCCCGCGCCCATGTAAATAATGCGTCCACCGGCCTTGAGGGATTTCGCCGCCGCATCGACCGCTTTCGCCACCTCGGGTAATGTCTCTTTCACAGCCTGCGCGACCAGCGTATCCTGTTGATTAAAGCGGTGAACCAGCTCCAGGGTGGAGAGCGCATCCAGATCCATGGTTTGCGGGTTACGCGTTTCAGAAACAAGTGAGCCAAGATTCATTTTTGTACCTCAAGAATTTTTAATTCATAATAATCACACTATAATGGAATATAAAATTCATTCAGGCGAGCAAAATCCGTATTTGCGCAGATAATCACATTTTCGCCAGGAGACCGTATGAACTGTTTAATTCGCATTCGCCAGCGCTACGCAGGCTTTGCCCAAAGCGACAAGAAGCTGGCGGATTTTCTGCTTTCTCAACCCGATCGCGCACGCCATCTCAGCTCGCAGCAGCTGGCGAGTGAGGCCGGCGTGAGCCAGTCCAGCGTAGTGAAATTTGCGCAGAAGATTGGCTTTAAAGGGTTCCCCGCCCTCAAGCTGGCGATCAGTGAAGCGCTGGTCAGTAACCCTAACCCGCAGTCCATGCCGGTGCATAATCAGATTCGCGGCGATGACCCGATGCGGCTGGTCGGCGAAAAGCTGATCAAAGAGAACGTGGCGGCCATGCATGCGACGCTGGATGTGAATACGGAAGAGAAGCTGCTGGAGAGCGTGGCGATGCTGCGCGGCGCGCGGCGGATCATTCTGACCGGCATCGGCGCGTCCGGGCTTGTGGCGCGTAACTTTGGCTGGAAGCTGACAAAAATTGGGCTTAACGCCATCGTCGAGCAGGATATGCATGCCCTGCTGGCGACCGTACAGGCGATGGATCCTGACGATCTGCTGCTGGCGATCTCCTATTCCGGCGAGCGCCGCGAGATCAACATGGCCACCGATGAAGCGCTGCGCGTCGGCGGTAAAATTCTGGCGATCACCGGTTTTACGCCGAATGCCCTGCAGCAGCGGGCCACGCGCTGTTTATATACCATTGCCGAGGAGCAGGCCACGCGCAGCGCGGCTATCTCGTCCACCAGCGCACAAATGATGCTGACGGACCTGCTGTTTATGGCGCTGGTGCAGCAGGATCTGGAGCGTGCGCCAGAACGTATTCGCCACAGCGAAGAACTGGTAAAGAAACTGGTTTGACGCGTATAATGCCCGCCCAGTTTGTGTTGTTTCTGAGAATTTCCTGATGGCGCTGTTAATTACCAAAAAATGCATTAATTGCGATATGTGCGAGCCCGAATGCCCAAACCAGGCGATTTCGATGGGCGACAGCATTTATGAGATTAACAGCGACCGCTGCACGGAATGCATCGGCCACTATGAAACGCCGACCTGTCAAAAAGTGTGCCCGATCCCGAATACCATCCTGAAGGATCCGGCACACGTCGAGAGCGAAGAGCAGCTGTGGGATAAGTTTGTCCTGATGCACCACGCGGACAAGCTTTAACTTTCGATGATCACCGTCGCGCTGGCATAGTGGCGTTCATCGGCGATCGTCACGTGCACGTGATTCACCCCCAGCTTTTCTGCCAGCTTTTGCGCCTCACCCCATAAACGCAGGCTTGGCTTACCCAGCTCATCGTTAAACACTTCAAACTGGTTGAACGCCAGACCGTTACGAATGCCGGTTCCGAAGGCTTTAGCGGCCGCCTCTTTTACCGCAAAGCGCTTTGCCAGAAAGCGCACCGGCTGCTGATGTGCTTCCCAGATGGCCCATTCGTTATCGCTCAGCACGCGTCTCGCCAGGCGATCGCCGCTACGGGCGATCACCGCTTCTATGCGGGCTATTTCAACGATATCGGTGCCTAAGCCCAGAATGGCCATTACTGACGCGCTTCCTGCATCAGGCGTTTCATTTCTGAAACCGCCTCTTTCAGGCCGCTCATCACCGCGCGGCCAATGATGGCGTGGCCGATGTTCAGCTCGTGCATTTCAGGCAGGGCGGCAATGGCCTTCACGTTGTGGTAGGTCAGACCGTGACCGGCGTTAACCTTCAGACCCAGGCTTGAGGCATACGTAGCCGCTTTAGCAATACGCTCCAGCTCTTTGGCCTGCTCTTCATCGTTTTTGGCATCGGCATAGCAGCCGGTGTGAATTTCGATATACGGCGCGCCCACGTCGGCTGCCGCTTTAATCTGGGTGAAATCGGCGTCAATAAACAGCGAAACCAGGATACCGGCATCCGCCAGGCGCTTGCAGGCATCGCGCATTTTGTCGAGCTGACCGGCCACATCCAGACCGCCTTCGGTCGTGACTTCCTGGCGTTTTTCCGGCACCAGGCAGCAGAAGTGCGGCTGGGTCTCACAGGCAATCGCCAGCATATCTTCGGTGACCGCCATCTCCAAATTCATACGGGTATCCAGCGTCTGGCGCAGAATGCGCACGTCGCGGTCGGTGATGTGGCGACGGTCTTCACGCAGGTGAACGGTAATGCCGTCGGCGCCAGCCTGTTCAGCGATAAACGCCGCCTGAACCGGATCGGGATACGCCGTACCGCGCGCATTACGCAGCGTGGCGATGTGATCGATGTTGACGCCTAACAGTAATTCAGCCATGACAATCCTCGGTTTTCTTTTCGATTCTGTGGTCTAACGTTTCGGCACAAACTGCCTGAATAATTCGCGGCTCTTTAAGGGCTTGCCGCCAAGATACGGCTTGAGGGCAATCCGGGTAAAGCGTTTTGCTGCGCGCAGGGTATCCTGATCGGGAAACTCGCGCTCATACAGCGCCCGGAGCTGGCGCCCGGTAAAGGTGCTGTTGTCGATCACGATGCTGGCAATAAAGCCCTTTTCTTCGCGGTAGCGGTAGGTCATGGTGTCTTCAACTTCGTCACCGCTGCCCGCACAGTGCAGAAAATCGACCCCGTACCCAAGATGGCCCAGCAGCGCCAGTTCAAAACGCCGCAGCGCAGGCTCGGGCGTACCGGTTGCGCCAGCCAGCGACTGGATACAGTGCAGATAATCGAAGAAAAGTTCAGAGAAGCGAGTCTCATGCTCAAGAACCCGTGAGATGAGTTCGTTGATATACAGGCCGCTGTAGAGCGTGATACCAGAAAGAGGAAGCGCCAGGGAGACGGCTTCGGCGCTGCGCAGGGTTTTGACTTCCCCTCGCCCGCCAAAGCGAACCAGCAGCGGCGTGAAAGGCTGTAGGGCACCTTTCAGATTAGAACGTTTGGAACGTGCGCCTTTCGCAACCAGGCGCACGCGACCCGACTCTTCCGTGAAGACGTCCAGCATCAGGCTGGTTTCGCTCCAGGGGCGACTATGCAGGACGAAAGCGCGCTGCCATCCATCCATATGCTCGTCGTCTTAAGTTACTGGTCTTCGCCGTAACCGAGGCTGCGCAGAGCACGCTCATCATCGGCCCAGCCAGATTTCACTTTCACCCACAGTTCGAGGTGAACCGGCGCTTCAAACATCTCCTGCATGTCCTTACGGGCTTCAATGCCGATGGTTTTGATTTTGGCCCCTTTGTTGCCGATCACCATCTTCTTCTGCCCTTCGCGCTCAACAAGGATCAGGCCGTTGATGTCGTAGCCACCGCGCTCGTTGGTCTGGAAACGCTCGATCTCCACCGTCACAGAGTACGGCAGTTCAGCGCCCAGGAAACGCATCAGCTTTTCACGGATGATTTCAGACGCCATAAAGCGCTGAGAGCGATCGGTGATGTAGTCTTCCGGGAAGTGATGAATCGCTTCCGGCAGATGCTTACGCACGATGCCCGCGATGGTGTCCACGTTCAGCCCCGTCTCCGCAGACAGCGGGACGATATCAAGGAAGTTCATCTGGCTACCGAGCCACTGCAGATGCGGCAGCAGGTCGGCCTTTTCCTGCACGTTATCAACTTTGTTGACCGCGAGGATGACCGGCGTTTTGCCGTCACGCAGCTTGTTCAGCACCATTTCGTCGTCCGGCGTCCAGCGGGTGCCTTCCACAACGAAAATCACCAGCTCTACATCGCCAATCGAACTGCTCGCCGCCTTGTTCATCAGGCGGTTAATGGCGCGCTTCTCTTCCATGTGCAGGCCCGGGGTATCGACGTAGATCGCCTGATACGCGCCTTCAGTATGGATGCCGACGATACGGTGACGCGTGGTCTGCGCCTTACGCGAGGTGATAGAAATCTTCTGCCCAAGCAGATTATTCAGCAGGGTGGATTTGCCGACGTTCGGGCGCCCGACGATGGCAATAAATCCGCAATAGGTCTTTTCTTCGCTCATTCCAGCTCCAGCATTTTTAACGCCTGTTCGGCGGCAGCCTGTTCAGCCTTACGACGGCTTGAACCTGTGCCCACCACCGGTTCACTCAGGCCACTGACCTGGCAATGGATGGTAAATTCCTGATCGTGCGCTTCGCCACGAACCTGCACCACCAGATAAGATGGCAGCGGCAGATGACGACCCTGCAAATATTCCTGCAGACGCGTTTTCGGATCTTTTTGTTTATCGCCCGGGCTGATTTCGTCCAGACGGGTCTGATACCAGTTCAGGATCAGCTTTTCTACGGTCTGGATATCGCTGTCCAGAAACACACCACCAATTAATGCTTCGACCGTATCGGCAAGAATAGATTCACGACGGAAGCCGCCGCTCTTCAGTTCACCCGGTCCAAGACGCAGACATTCGCCCAGTTCAAATTCGCGCGCGATTTCCGCAAGGGTATTACCCCGAACCAGCGTGGCACGCATGCGGCTCATATCACCTTCATCCACGCGCGGGAAACGATGATAAAGCGCATTCGCAATCACGAAACTTAAAATAGAGTCGCCTAAAAACTCGAGACGCTCATTATGTTTGCTGCTGGCACTGCGGTGGGTTAATGCCTGTTGCAACAACTCCTGATGATGAAAAGTGTAGCCCAGCTTCCGTTGAAGCCGATTAATTACGATGGGGTTCATGCGATACCAATAAATGAATGCGTCAAAAATGCAGCACACGAAACCGACCTGAGAAAACCAACGCGGTTTCGTGTGCCGTGGCACCCTTGCAGGGCCAACCTTAAACTTCGGGGGAATATTCTATACACAACGACAGGGGATGTCGTTAGTTCGAAGAGATTTATCGGTGAAATAATTCGTGTAGCCGCTTTAATTAGCGGCTACACGTTCATTTAGTGAGAATTAATGGATTCCGCCGATACGACTCAGGCGAACACCGGTCGGCCATTCGCCTTCCTGTTTCTCAAAACTCATCCAGATGGCGGTGGCTTTACCGACCAGATTCGCTTCCGGCACAAAGCCCCAGTAACGGCTGTCCGCAGAATTATCGCGGTTGTCACCCATCATGAAGTAATGTCCTGGCGGTACAATCCAGCTCGCCAGCTGCTGGCCAGGCTGGCGATAGTACATACCCAGCTGATCCTGCGCGATTGGCACGGTGAGGATCCGGTGCGTCACATCGCCCAGCGTCTCTTTGCGCTCAACCAGACGGATGCCGTCCTCTTTGGTTTCACCTTTCGGTACCTGGAAGAATCCGCTGGTCGCTTCACCGCCGTTACGACGGGCGAAGGTCTGCACAAAATCACTTGGCTCAACGTTTGAGTAGGTGATTGGCAGCGCGTTTTCGCATGCGGTACCGGAGCTGCAGCCCGGCTGAACGGTGACTTCTTTCGCAACCGGATCGTAAGTCACTTTATCACCCGGCAGACCTACCGCGCGCTTGATGTAGTCCAGACGCGGATCTTCCGGATATTTGAACACCACGATGTCGCCACGTTTCGGATGACCGGTTTCGATCAGCGTTTTCTGGTAGATCGGGTCTTTAATGCCGTAGGCAAACTTCTCTACCAGAATAAAATCACCAATCAGCAGCGTTGGCATCATTGAACCTGATGGGATCTGGAACGGCTCGTAAATAAACGAACGTACCACCAGCACAATCGCCAGCACCGGAAATACCGAGGCACCCGTTTCCAGCCAGCCCGGTTTCGGGCCGACTTTCTTCAGGGTTTTCGCGTCAATCCCATCGCCAGTGGCTGCCTGTGCGGCAGCCTGACGTTCACGACGTTTTGGGGCGAAGATAAACTTATCCAGACACCACAGCAGACCTGTCACCAGGGTAGCAATGACCAGGATCAGGGCAAACATGTTCGCCATGCCAACTCCTTAGGGTTATTTGCCGTCTTTACCAACATGAAGGATGGCAAGGAATGCTTCCTGCGGCAGCTCGACGTTACCGACCTGCTTCATACGCTTCTTACCTTCTTTCTGCTTCTGCAGCAGCTTTTTCTTACGGCTGACGTCGCCGCCATAGCACTTCGCCAGAACGTTTTTACGCAGCTGTTTCACGGTGGAACGCGCGATAATATGGTTGCCAATGGCCGCCTGAATCGCGATATCGAACTGCTGACGCGGGATCAGATCTTTCATCTTCTCAACCAGCTCGCGGCCACGGTACGGCGCATTATCGTTGTGGGTGATCAGCGCCAGCGCATCCACACGCTCGCCGTTGATCAGCACGTCCACACGCACCATGTTGGAGGCCTGGAAGCGTTTGAAGTTGTAATCCAGCGACGCATAGCCACGGGAGGTGGACTTCAGACGATCGAAGAAGTCGAGTACCACTTCCGCCATCGGGATCTCATAGGTCAGCGCCACCTGGTTACCGTGGTAAACCATGTTGGTCTGCACGCCACGCTTCTCAATACACAGCGTAATGACGTTACCCAGGAATTCCTGCGGCAGCAGCATGTGACACTCTGCAATAGGCTCACGCAGTTCCTGAATGTTGTTCAGCGGCGGCAGCTTGGACGGGCTATCGACGTAGATCACTTCTTTCGAGGTGGTTTCAACTTCATAGACTACGGTCGGTGCCGTGGTGATCAGGTCCAGATCGTATTCACGCTCCAGACGCTCCTGAATGATCTCCATGTGCAGCAGACCGAGGAAGCCACAGCGGAAGCCAAAGCCCAGCGCCGTTGAGCTTTCTGGCTCGTAGAACAAGGACGCATCGTTCAGGCTCAGTTTACCGAGCGCGTCACGGAAGTTTTCGTAGTCGTCAGAACTGACCGGGAACAGACCCGCGTAGACCTGCGGTTTTACTTTTTTAAAGCCTGGCAGCGCTTTATCTGCCGGGTTACGCGCACCGGTCAGGGTATCGCCCACCGGCGCACCGAGGATGTCTTTGATGGCGCATACCAGCCAGCCTACCTCGCCGCATGTCAGCTCGGTACGGTCAACCTGTTTTGGCGTGAAGATGCCCAGACGGTCGGCGTTGTAGACCTGTCCGGTGCTCATCACCTTGATTTTGTCGCCTTTGCGCATGGTGCCGTTTTTAATACGCACCAGGGAGACAACGCCCAGATAGTTATCGAACCAGGAGTCGATAATCAACGCCTGCAGCGGCGCATCCGGATCGCCTTCCGGGGCCGGAATGTCACGCACCAGGCGTTCCAGCACGTCGGTCACGCCCACACCGGTTTTCGCGGAGCAGCGCACGGCATCGGTCGCGTCAATGCCGACAATATCTTCAATCTCTTCCGCAACGCGCTCAGGATCGGCGGCTGGCAGGTCGATCTTGTTCAAAACCGGCACAACTTCGAGATCCATTTCCATCGCGGTGTAGCAGTTTGCCAGGGTCTGGGCTTCTACGCCCTGCCCGGCATCCACTACCAGCAGCGCGCCTTCACAGGCCGCGAGCGAACGTGAAACCTCATAGGAGAAGTCAACGTGGCCTGGGGTGTCGATAAAGTTCAGTTGATAGGTTTCACCATCAGCCGCTTTATAATCAAGCGTAACGCTCTGCGCTTTGATGGTGATACCGCGTTCGCGTTCCAGGTCCATGGAGTCCAGAACCTGGGCTTCCATTTCACGATCAGACAGGCCACCGCAAATCTGGATAATACGGTCAGACAGCGTCGACTTACCGTGGTCAATGTGAGCAATGATCGAAAAGTTACGTATGTTCTTCATATAGTTAAATAATTATGCCTTACGAATTCCTGGAGGCCGCTGTTCTTAGCCTGACGTTTTTCAGTGCGAAAACGCAGCATTCTACACTACATCCACGCTACCTGGAAATGCACTTAGAGGCAGCTATAGCGTGAAGAAAGGACGTTTTCTGTTTTGGAACGTAAAAAATGATAAAGCCCGATGGATCACCGGGCCTCAGAAGAGAGTGTTTCAACACGAAGCTGGTCTGGCGCCAGCCCAACACTGAGAATGACAGGCTGCCACTCCTCGCGTGCGGCGAGCGTCGGTGAGAGGCCTTTGGCGAGCCAGAATCCCCCCAGACCACCTAATGCGGCACCGCACATGGCGGCTCCGTCGGTGCCAAACAGCATCTGGAAAACGCCGCCCATAATAAACAGCCCGACCAGCGGAGAGAGATAGACCAGCATGGCGGAGCTGAGCAGACTGCCTTCCGCGATGCCCAGCTCTACCTTTTGCCCCGCCATCAGCGGCTGTTCACTTGGCACAGAAATCGTGTGCGATGTCTGCGGCCCGAGCTTATTCAGCACGCGGCTACCGCAGCCGGCGCGGGATGCACAGCTATTACATGAGGCTTTTACATCGCAGCTCACCAGCGCAATGCCGTTCTGCCACGAGACAACCGTCGCCCACTCTTTGATCATTGTGCGGCCCTGAATTTAATGCTGTCGGAAATGCGCTTCGCCGTTTGCGGAGGGAGTTCTCCCACAATGGTGATCTCCGCGTTATCGCGTACCGTTGTACTCACCGTACGGCGCCCGGTACGCAGCATTTGTTCGGCGCTGTTTGCCGTTGCGCGATTGATATTCACCGAGAAACTGAACAAACCATCGGAATAGAGGCGCGATTCCACCGGCGTTTCAATCGTTGGCAGTTGACGACGGCTGCTGGACACTTCGCTAAACCCTTGCGGGATCCAGGCAGGTACCCAGTTGAAATTAACGGAATCTCCTGCCGGAACAGAAAGCAGCGGCGGCAGGCTGGCCTTAGCCAGGTTCTGCATGCTGTTACCAACCTGATTGTTCACGCTGAAGGAGATCACCCGGAACTGTTCCAGCGTTTCACCGTCACGGTCGAGGAGGTCAACACGCATGGGGAGTTTGGTTTCCGCATCAATCCAGACGATATAGCTGTAACGCGTTCCGTCCCGGGCAACAACGCGAATCACCTCGCACAGTCTGTCCGCGATACGGGTACGCCCTACCGAAATAAAATCGTAGTAAGGGGCAAGCCGTTTGAAATCGGTGTAAATGAGTGACGGCAGAGAATCAACGATATAATCGCCATTCAGCGTGAAAGGTTCCAGGCCTGGCTCGAAATAGCTGATTTCATTACCACGCTGGACAACTTCCCGACGCGGGCCATCCATCTGTAAAAGCTGGGCGAGCGGCTGGTTATCAAGACGGGCATGACGATAGCGTAACGACTCGACGCCCTGCTTATTGATGCTGATAAATGCCAACTCATAATTGAGTGACTGGCTGGCCAGATTCATTTGCTGCAACAACGCCCCGGATGATACATCAGCCGAGGCGTTGGCAGAGAAGAACAGGCTACCCGCCATCAGAGACATGGCGAACCAAAGTTGCTTCATTACTGCGATTGCGTTCCTAAAGTTTGGTTTCCGGGCACCTGCACAGCAGCTTGCTGTGTCTGGGCCTGCTCAAACTGAAGCTGTTCAGAGTGCAGGCGACGCTGCAACTCGTAATCCTGCAACATCGCATTAATGCGACGGCGCTGCTCCTGAACCTGCTGCTGCTGACCGCCGCTGGCGGAAGCATCAGCCGGTACGCCCAGGCTTACCGGGCTGGCTTTGCCCATCATCGGCAGTGTGTTAAACACTGGCGCTTCTGGCTGCTGATTAGTTTCAGACTGAGTATTATAGTGCTGGACGCCAACGATAACTGCAAGCGATACGCATGCAGCCACACCCATTTGGGTAAGCTGGCTGGCCCACGGACGCACCTTTTGCCAGAACGGCATTTTCTGCCACTGGTGAGGTGCGGGTTGAGCTTCAGGAATCAGCGGAGTGGTCTGATGAACAGGCTCATTCTCAATCGCCGCCATGACGCGGGCTGAGATATCGAAATGGAGAACCTCGCCGGTGTCACCGCGAAGGGTGTCACGGATGAGATGGTAACTCTCCCAGGTCTCTTGCATTTCGGGAGAATGAGACAGCTCGTTGAGCAGCTCACTATCAACCGTTTCACCATCCATTAAAGCGGAAAGTTTTTCTTTCTGCATGCCTAATACCTTTTCCAGTATCCCGCTATCGTCAACGCCTGATAAGCGGTTGAACTTTATTATCAATAGCTTCTCGCGCACGGAAAATTCGTGAACGTACCGTGCCGACCGGACAATCCATGATAGCGGCTATCTCTTCATAGCTCAGACCATCAAGCTCCCGTAACGTAATTGCCATGCGTAAATCTTCCGGGAGCGACTCGATCGTGCGAAAAACGATTTGTCTCAGTTCTTCTGACAACATTAAGTTCTCAGGGTTCGAAATTTCTTTCAATGCGCCGCCACTTTCGAAGTTTTCGGCGTCGATTGCGTCCACATCACTAGAAGGCGGACGACGGCCCTGAGCGACCAGATAATTCTTTGCCGTATTGACCGCAATACGGTACAGCCAGGTATAAAAAGCACTATCTCCCCGGAACGAATCCAGCGCGCGATAGGCCTTAATAAAAGACTCTTGCACCACATCAGGCACATCGCCTGACGGTACATAGCGGGAAACCAGGCTCGCCACCTTATGCTGGTAGCGCACCACCAGTAAGTTAAAGGCTTTCTGATCTCCCTTCTGGACCCGCTCAACCAGGACCTGGTCCGTTAACTGCTCGCTCATCCGAGGTAATGTCTCCCCAAACCTAAATTCCACGCGTTATCGAAACGCCACTCTAAAAATACCGCACTTTGAGCAAGCACCGAATTAGAGTGTCTGATCTTCAATAAGTTCCGTAACGCCTTTGTTTTTGTTCATCGCGCCGCAGACTGTTCATTTTCTCTCATTATAAGTCTGTTCACGATACGCACCACTTTCTGACAAGAAACATCTTTTTCCCGCCAGAAGAGTAACGCAACCCAGTCTTTATTTCATCACAAAATCTGACGCTAACGATCTGCTTCGCAAAATAATTTCACTCATTTACCCTCCGTTTACCTCTGCTTACGCGTTTAGTCATTGCAACAGTCATCAAAAAAAACGTGCGATAAATCGCATTCAGGTGCTATTCTGGCCTAACACTGTTTAGTAAATTAAACAACAATCATGAACACAACACCTGAACTCCATTGTGATGTACTGATCATCGGCAGCGGCGCTGCCGGTCTCTCTCTGGCGCTACGCCTGGCCGAGCATCAAAACGTTATCGTTCTGAGTAAAGGGCCGATAAGCGAGGGTTCCACGTTTTATGCCCAGGGTGGCATTGCCGCCGTGTTTGATGAGACAGACAGCATTGCCTCCCACGTCGACGATACGCTGATTGCCGGGGCCGGGATCGTGGATGCGCATGCCGCAGAGTTTGTCGCCAGCAATGCCCGCCACTGCGTGCAGTGGCTCATCGACCAGGGCGTCTTATTCGATACGCAGGTTCAACCCAACGGTGAAGAGAGCTACCACCTGACGCGCGAAGGCGGCCATAGCCACCGCCGCATCCTGCACGCAGCGGATGCCACCGGGAAAGAAGTGGAGACCACGCTGGTCGGCAAGGCGCTGAGCCATCCTAATATTCGGGTACTTGAACGAAGTAACGCCGTTGACCTGATTATCTCCGACAAGATTGGCCTGCCGGGCACGCGTCGCGTGGTGGGCGCCTGGGTCTGGAACCGCAATAAAGAGAAGGTGGAAACTTGCCAGGCGAAAGCTGTAGTGCTGGCCACGGGCGGCGCCTCTAAAGTGTATCAGTACACCACGAACCCGGACATTGCCTCCGGAGACGGTATCGCGATGGCCTGGCGCGCCGGCTGCCGGGTGGCGAACCTTGAGTTCAATCAGTTTCATCCAACCGCCCTGTTCCATCCTCAGGCGCGCAACTTCCTGCTGACGGAAGCCCTGCGCGGCGAAGGCGCCTATCTGAAACGCCCTGACGGCACCCGCTTTATGCCGGACTTTGACTCTCGTGGCGAACTGGCTCCGCGCGATATCGTTGCCCGCGCCATCGACCATGAAATGAAGCGTCTTGGCGTGGATTGCATGTATCTTGATATCAGCCACAAGCCTGCAGAGTTCATTCGTCAGCATTTCCCGATGATCTACGAAAAGCTGCTCAATCTTGGCATTGATTTAACGCGCGATCCGGTGCCGATTGTGCCAGCGGCCCACTATACCTGCGGTGGGGTCATGGTTGACGATCATGGGCGTACCGATGTGGATGGTCTGTATGCTATCGGTGAGGTCAGCTATACCGGGCTACACGGCGCGAACCGTATGGCCTCTAACTCACTGCTTGAGTGCCTGGTGTACGGCTGGTCAGCAGCGGAAGACATCGCGAAGCGCATGCCTTATGCCCGTGAAACAGAGCATCTGCCTGCCTGGGATGAAAGCCGGGTGGATAACCCGGACGAGCTAGTCGTGATCCAGCACAACTGGCATGAGCTACGGCTGTTTATGTGGGACTACGTGGGGATTGTGCGCACCACGAAACGCCTGGAGCGCGCCTTGCGCCGCATCACCATGCTGCAGCAGGAAATTGATGAGTATTATGCCAATTTCCGCGTATCCAATAACCTGCTGGAGCTGCGCAATCTGGTGCAGGTTGCCGAGCTGATCGTTCGCTGCGCGATGATGCGTAAAGAGAGCCGTGGACTGCACTTTACGCTGGACTACCCGGATCAGCTTGCTGAATCCGGCCCCTCGATCCTCGCCCCTCAGGTTTACATAAACAGATAAAACGCCTGGGTCAGAGCAGTGTAATCTTCGGAATAACGCTGGTCTGGCCCACGGATCACCATTCGGTCATTAAAGCATTCACCCTCTTTTGGCGAGAGCGCCAGCAGCACGCGGTGCGGCAGTCGTCCTTCCGTATCCGAAATATCGGTACGCAGACGTAACGTCCAGCCGATCTCCTGCGCGATACCGATGAACGTGTTGCCGGTACTCTCAGGCAGGACCACGCAGAAAAAACCTTCTTCGGAGATGAGTTCCGCCGCACTGGTGAGCAGCGCTTTATGATCGAGGGAGCCGGTATAACGCGCCTGTTCACGCTCGGGTGTCCCGCACTCAACGCCGGGCTCGTAGTAGGGAGGGTTACTGACGATCAGATCGTAACGCGCGGTTTGTTCAGGTGCCCAGGCCAGCACATCTGCGCATTCCACCTTCATTCGGGCTGCCCAGGGAGATTCGGCCATATTGTCACTCGCCTGCTCTGCGGCCTGAGCATCCAGTTCGACGGCATCGATGGTGACATGTTCTTCCGTACGCTGCGCCAGCATCAACGCCACCAGCCCGCTGCCGGTACCGATATCAAGAATACGCTTAACACCTGCGACAGGCGCCCACGCTCCCAGTAAAATACCATCTGTACCGACTTTCATAGCACAGCGATCGTGAGCAACAAAAAATTGTTTAAACGTAAAACCATCGCGGCGCAGCTGCGCTTTGAGTTGAGACATGTCAGGGCAACCTTCTAAGTGAAACTGGAGTAGCATAGGGGAAAGCGAAGTGGCCGAAAAGCGATATCCATACAAACAGATGAAGATTACAGCCGTAACGTCTATAATCAGCGCCCCACACAGAGGTAGAACATGACTGTAACGACTTTTTCCGAACTTGAACTCGATGAAAGCCTGCTCAATGCACTTGAGAGCAAAGGCTTTACACGCCCGACCGCCATTCAGGCAGCGGCCATTCCGCCTGCGCTTGAGGGCCGCGATGTGCTCGGTTCTGCGCCAACCGGCACGGGGAAGACAGCAGCCTATTTGCTGCCTGTGTTGCAGCATCTGCTCGACTTTCCACGTAAAAAATCTGGCCCGCCGCGTATTCTAATCCTGACGCCGACGCGCGAACTGGCAATGCAGGTTGCCGATCACGCGCGTGAACTTGCGGCAAATACCCATCTGGATATCGCCACCATTACCGGCGGCGTTGCGTATATGAACCACGCCGAAGTGTTCAGCGAAAACCAGGACATCGTCGTTGCGACGACGGGCCGCCTGCTGCAGTACATTAAAGAAGAGAACTTCGACTGCCGCGCGGTTGAAACGCTGATCCTCGACGAAGCCGACCGCATGCTGGACATGGGCTTCGCACAGGATATCGAGCACATTGCCGGGGAAACACGCTGGCGTAACCAGACGATGCTGTTCTCTGCCACCCTCGAAGGGGAAGCGATCAAAGACTTCGCAGAGCGTCTGCTGGAAGATCCGGTTGAAGTGTCGGCGACGCCGTCCACCCGTGAGCGTAAGAAGATCCACCAGTGGTACTACCGCGCGGACAACCTTGAGCACAAGGTCGAATTGCTGAAACACCTCCTGAAGCAGGAAGATGCGCTGCGCACAATCGTGTTTGTGCGTAAGCGCGAGCGCGTGCACGAGCTGGCTGAAATGCTGCGTAACGCCGGGATCAACAACTGCTATCTTGAAGGCGAGATGGCGCAGATCAAGCGTACCGAAGGCATTAAGCGCCTGACCGATGGCCGCGTTAACGTGCTGGTTGCCACCGACGTTGCCGCTCGCGGGATCGACATCCCGGACGTCAGCCACGTCATTAACTTCGATATGCCGCGCAGCGGCGATACCTATCTGCACCGTATTGGCCGTACCGGCCGCGCGGGCCGCAAAGGGATTGCTATCTCACTGGTTGAAGCGCATGACTACCTGCTGCTGCAGAAAATTGGCCGCTATGTTGACGAGCCGCTGAAAGCGCGCGTTATTGACAGCTTGCGCCCAACCACACGTGCGCCGAGTGAAAAAATGACGGGTAAACCGTCCAAGAAAGCGCTCGCGAAACGTGCTGAGAGAAAAGAGAAAGAAAAAGAGAAACCGCGCGTGAAGCAGCGCCACCGCGATACCAAAAATATTGGTAAGCGCCGTAAGCCAAGCTCTGCCGCACCAGAGACGAAAACTGAAGAGTGAAAAAAGCCGGGGAAATCCCCGGCTTTTTTATTCCCCCCTGCTGAAGCCGTTACAGGCTTTCAGTAAAGGTACGGGCGATAACGTCGCGCTGCTGTTCTGGAGTCAGTGAGTTAAAGCGAACCGCATAGCCGGACACGCGGATAGTCAGCTGTGGGTATTTTTCAGGGTGCTCAACCGCGTCCATCAGCGTTTCGCGGCGTAGTACGTTTACGTTCAGGTGCTGACCACCTTCGACGCGCACTTCCGGTTTCACTTCCATTGGAATTTCACGGTACTCGATTTCGCCCAGTTTGCTCACCGGCACGATTTCATCTTCAGCAAAACCCGCTTTCGCAACGACACAGCGCGCTTCGTTTTTCTCGCTGTCCAGCAGCCAGAAAGAATTGAGCAGATCGTCATTTGCAGCTTTAGTAATCTGGATACCTGTAATCATGTGTTGCCTCCCTAGGCTACATTAACTGATGTCGGCCTCTCGCGGCCAATTGGTAAAACCATTGTTTCTTGTGTGTATATATATCATTCACACTCCGGTGATTTATTGATTTAAATCAACAAAAACACCAACCACATAAAGAGTGTGGTTTGAATTTATTGTTTTAGATCAATTTCACAACCTTACCAATTCAACTTGTACTGCATCTTTTCAAAATAAATTTAGCCACTTAGCGCACATTTCAGCGTGTAATTTTGCTCACCGGGGTTAAACAGGTAAGCTAGTCACAGATTGAGATTCGCAGGAGAGCGAGATGACAACACCTTTAACCTGGCATGACGTGCTGGCAGAAGAAAAACAGCAGCCTTATTTTATCAATACGCTCAGCACCGTTGCCGCTGAGCGTCAGTCCGGACAGACGATTTACCCGCCGCAGAAAGATGTGTTCAACGCCTTTCGCTACACCGAACTGAGCGATGTGAAAGTGGTCATTCTGGGCCAGGATCCCTATCACGGCCCGGGCCAGGCGCATGGGCTGGCGTTTTCCGTCCGTCCGGGCGTGGCGATCCCCCCTTCTCTGCTCAACATGTATAAAGAGCTTGAGGGAACCGTGCCAGGTTTTACCCGGCCAAACCACGGCTACCTGGAAAGCTGGGCGCGTCAGGGCGTGCTGTTACTGAATACGGTGCTTACCGTACGGGCGGGCCAGGCGCACTCACACGCCAGCCTTGGGTGGGAGACCTTTACCGATAAAGTCATCAGCCTTATCAACGAGCATCGTGAAGGGGTTGTGTTTTTACTCTGGGGATCGCATGCGCAGAAGAAAGGGGCGATTATTGACCGTCAGCGTCATCACGTGTTGAAAGCACCGCACCCGTCACCGCTGTCTGCACATCGCGGTTTCTTTGGCAGTAATCATTTTGTTCTGGCGAATGAATGGCTGGAAAAACGTGGCGAAACGCCGATTGACTGGATGCCTGTGTTACCGGCAGAGAGCGAGTAGTATTTGAATGTGCCGGGTCAGACCCGGCACATTAAGAGGCTTACGCTTTGTTCTGACGCCACCACTCGGCCAGCAGCACGCCGGTCGCAACGGATACGTTCAGACTTTCCACGTTGCCTGTTCCGTCGATAGAGACGCTCAGATCCGCACTCGAGAGCGCCGCGTCAGACAGACCATCACGTTCCTGACCTAATACCAGCACCATTTTACGCGGCAGCGTCGCTTTAAACAGCGGCGTACCGGCATGGCTCGAGGTGGTCACGATGGAATAACCCGCTTTACGGAACTGCTCAAGCGCATCCAGCACGCTGTCGCCGGTGATCGGCTGTACGTGCTCGGCTCCGCCTTCCGCAGTACGGATCGCGGCACCGGATTCCAGCAGCGCGGCATCCTGCAACAGCACGCCTTTCACGCCAAAGTGCGCGCAGCTACGCATCATTGCGCCCAGGTTGTGCGGGTTACCTACATCTTCCAGCGCCAGCACGCAGTCATCGGCATCCGCCTGGCTGACCCACTGCTGCACGGTCGTGCCGTTACGTTTTTTGATCAGGAAGCAGACGCCGCCGTGGTGTTCAGTACCGGAGGCTTTGGTCAGCTCGGCATCATCCACGACGTGGTAGGCTTTACGGTTCGCGGCCATCCAGCGCAGCGCTTCTTTAAAGCGCGGAGTCACGCTCTGGATGAACCAGGCGCGGACGATACACTCAGGACGGCTCTGGAACAGCGCCTGGCAAGCATTCTCGCCGTACACGCGGGTCTCTTCCGCACGCTGACGGCGCAGCACTTCCGGATCGATAAAGCTTTTACCGCTGATACCGCCGTGATCGGCTTTTTCCGGCGTCTCATCGCCAGGGGCGCGAGAAACGGTGCGCCACGGGGAGCCGTTATCGCGCGAGAAGTCATCACGCGGACGATCGTCGCGTGGACGGTCACTACGTGGGCGGTCGGAACGCGGACGGTCATCGCGTTTGCGATCGTCACGTTTGCGGTCATCACCGCGGGAATTTCTGTCATCGCGGGCGGGGCGACGGCCACCGTCTGCACGAGAAGACGCCGGACGCCCGCCACCTTTTCCGGTACGCGGATTTTGGGTGCGTTTATCAGAGTCATCATCACTGCGGACATACATCACTTTGACCTTGCCGCTTTTGTTTTTCATTTCGTCGTTCATGCTTTTCTCCACCAGCGCTGCGCGAAGCGCGCAGATTACCCGATGTGCCAGCGCATAGCCATAATTTCGTACAAAAGCCTGTGACTATTGTTCTCATTGAATAAAACGCATTGTTGTTTCAAACAGGCTCATTGATAATATGTAACATATTAGAAACATTATCGGCGTTCTGCCGCTGTCCCACGGCTCTATCAGAGGTTAGTTATGAATACCGTATGTGCCAACTGTCAGGCTCTTAACCGCATTCCGGACGATCGGATGGAAGATGGTGCGAAATGCGGACGTTGTGGCCATGAATTATTTGATGGCGAGGTCATTAACGCGACGGGTGCTACGCTGGACAAACTCCTCAAGGACGATCTTCCTGTCGTGATCGATTTCTGGGCGCCATGGTGCGGCCCATGCCGTAGCTTCGCGCCGATCTTCGAAGACGTGGCCGAAGAGCGCAGCGGAAAAATACGCTTCGTGAAGGTCAATACCGAAGCCGAACCCGAACTGAGCGCCCGTTTTCGTATTCGCAGCATCCCGACCATCATGATTTTCAAAAATGGTGAAGTGATCGATATGCTTAACGGTGCGGTTCCAAAAGCACCTTTTGAAAGCTGGTTAAACGAGTCGCTGTAACATTCACGGGGCACATCTTGTGCCCCGCTCCCGCCTCTGCGAAAATAGTGTTTTTCCTGCATTTCGCCCATGACTGATAACGCTGTTCTTCAATTACGCGCCGAACGCCTTGCGCGCGCTACCCGACCGTTCCTCGCCCGAGGCAACCGTATTCGCCGCTGTCAGCGCTGCCTGCTGCCGCTGAAGGTTTGTCTGTGCGAGACGCTGGCCCCGAGTACGGCGGAGAGTCGTTTTTGTCTGGTCATGTTCGATACCGAGCCGATGAAACCCAGCAATACGGGGCGTCTTATCGCCGATATTCTGCCGGATACCGCCGCGTTTCAGTGGTCCCGCACGGAGCCGCCTCAGGCCCTGCTCGATTTAGTGGCAAGCAAGGACTATCAGCCGATGGTCGTTTTCCCCGCGTCATACGCAGGTGCGGATCGCCAGGTGCTTTCAGTGCCGCCATCCGGTAAACCACCGCTGTTTATTATGCTGGACGGCACCTGGACCGAAGCGCGAAAAATGTTTCGCAAAAGCCCGTATCTCGACGCACTGCCGGTGATTTCTGTCGATCTTTCCCGCGTTTCCGCCTACCGCCTGCGTGAAGCGCATGCTGACGGGCAATACTGCACCGCCGAAGTTGCCATTGCACTTCTGGATTTAGCGGGAGATACCGCTGCGGCTGGGGCTCTTGGCAACCATTTCTCATGCTTCCGGGAGCGCTATCTGGCGGGAAAAACCGTTCATAAGGGCAGCGTCACAGCACTCGAGCCAGAAAGCGTTTAAAATCATCAGGTCGCTTGCATTCACAGGAGGCCTGCATGAGCCAGCGAGGGTTAGAAGCGCTACTTCGTCCTAAATCCATTGCCGTCATTGGCGCATCAATGAAACCGGATCGTGCTGGCTATCTGATGATGCGTAACCTGCTGGCCGGGGGGTTTAACGGCCCCGTCATGCCCGTCACGCCGGCGTATAAGGCGGTTCAGGGAGTGCTTGCATGGCCCGATGTACAGAGCCTGCCTTTCGTACCGGATCTTGCCGTACTCTGTACAAACGCGAAGCGTAATCCGGAACTGCTGGAATCGCTCGGCAAGAAAGGCTGTAAAACCTGCATTATTCTCTCGTCTCCGCCTGAACAGAAAGCCGAGCTTCTGGCCTGCGCCAGCCGCTATCAAATGCGCATTCTTGGACCAAACAGTCTGGGCCTGCTCGCCCCCTGGCAGGGGCTGAACGCCAGTTTCTCTCCGGTTCCGATCCGCAAAGGCAAACTCGCGTTTATCTCGCAGTCGGCTGCGGTATCGAACACCATCCTTGACTGGGCGCAGCAGCGTGAAATGGGATTCTCCTACTTCATTGCCCTTGGCGACAGTCTGGATATCGACGTTGATGAGCTCCTGGATTTTCTGGCGCGCGACGGTAAAACCAGTGCGATCCTGCTTTATCTTGAGCACCTCAGCGACGCGCGTCGTTTTGTCTCGGCTTCGCGAAGCGCGTCGCGCAATAAGCCGATCCTGGTGATCAAAAGCGGACGCAGCCCTGCGGCACAGCGTCTGCTGCATTCGCATTCCGGCATGGATCCCGCCTGGGACGCCGCCATCCAGCGCGCGGGGTTGCTGCGGGTACAGGATACGCACGAGCTTTTTTCCGCCGTTGAGACCTTAAGCCATATGCGCCCGTTGCGCGGCGAGAAGTTAATGATTGTCAGTAACGGTGCAGCCCCTGCGGCACTCGCCCTGGATGAGCTTTGGCGGCGCTTCGGCAAGCTGGCAACGCTGAGTGAAGAGACGCTGCAGCGCCTGAAAGACGCGCTTCCGACCAGCGTGACGCCCGGCAATCCGCTTGATTTGCGCGATGATGCCAGCAGCGAGCGCTATATCAAGGCAATTTCCATTTTGCTGGATAGCCAGGATTTCGATGCGCTGATGATTATCCACTCCCCCAGCGCGGTCGCGCCGGGCAGCGAAAGCGCGCGCGCGCTCATTGACGCCGCGCACAACCATCCGCGAGGCAAATATGTCACCCTGCTGACCAACTGGTGCGGTGAGTTTTCTTCGCAGGAGGCGCGGCGCTTGTTCAGCGAGGCCGGGCTGCCAACCTACCGCACGCCGGAAGGCACCATCACCGCCTTTATGCATATGGTGGAATATCGCCGCAACCAGAAACAGCTGCGTGAGACGCCGGCTTTGCCCGGGAATCTGACGGCGAACACCGTCGACGTTCACCGGCTGTTGCAGCAGGCCATTGAAGAAGGCGCGACGTTGCTGGATACGCATGAGGTCCAGCCCATTCTGGGCAGCTACGGGATGCAAACCCTGCCGACCTGGATCGCCAGCGACAGCGCTGAGGCCGTGCATATTGCCGAGCAAATTGGCTATCCGGTTGCCCTGAAGCTGCGCTCCCCGGATATCCCGCATAAGTCTGATGTGCAGGGGGTGATGTTATACCTGCGTACGGCGACTGAGGTGCAGCAGGCCGCCGATGCCATTTTCGATCGGGTCAAAATGGCCTGGCCGCAGGCGAGGATCCACGGATTGCTGGTGCAAAGCATGGCCAACCGCGCAGGGGCTCAGGAATTACGGGTGGTGGTCGAACACGATCCCGTCTTTGGCCCGCTCATCATGCTGGGAGAAGGTGGCGTGGAGTGGCGTCCGGAGGAGCAGGCCGTGGTCGCATTACCGCCGCTGAACATGAACCTGGCGCGTTATCTGATCATCCAGGCGATTAAAAGTAAAAAGATCCGTGGCCGGAGCGCGCTGCGTCCGCTTGATATTGCCGGGCTAAGTCAGTTCCTGGTGCAGGTCTCTAACCTGATTGTGGATTGTGCCGAGATCCAGCGGCTGGATATTCATCCGCTGCTCGCCTCCGGCAATGAGTTTACGGCGCTGGACGTGACCCTGGATATCGCGCCCTTCGAAGGAGACAGAGAGAGCCGTCTGGCGATCCGCCCGTATCCCCTGCAGCTGGAGGAGTGGGTTGAGATGAAGAATGGGGAACGCGCCTTGTTCCGCCCTATCCTGCCGGAAGATGAGCCCCAGCTGCGGGCTTTTATCTCTCAGGTCACGAAAGAGGATCTTTATTATCGCTATTTTAGCGAAATCAACGAATTTACCCATGATGATTTAGCCAATATGACCCAGATCGACTACGATCGAGAAATGGCGTTTGTTGCCGTTCGCCGCTCCGAAAAGGGAGATGAGATCCTCGGCGTCACGCGTGCGATTTCTGACCCGGATAACGTCGATGCGGAGTTTGCGGTGCTGGTGCGCTCCGATCTTAAAGGTCTGGGTCTGGGAAGACGGCTGCTGGAAAAACTCATCAGTTATACGCGAGATCACGGATTGTTACGCCTCAATGGCATTACTATGCCTAACAATCGCGGTATGGTGACCCTGGCGCGAAAACTTGGGTTTGACGTTGATATTCAACTGGACGAAGGTATTGTGGCTTTGTCCCTCAGTCTGACATCAGCAGACAAACGCGAGTAAGCTACTGGAAATGTTACCCACTTTGGACGGGACTGGTGGTATCATTGTCCGCTTATGTTGTTTGCATGGTACAGACAACCCTTCAATGAACAGAGAAGAAACGCACTGTGATGTTGTCAAAATTTAAGCGTAATAAACATCAACAACACCTTGCTCAACTACCGAAGATTTCTCAGTCAGTTGATGATGTAGAGTTCTTTTACGCTCCCGCTCATTTTCGGGAGACGCTTCTGGAAAAGATTGCCAGCGCCACGCGACGCATTTGCATTGTGGCGCTTTATCTTGAACAGGATGAAGGCGGGCGCGCGATCCTGAACGCGCTCTATGAAGCCAAACGTCAGCGGCCGGAACTGGATGTTCGCGTGCTGGTAGACTGGCATCGCGCTCAGCGTGGCCGTATTGGCGCTGCCGCGTCAAACACCAATGCCGACTGGTATTGCCGCACAGCGCAGGAAAATCCTGGCGTTGATGTGCCTGTTTATGGCGTCCCGGTGAATACCCGTGAAGCGCTCGGCGTTCTTCATTTTAAGGGGTTCATCATTGATGACAGCGTGCTTTACAGCGGCGCAAGTCTGAATGATGTTTACCTTCATCAGCTCGATAAATATCGCTACGACCGCTACCATCTGATCCGTAATCCGCAGATGGCCGATATCATGTTCAACTGGGTTGATAAAAATCTGGTTCATGGCCGCGGCGTTAATCGTCTTGACGATCCCGAGCGTCCTAAAAGCCCGGAAATCAAAAACGATGTTCGCGCCTTCCGCCAGGAGCTGCGTGATGCGGTCTATCATTTCCAGGGTGATGCGAACAACGAAGAGTTATCCGTTACCCCGCTGGTAGGGCTCGGCAAATCAAGCCTGCTGAACAAAACGATTTTCCATCTGATGCCGTGCGCAGAACAGAAACTCACCATCTGTACGCCGTACTTCAACCTTCCTGCCGTGCTGGTGCGTAATATCATTCAGCTGCTGCGCGACGGTAAAAAAGTGGAAATCATCGTGGGTGATAAAACGGCAAACGACTTCTTCATTCCTGAAGATCAGCCGTTCAAAATCATCGGTGCGCTGCCTTATCTCTATGAGATTAACCTGCGCCGTTTCCTGAGCCGTTTACAGTATTACGTCAACACTGATCAGCTGGTTGTGCGTCTCTGGAAAGACGAAGATAACACTTACCATCTGAAAGGAATGTGGGTCGACGATGAGTGGATGCTGCTGACCGGTAACAACCTGAACCCACGCGCGTGGCGACTGGATCTGGAAAACGCTATCCTGATCCATGACCCGCAGCATGAGTTAGCCGCAAAACGTGAACGTGAGCTGGAGCTGATTCGCACCCACACGACAGTGGTTAATCATTACCGAGAACTGCAGAGCATTGCCGATTACCCGGTGAAAGTCCGCAAGCTTATCCGCCGCTTACGTCGTATCCGTATCGACCGACTTATCAGCCGTATTCTGTAATATCCAGGCCCTGCCACCCGCAGGGCTTTTTTATGGGGCCCGTTGATGCGTATTCCTCTCTTACTGAGCGTCTTCTTCCTGAGCGGCTGTAGCCATATGGCCAACGATAACTGGTCCGGACAGGATAAAGCACAGCATTTCCTCGCTTCTGCGATGTTGTCCGCAGCCGGTAATGAATATGCGCAGCATCAGGGATACAACCGGGATCGTAGCGCGGCGATAGGGCTGATGTTCTCAGTGGGTCTTGGAGCATCAAAAGAACTGTGGGATAGCCGCCCCGCAGGGAGCGGCTGGAGCTGGAAAGATTTCGCCTGGGATGTCGCCGGCGCAACGACCGGCTATGCCGTGTGGCAGATGGCGCGCTATTAAAGTCGAATACCTTTCCCTTTGCGATGCAGCATCAGGGAAACGACAAAGGCCAGTGCGCCCATTATCGTTACGTACCAGAAGAATGTCGTTTCACTTCCCCATGATTTAAGCGACAACGCAACGTACTCCGCCGATCCGCCAAATAGCGCATTAGCCACCGCATAAGAGAGCCCTACCCCTAAAGCACGCACCTGCGCCGGGAACATTTCAGCTTTCAGTATCCCGCTGATAGAGGTATAGAAACTGACAATCACCATCGCCAGCATCACCAGTGCAAACGCGGCATACGGCGAAGTCACATGCTGAAGGGCAGACAGAATAGGTACGGTACATAATGCCGATAGCCCGCCAAAAATCAGCATCGACGTACGTCGACCGATTTTATCCGAGAGCGCACCGATAACGGGTTGTATGAGCATAAAGACAAACAGCGCAACGGTCATGACTACGCTGGCGACATTTGCGTGCATGCCGGTAGTGTTCACCAGGTACTTCTGCATATAGGTGGTGAACGTGTAGAAACTGAGAGAGCCGCCCGCCGTAAAGCCAAGCACCATAAGGAAAGCTTTGCGGTTACGCCATAACCCTTTGAATGTTCCCGCCTCCTTCAGCATCCTGACCTCTTTCTGAGAGGTTTCATCTAGCTGACGGCGTAGCCAAAGTGCAACAACCGCCAGTACAGCGCCCATTGCGAAAGGAATTCGCCATCCCCAGGCATGAAGCTGTTCGTCCGTCAGAATCTGCTGCAGGATCACGACCACAAGAATGGCCAGCAGTTGACCGCCAATCAGCGTGACGTACTGGAATGAGGCGTAAAAACCTTTACGGCCCTCGAGGGCAATCTCACTCATGTAGGTCGCACTTGTACCGTATTCACCACCCACCGATAATCCCTGGAACAAGCGGGCCAGTAAAAGTAGCGCCGGTGCCCAGGTGCCAATTGATTCATATCCCGGTAAGCAGGCGATCACCAGCGAGCCAAAGCACATCATACAGACCGAGATCAGCATTGAAGCCTTACGCCCGCGACGATCCGCAATGCGACCGAACAGCCAGCCCCCGATGGGGCGCATTAAAAACCCTGCGGCAAAAACCCCCGCCGTTTGCAGCAGTTGCGTTGTGGTGTTGCCGGATGGGAAGAAAATATGTGCGAAGTAGAGTGAACAGAACGAGTAGACGTAAAAGTCGAACCATTCAACCAGATTCCCTGAAGAGGCGCTGATGATTGCCCATACCCTTCTTCGGGTATCACTGTGAGCCAGCGTCCCGTTTGATGTCATGCTTTCTGTCATTGTGATTATGCTCCTGCCATAAACTGCGGCGTATTGAGCCAGAAGACTCAACAACCTCGTAAATGAAATGTTATAATTTTGTTATAAATCACATTGGGACAGAGATCACACATTCCATTAGCAGGATAAGGGATTAGGAGAAAGGCCAGAGAGGGAAAGCACAAAGCAAAAAACCCCGCACCTTACGGTACGGGGTTCTTCTAATTGATGCCTGGCAGTTCCCTACTCTCACATGGGGAGACCCCACACTACCATCGGCGCTACGGCGTTTCACTTCTGAGTTCGGCATGGGGTCAGGTGGGACCACCGCGCTAA